>NZ_CP146979.1:0-3214591 GCF_045690315.1 Methanolobus sp. WCC1 | reverse complement strand
TTTTTTAAGTAAATCGGATTTTTGCATGGAATCGTTTTTTAAGTGGGATAGGATAATTTATAGTTTTTGGTGAGGGCAAACATTTACATCTAACTAGATCTATTACACAGCAATGACACGATACTTTGAGGTACAGCAACGGGACGGTGCTGCAAGGATAGGAAAGTTCCTTTTAAAGGAAGATATCCGGACACCTTATATTATAGATACCAGAAGCCTGGATAAGTCCGAAAGCCCAATCATTGACGGAGGTTCACTATGGAAATATCCGAGTTTAGAAGAGGCCAAGGATCATCTCAGGGAAATCAGACAAAAAGCCGGAGAGGATTCTCTTATTATACTCCCACATCAGGATCTTACACCGGAAGCTCCAAGGAACTTGACAATTAAAATGGCTGAAGGAGCAGAAGAAATACAGGATGCAGGTGCAACCGGAGCTATTTACATCCCCGGACAGCAGGTAAAAGAACATGACCTGTACGTCATGGAAGGAGTCGGGTGCTTTGAGAACAATGCACGAAATCTACTCAGCCTGCTTTTTGAAATTAAAAAAGACATAGCTCCTGATACTGCAATTTATGCACCTAACATAGCCACCCCTGAAAATCTGGCAATGCTGATTTACCTCGGAATCGATGTCTTTGATAATACTAAAGCAATCGTTGCCGGACACAACGACATTTACCTTACAACTGCCGGCCAGTTCTATCTTGATTCGCTTGCAGAACTACCTTGCAGATGCAGTGCTTGCTCATCCACTGACCTTATAAGCCTCAGGGAAATGGATAAAAAAGGCCGGGCGGAAATTCTGGAAAAACACAACATCAATGCTATGGAAGCAGAAGCTGCACTTGTTCGGGAAAGAATACGTGCAGGGACCTTGCGCGAGTATATTGAAGGACAGTGCAGAATGCACACATGGCTTACAGCACTTATGAGACTTGCAGATGATGAGTATAACTTTGTGGAAAGCCAGAATACTATTGCAAGGAATAATACACTGGTAGCCACTTGCGGAGAATCACAGAACAGAGCAGAAATTGTGAGATTTGCTAAAAGGATTCAGGAAAGATACACACCGCCTGCATCAGACGTATTATTATTACTGCCATGTTCCGCGAGGAAGCCATATTCCACGTCCAATTCACACTGGAAATTCATCAATGCGCTTGGCAAGAGCAGAAAATTTGTTCATGAAGTGATAATCACATCCCCGCTTGGAATAGTGCCAAGGGAGCTGGAACTCACATATCCTGCTGCTCACTATGACACAACGGTTACAGGTTACTGGGATGCAGAGGAAAGAGGATGGGTAGCATCCTGTCTTGAGAATTACCTTATCCAGCACAAATACACGAGTATAGTTGCACATGTTGAGGATGCTTACCGTGTAATATGCGAGATGGTTGCAGAAAAGCTTGGTATAGATATAATATATACAAGCCTTGGAAATGTGTCATCACCGGAATCACTGAAAAGTCTCAGCAATACTGTATCAGAACTTTGCACCGGAAGAAAGCGTAGTCATGAGCAGACACAGAAAGACCTTATGAAAGCTGTTTCAGACTACCAGTTTGGCAAAGGCTCTGGAGAGATTCTTGTTCCGGAAGGATCAACTGTTAAAGGACCATTCCCAAAACACCAGATATTTGTCGGGAAAAAGCAACTAATAACACTTATACCACAATATGGAACACTGGCCATTACCATAGAAGGTGCAAAAGCCCTTGTTGGCCAGGGCAGGTATATCGTTAAAATAGATGATTTTGTTCCACGTGGCTCTCTTCTGGCACCTGGAGTAATAGATGCAGATCCTTTGATAAGGCCAAATGATGAGGTTATAATCACCGGAGAGAGAGCAATTGCAGTCGGAAGAGCAAATATGAACGGAGATGAGATGAGAAGATCTAGTCGTGGAGTTGCAGTTGACCTGCGCCATGTAAAAAAGCTCGAATAATAGTGATTTCAGATGTTAGTAATAAGGAACTTTGAACCATCCGATTTCGAAGAGGTTCTGGAGATTGAGTCACAGGCTTTCTCCGAGCATAATCCCTTTCTTTATATGAACTTCTACGAAATGAACAGCGAAGGGTTCCTTGTTGCAGAATACAACGGTTACATAGCAGGTTTTGTTGTAGGATATAAACTATCTGAAACCGAAGGACGTATCTTTTCTCTTGCCGTTAGAGAAGGATTCAGAAGCATGGGAATTGGTGCCCGGCTTATGGATGCTATTCTTTCAGTGTTTGTGTGTAAGTTTCTGACATTTGCAAGTCTTGAAGTAAGAATTACAAATACAAGAGCTCAGGAATTTTACAAAAGAAAAGAATTTATAGCCTGTTGGATACAACACGGCTATTATTCTGATGGGGAGGATGGCATCATAATGAAAAAGCGCCTGACACCATCAATATCATTATCCCTTTAACTACAGCTTTAATTCTTTGTCTCCGAGTAGAAGTAAAGGTAAGTTAAAGGAGGAGTTACTTAGTTAGTATTTACCAACTGGCTGCCTGCCTTCATAGCGAGCTCATGCATCCTTTCTGATGTCCTCCCTATTCCGGAAGTATCATCCTGGGAAAGAGCCGCTGCAATGTCGTTTCCAAGAACGAAGATTGCATGTTTATGCTCTGCCTTGCTCCTGTGAACATGCAGAGGACTTATGGATAATGAGTCATACTCCGTGAATGAATTATCCACGCCCATGTGCTCAAAGTGTCTTCTAATCTGTGCCATTAATGTGTGCAACTGTATTAATTCATCTTTATGCATACCAACCAACCTGTTTTGAAAATTAAATATTTGCTGTTCTTTTGTGCACTCTTAAAAATAATGCACTAATGGTAGTTGGTAAATTTACTAATAAAGGCATTTCCCCCGGAAAAGACTTCCTCATATATAGTAAATAAGGTTTTCGTAATTATGTCAATGATTAATCATGATTAATTACAAGAAATACTCCCAAATAAAATAGAAACATACAAAAATAAAATCAATAAAAAATAATAAATATATATACTGTGCGCAAGCACAGTACATGAAATTACAATGAAGAAGCAGTAAGCACTTTTACAGAAGCAGGTCTTTTGGTAACACTACCTACTTTTGCACCTATAAGGCGTTCTATGCCTTTATCTGCAGCGATATCAAGTATCCTTTGAGTGACCACTCCGTCAAATACGACAGTTTTGACTTCAGACTCATAATCCTTAAGAGTACTTACAAGATCCCTGACTGCAGTCTCATTGACAACATTATCCCCGCCATCAAGGAAACGTGCACTAAAAGTACCTATCAGATCATTTGCGTGGTTCTTGAACCTTTTATTCTCAGGGGAAGTTGGAACTTTTGATTTAGGAACTACTGGTTTCTTTTCAGTTGTCTCCCTATCTTCGCGTGGTTTCTGATCTCTTGGACTCTTCTTTCTGTTATCCCTTCCACGGGTCTCCCTTGGAGCTCTTTTTACAGCAGAAGTACCAACACGCTTTACTTCAGAAGCAGGCGCAGAGGAAGGAGTAGCTCTTCTTTCCTTGCGTTTTGGTAAACGCTGCACACGACCATTGTCTTCTGCAGCCTGATCCTTGACAACATACTTGTCAATTACTTGCTCAACAGGAACTTTCTGCCTGAGGGATCTGACGATCTCTTTCTGTACAAGATCCTCGACACTCTTTCCATCAGGTGCCCTTGCAATGTAATCAATGTTAGCAACCTGTACAAGTTCCTTGATGATGAGTTCTCCTCCGCGATCGCCATCAGTGAAAGCAGTCACAGTATCCTTCTTTCTTGTAAATTCAGCAACTTCAGGAGGAACATTTGTACCGCCGACACAAATTGTGTTCTTAATACCGTATTTCAAAAGGTTAAGAACATCAGCACGACCTTCAACTACGATAATAGCATCAGAATCAAACACAGTAGGACCACATGGAATCTTATTCTTTCCATAGTACTGCATCTCCTCCACCCTTACGGACTGACGTACTTCATCAGCGATCTCCTGGGATTCCGGAAGATTCTCATCGAACATACCTTTGAAAATAAACTTGGCCCTCTCAATTATTTGATGGCGCTTGGTAGCCCTGACATCTTCTATATGAGTTACCTCTATCTTTGCACTGCATGGACCAACTCTGTCTATGGTCTCAAGTGAAGCTGCAAGAATTGAAGTCTCAACCTTGTCAAGACTTGAAGGAATAAGGATGGTACCCTTGGTCTTTCCACCTTTTGCATTAACAACAACTTCTATCCTGCCGATCCTTCCTGTTTTCTGAAGATCGCGAAGATCAAGATCAGAGCCAAGAAGACCCTCGGTCTGACCAAAGATGGCACCTACTATATCAGGGCGTTCTATTATTCCATCTGCGCTAATTTTAGAATGAATTATATATTTTGTAGTATCTGCATTTTGCATATGATAATCTCCGAATTTGTGATGATGACACTGGAACAATTCGGAATACAAAAATAGAAAAGTTGTATTGACTACCAAAAGTCATCGTCGCGAAGGTCTGAATTGTGAAACCTGAATTAAAATAACTCAAACTCCAACTTCAATGAATAAACATGAAGATTTCCACTTAATCCAAACCAACGCCAAGCTAATAACAACAGTAGTGTAAGTACCTTGCAACATATGCATCTACTACTGGAGCTGTTTAATGGCATGGCCAATAAGCAGTATTTCCAAATCCCTCATTGAATACCTGCAGCTTTTGACCTGTAAGCACCTTGTGATGTTATGAATACCTTTTAGGTAGATAATTCTTTTTGAATCGTAGTGATTACGAATGACTAAACTATATTTGTATTATTGAAAGATACCCTCGTTCACAGTATCTATATTATATCGAACATGTAGGCATATAATCATGACTACATTAAGTAATAGATTTCAAACTCTTATAAACTTATGGGTCGACATTTTCTACATATTGTTGGATATTTTAAACGTAAAACACAAATTTTTTTGATTACTAATCCCGATTTTGCTCAGGGAACATAGTTAATATTCATGCGAGCTTATAAAAGAGCATGCCGGAAAAAAAGAATGATGAAAATAAAAAAATAGTAATAATTGGTGGAGGTGCAGTCGGCATGGCTGTTGCCACAAGCCTCACACGCCACAGCGATTACTCAATAAGCGTATTTTCTGCAGATGTTCATACTGCCTACAGCCAATGTGGTATGCCTTTTGTCATCAGCGGGGAAATAGACAGTTTTGAAACACTTCTGCTTAGAGACAACAAATTCTTTAAGGACATGGGTATCGATCTGCACCTTAAAACAAGGATAGACTCAATAAACATCTTGAAGCGCACCGTAACAACTGGTAAACAAGACTATCATTTTGACAAATTGGTAATTGCAACAGGTAGTAAACCAAAGATACCTACCAATGTCCCAGGAACCTCCCTAGGAAATGTGTTTACCCTCAGAACACTTACAGATGCCATGAGAATAGAAGAAGCACTCAAAAATGCGTCCTCAGTTGTTATTATAGGAGGAGGCTCCATTGGTGCCGAACTGGCAGCTGCAACCACGCGAAGGAACATAAATACAATACTTTTGAACAGGAGTTCCTCAATACTGTCTCACAATGTGGACCCAGACATGGCGGAAGCCGTGCAGGAACATCTTGAATCCCTGGGTGTGAATGTCATCACCGGATACGTTCCCACTTCACTTAACGGTGAAGAGAAGGTCAGCTCCGTAACAATAGGTTCAACTGATTTTCCGGCAGATCTTGTGATATTCTCCACAGGAGTAAGTCCTGAAAATGAACTTGCACTGAACGCAGGAATTGACATTGGAACTACCGGAGGAATAATAGTTGATGAGTATCTCCACCCATCAGTCTTAGGCACATTCCACCCTGACATCTATTGTGGAGGAGAATGCATCGAAGTTCCGGAACTCATTACAGGAAAGCCAATGTTAAGCCAAGTAGCAAGCACCGCACGGAGAATGGCAGGAACAATCACACAAAACCTTTCTTCAAAACCAGTCAGATTTGAACCCATACTGAATCCTTGGGTCGCGGTGATAGGAGACATTCAGGTAGGAACAACCGGGATAACATCAAAAAAAGCGGCAGAAAATGATATCAAAATAGTAACCGGTCTTGCAACCGGTGCAACAAGGGCTGAATACTATCCGGGAGGGAGCAAACTTTTTATCAAACTCATATTCAGGGATGAGTATCTCATCGGAGCACAGGTAATAGGAGGAGAAGGCGTCAAGGAACGCATTGATGCTCTCACACTTGCCATAAAGAAGAGAACAACGGTTCAGGAGCTTGCAAACATAGAGACCTGCTATGCTCCACCGGTTTCCACACTTCAGGATCCTACAGGGTTTGCTGCAAAAGGTGCGCTTAAAAAGATGAGAAAGAAAGCATGATAGGAATAGACGGTTCATACGGCGAGGGAGGAGGTCAGATACTCAGGACAGCCGTGGCTCTTTCTGCAATTACAGGAGAGGACATTCATATAACAAACATACGCCGAAACCGTCCAAAGGAAGGGCTAAAACCTCAACATTTAATGTCCATAGAAACTGCTGCAATGTTATGCGATGCCGATATCAGGGGAGCTTTTCCCGGTTCAACTGATATATACTGTTCTCCATCGGAAATAAGGGGGATTAACGATACTATTTCCATCGGAACTGCCGGAAGCATCCCTCTTCTTATGCAGGCAATCATGCCTGTAGCTATCTTTGCAAAAGAAAGAACAAAAATACTCATTTCCGGCGGAACTGACGTTGCATGGTCTCCTTCCATAGATTACCTCAGGCAAGTGACATTAAAAGCACTGGAAATGATGGGATACCAGGCGAATATAACACTCATTGAGCGTGGATACTATCCAAAAGGAGCGGGATTTGCAGAAATAGAGATTACCCCTTCCCGGTTGAGTGGATTCTATTACACACCTGAAAAAAGTAATGAAAATAACATTATTCACGGAATATCCCACTGCTCCGGATTGCCTGAACACGTTGCAAAAAGACAGGCAAATTCTGCAATGGAGATACTGGAGGAAATTGGCAAAGAAGCTCACATTGATGTCATTTCAGACAATTTCAAATCTACCGGAAGTGGCATCACTTTGTGGTCAGGACTTAAAGGTTCTGTCTGTATAGGAAAGAGAGGGCTGCCTGCTGAAAAAGTAGGAGAACATGCGGCAAGGAAAATACTTGATGAACTTTTATTCGGGGCTGAAGTCGATGTACACCTTGCCGACCAGTTGATCCCTTACATGGGACTTGCAGGAGAAGGTTCCTTCACAGTAAAGGAAGTATCAAAGCACTGCCTTACAAATATGCATATAACTGAGAAAATGCTTGATGTAAGGTTTGACATCAACTATGGTGAAAAGAAAAAAGGTCCGGTGGAGATTACCGTGGAATAAGATTATTCCCCGGATTCTTCTACAACGCTGATATACTCAGGCGGAATGCCTCTTGCAAGAACAATGTCATCGTTTACAGTAACGATATCAACTCCGTCCTGCTGTGCTGTTTCTGCATCAACTTCAAGTATTACCGGATTATCGGTGTGGACTGAAGCAGCCTCTTTTGCCTTATCAAATGAAGTACTCAGGTGCACATAGCATTGCCTGATTGGATAAATTCCATTATCAAGGAGCATATCTGCTTCTTCCTGGCTTACGCCGTAATATAGATAAGAAAGATCATTTTCGGGGTATTCGGATATCAGGTCGACTTCCACTGAGTGACCATATCTTGCCCTGATAAAATCATCATCAATTTCGTAGCGCCCTTTCCTGTCAGACTCAACAAGAGAAATAAGACGCTCCATTGTACCCCACTTATAACGCTTTTTCATGACATCGCAGAGCTGGTTCAGTTCAACCCATCCCTGCGGGTCCATCTCAATACCCACATCTTCAGGGAAGTGTCTAAGCGCACCGGAAATGAATCTCCCAAGCCTCTCTTCCCGATCATCATCCAGCACATAACGTCCTTCTTCTCCACAGTCAGGGCAGCTTTCTCCCCTGAAATAGCCATGCTCTTTACATTTACGGATCATGATATCTTGCAAATACATCTCATAATTAATATAAGTTATTAAAATAACGCAAGAAATGCTCAAGTCTCTTAATAAAATAAGACAGACAAACCTACTAAAGACATCTTAAAAATGCAGTCTATTTTGAAGATTTACAAACGTTTTCGTTACATTAATTTATCTGGAGGAATACTTAGACTAGTTTAACATAAAAGAATGATATTTAAAATATAATAGAATACTTTATTCGGTTTCCATATTATTTTATTCATTTTCAGGGTATTATCATGGACGAGATAAACGATATATATGAAAAACTCGGTGGCGTCATCAGCAAAGATGACTTTACACGCAAGGTGGAAGAAAAAGTAGAGCAGATGAGCGGACTCTGTGATACAAGGACAGCAGCTATGCTGGTCGCACATGACCTTGGCGTCAGCGATACAGATTCAGAGCAGCAAATACAGAAAATATCAGGCATTACCCCAAACAGCGGTAACGTGAAGATCATAGCCAAAGTAATGACTGTTTATCCTGCAAAGGAATTCAACAGGAACGATGGTACAGTTGGCAGGGTTGCAAATCTTATTGTTGCTGATGAGACAGGTTCTATACGCCTCACATTATGGGATGACAGGGCAGATCTTGTAAAAAGTGGTGAGATTGAGATTGGACAGACATTCCAGATAGCAGGATATGTAAAAGAAGGGTACTCCGGTGTTGAAGTTAATGTTGGTAACAATGGGGTGTTCTGCGAAAGCGATGAGAAAATAGAAGCCCGCATCGAGTCCAAACAGATCAAGGATATCACAAATGGCATGGGCGACATCAACATGCGTGCAAAGGTACTTGACATTTCAGACATCAGGACATTCAACAAAAGAGATGGTGGTACAGGCAAGGTTGCAAACCTCCTCATTGGTGATGAGACAGGAAAAATAAGGGTAACCCTCTGGGATGAACTTACGGACTTCACACAACAGATTGAAATCGATGATACTGTAGAGATTATCAATGCCTATGCAAGAGAGAATAACTTCAACCAGCAGGTTGAGATGCAGGTAGGAAACCGTGGAACTATCAAAAAAACAGACGATGAAGTTGAATTCAAGGAAAGCTTCACTTCAATCTCTGACATTATTCCAGGTGAATCATATTCCATTTCGGGACAGGTTTCAGGTCTTGGAGAAATAAGAGAATTTAACCGTGATGATGGAACAGTGAACATGGTATCCAACATCTACGTATCAGATGACACCGGAAGGATACGCATCGCACTCTGGGGAGATCATGCACTTCTTGTAGATGAGCTTGATATCGATACTAACATAGAGATAATCGATGCATACTCAAAATCCGGATTCAACGATGAGATTGAACTCAGTGCAGGAAACCGTACAAGAATAAACGTTCTTTAATAATTTTATTAAACTTTATTCCGGATGTAGATGTTTATAAATAATTCATCCGGAAACTCTCTTATTTTAAAAACACAATCATTAGAGCTTTTTTTCTAAGATTTTTGGCCATATGTGTGGTGCTTGAAATCCACGAACACCTATATATACAATAAAAGTCCAATTTTATTTAGTGGACTATAGGTAATCGATTCCTTTAATCCAGGATTCTGGGGTACGTCTTATGGTCTTGAATGCTCATGATGACATGGAAACCGATGTCTCCATAATGGAGATTGAAAATGAGATGTCGGTCAGGGAAATAATGTCAAAGGAAATTTTTGACATTGATACCACTGCCAGTGTTCTCGATGTTGCGAACAGGATGGCAGAAAGTGGTACTGGCAGCATTGTCGTTACAGAAAATGGTGACAGTATAGGTATCATTACTGAGCATGACATTCTGGTGAAAACCGTTTCCAGAAATGTACTACCCTCTGAGATGACAGCCAGAGAAATAATGTCATCACCTATCATAGCAACAAAGCCTACTACGAATATAATTGAGGCTGCCGGAATGATGGTCAAGTCTGACATCAGAAGGCTTGCTGTGATGGAAGGAGACAAAATAGTGGGAATGATAACGGACAGGGATATACTAGCCATAGCTCCTGGTCTGAACACTATTCTGGAAGAAATGATCGAACTTCATCATGAAAACAACATTCAGCATGAGCCGGAACTTGAACGTGGCATTTGCCAGCGTTGCGGAGCTCTGGTAGACAGCCTGACGGATGTTAACGGATTGATGCTGTGCGAAGACTGCAAAGAGGAAGAAGGTTACTATGACTAGTTCTGACTGGTCAGCTGATTAAGGACACTTCAAGTTGGTGAAACAAATGTCTGTCCCGATATATCTTAAAAGAAAAAATGTATCGATATTCAAAGCAACACCTGTATTTAGGCCGGGAAAAATTGTGAGTTCCTGGATTCTCGTGTTTGCTGGATTAACTGTTACTGAAGACAGGCACAAAATATTAACTGCGTTTTGAGAAGAAATTCGCTATACCAGCAGGTAGGATCGTTTACCAAGAGGTTGGAATGTCTTTCGCAAAACATCTGCATATTATCACCAGGTAATTGCATTAATTTTGCGATGTTATGGAGCACAGTGATTTAATTGGGATTTAAATATCAGGTCGCAGAAACAAAGGAACCATCCATTCTAGGCCAAAAAGCACCATACTCCAGAGCCATAGCCATGCCTTTTGGATTTACAAACAGCAAGCATGAAAGTATTGCTGTATCAGTTGACGCTAATTGTTAATAAGGAGGTGGAGAAGAAAACCCGATACCAACGGGAATACCACTTAAAGTGGTAATCAAAAACATTGGACTGGTTCTCTTTGGGAGAGTACAGGTCCAAATCTATATAGTTAAAGCAAAGTTGAGATCAAAGGGCGGATAAAGCCAAAAAAGGTTGCGCTCTTTGCAGAATAGTCAATAGAAATATCCTGCAGGTCTGGACAATTAAAGTTCAGGCTTCCAAAAAGGAGGAACAACATGAATGTGAAAGACATTATGAGTTCACCGGTATACACCATAGCACCGGAAGAAACCGTAGCACATGCAAGAAAGCTTATGCTTAAGCATAAGATCAGCACCCTGGTGGTAGCTGAAAAGGAAGAGATGGTCGGTATTGTCACAAAGACAGACCTTGGAAAGAGGCTCGCACAGGCCGAACCAATGTGGAGAAGGAGGCCAATTGACAAGATACCGGTGAGCATGGTAATGCACGAGAACCCCATCACGATTTATCCTGGAGCTACACCCGCCCAGGCATGTGAACTCATGATAGAGAATGGAATAAACTCACTTGCTGTTGTAAACAGAGAAGTGCTTGGAATAATTACAGGAACGGACATAATGAAGTATTACTCCGAGCAGGATATTAAAACCAAAGTTTCAGAAGTAATAACAGATGATATTGTGTTCGTTCACAGGCACCACACAATAAACCATGTGATACACGAAATGGAAGAAAACCAGACCAATTACGTCATTGTAAATGATGATGCAGATGAAGCGGTCGGTATGATCACAACAGCCAGTGTCGCATTCAACCAGATGGCTGATAACGAGGGAAATCTTCCTTCAAAGAGCATTAAAATGACAAGACGCTCAACACCCGCAGGTGTGAAGGAGTACCGTTACGTAAAGGAAGTTCCTCTTGTTGCGGAAGATATCATGACAGAACTCCCACATGTAATCGACATAAATAACAAGGCAACAAACGCAGCAAGAATAATGCTCTCAGAGCACACAATAGCACTTCCGGTATCTAATGGAGGTAACATTGTAGGACTCATAAACAGGCGCGATATAATCAGGGCAGTACAGCAAGCATAAGCAGACCATAGAAACAAAACAAAGAAGAGGAATTGAAATGGAAGTTAAGGAAATTATGGCAGAACCACTGGCCGTAGATAAGTCAGATACTATTTCCCATGCACTTGACATGATGGACAAGAAGGGAACAAGACGTCTTCTGGTGAAACACGATGGAAAGATGCTTGGAATACTCACAATGAGAAACCTTACAAAGGAACTTGGAACACGAAAGAAGGGAAGCAAGCCTGCTTCTTCCCTGCATGTTGCAACCGCTGTATCAGATAATTTCGTAAAGGTGCTCCCTGAAACAAAAGTCACTGACGTTATAACTCTTCTCGTAAAGAATGGAGGGATAGCTGTTGTGGTTGAGAATGACCAGGTAGTCGGATGGGTCACACCTAACGAGATACTCAGGAACAACAACATCGCCGGATTTGCCGGTGAAGTAATGCAGAAAAACCCAATTGTTGCAGGGCCTGCAGACCGTGTAAGTCATGTAAGGAGAATAATGCTTGACAACAATATCGGAAGAGTCCCTATTGTAGAAGGAGACAAACTTGTGGGAATTGTTACTGAAAAGGATATTGCAAAGGCAATGCGTTCTTTCCGTGACCTTGTTGAAGGAAGTAAGCAGGAATCCCGCATAAAGAATCTCATTGTTGAAGATATCATGAAAATGGGAGTTAAGACTGTTTACACCAATACAAGCGCAAGTGATGCAGCCAAAATTATGCTCGAAGAGAATTATGGAGGGCTTCCTGTTGTAAATCTTGAGGGGCACATGGTGGGACTTATCACCAGAAGAAGCATCATCCAGGGAATGGCTGAATAAAGTCCCGGGTGAATGGAGATGAAAAACTCCAGAAATTCAGAACTGAATATTGAAAAGGTGGCAGAGTTCCTTGAACTCCCACCTTCTAAAATTTCAGACCTTGTTGAAAAAGGAAACCTGAAACGCAATTGGGATGAATACTACGATATTTACAGGTTTCAGGGACATGCACCACAAATGGAAGATGGGACCGTGCTCATCGACCACCATGGAACTTTTGAACTGGTGCGTGGTTTTCCAAAGATTAAAAGAGCAATGCTCCTTGAGCCAGCTCTGCTGAACAATTTCAGTGAAATCTCTTCAGTTTCAGTTGAAGAGAAAATGAACGGATACAATGTCCGTGTAATAGAATTTAGGGAAAAACTCATTGCATTTACCCGCAGCGGCCATGTATGCCCTTATTCTACTGAACGAATACAGAATTTTCTTGAACCGGATTTTTTCAGGGAACATCCTGACCTTGTGGTCTATGGAGAAATGACAGGACCCGAAAATCCGTATGTTCAGAAAGAAGCTTATGGAATAGAATCACTGGATTTCTTTGTTTTTGACATACGTTACAAAAATACAGGCGAAGCTCTGCCGGTTCATCGACGAAGAGAACTTGCCGGAAAATATGGATTCAACCAGGTCAGACTCTTTGGAGATTTCAGCATCAATAGCGCCTCTTCTAAGATAACAGAAATAATAAAGGAACTTGGAAAAAAAGGAAGAGAAGGAGTCGTTATCAAAGATCCGGCAATGGTATTGCAACCAATGAAATACACGTGTTCTGAAAGTAATTGTTCTGATCTGAGGCAGGCATTTAAATTCTACAATGAAGCCGGAAGAGATTATCTATATTCAAGAGTCATTCGTGAAGGATTCCAGTCACATGAGTGGAGCGAAAATGAAGAAGAATTCAGAGAAAGATGCCTGAGACTTGGGGAAAGTATACTTCTCCCTATGAAGAAAACCATTGAACAGGTTGAAAGCGGAGAAAGAATATCCGATGAATTCCGCATACGTGTGAAAGACCGGGAAACTATTTTCAAATTCAGGGATTATCTTGACAGGTTCGGGCTCTACGTTGCACTTGGGGAAATTGAGAGAAAGGGGGACGAATACGTGGCTGAGATAAAAAAGGTGAATAAAAGCACAAATGATAAGACACTTGCAATGTTAGAAGGTCAGTTGTGGTCATGAAAAAGACATATATCTGAATAGATTAATTCGTAAACCACAACAAAGGTGCCTACATGACAAAGATTGCTATCATCGGAAGTGAGAAAAGCGGTAAGACCACTCTTGCCGGAAAACTTGGAAAGAAAGGTAACGTCACTGACGTAACAATGTACGATTATGCCAAGAATGACAGCATACTCACAACCATTGATGCCACCGGTTATCCGGTATCTGTTAAACCTCTTATCACAGCACTCAATCTTTCAGATATTGCACTTTTATGCATCCCGCCTGAAGGACTCGACCCGCAGGCTGCAGAATGTATCATCGCACTTGACCTTATGCAATACAAACATGGTATTGTAGTTCTCACAAAGGCAGATGCTACCTATCCTTTTGCTGTTGACGAACTGAAAGCTAAGCTTCAGAATCTTACTAAGGGAACAGCACTTGAAAACTGGGATTATATGTCAATTTCCACAAGTTCATTTGAAGGAATGGAAGAACTCAAAGAACTCATTTTTGAGATTGGCGCTAAAGTTGACGAAGAACAAAGGGAACTTGACGGACTTAGCCCAAGAATTATGATTGACCAGTCTTTCAATGTTACAGGTATCGGTTGTGTTGTCCTGGGTGTTGTAGAACAGGGAACTATCAACATGAAGGACAAAATGATCGCATATCCCACAAAGAAAGAGCTTGAGATCAGGTCAATACAGATGCACGATGTAGATGTAAAATCTGCTCCGGCCGGGGCCAGAGTAGGACTTGCACTGAAAGGCATCCAGTCCAAAGATATCGACAGGGGATTTGTTGTCTCAAACGAAGAGACAGTTGCAACAAACTTCGTGCTAAGCTGCAGGGTTTCACCCCTTGCAAAATCATTCAATGTAAATGATATGTTACACCTTTATGTCGGACTTCAGTCTTCCCCTGTAAGGGTTGTAGAGATCAATGAAGCTGGAAACACTGTTGATACCGCAAATCCTGGAAAGGAATACACATTAAAACTTGAAGGAAGCAAGGAAATTTCCTACATTAAAGATGACAGGTTCATTCTTTCTAACCTGGATGAAAAACAGAGGTTCATTGCCTACGGGCATGAACAATAAATTTTTTTCGTGTTTTTGGTTACTTCTTCTTAGGTGTCAGATGCTTTGCACCTTCCAGAAATGAAGGTCTTTCCACAACTTTAGCTCTTTCTATATTATCAGGAAGATCTACAAGCCTTGGCTGGCGTGTCACTTCTGATGGACCGGAAAAGTCATACTCGGCATTACTAAAACCAGACCTTTTACCGGGAACAGAATGTTCATTCTTGGTTCTTTCAATAGTAAAATTCGGAGGTACTTCCGGCTCTGCTTTACCATTAGCCATTCTGGTAAGTCCGGATTTAGTATCGCGATCCTTTGCCTTGGCACCCTCCTCTTTTCCCTGGTTGTAATGTTCTTTTACAAAATCATTGAGATCATACTGATCGGCAAAGCTGTATATCTGAACCAGCTTGTCACGTACCCATCCAATTTCTGAGTGACGATGGTAACCTACTTCAAAGCCCAGTCTTCGCGAAGCATCTGCAAGCTGGACTTTTCCATCATGAGGAAGTTCTTTTTTCTCATCCTCTTGTTTTTTGAATATCCTTACCATAACAGACAACCGTTATTCTAGATAGCCTTCTACTTTCAGCCCTTTTTCTGAGAATGAAACACTTCTCATATTACAATCATGTTTTGTTCCACGCATCTTAATAACCTGAACAGCACGTGTCATTGTCCTGTCATAAAGGAAGTTATGCATGAATATTACACCATGAGCAGCAAACTGTTCAGTAGAATAAGCAGTCGGATCGGTCATTTCAGATAGTATCAAAGTAGTGCAACCCAGTTTTTTGAGATTGCGCATGAACCTGCTCATTTCTTTTTCCTGAAGCGACAGGTCTCTGGTTGTGAAACGGATAGCTGATACTGAATCAATAACGAGCCTTTTAACATCATATTCCGAGACATATGCTGCTATTTCCTTAAAGACCATTGAAGGAGAAGGTGCCTCAGTCTCAATTGAACTTGTTCCCACATCATAATCCGTAGTAATAAACTCGCTGACTTCGTCCATATATCCATATTCCATGCGCGGACCAAGATCAGCAAATAAGAGCTTTTTCATCTTGATCAAACCGGGAACATTCATGTCGTAATTTGACATATCATTAATAATGTTCTGCGGGCATTCCAGCAGGGTCACATAGAGTCCAACTTCACCTGCGCTTGCACCGTTGGCAAGGAACTGAACTCCAAAAGTTGTTTTTCCACTTCCGGGAGGGCCGCTTAACACATAAACCCTCTCTGTGAGCAAACCGCCCTGTACAAGGTCATCAAAACCCTCTATTCCTGTAGGTATTCGCATTGATATACTTCCCAAACGTAATGAATAGTAATATACTAGTGTAGTAATATAGTAATACAATTATATAATGCATAAGGTATTTCAATGCATCGATAATTTATAAAATAGTAAAAGTGCCATACATGAGAAGTGGAGAATACAAAAACATGAACAGTTTCAGTATCGGTGCAAAGGATATCGTATGGACTTGCAAAGTATTTCTGTTATCTGTCTTTTTTGCGTTTATCCTTGCTATAGTGGCTTACACCCTGACATTCCTTACTCCTGAACCGGAGCCTGCCAGTGAAGTAGTAAGTGAAGTAATTATGTCCACTGCTTCGGCTGCAACGTCTAAAGTTGCTGTAACTTCCGTATATATAAACCCCATGTGGGCTATTTTTTTCTTTAACAGCCTTGCGGCATGTTGTGCAATTATCGGTACAGGTCTTTTCATGATGGTGCACAAATTGCTGATTGGTGATATTGCCATGAGACCAAAGAACAGGTATTATGCCGGTCTTTCAATTCTTATGGAAAAAACCATGATGCCCTTATATAAGGTGCTTATGCGTATCGCATCTGCACTTGACCCGGACATGTTAGAAATAAAAAGTGAGAACAACGAAAAAGCGGACACCATCTGGCAGTATTGTGGCTATGGAAAATATGAGTACCGTATGTTCTCATATATGCTTCCATACACTGTTCCACTTTTGATACTGCTTGTCAATGGAACAATTATGGGAATCCTGCTTGCATACTTTGCTTTCAACGGGGCACTAACAGGCTTTGAGCTGTTTGGTGAAAAAGGAATTGTTCTAGGACTATTCTATAATGTGGTCTACTTTTTTATATCGATTATTCCCCATGGAATCATAGAAATCCCCGCGCTCCTTGTGGCAGCAGCTGTTGGGTATCATTTTGCGCATATCCAGGCACAGGATGTTATCAAAAGGAGACTTTTTACCGGAGATGATGTTGAAAGTCTTCTGAAAAATACGGGATATGTTTTTGAGACCACAAAAGAGTACCTTTTTTCATCATATACATGGAAAATGGCAGCACTGATTGTATTGACACTTCTTCTTGCAGCGTATATTGAAACCTATGTCACACTTGGAATTGTAGATAAAGTGATGGGATCAATTGATGGTATTCTGGAACCATACCTTGCCTGATAAAAAGGAAAAATAAAAGAAAGATTATTCAGATGACTGCCTGAAATCGCTCATTCCCTTTGAAACATTACTCAATAGCTGAGCAGCTATTTCCTGAGAAGGCCATGCTCCAAGACCACAATCCGGACCTGCATACTTTATAGATTCTCCGAACATGGAATATGCCTTTGAAAGTCTCTTTGAGATAATCTCCGGGGTTTCCATATCATTTATTATCTCAGGGAAATACTGGGTTTCTTTCCAGACGTTTGTGTTGTATTTGTCATTAAGAACAGAAACAAGGTTGAAAACATCTGTTCTTGCAATTCCAACCCTCATGTAAGAATCGCTGTCTTCGAGTTCCTTTTTATCAATAAGGTCAAGATATGATGGTGTGGCTGCAGATTCGACACCTATGACACTGATATTCTCGGTCTGGCAGGCAAGCTTGTAATGCAGTGGTGAATGCAGGTGAATTTCCACATCACAGCCGGCTTTTTTAGCTGAGCTGCATGCAGTGTCCATGGCTTTTATGAGATCATTGTCAGAGAACATAACCTGAGGATTTATTCCTATGCTGGGTTCGTCAATTGAAATGGTTTTAATATTGAAATCTGTAGCAACAGAAAGTGAGTTTTGCACGAATCTGTCAACACTTTCTCCCAGAAGGTTCAGTATGTCCACATATTCGGTTCCACCAAACTCTTTAAGATAGAGTTCAAGAGGGCCGGTTACACAGACACGGACATTGAGCTTTTCTCCGTTTTCTTCCCTGTAAGTTTTTGCAACTTCAGAAATCGCTTCAAGTTCAATAATACGGGCATCTGAGACTTTGACTTTGAAAGGTTCCTCTGTGCAATCCGGATCCCTGATAATAGAAAGGAACTGCTCGTTCATATCCTGATACTGAGGATATGTTGCCACCTCAACACCAGCTTCCACTTTCATCATGAAAGCATCATTTATAACCTTAAACAGGTCTGCATCACTTTTCTTCTCAGAGAACTTTCCAGCCATCCACTCTTTGGATGTTCCTGCCGGAAGAGGAAAACTGCCAATGTCATCAAAGATTATCTCTGCCATGCCATTCTTATTTGCCTGTATTTAACTTATAAGTTTTGAGTGATGTTTGCAAAAACGGAGTTTACTGTTGCAAATAAGCTATTGAAAAATAAAACAAAAAATGGATACAAAACGTGAAAAAAAAGAAATGAAACTGACAAAAAGTCAGTTATTTTCTAAGAGTTGATGAAATCTTTGAGACGTAATAATTGATGCACATCTGAGAATAGTCCAGAGATTTTGGAGACATGTGAGAAATTATCTCATCTGCATCCCTATTTGGAGCCTGGCTGCTATCTGGCATTCCATACTTTTCACGGTGATTGGAAACTTTTTGCAGCATTATGTTCTGGAAATCAATAACATCAAGTTTCTCTTCTGCGCTAAGCTCTTCAAAGCCATTCTTTAAAGAAGTAAGCTGAGCCTTGTTCTCTTCGGTCATTTCAATGTCTAATATAGGATTTTTCAATTCCATGGGTACCACGGGAAAATATATTAGACTAACATTAGATATAGTTTTGGTAATTATATTTATTTAATATATACGAAGTGAATATTTACAGAATACACTGATATTTGAAATGAATATAGAAATAAATAGAAAAATAATACGGATTTCGTGATTAGAGATGAAATCAATCTTACATAAAAAAATAATTGCTTCGGATAAAAATACCGAAGCTTAAAGTTATTAAAACTGTTTGCCGTATTTAATTGTCAGAAGGTAATGTCAGCAACAATCCGACGTTTGCAAATGCCTCTGCAACCTGCTTGAAAGCAACAAGGAACTCTTTTTCACTCAGGTCAAGATCAGCTGCAAGTGGTTCTGCTGCAAACCAGATTTCCTTTTCACTGTCTCCACGGGTAAGTGAAACACAGGCAAGCATATCTGCCTTGGTGAGCCTGTAAACAGAATCCCTTCCGGTTGGAGTTACCCAGGATGGGTGAATGTTTTTGAGTTCTGTAACAAACCTGTCCCAATTAATTGTTGCAGATGCTTCCAAATTGAGTTTAACACTTGCACGATCTCCTGTAACTTCCTTTTCGATAACCTTTGAAAGCTTCTTGTATTCCGGATCTGACTCGTCAACGATCATTGCCTCCTTCTCAAGCTTCTCTGCTTCATCAGCAAAGAACGGAGCAAGGTTTACAATATCAGATGGTTTTGTTGCAAGTGAGACACCAAAGAAAGCGACTCCACTGAGAAGCATTCCTAAAATTACACCGTGGTTTGAAAGTACTGGGTGAAGTGTATCAAGATAAGCTGTTGCAAATGGAGCGGTGTTTGCAAGATCTATAGCTGTCAGTCCAATCTGTACAACTGCGCCAACAATCAGTCCTGCAAGAGCACCTTGCTTTGTTGCACGTTTCCAGAAAAGACCTCCCATGAGTGGGAAGAAGTAGGCTGCACTTGCAATAAAGGTTGCAATGTGGATTACATCAATGATACTGTCAATGTAGAATGAAAGAACAGTTGCAAGTGCTACGATAATGAGAACACTGATCCTGTTTATTGTCATCATCTGCTTCATTGTTGCATCCGGTTTTATGTATCTCTGGTAAATATCACGTGAAATACATGAACCACCTGAAGTTGCAAATGTATCTGCAGAGGACATTGCTGCTGCTGCAAGACCAACTGCACAAAGACCGACTGCTACTGGTGAAAGAGTGCTTACAATGTAGACAAGAAGAGCCGGTTCTGCTGCTGCCATTGCACCCATTCCAATCTCTGCAAATGAAGCCGGTATCTCAGGATAAATATGGTTAAGACTGATTGCTATTGCAGTACATGCAACACCGAAGATGAGGAAAATAAGGAAGGAACCAAGGATCATACCATTTCTTGCTGATTTCTCATCCTTCGCAGCCCATATTCTCTGCCATGGATCCTGTTCAGTGATCCATCCTGGAATTATGGCAAAAATGGCTATAAGCACTGCCGGAACACCAATTATAAATGGATTCCACCATCCTGAAGGGACATCACCGAAAAGATCTGAAGTTGTCATGGCAGGTGCATCGGCAGCCCCGGATGTTGCTGCTGTTACAACTACAAAAGCAATTATAAGTGAGAATGTAGCCAGCATGATGAATTGTATCATGTCAGTCCAGATAACTGCGGAGAAACCTCCAAGTGTTACGTAAACTGAGATTGCAAGAGCTACAATTGCCGCTGCGTATATTGGTTCAAGACCGAAGAATATGCTTAGTACAAGTGAGAAACCCTTGATATCGGCAACAGCGAAAAGAGCCATTACGATTGCGATAACAACGGCAACAGGCGCACGTATTGAACTACTGAACCTCTGTTCAAGTAATTCAGGCTGTGTGATTGCAGGCAGGTGTTTTATTTTACCTACAAGCAGAGCGATCAACAACAGTGCAATGATGTTTGGGGCTACAAAGCTCCAGATAGAGCCCATTCCAAGCAACATGTAAAGTGCAATGACTGATAGAATTCCACCAGCAGTCATCCATGAAGATGCTGCGGAGAAACCAATTCCCACTGAACTGATCTTACGGCCTGCAAGCCAGAAATCAGTTACAGATTTTTGCTTTTTTGTAAAATATAATCCTATACCAATGAGTCCAAGCAAATAGACTGCCATTAATATAAGGAATATCTGATAACTTTCCATAATTACTACCTCTTAACCTCTTATAATGATTTAAAACTCCGATACAGATTATCGAAGGCCTTTATATATGTGTTATAACTCTTATTTTAGTAAGTATATAAGGGTTTTCAAAAAATCCACTTTATGTTTAATCAATTTAATTTACCCTCACAAATTAAACATACTCTATTGATGGCTATTTTAATAAATTCATTCCAAGATACAAAATTAAATTGAGTTAATAAAATGGGATTTCCCATCTTAAATAACTAAATTGAATATTAATTCTCTGCTTAAATTCTATGATCAATTCAATACTCAATACAAAATAATATTATCATTCAGATACTATTTCCTAGCATGACCCTTGAGCCGGTTCACATAAAAGAGATACATGAAATAGTCGACCGTATTGATAAATGTTTCAAAAAAGATGAAAACGACAGCGATGATAATGAAAAAGTAAGAAACATACTTGAAAGGCTCAGGAAACTTGAATACAACGGCAAGGTAGTGTTAAGATCTATCGGACCGGTCAGACGTGGAAAAGCAAGTATTGAGAGAATGCTGCATTCTGAAGATCCTTTCCCGGTATCTTATTCCTGCGACAGTGGAAGCACTACTGCCAAGACATTTGATAATGGTCTGTACATCGATTTCTGCCACTGTGCTATGGCATGTACGCCTACTGACCTTGACGTTCACAGCAAAAGGACAATTGTTGCAGCGGCTTATACTTTGAGTGATAAGGTGTATCTTAATACCAGTAACGACTGGGAATCTTTTGATGAAGGATGTGGAAGAAAAAAGATAATTCAAGTACAACCCGGGCTGCTCAACAAAAAAGTCACTGACATATTACACGACATCGCTCTCTATCTTTCTGAATCAGAGCACATACTCTGGATGCTTGACAGCATTGGAAATGATGATTTTTTCATAATGGATGGTCCCATTTATCCTAAAAGAATAATGTACTGGATGGTGGTCAATTCCGAAGATGTGAATATAAGCATCGACCCCAGTAGCAGGAAAATAATTCAGAATTACATTGACATAATGGACCATCATATTGAAAATATGAAGCCTCTAGTGGGTTTTGTAAAGAACCCGGAGGACATGCAGATAATGCTGGCACTAAGGAAGCAGGAGCCTGAACTTGACCTCCCATGGCTTGTAGATGCACAATTCTTCAAGAATGCACTTTCTCTTGAAAGAACAGGTATGAAGAGACGGGAAGCTGAGAAATATATCACCTACACAAACTGGTTCGTGCAGCCAAACCAGTTCTACGAAAAGATGCTGAAATCAACTTCGCCGCTTGTGGCGGAACTTGCCGACAGCAAATTCGATGCAGAGGATTATGCCCTTAGTTTTTTCATGGCGTATGTTCCAAAGCTTAATACAATTTTTAAAATAGAATCACCTTACGGGCTTGTTAAGAACGAAGAACTGAGAAACCGCATGACGAGAAAAGTGCTCTACGACCTGGCACTTAACGGAATACCAAAGACACTTTCAAAGGCAGATTCAATAGCAAAGATACCGGTGCCTGAAAGAAAGAATATCATTGACAGATTCAGGAATTCTAAAATTGATACTAATTATAACAGTGTAAGATGGGATGAGAAGGATGAGAGATAAGGACATACTTTCTTTTGCAGGCGACATGGATGATGAAATGGATGTCGAGATTCCGGCAATTGACAAAAAACTGAGTGCAACGGGTGAAGATGATTTTGAGGAACTTGTACCTGAAACAGATAGCAATGCATACATGCAGAACGGAGTTTCAGATGATGCTTTCGGTATAATCACCACAGGAATTGACCCGCTGGAAATAACAGAAGCCGGAGCAAGAATTACCGGATATATTACAACATCACACCGCCAGAAAGTGAGACTTGGAACCTATGTCATGGTCCCGTATGGAGATGAAGACCTGTTCGCAAGAATATGGAAACTCCAGTACCTTCAGGAATATGCTGTTGATGATGCGACCGAGATCCACTCTCGCAGGATGCTGCAGTCCAATACTACAGATGAGGTTGACTATAAGTTCCTGGCTTACCTTGACCCTATTTGCATCCTTTACGAACCAAGGGGAAAGGGAATCCTTGACAGGAGAATGAGCGACAGGATACCACGTCCAAATACTCCTATTTTTCCTGTAACTGATAAAAAGAAGATACAGACCGGTCTCAATATTCCTGAGGAAGGAATCTTCATGGGACACCTGAGCGTTGGCGGGGAACTTGTAAAGACACACGCTGTTCCTCCTACTGTCCCATATTACCTGAGAAATGACTACTTAATGGGAGACCCTCTGATATTCAGGCACATGCTTGTATGTGGAAGTACAGGTACGGGAAAAACGTTCCTGACAAAGAACCTGCTGCGTCAGTTCATGAGTGAGAACAACCGTTACAAGCTCCGAGGTTCTGAAGAAAGGAGAAATCCGTGCCTTGTGATTATGGACCCTCAGGATGAGTATTCCCAGCTCTTTGAGGACAATCCAGAGATAACGGATGATGACGACTTCAAATTCAGAGCTGAAAAGGTTAATTTTGGTGCCTGCAAGAACACAAAAACATTTGTTGCTAAGATCAATGGTGAAGCCTACACTGGCAGGTCCAGAGCTGAGCAGATAGAGTTCACCATTCCTTTTGAAATGGTAAAGGAAAACTCGTGGCTCATTGCACCAGTAGGCATGACCGAATTGCAGTATGTAGGAGTTGACCTGCTGCTTGAAGATTACTTCAAGAAACCCGGACAGCACACTTACAGTGGTTTCATGGATTTTATTGATAACGATGTAACCAGAGACCTGTATGTTGAAAGTGGTAAGATACACGAATCTTCCTATGATGGTATCGTGCGAAGGGTAAAGAACCGGGCTCTTGCAAGAGTATTTGACCAGCCTGCAAGACCGATAAGTGAGATTCTCGGACAGATATTCAAACCGGGACAGGTTAGTGTGTTTCCTACCGAGTATATCACAAACTCAAGAATACGTGATATTATTACTCTAACTTTGATGAGCACGATAGTCGATAACAAACTGAACACTTCAGGAGAGGCTGCTGTGAAGGAAACTCCGATAATCCTTGGACTTGATGAAGCTCACCGTTATCTTGCAAAGGCAGGTGGAGAGCACTCAAGGAGACTCATTTCCAAGTTTGCTGATGCTGCACGTCAGGGAAGAAAGGAAGGACTTGGACTTTTCCTTATTACACAGGATCCACAGGATATTGATGATACAATTTTCAAGCAGATCAATACGCGTGTGATTCTTAATCTCAGTAATGATGCTGCAATCAGCACCATGAAGGTGAAAAAGGAATTTGAGAAGAGAATTCCTTACCTGAAGAAAGGGCAGATGATTGTTCAGAGCCCTGATAACAGTGATATGGTTGAGATTATGGGGCTTTCAAGGTGTGTTGTGAAGCATGTGTGAGGCTATTGATCAGCCTTTTCAGAAAAGTAAATGAAAGCTTCCTTTAGGAAGCTTTATTTATAAACCACAAAAGTTTCAGCCGCCATGTCATAGAGTCCCTGTTTCTTTTCAGAGAATGGAATGGCTATGTAACCAATTCCAAGCATCAACGCGGTTACATCTTTGACTATGGATCTAACAACTGCTTTTCCAAAGGATATTCTATTTCCTTCATAATCTATTACTTTAATTCCAACTACTTGTTTGCCAATTGTTGCTTGTTTTTCTGAACTCTCAAAGCCTGCGAAATAACTAATTCCAACAATAATAGAACTTAGCAGAATAAAAACTAGTGATCCCTGGAACAAAACACCTGCAATTACACCAATAATTAAACCAAATATATACAAAAAAACTCCATCAATAAATCTTGCAGCAAATCGTATCCAAAATCCTGCATAAGGTAATTGACCATTGTTTGGAGAATTAATAGAACTCAAATTTGCATTACATTCACTACATGAAACAGCAGTGTCTTCATTAAAATTACCACATTTAGGACAATACATTATAAAAACTCCAAGGGGAAAACTACATTTATTTATAAATAAGTGTTTCTATTTTATCTGATAGTGCAGAGCCCTGATAACAGTGATATGGTTGAGATTATGGGACTCTCGAGGTGTGTTGTGAAGCATGTATAACCTTTAATGCTGCAATAGGAAGTATTTCTCCATTGATTCTTCAAAAACTTATTATAGCAATAAATAATTTACTTAGATAAGTTTGTTTTTATTTTTCACTATGTGAAATCTGGATGAATATATGTTTGGGAAAAAATATGACTAATGTGCCTACTTTGGGATTTGTTATTGTTTATGTAATGATATTGGCAGTCATTCCGTTTATAATGGGACTCATTCCCGCTCAGTTTTTATTTAAAAATACAAAAATATCTATCATTGCAGGAATAAGTTCACTTTTTTTCTATATTGTTTTAATTAAACTCTCGTTCTCTTCTTTTGTAACTTCATTAATAGCAGCTTTCATTTCATGCATCCTGATAGGAATTACTCTTTACAGCATTAAAAACTGGAATATACCTGTTATCAACCTGAATATTGCAGAGAAACTGAGTTTTATAAATCGTAAAACAATTACTGTCCTGGTTGTTTTTTTACTGCTCATTACGCTGCTTGGTTACGATCAAAGTCAGAAAATGGAAAAGGAAATAGAATTCGGTGTGAAAGACCGAATACATGATATTGAGTATCAGGGAATGCCAGGAGCCGAACTTAGCGGATATGAGCATGTAGATATTGTCCGATTGGACTCTAAAATTCTCGGAGACTCGGTTGTCCTGGAAATGGAACTTGCAGGGAATGTGTCAGAAAAAGAGACTGTAGACTATAACTTCTTCATACACACCAGCCAATATGGAACACCCAGCATAACAATTTCAAAATGGGAAATGGAAAAAGAAGGAAATATCCTGAGAGGTTATGTTCCTTTGGAGATAGCACAGAATGGAAAAATGTTCGATGTCCAGGCAGTTGCATCCGAATCAAATTTCAGTCCAAGCCAGGGAATTGATGGAATTTATGATTCATGTTCAAAAGAAAAATATCAAGCTGGTATTCTGAAAATACTGGATTTTTTAATGAGATTGTTTCTGGGAGCATGATGAAACTTATCTTGATGAACATTGCAAACATCAAATTAGTAGAGTTTTGCATTTTCTTTAACTAATTTTATCATTTTTGGAACATAAATAGAAATATTTATAATTCAACCCAAAGTACGTATTAGCTATATACTTTAGGTGTTTTAATTATGAAACAACGATACTTGATTTTTACTCTTGCTTTAATAGTAATTCTGCTGGCAGGTATTCATTTTGTAAATGAATACCAAAAGGAAGAAAACGCAAGAGAAAATGCACGTATTGCAAATGAGACAAAACAACAGATGGGATACATAAGTAGCCTGCAAGCCGAATCCGAGAGAATATTTTCACAGGATCATGATGCTCAGAACTTAGTGAATAAAAATACCAGTTTCGGGGCTTACGAAATAATACACAATGAGAGTTTTGTGGAGTACATTTACATTGTCGGATTTCATCTTCAAAAAGTCAAGTACTCGACAGAACCCAGAATCGCTAACGGAACTGTTTACAGGTTCTACATTGATCTGGATAATAAGAATGTTACCAATGGAGATAGTGAAGAAACATCCTTTTTTAACCAAAGTTCAAATTTGCTGATACTTCACGATAATTATAGAGAAGATAAGAACGGATTATCTTTTGATTCAGAAATGAACACAAAAATCTGGTATGGAGTTTGCTTCCCCCTCAGTAATCGCTGGATGTATTCATTCAGATTAGAAGGAAAGCATACAGTAAACTGTAATTCCATTTCTAACAAAGCACCTTCAATTGAATATCAGCTTAAAATTAAAAAAATAGACACTAATGACAATGGTTTCAATCCATTTTACGATAATGATTATAATCCATTTGATTTAAAAGATAAATATATACGTGTCATGTCGAATAACAATAATCTTTCAACCAGATACTGGGAAGACGAAAGGAAAAAAGAAGAAAACACTTTGACATTGTCCTTGCCTTCAAAAACTGATTATCCCATTGATTGGTTATATATGTGGGATATTTCCTCTGCAGTCAACCAGACAATTGTTTTTGATGTTGATATGGTGGTGAAAGGATGGAGCGATACTTCCAAACCCGAAGAACTGTACGGATGGAGATTCATCATAGAAACACCTCCGAACACATATGAGATGACAGAAGAGACTATGATGGAACTTGGAGTATGGCCAACAAACGGCTTTGGAGGGTTCTATCCTCTCTCAACTACAATTGTCAAAAAAGGAGAATGGCTGGAAAATAGAAACCAGCTATAGAACACTTTACTATGAAACTAAAGAAATCAGGCTTAATTGCAGGAGTTTTTATTCTCCTCTTTGTTGGATTCTATGTTTACAGCACCTTTCCTTACATATTGTACGGTTCTTTGCTTCCTCTTTGTGACATACATAACGATGACGACATCCGACATGAGGTAATCGTAGAAGTATTTGGAGCATACAATCAATCCATTGTCAAAGAAAAGTATTCATTGGGACCGATGAGTGGAGCATCTTATCCGAAGACATTCTGGTTCAAATTTAATCGGTGGACTGATTATAGGTTTGAAGTAACTCTTGATGAAGATGTTGTTAGAACGTATGAAGGGAAAGTAAGCAACTTCAATAAAGTCCATATCAGAATATATGACAATGAAAGTGAGTATTATCCAATTGTTGTGGATGAAATGTACTTTGATTTTGAAAATGGTCTGAATTGGGACTATTATTAGTAATTCAGATCTTTTTATTGAACAATTTGGACGAGTTGATAATGTCAACCAATATTTTTTCAAGTCATAGATGACTTGCACGCCAAAACAGTGATTTTCATGAGAAAACTCATGTTTTTTGCCCTTTTTACCGAAACGTATATATGAGGCTAGTACGTATGGGTGTCTCGCTCAACTGAGCAAGACAACGCGGGCCGGTAGCTTAGCCAGGCAGAGCGACGGACTCTTAATCCGTAGGCCAGGGGTTCAACTCCCTTCCGGCTCGCATTTTACAATCTCTTTTCTGGTGACACTAACTGCTTGATAGCAATTGCTGTATTCAATTACAAATTTAAATCATGTTTTTACCACAAAAGTTCTGAATCTGTTGTTCAGAACTTTGTTTCTTAACATTATAAGTCGGTGCACAGAATTCTTGTATTCGGAGAAAACTCAATTATACACAGGGTGGGGTGTACGGCTTGCTTACTTTAAACCATACAGTCCTGATACCCTTTTTACAGGTGGAAAAATGAAATATTACAGGGAGATTACAGGCTCGATTATCGTATCAATTCTACTAATTGCTGCTATATCTACATGTATAGTATGCGGAGCTGTATCTGAGGACACATCTGATTCGGATAAAGCATATTATGCTTTGGCAAGTATCATGCTAAACCCGAAAGAAGATGATAAAACTACCATGATGCAGTGGATTGATGAAACTGAACTCTTATCAGAAGATGAAAAACCCGAACTAAAACAGAATTTACTTGATGCCTGGGAAAGATTCCCTGATAATACAGATGAGGATCTTGAAGCTGCAAAACTGGCTCTTGATATTGCAGTAGATGTTGCAGCAAAGGAAAAAGCGGCAGAAAAAGATGATTCTGATCTGGCACCAGAAGAAATAGCAGCTATAAGTTATTCTAATACATACAGCATTAAAGAAAGTCCCGGTCTAATTGAGATAAGAGGAGATTTGCCAGTTTTTTCTTCTGATGAAGAGAAACAAGAAGTGTATTCGATTCTTGATGCCCTGCATAATGATATTCGTGAAGATATTGAACCCTACGTTTATCCTAATGGACCAATCATTAGCAATGGATGGAATATAGAAGGCTGCTATAGTATAACATTTAGTAAAGATATGGAAGTCACAGATTCCCAAATAGATAAAATCTATGAACTGATAATCAAAAAATCAATGGAACTCTCTGGAAAAGAAGTCACTGTTGCATTCCTAGAAGGGAATATTGAAAATGAAATGGCAGTTGAAGAAGAAACAACTCAATCTGCAACTCCCGGCTTCTCAGCTTTGAGTCTTGTTTTTGTAATCTCACTCATTTTGCTTAGAAGGAACCGGTAAGTTTTAGACTTTAACCGGTTTCCATTTTCTTATTTTTCAATTGCTGTTCTGGTAGAGATTCCATTAGCCTTATCTATCTTTGAATTTTATTTGATTGAAAAAGGTGAAACAATGCCAAAAGTGAGTCTTGACATTCCCCAGGAGCTTCTTGACGACCTCAACAAACATGTCGGAGATAACAAGAAGTTTGTCACACAGGCTGATGCCATAAGGACAGCCGTGCGTAAAATGCTTGACCAGCTCGATGATATCGACCGCAGGCACGGCAGGCTGGATGAGTAAAATAAAATAAAAAAAGAAGTTTTCTTATTTTGTGCCTGTTGGCACTTTCAAGCTCAGTGTTCAGAGGCTTTTCAAATACTCAATACACTGCCTGCCCTCATCGAGGTTCATCATTTCAGTTACCATCATACCTTTGTAACCTGAAATGTTTTCCATGAACTTTTTCCAGTCCACTGTTCCCTGCCCAATAGGAAGGTGCTCGTCACGTTTTCCGTGGTTATCGTGGATGTGCATGTGTTTGATATTTCCAAGGCACTTTTCCACGAATTCGCCAACAAATCCATTAGTATTGGCATGACCTACATCAAGAGTTATTCCAACATTTTTCCTGTTGACATCTTTCAAAATATCCAGCATTTCATCAGGGTTCATGCCGTAGATCTTTGGCATTTTTGGCATATTCTCAACAGCAATTACAATTCCCATGTCTGCTGCATAATCACAAAGCTGCTGGATTGACTCGACATTTGTCTTCCAGGCCTGATCCTGAACCTGACTTCCGTATGGTGAAAGATAACCCGGGTGAACCACAGCAAGGTTTACAAAATCAGAACCCATGTCAAGACATTTTTTCATCTGACGCATAATCTCATCATGAATTCCTTTATTCAGGCCTGCAAGATTCATATCAGAAAACGGCAGATGCATTGTAAGAGTAAGGTTTGTTGTTTCGGAGATTTCACGTACCAGATGGATATTCTCATCACTAAGTGTCTGTGAACCTTCCTGGACAATCTCCCAGCCAGCGTATCCCATATCCTCAAGTTCATAGGCCCAGTTGAACTGGTCTCCTACTGCTGCACGTGATGAAAAACTCAGGTTCGTGACATTCATATTAAACATCCCTTATATTCATTTCAAAATCAGGAACACCATCTTCTGTTGGAGGTGTCAGCCAGTCGAAGAACCTTTGCATTTCTCCTTCGTTGTCAGCTGTCACGTTGATATTGATAGAACCAAGTGGTTCTTCCTGTGCAGGATAGTTCAGGCGGCCAACACTTGCAACCTGCTTGCTGATGATAAAGGAAGTAGACAGTCCGTCATCTGACAAACCGACATTAAGTCTTGTACGTGAAGTATCAATAATCTCCTCCTCCCTTATCTGGAAGTGGATATTCTTCAGCGCATAGATGTCGCTGTCACCTGTGAATTTCCCGCTGTACTCTGAGCTTTCCTCGTAATCAAAATCCATCTCAGGGAAAAGACGGTCCAGAGCTGAGAAAACTTTGTCCTTGCTCTCTGTTGGGTTCACAACTGCTGAAACTGTAATTTTTATCATGATAACTTTCCTGCCGGTTGATTATTACTTCACAAGTGCCATGATTTTATCTCTGAACTCATCAAGGGTGCCATTGTTCTCAACAACAACATCTGCAATCTCCATTGCTTCACCCATTCCCCATCCAAGTTCACGATCATCCCTGATCTTCAGTTCACTTATATCTTTCATGTCATCACTTCTCTTGCGGGCAAGCACACGATTGAACCTTATTTCAAGAGGTGAATCCACGGAAACAAGCGTGAAATCTGAGCCAAACGCCTCTTTGAAACGCTCAACTTCAGGAACACTGCGAACACCATCGATTCCAATGAAATCCTCATTTGTAGCCTGGATTTTAGGGATACATCTCTTTGCAACAGCATCCCTGCCTTCCTTTTCACGTAGGTCTGTGCCCACGCCACCGGTATTGGCGTCTGTTGGCTCAAGTCCCCTGCGGACTACCTCTTCCCTGATGACATCTCCCATATTGATTACAGTGATACCTTTCTGGCGCAGAACAGATGCTGCCTCTGATTTGCCCGAGGCCGGCATTCCAACAAAAGCTAAAATCTTAGTCATAGATGAACCTTTCTTCTTTTATTAAGTTAGTAAAGGATAAGTGTTAAAACTTAATTTCTGGTGATTTAATAGAGTTTTCCATAGATCCTACTTATATATTAGTATACCCTTCGATAGGACATTCCCATGAAAATTGCTGACATCAAGATTTCAGGAAATATCCTGCTTGCACCTATGTCCAATGTGACAAATCTGCCTTTTCGCCTCATGTGCAAAAAATACGGTGCATCATTTACATACTCAGAAATGATTAGCTCAGATGCTGTCATCTACGAGAATGAGAAAAGCATAAACCGTGGAATGAGCTGTGAAGAGGAAAGACCACTTGGGATTCAGATTTTTGGAAACTCTGCTGAAAAGATGACAAAGGCAGCTCTCCGGATAGAAGAGATCTACCAGCCGGAAATTATAGATGTCAATTTTGGCTGTCCTGCAAGACTCCTGACAAAAGACGGGTGTGGGTCTGCGCTTTTAAGATCACCTGAACTTATTCATGAAATCATCACAGGACTTACAGACAACCTGTCAACTCCTGTGACTGCAAAGATTCGTGTTCTTGAATATATGGAAAAAACCCTGGAAATAGCACACCTGATAGAAGATGCAGGTGCGCATGCATTAACTGTTCATGGAAGGACAAGGCAGCAGCAGTATTCAGGAAAAGCTGACCATTCTTATGTAAAAAAAATAAAGCAGGAACTCAGTATTCCTGTTATTGCTAACGGTGATATCATTGATGAGACATCTGCACGGCAGGTTCTGGATTATACTGAATGTGACGGGATAATGATCGGCAGGGCTGCAATGGGTAATCCTTTCCTTTTCAGGAGGATTTCTCACTACCTTGAAACCGGGGACATACTTGATTATAATGAATGCAGCCAGAGAATTTCAGACCTCAGGGAATATTTTGGGCTTTTAGAAGAATATGACCTGATGCATACTGTCAACATAAAGGCGCAAGCACAGTGGTTCACCCGTGGGATGAGAAATGGCAGACATATAAGGAGGAGCATTGCCAGCTCAAAAACTATAGACGAGATTTTGCAAAGTCTGAGTGAGATGTGCAAACATGCCGATTGATAGCATAAATATATCAATTTAACCAATTTTAATATGTATATTTTTATTAATTTTCAACACATTAACGGTGTAAATTACCGAAAGACTAAATAGTAATTAACCGATTCTACACAATTAAACATTGCATTTAACGTCAGTTGACGAAAAATCTGATGCTTTCAAGTATCTTTTTTCGACACCTTACGCGCGATGTTACCCGATAAAAACGTATAAAAAATCGGAATAATTTGTTATATCTATTATTACACATGGTTTATGGAGAATTCTAGATGAAAGAAATACGCATACACGGCCGTGGTGGTCAGGGCTCTGTCACAGCTGCTGAACTTTTGGCCGTTGCTGCTTTTGCAGACGGTAAATTCAGCCAGGCCTTCCCCGCATTCGGTGTCGAAAGGAGGGGTGCACCGGTCCAGGCATTCACAAGGATCAACAATGAACCAATCAGGCTCAGAAGCCAGATCTACGAACCTGATTACGTTATTGTACAGGACCCTACACTCCTTGAAGTAGTCGATGTTGCAAGCGGTCTCAAGGAAGATGGAATACTTATTATCAACAGTGATTTTGATGCAGACAAGTTTGACCTTGACACCAAGGCAAAGATAATGACTGTCAATGCAACAAAGATTGCACTGGACATTATTGGAAGACCTATAGTTAACACAGTCCTTCTGGGCGCTTTTGCAGGTGCAACAGGCGAGATAGAGCCAGAATCAATTATGGAAGCTGTTAAGGAAAGGTTCCCTGGTAAAGTAGGAGACAGAAATGCTGAAGCTATCCAGGAAGCATACACAATGATGAAGGAGGCTAAGAAATGAAGATTCTTCCAGGTGGAGTCTGCGACGCAGGCACAACCAGAGTAAACAAGACTGGTGGATGGAGAACTTTCAAGCCGGTTTACGATTACGACAAATGCATTAAATGTAAGTTATGCGAACTCCTGTGTCCTGACAGTTCAGTGAACCCAAGAGATGACGGATATTTTGAGTTTGACTATGATTTCTGCAAGGGTTGCGGAATATGTGCAAATGAATGTCCAAAGAGCGCAATCACAATGGTTCTGGAGGAGAAATAAATGGCACCAGAAAACAAAGTTGACAAAAGCAAGATGGTCGTTGTCGAAGGTTCATACGCTGTTGCACACGCTGCAAAAGTCTGCAGACCAAATGTAATTTCAGCATACCCTATCACACCACAGACCCACATTGTTGAGGATCTCTCACAATTCATGGCAGACGGTGAAATACCAAACTGTGAATACATCAACGTGGAATCTGAGTTCTCAGCTCTCTCTGCACTTGTAGGTTCTTCAGCTGCAGGAGCAAGATGTTACTCAGCAACAACCTCACAGGGTCTTGAACTCATGCACGAAGTACTGTTCAACATTTCAGGTATGAGACTTCCTGTAGTAATGACAATTGCAAACAGGGCAGTCAGTGCACCTATCAGCATATGGAATGACCATCAGGACGCAATCTCCCAGAGAGACACAGGATGGCTCCAGCTCTATGCAGAGAACACACAGGAAATCTCAGATATGACCGCTCAGGCATACAAGATCGCTGAGGACAAGGACATTCTTATGCCTGCAATGACCTGTATGGACGGTTTCATTCTTTCACACGTTTACGAACCTGTTGTACTTCTTGAACAGGACCTTACAGATGAATTCCTGCCTACCTACGAACCAGAAAATGTTCTGGATCCAAAGAACCCACTGAGTTTCGGTGCTTTTGCAGACCCTAACTACTACACAGAGTTCAGGTTCCTGCAGGAACAGGCAATGCAGAAAGCTCTTAAGAAAATAGAGGATGTAGCAAATGAATTCTACGACGTATACGGAAGATACTACGGAGGACTTATTGACGAGTATCGAACAGATGATGCAGACATCATCATCATGGCAATGGGATCCATTGTCGGAACCATTAAGGACGTCATTGATAAACTCAGAGACAGGAATGTGAAAGTAGGTCTTCTTAAGGTCAGATCATTCAGACCATTCCCTGTTGAAGCTATTAAGAATGTTGTCAAGGATGCAAAGGTTGTTGTCGTACTTGACAAGAACATCTCACTTGGACTTAACGAAGGTGCACTCTTTACCGAAACAAAGTCTTCCCTCTACAACACCGACATCAGAATACCTGTAGTTGGTTACATGATCGGTCATGGTGGACGTGACATCAAGGTGGACACCATCACAAAGATTATCGATGAAGCTACAGAGGTTATGAAGACAGGTATCAAGATCGAGAGCCAGTTTACCGATGTGAAGGAGGAACTACTATGAAATCATTGTTAGCCCCGGGACACAGAGGATGTGCAGGTTGTTGTGACGCAATGGCTGCAAAGTTTGCACTTATGGGCGCCGGCGAGGACTGTATTGTCATCAATCCAACCGGATGTCTTGAAGTTATGACCACCCCTTTCCCTGAAACTGCATGGGATGTACCATGGGTACACTCACTTTTCGAGAATGCAGCTGCAGTAGGAGCTGGTGTTGAAGCTGCCCTTAAGGCACTTGGTAAGAAAGAAAACACCAAGGTACTTGTGATGGGTGGAGATGGTGCAACACTCGATATCGGTATGCGTTCCATTTCCGGTGCATTCGAAAGAGGTCACGACCTCACTTATGTTTGTATCGACAATGAAGCTTACATGAACACTGGTGTTCAGAGAAGTGGTGCAACACCATACAATGCTTCAACCACAACAAGTCCTTCAGGAAAGGTTTCATTCGGAAACCCAAGACCAAAGAAGAACATGCCAGCTATCATGGCTGCACACGGTGCACCATACGTTGCAACAACTTCAATCGGTTTCCCAAAGGACATGATCAAGAAAGTCGCAAAGGCTACTGAGATTGAGGGACCAACCTACATCCACGCACATGCTCCATGTACAACCGGATGGGGATTTGACACTTCAAAGACAGTGGAAGTTGCAAAGGCAGCTGTTAATACCGGTCTCTGGCCACTCTACGAAATGGAGGATGGCGAGGTTACAAAGGTCAGAAAGCTCGGAAAGAACATTAAACCTGTTGAGGACTACCTCAAGATGCAGCGTCGTTTCAGCCACCTCTTCAAGATGGAAGGCGGCGAAGAAGAGATCGCAAAGATCCAGGCTATTGCTGACAAGAACATTGAAGTTTACGGGCTCTAAACCCGTATCTTTTCTTATTTTTATTTTCTCTTTTTCATTCGTAATCCTTATATCACAATACTCACTTTCTGTGAGTTCCCACCATACCTGTTTCAGATATGTCACCGGGATGTTTATTTCATTAAATTGTATTTACAACAATATATTGGAAGAATTCTATTCTTGACAAAATATTGTTTCTGTTATTATTTTTAGTTCTAGTGGAAACACTGGGGTACTCAATAAAGCTAAAAAGTATCAAATTATAATTCATCCCATGACCATTCAATCACCTGTCCCTGACAACAGAGAAAATTTTGACGAAATATTTAAGCTTCTGCAAAAAGAATACCCCAATGCAGAACCTATGCTTCATTTCAATAATCCTCTGGAACTGCTGGTTGCAACTATTCTATCAGCCCAGTGCACTGATAAACAGGTGAACAAGGTTACACAGGTTTTATTCAAAAAATATCAAAATGTAGAAGATTTTGCCAACGCTGACCTCACAGAACTTGGAAAAGACATCTACACCACAGGATTTTACCATCAGAAAGCAAAACACATAATCGGCAGTGCACAGCTTATCATTACAGAATTCGGTGGCAGAGTTCCCGATAATATGGAAGACCTGCTTAAACTTCCGGGAGTTGGCAGGAAAACCGCTAACATTGTCCTTGCAAGAGGTTACGATATTATTGAAGGAATTGCAGTGGACACCCATGTAACAAGATTATCTCAGAAACTCGGGTTTACAAAAAATAATGACCCAAAAAAGATAGAGATAGATCTTATGGCTCTTGCTGAGAAGAAAGACCTTGAGAATCTTTCCATGACACTGATACTTCATGGCCGGAATGTGTGCATCGCAAGAAGACCGAAGTGTGGGGCTTGTGTTGTGAGCGAATTGTGCCCTTCGAGTGAAGTTTGAAAAGCTTTCTTAAGCTATTCTCATTTTTCCATAGCCTTAGCTCTCAATTCCTTCGGCATTTTCTCAATAGCGTACCTGAGAGCTGTCCTTGGCATAACTTTCCTGTTCACCACCACGTAGTCAAATACTTCCTGCTGGTGCTGCTTACTAACTTCCTTGAGCATCCACCCGTAGCCTTTCTGAACCAGATCATCCTCATCGGTCAGCAGCATATCAGCAATCTCAAAAATATCATCCAGAAACTCTCCCCTGCGAGCCGCTAAAATGAGAGTTACAGCAGCAGCACGTTTGTACCAGCGATTATCAGATGTTGTCCACTTTTTGAGTGAATCAATGTACTGAGGATACATGTCGATGAATGTGCCTACGGTGTGATTGCAGAGAGTATCACATTTCGCCCAGTTGTTGATATAATCCCCGACCCATCTCTCAAACATAGCAAAATCCTCAGGTTCATACTGTTTTCTCAGGTTGTACGACCACTCGAATGCAATGAACGCTTCTTCCATGTAATCAGAACTGAGGAGTTCTTCACATAGAGCAAATATCTCCTGCTTGCTTTTGCCGGATACTTGTTTGTAATAGGTCTTTGCTATTTTTCTGGCAACCGGAGTTTTCATGCCATAGCATTTTATTGGTTCTTTGAAGAAGCGGTTTGAGCTTGCTCTGGCTTCTTCGTCTGAGTTTTGCTTAAGCTCGGCTCGGAGTTGGGAGATTATTGGAGTCATAGGGTTTTATTGGAAATTAATTAGGATAAAGTTACCGCACTACTACTGTATTTTAAAAGAAACTGAGTTTTCCATCCATCATAAATAGTCTCGTTATCAGTGAATCTGACATCTATTGCATAAGAAAGGTTATTGTCCACTTTAACAATAGCGTTTTCATCGCCTCTAGTATACATAATATTACTAGTTGTAGGAATTATTATTTCTTTTATCAAAGAGCCATTCGGATGATTTACTTCTAAAGTGTCATTCAAATTAAAACCAAATTCTTCATGGTTTGCTTCATGTGTAGACACTATTGTTCTAAAAAAAGGTATTTCTTGAGGAGCATTTCCTGGTATTATAGGAACAGGAAATGGAAGACCTTCTATGGAAGTGACATAGCCAACTCTAGAGGGAATTGTATATTGACCAAAAATCTCTCCGCTACTCGCACTCATAAGGTTTAAGGACATTCCTTTAAAGTCATTAATTTGCTCTACTTTCATTATATCCTTAGGTTTAACTAACGCAATATCGTCAGATTGAGCCGAATTATAAACTCTAGCTATATTCAAAAAAGAAAATTTTGTTGTTGTTTCATTTATCTCATAAACATATAATTTTACAAAATACGAATCAACCAAATTAACATCTGGTTGATGGTAACTATATTCCTGAACTGTAGCACTTGTCAATTTATCATTAATACCCAACTGCAAACATGTTGCTACTAATAAAAAAAAAGCAATAGTAACTGAGATAATTGTTAATGCCCTCGTCCATTTGTTATTATAATCCTGCTTTGAACCTTGTTTTTCAAGCAATGCCACAATATTCTCATAAAGCTTTTTTTCTTCAAACCTCTTTTTCGTTTCACGTGACTTGTTCATTATAAAATACTATAAATTGGGTGCTACATAAATATTATTTGGTGATTTTACCAATTAATTTAAAGTATGAAAATATAGAAAACATCTTTTCTCATAATTTCCAATAACATCTATAACTTATTTTCATTATCAATCGGTTTTATATATTTAATAACACTTTTACCCACCATCAGAACATTTTTGACGCGGGTCAGCTGGCTTTCAAATGGATATTCAAAACAGAGTCTCAAATTACCTTAAAGAATCGTTTACGAGTGATTTAAAGGCCGGATTTATCACGGCTGTTGTGGCATTGCCGCTTGCTATTGCTTTTGCGATTGCTTCAGGTGTAGAGCCCCAGATGGGTTTATACACAGCTGTCATCGCAGGTATGCTGGTATCGGCAACCGGAGGCTCACGGTACTCAATTTCCGGACCAACCGGAGCGATGACCGTAATCATACTTTCAACACTGCACAGCTTCGAGCTTGAAGGACTCCTCCTTGCAGGTTTCCTTGCTGGTGCATTTCAGATACTGTTCGGAATCCTGAAACTTGGTAAAGTTGTCAAATACATCCCTCTACCCGTCATATCAGGATTCACGAGCGGTATCGGTGCAATCATTCTCATAGGTCAGATACCAAACGCACTTGGACTTGTCATCCCTTCAAAAGAACACGTATGGGAAACACTATACGCCATAATCTCCAGTGCAAATCTCATCAGCACAACAGCAGTAATAATATGTGCAGCCACAATTCTTCTTCTCTTATTCCTGCCGGAACTCATGGCCAGAATAAAATACATCAACAGCCTCCCACCTTCAATAATCGCACTCATTCTCTCTGTTATCATAGTATACCACTTCGGATTTGAGATACCACTTGTAGGCAGCATCCCTGCCGGACTTCCACAAATCCAGATGATAAACTTCAACCTTGAACTGCTCATGAATGTCTTGCCAGCCGCTCTCACAATAGCACTTCTCGGTTCCATCGAAGCACTGCTCTGCGCCGTGGTCTGTGACGGTATGACCAACAGCAAACATGACAGCAACAAAGAACTCATAGGTCAGGGAATCGCCAACATGGCACTGCCCTTCTTTTCAGGAATTCCATGTACAGCAGCAATTGCAAGAAGTGCAGTCAACATCAGGGAAGGTGCAAAGACCCGGATGTCAGGAATAATTCACGCCCTGATACTTCTTATGATACTCGTTTTCCTCGGTCCAGTTGCTGCTTTCATACCAAAAGCATACCTTGCAGGTGTGCTCATTCTGGTTTCCCTGAGAATGATAAACATTGACGAGTTCAAAACCACCATGAGCATCAGCAAAATGGACACCGCAGTTCTGCTTGTAACTTTTCTGCTTACCGTACTCACTGACCTTGTATTCGCTGTCCAGATGGGTATGTTCCTCTCAATTATACTACTCTTCATAAGACTCACAAATGTTATCGACATCCAGACAATGGAGAACTACGACAGGACAAAAGGTATCAATGCCACCATCTTTGCTGACCCCTACCTTGAGAAGAACGTCTCAGTCTACACCATAAACGGACCATTCTTCTTCGGAGCCATGAACGTGTTCGAGAGCAAAATAAATGAGCACATGGCAATAAGCAAACCTCACATAATCCTGCGTATGCGTTACGTCCCCTTCATCGATACAACAGGAATCGAGCGCCTCAAGAGCTTTATTAAGGCAAGCAGAAAGCAGCATCAGAGGGTATATCTTACTTCAGTACAGCCTGAGGTCATGAAGAGAATGGAAAGCGACCTGGAACTGACAGAACTCATGAAAAAGCAGCATGTGCATATTTGTGAGAGCAGCCAGAAAGCTCTGGAGTTTGTTAAGAAAGAAAATGACAAAAAATAAATTGAATTTCTGTAAGAAAAGAAATAAAAATTGTCTCTGTAGAAATGATTGAAATAATACGTTCGGGACTACAATTATCTATATTGGTGTACGAACAGATATTTGCTTAACTCGCCGATATTGATCTCATCAGAATTTCTACAGAGGCGAGTAGTTACGTTTTATTGTTGGGTTAAAGAAGATAAAACATTTTCCCCTGTAAAATTTACACAGCGTGATGTTTTAGTAAATCGCTAAAATTGTCAGATCAATAAATTATCAGGAAATTGTGGATAGTCAGATTTCCCACTGATCCCACTTTACAAAACTCCTCTTAAGCACAAACAAAGAAACCGGCATCAGTAGAACAGACACAAGCACCAGATGCAAGTTTACCTGAGCAAGAAAAATAGTTCCCAGAACAATAGGACCGATAGCCAGCACATAACTTGCAAAAGTACCTGCACTGTATAGTGAAAATGTTGTGTTAAGACCTGTCAGATAAACAGTCACCGAAACAACATACATGGAAATTGCAACAAACAGAATTGCCATGTGAACAATGTCAGTCAATCTCCCTGCATAAATAGTAGCTATCACAACCACCAGAAAAGGAACTACATTGAGCAGCGAATAACTGTTGAGCTTGCTCCTCAAAACATCAGCAACCGTTAGCGGAAGGAAGGAGTATGAGCTGAACATGTCGAACTCAACCAGCCAGTTATACATTGAAGATGCCATCATGCCTACAACTACTGTGAAAACCACAAGAGTGTCCAACCCTGGCACAGCTTTAAGCAACTGGGGCAGGAACAGCCATACAAGCAAAACAGGCACAAGGAACGAGAATACTATTTTTCCTGCACCTCCCTCACTGCGGCTGAAATCCAGATAGTCCTTTGTCATAAAGTGAGAGTAAACATAGAAATTCAATCTCTCAGAAATTTCACTGAACTGGTTTCTGTAATGTTTCTGGGATTGCGGATAATCCACTTTCAGGAATATCAGGGATATTACAGATGGCACAAGAATAAAAGCAAGACAGGTTATTAAAATATTCAGGGAAGGCTCCGTATAGAGAACAAATGATGGAAGCCTGTAGAATACTTCAAATTCGAGTCCCTGAAAGAAAATCAGGAACAATACAGGAATCAAAAGTAGCAGGAAAAGAGCCTTCTTTCCCAGGTTTGCATAGATCGTTGAAAGTAGGAATACAAATGAAAGTCCGATGCAGAATGAAAGGAACAGTGTCAAGAGCAGCAGGAAGAAAGAATAATGAATATCAATAATGATGGCTCCGGCAATAAATCCCACAGTTAACGGCAGCACGTACAGGAAGAAATAATAGAGAACATCCTTGACAATGAAATTAGCAAAAATGACTCTCTCAGATATTGGAAGCGTCCTTGAGGAATAAGCCAGCAGACTTGCCTGACCAAAGCGTCTGTTCATGACTTCCCTTCCGAGAAGACCAAAACCTCCAACCATTGAACCCATGAAAAGCAGAAGGTAATGGATTCCCAGAAGCACATCGGTCTGGTTGATAATCTTTCCGAAAATAACCATGGAAAGTGAAAGTAACATGGAAACTGCTGCAATCACAACCGGAAAGAGAGCAAAGCCCCTGTCTCCAAAGAATGCGGAATGCATCCTCCATTCTTCTTTCATCATGCTCCTGAACAGCTCAAACATTACCGACACCTCAGTTTACAAGTTCAAGGAAGAAATCTTCAAGTGGCCTGTCACCGATTGCAGGGTCGTCCATGTTTCCTGAAAAAACCAGCTTTCCCTTGTAGATTATACCCATGCTGCTGCATATTTCCCTGGCAATTTCCAGAATGTGGGTTGATATGAAAACTGTTCCTCCCTTACTTACATAACCCTTAAGGTAATCCTTGACCTTACGCTGCATCAGCGGATCGAGATTGATGAGAGGCTCATCGATTATCACAAGTTCAGGTTCGTGCAGGAATGCCTGTGCAAGCATCAGTTTCTGTCTTGTTCCCCTGGAAAGGTCTTTGCAGAGTACATCCTTCTGGCCTGCAAAATCAAGATACGAAAACCACCACTCACACTTATCTTCAAAAGCTTCAAGCTTTCTTATTTTAGCAACAAAGTACAGGTATTCTTCAGCCGTAAGGAAACTTGGTGGCGTTTCATGTTCAGGAATGATACCGGTAAGCTCTTTTACTCTCAAAGGATTGGCAAGCACATCGACTCCAAGCACTGAAACCTCACCTTCAGTTGGTTTGATCTGGCCGGTGAGCATCTTGATAATTGTTGTTTTGCCTGAACCGTTCGGACCAAGAAGTCCGAATAGTTCACCTTTTTTGACTTCAAGGTCAACGGCATCCACAGCCTTGAGGTCACCGAAATTCTTTGAGAGATTCTTTACGGTTATCATTGCACCTACCTGCAATCATCATTTTATTTTAGCAACTGTCATCAGCAAACAACTGTTTTGCAAAAGCAATTCTCTCCCCAAGTCCCGGACCTTCAAATTCTTCTGCAACTTTCTCAAGCATGTCAGGTATTGGAATATGCTGAGGGCATGCATCCAGACACTGGCCACACTGCACACACTGTGAAGCAAAATTTGTCTCTGCACCTCTGAGAATTCCACCCATTTTCGCAGCATACATCATCTTAAGTCTGTCTTCACCACCGAACATGTGCAGGTTGTTGTAGACATCAAAACATGCAGGGATATCGACTCCTTCAGGACATGGCATACAATATCTGCACCCGGTACAGTTGATCTTCATGAGCTCACCGTACTTCTCTGCAACTCTTTCCACAAGTTGAAGTTCTTTTTCGGTCAGTGAATTTGCAAGACCTTCTTCTGCAATTCTCAGGTTTTCTTCAACATGTTCCGGGGCACTCATACCTGAAAGAACAACAGTAACTTCCGGGTGGTTCCACACCCATCTAAGGGCCCACTCAACAGGACTGCGTTTTACATCTGCCTCGTTCCAGATATCCAGAACTTCCTGTGGAACGGGGTCTGCAAGATTTCCACCACGCAGGGGTTCCATAATTACAACACCAAGACCTTTTGATGCAGCATATTTGAGACCTGCTGTTCCTGCCTGAACATTGATATCCAGGAAATTGTACTGAATCTGACAGAAATCCCAGTCATAAGCATCGACTATCGGTGCAAAATCTTCAGGGTCGCCATGATAGGAAAAACCTGCATTGATTATGCGACCATCGGCCTTTGCTTTGTCAAGGAATTCAAGTACGCCGATTTCTTTAATTGTTTTCCAGCTACTGCCTACAAGACTGTGTATAAGATAGTAATCGATATGATCGGTATTGAGTTTCTCAAGCTGTGCGTTGAGGAACTTATCCATATCCTCTGGCTTTTTAACCATCCATTGTGGCTGCTTTGTGGCAAGTTTTACCTTTTCCCTGTATCCATCTGTAAGTGCACAGCCAAGAAAAGTCTCACTTTCTCCCATGTGATAGGGCCATGCGGTATCAATATAGTTCACTCCATTATCAATAGAATTTCGAACCATGTCAGTTGCCGTCTTCCTGTCTATACTTCCATCTTCATTTACTGGCAGACGCATGGCGCCAAAACCCAGTATTGAAATTTCATCTCCGTTTTTTGGCATTTTTCTGTATAACATCCTCTTATTCTCCGATTTTAAATATCAAAATGACTAATCAGTCATTTGATTCTTGCATTACTTAAAGTCTCTGCAAAGGAAATATAAAGAATGAAATGTTCCATTTTGCTATATGCCTTCTGCCAAGGATCCAGAAAATAAAACTCCTCATCTTCCAGAGGATTACGACAATAAAATATCCACTGTCCTTCCATATTACAAATCCTTCCATGAGGAAACCATAAATCTCGTCGCATCGCTACCGGAAAAACCAAAGGTATGGATGGATACCGGATGTGGAACAGGTACATTCATTTCAAAAGCCATTGAACATTTCCCTGACACAAAATTCCTGATGCTTGACCCTTCAGAAGGAATGCTCAAGCAGACAAGGGAAAAACTCTCATCATGCACCTGTGACAGGGTGAAAATTCTCGAAGCTTCTGCAACCCAGGATTTCACACAGGAGCTAAGCGAAAAGCCTGATGTAATTACTGCAATCCAGTGCCACCATTATCTTGACATGCAAAACAGGAAAAAAGCAGTGGAGAAATGTTATGAACTTCTCAAAGAAGGTGGATTTTTCATCACTTTTGAGAACATCAGCCCACTTACAGAAGAGGGTATCAGCGTTGGTAAAAGATACTGGGGAGATTTCCAGAGAGTTCACGGGAGAACTGAGGATGAAATCAAGATCCATCTTGAACGTTTTGGGACAGAATATTTCCCGATAACAGTTGAGAAACATCTCAAACTGCTCAGGGAAACCGGATTCAGAACTGTGGAACTGTTCTGGTACTCTTACATGCAGGCTGGTTTCTACTGCATTAAGTAAAAAACCGGAAATTCGTTCGATACTTAGTGATTACCGTGGCACCCATGATTAACATGATGGGGGTCATCCGTTCCGTGTGGATACTTCTCTTTCAATATTTCATGATATGTCTGCATTTCCTCAGGACTCAGTGCATCAGATGCTTTTTTTACGCTTTTATCTGCCTCATCCAGTGTCAGTTTCAATGTGAGCATTTCAGGAGTCATCTTTTCCATTATTTCATGATATGTCTGTATGTCCTCAGGGCTCATGTCCTTATGTGCTTCTTTTATGTTTAGATGTGCCTCTTCTATTGTTTTTTGTAATGCAGCCATTTTAGGGGTCATTCTTTTATCTGTCATTTTTGTACCTCTACATAATCTATTTATTTAAACACCACTTATGAGTTGTGTCTATCTTATTACTTAAATGGAAATCAATATTTAAACGGTTTACACTCTGGATAACACATACAATGGGTTTCAAAGATGCTGGAAAATAAATTAATAAAACTGGGATTGAACAAGTACGAAGTTGATGCCTACCTTTATGTTCTGAAACATGGGATTGCGGAAGCTGGTGCTGTCCACAAAGAAACCAACATTCCTTATGGTAAAATATACGAAACTATGAATTCACTTGTAACAAAAGGCTTATTTGAAGTCCAGAACAGCAGGCCTAAAAAGTATATGGCCAAAAAACCCAGCAACGCATTGAACGGACTTTATGCCGAAAAGAAGAAACAAGTGGATGAGGATCTGGAAAACACAAGAAAACTTATCATTGATATTGGAAAAGAGATCGATGAGATCAAGACCCAGAAGCCAGCAGAGAGATCATTCTGGATAACTGCAATGGGAAATGAAATTCCAGAGATGACAAAATCAAATTTTGAAGAAGCAGAAAAAGAAATATGTATTTTGCTTTATCTACCTAAAACAGCAGCATCAGGTTTTCATTCACATTCAGATGAAACGAATGAATCTGAGACTCGACAGGAAATGATGAAAGCCTTTGAACGTGGGGTTAAATTACGAATGCTTTCTTCAAAAGAAACCGGAATGATGCACACACCAGATGATGAATCCTATGGGATGAACGACACTGCCGGTAACATTGAGATCAGGTATCAGGATGAGCCATTCCCTGCATATTTCACGATCATCGACAACGATAAGGTCGTATTCAGCATAATCGATCCCGTTGAACAGAATAACGTGATAGCCATGACAAAAGTCTGGGACCAGCGACTGGCATCCAAACTACAGGGAAAATTCGAGGAAATGTGGGAATCAGCTAAAAAACTGCATTGATGAAAGAGCATGTTGCTCATTCTTCTCCTGATTTTCTATCCATCTCCAATGATTTTACATTCACATTACCGGATGCTGGAAACCTCACTGCAATCCCACGTACAATACCTAAAACTAAAAGCAATGCTGCAAATACAAGCAAAGTCTCTGTTTCAAATTCATGACTGTAGATAAGTACGGTAATCTCACGCAAAACTATCAAAATTGTTGCGTCGGTCACATACGTGAGCCTGATCCTTTCATGAACCTGGTAATCTGCAAAAGCTTTGAAAAAATCAATAAGCACAAAAATTGTCAGTACACTGTAAACTACCTGACTGAAGCCACCTTTTTTTAACCATACCAGTCCGATATTCTGGAAAACATTAAACATTCCTACTATTATCGCCAGCAGCAGTATATACAGAACAATAATTGTCACTATGTTGATGACTTTCCTGAATATCTTCTCGTGTGTTAACATACCATATGACATGAACCCCGCCAATTTTATGATGGAAATAGAGTTAGTTCATTATATGCACGTAATGTATTTCTTTTCTACCATTGTGCTCATTTGAGCGCTTTAGTATGAAGACAGAGTTTTCTGTGTAAAATAAAGCAGCTAAGAAAGTATGATAAAAGTTTTTATTTTGCTGCTTATCAAAGACTCATAAAAATATCTTGCTCTCCATCCCGTCTATTTCCTCTTTAGAGGTATTATGCATTTTTAATTTGTTTTCCCATGAATTTGCTATATCATTTGTGTGCAAAACATTTTCTGGACAACTTGCAATACACCTGAAACATGCAATACAGGATTTCGGATTCACTATACCTCTTACTGCGTCCATAGAACCTGTAGGACAAAGCTCTTCGCACTGCATGCACAAGCAACATTCCTTGCCATCCCTTGTCGGAAGTTGCGTTATCAAACGGAACCTGTATTTTTCAGCTTCATCCAGTTGTTCCACAGGATAAGGTGGTTTTTCAAAATCATCTACTTTTGTGAGCTTATCAGCCCTGAATCTTTCAAGTGTTTTGATAGTGTATTCCTCTGCTACTTTCATATCTGAATTATCCGGTCGCCCCTGAGCAGCCTCCCACCCGCTATAATTAAAGGTATGTGCTCCCAGAAATTCTGCAGTGGAAACAAGAGAGAAATCACGTTTCTCAAGTAATTCCTTGATATAATAGTGAGCCGGTTCTTTTCCGAATCCTCCATAAGTAAAAAACACCGAGCACCTCTTTGACTCACCATTCTGGCGCATAAGCCATTCCCTGCAAACGCGTGGTGCCCTTAAAGAATAAATAGGGAATCCGAAAAAGACAGCATCATAGTCACTAAAAGAAATATTTTTATTTCTGTCCTTGGGGGAGCTTATATCAAACTGAGTAACAGAAACTCCCAGGTCACTTAGTTTACTTTTAATTGTATCAGCAATTTTTCTTGTATTTCCCGTAGCAGAAAAGAAAACGACGATCACATTAAAAGGTGTGATATCTTCTTTTTCCATATTTTCCATTTATTATTCTCCTTTTTATTTTGCATCGAATCTAATCTAGATTCCATATCTGATCGAAAGATAATGGGCAAAGGATTAATTCTCTTATACCCTTGAAGTCCTCTGATTTTAATATCTCAGAAGCGCACCCACCACATTATCAGAGTCAAAAAAATCCTCTATTTCCACAAACTCGACTTTTGCACCGGTACGCTGTGCCATTTCATAGAGTTCTTCGACCACATTCACAACCGATGTCGGACCTCCACATCTTTCACACTCTTTTGGAGGCTTGGCATTTGCCTGCAGGTTCTGGCACTTCTCACAAATCCATCCAGGAACAGATGAATCTTTCAGAATTACTAAGGTGTTGACTCTTGCCTGTTCAAGTGCGGTTTTTACATCTTCAAGTCCATAAGCGGCAAGACCACCTTTGAGAATCGCAGCTTTAAGTTCTTCAGCCACAGTTACTGCCTCAGAATGCTCACTTTCCTGAAGCACAGCATCTCCGGCTTCTACCAGCTCATCCCTTGAGATATCAATAGGAACGTCAATAACACCCAGAACCTTATGCTGGATTTCCTGTGGAAGCATTTCCATAAGCTGCTGCTTTGCTTCTCCTGGTCCTGCAAGAACAAAACCTCTTGTCTGCAGTTGGTCACAGGTCTCCTGAACATTTTCAGCAACTTCTGACAGGAAGGATTTGATTGCACCTTTTCTCAGGTGGTTAAAACGAGCCTGGCTCCAGCCTCCTTTTTTGTGCTTGTTCATAAGATCGGTTGAGAGGTGTTTCTTTTCTTCTGCAATATCCGAGCGTATGCATGTGAACTTAGCTTCCTGGGAATCAACCAGAAGCACGCCGTAGTCCTCATAATCTGCTCTCAGTTTCGCCAGTGGAAGCAGATATGGTGATGTGTCAAGAACGAAAGACTGCTCCGGTTCCACTGCAAGTCTGTAAACATGAAGAAAAGCTTCTTTTGAGCTTGCAAAAATGATTCTTCCTTTTTCGCCTGAAATCGGCTCGCCAAAAACTGAGGACTTTGCCATCTCAAAAGTCTTTTCAAACTCAAAGCGAAGTTCAGGGTTCAAAGCTTTTTTGATAGCACTTACCCTTGAATCCACAAAGATATTATTCAGGTGCTCATTTTCCCTACCTGACACAGGCAGGTAAACTGAAAGATAGATGTCCTGCTCATCATATATCTCAGACAGCGCCCTGATATCAATATCGGTAACCGGAAGCAGTTCCTCACTTATAATCTCTTTTTGATCTTCAGATAATTGCATAAAATATCTAATGTTGGTTTCTATTTAAATTTATTTACATCATCTCAGGAAGGATGGCTTATTAAAATGTAAGCAAATAGGATATTAATTATTATAATTAACTGATTCCAGGCATAGACTGGATTTAACTTGTCATACTTCTCTACTGGAAATAAAGGGGTCTTAAAGTGCCCTGATTCTCAGTAAAAGTCCTTTAACCAGCTAAGATTGCTATTCTCTTATTCCAGATCAATACTTCGATAACAGCTTCCAAAATCTTAAATGCAATCATTTTCAATCTTATTATGGGTTTGCTGAAAGTGGGTACTTCTGAGTGCAGTCAAAATTTAGAAATAAAAACACTATACAAAAAAAGAAGTTTGTGATAGGGAAATGCTGTTAACGGTGTTAACAGTACAAATAAATAACAGTGAAAAAGGTGTGATAAACATGACCAAAACATCATCAGAACAAAAAAGATGCTCGATTCTGAACTCCATGGTCGACAACATATACCGCCCGGAAATTCCTGGTATCGTAGACCTTGTTGTCAACAGTTGTTCTGACAAGGGATGTTTTGACCACCTTGAAGCGGCCGTGATTCCATCCAGGGAAGCACTTATTGAAATTATCGACCTGATTAAGGATATTCTCTTTCCCGGCTATTTCGGGGATCAGACAGTTGATAAGAATACTCTCCCCTATCATCTGGGAAATGAGATCACCGAACTGTTTTCAAAGCTTTCGGAACAGATAACCAACAGCATAATTCATGAATGTAACCGCCACGATGAGGAGTGCACAGAATGCATAGATCGCGGCCATGAGGAAACATTACGGTTCCTGAAGAAAATACCTGAAATCAGGTCCATGCTGGCTTCAGATATCATTGCCACTTATGAGGGAGACCCTGCAGCCAAGAATTATGATGAAATCATCTTCAGCTATCCGGGAATATTTGCAATGACTGTATACCGATCAGCACATGAACTGCACAAACAAGGAATATCCATAATACCCCGCATCATGACTGAGTATGCTCATAGCGTTGTAGGAATCGATATTCATCCTGGCGCAAATATAGGTAAAGGATTCTTTATCGACCACGGTACAGGTGTGGTTATCGGTGAAACCTGTGAAATTGGGGACAATGTTCGTATCTATCAGGGAGTTACCCTGGGTTCCCTGAGCTTTCCAAAGGATGAAACCGGAAAGCTCATCCGGGACAAAAAAAGGCATCCTACCATTGAAAATGACGTCGTCATCTATTCCAATGCAACTATTCTTGGTGGAGATACCGTAATTGGAGCGAGAACGGTAATAGGTGGTAATGTCTGGATTACAAAATCTGTTCCACCTGATACGAAGGTAGTCATCGAAGAACCAAGACTCATTTTCAAGGAGAAAAAATGAGAGTATCTGTCATATGCTTTGAATCTCAGGAAATCAATTAATTTTAAAGGGAGCTGGTAAAATCAGAATTCATGAAGACATAACAAAGACCGTTGGAAGGACCCCTCTTGTCCGCCTGAACAGAATAACTGAAGGGTGCCATGCAACTGTGATAGGTAAAGTTGAATCCTTCAACCCATTGAGTTCAATTAAGGACCGTATTGCCCTTAATATGATAGAAACAGCTGAAAAGGAGGGACTTCTCAATAAGGATTCTGTTGTTATAGAACCAACATCAGGAAATACAGGAATAGGACTTGCATTTGTCTGTGCTGCAAAAGGATATCGTCTTATTCTTACGATGCCGGAAACCATGAGCATTGAAAGAAGGAAGATACTCAGATTGCTTGGCGCTGAGATAGTTCTCACTCCTGGAAGTAAAGGCATGAATGGAGCCATCGTGGAAGCTGAAGAGATGGCAAAGAAGACTAAGAATTCCTTTGTTCCACACCAGTTTATGAATCCTGCAAATCCTGATATTCACCGTCGTACAACGGCTGAGGAAATCTGGAAAGATACAGATGGTGAAGTGGATTATCTTGTGGCAGGTGTCGGGACGGGAGGAACTATTACCGGAATCTCTGAAGTAATTAAATCCCGCAAAGCTTCTTTTAAGGCAATAGCTGTGGAACCGGAAGATTCACCTGTTCTTTCCGGTGGGAATCCCGGGCCACACAAGATACAGGGAATTGGCGCCGGTTTCATCCCTGATGTACTGAATACGGAGATCATTGATGAGGTTATAAAAGTCAGCAATGAGGAGGCTTTTGAAACTGCAAGACAAATGGCAAAAAAAGAAGGAATTCTTGTAGGAATCTCATGTGGAGCGGCTCTTCATGCAGCATTGCAGGTTGCCAGACGGCAGGAAAACACCGGAAAAATGATAGTTGTAATATTACCGGACACAGGGGAGAGATATCTAAGCACAGCACTTGCTGATTTTGAAGAATGAAAATTGTAAGGAGCTGTACATTGCAAACTATATTGATGACTGTCCCTGTATATTTTATGCATTTGAGTTTATTTATATCCAAAACCTATATATCCCATCAAATTCAATTTTTATTTGGGAGTAGTAAAATACAAAATCTGTGATGCGGAGTAATGACTCTGTTTTTCCGGGTTCCTTTGTTACCGGGACATCTAATAAAGGATACCAGGTGATTGCATGGTCAATATAAGACCTTTTAGGGAAGAGGATAACGATTCTCTGTTGAATATTGAAAAATTGTGTCCTCAGGGGAATGAAGAATGTGCAATGATCATTGACAAGGGACCGGATATTACAGCAAGATACGAAATTTATGACAACTGGGAAATCCGTGTTGCAGAAAAGAATGCCACCGCTGTGGGATGGATAGGCTGGACTATTAAAAAAGGAACGGATGAACCATATCTTTACATTGCAGAAGTAATGGTTCATCCTGACCACAAAAATCAGGGACTAGAAGTCGAACTTGTCAGGGAAGCAGAAAAAGCTGCAGCTGAAGCAAAGGCTTCTTACATCTATTGTTATGCGTATGAACCTAATGAAGAGTTCATGGATCTTTTTGAAAAGCTTGGTTACATGAGAGAGAAAAGCATACAGGCTATTTCGATTTCAGCTTACAAAAAAGAGAATATGGAAAGCGGTTATGAAATTGAAAGAATAAATGCCGAAGACATTCATGATACCATCAAACTGATCAACAGCTACTACCATGGAAATGCCCAATTTTGTCCTTTTACCATAGAGAGTTTCAAAGACTATACTGAGAGAATATTTGGATATGGTCTCGAGAATTTCATAACGGCAAAATGGAAAGGACATATTGTTGCCTGTGCAGGTTTCTGGGATGCTTCAGTCCTTATGGAAGTTACATACACAAAGGAGCCGATGATGTGGAAAGTAATGGCAAATGCATACGGAATACTCAGACACTTTACAAGAGTGCCGGATATTCCAACGGAAGGTGAGGTCTGTAAAATGCATTCAATTGTAGATTTCGCATTTGAGCAGGAACACAGTCCTGCAATGGAAGAGATAATCGACTACTGCAACAACCTTATGTTTGAAACGAACTGCAAGTTCTTCGGAGCCTATACTGACCCTGATGATCCGGTTCTAGGAGTACTGAAGAAGTTCAAGCCAATGCATGAGAACCTGTACCTCTACGCAAAACCAATTTCAGGAAAAGTTCCAGACTTTAGCCGCATTTATGTGGATTGCAGGGATACGATTCTTTAAGTTTCATCCCTCAAACTTATTTTCTCATTCAATTTTCACCCATTTTTCAGTTAACCATAAAAAGCTCCTGAACATTCTTACTAACTGATGGAACGTGTGATAATTCATGTGGACATGGACTACTTCTATGCTGCAATAGAAGAGAGGGAAGACCCGACACTCAAAGGGAAAGCTGTTGTTGTCTGCATGTATTCCAATCGTGGGGAATCAGGTGGAGCTGTCAGTACTTCTAATTATATAGCAAGGGATGCCGGAATACGTTCTGCAATGCCGTGCAAGCTTGCAAAATCCAAAAAGCCTGATGCTGTTTTTCTGCCGGTACGGAAAGCGTTCTATGAAGATGTTTCTGCAAATGTGATGGAGATACTCAGGTCCAATGCAGACAGCGAGGAAGCCTTTGAAAAGATAAGTATTGATGAGGCTTTTCTGGAGATAAGCGAATCCTGCAATGGTGATTATGATATTGCAAAGGAAATCGGTCTCAGAATTAAAAAAGAAGTGAAGTCGCAGGAAAGAATAACCTGCTCAGTTGGCATCGGTCCCAACAAACTCATTGCCAAAATGGCATCATCTTTCCGTAAACCTGATGGAATAACTATTATAAAACCAGAAGATACTGAGGACTTTCTTAAACCGATGCCGGTGAAGAAATTATGGGGAATTGGCAAAGTAACTGAGGATAAGCTGGCTGAAATGGGGATTAAAACTGTTGAAGAGCTGGCTGCCTTTGATGTTATGGAACTTATCTCTGTTTTTGGAAAGAGCAAAGGCATGTGGCTGAAAAATGCTGCATCGGGTCAGGATGATAGTCCTGTGAAGGAGAGAACTGCAAGCGACCAGATTGGCAGGATGGCATCACTTAAAAATGACAGTCGAAATGAGAATTTGATTTTCTCATTGCTGGATGAGCTTATGGATGATGTTATCGGCAAGGTCAAAAAAAGGAAAGTATCATTCCGTTCCGTAACAGTAACCGTTATATTCTCAAATTTCAAAACTTCAACAAAAAGTAAAACATTCAATCATGCCGTTAATGACAGGGAAATACTTGCTGAGAATGCTGTAGAACTGATGAAACAGTTCCTTGAAGAAAGCACTATTAACTTCAGGCGTATCGGAGTGAGAGTTGGCAACCTGCAGGAAAGCACGGGACAAAAGAGCCTTTTTGATTTCTGAGGATTACAATGGCTGCATATGAGGATAAATATTCAGATAACAAACCTGATGGGAATAACTGGAGAAGCCGGCTCTATGAAGTGATATTTGAGGCAGACACTCCGGCCGGGAAGAATTTTGATATAATTCTGATAGTGAGTATTCTCCTGAGCGTGGTAGCTGTCATGCTGGACAGCGTGAAATCATTCAGGCTTGCACACGGCGACCTGCTCTACAATATAGAGTGGTTCTTCACCATAATTTTTACAATTGAATATCTCCTTCGAATGCTTTGTGTCAAAAGCAAAACAAAGTATGCAATCAGTCTTTTTGGAATTGTTGACCTGCTGGCCATAATGCCCACATACCTGAGTCTCTTCCTTCCGGGAAGCCAGTTCCTGCTGGTTATTAGAATACTCAGGGTGCTGAGAATATTCCGTATTCTCAAGCTTGTTAAATTCCTCGATGAAGCTGAACTATTGGTATCAGCCATGAAAGCCAGCCGAAGAAAGATAACCGTTTTTCTTTTCACGGTACTAACTCTCGTAGTCATTCTGGGTTCACTAATGTATCTTATAGAGGGAGAAGAGAATGGATTTACAAGTATACCCTTCAGTATCTACTGGGCTATCGTAACCCTGACAACTGTCGGATATGGTGATGTTGTTCCGAAAACCCCTCTTGGAATCACACTTTCTTCGGTTATTATGATAATTGGTTACAGCATAATAGCTGTTCCAACTGGTATCGTAACGGCAGAGATAAGTTTTGCCTCTATTGAAGAGAGAGAAAAGAAAAGACTTAAGATCGTCTGCAATAATTGCGGTAATGATAAAAACGACAGCGATGCACGCTTTTGCAAGCATTGCGGAACAAAATTATAAGAGAAATATCATATCTTGATTTACAGTAAATATATGAGATTGGATATATTATCACTTTATAATATTATTGATTCTCTGCATATAGATTGTAACCATATTTTTTTAGAAGTATATATAAGAGGCTTTGATATATCACACTCATGCTCATCATCATATATGCAAATCCCGGATACATATAAATAGCAGAATTCAAGAAGTTTTCATCCTGATTCAGTATTATAACATTATACTAATGGTATAAAGTTCCAGTAACAACTTACCTGCGCCTGAATCACAATAATTGAAAGTATCCGGGGGATTCACATGTCAATCTATGACACAAAAAACGATGAGCTGGACAATGCAAGCAGTATGCAGCTCAACCTCTTGAAAAAAACCCTGTCATCAGTACAGGATCTCATAGTTGTAATAGACCGGAATATGCGGATTGTAACAAGCAACTGGAAGAATTGCAATTCTATACCTGCAAATGAAAAAATGGGTAATCCATTATGCTACAGTTGTCTCATGAAACAGTCAAAACCCTGCGAATCATGCCGTTTGCTGGAGGTTTTTGCCACAGGAAAATGCTGCAGGTTTGAGATTGAAGACCCTCTTGACAACAAAACAAAACTCATTGAGCTTTCACCTCTTTTTGACGATGATGGAAATGTGTCCATGGTAGTTAGACATGCAAAGGACATCAGCGAATGCAAATCCATTGAAAATACCCTGAAAATGAGAGAAAAACAACAGGCTGTAGTTGCAAAACTCGGACAGGAAGGACTTGCAGGAGCAGACCTTGATAAGCTTATGCAGGAATCTGTGAGACTTGTGACAGACACCCTTGATGTGGAATACTGCCGTATAATGGAAAAAGAAGGTAATGGCGCAGTCATGGTTGCTGGTGTTGGCTGGGAAGAAGAAAACAACAGCAAAAATGAGAATGAAAACAGCAAGAATGACATTGTCTGCTATACTTTGTACTCTGACCGCAATGAAGATCCAGCTATAAGTGAAGACATTTCACAGGAGAAATACAACTTTACAAGCGGGTTACCATTGCTAAAAGAGAATGGAATCGTCAGCGGAATGGATGTTACTATCGGAAGCAGGGATGATCCTTACGGTGTTATGAATGTACACACCACGCAGAGAAGGGTGTTCACTAAAGATGATATGCACTTCATGCAATCTGTGGCCAATGTACTTGCAGAAGCTCTCAGCAGAAAAGAAGCCGAAGAGAATCTCAAAAGCTATGCAAAACGTCTTGAGGATGCAAACCACCTGAAAGTGCTTTTCACAGATATCTTAACACACGATCTTCTTAATCCTGCAAATATAATACGCGGTTTTACTGAAGAGATGATAATTGTCGAGGATGAGCAAAGTAAGCAGACTCTGCTTGATAAGATTCACAAGAACAATGAAAGAATGATCTATATGATAGAATCAGCTTCAAAGTTCATTAAACTGGAATCTGTGGACGATATCAAATTTGAGGAGCAGGACTTTTTGCCCATTCTTGAAAAAGTAGTCAGGAACCTCAATTCTGAAATGACTAAAAAAGATATTAATTTCGATATGAAAGCAATGGGGCCTTATCCCTCATTTGTTAACCCTATAATGGAAGAAGTATTCCTCAACCTGCTTTCCAATGCAATAAAATTCACTCCCCCAAACGGGAGAATATCAATAGCCATTTCAGATGCCATGGATAAATGGAAAATACAGGTTACTGACACAGGTCCTGGAATCAATAATGATGAAAAGGAAATGATATTTGAGCGTTTCAGACGTGCTGATAAAGGAAGCATAAAAGGAAGCGGCCTTGGTCTTGCAATTGCAAAAAGGATAGTGGAACTTCACGGTGGGGAAATCAGAGTTGAAAACAATCCGATTGGCCGTGGAAGTGTTTTCTGGTTCACCATCAGAAAGGCTCCATGCTTCTGAATCTTAATATGAATCTGAATTTAAAACAGAAACTTTGGACTATCTGAAACTCCGATAAATTAGTTTTTTCTTACTTTTTTCTCTTTTTACTGAGTTCAATATCTACCTTGACTTTTTTTACCGCAAGGTCTGTGGAAAGTCCCCTGAGCATCCACCTGAGTGCTGAAGCCTGTTGACTTGAATTATTGGGAAATTCCTTTTTAGCAATGGAAGAAGCTTTTGGGCCTGCTTCCTTCTGTAAAGTCTCAAGTTTTTTCCTTGAAAATGAGTCAAATCCTCCAACCTTAAGCTGTGCAAAAGATTTGAAACCAGGTGAGGGAGAAGTATTAAGTTCATTTATCTGAAGTCTCAGTTTTGAGGATACAGAAGATGAATTCACATCTGCAACAAACTTCCTGTTCTCAGGTTTAACAGAGTTTGATTTTGATTCTGTTTTTGAATCAGATTTTGGCATGTTGTTGCGTCTGGATTTAGGAAGGGCAAGCCTGTCTGCAATACTGTTCTGTTCCCTGGGAACCCATGTGAATTTGACATTCAGATTGTGCTTTTTGATTATCTCTGAAGTTTCATTTTTTATCTCGGCCAGGTTCTCATTTTTAACTTTCCATTTCCCTGACATCTGACTAATGACAAGTTTGCTGTCACCACGAACCTGAAGAGGACCTTTCCCCCCGAGTTTGAGGTAATTCTTTATACCTTCCTTCAGGGCTGTGTATTCGGCAACATTATTGGTATTGGATTTTGAAGGTTCCTTTTCCTTGCTACCTTCCGTTGGTTTTTTGCCATTGCTCCAGTTTATAATCCATCCAAATCCCATTATCCCTCCTGGATTCGGGTCGCATGAGCCGTCAAAATTCAGTGTGTCCATATTTACTTTAAAAAGTTAGTCATTGCTTTTGTATCTGATGGAAGGGAAATGAGAAATATGTCTTTCCAAAGGGATTAACTACATAAGTATAGAATAATCTGGATTCTGCAAGTTCAAAAGACGCAAGATTTAGACATTGCTCACAGTTGACAATTACAGATAAAATAAAAAATGTATTAATCAATATAAAATAAGAAACTTAATATTTATGTAACTTATTTTTTATGTAATGATATCTAGGAAGATTAATGAGATTGTTGTTGTTACAATTACATTTTATATTTTTGCAGTCTCATCAATCCAAATAATTGCAGATGACTCAATAATTTCCACTTCAACTGCAAAGCTAATTTCACTACTGTACGCCGTTGCTGTTGTAGGACTTGTTTTATTTTATAGTGGAATTCAAGTGATTGATATCAAATTGAAGAAAAACAAGGATTTTAAAAAGTTCCAAAAATATATACTTCCATATATACTATCTAACTTGATATTATGCTCCTTATTTATATTGTTTGTAACAAATTCTAACTTAATCAAAGGAATAACAGACACATATATTGCAGTCTTAATATTATTTTTGGCTCTCTTTAACATCGTGTGGGTAAACGAAGTTTACCCGCCATCAAGAATATCATTGTATTCCTACACTTCTCAGTCTTCAATCCATATGATCTCTTAAAAGCAGTTTTAATTTTGTTGTTCAATCCTTCAACAACACCGTTGCTGATACCTTGTTTGATTGATTCCAATATCCCATGAGAATTTCTTTTAATCATCTTGGCCAATGTGATAATTTCCTTGATGTTGCTATGTGTTCCCCAATAATGCCATTTGTCAAGATATTCCCTCGCTACCTCTATATTTTTTATATCCCACAGACGTTGAAGTCCAAGCTTAAATCTGTAAGCTTTTGCTGTTTTAGTATCCAAATCTTTGATTGATCGAATCTTAGCTATTTCCCTATCCGATAGATTTTCAGGATTTTTCAACCACATGAATCTCGTTTTACCCAGATCTTTATTTGTTTGATACTCCTTTCTTCGAACCTTATCAATTGCATCATTCATCATTTTGACAATATGGAACTTATCGTAAACGATCTTAGCATTTGGGAAATATTCCCTTGCTCCACCCCTAAAAGCAGGATACATGTCCATTGAAATATACTTGATATTATCAGGGTCTATTTTTCTGGAAAGAACTTCCCTGAAGTTCTTGAAAACACTTCTTTTCTTTCCATTTTCAATATGAATTACTCTTGATTGATTTAGATCATAGAACAAGGTCACATAGCTGTGACCTTTTTTGACAGATATTTCATCTACTCCAATAGTATCTAACTCAGAGAGATCCATCTTTGCTCTGGCTTCTTCAACATAATGAGCTAGAATTATCCATACAGAATTTTCATGAATATTGATCAATTCAGCAATTGAAGAAACACTCATTTCTTTGGACATTGCAACGATTAGTGCTTCGAAAAATAATGTAAATCCAGTATTTTGTCTTGTCCATGGAACTTCTACAAGTTTTACATCATCTCCATCACACTTTGTTCGGGGAACTCGTGCATGAATGTATGTTTCATGATGGAAGAAATCAAGGTGTCTCCATACTTTTTCTTTGGTATCATGGAGATCACACAGTTTGTTGCAAACTGGGCAAGGGAACTTCGTTCCCTTGGTAAAATCTAGATAAATATCCATTCTTTTCTTAGAAACATTAAGATCAATGTCTTTCACATACCATGGAGGGGTTATTCCCAGAGCCATTTGAATCAAGAGTTTATCGTCCATCCAATATGGATTGGATGAACAGAATATTAAATTACCCACTCAATCTTGAGGAGATCCAATTAAATTAAATCTGGAAAATATTAGATCGACCCATAATAAATAAGATTCCAGATATGGATCTTACAAAATATTTGGATTATTAAAAAGGTAGGCACAGAGACCACCAATGGCCAGAGTTTCAAGTATTGGAATCCCTGAAGGGAGAGGATTGGTCGCTGCATAGATGAAAGAACTTGCCAGAATGGCAATAGCAATATTAGCAATAATAAAATCTTCAATTTCCATTTTTACACCAGGTGAATGAAGGCAAAAAAGCCAGTTTTTCTGTTTTTCAGTTCGGAGCAATATATCCGAATATTTAAGGGTAATTATAATACTATGATATAAGGAATAATGAAATATAAGGGTTTTTTATTGCTCACCATTTTAAGTTTGTTTTGCTCGATCTGTAAAAAAAATAGTTCAGGCTCAAACGGTAACATGTTCCTTGCTTTTAAATGGAAGACAAGCATACCGTTTGTTGCCATCAGACCCTCATTAGTATAATAACATAATGAGGGTCAACCTCCAGAGTAAGGATGAACTTATCATCCCTACAACTCCAAACAGAATGTTAAATTATTAAGAAGGAATAATTCTTACTTTTCACAGGATGTATGTGCTTTGTCCTGAGCTTTTGTATCCCTTAATCTGACTCCATGCAATACAGGTGGCAATGGTGATGCAGCAAATACTCTGTCTTCTGATTTTTCAGGCATAACCGTTTTCTCCTTTTAGTTTTGATTGTTTTACCCGACTTGCGGAAGTCGGCATCTGGTAACTGGTCTAATAGTATTTATAATTTTGCATGATCGCCAGAAAACAGGAAGAATCCATTAAGAAACAAATAATCTGAACTAATTCGGGAAAAAGCAGGAAATGAACTATAAACAGAATATCAGTATTCCAAAAAAAAGAAAAACGCAGAAATTATCGGATTCCGGTTCTCAGGCTGAATGATGTTCTGAACTCATAAAAAATAGTTCTCCGGGCAAAAATGGTGACTACTCGTATGAAGGATTTGTCCCGGAGAAACTTTTAATCAGTATTTGTGGTTCCTTGCCATTTCTACCATTGCCCGGAGGTTCTCTGTGGGAGTCTTGCTGACAATACCACAGCCCGGTGCAAGCAAGCCCACTCCTGCATCAAGGACCTTCTGTGACTGCTCCCTGATGGTTTCAGGAGTCTGGTTCCAGAGCATGTTCACGGGGTCAAGGTTCCCGACGATCACAGCTTTTTCGACACTGCCAACGGCGGTTGCTACATCAACATTCTGGTCTACACTAATGCCGTCTACACCTGATGATTCCATAAGAGCAAGACCCAGGGTGGTGTCACCACATATGTGCAGAACTACAGGAACGTTGACCTTGTGCATTGCATCAACTATCTTTTCATGGAAAGGTACAACAAACTTCTCATAGAATTCGGCACCAATAAGCTGTGCACTTGCCGTAGGATCAATGATAACCATCGTATCAGCACCGTTCTCAACCATTTTTTCTGCATATGCAACACAGAAATCGGTTGTGAATTCCATGAGGGCAAGACCGAATGCTTCGTCTGTGAAGATTGCCATAAACCAGTCATCACCATTGATGTGTTGTGCAAGTGAGAAAGGACCGATCATGCTTCCCATGACAGGAAGTTCATCACCATATTTGTCTGCAAGTATCTTTATTGCCTCACAGACAACACCGATCCTGCCGTGTTCGAGGCTGTAACCTTTGAGCTTCTCAATGTCTTCAACATTGCTTACAACATGACCTACAACAGATGGCTGCTGTTCTTTTGTACCGTCTTTTATCTCACAGCCGAAGAACTCAGCTTCTGCTGTAATATCAAAAGGCACACGCACAGCTTCAAATCCAACTACTGTATGACCTGCTTCTGCAAGTGTGGCCATTTTTTCGGCATCATTGTTAGCCTCGGGCCAGAAGGCACCGCAAGCTTCCATTTGTTCAACTGTTCCTGTCTGGGTGACAGAAACGGCAGGCATCCTGTCAACAGGCTGGCCTGTCAATGCACGCGCTAATCTTTCTTTAGGGGTATATTCTGTCATAGATATAATCTCCTTACTTAAATGGAGTCACAACTGGGAACCCCCTGTGCATTTCTTCCCATCTTTGACAACAGAAGAAATAATTTCAATACCTTTCGAATCTTCCCACAATCCATGAACATTGCAACTTTCAACTGCTCTGAGATTGACAATAGCTGATTTTGTGCCGCATGTACCACATACACCAAAGCCATGAATTGTGCAATTTTGGATTTCTCTTGCAGTGATCATCTCTTCAGTGCCTACGGTGGTAAATGTCGCTTCAGCTTTCCCTTCTGATGCCTGAAGTTCCTTTCTTCCCACAAGAGTTCCGTTCAGGTGCAGTTCTATCCATTTTATGTAGTGCTCCTCTTCCATAACATGAGGAATAGCTCCTACAGTTACCTTAACATCAAAAGGTTCCCCGGCTTTCACTTCTGAAGGAGCCTCAATGACAGGAATATGCTTTTTTTCCGTTTCGGTAAGATTATCATGATCTTTTGCCCGTTGAATATTGATATCTGAACTCATAATTTCACCTTATAATATCCATTAATTAGCAAATTAAAGATTAATTTAAACATAAAATCCAAAAAGAAGTGTCAGTTAAGCTGACACATCTTCAGTATTTGTAATGGCTTACAGAATGGTAAAGCATAATCACAAAAAACGCGATTATGACCCCCAGCAAACTGAAAAAGCCCACTGGATCCCATATGAACTGGATTGAACCGGTCTCTGACCATCCCACAAGTACTGAACCCTGTATCTGCGTTGGTACAACCAGACAGATGAAAGCAAGCACAAAAATGAAAATGATGTCAAATGCCTCCATCATCCAGTTTTTCTTTTCAGTGTCTTCACTCATATTGTTCACCTCAATCATAGTACTTGAAATCAAACATGTGCTGTTTTATTGAGCGCCTGACCTGCATGTAGCCTATAGTCTCAATACCCACTACCAAACCGAAGAACAGGATGTATATCCCCTGAATTGCAGGTGAAACAGCTGAACCAGCCTCAGACAGTATGGTAAAGACCACATAACCTTCAATAACAATCAACAGCGCAATTGCACCCAGTATCAGAAAGGTGTCCTTTGCAAATGCACTATTATATTTTGCTTCATTGATTCCATCCATTTTTATCACTCCTCAATATTATGGTGGCTTGGATTCGGCCATCCCATTTCCCTTTGCCAATCGAATTCTTTCTGATGTTTCTTGTGCTTATTATGGAAGTAGAAGTACGCTATCAGATAGAAGACCAAAGCGAAGATAAGGTTGTATCTGTAGCCCCAGAACAGTGTGGACATGATTGTTATTGCAATTATAATTGCAAAGTAGGATATCCATGGCTGAAGCGGGCTTACAAATGGACGGATCTTGTTGATATGTGAAGGGAACATCTTTCTGAAACGTAGCAGGGAGAATGGTATCAGAACGTAACAAAGCAGACCTGATACGATAGAGAAAGTGATAACCTGGTCAAGATAACCGCTGAATGCAAAGGCTATTGCGATAGGCATGGTGAAAATTACCGCTTTGTAAGGTGACTGGTATTTTGGATGAACTGAAGCGAACCAATTAGAGACAAAATGATCTCTTGAAAGAGCAAACCATGACCTTGATGAATCACAAACACAGCCGTTTGCACTGGAAATACATGTTAGCAAAGTTCCAATTGCCAGAAGTGCAACCAGTACCGGTACTCCGCTTACCTGTGCAGCCTCAAAGAGGGGATACACAGAAACTCCAAGACCTTCAGCAGGTATGTTGGATGGAAGCAAACTTGCACATATGAAAAGCGTCATTGCGGCTCCGACCAGAAGTGTTATCATCCCTGCCTGTTGTCCCAGAGGAACTGCCCTTGATGGTCGCTTACATTCTTCTGCACACATTGCGGCTCCTTCAATACCCAGGAAGAACCACGGACCAAACTGCAAAGCTGCAAACAGGCCTATCATGCCGTTTGGCATTGCACCCTGGAAAAGGTTCTCCGGATGAAGTTCAAAGACGCCGAATGTTCCTGAGAAGAAGAGCAATATTATGGCAAGGAAAGCGATGGCAGTCATGAAGAAGTTAAGTGTAAGTGCGGCCACAACACCCCTGTAGTTAATAAATGTCAGAGTAGCAATTACTAGCAATGTAACGGGGAAAACCTGCAACTGCGGGAAAATCTCCTGCGCAATAAAAGCAACAACTATAGCATCAGCAGCCTCCAGGGCTATAAATTCCATATATACCGCAAGTCCAACACTGGCTGCAGCACCGGGTCCTACAAAAAGCCTTGCCCAGTCATAAGGCCCACCTGCCAGTTTGGTGGCGGATCCAAGTTCACTTGCACACAGGGAAATTATGACGTACATTGTTCCCGCAACAAGCATTGCAAGCAGAGCTCCAAGAATTCCTCCTTTTGCAACGGTGAAGTTCCACCCCATAAACTCACCAACAAGAACTATTCCGACTCCCAATGCCCAGACGTGGTAGGGCCTGAGCGTCTTAACAAGTCCGGGTGATTCTGTAACTTCGTCGGTCACATAATCACCTCTTCAATTTCTTGGATGTTTTACTCGCATCAAGCAAGACCCATCCGATCAATGCAAAAGCCAGCAAGTATATTATTCCATTAATGATCGTCCAGTACGCATCCATTGGAAAACCTCCATTTTAATAGATTTTACTCGATTATTCGTTACCTTTATCCCGATAAAAAATGCCAGCGAAATTAATCGCTGGCTTGCTCGGAGGGATTAAAACGTAAGTCCAAACTCCTCTAGCTTCTTGCGTGCACCGTCATAGACCTTGACGTATTCGTCGGTTGGCGTTACGGTTGCAATGTCGTAACATTCCTGGAAAGTCTTACCCTCTGGTGCAGTTGCATAGTTGCCTTCATAAGAACTGACAAGAGCATCAAGAACCTTGTTAACTTCGGAAATATCCATTCCTGCGGTTGCCCTTGCGACTTCTCCCATCATTCTTGCTTCCATACCGGTTGTCTTGTCCTGAACGACACCCTTTGCGGCTGCAACACCGGAGAGGATCTCACGACCTGAAGCTGTGTCAGTGATAGACTGAGCGGATGCTTCCAAAAGGCACATCTCGGTACATGGTCCTGCACATGGATAGTACTGGTTACCTGAGAGTATATCAGTGAATTCTGAAATTGTAGCACATGCCCATCCAGCGATCATGAGGGTCTCACGAGTGTTTGTGGATCCCCAGCGGATGTGAACCGGACCGTCAAGGTGCCAGCTTGCATTGCTCATTACAAAAGCGTTGATGTGGGTTGCAATATCTACAATTGTGGTTTCTTCTATGCCACCGGCATATCCACCAAAGATAGGCATCTGTTCATCCATGATAATGTCACTGTTACCCTGATAGTGAGCCATTACACTGATAGCATCAAGGTCTATCTTAAGCTCATTGAGCTGTGATACTTCGTGACTGTCACTGCAGACCTGGCCACCGACGCAGTCTGAAGCGATATTTCCCTGAGCGGACAGGGAAGTCTCTGGTCCCTATATGCCCATGCCTGGCCTTCCGGCCATTGCGGCTGCATTCTTAATGAGCCTTGTCTCGGTCTTTGCTGCAAGAACCTCGTACGGACTCTTTGGAATTGGTGGCTTGCCACGGACTGTCATCATGACACCGTTAACAATTGTGTCAACTTCCTTCTCAAGTGCATAGCTCATATGAACCGGCATGAACATGTTTTCAGAAATAGGGGAACCTGTCGGACCACCCTGGACAATTGGCTTTCTTTTGTCACCAACACTTCTCTTCTGTACTCTTACAGCATCCCTGCCGGTACCTAGCACGAATTCCTTCTGGACATTGTTGATTGCATCCCATATCTCGTCTTCTGTGTATTTTACTACACGACTTGTGTCGGTACAGAAAATACCGCACTCAAGAAGCATCTCAAAACCTGCTTTGAATAGGTTTTCCATCATGTCCTTGTCAGTTGGTACGAACTCACCCTTAAAATCAAGGTTGTATTTCTGCTTGAGTTCCATTGCCTTCATTGGGATGGTCATAAGGTCCCAGTCATCCTGGGTCATCTTCTGACCTTTCTTTGCACGCTCATAGAATTCAAAACAATCAAGTGATCTTGAAAATGTCATATTATACCCCCTTATTTCATAAGTTCCAATGCCACACGAGCTGCATCTGCTGCATTTTCTGCTGTTGCATCTGCTCCAATTTCTGCGATCCATGCATCAGATACTGGTGCTCCACCGAACATTATCTTGACAGAGTCCCTGAGATTTTCTTCTACAAGAGTGCCTACTGTGTCTTTCTGACCCAGCATGGATGTGGTCATGAGTGCAGAGCCTACAAGGAGGATTTTGCTACCCTCAAGCTTTTTGACTTCATCCACGATGGTATCATCAGGTACATCAACACCAAGATCAACTATCTTGAAACCATTTGCACCAAGCATAGTTGAGACTAAACGGTGACCGATGTCATGGATGTCGCCTTCCTGTACAAAAGTGATTGCTGTTCCCACTCCTTCTCCTGTCTTTTCTTCTGCAAGTATAGGAGTAAGAATTTCCATTGCAGCATTCATAGCCTTTGCAGACATCATAATCTGTGGAAGATAGATCTCTGCCGCTTCAAATTTATCGCCTACGATCTTCATACCTACCGAAAGACCGCCTTCTATTGCATCAACAGCACTAATACCTGCATCTACAGCTTCCTGAGTAGCTGTAGCACAGCCGTTTATATCCTGATTGACTATAGTATCTCTGAGTTTGTCTAATATCTCCTGATTTGACATATTTTACCTCCTAATCTCCTTTTGCAGTTGTTTTTACAGCGTTGCAACTATCTTTACAATCATTCTCAAAACAACTGCCTGTTGCGGGCTATCCATGGGACTGCCACTGCAAATACATCATTTACTTTACAACATATAGACTAATCCTTGTCGATTTTTCATTAATTGCAGGATATAGCTCCTTCATTGTTACTTAATTAGAATAATGGAAATTTTGAATTCGAATTGATTTCTAAAAGAGAATTTGATTTTTCATGTGCTTCATGAATTGTAACTACCCTTGTGAATTGTAACAGGGTATGTGACTTGTAAGTACCACTGTGAATTACCATATAAAATAAATTAATATAGTTTAAACCAAAAACGTTACTAGTAGTGGAAAAAGAATTGTACATGCTAAAAATCACTGAATGGTAAGAAAGGTAAATTTAAAACCATTTGATATAACCAGAAGTTCTGTTATGATAGTATTGAAGTGGGAATAGGAAAGGATAGGTATGAAAACGTCACTGGTAAACACTGTATGGTATTCTGATAAGAGGAAAAATCTTTTGTTATTATTAAGTGAGGGAGAAAGGGATCTGGAACAAATTAAGAAATCACTGAATGTAACAACCAGATCAATAATGCCTCAGATAAAAACCCTGAAAAAGCAGAATCTAATTAAACAGGAAGATGAGAATTTCAGCCTGACTTCCATAGGAAATATAATTGCTAACAATATGCTGCCGTTTCTTGATACATCAAGAATTGTTGAAGAAAATAAAGATTTCTGGACAAGCAGGAATTTCGATGCTATACCAGCACACCTTTTCAGCAGGATGAGAGATCTTGGACATTATTTCCTTATAGAACCCGATATTAACCATATGTTTGAGCTTCCCAGAGAATTTGTGGATAATATTCCAAAATCAAAAACAATTATGACTTTTGTTTCGTACCTTCATCCTTCATTTCTTTCTCTTTATCTTAAAGCAGCCCACTCAGGGGCAGAAATTTCACTTTTCCTTTCAGAATCGGCGTTAGACAAAATAAAGAAGGAATATCTGGAACAATTCAACGAATTGGTTAGAATGGATGGCATAACTTTCTTTCTCTGTGAAGAAAACTTTAAGGTACCAATGATAACAGTGACTGACTGGTTTTGTTACATCTGTCTTTTCAATGAAGAATTAAGATACGACCACAGAGATATCATAAGTTTTGATGAAAGCTCACTGGAATGGTGCCATGAGTTGTTTGAGTATTACAGGTATAGTTCAAAAGAGATTTGCCAAATGGAAAATGATGCTTAATACAAATATGGGATGGGGAGACAGGAATTATGGAATCATCATTAACCGAAACAATATGGTTTTCTGAAAAAAGAAGAAAAATAGTGCTGCTATTACTGGACGGACCAAAAAAACCCGACGAAATGAAGGAAGCATTCGGTGTTACATGGCGTTCACTAATACTCCCACTTAAAGAACTGAAGGAAGCAGAACTTGTATGCAATTCTGAAGGAATATATGAACTGTCCTATATTGGAAAACTTATCGCAGAAACAGTGAAACCAATTAATGAAATACTAAAGTTCTTTGAAAAGGACACTGATTACTGGGTTAAAAGAAATCTGGATTCAATACCTGAATATCTTCTGGACAGAATAGGAGAAATTGAAGAATATACAATTTCAGAACCGGAACTTAATGATATGTTTGAACCTACTGTGGAGTTTACAGATGGGCTTTTGCATTCAAAACACGTACATTCGATTTTTTCTATCTATCACCCTCTTTACCCCCCATTTTACAGTGAGCTTGCAGAAAAAGGGATCCAGGTGTCAATAATTTTCACTCAATCTGTTTTGCAAAGAATAACTGAAGACAGGAATGAAGAACTGCAGAAAATGAAAGACTTGGAAAATACAAAATTGTTCCTGTATGAAAAAGAGATGTGTCCACCCTCAATTGTGGTTACTGATACTTTATTTTCGGCGAGCTTTTTCAATATCAGTGGAATGTATGACCACAGGGATATAATGGCTTTTTCTCAAAGTTCACTTAAGTGGGGGGAAGAGATGTTTGAACATTACAAAAGTCTGGCTACTGAAATCTAGAATTCGGTATGGAAGTACATTGAGTGTCGGTGTGAAGGGGAATGGGAGGTGCATGTGATTGAAAAAGAATGAGATGACAATTAAAACCAAACTGATTATGTATATAGTGGTCAGTGTCTTTCTTGTACTCGTTGTTTCAACCGCAGTTAGTATCAAAACCGTAACATCCCAACAAGAAGAACTTGCATATCTTCAATCCGTAGAAATGGCAAGGGACTATGCGAATCAGTTCGACGGTGACATGCAGGCAAATATGGCTATTGCAGAAACAATTGCTAAAACAATGGAAATGTACACAGCCGATGACAGAAATGAAGTAAACAATATTCTCAAAAATATTCTTGAAACTCATCCTTCTCTTACGGGAGTGTATGTAGGATACGAACCTGATGCTTTTGATGGAAATGATGATGAATATATCAATGCTCCATATCACGACTCCACCGGGAGATTCATACCCTACTGGAATACTATCCAGGGAACAATAGAAGTTGAACCCCTTGTGAACTATGACACCCAGGATTACTACCAGCTTCCGGAGCTAACACACGAAAATATTGTCACTGAACCTTATTATTATCAGGGCATATTCATGGTAAGCTATGACGTTCCTATCTTTAAGAATGGTGAATTTTCAGGTATCGCAGGTGTTGATGTCTCTCTTGATTACATCGACGATGTTGTTAGTGACATAAGAGCCTTTGATACAGGATATGCATTTGTGACAGGAAATACCGGTATTCTGGTATCCCACCCTGAATACAAAGAAGGAATAGGCACACATACCCTTTACGATCTTGGAATTCCTCAAATATCAGGTGCTGCAGAAGAGATCAAAAATGGAATAGGAGGAAGCATTGAAACTGTCGATCCTTTGACAGGCAAAGAAGTAATAATGTTTTATGAACCTGTGAGAACAGGTAACTACTCTTTTGTACTTGTGATCCCAAAAGAAGAGATGTTTGCCGGGGTTACCAAACTCAGAAACACCCTAGTCATTATTTCTACTATTTCAATATTCTTTATGGGCTTTGTTTCTTATTTGATAGCAACATCGATAACGTCTCCTATAGATGAAATCGTTGAGAACTTCAGGAATATTGCGCAGGATGCTGTTGACGGTAAACTGGATACAAGAGCAAAAACAGATGTAGAAAGGGATTTCAAAGAGATTCCAATCGGACTTAATATGATCCTTGATGCTGTGGTAGCACCGATACGGGAATCTATCAGAGTTACAAATGCACTTGCAAAAGGAGAACTTGGGGCTCGTACCGAACTGGAACTGAAAGGGGAATTCAAGCATCTTGGAGATACATTAGATGATTTTGCAGATTCCTTAAACAATATTATTGCAGATTCCAATAACGTACTTACTGCTATACAGAACAATGATTTTTCCCGCAACGTTCGGATACATGGAAAGGGTGATTTTAATATCCTCACCGAAGGAATCGAAGAAACAAGAAACTCATTAGATCTGGCAATTCACGAACAAAAAAAGGCTGAAAAAGCTCTAAGAGATTCTGAAAGGAAATTCAGGACTTTGTTTGAAAGCCTGAATGATGCAATATATCTCACCGACCTGCAGGGGAATATTCTGGAAATAAATGAGATCTCATGTAAAAGAATGGGATATAGCCATGATGAATTCCTTTCTTTAACTTATATGGACATTGATGCTTCAAATCGTGGCAAAGATTTTCTTACAGTACTTAAAGAATTATGTAAAATGAAGAGCAATCTCCTGGAAACAATCCACATGAGAAAAGATGGTACTGTCTTTCCGGTAGAATTGAGCAGTCGTATGATCAGGTTCGATGGGCATAAAGCAATCATTACTATTGCAAGAGATATTAGTAAAAGAAAACAAAGTGAAAAAGAACTCAAAAAATATGCTGAAGAACTTGAGCACTCAAACGAACTTAAGGAAGAAATGGAGAGTATAATCAATAACAGTCCTGTTATAGCTTTCAAATGGAAGACAGAAACTGACTGGCCAGTAGAATTTGTTTCAAAAAACATCACAAAACTTGGCTATACTGTAGAAGATTTTACATCTAACCGTCTTAAGTATGCCGATATTATACATCCCGATGATAGCGAAAGGACTCACCTGCATATTTCCAATTATTATATGAAAAAGGAGGCTGAACTAAACTACGAATACAGAATATACACCAAATCAGGCGATATAAAATGGGTAGATGAAAGAACCTTTACAAGAAGGGATAACTACGGCAGGATTTCATTGCAGGGAATAATTCTGGATATTACTGAACGTAAAAAGGTAGAAGAAGCACTTATTCAGGCAGAGAATATACGCAAGAAAGAAATACATCACCGTGTGAAGAACAATTTACAGGTAATTTCAAGTTTGCTCTATCTTGCATCTGATAATTTTGAGCAGCAGGATGTAATAGAGGCTTTTTTAGATAGTCGTAACCGTGTGCGTTCAATGGCTCTGATACATGAAGAACTGTATCAATCAAAGGATATGACAAGTGTTGATTTTTCCGATTACACGAAGAAATTAATGAATTACCTATCCAGATCATGCGAAGATGGAAAGAAGGATATTAAGCTTGTTTCTAAGATTGAGGGTGTTTACCTCAACGTTGATACAGCTGTTCCGCTTGGTATGATAATCAATGAACTTGTTTCAAACTCATTAAAACATGCTTTCTCCGAAATGAAAGAAGGGGAAATCAGTGTGGAACTTAATGTCATTAAAAATGATTTTTTATTGAAAATAAAAGATAATGGAATTGGTATCTCCCCTGATATAGATTTCAGAAATACAGAATCCCTGGGTTTACAGCTTGTGACCACGTTGGTTGACCAGATAGATGGAACCATCGAACTGAACTCAATTCATGGAACAGAATTTATCATTAATTTTTCAGAGAGGAACTAAAATGGAAGAAACAGAGGTAAATAATGCAAAGATACTTGTTGTTGAGGACGAAAATATAGTTGCTTTGGAGCTAAAGAAAAGACTTAATAAACTTGGGTATCAGGTTTCCAGTGTTGCATCAACCGGAAAAGAAGCAATTAACAAAGCCGAAGGGTTTCTCCCTGATCTTGTGATTATGGATATCAGGTTAAAAGGAGATATGGATGGAATTCAGGCAGCACAAATAATCCGGGAACGTTTTAATATACCAGTAATCTATCTTACGGCTCATTCTGATGATGAAACGCTCAAAAGAGCTAAACAGACAGAACCTTATGGATATATTTTAAAACCTTTCGAAGAGGATGACCTTCGAACAACAATTGAAATTGCATTATATAAGTATCAGATGGAACATTGCCACGATAAATAATTTCAAATTCTCATTTTGGGGATATTAATAGGTTTTCTTATGAGCACATAATTTCATTCATGTGCTGACAGTTATCGTACCCCATGACAATTCACATGTCATGCAGATAATAGCACCAAATTATGCTATATATTATTCTGTTCTACTGGAAGTGTCCCTTAATAAAGGGGGTCTATATCCGTAGGCAGGGATACGGGTCAGTATTCCTGCACTTCCCAAAAATAAGTAACACTTTGCCATCTACATTTAGTTATTTAGAATCTGAAACTCATGTATGAGTCTGTTATTTCAGGATTATTATACCTCATGATAATTCACATGTAATGCTAACATTGCTAGCAAATTATGCTATAACCATTCTGTTCTGGTGAAAGTGTCCCCCTATAAAAAATAAAATCAATATGCTAAGAAGCAATCGTTTTTCTTGCACATTTAAAAGACAACAGTAGTATCAAAAGTTATATATACTATGTTAATACGAGGCAATGAGAAAATATAAATAGTAGCCAAACAGGACAATATATATATATGTCGATGACCAAAGCTAAAGATGTTTCTCTTAGAATCAGAAGAGCAATGAGAAACAGTCCAAAAACACAAACTATGGATGCAAAATCATGAAACGAAACAACAATGACCACAACTGGATACTTGCATTCCTGGGATTCTAGGAATTGATCGGAAAAAAGGTCAAACTCCAGGAGCTGTTAGCATGGAAAGAAAACCACTTGATACACTTATTAGCAATAACGGATTATGGGTGTCACGCAACGGACGCCTTCACGGAGTGAAGAGTTGTCAGACATCACAAAAATATATTAGAATAGAAATGGATTGCGGAGAGGTCATCACTGTACGCAACTCCAGAAGCAGCAGGTCTGCAAGAGCACTAAGGAACCATAAATTCCAAAAACCCTGCAAACATTGTCGCCTTTCAGACGACAGAATTAACGAATTCTCAAAGAAGATCTCAAGGAAAGATGAAGCTGAGATCAAAATTGTCCGCTCGTTCAGACTACCCTCTGAAAAGCCTGCCGAGCCTGTTACAATACCTGCAGAAGCTATTGAAAATAATAAGCCTGCGAATGATATTAAAGATCACATTCATAATGAACCTCGGGCTGGAATAACTGCCAATAGTTCCACCAACCACAGATCAAATCCTAAATCCTTAAAGAGCAGTTCCAGCCCTTCCAATCCTGGTAATAATTCTAAGGCTAAGAAAACATCTTCCCAGCCACAAGCAAAGTCAAAGAAGACTGATTTCACACCCCTGCAAAAGAACAGGATTCTTTCACTTTTAGGTCCCGGAGAAATGATATCGTTTGCAAAGGAAAAGAGATCCTTTGCAGAACTCGAATCCACCCTGACCCTACAGCGTAAGAAGGATATAAGGGAAATGTACGAGGACAGTCGCGAAAACCTGCTTGGAAAACTTGAGAGAACAATTACTGAGTTTTTCGTGGATATGGGCTTCCTTGAAGTCAAGTCCCCAATTCTCATTCCTTTTGAATATATGGAACGAATGGGAGTTGGCGAGGACAAGAAGCTTTCAGAGCAAATATTCAGGGTTGGAGACAACATGTGTCTGCGCCCAATGCTTGCTCCGGGACTCTACAACCACCTGAGAAAATTCGATAATGTACTTCCTGACCCTGTCAGAATATTTGAGATAGGTCCTTGTTATCGTAAAGAATCTGATGGAAACAGCCACCTTGAAGAATTCACAATGCTGAATTTCTGCCAGATGGGATCAAATTGTACAAGGGATGAACTTGAGTATCTTATTAAGGAACTCCTGGATTTCATGGGAATTGAATTCGAGATCGTTGCAGACAGTTGCATGGTCTATGGTGACACCATCGATGTGATGCATAAAAAAATGGAACTCTCATCCGCCGTTGTCGGCCCGGTCCCAATGGATATGGACTGGGGAGTAAACAAACCCTGGATTGGAGCCGGTTTTGGTCTTGAAAGGTTGCTAAAAGCAAAACATGATTTCAAGAACATAAAACGTGCAGCCAGATCAGAATCATACTACAACGGAATCAGCATCAATCTTTGAGGTGGAACCATGATAAAGGACAGTAATTACCGGGATCTTGACATTATCGCTGAAAATATAATAAACGCACAGAAGCTCACAGATGATAACTTAAGAGAACTTCTTTCCCTGACAGAAGAAGAAGACATAGAGAAGCTGCAATACGTTGCAAGAAAAGTGAGAGACCACCATTTCGGGAACAGGGTCTTCCTCTACAGCTTCGTTTATTTTTCAACCCACTGCAAGAACAACTGTGCCTTCTGTTATTATAACAGGTGCAACGACATACAGCGCTATCGCCTTGATCTTGAAGAAATACGTAAAATTTCACGGGCAATCAGGAACGAGACCATCCACATGGTAGACCTTACAATGGGAGAGGACCCTTATTTCCACAACAATCCTGAAAAATTCGTTGATGTTGTAAGAGCAGTTAAGGAAGAAACAGGACTTCCAATTATGATTTCTCCTGGAGTTATGGATGACAGGACTCTCAGCAAACTCCACGAAAGCGGAGCTAATTTCCTTGCACTCTACCAGGAAACCCATGATGAGAATCTCTACCGGAAACTGAGGGTGGGACAATCTTTCGATGAAAGGAATCATGCCAGAGAATTTGCGAGAACCAATGGTTACTGCGTTGAAGATGGTATCCTCACAGGTGTCGGAAATGATGTTGAATCAACCATAATCTCACTTCGTGGAATGCAAAAGGGACAACCAGATATGGTTCGTGTTATGACCTTCGTTCCACAGGAAGGAACTCCTCTTGAACTGGTATCACAGCAGTCCAGCCTGTCAGAACTTAAAATAATCTCAGTTCTCAGACTGATGTTCCCTGACAAACTCATTCCAGCATCCCTTGACCTTGAAGGAATCGATGGTATGGTAGACCGTCTTAACGCAGGTGCAAATGTGGTTACATCAATTATATCCGCAGATTCCTCACTAGAAGGCGTTGTCAACTATGACAGGGAACTTGAAGAAAGGGACAGGGACTCAAGAAGTGTCATTAATCGCCTGAGAAAAATAGGCATGGAGCCTGCGAGCCAGGCTGAATTTAACAGGATAATAGAAAAAAAGCAGGGAACTCCGATAAAAATCCCGGTGGCTGCACTATGACTACTGTATGCATAATCGGTGGCAAGCTACAGGGTTTTGAGGTTACTTATCTTGCACATAAAGCAGGTATGGATGTCGTACTTGTTGATCGCAGGGAAAAGCCCCTGATACGCAAGGTTGTTGACAGTTTTCACTGCTTCGATGTGGTCAGGGAACCTGAAAAACTCATCGAACTCTCAGAAAATATGGATGCTATCATCCCTGTGAACGAGAACCTTGAAACTATAGATTTTCTCAGAGGCATAAAGGATGAGCTTGCCTGTCCCGTACTCTTTGATTTCGATGCATATCACATCAGCATGGACAAGAAGCGTTCCAAGGACTATTTCAAGTCAATTGATATCCCAACTCCCGCAGATAAACCTACCAGCCCGCCATATTTTGTGAAACCACCATGTGAGAGCAGCAGTATCGGGACATCTATAATATATGATGACAAGGGACTTGAAGGACTTGACCCTTCGATGCTCATTGAAGAGTATGTTGAGGGAGATGTGATTTCCCTTGAAGTGATAGGTGATGGAACTCACTTTGCAGTTGTAAAGGAAACAAAGATACACATCGATGAAACCTATGACTGTCATATGGTGACTCCCATTAAAAATTATCCTGAATTCAGGAAAATAACTTATGAGCTTGCCAGGAACATCAATCTTCAAGGAATAATGGATGTTGAAGCAATAGACAGTCCCAGGGGACTTAAGGTACTGGAAATAGATGCGAGGTTCCCGAGCCAAACACCTACGGCAGTTTATCACTCTACAGGAATCAACCTTGTGGAGATGCTCATGCAGGCGTTTGTGGGAGAAGTTCAGGAAATGGGAATGGCTCCTGAAACTAACTATTGCATTTACGAGCACATTTTACTTGAAAATGGAGAACTGAAACCTGTTGGTGAGCATGTGCTTTCACAGGGAGACGAATACGTGCAGTTCCACAAATCAGAAGGACTAGAAATATTCGAATCCAGAGGAGAGAACAGAAACAGTGTTTTCACCCTCATAAGCTATGGAACTGACAGAGAAGAGACTGAAACGATAAGACAGAATGGAATGGAAATGATCATCGGTCATTTCAGGAATATAGAATAGGAGGAATAAAAATGGCACTTTTAACACCGGAAGACCTTGAAAACCTTTCAATGCAACTTGAAGAGAATGATGAGATTGCAAAAAGGATTACAGGTCTTGATATCAAAGGTATATGCTCCGCATTATACGGTACAGAACCTGGTTCTGAAAAAGTAGCTATTATTCCAATAACTGCCGGCAATGGTATCATCAGTACTTTCACATCATCACTCCTGTTCATAGTCCAGTATTTCGGTTTTGAAGGATTTGTGACAGAACACCCCGATGTCACAGGTTATTATGAAGCCGTTTCTGAGGGTGCTGATATCATAATGATGGCAGATGACCACATCTTCACCGCTCACAACCTGAGAAATGAGAAAATAGTGAGCAACCACGTTGCTACAGGTGTGATATATGCTGACATTGCATCAAGATTTCAGGAAGCAAAGTCAAAAGATATACTTGTTATCGGACTCGGAAGAGTTGGTTATGCAGGAGCCTGTCACCTTGTGAACAAGGGATTTAATGTCTATGCATGTGATCCAAACAAGGAATTTCTGCAGAAGGCTGTGGATGAACTTGGGATCAAGCCCTATTGCAGTGATGACAGGAAAAAGTTCTCAATGGTCTTTGAGGCAACGCCCAATGCAAATACTATATCAGAAGGTATGATCGAGGAGAGATGTCTTGTCTCAACTCCGGGAATTCCCTGCGGACTTCCACCTGAAATTGGGCAGAAGTATCATGTTGACCTTGTGATGGAGCCACTTGCAATCGGTGTGGCTTCAATGTTGTATTCTGTGATACAGAACTGAAAGTGTAAGTCTAAATTTAAAAGTCTAAATTGAAATTGGAGTTTTGAGAATATGTATGTGATTTCCCTTGACCTTGGAACCAGTGGTTTCAGGTCACAACTTATCGATCTTGAGAAACAGGAAACTGTAAAGACTGTAATCACAATGGGACACCCGCTTCCTGGTGGAAATGTAATGGACCACCTCGACTTTGCAATGGGCACCGGAACGGATGTGGCTCACGGGCTTATCATCGAAACTGTCAAAGAGATACTTAAAAAGTTCGATGTTGAACCTGAAAAGATACAGAGAATAGCTGTCTGCGGTAATCCAATACAACTCTCACTTTTCCAGAATATGGAGATCAGGGATCTTGCGTATGCAGGTGAAAACAAACAGGCATCACTTGGTGTTAAAGATGTGAAAAGGGATGCAAGGATATTCCCTGCAAACGAGATTTTTGCAGATATATATCCAATGGATAATTGTGAAATAGTTATTCCACCGGCAATCAAACATGAGATTGGGGCAGATGCCCTTGCAATGATGCTAGAAACAGATTTTATTCACCAGACAGAACCATGTCTTGTTACTGATTACGGCACCAATGCCGAAATGGCACTGAAAATAGGTGAAAGAATAATAACTGCAAGTGCAGCCGCAGGTCCTGCAATCGAAGGACAGGGAATTGCATGTGGAATGCTTGCAGGTCCTGGAGCAATCAGTGATATTAACGTGGAAAATGGACACTGGAGGCTCACTGTTCTTGATGAAACAATGACTTCAGGTAAGGGTCCTCTTGTTGATCCGGTAAGTGGTGAAACAATAGAAGAAGGAGATCTTGTTCCAAAAGGTATCACCGGTACAGGTGTTATTTCTACAATGGCACTTGCAATCAAGGAAGGAATTATCGAGAAACTTCCGCAGCTACCCAATGGAAAACTGATACTTGGTGATGGAATAGTTATCACCGACCAGGATGTCGAGGAAGTAGGTAAGGCAATCGGAGCAATCCGTGCCGCTCACATGACACTTATGGTTGAATCGGGACTTAAATATGAGGATCTCAGGTATTCATACATGTCAGGTGCAACTGGCACGTATGTGGATGCTGATAAAGCAAGACACATCGGTTCTGTTCCTGGTTTTTCAAGAGGAATTATCCAATTCGGTAACACTTCAATCGGATTGGCAAGGAAGATTGCAATCGATGTTTCAAAGCTTGATGAGGTTATTGCAGTTGCAAAGAAGATACATGCAGACCACCTGATGATGGCAACAAGTGATACTTTTAAGGATATCTATGTCTGCGAACTATCAACCTGGCAGCAGGGAATGCCTGCAGAGATGTACGCTCAGATGCTGGAAATGTATGGTATTCCTGTATTCCCGCAGGATCTTGAAAAAGTTGAAATCGAAAGAAGAGTTTCCAGGGATATCGATGACGTTGGTTACCTTGGCCTTGATATTGTAAAGGATATAGGAATCACACTTGAAGCTCCGGTTGAGAAATGTATACTCTGCCATGAATGCGTGGAAGAATGTCCTGAGGATGCACTGGAAATAATTGAAGAAAACGGTGCAAGAATTGTCAATATCGACAGTCAGCACTGTCTTGGCACAAGTTGCAGGCGCTGTGTGACAATCTGTCCTGAGCAGACAATGAATCATTCATTGCTTAAGATTAAGGAAGAATGATCAAATAAAGTTATTCAAATAAATTTGAAACTCCAATGGAAACAGGGGGATTCTGATTTATTTATTGAAGATTATTCATTAAACTTTAGAATAGTGGTCTTCAGTGTTTCAAGATCAACCACCGGCACCTGTGCAGGTGTCGGTACAACATTTACTCTTTTCTGAAACTCAGTCTGGTCCTGCCATGTTCCTGAATTTATCAGCAGGGCATTCTTGTACCACTCCACACCAATGGTATGCACGTGGCCGCAATGTAGTATATCAGGTACATTTCCAATAACAAAATAATCCTTCTTTTCGGGTGCAATGGAAACACGGCTTCCATAAATTGGTGAAAGGTGCCTGAATTTCATCATTTCTACCATTGCTTTTGTGGGTTCAGTATATGACACACCTGGAACTGAAGCCACCAGATCATCAATTGAACGCCCGTGGTAAAGCATTACTTTCACACCATCAAGATCAACAATAGATGGATTTCCTACAAATGTAACATTCTCAGGGAAATAGTCCCTGATGCATTCAGGAAGTCTTGGCTGTGGCTCAGCCTGACGCACTGCATCGTGGTTTCCAGGAGAAATGATGATCTTGATGTGTTTTGGGATCATGGAAAAATATTCACCGGCTTTTTTGTACTGGTCGTACACATCCATAATGGAAAGTTCATTTTCCTGTCCCGGATAAATGCCAACGCCATCCACAAGATCCCCTGCAACAAGCAAATAGCGTATCTCCTTAGAAATCTCCAGCAGGGCTTCGTTATCAGTATCCCCATTGAGGAAATCAAGAAAACGTTCCCATGGTTCTTCAAGGAAAGTGTTGCTTCCTATGTGGATATCAGATGTGAGAACTGCTTTTCCAAAGCTTCCGGTCTTTTTTGGATTTACCGCAGGAAGGTCCGGAAGCGTGACTTTCTGTGCTATCATTAAGTTGCCGTCATTTGTGAGAGTTCCTGTGAACCCCACTACCTCATCCAGAACAAAATGACTGGCCTGCTCAAAAAGATCTTTGTCAGCAGAGCGTATAAGAACTGAAAATGAGCCTGTAGGGTCTTCGACCTCAAGAATCTTATGACCATTACTGGTGCTTTTCATATCAGAGATCATGCCTATTATAGAAACTTCCCCTGCCTCGCGGCTCCCTCTGAAGTTAGTTCCTTTGCCTTTTTTCAGACTCTCAATAGGTCGGGCTGTTATCCTGCCGCGTATGATATCACTAAGTCTTGTATACCTGTTCCTGAAAAACTGAACAAATTCCATGTACTCACCGACACACGTTGAATTGTCGGTAATATCAGAAAGTATGGAAATTGGACTGTCAACATTACAGTAATTACTCTTGAAACCTGATATTGGAGATGTCTGGTAGGATGAATATGAATCATAAGAACCATTTGTATCATGAGAATCATTGTAATTGTAGGATTTTTCCGGTTCAGGAGAAAGTTCTTCTGATAACTTAAATGTCTCTTCATTTACATGAAGTGATGAATTGAAACTTTCCAGATCAATGTGTTCGACATCAATAACAAGCACAGAAAGATCTATGTGTTCAAGTACGTAAGCCACAAGTTCCCCGGGGGAACAATGAGAACATATAAGGTCCACTGCTTCAGGACTTATCTGATAGCCTTCTTCAATAAAGGCTGTAAGCACATCAATTTCATTCATGGTGATACAATTCGGATATAAGTACAGCTTATTTTACAATAAAAATTTGAAAAATGTTTTATAAGGGGGAAACATTTTATTTTTGCAATTATATTCCATACTCATTAATAGATTCTTTCATTGATTTGGACGGAAGACAGGTAAGAATATGAATTTAAAAGAAACCTACCATGTTTTCAAAGAAAGTGACAATTTCTTTGTTTCGCTTGCCCGGGACATTCTGACTGTTCTGTTAGCCGTATTGGTATTTGCAACTTTCTCTCAGATTGTTTTCGGTATGTGGACACCTATGGTTGCAGTGGAATCCGGAAGCATGGAACCACATATGAATATCGGTGATATCATATTCATCCAGAGTATCGACAGGACTGAAATTGTCACTTATGAAGAAGGCATGAATAACGATAATTACACTACCTTCGAAAAATACGGTAATGTAATACTTTATAAACCATACGGACAGGAAGGTGTGACCCCGATTATTCACAGGGCTATGTATTACGTTGAAGAAGGAGAGCCTATGTGGGATGGTGGTCCTGCTGCGCCTTATGCCGGTTACATTACAAAAGGTGACAACCAGATTACCAACAAATACTATGATCAACAGGGACAAGTCAGTTACCTGATGCCTGTTAAGGAAGACTGGGTAATTGGCGTTGCACGTTACAGAGTTCCATATATTGGATATCTGAGACTGCTACTTCCTGGTTTCTGACTAAAATAAAGCCAAATGCTAGAAAGCTGCAAATTGAAATACAAAAATTAGATTTTAAAAGTTAAGAATAAAAAAGTTGTAATCTTTAAACCTGAATTTAAGTTTAAAGATGCAACTGTGTTGTGAGAACAGGTTTGAAGAACTCAAGTGGTTTAAGCCTGTAATCCTCAAACAATACTTTTTTCGTACTGTTTATAGGGACACTTAATACTATTTCTTTTGTCCTGCCGTATCTTCCTTTGCTGACGACAACTGCATTGACAATACCAAGCATATCAAGCTCTGACATGAGATCCGTTACCCTGCGCTGTGTTAAAATATCCATATCCACCTGAAGACAGAGCTGACGATACACATTGTAGACTTCTCCGGTTGTAACATTCTTGTAACCATTGTTTCTCAGAAGCATTACACTGTAGAGTGCAAGCTTTGATTGTGTGGGAAGCGTGCGCACAACTTCGATGACGCGATCAATCTCAATCTTTTCCTGAGCGCCTTTTACATGCTGTTCCTCAACACGCGATTTGTTCTCTCTTTCTGCAATTTCCCCTGCAACCCTGAGAAGATCAAGAGCACGTCTTGCATCACCATGTTCCTGAGCTGCAAAAGCAGCACAAAGCGGAATAACCATTTCATCCAGTGCATCTGGCTTGTAAGCAATCTGGGCTCTCTCATGCAGGATATCACTAATCTGATCAGCATCGTATGGTGGGAAAATAATTTCTTCTTCTCCAAGTGAACTCTTTACTCTTGGATCAAGGAATTCTGTAAATTTGAGGTCGTTGGAAACGCCAATCATACTGACTTTTGCTTTTTCAAGATCTGTGTTGATTCTTGAAAGATTGTAAAGGACATCATCGCCTTTTTTTATCAGCTTATCAATTTCGTCCAGAATAATAATAACAACCTGTCTTTCATTATCGATTGTTTCCTTGAATTTGAAGAAGACCTGGTCAGTAGGCCATCCGGTCATCGGGACGTCTTCACCAAACTGTCTTGTGAGATTTGCAAGAAGTCTATACTGCGTGTCGATTACTTCACAATTAAGGTAGACAACTTTGCATGAAAGCCCCAGGGACTCGCCTTTTCTTTCAAGCTCAATTCCAACATGTCTTGTAACAGCTGTTTTTCCTGTACCTGTTTTTCCGTAAATAAGAATGTTAGAAGGTGTATCTCCCCTGAGTGCTGAAACAAGAATAGAAGCAAGGCTATTGATTTGATCGTCACGGTGGACAAGCGAATCAGGAGTGTATGAATGTCTTAAAACCTCTTTGTTTTTAAAAATAGGTTCATTTTCCAGTAATTCCTGGAACAGGCCATCTAATGATTTACTTTGCATTTACTTATTTCACCCTATCCTTTAACTTACAAACTGTACTCAAACATCTGTTGTTATGGATAAGAACTACCAATCAAAAACAAATCAAAATCAATTTGGATCTTAATATAAAACTGGGAAACAAATTGTTAACTTGAAATGATTGACTGGATTTCCTCTCTCAATTCCAAAGGATACAATGGAAGTGGTGGTTATTAATGTTTATGGTTTAGACCCCTTTGTTTCAATTGGAGATTTATATAAAATAACAAACATGAACGAAAAAAAGCATCAATATACTTTGTTAACGATTCGCAAACTCAAAAGGATATAAAGAAAAGAGTTTCATATGGAAGTAAACCCCTTTGTTTCAACTGGAAGGTTTATAAAAGACAGTGACCCTATGATTTCGTCTGGAAGCCAAGAAAAAAGATATGACTATCTTTTTTAAAATTTAATAAAAAAAGATGGCAGTGTATGTATCAATATATTACTATATAAGCTTTTCTTAAGTTTAAGTTAATTTTAATTAAATTTTTTAAGATTAATTTAATAATTAAACTTAAAAACATATGAAGTTGGTATAAAGTTGATTGAATTTCCAAAAATAGAATGAAATTTAAAAACTCCAGTAGAAATCATGGGGTTGCACTCATTAATAAAATTGATTTAATAAAAATCTCAAAAAATCCGGAATTCAAAAACCAAACTCCAGTGGAAACCATGGGGTGACTATCTTATTTAAAAATCTGTTAAAACCTAAGAAAGAAATATCAATATTTAAAATCCGATACTTGACTTTGTCAAATTAAATATCATCCATTAAATTATATCATCGATAAACAGTCTTAAAATAATTTTATTTTTCTATAAATAGATATATAGAATAAAAGAAATATAGTCTTAATAGAAACTGTGTGGTGACAAGGGTAATGTTAGTTGAAACCGAAAATGCAACAATCCAGTCAAAACTAGGATCTATAGAAACAGATATAGAAAATAATCTAATACTTAAATCATTATTAAATTCATTTCCTCATTTAATTGGTATATATGATAAGAATTACAATATTCTTTTTTTAAATCATGCTGGATTAATATTGTCAGGTTTTAATCCCGGAGAAGAAAAAACAAAAAAATGTTTTCAGATATTTGGAAAATCAAATCCCTGTGAAAATTGTCCTGAAACTATTTCACGTAAAGATGATTCATTCGGATATAATGCCTATCTGGATCAGAAAGACAAATACATTTGTCTGCAATCATCTTTTAATTATAGTTCAACCGGAGATTTAAATACTGGAGATTTAAGTTATATTACAGAATTTGCCAGATTTGAAAGTTCAAACTTTTTTTGCAGTTTTCAGAATGAAGATGAGCAAACTCATATTACTTTTGATTCGTTGGTAAGATCAATTCCATCGGTAGTGTATTTTAAAAACAAATTGGGACAGGCTGTAATCTGCAATAAAGCATTTGAAAAATTTACCAATCTTTCCAGCTCTGAAATTACAGGTAAAACAGATAAACAACTTTTTCCACAAAATATTGCAGACAAATTTTTTGAGCTTGATCAGGAAGCTATCACCACAGGTGAAACTATACGTGAAACAATGGATTTCATTGATCAGGAAGGAGAGAAGAAATTCATTGAAGTAACAAAAACAGTGATTTTTGATTCACAAGAAAATATGGAAGGAATCGTCACCCTAATGCGTGACGTCACAGAACATGTGATTTCTGAAGAAACATTGAAAATATCAAGGGATGAACTTGTCCAGACCTATGAATTTATTCATAACCTTATGGAGCTCTCACCTATAGCAACTTTGTCTCTGGATAATGACATGAGAATTATAACAATAAACCAGAGAGCTCTTGATGCTTTAGGTTTTGAATTTGATGAGTTGATTGGTGTTTCTTTTTTGAATTTACTGAAAAAGCCGGAAAAATTCAAAAGAGGATCTACAAAGTCTAAAGTGCTTGAATTCATCACAAAAGACGGAACTTCTTTAATGGCTAATGTTTCACAATCAATTGTGACAAAAGAAGGCATGGATGAAAGAGCTGTAATTACTTTCCAGAATATTTCCGATCTTCGAAGTCTCTTTTTTGATCCTTTGCAGGAAGAAATATCGGATATTGACATCAATTCAAAATATATGGAACTTGAAGCTGGTCACATTTATTACAAGGATGGAATTGAATCAGACGAAAGTTACACGATGTTTGCAAATATGGTCAAAAGCGGTATACCAGGTCTTTGTATAACAAGACAGAATCCTGAAAGAATAAGAGCAGAATATGGTCTGTTAAAAACTCCTTTTATCTGGTTAACAAAAAATCAGGAATCTGGACAACCGTACATAAATTCCAGTGAGCTTTACAAGTTGCAGCCTGCAATTTATAATTTTATAGAAAAAGTTGATCGTGGAGTCGTATTTCTGGATGGCCTAGAATATTTAGCTCTTGACAATGACATTAAATCTGTTATAAAAGCCGTTGAGGAAGTAAACGATTCGGTTATGAGCTCAACATCCAGCATGGTTATTCATGTTGATTCTTTAACCCTTGAACAAAAGGATTTTCACTTAATGACCCGCTGGATGAAACATATTAAAAGCAGTGTGGAAGATGCCGGAGAATGAATTAACTAAAAACAGTTGTAAAATAAGACAAGAGGTAATCTGTCATGGAATACTCTGAAGTTGAACTTGACTTTATAGTGGGTATTCCTCAGCTTGTTACTAATATAACTATTTCTGATTCTCAGTGGACACGCGGTAAAGTAGGCATAAGTGAGCAGGAATTGTGGCTTTCAAATGGAAACGATTGGGACACTATTCCTTTAAAATCAATAGAACTTGTAAACCGGAAACTACCAAAAACCATAGAAAACAGGATAATGGCTTCCAGTCGTCATTCTCATTATATTGTCGTGGATTACAAAAAACTCTCAATGTTTGGTACAGGTTATGTGACTTCTTCTATGATCTTTACCGGAGACAAAAATGATATTGAAAAAATAAAATCCTATCTGCTTTCATATCTGGGTTTCAGCGCAGATGCAGAATATGAGCAACTAAGTCCTGAACAGGTAAGATTATTGTTCCTGCTTTCTTCAGGAATAAGCGATATGGATGTACTCCTTCCTATTTTCGATAAGGATAAGATTCTTTTGAAACATGCATTCGCAGTACTTAAAAAGAAAAAATTTGTTGATGAATTTGCTCTTGTCACTTCCAAAGGATTTGCAATGGTTGAAGATCTTAAAGGGAAAGGCGAAGGTACCATTGGAAAAGATCTTAGCAAATCTTTCAAGCAGATAGCAAAAAGCTGGAGCAACACTACAAGTTTCAAGGCTACTGAAAATATGAACAAAGTTTCCTGGAAATATGATATTTCTTCATTGATAGGTCATGTGAATACCGAACATCTCTGGAAATTTCTTCCACTGAAACACCTGGAAAAAGTCAGCATTGAAATTTCAGAGTCAGGTTCAAATCTGAAAATGAACACTGAGCATGATGTTGAAGTTACTCTTGACTCTATTGAAGATACAATTACTTTTGCTCTTTTTGATATTCTGAATAGTGAATATAATTCTGTATATAAACTTGTCAATGCTATTTATATTGGAGTTAAAGATAAAAAAGATCTGGCTTACCTGTGTTCCATTGAACCTTTTGCTGTATCTTCAAAACTTGAATATATGGTGCAGACAGAACTTATTGAAGATGATCTTACCCTGACCCCCAAGGCAATTAAGATGATAAGAGACAACATGAGTTCGAAATTAACAGATTCTTCTTTGACCGGTTTTGTGGAATCTGACAGGCTCAGGGAATTTGAAATGGAATATGCTAAGAAAAAGATGATGGATAAATTATTGTGATGAAAAGGTGATGTAAATGAGATTCATAGATACGATTGAGGGATTGAACAAGGTTTTCCAGACTGATATACCAAGAAATAGTGTTGTTCTGATTACCGGTGCCCCAGGTACTCTAAAATCAGGACTGACGTTCTCTATTCTTTCAAAATACCTGGAAGGTGCTGATGAGTATGGATTGTATATAACTCTTGAAGAAAGCAAGGCTAACCACATCAGAAACATGGAGCATATGGGAGTAAATCTCACAGAGAGACTTGGTATCCTTGATTATAGCGATTACCGGTTGCAGTTTGATGAATACACACAGGATCTTGTTGCTACAATTGAGACCCAGATAATGCAGTATAAAAGAAAGTGGGGTGACAAATTTTCCTGTGTTGCACTGGATTCCCTGGGTGCATTGTATTCTCTTATGGAAGAGAGTGATGATGAAATGCGTAAACGTCTGTATCATCTTTTCGAGCCTCTTCGCCGTGAGAACCTTACCTCCTTTATCATATTCGAGAATTTCAATACCCTTGATACACACCAGTCACAATCAGGTATAGAAGGTTATCTTACAGATGGGATAATTGAGCTTGGAATAGCTTCAAAGCAAAATGTGTCTTATCGTTTCATAAGAGTTCTTAAAATGCGTGCTACAACCCATAGTATGGATCCCTGGGTGGTTACAGTTTCCGATGAAGGTCTTAAAATATACAAAGGTGTTTCCTGATCTTCCCTTTCTATACCTTCTCTTTTTTTATTTTTTGTTATTTTTGAATAACCTCTTTTTGAAAGATTTTAACAACGAATTCTTAAACAATTCCTTAAATAATTATATTTGCTGTTTCGTAACACAATTGTTTTAAGCATCTTCTTTTATTCATATAGCAAATGAACGAAACCGGCCTATCTGAAGAGGAAATACGTAGCATCTTAAGTGATTCTAAAGGTAAGGACCTGAAATACGAACGCGTACTGAGTTCCATGTGTACTTATCCGCATAAAATAGCTGTCCAAGCGCACATGCAGTTCATAGAATCGAATATGGGTGACTTCGGTCTATTCAGAGGAACTTATAATCTCGAGAAAGAAATTTTGGGGTCACTTGGGGATTTGCTCCATAAAGCCGATGCTGTAGGCTATATGACAACAGGCGGCACTGAATCTAATATTCAGGCAATTCGTTCAATGAGAAATCTCTTTTTACAGAGTCCGGAGTACCAGAAATCTGTAAACAGCAATAAAAAAACTCATAATAAATGTTCACGACCAAATCTGGTGGTTCCTGATTCAGCTCATTTTTCTTTCGATAAGGTTTCGGACATTCTTGATGTCGAGCTTAGGAAAGCAAGTCTTGATGATGAACTAAAAGTTTCGGTTGAATCTGTAAAGTCATTAATTGATGAGAACACAATTGGCCTGGTTGCAATTGCAGGTTCAACAGAGTTCGGCCAGGTCGACCCGATAAAAGAACTCTCAGATATTGCTCTTGAAAAAAATATTTTCCTGCATGTTGATGCGGCATTCGGAGGTTTTGTCCTTCCTTTTATGAAAACTTCCTGTGAGTTTGATTTTGATTTTAAATTGCCAGGAGTAACATCCATAGCAATCGATCCTCATAAAATGGGTCTGAGCACAATCCCGGCAGGAGTTCTTCTTTTCCGTGATTCTCATCAGCTTGAAAGTCTTAAGGCGGATACTCCGTATCTTACTGTTTCCACACAGTACACACTGACAGGAACAAGAAGTGGAGCCGCAGTTGCAGCAACTTATGCTGTTATGAACTATCTTGGAAAAGAAGGTTACAGGAAAACAGTCTCCAGATGTATGGAGCTTACTGATTATCTTCTGGATAAACTTGCGGAGTTGGATATTCATCTTCTTATCAAACCAGTTATGAACGTAGTTGCACTGGAAGTCCCAGAATGTGACCTTGTCAGAAGCAAGCTGGCAAAGGAATTTAACTGGCAGGTTTCCATAACCCAGAACCCACATGGACTTCGTCTTGTTATTATGCCTCATGTCAGTTTTGAGATGATAGACTCTTTTGTTGCTGACCTAAAAAAAGTCCTCGACACGCTTTGACCTCCTCTATATTTCCCCTTTTTAAGTTTTTAGAATAAAAAAATAAAACGAAAAAGAGAGGAAATAATGAAAATGAAAAAAGTTGAAAATAAAAGTTGAGGGGATGAGGCTTGATGACACCTGGCCTTGAAGCGTGTAAGGCGTGTGTTCATCTTGCCTGTTCTAAATTCTAGTATGTGTTTGTTACTTATACTCCTGAGCCAAGCGGGGTGAAAGTATTCAGAAATATTTCTCAGAATATTTTCAGGAACGAGGTTAAGGAAAAATATTGTGCTTATTCTCATAAATAAGTTAAAACTAAATATTAACCCATCTAAAATACTGTCATGAATTCTTCATATAAGATCGGGAGCATCATGGGAATACCCATAAAAGTGCATATCACTTTTCTGTTTATTCTTCCCATTTTTGCACTTGTATTCGCAACAAACCCACAACCTTATGGTTTTGCGGATATTGGTTCGCCTGTAATGACATACGGTCTCTCACTTTTAACGACCATATTACTATTTGTCTGTGTACTGCTCCACGAACTTGGTCACTCATACATAGCTAAAGGCTATGGTGTTGAAATAAAAGATATAACACTGATGTTACTGGGTGGCGTCTCATCCATGGAAGAAATTCCAAGAGAACCATCACAGGAATTTAAGATGGCATTTGCAGGTCCTCTTGTAAGTCTGATAATAGGTTTCGTTCTTCTGGGACTAAATGTGGTTGCTTCTGCTTATGTCCCAACTTATAGTAATACCTGGATCTTCCTTATGGTAAGCATCCTTGCTACTATAAACATAATACTGGCAATCTTCAATCTGATTCCGGCTTTCCCTATGGATGGTGGAAGAATTCTAAGATCTATGTTTGCAAAGAGGATGAGCTATGTAAAGGCCACTCACTACGCCGCATCAGTTGGAAAGATGTTTGCTTTCCTGATGGCCCTCGTTGGTGTAGTTTCAAACCTGTGGCTGCTTTTGATAGCATTTTTTGTATATATGGGCGCTTCAGAAGAGGACAAATCAACAACTGTTACTGTTGGTCTTGAGAATTACAAGGTTGCTGATGTCATGTCCAAAGAAGTAATATCAGTTGAACCGGAGATGACAGTTGAGGATCTCTCACATTTTATGTTTGAGAACAAACATCTGGGATACCCTGTAATAAAAAGCAATTCTTTAAAAGGGATTGTAACGTTTACAGACATACGAAATGTAATGCCACATGAAAGATATGCGGTTCTTGTATCCGATGTTATGACTAAAGATGTCGTAACACTGCCATCAAGTTCCAGTGCGGCAGAAGCATTCAAGATAATGACAATCAATAATATAGGGCGTATTCTGGTAGTGGATGACGGTAATGTTACAGGCATCCTCTCAAGAACTGATCTTATGAGATCACTGATGTTATTGACCGAGTGAGCAGGTAGTTCTAAAGTTTTAAAGAGGATCTACATTGAAACATGATAATTTAAGTGATTCCCAGGAAAACTCTTCGGATTACAGTTACACATCAACAAATGATGAGATGTATTCTGAGGAATATCCGGGGAGTTCATCGTTTTCCAGTTCAGGGCCTTCTGAGATCCAGATTATAAAAGAGGTCATCAAAGATGATATTTCTGAAAAACCTGCATCTGAAGGTGAAACTGAAAATACTGGTAGGCCCAGCGAGATAATTCTTGTGGGAACAGCCCACGTCTCTGAAAAAAGTGTCAGGGAAGTTAATGAGACTATTGAGCGTGAAAAACCGGACATAGTTGCAGTTGAACTCTGCCATGCAAGGTATGAGGCTCTTAAAGGTAATGTTCAGAATTCGGACATTCCGGTAAAGGAGCTTCTCAAGGAAGGCAAGGTTTATTTCTATCTTGTTCACATGCTGCTGGCTCATATCCAGAAGAAATTCGCTGATGAGATGGGTGTACAGCCTGGTGCTGAGATGATTAGTGCTATAGAGGCTGCTGAAGCCAGTGGTGCACAGGTTCTACTCATTGACAGGAATGTTCAGGTAACCCTCCAGCGTTTCTGGAGCAAGATGGGCTTTTTCGAGAAACTGAAGATGCTCGGTGGACTTATTGCTGCTGTTTTAGGTATTGGTGGCACTCAGGATATCGACATGGACACAATTACCAATCAGGATATGGTTTCCATGCTGGTTGAGGAATTCAGGGACACATCTCCAAATGCTGTCAAAGTTCTCATTGATGAAAGAGATGCATACATGGCTAATAATCTTGTTAAAGCTGCCATTGGCGGCAATAAGAAGATCGTAGCCGTTATAGGAGCTGGCCACAGGGCTGGTATCCAGCGCTATCTTGAGAACCCAAAGTCAATTCCAAGAATTAACTATGGAGTTGAAGCTCCGAAGAAGAAATTCAGCATCATGAAGCTTTTCGGTGTTCTGGTGGTTGCACTTGCTCTTGGAACATTTGCATTACTGATTCTTTCCGGTGTTCCACTGGAAACACTTGCAATTGCATTTGCATGGTGGTTCATTATAAATGGTGTTCTCAGTGCTGCAGGAGCAATACTTGCAAGAGGTCATCCATACTCAGTTATGACCGCGTTTTCTGTTGCATGGCTCACATCCCTTAACCCGATGATGGCAGCAGGATGGTTTGCAGGTCTGACCGAAGCAAAATACCGCCCACCAACAACTGATAATTTCAAAGAGCTTGTTGAGATCGAAACAACTGAGGATATGATGAAGAACAACCTTTTCCGTGTGGTAATGGTTGCAGCTCTTGCAAATCTTGGAAGTATGATCGGTACTTTCCTTGGTGTTTATGTAATGATTCAGGTTACAGGAATCGATCCTCAGGAACTTATCCGCAATGGAATAAGTGCCGGATTTGCAGCTCTTGGACTGGGTTAAAAAAGTAAACCATTTTTAATCCCTTTTTACTTTCTTTTTTACATTTGTTTTTACACTTGTTTTTTGAGTTTTCCCATTTCATCAAACTTAGCTGCAAGCATGTAGGATATATTTGAGAGATAGGCAGTTCCCCAGGTTGCTGCAAGTACAGCTCCAAAAAGATCGAACATGAGATCCAGCATTGTATCTCCAATTCCATGCTGGGCAAGTATGGCATCAAATCCAAGTGTTGATGTAAACACATCGCTTAAAAACTCGATAATTTCCCAGACTACTCCCATTGCAAGTACGAAGATGAGGATGAAAATGAAGAGCACTCTGGGAGGTATGTAAATTTCATCGACGTAAATGTCGATGGCTCTTATCAGGGTATATCCGGCAGCTGCAACCACACTTGCTGAAAGTGCATGGGTTACATGGTCCCAGTTGTCAATGTAGTCATAGAATTCAAAAGTCCCAATGGTGTGCAGAAAGATAGCCAAAGTGAGCCAGAGTACTACTCCTGTATCCTGTTTGATGTTATATTTGCGTGTGATTATATGAGGTACAAAAGTGAGGATAAGTCCGGTTGTTGCATTCACTGTGGTGGATAAGTCCCTTCTTAAGATTCCAAACAGTAGCAGTAGTACAAGTCCACCCTGCAGTATTCTGGCTGCTAAAACCTGTGTTTTATCGGAAATTCCAAGAAGTTTGCGTATGGGGGCAGGTGGTCTGTGTGTGACATAATCATCTGTTTCTACCGAAAAATAAGTTGGAACCTCAACAAGATCTGTATTATTGGATGACCTGAAATACCATCCGAATAAAGCCCCTGCTGCAACCCCGGCTATTGTGGCATAGATGAATTGGTACATCACAGCATCATTAATAGCATCAGGTGAAATATCACCAAGGAGGTAGCTGGTTCCAAAATAAATGTCCAGCAGCCATTCAACAAGATGCCACAGTCCTGATATTGCAAGTGTTGTGACGATAACCAGCAATATGGCAAATTTGTAGGTCATCTTAACTGAGGTGAACCAGTTGATTTCAGCAGCTACAAGTAGTGAAATGGTTGCCACTGAAATGTAAAACGGTATACTGGTAGAAAAGAAGTACCATGCTGTGGAACTCCCTACTATTGGCAGGATTGCCAGGAAGATAAAATACCACGATGGCATAACTGAGAGTTTACGCATCCTGATGGCAGGTATTATTATTATGCCTATGACAAAGGCGATCAATATGGTCCACATGAACCTGCCGTAGATGAAGTTCCCTATTCCAAGCAGTGTCAGAAACATGACCATTGTCCAGCCAGCGAATGCATTAAGCGGTGTATTTTTCAGGATTTTGCTGAGTTTGTCCAATTGTCTTGTAACCATTTTCTATATTAGTATAGATTGTTTCTGCTATTAAGCATAACATCCAAAAACCAAAAAATCTCAAAAAGTAATAACAGAATTTGATACGATTTTATTCGTATCTCAAAGCATCAACAGGATTTAGCTTCGATGCACTTTTTGCAGGCATATATCCAGCTATCAATCCGACTATGATCGAAACTAATGTTGCAAATATTGTTGCTTTTATACTCAGGGTAAATTCGAATGGAATCTCCATGTACATTGATATTCCAAGAATAATAAGCTGAACTACAACGGTGCCAATAATGATGCCAATAATCCCTCCGACCAGTCCAATTAGAGCAGCATTACAGAGAAATATCAGCAGTATTTCTTGATTTCTGGCACCGATAGCCTTCATAATGCCTATTTCCTTCGTCTTTTCAAGTACAGAAGTGAACATGCTGTTAGCAATACCTACGGAACCAACAAGCAACGAAATACCGGCAATTAATGAAAGAAATGCTGTCAATCCGGTGATGATTTTGTTTGCATTTTCGATACCATCAAGATTTGCATAAATATCAAAATCTTTAGAGTCTTCATCCACTCTCCTGGCTAATTGAAGTTCCTGATCCATTTTATCAATTACAGTTCTTTCATCGTAGCCTTCATAAAGTGTCACTTCAATTGAATCATATACATCTTTCTCTTTTTTGTAACCGGTGTTTTCGGAATCAACTCTATATACTTCTTCATATGGCATGTAAATAATAGTACCATCTCCCCATCCTCCGAAAAGTCCTCCTTCCTGTTCTTCAAGGATTCCTGCAACTCTGTATGATTTATTGTTGAGAAGAACCATCTGGTTAACTCTTATTTTTCTGTCCTTGAATTCTTCGTTAGCAAGTGAATGAGTGATAACTATTGCGTTCCTGTCTTCTGCTATCAGTGAACGACCCTCTGCGATTTTTTCTGCATTGAGCTCACCCCACACTCCAGGGTCAACTCCCTTAAGACGCACGTCCATCTGAATAAAACCGGTGTCTAGCATGGCATAATTTTCAACTACAACATCAATATATTCGATTTCCGGTATTTTTTTAAGTGTATAGATGTCTTTTTTTGTTAGTTTCCCTTCAAAATTAGAATCTGTGTCCTCTATATATTCATTTTCAACCTGAAGGTCTGAGTCCTGAATGCCTACTTCCTCTTCGTAAAAAAAACCATGAGACGTGTAGGCATATATGGAAATGGTATCAGTTTCCAGTTGTTCAAGTGTCTTAGTCACTTGGTCATGGAAATAATCTCCCATGGTAACAACTGTCATAACGGATGCGATTCCGATAACAACTCCTATTATGGTAAGCCAGCTTCGGAGTTTGTTATGTTTTACCATGTTCAGTGATACTTTGAATATCTTAACAGGTTTCATTTGTAATCCCCGATTCAGAGATAGATCACTGTTTTTTCTTCCTGTATATCACAAAACCGACGATTAGTACAAGTATAGTTACCGGGAACAGCCAGCTACCAGACTTCTCGCTTTGCCCTCTTTGAATTGATTGTTGTATAACAACAGGCTCGGATGCAAAAACAGACAGTTCCCTGTCCTGTGATTCTCTTTCACCGTCGCTTGAAGTATAAGCTATCTGGAATTTCAGGGGAAGGAATTCATCATACGTATCAGGAGTCAGCCCGAAATCTGCAATTGTATAGTCTCCTTTCTGTAGAGTACCAAGGACTACGGAATTCGATCCGCCTTTTACGTTCCACCCTTCCTGGTTGGGAATAGAAACAGTTACTGAACTGGCCTTATTATTTCCGATATTTGAAACCGAAAATGAGTAATCCCCATTCATTGTCTGTTCAAGGAAAACAATATCAAAATCCGTTGTCCCGCCGATGTAGATACCTGCCTTGCTTTCAATGGTCTTACGTTTTTGGTTCTCTACAGTTCCTGCTTCGGTTATGGTTTGCAGTTCCTCTACATCGTCATAGGTAAGCTTCATATCCAGTTTATAAAGTCCCGGAATTGTGTTGACGTTTGTGAGTACCTCAAAATTAACTGTTGCATTGTCCTGTACATCTATGAAATTGATGTATTTTACGTTGCTTGAACCAACCGGAAGTATGAGGTCGCTTGTGCTTTCCCAAGAGAACATTGCATTTTTAAGAGGAGAATTCCCTACATTTTTTATAACAAAGCTCAGGTTTGTTTTTTTTCCCGGTACCAGTTTTTCAAGACTGATGGATTCTATCTCGGCATTAGATTCACTGTCTACGTCAATATCAAATTCCTGTGAGATACAAATACTGTCCCTGTTGCCCAGTTCATAGACCATAACTTCAAGAGGATACTGGCCTGCATTGATGTTGTTATCAACAAGTATTTCAAATTTTACAGTCTTGCTTCTTTCGTCCACGTAACGCTTTCCTAAGGTGCCGATGTTATTTTTCAGGCTTTGTCCCGAAATCTCAGAAAAAGGATACTTAGGCACCAGTTCTACAATAACATTTTCTACTTCTTCTGTGCCTGTATTCTGGATAGAAAAGCTCACCTCGAGAACCTCACCTGGTTTTACCGGGTCAGGGTCCTGGTTTAGAATATCAACTGTTAGTCCAAGATCTGTAGTACTTAAAGCCAGGGTATTTGGTCCACATAATATCAGGATAACAAGGAATAGCAGGGTTTTCCTTATACATTTAGAATTCATTTTTTACCACTTCTTAAAATCATTATCATCAATGCCCGGATTCATTGGCTGCTTGTTTATTTCATCACCTACGATTATTCCATCTTTCAGAATTATGTGTCTTCTGGCATACTGAGCCAGATTCATATCGTGGGTAACCATTACCACAGTCTTGCCTTCCTCTTTCCAGAGTTTGTAGAGTATGTTCATAACGTCAATACCTGTCTGGCTGTCCAGCGCTCCTGTGGGTTCATCTGCAAGAATAAGTTCAGGATCACAGGCAAGAGACCTGGCAATTGAAACTCGCTGCTGCTGTCCTCCAGAGAGCTGGCTTGGAAGATTGTCCAATTTGTCTGAAAGACCCATAAGCTTGAGGACTTCTTTTGCCGTCCTGAGAGCTTTATCGTCATCGATTTCCTGTATTTCCAATGGAAGAAGTACATTTTCCAGGGCTGTTATTCCAGGTATCAGGTTGTATTGCTGGAATACAAATCCAATTGTTTTTCCCCTCAGCCTGGAAAGATCTGATTCGTCCATATGGGATATGTTCCTTGAGTTCAATAGTATTTCACCTCTGGAAGGTTTATCAAGGCAGCCGACAAGGTTCATCATGGTGGATTTTCCACTTCCGGAAGGTCCTATTATAGCCGTAAATTCATTGGGCTGAATATCAAAATTAATGTTCTTCAGTGCGTTGATCTGCACTTCTCCCATTTGGTATACTTTCCAAACATCTCGAAATGAGATCAATGCTTTTTTCATGACTTTCTGTAATTACTGGCATCTATAAGAGTAGGAAGTAGCTGAAATAGGTAACTTAACTACATACTTTTGTCAGCTATCATAACATCGATAATTTTATCTATTTAGGATCCAATTTCTCCAATAGCCATATACAGAAATGTTTTACTGAATTGGTAAATCATTGGGGGAGGACTGTATTACTTTTTAGGAAATCAAAGATGGGATTAAAATCTAAAAAAACAAAGCTATTTCAGAAAAGAAGCCGGCTGGAAATAATAAGAGATATACTTCAGGTAATTCGTGAATCTAATGATGTGATAGGTCCAACAAAAGTTCAGCGCCTTTCAAATCTTTCCTTCCAGATGTTTGAGGAGTATATAGAAGAACTGGAGGAGAAAGACCTTATTTGCGTTAGTTTGCTAAAAAATAGTAGAAAAAGTTATTCTATCACGAATAAAGGCCGAATTTTCCTTGACAAATGCGAGGATTTTGATTCTTTTCTTGATGATCTGGGTCTGTGAATGATTGAGTAAAAATACGGTTAGGATAAAACTTTTTTCCAAGCTATTCCTCGGGTATCGGAAGTCCATGCTGTCTCAAAAACGACAATTTATCCCAGTATCCCCTCTGAAAAACTATCTTATCATTTACAACATGGAAAAATCCACATCCACGAAGTCCAAGAGGGTCTTTCCACTCAAGAATTGCCCACTCTCCGTCCTCAAAGATATTCTCAACTATGCAGACCATCTCGGCTCTGGCAAACTCTTCTTTGAACATCTTTCTGATGGCTTCTCTACCTTCAACCGGTTCTTCGGGAACCTGATAGTTTACGGCATCCTCACTATACATTTCACCAAGTCCGTCGAAGTCTGCATTGTTGAAGGCTTCGACCCATTTTTCTATAAGTTCTCTCGGACGCATTATCTCAATCCTTACTTACCTGTAACTCTCATTTTTTACTAATCAACGGAACATCCGGAAGGTTCTCGTAAACTTCATCATAGCTCTTGTACTTAGTCAATACTTCAACAACAACCGGAAGTGGATCAGCCCAAATCTCCGGCAGATCAGCTTCGCCCTCGATCCTGATTTCATATGCAAGCTGTTCATAAGGTGGGTTGAACTGAGCGTTTACTCCTTCCTTGTTTCCTCTTGCATCCATCCGGTACCATCCGATATTTTCCAGATAAACTGCATTTAAAGCGTGTAAACAGAATGGACCTTCTTCTGAATTATCCTCCCTGCTCAGACGCTGGTAACAGATACCTGCCGGAATTGAGTTTGCTCTGAGAAGTGCTGCAAGGAGATGGCTTTTAGCATAGCAGTATCCGGTTTCGTGTTCAAGAACTTCAGATCCTTTCAGGGTGACAGGATTCATACGGTAGTCGTAGCTGTGTTTAATCTCATCCCTGACAAACTCGAAGCAGAGTCTGGCAATTTCTGTTGGGTTTTGACTGTTTCCGGCGATTTCTTTTGCTTTTTTAAAGACGGCTGGGTGGTTAAAGTTGATGATGGATGTTGGTTTCAGATAATCCTGCATTGCTGTCATAATTTTATCTAATGTAGAGATTTCTGTTATTTGAGAAAAAATACACGGGTAAGTTTGGGGTGGAGAACAGTTGGACAATATGGCCATAAAAAATAAATAACATATTCAGGTAAGAAATTTTCTTGGCAAGCTATATAAAAAGTTCTAATAATATTTGATGAAATTAGTTGACAATTACTATATGCTAAAATGTTAGATTTGGACAAACTTAGAAAATTATGAGAATTGGTTCATTGGTTAGAGCAGGATTAATCCTGATTATTATTTTTGGAACGATAGTGACAGTCTGCACTTTAAATGGTGATGATGGCTACCGTGTTAAAAAAAGTCCATTTTTCTATCTATATCATCCTTCTGCATTATTGCATCCATTTGGTGGTGGTGATGAGCACGAGTATATTGTCACTCCGGGGCATTTGCCCCTTGAAGAAGGTGATGTAGTTGATGACAGTGGTCCAGACAAGCAAATCACTTTCTGGGAACTGCCTTTATGGATACAACTATCTGTCATAAGTGGAGCTGTATTTTCTACGGTAACACTACTTAAATGTCTTCCACTTCTTCTTGGGAAAATACTGACAGGAGGTACCAATCCTAAAATGCAGGAAATTGCCTCTTACATAGCTGAAAATCCTGGTTGTATGGAGTCTGAGATATCTGAAGACCTTGATTTGAAAAGAGGTACTTTACGTTATTATCTTTCGAAACTGTCCTCTGATAATCGAATACAGACATTTAAAAAAGGCAAGTTAAAAGGCCTCTTTCATATCACTTATTCAAAAACGGAAGATGCAAAATTGCTTCATCTTCACAGGAAGAACAAGAACCGCAGGAAAATAATTGAGATAATATCTGAAAGACCGGGTATCACAGGGCAGGAATTATCCTCTACCCTGAACATTGACAAAAGTACAGTACACTGGCATATCAAAGCACTCCATGAAGATGACCTGATTGAGTTCAAAAAGGATGGACGATACAAAAAATACTATCCACAAGCTTCTCTGTTATTTGATGAAAACTATTAGATATATATAAAAAATCTATTTCATAGTTTTAGACAATGGCCATAATTATTTTATAAGTAGGCTACCAATTAAGCATACTAACATTGAAAATAATATAGCATTATATACATAAAAATTAAAAATGCTCTTAGATTTTAAACCAACAAACAAAATGATCTGATCAAAGAGGAGGAAAATATGTACAACAATGAAAGAATACGAATATACAGTTTAATTGCTTCGATGCTACTTATCGGAATGGCATTTTCACCTGTTGCCAGTGCGGATATTGAAACATATGCCACATCAGAAACGATATTAATCGAAGGCAGTGATGAAGCAATACTATACTCGGATATAACTTTTGCAAAACTCAATATCAATCCGACTTATTCAAACATTGATTTAAAGCCAGGGGACAATAATGAGATTTCCGTAACAGTCACCAACAAAGATAATAAAACAATCACTCTTGAGCCAAAAATGGTTCCTACGGCATATCAACAAAATCTCATTGATGAAAACTGGGTAAGCATAACACCTTCCAGCAAAGATTTGGAACCGGAAGAAAAGGTAGAATTTACAATTAAAGTGGACATTCCTGAAGACGCAGATATAGGAGACTACGGGGCTAGTGTTGCTTTCACAGACGATACAATGCCGCAATCATACTCCGTCTATCCACAATATATCAATGCTATGTACTTATATGTCGAAGTATGGACTCCTCCAAACATTCAGATACAGACATCATACATAAGAGACCGTGTCGAATCAGGAGAAGAATATGATTATGAGATCACACTTAAGAACATAGCTGACTATGATATTGAAATCGATCCTGAGTTTGATGATGATCAATGGAGTTTTTCCAGTAGATATGGAACAAGTGGATTTGCATTTGAAAGTGATGCAATGGAAATTACTGCTCCATCTGTCGTCAAAGCCGGAGAAACGGCTGTAGTCAATGTACACCTTGAAGTACCTGAGGATGCAAGAGGCACATATTACGGGGATATTGATCTGAATATTGATGATCCTTCTATAGATGAATGGGACGATGAAGTTTCATTGAACTTTGATGTATGGACCCAGCCTGTTGAGCCTTACGCTAAGAAATTTACAACTCAGACCAACGATCCTATCACAATTGAGTTGTCCTCTAGTGTTTACAATTATGACAAATGGATGGGGACAGGCAGTGAAACAGAAACCGAAGATCCTTCCTTTGACCTGGAACTTGAAAATGGATCCGGTAATGTTGAACTGAAGCTGATCAGAACAACTTATGGCGGTACTGTAAGTCTTGGAGCTTCCTCCTATCCTCCATGGGAAATCGATAGTGCTGGAATTTATCAGGAAACTCTGGAATCATATGTGGAAACATATGAAACATCAGGTGCTGTTGGAGAATGGACATTGAACATTCTTCCGATTAATATAGAAGAGTTTGACTATTTGATAACCATTGGGGACTCGGAATAAATACCAGACATGGACGTATTGGTACGTCCTGTCTATCTTTTTAGGTGAAATACATGGTTGGTATGTCTAAAATATCCATAGCTTTGGTAGTTATGATATTTCTCTTTGCAGGTATTATTTCCCTGACAAATTCTACTAATTCTTCTTCTGTTAATGAATTTCTATGGACCGGGGCTCCTCCTTCTAATGCTGATAAAATCGAGGCAAGAATATCTCAGCTGGTCAGTCCTTACCAGGGTATAGAATATGACAACATAACACTCGCTACATCAGAAAAGAATAACAAAATCCACATACATGCTACTGCCTCTACATCAGCTTCAAAGTATATGGATAGATATGATTTCGTATACAGTGACAATGAAATAATTATCACCGGATATATCCTTGAAGCTATCCCTGAATCTGTCCGGTCTGAAGCTATTAGCCTTGCTCTTCAAAACGAAGAAGTTGCCAGTGCTATGGGTTCTGGTATGTATACCAACGGAGATCCTTTCGTAAAACAAATATTACCAGAGACCTCGGAGAAATTCTATACCGGAAAACCCCTGATTAGTGTAACCTGGATGGATAGTTCGATATCTGCCCTGATTGATATGGATACTCGTGCAGTTGTTCAGGTGTGGACAGGATAAGAATAATAATTCCTGTTGAAAGAGTAAACTTATTTTTAAGAGGTGGTAGTATCAAATTTTATCAGAAAATAATCATTACCTTTTAATAGTGCTGGGTAATTGTTGATTTCCTGTTTCGTAAGTATTATGAAATCATCAGAGGCAGTGTCTAATAACATTGCATCAATTGCTTTTGAATACATGTGGTTGTAAGCACTCCACGTAAAAAAGGCTGCAAAAAGCAGGAAAAATACAACAACTAACAATCCAACTGCTTTTGCTATAGAAATATATGGATTTTCCTTATTTTCATCGAGTTTTCTTTTCTCAATTGGCATTAGTACCACTTCTTTTCTCAATCAGTTCTTAATTTGTATAATGCTAAGCTGAGGTACTAACCTTCATGTCTCTCATTAATAGTATCCCGCCGAGTACAAACAAAATTCCGGTTGGAATCCATAAAATTCCCATGAATATGAATCCGGCAATACCTGATGCAATTATAATTAATGCAGAATTACGCACGTTTTTCGATAATTTATAAGCTGCTATGATCCCAATAACTGCAAGTGCTGTTGCTGAAAATGTATGGATTGCCAACACTGTTTTTGGGTCAGATATTCCCAGTATTGGTGTCGCACCATAAATAACGCCTATAGCTATACCATTGGTGGGTATTAACCCTTCAATTAAGCCGTATAGTCCTAAACTTACAAAGATACCTAAAACTCCACCAATTATTGCCAGGTATCTTCCTCGGTTTTCTGTCATTTAATCACTCCATTATTTACAAAAATTACTATATTCTAAAATTAGTTCATAAATTAATTAAAAGTTACATGTAATTTATTTATTAATTATGGTCATACAATCCAACTGATGCTTTCAGCAGGGTAAAGTCAGGAATGACAAGCATATTGGTTGGATACATTGGCCATAAAAAATATATATTATACTAAAAAATTAGTATGAAGTTAGACCGATTTTCTGATCAGATCCAAGTTTAAAGGACAAAAACCGTGAATCTTAGAATAATCACATTGATGATCTTTCTTTTTCTTACTGTTAGTTGTGTCTCTGCAACTACAATAACAGTAGGTGACAACAGCAATACAAATAACTCTTTCAGTTCTATACAGGATGCAATAGATCAGGCTCAAAAGAATGATTCCATAATTATCTACAGTGGAACATATTCTGAAACTCTTAAGGTGGACAAACCTTTAAGCATAAGATCTTCTTCGCTTGAACCTGATGATGTCGTTATTACATCTAACAATTCATCTGCTTCAATAATTCACATAACAGCAGATAACGTAAGGATAAGTGGCCTGACAGTTAAAGGAGATAGTACCAATCCTTCTGTTGCAGGTATATTTATTGAAAAGTCAAAAAATTGCCATGTAAGTAACAACATTATCTCTAATACGCAGGACGGTTTTTATATCGAGTCCTCTTCAGGTAATGAGATTCAAAATAACACTGTTTTTTCAAATATTGAACATGGGATACATCTTCTTGATTCGACGCTAAGCAAACTGGAAAATAACAATATTCTGAATAACAAACGTGGTCTTTATGTGGATGAATCTGATCAGATTACCATTAAAGATAATAAATTTAGTAATAACCAGATGTATGGAATAGCCCTCAGGAAATCCTCACTCTGCACAATTACCGAGAACGAACTTATTCTCAATAATATCGGTCTGGCATTGACATCATCTGATGAAAACACAGTCTTTGGTAACAATCTGAATGAAAACAATCAGTATGGTCTCAATGTATGGCATTCAAACTCAAATCCAGTGACAGATAATTATTTTTCAGAAAATAAGAACTCTGGGATACGTTTAATTTCCTTGAGTTCAAACAACATATTCGAGCGAAATAGTTTCTACAGCAACCTAAATGGGATAACCATCGAAAGCACTGACAACAATATTATTAAAAATAATAAGTTCCGGTCAAATGAAGAATATGCTATTTACCATCGATTTCCAGACGATAAAAATACCATTGAGGATAATTCATTTGCAGACAACCGTGCTGAAAATATAAAACTTAGTCCATTACAGGATATTCTCATTGTAATCATCACTCTGATAGTATTAACTATAATTGCTTTTCATTTCGGTTTATCCTGGTTGAAGAAGGGACTTTTTGGTTTGGTTATATTGATCATAATATCAGTTATTTTGCTTCTTGCATGGTATTTCCCATTTGAAGCCGGAATGACCGAAAATGTGGAAATAACAAATATGCAATGGACGGATAATGAAGCTATAAATGAAACTCATACCAGAGGAACTCTCTCCTTTGACTTAATCTACAATGATAAGTATGCATATCCAAATGGATTTGGAGACATACTGTCCGCGGATATTCACATTAGTTCCAGAAGATTACCAAGTGGCAATTATGAATTGAGGTATCAAGAACCTCTGACTCTGGAATATATGGAAGAATATCATTACAGACAAAGACTTGATCTGGAAAGAGAAAATCAGGACGTACTTATACAACTTTATGCAGAAGTATTTTATGATTATCCAAATCCTGCTTATGGAGATTCAAAAGTAGAAGAATTAGGTATGGATGTATTGCAAATAAACCAAAGTGCTTCTGATTGGAGCCAAGCTTTGTAATCAGAGAGTGGAACTATATGCTGTTCCTGACACAGGAGACAATATAGGTGAAAGATATGCATAATTTAAGTAAAAAAATGTCTCGATTTCTTGGAATAATAACTTTAATAACTGCATCCACTAATTTTTATCTAGAGGTGATTAAAGATAATTCCAGTTCGATACTGGCTCTTATGACATTAGTTTTTATGTGTATTTTAGTCATTGTACAGATACTTGAAAAATCACATGAAGAATAAAGAAACTGCAACCCATAGTGAGGGAACTACTTGGACTCAAGGACATATTACTGTCTACCAATCACAATCATATGATGAATCTACAATATGGCAGGTGGAGTAATTACATACACAACAGTAATGCCTGAGATGTTCGTGGCTAGTACAATGATGGAATTCTCAACAACAGGCCCTTCAGGACATGGTGATGATTCACATGACAATGCGGGTATAGTTTCTTCCCATAAATCTACTGTAGCAGGCTTCCAGTAAAATAAATAACACTACGGTGTTATTTTTATTTTTTAATACAAAATTTATATATACTAAAAAACGCAGACATATTAATAAATCTACTATAAAAATAAAATAATTATTTGAAGTTAAACTGAGGAAAAAATGACCAAGAATAAACTAATTGTCTCCATCATAATTATAGCAATCTTGGCTCTTATATTGATGTATGCTTTAGGAAATAAAGAAGAACCACTACGTTTCTCAGTCTTTAATAATGACATATATTCACATAACATTAAAGTCGAAATATTCGATTCCGCAGGAACATCAATATTTAGTGAGATATACAATTTGGAGGCCAATACATACATCATGTCAGCACCAATCGATAAAAATGATACGAGTTATGTATATAAGGCCACTTTGGGAAATAATGTAACTAGCACATATAATTTCGAAGTACAACCTACTGCAGAAGTTTCCATGGATATTAATAATAACAGTGGAACCTTATCCATAGACTTTGGGTATTCAATTGCATGAAGAGAAGAATAAATCTCTTCATTTCCGGCTCTGTAGAAATCTCTGTATAAATACAATCATTTTTGTAATTATATTCTGTGCAGCAGAATCGTAATGTGCCACCTTCGGCGGATAGCTACTTTATTTTTAGATTACAGGTTGCTTTTGTGAAGATGAAAAATAGCAATTTTGGAGCCACTTAGATTAACAGAATTACAATATGACTAAAATACAAAAAATATGAAAAATGAAAGAGCCTTTTTAACAAAGGTCTTTCAGGTGGAACTGGTACTTACCGAGTTTGCCGCCGTAGTTTCCTGCGGTGATCTTTGAGACACCAGGAACTGCGATAGCTGCTTCGATACCTGCCTTCATTGCCTTCTGGATAGCATCCTCGTCGACACCGTTGATGACAAGCTCGTAAACTGCCTTTACACCTTCTGGAATTTCGGTACCTTCGACCTTGTCCCTGATTGATGGGCAGAACTTCTCGTTTGCAGTTGCCTTCATGAACTTGTAGTTGTTAAAACCAGCCTTGGAACCACTTGCAACAATTCCGCCTGGGAATGGAGTGATTGTACCCTCAAGGTCCTTGATAGCGTCTACTGCAACTTCTGCTGCTGTAAGTGCTGTCATCTGGCTGTCACCGAAGATAAAGAAGTTACCGCCTGCAATACCTGCTACAGCGCCGATGTTCTCTTCTACAAGGAAGTCACCCTCCATGATTGGGATGCTGTACATCTTGCGACCGTCTACTTCTGTTTCGGATTCCATTCCGTCACCGAAGAACTTCAATTTGAACCCTACATTGAACTGCTTCTCAGCTTCTGGCATACCGTTGAAAACAGCTGTTGTTGGTGCTGTAAGCACACACTGGCCAAGGCGCTCAAGTAACTGGTGTTCAAGTGATTCGTATCCGAAGGTACAGAACTGGACATATACACCAGGTCTTCCGTCAGGAGTCTCATCAGGACCTACGAACTTTTCAATACCTGCTTCTGCAGGGCACATAATAACAGAGGTACCGAATCCTGTTGCTTCAAGTGCAGCTATCTCTGCCCAGCGTTTTGTTGCTGCGGTGATAAGTACTCTTGAGATCTTGATTGGGAACGCTTCTGCAAAAGTATCTTCGATTTCTACTCCATTGATTTCCATAATAATCCCTTGTTTTAAGTTAAAATTAGCAGGCAACATCAAAATGTTGCACTAGCTATAGCAGTAATACAACACAATTACAATACATATACTCTTCGAAATGCAGACTAAAAGAAGACTACCTTCCGCCTGACTTGCGGTAGGTTTTATCAAAAAGGGCAAACATCTCCCTGTCAATTTCCTGATACTTACCTATCTCAAAAATAGCTTCACTGACAATCACAGAAATCGATTCGATGTTTGAAAGGTTTGCAAGGCTCTTTGAGGAACTGGCAGTAGATTCCACCATCTGCTCCTTGATTGATATCTCGCATACCTCAACAATAGCATTAACAGCAAGTGAGACGTTGTCCGCCTGATTATCTGATGCCGCAACAGTACAGAACTGTTCCATAACAGGAATTATTCTTGAGACTTTTTCATCTGAATGTTTCCTTGCGGCAACCACGCCTATATCTTTCAGTGCAGATGTAACATCGGCAAGTGACTCCCTTCCAAAAATCTGTCCGACTTCTTCAAGGGCTTCAATCACTTTATCAAGACAATCGTGTCTTTCTCTTTCAGGAGACTCCTGCACAGCTTTAATTCCTATATCTCTCAGAGTGTAGATAATGAGTTTTTTCAAGTGCTTCTGGTCTTTACTGTCAACTGTCCTTGCGACTTCAAGCAGTACTTCCCGGATATTTCCAAGAGTTGCGGTATCCCTGTTAACCGCTGCATCAAGTGCTATCTTCTTAAGCAAGACAACTGATTTTTCAGTACTGTCCAGCATATTCTTTTTAGCTGATGCGACCCCGATGTCCCCTGTTGCAATTGCAAGTTTGTGAAGAGGACTTGAAACCATCTTATTCCTGAAAACATTGGCTATTTCCTTAATGCCCTTTGAACGTTTGATGAGTGTGAGTTTTTCTACCGGCGGGAAGTATTCAATTTCCCTGTGCAATTCAAAGAAACCAGTCATCTTGTCCAGCGTCTGCAAACTAAATATTTCCATACCGGTTTCTGAACATCCTTTTCCAATGGAACCGAATGCATCAATCACTTCCATCAATACTAGCCTGTTCTTTTCTTCCCTTGCAAGAATGGCAAGCTGGTACAGGTGTATATTGATATACTTTATAATGAGGTTCTTTTTTCCACTGGAAATGAGAACTTTTGAGGCCAGCTTTGGAATTGTTTTAACACCCACAATTGCGGTAAAGTCGTCATTATTCCTGACAGCTCCACGTATTATATCAACCACAGGTTGCAGCGGGTCAATATTCTCTTTGCCTGCTTCCAGTTTCCTGTAGCTCTCATTCATATCATATATCTGCAGGTCTCTTGTAAGTTTCTCATAAGTTTTCTTCACTGATTCTGTTCTGAGATAATCAGCCAGAAGGAAAGCCAATACTGAGAGGATGAGTGAATATACAAACAGCATAATCATTCCCATGGGTTTGAAAGTTCCAAGGAAATGCATTATGGATGCTGCCAGGGTAAAAGTTCCGATTGTGTAAGAGAACATATCTGTCAGGGCATCTCTTTTGCTCGCAAGCCAGAGGCATGCGGCCCAGAAAAGCCCGAAGCATATTGCAAGGAGAACATTATTCCAGAAGATTTCCATCTGCTGGTTCACAAGTATAAGGGTAATATAACCAAACTGGATAACCACAGAACCGATAGCAAGATCAGCTCCAACATCTCTCAGGTTGATCTTCATGTAATTTTTGATCAGGATGTCTGCAATAAGGAAAAGTGATATTACACCACTTATTAGAGCTGTATCAACAATATCAGGTATGAGGATATCCATGGCTTTTATATTGTTGATTTGTATTTATATATATATTTATTGAAATCACTCCGGCTTGTGTTCCCGGTCTATGGATAGAAGTCTTGCATTTACAGCAACGATAATTGTGCTCATTGACATCAGTACGGCTCCTGCTGCCGGTGACAATAAAATTCCCTGTTGATACAACACCCCTGCTGCAAGTGGAATTGCCAGAGCATTGTAGCCTGTTGCCCAGAAAAGATTCTGTTTCATTTTGCTGTAAGTTGCCTTTGAGAGTTCCATTATGGCCAGCACATCAAGCGGATTACTTTTTACAAGTACTATGTCCGCTGTTTCCACTGCAACATCAGTACCGGCTCCAATTGCTATACCCACATCAGCCTGTGCAAGTGCAGGTGCATCATTAATGCCATCCCCAACCATTGCAACAGTAAGTCCCCTTTCCTGAACTTCCTTTATTCTGGAAGCCTTCTCATCGGGCAGAACACTTGCAAAGTATTCATCAAGGCCGATCTGGTCTGCAACCCTCTCTGCCACCTGCTTCTGGTCACCTGTGAGCATAAAGCATTTGATACCCATTTCTTTGAGTTTGCCCACAGCTTCCTTTGATTCAGACCTGACCACATCCTCAAGTGCAATAGCACCAACTACGTTTCCTTCAATAAGAACAAAGACCGTGGTTTTCCCCTGAATGTTTATTTTTTCCAGTTTTTCCTCAGGATAACTGATCCCTTTTTCTTTCAGATATGCAGGACTCACAACCTTTACATCTTTTCCCTTTACAGTCCCCTGTGCTCCTTTTCCGGAAATTGCATTGAAATTCTCAACCTTATAGTCAGGTTCAGCAGAGTTCAGGATTCCTTGTGCTATCGGATGCTCGGAATCAGATTCAATGGATGCTGCATAACTGAGTAATTCTTTTTCCTGAATATTCTCATCAAAGATAACAACGTCACTGACTCCGAATTCTCCTTTTGTGAGAGTTCCTGTCTTGTCAAAAACAATCGCATCAATATTTCTTGCTCTTTCAAATGGTCCTCTGTTTCTGATAAGCAGCCCATTACGTGCACCTATTGCAGAGGAGACCGCAACTACAAGAGGGATTGCAAGTCCCAGTGCATGAGGACAGGTGATAACCATAACAGTTACGGCCCTTTCAAGTGAAAATGCAAGGTCAGTGTTTGCCAGCCTGAGCCATGCAAAAAAAGTGAGTGTACCTGCTGTCAGAGCAATTATTGTGAGCCACAGAGCAGCTCTATCAGCAAGGTTCTGGGTTTTTGATTTACTCTGTTGTGCCTGTGAAACGAGATCAAGCATTTGTGACAGGAAAGAGTCTTTTCCGGTTTTACGAACTTCAATAGTCAGTGAGCCTTCACCGTTAATAGCACCGGCAATAACTTCGTCCCCTTTTTCCTTTGGAACAGGATTTGATTCACCTGTAAGCATTGCCTCATTTACAGAACTTTGTCCGTCAACCACAACACCATCGACAGGTATTTTCTCCCCGGGTTTGACAAGGACTTTATCTTCCATTTTAAGTTCATCAATTGGAACATCTTCTGTTCCTCCGTCCGATCTCAGGAGATGTGCATCTGATGGCATGAGTTTTACCAGTTCCTGCAGAGCCATGGAAGCTCCCATGACAGATTTCATTTCCATCCAGTGACCAAGAAGCATGATGTCTATCAGGGTTGCCAGTTCCCAGAAAAAGAGCTTCCCTTCAAGTCCGAAAACAACAAGACTGCTGTATCCGTAGGCAACGGTGATGGCAACCGCAATAAGTGTCATCATACCTGGATTTTTTGCTGTAAGTTCATCCTTTATTCCTTTGAGGAAAGGCCAGCCTCCATAGAAGAAGACCGCAGTTGAGAACACAAACAGCAGGTATGTGTCACCTGAAAAAGATGGAATGGCAATTCCAACACTTGATTTAAGGAAATCCTGTATAATTGGAGACAGAAGAAGAATCGGCACCGTCAGAACAAGTGATAACCAGAATCTTTTCCTGAAATCCTGAACCATCATTGCATGGTGGCTGGAATGGTCTTCATGACCCTGATGACCTTCATGATTCATATGTTTGTCATAGGTGCCAGAACTTTCATGCTCTGCATAAGTTTTCTCTGTCATTTCATGATTCATCTCATGATTTTCTGCATGACCGCCCTCATGATTAGTTTTATGCTCATGCATTCCATTCTCTTCTTTTATGGCAGAGCCATCATGGTCCTTATGTTCCATCTTTTCCCGACAACCTTCTTCTCAGATTCCAAGTTTTTTACGATTGTTCTCAATATGGTCAAGCATGAGTTCCACTGCTTTTACAGCATCTGTTTCAACATTCATCACACCGCCTGTGACATCTTTACAATCCTCGGTTAGGAGTTTCACAAGATTCGGTGCTCCTGTTACAGTTGGAACAGGATTTACGTGTGTATAAAGACCGAATGCCAGTGCAAATACCGCGTCTATCGTTGCTTTCTGTTCCATATATTCAGGAGCTGTTGCAACAACTGGCAGATCGGGTACAGGAACATTACCAAGTGCTGCAGATACAGCTGCTATCAGATCAGCGATTCTGCCCGTATCGGTGCAGGTTCCGTAACTGAGTACCGGAGGAATTCCAAGTGCTTCACAGATTGCCTTCAGTCCGGGTCCGGCAAGTTCTTTTGCTTCGGGACTGCAGAGTCCTCCAACCTGCATGGCTGCATTTCCACATCCCATGGAAAGCACAAGCACATCCCTTTTGATAAGTTCCTTTGCAACGGCAATGCTGTGGCTATCCTGACCCGTGTCTCTCAGGGTTGTACAGGAAACAAGTCCCGCAACTCCGCGTAGGGTTCCGTCTTTGATAGCATCCAGAAGCGGGTCAAGTTTTCCTCCCAGGGTTTCAAGTATGCTTTCTGTGGAAAAGCCCACCACCGCTTCACTCATCGGCAAATCTGTAACAGGCTTAACGCTTGCCTTTCTTTCCTTAAAGTTATCAATGCCCATCTGGAGTAGTTTTGCTGCCTGCTCACTGGCTTTTTCAGGAATATACTCAAGACGTTCGGTTACCCCTTCAAAAGAAACAAGATCACTTACAGGGATAAGTTTGAATTTATATTTTTCAGCATACATAGGATCTATCGGCATAGAACAATTCATGTCCGCAACAAAAATATCCACACAGCCGCTTGCAAGCACAGCCTCCTGCATTATCCAGTTACCTGTGAATCCATAGAAAGCGTCATCCATTTCCCATCGCTGGATCATTTCCTGTCCTGTCTCAATGTTAGCAATTATCCTCAGACCTTTAGCTCCAACCTGCTTGGCCTTATTCTGCCACTCAGTTTTTCTTGCAAGCTGCACCATTGCAAATCCAAGGAATGGTTCATGTCCGTTTGGTAGAATGTTAACATAATCCGGATCGAGGACTCCGAGGTCAACTCTCATTTTGTGAGGTCTGGGTAATCCGAATATGATGTCCTGACAATATTCATTGACTATCTGGCTCTGATATGCCATTGCCACACCAAGCTTCATGGCCTTTAATGCAAGGCTAACATAATTTCCGTCCACATTGGTCAGGGATGAACTTGTTGACCTAAGAATTTCTGTCTGGATACCTCCGGGAAAGATGCCTGTTTTTTTCCATAACTCCTGTCTTTCTTTTGGAGCAAGCATCTCCACAATTTTACTCGGCTGTCCGTATTCTCTTGTAAAATCTTCTTCCACAAAATCACAGAATTCCATAGCAACATCTCCTATATTTCCACTGGAATCTATTCCGAGTCTTTCGGCGAAGTTTCTAAGTTTATCTTCTTCGGTTATTTTAAAAGGCGTCTCCCCTTTTGCTGTGGCTCTCAGTGTCTTTATTGTCTGGTTCGTATGGTACTGATATGTCGAAGCTCCCATAACGTTTCGCAAAAGCATCATACGCATTGCCATTCCGTCGGCAGTTATTCCACAAACTCCTCTTTTATCCTTCAGTGCATCTCCACGGCATGGCCCATTAGAACAAAGGTCGCAACGCATTCCTCCCTGACAGAAGTTACATCTTCTATCCGGGCTGCTGCCCATTCCCTGTGCTTCATAGCGGTCCCAGATGTTGGTTATACCGTCTTCTTTTATTCTTTTATATACTGTGCGCACTGACTCATGATATGATATTCTATCATCTTCCACAATAATTCCCCATTTATGTTTGGATTTTAAACCCATATATACTTGGTGTGGCAGACTTTAAGAACTCTTTGGAGTCATAAATTTCAAAAGAATAAGCAAAAGTTAATATCTATAAAAGTGTAAAAATATAGCAGAAGGTGAATGAATGCTGAAAATAACTCCCTATATGGGGCCGCTTGTCATCATTGTTTCAATTGCAGGATTATGGTTCCCACTGCTTGGTTATTTCATGTTACTTGTGTTTGCTGCCATCTTTTTGATAGCACCATTCAGGGGTCGCTGGTTCTGTGGAAATCTTTGCCCAAGGGGAAGCTTCATGGATTTCTGGGTGGGTAAAGTTTCAGAAAAAAGAAAAATACCTAAAATTCTCAAAAGCTACTTTATCAGAGTTCCTCTTTTCATGCTCATGATGGTCTTTATGGGCTACAGGCTCATGAACACTCACGGAATCGTGAATCAGATAGGCATGGTTCTTGTAATTATGTGCCTGACCACGTCTTCAATTGCAGTTATTCTGGGAGTTACAATCGCTCCAAGGACTTGGTGCACTTTCTGTCCAATGGGAACACTTCAGAGTATAGTGGGTGTGAACAAGTATCCTCTGGTAATGGATATTGAAAAATGCATCAAATGCCACAAGTGTGAAAAGATATGTCCAATGCATCTGAATATCGTGGAAATGACACACAATCCTGATTGTATCAAATGTGGAAGATGTATTGATATTTGTCCAAAGGACGCACTAAGCTTTAAGAAATCAACAAGTCCTTGATATTATTTATCAAGGATTTAACTACGGTTCTGTTTTTAAGTTAATTTGATATATTGAAAGTTTTCAATAATACATTTGATAATAAATTGAGGTGCATGAATGTTGTTTAGTATCACATCAAATTGCTGTGCTGCTTGATATACAACTATAGTTGTTAATATGAATAAAAAAAGAGTTATTATGTTTTGAACCTTTACTTTTATTTTATAATATGCTTTAGCGTAGTATGCTAATATGGTTAGCCAGACAACTCCTGCACCTGTCCACGGGAGTCCTATATTAAAAAATAAGGATCTCCTCAAGATTGAGTGGGTAATTTAATATTCTGTTCATCCAATCCATATTGGATGGACGATAAACTCTTGATTCAAATGGCTCTGGGAATAACCCCTCCATGGTATGTGAAAGACATTGATCTTAATGTTTCTAAGAAAAGAATGGATATTTATCTAGATTTTACCAAGGGAACGAAGTTCCCTTGCCCAGTTTGCAACAAACTGTGTGATCTCCATGATACCAAAGAAAAAGTATGGAGACACCTTGATTTCTTCCATCATGAAACATACATTCATGCACGAGTTCCCCGAACAAAGTGTGATGGAGATGATGTAAAACTTGTAGAAGTTCCATGGACAAGACAAAATACTGGATTTACATTATTTTTCGAAGCACTAATCGTTGCAATGTCCAAAGAAATGAGTGTTTCTTCAATTGCTGAATTGATCAATATTCATGAAAATTCTGTATGGATAATTCTAGCTCATTATGTTGAAGAAGCCAGAGCAAAGATGGATCTCTCTGAGTTAGATACTATTGGAGTAGATGAAATATCTGTCAAAAAAGGTCACAGCTATGTGACCTTGTTCTATGATCTAAATCAATCAAGAGTAATTCATATTGAAAATGGAAAGAAAAGAAGTGTTTTCAAGAACTTCAGGGAAGTTCTTTCCAGAAAAATAGACCCTGATAATATCAAGTATATTTCAATGGACATGTATCCTGCTTTTAGGGGTGGAGCAAGGGAATATTTCCCAAATGCTAAGATCGTTTACGATAAGTTCCATATTGTCAAAATGATGAATGATGCAATTGATAAGGTTCGAAGAAAGGAGTATCAAACAAATAAAGATCTGGGTAAAACGAGATTCATGTGGTTGAAAAATCCTGAAAATCTATCGGATAGGGAAATAGCTAAGATTCGATCAATCAAAGATTTGGATACTAAAACAGCAAAAGCTTACAGATTTAAGCTTGGACTTCAACGTCTGTGGGATATAAAAAATATAGAGGTAGCGAGGGAATATCTTGACAAATGGCATTATTGGGGAACACATAGCAACATCAAGGAAATTATCACATTGGCCAAGATGATTAAAAGAAATTCTCATGGGATATTGGAATCAATCAAACAAGGTATCAGCAACGGTGTTGTTGAAGGATTGAACAACAAAATTAAAACTGCTTTTAAGAGATCATATGGATTGAAGACTGAGAAGTGTAGGAATACAATGATATTCTTGATGGCGGGTAAACTTCGTTTACCCACACGATGTTAAAGAGAGCCATTTAATTTAATTTTGAAGATTTTGATTTGTGGCCTTTTTGATTTTCCATAAAGGAAGACTATGTAATATTATCGGAGATTACACCAGTAGATCCATCTTTTTTAGGGCATCCATGACGGAAGTACATTTCCGTCAATTATAAGTATTAGTAGCAGGAATAGGATATCCGTAAAATATAAGTAGCGTACTTGAAGTTCCATATATATATTTATTGTTCAGGTGGGTTGCTTTGAGATCTAAGGTGTTAGAATGAACAAAATCATCATTTTGAATGAATATGTGGATTGTCTTGTCCATGACTATTGTCCTGTAGTCGGAATATAGGCCGGAAACGGCTACCCGATGGGTACGCCTCTTTCCTGTAGAACAGACCTGAATTATCATGGGGTGTGTGCATGAGCAAGAAAACAGATGCATCCCCTGGAATTGACTGGGAACATGGTGCTCAGTGTGCTAAAAATATATGTGACCCTCAGGAACTTGAGAGATCCATTGACTGGAAACAGGGTCTTGCAATAGCGCTGGGTGTTCCTCTTCTTATCCTTCCTTCAATCGGATATCTTACAAGCTATGTCTGGTCCTTCGCCATAGTTATCTGGGGAGCCACCGTGCTTCTTGGATTTTTACAGAACTTTGCATTCGGAGAACTGGCAACGGTTTTCCCAAAGGCATCAGGTCTTCCTGGTTATACGCAAACGGTCTTTGGTTCGGATAAAGATAAGAACAACAAGGGCAAGTTCAAGTTCGGTAAGTTCATCGGCGGTTTCAGTGCCTGGAGTTACTGGTTCGGATGGAGTCCTGTCCTTGCTATCTATGCAATTCTTATATCAGATTATCTTCAGGGAATGGTCCCTGCAATTGCAGGAATAAACTCAACACTTATGGCACTGGTAGTAGGAGGTTTCATCTTCGGTTCCCTTGCAATCATTAATTCAAAAGGACTCAAGAACGGAGCAGCCGCCGGAGTTATCTTAGCTGCTATTTCCCTGGTACCTCTTCTGGTCATCACCATTGCACCATTCTTTACCGGTGATTTCCAGATGGCAAACATCACAAATTCATGGTTCCCTACAGACTGGAGCTGGGACTGGGAGCACATACTTATCCTTCTCGGACTTCTGGCAATGGCTGAATGGAGTGCTGCTGCATGGGAAACCGCTGCAATCTATGGTCCTGAATACAAGAAGCCAAATTCCGATATACCAAAGGCACTGCTTGTTTGTGGAGCAATCTGCCTTGTTCTTTACGTACTTGTACAGACATCCGTAATAGGTGCTCTTGGAGTTGACGGAGTTCTTGCGGAACCTATTTCACCAATGCTTCCACTGGCAAACATGGCACTTGGTCCTATTGGTGCTTCCATTTCAATTATAATGCTGATAGGTGCAATGCTTCTGATTATCCAGACAGCCTTCCTTTCATCTGCACGTTCCATCTATTCAATGTCAGTCGAAGGTAATCTGCCATCATTTCTGAGTAAGCTGAACAAGCACGGACACCCAATGAACGCAATGCTTGCTGATGCAGGGTTCAACATGTTCCTTATTCTTCTTGGAACACCAACAGCTATCCTTGCTGCTTCTGCAATTGGATATATTTGTGCCAACGGTATCAGTCTTTACACCTATGTTAAGGTCAGGAACGATCCTGAACTCTCAAAACTGGATAGACCTTTTAAGGCTCCAAGGGGATGGAAAAAAGTCGCTCTGGCAACAACCATACTGAACACTCCATTCTTCCTGATAGGTATAATCTACCTCAACAGCCTTGAACTTGGATGGGCAACAACTGGTGTAGGTTTCTTCATGCTCTGTCTCTTCATTCCACTCTGGGTGTATTCACAGCGTGAGAGGAACAGAATGCCTGTTTCCAGTGCAGTACACAGAGAACATGGTGTATTTGAACCAGAACCACTTCCTCTGGAAGAATAAGTAAAATACTATGAGTGACACAGGAACCTGATATCGAGGATATCAGGATCCCTTTTTCATATTTAGATATTTTTAGATATTAATAGTCTGAAACTGAAAAAGATAAGAATTAAAAATGGCATTTTTGCCTGCTTTCACCGGGTGTAAAAATGGAAATTGAAGATCTCATTATTGCTAATATTGGAATTGCCATTCTGGTAAGTTTCCTAATTTATGCAGCAACAAATCCTTTACCTTCAGGAATCAAAGTACTTGAAACCCTGGCAATTGGTGGTCTGTGGTTTTATCTCTTTACTAATCCAAATATTTTATAGGATGAAGTCTCTCTGGTGCAAATTCTGAGATTATAATTATTGCTACTATATTGAAAATCATCTCAACGTCAATAATCCATCTGGATTTTTTTTAAGATTACAACGCTGTTGTAATGCTTCAACTATAGATCAATATTGACTCCATCTTTATAAATTCAGGCTCAGTAGACATATTTACTTGAGTTTATGATATATACATTTTCTTCTTATACTTCTATAGCTGATTGCTCTTCAAGTCTAATTTCCCTGTTATGAACTGAAGGCAAAAAGTATGGAGGTATTATTATTAGCAACGAAGAAATGTTCAAAGAACTTTCAGACGCTGTTGTCACATGTAAAAAAGATGTTGTAACAGCAGCCGTTGAGAAAGCAAAGAGTGAGGGGGTTCCACCTGCAGAGATCATTGAAAAAGGTCTTGCAGCCGGAATGAACGAAGTCGGTGTTCTTTTTGAAAGAGGTAAGTTATTCCTTCCTCACGTAATGATGGCGGCAGGCGCAATGGAAGAAGGAGTCAGGCTTCTTGAAGCGGACATGCCAAAAGATGCTGTAAGCAAGAAACTCGCTGTAATTGTAAATGGTACCGTTGAAGGTGACGTCCATGACATCGGCAAATCTATTGTTTCTACCATGCTCCAGTCATCAGGTTTTGAAGTCCATGACATTGGAAGAGATGTCCCGCTACAGGACTTCCTCGATAAAATAAAGGAAACAGGTGCCACAATGGTAGGTCTTTCAGCTCTTATGACAACCACTCTCCAGGGGCAGAGGGATGTCATCGAGATGCTTAAGGAACAGGGCATGAGAGATGGCGTAAAGGTCATGGTCGGCGGTGCTCCTGCAACCCAGGCATGGGCTGACAAGATCGGTGCAGACTGCTATGCAGAAAATGCAAGTGAAGCTGTTGTAAAGGCAAAGGAGCTTCTGCTTTAATTGAGGTTTTATCATGGCAACAGAATATAAATTGAGAATGGGAGACGGAAAGCGTATTTTCATGACAAGGGAAGATATCATCGCTGACCTTAAGGAAGGTATGGCAGATGCTGCAGATCTTGGAGCTATTCCTGACCTTAGTGAAGATGAAATCGATAAACTTGTTGATATTGTGACCATGCCTTCAAGGATGGTTGGTGTTGAGCAGGGAATGGAAGTTCCAGTAACCCACGATATCGGAACCATAAGAATTGATGGTGACCAGGGTAACAGTGGTGTAGGTATTCCATCCAGCAGGCTCGTTGGTGCAATGATGCACGAAAGAGCGTTTGGTGCTGACACAATGGAACTCGGTCACATCGACTACAGTTACAAACCAGTAAAACCTGTAATTTCACAGGAGATGCAGACAATGGAAGTCTGTCAGCAGAACATGATAGTTCCACTGCTCTATGGTGCCATGCCAAACATGGGTCTTTACTACACACCTGATGGTCCTTTTTCAAATCCCGGTGACCTTATGAAGGCTTTCAAGATCCAGGAAGCCCAGGAATCCATGCAGCATGCAGCTGAACACCTTACAAGGGACACAGTCTGGATAATGCAGAGGCTTATGTCTTCCGGTGCCGACGGTGTTAACTTTGATACAATCGGTGCAGCAGGTGATGGTGACATGTATGCATCACTCCATGCAATTGAAGCATTGAGGAAGCAGTATCCTGATATCTATATTGAAGCAGGTATGGCAGGAGAACTTCTGCTAGGTCTGCACGGTGAGATGGAATACGATGGCACAGTACTTGCAGGTCTGTGGCCACATGAGCAGGCTCCACTTGTTGCAAAGGCAGGAGCAAACATTTTCGGTCCTGTAGTTAACACAAACACCAGTAAGAGTGCAGCATGGAATCTTGGAAGAGCTGTTACATTCATCAAGGCAGCTGTTAAGGCTTCACCAATACCATGTCATGTAAACATGGGAATGGGTGTTGGTAGTATTCCAATGTTTGAGACTCCGACCATTGATGCTGTTTCAAGAGCCAGTAAGGCCATGGTCGAAATTGCTGGCGTGGATGGTATATAGATAGGGGTCGGCGACCCGATGGGTATGCCGATCTCCCACATAATGACCTCAGGAATGAGCGGAATCAGAGCAGCCGGTGACCTTGTTGCCAGGATGCAGCTTGCAAAGAGCATGAGAATTGGAGAAGCAAAGGATTACGTTGCAAAGAAACTTGACGTAACCACAGATGACCTCAGTGACGAGTATGTAATGAGGGAACTGAGAGAAGAACTTGGTATAGGGGTCATCACTTCAGTAGCAGGTGCTCCAAAAGGAATTGCAGCAAAGACGAATATCGAGAAACTTCTCGATCTCAAAATTAACTGCTGTGAGAAATTCAGAGGACAGTTGAAGTAAAGAATTTTTCTTTCAAAAATCTGGAAAATCTTCGGATACAGAAAATATAGAAAGCACCTGTAATTGCTTTTTAAGTAAATACAGGTGTTAACTATTTTTGGAAGAAGGGGGAATAATAAATGGAAAAAGAAGAAGGAATAGACTGGCATCATGCAGAACAGTGCTCTAAAGTGGTTTGTGAAACCGGTGAAGAAAGCGGACTTGAACGTTCAATCGACTGGAAACAGGGTCTTGCGATTGCTGTGGGAGTTCCTCTGTTGATCCTGCCATCAATTGGATATTTTGCAGGCTGGCTATGGTCTGCTGCTATAATTGTCTGGGGTCTTTCCGTATTCCAGGGATTCATGCAGAATCTGGCATATGGTGAACTTGCAACAACTTTCCCGAAAGCATCCGGACTTCCCGGATTCGCACAGAACGTTTTCAAAACCCGCAATTATACGGGCAAATATGACAAAAGTAAACTTGTAGGTGGGTTCAGTGCATGGAGTTACTGGTTTGCATGGAATCCTGTACTTGCTATCTTTGCTATCCTTGTAGGTTTTTACCTGCACAGCCTCTTCCCGGGACTGGCAGCTACTTTCAGTGAATACCAGCTTTCACTGGCTGCAGGAATTGTTATATTCGGAGGTCTTATACTTATTAATTATCGTGGTGTTTCAAGTGGAGCACTGGTAGGTTATATTCTTGCAGCACTTGCATTTGTACCTTTGATCATAATTGCACTGGCACCTTATGCAACAGGTGACTTCGTACTGGCAAACATCACCAGCACATGGTTGCCAACTGACTGGGTATGGAACTTGAACAGTATTCTTGTCCTCCTGGGTATTTTTGCAATGGCACAATGGAGTGCATGCGCCTGGGAAACAGCAGCTATCTACGGTCCAGAATACAAGAACCCTGGTAAGGATGTACCAAAGGCACTTTTCACATGTGGCGCTATCTGTCTCCTTGCATTTGTGGTCGTTCAGACAACAGTAACCGGAGTACTTGGTGTTGATGGAATTGCCAACGCACCAATCGATCCTATGCTTCCTGTAGCACAGGCAGCCCTTGGTGACATGGGTTCAACAGTTGCTATTGTAATGCTCATTGCCGCAATGGTCCTTATCATACAGACTGCATACCTTGGTTCTGCAAGGGCAATGCACTCCATGGCAATTGAAGGAAACCTTCCAAGGGTATTCGGTAAAGTAAACTCTCACGGAACCCCGATACTTGCAATGGTTGTTATAGGTATTTTCAACCTGGCGCTCATTTCAATGGGCACTCCAACAGCTATCCTTGCAGCATCCGCTATAGGATATGTATGTGCAAACGGTATCAGTCTCTTTGCATACGTAAAGGCAAAGGCAGATCCGCATCTTGCAGGTCTTGAAAGACCATTTAAGGCTCCAACCGGCTGGAAGAATGTTGCACTCATGTTTGGTCTTTTCAACATTCCTCTCTGTCTTATCGGCATAATTTATCTCAACAGTATTGAAGGAAGCTGGTTCTCCACCGGTGTTGGAATACTTGTATTGGGTCTGTATGTTCCTATGTGGTATTACTCACAGCATGAGAACCATGTAGCAAGAATAGCTGAATCGCAAGCAGCCTGATATAATACTGCAGTCAGCACTAAAAATGCTTACTGCACATTTTATTTTTATTACCGCATAACCTCCAATTATGCAAACATTTTATCCGGTAGTTCGAAAGAAAATACCTGTAGCTACCGGATTTTTTAATCATCTGGAAATCTTATGTACTTTTAAGAATTCAAAATGGAGATATTGAAGGGATTGAAAAGAAGCTGAAAAGCTTATTTTTACAATTTAATTCAAACGAGTTTTTCAGCTCTCTCTTTAAAATAGAAGAACAATTCTTTACTCCACTGGAGTGCGTTACTGTCAAAACTCATGAGGATTGTATGGTCGTATTGTTCCTGTTTATTGAATAAACAGAGAAAAAGAAACCTGTCTGTGGAAACCAGTGTTGCAAGACCGGTTGTTTCATCTGATACGAAAAATTCTGTATTATCATAACCGGTGAATTTCATCATCTCTTCGTTGTAATCATTTTCCATTCTTTCATGGACAGAATTCGTTGTAACAAGAGATACAGGAATCCCTTTTTCGGCAAGACTTGAGTAAAGAGCCGGATATTCAGGATGGAAATAAGCGTTAAAGGCCATAACATAGCTGGCTTTGTGTATGTTCTCTGTGAACTCTTTAGGGAACTCAAACAGGTAATTAAGATCAGGCTCAATGATAACACAGTTACCTAGTTCGCCAAGTCTTTTCAGGATGTTTTCAGGTATTCCACTAAGATCCCTGTTTCTCCAGTAGTGGCTGTTTTCCTCAAAGACCTCAACAGCATTCAAAAGAGGCAGCATGTTTGCGACCAGTACTTTTCCCATGTTTGTCAGTATATAATGGTCTCCGTTCTGTATGACAAGACCATTTTCCTTCAGTTTTTTTATCTGCGGAATAAGGGCTGTGGAAGTTACATTCAGGCTTGTTTTTATTTCATCACGGCTTTTCTCTCCTTCCATAAGGAGAAGCAGAACATTTTTCCGTTTTTCCGAATTAAAGATTATATCTATTAACGAATTGTTCATTCCAACCAACTACCACAGTTTCATACACAGTTTGCAAAAAGATTACTATCGCTTCAAAAGATTTATGTGTTGCCATTACAGACTGTTTCCTGATCACTTTTTTCCATTTCATGCCTGTATAGTGCCATTTCAATATTGCTGCGCAGGTCATTGGCTTTGAAAGGCTTGACTATATACCCGTAAGGCTTTGTTTTCTTTGCTTTCTCAAGGATTTCATCATCCGAATATGCAGTGAGATAAACTATCGGGATGTCAAAGTCTTTACGTATCTCTTCAGCCGTCCGGATTCCGTCCATTTCGCCTTTTAATCTGACATCCATAAGGATAAGATCCGGGAAAGTTATCTCCGCCATTTTGATGGCCTCTTCGCCTGTGGTAGCAAGAGCTGGTACGGTATATCCGAAGCTCTTCAGCTTCTTTTTTATGTTTAAGGCAATGATGCTTTCATCTTCAACGACAAGTATTTTTATATCTTTCGTGTCTTCCACAATATCACCTGTTCTGCTTTAGTTTAGTTTAATTTAGTTTTATCCTGAATTTAGTACCTTCACTGGTATCAAGTTCAATGGTTCCGTTTATCTGGGCTGTTAATGTAGTTACAAGTTGGAGCCCAAGGGACTCTGTCCGGGTATAATCGAGATCTTCGGGGAAACCACGCCCGTTATCACCGATTGTCAGTGTCAGTTTTCCATCTGCAAGATCCAGTTTTACAAATATTTCTCCTTGCTGGTCCGGTTCAAATGCATGTTTAAGTGAATTTGAAATAATCTCGTTAACTATCATTCCCAGTGGTATGGCAGTATCCATTTCAACAAAGACAATATCAAGATCCAGTTTTATCTCGATATTTTTCTTTTCCACCATGTATGAATAGGATAGCTCATTTACAAGTTTCATGAGATAATCAGAAAAATCAATGCTTTCCATATCCTGTGACCTGTAAAGCTCTTCGTGCACAAGGGCCATGGATATTACACGGTTCTGACTTTCCCTGAATGCCTCGACAACTTCTTCGTTTTCGAATTTGTCAGACTCAAGGTCAAGCAGGCTTGAAATAACCTGAAGATTGTTCTTAATACGATGATGAATCTCCTTCTTGCGTATCTCTTCAACTTTTTTGCGCTCATCCATCATACTTGACAACGTTTCCCTCGTTTGTTCGATTCCTTCGGTAAGTATGAGGAAATCACCTTCACCGTATACCCGGACGTTTCTTGAGAAATCGTTATTCTGTACTGCAGTAAGTACTTTATTTGAATCTTTTATGATAGTATCCAGCAGCTCCGCAAAAACATCCAGTGTGTCTGTGAGCTGTCTAAATTCCCCGTGGACATTCAAATGGGTTCTTTCATTGAGTTTTCCTGTTGCGAGCTCATTTGTAAGTCTTATGGCATCATGGATAGGGGTTATTACTGCATCCAGAATCTCATTGAGACCCATGGGTATCTCCCTGAAATCAATCTCCACGTTCGTTTCAGCTCTTGAGTCGAGTTTTCCCATTACCGCATCTTTCGATATATTCTTAAAATCAGTAACTATCTCCTTAATGGGTCTTGTAAAGGACAGGGCTATGAAGTATGAGATTGCGGCCATGAAAATTACGGCTGCAAAGGAAATATGGAGAAGTTTATTACTCAGGCTGTTCACACCTGCAAGCATCTCATCTTTTGGAATTACAAGAACAAATGAAAAGTTGCCGGTTTCTATAGGTTCGTAGAACATTACAACTTCTTTACCAGTGGTAGGGTCGATGGTTTCAATATGACCGCTCCTGCCATTAATAATATCGTCTGCAGCTATTGAGGATTCTTCTATACCAAGGTCATAGAGTTTCCTTTCCCCGATCCAGTCCTTCTTTGCAGGATGGGACACAAGGATGCCGGTATTGCCAGTCAGGAAAGCATAGCCGGAATCAAATGCTTTTATTTCACTGGTTATTTCGTCCAGATAATTAAGTGAAACATCTACCCCACCGATTCCAATAAATTCATCATCTTTTACTATCGGGAAAACATAGCTTACAATGAAAACCCCTTCATAGTAATAGGGTTCGGTTATTACTTCGTTTCCTGTGCTTTTTGGCACCTGATAATAATCCAGTGTCTCATAATTCAGAAGAGGATCGAGTGTAATAGGCCCGGTTATCTTGTTCCAGTAGGGAATAAACCTTCCTGTGGAATCGTGTCCTGGAGTGTTAACATACAGACTGTCATCACCGTCAAAGGCGTTGGGTTCATAGGCAACATACGTGCCGAGTAAGTGAGGATGTTCAGCAAGCAGGTTGTACAACATTCTGTTTGCTTCCTCCCTGCTCATAGAGTCATAGCTTCCCATGCTCACTGCTATGGTTTCAGCAATGGCCCGGTTTGTTTCCATATCTCCGTTGAACTCATTTGCGTAGGTCTTGGCCATTTCGATGGATTGCTTATAGGCAAGTTCCTCTTCCTGATTTGTCACAGTGGAAATGGTCATTGCAGTGCTTGCTGCAAGCACAAGTAAAGTACCTACTACTATGTAAAGAATTAGTTTGAACTTAAGTGAGGTGCTTTTCCATTTCATTTTCAGAGCCTGCATTGACAGCGTTGTATAATTCTGAATGCCTTAGTTGCAATACTTACAATATTAACTGTAATCTTTAACTTTATAATAGACTCTTATTAAGATTATAACAGCATTATAATCATAAAGTGCTATTATAATCATTGAAATAGGGCCAATGTTTTTTAAAACTTAATAAATTCAGAATCAGTAAGCATTTTTCTCTGATTTTATTCTTCACTGACAGGCAATTATGAAAATGAACTTCCTGAAGGCATTAAGGGACAGTTACAGAAGGTTTTTGGTGCAGGAGTAGGTCTGTTTGTATCAGGCTGTGGTATTGTCAGCAAGACGCCTATAGAGAACCTCCAGGCAATGGTAGAAATGGCAAAGAACCACAAATTATAAATATTGTTCTCTCCCGGTCAAATCCTTCTTTTGGGCAATCTGAATTTTTATTCCCGGGAATATTACTTTTTAATTTGTTCCTGAGTTTGCTTCTAAGGCTTTGCTTGTATATGCTTAAAAACAGGTTCAATAGAAGTTATTTTTTGAAATTATTCTAACATTATGGTAGTTCTTACCTAAAATTATATTATTGTATTTTTATGTCATTGTCTTATTTTCTCTCTTTTTCAAGGGAAATTTATAAATATTAGTGGCACGGTACAAGATTACCGTATTCTTATGGTTTGCCATAATGGCTGCAAATCATCATGAATGACATCGGAACAAGGCTCATCACAATGATTTGAGCTACAATTCACTTTCGAGGCAAAAATATGTCAAATCAGGAAATGTTAGATACACTCAGAGACACAGTCGTTACACAGAACATCAACGGTTGTGCAGAAGCTACCCAGGCAGCTCTTGATGCAGGGCTCAGTGCAGTTGAAATTATAAACGATGGTCTTTCCCCGGGAATGAAGATTGTCGGAGACAAGTTCGAAGCAGCAGAAATCTACCTCCCACAAATTATGATGTCTGCAAAGGCAATGAACGCAGCAATGGAACTTCTTTTACCAGTACTTGAAGAGGAGAAGGGAGACACCGAAGGAGTAGGAACAGCAATCACCTACGTGCAGGAAGGAGACATTCACGATATCGGTCACCGTCTTGTAACAACCATGCTTGAAGCAAATGGTTTCAAGATCGTTGACATGGGCGTAGATGTACCAAATGAAAAGGTTGCAGAAACAGTTGCACAAAACAAGGACAAGAAACTCTTACTCGTTGGTTCAGCACTCATGACAACTTCAATGCTCGGACAGAAGGACACTGTGGCTATGCTGGCAGAAGAAGGTCTTAGAGATTCTGTTAAGATAATGTTCGGTGGAGCACCAGTATCCGATGCATGGATTGCAGAAATCGGAGCAGACGCAACAGCAGAAAACGCAGCAGATGCAGCAAGAGTTGCACTCAGTCTTATGCAGTAAAAGAGGTATTAATAATGACATTCGCAAGATCACTTGATTGTTTTGAGTTCTACGAGAGGGCAAAGAAGGGCGAGAAGACCACCCAGGATGACTGGGATCTTATGACAATCCCAATGAAGGCAATGGAGCTCAAGCAGAAATACAACCTTGACTTCAAGAACGAATTCGTACCAACTGACAAGGACATGATGGAAAACCTATTCAAAGCAGGTTTTGAGATGCTTCTTGAGTGCGGTATTTTCTGTACCGACACAAGCCGTGTAGTAAAATACACAGAAGATGAGATCTGGGATGCAATCAACAACGTCCAGAAGGAATTCGTACTCGGTACCGGCAGGGATGCTGTAAGAGTACAGAAGAGAAGTGTTGGTGACAAGAGAAAGCCAATTGTCCAGGGTGGTCCTACCGGTTCCCCAATTTCCGAAGACATGTTCATGCCAGTTCACATGAGCTATGCTCTTGAGAAAGAAGTCGACACAATTGTCAACGGTGTCATGATGACAGTCCGTGGCAAGCCACCAATTCCAAAGAGTCCTTATGAGGTCCTTGCAGCAAAGACCGAAACCAGACTCATTAAGGCAGCAGCAGCAATGGCCGGAAGGCCAGGTATGGGCATATAGGGACCAGAGACTTCCCTGTCCGCTCAGGGAAATATATCTGCTGACTGTGCCGGTGGTATGGTTTGCAGTGACAGTCACGAAGTATCACAGCTCAACGAGCTTAAGATCGACCTTGACGCTATCAGTGTAATGGCTCACTATCAGGGTAACAGTGACATCATCATGGATGAACAGATGCCTATCTTTGGTGGATATGCCGGTGGCATAGAAGAAACCACAATTGTAGATATTGCAACCCACATCAACGCTTTTGTAATGAGCAATGCAAGCTGGCACCTTGACGGTCCGGTTCACATCCGCTGGGGTTCAACCAACACAAGGGAAACTCTCATGATCGCTGGATGGGCATGTGCTACAATCTCCGAATTCACTGACATGCTTTCCGGTAACCAGTATTACCCATGTGCAGGTCCATGTACTGAGATGTGCCTTTTGGAAGCATCCGCTCAGTCTATCACTGACACTGCATCCGGTCGTGAGATTCTCTCCGGTGTAGCATCTGCAAAGGGTGTCGTCCAGGATAAGACAACCGGTATGGAAGCAAGGATGATGGGAGAAGTTGCAAGGGCAACAGCAGGAATGGACATCGAAGATGTCAACAAGGTTCTTGATCTCCTTGTAAGCTCCTACGAGGGCAATTATGCAAACGCACCACAGGGTAAGACCTTCCAGGAATGTTACGATATCGCTACCGTAACACCAACTGACGAGTACATGAAGGTCTACGACGGTGCACGCAAGAAGCTCGAAGAGTTCGGACTAACATTCTAAGACCAATCGATAAAATCAAACCCTCCTTCAATTCCATTTAGATGGCTGGCTTCTTCCATTTACCAGTCATCTTTTTGGTTGATATGTTGAATTAACTTATTATTTTCTAATATACAGTGGCTACTGAAGTATAATTGGAATGCTTGGTTTTGTAGCGAATCTCACTTTTTTATGTTCCGGGCACACGCTCTTATTGAGAATCTCTTATTTACTATTGTGCCAGTACTAAAGAAAAGAGATTCTGTCACAAGTGATAATATGGATACTTCAAAGGATTATACCAGTGGGTTTTTTAACTTTATGAAAAAGGCGACAACACCTGTTCAGACTGTAGATACTATAATAGAACGTCTGGATGCTGAAGGCTTCTCAAAACTGGATCTGAATGAGCAGTGGAACTTTTCAGCATCAGGGAAATACTGGCTGTCACCTTATCCTTCTATGATTATCGCTTTTACCATTGGAAAAAGTGATTCTCTCACAAAAAGTATGAGAATCATTGCGGCTCACACAGATAACCCTGCATTCAGAATAAAACCGAATCCGGAAGTGAGCAGTGAAGGAATGCTGACACTTAATGTGGAACGCTATGGAGGTCCAATTCTTAACACATGGTTTGATCGTCCTTTATCCATTGCAGGGAGAATTGCTGTAAAGTCCGATGAAGTGCTGAAGCCAAAAGTAATTCATCTTGATTTTCAGAGACCAATACTTACTCTGCCAAACCTTGCCATTCATATGAATCCGGGACCCAACCAGAGTACAGAGATCAAAGTGCAAAAAGAAATGCAGCCTCTTTTGACCCGGTTGATGGAAGATGAAGTCAAAGATAATTATCTGCTTGACCTTGTTGCAAAGGAAATCGGTGTAAATGCTGAAGAAATTCTGGATATGGATCTGAACGTTTATTGTTGTGAGGAAGGGATGCTGGTTGGCTTAAAAGAAGAATTCGTATCCTGTCCAAGAATCGATGATCTTTCCATGGTTTATGCTGCAATGGAAGCACTTGTGGTTTCAGATAACAATTCCGGTATTAACATTGCTGCATTCATGGATAATGAAGAGGTTGGTTCCATGACAAAACAGGGTGCAGATTCTGTACTTTTAAGCAGCATCCTGGAAAAGATTCATGCAGGAATTGAGGGAATAGATCAGAGATCGGAATGTCAGGTAAAGGATTATTTTGTCATCTCTGCTGATGGTGCACATGGTTTACATCCTAATTATGCTGAAAAGAACGATATTACTAACAAGCCCGTGATGAACAAAGGCATAACAATTAAGATAAGTGGTAGCCGTTCATATGCTTCAGAAGTTGAGACAATTGCAGCTTTTCAACAGCTTTGTAATAAAGCCGGTGTAAAGTACCAGAAATTTGTGAATCATTCTGATCAAAGGGGTGGAACAACTCTTGGTCCTCTTCTCAGCAAATATCTACCTGTTCATGTTGTTGATGTCGGAGTTCCAATGCTTGCGATGCATTCAACAAGAGAACTTATGGGCAAACAGGATTTCCTTGATTCCATAGAGGTTTTCAGGACATTTTTCCAGTTAGAGTGATAAATAAAAGCTGCCAGCTCAAGCGCGCAAATAATTAGGAAAAATATTTGAAAAATTTGAAAAAAGATTTTGTCATTATGTGACTCTGATCACACAATGAAACGCATATGGCGGAAACCTCGGGAATTTAACCCGACTGAACGGATTTAGAGTCCATTCGATCAACCTGATCTGATTTCCATGATGATTGGTTGAATCTATTTCTTACTTGGAATTAATAGTATTTATATCTATCTAGCTCTATCTTTTCTTCATATACTGTTAATGTCTAAACTTGCTGTTTTCTTATAGTATTATCTTTTTAGCCCACAATATTGATATAGGATGTGTTTCATGCAGAACATTTCTTCTTCTCTGTTTGTTTGGATTTCACTTTGCTTCTCTTCTTTGCCTGCATGAATAGGGAATTTCTCATAATTTTATCATTATTTATCATGAACCATAAGAAGGTTTATAAACTTTTATTCAAATGTAGTATTAGTTCTTACTTGATGATTGTTCCTACATGATAATAATTATTATCTAAGATAAAACATCATCAATGAGTTGTCATCATTATGCAAGTAATTGCGAATTCCGGTTGTTCCCGGAATTGACAAAAGCAAACAAAATAAAAGTAATACAAAGGGGACTAAAGAATGTTAGATTTGCTATATTTAAGCCGTCTGCAGTTTGCAATAACTGTAGCATTCCACTTCCTGTTCGTTCCACTTACACTGGGACTTGCATTGTTAGTGGCTTATATGGAAACAGTCTATTACAAGACCAAGGATGAAACCTGGCGTAAAATGGCTGATTTCTGGGGAAGGATATTCAAAATAAACTTTGCAATAGGCCTTGTTACGGGTCTTGCAATGACATTCCAGTTCGGTACTAATTGGGGTCCATATTCAGAATTTATGGGTGACGTATTCGGATCACCACTGGCCGTAGAAGCACTAATGGCTTTCTTCCTTGAAGGAACTTTCTTTGGTGCATGGATCTTCCTTGACCGCAACAGACAGAAGCTCAAGGCTTTCTCCATGTGGATGGTTGCTCTTGGAACAAACATCTCTGCACTGTGGATCATCACAGCCAACGGTTTCATGCAGAACCCGGTAGGATACGAGCTGCTACCTGACGGAAGCAAGGTCATAATGACTGATTTCCTTGCGCTTGTAACTAATAGTTATGTATGGTACATGCTGGTTCACACACTTCTTTCAGCTTACCTGCTAACAGCTTTCGTAATTCTTGGAATATGTGCCTATCAGTTCCTTAAGAGAAATGACAGCGAAGTATTCAGGAAGTCATTCAGGATGGCAATTGTCATCGCACTCGCAACATCAATATTGCTTCCTGTTCTCGGACATGGTTATGCGCAATATGTTACAGAGATCCAGCCGGCAAAGGGCGCTGCAATGGATGCAATCTGGGAAACCGGTTCATCGGTTCCGATGTATCTCATACAGGTTCCGGATTCAAGTACAGGTTCTAACAGCGTAGAACTACTTGGAATCCCGGGTCTTGCCAGCTTCCTGTATACCGGAAGTTTCAGTGGTACGATCACCGGCCTGAACCAGATGCCAGCCGATGAGATTCCACCGGTTGGAATGGTATTCTGGAACTTCAAGCTCATGACAGTCTTAGGTTTCGTTTTCATAGCAGAGGCACTCGCAGGTCTATATCTTCAGAAGACCGGAAAGCTGTACAGGTCTGATCTGTATCTCAAGTTGATGCAGTGGTCCATTCCGCTTCCATTCATTGCCATAATAGCCGGATGGAATGTTGCAGAAATTGGAAGGCAGCCATGGATAGTTTACGGACTGCTTAAGACACCTGATGGAATCTCAATGGTTCCAACATCAGAAGTCATGTTGAGTGTTATACTCATAACCGGATTCTATGCGATCCTGTGGGTCTTTGAGTATTACCTGATCAAGAAGACTGTTGTCAATGCAATAGGAGCTGAGTAAAATGCTGGAATTCTTAACACATGATTTACTTGCTAATATCTGGTTCTTCCTCTGGTGTGTAATTTGGGGAATCTATTTCATAGTAGATTCATTTTCCCTTGGAGCAGGTCTTCTCACACCTTTCATAGCATCAGATAAGACACAGAGAATTCAGATCCAGAAGGCAGTCGGTCCTTTCTGGGGTGGAAACGAAGTCTGGCTCATACTGGCTGCAGGTGGAACATTTGCCGCTTTTCCACTGGTATTCTCAAAGATGTTCACATTCCTCTATCTTCCAATGATGCTCCTTCTTATTGGACTTATAATGAGAGGAATCTCAGTTGAGTATCTCCACAAGGATGAAAGTCCCAAGATACAGAACATTCTCATGTGGGGATGGTTTACAGGAAGCCTTGTAATCTCTCTTGTACTTGGAGTTGCATTTGCAAACTTCTTCAAGGGACTTGCCATTGCTGACGGATGGGTTTACCAGGGTACGCTTCTTGGACTTTTCAGTCCTTATGCATTGATTGGAGGAATACTCTTTGTGCTTATCAGTGCAACATCAGGTGCCCTGTGGATCAAGATTAAGACAGAAGGTCCAATTGCTACAAAGGCAGAAGATTTCGCAAATAAGAGCAGTATAGCAGTACTTGTACTCACCCTTGTGTACCTGGTATATTCCTTTGCAGGAATTGCAAATTTCACAGTTAATTACGCTGCAACACCTGTATTCTATGTGCTGCCGGCAATTGCAGTTCTGACTGCTATCCTTGCAGTTGTTTTTGCAATGAAGGGAAAGGCCTTCCTTGCTTTCTGCTGCAATCTTGGAGTAATACTCTTTATTGTACAAAGCGGTCTTGCAAGTATATATCCGTACATGCTCAAGTCATCCATTGCGCTTGAATATGGTATTGATATATATCAGGGAGCTTCAAGCCAGCTTACTCTGACAGTAATGCTTCTGGGAGCACTTGTGTTTGTGCCACTGGTTATCATTTACCAGCTATGGGCTTACACATTGTTCAAGGAAAAAATAAGAGAAACAGAAACGGTTGATTACTAACCGTTTCAACATTTTGTTTTTTGTATCATTTCAATTTATTTAAATTTTAAACATATATCTGATTTTCATATCAGTTTTCTTTTTCAGGAATTCCGGTACCAAGGAAAATAAGTTTAGTTTCTATCGGAGTACCATCATCACCATCAGTCATTGTGATATCTTCTCTTTGGATGTCAATATTCACATTTTCAGGTTTCAGGTCAGATTCCTGCATGTATTCAAGTATCAGTTTTTTCCCGTGCTCGTTTGCATATTCCAGAGCATCTGAATAAGTTGGGAACTCCCTTCTTTCCACTGGAGAAAACACCAGAATGCTTCTTTCAGTCTTCTTGTAAAATGATTTTACAAGTATCTCAATGCTTTTTACTCCTTTACCCACAAGAGCCCCGACAGCATTTCCAACATCGGCATGTTCAGGAACTACAATATCGGCAATAATAAGCCTGTTAAGTTCTTCAACATAGCAACTGACAGGTCCACCAAGAAGCACCACCGGAACATTCACTTTAAACTGTGAGAGGAAATCCCCGCGTATCATTTTTTCTATCTCAGGCTTTGAAATTCCTTTATACATAAAGCTCATGAGATCAAGTGCCATATTGATTGCGACTTCCTTTTTAATATGCATACAAAGTTCGGTCTCATCCATTGATGTGAGCCTTGCAAGGATCTTAGCTCCTGTAAGTGAGGCTTCACGGTCCCATTTTGTGTATTCTCCAAGCACATGAAGAGCATCCGTCGGAGTAAAGCCAATGGCCTGAACCAGTCTTTTTTGTATCAGCGAATCAACACTATCCGGAGATATTGGCTTTCCTATCTTCCAGAATATATCGTTCAGTGAGACAGGTTCAAACTGAATTATTTCCATGAGTTCTTTCTCAAATGAACTAAGGTTTGTGGCTTCTTTTCCTGTCCTGACGAAAAACTTAGTTGGTTGTACATTTTCTGCAAGATGCACCCTTGAAGGCGTCCTGCCAGATTTCAATTGCTCCATGAAACCGGGATATTTAATAGCAGCAAGGCAGAGTGGTACAACACGGCGTGGTCCGATATTGACATTGCGGTTTTTGATCCATACATGACTGTCACCGCCCATGGCAGATGTTTCCATACGTATGGCCTTCACTTTTGTATGCCATCCTCCGACCACGGCTCCTGTGTCCACAAGTTCCGGGAAACCACTGTAGTTCAGTGAAACATCGGTACTTGTTCCTCCGACATCAATAACTGCACAAGTATCATTTCCTGAAAGGAAGGAAGCACCCATAAGACTTGCAGCAGGTCCTGAAAATATAGACTCGATAGGTTTTTCCATGGCCTCGTGTATGCCTATTACAGAGCCGTCACATTTCAGCATCATGAGTTTTGCATCTATGCCACGTTTTTTAATATCGGTTAGAATTGCGTGGATGAATTGGTCTGCAATCGGAAGTAGTTGTGCGTTAAGATAAGCTGTAACACCTCTTTCATATGCTCCAAGATCCTGTGACAGTTCGTGTCCACAAACAATTGGAAGTCCGGTTAGCTCTGAAAGCATATCCCTCACTTTTATTTCATGATCAGGATTACGGATACTGAAATATGAGGAGACAGCAAAAGCGGAAACCCTTTCTTTGACTTTAAGAGCATATTCCCTTATGGCTTCCATATCAAGAATATCGTCTTCAAGCCCGGCTACGTTGTGTCCACCTTTTACTACAATGAAATCGGCTATTGGTGTATTTGCAGGGAGTGTGTGTTTTCCTATGAGTATAAGAGCAACCGGGTAGCCGGTTTTTTCAAGTATGGTGTTGGTTGCAAGGGTTGTTGAAACTGAAACAAGTTTGACATCAGACAGATACTTGCCGTTAAGTCCATCGATTGCATTCTCTATTCCTGTTAAAAGGTCAGGATATGTCGTAAGGGCTTTATTGGAATCAATAACCTTTCTGTCAGAATCCCTTACAATTACTGCATCGGTGTACGTCCCACCGGCATCTATTCCAAGACTGTACTGCATTTATTCTACCTCCATTTTCCTTCCTTTTCCGGCTTCTCCAATACCTGAAAAGGCGAGTCGTGTTTCTACAGGAAGCCCTCCTTCGTGTGTAATAATATCACTTCGATGCATATCGATGCTAACATCAGCAGTGTCCAGGCCGGCATCACTCATGTAGTTCATTATGAGCTTGCTGCCAATTTCTTCACCGAATTCCAGAGCTTCGTGATATGATGCGAATTCCTCCCTGCCTCCCGGGAAGAATACAACAAAAGATGATGTTTTGAGATTGTATTTTGATTCCGTGTAGCTGGCTTTTATCAGAACCTCAAGTTTCTTTGCACCTTTCCCTGCAACTGCACCAACGGCGTTTCCGACGCTGCAGTATTCGGGAAGGATAATCTGTGCATCTATGAAATCTGCAAGTCCCTTCTCATAAGCTTTTACAGGTCCGCCAAGAAGAACTACGGGGAGATCGACTTTGAATCCGGCAAAGAACTTTCCCCTGAGCACTTTTTCTATCTCTTCCCTGCTTACACCTTCAAGCAGGAATGAAATAAGGTTCTGTGCCATGTTTATGGCAACATCTTCCTTTATCCGGAGACAAAACTCCTCTTTATCGGTTCCTGAAAGGGCAGCCAGAATACCGGCTCCCAGAACTGAAGCTTCCTTGTTCCACTGGGTGTATTCTCCAAGAACATGGAGAGCGTCTGTGGGTGTAAATCCAATTGTTTTTATGAGCCTTTTCTGTATGAGCAGGTCAAGTGTAGCTGGGCTCGGAAGCCTGTTCTCATTCCAGTAAATCTCACTGACAGTAAGTGGTTTGTCTCCTATTCTTGAAAGTAAGTCATCTTCTGCAGAACTGATGTCCGGTAATTCCAGTCCTGATCTGATAAAGAATTTTGTTGGTTGCAGGTTCTCCCCTATTTGATTGCGGAGAATAACCTGATTTTGTTTGAGCTTTTCAATTATTTCGGGGTGTTCATTGGCAGCAAGACAAAGTGGAATTACCCTTCTTGGTCCAATATTTGTCACATGGTTTCTGACCCATACATGACTGTCTCCTCCCATTGCGGATGTTTCCATTCTTATGGCTTTGACCTTTGTTTGCCATCCACCTACCAGAGCACCGGAATCACTGAGTTCGGGAATACCGTTGTGTATAACTGAAACATCGGTACTGGTTCCTCCAACATCGATGACAACACAGTCCTCAGTTCCTGAAAGATATGATGCTCCAACTAAACTTGCAGCAGGTCCTGAGAATACAGATTCGATCGGTTTTTTCAGGGCTTCAGAGATACCTACAACTGAACCGTCACATTTGAGCATCATGAGTTTTGCGTCAATATTTCTTCTTTCTATTTCAGAACTGACAGCTTTCATAAAATGACTTGATATTGGTATGAGCCTGGCGTTCAGGTATGCAGTGATACCTCTTTCATATGCGCCAAGATCCTGTGAAAGTTCATGTCCGCAGACAACCGGAAGTCCACTGAGGTCAGTGATAAGTTCTTTTATTTTTAATTCGTGATCCGGGTTCCGTACACTGAAATAGGATGAAACTGCAAATGCAGAGACTTTATCTTTTACTCTGAGTACAAATTCCCTTACAGATTCCAGGTCAACAGGACAAACTTCGTTCCCTGCACTGTTATGTCCTCCTTTTACAAGGCTGAAATGTTCGATTTTTGATCTGTTGGGTACATCCGCATCATTTGCAAGAATAAGAGCTACAGGGTAGCCTGTTTTTTCAAGTACGCTGTTGGTTGCAAGGGTTGTAGAAACAGACACATAACCAACCTTCTCAAGGTGATGCTGATCAAGCCCGTCCAGAGTATTCCTGATGCCTTTTAAAAGGTCAGGATATGTAGTCAATGACTTGTTTGAATCTATTATGCTGCCATCAGAGTCCCTGATCAGGACAGCATCAGTATAGGTGCCTCCGGCATCTATTCCAAGGCTGTACTCCATTAGAGTACCTCCTAGGTACTGTCAGGGTTCAACTTTCTTTTTTCAAAAAGAATATACTGGTTTTGGAAATGAAAGACAGAGAAAATCAATCTTCCACTAATCATTCTTTTAAGCATATTTCTACCTCAAGAATAAAAGTAATAGGAAATTCCTGCTCCTTTACAGTTTTAGTGGAGTTAAAACCAAGGAGCAAATGAAGGAGGTAGAATTTCCAAAGGATTTGTAGACCCAATTACTAGTCAAGGTGACTTGTTAAATCCCAAACACTACTATGACTAATCTAGTATTTATATTTTATGATAGCTAAAACACTAATCTCACTGTAAAATAAAGTAATATACGTCTTATGATTATGTTTTTGTTACTTTGTTCTCAAAATGCATCTAAAATCATTATACGCAAGATATTTATACCTATTCTTTTTCTTGATTTCACGTTGGGAGAAATTACATATTATTAAAGTTTTACTTGCCTCTCTTATTTCACTTTCTTTGTCCAGAAAATGATTGTTCAGAAATACCTATATATAGTTTGTGCAGGGTAGTTTTTTTATTGTTGTTTGCTCCTATTCTTTTTTCAGGATTTTAAAGCTCATGCATATATATTATTGCATAAACTTTATATATTATCAATTGAAGACTCCAATCGTTAATAATATATACTGAAATGCTACTTCCAGTGTCAAAGTAAAAAACACATTTAAATTTGAGACGCATGTAAGTTTTGAGCTTCTATCCACCATAGCAGCATGAAAATGAATGAATGCAATTTTGGGCGTGGTATACATATCAGATACAAAAATTTCCGAAAACAGTAGTGTTCAGAAAGGAAATGTTCCTGACACTGTTTTAGTCGACAAAAAACTCGAAGCAGTTTACAACAGCAGTCCAGTCATCTCTTTTATCTGGAAAGCTGAAGGGAACTGGCCTGTTGAATATGTTTCCGGGAATATTACTCAACTTGGATACTCACCAGATGAATTCCTTTCAGGCAAACTGGCATATGGGGATATAGTTTTCCCTGATGATCTTGACAGGATTCTTCTTGAAGTCAAAAAACATTCTGAGAAAAAGAACACATCCTATTTCTCTCTGAATTATCGAATTCTGACCAGTTCTGACGAAGTACGTTGGGTTACTGAAAGATCTTTTATCAAAAGGGATGAAAATGGGAACATTACTCATTTCCAGGGGATTATCATAGATAATACTGAACTGGAAAAAACGGAAAGAGAGCTACTGGAAACCGGTAAAAAATACAAGATAATATTTGAGAGTTCTCCGGTAGGGATCCTTTATTTTGATGAAAATGGAATAATCACTCACTGTAACAAAAGTTGTTCCAGCATAATTGGTGCTCCGGTAAAGAAAATAATCGGTTTCAGCGTCCTTTCCTCTCTTAAAGATGAAAGGCTTAAAAATGCTGTGGATGTTGTTTTCCTGGGGAACCCGGGTTTTTATGAAGGCACATTTGTTTCCAGTATAAGTGGAAAACAAATAACACTAAAAGCCAGTTTCACTCCTGTAATGGATGACGATGGTTCTTTACTTGGAGGTATAGGTATACTTGAAGTCAGTAAAGATGCAAAAGAAAAACTGGCTCTCAACGAGATGCGGCTTGAAGCCCTGCTGAAATTGTACCAGATGCAGGATTTTCCTATGAGTGAAATTGCAGAATATGCAATTCAAAAAGCTGCCGAACTAACCACCAGCACTACAGGTTATTTGGAATTCCTGAATGAAGATGAGAATGTGCTGGAAACTTATCACTGGCCTGTAGATGTTGAAGCCGGTATTTCCGGTGTTGAAGAGCCCTTTGTTCATCCTCTCAAGTCAACAGGTTTCTGGGGAGAGGCCATACGTGAAAGAAAACCCGTAATAGTCAATAGTTCGTATGATTCGGATAATCTTGATGAGATATACCCCGGCAAAAAAGAACGCATGCAAAATCATATAACAGTTCCTGTATTTGACAATGAGCAGATAGTAGCAGTTGCAAGCGTTGCTAATAAGCCAAAGAACTATGACGAGTCCGATGTACGCCAACTGACACTTCTTATGGAAGGTATGTGGAAACTTGTCCAGTACAAGAACACAAACGAAGTTTTGTATGAAGCTCTAAGGATGCGCAGGATGCTTGAATCTATCATGAGTTCAAGTCCTGCTATTGTTTTCCTATGGAAACCTGAACAGGACTGGCCTGTTGAATTTGTTTCTGAAAATATTAAGCAGTTTGGCTACAATGTGAACGATTTCATCTCAGGAAAAATAATTTATGGTGACATAATTCATCCATCTGATCTCCATAGGGTAAGGAGTGAAGTTGAAAGAGCATCAAGGGAAGGTTTCTCTGATTTTAGTCAGGAATACAGGATACTTACAAAATCCGGAGATGTAAGGTGGGTAGATGAAAGGACACTGCTACACTATAATGAAAGAGGTATGGTGGATTATCTTCAGGGTATAATTGTTGATATAACTGAACGCAAGCAGGCTAATAATTTCCTGCGTATTGAGTGTGATCTTGATAATGTGCTTGGTGAAACAGGAGGACTTGAAGAGACCTTTGAGAAATTGCTTGATTTTACCCTTGAAGCCAAAGCTATAGATTCTGGTATAATGTATGTTGTGGATGATGTGACTGGAGGATTTGAAGCCATTTCCTACCGTGGCCTGTCCGAAGATTTTGTCTCTTCATTGGCCAATTTTGGTCCGAACACACTTATGGCACGTCTTTTTACAACAGGTTTTCCTGTGTATAAATATTTCTCAGAGATAAATATGATGATGCCTGCTGTAAATCTTGATTTTGAAGGGTTGCAGGCAATGGCCTTTATACCTGTAAAATTCAATGAAAAGCTGGTGGCTGCTATTGTGCTTGGTTCTCATACAGAGCTGGAGATTCCTGCAAACTCAAGGAACCTAGTAGAAACCATAGCCAATCAAGTTGGTATCATCATATCCAGGATGAAAAAAGATTCCGGTGTCCAGAAAAGTAAGAACAATATGAATTCTCTGCTTGATGCACTTGATGAGGTTGTTTTTATAATGGATATGGAAGGCAAGATTCTTCATATTAATAAAACTCTTATTGAAATTCTTAACTATTCATCAAGGGACCTTGAAATGAAGGATTTCCTGATGCTCTATCCGCAAGACTGGGAAGACGATGTTCTGTCCACACTGGACGAGATTATGGCAGGAAAACTTTCTACTTGTGACATCCCACTTGTAAGCAAAGAAGGTATTCTTGTGCCTGTGAAGTCAAAATTTACAATTGGTGACTGGGGCGGACAGGATGTTCTTATATCCATATCTTCCCCGATAAAAGAGCCTGGAACTTAACAGTATTCCAGGCTGTCGTCTCTGTTTCCTACTCCAAGGACTACAAGTTTAGTTTCCATGGGAGTTTTCCAGCCCACAGGGATGACTTCTTCTTTTTTAATATCTATCTTTATGTGGCTAGGGTCAAGTCCTGCTTCTTTCATATAGCTGAGCACGGTGGTTTCACCAAGGTTTACAGCATAGTCCAGAGCTTCCTGATATTCATAGAAGTTGTTCTTTCCATGTTCTGAGAAAACAAGGAATTCCCAATCAGGAGCAGCCATGGATGCAGGTCTTATAAGTACTTCAAATCTGCGTATGCCTTTTGCAGCCAGCGCCCCGGCAGCATTTCCAACACTTGAATATTCAGGAAGGATTATTCTGGCATCCAGTATTTCCTGCATTTCTTTTACGAATGCGGACACAGGTCCTCCTATTAATACTATAGGTACCTCTATCTTAAACTTTGCAGGTGACTGGATATCGAACATTTTTCTTATCTCAGATTTTTCAACTCCGTCAAAGAAGAATGATACAAGGTCACATGCCATGTTCTTTGAAAATTCTTTTTTGATATGTTGGGCAAATTCATGCCTGTTCATTCCTACAAGGGAACCAAGCATGTCCGCACCCACATTTGCAGCTTCAACATTCCTTTCAGTGTATTCACCGAGTACGTGAAGGGCATCTGTAAGTGTGAAACCAATTGGTTGCAACAATCTTTTTTGTATGAGGCTGTCAAATACCTTGCTTGCAGGGAATTTTTTTATGCGGTTAAAGATTTCTGTTGTGGATGTTGGTTCCTTTTTAACAGCTTCAAGAACTTCCTGTTCCTCCTGACTTGCTTCCAATGCTTCATAATCTGTCCTTAGATAGAATTTAGTTGGCTGGTAATTCACTCCAATTTTCAGTTTTGATGGCATTGGATTTGCTCTGAGTTGTTCAAGGAAATCCGGGTAAAGTACAGCAGCCCTGCAGAGGGGAATAACTCTTCTTGGGCCTATATTGATATTTGCTCCTTTTACCCATACATGACTATCGCCTCCCATAGCTGATGTTTCCATTTTAATGGCTTTAACTCTCGTTTTCCATCCGCCTACAACTGCGCCTGCATCGCTCATTTCAGGAACACCTTTATAGATTACAGATATATCCGTGCTGGTTCCTCCTACATCTATTACGGCACATGTTTCTTCATTTGCGAGGAATGAGGCACCTACAAGACTCCCCGCAGGTCCCGAGAATATAGATTCTATAGGTTTTTTAAGAGCACTCTGTATTCCAATTACTGAACCATCACATTTGAGCATGAATACTTTTGCATCAATTCCTCTGGATTTAATTTCAGCTTCTACTGTCGTCATAAATCTTTCAGTTACAGGTATTAATTGTGCGTTCAAAAATGCTGTAACAGCTCTTTCAAATGCACCGAGATCCTGAGAAAGTTCATAACTGCAGACGACTGGAAGGCCGGTGTGTTCCATAATAATATCTTTTGCGCGGAGTTCATGTTCATGATTTCTTACACTGAAATAAGATGAGATTGCAAAGGCTGAAACTTTGTCTTTGACACTAAGGGCAAATTCCCTGATTGCTTCTTCCTCAAGAGTATCGGTTTCTATACCGTTGTGGTCGTGCCCTCCTTTTACTTTTATGAAATGTTTTGTAGGGAGTTCCTGCTTGATATCATAATTTCCTATGAGTATCAGGGCTACCGGTGAACCCGTTCCTTCAAGTATACTGTTTGTGGAAAGTGTTGTGGATACTGACACTACTTTTACATCTCTGAGACATTCGGGATCCAATCCATCTATGGCTTTTGTTATCCCTTCCAGAGGGTCTGGATAACTTGTCAGTGCTTTGTTTGACTGGATAATTGTGTTATCATCATCTTTCAAAAGAACCGCATCAGTATACGTCCCTCCTGCATCAATACCTAGGCTATAACTCATTTATGTGAACTCCATTATTTTTGTCTGTTTAATTGCCAGAATGTTCCAAAATTATGGTATATATATTTTTTGTAAACCCTTTCACACTGTTAACTCAAAAAACACAATCAATAGGCTTTTTTTTAAAAATTACTTATTTGTCTTCTAATGGCAGGTAGAAATAATTATATGGTATAATTGTGATAGATTTCTTAATCTGTGGATTGGTAACTAAGAGTTGTGACAGTCTCTGCGGGTTTGAATATATTAATTTTCGACTAGAATCTGATAAAATATCTTTTTAGACGATGTATTTATATATGAGTTTTTGGCACTCTATTTGAGTAAAGTATAAATATTAGTTCTTACTAAGAAATAATTAGTAATCTTGGGCTTCTTCCTATAAAAATAAGTAAATGCAATCTATGTCTGTGTTTTTGTTTTTTTGTCATCTTTTGTATTGCGTTATCTTTATATATGGCATTCAAAACCGCTCAAATAGGAAAATATATATAGTAGATTAGTAGGGAATCTTTATATACTTGAATATGATACCTATTTGTGAGGAATAACAATGCTCTAAGCATGTTTCACTCCTTCGGAATATTTTACATGTATTCCGATTAAAATTTAAATTGGAGGTTAAGAAATGGTAAAACAATATTACCCAGGTAGAAGTCCATTAGAAGGCGTAACTCTGGAACTTTTTTCTGAAGATGATCTCAGATCCCTTCACTATGCTACAATGGATGTCTTCATTAACACTGGTATTCAGGTATCAGATGCTGAAGCAAGAGCTATCTTTAAAGAAGGTGGCTGTTTAGTCGACGAAAAAACACATATCGTCAAGATTCCTGAGTTTGTAGTGAACAGAGCACTTCGTGACTGCCCATCCAAGTTCGTCCTTTGGGGACGTGACAAGCAGCACAACGTCAAGCAGGAGCACAAAGGAAAGGTACACTGGACCTGTTTCGGTACCGGTGTCAAGATGTGCAACTACCAGGCACCTGGTAAGTACGTGACTGTTGACTCAACAGACAAGGATCTTGCAGACACAGCAAAACTCTGTGACTGGGCAGAAAATATCAACTACTTCTCACTTTCAGTTTCCGCAAGGGACTGGGCAGGAAAGGGTGCACAGGATGTCCACGAGACACTGACACCATTGATGAACACAACAAAACACTTCCACCACATTGATCCTGTGGGCGAGAACGTTGAGTACTACCAGCAGCTTGCTACTGCATACTATGGCGGAGATGACGAGGAAGCACGCAAGAAGCCTATCTTCTCAACATTGCTCTGTCCAACAAGCCCACTGGAGCTTGGTGACAATGCATGTCAGGTTATCATAAAGGGTGCAAGATTCGGTACACCAGTTAACGTACTCAGTATGGCAATGGCTGGCGGTTCATCACCAGTACACCTTGCAGGTACACTCGTAACACACAACGCTGAGGTACTTTCCGGTATCGTACTCGCACAGCTTGTCAAGCCAGGTGCACCAGTATGGTATGGTAGTTCTACCACAACATTCGACCTGAAGAAGGGTACTGCTCCTGTGGGTTCCCCTGAACTTGGTCTTATCAGTGCAGCTGTAGCAAAACTCGGTCAGTACTATGGTCTTCCTACATTTGTAGCAGGATCGTAGGCAGATGCCAAGATACCTGATGGCCAGGCTGGCCATGAGAAAACAATGACTACTCTTTTCCCCGCATTGTCTGGTGCAAACACCCTTTACGGTGCAGGTATGCTTGAGCTCGGTATGACATTCTCACTTGAACAGCTTGTTCTTGACAATGACATGATCTCCATGACAAAGAAGGCAATGCAGGGAATCCCTGTAACAGAGGAGACCATGGCAGTTGAATCCATCGACCAGGTTGGTATTGGAAACAACTTCCTTGCACACAAGACAACAAGACAGAACATCAACCTCCCATCCAGCCCAATGCTCATTGACAGGCTTATGTTCGGAGACTGGGAAATGGCAGGTTCAAAGGACATCGCTACAGTGGCTCATGAAAAAGTCGTTGACATCATGAAGAACCACGAAGTTGAGCCAATAGACGCAGATCTGCTCAAGGATATGCAGGCAGTCGTTGAGAAGGCTGACAAGGCATTCAGGGACAGCAGATAAACAAGGAGGTTTAAAAAATGGCAACAAAAGAAGAGATTATTGCAAAAGCAAAAGCAGCAATTTTAGACTTTGATGAGGATGCAGCAGCAGAAGCAGCTCAGGAAGGTCTTGACGCAGATGTAGATCCTGTTGACCTTATTCAGGATGGATTCACTGCAGCTATGAATGAAGTTGGTGACCAGTTTGAAGCAGGTACAGTATTCCTTCCACACGTCATTGCAGCATCAGAAGCAATGAGCGCAGGAGTAGCAATACTTACACCAGCTCTTGAAGCAAAAGGTTCAGAAACAGCAAGTAAGGGTACAATAGTTATCGGTACAATTGAGGGAGATATTCACTCAATCGGTAAGGACATTGTAGCAACAATGCTCAAGATCGCTGGTTTCAAGGTTGTAGACCTTGGAAGAGATGTAGCTATCGGTAAGTATGTCGAGGCTGTAAAAGCAAACAAGGCTGATGTAGTAGCTTCATCTGCTCTTATGACCACCACAATGGTCAGCCAGATCCAGGTCGAAGAACAGCTCAAGGAAGCAGGAGTTCGCGATTCCGTTAAGACAATGGTCGGTGGAGCACCTGTAACCCAGGACTGGGCAACAAAGATCGGCGCAGACATCTACGGAGAAAACGCAACAGACGTTGTAACAAAACTGAATGCACTCTTCTGAGAGGGCAAATTAAGTTGAGAGGATGTTTAGGCATCCTCACAACCGGAAGACAATAATTTCGTATTTATTGTTTCCTGGTAATTGGTGCTAGGGGGAATAGGAGTATTCCTTCGTAGTGCCCTCAAGAAAAAATGATTGCTTTCAACTTGATCGGCGTTGTAGCTTTCTATTTTTTTGAGTATTCTTTTCCGGTACAACCGGAATCAAATGGTCAGAAATGGCCGCTATGTTCATGAAGGTTTGAAATTGGAGGTATTGACTATGGATTTAAAAGCTTTAAAAAAGCAAGAACACCAGAAGAGGGTCAAGTATGGTTACATGTGGGCTCTCTTCTGTGCAGTTCTCTGGGGTATGTGGTATATTCCCGGTACTACTGTATGGGTACTTAACCCATTCGATGAAATGTATGGTGAAATCGCTGCAGGAAGCGGCGATGGTATGGCACTTGTAATCGTGGCTGTATTGATCACAGCATTTAATGCATTAACAGTTATTCTGGCTCTTACCGTCTGGAATGGCGTTCTAGGTAAGTTCGGTGAAATGAAGAGGACAGTGAAGGAATTCCATCCTTGTTCAAAATGGTTCTTCCTGGCATCTATTTTTGGTGGTCCAATGGCCATTCTTGGTTCTTTTATCGCAATGGGATTTGTTGGCGGTGCTTTTGCAGCGGTTGCAGCTCTTATGTATCCTGTTGTAGGTTCTATCCTTGCTCAGAAGTGGTATGGTGAAAAGATCTCAAAGAGGGCTTATCTTGGTATTGCTTTCATTATTGCAGGTGGTATCACCATATTCGGTGGTGGACTACTTACTGAGCTTGGAAGCGGAAACGTTGCCTGGATTGGTTATCTCGGTGGCCTTATGGCAGCAGCCGGATGGGGTATTGAAGGTGCTATAGCAGGTAAAGGTCTTGATATCGCAGAACCTGATGTTGGTCTGACACTGAGATTCCTCGGTGAAAACATCATCTGGTGGATTATCATTGTCCCAATACTGGCTATTGTTGGTTTCCCAATGTTTAAGTATGCACTTATGGCATTTGAACCACTCACACTTCTGGTACTTGTCTTTGCAGGAATTACATTTGGTTTCTGTTACGTTACATGGTACAAGTCTTTCCCACTTATTGGTGTTGGAAGGGGTCAGGGTATCGGTAACCTGTACGGTCTGTTCGCTGTAATATTCATCTTCCTTTTCTTCGGAGATGTCCCTTCATGGACTATCCTTCTGGGAGGTGCACTCTGTCTTGGAGGTAGCTCAATCATGTTCTCTGAAGACACCGGTGAAATGGAATCTCTGAGAGGTGACTAAAATGGCAGGACGACGTCCTATTAAATTCAGGATACTTGAGCTTTGTAACGGCGGCAAATGGAACTATGAAATTGTCCAGCAAATACAGAAAGAGTATGGGTTGAAAGGCAATTTCCAGAGGGATTCCATAAACTTCGATATCATTGAACTCGCATCAGGCGGAATGCTGAAAGATGTAGAGGTTAAGGTTGACGAAGAAGGAATCTACAAGAAAGGTTTCCTCTTGCACAAGTACGAACTGACAGACTTTGGAAAAATAAGGGCTGCAGATGCCTGTTTAATGTATGTATAAGGAGTGATTCAAAATGGTACAGACACAAGCTGCAATGGAAGCTTATAATGCTTACTGGGTGAATTCACCCCTGCCCGCTGCTGATGTTCTGTGGATGGTTGCCATCCTCATAGTAGCATTAGTAGCACTCTGGCAAGCAAGAACATTTGTTTCCCAATTCTGAGGAGATGCTAAAAAAGAATCTTTAAGATTCGTTGAGTAGATGGACACAGTGAAGTTGCAGGATTCTTATCCCATGGTCATTCCTGTGACGAAACTGTGTCTATTCATATTTATTTAGTCAACTGCCTCGGAGGTTACGTAAGTCAATATAATAGAAAAATATAAATACAAGATACTATCAAAATGCATGAGTAATATTTATATAGTGTACTTAAAGGTAACATATATATCTATCGTATGACTATGCAGATTAACCTCCGGGTTATACCCCCAACTTCAAACCAGAACATAATAAGAATCGTCTAAAATTATTAAAAATCAATGAGGTGTACAAATGAGCAATGAAGAAATGTTCAAAGAACTCGCAGATGCTGTCGTCACATGCAAGAAAGATGTTGTCACAGCAGCTGTAGAGAAGGCAAAGGGCGAGGGCATTCCTGCACCCGAGATCATCGAGAAGGGTCTTGCGTCCGGAATGAACGAAGTCGGTGTCCTTTTCGAAAGAGGAAAGTTATTCCTTCCTCACGTAATGATGGCTGCAGGCGCGATGGAAGAAGGTGTCAAGCTTCTTGAAGCAGACATGCCAAAGGACGCTGTCAGCAAGAAACTCGGTGTAATTGTCAACGGTACTGTCGAAGGTGACGTTCACGACATAGGAAAGGCAATTGTATCCACTATGCTTCAGTCAGCTGGCTTTGAAGTTCACGACATTGGAAGAGATGTTCCACTCCAGAATTTCATCGACAAGATAAAAGAGACAAATGCAGACATGGTAGGTCTTTCAGCACTTATGACCACCACTCTCCAGGGACAGAAAGATGTCATCGAGATGCTCAAAGAAAATGGTATGAGGGATGGCGTAAAGGTCATGGTCGGCGGTGCTCCTGCAACCCAGGCATGGGCTGACAAGATCGGTGCAGACTGCTATGCAGAAAATGCAAGTGAAGCTGTTGTAAAAGCTAAGGAACTTCTACTTTAATTGAGGTTTTATCATGACAACAGAATATAAATTGAGAATGGGAGACGGAAAGCGTATTTTCATGACAAAGGAGCAGATCGTCGCTGACCTTAAAGAAGGTATGGCAGATGCTGCAGACCTTGGAAGCATTCCAGATCTCAGTGCAGATGAGATAGATAAGCTCGTAGACATTATCACCATGCCTTCAAGGATGGTTGGTGTTGAGCAGGGAATGGAAGTTCCAGTAACCCACGATATCGGAACCATAAGAATTGATGGTGACCAGGGTAACAGTGGTGTAGGAATCCCATCCAGCAGACTTGTCGGTGCAATGATGCACGAGCGTGCATTTGGTGCTGACACAATGGAACTCGGTCACATTGACTACAGTTACAAGCCAGCAAAGCCTGTAATTGCACAGGAAATGCAGACAATGGAAATCTGCCAGCAGAACATGATCGTTCCTCTTCTGTACGGTGCAATGCCAAACATGGGTCTTTATTACACACCAGACGGTCCATTTGAGAACCCTGGAGATCTCATGAAAGCATTCAAGATCGAAGAAGCAAGACAATCCATGGAACACTCTGCAGAACACCTCACAAGGGATATTGTTTGGATCATGCAGAGGATGATGGCATCTGGTTCTGACGGTGTCAACTTCGATACTATCGGTGCTGCAGGTGACGGTGACATGTATGCATCACTTCATGCAATCGAAGCACTCAGAAAGCAGTTCCCTGATATCTACATTGAAGCAGGTATGGCAGGAGAACTTATGCTTGGAATGCACGGCGAGCTTGAGTACGATGGTACAACTCTTGCAGGTCTCTGGCCACATGAGCAGGCTCCACTTGTTGCAAAGGCAGGAGCAAACGTATTCGGTCCAGTAGTTAACACAAACACCAGTAAGAGTGCAGCATGGAACCTTGGAAGAGCTGTTACATTCATTAAAGCAGCTGTTGAAGCTTCAACACTACCATGCCATGTGAACATGGGAATGGGTGTTGGTGGTATTCCAATGCTTGAAACCCCTACAATTGATGCTGTATCAAGAGCCAGCAAGGCGATGGTTGAAATTGCTGGCGTGGATGGTATATAGATAGGGGTCGGCGACCCGATGGGTATGCCGATCTCCCACATAATGACCTCAGGAATGAGCGGAATCAGAGCTGCTGGTGACCTTGTTGCAAGAATGGAATTTGCAAAGGGAATGAGAATTGGAGAAGCAAAGGATTACGTTGCAAAGAAACTCGACGTAACCACAGATGACCTCAGTGACGAATATGTAATGAGAGAACTGAGAGAAGAACTTGGTATAGGGGTCATCACCTCAGTAGCAGGTGCTCCAAAGGGAATTGCAGCTAAAATGAACATCGAGAAACTTCTCGATCTTAAAATCAACAGCTGTGAGAAATTCAGAGGCCAGTTGAAGTAAATATCTCAGGTAATCAGTTTTGAGTTTCACTGTTAGTGAAACTCATTTCCTTTTTGATTACCTTTTTTTCATAAATAAAAAACGGAAATAGATTTTGGAGGCTAATAATGTCAAATCAGGAAATGTTAGACAAACTTAGAGACACAATTGTCACTCAGAATATTAATGGCTGTGCCGAAGCTACCCAGGAAGCCCTGGACTCCGGTATGACAGCAGTTGAGATCATCAACGATGGTCTTTCAGTAGGTATGAAGATCATCGGAGACAAATTCGAGGCAGCAGAAGTCTATCTCCCACAGATCATGATGTCCGCAAAGGCAATGAATGCAGCAATGGAGATCCTTGTGCCTATCCTTGCAGAAGAAAAAGGTGCAGATGATGAAGGTGTCGGTCTTGCTGTTACTTACGTGCAGGAAGGCGATATTCACGATATCGGCCACCGCCTTGTAACCACCATGCTTGAAGCAAATGGTTTCAGAATAATTGACATGGGCGTAGATGTACCAAACGACAACATTGTTGAAGAAATTGCAAAACACAAGGGCAAGAAAGTACTGCTCGTGGGTTCCGCACTTATGACAACCTCAATGCTCGGACAGAAGGACACTGTATCCATGCTTGCAGAAGAGGGTCTTAGAGATTCTGTCAAGATAATGTTCGGTGGAGCACCAGTATCTGACGCATGGATCGCAGAGATCGGAGCAGACGCAACAGCAGAAAACGCAGCAGATGCAGCTCGTGTAGCACTTGAGATCATGCAGTAAGGGGGCATAAAATATGACATTTTCAAGATCAATGGATTGTTTTGAGTTCTATGAGAGAGCAAAGAAGGGAGAGAAGATGACCCAGGATGACTGGGACCTCATGACAATCCCAATGAAGGCAATGGAGCTCAAACAGAAATACAACCTTGATTTCAAGAACGAGTTCGTTCCAACTGACAAGGACATGATGGAGAATCTCTTCAAAGCAGGTTTCGATATGCTCCTTGAGTGCGGTATCTTCTGTACCGACACAAGCCGTGTGGTAAAATACACTGAAGCTGAAATCCTTGACGCTCTTAATAATGTCCAGAAGGAATTCACACTCGGTACCGGCAGAGACGCTGTAAGGGTTCAGAAGAGAAGTGTTGGCGACAAGAGAAAGCCAATCGTCCAGGGTGGTCCTACCGGTTCCCCTATTTCCGAGGACATGTTCATGCCAGTTCACATGAGCTACGCTCTTGAGAAAGAAGTCGACACAATTGTCAACGGTGTCATGATGACAGTCCGTGGCAAGCCACCAATTCCAAAGAGTCCGTACGAGGTTCTTGCAGCAAAGACCGAGACAAGGCTCATTAAGAATGCAGCCGCAATGGCCGGAAGGCCAGGCATGGGCATATAGGGACCAGAGACTTCCCTGTCCGCTCAGGGAAATATCGCTTCAGACTGCGTCGGTGGCCAGGTCTGTAGTGACAGTCACGAAGTATCACAGCTCAATGAGCTTAAGATAGACCTTGATGCTATCAGTGTAATGGCACACTATCAGGGTAACAGTGATATTATAATGGACGAACAGATGCCTATCTTTGGTGGCTATGCCGGTGGCATAGAAGAAACTGCTATCGTTGATATCGCAACTCACATCAACGCTTTTGTAATGAGCAATGCAAGCTGGCACCTTGACGGTCCAGTCCACATCCGCTGGGGATCCACAAACACCCGTGAGACTCTCATGATTGCAGGATGGACATGTGCAACTATCTCCGAGTTCACAGACATTATCTCCGGTAACCAGTACTATCCATGTGCAGGTCCATGTACAGAGATGTGTCTCCTTGAAGCATCCGCTCAGTCTATAACTGACACAGCATCAGGCCGTGAGATCCTCTCCGGTGTTGCAGCTGCAAAGGGTGTTGTCCAGGACAAGACCACAGGTATGGAAGCAAGGATGATGGGAGAAGTTGCAAGGGCAACCTCTGGAATGGATATTTCTGAGGTTAACAAGATCCTTGACGCTCTTGTCAGCTCATACGAAGGCAACTATGCAACTGCACCAGAGGGTAAGACTTTCCAGGAATGTTACGATGTTGCAACCGTAACACCAACCGACGAATACGTCAAGGTCTACGAAGGTGCACGCAAGAAGCTCGAAGAGTTCGGACTTTCATTCTGAAATCAATGAATCCCTGTGATAACGTAGTTTATCACTTCCCTAACGAGCCAGCGATTTATCACCGCTGGCTCACCTTTGTTTTTTGACATTTGTATTTTTCTTGATTATCTTTGATAATTTGATATTCATTAAGATATTTCTTAAATAAAAATGACAATTATTTTAATATTTAAAAGGAGTATAGTAACCCTGATGAATTTCAGATTTAAAGATACTCTCACCGAAATACCCTGGGAAGCCTCAATTCTTTTCATTGGATGGATGTGGTTAGGGTGGTCGGTTTTTGGAATGACTTTAGTTAATATGATTTACCCTAGCTTGTATATTTATCATTTTTTTGTGGCAGGTATTTACCTTTTACCTGTGGTCATCATTGGCTTTAAAATTTTAAATTACAGAAATGTCAGTGGAATACCTTTATTTGCAGCTTCAGGATTTATAGGATTATGGACTATTCTAATTCATTTGAAGATGAATCTGGGACTTAATATTGGTGTTTATACAGTAAGAAATATTGAGTTTTTCACAACACTGGTACTAGTGGTAATTTTACCTGTGAGTTTCTATATTTACGCCCGATCAATCGGATGTAAGAAAAATATAAAATTGCAGTTTTTTCCTGGCTTTGCAGCAACTGCATTATTAATTTTACTGGTTAGCAAATTATTAGATTTTTATTATCAAGCAACATTCTCGTTTTTTGGATATTATGCGTTGCTTTCCTCATTACTTTTTTATTTCCTGTTTTTTATCGGGCCTGTATTAGGTGGCGTGTACATAAAGGAGATAATGTCAAAAGAAAGTTGATTTTAAGATTCAAACAGGTTCTCCAGGCATATCACCCATTATCTCATAAGAGATCTTCCTGTAGAGCGCCAGATATTCCTCGGTGGGCTCCATATCGTATTCTGAGCGGATGTTGTAACATTTTTCGAAAGGTTTACCTTCTGGTGGATTATTCAGGCGGTTAGCATATTTGGAATAAATTTTCGATACCAGATTATTTGCTTCAGTAAGATTCAACTGCGTAGCAAGCTGCGCCATTTCTCCCATGAACCTCGATTCAAGCCCTGAGGAGTGATCAGGAGCACTTCCACGTCTTCCGCTTGGACCAAGCAGCATATTTCTTCCGCAAACGGTATCTCCGATTGCCTGGGCAGCAGTCTCGTAGAACATCATATCGGTGCAAATGCCTGCAGTATTCCAGTAGTAACGTGCAGTATAGTAGTTCATATTCCTGGAAATACCAAGTGATGCCAAATTGGATGCCCACATAATCTCCTTTGCAGATGATGAACCCGTGTTAGCGTGTACAGCACCGCATGCATGTATACTTGAATGGGCCAGAACCTTTGATTGTAGTGTCTCTGCAACATCCATAATCGCCAGTCCTTCAGGTGAACCTATACAAGGTCCTCCGAAAACAGGTACCTGTCCTGTTATATAGTGGTTACCATGCTCCTGGTGGTAGATACATTTTGAAAGGGTTTCGTAGTCTACCTTAAGATCGTCCATGTAGACTTCCTGAGGGTCACAGGTTGAATAAAGCTCATCTGATGAGACTAGCAGAGATGATGTTGTAAGCGTAGAGGTGCTTGGGCCCATAAGTGCCAGTCCTTCTCTGCCACCTATTTTTGTAGCCAGTCTCTCATTCCTGGAAGCCTTGAGGACTGCAAGCATTTCCAGAGGACTTCGGGGTTGTATGTATTCTCCTCCAAACTGGTTCATTGCTCCACTGTATATGCCTTGTACAACATTTTCCTGCACAGAACTCAGGTTGATATAGAGAAAATTCTGTTCAGAAACACTTCCACCTGTAGGTCCACCGATAATTACCGGTGGGAATGATATCATAGGGTACCGATGTGGTACAACCACTTTTTCTTTGAGCCGACCTATTTCAAGGGGATTAGTGGTGTTAAGTGCTTTAAGTATGTCCTCTTCATCGATGTTGATAACTCTTTGAGTGCTTCTGCAGAAAATTCCTACTGAGTGCAGAAGTTCAATGCCTGCTTCAAAAACAGCATCTCCCATTTCAAGGTCATCGGGTACAAAAACTTTAGGGTCATACTCTATTCCATATTTCAGAGCAAGTTCTTCTGATTTCTTGAACACCATGATGTCATGCTCTCTTTCTGTGCGTTTTTCCCCTCCAATAGCATATTTGAGGTACTTGTAGATGTTTTGCATGACTAATCTCCTTAAAATATAAGTTTTCAGTATAGGTCGTATTAGGTTTTTGTATTTATATTACAAATAGAATTGCTTCCATTACTTATATTTTTCTATATTTTGCTGTTTTATTAATATGTTAAATTTATATACTGTCAATTGATGTTGATTTTTTAATTAATAATTACTTTCACAAAGCAAATAATAGTAATTCTTATATGTAACTAATATTGCAGCAGACAATGTTCTTGTATAACATGCAGTTCTATAAGGGTTACTTTTATGTGTGTTTTTTGTCTTCAACTTGCCCGCTCAAAATAACTTATATTTATATTTTTTGTATATGGTGAATTGTGATAATTGTGATTCCTATAATCAAGAGTGTGAATTTGATATCAATATTTTTCTACTTTTTTATGTTTGCAAATTGATCTTCTATATGTGTAAATCAATATCAATCAACTTATTTTATGTCTTTGTTTTATGTTGTGTTATAATATTTCGATTTCCTTCATTATCTTATATTTATCTCTTTCCCATCCTTCCTTCTAATCCCTTGTATATAACCTTGTCCATATTGAATAGTAAAATATATATGCTAGCGAGGAGAATTTGAAGATAATCACAATAAGGAGATTGAATTTATGGCAGAATACACCCCTAAAGAAAGATTAGCACGCGCATTAACAGGCCAGCCTGTAGACAGGATGCCTGCAGTCTCAGTAACCCAGACCGGAACAGTTGGGCAGATGGAAGCCTGTGGAGCTTTCTGGCCAGAAGCAAACTATGATGCTGAAAAGATGGCAACACTTGCCGAAGCAGGACACACTGTAATTGGCTTTGAAGCAGTACGTGTTCCTTTCGACATCACTGCTGAAGCTGAATTCTTTGGCTGTGAGATCAAGGATGGTACACAGGAACAGCAGCCATCCGTAATTGGTCATGTCGTATCCAGCATGGAAGATATCGAAAATCTTAAAGGCTACGATCTTAGCAACGGCAGGATCAATGTTGTATGTGACGCAATTAAGATCCTTGCAGACAAGTATGGAGACGAACTCCCTATCATGGGCAGTATGATTGGTCCTTTCTCCCTTGCTCAGCACATCAATGGTGACGAATGGTTCATGGCTATCATGACAAATGAGGAATTCGGTCTTGCACTAATGGAGTTCACAACAGAATTTAATGTTGCTTATGCAAAGAAGATGGTTGAGAACGGTGCCGACACAATGGTAATCATTGATCCAACAGCAAGTGCTCAACTTATCGGTAATGAATTCTACGAGAAATTTGTGGTACCTTACCATAAGAAGATCTGCGATGCAATGCATGAACTCAATGTACCAGTAGTACTTCACGTATGTGGTGACACAACTCTTGGTCTCTCACTCATGGAAACCTGTGGTGTAGACGGTATAAGTGTTGACCAGAATGTGGACGCTGCAACAGCTGTAGGAAATGTAAAGAATGCAGTCATCGTCGGTAACCTTGATCCTGTAAACATGCTCTGGAACCAGACAACTGAGGCAATAAAGGAACAGTCACAGAAGGTACTGGATGCAGGAATCGGTCTGCTGGCACCTGGATGTGGTATTGTGAGCAAGACTCCTACCGAGAACCTCCAGGCAATGGTAGAGATGGCTAAAAGCCACAAATACTAGATGTACTAGATGTGTAATTTTTGTTGAAATGAGTTAACACCTTGTTTCCCCTCCGTAGCACCGGTCTGCTTTTATATTCTTAGGCCGGTGTCTGCTACCCTTTCCTTTCAGGTAATTCCTGATAATATTCTTCTTTTCCACAGATTTATATATGCTGAACTTCTACTAGACCCAGAGATGCCTCGCAAAAGAAAAAATAAAAATAAGGATTCCATTGATGACGAATCAGGAATCACAGATTTTAAGAGCCTGTTAAGAAAACAGGGCTATAGCCTTGCAGGCAAACATAGCGCTGTCAAGACTTGCATGTGGCTTCGCAGGTCTATGAAAGATGAAGGCGAATGCTACAAGTCCGTATTCTATGGAATCACATCTCACCGATGCCTTCAGATGACCCCTACTCTTATGTGTAACCAGAAGTGCCTGCACTGCTGGAGACCTACCGAAGTAGATGTACCCATGCCCGTTGGATGGGACTCTCCAGTGGAAATAGTGGGGTCTTCAATTGAGTCACAGAGAAAGCTCATATCTGGTTTTGGAGGTTCTGCACCCCTTGAACGCTGGAAAGAAGGCAACGATCCAAAGCATGTTGCTATTTCTCTCTCAGGAGAGCCTACTCTCTTCCCTCATCTTGACAAACTTATCGATGAGTTTAAAGCGCAGGATTTTACCACTTTTGTTGTGAGCAACGGTACTGTTCCTGAAATGATGGCAAAGATAAATCCTGCTCAGTTATATATGAGTCTGGATGCTCCTGACAGGGAAACCTACGAAAAGGTTTGCCTTCCGAAATCTCCTGTACTCTGGGACAATATTCTCAAATCCCTGGAAATACTTAAGAGTAAGGAAACAAGAACAGTTATCCGCATTACACTTATAAAAGGCGTCAATATGTTTGATTCGGAAGGTTATGCTAAACTCATAAAAATAGCAGAACCTGATTACATCGAGGTCAAAGCCTATATGCATCTTGGTTTTTCACGTAAGAGACTTCCACGTGAAGCAATGCCTCAACATGATGAAGTAATGGATTTTTCAGAAAAACTGGCACAGCATCTTGGTTACAAAGTAGCCGATGACGTTGAGGTCAGCAGAGTAGTTTTATTGTCAAAAGACGGGTCAGTTGCCCCTCTTCTTTGACAAATTCTTTTTTTCAGAATGGAGTCCATGACCATGTTTAATACATTATATTACTCTGCATCTAATCATTTAGCCAACGATTTTGTTGTAGTTGTTGTCAAAATCTGTTACGATACCTGTCACAATCTATATTTATAGCAACGGCATAGATATGCAACCAAAATAATCGAAGATATAGATAATCACTTTATTTAATGGAGTATTCACACAATGTCAGAACAATCTGCTCATTCAAAATATGAATTTAAAAAATCACTGGAGGAGCTCCGTACCAAAAAAGGACGTGGTACCGAACTTATCTCTCTGTATATCCCCCCCACAAAGCAAATATCAGATGTCACATCCCAGCTCAGAACCGAGCACGGCCAGGCTGCTAATATTAAGTCCAAAGTTACACGTGATAATGTGCAGGGTGCGCTTGAATCCCTGCTTTCAAGGCTCAGGTATGTGGAAGTTCCTGAAAACGGTATTGTTTTCTTCACAGGTGCTGTTGACATCGGTGCTAATAAGACCAACATGGAAACGCGTATAATTGAGCCGCCACAGCCAATTGTAACATACAGGTATCATTGTGATTCCGCATTTTTCCTCGAACCACTTGAGGAAATGCTCAAAGATGCAAAGACATACGGTCTTCTTGTACTTGACAGAAGGGAAGCAACAGTCGGTCTTCTTGTAGGAAAGCGTATAGAATCTCACAGAAACCTGACTTCAACTGTTCCGGGAAAACAGAGAAAAGGAGGTCAGAGTGCTCACAGGTTCCAGCAGCTCAGGCTTATTGCAATTCATGATTTCTACAAACGTATTGGAGACGCTGCAAGTGATGTTTTCCTTACAATTGACCACAAGGACTTCGAAGGTGTACTGATAGGTGGTCCTTCCCCTACAAAGGAAGAATTTGAGTCCGGAGAGTTCCTGCACCACGAAATACAGAAAAAAGTGCTTGGTCTCTTTGATGTAGCATACACCGATGAATCAGGTCTTTCTGAACTAGTGAACGCTGCCAGTGAAAGGCTTTCAGATCTGGACCTTATGGTTGAGAAAAAGCTCATGCAGCGTTTCTTTGCAGAACTGGTTTCCGACTCCGGCAAGGCAGCATATGGAGAGGCACAGGTACGTGAAAATCTGAATATCGGTGCAGTAGAGATCCTTATGATATCAGAGGGTCTCAGGGCCGAAAGACTCACTCTTAAATGTCCTAACGGGGATTACGAGGGTGGAATAACCCGTAACTTCAAACCCGGAGAGGAAGATACTTCTAATATTCCTTGTCCTGTGTGCGGTTCAAATGTAGAATTACTAGAAAGAGTGGATATTGTTGATGAACTTTCAGAACTTGCTGACCAGATGGCAACACAGGTGGAATTCATATCAACTGATTTCGATGAAGGTTCCCAGCTTCTGAATGCATTCGGTGGAATTGTAGCAATCCTAAGATTCAGTACTGGTGTCTGATCTAATAATAATGTAGGTGTTATTTTGTTTCTTGAATTTAAAAAACAGGTTGAAGAAGCTCTGAACCATGCTCTTGCTTCAATTGGATATGAAGCAGATGATCTAGGACTTGAGCCTTCACAGCATGCAGATATTGCTTCAAAGGTAGCTTTCAAGCTGGCTGCACAGGCAAAGTGCAATCCAAAAGAACTTGCTGATAAAATAGTCGCTGCAGTTGAATTACCTGAAGGTTCCCTGATAGGGGATATCAATCCTATTGGTCCTTATATCAACATAAACGCAAGCCGCAGTTACATTGACAATACTGTAAAAGCTATCCTTGAAGAAAAGGAAGCTTTTGGTGGTAATTTCTGCGAAGGTAAGATTCTTCTTGAACACACTTCTGCTAATCCAAATGGTCCACTTCACGTTGGTCACATACGCAACTCAATTATTGGTGACACACTTGTCAGGATTCTCAAAAAAGCAGGCTATGAAGTTGAGACCCAGTACTATGTCAATGACATGGGTCGCCAGATTGCAATAGTTTCATGGGCATTCTCTCTTTTTGAGTTTGACACATCCAGAAAGCCTGACCATGCGATAGCAGATATTTACATCAAGGCTAATGCATTGCTAAATGAAGAACCTGACAAGGTTGCAGAAATTGACAAACGCATGCAGCTTGTGGAAAGCGGTGATGAGGAAACCATTAAGAGCTTTGATGAAGCTGTGGAATTTGCAGTAACAGGCATCAAGCAGACTCTCCTGAAAATGAACGTCAGTCATGACAGTTTCCCTCATGAGTCTAGTTTTATCCGTTCCGGTGCAGTTTCCAGAATCGTTGAGGAAATCAAGAACACAGGAAGAACCGCAGATGACAACGGTGCTCTTGTAGTTGACCTTGAAGATTATGGTTTTGAAAAGACTCTTGTTATCCAGCGTAGTGACGGAACTTCCCTTTACACAACACGTGACCTTGCCTATCATGAATGGAAAGGCGAGCGTGCAGACAGGATGATCGATGTTCTGGGTGCAGACCACAAACTCATATCAGGACAGCTTAAAGCAACCCTTAATGCAATAGGCAAGAAAGAGCCTGAAATTGTTATTTTTGAATTCGTTTCACTTCCGGAAGGTTCCATGAGCACCCGCCGTGGAAAATTCATTTCAGCAGATGACCTGCTTGAGCAGGTAGAACAGCAGGCTTATGCAGAAGTTGATAAACGCAGACCTGAAATGGAAGATGAGTTCAAAAAGGAAGTTGCCAGCATGGTTGGTATCGGTGCTGTAAGGTATGATATTGTGAAAGTCTCACCTGAGAAGTCCACTGTTTTCAACTGGGAAGAAGCACTTGACTTTGAGAAACAGGGAGCACCTTTCATTCAGTATTCCCATGCAAGGGCATGTAATATCCTCAAAAAGGCAGAAGAGGAAGGCAAGTGGAATCCTGCAGAGGAAATTGACCCCTCACTTCTTACCGAGGATACCGAGATTGACCTTATCAAGAAGATGGCAGCTTTTGACAGCATAATTGATGTCTGTGCAAAAGATTTGAAACCACACACAATTGCAATCTATGCCAGAGAACTTGCAGATGCATTCAATCAGTTTTACAGGTTCGTACCTGTTGTAAGTGCTGAAGAGGATGACATCAGGGCAAGCAGGCTGGCTCTTGTGAACTGTGCAAGGATAGTCCTTGCAAATGCTCTTGATACTCTTGGTATCGGTGCACCTGAATCAATGTGAGAAAGTGAGTCTTTCTCATATCATTTCTTTTTTTGAAAATAGAATCAAGTTTTTAAGTCTCATTTTTTAAGGTCAAATACCCATCTGCTTATTCCAGGTGCTACATTTCCACATCTTCGGTAGAAAAGAACCTCAAATCCCATATCCTCATATTTTTCAATGAGTTCCGGAATCTCCTCTTTTGGTTTGAAGGTGTAGAAATGAATAAATCCTCCATCTTTTACTAGCGGAGAAATCGTTTCAAGAAAATGATCCATACCATAAGGTGTCGGGATTATTGCCCTGTCATACTCGGTTTTTAGCAAATTTGGTATGCTGTTGGCATCAGCATTGATAATATGAATCCTGTCTTCAGTTTTATTGAGTCTGCAGTTCTTTGTAAAAGATTTGCAAGCAGCCCCGTTCATTTCCACTGCAATAACACATTCAGCAGACGCAGCAGCAGGTATTGCAAATGGACCTACGCCACTGAAAGGAACAAGCACTCTTTCTCCAGGCTTTACCATTGATGCCACTCTCTTTCGTTCATAGGCGAGCCTTCCGTTGAAAAAAGATTGCATGGGGTCTATTTTATAAGAGAATCCAAACTCTTTGTGGATGGTTTCTGTGCTGTTTCCAGCAATGATTTCAAAATCTGCAACTCTCCTGTTGCCTTCAAGTTTCGAGACTTTGTTAAGCACATTTTTTATATTTTGCATCTTTCCCATGATGGTTCTGGCTATGTCTTCTTTGTAACTTTCCAGTTCTTCAGGAATGGATACAATAGCAATATCGCCTATTATATCAAAACGCTTGGGTAAGATATCAAGTTCCTTTTCAGGAATTCTTCCTTTCAAGTCATCTTTAAGACTCATTTTTCTGTCTTTTTGCTCTAACGCAATAAAGGATTAAAAGTATTGGCTTAACATCTTGTTTTATTCACTGGAATGTCCGGGAGTTACTTTCTTTTCAAGCATTGAAAAAGATACATCTATCAGAATTGCAAGCAGGATAGCAGGTATAGCTCCTGCAAGAAGGGTGCTGGTGTTGTATCCAATAAGTCCCTGGAATATTATCTCCCCAAGACCGCCACTACCGATGAAAGCCGTAAGTACTGCAATACTGTTGGCAAGAATTCCTGCAAATTTAATTCCTGCAAACATGGCAGGATATGCATTAGGCAGTCTTATATGCCGATGTATCTGCCACTGGCTCAGTCCCACACCTTCTGCATAATCTATCAATGCGGGGTCTACGTTGCTCAGTCCAATGTAGGTATTTTTGATTATTGGAAGCAGAGCACGCAACATTATTGCAACAAGTGCGGGGGTAAAACCGATTCCAAGGAACGGGACCATTATAGCAACAACAGCAAAGCTTGGAACTGCCTGAACAAGGTTTGCAAATTTCATTATAACAAATTCCAGTTTCCTGCTGTAAAGTGCTCCAAAGGCAAGTGGCACTGAAACTACTATACTTGCAAAAAGAGTGGTGTAGACAAGGACTATGTGTTCCCATGTAGCATCAAGCACAGTTTCAAGGACTACCATGTTCCGTACCTCTCATGGAGTTTTTTCTCGATTAAACCCGCAAAACCGTCCAGTAAAACGGCAAGTAGTCCAGTCCATAGTCCTGCAACAAGAATTGCATCTTTCTGGTAAAGCTGGATGCCATTCTGCAACACGGTTCCAAGTCCACCTGCTGCAACAAGCCCTCCAAGAGTCACAACACCCATGCAGAACACAAGTGCAATCCTGATCCCCCCTGCAATAAGTGGAAGTGACATGGGAATTCTCACTTTCAGCAATGCCTCCCTGGGAGAAAGTCCGATTGCCTGAGCAACATATGTGTATTGCTCATCCACATTTTTCAGTCCTGTGTAGGTATTTCTCGCAATTGGCAGTATGGAATAGAGTACACATGCAGCAATAGTAGGGCCCGCTCCAAGTTTTAGTATTGGGAGAAGAAGTACGATGAGTGCCAGGTCCGGAATTGTTTCAACAATGTTGAGGAAATTAAGTACAGGATTTGCAGTTTTAGGTTTCATATAGATGAAAACACCAACTGAGACTCCAATTATTATTGAGAGGAGCAGGGCTATGCTGAACATATGCAGATGCTCAATTGTTCGCATAGTCATAAGATGCCTGTTCCAGACATCTGCTATAACCTGTATTGACAACATAGTCTGTTCTCCAATCCTATTTCAATCAGATCAATTTCAGCAAAACCTCATCGGATACAAGGATACCAACCGGATATTTTGAATTCATAACAATTGCAAGGTATTCTCCACTGTTTTTCATCTCAGATAGTGCAAAAGCGACAGAATCCATTGGTTTGAAATTTTTGACAGGTTTTGCAAGTTCACTCAGTTTTTCTTCCCTGTCTCTGCATTTCATAAGTTCTACAATTTCCACCTGTCCCAAAAGTTCATTCCCGGCAAATACAAAAGCAGTTTCAAGCTCTCTTTTTGTCATTTCATCAACAGCGTTACAGGCTTCATTTTTAGAATCAAGCACATATTTCTTCTCAAAAGGAGACATAAGATCTTTGACTTTGAGGGTATCCATATGCTTGAATTTACGCTGGTTGTCAACGATATCAGAAACAAGCTCGTTTGCAGGATTGAATATGAGTTCTTCAGGAGGACCTACCTGCACAAGTTCTCCCTGATCCATTATTGCAATCCTGTCTCCTAGCACCAGAGCCTCCTCAATATCATGGGTCACAAAAACGATTGTACGGTTAATCTCATTTTTTATTTTTAAAAACTCTTTCTGGAGCTGCTTTCTTAATATAGGATCCAGTGCACCAAAGGGTTCATCCATCAAAAAAAGAGGTGGATCCATTGCCATAGCTCTTGCAAGTCCTACTCGCTGCTGTTGTCCGCCACTAAGCTGCTTCGGATAGCGGTCCATGAACATATCAGGAGGGAGTGATACAAAGTCAAGCAGTGTCCTCACACGTTCTTCTATATCTTTTTTGCTTTGTTTTTCAATTTTGGGAACAAGCCCAATGTTCTCTCCGATCGTCATATGGGGAAACAGGCCGATATTCTGTATCACATAGCCAATATTACGGCGAAGCCGTACAGGATCAACATCTTTTGTATCAATTCCGTTGATAGTAACCGAACCTTCATCCTGTTCTATCATGCGGTTTATCATACGCAGAGTTGTTGTTTTCCCTGAACCACTGGGTCCAATTAATATCAGGAGTTCTCCGCCTGTTATTTCCAGATCCAGGTCTTTCACTGCGAATCCTTCACCATATTTTTTGGTGATTCCTTTGAACTGGATAGAATCAATCCTGTCAAACAGTCTTTCTGTTTGCATGTCAATACCCGGAGATTAGATAATGATATCAAAAAAGTGAGGGATTTATTCTCCCTCAATAATTCCTTTGTCAACAAGGAACTGGTATGCAATGTCCCTGGGTTCCTTTTGTTCAATGTCGAACTGATAGTTCAGCTGCCTCATTGTGTCGGTGTCAATTGCACCGTCAAGTTTCCTCATTGCAGTAATTGCATCAGGATTCTCATCTGCAAACTCCTCTGTAACAATAAGAATTGCATCATAAGGTGGCAGTGCATTCTTATCATCTTCAAGTACCCGAAGTTCAAACACCTCATTTCTGGTATCTGTAGTGTAAGCAGAGATCGCATTGACTTCGTCATTTTTGATGGCCTCATACATTACAGTAGCAACAGCCTGTTTATAGTCCATGAATTCAAATCCATATACTTCGGTGATACGTGGAAGTCCGTCTTCACGTGTGGCGAATTCAGGATCGGTTCCTATTGTCATTTCTGCAGCATATGGTTCAAGATCACTTATTTTTGTAACATTGTTTTCAGCAGCCCAGTCTTCTTTTACTGCAATGGCATATGCATCCTCAAAACCAAGGTTGCTTACTATCATTACTCCGTCCTGCTCCATGAGACCTTCTTCGGTCATGTTGTAAACGACCTGCCTGTCCCAGTCATCAAGTTGTTCAAGACTGAGTATCTGGCTGTAAGCAGTACCTGTGTATTCGGCATATGTGTGTATCTGGCCTGCCTTCAGAGCTTCATAGTTTACAAAAGTGCCACCAAGTCCCTGTTTTACATCAGTTTCATATCCTGCGTCTTCAAGCACAATAGCAGTCATATGAGCAAGAATATAGGATTCCTGGAAAAGTTTTGAGCCTATCACAATGGTGCCTTTTTCCATCTGGGAATCAGCTCCGCCATCCATGCCTGTGTCTTCCTGCATTTCGTCTGCCTCTTCAGCGCAGCCGGCTGCAAAGAGAGCCATAATTACAACTAAAAGTATCAAAATAGTCTTCTTCACGTTTAACACCCCGAAAATCGCTTGTTATCCATAACTGTAATTTGATAACGACTTCCCAATAAGAAAGATGAAGTGGATTTTTTATAAATGTATCTGATTTTCAGGGAGTTGACTTTAGGTGTCTTTAATTTTGAAACTTAAAGCTTAAAACTTAAAATTGAAAGTTTAAATCTCACAGAAATTGTTCTTTAATTTCTCCGTAAGCTTGATATTTTCTGAGTAATCCACAGGAACATCCAGCAGCCAGACACCACCTGCTTCCAGAGCCTCGGCAAGCTTTGGTTTTAACTCTTCAGCTTTTTCAAGTCTCACACCTTTTGCACCAAAACTCTCTGCCAGTTTAACAAAATCGGGATTTGTGAAATCAATTCCCATGGTTTCGTTGAAAGCCTTTCTCTCGTGCCATTCGATGAGTCCGTATTTTGAATCATCAAAAATTACAACAACAAAATTGCATCCAAGTCTTACAGCAGTTTCAAGGTCCTGTAAGTTCATAAGGAAACCACCGTCTCCTGCAATTGCAACAACCTTCTTTTCAGGTTTAATCATGCTGGCTGCAATAGCACCTGGAAGTGCAAATCCCATGGTTGCAAGTCCGTTGGAAATGAAAACAGTATTCGGTTCGTATGCAGGGAAGAGCCTTCCAATCCATAATTTATGGGCACCTACGTCACTGATGAGTATATCTCCACGGTCCATTGTTTCTCTAACATCTGAGAGTATCTTTTGTGGTTTCATTGGGAAAGACATGTCTTCAGCATAATCTTCAATTTCGGCTTTCATTCTGCTGCGGACTTTCTGGAACCTTTCATGCATTTCCTTTTCAAAATCACATTGTTGTCTGAGGTTGAAAAGTGTCTGCCTGATGCTTCCAACTAGTAGTATATCAGGAATATATGTTTCATCAATTTCCGGATGGTCTGTATGGATGTGAATTATCTTCTTTGATTTTTCAGGGTTCCAGAATTTAGGTGTGTATTCGACATAGTCAAAGCCAACACATATTACAAGGTCAGCCATTTCAAAACCACACATTATGTGGTCATGGTCCTTGATTCCCATTGAACCCAGATAATGGCAATCATCGGCAGGGATTGCACCTTTTCCCATGAAAGTGGTAGCAACAGGAAGTCCTGAGAATTGAACAAGTCTTCTAAGCTCAGCAGCTGCATCTTCTCTGAAAACTCCATTGCCTGCAAGGATTATTGGCATTGAGCTTTCCTTTATCATCTTTGCAGCTTTCTTAAGCTCACTTTCATCGAGAAGACTCACATGTGGATAGTTCTTTTTTAATATCGGTTCTTTAGATGTTTCTTCTTTGGCAACATCTTCCGGAAGCTCAATATGTGTGGCTCCCGGTCTGTCTGCTGCAATATCAAAAGCTTTGTGGACTATTTCGGGAATAAAATCAGGTCTTGTGATTTTTGAATTCCAGGTTGTGAATTGCTTGAAAGCTGTTACAATATCGATATACTGATGCGATTCCTTGTGAGTTTTTTCAAGGGCAGACTGTCCCGTGATTGCTACCAGTGGTGCCCTGTCAAGCTGGGCATCTGCAATTCCTGTTATGAGATTTGTGGCTCCCGGTCCAAGTGTTGCAAGACAAACACCTGGTTTGTGTGTGAGCCTTCCATACATGTCTGCCATAAAAGCAGCACTCTGCTCATGTCTTGTCGGGATGAATTTTATCTTTGATTTTCGGAGTGATTCGGTAAGGTCAATCGTTTCCTCTCCCGGAACTCCGAATATGTATTCTACTCCCTCGTTTTCAAGACATTTCACAAAAAGATCGCTTGCTTTCATTTTAGTACACCTTCATGGATTTCACGTTCATAAATTCCAGCATCCCATGGCGGTACATCTCCCTGCCTATTCCGCTCTTTTTCATTCCTCCAAAGGGAAGTCTGGGATCAGATGACACGATGTTATTGACAGTTATAACTCCGGCTTCGATGTGTTTTGTCATCCTCATGGCTCTGTTTTTATCCCTGCTCCAGATGCTGGCTCCAAGTCCAAATTCTGTATTGTTTGCTATTTTAATAGCTTCTTCCTCATTATTGAAAGTTATTATAGGTGCAACAGGACCAAACGTTTCTTCCATAACAACAGGGGCATTTTCGTTGATATTGCTGAGGATAACCGGTTTGTAAAAATATCCTCTTTCATCTGTTCTGCCTCCTTCAAGAATTGTTTGTGCACCCGATTTCATACTTTGTTTAATCTGCTCTTCCAGACAATCGATTTGAATTCTACTCGCCATTGGTCCCATATCAGTAGCAGGGTCCGTGGGATCTCCAATTTTGAGATTTTGCACATGCGTCGTGAATTTCTCTATGAAAACGTCAGCAATTTTCTCATCAATCAGTAAACGTTTGGCTGCAATACAGCTTTGTCCGCAGTTCTGGAATCTGGCCATGACTGCTGCTTTAGCAACTTTATCGATATCTGCATCTTCTAGAACTATCAAAGGATCGCTTCCTCCAAGTTCAAGGATGAACTTCTTGATGTATTTTCCTGCGGCTTCTGCTACCTTTTCTCCAGCCGGGCGGCTGCCAGCAAAAGAAACAGCATTTATTTCCTCCCTTGAAATCAGTGAGGATGCAGTGTTGCCATCTATCAGAAGTGTCTGGAAAATTCCTTCTGAAAAACCAGCTTCAATGAAAATATTCTCAATTTCAAGGGCACACATGGGAACGTTACTGGCATGTTTCAGCAGTACAGTATTTCCGCCGGCAACAGACGGAATACCAAATCTCAGTGCCTGCCAGAATGGAAAATCCCATGGCATTATACTGAGTATAACACCTGCCGGTTCGTAAACATACCCGGAGGTTTCAGCATCTGTTTCCACAAACTCTGATGCCAGAAAGCTTTCAGCATTCTTAGCAAAGTAATCACATGTCCATGCACACTTTTCAATTTCTGACAGTGCCTCCCTTATAGGCTTGCCCATTTCTGTTGTGATGAGCTCTGCAAGCTCTTCTTTTCTGTCCCTCAGAACTTCACCCACACATTCGATGGAAAATGTTCTTTCACAGAGAGGTTCGTTTTTCCATTGAGCAAATGCTTTTCGGGAATCTCCTATCTTTTGATTCACAACCTGCTGAGAATAGAGGTTAAATTCCTCATTTAATTCTTCTGTTGCAGGATTAATAGACTTTATTTTCCCCAATTGGAATTCCTCTAGTTTATTATTTGAATAAAGGCTTTAAACAGCCAGATTCTTTCTTTTATATAATAGTTGGCATGATATATAATTGCTTAGAAAGCTACTCTTTAAATATGAAATCTAAATCTGAACTTTACAGGAATTGTTTTAAAAAATAAGTTTTATAGAATTATCATGGAAATCTCAGAAAATGCTTTTCTCATTGCACCATGTGGCATTAATTGCAGTGTTTGCATGGCATATCTGCGTGAAAAGAATAAATGCCCCGGATGCAGGGGGCCTGATGATAAAAAATCTATAAGCAGAATCAAATGCAAGATAAAGAGATGTGGGACTTTTCAGGACAGTGAATCTCATTTTTGTTTTGAATGTGACAGCTTTCCATGTGCGAGGTTAAAACGTCTGGATAAAAGATACCGGGACAAATATTATACCAGCCTTGTTGGAAACCTGAAAACTATCCAGGAATCAGGTATTGAGCTGTTTTTGCAGAATGAAAAGAGTAAATGGACATGTTCTAAATGTGGCGGTACAATTTGCATGCATGAAGGTTATTGTTATAGTTGCAAGGAACCATATGAAAAATAGGTGTTCTCATTATGAAAAGACAAGGACTATAGAACCTGATAAAGCAACTTATATTATTTGCCTGAACTCATAGATTTGTAGAAGCTATTTAAAATCAGAATACATACTAATTGTAGAATCGAAATTGATTTTTTATGAAATAGTTCTTTGACATTATGGGGAGTAAATCATGAAATTAACCAAACTGACACCGAATTTTGCTGTAAAGGATATAAGAAAGACAGTTTCATATTATCAGGACATTCTGGGATTTACGGTTTTGATGGCTGTTCCGGAAGACAAGAGTGGAATTGATAACGAGCTTGATGGAAATAAGACTTATATCTATGCTATGATGGACAGGGATGGAGTTGATTTACAATTCCAGCGTTCAGATAGTATTGGAGAAGATATTCCACCCCTTAAGGATGTAGAACAGGGTGCATCTGTATCTTTTTATATGGGAGTTGAGGGCATTGATGAATTTTATCAAAATATAAGATCGAAAGTCGATGTTGTAGTAGATCTGAAAACAACATGGTACGGGATGAAGGAATTTTACATAAGAGACTGCAATGGATACATTTTAGCATTTGCAGAGAACAGCAATGAGTAAGTAAATTTCTCTTTGAACCAGAATTTAGTTTATCAGGAATCTAATGTCATCTATAGATATCATTGAGACAAGGACTTTAAAAGATTAGCACAATCCCAGAGGGTGTGAGTAAATCTTTGTTTCTTTCATTTTTCTTTTTTATTTTTCAATTACGAAAACATGAATATGATCTTTTGGAAAGATATATCACAACCTTGCCAAATGGTTCTAATGAGATATTTTGGTAGGGCTAAGTAGAGATGGGAATATGAGTGATATTGAAGTTATAGACCTGAATCCGGATAATATTTCAGAATATGGTGTGTGCGGTTACAAAGACATAAAGAAGCATCTTGAACTCAGAAAAAAGATAGACTGGTTCAATGAATATTATCTGAAAGGTCTGAGGATTAAAGCTCTGCTCTCTGAAAATGGACTGTACCAGGGAATGCTTGAGTATATTCCAGGTGAGTATGCACACAGGCCTGTAGATACTGATGGCTACATGTTTATCCAGTGTATTTTTGTAGGATTCAGAAATGAGTTCAAGGGCAAAGGTTACGCTTCCCTGATGATAGATGAATGCATCTCAGAGGCAAAAAATGAGGGTATGAACGGAGTTTCTGTTGTAACCAGAAAAGGCTCATTCATGGCTAAAAAGGATATTTTCATCAAGAAAGGGTTTGTTGAAGTTGACAACGCCAAACCCGATTTTGAATTGCTGGTTCTGAAATTCAACGAGGACGCACCAAATCCTAAATTCAAGAACATGGAGCAACAACTGGAAAAATACAAAGAAGGACTTTATGTTTTACGTTCAGCCCAGTGTCCTTATACTGAAAAGAATGTGAATGCCATCATTGAGTCTGCAAAAGAGGAATTCCGGATTGATGTCACTCTAATTGATCTTGAAGGACACAAAGATGTTCAGAATTCTCCATGTGCTTTCGGGACTTTTTGTATAATCTATGATGGAGAAATCATCAGTCATCATCCGATTAGCAATAAGCGATTTATGAATATCATGAACAAGAAAATGAAAAAATGAAAACAGGTGAATAAGTTTAAATAAATTTATATTCCAATTGATTTATTGAAAATATGTCAAATACCGAAGACACTACAGTTATAGCTGTAAAAGAATTAGTTATTGGATTTGGAGCAGCTGAAGGACTGTGGATTAATGCTGGTGTAAATCCATTGGGAGAAGTATTAAATGTATTCATTTCTCTCCTTCAAGGGTCACAGTTTGAATGGTATGGACCTTTTTCTTGGATTCTCCTATTTGTTGTTCTTCCTATAATACAAGTTTTAATTGTTTATGCTTGGGGAGGAGTTCTTGGGTTATTAGCTCTCATAATGGCATTTATTGGAGGCATATTTATTAGCAGCATTATTGGTATTTTCTTAATATTTGTTGCAATTGGACTTGGATTATATTCATTTTCATCAGAGGATAAAATTTATCTTTCTGATATCGTTTCCTTTTAACCTCACATCAGCTTCACAGCTTTAATGTTCATAAATTCAAGAAAACCATGTCTTGAAAGCTCTCGACCCATTCCGCTTTTCTTAACTCCACCAAATGGCAGGCATGCCTGAGGTGTGCAGAATGAGTTCACCCCGACCATTCCGGTTTCCAGTTCTGATGCAACTTTCATAGCCCTGTCACGTTCCTGGCTCCAGACACTGGCACCAAGTCCGAATTCGGAATCATTTGCAAGTTCGATGGCTTCATCCTCTGTTTTTACAGTAATAATCGGTGCCACAGGTCCGAAAGTTTCCTCTGTCATGACTTTCATGTCTCTTGTAACTCCGCTGAGAACGGTTGGAGAATACATGAATCCCTGACTTGCCATTCTTCCACCTGGGATAAGAGGGTTTGCCCCTTTTGATATTGCATCTTTAACCTGATCTTCGAGCACAAGCATTTGCTCATTCCTAACCATTGGTCCGATGTCCGTTTCAGGATCCATTGGGTCGCCGATTTTCAGGTTGAGAGTTCCCTCTACAAACTTTTCTGTGAACCTCTCGGCTACTTCTTCCATGACTATAAAACGCTTGGCTGCAATGCAAGTTTGTCCGGTATTGATGAAACGGCTTGGAACAGCAACTTTTGCAGCCATCTCGACATTTGCATCATCAAGGACTATGAACGGGTCACTCCCACCAAGTTCCAGTACGAATTTTTTCATGTTGTGGGCTGCGAGTTCGGCAACCTTCTGCCCTGCATCGTACCCTCCTGTGAATGATACGGCTTTCACTTCATCTCTTGAAATAAGTGAGGATGCAGTCTTTCCATCAACTATCATTGTCTGGAAGACACCTTCAGGAAATCCAGCTTCAAGGAAAATGTTCTCAATCTCAAGAGCACACAGGGGAACATAGCTTGAATGCTTGAGCAGCATAACATTTCCGCCAGCCAGCACATGTGCTGCTGCACTTAAAACCTGCCAGAACGGGAAATTCCAGGGTTTGATTGCAAGAACCGTTCCCATTGGTTCATAGTGGATCATCTGGTCGCATGCACCTTCTTCCGCAGGCTCAGGTTCAAGCATTTTCTCGGCATTATCAGCAAAATAATCAAACATGGTTGCACATTTTGCAACTTCAGGAACAGCCTGCTTCATGACCTTACCCATCTCAGTGGTGATGAGTTTTCCATACTCTTCCTTGTTTTTCCGCAAAATCTCAGCAAAGTTCTTCAGAAGCTCATTACGCTCAGAAATATCGGTCTTTTTCCATTCCCTGAAAGTTTCAGCAGATTTTTTGAGTATCCGGCTCACCTGTTCATCGGTGTGCATTTCAACTTCACTGATAACTGTACTCGTTGTAGGGTTGATGGATGAGATTGTGGTCATGATATTCCTCTGATGCTATAATGATTGGAATCTTACATATTTGCTATTGTTGAGTGTATGATTAAAAAATGAGAACTATTTTTATATTGATTTCACGTAAAACACACTTACAATTGTGTCAATATTTATTCTATCAGACAACTTGTCAGACACAATCCTCTGAATTTAATTGAAACATTTGCATGATGATTCCAGAGAATGTTAATTACATCTCCACGGTTAAATATCCACGAAGATATTAAAAAAATTGCCTTATGTGGAAAAGTCAGCTGTTATAGGATCGGAGGACAAAGCGTTTCTTCCCCACAAGGCAAAATAAAAGATGTTAGGGCAGCAATAAGTGATATGTCTGATAGAGGGTTGGTAGATCATAGGTGGTTGGTTGGTTGGTATGATCCACATAATAATCCCTCTACCAAACTAAATTGAAGCATATTAATCATATAACCCCGTACCACCTGGTTTTGTTATATGATTAATACACGCTAAACCCATTCCCCATGTGTTTAGTCCCATACTCCAATTCCTTCATATGTTTAGCAAGTTATATCAAGTAACTCCATTTTTATTCACAATGGCATATGAAATAATAAAGGCATAATTTTATTTAACGGCGTTAACATGTAATCTGAAAAACACTCTATAAATTCTCTTGTTAATCTTACATCATAGCTATCTGGACAACACTCAGATACTTCTTCATAATTGTATAAGCTATGGACCTGCCAATCCATAATTTCCCCTGCTGCATCCTTCTCATTTTACTCATTTCTCCTAAAATCTGTAAAGCTTCAAGAGCCACGGGGTCATTGAGATAACAACTGTCAGGAACCCTATTATCTGAAAAAAAGATGATGGGTATCTTTAGTTTTCTATGTAGGTTGGTTGGTAGTTTATTTCCCAGTTCTTCCAGTATATCCTTATCAAAGATATGTTCATTTCCTGCTTTTGTTTGGGATGCTGGTCTTTCTTCCGTTAATAGCTGGGCAAGGCTCTTGCGCTCAGAAACAAGTCCATCGTTAATCTTTCCTACTTCAATTTTCATCCAGCGCATGAGGACGGAGTCATCGGAAACTGGAATTCTGCCGGACATAATCTTCAATAATTCTATGTGACTTTTAATTGAAATCGGTTTTGAACGATACAAACAAAATTAATTTATGCAACATTGTAATTATATTGTATACTAATGGCTATAGGGACAATTATTCTGGTACTGGTCGGAATTTATTTACTGGTGATCTACAACAGTAGATTTAAAGATAAAAATCTAATAAACCGGGCAATAGCCCTATTGTTCTTTCTGGGCCTGATTATTTCAGCTTCTGTAATTCTTGGTTTTTTTGTTGAATCAATAGCAAGGTTCGTCACTTATCCTCATGTGGCGTTTTTTGTAATTCCTTCAATGATAGCCACTCTATTTTATCGCAAATTCTCTGCAATGAAGGATATTGAAATTGCATCATTGTTTGTATGGGGAATTATATCCTTATTGGCAGGCAGTTTCATTGGATTTTTCATGACAATGGACAATCCTCCATTGAATGGTTCTGATATCACAGATTTTAGCCAAAATAGCTGGATGTTTCATGTAACCCTGAAAAATATAGGGATGTATCTGTTGAATACGTTGGTGATTTCAATACCTTATGCAATGCATTCCAGAACAGACAACAGGATATATTCCGTAATATGGAGTCTGATAATTGTCTTTTTAGCTCTCATTTATGCTTATGTTACGACTTACCTGTTGTATGGCCTGTAATTTTCAAGCAAATTTCAAGGATAATCATTTAAACTTTGTGAACAAGTATTGATTATGGATGCTTTAAAGCTTCTGAAAGAGCATGAAAACGTTATTAAAGAGCGTTTTTTTGTTGAAAAAATAGGTATTTTTGGTTCATTTGCCAGAGGCGAAGCACAGGATAAAAGTGATGTTGATGTGCTTGTAGAGTTTGCCGAAGGCAAAAAGACATTTGATAATTTTATGGAACTAAAATTCTATCTTGAAGAGCTTTTTGGAAGAGATGTGGATCTGGTAATTGAAACAGCTATTAAACCCAGATTAAAGGATTATATTATGAGGGAAGCTGTTTATGCCTAGAGATTACTATGTTTTTTTTGATGATATGCTTCTGGCTATTGACAAAATAGAAAGGTATGTTTCTTCTTTATCCTATGATTCATTTTCAGAAGATGAAATGAGAATTGACGCAGTGTTGCGGAATCTTGAAGTAATAGGTGAAGCAGCAGGTAACGTACCTATAGATATTAGGGAAAAGTATCCTCAGATTCAATGGAAAAAGATTGTAGGATTAAGGAATATTATAATCCATGAATATTTTGGTGTTGATTTAGAAATTGTCTGGGATATAATAGCAAATAATCTTGATGAGTTAAAGCGCAATGTTGAGACTGCTCTAATTGAATGCAGAAACGATTGATTCAGATTGGAACGTTAGTTATGACACCTTCATCTTTTGTTTTTGAAACATCAATACAAAGAGTCAAGTTGGCTGTTCTTCAGGCTTTTGAAAATGAGAATGTCAGCATATTCCTTTTCGGTTCCAGAGCAAGGGGAAATGCTCACAGTACATCAGATATTGATATTGGGATCCTGTCGTCAGGTTGTTTTGACAGAAAAAAGATAACTGCCTTGAGAGCAGAATTAGAAGAGATGAACATCCCCTATACTGTGGACCTTGTAGACCTTTCCACAGTTTCTGAGGATTTCAGGCAGCAGGTGCTTAATGAGGGAGAAGTATGGAAAGGGAAAGGCAGTGTAAACTCGGAATGAAAGCAAAGGTTGCAAAAAGAGCCCTTGAAACTCTTCAGGAAATAATTGATGAACCATACTCCGTTATAATCAGGGATGCAGCAATACAGCGTTTTGAATACACTTTTGAAGCTATCTGGAAACTTGTAAAAGAGTATCTGATTGAAAGAGAAGGTGTGATATGCAATTCCCCAAAATCATGCTTCCGTGAAGCTTTCAAAATGCATCTCATAAATGAGGATGAGAGCATGCAGGCTTTGTACATGACCGATGACAGGAACATGACAACTCACACATATCACGAGGATGTTGCAGAAGATATATACAAGGAACTTTCAGGATATTACGCCCTCATGAATAAGATTTACACAAGCATAGTTACAGAATGCCTATAATCGCCCCATCATTTTCTCTCTAATTGTCTGTTTAATCAGATAGCAATCATATTAGTTCGTCAAGATGGTCAAACCTGAGTTTATAGTAGGTTCCCCTTCCGGTTCTTCCAACCTGCACGAATATCTTTTTCTGTACAAGGTCCTGAAGATCACGTTTTGAGGTTGAAACACTCAGATTACATAATTTCTGGTGTTCTTTATTAGTTATCTTTCCCATCTCACGTGCAAACTTAATAGCTTCCAGCTGGCGGTCTTTCAGTCCTGTCTGGATGTATTTTCCAATGGTTCCGTAATCACGACTGATGTTAAGCACTGCGTTTTCAACCCTTGACACTTTAAGAGCAAGTCCGTAGAGATAATATTCCAGCCATTCATTTATATCTGGCTTACTGTTTCCTCTTCCTTCAAGTTTTTCAAAATAGTCCCTCTTTCTCTGGTTAAAGAACTCTTCAACGGTAAACAGCTTTTTTGCTTCCCTGAAATTTTGGGAAAGCATATAGGATGAAATACTTGTGGCAATGGTGCAGCTTCCTTTTTCAAAAGGATGCATCCTGTAAAGCTCAAAAAGAACAATGCCTGCTTTCAGTGTTGGGAGTATATTTTCCGATTCCTCACCGTATGCCCATTCCAGCAGGTCCCGGATGCAATATCTCACTCTCTCCGGTTCCATAAAACCTTCTGCAATGGTAGTGCGGTATTTTCCTAACTCATCATCAGGAACAATATCTTTCATGGCTATTTTATGGAGTGTGAATATCGTATCCTCAGTAATTTCATCATAATCCATATCCTGCAGGTATTGATTCATTTCCAGGAAGTTCAGTACCTGTTTCTTGTCAGTCTCATCCCCAAAAATATCCTGGCCGTTCACGAGTTTTGTAACCTGCCTGATGGAAAGTCCGTTTTCTTCAAGACTTGTAGCATGGTATGTAAGTCTGAAAACATTGTTGATCTGCAATCTCCTTTCCCACGCTGGTGGTACATGTGTGTTGAGAATTATCTCTCTTGCTGCATGTATTCGTGCAAGTAGTCGCACTATTCTGTCGTTATACTGGAAATCAGGCTGGTACATGCTTAATGTCTCCGTTTTTGACCATTGATTGACTGGCTGAATATAGGCTAAATATAAATTCTTTGACTACGACTTATAAGTATGGATGCCATGGACGACCTGAATACTACAGCAGAGAAGATAAAGACGATGGAGATAAGAGGTGCCGGAAGAATTGCAGTTGCAGCTTCTGCAGCACTCAGGGACTATGCAATGAAACTGAAATCATTGCCAATGAGCGAGTTCAATGTCAAACTGGAAGAAGCCGCTAAGATACTTGTGGACACAAGACCAACAGCAGTCTCACTTCCAAATGCAGTTGCTCTTACAAAAAGGCACAGCGCCACAAACGTCTATGACGCTATCGATGAGATAAAGGCAAATGCTGAAAAGTTCATAACAAATGCGGAGCAGGCACTTGGTAAGATGGGAAAGATAGGTGCTGAACGTATTCATGACGGTGATGTCATCATGACACACTGTAATTCCCACGCAGCACTTTCTATTATTAAAACTGCTTTTGATCAGGGCAAGGATATTTCAGTCATTGCCACAGAATCCAGACCCCGAAGACAGGGTTTTATCACAATCAGAGAACTGAATGATTATGGAATTCCTACAACTCTTATCGTAGATTCAGCTGTGAGACTGACCATGAAGGAGGTTGACCTCGTAGTAGTCGGTGCAGATTCAATTTCCATAAACGGAGCACTCATAAACAAAATAGGTACTTCCCAGCTTGCAATGGCAGCTCAGGAAGCCCGCAGGAATCTGATTGTTGCTGCAGAGACCTATAAATTCAGCCCTCGCACTCTCCTTGGTGAAATGGTGGAAATTGAGGACCGCTCCAGTGATGAAGTAATAGATGCTGAGATTCTCAAAGAGCTTCCAAACGTAAAAGTCAGGAATCCTGCTTTCGATGTAACTCCGGCAGAGTATATTGACCTGATTATCACAGAAGTCGGTGCTTTCCCGCCTGCAATGGCTTTCACAATTCTCAGGGATTATCTGGGTCTTGATATTGAAGTTTGAGTATCATAAATGGGCTATGTAGAAATCCTGTTTCAGGATTAACACAACTGTTGATTTATTTTATTTCCACATAAACAACTGGCAATCTAAATACAAAGTAACCACCCGCCGAAGGCGGCACATTCCAATCCCTGCACAGAGAAAATTGCATTCATGCCTGAGAATTCTACAGAAGGCACGCAAAGAAAGTATTCCACTGCAACATGTCAATTATTTGTACGACATGATGGGAAAACACCGGTTTCGCCGGACCCTTCGGGTTAATTCTAATTTTCATAAAGGTTTTGCCTTTCAGTTTTAATCTCAGTCTTTCCAGTTCCACCATTTTAGAAGTTCAGGATCATGCTCATCATTAGATGCAAAATAAACTGCACATCTAAAAACATAGAGCATGCATCTATCAACGTGCATCCCCTGAAAATCGCATAATTGCTGGTAGAGATTTTCAGGGTCTCTGTTTTTAAGTTCAGAAACACCGCGGATTCCAAGATTCCAGAGGTCATCAGCAATCTTTTTTCCAACACCCGGGATTATCATCAGTTCTTTAGTAATGGTTTTGTAGTTATCACTTTCAGTGTTGGAAGTTTCATTCTTTTTTGTATTCATCATGACTTCCTCAAATCTCACTTTTTCCCCACGGTTGCAACATAAATAACAAACTCGTTTTCACCATCAATTCCCATTGCAGGATTTATTTCTTCATCAAGGAATGCTGCAATGGCACAAACACCACAGCCCACGGATTCCGCACTGAGATAGAGGTTCTGGCATACGTGACCGGCATCAAGATGCAGGTATCTGTAACCTCTCTGGCTGTACCTCCATGTCATTCTATAGGGAATTGCTGTCCAGATGAAAGTTGCAGCACAGCTGGTTACAAAAGGCTGGTCCAGACACCCACGTTTGATATTTGTTCCAATGTCCTTTTCAGTGTTTATTTCCACAAGCTTGTGTTCAATTGGAAGGAACCTGTAGAGGCCATTTTCAAGTTCTTTGACATTGTTTGCGAGAATATATGTTTCCAGAGCATGTCTTGCTCCTGCTGACGGTACTGTCCTGAAAGTAGCTGCATTCCTGACAACTTCCTTCACTCCCTGAGTGCACCAGAGCAGCTAGGAGAGCTCTTCAAGAGAAAGTGGCTCAAAACTGTAATTCCTGACACTTGTTCTCTTTTCTATTGCTTTTCTGAGGTCGATGTTCTCAACTTTTATATTCTGTGGCAAAGGCAGGTCAATTATCCTGTCACTCTCTTCTGCACTAAGTTCCAGATCAGGATTAGGGTAGCCCATAGACTGGTCTGACATGTCCAGATATCGATACTGCGTCTTTTCCATGAATTCTTTGCCTGTCCCACTCATGATAACAACCCCTACTTTTTCACTATGAATAATTGATTTTTTAACTTAATATCTCTATCCTTATCTGTTCGATATTTGTTTATGGAAAGTCATATTACTATACAAAATCAAGATTATAATATGAAGAATTTAAAGTGAAATTTAGTTTTTTCATTGTATTATTTCTCTTAATGAAAGATGGTGGAGGAAATGAGTAATTGTAATCATGAAGACGTCACTTGTATAAATCCTTATGAAACAATTCGTAAGTATTTTTGTAATTTGTGTGGTGAGGTTATGATGTGTTCATGCGATGAAGAATTTGGTAGAAAATATTATTCTCATCAGCTTGATATTGCAACTGAACTTGACACTCAAAAAAAGATACCTGTGACAATAGGTTTTCAACCCAATATTTGCAATACTTGCAGAAATAAAAAAGAAGAGTCTTATCCACTATCTCAAGCTCGTGGGAGAACAACTAAAATTCGTAGGTATTATTGGAGAGAAATTACAATTGAAACAACTAAAAGGTTTGGAAGATGGGCAGAACAAAATGGCTATGCAGATTATTTTGTTGCTCAACAAGAAAACCCTAGTATTCACGGTGCTATTCAAAGAGATGTAGTTGAAGAGCTTCAACACCTTCATGAAATAAATCCAAAATACGAATACATAGACCATTCAGACAATAAAATCATTTCTCTTTACACTATTGAAGTAATTGATTTATTTGTTCCATACTCTGCTACTTTTTCAAGAAAAGTTCAAATCATCGACAATGGCAAATATTTTTCAGTGGAAGAATTTGTTGCAAATTACTTTGGAGAAAAAGGTTACAATGTTCTATTTACAGAAAGTAGACCTTTTCATGTAATTTTTGCTGTCTTTATGTGGTTGGTAATACAAGATCCCCAAGATTCTCACTGTCAAGTTGTTGGATTTGGTCGTCGTGGCAAATTTGAAAATGAAACTAAGAATGATCTTATTTGGACGGGACTTCCATTTGACTTTGGAACCAAAGGATATTACAATCGCAGACTAAACGAAATAACATCCCATCTTCAGAGTCTTCCTAAAAACAAACAAGATTTATTGTGGTGTTTTGATTATTGGATAGAACCAAGCGCTAATCTGAGACAATATCTCTGGGCACATGCTAGCAAAGATATTGATATTGCAAGGAATATTATTGGTATTTTACCATCTGAACTGATTATAAAGATTCTTAACTACTTAATACAAGACTATTGGGGTAGATTTTGTGGATGGCCTGATTTATTGATTTTTAATGATAGTGAATTTTTCTTTGTTGAAGTGAAATCATCTAAAGACAAATTAAGTGAAGATCAGAAAACTTGGATTAAAGGTAATAGTGAAATTTTGCAGTTACCATTTAAAATTGCCAAAGTCCGCAAAAAACCAAATCAGAAAAGTAATTAGAATTTAAGTAAATTCAAACTCTTGCCTTTTTCTCAAAACTAAAGTATAAAACTATTTACTATCATCTTTAACTCATGAAAATACGATGCCAATGGGCCGAAACTAACGAGCATGAAATTGAGTATCATGACACAGAGTGGGGAGTTCCTGAACATGATGACAGGAAGCTATTCGAGTTTCTGGTACTCGAAGGAGCACAGGCAGGACTTAGCTGGGACACTATCCTGAAAAGAAGGGAGAATTACAGGAAAGCCTTTGATGGTTTTGATTTCGAGAAAGTAGCTGCTTATGATGACAAAAAAATTGCCGAACTTTTGCAGGACTGCGGAATTATCAGGAACAAACTGAAAGTGCGTTCTGCTGTCAATAATGCAAAAGTGTACATAATAATCAGAAATGAGTTCGGCTCGTTTGATGCTTATCTCAAAACATTCCTGCCTGATGGGAAATCAATACAGAATTCATGGAAATCCATGCAGGATATTCCTGGAAAAACTGAGCTTTCTGAAAAGATAAGCAAGGACATGAAAAAAAGAGGATTCAATTTTGTGGGTCCAACGATAATCTATGCTTTCATGCAGGCAGTGGGAATGGTAAATGATCATGTAGTGGATTGCTTCAGGTATGAAGAATGCAGGAAAATGAAGTGAGCTTAATCCTCATTTTACATCATAGTTTAATCTGCCATCATTCCGTCCTTCAGAGTAATAACTCTGTCAACGTAATCCAGATGCCACTCTTCATGAGTGACCATGACGATGGTCTGCTCATTCTTTTTGTTGAAATCACTGAATAGTTCAAGCACCTGTCTGGAAGCCGTACTGTCAAGATTGGCACATGGTTCATCGGCAAAAATAATCTTTGGTTCGTGCACAAGTGCCCTTGCAATTGAAACTCTTTGCTGTTGCCCTCCGCTCATTTCTGATGGAAGGTGATGCATTCTCTCAGAAAGACCAACGTCTTCAAGTATATTTGTTGCCTTTTCCTCCAGCTCTTTTTGAGGATATCCCTGCATCATCAATGGAAGGTACACATTTTCATGTGCTGTTAAAGTGGGGATTAGTGCATAGTCCTGAAACACATATCCAAGGTTATTCAGCCTGAATCTGATCTTCTCCCTGTCACTAAGTTCCGATACATTTGTAGAGTCAATAATTATCTGTCCTGATGTTGGTGTATCAAGAATTCCAAGCTGGTTGAGCATGGTGGTTTTCCCACTGCCACTTGAACCGACAATGGCAACAAACTCTCCCTTTTCAATGTTGAGACTGACACCTTTAAGGGCCTGCACTTCCACTTTTCCCATCAGGAAAGTTCTTTTAATATCCTTGGCCTCAATCATCAGTTAGAACCCCATATAAGGTCAAGAAGACTTCTTTTCGTCATCTTGTAGGATGGTATAAGTGACCCGAGCACCGCTGCCATGAATAGCATCATAGCACGGATTACAGCCTCTGAGTTGCTAAGATCCAGACTGACATTGCCTATTGGAGCGCTGATTGGATGTGCCTGGGTATACCCGGTTATGACGAACTGCATCAGGGAATAACCAATTACCATTGCAATGAAAGCATAGAACATCGCCTGCAGCACAAAAGATGCAATAATCACTTCCTCTTCAATTCCAATGGCTTTCTGGACACCGATTTGTCTTTTCTGACTTACGATGTTGACAAAAATAACAACGAAAATGATAACAAAGGCAACAATAAGTCCGACTGCCGTGAAGATGTTTCTTACCATTGACAGCGTGCCCTCTATTATCTGCAGGATGCCGGCAAATTCAGTCCATGAGCGAACTTCTTCCTGTACTCCGAGAGACAGGATTTCATTCATCACAACGTCTTCATCTGATCCATCCTGAAGTTTAATGGCAATTTCCTGAGCTTTATTATCGGCATTAAGAGCGTCTTCAAGGTCTGCAATGTTAACAAAGGCGGAAGAATCAGACATGAAGAACAAGGTGCTGTAAATTCCCTTGACCCTGAAATCCATTTCCTGTCCATTTATCAGGACAGTTACGATATCGCCTACTTCCACATCTTCAAGGGATCTTGTCTGCATTACCGCTCCGTATCCTCCTGAAATCTCCCTGCCGAGCACTATTTCTCCCCTGTCAAGTTTGCTTATGAATTCCCCTTCAACCATAGCAGATGAGAAATCAGTTACAAGCTCTTCTTCCTGTGGGTCGATGCCGTAAATTGTGGCACCTACTTCTTTTTCTTTATAAGATACGCTGGTTTTCAGCCGCAGCCGGGGAGAAACTCCTGTGACATCAGGTATGTGCTCTATTTTTTTGCTCAGGGCATCAACATTTGTTATGTAGGCTTCATTCTGTGCCGGTTCAATAACGATGTTTCCTGTCTGATAATCCACAAGAACGTCGTTGAACTTCATTGTCACTCCACCTATCATGCTGGAAAAGAAAACAAGCTGAAGATACACAAGTGTCAGGACAATAATCGTAAAAAAAGCAATTCCTTTATTTCCTCTAAGTATCGATTTTGATGCAAGGAAAAACGAGACCTTTGCTTTTTCAAACATGTTCTCTTCAATCCAGTTTCTTATTTTTTGTTTTTACTTATCAGGCGGTCTTTGTGAGTATAAGCTGTATATCCAAGAACCAGCAGCACTATGATCACCAGCAATATTTGATATGGAGAGGTTCCTGTAACATTCATTGTGAGTTTCTGTTCTACGGAATGATTTCCAAAGTCGTCCTCATATTCGATAAGTGCAGTGTACTCCTGATCCCCGCTTTTTTGAGGGATGAATGAAAAAGTAGCAGGAGCATCATCATCTGCATCAAGTTTTCCGATGAAAGCTTCTTTAGTTCCTGACATGTCAAGGTCAACAAGGCTGACCTTAACAGACCTTGCTTCTCCCTCACCTACGTTCTCGATCCTGATTACCTGGGTAAGTTCTGTTCCTTTTTCAGGCATTGTGGGACTATTCTTAACATTTGCAATGTCTATCTTCGCTTTGCCTTTAGCCTCAAAACCGATAGTTTCCACTGAGCTTATATTCAAACTTTCAGTATCATCTACAGCTCTTATGGATATCGGGATATTATATGATGTTATATCAGCATCTTTTCCAAGACTTAGCTTGAAAGCTATCTCTTTTTCTTCTCCTGCATCGAGTGTGTGAATGAAGGCACTGTTGTCATTTACAGCTACAAGCCCCGGGACATCATCAATTTGCAGGCTAATCTTTATGTTCTTGGCATTTCCACTACCAACACTTGCAACGGTAGTGTACAGGACAAAATCATCACCAGGAGATATTCCTGTTTTTGAGAAGGAGGAATTCATGAGGGCAATTTCAGGTGTACCTTCAACTTCTATGGAGATTGTTCTTGTAACAAAAACACTGTTTCCATCTGAGAGTTTGAATGTCACATGGTATGTGCCGGTTCTTGCTTCAGGATCAATGAGGAAATTGTAGTTGATCTCAACATTTCCGTTTGAGCTGATTCTCTCTATCCTGAAACTGCTATTGGAAATACTCTTTACACCATACTCTTTTTCAGAGAATCTGAGAATGAGAGGGAACTGGTTCTCTACATCAAGAATAATATTGTTCACGGTGGTGTCATCGTAATTTGCAACACTAACTTTTACAAGCAGTTCTTCTCCTGGTCTTACAGGCTGAGGTGAGACCTCTGCTGCAAGTATGTCGAGTTTATCAGTCCTGACCTGTTCCAGACCAAAAGCAGGAAAGGAAGTGCATAAAATACAAATTATTGATAAAAATAGAATTGATTTGAGATATTTGCTCATAACCATTGAAAATCCCCCTCGTGAAATAACTTCGATTTTTTATAGTAAGTCTGGTTCAAATTGACTTATACTTTTTGTAAGGGGGTTTTGAATGGATTATTGTCCTCTCTTCCCGTACCTGTAAATAAATATTACAATTGCAGGCAGGAATGAAAATACACAGAATTCGTATATTGTCAGGGGACCAATTGTCCATAGAAATGGATTATTTGTTGCCGGCCAGAGTGGAGTAATGTCCGTGTACAGAGGTGAATCAAGAATCACATGGCTCCATGTTCCGATAATTGATCCAATTACGATTGAATTGAGGGAATAACTCTGTTCTATTCTCAGTTTATCGGTAATTTTCTGCAACCATGCTCTTTGAGAATAAATGAACCATGCAATTAATAGTCCTATAACCGTTGCAGCCAGAAAAGTATGAAGTGGTCCGTGCAAGGGTCGACAACCTGTAAACAGGCAGTAGGTTGCACGAACATCAATTATGATACTACCGATTAAAATAGAAAAAAGATTGACCTTTTTCTCGAAGATTTCTCCGAGAAGAAAGGCCGGTCCTAGATGAAAAGGTGTGAAGGGCATTCACATCAGGTTAGATATCCGAATGGGCTGTCTTCATAGTAATACACCAGTTCGGCAGTTTCAGCTGCGTCAGCCTCTGAGCCAAAAAGCAGGCTTGAAAGTGTTGGCTTGTTCATGTAGACTATAGTCGGGTCATCTATTCCTGCAAGGTCTGCTGCCATGTCAAGTGCATCATAGAAATTACCCAGTTCATCCACAAGTCCGAGCTCCTTTGCTTCTCGTCCGGTGTAGATTCTACCATCTGCAAGACTTTTGACTTCACTGACACTCATGTCCCTGCCTTCAGCCACATCGCTCACAAAGTTGCTGTAAACTTCTGCTACAACCTTGTTAGCGTATTCCTTCTCATCATCAGAAAGTCCTCTGGCAGCATTGCCCATGTCCTTGAATTCACCGGACTTTACTATGTAGTACTCGACTCCTTCTTTGTCATAATATTCTGACAGGTTCTGGAATTGCCATATAGTACCTATGCTTCCGGTCATTGTTGACGGGTTAGCAACTATCAGGTCGGCAGGTGCTGAAAGGTGGTAGGCAGCACTTGCTGCTGTGCTTCCCATTGAAACTACAACAGGTACGCCGCTTTCACTTGCTTTTTTGACTTCTTCGTATGCCTCTTCGCCAGCTGTTGAAGACCCTCCGCCACTGTTAACTCTCAATACTATGACTTTCACATCTTCATCATTCAGTGCTTTTCTGATGTTGTCAGATATTACTTCGGAGCTTGCATAGCCAAGTCCACCTGGTACACTGCTTGTAACCATAGTTCCTTCTATGTAAATTACAGCAATCTTATCGTTGGAAGAGTAAAGATCACCGTTAAATGACTGGTAGATAGCTGCAAAACTGACACCAATGACAAACAGTAGAGCCAGGACAATGGCAGCATATTGCCATTTACGGCTTTTCTTTTTAATTACAGGAGTTTCACGGGATGGTTCATAATAACCTGATCCTGCTCTTGTTGAAGGCTCTGTTCTTGTTTCCTTTACAGGAGTTTCTTTTTCAGGAGCAGAATTAACAGGTTCACCATTCTCAATATCGTCTGAAGTGTTTTTTGAAATATCCTCATCCTCTGAAGTTTCAACTTTTTCCAGGACAGGTTCAGATGTTTCAACTATAATCGGTGAATCGTTTTCGGCAATTTTATCACTTGCTTCGATTTCAGCATTTTCGGATACGACACTTGTCTGAATCTCGTCAATATCTTCTTGAGTGTTATCACTCTCGTTTTTATCATAACTATACGGGTAAAGATGATATTCGGTATCATCCTCTATGTTTTTTTCTGAATTATCTCCGTTCATCTATTCGTTCCATCCCGCGTATAAAATGTATTTGCACATTCAAAAAGCTTCCCTTATGCTCAGCGAGCGAAATATATTTTATAATTGCACGCAATGCAACACCATATATATTGATCATATTTTTAGTGGAGATAATAAATGTCAAACATTCCTTCTGATAAAGCCGTGCTTGTGACATGCGGTCTTCCATATGCAAACGGAAAGGCGCATGTTGGGCATCTTAGAACATACATTCCCGCAGATATTTTTGTGAGGTCACTCCAGAAGAACTCACAGGAAACTACATTTGTCTGTGGTTCAGATACCCATGGAACTCCTATTGTGGTAAATGCCGAGGAGTTAGGTCTCACACCTAAAGAACTGGTACAGCAGTATCATACTCATTTTGATGAAGTATTCAAGAAGATGGAAGTGGAGTTTGATTCATTCGGAACAACTGATGACGAAACAAACCACAACCGTACCACTGAGATAGTTGACAAACTTATTGAAAAGGGATATGTCTACCCAAAGATAATCGAGATCGCATATTGCCCTCAGTGTGACCGTTTCCTTCCTGACAGGTACGTTGCAGGTACATGTCCTCACTGTGGTGAGCAGGCACGCGGAGACGAGTGTGACCAGGGCTGTGGAAGACACCTGGAGCCTGGAGAACTTAAGGAACCTGTTTGTACAATCTGTAAAGGTCCTGCCGAATACAAGGAACAGGAACACTTTTTCTTCAAACTTTCTGAGTTTAAGGACTTCCTCATGGAGCACCTTGAGAACCTTGGCGGCACACTGAATGCACGCAACTATGCAATGGGCTGGATAAAACAGGAACTTACAGACTGGTGTATCACAAGGAACCTTGAATGGGGTGTAAGATTCCCGGGACACGATGACCTTGTAGTTTATGTATGGGTTGACGCTCCGATTGGCTACATGGCTTTCACAGAAGAATGGGCAGAGAAAACCGGCGGAGACTGGGAGAAATTCTGGAAAGGTGACTGTCCGATTGTTCACTTCATTGGTGGAGACATCATCTACCACCACTGTATTTTCTGGCCTGCAATGCTCAAGGGAGCAGACTACAGTCAGGCATCTGCAGTTGTTGCATCAGGTATGCTGAAAATCGAGGATAAGACATTCTCCAAGAGCCGTGGATATGTTGTATGGGTTGAGGAAGATTACCTTGACCATGGCTTCCATCCTGACCTTCTGAGGTATTATCTTGTAAGTTATACCTCACACACAAAAGAGGTCAACTTCTCATGGAAGATCTTCCAGGACAAGATAAACACCGAACTTGTTGGTGTATTAGGTAATTTCCTGTACAGGAACCTGCTCTTTGCTTTCAAGAACTTCGGTGAGATTCCTGATGGAGATATCGACCCTGAGGTCATAGAGAAGATCAATTCAACCATTGAAGAAGTAGTAAGAGCAAACTCAGAATACGAGTTCAAGAAAGCTGCTGACACTGCAATGGCTCTTGCATCATACGGAAATTCATACTTCCAGTCAAATGAACCCTGGAAGCTCATTAAAGAAGATAAAGATGCCTGCGGAAAGGTTGTAAAGAACTGTATCCAGCTTGCCAAGGCACTTATCCTTCTGTTCGAACCAATGACACCAGGCAGCATGGAAGTTGCATGGAAGCAGATTGGAATGGACTCAGATGTCCATGAAGTTACATATGAAGAAGCGACTGTTCCTGTTGTAAGTGGAACAAAACTCGCAAAGCCTGGAATTCTCTTCACAAAGCTGGAAGATGATAAGATCAATGAGATGGAAGCAATATCATCAAAGCGCATAAAGGCAGCAATGGCAAAGGAAGCAGGTATTGAGGAAGTAGAAATAATGGAATACAAAGACGAAATAGAATATGATGATTTTGCAAAGCTTGATATCAGGGTTGGTAAGATCGTAACCGCTGAAAAGATCAAAAAATCAAAGAAACTCCTGCGTCTTGAGGTTGATATCGGAGATGAGGAACCAAGACAGGTTGTTGCAGGTCTTGCAGAGTACTATGACCCTGAAGAAATGGTCGGCAAGATTGTGAATGTTCTTGTGAATCTCAAACCTGTGAAACTCTGTGGAGTTGAATCACAGGGAATGCTCCTTGCAGCAGATGCCGGTGAGAGAGTTTCTTTATTGTCAACTGATAAGGAAATGGGACCTGGTTCCTGCATCAGATAATTTTGTTTTATTTTAGGGTGCATTGCCGCACCCATTTGTTTTTATTTCTTTTTGATTTGTTTTGTGTTTTACTTCATATTGTTATTACATAAGATATTTTTATTTATGAATGGTTTATATATTACTTTAGTTATTATGGAACACTTACAAAGTTGCTTTTTTTGCTTCTTTTATGCTTCCATCAATTAACTGAGGCTATCACAATGCAAATAGAAAAAAAGGACATTTATCTGCATTCCTTTCTGTTTATAGTAGGGATTATGATAATAGTCGTTTTCAGCTATTTCCTTATCTCATCCAATTTCTATGATCTGGAAGAGGGATACTCGCTCCATAATACTCACATGTTTGTTCATGGTATCGAAGCAGATGAAGTGAAAACTCTCAGTTACAGTGCTTCAAATCTGGTGTTATGTGCACAACATGAGGTAAGAGGTAAAGATCTTGGTAATTTTGATGACAAATTATCAGACGATGAATTTCTTATAAACCGTGATATTGAATCTATAATAATCTATAATCCCTTTAAGGAATCTCCTCTATTTGAACATACGATAAATGGTGTAGCTCCGTCTAACGATCTTAAAGCTTATTTGTCCTCAAACCCTGAGGCATTTTCTGAGTGCATGAATAACTTTACTCTTTCAGGTCTTGTATTCCTCCCGGAAAGGACTCTGTTAGTTGCCATGGAATATTTTGTTCCGGCTGAAGGAACGGTTGAAGATGGTCTGGTAGTTGTCGTCTCACGTACAATTGACATTAATGAATTAGAAATAGCACAAGACAGGTCCATATATTTTGTTTTAGAGGATGTAGGTTCTTTTTCAGAGGCAGATAAAAAGGCACCTGGTTATAAGACAAATGATATTTCGCTTAGTAATTTTGAAAATGGAGATCCTGCAGGTGCAGTTCTGCTGTATGATATAATGGGTCATCCTGAGAAACTGTTAAAGGTCGGTACAACAAGCCATACTTCTTCAATAGGACTAAAAATGGCAATGTCTATCGGAATTGCACTTTTGGTAGTAACTTCAATTGAACTATTTTTCCATATTTACCTTGCAAAGAATATGAGTTTCATAGAGTTCAACCTTCTGGTAAAGGAACTTGAAAACATTAGAGATAGTGGAGATCTTTCATCCAGAATTGAAGTAGAAGGCGATGAACAGGTTAACTGGCTGGCTGATGATATCAATAATATGTTAAACTCACTTGAGGAAAAGGAAGGAAAATACCATGCTCTTTTTGAGCAGTCAAATGATGCCATTATGATTTTTGGCCCCGGTGCTTCATTGGTTGATATGAACAGCAAAACCTCCGAATTACTTGGATATGAAAAACCTGATCTTTTTGAAATAAATATCGACTTCCTATCTCCGGAGGAAGACTCTACCAGTCTTGTTGATATCTATAAGCAGACTATCAGAGAAAGTTCTGTCAGGTCAGAGATTAAACTGGTACTTTCCAATAATAATGTTATTGATGCTGATATCAGTTCTTCTATCATTGATAAGGAGGAAGGAACTGTTCAGGTAATTATCCGTGATATCACTGAAAAGAAGATTTATGAAGAAGCCCTTTTGCATGCAAAGATCGAAGCTGATGCCGCTAATCGCTTAAAAAGCCAGTTCCTTGCCAATATGAGTCATGAATTGCGTACTCCTTTGAACTCAATTATCGGTTTTTCAGATATGTTACTCCTGAAGTCATTCGGTGATATCAATGAAAAACAGGAACGTTACCTTAACAATGTTTCTGGTAGTGGAAAACACCTTCTGAATCTTATCAATGATATTCTTGACCTGTCCAAGATAGAAGCAGGTATGATGAGTTTAAACACTGAAAATGTTGTTGTTTCTGAATTGGTGGATGAGGTTATGGGAACTATTTCCTCAATTGCAGTTAGAAAGAATATTTCTCTTAAATCTAATATTGATGAGAAACTGACAACCATGAAAGCTGATAGGGTTAAGATTCGACAAACTCTTTTGAATCTCCTGAGCAATTCAGTGAAGTTCACTCCTGAAAAAGGGAGTGTTACCCTTGAAGTTAAAAAACTCGGTAACTATGTCCTGTTTGCAGTAAAGGATACAGGTATAGGTATATCTGAAAATGACCAGAAATACCTCTTCTATGAATTTACTCAGGTAGATTCTGATCATAATCGAAAGTATGAGGGAACAGGACTCGGACTTGCTCTTGTAAAGAAGTTTGTGGAAATGCACGGAGGAAAGGTTTGGGTAAAAAGTGAACTTGGCAAAGGATCTTGTTTCTATTTCGAGATTCCTGTTGATGGGAAAGAATGATATTAGTATATACTCAATAAAAATATATACTCCAGAAACAGGCTTACAACTCTTGTTATTTTCATATTATATTCTAGATTTTAACCTTTTACTAAATTATTTTATTTTTAGATGTGATGTTATTTATGGAATAATGTCATTAATAAATTAAGATGATCACATCGAAATTTTTGCTACATTATTATCTTTAGGGTTATTATGGAAGGAACTGTTATCATAGATACATTCACTTTGAATGATAAATATTTATTATTAATCTGTTCAATCGTTCTATTAATAGGAAACATCATTTTTTTCTTAAAAATTAATAATATTGATAAACCTCAGTCGTTTCAAATAAAAAATAAAAGAAAAGGTTATTCTTTTTTGTTAATAATGTTTTTAATATGCAGCTTCTCTTGTTTGTTGATAGCTATGCCAATTTTAAATGAAAAAACGCTTAAGAATGAAGATTTATTGTGTGAAGCTTTAGTTGATAACCATAATTCTCTCATAGTATTACATGATGTTGAAGATACTTATTATCCTAAATATGAAAATTGGAATATTTCATGGTACACTGTTTCAGTTAAAGATGAAAGATACAGGCATTCTGAAAAAGTAGTTGGTAGCTATATTTCTGAAAGTAGTACGATTTATGAAACTGAGAACGGAAGCTTTTTTTGTATCAAGAGAATTGCAATCCCTAAAGAATATCGTGGAAATGAAACTTTCGCATACTGGTATACCAATGTATTTGTACTTTATAACATTGTAATTGCTTGCATATTCTATCCTTTGTTTTCTTTATACAAAAAACAGATCAATTTTATTTGGCATGTTCAAAGCGAAGTCTCAACAATTCTGATTGCTATACTCATTAGTAGCGTGTTGATATTTTAATTGATATGTTTTCTACTGATTCTCCAAAACCATCTCAAGATAAGATGTCCTGATGGAATCTTCTTCTCGTATTCCAAAATTAGCTAAAAATGAGAATATCTGCTTTCGGTGAGTTTCAATATCGGATTCAGCCACTATCTCAACTTCCATGAATTCGCCCAGTCCTTCGACTCTGTCAAGACAGATGGTCATATTCTCGAATCTATAGACCTCTCTTGTTTTTTTAACGATGCCGGACTCATAAAATCCAAGTGCAATCAGGATGCTTCGGGTTATTCCACCATCAACCGGAGTTTCGAATTCTTCTCTTGTTTTGGAAAGGGTATCAAGTTTTTTGCCTTTATAGGTCATGACAGACCTTCCATCAACGGAGCGTATCCTGAGTGCTTCATCCGTTTTGGCAAAATCCCTGTCCGGGGCATTAAAATAGGTGTCGCAGTGGTGCTGGACACCTACAAAAACAGCACCCATAACCGACAACTGCTCTTTTACAGGCAGGTGGTCGGCACGGGCCTTTACTTCAATTTCTAACATTTATCTGCAACTTCTAGCTCTGGTACAAACTTTGTACCGTAGTAGATCATTCCACGTTCTCCAGCCTGTCCAAGCTTCCTGAACACAGGTTTGACCTTCATACCTATCTTTACATCCTTAGCATCACAAATTATCTGGCTTGTGAGACTTGGTCCTTCTTCCAGTTTGATAATTCCAAGAACATAAGGTGTCTGGTTCTCAAAACCTTCTGCTGCAGTGTGAATCACAGTGAACGTCACAACTTCTCCTTTCCCTGAGAATTTGTAATCTTCAATCTCACCTTCACGTCTGCAGGCAGGACACATGTTACGTGGTGGGTAGAAGTAGTCATCACATTTCTTGCAGTGTGTTCCCACAAGGTTGTATCTTGCTATCTGTTTTCTCCAAAATCGTGGTACTGACATGATGATCACCTGTTCCTCGAGAATATGTGTACAACAGCAGTCGCACCGGAACCTCCCACGTTGTGGGTCATTCCAACTTCCGCTCCGTCAACCTGACGCTTTCCAGCCTCTCCACGAAGCTGCTCAACTATCTCAACAGCCTGTTTTACACCGGTAGCTCCTACAGGATGTCCGCATGACTTCAGTCCACCTGATGTGTTTATAGGTATCCTTCCACCAATTGCGGTCTCGCCATTCTGGGTTACGATTCCACCTTCACCTTTCTTAGCAAAGCCAAGGTCTTCGATTGCGCAAATTTCAGCAATAGTGAAACAGTCATGGACTTCTACAAGGTTAATGTCCTTTGGCTGCATCTTTGCCATCTCGTATGCTCTTTTACCTGCCGCTACACTTGCATCAAGGGTTGTAATGTCCCTGCGGTCGTGCAGTGCAATAGTATCTGATGCCTGCGCAGTTGCCTTCACATAAATAGGAGTGTCAGTGTATTCGTGTGCCACATCTGCAGGTGCAAGCACAACCGCAGATGCACCATCTGTAATTGGCGAACAGTCGAATATGTGAAGTGGGTCTGCCACCATAATGGATTTGAGTACCGACTCAACGGTAATCGGGGATTTGTACTGGGCAATCGGGTTGTGCTGACCATTCTGGTGGTTCTTCACAGCAACCTGGGCAAGCTGTTCACTTGTGGTTCCGTACTTGTGCATATGCATCCTTGCGATCATTGCATAAAGGCCCGGGAATGTTGCACCCATGATACCTTCCCATTCCCTGTCAGCTGCTGCTGCAAGGGCGGATGATGCTTTTGGTGAAGGTACATCTGTCATTTTCTCGGCTCCGGCTGCGATTACAATGTCATCCATTCCTGAAGCAACAGAATATATTCCCTGTCTGAGTGCAAGTCCACCTGAAGCACAGGCAGCTTCAACACGGGTTGAAGGAACATGAATGTCTTTTGCAAGACCTGAATAATCAGCAATTAAAGCACCGATGTGTTCCTGCTCTACAAACTGTCCCCCGCTCATGTTACCGACAAACATTGCATCGATCTTCTCACCTACAACACCTGCATCACTGACAGCGCCGACACCAGCTTCAACTACAACGTCTCTGAAAGAGCGGTCCCAAAGTTCACCGAATTTTGTGTTTTTAACACCTATGATTGCTACATCTCTCATTTTCCACACCTCATGCTATCTTTATCTTACCCTTATGCCTGGCGTATGTTGCGTAGTCTACATAAATCGGGTCTGCAAGAAGTTCTTCAACTTTCGGTGCATTGTCGCGTATCTCGTCTATCTTGTCGGTGACTGTTATGCTGAAAGCATCTCCACCGGCACCTGAACCGAATGCGGTTGCAAAGATACGGTCTCCTGGTTTTGCCTGGTCAAGTGTTGCTGCAATTCCCATCATACATGAGCCGGAGTACGTGTTTCCAAGTCTTGGAACTACAAGCCCTGGTTTTATCTGTTCCTTGCTGAATCCCAGCATCTTGGCTGCACGGCTTGGGAACTTTCCGTTTGGCTGATGGAATACTGCATAATCATAATCTTCAGGTTTTGTGTCCAGCTTGTTCAGAAGTCCCTTTGCAGCGTTTGTTACGTGCTTGAAGTATCCTGGCTCTCCTGTGAATCTTCCGCCGTGTTCAGGGTATGGCATTCCTTCACGCCTCCAGAAGTCAGGAGTATCAGTTGTAAAAGAGTATGTGTCCTCGATAATTGCCACAAGTTCAGATTCCTTGTTACCGATGACATATGCTACACCGCCGGCTGCGGCAGTATATTCAAGTGCATCTCCTGGGGCTCCCTGTGCCACATCAGCACCGATTGCAAGTCCAAGGTCAATCATACCGGAGCTTACCAGACCCATACATGCCTGGACCGCTGCGGTTCCTGCCTTACAGGCAAATTCAAAATCAGCTGCAGTCAATACCGGAGTTGCTCCGGTTGCTTCTGCTACAATAGTACTGGTAGGTTTTACAGCATAAGGGTGGCTTTCAGAACCGGTGTATACTGCACCTATTCTCTGCGCATCTATGCATGACCTGTTTACTGCAGCCCTCGCAGCCTCCACTGCAATAGTTGCTGCATCTTCGTCAACATCAGGAACTGCCTTTTCATTGACCATCAGTCCTGATTTGAGAATCTCTGCATCGTCTCCCCATACGCGGGCGATGTCTTCTATTTTAATTCTGTATTTTGGTACATAGGCACCATATGAGACTATCCCTACACTCATCTTAACACCGTTTAAATGTGTATTTAGTGGTATTTACTCGATTACATGGTATTCGCTGTACTTTTTCAGTGCTTCTACCATTTCGTCAATATCCATTGTCGTTGCGAGAAGGGGAATCCTGTCAATCTCAGCCATTTTCTTAGCCATCAGATGCACTTCATTTCCTCGCAGGCCATGCATTACAACAGCCCCGGGTTTAAGGTTTGTAACCCTTATGGCGACCATTGGTGATTTTCCAGTCGTGACCTTGGTGAATATCATTGCACGTTCAGTACTCCATCCGTAGAGTTTCTGGAACTCATGGGATGAAAGTTCAAGAATAGCCTTTTTACTGTCAACAACAGTAAAACCGTAAAGTGGTTTCTCTATTCCTTTGTTAACGATGTCTGCCTCAATGATATTGGCAAGTTTTGCAACCTGCATGGGAAATGTGTATTCGTAGGTGGCGTAAATGGCCTTAGACTTCTTATCTGCGAAAAGTATCCCCTCATAGGCATGAATTTTCTGTCCTCCTCTCTGTGCGTCAATTTCAAGGAGTGCATCGACTATTCTGCTAACAATTAGCGTGCCCGGAGATTTTCTCCTGCCACTTTCATAGTCGCTGATGACCGAAGGAGAAACACTCAGATAACCCGAAAGGTCAGTCTGTGCGATCTCGAAGTTCAATCGCCATTTTTTCAGGGCTTCGCCAGGCTTCTCAGATAGCGTAATCTCGCCTGCCATCTTTTCTGCAAGACGCTGGCGAACCATATCATGCGATTCGTCTTCACTCATGCTTTATATTCCTAAGGGTTGATTACCATATATATTTAACGAATACAAGTTCGTTTATTGTCGATGGGTTTCGATTCAAACCATTTGCTTATTTATAGTATGTTATATATCCACTATAAAAATATGTTTCTTAAAAACGAAAAAATAAAAATAACTGTGTCCGAGTTATCCATGTATTTTTCCTGCGCAAGGAAATTATATTATTCATGCCGCGGCCACGAGCAGTTCCATTCTTCCTCTCTTAGCTATATGGAACACCTCGTATTAAAAGAAGTAGCTATGAAGTATTCTGATGTGTTGAAGAGCTCTTCGTCAAAAGACGATGTGTTATCCACAGACTTTGATTCACTTCTTTTGCAGACCATGGGTGACCTGAGTATTATCTATCCAAATGAAGTCTCAGGCTTTACTCAGGAAGAAATGAGTGAACTTGCAGAAACAGTTGGTTCCTATATGGCAGGAATACAGCAGAGTCTTTCAGAGCAGGTTGAAGATCCGGAAATCTCCAGAATTGCAAACCTGATATCCTCTTCAGATAATGAACCATATCTTCACTCTGAAAAACTGAATGTAACAGGTGTTCCTTACAGGCTTCTCAGCATTGATGGTTCATTCGTTCCTGTGATGATAAAAACATCCAAAGCTCCTGAAAATGGTGTCTGGAACAACGACAGACTACATGTTACCTCATTTGCAATGCTAGCAGAAGAAACCCATGGTGTTCCTATAAAATCCGCTGTTGTTATCTATGCAAAGTCAGGCAATTTCAGGAAGCTGAATATTCATTCCAATGACCGAAGGCAGGTCTTGAAAGCCATTGGACGTGCAAGAAAGATAAAAGATGGTAAAATGCCGGATAAAACCGAGAGTGCACTGTGCGCCAGTTGTGAATTCACAGAGATGTGCAACGTGAAAGCTTCGCTTGCTTCAAAGTTATTATGAGTGTTTGAATCAAAGAATCAGATGACTGGAATTTTTGATTTAGAGTTTGTGGTTATGTAGATTTATGATCGATCGTAGATTATGAATAACTTGAATGATCCCGAAGGGTCCGGCGAAGCCGGCGTTTTCCCGTAAGAATAAACAAAATCATCTGAGTATCATTCCGAATATGTTCTTTTTAGAACACCTGTCTTCTTAATGGCATAAATGCAATTATCTTCTGTATGGAATCATTGGAATGTGCCGCCTTCGGCGGTTGGTTATTTTGTATCTAGTTAACAGGTTGTTTTTGTGGAAAAAAAGATCAAAGTTTGTATCACTTACATTTATATGATTTCTGCAGAGCTGAATTACCCGCTTTATCCGAAAAACCATGCACGTATCCGAATAAAATATTAGAAAAGACCAGCATATACCACTTGTTTTAGGGTGTTTTCTTCATGTAGCCTTATATTTGATGTGTCATTGATAACAATATACGCAAAGAGAGCATTATAATTAAGATGGCAAAACCGATTTTGGTAAGAGTCTTGATGATATCACATCCTTCACAGCTATCTTCCAAGTTGCATTGTCTATAAATAAATTTGATGGTATTCTCGTTTTATTTTGGATTCAATAAGAATGAAAAATAAATTTATCCGAATGTTCACGATTTTGACTGGAAAATGGTGTCATTGACCGAAAATGCTCTATTTTTCAGAAAAGAGCACATTGCCAAAAAGCATTTATGACTTAAATATCTAGGATGACAGAATGTCCAAACCTCTTTACCTCGGTGAACTGCTCCTTTACTGGTGCCCTTCATGTAACGTTCCTGTACTCGGAAAAGAATGCTCCTGCGGGACAAAGACCAAACAGGTAACTATCACTCCTCCGGGAGATATAAGACCTGCTTTTCCGTATGAAATTGAGCTTATCAATAAGATTTCCATTGAGCAATTCAATGCACCGCTTATCACAGATCAGCGTACAGTAGTACTTAACAAATCTCCCTATGACGACCGTATGGAAGAGGTAATTGTAGACGGTGAGGTCATAGGCAGCATACGCTTTGAGCTTGAAAAACTCAAATGGACTCTTCTTCTGAGGATCAATGGTGCAAGGCGCATATTTGACAATGTGGATTACAAAACCCTGAAAAATTGGGTTGTCATTGATGCTGGTGCCGAAAAGTTCATTCTGGGCGGTGCCAGTGTGCTTGCTCCGGGTATAAAAGATGCTGAGCCATCTATTTTAGAAGCTGAAGAGGTAGTTGTTCTCACGCATGAAGGAAAAGTTCTTGGTGTCGGTCGCAGTCGTATGACCGGGGAAAAAATGCTCGAAAGAGGAAAGGGTGTTGGTGTAAAAGTGAGGTTTAAGGAAGAACCTGCTGAGATCACGGTTCCAGAGGGTGGACAAACCTGGGACGATGTTGTAAAAGCCAATGAGAACTACATGAACGATTTCATAGAGCGTTCCCACAAGTTCATTAATAATGTATCTTCATCTGTAGACCGTCCGGTCACAGTATCCTATTCTGGAGGAAAGGATAGCCTTGCGGTTCTGCATCTTGTAAGCGAATGCCTTGATGACTATGACCTTCTGTTTGCAGACACAGGTATTGAGTTCCCTGAGACTGTAAAGAATGTCCATGATGTCGCAGAAACTTATGGCAAAACCCTGAATATGCTGAACTCTGGAAATGCTTTCTGGGATTCAGTTGACAGCTTCGGTCCTCCAAGCGTTGAGGTTCGCTGGTGCTGTAAAGTGTGTAAACTTGGACCAATTACCCAGATAATCAATGATAATTACGATAACGGATGTCTCACTTTCATCGGTCAGAGAAAGTATGAATCCGACACAAGGGCAAAGAGTGAACGTGTCTGGAAGAACCCATGGGTAGGTAACCAGGTGGCAGCTGCTCCTATTCAGAACTGGACTGCAATGCATGTCTGGCTTTACATTTTCAAGAATGACCTGCTCTACAACCCGCTTTACGCTGAAGGATTTGACAGGATAGGCTGCTGGCTATGCCCGTCCTGCTCTGTTGCTGACCTTTACAGACTCAGGGAAACCCATCCTGAAATGGAGAAACAGCTCAATGACTACTTGCTTTCCTATGCAGAACGCATGGGTCTTTCAGAGGAATGGGTGAAGCACGGTTTCTGGAGATGGAAAGACCTGCCTGCTCCGTTGAAAGAGATTGCAAAGAAAAAAGGAATCAACCTTGTTCCACAAAGTAAGAATGAGTATAGTCTCAATTTCACTGTAACCACAGGTTATCGTCCATGTAAGCAGGGTGGAATCTCTGCAGAAGGTGGTTTTGACGGGCCTGTTGATATCAACCGACTGGAACTCACCAGAATGCTTGAAGCGGTTGGAAACAGCTCGTATATGGAAGGTGTTGCAATGGTAACTGAAGACGAAGACCGTGCTCAGGTGTTTGCTTCAGGTAGCGTGACTGCCAGAAGTGACTCTGACAAGTCTGCGCGCAGGCTCATGAGAAAGGTTGAACTTTCTGTCAGGAGAGCTCTTCTTTGTAGTGGCTGTGGAGTCTGTGTTGGCAAGTGCCCAGCCGGTGCCATAAAAATAAAGAAGGGACTTGCTATCATTAATGACAGGTGTACACACTGTGGTCAGTGTATAAGTGTTTGTCCTGTTGTCAAATTCAATTCCTGATCCAACCAGAAACCTTTTAGTATATATTCGCCAATCTTATACGGTGATTTTTTGGTAAAAAGAGCACTGCTCAGCGTTTCTGATAAAACCGGAATTGTAGATTTTGCTCGTGGACTCGAAAAATTGGATATACAGATCATCTCTACCGGCGGAACTGCCCGCATGCTTCGTGACTCAGGTATTGAGGTTATGGACGTGTCGGATGTTACGGGCTTCCCGGAAATGATGGGCGGCAGGGTAAAAACTCTCCACCCCCGAATTCATGGTGGGATCCTTAGTATAAGGGACGACCATGATCATATGGGAGAGGCCCAGAAAGCAGAAGTAGAAATGATAGACCTTGTAGTGGTCAACCTTTATCCTTTTGAGGTCACGGTTTCAAAAGAAGGCGTATTGCTTGATGAAGCTATTGAAAACATTGATATTGGCGGACCTGCGATGCTCAGGTCAGCAGCTAAGAATTATCGTTATGTAAGCGTTGTATGTGACCCTGATGATTACGGGCACATCTTAAAAGAGATCCGTTCAACAGGAGTCGTATCCCAGAAGACAAGAGAAGTGCTTGCTGTGAAGGCTTTCAGACACACAGCAGATTATGATGCTACTATAGACACATACCTGAGTAAGGAGCTTCTTGGAGAAGAAGTGTTGCGTCTAAGTTACAAGGATGGCGTAACCCTCAGATATGGGGAGAACTGGCACCAGGCTGCTAAGTTCTACAAAGAGGACGGTGTAACCGGACCTTCACTTGCCAATGCAAAACAGCTTCATGGGAAAGAACTTTCCTATAACAACTACATTGATGCTGATAATGCACTCCAGACCGTTAAGGAATTATCCTGTTCCAATGCGGCAGTGGCAATTGTAAAGCACAATAATCCATGCGGTCTTGCAACCGGCAACACTCTTTTGCAGGCACTCGGTGCAGCATGGGATGGCGATCCTATCTCAGCTTATGGAAGTATAATATGTACTAACACTGTTTTTGATCTAAAGGCAGCAGAGTTCCTCAATGGTAAATTCGTTGAAATTATTCTTGCTCCGGGATTTGAGCCGGATGCTCTTGAATATCTCAAGAACAAGAGTGCAAATCTCCGTCTGCTTGAATTGCCTGAACTTAACGAGCCATTCGAGGTTGAAAATACCTACAAGTTTGTTATCGGTGGTATACTTGAACAGTCCCGCAATGTAGGTATCTACGATAAATGGGATTGTGTGACAGAAACTCCGTATCCTGAAGATCTTCGTGCAGTTTCCGAGTTTGCCATGCATGCATGCAAATGTGTGAAATCAAACGCAGTTACCCTTGCATTTGAATATGTTGACGGATGTTACATGATGATTTCAATGGGTGCAGGACAGCCAAACAGGGTGGATTCAATCAGGAAACTTGCTGCTACAAAGGCACGTGAGAACCTGAAGGTCATGTACGACCGTGAGAGTCCTGAAATGTCATATGAGGACTATTGCAATGATGTGTTCGCTAAATGCGTAATGGCATCAGATGCATTCTTCCCGTTCGATGACAGTGTTGTGCATGCAGAAGAAAATGGTATAATGTATATTCTTTCACCCGGAGGATCCATCAGGGATCAGGAAGTCATTGATACAGCTAACAGATTGGGTGTATCACTGGTTTTCACAGGAATGAGACACTTCTTACATTGAAGTGTTTCTTTACTTTTTATTCTCCATTCCAATTATCTGGTAATTAATTTTTTTCAGTTTCTTTCCATTAAAATTGTATATAAATCAATTAAAATTTACTTGTGATATTTAAAAATTGTCTTCTGCTACTTTTTAAGCAAAAACACTTATTACCCATTAAACAACTTTTATATAATTAACTTGGTAGTTGTTGGTTGGATAGAGTATTCAACGTAAAATGAGGTGGAAACTTGAAGTCAAAGGGACTTTTAAGTATATTGACATTTTCCGAAAAAAGAAAGGATATATTGTTCTTACTTGAAGAAAAGTCATGTACATTGTCCGATATAAAAGACTATTTTAATGTATCCTCTCCAGAAATTTCCCCGCGAATTAAGGAAATGCTGGAGCATAACCTGATAGAAAAAACAGATAAGGATTATCAGATTACTCCCATTGGAAAAGCTATAATCCACCATTTCAGACCTTTTCTGGATATTATTGAAACAATAGAGAAAAACGAGTCTTTCTGGGAAGAGCATTACCTGGAAGACATACCCCAGCATTTACTTAATGATCTCATAGCTTTGAAAGAATGCGATGTAGTATCAGGAAGTATAGAGAATATTTATGAGTCCCATAAAATATTTGTGGAAAATCTCCTCAGATCTACAACTATCAAAGGAGTCTCCTCTATATTTATCCCAACTTATCCTGATTTTGTAGTGGAGCTTGCTAATAAAGATGTGCCGACTTCCCTGATACTTACTGAAAATGTATTTCAAAAGGTAAGGGACGAGCACCGTGAAAAACTGGAGTTCTATTTGAATGCTTCAAAAACGGAGCTTTATGTCATAGACGATGTTAAACTTGCTTTTGTAGTTAGCGATATGTTTTTCTCCATGTCATTGTTCTTTAATCCTGATACTTATGATCCAAGGGATGATCTGGTAGGTTATGATAAGTCTGCAATAAAATGGGGAAGTGACCTTTTCGATTATTATCGTAACAAATCCCGCAAGGTCACATCTATCTGAATTTCAGGCTATAAGCCCGCTTGCAATTGTCCTGAGTCCAACTATAGTGGTTGATTCACCATCTATTAAGAACAGTCTTCTGGCAAGTCTGTTCTTTGTTTCAACTTCCACCGGTTCTGCAAAGCTCTTAATGTACAGCAGTCCGATGATGAAACTGTAGGCAAGTATTATAGGTTCAAAAGCCAGTGTTCCTGCAATAATGGACATTAACAGTATAATGTGGGATAGGATATGCAGGCTGAACAACATTATTTTTGCTTTTTTTTGCCCGAGAACGACTGGTAGTGTTTTTATTCCTGCAAGTGTGTCACCCTTTATGTCCTTGAAATCATATATGGCAGAATTGACAAAGAGCTTGAGACCAAAGTAAACGAAGACTATAAAAGGTGCAATCATGTTGGCTGCGTAGATTCCTGCGATGCCTGCTATGAAAGCTCCCCATGTTGTGCCAACAACGATATTCTTCATCCCAAGTCCGCCTTTAAGCTTGAGATTGAATTTGCCTATTTTTGCACCTTTGCTGTAAAGATAACCTGTTATTAGAGGGAGAAATGCAAAGAGTATAAGGCCATTTACCGTAAGAATAGCAGCTCCAATTAAAAAACATATAAGCGAAATTATCAGGGCAGTTTTCTTTGAAGCTCCCTTTAATTCAGGTCTGTTGGCCAGATCTTCTTCAGAATCCAATGCTCTGTCTAAAGTGTAGACTGCGTAAATTATCAATCCTCCTGCAAGACAGTTCAAAAAGACTGATTGTATGTGGAGCAACAGGAATGCAATATGTATTCTCAATGCTCCGGAAAATGAAACCAGTATGGAACTTTTAAGAAGATTGATAGTGGGAGTTGGATCAATGCGTGGCTGGTTGTAGTTTTGTTCGTATTTCTTTACTGGAAAACCCGGAAGACTTATTGTACAGTTCGAGCTCATATGAATAAAAGGGCTCTCGCTATCTAATATTATTTTTTGAGTATAATATTATACTAATGAACTACTAAAGCCAAAGCTACAATTGTTCAGACCGGATCAAAAACCAGCTATAAATGGCCTGCACCAGTTGTTTGTACCTGCAATACAGATGCCAGTGATGGCATCATCTTTGTAAACTTCCGTAATTATTCAGTTATTAATATTTATCTATATATAATTTTTGTAAGAGCTTGTTATACGGGTCATAAAAAAAGAGTTATTAAACTATTGTTAGTGGAAATTTAATATATATGTGAATAGTTTCATTCAAAAAAGTGCTTGCAAAGTTGGCGGATACATGAGTAACACCATTAAAATCTGCCATTTAATTCATGGGGTATGGTTACATGGTGGCATGCGGAAACAGAGATAGCACTTCTGGTTTGCATATAGTTCCAATATGTAATTTCCCGCTTAATAGAAAGTGTGTTCCTCCACACTACAGTTCTGATCATTCGGGTATTTCCCTTCATTTTTGTCTGATGGGATCAGAAAATGAGAATACACTCATTTCTCTCTGTAACTATATAGTTGATGTCCTGCAATCCGTATATCCTTTTGAAAGACATTTTTTATCCTCTTTTTCTTCCAGGTTGCTTGACGAAGTAAAAAAGCATCCCTTTTACGTAAAAGGACCAAGGACAATGGTAGTTATTCTGATTGAATGGATCTCTTTTGCCACATTGATAGTATCCTTCAGAAACACGACTTCTGCGGATATAAATGTGAAGATCAACTCAATCGAGTGCCTCATCCCCTGTATCCTGCAATAATATGTATCCAAATGCTCCGAAAAACAGGGGAGCAATTGGCAGGGTCTTGAAACTGCTGTTCCATACTGCAAGAGAACTTATCAGTGAGAGGATACCGCATACTATTAGCATGTAAGCTGCTGTTTTTGTGTTGATTTCATTCTCAATTCTGTCTTTGAAAAGTTCATAAGCAGCCAGTCCTATGCATATTAAGGATGCAAGAATCCATCCAATAGTTCTTATGGATGGCAGGAAACCTCCCATGGAAAGCAGGGTCATCTGCTTGATTATACTAACAAAGATCGTCCCGTAATTGATATCAAAATTAGCGTAGAATACAGAGAACTTAATTCCCCAACCTTTGGAATATGCAGAATAAAAATAAATTTCCCAGGGAATAGCCAGACATATGAATGGCATTATTTTTCTCAATAGTTTCATATCATCCGGTTTGATTCTCAAAAATCGCATAGTTCCTTATTGTATAATACAAGATATATATTTTTGTACAAAGGGAAGTGCCTATATATTACATTGTGTTCTATATATTCAAGTAATCTATAAACATAAATGAGGGATTTCAATAGAAACCAGAAAAGTTCAGCAAACAGGTGGTTCCACTTATATTATTTCTCTTCCAAAAACCTGGGCCGATAAAGTCGGCATAAAAACAGGCAGCAGAGTCACTTTACAGCCTCAGCCTGATGGGAAACTGGTAATAGACCCTATACATGATGCTCCTCCGGTAAGAAAAATACAGATAGATGTGACCGGAAGTATGGGAGATGCGCTGATCAGGGACATGATAGCGGCTTATCTTGCAGGTTCTGACATCATTGAGGTAAAAGCAGACAGAATACTGGCGGAACAAAAGAATATTGTCCGTAGTATGTGTTACAAGCTTATTGGCCCTGAAATAATTGAAGAAACTGCTAAAAAAGTGGTCATTCAGGATCTTCTAAATCCTGATGAAATATCCATTAAAAAGAGTGTAAGGAGAATGTACCTGATTTCCAATTCCATGCATATTGATGCAATAAAAGCTATCAAGACGCTGGATGCAGATCTTGCACTTGATGTGGACCAGAGGGATGATGACGTTGACAGATTGTTCTTACTGATTGCAAAACAATTCCGTTCAATATTGCGTGGTGCAAGGCTACCTGATGCAGCAGAAACTTCAATTGATGAATATCATGACCTCAGGATGGCAGCAGGCCCTATTGAGCGTATAGCAGACCACGCACGTAAGATTGCAAAGGTCACAAGTACACTTAGTGAACCAATTCCTGATGATATCATGGAGATGATAGAGTCAACATCTGAGCTCTCAAGGAAAGTAGTTGAAGATTCAATTGATGCCCTTTATAATTCTGATGTTGATCTTGCAAATCAGGTCATTGACAGGGTTGCCCGCATGTCTCCAATGATCAACAAGCTGAATGCTTCCATTCTCAAGATCAAATCCTATGGAACGGTAGTTGCCCTTGGCACAGTCGTTGACAGTATAGACCGAACAGGTGATTATGGCTCAAATATAGCTGAAATTGCTATTAACTCTGCAATGTCTAAGAACATATAATGCAAAAACATGGCTTAAATGTAGTAAAAACGGACTATTTGCAGATTCAGATAATAAAAATTATATGTCAATGAGTGTTTATACTACTAAAATTATCCATTATATAATATAATGCTACTTCACGGAGGGAATGAATGGGCGTAATCACATCGTTCAAGAGGAATTTTTCAGACCTATTTAAAAAACTGTTCAAAAAACAGAATGCCCGTATTGGAATATACGGTCCGCCAAATGCAGGAAAGACAACTCTTGCTAACAGGATCCTAAGAGACTGGACCGGTGACGCAATGGGTTCAGTATCACATGTTGCTCACGAAACAAGAAGGGCGAGGCGCAGGGAAGGCGTAACCATCAAAACCAATGGCAGTTCCATCACACTTGATATTATTGATACTCCCGGGCTTGCCACAAAGATTGATTTCCATGAGTTCATGGAGCAGGGTATGGATGAAGCTGAGTCCAAAAGACGTGCAAAGGAAGCCACAGAAGGTGTCATTGAAGCTGTAAAGTGGCTTGAGAACCTTGATGGTGTAATTCTTGTTATGGACGCTACCGAGGATCCGTTTACACAGGTCAATGTGACAGTTATCGGTAATATGGAAGCAAGGAACCTTCCACTTTTAATAGTTGCTAACAAGGTCGATCTTCCGGAAGCTTCACCTTCAACTATCAGGGATGCTTTCCCACAGCACCCAATGGTTTCAATATCAGCTCTGGAGGGAAAGAACATAGAGACTTTCTATGAAGAACTTGCAAAGAGGTTCGGGTGATCGCAATGCAGGGCTTCCAGATGGATCTTGTATCAGAGCACAGATTATCACAAATGTCACCTGTGGAAAAGGTCAGGTTTATTATTGATGAGGTAAAAAGCGGAAAGATACTGGTCCTTGAAAAAGGCCTGAGCCCTGAAGAGGAGGCAAGCCTTATTGAGATGACAATGACTCTTATTGAGCCAGACGGTTTTTCCGGTATTGAGATGGAAAGTTACCCGTCAGAAGTGGATACCTCTTTCATAGGAAAGATCCTCAAAAAGAATGCTCTTAAGACGCGTCTGACTGTTATCGGACCTGCTGATCAGTTAAAGACCCTGAAAAAGGATCGCAATATGATCAGCGCACTCATTTCCACAAACAAGTAATTTGCGTGAAGCAATAAATGGGTCAGAAATCAAGTAAAGAATACGAAATATCACCATATCTCTCCCTTTCCTCTTTTGAGATGGGGAGAGATGATGTGAACGTAGTTTGTACCTACGGTAAAATTTCCATATGGTTTGGAAGGCAGGCGCCGGATGTAGTCATAGGAAAGATACTTCTTGGTATTTCCAGGATTGATCATTCGGCTGTCCATGAACTTGAACTCATATGTGACTTTGATGAAATAATGGAGTTTGAAAGCCATGGATACGTTCTCGTGTCTTATGCAAAGTCAAAAAAGGGTTACAGAACTACTTTCAATATTCCTTTTTCCAGCAAAAAAGCTCTTTACAAACTTGCAGCTTCTATAACCGAAGAACTTAAAGATAAGGACACGCTCTTAGACTGCTACTGGACCGGAGATGACTCTGACATCATGCGTTTGTATGAAGAGTTGAGTAATATCGAAGGCTGGAAACTTAAAAGCATCAATTATAAGGACGATGCAAAAGAAAAACAAAGTGATATTACAATTTCTGATTGATTTATTGAGGACCTCTGATGAAAGAAATCCACTTAACTGAATGCAAATACTTAACTTCTTCTATTTTATTGATGGCTGAACACCTTGAAACCGTAGCAAACAAACTTGACAAGGATTCTGTCAGGCAGATGCTTGAGGATATAATGGGTGCCAAACGTATTTTTGTAATGGGTGCAGGGCGCTCAGGTCTTGTAGGAAGGGCTTTTGCCATGAGACTTATGCACCTTGGACTGACCTCACATGTAGTAGGTGAATCTACAACTCCTGCTGTCAGTAAGGATGATGTTGTAATAGCAATATCAGGTTCAGGTCAGACCCGCTCCATTGCAAACCTTGGAAGAGTTGCCAAAGAGATTGGCGCAAAACTTGTCACAATTACATCCAACAAGGAATCTGTTCTTGGGGAAATATCCGACACAACAATAGTCCTTCCGGGAAGATCAAAGGATGACGCAGGTGGCTATGTTGAACGTCACATGCGTGGTGAATATACTTATCTTACTCCACTTGGCACTTCTTTTGAAACCTCTTCAAGTGTATTCCTTGATGCTGTTATTGCAGAACTCATCTTCATAACAGGTGCTTCTGAGGAAGATCTCAAGTCAAGACACACAAATATTGAATAAAGCTAAGTGATAACATGCCTGATTCGAAGTTCGCACAGAGGGTCCTGGGTATTGATATTTCCGGGATAAGAAAGATGTTTGAAGGTGCTGGCCCAAACTCTATTAATCTTGGTCTTGGACAGCCGGATTTTGATACACCGCAGCACATTAAGCAGGCTGCAATTGATGCCATCAATGAAGGATTTACAGGTTATACGCCTGGCCCGGGAATTCCTGAACTTCTACAGGCTTTGAGTTCCAAATTCAAAGATCAGAACAATTTTGAAGTCTCACCAAATGAGATAATTGTCACATCAGGTGCTTCAGAAGCTTTAGAGCTTGCCATGGCATCCCTGGTAAATCCCGGAGATGATGTGCTGATAGCCAATCCGGGTTTTGTGTCCTATAATTCTCTGGTAAACATCATGGGTGGAAAAGTTACACCTCTTCCTCTTGCAGATGACCTTACGATAAGTCCGGAAGTTGTAATGGAGAATATCGGTCCGAAAACCAAGGCTATAATCATTAATTCTCCTGCAAACCCAACCGGTGCTGTGCAGAGCAAAAGCGACATGAAAGCATTTGCCGAGATTGCAGATGATCACAATATAACAATAATCTCCGATGAAGTGTATGAGCATTTCACCTATGAAGGTGAGCATGTCAGTCCTGCTCAGTTCTCAGACAACGTGATTACTATTAATGCAGTATCCAAGACATTCTCAATGACTGGATGGAGAATTGGGTACGTTGCTGCAAGAAAAGAATATACCGAGCAGATGATCAAGGTTCACCAGTATGTGCAGGCATGTGCTAATTCAATTGCCCAGAAGGCTGCATACGCAGCAATCTCAGGCTCAATGGATTCTGTTTATGCAATGCGTGATGAGTTCAAGGGTAGAAGGGATATGCTTGTTGAAGGTCTGAATTCAATTGGCCTTAAATGTGAATCTCCAAAAGGTGCATTCTATGCTTTCCCTGAAATTCCGGAAGGAACTACATCAGCAGAGATTGCATCAAAATTAATTTCAAACGGAGTGATAGTTGTCCCGGGTACTGCCTTTGGTGACCGGGGAGAAGGGCACATCCGTCTTTCCTACGCTTCATCAATGGACAATTTAAAACAAGCTCTTGATATTATGGAAAAAGTATTGTGATGACTTTAATAGTCATCCATAATCTCATTTTCTTCAACTACTTCTTTTTCTGCGATAGCCTTTTTGACCATCTCTATAAGTGTTGAAGTGACTTCTTCAATGCCTTCCTCGGTTGCAGTTGACATTTTCATGTCCACGAAGTCAAGATCTCTGAATTGTGGTAAGTCTGCCTTGTTAGCGACAACAAGTACAGGCAACTTGAATTCCTTGCGAACTTCTTCAAGCATGCGTTTCTGATCTTCAATTTCATATCCGCATGTTTCCGTTGCATCGATAATGAAAAGAACTACTGCATCGAGGTTCTTCAATGCTGTGATTGCCTGGAGCTCTATTTCATTGCGCTCTGACATTGGTCTGTCAAGAAGACCTGGTGTGTCCATTACCTGATACCTGTCATTACCAACAAAGAAATGTCCGATAGAAACCCCTTTTGTGGTAAATGGGTATGATGCTATCTCAGGAGTTGCCCCGGTTACCTTAGTAACGAAACTGGATTTTCCAATGTTCGGGTATCCTGCAACAACAATTGTTGGCTCATCATTAACTGAAGGCAGTTTTCTGAGCTTATTACGTGACTCGTTAAGGAAAATAAGGTCTTTGTCAATTGAGCGCATAATGGATGAAAGTCTTCCAAAACACTGTTTTCTGACAGGTAAAGGGTCTCTTGCTCTTCTAATCTTGCCTACGTGGTCTCTTGTAACTTCATGTATCTTTGCGCTGGCCCAGTCAAGCCTGCTCAGGGATTTTCTCATGTCGTCAACGCCCACAACAACGTCTGCCAGTTCGTAATAGAAAGGTGGCAGATTCTCAAAAGTAGGGAATCTTCTAACGATATTTTTCAGGTTATCCGTGAGTATATTACCAGCTGTCAGCATCATTGATTCGTTAGCCTCAATTGCTGTTTTTCTTCCAGTGATATTCTTTCCGGACATGGCTCTTGTTGCCCTTCTGAATGCCTTGTCCAGTAATTCCTCGGATGTCTGGACTGTATTAATTTTCTCGAAAATCATGTTTCTTCCTGTCGTGGCTTCAAATCACTTCAACATATAAATCCCTATTCCTATAAATATAACCTTTATGGAAACAGAATCTTTCAAAAATGTCATATTTAGGTCATCTGGCAGAGATACTATACTATATTTTATATATCTCTTTAGAGTATCTATAAACTATATTTGAGTTTATGGACCCGGTGATTTTGTGGAACTGACTCCTATACAGAAAGATATTCTTATTGCATTGATCAATCTCCAGAGAGAAAAAGATCGAGCTGTTAAAGGCGAAGAAATTGCAGAGCTCATTAGCAGGAACCCCGGTACAGTCCGGAATCAGATGCAATCTCTGAAGGTCCTCGGGCTCGTTGAAGGTGTCCCTGGTCCAAAGGGCGGATATAAAGCTACAGGCGAGGCCTATGAAGCTTTAAGTATCACAGCAATGGATCATGAAGCAAGTGTTCCTATTTTCAGGAACGATCAGCTTGTGGACGGAGCAACAGTAGCTGAGATTAGTTTTACCACTGTCAGGCACCCTGATCTTTGCCATGGTATGATAAAAGTACTTGGTAACATAAAGGGATTTGAACAGGGTGATCTTGTCCAGGCAGGCCCTACGCCAGTAAACAAATTGGTCGTACGCGGGGAAATAGTAGGAAGGGATGATACCCAGAACACTCTTGTTTTCTCAATAAATGAGATGATATCCCTGCCAAAGAAGCCTGTTAAGAACTATGCACGCACTAACATGATATCAATTAGTGAAAATGCTTCCATTCAGGAAACTGCACGCATACTTGTTGATAATGGTATACACGGTGCTCCTGTAATGGACGGAGAGATTATCCTTGGTGTAGTTACTTTCACCGATATAGGTGATGCCGTAGCAAGCGGTAAAATGACTGCAAAGGTCAAGGATATCATGACCCGTGATCTTATTACTGTTGATGCAGAAACATCCCTCTACGATGCTGTGAAAATGTTTGACAATCACAATATCGGTTTCTTATTGGTGTCCTATGATGGTATGCCAAAAGGAGTTCTTTCTAAGAAGGATGTATTCCATGAGCTAGTGTATTAAATATAGTTGACTAAATAGTTCAAAAGAACTATTTTCTTCTTTTCTTTAGCTCAGTAGCAATTTCATCAAGAGTTATTCCTTTAGCCACAAACATAACCATAAGATGGAACAAAAGGTCTGATGATTCGTAGATAATTTCTTCCTTGTTCTCACTCTTTACAGCAAGAATTGTTTCTATTGATTCCTCACCTACTTTTTCAAGTATCTTGTCAATACCTTTTCTGTGACTGAGTAAGGAACATACATACGAGTTTTCAGAAGGATTCTCCTTTCTGTCTTTTATTATGTCGTAAAGCTCGTTAAATATTGAGAGATCAGTTTCAGGCATGATTTATCCTTTCCTGATAGATGGTAATCATATTACATCTTTATGGTGTATTTTAGCGCACAGTTCAAACGGGCAACCTATACGGTAAGTTTAGAAGGTATTATCCAAAAAAACAGTTATAGTGACGTTGGTTGTAATCCACACACAATATGACGGGACCGTGTTGGTTATACCAACGTCTGGAACTATCATTAAATTTGTTTAATATATCTTTTGTGGTCTCACAGTTGAAAAAAAGAAAGAAAAGGGTGGAGTTCAGATCTTCCTCGGATCTGTGATTTCTCCTGTGAGTGCTGATGCTGCAGCGGTTGCTGGTGAGCTCAGGTATACGAAGGACTGTGGACTACCTTCACGTCCCTTGAAGTTACGGTTGGATGTTGCAAGTCCTACTTCACCGTCTCCGAGAAGTCCGAAAGACCCTCCCATACATGGTCCACAGCATGGCGATTCTACCATTGCACCTGCTTCCATGAACTGTTCAATGTAGCCTGCCCTGAGGATCTTCATGTATTCAGTTCTTGATGCAGGTATTATGAGAAGTCTTACACCTTTTGCAACAGGTTCGTCACCCATCATCTTTGCAACAACTTCGATATCCTCAAATCTTCCGTTTGTACAGGAACCTACAAAGATCTGGTCAACCTTTGTGCCTTCAACTTCTGTTACAGGCTTAACGTTGTCTACATTGTGTGGACATGCAACCTGTGGCTCAAGGTTGCTGATATCATACTTGTGAAGCTCGCATTCTGCGCCTTCATCAGATTTCCAGTATGGGTCAAACTCATATTCTGGTATTCTTTCCTTGAGATATGCTTCTGTAGTTGCATCAGCTTCAATGATACCTGCCTTACCGCCCATTTCAATTGCCATGTTGGAGATGGTCATACGCTCGGACATTGGCAGTGAGCTGATAGCTGAACCTGCGTATTCTGCTGCCTTGTATCTTGCACCTTCTGCACCTACGTCCCCAATGAGGTGGAGAATAATGTCCTTTGAGTAGACGTGCTTTGGAAGCTTTCCTTCAACTTCAAACCTGATTGTATCAGGTACTTTGAACCAGAGCTTTCCTGATGCAAAAACTGCTGCCATGTCAGTTGAGCCGATACCTGTTGAGAATGCGCCGAGTGAACCGTATGCACAGGTGTGTGAGTCTGAACCTACTACAAGGTCTCCTGGCTTGACATGTCCCTTTTCAGGCATGACCTGGTGGCAGACACCTTCATAAACGTCATAGTTGATGATGCCCTGCTCCTTTGCGAACTTCCTGAGCATTATGTGGTTCTGTGCAGCGTTAAGTGAGTCTGCAGGAACCTGGTGGTCGAAGAGTATCACTATTTTACTAGGGTCCCATACCTTCTTCTCTTCCTTGTCCCTCATAATCTCGTAGAATCCATCTACTGCAAGAGGTCCGGTGATGTCGTGGGTCATTGCCCTGTCTATATTAGCCAGTACGAATTCTCCGGCTTTTACCGTCTTCCCGGCAGCCTTCGAAAAGATCTTCTCAGAGATCGTCATAGGTTCATTATTAGTGGACATGTTTATTCCTGCATAATGTTTATTCATTATAAATCAATCGATAAATTGGAATTAAGTGAAATTTTAAGTCAAATTTAGGGTAAACTTAGATATTTTTTACTATCCTGTAACTTCCCTCACTATAATGGACGATGTAATTTAAGTATCCTTGCTTCAGGTAAGATTCTGCAATAATTCTGCCATTTTCCCCGGTTCTGAAACCATTGTAATTCTTATAAGTAAGAATTGTGTCTTCTAATTCCAGAATATATCTTTTCACAAGTAACTCTGCAAGTTCATAACTTTGCTGAGTTCCAATTTCTTTTCCAAGGCCTTCACATTCTGAAGTATTGAGTTTGAGCCCTTCCATGTAGAAGGGGTAAGTGCTGCACAAAAGAGGTCTTAGTTTATAGATCCTGCATTTGTTATCAGTGGTTTCATCCGGGATGAAAGAACAATCTCTGTTCTCCTTTCGACGAAGCATCCATCCGAATGTGTGTATATTACCGTCTTCATCGATGAGTCCGTCGGCTTCATTAATCTCACACTCTTCTTCGGGGGTTTCGACTTCTGCGACAAATGGTTCCGCAATCTCTTCCAATCTAAGGTCGCTCTGATTCTCAATATCATGTATCTCTGAAGTGTTTATTGCAACCCTGTTATCCCCGAAATCCCTGCGGCAGCATTTCCCACAGATCATGCATTGAAATCCTATATTTTGAATCTCATTTGCAAGTTGCTGCACATTGATATTTCTAGCTGCACCAAGTTCAGATTCAAGCTCATCAATCAGGATTTCCTTCAAATTCTCATTCATCTGCTTATCTGAATGTTTTGATCATTTATCACTCATAGGGTATGACTTTTTCAGAGCTATGTGTTCAAAAACTGATTGTGTTGTGTATGTTCTTGAATTTATTTGTGATGAGTGCAGTATGAATAAGGTAATATCCAATTTTTGTCAGTATGTTTTTGTAAACACACGCACTTTATGCAGATTAATACGTAATCTTTGTATTCGCACGTATGGTCACACATATTATTGTCCGTATGTTTGCGAAAAGAAGTCAATTTGATTAAAATAGCTGTTATTGATTCAATAATCTACAACCATTTATTGATATTATATCATCTATTTAATGTTATATACCTCTGATTAGGTATAATACACTACTATCTTTGCAAACGAGTATTTCCAAAAAAGCAGAATAGAAGAGATTATTCGTCGTTCTCTTCCACACCGACAGCTGCCAGGAATCTCTTGACGACAGCTTCATTAACAAGTCTTAACAGTGTCTGGCGGTCTTTGGACGCACTGAATACTCCCAGTGGAATTTGTGCAGCTGCAGCAGTTGCATGTCCGCCACCTGCATCTTCACCGAAAGCTCTTTTCATGACGTCTCCAAGGTTAACTCTGATATCGTTACTGCGACCAGAGATGTATATCTTTTCTTCAGTCACTCCGAATACGATTGATGTTGAAATACCTTCAAGGTTAAGCAGGTAATCTGCTGCCTGTGGCAATGTATCCCTGTTACGGATACTTCCCACATTAGAGAGCAGATAACTTCCGATTACCTGTCTGCTGTTAATAGCTTCCCCAAGTACGTCCAGAGTTTCAATTGACATTGAAGGACGTTCCAGTTGTTCCAGTATATCGTGGTCAGATAACGGATAGAGATATGAAGCTGCAGAAAGGTCTGAAGAATCAGTATTTCTCTTAAAATCAAGGGTGTCGGTTCTTATACCATAGAGCAGTGCAGTAGCAAGCTCACTGTCAATATCTATATTGAGTTCCTGCAGGTATTTTGTGAGAATTGTAGCAGAAGCTCCTACATGTGGTCTGATATCGATGAAGTCTGCATCTATGTCAGCATCAGGAAGTGGGTGATGGTCGATTATAATATTCACATGAGTATCAAGTGGTAGCGAGTTGTTTGCACCAGGCATTGAACAATCCACAAGTGCAAGGTTCTCGTAATTTGTAAATCCAACATCTTCAGACCTGAAAAGATCAATTCCAAGAAGGTTCACAAACGCCTTATTTTCCTGATGCCCGATTTCTCCGTGATAAATAATATCTGCAAGTACATTGAAAGATGATGCAATAGTTTTCAGTGCAAGGGCACTGGAAATAGCATCAGGATCCGGATTATCGTGGACAACAATACCGAGTTTTTTCCCCTTATTTGTCTCAAACCACTGAGTGAGCTTGTTACCTCTGCGCATAGCTTCTGCACGTTCAAGTGATCTTGAAAGGGATTTTGCCACCATTCTTGGAGGCATTATTACAAGGTCTGCTCCAATTGTCTCCATTTCCTGCATGTTAATTACATCAGGAGCTCTAACCACACAGTAGATATCAGGTGATACCTTTTCCCTGACATTTTTGAGGGCTATTTTGTTTGCCTTTGGATCAGAACTCAGGATTAGGATTCCTGCAAGGTTCTTGGTGTTGATCATTTCAAAAAGATTAGGATCACTTACATCACCAACCAGAGCTTCATATGCTTCCTCACGTAGTGTTTCAACCTTCTGTGAGTCCTTATCAACGATAATAAGCTCTTTGTCAAGTTCCCTGAGTTCCTTGGCTAATGCAAATCCAAAACTACCACTACCAAGAATCAGGTATGTGGGTTTGATTTTAGTTTTGTCAGTTGCGTTAATCTCCTTTGCAACGTTGTTAATAGAATAACCTCCATCTGGTTAAGGGTCATATTTGCATAAAACAATTTTGAATAAAATAACAGAAATAATACATTAACTGATAAATAGAATGCAAACTAAGGAATAAATAGGTAACTATGTTCTCTATCACTTCTTCTAAAATGCGTTCAATTGATGCTAATTGCGCATATCTTGGCTTAAGCCCTGTGCAGCTTATGGAAAATGCCGGTGCTGCAATTGCCCGGGAAATTATGTCTAAAATAAGGTATGGTAAAGTTCTTTTTGTAGCCGGCAGGGGAAATAATGGAGGAGATGCCTTTGTTGCTGCACGTCATCTGGCAATGAACAGGAACTATGAAGTAAAACTGATACTTCTTGGTCACTCATCTCGTATAAGGACGGAAGAATCAAAACAGAACTTTTCTCTTCTCAGGTACAGCGGTCTTACAGAACTGATAGAAATTGCAGATTCAAAAGAACTTGAAAAATACCCTGGCTGGAAAAACAATGATATTATTGTTGACGGAATCCTGGGTTCCGGAATAAAAGGTGCTCCCAGAGAGCCAGAATCAACTGCAATTGACCTGATAAATTCTTCTAATTCATACATTATTTCTGTAGATTCTCCTTCGGGATATGATATGGATGGTGCAGAAGTTGTCAAAAGCGTGATTGCAGATTTGACAATCACTTTCCACAGGATGAAAACAGGTCTTGAACTTCCAGATTCTGAAAAATATACCGGCCTGGTAAAAGTTGTTCCAATAGGTGTATGCAAAGATGCTGAAGAATATGTCGGCATGGGTGATCTTATATCCCTATCACGCAGAAACAGAGAAGCTCATAAAGGTAATTCAGGCCGAGTTCTTGTTATCGGCGGAGGTGCATATTATGGTGCTCCGGCCCTTGCAGCCATGGCAGCACTTCGGACCGGCGCTGATATCGTAACAGTTGCTGTGCCGGAAAATGTTGCCGATACAGTTGCTTCGTTTTCACCAAATCTTATTGTAATACCACTTGAAGGTGACAGGTTAAATCCTTCAAATATTCCGGTTCTTGAAACTCTCCTTGAAACTCATGATGTTGCTGTAATTGGTCCTGGTCTTGGCAGAGACTCTGCAACTCTGGAGACGGTGGAGCAACTTCTCCCTCTTTGCAGGAAAGCTGTTGTTGATGCGGATGCGCTTTTTGGGTTGAAGTTACCCGTAAAAAGTGAGGGTAAATTCATTCTGACACCACATTCTGCTGAATTCTCATGTCTGTCAGGCTCCTCTGTTCCAAAAGAACTTGATTCTAAAAAGGTTGTTGTAGGCAGCTTTGCTTCTGATAAAGCTGTCACAGTTATTCTGAAAGGAAAAATTGATGTCATTTCCGATGGTTCAGTCACCCGGCTTAACAGGACAGGTAATGCCGGAATGACGGTTGGTGGCACGGGAGATGTTCTTACCGGAATCACCGGTGCCCTCTTTGCAGTCAATAATGCAATGGATGCGGCTTTATGTGCGGTTTTCATCAGCGGCGCAGCCGGAGACCTTGCATTTCAGGAAAAAGGAAACGGTTTGCTTGCGACAGATATAATTGATCGGATTACCGATGTTATATCAGGTGTATTATAATGGGGCAGGAAAGCAGAAAAATTAGTGTGGATATTGAAAGAAAGTGGATACGTATCATTGTCAGTCATGGAAGGGATGAGGAAATACTTAAACTTTCAATTGATGAGGCTCGCAGTCTGAAAGAACAACTAAATACTACTATTGAGGATTACCTGCAGAGACAAAATATTAGAATTGATTAAAAACGGTGATTAATTGGAAGCTACATTCACACATATTGAGAACGACCGCACGGTCATGGTAGACATCAGTAAAAAGGATATCATTGTGAGAAAGGCAATAGCTTCCGGGGAAATAGTCCTTAATGATGCAACCATTGAGAAGATTCGCTCGGGTAGCGTTGAAAAAGGAAATGTATTCTCCACCGCACGCGTGGCTTCAATTCTTGCGGTAAAAAAGACACCGGAACTTATTCCTATGTGTCACCAGATTCCAATTACCAAGGTGGATGTGGACTTTTCAATTCATGGGAATATTGTCCGTGCAACTGTAGAGGTGCGTTCCGTTGGAAAAACAGGTGTTGAGATGGAGGCGCTTACAGGTGTCTCAGTTGCCCTGCTGACTGTGTGGGATATGGTCAAGTCTGCAGAAAAAGACGAGACTGGTAATTATCCTGCTACCGGAATTCAAAATATCAAGGTTCTTGAGAAAGTCAAAATGAACCAAAACTAATGTATTTGAGGGGTGCATTAGGAAGCATTCAAATTACACTGATCAATTATCATATTTAAAAAACAACTAAATCTTAAAGAGGTAATTTATTTGAAAATTATTGGAGGACCAGCATCCCAGGCTCTTTCATCAAGGGTTGCGAGAGAACTTAACATTGAGCCTACTGTTTGTGACTTCACAAGGTTCCCTGACGGCGAACTGTATTCACGCATACTTGATGAGGACGTGGATGAAGTTACTATTATCCAGAGTACAACAACGGATTCTGATCTTGTTGCATTATTACAGCTTATTGATGCCTGCGAGGATTCACCTGTCATCAATGTGGTTATCCCATACATGGGATATGCCAGACAGGATAAAAAGTTCAAAACCGGTGAACCAATAACTGCAAGGGCTATTGCAAGGACAATTAATGCAGACAGGATTTTTACAGTGAATATACATGAGGCAAGTGTTCTGAACTATTTTAATGCTGATGCATTTGACCTTGATGCTTCACGCCTGCTGGGTTATCATATAAGATCACTGAACCTGTGCAATCCTCTCATTGTCTCACCTGATAAGGGCGCAATTAATCTTGCAGAGAACACAGCAGCCGATGTAGGACTGGAATATGATTATCTTGAAAAGACAAGGCATTCCGGTGATTCAGTTACTATCAAAGCAAAAAATGTCGATGTGATGGACAGGGATATCATAATTATTGATGACATGATCGCAACCGGTGGAACCATGGCAGAATCTATCAAACTGCTGAAATCCCAGGGAGCAAAAGATGTCTATCTTGCATGTGTACACCCGGTTCTTGCAAGAAATGCGGTGCTTCGCCTGTACAATGCAGGGGTAAAAGATATTATAGCTACCGACACAATAGAAAAGGTACAGAGTTGTGTCAGTGTGGCACCCCTTATAGCCAATGCTTTAAGAAGTATCTGAACATTAATATATTGAGGTATTATAATGACGTTGCCCGATGTTTGTCCCAAAGACGGAGTTTCCCAGTGTAAGAAAAAAGCCTGCCATCTTTACGTAGTAGAGTGGCGTACAGGGGACGAGCAGTGCGTTATCGGGTACAGTTCAACTCACAAAGAGTTTTCAAGATCAACTCCAATGGAAGATACTTATGCTGAAAGTACGCGCATGAGGCTCCAAAAGAAAGCTCCGGAAGAAAGAAAAGCCTGGCCTGAATCGGGAGTAAGTGCTGAAAAGCGTCAACATCTTCAGCGCCAGTCAGTTCCTGAAGAAGCTCTTACAGAGATTGCCGGGCTTCCACCAAAAGAACCGATGTCTCCTGTGGGCCGCGAGGAAGTTGTGGTAAATAATAAGGATACAACGGTCTTTGAGGCTCGCAAAGAAAGACCAGAGGAAGAAAATAAAAGCAAAAAATCTCTGGATAAATTAATGGACGATCTTCCGGAAGATTACGAAGAAAAGTTCTGGGACTAACTCTTCTTAAATGTCATGACGTCTGGAATACTCTGCAGGGTATATGACCTGCTTCTGGATGAACTGGGACCTCAATACTGGTGGCCTGCTGATACGGCTTTTGAAGTTGTTATTGGGGCTATGCTTACGCAGCAGACAAAATGGACTAATGTGGAAAAAGCCATAGAAGGCCTGAAGGAACATAGTCTTCTGGAAATAGTGCCTCTTGCTGAAGCTGATACCGGGCTTATTGAGGAACTTGTCAGATGTTGCGGTTTCTACCGGCAAAAAGCTTCCCGTTTAAAGGGAATTGCAGTTTTTTTTGCAGAAAATGGTATGGAAAATGTATTTTCCCTGCCTGTGGTGGAACTCAGGAAAACCATGCTGTCTTTGAAAGGAGTTGGCAATGAAACTGCTGACAGCATCGTGCTCTATGCTGCCAACAAGCCCAAGTTTGTAATAGATGCATACACCACACGCATGATGAAATGTATTGGAATTGAAGGTAACTACATGCAGCTGCAGCAAAGGTTTGAAGAAGAACTTCCAAAAGACGTAGATATCTATAAGGAATACCACGCTCTCATAGTTGAATATTCAAAAGCCTATTGTGGCAGAAAAAGATGTAATGAATGTATTCTGAAGGATTTGAATGAGAATGGATATTGAGACTTATAACAAGATATACGAAAACCTGGAAAGCGTAGATGATGTGAAGAAATTATCGCAGCAGTTCTCACAGCCTATAGGTACTATCCATTCCATATTGAATCAGAAAACCGTCACAAAGGTAAAGAGAAATTTTTCCCGGGTAAAAAGTAAGTCTCCAAGGCACCTGAGGCAATGGAAAAAAGGAAAAAGCATCATTGAGATTGCAAAAAAGAATGATATTCCTGCAACTCTTATTGTTTCCATGCTGCTCAAGGAAATGGGTATTCCTAAGAAAGGTTTTATCAGAAATCTTGATGAACAGCCCGAAGGACGTCTTAAAAGAGAAGTAATTGCAGCTATGGAATCAGATTTTTTCTTCTCCCCGAAAGCTCATGAGTTACATGCTGAAAAAGGTGAAATGGGGGAATCCATTCTTGCTGAGTGGCTTACTGAGCACGAAATAACATACAGGTCAGAGAATGACCTGAGGGATGAAGGTTTTTCAAAAACTCCTGACTTTTTGCTGGATTCGGAGATTGTAATCGATGGTATCGACATTTTCTGGATAGAAAGCAAAGCTCTTTTCGGTGATGAGAAAGAGCATGAATATTACATTAAAAAACAGTTCAGGGAGTATGAAGAGAATTACGGTACCGGTATGATCGTTTACTGGTACGGTTATATAGATACTCTCAGTTACAATGGAAACCTGATAAAAGATTACAGGTTCTTCGATAAGGATCGTGATACGATAGAAGAACTCCTGAACTTCAAGACTTACTGGTAACGCACTGGTGCCAGTTCCAGATTATTTATTATCTTGTAGTTTTTCCAGTTCTGACATGACTTTTTTTGTATATACCTGATACACACCTTCATCATCATATACGACAACTTCCTTGTTGATGGTGGCATGATTTGCATGGACTACCAGAAATGGCCAGAGCTCGTTGCTCTCCGGGTCCCGCTGGTTTTTCATATTGAAAATATCCTCAGAGGTGCTTAATGAAATCCTGTGCATATTTTCGGTTATACGGGTCATATTAAACTGAACAGTAAATTTTTATTAATACCTTTCGTGTTGCAATTATATGAGGTGGGAATCTGTCCGCAAACGGACAAAAAACTCTTATAAGATCCCTTTCAGGAATTTTGTCTTAAGCAAAGATTATAATAGTAACAATCATCTAAGGTTACTGACTCCGGAGCATCCGGACATTACTATATTCTCATCATAAATCGGTGAAATCATGGCAGATATTACACATTGGGCAGATGTCATCGCAGACGAGGTGCTGGCAAAAGGCAAGAAGCACCTTGTTGCAACAGGTATCACACCCTCAGGTCACATTCATATTGGTAACATGCGCGAGGTCGTAACTGCAGATGTAGCATTCAGGGCTCTTGAAGATAAAGATGCTGATGTCGAGTTCATCTACATTGCAGACACATACGACCCATTAAGAAAGGTCTATCCTTTCCTGGACGAAAGTTATGCGCCCCACGTTGGCAAACCACTTTCTGAAATTCCATGCCCATGCGGCAAACACAAGAATTATTCCGAACACTTCCTTGAGCCTTTCCTCACAGCCCTTGAACATCTGGGAATACACCCAAAGGTCTACAGGGCAGATGAGCTCTACAAAGAAGGTGTCTACGTAGAAGCTATCAAGCAGGCTCTTGTGAAAAAGGATGAGATCGCAGAAATCCTGCAGAAGAAATCTGGCAAGACTCCGGTAGATACATGGAACCCGTTCAATCCTATATGCAATGACTGTGGAAAGGTAAACACCACCACTGTAACAGGCTTTGATATCGATGCTGAGACTGTGGACTATGAATGCTCATGTGGAAGCAAGGGTACAGTCCCGATGAAAGGCGGTGGAAAACTTACCTGGCGTGTTGACTGGCCTGCAAGGTGGAAGGCACTTGGAGTTACAGTTGAGCCATTCGGTAAGGACCATGCTTCAAGAGGTGGTTCATATGATACCGGTGTTGCTATTGCCAAAGAGATATTTGGTTATGAGGCACCACATCCGATAGTCTATGAATGGATTATGCTGGGTAAGAAAGGTGCAATGTCATCGTCTACAGGTGTTGTAGTTTCAATTGCAGATATGCTCAAGGTGGTGCCACCTGAAGTATTGCGTTACCTTATCATCCGTACAAAACCTGAAAAGCATATCAGGTTCGATCCTGCATTACCCCTGCTCACACTTGTGGATGAGTTTGAACGCCTGCACTCAAGCGAGAAGGCTACAGATTATGACAGGAGAATGATTGAGCTTTCACACGCAGCAGGACTTTGCCACACAGATATTCCATTCAAGCACATGACAACAATCTACCAGGTTGCTGCAGGTGACTTTGATAAGATAATGAATATCGTAAAGAGAGCAGGATACGACACCAGCAACGAGAAATGCATACGCGAACTTACTGACAATGTCGGCAACTGGCTTGAGATGTACGCTCCTGATAATGCAAAGTTCAGTGTCCAGGAAGAGCTTCCTGTAAGTACTGCACAGCTTAACGATCTCCAGAGAGCTTTCCTCAGTTCATTGTCATCCATTCTTGACAAAAGCGATGAGCTTAACGGTGAGGACTACCACAATCTTGTATACTCTGCAAAGGAAGCAGGTTCTGAACTGAATACAATGATGGCTGAGTCACTAAATGTTGATGCAGAATCACTTGAAGTAAATCCAAAGGAACTATTTAAGGCGATATATGTTTCAGTGCTGGGGCAGCCTTCAGGTCCAAAGGCAGGCTGGTTCCTTTCATCACTTGAAAAGGATTTCCTCGCAATGCGCTTTAAGGAAGCAGCAGAGTATAAGCCCTCATCCTGATTATGCCAAACAATTCTTTCCCGGGCAAAGACCTTCAGGGCAAGTCTCATTTTCTTGCCTGGGATGAAGAATACAAACATGTGACCTGGGGTGGTCCCCGGTCGATATCAATGCTGGAGGGATTAATTTCTTCCAGTTCATTAATTCTTGATCTTGGTTGCGGGAACGGCAGATTCCTTTTACCACTTTCCCGTAAATACAATGCTATCGGTACTGATGTCTCACCAACTGCGGTTCAGAGAGCCAGGGAATATCTCATAAAAAGCAATGTTGAAATTGACAAAAGAGCTGAATGCCTTGCTTCAAGTATCACTTCAATTCCATTTTCTGGGAATTCATTTGATGCAATTCTTTGTCTTGGAGTTTTGCAGCACCTGCTGGAAGGTGAAAGAAAACAGGCTATTTCTGAGATCAAAAGGGTGATGAAAAGCGGCGCTGTTTTTGTGCTGGAAGTCTTTGGAACTGAAGATATGAGGTATGGAGGCGAGTCCGTAGAAAAAGATACTTTCATCAGAAAAAACGGTATAATATATCATTATTTCACACGTGATGAACTGGCATCACTGCTCGAAGGATTTGAAATAATAGAAATGAAAGACATTGTATCAGAAAAAAAGTTTCATGGCGAACCTCAAAGGCGCCATCAAATAAGAGTAATTGCGCGTCTTTAGAATGCGATTCCCAGATAGTTCAGCGCAATAATAAGAAGTGCTCCTACTACTCCACCAATTGCACACACAAGAACAACTATCCATGTGTAAGCTATATTGAGGCCAAGTACAAGATTTGCAACAACCAGTATTACAAGACCCAGAACTGTGTTGATAACCATGCTCTTTATTGTCTTCAATACCTTCCAGAGGATAACAGCGACTATTATAGCCACTATAAGAGTTATTATTTCAACTGCCATAATCACCACTTTTATATTGTTATGATAAGTATTTAATCGTTGCTAAAAAATTAGAGTTTGTTTGCATCACTCAGAAAATTAGTCATCTCTCTTTTCAATTCATCAATTGTTTGGTACTCTTTGCAGATTATCCTCTTATCACCAAGAAGCATTGCAGAAACGTTAGCTTCAGGAACATGCATGCAAAGCACTGGAATTTCTCTCTGAAGCGCGCTGCAGATCTCATAACCAACACCAATTGAAGGTGTACTTACTTCTGCTATCAGGCACTCACTTTTTTCAAGAAAATCCATGTCCCTTATGTATATTTCTTCTTCTGAAAGTAAGGACTCTGTTTTTTCAAGTTCAGGGTCAGCAACATGCCAGCTAAGAACTTCATGTCTGCTATCCTGAAGGAAACTGCACATCTCCATGTAAGTGGAAAGCATCTGCCTGCCACCCCTGATAGATGCTGAAAGGAACACTCTCATTGCACACCTCTGTGATAATGTCCCCTGGTGTGGAACTCGCTGACATCACTTCCCTGCCAGATGTGTTTTGTGTCACCTGAGTAGTAAGCATCAATATTAGCCCGGTATGCCCTTGTGACCATGCCAACGTTATAATCATCCATATTCCTTGCATCGATCCTGAGTCTTGAAAGACCTGCTTTGATAAGCTGGGGAATATCATCCAGAAGGCAGAGCTCCCTCGAATTGAAGATGTGCGTTCTGCACTGGGAATCTGTTTTGACAGGGAACTCAAATCCTTTTTCATCGATTATTTCAAAGCTACCACTCTTACACTGGGAAGTACAGTTGAAACCATTCTCATCCTTTTCCCCAAGCACACCGCCTATAAGACAGTGTTCAGACTCCATTATCTGAATCTGTCCATGAGCAATGTATTCGCAATAACCATATTTTGCGATATCAGTAATCTGTCCAAGATTCATTTCAGTTGAGAGTGTGACAGTGTCTGCCCCTTTTTCTTCAAGTGCATGAAGACTGTGTTTGTTGAATACATTCAGGGGACTGTCGGTTAGTATTTTCATACCGGAACTGTGAGCAATTTTGAGGACACCAAGATTTGCTGCAATAATTCCTTCAAATCCCAGTTCCTTTGCAAGTTTAATACTTTCTTTCACATTCTGGAATTCTGAATCTTTTGTAATGATTGGAGTGTGCAAATAAGCAGGAATGTTCTTTTCAACAGCAAGCTCTGTCATCACTTTCCATTCCATATTTTGAAGCTCTTTAAGTGAAACATCAATGTAAACAATATCTGCACCGCTTTTTAGTGCTGAATTAAGATTTTCAGAATTATTTACACTAACTGAAAGCAGTATTTTATTCTCTTCTATCTCAATAGCTGCTTCATTTTCTGGTTCCTCTTCCTGGATTTCAGGACTTCTGTCATGTGCCGGTCTTCTGAACTTTTCGATTCTGGTTTTTTCCAGTTCGGTGGTTGCTTCGGTTCTTGCGTTGTTCAGTTCTTTTATAGGGATAAATGCATCATCCGGCATGTCAACTTCAATTTCCTGAGCTTCAAAAACAGTATTTCCTGTTTTGGCAAGCTGCTTTCTGACGTTCTCTTCTGTAGTGGGCCTTTTCTGCGACTTCTCTACAATGTAGTCTGAAACAGCAGTTAATGTGTTATTTTCATTATCAGAAATTGAGATTTCGAGTCTCTCTCCAATTTGTGCTTTGAATTTTATGGAAACAGGAACCTTGCGTATTGGCGAAGGTGAACTGTATGATGCCTGCGATTCTTTCATAAGGGAATCATCAAGTGTCCTGTAAACAGGCGTTCCATTTTTTGGAGGCTGGTCAAAATTGATTGTTATGATATCTCCGTTAGCTGCCTTCTTCTCAAGTCTGTCTCCAATGAAGATTCCTCTTACTATTGTTCCAGCATCTCTTTTTCCTTCAAAGCCGATGCCATCTCCTACCTCAAGTTCTCCGGCTAGTGTGATCTCCATTCTTTTGAGCTTATTGTTAAATCCACTGACCTTTCCAACCATGATTCCCTGGTTGTGTGGCCTCTCACGGCTCATCAGGTCTCCAGCAGGATCGCCTTTGAAGTATCCGGTCGTGAACTCACGGTTGAACAACTGTTCCAGATTCTCTTTTTCTTCATCGGTAACAAAATAGTTGTCCGGGTCTTCTGTAAACCTGTCAATTAGATTGCGATAAATCCTTACAACACCTGCAACATATTCAGGCCTCTTCATCCTGCCTTCTATCTTGAAAGAATCTATTCCTGCTTTTATGAGTTCAGGTATAATCTCAGATGTATTCAGGTCTTTAGGACTCAGAAGGTAGCTACCTTCTGTTTTGATTTCTTTTCCATTCCTTCGTAATCTGTATTGTTTGCGGCATGGCTGGGCACAATATCCACGATTGCCGCTTCTGCCACCTATCATGCTGCTCATGAGGCACTGGCCTGAGTAGCAGATGCAGAGTGCACCGTGAACAAAAGCCTCGATTTCCACTCCCGTCTCGTTTTTAATCCTTGCAATCTCTTCAAGTGAGAGTTCCCTTGCAAGCACAATTCTCTTAACTCCCATTTCTTTCAGAGCCAGCACAGCTTCTGTGTTGTGAATCGTCATCTGGGTGCTTGCATGGATTGGAAGTGTCGGAACTTTTTCCCTTGCAAGTTCCAGAAGTCCCATGTCCTGCACAATGATGGCATCAGTTCCCAGTTCATCAAGGGTGTACATGAGTTCAAGTGCTTCTTCTATTTCACTGTCCTTGATAAGAGTATTCATGGTGACGTAGACTTTGACGCCTCTAAGGTGAGCAAAGTCAAGAGCTTCGCTGAATTCTTCTATTGTAAAATTGCCTGCATATGCCCTGGCACTGAAATCCTTTATTCCAAGATATACTGCATCTGCACCGTTTTCTACGGCAGCTATCAGGGATTCCATATTTCCGGCAGGAGCTAAAAGTTCGGGAGTTTTAAGCATGATAATCGCTCAGATGAGGTGAGAGTATATAAATGCCCCTCTCACCGTAAGCACAGAAAAATCTTATTGTTTTATGCAAAGGTAGCTTGCCATGAAACCATTCTTATGGTCATGTTCCTGAATCTGGAAACCTGCCTGTTCGATGAGTCCTTTCATAGTCCAGTCAAAGGTTGAGTACTCTTCCTTGATGTGAAGTTTCATTTCTTCAACAACCTTATCGTCTGCTTCATCTGGGATATTGCGGAATAGCTGTGGAAAAAATGTATCAAAATCAGGAGTATCTGATGAAAAAACCACATCTTTCAGGAAGAACTTTCCACCGCTTTTGAGCATTGAATTGATGTTTTTCAGGGCTATGAATTTCCAGAAATCAGGCAGATGATGCAATACCAGTTGCGTGACAACAGCATCGTATTTTGTTTCCTCTGAATCAAATGTCAGAAATCCTGCCTTGATAAATCTGATATTATCTCTCTGTCTTGACCTTGCTTTCTTCTCCGCAAAATCAAGCATCTTCTGTGATATATCCAGTGCAGTTACCTGTTTGCAATGCTTTGAAAGCTCAATGGAAAACTCTCCCGTTCCGCACCCGACTTCCAGAATCTCATTATCCGGCTGGATACTGATGAGTTTACACATAGTTTCAGCTTCACCGGCAATGTTGCGGATGCTTCCCATTTTCCTGTCATATTGCAGGACTTCTTCTTCACTTTCGTAATCTGTTCCAACCTGGATCAGTTCATCGTAATACCATTCAGGTAATTTTTTCATATTCATTCCTTCTGTATCCTCTTATATTTTTTAAATAAATAAGGGATTGTTGGTAGACTGAAATGATTAATGGCTTTGAGTAAAAAGTAGCAGGAAAGTAAGAAGAATCAAAAGTTCAAATCAAAATAAAAATTTAATCCGTACAGATGCACGGATTTTGTTTGCATGTAGGACAATGATCAGGATATTTTTCCATAAATGCAGCTTCAAGGTCGATATCATAAAGGTTTGCCAGAGCTCCTATCCATGCAAAACAATCTGCAAGCTCCTCCCTGATATTCTCCATGTCTTCTCTGCGGATAGCTTCTGCAAGTTCGCCTATCTCTTCCACAAGCCAGAGTGTTGTTGCAGGTGCACCTCTTCTCCTGTCGTTGTGTGCATAGAGGTCGTACATGCGTTTCTGAAACTCGGAGATTTCCATGTCATATCCTCCTAAGATTTAGCTGGATTTTAGAGCCTTACTGGAATATCCTTTTCTTTGAGATGTTCTTTGACATCGTTGACAGTGTATTCTCCAAAGTGGAAAATACTTGCTGCAAGTGCTGCATCGGCTTTTCCTTTTGTGAATCCTTCGTACATGTGCTCAGGATTGCCAACTCCGCCGGATGCGATAATTGGAATTTCCAGTTCCTCGGAAAGCTTCTTTGTGATTGGAATGTCAAAACCGTCATAGGTTCCATCCCTGTCCATGCTTGTAAGGAGAATCTCTCCGGAACCAAGTTCCTCGACTTTCTTTGCCCACTGGACAGCATCTATTCCGGTTGGCTGCCTGCCGCCATAGATAACAACCTCATACCATGCAGGTGTGCCGTCTTCAAGTTCAATTATTGTCTTGTCAGGATTATTTTCGACATCAAGGTTGCGTTTGCAGTCGATGGCTGTGACGATACATTGTGCACCGAATATCTCAGATGATTCCTTAATGAGTTCCGGATTCTTCACTGCTGCTGTGTTGATGGAAACTTTGTCAGCACCTGCCCTGAGAATCTGGCGTATGTCCTCGATGGAGTTTATTCCGCCACCTACTGTAAGTGGAATGAAAACCTCATCAGCGGTCCTTTCGATGACTTTAACCATCGTTCCTCTTCCCTCATGGGATGCGGTAATATCAAGGAATACAAGTTCATCAGCTCCCTGTTCGTTGTATCTCTTGGCGAGTTCCACAGGATCTCCTGCTTTTCTCAGGTCTACGAATTCTATTCCTTTAACAACTGTTCCGCCTTCCTCATCAAGCGTAACATCAAGACATGGTATGATCCTTTTTGTAAGCATTATGACTTTGTCCCTTTCACTGCATTTGATTATTTGTTTCTGCCAGAAGATGGCAGAGGCTGTATTTAATAAGAAGATATCGAGTTTTTATTTAATACTTCTTGTTGTGTATTTATACCCTATAACTTAGATGGACATGAATAAATAGCATTTTCTCCTTTTATTCACGGGGCAGGTAAATTACTATAAAATGTCATACATGCTTTCAGATGCGTGATGACATAGGAACAAGGTGTATGAAATGTATTTTCCCTTTACAAAAGAACAATTCATGGATATGTTTGGAAGCTACAATACGGATGTTTTTCCCTTTCAAATACTCTTCTATCTGCTTGCAGGGGTAGTGTTGTATCTGGTATTCAGTAAAAAAGAATACTCTGATAAAGTTATATCCGGTATACTTGCTTTCTTCTGGGTCTGGATGGGAGCTGTTTTTCATCTCCTCTATTTTGCCCCAATAAACAAGTCATCTTACCTGTTTGGTATCCTGTTCATCATTCAGGGTGTCATGTTCCTGAAATTTGGAGTTCTTGACAAAAAACTCTCCTTCAGTTTCAGTAAGGATATATACGGATTGGTAGGACTGATAATGGTCATGTATGGATTGGTTATCTATCCGGTGTTCGGATATTTCATCGGGCATATTTATCCGTACCAGCCAACTTTCGGTGTCCCATGCCCTACCACAATATTCACTTTTGGTCTTCTGTTGTGGACTTCTCCAAAAATACCAAAAATCATTCTTGTAGTTCCTCTGCTCTGGTCGTTCATGGGTTCCACGGCTGCCCTTGGATTTGGAATACTGGAAGATGTACTGTTACTGGTATCAGGTATAGTTGGGGTTGTTTTGATTTGGTACAGGGATAAGTAAATGTACTAAACTGAAAGATAAAAGCGAATATTGCTAAATTAATAGAAAAAAGGTCTTCTTGGGCATGTAGGTTCTGCACGAAGTTGTCACTGGGAAGTTATTGGTAGGGAATTTTAATAAACAAATATAACTCATTAAAGAGTAATACAAAAAGTAGTGAACATTGATGGATAAATCCAGCATTGCAAATACAATTCGGGAAAGAAGTCCTGAAATCAAAACTCAGTTCAAAGCTGAAGTAATCGGTATCTTTGGTTCCTATGCTCGTGGAGAGCAACATAGTGATAGCGATGTTGATGTGCTTGTGAGATTTGAAAGTGGAGCAACTCTATTTGATCTCGTGGGGCTTTCAGATTATCTTGGTCTAATTTTAGGTGTTCCAGTTGATGTTGTTTCTGAAAGAGCACTTCATCCAATGATGCACGATGATGTGATGAATGAGCTGGTGGTTGTTTGAGGTCTCCTTTGCTTTATTTATCTGAGATACTCTCTGCTGTTCAATCAGTGAAAGATTTCGCATCTGGTATGGATAAGGAAGCATTTCTGGAAGATGAAAAAACCAAAAGTGCTGTTGTAAGGCAATTTGAGATTATGGGTGAGGCTGCAAAGGCTATTCCTGAAGAAATAAGAAGTCTTGATCCTACGATTCCTTGGGGCAACATTGCAGGCATGAGGGACAGACTCATTCATGCTTATTTTAATGTTGATTATTGTCTTGTGTGGGATACATTGGAGGCTGAGTTGCCTGAGCTTGAAAGTAAAATAGAATCTTTAATCTCTAAACTTAATGTTAGGGATTGAATTTTATTTTTGTTGCAACCTGCTAATTAATTTTTTAGGTTCTCTTTAACATCGTGTGGGTAAACGAAGTTTACCCGCCATCAAGAATATCATTGTATTCCTACACTTCTCAGTCTTCAATCCATATGATCTCTTAAAAGCAGTTTTAATTTTGTTGTTCAATCCTTCAACAACACCGTTGCTGATACCTTGTTTGATTGATTCCAATATCCCATGAGAATTTCTTTTAATCATCTTGGCCAATGTGATAATTTCCTTGATGTTGCTATGTGTTCCCCAATAATGCCATTTGTCAAGATATTCCCTCGCTACCTCTATATTTTTTATATCCCACAGACGTTGAAGTCCAAGCTTAAATCTGTAAGCTTTTGCTGTTTTAGTATCCAAATCTTTGATTGATCGAATCTTAGCTATTTCCCGATCCGATAGATTTTCAGGATTTTTCAACCACATGAATCTCGTTTTACCCAGATCTTTATTTGTTTGATACTCCTTTCTTCGAACCTTATCAATTGCATCATTCATCATTTTGACAATATGGAACTTATCGTAAACGATCTTAGCATTTGGGAAATATTCCCTTGCTCCACCCCTAAAAGCAGGATACATGTCCATTGAAATATACTTGATATTATCAGGGTCTATTTTTCTGGAAAGAACTTCCCTGAAGTTCTTGAAAACACTTCTTTTCTTTCCATTTTCAATATGAATTACTCTTGATTGATTTAGATCATAGAACAAGGTCACATAGCTGTGACCTTTTTTGACAGATATTTCATCTACTCCAATAGTATCTAACTCAGAGAGATCCATCTTTGCTCTGGCTTCTTCAACATAATGAGCTAGAATTATCCATACAGAATTTTCATGAATATTGATCAATTCAGCAATTGAAGAAACACTCATTTCTTTGGACATTGCAACGATTAGTGCTTCGAAAAATAATGTAAATCCAGTATTTTGTCTTGTCCATGGAACTTCTACAAGTTTTACATCATCTCCATCACACTTTGTTCGGGGAACTCGTGCATGAATGTATGTTTCATGATGGAAGAAATCAAGGTGTCTCCATACTTTTTCTTTGGTATCATGGAGATCACACAGTTTGTTGCAAACTGGGCAAGGGAACTTCGTTCCCTTGGTAAAATCTAGATAAATATCCATTCTTTTCTTAGAAACATTAAGATCAATGTCTTTCACATACCATGGAGGGGTTATTCCCAGAGCCATTTGAATCAAGAGTTTATCGTCCATCCAATATGGATTGGATGAACAGAATATTAAATTACCCACTCAATGTTGAGGAGATCCAAAAAAATTAGATCTTTTGGGGAATAGTAAAAGTAACAGTTGTCCCTTCTCCAACCTTACTTACAAGGGAAATTTTGCCACCATGCATTTCAACAAGGCCTTTTACAAGAGAAAGACCGATGCCTACGCCACTGTACCTGCGTGCGTGTGACCAGTCAAGCTGGACAAAAGGATCAAAAAGTTCATCCTGCTTATCTTCCGGAATACCTATTCCGGTATCAATTACCTGCACCTTGATATCATCGTCATCCCTGCCAAAAACAACATGTACTGTACCTCCCTCTTTGTTGAATTTTATAGCGTTTCCAATCAAATGATGAAGGATGGTCTTAAATTTAGATTCGTCTGCAAGTACATACTTGATATTAATATCAACATCAAATTCCATAATCAAATTATATTTAGAAGCCATAGACCTGAATATTTTTTCAAGATCAGCCACCATTGGTTTAAGATCGAATTTCATAATGTTGAGTTCGCGGCTTCCACCTTCTATCTCTGCAATATAAATAAGGGAATTAACAATCTCAAGAAGGTTCGAACCCGCATCCTTGATACTGGAAGAATACTTCATCTGCTTCTCATTTAATTCACCCGATACTTCACTTAAAAGAACATCAGAATAACCTATCACAATATTTAATGGCGTTCGCAGCTCGTGACTAATATTAGCAAGGAACTCACTTTTAGAGTTAGAAGCAGTTTCTGCAAGCATTTTTGCTTCAATGAGCAGTTTCTCTGTAAGCTTGCGTTCTGTTGTATCTACACAGAGTGCCAGAAGCGTCTTCTTGTCAATCATGACAGCTTCTACCTGCATATAGAATTCAGTCCCATCTTTTTTCAGGAACAAAAGCTCAGCAGAAACCTTAGCATTCTTCTTAACACTCAGGAAGTGTTCAGTTGCAGCATCTACAGATTTTGGACTGCACAGGTCTATGATATTCATGTCCATTAGTTCTTCAAGGGAATATCCTGTAAGACTGCATCCGGCAGGATTTACATCAAGAAGCATACCAAATACATCTGTTACAAAAATAGGATGAGGAGAGTTATCAACATAAGCGCGATACTTTTCCTCACTTTCCTTCAGGCGTTGCTGGGATGTCCTGATATCTGTTATATCAAGAACATTGCCCATATAGTAAAGTGGATTCCCATTTTCGTCAAAAATTAGATTTGCATGAAGAAGGGCATGTACAAGATAGCCGGACTTATGAATATACCTTTTTTCCATTTTAATAGCGGGAATTTCACCAGATTCCAGTTTGTTATGTTGCTTAACATTCTCAGCCATGTCTTCAAGAAAACTTATGTCACGCAGATGTTTGCCTTTAAGTTCGTGCTCTTCATAACCCAGCATATCACAAAAAGCAGCATTTGCCTTCTCAATTCTTTTATCATGAACAGACATTCTTACAATACCGATACTACTGGATTCGTACATTGTCCTGAAAAATGCCTCACTTTCATGAAGCCTTGCTTCTGCTTCTTTTTGTGCAGAAATGTCTGCCACAATGGAAAACGCATTTCTAATATTTCCGGATTCATCGCGGCTTACATTGGTGTATAACTTAACCCATACAGGATGTCCTTTTTTGTGGATGTACCTCTTTTCAATTTCAAATGAATCAGCATTCCCATCAAGAATCATTCTCACCATTTTAAGTTCAGTTCCGTCCTTGTCAGGATAGGTGATATCCATGTAATTTAAAGAAAGTAGTTCTTCCCGGGTGTAACCCACAATATCGCAAAAACGATCATTAACCTTCAGGAACCTGCCCTCTATGGACATCTGGGCAATACCTACTGCTGATTGCTGGAAAGTTGCCTTGAATAATTCCTCATCATCCGGACCAAGACATCCTGCAGATATGACTTTTGCCCCGGAAACTTCTTTTTTGAGTGCATCATACTTTTCAGCAAGACAGGAAAAATTCTGCCTTTTATTAATAAGGGCTCTCAAATAGGCAACTGTAATATCCGAGTCATAAGGTTCTTCTAAATAATCATCTGCACCGGATTCTAATAGTCTCACTTTTTTATCACCGGGCAGAGGTGAACCTGTAAAGATAACTGGAATAAAGTGATATTTATCTGAGAATTTTATCTGCTGGCATGCCTGATATGTATCCGGATCATCGATGGATTCCTGAATAACAATAGCATCCGGAATCAAAGTTTCAAGCTTTGTTAAAAGAGATTTGCATGGATTGACCTCTACTATATCGAAATCATTTTCGATCATACTTTTAAATTGACTATTTTCGCAGGAGCCATTACTGGCTATGAATATAACTGAGTTCAATGATCATACTTCCATACCATCTATACACAGAGATAATATATTTATGCACCCTACACCTATAAAAATGCAATTGATACTCATTAATAATAAGAGATACTCAATATATTATTTTCTGTAGTAGTGATAAAATTTATCATATTTTTAACACTTAACCTATTTTACAGATACAGACACAGATAATTATTTACATACCCCTGACTATGACATAACTAGAGAGTATGAACGACGAAGTTGAAGTTGTATGTCCGGCATGTTCACCAAAAATAGCAGTGCCACATGATGTTTTAAAAGGAGGACAGAATCCTGTCGTCCAGTGCCAGGAATGTGAAAATGTCCATCCTGCTAAAATAGAGAAGGTCAAAACCTTCAATGTCAAAGTAATAATCAGTAAAGGTGATGAGTCTTTCACTCAGACAACCCTCCTGACATCTGAAGAAGACTTGATGGTAGAAGATGAGATTATTGTAGATGATGGAGAATCTGACGAGGTTTATCCTATACTTATAACCGCAATCGAATCCGGTGAGAAAAGACTCAAAAAAGCCAATGCTTCTGAGATATCTACTATATGGGGCAGAGCCATTGATGAAGTGGTAGTGAAAATCGCAGTTCACAGGGGAAGAAAAACCGAACCACTTCATAAAAGAGTGCCAGGCGGATATGAGTTTGTTATTGGCCAGGAAGAAACTGTGGATAAAACAAAGATCCGTATCAAAAAGATAAAGATACGGGACGGAACCCTTGAGTCTAAAACTGGCATTGCGATTCCCGCAAAATTCATTAAAAGGATATTTGCAGAAGAAATTGTCAGAAAAAGCTGGGGAGATGGAAAAACCCAATGGAGTATGAAAGGGAAAGGAAGAAGCTGGTAAATTCTCTACGAGAATACAATATATCTGAAAAAACACTTAAAGCAATGAAAAAGGTGCCCAGACACCTTTTCGTACCTTCTATTCAAATAGCGAATGCCTATGTAGACCACCCTTTGCCCATAGGCTACGCACAGACAATATCAGCGCCACATATGGTAGCTATGATGTGTGACCTTCTTGACCTTCAGGAAGGATTAAAAATACTTGAGATTGGTGCCGGCTCCGGTTACAATGCTGCAGTAATGGCGGAGATAATCGGTTCAAAGGGAGAGATCTATTCTATTGAAAGACTTGAAAAGCTTTCTGTTTCTGCACGGGGAAATCTGAAAAAAGCAGGTTACACTAATGTTGAAATCATATGCACAGACGGTTCTCTGGGTCTTCCCGAACATGCGCCTTATGACCGTATTTGTGTGACTGCCTCTGCACCGTGCACTCCACTACCTTTGATAGAGCAGCTTAAACCCGGAGGAATTATGGCAATTCCTGAAGGTAAAAGGTACCAGCGTCTCTATCGTATCAATAAGGACATGGATGGAAATATCACAAAAGAAGATCATGGTGGTGTGATATTCGTACCTCTTGTAGGAGACCATGGTTTCAACATGCTTTGTGGTGACAGATAATACAATGCATCAAGCATGGCAAAAATACTTTTATTTGCGGGTTCATTTAGCGTAGCATATTTTATAATAATACAAATCGCTCACTGGTGGATACATTATGGATCCTATCAACAATAAATGGCAATTCTGGATAGACAGAGGAGGCACGTTCACTGATATTGTTGCCCGAAAACCTGACGGACAATTGATTGCCCACAAACTACTTTCAGTTGACCCGGAACATTATACAGATGCTGCAATACATGGAATCAGAACTATTCTTGGCCTGGGTTCTGAAGATGTACTTCCAACTGAAAATATAGCTTCCATCAAAATGGGAACCACTGTAGGAACAAATGCACTCCTTGAACGCAAAGGTGAGCCTACAGCACTTGTAATTACCAGAGGCTTCAGAGATGCGCTGCGAATAGGATACCAGAACCGTCCTGATATATTTGCCCTGAAAATTGAGCTTCCTGATTTGCTTCATGATGAAGTCATCGAGATAAATGAGCGATACAGTGCATCCGGTGAAGAGTTAAAAGCTGTTGACATTGAAAGTGCACGTCTGGAACTTGAGAGAATATACCAATCAGGAATACGCTCTGTTGCTATTGTACTGATGCACGCTTACCGATATCCGGAACATGAAATTCAGCTTCGTGAAATTGCAGAGGAAATTGGATTTGCCCAGATATCACTTTCACACGAAGTCAGCCCGCTAATGAAATTTATCAGCAGTGGTGAAACCACGGTTGTCGATGCATATCTTTCCCCGGTGCTCAAAAGATACATCAGCATGATAACTTCAACCCTTGAAGCGGGTGGCAACAATACAAAACTCATGTTCATGCAGTCAAGCGGTGGACTTGTGGAAGCAAGCCATTTTAGGGGCAAGGACTGTATCCTTTCAGGACCAGCGGGTGGTATTGTAGGAGCTGTGGAAACTTCCAGAAAAGCAGGTTTTGATAAAATTGTCACTTTTGATATGGGTGGGACTTCAACAGATGTAGCTCACTACAACGGAGAATACGAGAGGAGTTTTGAGACAGAGATTGCCGGTGTTCACCTGCGTTCTCCCATGCTTTACATTCATACTGTTGCAGCAGGTGGAGGTTCGATACTACATTTTGATGCAGGAAGATTCAGAGTTGGACCGGATTCTGCAGGTTCTGAACCCGGACCTGCATGTTACAGAAAAGGTGGACCTCTCACAATTACAGACTGTAACCTGATGCTTGGAAAAATAGACCCGAAACATTTTCCTCATGTTTTCGGACATAACGCAGACATGCCACTTGATGCGGATGTTGTTAGAGAGAAGTTTGCAGCTCTTGCGGAAGAGGTTAGTGAATTTACCGGAGAGAAAACAAGTGCTGAGCAGGTTGCCGAAGGTTTCCTGAAAATCGCTATTGAGAACATGGCAAACGCCATCAAGAAAATATCAATCCAGCGTGGCTATGATACAAAAGAATACGCGCTTTGCTGTTTTGGAGGAGCAGGGGCACAACATGCCTGCGGTGTTGCAGATGCACTGGGAATCAGCAGGATATTGATACATCCTCTGGCAGGTGTTCTTTCAGCTTATGGGGTGGGACTTGCGGACCAGAGAATTATGAAGGAACAGGCCATTGAGAAAAAACTTGAAATCAGCCTGATTGAAGAGCTGCAAGGTTTTGTTGCTGAACTTGAAACAATCGGCAGGGAAGAAATGAGATTTCAGGGCGTTGCAGATGAATATATAAGCGCACTGCACAAGGTTCATGTTAAGTATAAGGATGCAGGAACTTCTATTATTGTTGATTTTGGCGCTGAAAGTGAGATTAAAAGCACATTTGAAGAGGAGCATAAAAACCGTTTTGGTTTTGTGATGGAAAACAAAGAACTTTTCATAGAAGCAGTCTCTACGGAAATAATCGGTTCAGGGGAGAAAATGCATGGAGATTCTCTTTCTGACAGTTATATTTCAGAAGATGCAGAAAATATTGGTTTGTCTGGAACTACAATGTACACATGCGGAAAATTCCATGAAACACCGGTTTACAGGCGAGAGGAACTGAAGAAAGTTGAAGAAGGAGTTATTGGACCGGCTGTGATTGTTGAAACTAATACAACTGTAATTATTGAACCCGGATGGAAAGCAGAACTAAGAAAAGGTCAGGAATTGATACTTGAAAGAGTTGCTCCATTGCCAAAAAGAGAATCAATAGGGACTGAGGCTGACCCTGTGATGCTTGAGATATTCAATAACAGGTTCATGTCCATTGCACAACAGATGGGGTATACTCTTCAGAACACTGCTTATTCTGTTAACATCAAAGAGAGACTTGATTTTTCGTGTGCTGTTTTTAACAGGAACGGAGACCTGATTGCCAATGCACCTCACATACCTGTGCATCTTGGCTCCATGGGAGAGAGTGTTAAGGCGATAATCCGGAAGTTTCCTGATATGGAAGAAGGCGATGTTTTCATGCTGAACTCCCCATTTGAGGGAGGAACGCATCTGCCGGATATTACGGTTATAACTCCTGTATTCCATGATGGAGATGTTGAGTTCTATGTTGCTTCAAGGGGACATCACGCCGATATTGGCGGAGTGACGCCGGGGTCGATACCTCCTGAGAGCAGGCACATTGAAGAGGAAGGTGTGATTACCGGAGGGCAGCGTATTGTTGCTGATGGGAAATTCCTTGAAGATGAGGTTGCAGAGTGGCTGAATTCGGGAAAATATCCGGCACGAAACCCGTTCCAGAATATCGCTGACCTGAAGGCACAGGTTGCTGCAAATGAAAAAGGCGTAAGGGAACTTTTAAAGCTTGTCGAGCATTTTTCAATGGAGACTGTACAAGCATACATGCAGCATGTGATGAATAATGCCGAGGAATCTGTCAGGAGAGTAATTGAGATATTAAAAGACGGGGAATACTCACTTGCCTTTGATGACGGGACTATTGTATCAGTTAAAGTTAGTATTGACCATGAGAACAGGAAAGTTCATATTGACTTTACTGGTACTTCAGGACAGCATCCCGGAAACCTGAATGCTCCTGTTGCAGTTTGCAAGGCTGCTGTGCTTTATGTTTTCAGGTCACTTGTTGACAGGGATATTCCACTCAATGAAGGCTGCATGAGACCGCTCAGGATAACTATTCCTGAAGGCAGCATCCTGAATCCTGAATATCCTGCGGCTGTGGTGGCTGGAAATGTTGAGACTTCGCAGTATATTGTCGATGCTCTTTTCGGTGCGCTGGGAGTTATGGCAGCCTCGCAGGGAACCATGAATAATTTTACTTTTGGAGATGAGGAGTTCCAGTATTATGAAACTATTTGTGGTGGTTCTGGTGCAGGAGAGGGATTTGATGGAACCAGTGCTGTGCAGACCCATATGACGAATTCCAGAATCACTGACCCGGAGGTTCTGGAATGGAGGTTCCCGGTGAGACTTGAGGAGTTCTCTATTCGTGAAGGCAGCGGTGGTGATGGAGAATATCATGGTGGAGATGGTGTTCTCAGGAAGATAAGGTTCCTGAAATCTATGAGAGCTGCTATTATTTCCAGTAACAGGAAGTTTGCACCTCGTGGCCTGTGTGGTGGTGAGGATGGGAAGGTTGGAAGGAATTATGTTGTCAGAAGCGGGAATTTGCAGATTGAAGAACTTGATGGCAGGGATATCACGGAGATGAAAGAAGATGATGTTTTTGTTATTGAAACTCCCGGCGCAGGTGGTTTTGGAGTACAAACAAAAAGAAAGAGTTAAGTAAGGATACTTATTAAACATCTGTGGAATTAGGGATATATTGCTAAAAGGGAAGGCTGTTGTAAATAACATGGACGCTGCAACCAATATTAAGGAAGTTACCGTAAAGGGAGTTTACATGATCAACATCTTTGGGCGAGCTGTGCCTGCTGTGATGCTTGAGGATGATGATGGAATGATTATGCCGATTCATATCGGGCAGTCTGAAGCCCTGTCTATCAATTCGGTTTTGAAGAATGAGACGATGCCAAGACCCATGACACATGATCTTATTGTTTCTGTGCTTTCAAGACTAGAGGCCGAGGTTGAGAGAATACTGATAGATGAGAAAAAGGACAATATCTATTATGCCAGAATGACCTTGATTAAAGAAGGAAACAGGATGGAATTCGATGCAAGACCAAGTGATTGTATCGCAATTGCACTCCGAAATGATGCTCCTATCCTGATTAGTGAAGATGTGTTTAATGAGGATGCTATCAGTAAGGAGAATTTCACTGGTTCTAAGGCGATCACAGGATTTACCTGATCTTTTATTTGCCTTTGAATATCTTTTGCTTTTGTAATCAAGACCCACAAAAAGTATATACTGATAATTAGGACACTATGCTATGAGGCATCGGATATTCTATAATCCTTTAAAATTGGTTTTCACCATCATATTAGCCTTTGTGCTGGCGTTTAGTATTTCCGTGCTCTTTTACGGGCTGGTTAGCAGCGCTTTCAGCAAAATCGGATTCTCATGGAACGATGCTCTTATCCTGCTTCTCGCATCCCTTATTGGAAGCAGTATCAATATCCCTCTCAGAACTCTTGAAACTGAAGTCCCGATTGAGAATAACAAATATGTGAAGATTTTTGGAGTTTCATATCGGGTGCCTTTCAAGGAAACTCACAAAACCAGGACAACAGTAGCTATCAACGTAGGCGGTGCCCTGATACCAACTATTGTTTCGGTCTACCTGCTTGGACTTTTCCCGGATTCTTCAGTTTATGTTCTCTACGCAACCCTGATGGTTGCCATCATCACAAAATCGGTTGCAAGACCTGTTAAAGGTGTGGGAATCGTTTCTCCCGCACTCCTGCCACCGGTTGCAGCTGCTTTGAGCTCCATTGTTGTGGTCTACACCACTGGCATCCAGCATGACCTCATCTTCGCAGTAGCCTACATCAGCGGCACTTTAGGTACTCTGATAGGAGCCGACCTGCTGAATATGCGCGCAATCACAAAGCTGGGTGCGCCTGTGGTCAGTATTGGCGGCGCTGGGACTTTTGATGGAGTTTTTTTGGCCGGGGTAATTGCGGTGTTGTTGGTTTGATGATTAAAATCAATAACATACTTTTATATAAAAGTTGGGACTAATTCAAAAAATATAACTATAAGCTCATCAATCTCAGACCGGAATTGCACTTAAATTCATTTACTAATAACGACATTTTATAAAATAGGGACTCTCGATGCTCAAATACGATAAACAGATACCTGTTAACCCGGAAGTTTTCCGCTGGTTAAGAGAAAGTTCAGGATGGACTTACGGAGATATTAGTGACAAGTTAGAGGTATCTGTGAATCAGGTTGAGGATTGGGAAAGTGGAAAAAAGTCTCCAACTATTGATAATCTGAAGGTTCTGGCTAAAGAATACAAAAGACCTCTGGCGGCTTTCCTGTTGTCTGAACCGGGAGAGAAACAGGCACTCCCAACAGATTACAGAAAACTGCCTGATGGTTCATACAGTTTATCAAAGAAGAGCCTTTTTGCTATCAGGAAAGCTCGTAATATGCAGACTGAAAGTGCCGAGCTTATGGAGAATCTTCGGCAGAACGCGGATGCAGATGTAGAATTTGCAAATCTGAAAGATGACCCGGAAATTGTTTCTTCCGTTGTAAGAGAAAGAATGAACATAACTCTTGAGGTACAGCGCAAATGGAAAAATCCCTATGATGCGTTCAATATTCTGAGAGAGATCATTGAACATCAGAATATACTTGTATTCCAGCTTTCTGCTGATTTGGACGATTTCAGAGGATTCACACTGATGGATATTAAACCATTTGCTATTGTTGTTAATTCCTCAGATATTATTCAAGCCCGCTTATTTTCACTTCTTCATGAATATGCACATATTCTGCTAAATAAGCCTGCTATGTGTATTCCGCATGAAGGGGAGATTGGTGTTGCCGAAAAAGGTGAGAGAGAAAAGATTGAAGCGTGGTGTAATTGTTTTGCGGCTTCTTTTTTACTCCCGGCAAATGTTATTGAAGCTGATTTTGCTAAGTTTGGAATGGAAAACTATGGCAAGATAGCAAGACGGTATAAAGTGAGTCTTTCAACCACTTTAACCCGGCTGGTCGCTCTTGGTCTGATATCCCAGAAAGAATACAGGTTTGAGATTAACAAACTTCAGGCTGCTGAATCAAATGGTGAAGATGAAAGCAAAAATGGTGGTGTGGGCGAATCTTCGGCAAAGAAGGCACGCCGTGAGAAAGGAGATTCATTCGTTTCGCTGGTTCTTGAAAATTCACAGGCTGGTTACATAACAAGCAGTGAAGCTCTGAATTATCTGGATGTCAAAACAAGACATATGAAAGAGTTAACCGAATCAAAATAAAACGTGAGTTGTGGATAGTATGGAGAGGAGTGTTTTTTATGTTATTGATACCTCTTCATTGATCGATATGGGTAGAAATTATCCCATGTCCATTTTCCCTTCTTTCTGGAGAAAGTTCGAGGAACTTATTCATCATCACCGAATTGCTGCACCTGATATTGTCCTTAGTGAACTGGAACGTCAGGATGATGAACTTACAGATTGGGCGAAAATCCACAGCCAGATTTTATTCCGTGATTCTTCGGACATGTACCTCAGAGTTATAGACATTCTCAGCGAGTTCCCAAAACTTATCGACCCAAACGATGACCACGAACAAGCCGATCCTTTTCTTATCGCTATGGCTCTTGAAATAACAGATGGCCCACAAAAATCCCTCTTCGACTGCCCTGAAGTGGTTATTGTAACCCAGGAACGCTACAACGGCAAAAGGTCAAAAAAGACAAAGATCCCACAGGTCTGCACCCATTACAATATCCCCTGCATCCAGCTTTTAGACCTGATAACAAATGAAGGCTGGGAGTTTTAAGAATTGTTTGTGTTTTCCTGACATGATGGAATTTCATCTTTAAACACTTGCCAGAGCTGTTCTAACTTAACTAAAACATCACTACAAAATTGAACGACTTCTTTTGGTTCTTCATGCATTAAAGGGACAAACATTTTTACATGACTCTCATCATTAAATTGTTCTTGACCTTCAATTTGTGCTTTGAAAACCAGATTTGCCTGGAAAAAGGTTTGTATTGGCTTGTGCTGAATTGTATTTCTTACTTCTTTTATTTCATCTATCCATTCTGAATTTTGGAGAATTAATTCATGAATCAGAGAATCCTGGAAATCCGGTAATTTTTCACGAGCTTTTTTATTCATATATTGACCAAAAGAGAATGAACGCTCTTCATTATAACCATCAACAATTCTGCATTTTAAGTCAACCATTCCATTAATTGAAGCCATGACAGAACTGATAAAAGAGTAGAATTCATACAATTCCACAGCAGCTCCTTTTTCATATGAAATAGCCACAGGAATACGAACTTCCATTCCACCTTTTCCAACTATATTCCTAAGCCCAGATTCATCAACCTCTGGCTTATTCTCCATTGATAATTTATGTTCCAAAATATTGTAGTGATATCTGGAACTATCAATGAAAAACTCAATCGTATCAGTTCTTTCTTTAATATTCATGTTATCATAATCTATACTAGATTTTCTGATGATTTGCTATGTAAAAATAAAATGTCAGGTTAAAAGCCCATTAACCACAGCTTCCATCAACCTCTCCCCATCCTCCTGCGCCTGCCTTATGTCAGATTCAAGCCGGTCGCAGAGTTCCATTAGTTGGTCAACTTTGGCTACGATGCGTTTTTGTTCTGCGAGGGGTGGGAGTGGTATTAAAGAATGTTTCAATTTTGTACCGTTAAAGTTTGCTTGTCCACATTGTTGCGTGATCTCCGGTTCAATTTGTGTTTTTCGGAAGTATTCAGCGTTCATAGCATTATTAACAAAATCAGGGTTCACATAATCATAAAGCAAAGACATTCGTATTAAGTATGAAGCAAAAGTGTATTCCTTGTCATTTCCTTTGAATATACCAGTTTTTCCAACCAATTCATAACTGTTAGTTCTATTGAAAAGAAGATCATTGTTTTTTAAGAATAAGCGAGGAAGGTCTTTAATTTCATTTGGAACATACTTTAAGTTGTCATATGAGATTTTTCCTTGATTGATATTGTTCATTCTTAAAACAGGAACATCTGAATCGTTTGTTGATGCTTTATGTGAAGTACCATATTCTATAATCTCTGAAAGAACATCTGCTCGTGTCCACCTCCAGTTATTTGGAACTTGGTAGGGTATTTCATGTCCCTCAACAATCGGTGAGACTTTGGATTTCTTAATCTTCTTTTCCTTCACCAATCTCTCTTTCTCATCCCTAATCTTCTCCAACAAAACCTCAGCAGGCTCATCCTCATCATCCTGCTCCACAAGCTTCCCCATCACCGCAAGCTGCAAAATAGCCTGCCTCAGTTTCTCCACGTTTTCCAGATTATCATACAGTAACCCGAAATTATCACATACGAGCCGCCAGTTTTCTGCAAACTCCCCCGGGCTGCCGGCATCAAGCATCTTGTTGAGGGCTGCGTTGTTGAGATTAACACGGTTTTCATGCTTTTTTTGTTGCAGGGATTCAAGCTGGTCGCAGAGTTCCATGAGCTGGTCGACTTTAGTTACGATACGTTTTTGTTCTTCGAGGGGAGGAAGTGGAATAGAGATAGATTTTATCTTCTTTGAGGACAGATGTTTTACAGTTACATAAGAAGTACTAGAATGAATTCGATCCAATTTATCTTGCAAAATATAAAGAATATAATCAGGTTCGATATCATCAGACAGATTAATAAGGCGACATACTCGCTGATTCAAAAGTGCAACTTGACCTTGCCATTTATGAATTTCAAATTTACCATCCATCCCTATTAGATAATCTCCAGGATATACTAAGTACTCATCATCATACTCGCCAGTGTATCTTACAGTTGTTTGTTTTTGGTTTAAATCCCGGATACGAATTAATGGAACTCCGTCCTCTGATTCCGAAAATAGACTTGACTTGAAAGCATGTCCATTCTGAACATCTAGAATCTCATCTAAACTACAAATCAACCAATTTTCTGGTATATGTCGCATGAAAAAGACATCATCCAAATCATGTTCCGTCATTTTTCTTTGTAATTTTTTATGATGGAGTCTTTCAGATAAAACTTCCGCAGGCCCATCATCAGGATTCTGCGGTGCGAGTTTACCCTGAACTGCCATTTGCAGGATCATTTCACGCAACTTCGGGATGCCGTTGGGAGTTTCTGCAAGCAGGGAGAAATTTTCAAAAAAGGAATAGGAGTTCATGCGTTCTTTCCCTCAAGGGCTGACATGAGTTCTGCTTTCAGGGAGTTGCGGGTATCTTCGATCTCTGAGAGAAGGGCTTTGTAGTCTGCAAGGAGTTCTTCAGGGTCGCCGTGGTCGATGTCTGTGACGTGAGGGTTTTTGATATCGAGATTGTAGTTGTTGGCTTTTATCTCATCTATAGTGACCTTCCAGGCAAACTCAGTTTCCTCGCGGTTTTCCCACCATGTTTTTTCGGGTTTGAACTCCTGTATTCGCATGGGTTTAGTCTTGGAATATGACTTGTAGCCATCGGGGTATGGGTGCTCGTAGTACCATATCTCTTTGGTTGGCTCACCTTTTGTGAAGAAGAGCAGGTTTGTCTTGATGCCTGTGTAGGGATTGAAAACACCATTTGGCAGGCGTACAATAGTGTGCAGGTTGCACTCTTCAAGCAGTTTCTCCTTGATGCGGGTCTTAACACCTTCACCAAACAGCGTACCGTCTGGGAGAACTATTGCACCACGTCCGTCTTTCTTGAGCAAGTGAGTGATAAGAACAAGGAAAAGGTCAGCAGTTTCCCTTGTCTGATAAGAACCCGGAAAACCGGATTCAATTCCATCTTCCTCTGTACCTCCGAATGGCGGATTGGTGATTATCACATCCACCCTGTCAGATGGCTTGTAATCTCTCAGAGGTCTGGCAAGGGAATTATCCCTCTTTATCTGTGAGGGATTCTTAACGCCATGCAGCATCATATTAGTAACACATAAAAGGTGCGGAAGTGGCTTTTTCTCAACACCATGAATGGATTTTTGCAGAGCTTCTTCATCTTCAACCATCTTAACCTGCTTTCTCAGATGGTCAATGGAAGAAGTAAGAAAACCACCAGTTCCACATGCAGGGTCAAGAATGCTCTCTCCGATTTTCGGGTCGACCATCTGCACCATAAACTCAGTAACAGCACGGGGTGTGTAGAATTCTCCGGCATTTCCCGCACTTTGCAGATCCTTAAGAATCTTCTCGTAAACATCTCCGAAAAGGTGCCTGTCATCAGAACTATTGAAATCAATATCGTTTATCTTATTGATAACCTGACGTATCAATGTACCATTCTTCATGTAGTTATAGGAATCCTCAAAAACATCACGAACCACAAAACCACGTGGATCAGAATCAGGCGTGAACTGAAGCTCTTTCAGCGTCTTGAAAAGGTCATTGTTCACAAAATCAAGAAGTTCCTCCCCCGTAATTCCCTCCGGATCCTTCGCCCAGTTTCTCCACCTCAGACGCTCAGGGACAGGAGACTCATAGCCATCCTCAATCAACTCATATTCTTCTTCCCTGTCATCATAAATCTTAAGGAAAATCATCCAGACAAGCTGACTTATACGCTGTGCGTCTCCGTCCACACCAGCGTCTTTTCGCATTATATCCTGAATACTTTTAATAGTGGTACTGATAGACATCGTTTTACCTTCATCCCGCGCTTACTACATTAAGCTTCAGCCATGTATAATTGCGTTTCCATATCCGCAACCGCTTCAAAAAACTTCTGCTTGCCCCCAAACAGCTTCACAATTTCAATAGGAGTTCCAAGCTCATTTAACGGTTTCACCCTCAGAACATCCATATCCTCAAGGTTTCTAATCCCTTCATCCGCATACTTATCCAGAAGAGCATTCAAAACAGCACGGGCTTTATCTCCGTATTTCTCAAAATACCCGTTTTTCTTAACATTGCTCGCCCTCTCCTTTCGGCTCAGTGGCGGCCTGTCAAAAACCACATGACAGATAAGATCAAAAGGATCATATTCCCTTCCAACTTCCTCTGCAAGAGCATTCAGCATTAATCCTTTGTCTTCTAATTCCTGAATAATTGCCATCTTCTTGCCACTTTCACTCCAATACTTCAGGAACATATCAAGAGATTCAAATTCATCAAGCAGTGTCTTACGTGTATAATCTTTAATGGATTCAGTTATCAATTTACCATCAGAACCATAATATTGAACCCTTTCAGCAACAATTGAAACTCCTACATCGGAAACTTTATAGGGCTTAATCTTCTGCCCCGGCAGATCAGGTTTTAGAGGAACATCTGCCTTTCCTTCAAAAATATCAACCGGTTCACCATCAAAATCAGGGTCAGCAAATAATTCCGTAGCCTTCTTGAAATCCATAATCGTGAAAAAGAGCTTATCGTATTCCTCATGGATACGGGTTCCACGACCAATTATCTGCTTAAATTCTGTCATTGACTGGATTCTCTTATCAAGCACAATGAGCTTGCAGGTTTGTACATCAACCCCAGTCCCAAGAAGCTTAGAAGTCGTGGCAATTACAGGATATTTACTTTCAGGAAGGATGAAATTATCAAGTTCGTTTTTACCTTTCTTCTCATCTCCAGTAATCCTCATCACATACTTACTTTCATCCACAAGATCAGGATTTTCATTAATAATAGCCTGCCTCATTCTTTCAGCATGAGAAATGTTCTCACAGAAAACAATGGTCTTATCATAACGATTTGTAGCTTTAAGGAACTCTGTAACCTTCCGGGCAACGATCTCAGTCCTCTTTTCCAGAACAATTTCCCTGTCAAAGTCCTTCTGATTATATATCCGGTCTTCAATTTCCCTGCCATACTTATCTAATTGTCCCTTTTCAGGTCTCCATCCCTGTAAGTCTTTATCAAGATCAATACGAATGACCTTGTAAGGAGCAAGAAAACCGTCCTCAATACCCTGTTTTAGAGAATAAGTGTAAATCGGCTCACCAAAATACTCAATATTAGAAACAGTCTTGGTTTCCTTTGGTGTGGCCGTCATTCCGATCTGAGTTGCAGAATCAAAATACTCCAGAATCTCCCTCCATGCTGAATTTTCATCAGCACTTCCACGGTGACATTCATCTACAACAATAAGATCAAAAAAATCCTTTGAAAACTGCTTGTAGATGTTCTTTTCCTCTTCACTACCCGTTACAGCCTGATAAAGGGAAAGATAAATCTCATAGGATGTATCCACCTGTCGTTTTTCGATTCTTGTCATAGCATTGCCAAAAGGCTTGAAATCTTTAGTTTTAGCCTGATTGGCAAGAACATCTCTATCAACAAGGAAAAGGATTCGCCTTTTTGCTTTCGATTTCCATAATCTCCAGATAATATGAAATGCAGTATATGTCTTTCCAGTCCCAGTGGCCATAACAAGTAGAATACGGTTTTGCCCTTTGGATATAGCTTCTATGGTTTTGTTTATTGCATTCACTTGATAATAGCGCGGAGTTTTACCGCTGAAATCGGAATAATAATCCTGATCAATTGAAACACCTTTAATCTCGTCAATATTCTTCCATTTACAGTAAGAATCCCATAATTCATCAGGAGATGGAAAACTGTCCAATGAAAGTTCTTTTTCTACAAACTCCGAGTTTCCTGAAAGATCATGAAAAAGAAAAGCATCCCCATTGGAACTAAAAGCAAAAGGCAAATCCATCATCTGAGTATAATCAAGTGCCTGTTGCATCCCTTTTCCAACTTCATATTCATTTTTCTTAGCTTCAATTATAGCCAGAGGGATGTTTGGCTTATAGTAAAGAACATAATCCGCACGTTTTCTTGTTCCACGGGAAACAGTTTGGCCATCGACAATAACTCTGCCATTTGTGAGAAAAACTTCTTCACGTACCTGAGTATGCAAATTCCAGCCTGCCTTTTTAATTGCAGGAGTGATATACTTTGTACAGATATCTCTTTCACTCAGACTTCGTTTATCAATATCAGTCATTGTCTGTTCCCTGAACCCACTGAGAATACTTTATGAAATACTTCATAGATAAAAATGCAATTAGCATATAAAAAATGGATCTCCTCAACATTGAGTGGGTAATTTAATATTCTGTTCATCCAATCCATATTGGATGGACGATAAACTCTTGATTCAAATGGCTCTGGGAATAACCCCTCCATGGTATGTGAAAGACATTGATCTTAATGTTTCTAAGAAAAGAATGGATATTTATCTAGATTTTACCAAGGGAACGAAGTTCCCTTGCCCAGTTTGCAACAAACTGTGTGATCTCCATGATACCAAAGAAAAAGTATGGAGACACCTTGATTTCTTCCATCATGAAACATACATTCATGCACGAGTTCCCCGAACAAAGTGTGATGGAGATGATGTAAAACTTGTAGAAGTTCCATGGACAAGACAAAATACTGGATTTACATTATTTTTCGAAGCACTAATCGTTGCAATGTCCAAAGAAATGAGTGTTTCTTCAATTGCTGAATTGATCAATATTCATGAAAATTCTGTATGGATAATTCTAGCTCATTATGTTGAAGAAGCCAGAGCAAAGATGGATCTCTCTGAGTTAGATACTATTGGAGTAGATGAAATATCTGTCAAAAAAGGTCACAGCTATGTGACCTTGTTCTATGATCTAAATCAATCAAGAGTAATTCATATTGAAAATGGAAAGAAAAGAAGTGTTTTCAAGAACTTCAGGGAAGTTCTTTCCAGAAAAATAGACCCTGATAATATCAAGTATATTTCAATGGACATGTATCCTGCTTTTAGGGGTGGAGCAAGGGAATATTTCCCAAATGCTAAGATCGTTTACGATAAGTTCCATATTGTCAAAATGATGAATGATGCAATTGATAAGGTTCGAAGAAAGGAGTATCAAACAAATAAAGATCTGGGTAAAACGAGATTCATGTGGTTGAAAAATCCTGAAAATCTATCGGATCGGGAAATAGCTAAGATTCGATCAATCAAAGATTTGGATACTAAAACAGCAAAAGCTTACAGATTTAAGCTTGGACTTCAACGTCTGTGGGATATAAAAAATATAGAGGTAGCGAGGGAATATCTTGACAAATGGCATTATTGGGGAACACATAGCAACATCAAGGAAATTATCACATTGGCCAAGATGATTAAAAGAAATTCTCATGGGATATTGGAATCAATCAAACAAGGTATCAGCAACGGTGTTGTTGAAGGATTGAACAACAAAATTAAAACTGCTTTTAAGAGATCATATGGATTGAAGACTGAGAAGTGTAGGAATACAATGATATTCTTGATGGCGGGTAAACTTCGTTTACCCACACGATGTTAAAGAGAACCATTTTTTTAAATAATGTCATATAATATCAGCTTTCAATTGCATTTTTATATATGTTCTATACATAAAACATACTTGTTCTTTATTATAATTTTATATGGACTGATATTTCTTTGAAACATGTAATATTTAATATCAGGAATGGGTCTGATAAAAGAAGCTCATTCACTAATATTATTAAAAAATATTTCGATGTGGTTGAAGTAAATCCATGTAATTCCATTATGGCAGAACTTGATACATTAATACCAGACCTTATTGCAATTGATGTATCTTCCTGTAAACAGGACGCTTATCAGATATCTCAGCAGGTAAAGTTCTCCGGCAAATATTACTTTATACCATTGGTATTTGTTGATTCTGATTTCTCTATTGAAGATAAAGCGAGACTCATTGAGTCAGGAGCAGATGGTTATTTAGAAGAGCCATTTTATATGGATACTACAATTTCCTATCTGGAAGCTCTTATCAGCAAGGGACAGAGCCAAAAAAAATTGTTTTCAAGTCAGGCAAAAAATCAGGTACAAAAATCCAATTTTGCTATTCATGAACCTGAATCCTTTTATTGTGATGATGATTCTCTTTTCAAAGATACTTCTCAACAATCGGCAGTAGGTATTTTCTATACGACCATGGAAGGAGATCTCCTGAAAGTAAACGCCCGTTTTTGTGAGATCGTAGGTTATACACAGGAAGAACTTCTCTCAATAAAATCTATGGATATCACATACCCTGATGAGAGTGAAACCGAAGCTAAAATGCTAAAAAAAATGCTTGACGGGGATATTGATTCATTTGAGATCGAAAAAAGATACATTCACAAGTCCGGATACTTTGTGCATGCTTTGGTTCACGTAGATATCGTCTACAATAGTAAAGATGTTCCATATTACATTAGCAGTGTGCTTGATATAACCGATATACGAACATCTCAGCAACGTCTTAAGAGAAGTGAGGAAAAATACCGTACATATGTTGACAATTCACCACATCCTATTTTTGTAACTGATATATTTGGTATGGTTCTTGATGTGAATCCAGCTGCATGTTCTCATACAGAATATTCTGCTGAAGAACTCATGGGTATGAACATCCTTGATCTATGTAATCAAGAATCTATGTCTGAAACTACAGATTATTTTTTGAGGGTGGAGACAGAAGGTGAAGCTTCTGGTGAGTTTTTATTCACAAAAAAGGATGGTACTGATTTCTATATGCAGATAGAAGCGGTAATGCTGAATGGCAATAAACTTCTGGCACTTTGTGTGGATACAACTGTGCGCAATCTTTCTGAGAAAATGTTAATGGATGCAAAAGTACTTGCAGAACACGCTTCAAATTCAAAAAGTGAATTTTTGGCTAATATCAGCCATGAGCTGCGCACTCCTCTTGATATAATAATTGGTTATACTGATGTATTGTTAAATGAGCTCTCTGATAAATTAAACGAAGAACAACTAAAATATTTTTGCCGGATTAATGAAGCAGGTTCTAACCTTCTTGAAACAGTAAACTCTTTGATATATGTTGCAGAGATTGAAGCTGGAAACTGCGAACTCGATATTATAAATTTTGATTTGAAGCCAATGGTCGTTGAACTTGAAAATATATTTCGTCCAATGGCTTCCAAAAAGAACGTTATGATTGAATTTGAGATCGGGACGGGTCTTGAATGTATCTTTGCAGATGACTCTAAATTCAATGCTATTCTTCATAATTTGATTGAAAATGCCATTAAATTCAATAGGGAAGGAGGATCTGTAAAAATCATTTTTGAAGATGCCGGCAATGATATTCGTGTTCAGGTAATTGATACCGGCATCGGTATTTTGGAAGATAAGCAGGAAATATTTTTTGAACCATTTGTCCAGCTTGACTGGTCACACGCACGCAGATACAGTGGCGTAGGCATCGGTCTTTCTCTTGTAAAAGGACTTGTTGAAATGCATGGTGGTAAGATTTCTCTTGTAAGTAAGGTTGGAGAAGGAACCACAGTTACTTTTACAATTCCACAAAAATTGTAATTTTACTTTTAATTTTGAAATTCATATTTGTTTTCTCATGACGATTGCATCTGACTTTTCATCGTCATCAAAAAAGCATTTTATTATCTGAATTTCGTGGAATCCACTTTTTTCATAGATTCTTTTTGCAGCATGCCAGTTTTCTGATACAATAAGGACAATGCTTGATATTTCATATTTGCTGCAAATTCTGCTTACAAGTTCTGAGAAAAGAGTATTTCCATAACCACTTCCACGATATTTTTCCAGAACTCCGATGGAAGATATGTAAAGTTCTTTCCCGTCATTTTTGTGAGTTTCAGTAATGCTGTGGCCAAGAACGAATTTTTCAGTGCCGATGTTCTTTGAATAATTCCAGAGTTCAGAAGAAATATATCCTGCGATTTCCCCGTCAATTAGCATTACAAGAAATCCTTTCTGGAATACTTCGATTCTTTCAAGGAAATTGTCACTGTTTTCGGTGATATTGGGATGGAATGAGTCATGCTCAACACACATTATTCCTTCAATATCCTCTTTTTCAGCATTCCTTATTGAAATCTTCACTGGACCACCGGAATTGATAGTAAAAATGAGTTCAAAGGCATGAATTCATGCCATGTCTTATGCAGGATTTATTTCTCACTTGCAGCGTGAGCAGCAATGAATTCCCTGAGAAGTTTCGTTCCCAGAAGTGCGCTTATCCCGTTATCATATTCCGGAGCAATTTCCATAACATCAAAACCAATAGAAATTGGTGCAAGTGCACGTATAACTTCGCGAACATCGATATCTGTCAGTCCGAAAGGTTCAGGTGTGCCAAGACCGGGTGCATACGCGGGGTCAATTGCATCCATATCAAGTGAAAGGTAGATTTTCTTACAACCGAGGTATTCCTTGACTTCTGAAATGACCTGTTTAATTCCAGTTTCACGGACATCGTCTGCAGTGTAGTATTTGATGCCATTTTCTTTGGCATAGACCCATTCTTCCTTTGGTCCGCTGCGAACACCTATTGTCACGTAGGTGTCTGTGATATCATCGCGAACGTGCCTTGAAACACATGCATGGTTATTCCTGATACCTCCGTACTCTTCCCGGAGGTCAAAATGTGCGTCCAGTACCACAAAGCCAATTTCTTCTCCTGCTTCCTCTGCACATGCTTTAACACAGGGATAGGTAAGTGAGTGTTCTCCTCCCATCATAATAGGAATCTTACCGTCTTTTACAATTGGCCTGACTGCATGGTAAAGATCCTCAAGTGTTTCGTCAACTGAAGAATAAGGCTCAAGGTTTCCGATATCGTGTATTAGCAGGTCTTCAAAATCAATGTCAAAATGCTGGTTATAGGTTTCAAAATTCACTGAGGCTTTTCTCATTGCATCAGGAGCCCAGCGACTTCCAGGCCTGAATGAGGATGTAGCATCAAAAGGGACACCGAATATAACATACTTTGCAGAATCATAGTCTGCAAACGCATCCATCATATCAGGTTTGTAGAACATAAATTCAGAAATTAAAAAAAGATAAGAAAAGTTAGGGTTCGATCATCTGAGATCGAACTTCATCTTGCCCATTGCGGTGAGGTAGGAAACCTCTTCTCCCTCAACGATTCTCTCCTTGTATTCCTCAGGAACAGTCATTTCGAATGTTGAGAAGTCGCCCATGTCCATGAGCTGTGCAATATTACCTGAAAGTGATAGTACCTGTGCGTTCTTTCTTTCGACAACAGGGACGTATGTCTTGTCAGATACCGGACCGATAATTGACCTCTTCTGTCCGTCAAAAAGTCCGATTACATCGATTCTTGCCTTTGCTGAACCGTGTTTTCCTGGTTTTGATTTGGATATGCTTTTAATGACACAGGGTTCGTCATCTACAATGACGTACTTACCCTCTTTGAGTTCTTTAATTTCAACTTGTATTTTCACTTAAAATCCTCCATAATCGTAACAATTAGTTATGAGCTTAAAAGGTATAAGGGTATAATTCTTAATGCTATATATGAACTTAACCTTTGATTCCGCATTAATCGGAGGTAATAATAGAGGAATCTAATATATATGTATTTATATCCTCTTCATTCTGCAGAACTATCTTTTCTATCTTTTTCTTCACAAATGTCGAGTTCTTTTAGTTTCTCTTCTTCCGGTATACCCTCAACATTCCATCCTCTGAAATGGTAATAGTCCAGAATAGTCTTTTCAAACTCGTTTTTGTCAATGTCACCATCATCAAAGAAAATATCGGGAAGTGTATCGTCTTTTGATTTAATTCCTGCTTTCAGGTTGAACATCCTTTCCATGTTGAATATTCTTTCACCTGCCTTGAGCAGTTCTTCAGCAGAATAGTTCTCACCGGTAAGATTATTCAGCAGAGCGGCAAAATCAACCTCTCCTACCGCAAGCATTGTAAACGGACACAGAACCAGTGAATCAATAACAGCCGTAAGGTCCTGGAAATATAGTACAAGAGCAGCTTTTCCATCAAATTTGTCTCTCTCCAGAAGCATGGGTTTGCCCATTATCTCCGGGCCAACCATAAATGCGCTTAGATGAGAGCCACCTGTGTTTGATGTCGCATAAGCAATTGCCATTCCTTTTATTTCCCTGGGGTCATATCCCGGAATCTCAAGACCTTTCACTGCAGTGTCACACTCTTCTTTTCCAATAGACTGCAGGTAATCATGGGTACCTTTGCAAACGTAATGTGTTCCTTCTCCAATTTCTGTGGCAATTTCTTTGACTTCATCCATTGTGATCCATGGCTTAATTTCCATGTAGGCTGCGATTGCAGATCCTACTGAAATGGGGTCCAGTCCATAATCTAGACAGAGGCTGTCAAGTTCCCTGACAAGTATAATGTCATCATTTCCGATGTTCGGTCCGAATGCCCATATTGAATCATAATCCGGCACAGGCTTTCCATCCGGGTCTGTTCGTTTGCAGCCAATGGGGCAGGCGTAGCATGGTGCCTCTTTTAAATGGAATGTATTGTTTAGCTCTTCTCCTGAAAGCTTCTCTGAATTCTGGAACTTCTTTTCACGGAAGTTCATGGCTGGCAAAGTTCCCATATAGTCCAGAAGGTCAATAATCACGGAACTGCCGTACTTTTTAAGTCCCTTGGAAGCAGGAGGGCTTGCAGTCAGAAGTTTCTTTGCTTTTTCTATACCTTTTTCAAACTCATCAGGCTTTGCAACTTCTATTTTATTAGTGCCTTTGACAACGATAGCTTTGAGATTCTTTGAACCTGCAATGGCACCATGCCCGCCACGGCCGCTTGAATATATGTGATCATTAACGATGTTTGCCATACTGACTAACGTTTCACCGGCTTTGCCTATACAGGCAACCTTTCCTTTTTCCTCAAGAAGATTAGTTGTTTCAGCAGTATTTTTTCCCCAGAGATGTTCCGCAGGCAATATTTCCACTTCTTCGTCAAAGATTTTGATATACACCGGTTTTTCAGCTTTGCCTGTTATCACAAGGGCATCAATGCCTGCAAATTTGAGCTCGGCTCCAAAATAGCCACCCACATTTGTGCTGAATAATGTTGACGTAAGCGGAGACTTACATGTGATAGAAAAATGTCCGGACATCGGGACAGAGGTTCCTGTGAGTGGTCCGGTTGTGATTATAAGGGGGTTTTCAGGGCTCAGCGGGTCAAGTTCAGGGTCGGCAAAATCCTGCATAAGCCTGCATGCAAGACCACGTCCACCTATAAATTGTTCAACATAATTTTTTTCAGTTTTAGTTTCTGTTACTGAGTTGTTGCCCAGATCTACGATAACTGTTCTTCCAGTCCATCCGTACATATTTTTCCCCATATGTTTCTCTTTTTCCCCACCATCAATACATATTATCTTTTTCATCATTTATTTTCTTTTGCAGTTCGATTCCATTTCAAGCATTTGTCTTTTAAGCTCGACCTTTTCTCCACAGGTCTCACCACAAAACCCTCCAATGCCGGAAGACGAAACTACACGGTGGCAGGGTATGATTATTGGATAAGGATTTTTGGCAACAGCAGAGCCAACAGCTCTGGCCGCCCCTTCTCTTCCAACTCTGCACGCCAGTTCCCGATACGTTACTGTTTCTCCATAGGGTATTTTTCTGACTTCTTCAAGGACTTCACGCTGGAATTGAGTGAGCCCTGAAAGGTCAACTTCATAATCTGAAAAATCAATTATCTCTCCGCCAAAATATCTCAGTATGGCTTGAAAGATGGTCATGTCACTCATTTTTATCTTCCTCTGCCAGTATCTCTGAATACATCATCTTCAAGCTTTTTTCTCTGTTTCTTATAGCGAAGCCATCCTGTTCCGTGATATGAAACTAAAATCGCTGCTCCGATCAACAGAGCCAGAAGCACATAACGAGTAGAATTGAAGAGCAGTGGATTAAGATTTTCACGGCGGTCATATTTTGGGTACATAATGTCATTTCTGTCGTCACTGTGCCCAAGTCCAAGTGCGTGTCCAAGTTCATGTGCGGCTATATCTTCCATGGAACTGTCGCCGTATTGTCTCCATGCATAACCTTCATAGTTTCCGGTTTCAAGGACAATATCCACTCTTTCATATTGACCGTTTGCGATGTATGGTCTTGTAAATCCTGCGATTCCATTTGCTGAACCTGCATCCTTTTCTAGATTATCTACCCACATAATCAATATGTCAGCATTATCTACTTCAACAACCTGGAATTCGGGCTGGTAATCAAGCTGTCCGTTTCCTCCATTTTCCCAGTATGCAAGGGCATTCAGTACGTCTTCCCTGTAACTGGGGCTGTAATGCTCCGGTAAATCGGTGTCGTCAATGTAAACTGTAATGGGGCTGTGGTCCCACGGTTGTGACACTATAACAGGTTCGTTATAATCTGTATGTCGCATATCCTCAAAAGCAAGAGCCAGCAAGACAGTAACTATGAGTATTTTTATGATCAGGTTCGTTCTGCTCATTGGTATTCTGAAATTGTTTCTGTTTGCTTATTAGTTATTTGGCAGTCAGTATTGCTGTGAATTTGCAGCAAAGGAGTAAACGTATATTTGATAAGTCCTATCACAATTTATGAAAAAACGTGTTGCTGTTGTCTTTGACAGTGCCGGGACACTGTTGCATATGTATCGTGTTGCAAAGGACATGAGCGATGGCTCTGTGCTGGAAGACATACAGACAACTCTTCTTGTTGCTGAAAAAGCTAACAGGGCACTTGTGGTTATGCGCACCCGCTTTGATGATTTGTGGCAATGTTCACCCGACCTTGAGCTCAGGGAATTCATTGAGATGTATGATGTTCCTCTGGGAATAAGCTGTTCAAGCAGTCCTTTTGAGCTTGAAGATGTTTACAGTATAATTCGTGACAATACTGTGAAAATCAAAGACATCTATGACGTAGTTTCTCACGTAAAAGGACGTTGTCCTGAGATTTCATATCTGGCAGCAGGTCTTGTTGTGGATTCTCAGGAGAGTCTGATTCCTTATGTTCTTAGCACCGGTGGAAAAATGTATTCCAGTACCCTGGAAACCATTCGGACTGTAAGAGAACTTGGTGTTGATATTTTCATAGCTTCAGGAGACGACTCCCAAAATCTTCAGGTACTTGCGTCTTCACTCTCAATCCCCATGAAAGATGTTTTTGCAGTTGCCACAACACATGATAAAGAACGTATTGTGAGAAACCTGAAAAATAATCACGATATTGTTGTCATGGTGGGCGACGGAATGAACGATATACTTGCATTGAGGGCTGCTGATATTGGAATCCTTACGTCGCAGCAGGGAGATGAACGCCCCCAGGTGTTGAAGGATTCTGCAGACATTATCATAGGCAATATCATTGATGTAGTGAACATTATAAAGAATGTGGATGGTTACGTCACTTCATAAAATCAACATGTGTATCCCTTTTTTAGAAGTTAACACCGCGAAGCAGATGCGTTATGTTTATGTATTGAGTTCAATAATCCAACAGTAATTCTTTAAAAAAGACGCTAAAAACTTGTTATCAGGTCTGCATGGGTTCCAGCAGAGCTAGTTTTGTATGTAGTCTGCAAAACCGTTAAGTAATTTGAGTAGATATGCATATCATTATTAGTGAAACAGGACTCCTATGCACCCCTGGGCGGAGGAAATCAAATGGCATTATTCATTGAAGTCAAAAACCTGACACTTGAATTTGATGGTGTCAAAGTTCTCAAAGATATAAATCTAACCATAAACGAGGGAGAAGTTCTCGGAATCCTCGGTAGAAGTGGTTCTGGTAAAACAGTATTGATGCACGTCCTGCGTGGTGTTGAAGAGTACGAAGGCATTAGTGGAGAAGTAATATACCATCTTGCAAGATGCGAGAAGTGCGGACACATGGAGCCGCCAAGCAAAGCGGGACAGCAGTGTCCTGAATGTGGTGAAACTCTCAAACCTTTCGAAGCTGATTTCATTAAACTTTCCTTACACGATGGTGACAGACGTGAGATCACCAAAAGGATTGCTATCATGCTCCAGCGTACTTTCGCGCTTTATGGTGATGACAGGGTTATTACCAATGTGGTAAACTCACTTACAGAGGTCGGTGTTAACAGTGAAACTGCTGTTTCCCGCGCGGTGGAGTTACTGGAAAAGGTTCAGCTCTCACACCGTATGATGCACGTGGCACGTGATCTTAGTGGGGGAGAAAAGCAGAGAGTAGTACTCGCCCGTCAGCTTGTAAGAGACCCAATGCTTCTCATTGCAGACGAGCCAACCGGTACACTTGACCCAAGGACTGCTGATGTGGTCCATGATGTTATTGCAAAGGCAGTAAAAGACTACAACATGACAATGGTCATTACTTCCCACTGGTCAGAAGTAGTTGAAGACCTTGCAGACAAGGCTATTATTCTTGAAGATGGTGCAATTGTAAAGGAAGGTGAACCTTCCGAAGTTGCTAAAGACTTCATGCAGATGATCTGCACTATTGAAAAGAAATGTGATGTTCCTGTAGGTGACCCGCTTATTAAAGTGGACAACCTTGTCAAGAAATATATTTCCGTAAGCAGGGGTGTTGTTTACGCCGTTAATGATATCTCCTTTGATGTAAAAGAAGGAGAAATATTCGGTCTTGCAGGTACAAGTGGTGCCGGAAAGACAACAACATCTGAAGTACTAATGGGCATTGTGTCCCCAACCAGCGGTGATGTACAGGTACGCGTTGGTGAGGAATGGGTCGACATGAGAAAACCGGGTCCTGAATGCAGGGGTCGTGCTGTCAAGTACATGGGAATACTGCACCAGGAATATGGTCTTTACATTCACAGGACTATCATCGACAACCTTACTGAATCCATAGGTATTGACCTTCCATACGAGCTTGCTGTCAGAAAGGCCATCAACACACTGATTGCAACCGGATTTACTGAGGAGAAGGCAAAATCTATATTATCAAAGATGTCAGATGAGATTAGTGAAGGTGAAAGGCACAGGGTTGCACTTGCCCAGATCCTGATGAAGGAACCTAATATCATTATAATGGATGAACCAACGGGAACAATGGACCCGTTCACAAAGAAAGAGGTTACAAAATCTATTCTGGAAGCACGTGAGAAAATGGGTGATACATTCGTGATCGTATCTCACGATATGGACTTCCTGGAAGAGATATGTGACCGCGTAGCTCTTATGAGGCATGGCAAGATAGTCAGTGTCGGTGATCCAAAGACCGTTCTGGCAGAGCTTACCGAAGAAGAGCGTATGGAAGCAGCAGAAACATGATATTTTAGATATACACGGAGGAGTTTGGCACGAGTGGCGAAATAACGGTAGAGATTAACGGACAGGAACTTAAATTACCCGAAAGTTCAACTCTTGAGGACGCCATCAAGGTGTCAAACGCCCCCTATAAAAAGGGTACAGCAATTGGTATACTTATTGAGAAGGAAGATCAGAAGTCACAGGCTTCAAAAGAATATCTTGTGAAGACTTCTAAAGGTGAGTTCAAAATAGAGCTCATCGATGAATCTTCTCCTTCTTCCAAACGCTGGATTTCCATTTTTAAAGAGCTTACAGAACTTCCTGTGCGCTGGACAAACAAAGACGTACTTGCATTTGGTCCTTTCAGCACTGACATGGAACCGTCACGTGAAAAATCCGATATGGAACGGTTCACACTGCTTTTTGGTGCAGGTGGTGGCGATGCTGCAAACACTCACATTATTGTAAGCAAAACACGTCACTCAGCAGAATATGGCGCACCAGAGGAAGGTGTGTTTGCAAGACTAATAAGTGGAAAACATGTAATTTCTGATCTTGATAGAGGAGACAGAATATTATCTGTCGAACCGGTTGTTGAATGGGAAAAAGTTGGAGAACACATCTCTACTACAGATCTTTCAACAAAACTTGAAGACGGTTATCGCATTTTTACTTATATTAAGATTGAGATAGACCCTCTTGCTCCCGAAGGTGCAGAGTTCTTCTTCTCAGTAACAAGGGATGGAACTTTCCATATTGATTATCTTTCAACTTCATTTATATCCGATCATCGTTTCCAGGGTGAACTTGTAACCTATGAGAATTTCGAGGCAAGATCCACTGGTTCGGTATTTGTAAGGACCGTGGGATACGGTGCCGGAAAACTTTTCATTTCAACCGACGCCCGCACTTCATCTATCATGCATTCTGTGATAGGTCATGTTGTGCAGGGAATCGAACTTGCAAGGATTGCAGAAAAAGGCCAGAAGGTCATGCTTGAATCAGTTCCGGACCAGGTAATGCTTCTTGGAATGACTAATGCGGAAGCAGAAGCTGAAATGTCAGAGCAGGGAATTGAACTTACAAGGGAAGGCTATACCGGTGATGATGGGTTTATTGTAAAACAGTCTCCATCAACCACAATTGAGATTCTGGATGAAAAGAAAGTAACAGTACAGGGTGTTGATCCTGAGATGCTTGTAGAGATCGAACTTTATGATGATCTTGCTCCAAAGACTCTTGATTTCTTCAGGCATGCAGTGGGTCTGCAGTATAATCCGGTTGGCGAGCTTCCGGTAATGATGACTTACGAAAATACCTATATTTTCAAGGCTGAAAAGCCTGCAGAATCTTATAAGGAGATTTTCCCGGAAAACACTCCGTCCAAGACAATTGCAGGTGAGATAGGTGTTACAAACCAGGCTGCAAAGAGAGCCGGAATGATAGGTGTAAAATTAGCTGATGATGACCTTTTTGGTCCGACAGGTGAGAGATTTGGAAACACCAATATTATTGGTAAGATACTGAATCCTGAAAAACTCAAACATTTCAAGGATAACGATCTAATGTATGTCTTAGAGAGCAGCAAGGAGGAATGAAAATGGCCGAAGATAATATTGATGTCATAACAAAGCTTGTTGTTACAAGTTCTGATAGTGTGCTGCCTATCGATGCTGCCATGAAGATATACGAATCCAGCACAGATATTGTGATTAAGGAGACATGTTTTGGGACAATGGTCACCGGGCCCAGAGAGGCTGTTAACAAAGTAGTAAAAGAGATCGTTGATCTTGATAAAAATCATATTTTCGTAAAAGAGAGAGGTTTCCCTCCAGGTGATGACAGGCGATGCCGTGCTTCCCGTGGAGGAGGTTCCAGACCTGGTTTCTATTTCCTCAAGGAAGAGGCAATGATGCTCCCGGTGATAGGAAATGCGCTTGACAAATACTATGAACATGTTCCGCTTAAAGAAACAGAACACAAGAAAAAACTTGGAGTGAAAGATCTTCAGGATATAGTTGAATCCAGCTTATGAGGCAATACCATGGCTAAAGTTATCATATACCCTACAAACAGTCTGATCCTTTCTGACCTGGTGCAGAGGTTCGGTCACACACCACTGGCAATGATGGAAAAGATAAAGGAAAAGGTCACGACCGTTGGTGTTGATTCACCACCTATGAATATTACAGCAGAAGAACCAAAGCATGGTCTGAAGTACGCTGCTGTTGAAGTTCCTGCAGGTGTCAGGGGCAGGATGGCCATCGTAGGCCCCATGATAGAGGAGGCAGAAGCTGGCATCATTGTAGGAGAATCCCCAATGGCTTTTGGTTGCATGGGATGTGCCCGTACCAACGAACTTACCAAGTATCTCATAAGAAGCCGCGAAATGCCAATTCTTGAACTGGAGTTCCCAAAAGACGATGATGAGGGACAGGAATTTGTGTATAAGATTGCAGAATTTTTGAAATCACTGGATGAAGTCAAATCAGAGGAGGCAACAGAATGAATGATGAAGCTGTTGTAAAAGTGGCACTCGTATCATGCGGTTCCGAATATGCAGGCGTTCACGGAGAATTGGAGTCTGTGGCTTCAAGTGTTAATGCTAAACTTGTCTATCCTGAAATTGAGATCGATATCCTTGATGATATCGGTAAGGATTTTGGAATAGAGGCAGCAAGTCCTGATCTTCGTCTTATGATGGCAAGGGCAAAAGCTGTTGTAGAAGGCATCACGGACGTAGATGGTGTTTTTATCACATCATGTTTCAGATGTGCAGAAGCAGCAATCGTCAGAAATGAAATCCGCCGTTACATCAACAAACATTCAGAACTTCCGGTTATCAGTTATTCATTTACAGAGCGTACGACTGCAGCAACATTGCTGACACGTATGGAGGCTCTCACAACTATCGCAAGACGCAGACATCTGCTTGCAAGGGAAAAGCAGAGTGGCCTAACAGCAGGACTTGACTCAGGTTCAACAACCACCAAGGCTGTTATCATGAAGGACAATAAGATAATTGGTTCCGGCTGGGTGCCTACTATCAAAGTTATTGACAGTGCAAGGGAAGCTTTTGATCAGGCTCTTGAAGAAGCCGGAGTTAAAGAAGAGGATATCCAGGCGATCGGCACTACAGGTTACGGACGTTTCCTTATCGGTGAACACTTTGGTGCCAAACTGGTACAGGAAGAGATCACTGTCAACTCAAAGGGTGCAGTTTACCTTGCAGATTCCCAAAAAGGTCATGCAACTGTAATTGATATTGGTGGGATGGACAACAAAGCCATATCAGTCGACGATGGAATCCCAGGAATGTTTACCATGGGAGGTATCTGTGCAGGTGCATCAGGTCGTTTCCTTGATATGACTGCAAAAAGGCTTGGTGTCGATATTACAGAACTGGGTGCACTTGCGGTTAAGGGTATGGAACAGAATGTTGATATGAACAGTTACTGTATTGTTTTCGGTATTCAGTCACTTGTCAACTCCCTTGCGAAGGGTTCAACACCTGAGGATGTTGCAGCGGCAGCATGTCACAGTGTTGTAGAGCAAATTTTTGAACAGCAGCTTCAGGAAGTCGATGTTAAGGAACCGCTTATCCTTGTAGGAGGTTCATCTCTTATCGAAGGAGTTCCAAAAGCTCTTGGTGAGCTGCTCAAGATCAATGTTCTCGTACCACCGAACTCCCACCTTATTGGTGCTGTAGGAAGTGCTTTACTGGCTTCAGGATACGTGGAGGAGTAATTCTATGGAACCTCTTGAGACTTTCATTGTAGAGTCCACGATACCGGAGGAGGGAGATGCCTACAAAAGCATAGTTGCGGATATAATCACTGAACTGGTTCTTGGCGGTGCAATCGGAAGAATAAAAGTAAGAGTAAGACCAGAGGATTCCCTTTTTATGATGGCTATAATCCTCAGAGGCACACAGCCAACAGTAAAAGTATCTGATATGGGCAGCGTGGATGTTACTAACCATCTTACTAAAGAAGTCACAATTTCAATTGAACAGGAAAAATATCTTCCTCAATTACTCGAACAACTCTGGGCAAAATATGGACGTGCTGGTGTACGGCAGCCTGAAAGGAAGACCCTTATCCTTACAGCAGAGAATCTTGATGAAGAGGTAGAATTCCTGAGGAATCTCGTTGTTGCAGATCCTCAGAAGACTCTCCAGTCCAGACTTGTAGAAATGGCTATCCGTGCAACACCTGAGGGATTCAGGGTGCGTTATCATTCTATGGATAAGCATGTCTTTGTTTTTGCTGCAACAGAGGATATTCTCAAGAAAGAATGGATACAGGAAGCGCAGGATATTGCAGCGGAACTCCAGGAGGATGAATAATGGCAGCAGTTCTTGAACCATATATTTACGAGGGTGGAATTCACCAGCATACTCTCATCACCGAACTTCTGGAAGACCTAGGAGGCTATCTTATCCAGAAAGTTCCGGCAGCTACAGAAGTTACTCTTGTGATGCTTATCCCAAGAGACGATGTTCATCTCATCGAAGAACTTGGAAAGAAACTCCTTGGCAAGCTGGAACGTGCACCTCTCACAGGAACTGAGATCGCTGTAGTTTCTCCTACTCTTGCATCCCATCACCTACCACATTCTGCCTGTGATGTTGCAGAATTTATGCGCAGAGGTGGTGCAAATACCAATATGCTCGGTCTTGCAAGAGGCATGGGCAGAAGGGTCTCACTTTCTGATAACTACGAGAGGAAACTCATTAATGAGCACGACCTTGCTGTATTCTCATTTGGTACTTTTGCAGATTGTATCAAGAACAAAAAACCAAAGCTTCTTGAAGGTGTAACAGTTCCAAAGATCGTTGCCGGAGGTCCTCTCAACGTAAAGACCGAGGAGGTAGTTGGTGCTGATCTCTATGTTGGCGGTATCGGCAGGGTTGCCCATCGTCTGAGAAAACCGGGAGAACTTGGTTCACTTGACAACCTGCTTGAGAAGGTTGTGGAAGTCGTTGAAAAGATGCGTGAGGATCTTGCAAAGGATCCGCTTGCAGTGCTCCCCCCAAGGGTTATGAAAGAAATACATGAACAGATACCTGAGATATTTGATGTATTCTCTCCTGCACCGGTGACACTTCAGCTTGATGGATTGCGTGTGAAACTTCCATATGATGAGTTCCATGAAAGAGTGGAGAATCTTGAATTTGATGAAGGTGTGAGACTTTCTGATATGGCAAGTATCACAAAATCCCGTATGAAAAATTATATATTGGTCAAGATCAAACGTGAATCTGAGGTCGGATTCACTGCTTAAATTTTGATTAAAAACGTTTGTTATGTTTGAAACTTATCCGGGGTTATTATGGAACTTGAAAAAATCAAAGAGCTTCTTGACAAAGAGCCAGAAGATGCTGTAGATGAAATTCTGGCTGATGTTGAGAAAAGGTATGGAGAAATTCCCTATATTACTAATTTTATGAAGGATATGCCGGAAATTTTCATATCAAGAATGATCTACGAGAACAGTGTTATGCGTGAATTCAAACGTATGGACCCTAAGACCGTGGAACTTATCAGCATTGCAGTGGCATCGGCACTTCGTTGTGAGCACTGCCTGAAGACCCATGTAAGGGTTGCAAAAAGACTTGGTGTTTCTAAAGAGGAGATATTTGATTCTGTCCTCATAGCCAGTAGTGTTTCAACAGCAGCTGTCCTTGCAGAAGGAACTCGTTCTGTAGACAATGCTTTTGCTGACGAGGAACAAGGTGTGCCCTCATCTGCAAACTGTTCAATATGTAATATTAATTCAGAACTTCCTGAGGAAGACTGAGTTATTTTTTTCTCTAAATAAATCTAAAAATAAGATTAGTAGAGCGGTGCTCCGCTGAGCAGCACTCCAGCTAAATATCCCAGTATGACTCCACTGTTAAGGAATGGGAGACCAGCCTGTGGTTTTCCTTTCATGACCAGTATTGTCAGAGCCATGAATCCTATGATTGTTCCTATCATTGCACCAAGGGCAGGATAGGATATGAATCCAATTGATGCAATTGTAATGTTCTGTTCAAGAGCTTTCTGCACAAGGAACACATTTGCAGAAACAACCAGGATTGTTGGCATTATAGCATCTCCAAGTCCCATGAAGAATGCTTCTTTTTCCTTTCCTTCTTCCTTGTTGAGTGAGTCCTCAATGAATGAGTACTTCAAGTGTTTTGGAATCACAAAAAGGATTGGAAGGTGAAGGTCCATTACTCCTTCTGCAAGGTCTATCATATGCTTTGTCTTGTAAACGGAAATTGCGTCATAGACCGCAAGCAGCGTCAGAAGTACAATAACCGGCAGGATTGACAGTGATATCCCAAATATAGCACTTGCTCCGGCTCCGATGATAAGTCCTACTATGTCAATGACATACCATTCCGGGAATTTGTAGAGTAGTATCGTGAGTATGGCAGCCACAAGACCTGATACAATGTTGTTTGTCATGACTGATATATCAACAAGTGACAGCAGTGCATAGAAGACATAGTACATAGTGGCCCCTACAGCCAGCAGAATTACTAACTGTATCACCCATTCCATATTCTTTTTGATAGCCAGTAGCAAAAAGCCAGTGAACACAAGAATTAAGCCTATGTAATAAATGGCATTTGAAGTCGAGTCTGGGTCTTCAAAAGCCTGCATGTCATTTGCATTCATTGGCGCAGCCAGAAGCAGCGCCGTAATCTGTACTACCAGTATAATCCCCGCCATTACAAGCATTGGAACGTAATCTTTGATTACCGTCTTTTCAGAACTCAACTCAGCAACTCCAAATATATAAATCATTGAATATTATATAATTATGTATAGTAAATACTCTGTTCAGTATTTAAGTAATTCTCTTTAAAAAAGTAAAGTTAAATAATATAAATAGCAAAACAGCTCATATTAAGAAAGAGGGAACAGAATGGAAACCAGAGATCTAATATTCTCAGTTGTAATGGTTGTGTCTTCGTTTGTACTTACTTACGAATGGCTTGGCAGATTTAAATACAGTCCTGCAAATGCTTTGATTATACTTTCTGCAATGGTAATGGTTGGTGCGCTGGCAGGCATGATCCTTTTAGTAGATATGCGTCTGCGTAAGATCGATAATATGCTTGAAGCAAAAGAGCGCTCTTTAAGAATCAATGTTCAGAGTGTTGAAAATAACCTTGACGCACGTATGAATGAAGTTCTTATCAAGATGGATGATGTAATGGATTCAATGGACAGGAGAAGGTACAGGTAATTTACTATCATTATGATGATACTATTTTAAGTTCCGAAAACCATATTAACTAGGTTGTAGTAGATTGATGAGAAATATTTTCTATCTATAAGAGGTGCGTATATGCGCATTAATTTAGAACCTATTGGTATTATCAAAAAAGCCGGGAAATGTTCTGAGATTCTTATCTACTCTGACTTTGAGCAGCTTGTGAAGAACATGATGTCAAAGTTAAGCAAGGATGAGACTGATCAGCACAGTCTTGTGGTGGTACACAAAAACAGAGATACAAACGATATCCACCAGGTACAGATTACTAAAACACATCTAATTGACAGGGTAGGAAATATCCTTAAAGTCGGAAAGATCGATGCAAATGATGATTCTGTTATCGATGTAAGACTTGAATGCAATGGATTTATAACAACTGAAGCCTGAAAAAAGGTTTCATTATCAAAATTATACGATTCTTCATGGGTGTTGATATAGGAGATCTCCTTCAGAGGAGAACGATTGAAGTATCTGACCTTTCATTAAATACAGTGGCTATAGACGCCTTTAATACACTTTATCAATTCTTAAGTATTATCCGACAGAGGGATGGCACTCCCCTGAAAGATTCTCAGGGCAATGTTACATCGCACCTGTCTGGCATTCTTTACAGGATGACCAACATAGTTGAAGCTGGAGTGAAACCTGTTTTTGTTTTCGATGGAAAGCCACCTGAGTTCAAATCTTCAACTATTCAGAAGCGTACTGAAGTCCGTGAGAATGCTAAGGCAAAATGGGCTGAAGCAAAGGAAAAAGGACTTGCTGAAGAAGCATACAAATATGCCCAAGCATCTGCCAAAGTTGATGCGACAATTGTTGAGGACTCAAAGAAACTACTGGCTGCAATGGGTATTCCTTATGTTGATGCTCCTTCAGAAGGTGAAGCACAGGCAGCTTACATGGTTAAAAAAGGAGATGCAGACAGGATAGCGTCTCAGGATTATGATTCACTGCTTTTTGGTTCCCCTAAAGTTGTCAGGAACCTCACAGTTTCAGGTAAGCGAAAACTCCCAAAGAAGAACATCTATGTGGATGTTAAACCTGAACTCATTGACCTTCAGGAAAATCTGGATGAACTGGGAATTGACCAGTCACAACTTATTGATATTGCTCTTTGTGTAGGTACCGATTATAATGATGGTATCGAGGGAGTTGGTCCGAAGACTGCTCTTAAGCTTGTAAAAGAACACGGAAATATAGAGAGAATTCTACAGGAAAAAGGTCTGGAAATCGAGAATCTTGATGGGATAAAAGAGTTTTTCAAATCCCCTCCGGTGACCAATGATTATTCCCTCAAATGGAACAAACCGAATTCTTCAGAGGTAATTGATTTTCTCTGCACAGAACACGATTTCTCAGAGGATAGGGTTACAAAGGCTCTGGAACGCCTCGAAGCTTCATCAGGAAGCGGCCAGAGTACCCTTGACAAATGGTTCTAAACTAGTTTTCATTATTACTTGCCCGGATGAATAAAATCTGGTTTCCATAATTGGATGTAATGGCCTCTATTTTCCATGCCGGATAGTATGTTTTTTCTCCTATTTGCATACCATAATTGTCAAAAAGCCCAAAATAAACAAGTTCCAGACTCTGAATTTTCACTCTTCCAAGTGCTGACATGGGATAATTCCCTTCAGAAAGTGAGAACTCTCCATTTTTTAATTCATCCATAATGTAATCTTCGGATTTTTCTATTTTTGAGTCACCTAAAACTTCTAAATTTCCTGCAATGGTTTCACTTTCTTGTATAGAATCACTGTTTATTACAAAATAAATTTCATCATCATTTATGTTTGAAATATTCGCAGAGTCTGAAAAATTGATTTTCAAAATAGCAGTTGAACTATTTCCTTTGTAAACAGGTAGGTTGCTGTCAGGTAATCGAGGTATTTCTGTTTCAAGGGTAATTCTCTGGTTTTGTGAGATAGCCCATAATTGACCTACTTTAATAAGAGGTGAATATGACAATGGCAAGTCTTCTTTCATTTCATCATATGTAGGGTAATAATCAAAATGTGCATACAATGTATCGAAAACTAAAAGAAGTATTATGAAACTGATAATCAGTCTGACTGCTGTTATCCCTTTTGTTCCCACATTCCCACCTGAATAATAAAGAGGTATTTACAACATAATATTTATGGTTATATTATTTACTTTTTTTGATAAGTGAAACTCCTGTCATCTCGGCAGGCTGTTCTATTTTCATAATCTCAAGCATTGTTGGTGCAAGGTCGGAAAGCTTTCCATCCTTAAGTTTTGCTCCTTCCGGACCATTTACAAGAAGACATCTTACAGGATTTGATGTGTGTGCAGTGTGTGGCTTGCCGGTATTATAATCAATCATCTTCTCGGCATTACCGTGGTCTGCTGTTATAAGTGCAGCTCCATTTTGTTCGATAATTGCATTGATGATTTTTCCAACACATTCATCCACAGCTTCGATTGCTTTGATAGCCGCATCCACGATTCCGGTGTGACCAACCATATCCATGTTGGCAAAGTTGAGAATTATGGCATCATACTTGCCGGACTGTATCTTTTCCACAAGTTTCTCTGTAACTTCGTATGCACTCATTTCAGGTTTAAGATCATATGTTGCAACATCAGGTGAAGATACAAGACATCTGTCCTCTCCTTCATTCTCCTTTTCCACGCCGCCGTTGAAGAAGAATGTAACATGAGCATACTTCTCAGTTTCAGCTATACGGAGCTGTTTTTTGTTATTCTTGCTGAGGACTTCACCAAGTGTGTTAGTAATGGTCTCTGGTGGGTATGCTATTGGAATATCCAGATTCTCATCATATTCAGCCATACAGGTGTAGTGAACTTCTGGCTTTACTTTTCTCTCAAAACCATCAAAATCATCGTTCACAAATGCATATGTCATCTGTCTTGCCCTGTCAGGACGGAAATTGAAAAAGATAACTGAATCTCCATCTTTTACGGTTGCAAGAGGTTTCCCATCAGCATCTGTTATGACAGTTGGCTTTACAAACTCGTCATTTCCGCCCCTTTCGTAAGCCATATTTACTGCTGAAACAGCGTCATCTGCAAGGATACCTTCCCCAAGTGTTAGTGCATCGTATGCCAGTTGTATACGGTCCCAGCGTTTGTCACGGTCCATTGCATAATATCTGCCGCTTACAGTTGTAGTCTTTGCAATGCCTGTGCTCTTGCAGAATTCCTCATGAGCTTTCATGTCTTCAAGTGCAGTCTGAGGTGGCACGTCTCTGCCATCAAGGAATGTGTGAATGTAAACTCTTTCAACACCTTCTTTCTTTGCCATTTCCACAAGTGCTCTCATGTGGTCCATGTGACTGTGAACACCTCCGTATGAGAAAAGTCCCATAAGGTGCAGTGCAGAGTTATTTTTTTTCACATTTTCCATGGATTCAAGCAAAACCTGATTTTTGAAAAAAGAACCTTCTTTTATGTCTTTGTTAATGCGTGTAAGATCCTGGTAGATTATTCTTCCAGCTCCAATGTTCAGGTGTCCAACTTCTGAGTTTCCCATCTGTCCTTCAGGAAGTCCAACGCCCTCTCCTGAAACCTGTAGTAAGCATGAAGGATATTTTTCCACAAGAGAATCAAGCACCGGGGTATTTGCAGTCATTACTGCATTTCCTTTCTCTTCGGTAGTGTAGCCCCAGCCATCAAGTATCATAAGTAAAAGCGGTCCATTCTCATATGACATGAATCCTGAATTGTCCCGATTCCTTTTAAATGCATTGTATCGGCTAATCAGGAGCCATTTTCAAGCCTTGTAAGAATCTTAAATTCTCTCAACACCAACATGAATGTGAGCAAAAATGAAAGGCTGTCTGATAGTGGAAATGCCATCCATACACCAGTAAGCTGGAAAAAGTGTGGAAGAATGATCACCAGGGGGATAAGGAACAATAATTGTCTGCTCATGGCAAGGAAGAAGGATGGTAATGCTTTTCCTATGGCCTGGTAGAGTGAAGCTCCTACAACCTGAAAACCCACCAGTGGGAGTGCAAGTATCATTATTCTGGTGGCAGATGCTCCTGATGATATCAGTTGCTGATCTGAAGTAAATATGCCAAAAAGCTGTCCCGGAAATACAAGGAGTACAATGAAACCAGCCACAGCCATAGTAGTAGTTACCATTATGGAGAGTTTCACTGATTCCATTACCCTGGAAAAGTTTCTGGCTCCATAGTTGAAACCAACGATTGGTTGCAGTCCCTGAACTATACCGTACATCGGCATGAATGTGAACATGAAAAGACGGTTTACAACACCAAAAATTGCAATTGCAACATCTCCTCCGCCATATATCAGTAGTATATTATTCAGCACAATAACCACAAGACTGCTTGATGCGTTTCTTGCAAGAGGTCCCATTCCTATGGAAATACTTTCAAAGGCAATATCAAATCTCGGTATGAGATTCTTCAAACGGAAACGAAGACTGGAGTTTCCCGAAGCAAAATACCATATAAGGAATAAGGCTCCTGTAGCCTGTGCAAGAATTGTTGCAATAGCTGCACCTTTTACTCCAAGTCCGAAACCATGCAGGTATAATGGCTGGACTGTGGTTCCCAGTTTATCTGCAAGGAAATTAAATTCAATGTATCCTGACTTGAAAATAAACAACGGATCAAGTATGACATTTACTAGGGCCGAGATAAGCATTGTGTACATTGCAACTTTGGCATTTCCCTCGGAACGCACAACATTGTTCATGGCGAGTGCAAACATGAAAAACCCTGATCCATGCAATATCACTGTCATGTATTCGGTGGCATAAGGTAAAATAGTGTCAGTTGCTCCGAATAATTTCAGAAGCGGCGTAAGATAAATACTACCTGCAATTATGATAAATAAACTCATAATAAGGACAAGTGAGAGTACGTTTCCCATTACGTTCTCTGCTCTTTCCTGATTTCCTTCACCAAGACTTCGGGATATCATGGAAGCTCCGCCAATTCCAATGGCAAGTGCAATAGCCATGATGACCATCATTATCGGGAAAGCTATAGATATTCCGGCAATTCCCTGAACACTGTTCTCTCCAAGGGCCTGACCTACAAAAACAGTATCTACTATATTGTAAAGGGCCTGTACCAGCATTCCCACTGTAGCAGGTGCGGATAATTTGAAAAGGAGTTTACCTATGCTTTCATCAGCTAAGAGTTTACTTCGTTCGTGCAATGAGCATGCCTTCTTCCCGAAAAGGGATGCAACTAATAGGTGAAATAGGTGTATTTATCCCTTTTCTTACGCTTTTTCTGATGATTTTATTTCAGATTTATTGGGAAGATCATCCTTAAAATGGCTTATGCAGTCCTTATGTGTTTGAGCATCAGATTAAACATAAGCAAGAGGTTGCTTTCAAAGAAAATGATTTCACCGTTTCTTCTATCCCTGTTATTTGCCCTGAGAACAGTAAATTCAAGATCCTTTTCTGCTTCCATACGAATTCTTGAAAAAGGATCCAGATTTTCTTTTCTCTCCTCAGAGATTGCTCTTGCAACTGAAAAAGGATCGAGGTATTTGTTTACCCAGCAGTTGAGTTCACGGCTGTAACCAGTGGAAAGAGCCATGTTATTTATTCTCATTAATGCTGTCTGCTTGTTGTCTTCATAGTAGTTAATCCAATCCGACATGTAATTTCCCCTGTGAGTTTACCCAAATATTGAACTCTAATTTGTGATCTTGTTCAACAGTATTTATTTTCTCAAAAATAATATTTATATTTATCTACTAAATCTCCTCTTTCTCTTCCTATTGCCTTCTTCACCACGATATCTTTTTATCTGATATCTACTCCATTTAAATGGGAGTTTAAATATGGCAGATAAGACGGCAGATGTGTCAGACACTATTGAAAAATCGGACGAGCAATGGAAAGAAATACTGACAAAAGATCAGTTCATAGTATTAAGACAAAAAGGCACAGAAGCAGCTTTTACTGGAAAATATTATGCGAATAAGGAAAAGGGTACCTATTTGTGTGCAGCCTGCGGTCAGGAACTGTTCAGTTCAGATGCAAAATACGATTCAGGTACCGGCTGGCCAAGTTATTTCAAACCGATTTCAGAGGATAAAGTCTCACTGAAAGAAGATAACAGTCATTTCATGAAAAGAACAGAAGTTGTCTGCAGCCGTTGTGGAAGTCACCTTGGTCATGTTTTTGATGACGGACCCGCACCCACCGGAAAAAGATACTGCATGAATTCTATTTCACTGGATTTTAAAAAAGAGGAGTAAAGTAATGTTCAGAGGTTTGCACCTCTGATTAGTTTACTGTTACTGTAAGAGTCATATCAGGAACATCAACAACACTGAATGTGTAAGTGCCGGTGTTCATGAAAGTGTAATCATATGTGTCGTGGACATACATTTCCTGGTCTTCAAAGAGCCCATCATCGCTTACAAGCACAAAAGTATTCTGTGGTTTGTAATTTGTCCATACAAGTGTGTCCCCTCTGTTTATTTCTATTTCAGAAGGTTTCATCATCCCATAGTATTCCATTCTGATACCATGGTCTACACCGTCCCCAACCACAGCAACTTCTTCAACATCATCTGCTGTTGTTTCCTCAGCATTTTCTTCTTCCATTGCAGTATCATCATCTGCAGTGTCGGCACATCCGCTGACAAGCACACCTGCAAGCATAAGTATTGTAATTAATATCAGCCACTTTTTTGTCATATTATACCACCCAGTTTCTGAGTTTTAGTTTAATTAAAAAAGCCGCCTTTTATCTCAGGCAGCGATTTTATATCCTGTTCCCGGAAAATTTATACGGCTTATAGTGAAATAAAGGCTATGGAAACATCCTTTATAATCCTTATGTATTTGCTGCTGGTAAATCTAATAGGATTTTACCTTATGTGGGCTGATAAAAGAAAAGCAAAAAAAGATGCTTTCAGGATTCCTGAAAAAACCCTGTTTACAATTGCGGTAATCGGTGGCAGTATAGGTTCTATTGCAGGGATGTATCGTTTTCGTCATAAGACAAAGCATAGCTCCTTTACAATAGGAATGCCTCTTATACTGCTAATTCAAATCTATGTTTTGATACGCTTTCTGCTTCCATTATACGCCTTAAATTGAGACGAAAGCTCAGAATTCCAGTCTCTCCATTTCTTTAAGGACTTCGGGGCTTAAATTAGTGAAATTCTGAATACCGCTGGTCCAGGCTGCTATCATCATGACGTCCTTTATTTCCTGTGCGGTTACTCCATATTTCTTCAGTCTCTGGAGGATCTTCACAGCACTTTTTGTTTTCTGATTTGAGCATGCAATTGCAAATACCAGAAGATGTTTCTGTTTCTTGGAGAGTCCACCTTCTTTTTCTTCCCAGACAGAACTATATAATCCGGCTACAGCTTCTGAGAAATCGTCATCCATCTTTTTTGCATAGGTCACAGCCCTTGGCTGGAAACCTTTCACATCTTTTGCTTCCTTTATTTCATCTGGCATTTATTCTTCCCTTCTTTTGATTTTGAATCTATGTTTTTTATAACCTTTAGATTTATCAATGAAGGTTTGGCAGGAAACAATTTAATGCTTTCTTTGCTCTTTCTTTAATATGCAGGATAAAAGGAATTTTCCGGATATTTCTGAAAAAGGTGTTTATTGTCTCATATTCAGAAATAGAAACTGCATTCTGGATGCAGGTAGCCTTAAAAAGATTGGATTTTCAAAAGGTTACTATATATATGTTGGTTCTGCACTTGGAAGTGGAGGTCTTAAAAGACTGAAACGACATGTGCTGCTATCATTAGATAAAAACAAAAAACCACGCTGGCATGTGGATTATCTTTCGGTTTCACAGGAATTTGAACTAATATCTGTGGTATATGCAATTACTGACAAACCGATTGAATGTGAACTTGCAGGAAAACTAAAATCCGTTTTTAACAATTCTATCCAGGGTTTTGGAGCAGGCGATTGCAGCTGTTCTTCTCATCTTTTTTACAGTAAAAAACGTCCTTTGTCTTTAATCAAAGATTCATTTAATACACCTGGATTGAAATTCAAAGTTGCACATTTTGTCTAGTGGTTCTGCAATCAGGAACTATTATGCGGAAAACTTTTAAATCAATTGCAGAATAAGTTCCATTATGTCTCTTGAAAATTATGGGATATTGAAAGGTAAACCAAAAGACTGCAAACGAGGAAAAGGCAGGAGTGCTCATTACCAGATTCTTGTTGATGATGGAAAAAATGAACACCGCATAGCTGTGAATATTAATTCGAAAGTTGCTCCTTCTGAATTGCTTTATTTTGCAGATGATAACTTCAGTCATCCTATAATTGAAAAGCTTGATTCTCTTGAAATGGGTTACAAAAGCCTTGACCGTTCATCAAGGGACCTGCGTTTAGATTATGTCCGTGGAGGACTTTTTGATACATCAAAAATGGTGCCGCTGGAATGTGATGTTCCTGGTCCGTCCAATGACCTAAATGAACTTATCCAGAAATATGTTGAGAAAGCTGCTGCTATGGATAACGGTATGCTCTATGCATTTGGAGAAAGATGGGGTCCGGAATCCTTTTTACCAGACAGTTTCTTTGGTTTCAGGCCAGGCAGTGGAATTCATGATATTCATATGAACCAGGGTAATTCTGAAAAGTGGCAGGATGATGATGCACCGTGCCAGGACGGAGGTCTGCTCATTCACTTACCGGAAGAAAACCGTTGGGTTGCTATTTTCCTGGCTTTCCAGTCACAGTGTTTCAATACGGATGACACGACCGGGCACTGTTTGCCTGATGTTCCTCAAAAAGTACCTGAAACCTCATCACAAACATGTGAGGTTGAAGAACCCGAGTCAACAGAGGCAGGTTCTGTACTGATAGTAGGGGCTCTTGTTAATCCGGAGGGAGTTGATTCCAGTAAAGAATCCGTGACACTTTTCAATGCTTCTCCAAAGACAGTTGATCTTGCAGGATGGTCACTTAAAGATGCATCAGGTCGTAAGTCAAACATTAAAGGCAAGATACGAGCAGGTTCGGGGACAAGAATATTGTTCTCCGGGAAGGGAGTTATTCTCTCAAACGGCGGTGGAACCATCAGCCTTTATGATAATCAGGGAACGCTCATGCATGAAGTGAAGTACAGCAGTAGAGAAGTCAGGTCCGGCTGGACTATTGTGTTCTGACCATTGCTGTTCATTTTCCGTTCCTCTTTTCTTATTTTATTTTTCTATTGTTCGTCTGGTTCATCTCAAATTTATATTTTTATGTCCAATTAAAAATATCCAACACTGTTTTATATTAAGCAACATATATTCAGAAAGTACAATCAAATTTACTTTCCTTGCTTTGATAAAATGAGAGTACGTTTGTTTGAATAGAATTCTGATGCAGCTGGTTAAAGGTTCAAACAGGAGAGATACAAAAATGACAGGACAATTAGAAAATACAGAACTTGCCGGAACAATGACTGCTGTACATAATGATATTATGGCACATATTGGTATTACTGATGCCCAGTTAGAGAAACTGATGAAGCTGTCCCAGGAAGAAGTGATTCTTGGAGCAAGTAAAGATATCACTTTCAAGCTTAATGTCAAAAATGGAAAAGGCCATCAGTCAGTTTCCCAGACAACAGCATGGGTTACAATTTCCGGTAGTTTTGAGATCACATCTCCTGACGAAGGCACCTGGGATATTGTTGTTAAAGACGGCAGTCATACTATCCTGAATAAAAAAGGTGTAAAGAAAGGTGACAAAATAAGTTTCAAGCACAAGACCGGTTTTAAAGCAAATATCTCACTCGATGTAACGTGGAGTGAAGCCAAAGACACAACTCTTGAAGCTAAGATCCACGCATCTTACTGAAGATGTTATTTTGGATATGTGGTATTTCCACATATCATTTTACTTCCTCTCTGTTTTCTTTTTCTATAATAATTATGTTGTCAGCCTCTTATACAAAAGCGGCAGCATTTCAGGCAGCATCAATACATCATCAATAATAGTATATCCAACATCGGAAAAGATGTTATTGAGATATTGTCCCGGGTTTTTATCCACCGTTATGCAGAAGAAATATATTCCACGATTTTGTCCTTCAGAGATTGCCATTCGGGTATCTTCCTGCGCAATGTCACCCTGATATGAATCTTCACCTCTGGCTCTGTCATATGGTTCACCGTCAGACAGCAATACCAGCATTTTAGTCCTTGCACCGGCCTTTTCCAGTTTCTTTATGGAATGGCGGATAGCTGGTCCAAGACGTGTGTTAGACTCAGAAGCCAGTATGCTCATTCTCTTTGCAACATTATCTGAGAATCTCTCATCGAATTCCTTGATCTTGAAATATTCTACATTATCCTTGCTTTTTCCGGAAAATGCATAGATTGCATACTTGTCACCAATACTCTCAAGCGCCTGGCTCATTATTATCAAAGCTTCTTTTTCAACATCAAGTATACTTCTGCCATCCATTCCAAGTATCTTGCGTGTGGAGGCGCTCACATCCATAAGGAAAAGGGTTGCAACATCTCTTTCCTGTTTATCCCACCTGATGTACATTCCTTCGTCAGGATTTGATCCACATCTTTTGGTAATCAGGGACTCAGTGTAAGCATCAATATCAATCTCAGTACCGTCGTTTTGTCCTTTCATCCGATGGAATGATTCCGGTTTCATAAGTCCAAATGTATGTTTGAGAAGTGCAATTTCATTCCCGTAACGTTCTAGCGTTTTTTTGTAGTGAGCAGTGTTTCCTCCGTGGGGTTCCATTTCATTAACAGTGCTCCACTCTGAGCGATAATCATTGATTGTGCTGTCCCACTCATCATACTTGTAACTGCCAAGCACCCGCCAGTTATTTTCAAGGGGTTGTGACGGCTTATCTGTTGCCTGTTCTTTTGGCCTGTCCTCCTCAGCAGTAAGATCTGATTCTGTCTCAGGAATAAAGTTCTTGATGATATCCTCTGATGGATTAGTCATCATAGGGTCAGTTTGTCCTGTTGCACTCACATCCATCCCACGATATTCAATGTTTTTTATCATCCTGTAGTCGATATCATCAAGTGATCCGAGTTTATCTTCCAGAGTACAGTATATTTCAAAAGCCAGTTCAAAGGTTGAAAAGGTGCTGGATTTAGTGGTGAATATCCTGTTTTCAAGCTCATCCTGAAGTCTATTCAGGATTTGATTCATAGTCTTGTCCAGTTCAAGTTTGGCTTTAGGAGTATGTCCTGTAGAGATCCATAACAACCCCTCCATGAATTTCTCAAGTTCATCTTCCGGTATTTCTCTCATTAAAAGCATCTGGTGGCGTACTTCTTCAAGGTCAGTACGCACTCCTCTGTAATGCTCCATTATCATATACTCAACACGCGCATCTTCCAGTATTCCAAATATGGTTGCAGCAAGTATCTGGTTTGGGAAAAGTGAGAGCATGTCCACAAGGTTGATGATTTTTCCATTTTCCTTATTTTCAGTAACTGCTGAGAGATATCTATTTCTAATACACTTTTCAAGTTCGGTTAGCTTTTGCGGGTCAGCATCCAGTGAACTGTAGCGTGCATGTCCAACTTCGTGCATCACACTGAGTTTATAGATCTTGAAATTATCGTCTATATTCTCGTAAACTCTCATCTTCGGTGCGAGATAGATTGTGTTACCTGCGATGATAGGATTCATTCCCTGAACTTCGACTTGTAAAGGTAAAGCTGCCATGGAACGTATTATGAAATTGCTTCCTGAAAGCCCGAGGGTATAATATCTCAGGACGTTGGCAACTTTCTTAAGAGCAACAGCACCTGTGAGTTCCTCAACAAGCTCTCTGGAACTTTTTGATTCAAGTGAAAAATAGGCTTTTCCTGCAGGTTCTTTTTCACTTGCTGCTTCAAGTCCTTTTAGAGTCCAGTCTTCCAGTTCTTCAATATCCAGCTTTTCAAGAAGAGTGGGAGAGTTCGCAAAAAAATCCAGTGCAAGGTTCCTGTCTTTTTCGTAAACCCTGGTTGCTATATTTGCCCATTTTTCAGCATTTTCAATTTTGTTTTTGTCTGCAAAGTTTCCAAGATTAGCAAAGAATGTGCTTGTAAGGGCTCCTTCTCTTTGAAGAAGTCTGTCAGCGATATTGAACGTTTCTTCGTGTAGTTGAGGTGGTACTTTTGATAAAGATATAACCGATTTTTCGTAGTATTCTCTGCCTCCATCCGGGTCTTGCAATGCGATTCCTTCACCAATCTCTGTCCAGATAATGAACATGTCCTTGCCAAGAATATTTGAGGCTTCAGATGCATTCTCAAAATAGCTTTCAAGGCATCCGGTCTGGATGTCTGCAAGTTTGATACCTGCATCTACAATTGCTGATCTCTTCTCAGCAGTTGTGTTTTCATATTTTCCAAGTGTGAAGACAGTTGATACAAAATTCCGAAGAACATCTTTGTTGTTGCTTAATTCCCTTGTTCCTCTGTCTATCCATTCCAATGCTTCGGAAAGTTCCAATGCACCAATATGCTGCGGATATGTTTTTAGAAAGTAACCGGCGCTTTTTTTGTCTTTGTCTGCAAGGCTACAGGTGGCATCAATTAGTCTTGTCAGCTTTGTGTCATCTGCTTTTTCCACAATTGTTACGGCATTTCTGAACAGTGCCATTGTGACGAGTTCTCCGCATTCCAATGTTTCTTTCATTGAAACAAGAATTGTTTTTCTTTTTTGAGCTGGAATATCGGTTAATATATTTTCTGTGATGTCAATTAGTTCAATTCCTGTAAGCCAGTGTATGCTGCTGATTTTCTCTACAATTTCGCAGTATGTTGAAAAGTCATCTTCATTTATTAGTAAATTCAGTTGTTCCAGATGTTCAAAATAAGCTTCTGCGACTTTTGTATTAATGTACCCTAGCTCACTTCCATAAGAAACCAGTTTTTGGAACCATTCAGGTTCTGTGATGACAACAACTTTACCAGTATGTTTGAAATAGGCTATTGCAATCCATTTGTTCTGGGATGATAGTTCTATTCCTTTCAGGGTCCACTTTTCAAGAAGTTCAAATTTGCCTTTATTAATTATGTCAAGTGAAGAATCAAAGAATCCTTCGCAGCATGACACACTAAGAAGGGATACCTTCTTTGCGAGCCCAAGCCAGTTGATGAACTCTCTTTTTCCAAGAACTTTGAATACTCCGGGTGCTGCTCCAATATAGGCAATAAGGACTCTCTGCCCTCTTTTTTTTGCTCCTTTTCCTGCATGGAGTATGATTTCCAGTGCATTGTCATCAAGATTGGAAAATTCTGTTGCAATTTCAGAAACCAGTGAACTTTCCAGTGATGGAAAATAGGATGATATAAGTCCTGTAATCTTTTCAGTACTCATTTATCCCCGCTATTCGATTTATTACTCATCCCATTATTGCGGCAATAATTTCATCAATGCTTTTCTGCAGGTCCTGGTTGTCAGTTATTGGCTGTGACATGGCAATACGGCAGGCTTCTTTTGCCTCGATTCCTTCCTGAATAAGTTTGCCAGCATAGATGAGCAGACGTGTACTGACTCCTTCTTCGAGTCCGTGGTGCTTGAAGTTCCTTATGCTTTGGCCTATCTCAACAAGCCTGGCTGCAGTTTGCTCGTCAACATGTGTCTCGTGTGCAACAATCTCTTTTTCCAGATCAGCAGGCGGATAATCGAATTCTACGGCAACGAATCTTTGTCTTGTGCTCTGCTTCATGTCCTTTACAATGCTCTGGTAGCCGGGATTATATGAAACAGAAAGCATGAATTCATCCGGTGCTTTGACAATTACTCCGAGTTTGTCAATTGGGATTATGCGCCTGTCATCGGTTAGCGGGTGAATGACTACTATAGTATCTTTTCTGGCTTCTACAACTTCATCAAGGTAGCAGATAGCACCGCTTTTCACTGCTTTTGTGAGAGGTCCGTCACTCCATTCAACGTTGTCACCTTTGATTAGGAATCTTCCCACAAGGTCAGTTGCTGTGAGGTCTTCATGGCAGGCAATTGTTATCAGAGGACGCTGTAATTTCCATGCCATGTACTCCATGAATCGTGTTTTTCCACAACCTGTCGGTCCTTTGAGGTTAACCGGAAGTTTGTTCCTGTAAGCGGCTATAAAGATTTCCACTTCGTTGCCTACTGGTACGTAATAAGGTTCTTCAGTTATCAGGTATTCATCAACCGGCAGTTCCTCGGATAAAGCGCATTTCATTGCCATAGCAATCCTCCTTTTATGGTAGTAACTATCCTTTTCTGGTTTAAATGTGCTGTGCAGGAAGTTTTGTGAGAGTCAACAGTTGGTTTTATTGTCCATGCCGTTCGTTGAAAATAAAAATGAATTCCTTTCCTGCTTTTATCTTTTTCAGATATCCAAGTTTTTCAAGATAAAACAGGTCATTTCTTGCTGTTGCATAGGCCACTCCGTAAGTACTCATGATGGTTTTGATGTTTATGGTCTTTTGCGGATGCTTCACAAACTCTTGGATGATTTGTAATTGGCGTGTATTGAGATTATCAGATTCTTCCAGTTTCTTCAGTGCAAGGTATTGTTCTTTCTGTTTCTCTTTAAGATATTTTTGGATATGTTCAAGTGATTCCATTATGGTGTTCAGGTTGAATCTGATAAAATAGGTAAGGTCTCCCAGTCCGTTATCTGAATCGAACATAAGGTCCGATTCTGCATACTGGTATGCCATTTTGTATTGTCTGCGTTTCTGGTAGATTAGACGTGAAACTGACATGTATTCAAAGAGCCAGTAATCTTTCCTGAGAACATACCAGTAAAAGAGGCTCCTTCCGGTTCGTCCGTTTCCATCATTGAACGGGTGTATGTAGTTAAGCAGGTAATGCAGGAGTATTCCCTTTATTATCGGGTGTACGAAATTGTTATTTCTGTCATTTGTAAAATCACAGAGAGCGTCTACGAGTTCCGGTATTTCACTGTGTTCCGGGGGAACATGAAGCACTTCTCCGTCGTTATCAAAAACACGGATTTCGTTGTTGTCCCTGAATGTACCTTCGTCTTCTTTGTCATCCAGAGTTCCGTATGTCATTCTTTTCTGTATCTCTAACAGAAGTTCAGGTGTAAGTTCCTCATTTTTGATCTTAAGGATGTATTTCATAGTGTTGTAATTATTGATGATCATCCTCTCGTCTTTATTCCGCGGACGCCTGTTCTCTCTTAGCATTTCCTTTGCAACCCTGCGTGATGGTGTTGCTCCTTCAATCTGGCTTGAAGCGATGGCTTCTTCCATTAGTGAGTTTAGTATGTATTTTTCCCTTGTATCGGATATTGCATCGATAGTGCTGGCGAGATTTCCTGCTGCGCCCTTATCCAGAATGTGAAGCTTTTCCTGAAAGTCATCAAGTATGTTGTAGTGGAGGCTGTATCTGCCAAAAACAATATTTCTGGATTTCATTATTCTGAAAAATTTCATAAGGTGCCAGATATATTCCGGTTTCACAGGAAGTTTGTCTTTTCTTCTGTTGACTTCTTCCCAGTGAAGATATCTTTCATTGTAGTCATTAACTATTTCCACGACTTCTTTATTATCGAGACTAAGAACAGCTTTTTGTTCTTCGCTTTCCGATAACTTCGGTGTTCTGGCTAACCTTTTCATATTATCAATATCTATCAATTTAATACATATTGATAGGTTTTGATATTAAATAATGGTATCTATCAATTTGATGGGAATTGATAGATTCTGATCGTTACTATCAATCAGCTGTATTAAGTCAGGCATACAAAAATTGTGTGGTAAAGCAGAAAGTATGTACTCTCCCGATAATCAAATTGCCTATGATTAATTCCAGTTCCAAACGCTGCTGTTATCTCAGATTAATATAACCTGCAGCTAACCCCATGACAAATATCATTGCGATATATAGGAGAATTACAAGCATAATTCCCATGGTGCTTGACTTGCCATTGTCATTCATGTGTACTATATAAATGGTATATAAATTAGTATATAAAGGTTGTTAATTTTGAATTAAGCCGAAAAATGTGAATCTTTTCACATTACATATAATCGCAGTTGTGCAAATATGCACATTTATTATTTATTTCATATTAATCGTTTTATATTTTGTACATGTCTTTAGGATTTATTTTATATACTATCGGTCTCCCAATTTAACAAGGAGATTAAAAGGGGTTGTTCTATTTGGAAAATTCTTTTTTTCTTCAGGGGAGGTATATAGTTAATGGGGTCTGACAGCAGTCTGCAGGAGGATGACGATCCGTCATCTCAAAATGAGCATAAGACAAATAATATAAAAGATGAACTTGCCGGAGATAAATTTCTGGAAGGCGACGATGCGGTAAAATACTGGTTCATAGGGTCATTATTATGGTTTCCTATATTTGCCACATTAGGATTTATACTTGCAATAAAATTCTTCCAGCCTTATTTCCTAGGTGATGCAGCTTTCCTTACATTTGGCAGGATAAGGCCTGCGCATGTTAACGGTGTACTTTTCGGATTCGTATCCTCGGGTCTGATAGGCAGTATGTTCTGGGCTATCCCGCGACTTGTGAATACTAAACTATATAGTTCCAGACTCGCTAAAATATCTGCTGTACTCTGGAACTTCGCTCTTCTGGTAGGAATAATGATGATTCTTTTCCTTGGTGATACTCAGGGAAGAGAATATGCAGAACTTCCATGGTCCATCGATGTTCTCATTATGTTTACATTGCTGCTGATTCTTTATAATATTCTATCCACTTTCGGACGCCGAACCGAGAAAAAACTCTATGTTTCCACGTGGTACTACACAGGTACATTCATCTGGTTTCCAATTGTTTATTTTGTAGGAAATGTCATGTGGAATCCACCATCCGGTGCACTTCAGGGGATTACAGATTCGATATTCAACTGGTACTATGGCCACAATGTTCTGGGACTCTGGTTCACCACCCTTGGAATAGCCACCTGGTATTATGCAGTTCCACGTATCATAAACAGACCACTTTACAGCCACCTTCTTTCGGTTATAAGTTTCTTCACTATCGCTTTCTTTTATACAGGTGTTGGAGGCCATCATCTGCTTCAGACAGCAATACCTGAATGGGTGAAGACAATCGCTGTTGTCATGAGCATTCTGATGCTTGTGCCTGTCATCACGTTCGCAGTGAACCTGGGCATGACTCTCCGGGGTTCCTGGGATACATTCACAAAGGATATTCCTTTCAGGTTTATTGTAACAGGTTTCTTCTTCTATGTTCTCACTTCCATCCAGGGAAGTTACCAGGGTCTGAGAAGCACAAATTCCTTCCTGCATTTCTCACAGTGGACAGTGGGGCATGCTCATCTGGCAATACTTGGAGGTTTTGGCTTCCTTGCAGTAGGAATGATGTACTGGCTAATTCCTAAGATAACAAGGACTAAGATATACAGTGACAGGCTCATGAGTATAAGCTGGTGGCTTGCACTCATAGGATTTACCGCTTTTTTCCTGTCCATGACAATAGCAGGACTGGTAGCCAATTCAGCATGGTTCCAGAACATCACAGTAGCTCCTGTACTAAAACTCCTGCAGTTCTGGTATGTTACCAGAGCTATGGGCGGTGGAATGGTTGTAGTGGCAGGATATGTTTTTGCATATAACACCCTGCTGACATTTACGCATTCTAAGGAGCCTCATGTTGAGGAGCATATCTTCAGTATATCTTCCGAACAAAGCTCCAGACCACATTCTGAATTACAAAGAAAATCCCAGCATTCCATAAGTATGCCAATTATAGTATTCGGAGGCCTGGGTCTTTTCCTTCTGATGACCTGGATGGTGGTTGCAATGCCAGCACTTAATCTTGATACCGTAAATGCCACGGATATGGCACATCCTTATACTGTAGAAGAAGCACAGGGAAGAGAACTCTATAAAGAAATGGGTTGTTTCTATTGTCATTCACAATTTGTAAGACCACAGGACTGGGCAATCGGAAGAATATCCGAACAGGGTGATTACTACTACGATTCACCTCATCTGCTGGGTACTGAACGTACAGGGCCGGATCTTTCCCAGATAGGAGGAATGAGACCTACCGGATGGCACTACCTGCATGACAGGGATGCAAGGACTACAAGTCCGAGTTCTATTATGCCACCATTCGAATTCCTCACAGACACCGGACTTGATCAACTGGTGGCATACATCCAGAACCTTGGAACGTACAACCTTGATGAGATGAGTTTCCATCCTGATGTTCCATATGAGTATCAGGATAAAGATCAACCTTATGCAAATTACATGTCTGCTGCCATGATGAATTACAATTCAAGTAACCAGACATATACAGGAGATAAGGCAACAGGTGAGGAATTTGCCACTGTATTTGAAGAAGGAAAGAAAACATATACAGAACGTTGTCTGGCATGTCACGGATGTTCCGGAAATGCCCAGGGTCCATATGCAAGACATGTTGTGACGCAGCCCGCAAATCTCCATGAAAGAATACTTAGCTATATGCCCGAACCTGGGGATCCTTATCACTTCTGGCGTGTAAGTGAAGGTGTTCCGGGTACAGCAATGCCAAGCTGGAAACTGAGCATGAACGAGACTGAAATCTGGAAGACGAATTTCTATGAGATGAGTTTTGCAACAGGTTCCATCAGGACAGTTAGCGGTGATGTATCCGATGCTGAAGCAATTACTTTCTCGAATGAGACTCACATTAAACCACCTATTGAGGGAACACAGGAAGAGTTTGCCACAGGACAGAAGCTCTTTAATCTGTACTGTTCCCAGTGTCACGGTGTTGGAGGACAGGGAGACGGTGTAGCCTCTATTTTGAGTTCAGGTGGATATATCAACCCGGAACCTGCAAATTTCACAGAATCTGGTGGTGATTTCCAGTATTATGGCCAGTATGTCTGGAAGGTAAAAGAGGGTGTGGAGACCACAAACATGCCTCCATGGAAGTATGCTCTCAGCGACGATGAAATATACATGACAATATTCTATATTCAGGATTTCGCCACAACAGACGACTACAATGCAAAATGGGGACCTTTGTATGAAGGCGAATATGCAAGAAATATGAGGAGCTGATGTTGTATGGATGAATATAATCTGGCAATGCTTGTGGTAGCATTTTCATTATTCCTCATTTTCCTTGGTTTTTTAATATGGGGAATTAAGACCGGTCAGTTCAGGGATATAGAAGAGGCAAAATACAGGATGCTTGAGATTGACAGGCCGGGCAGAACAGTTACTGATGAACTGAATGAAGCAAGGGGGGAGAATACATGAGTTTTACCATGGAGTACGGAGCCTATCTGAATTCTCTGGTATGGCTAACTGTTCTCATAGTGCTTTCCAGCCTGATATTAATCTGGCTGAGCGCAAAGAACAAAGACCACTACAGTCTGGAAGATGCAAATTCCCATGCAGAGGAATTTGGAGGTGTAATTGCCGAATCACATGGGCCGATTACTATTTTCCTTTATGTGGTTTATTTTATACTGTTCATATGGACAGTTGCCTATTTCATGGCACATTGGGCAGAGTTTGGAAGCATTTCAATGTGAGTGGTGAGATAGTATGAAGGAAACGGCAACCAAAGGTATAACCAACGCAAAAGATCTGAGTGTGGATGAATTATTCTCAAGGTTGAGTTCGAGTGTAAAAGGCATAAAAGATGATGAAGCACAAAAAAGGCTTCAGCAATATGGCTATAACGAACTGCTAGAAAAGAAGATAAGTCTTTTCACAAAGTTTATTGGTTATTTCTGGGGTCCGATTCCCTGGATGATAGAGATAGCAGCTTTGCTTTCGGCATTCATTCAACGCTGGGAGGATTTTGCCATAATCTCGATTTTGCTGATCCTGAATGGTGTGGTGGGTTTCTGGCAGGAGAATAAAGCAGACAATGCTATTGAGTTACTTAAAAGCAAAATGGCTCTTCAGGCAAGAGTTCTGAGAGATGGGAAATGGAAGCTCCTTCCTGCACGGGAACTTGTACCGGGGGATGTTATTCGTCTTCGCTCAGGTGATATTGTACCGGCAGATGTCAAACTCTTTGATGGTGAATATCTGCAGATAGATGAATCTGCACTGACGGGAGAATCCCTGCCTGCAGACAAAGGCACCAATGATATTGGTTTTTCAGGTTCTGTTATTCAGAAAGGGGAAATGAATGGAGTTGTATTTGCCACCGGGATGAATACCTATTTTGGAAAAACTACAAAATTACTGACAGATGTCAAAACACAGAGTCATTTCCAGAAAGCTATCATTAAGATCGGTGATTATCTCATATTCCTTGCTGCTATTCTGGTTGCTGTCGTTTTTATCGTTGCCGTTTTCCGACATGAGAGTCTTGTAGAAACGCTTCAGTTTGCTCTGGTACTTGTTGTTGCTGCCATTCCTGCAGCTTTGCCTGCGGTACTTTCAGTATCTATGGCCGTTGGTGCCACCAACCTTGCGGGGAAGGGTGCTATCGTAAGTAAGCTGGTGTCTATCGAAGAAATGGCAGGAATGGATGTTCTCTGTTCCGATAAGACCGGTACAATAACAAAGAATGAACTGACGTTATCTGAACTGACTCCATTCGGTGATTATACAACAGATGAACTTTTAATTTACAGTGCCCTTGCTTCCAGAGAGGAAGACAATGACCCAATCGACAATGCTGTCCTGAAAAAGATAGAAACTATGGATGGTCTGCGCAAAGCTACAAATGATTATAATGTACTGGATTTTAAGCCGTTTGATCCTGTTATCAAACATACGGAAGCCAGTATTGAGAGTCCTGATGGCAGAAAGTTCAAGGTTGCCAAAGGAGCACCACAGGTAATTTTTGATATGGCGGTCAACAGTGACAGTATCAGGGATGATGTGGAAGGGAAGGTAAATTCCCTCGCATCCAAAGGTTATCGTCCTCTTGCTGTTGGTATTTGTGAAGAGGATAAATGTCACTTTGCAGGACTTATTGGGTTATACGATCCACCCCATGAGGATTCTGCGCAGACCATTGATACTGCTGTATCCATGGGCGTAGACGTTAAAATGATCACAGGTGACCATGCTGCCATTGCAAAGGAAATTGCACAGCAGATTGGTATGGGTACTAATATCACTACGGCTTCGGAACTGGAAGATAAGACTGACCTTCAGGCACAGGAGGTTGTTGACAGGGCGGATGGTTTTGCGCAGGTGTTCCCGGAGCATAAGTACAGGATAGTTGAGCTCCTTCAGGATGATGGACATATAGTAGGTATGACCGGTGATGGTGTGAATGATGCTCCTGCTCTTAAAAAAGCAGATGCAGGTATTGCCGTTGCCGGAGCCACGGATGCAGCAAGGTCTGCTGCTGATATTGTGTTTACGGCTCCTGGTCTTTCAACTATTATCGATGCGATAAAAGAGAGCCGTAAGATATTCCAGCGTATGAAGAGTTATTCCATATACAGGATAGCTGAGACTGTACGTGTTTTGTTCTTCATTGCGATTTCTATTATTGCTTTTAATTTCTACCCTGTGACAGCTATCATGATTGTGTTGCTTGCACTGTTCAATGATGCACCTATTATGGCTATTGCTTATGATAATGTAAAGTATTCCAATTTCCCGGAAAAGTGGAATATCAGGGAAGTACTTAGCATGGCAACATTCCTTGGAATTATAGGTGTCATCTCATCATTTGCTATTTTCTACATAGGAATGAGTGTGCTTAATCTTAATCAGGATGTATTGCAGTCGTTTATTTTCCTGAAGCTTGCGGTTGCAGGGCATCTTACAATATTCCTTGCACGTACAAGAGGTCCTTTCTGGTCTATCAGGCCAAGCGGAATACTCTTCTGGTCAACAATCGGCACCAAATTCCTTGCAACCCTTGTTGTTGTTTATGGTTTCTACATATCACCGATAGGATGGAAACTTGCAGGCATTGTATGGTTGTATGCACTGGTGGCTTTTGTGATTACAGATGTTATAAAAGTGAGGTTGTATAGCCTGCTGGATCATAGCGGATTGATTTTTCACAGATGATAAGATAATTTCAAAAAATAGTTATATGTGACAGTAATTTGAAACACTTACTCGCTTTACAAGTATAAGTCTTTAAATGTAAAATACAGTGTAAAAAGTGCAGTGTGAATCACTGCGCCTCCAATATTGCCCAGTTTCTGGGAATAACTGCCTTTGCTTCAAATGCCCCGTCAGCCTGAAACTCCCCAAGTAGTGTGGCATCTGCTGTTATTTTAATGTCCTTTGCAGTAAGGGTTGTAATATGCTTTCCATCTTCTGTGTAAATCTCAAATTTAGTTACCATTCCCTTTCACTCCCATTGTTTGGTATTTAGTTATATATTGGCGTAGAGATTTTAAGTTTATGTTTGAACTTTTGTTTTTATGCTACTAATTACAATTTTGTATGTAGAATCGATGTTTGATAGACAAAAAAGGAGTATGGTTATGATTCCCATAACTACAAAAGGAAGATATATGGAAAAATCAATCTGAATTGACAGGGATATTACAGGTAGTAATGAGAGTGAGAAAGTAAGAACGAGGTTAAATATAATTCGTAAAGAATAACTAAAAAAGTAGTTGGTGCTGTTTCATGCAACAACAGCCAATGACCCTGAACCTTCTGGCAAGTGCATGGAATTGAGAGCAGTTGCTGCCACCACATGTGGTATTGGCCTATTTCTTTTCAAAATACCAAATGTAATCTCTACTTCAATGACATTTTCTGAAATATCAACGGTCATTTCCAGTGACTTGTAGTTCTTCATGTCGAACTTGGAGACGCCAAGCCTGTTGGAAACATCGAGAATTTCCACACCCATAATGGAATTGTCTTCAGCAACGTCTAAGATGATTCCATTTATATCTATGGATGACTTGTACTTCATTTTGCTGGAATATGCAAAAAAACTATCATTTTCCATATCATAGTCGGAAGTATCACCCTTTCTGCTTATGACCTTCTGAACCATGTTATCTTATCCTCTCTTTGGAATATTCTTTGAAGCATGTAACCAATATGAGTTTTAATGGATTTCTTTGTTTCACACTAAAGACTATACTAAGATCGTACTCTTTACTATACTCATACATTACTTTAAACTTTCCTGTAGACTGCTTTAAAATTGCAACAGGAGTATTTCTATTTATGAACACATATAGGTTCTCAATACCCATGCGGAGACGAACTCTGTCTCTGTCAATAAAATGATCAGATTCCTCAATATCATCTATTTTGATTTCCGACAGGATTTTTCCGAAAGTATAGATATCCATGTCTTTCATGTTTGAAGGGGGAGTTTATCATCACTCTTTTGTTTCGTTTTCTCTATGATCTAGTTCCTCATTCTCACTGATACGGTTTGTAAGAATTAACTTTGTTCAACAGGATATCCACCAACATTGTTTGCAACGTTCATTACTCTTACTGTTCCAACTTATTGCATTTTAAGCTTGTCATTTGTCATTCTGAAAAGGGTTCTTGGGGTGAAACATGACTGGGCAAAGGAATGTCTCGTCAATTGAAACAATACTCGAAAAATTGGGATATTATAAGTAAAAGATAGTCCCGCCCGAATTCGAATCGGAGTCTTCGGCTCCAAAGGCCGAAAGGATTGACCGCTACCCTACGGGACTACAATGTTCAGCACAATAAATGCATAATAATACTTATTTGTTATGCAGGCAAGGGATTTAAGTTTATTATTTGGCAATGATAAGTGTAAGCAAATCCTTGTCCTCAAGCACATGGTCAAGACCGGCTCGCTGTCCTGGGTGCTTCGCGGAAGTTCCCCATACCTGTGAATATCTGAACTTTCTTCTGAAATCACGGTGCAGGTGGTCACATATATCTCCTACGGTAACTCCTTTCCTGACAATAAGCGGTTCTTCCATGTCAGCAGGTCCGCCCTGAGGTTTCAGGTAGATGCGTATGAAATCAAGAGCACCATAAATCAGTTCTTTCACAGCTTCAAGGTTCTGGCCTTCATTAGCAGAAATGTATGTAGCATCAGGATAATCTTCCTTGCATTTCTTTAGCACATACTCATCAGCCATATCTACTTTATTCACAACGGTAACCGCAGGGATGTACACCCTGTTACCCATGACCGCATCAATAAGCTGGTCAACATTAATATTGTCCCTTATAAGCACATGAGCGTTGTGAATCTTATAATCATTCAGTACAGCCTTAATCAAATCTTCTGAAATATCAAGATCCATGGTACTGCTAACAGTAATTCCACCACGGTCCTGTCTTTTAATAACAACATCAGGTGACTTCTGGTTAAGACGAATGCCTGCATCATACAATTCCTGTGTAAGGACATCGTGGTGATAGTTCTGGAAAACATCAAGAATAAAGACAACAAGGTCACAGTTTCTCACAACTGAGATAACTTCTCTTCCACGACCTCTTCCACTTGCTGCACCCTTAACAAGTCCTGGTACATCAAGAATCTGGATAGTTGCATTATTGTATTCAAGCACACCGGGAATAACATCAAGGGTAGTAAACTCATAAGCACCGACTTCAGATTCAGCTCCGGTAAGCTGGTTGAGCAAAGTGGATTTTCCCACAGAAGGAAAACCTACAAGTGTCACTGTGGCGTCTCCAGATTTCCTGACGGAATATCCTTCACTGCCACCCTTACTTGAAGCTTTTTTGACAACTTCATCACGCAGACGTGCAAGTTTAGACTTCAATCTCCCAATGTGATGTGATGTCGCTTTGTTGTAGGGAGTTTTCCTGATCTCCTCTTCAACTTCCTGTATATCCTCGTGTAATCCCATTTGCAACCTACCATAACGTCAAAATAAAAAAGATTTTCCTGATTTTTGAATTTTGAATATGACTTAACGTCAGAAGGAGGATATTATACTACCGGTCATTTCATAAGTACTGATTCCCGGAGGCAGCCTCTTTGAAAACTCCTCTGAACGCAATACTGCAAGGAACTTCTGTATTTCCTCTATTTCCAGAAGGTCTTTTCTTATCACAAAATCAAACTCTTCCTCAGCCAGTGGAATAAACTCAAGACCAGCTTCTTCTGCAGCAGCCTTTATGCCAAATCCAATATCGACTCTGCCGTTTTTTACGGCATCACATACTGATCTGTGGCTTTTGGATCCTGAATTATATCCTTTCAGGCTCTTTATCACCTCAGTTTTTGAGATTCCCTTTCCTTCGGCCAGCAGACTAATTTCCCTGTCAAGAAGCGCTCTTGTGCCGGAGCCTCTGTTCCTGTTAATAATATGGAGATTGATTATATCTTCAAGACCATAGACGTGAGTATCCGGTGAGAATATAAGCCCCTGCTCGCGCCTGTATCCTTTTACAAGCACCACGTCCTCAAGATTCATTCTCTTCAGGACAGATGAGTTGTAATTGCCATCTGCATCAACCATGTTGACACATGCGATATCTGCAACACCGCCTGACATTGCTGTAAAACCTGCACTTGACCCCATATTCAGTGTTCTGAAATTAAGTCCTGTCATCTCTTCAAGCAGGTCAACTCCAGGACACTGGCCGCCAACAAGCATCAAGTCCGGACTTGTGACGTTACCGAACATTGTAACTTCAACTTCTGAACCGGGTTCAATATATTCGGTGTGTGCTCTAATCTCTATTATCCCGTCTGCATCTGACAGTGTAGTAATTGCTCCTGATGTTTTATCCGCAGGATAAACTTTGCCACGGACAACACCCACAGGGAAAAGTTCCTCCCTGCCGCCGGAACGTATTCCAGTTCCCATAATAGCAGTTACTTTTGTTTTAAAAGATGGCTTAACACCAAGTGAATTGTAAATTATCGGTGCAACAAATTCATTAAATATACTTAGGGCAGATGTAGGATTTCCCGGAAGTCCGATTGTAGGGACATTATTTATCATGCCGATAACCACAGGTTTTCCCGGTTTGATAGCAATTCCGTGTGTAAGAGTCTCTCCCTTTTCCTCAATGATCATGTACATGATGTCGCCTGCACCGGCGGAAGTACTTCCTGATGTAAGTACAATATCACATTCTGCTATTGCTCTGTCAAGGGCTTCTTCCATGAGTTTCTCATCATCACGTACGATTCCATATATTCGTGGAGTTGCGCCGCATTCCTCGATTCCGGCAGAAATTGCGTATGAATTAGCATCGTATATTTTACTGGTTCCCAACTCTTCCCCTGGTCTTATAAGTTCGCTACCGGTTGAAATTATTCCAACAACCAGTTCTTTAACCGGAACTTTATCCATGCCGATTGATGCCAGAACACCAATTTCACGGGAACCAATGCGTGTATTTTTCCTCAGGATCCTCTCGCCTTTCATTATGTCAGTTCCTGCACGCATTATATTCTCGTTAATGTGCACCGGCTGGTAGATAAGAAGTGAGTCTCCGGTTTGTTTTGTGCTTTCAACCATTACAACAGCATCAGCACCATCGGGGATTGGAGCACCTGTGGATATTTCGACTGCCTCACCGTCATCAACAAAAAAGCTGTCTTCACATCCCGCAGGTATTGAGCCTGTAACTTTAAGTTCAATAGGCTCTGGTTCACTTGCCTGATATGTGTCTTTTGCCCTGACAGCATAGCCGTCTTTTACAGAGCGGTTGAATGCAGGCACATCAAGTCCTGAAAGCATATCTTCTGCAATTATGCGTCCCGCAGCTTCCTCAATAGGTAAAACAGTAATTTGTGGTTGAACTTTAATGCTTTCAACCAAATCTCTTGCATCCTCTACGGATGTCAGTTCTCTGAATTCTTTCCTTTCCATTCTGGTCGGTCTACTCTTCGTCTATATACTCAATAAGCTTTTTGTTAAGCCTGAATACTCTTGAAGCTACATACCATAGTCCCATCAGGTACACTATCCATGTTGCAATGGAAATCCATTTGAGACTTCCTGTATCATCAAGCGCTTCAAAAGTGATGACAAGGGTAACAGGCATCAAAAGTAATATGGCCAACACTGAATCGTTCAGATATTTCAGGTTTTCCAGAACAATTTTATCTCTTTTTCCCTCTTCTACCATTTAATGACCTCTCTGCTGGACTAAAATCCCTCAATCTTTGTTAAATTCTCAATAAGAGCTCAATTATTATTGTAATTATATATTACAGGACTTATGCCTAATTAATGTTTTTGAGACATTTACTTTTATTCTGGATTTACAGAGCATAAGCTGGCAGAAAATAAAAGTGCTAAAGGAAAAAAGAGAATGAAGAACTATGTCTTCATTTTAGAGTCTATTTGTGCCTGATATTCAGGGATTAATCGGTGTGCCGGTGGTCGTTGTTACCTTTTCAAAGGCTGCAACCATCTTCTTTGTGATTGGGCCTGGCTTTCCATCACCTATAGGACGACCATCTACCTTCACAAGAGGCGCGGCTTCCGCTGCGGTTCCTGTAACGAAAATCTCGTCTGCGGTGTAGAGGTCAAACATTCCAAGGTTCTCAACGTGGGTATCAATTCCCATGTCGGCAAGAAGCTCAATGGCTGTTGCCCTGGTGATTCCTTTCAGGTTGTTGATTGTCGGTGGTGTGTAAACCTTGCCGTTCTTGATGATGAATATGTTGTCTCCTGAACCTTCTGAGAGGTAACCATTCTGATCGAAAAAGATTGCTTCATCTCCGCCTTTCTCGTTTGCCTCTATCTTCGCAAGGATGTTGTTCAGGTAGTTGAGTGACTTGATGTTTGGTGACAGTGCATCACAGGAATTCCTTCTGACTGATACGGTAACACCGGTAAGACCAACTTCATAGAGGTCGCCATACATTGCTCCCCATTCCTGTGAGATGATGTAGATGTTTGGTTTTGGACATTTCTTTGGGTCAAGTCCAAGGTCACCAACACCTCTTGAAACAATAGGTCTGATATATGCGTCTGTCAGGTTGTTTTTCCTGAGTGTCTCCAGAATAGCCTCTTCCATCTCTTCCCTGGAAAGTGGTATTTCAAGGGCAATTGCCTTTGCGGAATCGTAGAGTCTGTCAACATGTTCGCGTAATTTGAAAACACGTCCATTGTATGCTCTGATTCCCTCAAATACACCATCTCCATACAAAAATCCATGGTCATAGACGGAGGTTGTGGCCTGTGATTTAGGGACAAAGTCACCGTTGTAATAAATCAATAATTCACTCATTGTAAAGCCTCAGTATAATAATAGTTGCTAGTGTTCAGGTTAAACTATTATTTATTTTTATTCACCTGAACCTGCGTTACTAATTCTCAAAGTGGCCATGGTCTGACAAAAGTGTTTTATACTAAAAAACCTATTTGCAATCCCAGTCAATGCTTAGCGGTCCCGTGGCTTAGCCAGGATATAGCATCGGGCTTCTAACCCGAGGGTCAGGGGTTCAAATCCCTTCGGGATCGCTTTTCTTCTTTTTCATATCTTTAACTTTATGTTGATTAGTTTCTGGTTCCTCCCAGATGAACTATTTAGAAATATATATTAATCATAGCTCTGCAATTATTATTGTGCAACTATTATATAATAGTCGTACTATTATTGTCATTTGTTATTATCATGTAATTCTTGGTGAGACAATGAGCATTTTGATGGAAACAAACGACTACAGGAAAAGTGAACCTTCCCGTATTATGGATGACGATGAAGATTACAGGCCTATTCTGCAAGGAGTAATTAATACCCGCTGCAATTATGATGGCGGCAAGATTGAAGGAATTCTTGACTAAGCAAAATCAGCTTTTCTTCTTTTTCAGATGACTGTCTTTTGGAAAAAAGACATTAAAGAAAAGTATGGGCGCCGGTGAACCAATTAGACGCCCCGTTCGTACACCAATACGTTTTTCAGAAATGTTTTAGGAAGGCACTACTTGAGTAACATGTTACTCGGAGCATACTAGTTCAGTCTCGTATTTAGTTCTAGGCAAAAGAATCTATATAGGCACATGGGCTGGTAAATATGTCTCCGAAAAAGAAGTAACACAATAAATAAAAAAGAGATTCAGTCATTAAGACCGAGGATGTTTCTTTTATCCTTCTTTTTCTCGTCTTTTTTCTCTTTTTTGCTGGTCTTTACAAACTCATTGACTTCCTTGAGTCTGTGCATATTTGTTTCATCTTTTCCCATGTTTACTTTCCTTTTTTTAGCACTTGAATTTAGTATATTGTTATGTATGTATACATGTTTACATGCAAAAACCCTTTTCCTTTCACTTTTTGATATTAATCAACTAGTTTCGAACCATACTCTATTTATAATATTTATTTTTATATTATATGTTTCACATTACTTTTCAGAAATAAAGAGGGTATAAAATGAGAAAAAACATGAGATATTATAAATTTTTATTCAAGATCAGTCTTATTATTTTACTTACAGTTTCTTTTCTAAGTTCTGCAGGTGCAGAGTCAGGTGAGGATGAACTCAATATCACATCAGAAGGATCTGAACTTGGAATGGCGCCTGTCAATCCTGCTTTCATTGAGTATCAGGAGGAATTGGAGCAGAAGAGCATAGATTCTGATAATAATACAAATGGAACCCTCTCTATTCTGGATTTTTCCAGTGAATTATCAGGTTCACTATCTGCTGAGAATCTCAGTTCCCTGTTATCTTTCAATAACACCGGATTTAAGGAAGAAATGCTTCGTCCAACCGGACTTATACCCTCTCCTGTCGATCTTTCTCATTTGTCCCCTGTGAGCATTGAAGACCTGCTCATGGATGATTCAATATCAATTTCAGAAATGGAAATCATGGGCTCAGAAGTATATCCATCCAGATATGATCTCCGTGATGAAAATGGTGTTACAGCTGTAAGGGACCAGGCCCAGGCCGGAAGCTGCTGGACGCATTCCGCAACAGCATCCCTTGAATCCTTCCTTCTTCACAACAGATCAGAAACCTGGGATTTTTCAGAGAATAACATAAAGAACACTTTAGTGTACAGCAATATTGATGGATATGACCGTACACATGATGATGGTGGTTTTGATCTTTACGATGCTGCTTATTATTCTAGATGGAGTGGTCCTGTGGTGGAATCAGATGATCCTTACAATGATCTCTCAGGCTCGTCTCCTGACAATCTTTCAGTGGCAAAACATGTTCAGGAGATTATGATCCTTCCTGGCTTTGAAGGCACTGACCCTCTTTACAAATGGATGCTTACACACTATGGAGCTATATCAGTAGGCATAATGCAAAGCAGTACTTATTTTGATTCCAATAATAACAGCTACTATTATAATGGTTCAATAGAATACGCAAACCACGCCGTGACTCTGGTTGGCTGGGATGACAATTATTCCGCTCAGAATTTCACTCCCACAGCTCCTGGAAACGGAGCGTTCATCATCAAGAATTCCTGGGGCACAAATTGGGGAGAGGATGGATACTACTATGTATCATATTATGATTCAGTAATGGGAAATAATGAAGGAATATGGGGGACCGGTACCAAACCCTATGTTGGGAATTTCCTTTACACTGCGGAGAATGTGAGTAATTACGACAGTATTTACCAGTATGACGAGCTTGGATGGGTTAGTTGTGTAGGTTACTATGATAGCACTGCCTTAGGTGCTAATGTTTTCACAGCAAGTTCAAATGAAACTCTTGAAGCTGTGAGTTTCTACACTGTAGATTCTAATTCTTTCTACAATATATCCATATACCTGGATCCGGAGTCTGGTCCTGTTAATAGTTCTGGTCCGGTTTCAGTGCAGAATGGAACAATTGCAATTGCAGGATATCATACTATCAATCTCGATACGAATGTTTCACTTAATACAGGGCAGAATTTCTCAGTTGTTGTAGAATTCACGACGCCAAATTATGATTATCCAATAGCTATTGAACAAGTATTATCCGGTTATAGTGACAATGCTCATGCAGAATCCGGACAGAGCTTTGTAAGTTCCAATGGCAGTCAGTGGACTGACATATCCGAACAGAATGCAAATGTATGTATCAAAGCATTCACTACAGAAAAAAAAGTTCCTGAGGCTTTATTTGTTGCCGGCACAAGATACGTTCACGTTAACGAGACTGTAGATTTCCATGATGCAAGTATTTTCTCACCGGACAGCTGGGAATGGGACTTTGGGGATAATTCTACATCGTCATTCCAGAACCCACTGCATTCTTATTCTGATGCGGGTGTTTATAATGTCTCGCTAAATGCATCTAACTCTTTTGGAAATAACATTTCCACAAGAACTTCTTTCATCCATGTTCTCAACTCAACAATTGTTGTCAATAGCAGTGGAAGCGCCGATTTTACAACAATTAATGCTGCACTAGTTGCTGCATCTGATGGTGATACTATTGTTTTAGAACCAGGGGCATACTCTGAAAACCTTTTTTTCAAAAATGATAATATCAGCCTGATTTCATCTACAGGTAATCCTGAAGATGTCACAATCGTTTCACCAGATTCAACTGATATTGCAATTTATATCAGAGCAGATGGAATCACAATTTCCGATGTAACCGTTATGAATTCTTACATTGGAATTGGCACTGATTTATCAAGCGGATGCAATATAGATAATTGCTATACATCCGAAAATATATATGGAATATATATCTCAAAGTCTCATGTAAATAATATTTCAAATTGTACATCTAATGAGAACACATACGGATTACGTTTATCTGAGTCAGTGAACAATGTTCTTAACAATAATTCTATGAATAACAACACCTACAATTCATTTTTTGATTCACATGTTAATGTTGTAGAAACGAACAATCTGGTTGATGGAAAAGCAATATATTATCTTGTGAACAGCTCTGATCAGGTGATAGATGCCAGTTCCAATGCCGGTCTTGTTCACCTGCTTAATTGTTCTAACATAACCATAGAAAATATTGAAACAGGGAATGCATATTGTGGATTTTATCTTTATGATAACAACAATGTGAGTCTCGATAATTGTACGGCCGTTGACAATCAATGTGGTGTTTATCTTGCTTCTTCAGATGACAACACAATATATAGTTTCAATTCAACAGGGGCTACTATCTATGGATTATACTTGTACGATAGCAGCAATGTGATTATTGAAAAATCCACAACCACTGATAACCAATATGGTATTTATCATTCTTGTTCAGATAACAACACAATATCCAGTTGCAACACAACAAGGACCACTTATCATGGATTATACTTATACGACAGCAGCAATGTAGTTGTTGAAGATTGTACAAGCACTGATAATCGATATGGATTCTATTTGTCTTCTTCTGACAACAATACAATTAATAACTGCAATATAACCACTAATTCCAATGGTGGTATTTTCTTATTGGGATGCAGTAATAACTTGATCTATAACAACTATTTCAATAACAGCAACAATGCCTATGTTTTAGGAGGAAGTTCCAACGATTGGAACATCACAAGAACATCAGGAACTAATATCATCAACGGAAGCTACCTTGGTGGAAACTTCTGGGCAACCCCCGCTGGAACTGGTTGGAGCCAGACAGAATATTCCGTAGGAAATGGTTTCTGCACTGCGTATGAGATTACAGATGATGGAAACAATACTGATTATCTTCCATTGACCTTGAATAGTGTTCAACCAACGGTTTCAGATGACGAATCCGTTCAAAACAGTAATGATGGAATTCACTTAAAAATAGCTACAAGCAGTTCATCTTTGTCAAATATCGTTGCAACAGATTCAAGCGTACGTTTTGTTGGAAGAGATTCCGAGATAAAGTATGTGTTCACAGAAGGCTCCACTCCGGTAAATGAAATAAGTTTTGAGTCTGAGATTAATGAAGGTTATGTAATGGCAAGTGTCAGTCTTCTTGATGGGTTACCGGAAAGTTCTCCTGCACCGGCATCGGTAACAGTTTATCAGGGAATGGAAATAATTCTTGGCAATGAGGAGTTTTCATCTGGTATAGCTGATGCAAAGATATCCTTCTCAGTATCAAAAGAGTGGCTTGAATCTAATGGATTTGATGAATGGGATATCCATATGGAACATTTCTCAGATGATGTCTGGAACAAACTTCCAACCGTTATAACAGGGGAAAATGAAAATAATTTCTACTTTGAAGCAAAGACAACAGGATTTTCACCATTTATGATATGTGCCGAAGTTTCAGGAGAAAGTCCTGTGAATGCGGGTTCTTCGATGGGAAATGTTGCCTCAGACAGTGCGGATCCAGGGACTACCATAACGAATAAGCCCCAAGACATGGAATCTTCCGGTGAGAGTCCGCTCAGTTCATTGATGGCTTTGTCCGGTTTGGTAATTGTCACAATTCTGGCATCAGTTCACAGGTTGAAGAAATCAAAATGACATCTTGATTTCTTTTTATCCTGAATCAACAGTACGTATGTCGAATGAATGGTAAATAAAAATAGAAATAAACAGGATTGAATTCATTCATTCATTGTACTTAATCTCAGTTTCTTCCCCAAATATCTCTCTTATATTTGACAGAAGATCTGATTTTTTAATTTCAATTTCTTCTTTAAGGTTAAATACGTGCTTGCTCTCAGAATCGATATCATCATTCACATCTTTTATAGTCTGGTTGTATTTCTCCATCACCTTCTCGATATCTTCTTTTTCCTGGTAGATGCTAAGACTGTTCAGCTCCTCAAGAAGTTCATCTTTCTCTTCAAGATGCTCTTTCCTGTGTTCAACAAGTGATGATATTACTGACCTGTCACTTAGAACTTCTATCTGTTTGAGGGCTTTCTCACACATCTGTTCTTTCAGTCCGAGTTCGCCACTCTCTATTCTGTTTGTAAGTTCGGAAAGGAAAGGATCGATATTCTTTTCAATTGCATTAGCAGGCTCTTCTTTTATTGACTTTAGCATTGCCCTGTTGTCAGGTGAAAGCACACATTTTTCATTATTGTCCTGTTTCTCCATTCTTGAAAGTGCTTTGGAAAGAGGTGTAAATAATCTCTTTGCTTCTGCTTCAATATCAGTGATTTCTAATTCAACTGTTTTTATCTCACTTTTCAGTTGTTTTGCTTTTTCAAATTCTTCACTGTTCACCAGTTCTGCAAGCCTTGAATCTGCTTTTACAACTTTTTCTTTTGAAGCATCATATCTGGAATGCATTTCCTGAATCTTTTTGGCGCTGTTGTCCATTTCCTCTTCTATTTTTTTTATATTTTCAATCTCTGATGCAATTTGTTCCAGGCTTTCAACTCTTTTAATTCCCTGCGTAATTGAGGAGTAGAGTTCATCAAGAGAATCCTCAAGTTCAGCAAGACCCTGATTAATTTTCTGGTGTTCCCGGGGGTAAAGAGCTTTGATATACATCAGGCTGCGACTTGTATTATCAAGGACAGTTTTAAGTAGTGATTTTGATTCTTTGAAAAATTCCGAGGCTGTAATAGGGGATGTATCTTCAGGAACCTTCAGTTTGTCGTGAATGAGATTCAGGTTGTTGACAACATTATCCCTGTTAGAATCTCCCAGTTTTTCTCCACGTTTGCTGACATTTTCAATAGGTTCAGCAGACAGTAAATCTTCCTTTAATTTTTCAAGTTCACTTAGTGAAGCTCTGATTGACCTGTACCTTTCTCCTACAACAGGTTTGAGTTCCTCTATCTGTTTTTCAGATTCCTCTGTCACAATTGCGGCAAGTTCCCTGAACTCAAAAACAGCTGAATGAGATTCTTCTTTTTCCTGCTTTTTTCCAAAAAGCCTTTCAATGAATTTCATCTCTTCATACAGAAAAGGTAATGCAACTTTAAAAGTTTATTGGACATTAATTAATTGCAAAAAATAAACATCAGAACAGAACTATCCTGTCCCTTTCAATACGTACAAGACACCTGTCATTTTCTTTCAGGTTAAGACTTTCAAAGAACTGGTCGGATATCTCAGCTATCATCAGGTTATTATGTTCTTTTATCTCAAGGGCAAGAGTTTTAGTCGAACCTTTGTTCACCATGCTTTTTACACATGCATGGAAGGTATTTTCATTGCTGATAGCTTCATCAGTTTCAGGCAGTATGCGCAGGTTCTCAGGTCTGATTCCCCAGGATATTCTTTCTTTGACCTGACATTCAGGTCTTTTTGCAGTTACTTTCAGGTTTTCACAGCCGATAGTAAGTGTTCCTGCCATTTCATCATCTTTGATAACCGAAGAATCCGTGAATATGTTTGTGATACCAACAAGCTCGGCAACATGGCTGTTCTTTGGATGGTAGAACACCTCTTCGGGAGTTCCAATCTGCTGAACTCTTCCATCATGGAATATCACAATCTTGTCTGCGATGGTAAAAGCTTCAACATGGTTGTGAGTAATGAAAAGAACAGGAATCTTCAGTTCCCTCTGGATTTCCTTAATTTTCTCCCTAAGCTTCATGCGCACGACCCTGTCAAGAGCGGAAAAAGGTTCGTCCAGTAGTAGTATGTCGGGTTTTGGTGCCAGTGCCCTAGCCAGTGCAACTCTTTGTTTCTGGCCGCCTGAAAGCTGGGAAGGATAATTATCTTCCAGTCCCTTGATCTCAAGCATTTGGAGCATTTCATTAACTCTTTCTTCCCTGTCTTTCTCATCCCATCCTTTCAGTCCGTAGGCAATGTTCTTTTTCACATCCATGTGAGGAAAAAGTGCATAGCTCTGAAAAACGTAACCAAGGCTGCGCTGCTGTACTGGCAGGTTAATTCTCTTGTGACAATCAAAGTACACATTGCCGTTTACAACTATTTTGCCGCCATTTGGTTCCAGCAGCCCTGAGATACACTGAAGAGCTGTTGTTTTTCCTGAACCGGAACGACCGAAAAATACTGCAAGCTCATCGCCTACCTCAAACTGGGCATCGAGTGTGAAAAGGGCTTCAATACCTTTTTTCTTGTCACTTTTTTTCCGGTAATATCTTCTTCTGAAATCCGCTTTAATGCCCATGACTTTACCTCATATCTTCCAGTTGTTGATAATCTTTGCAGTTATGGCCATTGAAAGCAGGGACATTACTATCAGTATGATGACCAGCATGTTGGCAAGACTGTTGTTTCCTGCCTGAAATGCGCTGTAAATTGAAATCGACATTGTGTTAGTTCTTCCCGGAATGTTTCCGGCAAACATAAGTGTTGCACCGAATTCACCGACAGCCCTTGCAAAACTGAGGACTATTCCTGCAAGTATTCCTTTCTTTGCAAGCGGAAGCGTGATAAAAAGTGCGGTGTCAAGTTCTTTTCTTCCAAGGGTGAATGCGGCATATTCGTATTCCCTGTCAACTGCTTCTATAGCGGCTGTAGTGGTTTTAACCATTAGAGGCAGGGATACGACAAAAGCTGCAATTACTGCTGCCTGCCAGGTGAATACTATGCTCCATCCTGTCAGGTTGTAGAGAATACTCCCAAGTACTCCTTTTTTCCCAAGCAACACTACCAGAAGGTATCCTGTAACTGTAGGCGGGAGTACAAGGGGTAAGGTTACGAGAATGTCGGCCAGCCATTTGCCCCTGAAATCACGTCTTGCAAGTATGTATGATATCACCATTCCTGTCATTGCCACAATTAATGTGGACAGGCCGGCGATTTTGAGTGTGATTAACAGGGGAAATCCAATCTGGTCGAACATTTATTTTTTCCTTTTATGCTGTGAATCCGTAAGACTGCAGGATTGTCATTCCTTCTTCAGATGTGACAAAGTCAACAAATGTCTGGGCTTGCGTTTCGTGTTCTGATCCTGCAACTACTGCAATCGGATAGCTGATTGGTGTTACAGTTGGAATGGTCGCTTTTACTTCGATGGTTCCTGAATCTGCTGTTGCTGCATCTGTACTGTAGACAAATCCTGCACCAACTTCTCCTCTTTCAACGTATACGAGCACCTGCTTTACATCATCTGCAAGGAGTGTTTTGGACTGAAGTTCATCCCAGAGACCTGCCTGTTCCAGTGCTTCTACAGTGTATTTTCCAACTGGTGCGGTTTCAGGATTTCCAATGCTGATTGTTTCAACATCATCTGAAAGAAGGTCTTCTGCTCCTGTTATATCCAGTTCACTGTCAACAGGGGTTATCAGTACAACTGTGTTTGCTGCAAAGTCCTTTCTTGAATCTTCTACTATTAAGGACTGGTTGCTTAATATATTCATATGGCTCTGTGATGCTGATGCGAACACGTCAATTGGTGCTCCACCTTCTATCTGCATCCTGAGTGTTCCTGAACCTGCAAAGTTGTAGTTCACATCAATGTCAGGATTCTCTTCTTCAAAAGCGGTTTCAAGTTCTGTGAATGCTTCTGTAAGACTTGCTGCTGCAGATACTGTAATGGTGGTGACTTCACCTGAACCACTATCTGTGTTTACGTCAGTCTCTACATCTTCACCCGCATTGGTGTCGGCACAGCCACTTACAAATACTACAAGTGCAAGTATGGCTGCAATAGCCAGAATTAGTTTTTTGTTAAATGTCATAATTACTACCTTCCTGAATGCAGCCAGCCGAACTAAACGCAAAATATCCATTAATTAAGCGTTATGTTCTTGACAGCATAACGCTAAGTTCCTCTTTCTGATATAAGTAATTTTCCTGATAGTGATACTGTTAAGTTAAGGAGTATTTCAAATGAATATAAGGATTTGGTTAGGAAATGACAATTTTAAGTCAAATCAAAACAAATACAAAATAATATAACAATCTCAATAGATTTTTGAAATTATGTGAAAATCTGAAGGGTAAATATATGACATATATCTTAGGAGCTAGATGTTCAGATAGGGAGTTAAGTTTGTATTGATGGTATAATTCTTGTATTATTTATTTGGTCAGTTTTCACAAATGTATTTATGTACAAGTTACATATAGCAGAATTATACATTAATATCAGCTATTTTGGAGGTATCGAAACATGGATTTTGCAAAAAACAGAAATTCACCCCGTTTCCGCCGTTCTGTATGCTTTTCATCTAAGATGAGAAAAACAAATACAAGAAGAACAAAAGAATCCACTACGATGAGCCTAGCCAGACTTGCTGTAAAAGCATCCACCAATGCCAGACAAAGTGCATTGAGCCGTGGAATTCCAGTAACAGTACAACGTGGCGACAATATTGTAAAGATATATCCAAATGGAACTACTGAAGTAATTAGAAAAATCGAAAAACATCTGGTAAATCCAGAAAAACGAATATATAAAATATGAATCAGAGGATTCGGATTTTTGCAGGCCCAAATGGGTCTGGAAAAACAACATTGGTTAATCAGTGGATTAAAGATGAAAAACCTCAATTAATAAATCCCAATCGGCACATAAATCCCGATGCTCTGAACTCGGTGAAAGTTCTCAATTTTGATGATTTTGGATTAAATGTTGATGAAGCTGATTTCAAAGACTTTGTTTTAAATTATCATTTTTATGATAAGCTAGAAGTCGATGAAAATAACATAATAATTGAAAATAATTGTTTCAACATTATCAAAAATAGCTCCTATATGGGTGCGATGCTATCTGACTATTTGAGAGAATGTTTTTTAAAATCAAATGAGCGATTATTTTCATTTGAAACTGTTTTGTCTCATCCATCAAAAATAGATTACATTAAAAAGGCAACCCAGTGTGGCTGGATGGTCTATCTATATTTTGTAAGCACTAGTGGTCCACAATCAAATTGTGAACGTATAGAGTCACGTGTATTGGATGGTGGACACGATGTTCCACCAGAAAAAACACATAAGCGATATTGGGAATCTCATGAGAATCTACTAAATGCGTTGGAGTTTTGTAAAAGAGCTTATATCTTTGATAATTCGGGTGATGATATGTGGTTATTTGCTGAAAAATGCAAAGATGGCACTATTAAATTAACTACTGATGGCCCAGTTCCTAAATGGTTTGATGACTGTGTTTTATCTAAACTTTAGTATATTCTCCCGTATCTTTAGCATCATCAATCTTTCAAATCTTCAAACTTAGTTAACCCTTTAACATTATCCAATCTAGCACGTAACTTATTCTCCCACTCTTCGTACTCCAATACACCCTTCTCTTCCAATAATTCAACTAAGAGATTATACTATTTAATCCAAATAGCAATTCCACTATCCAAAATCATCACACCAAAAAATAGAGAGTAGCAGCACAAAAGCTGCCAAAACAAAATAATTATTCTTCTACAACAGTGACTTTGTTCATCTTGTCTCTTGCCTTAATCTTGTTGACGACATCCTGACCTTCGATTACCTGGCCGAAGACGGTGTGTACGCCATCAAGATGTGGCTGTGGTGAGTGTGTGATAAAGAACTGGCTTCCACCGGTGTTCTTTCCTGCGTGTGCCATTGAAAGTGAACCTGTGCCGTGTTTGCGTGGGTTGTTCTTTGTTTCACATTTGATGGTATATCCTGGTCCACCGGTTCCGTCTCCTCTTGGGCATCCGCCCTGGATTACGAAGTTTGGAATAACTCTGTGGAAAGTAAGTCCGTCATAGAATCCTTCCTTAATGAGCTTCTCAAAGTTCTCAACAGTCTTTGGTGCGTCCTTCTCGAACAATTCAAGGACAATATTTCCTTTACCGGTCTCGATGATTGCTTTCTTCATTAAATTCACCTTATGGGATTTCTAAAGGCTAATGGCTAATTTAAGGTTTTCTGTGAACTAAATGTGAATAAACCATATTCTCTATATCTAACTGACAGTGGCATGCAGCTCATTACTCGTAATGTGCAGATACGTAATAATACCGCCACCGGAATATAATATGCTGGTCTCATTCTCTATTGTGACATTCATGTCATAGCGCAGGTACGTACCGTTTAATCCGTAAAAATTGAGAATTCCACCGTAATTACTATTTATTTCTGAGAAAAAGGTAGAGACCTTTTTTCCGTCAAGAAGGGTTATATGTCCAGGTTCCCGGGCACTGAGTTCCTGTTCTACGATGTTGGTAGATATTCTGTCTGCAATCAGGGTAATTTCGTCGGAGTTTGACTGAAAGGGCAGGAATAAACCTGAAGTATATGAAAATAGGAAAATAATACTAGTCAGGAATATTGATATTCCTATTATGTAGTCTATTTGCATCTGTCCACGATTATCCAAAAAATCCCCATTTTTATAATTGTATTTGTATTATATAATAATATCTTCACAAATTTCATCTGAAGAAGACCAAGATCTTGAGATTCTTATTATATATGGGAATATGTGCAAAATAACACAAATATCCAATATACAAAAAGTCTTATATTATTAATGCCATAAAAAGACGATATAATGGATTTATTTGAAAAACTAAAATCTATTTTTTGTGGTGACAATAAAACAATGATGTGGTGGCTTAATGGTATTCTTAAAAAAAGTAACATACTTTCTCTTGATATTTATCATCTTTTCAATCTCTGCTTTAGCGCTGGATGTCGAATTTCTCACAACTGATGTACAGGGTAATGCCGCAGAAGCGGTCAACATAAGTGTATTAATCTCAGACAATGGAACTCCTGTGAATAATGCACTGGTAAACTTCACAACGGATCTTGGTGTACTTAGTCTCTCTTCAGTTTATTCAAATTCATCCGGTATGGCTGAAGTAAGTATAAATTCGACAGTATCAGGCACAGCCCATGTTAATGCAAGTGCCGGTAATGTCTCTAACCATACAACTGTAACCTTTTCTCCATTATCCGTATTATCTATAACAGTCCATGCTGATCAATCTCAGAACACGGCAGGTAATATTACAAACATTACATTTTCACCAACCGACACGCTGGGTAATATCAACTACAGCACACCGGTAAATCTGAATATAATAGTGAAAGATATCTTTGGCGTTCCTTTACACGACCTGGAGATGTATGTTGATGCTTCAACAGTATCCCACCTGAATGCAAGTTCTACCGAAAGAAACGTTACTTACGTTGCATCACCATCCGACGATTTCCTTCTCTCCTTTAACTGCACGGTTGCCGGTAACATCACTATCTACTCAACAGTTGGTTCAGTTACAAACACCACATACCTTGATATTATCCCTGGTTCACCAGGACTTATGAAAGTCATATATGACAAAGAATACACGGTAAACACCAGTTCCAACATTTCTGCTATTGTTTATGATTCTTTTTCCAATCCGATAGAAAATGTCAATATTAGTTTTTCAGTAACATCACCAGAAGATACTGTTTATAACAGTCCCAACGTCTATAATTCAGCTCACCTGTCATTTTATGATGGTACTACAGACTCAAGCGGTATAGTTCCAAACACATTTACAACCGACAAAAGGGCAGGCGGAAATATTGTCACCATCAATGTCCTGAACACATCACTTGAGCATAATGTCACTATAACAGGAACAGCAGATCTAATCGATTACTTCTTTTTGAGCTACACTCCTGAGTACGCTCTTTCAAACAATGAGGATCGTTACACCCTTTCGGCCAGGCCAGTGGATCAATTTATGAATCCAATATTGCCACTTTCAACTCCTATCAAAGAGCAGGTTCAGTTCAGAACTGATGGCGGGAGTATTGTGCTGGTGCCATTGAATAGCCAGGGAAGTGCAAACACTGTTGTCGGCCCAACACCTTATATCGAATCACTTTCAGTAACTGCAACCTATAGGAATGAATCAGGTTATACTAATTTCACAAACAGTACTTCTCTTTATTTTACAGCAGGATCTCTTGATTCAATGGACTTCTATGCAAATCCAGGTGCAGTTCTTTCCCAGGACTTGAATGGAAATCATGATGCTAACATAACATTGGTGGCCCTGGATGAATGGGGTCATACTCTTCCGAATATCCATGTTCTGTTCAACAATACAAATACAACAGTAGGAACACTAACAATAAATGGTTACAATGATACTAATTTAATAAACGCCACAACCGATTCAGAAGGCCGCATATCCGGACTGTTTTCCGGAAACGTGTCCGGTAACACAAGTATTCAGGCAATTAGCGGGAATGTGACAATGCTGACCAATATCAGTGTCAAAGCTGAACCTTTCCTTAGTGTTAAACTGGCTGTAAGTCCGACATCAGTAAACTCAGGTTCTATTGTGAATATCACAACTGAGATTTCAATAGAAGGTGAACTGCCAATTGTAAGACCGGCAGCAAGTGCAATGCTTGTGCTTGACCGTTCAGGCAGTATGGATCCGGACTACTATGCAGGAAGTCCTCTGGATGTTGTTCTCGTCATTGACCGTTCAGGCAGTATGTCGGGAACTCCTATTCAGGATGCAAGGGATGCGGCAAAAGAGTTCACTGATAACCTTGTCTCAAACTCAGAGGTTGGTATTGTTTCATTTGCAAGTTCAAGCGGTGTGAACAAGGACATGACACTGCTCAATGATTATAACAATAAAGTATCTGTGAAAAGTGCCATCGATTCGATTACAGATGGTGGTTCAACTGCCATGGGCGAAGGTATGGCGGATGCAAATGATCTTCTAATAAACCATGGCCGTTCAAGTGCCAGAAAAGTAATGATCGTCCTTACTGACGGAGAAACAAACGCAGGTTCTGACCAGAATGGTGAAAATGCCATAGCATACGCAAATGCAAATGGTGTGACTATCTATACAATAGGTCTTGGAAGCAGTCTTGATGAAGCCCTGCTTCGTCACATCGCATCAGAAACCGGAGGCACTTACTATAACGCTCCCGATAGTTCCGATCTCAGTGAAATTTATGCTACGATTTCTCAGGAACTAAGCGATTACGATGTATCTGAGATAGAGTATGGTGTTGAGGGTTTTACTCCGTATGATTATACTTTTGAGGACTCGCTGGAGCTTCAGGAATACACACTCAAATTTGATGGGTATGACCTTGACACCGTTTTTGAGCTAAGTTCCGGTACTTCCACAGAAGGAGAATGTCTCATACAAATCAATGGCCAGTATTTTACATCACTTCCATCCCGTGATACTTCCAGTTTAAATGGTCAGTGGGCCAGTTATGAATATGATCTTAGCAACATTTTGGAAGCCGGTTCTAATACAATTAGCTTCTATGATTATCATGAGTACGATGGCCAGGGAAGCTGGACAAGTGAAGTCCGTAACGTGGAATTATTCTGGAACGGTACTCGCATTGAATATTATCCAAACACTATCGACCTGAATGCAGGTGGCTATGATTGTTCTGTAAACGTAGTGGAAAAAGATTCTTTTGATGATACTATATTCATCAATGAAACGATTAACGATCTTAAAGTACAGCTTGATTGGGATGACAGTTCTGCGGATTTCGATCTCCAGCTTATAAGCCCATCAGGAATTGTATATGGTGCCAATGATAACACAACGGGATATTATCCAAACAGCACAACAGGAGAATACATATGGATTCATCCTTTGTCTTACATTTATCCTGATGATGACACAGATACTGTAGAAACAGGTAACTGGACGGTCAATGTCACAGGTTCAGGTTCTGGTCAGGCAGATTTCACAATTACAACTTACATCGACAAAAAGAGTGCAACACAGTTGTCTTCACATGCCTTTATGTCAAGCTTTGACGAAACAAGAGGCGACAGTGCGGGACTTGCTCTTTATAGTTACGAGGATGTAGTTTCAAGTGACAGCCAGACAAGTTATGTGCTGGCTAACAGTACGTGGGTTGGTTACTTCACTCCTGATACAGATGGATATTACATATTCAACGTATCATGGGATGATTCCACTACAGTGAACGTAACTCTCTATGATGGAATCGATGCTCTTTCATCAGCAACAGGTACAAGTTACTGCGAAGTTTCAGCATTGCTTACCGCAGGTGAAACATACAATATTGATGTCTCCAAAGGTGCCGGAGCTCAGGCAGATACGAAGTTTACTGTAGATGTCTCCACCACTGATATTGACACTGTAATGACAGCTTATTATGACAGTGGAGGAGGTGGCGGTACTCCAAAGGTAAGAACATGGGACGGTAGCGACTGGTCTTCAGAGACATCTGCTAATTATGTAGGTGCCAGTCCGGTTTATGTGGCTCTGGAATCAAGTCCAACAGAATCAGAAATAATTATGGCAACATCTGATGACAGTTATGATGTCAATGTCCAGATATGGGATGGTTCTTCCTGGGGTGCAGTCGATCAGTTCTCAAGTAATCTTGAGTCTTATGGTCAGAGAGGTTTTGACCTGAAATACGAACAGGTATCTGGGGATGCAATAATAACTTATATGGATATGGGAGAAGACGATGGTGTCCCACTTTATCGTGTATGGGACGGTTCTTCATGGAGTTCAGAGTCTCTTGTATACAGTAACAACGAAGGCAAAGGTAATGTAAGATGGGTTCGGCTTGAAGCAAATCCGAATTCAGATGAAATGATACTTGTGACAATGGATGACAAGTATGATCTCTGTGCCCAGATATGGGATGGTTCTTCCTGGGGTAATCAGATAGAATTGACCGATGATGTCGTAATTGAAAGCTACCAGTGCTTCGATGTCATGTATGAACAGAACTCAGGAAGAGCAATAGTTGCCTGGGCTGACTATGATGGCCACATGAAATATCGCATATGGAGTGGCAGCTCATGGAATTCAGAAACAACAATGTACTCTTATTCAGACTATGTTTACTGGGTAAAGATGGCAGCAGATCCAAACTCAGACCGGATTCTTCTTGCTACAGAAGACAGGTCATACGATGTTTATGTAACAGACTGGGATGGTTCTTCCTGGGAATCGCCTTTCAGAGTAGAGAGGGATGTTTATGAATACAGTAGAAGGTCTGTGGATGTTGCATTTGAAGAGAACAGTGGTACAGGTATCATTGTATGGGGTGAAGATAGCCCGGTTCCTAAATACAGAACATGGGATGGCAGCACCTGGAGTTCAGAATCATCAACATATGCCATAGGAAGTAGTGGTTATACACGCTGGGTTCAGTTGACTCCTGATCCTTCATCTGATGCCATCTTCCTTATGACTTCGGATGGTAGTAATGATCTTAATATCCAGAGATGGGACGGTTCATCATGGGATATAGTTACAGAGGTTGAAACATCATCTACCAGGTATTATGAGTGCTTTGATATTGTTTTCAGTGATACTGACCAGACACCGGTTTCGACTCCGGTTTCATGGAACCAGTGGACAGGTAGTGTAACTTCAACTTTTGAGAATGATTCCCTGGCACACCTGGAAAATGCAATTGACACCATTACAGCCGATGGACTTACGGCAATTGATGAAGGTCTTTATCTGGCTAATAATGAACTTTCATCTGCAAACGGTAATTCTACTATAGTTATCATGACAGACGGACTTGATAATGCAGGTTATCATTCATTGCTGGAAGAAGCTTACAGGGCAAGGGACAATGACACAGTTATCTACACCGTAGGATTTGGAAACAGTGAATCTGAAGTAGATCCGATTCTGGAGGAAATTGCAACTATAACCGGCGGAGAATATTATTTCGCACCAAATTCCAGTATCCTGAAGGAGATCTTCCAGGGAATTGCCATGCAGATTACCAATTTCTCTGCAGGCGGTCCTGTGCTTGATATACATGTGCCATATAACTATGTGAGTCCACTTTCGATCTCAAGAGCAACCTATCAGTCAGGTAGCAGTAACTCCACTACAGGAAACCTGACATACTTTGATATACCCACAGCACCTGCAACAGGAAATGCAGAACCCACCATAACTACATCTGGTTCAATTTCAACTTTGGAATGGCAGTTGCCAAATATGGGTCCTGGCGATAAATGGGGCATATGGTATCAAATGAAAATAAATGGTGCAGGTTATGTGCCTATCATCTTGCCAACTTCCACTGTAACATATACTGACATTAGTGGAGAGATTGTTGAAATCAAGATTGGTAATGTTGGAGGAAGTAGTGTAGGAGGTACTGGAGGAGGAATGTCATCTTTGCCATTAGGTTCTGTAAATATTGAATGTAATGACTCCATTGATATAGATACTTCTACTCCGGTGAAATTAACATTTAAAGATTCAAATGGTAATGCTTCCCTTGTATCTGTATATCTTTTTAATAATATTGGCTACTTTGATGAGAATCCTATCTATGATGTACAGGACTTCACCACAGTCAATTTCACAAGTGCAATTGCAGGGAAGGTTTACATTACAGCGTACGTCTATAATTCAAATAATGCAAGTGATGTCTTTGTGGCAAATGATATCATTTATGTAAAGCCAAAGGGAACGATTAGAATAAGTTGATTGATTGTAGAATCAGATATTTGTAATCCATACTGAAGCTACTGGTGATTGCCAGGGCTTCTTTATTTTTATATGCAGTATGTTAAGATGGTGTTGTTTGTTGTCACTTTATTTATCCTGCAATTCTGTTTAATCTCAACAAGAGCTTTGATTTTCTTCTGGAATTTGCTGTGTTCAGCCAACCATAAAAAGAAGACAATAGTAATTCCATTTTAAACCCTAAACACCAAATTAAAAAAAAGTAAAGCATCCGGTTTGCATTGCAGACCGGATTTCCTGTATTCCTGGTTTTAAGATGTAATTCAGGATATGTCCACATCTACAACGTGATTGCTCATGATAAGCATGGTATTGTTGATATGTGCATTAACACTTGATTCAGTTACATTGTCAACAGTAAATCCCATTTCGCCGAGGTATTCCTCCCATTTGAACGCGTGGGTGCTGTTGATAAGCACACTGACATTGGTGGTTGAGTTGCTCATACTCATGCTGCTTGAATTGTGTCTGAGGTTAATTGTAGCAATTCCTTTTCCGCCCATCTGTGAGTTTCCATTCAATGACACAATACCTATTTTTGTCACACTGGTATTATCAAGTGAAGTGACATATATGGGCGGTTCTGAAACCATCACTGAGGCTTCACGGGGATACTTTTTGAAGACACTTCCTATTTCATAGGCTATTGTCTTTTCATCTTTTGAAAACACAATTTCGCCAGTGGGATATGGCACCATGGAATTCCCGTCATAGGCCACAGATATGGAAGACTCGTTGGTGACAGCTATAGAAGAAGCCTGGAGTTTCAATTTAAGCACTTTAACAGGTGTCTGGTCAAAGGCAACTCTCTCCATATTACTTTGCAGTACAATGAAATTCTGTTCTGCGCTTTCAAATACGTTTGCGTCCATATTGCTTTGCAGTGCCGGGTATCCTATGGCATAGATAACTCCCATGGACAGGGTCACTATTGCAAATAACAGGATATATCCAAGTGTTTCGGAAACTGCTGCGTTTGTTCTATCTTCTCGAGTCATAGCTGATCATATGATTTGTTGAACTACTTGTTACAGTTCCTTCGATTGCCATTTCCTTGGCAATTCCAGCAATTGTAACTCTTACTCTCTTTCCGGAATCTGATGATACCAGTTCAATTATCTGGCCGCTTGCAGAATTTACGTCTGCTTCAATGATGTATGTTTCAGTGCCAACTTTTGGCGGGATGTTATATTGCGTTTCAATTCTCCCGTTTGCCGGAAGAATGATGTACATATCCGTAATCATTGTGCTCATCATGTTTCCGATGTCGCTCATCTCGTTCTGCATCACAACCTCGTTTGGTGTCTGCATGAATATCTCATCTGAATTGACGCTCACTATCATAAAAAATCCAATACATATAAGGGAAAAAAGAATATATTCAAACAGAAGTGATACTCCTTTCTCATCAGCAAAGAACCGCTTCATTTCTTCACCTCTATAATCTCCGGTTCAGCCACATAATGAGTGGTTCCATCATAATAATTGATGTTTACATGTACCAGGTCAATGTCATTCATAGTATAATTCCCGCTTGTGGAATTAACTGACACAAAAGTGACATCTACGACTTCTCCGTGAACTGCATATAGCTTTTTCATTTGAATGCTGTAATTGTCAAACAATTGCTCAAAGGCAACAGGAATTGTTTCATTGGTCGTACTGTTCATGTAAAATGCCATATCCCTGATTGTCTGGGCATTGTCATGGGTGTGCAGGTTTAGTTCCCTTATATTCTCTTTGGGAAATTCCAGAGCCGCATTAGATGAGTGATAACCTGCAAGGATTGCCTGGTTTGCCAGAACAGCAAGCCCTATGAGTATAAGCGATATGACAAGACCTGAAAGTGCTATCCACTGTCCTTTTGTATCTTTTCTCAGACTTTCCATGTTGTCAACCTCACTTCTACGACTCTCAGTTCAGTATCTCCAAGATTCCAGTTTCCTCCCATCTCGGACACAGTCTCATTTGTGAGCGTTACAAAATGTCTGGCAACCACTGCATTTTTGCCGGCAGGACCTTTAATGATAGCATTTCTAACCTTCAATTCATCTCCTTCGATGTATGCCAGATCCACATTGTACAATGTATCCGGTAAAAGATACTGAAGTCCACCGTCCAGTTCATCCAGATTCCCGACCATATCATTGGGGTAACTTGCTTCATTCATATCCCAGCTTGCAATGCATTCTGTCAGGTTCCACTGGTCAGATCCCACAGGGTTGATATCCATTACAGTAAGAGCATCAGAACTTATCTGTTCAAGATGCACATCAATTGCAAGCTCGTTCTGCGGTGTGACAATCATTGTACTTTGTGTGATAGTAAGTATCGTAAGTGTCATCAGGACGGCTGCACCCAAACCCTCAAGTGTATGTAGTTGTGCTTTATTGTTCATTCCCACACCTCCACAACAAGGTAGGCAGGCTCGTAATGTGTGCTATTTTCATCGTTGTAATTTGTAAAAGGAGGCCCGGGTGTAGGAAGTGTTACATTCCTGAACTCAAGGTCAAGTCTGTATTCTGAGGACGAACTGAAAAGTTTTTTATCAAAATTAAAAGACAGGACATCGTCAGAAGATAATGTTCCGTTGAAGGATGCTTTTTCCCATCCATTCATTTTACACACGGTATAATTTGATGGCTGTTTTAATATTGTGCCATCCAGGCTTGCATTAAGGAATGCAGATGAACCTGTCAGATTCAGGTCACTTATCTGAATTGTGATATTCTCTGTAAAAGGACCTGTTATATTGATGGTAGCTGTGTTTGCCGTCTCACTTGTCAGATCGTCACCATGAAAGCTTGCAATGCTGCCTTTTTCCATAAGGACTATACGTGTTATCTTTGTGCTTTCCTGATATTCCGGGATTATCTGTCCTCTGAGTATACTGGTATTGTTTAGTATCAGGATATTTCCATCCTGTATAAATGAAATATTATAACCATAGTGAAAAGGAGTGTCATCGACGTTGTTGTAGAGTCCCATCATTTCAATGAAAGTGGTGTCATCAACATTCATCATTTGTAATGTTTTATTCCTTGAAATGATGTTTGGGCTGTTTGTGAGCTTTGAACTGGGATCATCGTCAACAGCAAGTCCTATTCTCATAATATTAGCAGGATGCTCTTCCCAGTCAGTTCCACTATTTGTACTGTTTGCCCACCATCCCGTATCTTCCACAAGGACGGTGGCCGTGCGGTATGCGGTATAATCCAGACTGCTTTCTCCTGCTGAGCCTGACATGAACATACCCGGTATGAATTGCACTGTAAAGGTCAGGGCAATAAGGAATAACGATATTCCAAGAAGGAAGTCAACCGCAATTTGACCCTTGTTATCCATCATCCTTCCAATGTATGGACTCTATAATATAAAAGCAATTTGTTAAAAATAAATCATATGCTGTTTAGTATGTTCAACAATGCACTCTTTTGAGTATTTGTGATATTTTTAATCCAGGTTTACTGAAAGATCATTCCTGCTCACGTGGAGGTATGTTATGCTTCCGGGCATTCCGTCATAGTATAATGTAAGAGTTGATGCGTCATAATCCACCGGGTCAGAATGCCCTGGCTGTTGAAGATTGAAAACAACAGAACCATCCATTGTTATCAGTTTCATATAATGCTGCGTCAGATTATAGAGTGGCATAATATCACCTTTAGAATAATCTACGTTTGGTCCAAGGCTGGTAGTCGAATCATTGTCCCACGAGAAATCGCTGTTTTCATCATATTCCAATGTGTAGGTTTTTGAAAGCAAGTCAACAATTGATGATTGATCTTCATTTGAACCGCTCACTACGAAAATACCATTGTTCTCCCACGTTTCAACCATGCCCACTGCGGTGTCCTCATATTCAACATCGACAAGCAGCTGATTAGCACCACCCTTTTTTGCAACAATGTATGTGAGAGTCTTTGTGCCGGATGTAGCGGTTATCTGGTAATTACTCGGATTCAGTCCCTGGGATGCCCTGGCTTCAAGGTCAAAGGAGAAATTGTAGATTGGTTCTGGGTTAGTAGGATTAACAGAACCAACTTTAAACGCAGTCTTCAATGTATCTTTTCCCATTGCAGGGATGACTTCCAGTTCGATAATAGCAGTCTTGTTAGCCTCATCCGTTTCAGCAGTGGCATATGCAAGGGTGTTCGCATATTCTGCCCATGCATGATAGAAATCACTCTTGATGTAGATTATAACTTTATCAGATGTAAGTGGATTTGTTCTTCTGGAGTCCGACCCCGGGTCCGGATAAAGTACAACAGGCATGTTATTGGAACTGACAGTTATATCAACATCCTGATTTCCGGTGTGCAATGCGTTTCCTTCAACTTTCATAATCGGAAGTGTGAGTGTCTCACCGTTATAGTGGAATTCCGGAGGTGAGATCATAACGGATTTTCCGGAAGGATACATTGACCAAACTCCTCCTCCTTCATAACCGATAATTCTGTCATTATCTCTGTAAACGATGTTTCCCATGGAAGCATTGAATTCGTTCATTCCGGGATTTGCAGTGTAGTCTTTCCACCCCTGCCATCTGTATCTGTTTTGTTTGAAACTGTTATACCATGCAGCATCAATATCCACCGAGATTACAACTATCTGGCTTTCATTGTAAGATTCGTTGTTCCCGTTTACTTCGAGTTTTCCACTCATCATGGAAAGGGATGTAGTCTGGCTTGGGGACTCACCAAGGGCTACCTTACTTGTTCTGGAGTCAAGTACTGTGAATGCCTGCTCGGCTTTCTGGGCGTTTGCCATATCCTCCATTTCATCGATAGTAGGAACTCCATACAGGAAGATCACACTCACGGATGTGATGGTAAGTGCCAGTATCATTATCATTCCAACTACTGATGATACCGCGATATCCGATCTGATGAAATCTTTCATTTTTATCTCCCTGTATCGTTTTTATTATTCTACTGTCACACTCATTGGTGACACCATTATGAACACATCTATGTTCGGGTTGTAGCTTTTTTCTGCGTAAATTGTTCGGGCTGTGGTATTCACGGATGTATTTGCCATTTCCAGAGATTCCTGGAAATATGTGTTCCAGCCTTCGTAGTATTCACTGGACATCGTTATCTCTACTTTAGACACATTATTGTAAGTTTCAACTGCAAGCTGACCACCATCAGATATCACGCGGATAAGTCCTGAACCGGAGGTTCCTTTTGAACCTGTGATGGTTACCATTGGTATGATAAGGGAATTATTGTCATATGCAAAAACAGGTTTTGATATCATTAGTGCTCGTCCCTGGGGGTATTTTACCCATGCACCGGTATTTTCGTAAGCAACTGAAGTATCTATATACTGGTTTTCTATCATACGCAATTGTCTTTCGTATGATACTTTTTCAAGAGATGAGGTAGATTCATTCCACTGTTCCATGCTGATATTCATGTAACTGCTGCCGGTTACGTAAATCGTACCACCATATAATTTCAGTTCAACTGACTGTGATGGCGCTTTTCCGAATACTATTTTGTTTACGTTGGGTGTGAGTACTGAAAAGCTCTGCTTTATATTCTCCATATGTCCGTTTTCTTTCATGTGCTGGACCATGGGGTATCCTGCAAGTGCTATCACTGCAATTGCAAGGAGCATAACTCCGAGTGTGATGCTGAAATCAACAACTTCAGAAACAGCATCTTCATTCCGGTTCAGGCTTTTCTTATCTCTCATCTGCAATTCCCATTTTTAAGTAGACTGTAATGTTTTCAGTAGATAATTATGATATTTGTTTCAGGGTCGTAGGCAATCACAAAATTGCCTTTTATGCTTTCCACTGTGGATGCGGATACTACAGTATTTTCAGCGAAATACGGTACTTTCACCTGTGTTCGCTCTCTTTTATCAGAAATGAATACAATGTCTCCGGAAGAATTGTCCAGTTCTACAGAATACGGTTTGCCTGCAATTCTTGAAGGCATGTTAAATTCGTATTGTATTTCTTCAACGGATGCTCCTGAATCGGTCATGGATCCCACCATGGTGTCAATGGTTGCTATCCGGACTGCGATATCATTCCCGTGTATTTCAAATTCGTCATGCATGACCGTCTGTTCAGCGTCATTCATCAGGGAATAGAATGAACTAAGCACCATTACTATCATCAGGACAGTGATTGTAAATGTCAGTATGAATCCAACTGAAATGGATACCGCATTCTCATCTTCAATGAAGTCCCGTATCATGAGATATTCCTCCCTGGCAGCGATACTGGCATTCTGCGGATTATTCTCATTTCACTGGAAGTCATTTCGATTGTAGGGTTGGCAATCCAGTACCTTGCAAACACATAAGGATCACCTGATGTCTGGTTTCCTGCAAAGCGACAATAGCCGACTGCACTGCTTCCATTGCGGATATTGATGGAATAATCTCCTCCATCTGTCAGGCTGTTGAAATTAAAACTTGCAGGTGTTACAAAGTCTATTTTGTCCCCGGTGACATTAATATGACTTGAGGCTGTGTAAGTGCCAATTACTGAAGAATGGTCTGACACTGTAATATTTATGGTCCCGCTTGAATTGTACATCTCAAGTGACCACAAAAGTCCTGAACTGTTAGTTACTGATATTACAAGGATATCAGAACTGTTTCCCAGAAGTGATAAATCAGGAATTTCCACTACTAGGTTATCAGTTGTGTTGATGTTCTTTATAATGGTCCAGTCATCTCTTCCGTCAGGCAGTCCGTTCTGGGTAAAGTAAGCATCATTTAATGAATTATTTTCAAATTTGAATGTGAATCCTGACATGGCGAAGTTCTTTGAAGCCAGAGCAGCGTAGGATTCAAGATAATTTTCAAAATCGGCATTATTGAAACTTCCGTTTATAGTCGCATACTTGTATGCGTCTTCGTAAGTTTCGGTTGTCATCTGGGCTGCATTTGCAATATCATATCGTGATGTATCAATACTTGCTTCTGACGCAATGTTGCTGGCATATATAACATTGTTCAGCATGATAGTCAGCACGACTATGCCTACACCTACAGCGAATCCTGCAACCAGGAGCAGTTGTGCATTGTCATCCGATGTTATTTTTCTATTGCATCTCAATGCTATCACATTCTCCATAGTGTCATTTTCACATTGACTATATTGTAAAATGCAGTGCTGTTATCAATGTCAGGGATACCTGTGTTAGCTGCAAATGAAGATACATTTCCGACTTCGTAATCTGAAAGTACAACCTTTTTTGAGACAATTACAGCATTGTCCGACGGGTCGCCATTGTATATGTAAGGTCTTGCAATAGATACTCCTTCTTCATTTATCCATGTGAAGTGGATATTGTGTGCAATTCCACGTGGAATTGTTATGAAAGCAAACATATCAGCAAGATTACTGTTTGTCAGGGTTATGTTAGTCGATGCCCGGGACTCGTATGCTGTTCCGTTCCATACAAATTCTGTTCCGTCCCAGTTCATGACATCACTTTTCAAAGCCGAGTCATGTCCGTAAGGAGCATAGGAAAGGGCATTCAGCATATCCTGTCCCATTGTCTGCATCTGGGCTTCAATATGTGCGTTTGCTGTTGATGATGTAAGTGGTGTGAGTGAAGTTGCCTCCACGGCAAATACGATTACTCCTACCATAATGAGTGCTGCCATAACTGCTTCCAGTGTATGCATCTGGGCTTTTGCATCAGGTATGAGAATATGTTTTATTCTGATCGTTTTACCACACTCTGAAAGATATTATAGCCAGCTCGGTTCCACCGGTGGCATCATTTTTTATGAGGACTATCCTTCTGGTTTGGCCTACATTGACACCAGAAGGAATTACTTTACCTGCTGTATTCATTACTGATGTCTGGTTTTCCATCGTGACGTTTAAATCATATCTCAGGTATGAACCTGTCAGACCCAGATAATCGACAGTAGATTCGTAATTGGTATCAAGTTCTCCAAAAAAGGTGTCAACCTTTGCTTTGTTAACAAGGTTCGGGACTGTTTCATCGCCTTCGCTGAGAATCTTTTCAACAAGGGCAGTGGATGTCCTGTCAGCTATCAATGTAATTTCGTCAGAATTTGAGTGAAATGGAGTAAATATTCCGGAAGTGTAATTGAATATAAAGAGGACAGCGAAAAGGAATATGGTAATTCCTATCAGGTAATCGATGGTTATCTGTCCTTTACTATCCATAAAAGCCCCATACTGCACTTGAGCAGATGTTACACATTATATGAATAATATAATATTAATGTATTGGTATTGCCGATTACTCATCCCAAACAATTAATATTCTATTCGACATATCATAATCCCTGATGGATGAAATAAGAATAATCCACACAGGGGATACACATCTTGGATACCGGCAATATCACAGTGATGTACGCCGGAAGGATTTTCTTAATGCTTTTTCTGCTGTGGTGGATGATGCCGTAGATATGGGTGTGGATGCTGTAATACATGCAGGTGACCTTTTTGACTCACGCAATCCCACACTGGATGATATTCTTGATGCAATGGGACTTTTTTCGAGGCTTAAAGATGCCGGAATTCCATTGCTTGCGATAGTCGGAAACCACGAGAGTAAACAGAATACCCAATGGCTGGACCTTTACAGTAGTCTGGGACTTGTGACAAGACTCAGCAATGAGGCATACAGGCTGAGAAATGTGGCCATATACGGTATCGACAGTGTAGCCAAGACAAAAATACCTCTATTTGATTATTCTATATTTGATGGTAAGGATACTGATGCACGTTATAATCTGCTTGTTATGCACCAGCTTGTAAAGCCATTCTCATTTGGTGAGTGGGACATAAATGAAGTAATTGATAAGATTCCTTTTGATATTCATGCGGTACTTCTTGGTGACAATCACAAGTATGAGATAACTAAGGTCGATGACACCTGGGTTACATATCCGGGAAGCACTGAAAGGAACAGCACATCCGAACGCGAACCCAGATCATATAATATCGTCACAATAAAGGACAGTGGCATTGAGATAAGTAAAAGGATTATTCCGACCCGTGAGTTCCTGTTCATTCCTGTAAATGTGAATGAAGGGCCAAATGCCATTGAAGATGTTTTTAATGCTATTATGGAACACGATATTCATGACAAGGTCGTGTTCGTTGAACTTTCAGGTGATGTGAAGGCCCGGCTTGATTTCAGCGAAATAGAGAAGTTCCTCTTGTCAAGAGGTGCTCTTGTTCCAGGTATAAAGGATCTGAGGGCAGGAGTTGACACTCTGAACGACCCAACATTAAAAGTTGTGTTCTCAGACCCCGATGATGTTATCAAGGAAGAAATCAGGAAAATGAATCTCACTTCAGGGGGTCTGCTTCTTGATGATATGATAAGGGATTCCCAGATAGCCAAGACCCGAATGGGAGATGAGGCGGAACAAAAACTTGGAGAGCTTCTGGAAAAAATCGATTTTACAAATCCTGTTCCGGTTTCAGTTCCAGTTGATGAGATGGTTTCTGAAAACACAGGTGAACAGGAACCACAATCCATTGATGAATCTTTAGTTTCCGATTCCGCAAAAGAAAAAGTTTCCAATAATATTTCTCAGCATGCGGAAAGGAAACCAGAATCTGAAGTTTCAGGTTCAAATTCTGATTCATTACCGGAAGAGAATGTGGAACGGACTGGAAATGAACCTGTAAATAATTATGGAAATATGTTGCAGCCGGAAAAAGAGGATTCCATTTTGTCAAAAGATAAAACAGAATTATCAGAGCCTGAAAAGCAGTCTTCTTCTGAGAAAAAGAAAGATGATGACACTCCAAAACCACGACAGTATAATCTGGGTGATTACCTGTGATGCTAAAACGCCTGAAAGTTGAAAACATCAGGAGCTACAAGGAGCTTGACCTTTCTTTCAAGGATGGGGTAACTGTAGTTTCGGGTGTTAATGGAAGCGGAAAATCCAGTCTTCTTGAGGCATGTTTCACGGGACTTTTCGGGAGCAAAACACTGGATAAGGAATTCGTTCTCTCCGATATCATCACAAAAGGTGCTTCAAAGGCATCAATACTGCTTGAATTCGAACAGAATGGTCATAACTATTCTATTGAGCAGTCTTTCAGAAACGATCCTGAAAAGGGGCGTGCTTCCAATACAAAATCTGTCTTTAAAAGAGACGGAGAAATAATATTTGATCAGGCAACCCGGACCTATGAAGCTGTTACCTCACTTCTGAATATGGACGAAGAGGCGTACAGGAACTGTGTTTACATTCGGCAGGGTGAGATTGATGTGCTGATCAACTCCAAACCGAAAGACCGCCAGAAAATGATTGATGACCTGCTGCAACTTGGAAAGCTGGAAGAGTACAGGGAGAGAGCTTCAAGTGCAAGGGTTGGTGTAGGAAGGCACCAGAGGGACAATGAAAGGCGTATTAAGGAACTGAATGCGGAGATCCAGCTTATTGAAGATTCAGATCCAAGCGGAAGGCTGGCAACCCTTAGAACCAGGTCTTTGCAGATTGATGAGGAAATCACATCCCTGAATGAGAAAAGAGACCAGGCACGCAGTCTTATTGACGAAGTTGCAAAAAAGTTGTCCGAATTGAGTGAGCTTTCATCCAAAAAAGAATCTGTTAAGCAGCAGATAAAGGAACTTACAGATCGTAAATCCCTTTCTTTTGTTTCTATTGATGATCTATCAAAGGATATTCGTTCCCAAAAAGATGCTCTGGAGATTAAAAAAGCACGGATTTCTGAAATAGAATCAAAACTTTCTGTTGATTCTAAGGAGACGGATTCCCTTGTAGCTAAAATGGATGAGGAAGAGCGTTCTGTTCGTGACAGGCTGGCTGAAGTTAAGAGTAAGAAAGCGGTTGCCGAAAAAGATATTCTCAACATGGGTCAATCGATAAAAGATGCTGATAAACAGTTAAAGGCTCTTGAAGATGGGATGAAGGACGTACAGTCCAGAATAGAATCTGTTCACTCTGAAACTAAAAATCATAAACTTAATATCGCTGAACTTGAGAACACGCGTAAGGAAATAGTGTCTACAGTTTCTTCCCTGGGATTCAGCCTTGAGAAACTTGAAAATATTGATGATGTTCTTGATCTTGTAAATGACCAGCAGAAAAGGTTCCATGGTCAGGAATCTGAACTGAAGGTAAAGATTTCAGAATTGAAATCCCGTCTCGAAAAATCAAAAAAGCTTCTGGAAGCCGGAAAATGTCCAACTTGTGGCCAGGAGCTGAAAGGTTCCTGTGTGGAGCAGTCCACAGTTGAGGATGATGAGGTGCTGGCAAAGCTGGAATCTGAACTTTCGGAGTTGCAGGTCAGGCAGACTGAAACAGAAGCACGGGTTGAGAAAATAAAGTCTGCAAGAAGCTGTAAGTCTGATATTGATGCTGTTCTGCGGGATATTAATGCTGAGAAGGAAGCAATTGAGCGTGACGGGAAACGAGTTGAGGAATACGTTCTTCGTATAAAGGAAGATGAGACCAGGATTAAGGAACTGATGTCAGGTCAGCAGTCTCTTGAGAAAGCCCTTGAAGGAACCCAGGCCTTAATTCAGCAGATAAAACAGGATGAGGATTCTGTGCAGAAAGAGCATTCTTCTGTGCTTGAAAAACTTGCTTTACTCAGGGAAATGCAGAAAGCACTTGCTGAATCAGAGAAGATAAACTCTGAGATTGTGCAGATGAATGACAGGATAAAAGGCATTCAGGAAATGATCTCTTTATTTGAAGCCCAGATTGGCGAAAAGAAAGAATCACTTGAGGAGATCGATAAGGGTATTGGTGAATTCAATAAGAATGAACTGGAAATCCTGAGTAAGAAATACAATACTGCATTTGAGAATATCAATTCCATGATAGGCAAGCTGAAGCTTGAAAAAGATGAGGTTATGAAGAAAGCCGGTATGGCTGAAAATGAACGTAAGAGACTTTCTGATATGAAAAAGAGTCTCACTGTGTTTAAGAATAAGGGTGATTTCCTGCGGGCTGTGTACTCAGATGCGGAAAACCTTGAGAGTATGTATATGCGTATCCGGGCTCAGCTGCGTTCAAGTAATATACAGACCCTTGATACTCTTATTAATGAGATTTTCACGTTCATGTATTCCAATAATGCGTATTCTCACGTTACGCTGGATGCTGATTACAACCTGACTGTTTTTGAGAAGGACGGAACCGCGCTTGAACCTAAACTTCTCAGTGGTGGCGAGAGAGCACTCTTTAATCTGGTGCTTCGTTGTGCTATCTATCGTTTACTGTCTCTTGGAAATTCAACGCAGGCAGGAGAGGGACTTCCTCCACTGATAATGGATGAACCGACGGTTTTCCTTGACCGTGGGCATGTGCATCAGTTGATTAAGCTTGTTGATATGATGAGGGATATTGGAGTTGCCCAGATACTCATTGTCTCCCATGATGAATCGCTGATTGATTCTGCAGACCATGTATTTGCAGTTGAAAAAGACCCCATTACAAATAATTCTGCTATATTTGCCCGGTAAGCGGTGGTTAAAGTGCCCGTTGAATGGGAGAAATGCAGATCAAATTAAATAATTATTTATTGCTTGAATAAAATACAAGAGACAACCATAAGGTATATTATACTTTTATTCATATATTAACGTGGTATTTTCGCGTAACAGCGATGAGGGACTGAATGGATTTGCGAGGCTTTTCATGAACACTGAAAACAGGGACTTTGTCATTGAACGCCTTGAGCGGCAGCTCAAGGAAAAAGAAGCAGAATTAGACGATATTAAAACCAATCTCCGGGAGTCTATACTCCGTGAGATCAGAAGTGATCTTAAGAACGACCTTGATTTTAACAATCGCATTGCTCAGCTTGAACGTAAGGTCCAGTCCATAAACAGTAATCTTAACGGGATAATGGATGAACTTCTTGACCAGAAATCAATGATTAGAGCATTGAAAGAGCTCCCTGTTTCAAAAGAAAGGAAAGCTGAGCCAAAAGCCACACTAAATCTAACACCTGAACCAGCACCAGCACCTAAAGTTGAAAAGCCAGTTTCAGAAGCTGCGCCTGTTGAATACTCAAGTCCCAGGGTTTACAGACCGGAACCAAAACCTGTTTCAGCTTCAAACAATGCTTCGCAGCCTAAAAGTGTATCACCTTCATCGATGGTTCCTCCATCAAATCCCTCAGTTCCTAAAGACCCCGCATCTTATGCAAGCAAGTCAAATCCAAAAGTTTCCATCAGATCTGCAGAGCCTGAACAGGTTTCCAGACAAGCTCCTGCTTCACAATCATCAAATATGAGTTTTAATGTGAGGGAAGTTCCTTCTGTGAAGCGCCCTGAGATTCCTGAACCTGAACCAAGGTCAGAATATATTATTGCAGAAACGGATGATGAGCGCCAGATGAGACTCAACAGGACGTCACGGCAGGAAAGAGATTCCTGCAATTATATCGTTGCTGAAGAGGATAAACCGGATTCATGCAATGATAAGAACAATAAAGATTCTGATTACGAGTCCATAGAGGCACGTGAGGATGAAGATGCGGTAATAATGACTACCACGCGAAAAAAATAATCTTTTCATAAAAACAGAGGATTTACGTGCACATCAAGGAACTTGAGTTTATAAACTTCAAATCCTTCGGAAAAAAGGTAAAAATACCTTTTTTTGATGGTTTCACTACCATATCCGGTCCAAATGGTAGTGGGAAATCTAACATAATAGACGGTATTCTCTTTGTGCTGGGTCTTTCAAGTTCCAGAACCCTGAGAGCTGAAAAACTAACTGACCTTATATACAACGGCGAAGGTTCCAAAAAACCAGATTTTGCCCAGGTTACCATTCGGTTTGACAATACTGACCGTGAGATGCCATTTGATGCAGATGAGATTTCCATCACAAGAAAGATCAGGGAAACTGATTCCGGATATTACAGTTATTTCTATTTTAACGGCAAGGCAGTAAGCCTCGGAGATGTTCATAATTACCTTGCCAAAGCCCGTGTAACTCCTGAAGGATACAATGTTGTGATGCAGGGAGACGTTACCCGTATCATCAATATGACTCCCGGTGAAAGACGTAAGATAATTGATGAGATTGCCGGAGTTGCTGAATTTGACAGTAAGAGGGACAGGGCACTCAGCGAACTTGAGATTGTTCGTGAAAGAGTTGAAAGAGTCGATATTATTATTGAAGAGGTTGGTCAGCAGCTTGAAAAGCTAAAGACTGAACGTGATCAGGCTCTTAAATACCAGTCTCTCAAAGAAGAGAAAATGAAATTTGAGGGTTTTGTCCTGCTGGCAAAACTGAAAGATGCCAAAGTAGAACTCACAAGTGTCGCAGATGATATTCTTGCAAAAGAGGAAGTTCTTGCCAAACTGGAAGTTGATTTAGAGGCAAAGAGAGTTGCTGTGGATAAACTTGAGCAGGAACTTGAGGAAATGACCCTGAACATCCAGAGAATGGGTGAGGATGAACAGATCCAGATCAAGAAGGATATTGAAGGAATCCGCGGTGAAGTTTCAAGGTGTATGGACACCATTGAGATTTCTGAAAAAGAGATGGAAGATGTTGAATCCAGAAGAAGAAAAGCCTTTGTGGATATCGATGATATAAAAGGTAAGCTTGAAGAACTGGATTCAAAAATATCAGAAGAGACAATGCGTAAGGAAAGTATTCTTGAGATGTCCGAGCGCAAAACAGAGCGCATGCTCCTGCAAAGCAAGATTGCTGATGTGGATGCTAAGTTTGCGCAGACCCGTGATGAGTTAAGCAAACTCAAATCCCGGCTTGAAGAAGTGAAAAATGAGAAAAACGAGCTCATGCGTCAGGAAGATCGCCTGCTTGATTCCCAGAGAAGAAAGTCTGTTGAGGCAAGGGATATTGAAAGTGAAATCGCAGATGCGAAGTCTAAAGCGGAATCTTCAGGCAGTGACACAAAATCCGTAGAATATGATATTGATAAACTCAATGAGAAGATCGATGCCCTGACAAAGGACATGGATGATCTTGAGTTCACACGTTCCCAGTTAAAGGTTATTGTTAAGGAATTTGAGGACGAGCTTCGAAAGCATGAGAATGATTATGCAAGAATCGAGGTTCGTGTCAGAGCTGCAGAGGACCACAGCAGGTATTCCAAAGCCGTAGACATGGTGATGAATGAGAAGAAACACCACGGTCTGCCGGGAATCTATGGTACTATTGCAGAACTTGGTAGTGTTGACCAGAAGTATTCCAATGCTCTGGGAATTGCAGCCGGCGGTCGTATGCAGGCAGTTGTGGTTGAAAATGATGAGGACGCATCAAGAGCTATCTCTTTCCTGAAACAAAGGCGTGGCGGCAGGGCAACTTTCCTTCCTTTGAACAAGATGGAAGGCCGCAGGCCTTACAAGGATCTTTCTGACAGGGAAGGTGTGATTGGCTATGCAATTGACCTGATTGATTTTGATAATAAATTCGAGGCAGCATTCTGGTACGTTTTCAGGGATACTCTGATTGTTGATACTCTTACCAACGCGCGCCGCCTGATGGGGGGACTCAGGATGGTCACTCTTGAAGGTGAAGTTATTGAAAAGAGTGGTGCGATGGTTGGAGGTTCCCAGCAGCAGAAATCCGGTCTTTCTTTTGCAGCATCTGAAAAAGATAAGCTTGTAAAGATAGCTGAAAAGATAACCGAACTTGATTCCAAGCGCAGTAATGCAATCAAAAAACTGGATCAGGTTGAAGGTCATGTGGCACAGATCAACCGTGAGATACATGAACATGATAAGGAAATCTCCAAGAAGCAGATGCAGCTTGAAGAGATCTCAGGCAGGGGCGAGCGTCTTGAACAGCTTATTGAGGCAAAGAGTCAGGAACTTGCAGAAATCGAGGATGCCCGCAAACAGCTCAGGGAAGAAATGGATTCCACACTCACAAAGAAGCAGGAGCAGGAAGAACTTGTCGTTTCACTTGAAAAGGACATTGAGGTTCTGGAAGATAAACTGGAAGGTTCCGAGGTTCCTGAACTTAACAGGCAGGCTGAGCAGCTTGATGAGGAAATCAGGCGTCTGGACGGTCGCGTAAGGGATATTGAATCCACTCTTAATGCTCTTAACCTTGATCGTGATTATGCATCTAATAAGATCGAAGAGAACAGGGAACTCATCAAATCCATGGATGAGAAGAAGAGCACTCACAAGCAGCGTGTTTCCGAACTAAAGAATAAGATAGCCGAACTTGAAGAGTTACTCAAAGAGAAGCAGCAGCGTGAAATGGAACTTGCAGATGAGCTTAAGGAATTACAGCAGGAACGTACCCGCTTGCATGATGAACATCTTGCATTGAAGAAAGAATTTGATAAATTCAAGGCAAGGTTCGATGAAGGCAACAGACAGATGATGGCTCTTAACGCAACAAAGGAAGCCCTTGATGAGCAGGTAAACGATCTTACTGAGGAAATTCAGAGGCGTGGTATCGAGGAAACAGAAGAAGTTCCTAATTATGAGACCGTACGCACAAGGATAGCATCTATTGAAAGGGCAATGGAGCGCCTTGAACCTGTGAATATGCGTGCAATTGATGAATATGATGAAGTTGAATCAAGACTTGATGAGCTTGTTAGCAGGCGTGACACTCTCTCATCTGAAAGAGAGCAGATTCTTGAGCGTATAAAACAGTATGAACAGCTCAAAAAAGATACTTTCATGGAAACCTACAATGGTATTAATGAGCCATTCAAGGAAATATTCCATGAGCTTTCTGATGGAATAGGCGAGCTTGTTCTTGATAATTATGAAGACCCATTTGCCGGTGGTCTTACACTTAAGGCACAGCCAAAGGAAAAGACACTGCAGCGTCTTGAAGCGATGTCAGGAGGAGAGAAGAGTCTGACTGCGCTTTCATTTGTTTTTGCTATTCAGCAGTACAGGCCGGCACCTTTCTATGCATTCGATGAAATTGACATGTTTCTTGACGGAGCAAATGCCGGAAGGGTTGCACAGCGCGTGAAAAAGGCAGTTAAAAATGCTCAGTTTATCGTTGTGTCCCTGAGAAAGCCAATGATTGAAGCCGCAGAGCGCACAATCGGTGTTGCAATGCAGGAAAATAACATTACAAGTATAACGGGAGTGAAATTACGTTGAACGAAATAGCAGAAGATGTGGAAATGGTTCAGGCAGTCGACATTGCCCAGATAGCTGATGTTTCGTTACCTTGTACCATTGACCCTGAATTCGTAGAGACTTTAAGAGGTCTTGGTGTTGATGAAGCCCTTCTGGAATTCCCGGAAGATGTCCTCAGTGAACCTGTTGAGATCCTCATGAATCTTGCAAAAGATGGTGCAATTAATCCATGGGATATCGATATTGTCAATGTTACTGATATGTTCCTTGAGCGAGTAGAGGTTATGCAGATGCTTGATCTGCGCATCTCCGGACGTACACTCCTTTATGCAGCAATCCTTTTACGTATGAAATCAACTGGAATTGTCCAGGAAGAAGAGGAAGAAGACTGCTTTGACATGTTTGCAGATGAGCTGGATTTCTATGAGGTTGATGAATATCCGGTTCCAAAATTACCAATCAGGCGCAGGGCTACCCGTCCTGTAACGCTTCAGGAACTTATTGTTGAACTTCGTAAGGCTGAGAAGGTAGAAACACGCAGGAAAGACCGCAGTGTTCACCGCAGGCTTGAAGAAAAGGCCGCAGTAACCACAGATGATGTCCTTGGAATTGCACACGAAGAGGATATTCTGGGACGTGTAAAGGACATGGGTGAAATGCTTGAAAAATCGTTTGAAGATTGTGATTTTGTGGTCCTTTCAGATCTTATGACAGACGACAGGTCGGAGAATATAATGACTTACGTTTCATTGCTGTTCCTTGCTACCGAAAAGAAAGTATGGCTTGCCCAGAAAGAACTTTTCGGTGAATTGTATGTGTATCCATGTGATGAAGCATGTGATATTGTAACTGCAACAGAGGCTGTGTGAGGTGTATTCACAGTTATGAGTGATAAGGAAGTAATCGAAGCAGCTCTTTTTGCTGCCGGGGGAGCACTTGATGCTACAACTCTTGGCAGGCTGATAGGCAAAAATAAAACAAAAGCCATTCCTGTTGCCCTGGAGCTTGTAAAGGAATATGCTGAAAGGGAATCAGGCCTTGAGGTTCTGGACCTTGGCGAACGTTATGTCATGCAGGTCAAGCCCAAATATACCGATGATGTAAGACCTCTGGCTCCAAAAGAACTGAGTGCACCGATGCTTCGCACACTTTCCATGATAGCCTATCATCAGCCGCTTGTCCAGTCTGATCTTGTTGATATGCGGGGTAATTCCGCTTATGATCATATCAGAGAACTAAAGGAAAGGGGATTTGTTGAAGCGCTTCCGCACGGCAGGACAAAGATTCTCCAAACTACTTCTCTGTTTGCTGATTATTTTGGTCTTGAATCCAATGATCCTGAACTTGTCAAAAAGAAGATCATTGAACTTTCCCGTGTACAGAGCGGACAGAGTGGTCTTAATAAATGGCTTGGAAGGCGGTTTATTGGTGTTACTCCGATGTATGAGTCACTTATGCAGCTTTGCGGTATAAGGGAATATAAAGTTATCAATGCTTATGACCCTACCGAAGAGGAACTTGATGAGCTTGATGATGTTTACAAGCTGGTAATCTCCAAAGGTTATACTGAGAAAGTAAGTAAATACTATGATGGGGAGATTATTGAGGCTAGCTCCACGACATTTGATGACCTCATAGATTCTATAAATCTGCTTGAAAACGTGTCAGATACCGACACCGCAAAATCAAGTATAGAATCCATAGGTGAGCTCAAGGAACGCTATGTTTCAAAAGCTCTTGTGATTAGCAAGAAAGTCCAGCCTGCAACAGAAATGGTTGCGCGCATTGTCAGTGATCTGCGTCTTGGTGTTTCATCAACCGGGATTGTAATCGCTCCTGACTACGGACAATCCAGTGACGGCGTTGACATTTCAGAGGGTGCTGATATTTTGATACCTACACACAAAGGCATGAATGGTGACCTTATAGAAAGGGTATGCAGCAAATATGATGCTGTTATTGATGGTCTCAAAAAGCTTGAAGATGAATGAGATGGGGAATTTGTATTAAATTTTACTCAAAAAGTATTAAAACTTTTACTATTTTATCAGTTCCTTAAAAACCTATATAAACAAGAGGGTATAAGCTTATATACTGAATTGTTGAATATTAGCCCGCTTTAAATATGAGGATTATACTATGTCAGATTACAACATCAAAATTGAAAATGTGGTCGCATCTACCAAGCTTGCTGAGGAGTTCGATCTTACAAAAATAGAAGCTGAATTTGAGGGCGCGGAATATAACAAACAGAAATTCCCCGGTCTTGTCTACCGTGTTTCTGACCCAAAAGCCGCATTTTTGGTCTTCACTTCCGGTAAAGTTGTATGTACCGGTGCAAAGAATGTGGATGATGTTCACACTGTCATAGGCAATATGGCCCAGAAACTTAATGACATTGGCATCAAGACAATCGAGAATCCTGAAATTACAGTTCAGAATATTGTTGCGTCAGCAGACCTTCAGGCAGTCCTGAACCTTAATGCAATTGCAATCGGTCTTGGTCTTGAGAACATTGAATACGAGCCAGAGCAGTTCCCTGGTCTTGTTTACCGCATTGACGATCCTAAGGTCGTTGTACTTATTTTCAGTTCCGGAAAGCTTGTGGTCACCGGCGGCAAATCACCTGAAAATTGTGAGCAGGGTGTTGAGGTCGTAAGACAGCAGCTTGACAGCATGGGTCTGCTTTAAGACCTTTCATTTCTATTTATATAGAGATGTCAAACGAAAATGTTTGTATTTTGTTGCCCACTCTGAATGAAGAGGCTACCATTGGTCAGGTCATCAGGGATTTTCGCTCTGAAGGCTTTGACAATATTCTTGTAATTGATGGTAACAGTAAGGATAAGACTCGTGAAATAGCTGAAACTGAAGGTGCCAGGGTAGTTGTCCAGACCGGTAAAGGAAAAGGTCAGGCAATTAAACAGTCCTTTGAGTTAATAGAAGAGGACTACGTCGTCATGGCAGATGGTGATGGCACAAACCTTGCAAAGGATGTTCATGCTGTTCTTGGTCCGGTTCTTGAAGGCAAAGCCGATCATGTTATGGGAAACAGGCTTGTGGATTACGAAGAAGGTGCTTTTACCAGGCTCAACCTTTTCGGGAACAAGGTAATAAACAAGATGTTTGGCATGGCTTATGGTGTATGGCTTGAGGATATTCTTACAGGTTACAGGGCTTTTAATAAGAAAGCCATCAAGTCCTTTGAGCTTACAAAAATGGGATTTGAGGTAGAATCTGAGATCACAATAGAAAGTGTGAAAAAAGATCTGCGCATAGAAGAAGTCCCGACAACTTACCTGGCAAGACATTCAGAAGGTGCTACAAAATTGAATCCGCTAAAAGATGGCTGGAGAATTGGATCTACCATCTATAAAATGGCAAAACTTCATAATCCGATGTTCTATTTTGGAATAATCGGCGGTGCGTTTATCCTCGCAGGTATTCTTGTTGGCAGTTTTGTTGTTGTCCAGTGGTTCCAGGGTGTTACACGCATTCCTATGACTATACTTACTACGTTGCTGGTAGTAGCAGGTTTCCAGATGTTCATTTTTGGAATGCTCAGCGATCTCATGGTTACCCTTCACAGGGAAAACATGCGTATGCTCCGTAAAATCACTGAAATTGCCGAAAAGGACGATGACTGATCTTTCATGGTAACTTGTCCTGAATTCAAAGTTTCAATGACATTTCATTTTCCCTGTAAACAAAACAATTTTAGTTGAATAGTGGGTTTTGCATTATTGTCAAAGCTCTATTCCAAGTCGAATCATAATTGCTTATGGGTGTGATTTTGAATATCTTTTTTAGCTTTTATTTATTCCCCGCTTAATAAAAAATCGGCATCTATAAAGTTAACTTGACTTTATCTAAAGTTTATTTTTTGACAAACATTATATACGATTTAGTTATTGTAGGTTACATCTAAATCTTGAGGTATAAACAATGACAATAGTTACAGATGCAAAAAATGGTAAGATCACAGAAGAGATGAAGATCGTTGCCGAGGTTGAAGGCAAGGATCCTGAATTCATCAGACGTGGTATCGCAGCAGGAAGAATCGTAATCCCAATGACACCATACAGGGATATCAAAATCTGTGGTATGGGCGAAGGTCTTACAACCAAGGTAAACGCATCTATTGGTGCATCATCAGACATCGTTGACCTTGACATGGAAGTCAAGAAAGCAAAGGCAGCAGAGGCAGCAGGTGCTGACACACTTATGGAACTCGGTACCGGTGGAGACTTCCTTGGTATCAGGAAAGCTGTTTGTGACGCAATATCCCTTCCAGTAGGATCAGTACCACTCTACCAGGCATTCATCTCAGCAGCAAGAAGAGATGGTTCCATTGTTCACATGACAGAGGACGACCTCTGGAGTGCAACCGAAGAACAGGCAAAACTCGGTACAAACTTCATGGCTATCCACACTGGTGTCAACAACATTGTCCTTGACAGATTGAAGGCACACGGCAGATACGGTGGTCTCTGTTCCCGTGGCGGTGCATTCATGAGTACATGGATGCTGCACAACGAGAAGGAAAACCCACTTTATGAAGACTTCGATTACCTTTGTGAGATCCTCAAGGAACACGAAGTTACCCTTTCAACCGGTAACGGAATGCGTGCAGGTGCAGTAGCAGACGCAACTGACAGGGCACAGGTCCAGGAACTTATCATCAACTCCGAATGCGCACAGAAAGCACATGACAAATACGACCTTCAGGTAATCGTAGAAGGACCAGGTCACGTACCACTTGACCAGGTAGAGACAAACGTCAAGCTCATGAAAGCAATGAGCAATGGAAAGCCATTCTATATGCTTGGTCCACTGGTATCAGACATTGGTGCAGGCCGTGACCACATCGTAACAGCAATCGGTGCATCAGCTTCCGCAGCAGCAGGCTGTGACTTCCTCTGTTACGTAACACCAGCAGAACACCTTGCACTTCCAAACCTTGAAGATGTAGTTGAGGGTGTCAAGACATCAAAGATCGCAGCTCACGTTGGTGACATGATCAAATATCCGGAAACAGCTCGTGAAGTTGACCTTGCAATGGGCAGAGCACGCGCAAGACTTGACTGGGAGGAACAGTTCAAGCTCGCACTCGATCCGGAACTTGCAAGAAAGATCAGAACAGAGAGAGCTTCAGCAGATGAAGACGCATGTACAATGTGCGGTGACTTCTGCGCTCTTAAGATTGTCAATTCAAACTACGACCTTTGCAAATAATGCCTGTGGGCATTATTTACTTTCTCTTTTCTTTTTGAAATCTACACAAAATCATTTTCTTTTTTTCCTTAATATTTTTAAAATCACTATCAACAATAGTTTTTCATCACAAAAAAATGCAAATATTTTTATAATTATGTATCCTCTATATTATTGTGGGACACGTAGCAAATATGGCTAAATGGGTTTTTTGTGCCCGACAACATAGTATGTTGTATCTATGGGGTTTTAATCTGTGAATCCTTCTGATGAAGATAGAAGGCAGGCTGATCTTCGAAACAAGATTATCGGGTTGAGTGAAACTTCTCATAGGAAGAATTATTATCCTCAGTTAAAGGAGCAGATTAAAGAACTTAAGCGGGCAATGCGCGCCCTGAAGGAAAGTGAGGAAAAGTACAGGACATATGTAACCATATCGCCTTATCCTATTTTTGTAATTGATTTCGATGGTAAATTCCTTGATGTAAATCCTGAGGCCTGCAGGGTTGCAGGTTACTCAAGTGAAGATATACTGAAAAAGCGTATTTCTGATTTTATTCTTCCGTCTCGTGTGGATAATTACGAGGTAACTTTTCACAAACTGCAAACTGAGGGGAAACTATCAGGTGAGTTCCCTTTCATTAACAAGACCCAGGATCTTTTTTATCTGGAACTCCATGCGGTGCAGATTCCCGGTAACAAGTTCCTTGCAATATGCATGGATATAACTGAAAGGAAAAAAGCTGAAGATGAGATGTTAAGGGCAAAAATTATTGCAGAAAATGCTAACCGTACCAAGAATGAATTTCTGGCAAATATGAGTCATGAATTGCGTACACCTTTAAATTCTGTTATCGGATTTTCAGATATGTTACTGGGTGGTGCAGGCGGTGAACTCAGTGAAAAACAGCTTCGTTACCTTACTAATATATCCAACAGTGGAAAACATCTCCTTAGTATTATTAATGAGATCCTTGATATTTCCAGAATAGAGTCAGGGGAAATGACAATCAATAAACAAAAAATTCTCCTTGGTGAAGTATATGAAGAAATCCATTCAATCCTGAAACAACTTGCAGACAACAAGAGTATTGATTTCCAGATGCCTCTTGAATCTGAAGAAACCTATGTGTATGCTGACAAAGTCAAACTAAAGCAGATATTTTATAATCTTGTTACCAATGCCATCAAATTCACAGAAAAAGGTGGCTCTGTTTTAATTGATTCGACTATCGATGATAAATTTGTACATATCTCTGTAATTGATAATGGAATTGGTATTGACAGTGAAGGAATGAAAAGACTATTTAATCCGTTTGTGCAACTGGATTCCTCTGAATCCCGCAAATATGAGGGTACCGGCCTTGGACTTGCACTATCTAAAGAGCTTGTTAATCTCCATGGCGGCGATATATGGGCTGAAAGTGAACCTGGTAAAGGAAGCACTTTTACTTTCACTATTCCTGTATGTCAGTAACAGTTAATCTTGCATTTTTTTATACATCATTGAAAATCAGGGTATGTATTTTCAGCTTTTTATGCCGATTCTTTCTGTTTTTAGTTATGATATATAATGAGCCAAAGACTTTTATAAAAAAACAACTTGATATTTTATGTGGGAAAATCTGACCTTTACATAGCGTAATTGTATAAGATTCATAGAAATATTTAGTGTATATCAAAATACGAACCTGTTTTCAGGGGTGGTATGTAGTATGAGTGGGAAATGTAGTAAAAATACGATTAATATGTCTCATGGAATTCTTCCAACCCGCAAATTCTCCGCGCCGGAAATTATTCTGGGTGATGGCTCCAGAAATCTAATTGGCCAGTATGTCAACAGTCTCTCCGGCAGAAATATCCTGCTGGTAACAGATCCGGGTGTCATCAAAGCGGGCTGGGCCGGGGAAGTTGAAGATAGTATCAATTCAGAAGGAATAGACATTGTAGTCTATAACAAAGTCTCTTCCAACCCCAGATCTTCTGAAGTGATGCGGGGCGCTGAACTTTATGAGAATGAAGGATGCGATCTCATTGTGGCCGTCGGAGGCGGTAGTCCTATGGACTGTGCCAAAGCAATAGGTGCTGTAGCTTCAAATCAATGTAGTGTTCTGGAACTTGAAGGTGTGGATGAAGTTGCTATGCCCGCCCCACCTTTGATATGTATTCCAACCACTGCAGGTTCTTCTGCTGATGTATCCCAATTTGCTATAATCAACGATGAAAAAGAGAAGCGTAAATTTGCCATAATCAGTAAAACCATGATAGCAGATCTGGCTCTTATAGATCCCGAAACCACGCTTTCAATGGATTCTCAACTGACTGCTGCTACTGGTATGGATGCTCTTTGTCACGCTTTTGAATCATATGTTTCAAATGCCTCCTCTGTGATGACTGACATGTATGCACTGGAAGCAACAAAACTAATATCGGAGTATTTGCCCAAAGTTTATGATGAACCTGATAATCTTGTTTACAGGGATAAGGTAATGCTTGGCAGCATGTATGCAGGACTTGCATTTTCAAACGCCAGCCTGGGTCTTGTTCATGCAATGGCTCATAGTCTGGGTGGATATAAGGATTCTCCGCATGGGGAATGTAATGCTCAGCTCCTGGGTCCGGTTGTCGAGTTCAATTATTCTTTTGCATCTGAAAAGTATAAGGAACTTGAAGCAGCTATGTTGGGAACTAAGTCTGTAGGTGACAAAGGCCCCGAAGGGATTGTAAATGCGCTTTTGGACATTACTGAACATCTGGAAATAAAACCCGGATTGGCATGCATGGGCGTAAAAGACAGTGATATTGAACTTCTCAGTAAAAATGCATTAAAAGACCCGTGTCTGGCTACGAATCCCAATCCGGCTAAAATAGAAGATATAGCGAGAATTTTCCATGATTCACTCTGAAGAGGATGTTGAAATGAATGATCTCAGGCAGAAAATCATTGGATTAACTGAGACCTCCCATCGCAAGAGTTATTATCCTCAGCTTAAGGAACAAATCAATGAACTTAGCATTGCCATGGATGCCCTGCAGGAAAGTGAAAATAAGTACCGTACTCTTGTTGAGAATGTGAACATTGGTATAATCAGAACCGAACCCTGGGAAGGTGGAAGAATTATTCAGGCAAACCCGGCTCTGTGCAAGATGCTGGGATTTGAGAATGAAGATGAACTATTGAATTATCCTGTAGAAGGCATATATCTTCATCCGGAAGATCGTGCAGAGTTGATGGATAAATTGAAGCAACTTGGAAAAATTAAAGATCATAAAATCAAATTTAAGGTAAGGGATGGTTCTACTATTCTCTGTTCTCTTACCCTTTCCGCACAATATGATTCTGATGGTAATATCAAGTTTGTGGATGGTGTAGCTGAAGATATCACCGAGAAAGAACAAAAGGCAGAAGCCCTCAGGCAGGCAAACAATAAACTAAATCTTTTAAGTTCGATAACCCGTCATGATATAGTTAATCAGGTAATGGTTCTGGAAGGATACTTACTGCTGTTGGCAGAGAAAGTAAAAGATCCTGAACAACTTGAACTGATACAGAGAATGAAGGGCAATATCAGGTCTATAGATAAGCATATTATGTTCACCAAGGATTATCAGGAAATAGGAATTCATGCACCTGAATGGGTAAATCTTCGGGCTGCTCTGAAGGATGCTATGGTATCATTGGATAATTCTCTGGTTGATATTCATATAGAAGCGGGGAGCTATATGATTTTCACCGATCCAATGGTTAGGAAAGTTTTCTACAATCTCGGAAACAATGTGGTGAAACACAGCCGGGCTGAACACCTTTACATTACTACTGATGAACAGGATGATCAGTTGCTGGTTGTTTTCCAGGATGATGGAATCGGTATTGAGGACAAGAAAAGGTTGTTTAAAAAAGGTAGTTCCTCTTCTGGATATGGACTTTTTCTTTCAAAAGAGATCCTTTCAATTACAGGCATTGGAATAAGAGAAATCGGCGCTTCTGGTGAAGGTGCTCGCTTTGAAATCATTTTTCCGCAAGGACAGTACAAATCTGTTCAATAATGTCCAGTGATATGGATGCTTACAGCATAATTTAAGTATGTATTTATAGCAAAACTGACAGAATTCATATACATGTCAGTAATTACTCTCACTACTGATTTTGGTTCCCTTTATCCTGCATCCATGAAGGGCGTGATACTCAGCATAAATCCGGGTGCTACAATTGTTGATATAACTCATTCAGTTCCTCCAATTGATATAAGAGCAGGTGCTTTTGCTATCTATTCTGTGGTCAAGCATTATCCTGCCGGAACAATTCATGTGGGTGTTATTGATCCGGGAGTAGGCACCGGCCGCAATGCAATAATTGTCAAAGCAGCTGATCATTGGTTTGTAGGACCTGATAATGGTCTTTTGATACCTCCGGCACGTCTGCTGGGGGATATTGAGGTCTATGAAATTATAGAGGGAAAGCTTTCTGAAAATATCTCATCAACGTTCCATGGAAGGGATGTTTTTGCACCGGCAGCTGCATATTTGTCAAATGGCAGGGAAGTTCTTGAAATTGCCCGCAAGACTGATGACTATGTTGATATGGACTTTTCAGGTTACATTATAGAGAAACAATTCATCGAAGCAACTGTTATTTATGTGGATGATTTCGGGAATATAATCACCAATATACCCGGTGACAAGGTCCTTGATGAAATAGAGCCGGGCACGATTCTCTCAATATCCGGCAGACAAATGTCTTTCCTGAAAACGTATGGGGAAGTTTCAAAATGGGGTCTTATTTCGCTAATCGGAAGTCACGGGTTCTTTGAGATAGCTGTGAACCAGGGCAGTGCTTCACGTTTGCTCCATCTGAGCAATGGAAACAGCTTAAGAATAGGAATTATGGGCAGAACTTAACTGCCCATATTCATTGTTTTGTCCTGAGGATATACACACAGCACATTGCAACTATGGCTATTATTGCACCGTTCTGCCCGGTTTTCGGACTTTCTTCTTCAGATGTGGTTTCCATATCAATTTCCTGAGTCTCCATTTCCACATCACCGACTGCTATCTCTGAATTTATTATTGTTACTGGTAGCTTGTCTCCTGCAGAGTTGGTAATAACTACATTTTTCATCTCAAGACCAGTAATTCCAGAATTGTCCTTTGCCTGAAGCTTGATGGTGGCAAAAACATCTCTGTCAAGCATGGTATCATCTCCCATTATTACTGAATAGATATTGGTTACAGTTCCGAGTTCATTGTCTATTGTTCCTTTTGAGAATATTGTGCTTTCTCCGCCCTGCTTGAAGAAGTTGCCTTCGGTTATGGATACTACTTCTACAAGTGTGGGGTCATATGCCAGTTGCATCTCTGCACCGGAAACATTGACATCACTTTCTATCATTATATCAAGCGTGAATTCTTCGTTTTCCTCAACCTGTAATTGTGATGGGCTCAGGGTAACTGCTATCTCCGCACTTGCAGTCCCTGCGAGTAACAAGCTTAAAAGAATAAATAAAGAAACGGTTGTGAATATCCTGCATTGTCTAATATATGGAATATGATCACCTTCAATTATTCTATATAATTATTGGTGAGTTATTATATTAAAATCATTGCAGGTAATATCCCTGGTGGATTGGTCTTCACATCCATTCATAGTGCCTTGCAACTTCGGTATTGAAATTATACATGAGGCTGTTTTCAACATAACCAAAGAAAAGGCATTTCTGGCAATTATGGGCTTTCTCTTTTCGGAGGTCCTTTGTCCTTTCCCAAAACTTTGCAATACCTTCGTTGATGTGTCCGATTTGTTCCCGATATACCCTGCAGTTTTCTATACTGCCATCGGCCGTTACGTCAAGTATAATGTCATTTGCATGGCAGGTAAAATCAGGTTTCAGGTCACGGACCATTTTAAGATATGTATAAGAGTTAATTATCGGATAACCTTCCTTTTTCATCTCGATTATCCTGTCTACGGTCTGATGATATTTTGCGATATCTCGAATTCCCATTCTGTTCCATGTGTCTGTTTCTATTCCCTGGAATTCGTACATTGGCTCGAATGATATTTTCACATGCAGGTCTTTTGCCATTGTTATGAGTTCTTCGATATCCTCAAGATTCTTTCCGCTGATTACGCAATTAAGGAGAAGTGGATTTTCAATTCTGTCTTTTGCTTTAAGGATTCCTGGCATTATCCTGTCAAGATCAACACCTCTGATATCCTTGTAACTGGAAGTCCCATCAACAGAAACAGAAAGATAGTCAAGGTCTGTAAGTTCATCTATCCGTTTTTCAAGTAAAAGTCCATTGGTTATGAGGGATGTTACCATTCCAATGCTTTTTGCATAAGCCAGTATTTCCGGAAGATCTTTCCTGAGAAGTGGTTCCACTGTCCATGCATTATATACAAGAATTCCAAAATCTCTGGCTTCATCAAGAAGTTTGAAGATGTCCTGGAGTTCCATCTCCGAACCTTCTGTTTTCCAGTACTCGCAGAATGAACATTTCATGTTACATCTGGAATTGATGGCATGGGACAACACAAAGGGACGTTTTCTGATATGCATTTGCCAGACAGCTTTTGCAGCAATGAATGGTGAATATTTAGCCATAGTGATTATCCGTTTTTATTGTTCTACCACTTTCTATTTTATATATCTTGGTTTTGATGATTCGGGAAAAGGTAATACGAATATTAATGATGTTAGTTCATTAAGTATATATACTTCCTAGTGTGTATCCACAAGTGTTACAAAATAGGATTATTTTCATATCATATTTATAACTTAATGAGGATTTAAAATGCATATTCCGGATTCCTTTATACCAATTGGTCAGGCAATTGTTTATTGGGTGATTGCTCTGCCTTTCATATTTATGTCCCTCAAATGGGCTAGAAAAGAACTTGATGACATGAAAGTGCCCATTCTCGCAGCACTTGCAGCAGGCATATTTGCCATACAGGCATTGAACATTCCAATCGGGATGGGTACCAGTGGTCACATGGTTGGTGCAGTCCTTGTTTCCATTATATTTGGAAGTCCGTTTGCAGGCGTTCTCGTACTTACACTTGTGCTACTGGTTCAGGGTTTCATTTTTGGTGACGGAGGAATCACAACAATGGGTGTAAACATCTTTAATATGGGTGTCATCTCCGGTTTCACTGGATACTACCTGTTTGTTGCACTGAAGAACAAGATCGGTATCAAATCAGCTTCGTTTGTAGGTGCATGGATTGGTCTTCTGGTCTCTGCTCTTGCCTGTGCGGTTGAAATGTCAATTGCGGGTACATTCCCACTTGTAGCAGGTCTTACAACAATGGGTCTTTACCATCTGATCATCGGTGTAGTTGGTGAAGGTCTCATTACAGCAATTGTGATCACAGCAATTGAAAAGTCAAGACCTGATCTTTTAGATTCATCAGTTACAAATTCAAAAGGTGTGAGGGCATGAGTGTGACAGCAGGTTCCAATATGAACATGAAATTCCTTTATGCAGGAATTGCCATTGCTTTGTTGATTGCTATTGCAGCTCCTTTCCTGGCATCTTCAGATCCCGACGGTCTTGAAAGTGCAGCAGGGAGTGTTGTGGAAGAATCAAAATTAGCTGAAATGGAAGAATCAGCTCCTTTTCTAGAGTCTCCAATGCCGGATTATGCAATTGCAGGACAGGGCAAAATGGGTGAGGTAATTGCAGTGGTTGCAGGTACTATCCTTGTTCTTGGCATCAGTTTCGTATTAGGGAAAGCAATGAAGAAGGAATAATTATTTTCCTTTCTTTCCTTCCTTTCTTTTTTTCTCCATTTTATTCTCAGGCTAAAAAAGCCACAACCATTATTCCAATGGTAATCATCGAGAACAGAATATCACTTGTTTTCAGCTTGTTTTTATGCACATATATTTTATCTGCACTTGAATACCCTCTGCATAACATACTGATATAAGTTCTTTCACCCTGTTCGTATGAACGAATGAATAATGAACTGATGGTGTATGCAACCTGTTCGAGTATCCACTTATGTGGTACATCCTTGTTCCATAAGTAGAACAGACGAGTCTTCTGTGCAACTCTGATACGTTTCAGGATGATCCAGAATACGAAAAGGTATCTGACCATCATTGATAGGATGAGTGTAAATTCTGCTGGCATTCCAAGACGCCTTGCAGAAGTTACCATGTCGTTCATTTTCATAGTAGATGACATTAGTACAATTGCAGTGATGCAGACAATATATTTTGCAAGAAGTATGAGACCAAAAGATATGCCTTCATAGGTTACTGTTATGCCCAACGGGAGATCAAGCGGATAAACTGTGAATGAGTCTATAAATGGTTGTCTGACAAAAGGTTGTATCAGGACTATGGCAAGTCCAAATGGCAGTATTGAAAGAAATCTCATTATGGTATAAACTGGATTAAGTCTTGCAATTGCCATAAGTGTTATTATATAAAGTTCCAGAATTATCAGCTTTGAGAAATTTGTCTCATCCATGCGTGGCAAACTTACTGCAAAAACGATAATTGCAATGACTGCAAGTATCTTTGCTCTCCCATCAAGTCTGTGGATGGGGCTATTCTTGTATGCTTCCCTTTCAATGTCCGTGAGTGTGATTTCCATTGGCAGGCCTTTTATTTATTATTAATAAGTCGAATGATCTCATCCTTTGCATCAGGTGGTGTGATCTTTATATCAGCATCAAACCCTGATTCCTGAAGTAATTCGAATACCTCTGCAATACGCGGCATTCTAAGGTGGGCATTTTCAAGCAACTCATGTTTTTTGAATATCTCTTTTGCAGTCCCTCTGGCTTCTATCCTGCCGTGATGCATAATATAGACCACGTCTGCAAAAAGGGGAACAATATCTACATCATGCGTTGAAAGAATGACTGTTATGCCGAACTTTTTGTTCATGCCATCGATTATTTTCATTATATTCTCGGCACTCTGGGGGTCAAGTCCTGCGGTTGGTTCGTCAAGTACAACAACTTCCGGTTGCATTGCAAGCACTCCTGCAATAGCCACCAGTTTCTTCTGTCCTCCACTGAGGTGATGTGGTGAACGCTCTTCAAAACCTGAAAGGTTTACAAGTTCCAGAGCTTTCTTCACTCTATTGTTCACTTCTTCCATATCAAGACCCATGTTAATTGGTCCGAAAGCCACATCCTGCTCAATTGTCGGCGCGAGAATCTGGTCATCAGGATTCTGAAAAACGATGCCCACTGTGTGGCGTACTGTCCTGATGTTCTTCTTTGATATCTGCTCCCCTTTTACAAGTATTTCTCCGGATGCAGGTTTTAATATCCCGTTGAGATGTTTGAAAAGTGTGGATTTGCCTGCTCCGTTTGCTCCCAGAATTGCTATCTTCTCCCCAGGATAAAGGTCAAGGTCTATGTTGTCAAGAGCTTTTGTTTTGCTGCTTGCATAAAAATAGGATACTCCTTTTAGCTGAACTATGGGTTTTTGGTTCATTTTGGTCACGCTGCTTTGCAACCGGCCAAAAAGCCTGTTTTTGACAGGGAGCTTTTCATTCTACATAAGAATCCTGTTATAAATACTTGTTTGGTGTTACCAAATGAAATTATTTTTTTATTCAAGTGATTAAAAAATGAATTAGTTTTGCAGTTTTTACCTTTTTATCAGGTGACAAGAATTATTATAATGATACTAAGCTATATCTACTAACAGGACAAACATAGTATCGATGTTCAGGAAGATCCGCAGGTACATTACTATTTTCAGGGTATTTTCAAAGTATAATCTTTTTAGCCTTATTTATAGTGAGGTTAACCAGTATTATGTTTCCAACAGAAGAAACCCCTGTGTACTGGATTCCAAGAACAGGGACAATGCTGTAAAACTCAGAAAAGCCCTTGAGGAATTGGGACCAACATTCATAAAACTGGGTCAGATACTTAGCAAGAGGCCTGATATTGTTCCTGCTATATATATAGAGGAACTGGGGAATCTTCAGGATAATGTGAATCCTCTTGGTTTTGATACGATGAAAGTGGCTTTTGAGGGTTTTAGTTGCAGCATTGGAACTGAGGAGATCAATGAAACTCTTGAGCATTCTAATTTTGACATTCATGAGATTTTCGATGAATTCAATACTGAGCCAATAGCATGTGCTTCAATAGCCCAGGTCTATGAAGCAAAACTCGATGGAAAAAAGGTCGCCGTAAAGATAACAAGGCCCAATCTGATAAATACAATAAATCTTGATCTTGCAATTCTCAGTGACCTTAAACCTCTGATTGTGAGGATGCTGGGTCTGGGTAAGAATTTTGACATTGATGGTTTCCTTTATGAATTCAGTGAGCTTCTCAGCCGTGAGCTCGATCTGAGTAATGAAGCAAGGAATATCAGGCGTTTTGAAGAGAACTTTGCAGATGTGAAAGAGGTTCATGTTCCGCATATCTATGACGATTTTTCCAATGAGAATGTTCTTGTCATGGATTATATGGAAGGCGTTACCATCAGGAAACTTTCAGATGTGTCTGCTGAAAAGAAAAAATGGTATGCAGATATCATCAGTAAAAGTTACCTGAAACAGGTTTATATTGATGGGTTCTATCATGCTGATCCTCATAGTTCAAACATAATCCTGCAGGAGGATGGTATTGCTTACATCGATTTTGGTGCTGTGGGTACTATTGATGATGAACTTCGGCGCAACATGCTCAACCTTTTTTATGGTATTTACAAGAAAAGACTGGATGTTGTATTTGAATCATTCATGAAGATTACGGGAATAAACAAGGAAGATATCAATGTACGTCGTTTCAAGCTGGATCTTGATGACATTATATCGAAGCAGAATTATTCATCCGGTGAACGCCAGAGTGATAATTATGCGACCCTGGGACTGAAGTATGATCTGTCTCTTCCAACTGAGTTCTCAACACTTGAAAGGGCTCTTATTCTCATCGAAGCTAATTGTCTTGAACTTGATCCAAGATTTAACCTGCTGGAAAATGCAAAACCTGTTATCATGAAGGTTTTGATGAAGCGGTATTCACCATTTGAGGCTTTTGAGTACCTGCAGCTTGAAGGTGACAGGTATCTGGAAATTATCAAGGAACTGCCTCAGGGTGTCAACGATGTTATTGAGACCATCAGGGGTTATAAAATCGAAAGATTTGAAAAGAAGACCGATGAAATCAGAAAGTATAAGACAATTGATTCAATTTCAAAATATACCTTCCTTCTTGGTATTCTTCTTGCATCTTCATACTTTGCAATAAGTGGTGAAGGCTACCTGCCTGTAATGGGTATTGTGGGATTTATGAGTGCTATATTCCTTTTTGCAGTTATGTTTGTGAAAGATTCCTGATTACTTTTTAGTTCATAGATTCAGTGATTGTAAATTTTATTTATGGTCAGGCTCATACTAATTATGGGAGTAAGCAGTTAATCCTGATTTCTGTTAACAATTAATAGGGGAAGGTGTGTTAAAATCAATCATGTAAAAGGAAATAATTTTGGATGGTTATTTGGTGGAAGACACTATGATTTTTTTGCAACAATCCTTGGTTTTGGAAATACATATTACAATCAGGTAGCTGAAGCTCTTCCGCTTGAAAACAGAATGTCTGTTCTGGATCTTGGATGTGGGACTGAATCTGTAGGTATTGCAATTTCCAGGCAGCTTGGAGGGAATGTGGAAATACATGGGCTTGATCTGTCGGGTACACAGCTGGATTATGCAGCTATAAAAAGCTCAAAATCAGGTACTTCTCTGAATCTTTATAGGGGTTCAATGGATCTTCTGCCATTTACCGATGAATCTTTTGATCTTGTAGTCACTTCTGTGGCATTCTGTGAGACAACGTCTGAAGTACGAAAGGGTGCTATCAGGGAAGTTTCTCGTGTTCTAAAGGACAATTCCTGTTTTGCAATTGTTGATTGTGCAAAACCAATAATGGGACTTGATACTGTAATGATGCTTCCTTTCTTTATGTTTAAAGAAACAGCTGAAAGCTGGAATAATCATTATCCTGATATTTGCAGGGAAAACAACCTGATTCTTGAAAATGAGATTTATATCAAATCTTATGTAAAATGCCAGCTTTACCGGAAAGCTGATTAAAAAAAGAATATGTTGTCCGCACAAAGGCGGACAAGAAGTAGTTTGTTTATCCGAAAAGTGCTCCGAGACCAGCCATGCCGCTCTCTTCTGCTGCATCGTCTTCTTCTTCTTCAGCTGCTTCTTCTTCTGCTGGAGCTGCCTCTGCTGCTGCAGGTGCTGCTGCTGCAGGTGCTGCTGCGACTGCTGCTGTTGCCATTGCTTCCTCGATGTCTACGCCATCAAGAGCTGCGACAAGTGCTTTTGCACGTGCGTCGTCGACGTCTACGCCAGCTGCCTGGAGTACTGCTGTTACTGCTTCTTCTGTAATGTCTTTGCCTGCTTTATAGAGTAAAAGTGCTGCATATATGTATTCCATGTGAAATCACCTTTTATTTATATCAAAGTAAATTTTGTAGTTTGTAAATTCTGATTATCCAAAGAGTGCTCCAAGTCCGGCCATGCCGTCTTCTTCAGATGACTCTTCTTCTTGTTCTTCTTCCTTCTCTTCTTCTGCTTCTTCAACAGTTTCCACTGGGGCTGCTGCAGCTGCGCTTGCTGCCGCACCAAGTGCTTCCTTTAGTTCATCATCAACTGCTTCTTCATTGTTAGCAGATGCAATTGATGCAACTGAAAGCATTTCGGACTGTGCTTTTCCAAGAAGCACATCGACAATGCCTGGTTCCAGTACCACTGCGTTGACACCAAGGTTTCGTGACTCTGTGGTTGCTTTTGCAATGAGTGTCTTGATGTTTTCTTCAGTTGGGTATGCTGCGAACACGGATGTGTTGAATGCCTGCTGTGCTGCCAGCACAATGTCTGAGAAGTATTTGTCTTCGTCGATAGCCAGTACATCTGGTGTGAAGATCATTCCGTTCTCAAAGGCTGCTCTGAGGTCAAGACCTACTTCCATTGGATAGATCTCAAGTCTTGTAAGCATTGCAGCGAGTTTCTGTGAAACTGCTTCGCCTTCTTTTGCTACGGCCTTTGTTTCTCTGATTACCACCTTTCCACCGTCGATAGCTGCAGGAATTCCTGCTGCCTGCATATCTCCGAGTATTGGTCCTGGTGGGAATGATGTTGGGCCCTTTTCGACGATAATGTCACGAGGTGCAATTGCACCTGCTTTGATTGGGGATGGGCTCTTGCTCTTTTCCAGTGTCTTGAACAGCTTGAATGGGTTCTGCTCTGTGAATACAAGGGCAGTCTGTACGTCTACGTACTCTTCCATGTCCTTTACTTCACTGGATTCGTCAAGTGCTCTTCTGATAAGTGTGTTTCTCGCAACTTTCAAAACAGCCTTGCCTTTAAGATCCCTTCTCATTTTCTGAAGTTGTTTTGCTGGGATTCCACCAATGCCAATGACACCAAAAATAGGGTATTCCTTGATGAGTTCCTTGATTGCCTCAACTTCATCCTTTTTCCACTGAGGGATGTGGGTTGTGTGGTGTTCTTCAGCCATTTTATACCACCTTCACTGACTTACCCATAGTGGTTGTAACATAAATTGATCTTATGTTGTGCTTGCCCTTTTCAAGGGAGCCTTCCACTCTATTAAGGACTGTTTCTACGTTCTCTGCAAGTTTCCGGACTTCCATGTCTCTGCGGCCAACGGATACGTGGAATGTAAGCTTGTCTTTTGATCTTATTCTAATTGAGCTTCTTGCGCTGTTGATAAGATCAGCCACGTTCTTTCCTGGCGGCAATGGAGTTGGCATTTTACCTCTTGGTCCCAATATGGCACCAAGTGCCTTACCGATCTGTGCCATATATTGAACTTCTGCAATGAAGAAGTCAAACTCATTGGCAACTGATCTTGCACGTGACTTGTCATCTGCCATATCTGCAAGATCTTCCTCTGAGAATACGGTTTCTGCGCCAGCATCTTTTGCCTGAAGGCCAACCTCACCTTTCGCAAATACTGCGATCTTGAGGTCTTTACCCAGACCGTGTGGGAGTAAAATCTCTTCATCAACACGGTTTTTAGGCTGACTCATGTCCAGATTCTTTAAGTTAATAGCGAGCTCAATACCTTCTGAGAATTTTCTCTCAGGTGATTCTGCTAATAACTTCTCAATAGTTTCTACTATATTTTCGTCTGCCATTCTTTACCTCCCGTAGTGTGAACTCATGGTTCAGGCAGGACCTTAACGGTCTACTACGGCTTTGTCTAGAGTTTCAGGTGTTCAAACCTTATCTCTGTCTATAAGTGGGCACACCAATTAACAGTATTTATATTAAAGTTATTGGTCAAAGCATGGAATTACCATGCTTCCTGTGCCAGTACATCGTCAAATTGTCCCTCATCGATAGCTTTCTGGCACTCCTGTGGGGACATACCTTCTGCTGTAACGCCCATCGGGACACAGGATCCTAGAACCTCTTTCACAGCAGCTTTCAGCTCGTATGAAAGGATGTCGTCCTTCTTCATACGTGCAATCTTTGCTGCTTGTGGGATCGTAAGGTTACCTACGATTGTTGTGTTTGGTTCGCCAGATCCCTTCTGGATTCCGATTTCCTGCATTATAAGCGCAGATGTAGGTGGAGTTCCGACTTCTATCTCAAAACTCTTGTCGTCTGCAACTATAACTTTTACCGGGACTTGCATCCCATTGAAATCTTTAGTCTTCTCGTTGATCTTGTCGATCACGTCTTTTATGTTAATTCCAAGAGGACCAAGTGCAGGACCAAGTGGTGGACCTGGATTTGCTTTTCCTCCTGGGACCAATGCTTCTACAACATTTGCCATTTGAATATCACCGTTGGATTAAATAATAAATATAAGTTCAATTTTCATTCTTTCAGGAATTATTCTCTTCATCTTTCCTGAGGACTCTTACAGTATCTCCGCGAATAGTTATAGGTATCGGTACAACCGCATCGAACAGTTCTACTGTGATTTCCTCATGTCCTTCATCGACTCTCTTCACACGTGCCTTTTCACCTTTGAAAGGACCAGATGTTATTTCGATGATTGCGCCTTCTGAGATTCCTGTTACCGTTGGTTTTGGTGTAAGGAAGTGTGATATCTCTTCAATAGAAGATTGTCCTTTTACCAATGCTCTGGCGTGTGGCACGGTCTGTATTGCCTGTTCCACATCTCCAGGGGACGAAGCTTCAATTAGCACATATCCTTTTAACTCATCCGGCGCAAGGATTGCCCTGATGTCCAGGTGCTCTTTCCTTGCAGATTGAGTTATCATATTTGCAACTGATCTTTCCTGATTCGCAGTTGTTTTAACTACGAATATTGCTGACTCTGCGGTCATGACTACACCCATTTAGGCATTTCCACCAGAAGTACATATATAAGGAAACCTACGAATCCGATAGCAAGGATTCCCAGACCCGCAACCTTAGCTATGGTCAAGAATTCCTCTCTGGATGGTTTCTTTGTTAGTTTGAGTACCCTCAAATATGTCTTCAGGGTTTGGTTTATGCTTGCGCTATTGATGTTGCTTAAATCAAATGAATTTTCTGCCAAAGTACTTCACAACCGGTTATGATCATTTAATAATGCATGCGTTTATTTTGAAGCCGTATAATATCAGAACTTTGTGTCTGCTGTATATAGCGCCATCAAAACTACGTCTTTAATAAAATACCTTTCGATTGGATCACGTATATGTGCAACCCCCTCGAAAGATTCTATGTTAAAAAAGGGAGAGATTCTATTTAACAAAATCGATTCCGTATTTTCGGGTTACGTTCTTTGCGCCACCGTGGCCATATATCTGTGGTGATTTCACACCAGTGACCACTATCATTGTGCGCACAGTCTGCTCAAGTTCATCGTTGACCTGAGCTCCCCATATAAGTCTTGCCTCTGGGTCGATTCTGCTGTATACCTCCTGCACAACGCTTTCTGCTTCTGCAATTGTCATGTCCGGTCCACCGATTACATTGACAAGAGCTGAAGTTGCGCCTGATATATCAACATCCAGAAGAGGACTGCGCAGTGCTTTCTGTACGGATTCAACTGCTTTTACTTCTCCGTCTGCCTCGCCAAGTCCTATCATTGCAACGCCGCCGTTCTGCATGACTGTCCTGACATCAGCGAAGTCAAGGTTAACAAGACCAGGTTTTGTGATAAGCTCTGTGATGCCTTTTACAGCTCTCATGAGAACTTCGTCGGATACTTTGAATGCTGCTTGGAGTGGTAATCTTGGAACAACTTCAAGGAGCTTGTCATTTGGGACTACAATTACCGTGTCTGCAACTTCCCTGAGTCTCTCAAGACCTGCTTCTGCATTTGTTCTTCTTACCTGGCCCTCTACACTGAAAGGCAGTGTGACAACGGCAATGGTGAGAGCTCCGGCATCTCTTGCAGCTTCTGCAACAATCGGTGCTGAACCTGTTCCGGTTCCTCCTCCAAGTCCGCATGTAATGAACACCATGTCACTGCCGTTCACCACGGCTGCGATTTCATCAACGCTTTCAAGAGCTGCATCCTCTCCTATCTGTGGGAGACTTCCTGCACCAAGGCCTCTGGTCTTCTTCTTACCAATGAGTATCTTCTGATCTGCTCTTATATTCAGAAGGTGCTGAGCATCTGTGTTTACTGCAATGAACTCTGCGCCTTTTATTCCCTCTTCGACCATTCTCTGAGTACTGTTGGAGCCTCCACCACCACAACCTATCACCTTGATATTGGTGTGTAGCTGACGTAGCATCTCCTCTAATTCTGCATTTATGTCTTTATGCTCGGGGCTTGCTGCAGGTGAACTGCGGATGTTTGCCTCCTGTTCAGACCTTGCAAGTGCCTCTTCTACTATGGATCTCATTCTTTTTCTCCCTCAAATGAAAATCGTATATTGGATTACAGGTATGATTATATATATTTAATCGGACAACCGGATACGCTTTATTTTTCTTTTGTGTACCATCTCGGGCGTGATGGTCTTGCCCTCTAATACTACCGGGTTACCTTTTGCAAGTTCCCCAAGCATTGGCCCGGGAGGGATATCCAGTTCTTTTGCTGCTTTCGGATCAAATTTTTCACTGATGATACAAAGTATATTATCATCAGGAATATATTTAATTTCATAATGCTCTTTTAGTATTTTAATGCATTCATTTGTAACGTTCTGCATAGCACTTTTAGTATCTTCGCCTATTCCCAGGATGGTATTTGAAAGAGTTCCGTTATTTCTTTCCATGTAGATTGGTGCACAGCATGCAAGTATTTCTTCAGTACGCTTCCTGCTAGCTTTTACTGTTTCCTGGAACAATTCTTCATTGATGTTGCAAAGAACAATTTCATTGTCTGGTTTTTCAATCTCCTGTCGAGATTTTTCAATTTGAGATATAAACATCTCAGTGGCTCTGAATTTTCCATCGGGGCAGAGTTCATTGCACTTATTCTTAATGTTCATAAATATGTTCCAGGGTATTTTTCCAATCTCCCTGATGTCACTTTCTCTTAGTATTATATAGTGCAGTTCATTCATGAGTGCGGAAAGTCTTTCCCTTTCTTTTGCACTCATAGATTTTTTGTCAAAATATGCAAAATCAGCACATGACTTCTCAAAAGCCTGAATTATCATCTTTTTGTCTACAAAGGCTAGTTGATAGTCCGGGAAATTATGCCCGAATGTAACTTCTGAATCAAGTATCAGTTCTGTTTGCCTGGATGCATAATGCCCTCCTCCAAAACCAACTGCTACCGGGATATATTCTCCACATTCTTTCAAGGATATGAACTCTTTAACGGCGTTTATTATAACTTTTGATGCAATATTTCCTGCTTCTGAATCATTCCACTGTTTTTCAGAACTTCCTATCTCTGCATAGACCATTGGTGTTTTTAAGTCCGTGGGTCCGTGATGAGTAGACTCCATATTCACCTCATAATCTACTTTATCAGAGAATGTTTTCATATTTCTCAGAATAAGGCGCAACATATGTGGTGCAGCCACCGATAACTCCTTGGGTCTTCCTCCGAAATCTGCTTTATCCGGGTTTCCTGTGAAATGGGCAGTAAGTACAGATCTTCCATCTCCACTTTTGTGTTTTGAGGCGACAACTATCAGATCAGTATCATATCCTGATGACTTCATCTTCTCATCAATTCTGTCTTCGTAAATATGATGTCCTTCAATTTCCAGTATTCTCATTTCCTGATTTTCATAAACTGAAATGAGTTCTTTCCAGTTATCCGGAACCTGCTCAATTTTTTTCCAATATTCATTTTGAAGCAGGTGGTATTTTATGTTCTGGCTTGCTGCATCGGCAGCAGAACATAATATGTTGATCTTTTTCATGTTCAGTATCCTTGTCTCTCCGGTCAGTATCAGTGACTTTGATAATTAATTATCTCTCAGTAGCTTTAATGCTTATGATGTATTCATTTGGAATGAAGTTTTATCATTGTATTGGTCTTTTTGCGCAACTGTATTTGTGCATTGAGGCAGATACTGGCTGGAATCTAACTATTATCTCAAATTATTGTAGTAACATAAAGATGTGATACTTTGGCTGAAATAACAATTAAAGGTGTATTGATAAGAAAACTGGAATATGCAGGTTTCATGGTAAAGTCCGATGAAATGGTCCTTTATATTGATCCAAATGGCCTTGGAGATGAACAAATTCCAGAAGAGAATATGGCAGACCTAATTGTTATCACGCACGAACAATATGGTCACTGTGATCCAGATTCTATCAGGAAGGTTCGCAAATCCGATTGTACTACTCTTATACCTGATAAAATGAGCTTACAGTTCAGGGGTGATGCCAGAAGAGTTATGGAAGGCGATTCATTAACAGGTGAGTTAAGCATCAAAGGTGTGGATATTGAAGTTCTCCCTGCTTACGCCTCATGTGAGTCAGGTCGAACTCTGGGTGAAGGTGTGGGTTATTTCTTCACATTTGGGGATCTTAGTATTTATCACGCCGGGCATTCATGTGATATTGCAGATCTGGAATCTTTCTCTCCTGATATTGTAATGTTGCCGCTTGGTGATGAACAGCTAATTAGCATACAAAAAGCAGAAGAAGCAATAACTAAACTTTCACCAGATTATGTTATTCCTATGTGTTACGACGATGCAACTAATATTAATATCTCTGGATTTGTGGATCGAATAAAGTCAGAGTGTCCATCCACAGAGGTCTTACTTTTTAAGTCATAGGTGCTTATCCATGGCAAGGTCCCGAAAAAAGAACAAGGCAGTAGCTCGCAGCATTGCACAGGAGAGAATCGAATATCTATTCTCCCTTGCAAAAACAGAATTTCCAACGAATCCTGAAATGAGTAAAAGATATGTCTCTCTTGCACGTAAAATTGGGATGAGGCACAGGGTTAGTATTCCTTCAGAACTTAAAAGAACTTTTTGTAAAAGCTGTGGTTCACTATTAGTGCCTGGAAATAATTCAAGGGTGCGTCTGAAGGGTAACACTATAATTATATCGTGTTTGGATTGTGGTAATATCAAAAGATATCCTTATGGTAAAGAAAAAAGTGAATGATTATGGATTTATCCATGCAAGCAATTTTGTTGCCAGAAAAGCCACAGCAAATATTATTGCTCCCATGGCTAAATAGAGAAATATATTCCTGAATACTACTTCTTTTTCGGAACCGGCTTTTATTCCAAGCCCGCCGCAGCACCCTCCTCCGCATGATGTGCAGGAAACATTGCTACTGGATTCAGATTCATTATCTGCTTTGTTCAATAAAGGAATTACTGTTTTTTCAGACATTGTATCATATTCTCTCCTTTATTCTATTAGCTCTTTTGCTACTATGGGATGATTACATCTGCTCTATGGTTTTGATATTTAAAAAATCAGACGACGAGAGGGGGATTCGAACCCCCGAGGCGCAAAGCACCACAGGATTAGCAATCCTGCGCCATACCGGGCTTGGCTATCTCGTCACATTTGTAGTGTTCGTTCCTAAATGCAATTCAGGTATTTAACGTTTTCCGGGTTTAAGTGACAGGCACGCCCGAAGTCGCTGCTTTTTCCATTATCAGGTGGTCTGAAATCTCTTCTCCACCCCGCAGCCCTCCAAGCGACGATTGTCTATGGTAGGCCTGCTCCCTTCCGGGCCTGGGCTGGTTCCCACAGTTAAGATATGAGTACATTCTCTCCAGAAAGCACCTATATCAACGTCATCCAAGCAGGACGGGGTTTCTCAGTTGAAATTACAGGTTTGAAAATGGTCCAAACATCTTCTTCAGGCTTCGTCCCCCGCGTATCGGCGATTTCGGGTTACAGGTAACGCCGGGCTACCCAGACTAGCCTGCCACCCTTAGATATGCATTACAGGTTATAAAAGTATCCATTAGTGGAATTTGTATCGGTGTCTTTGATAATGTTTTATTTATCCCGTGATTGACATGTAAAAGTAATATATAGAATGCTGGACAATATTAGATAGGAGGCCTAAAATGGAAGAATTGATTGGATTTGTAACTGGTAACAAAAATCGCCAGAAATTACTTGCTCTCTTAGGTTCTAAACATCAGCTTGATGCAGGAAAACTTGCCAAGAATATGCACATTGCACGTCCATCAGTGGAAAAAATTGTGAGTGAGTTACTCGAAAAAGAGTTGATAGTTCAGGAATCTGATGTGTATATGCTTACAGAATTGGGAGAGTCTCTGGAACGCAAGGTTCAGAGTATTTAACTATATTCAACTCTCTTATTTTTTAGTATCAATCCGCAGATTCATATCAAGGTATCTGTCCTGAGTTTGATTCCACTCTCTGTTATTGCATATTCTTTTATGGAGCGCTTATGCTTTGCACCTCTGGATTTAGTAACACACATGTATCTGCGGTCTCTTGCTTTGGAATTATGTAATATTAGTACGGAATCCATGATAGATGAAATGTCTATTTTTTCATTTCCCGGACATTCAGAAGGGGCTATGTCTGTAGTGAACAAAGAAGTGATATTCTTACTTTTGAGGTAACTTGTAATTGAATATATGTATCCTCTAAGTTCAAGGATGTCAGGGATAGATATCTCCATGTGGTTAGTACCATCGAAAAAGACTCTTTTAATATCATTTAATTCTGTAATTTCCTTAATCCTGTCCGCATGCTCTGCAGGATACAATTGGTTTGGGTTTGTGCAGATAAAATGCAAAAGTCCATTGTCTATGTACTTTTCTAAGTTCCATCCTATCCTTCTGGAATCCAGTATCATTTGATGGGGTGTATCTTCAAAAGTTATGATCATTGCAGCTTCATTATTGTCTAACCCTTGCAATATGAATTGCAATCCGAACAGTTTCTTACCAGTGCCGGGAACACCTGCCACCAGCAAGCTGTTGTATCGGTATAAGCCACCTTCAAACATACTATCAAGACCAGGGACTCCAATTTCGACCCTGGTGTCATCAAGATTAATTTCCTTTACTGGTCTTAAGTGTGGATATACCGTAAAACCGGATGAGTTGATGTTGTAAAGATATTTATGTGAGGTAATCTCAGAACGTTTCCCGGGATCAATTCCTCTCATTTTTATGAATTCTAGACGATGATCTGCTCTTGTGTTCCTGTCTTCTCTGGTCAGATATACTATTCCGTCAGACAGGTGACTGACAACAGAATTATGGATCTCTGATTTTTGCAATTCTCCAACAAGGAATGTAATCATATTCCTCTCCTGCAACATGGAATCAAGTGTATAAAAAAATCTTCTTTTTTCCTGTTCAATAAAACCATATCCAAGTGGAGTAATGGGGTCAATTACAAGTCTATCTGGTTTTGTCGACTCAATGATGTTTCCAATTTCTATTAATGTGGTCAATGGATCTTTTTCAGCCAATTGTCTGTTAATAGGGTGGACTTCAAAAGAGTCTTCATAAAAATCGAGTGTTGAGTTGTAAAGTTTCAGTTTTTCAGGATTTTCGGTTGTAATTGGAATGTAAAGTGCTTTCTCCCCATTTTTGGAAGCGTTTGATAACATCTGGAGTGACATTATGGTTTTTCCCACTCCTGCAGATCCTGCTATGAGTATTGTTGAGGGCGACATGATTCCCCCAAGGATTGTGTCAAGTCCTTTGATTCCACACGAAATATGTTTCAATTGGTCCATGTTATCTCTGGTTTTTCTGTCGTCTGAATAAATGTTTATTCGTTAATTTAATATATACTTTTATATAATTACTTGTTGGTGAAAATGGTGAATTACAGATGCCCTGTTTGCGAAGGTAAAATGAATCGTTGGAGATACCCTGTATTAAAAAGGTATGATCACTTTGGCCGCTCACTTGCAATTTACAAATGTGTAGAATGCGGCCATGAGGAAATGTTCCCTGATTTATGATCACTTAAAACATTGAATATACTTCTTCATGTGGATGGATAACAAATCCACCAGGGGTTATATCGTATGGGTGGATCTTCTTACTATGATCGGATCCTCTCATTTTGTATATTTCCATGCTTCGCATTCTGACGTTCTCATGCCGCTTATAATATAGTACTATAGTACCGTCAGTGACGAAGTTTTCGACACCAAATCTTGAAGGTTTGGATTCGTCAATTAATTCGCAGGTCATCATTGAAGTAAGGCCAATAACTTCCAGTGTGGTGCTGAGTTTGAGAAGTTCAATTCTGATTTTTGCAGGATCCTGCAGGTAGAAACTAACAGATGTTGTAGAATCAACAAGCGCACGTTTAGCATTAATTTCTTCCTGTGTAGCAATAATCTGATCCATCATAGACCTGATGTCAAATGGTCTCACATCAACATATTTTTCCTGAGAAGGAATGCCTATCTTGGTTGAACATGCATCAATTATTACAAGTTTGTTTTCATCTTCAAGTGCCTGAAGATCCCATCCGAACTTAAGGACATTTTCCCTTATCTGTTCAGGTCTTTCCTCAGTTGCCACAATAATTCCATTCTCACCGTATTTCGTGATTCCGTTGTAGATAAATTGTATGGAAAAATTTGTTTTTCCTGCACCTGATGTGCCTGATATAAGATATGTTCGGTCGCGTATCAGGCCACCACCACATAATTCGTCAAAACCAGGAATGCCTGTTTTTACACGATTTGTTTCATCTTCCATTGATATTTCTTCAGAAACTGCACCATCGAACATTTTATTGTTTCACTCCTAATGATTAGTAATATCCCTCATTATGTCGAAAATTTTCTGAATTATGCCAGACTTTTATTTCATGTCTCTTTTATGTAATAACATATATAAATATGTTGAACTATTCCAGCTTTAATGGCATTGATTTTATAGACATTATTCCACAATTCAAGTTTTGACATCGACGATTTGTGAAGATAAATTCATCATTTGTCTGTTTTTTCATTTAAATTCCAAAATGAATTCGACATTTACCGTTAATTGCATCGATGTTTGCCAATGCAATGCGATAATTGTTCATAATTAGACCACAAAAGATTTAATACGGCAATTGTTTAATAGAACACTTGTAATCCAATATGACGGGATTAGGAGGGTGATGAAGTCTCCTTCGGCAAAAGACGAACTCTAATGTTTGTCTCAAGCTAGAAGATCAATAGGGCGAAATTCGCTTTATTTTTTGATTCTCACTCTTTTACACGAATTAAATACGGAGGAAAATTTAATGAAAAGATTTACAACAATCGCATTAGTTGCTCTTCTTGCTCTTGCTGCATTAGTAGTGCCAGCAACAGCTGTAGACGCAACAGTAGAAGTGCGCAGTGAAGTCTTTAACGGAACTGACTTTGCTGCCATTCTCGCTTCAGAAGGTGGCGATATCGTAATCAACAGCACAAACTTTGCTGGTTTCTGGTATGATATCGATGATAACCTTGCAAGTGAATCACTAAAAATCATAAATGACTCATCTAAGGTAGATGGAGAAGCTATTGCAGAAGATGGTCTTGTCTACAATGCATCAATTGTACAGGCAGATTACGAGGCAGACTTTGCTGCTGAAGCTGATGTAACAGGTTCTGCTAATATGACCTACCCACTCATTGGTATCTTTGCTGACAAGTACGTCCCAACAGACGACAGTGATGCAGGAGAGCTTGTAAAGCTCCTTCTTGACACCGATGACAAGTACACACTCAGAACCGGTTCAGCAATCGAACTCGCAGGTGGCTATGAACTTACCGCAAAGCAGATCGATGTAGAAGGTGACAAGGTCTGGATGGAGCTCTCCAAGGATGGAGAATTTATCGAGGATGAAGTTATCGACGTCACTTCCGGTGAAGCAACCTGGGACTACGATGTTGATGTAGGTGACCAGTCAGATGTAATCGTCTTCAGATGTCTCATCACCGATGTATTCCAGGGTCAGGTTGACAGCCTTGCTGTTGTTGAAGGTCTTTGGCTCATTGACTACGAGAACATCATGGAAATCGAGTCCTCCGATGAGTTTGGAGAACTTGAAGTTGACTCTGTATCAAACACAATTGTAATGAAGAACTCAGGTACAATCACACTCTCACAGGACAAGACAGTAGAAATTGCAGAAGGACTCAGCTTTGTAACTGCAGATTCCACAGATCTCAGATTTGCTCTTGTAAAGGAATACACAGAAGCAGGTACATACGAAATAAGAGGTTCAATTGCAACAGGTGATGCAACATGGACTACTAACGAGTTTGCAGGATTCTGGTATGATCTTGATGACAATGAAGGTTCAGAGACACTTACAATTTCCGGGATGAGCAGTAAGACCATCGAGGAAGAAGAACTCTGGTACAACACAACCATCGTACAGACAGATTATGAAGCAGACTTTGCTGCTGAAGCTGATGTAACTGGTGATGAAAATATGACCTTCCCAATCATTGGACTCTTTGCAGAGGAATATGTTGCAACAGATGACAGTGATGCAGGGGAACTTGTAAAGCTCCTTCTCGACACCGATGACAAGTACACACTTAGAACCGGTTCAGCACTTGAACTCGCAGACGGTTATGAACTTACCGCAAAGCAGATCGATGTAGAAGGTGACAAGGTCTGGATGGAACTCTCCAAGGACGGAGAATTCATCGAGGATGAAGTTATCGATGTTACAAGTGGCGAAGCAACCTGGGACTACGACGTTGATGTCGGAGACCAGTCCGATGTAATCGTCTTCAGATGTCTCATCACCGATGTATTCCAGGGTCAGGTAGACAGCCTTGCTGTTGTTGAAGGTCTCTGGCTCATTGACTACGAAAACATCATGGAAATTGAGTCCTCCGATGAGTTTGGAGAACTTGAAGTTGACTCTGTAACAAACACTATCTCAATGTTCAACTCAGGTACAATCACACTCTCACAGGACAAGGAAGTTACCCTTGCAGAAGACTTCAAGCTTAAGACAGCTGACAATTCTACACTCAGATACTACCCATTCGTCGAGAGAACAATCGGTGGAACTGTAGCTGAAGAAGAAGAAGAAGGCCCTGCAGAAGAAGAAGAAATGGAAGAAACTCCTGTAGAAGAAGAAGTCGAAGAGACTCCTGTAGAGGAAGATGTAACTGAAGGGACTCCTGAAGAAGAGCCTGAAACTGAAGAGGAAGACACCACTGAGGAAGCAGAATCCCCAGGATTTGAAGCAGTCTTCGCAGTAGCTGGTCTCCTTGCAGTAGCATACCTCGTCAGAAGAGACTAAATTTCTAAAATGAAGAAGGGTTAATCCCTTCTTATTATCTTTTTTTAATAATGAGTTATTTTTCAAAGAGGTGTAACCATGAAAAAAATATTATTGGTATTAATACTAAGCATTTTAATGCTATCAATCTCCGGTTGCACGGATGAAGTAGTAGAAGAAACGCCTGTGACGACGGAAAATGTTTCTGAATCCGAAGTCGTTACAACGGCAGATACTATTGCTGATTCAGCAACAATTGTTGATCTTGTACCAACTGAGAATCTTCCGGCAAATTATGAGTTACTTGGTACTCGTGAACTGTCCGCAGAAACAGTAGGTTCTGATTATTCAGTGATAGGGGGCGTTGTAGGGGGATTAGAAGGTCTCTATACCTATATGGAATCCACAGATGTTTATGTCGATGTTATTGAAACAAGCAGTGCTGAAAATGCTGAAGAATTTATATCTTCATATAAGGATGAATTCAGTAACCTTGCAGTTGGTGACAGATTTACTGAAACGTCTGTTAATGGGCACTCTGCCGTGCAAATACTTGATTATGCAACAATAGGTACAAACGATGTTAAAAGATATACTTACATATGGAGTAATGGTAAGTTTGTATTTGTTGTAGGCGGCGCAACAGATGATTCTGATGTTCTTCTCACATTGGCCGAATCAACCGGATATTGATCCGGGCCAATATCCTTTTTAGTTCCAATTTTATTCTTTTGACAGTCTCTCTTTCAATCGATATGCTTTAATATTACCTTGTCCTTTTAGGTGCTGCACTGCCCGGATAGCCTAGTTGGTTGGGGCGCCAGACTCATAGGGAATAAAATTCCGTGCGTCCAAAATCTCCTGAGATATCTGGAGGTCGCGTGTTCGAGTCACGCTCCGGGCACTCTTCCTTATTTTTCTTTTATTTCAACGCAAAGCATATATGTTGCAAGTCAGTAAGGTTAGTCATGAACTTTCAGATACTGGATGCTGATTACATAGGACATGAAAGCGGTCCTGTGATCCGTCTTTTTGGTCGAGCTGAAGATGGACAGAGCGTCTGCTGTTTTGTACCGGGATTCGAGCCTTATTTCTATATGAATGCAGAAGGGGAGCTTGATAAGCTTGCCACTATGTTAAAAGAAAGATTTGATGTAATCAAAAAGGTTGAGATTGTCCCTAAATATGAACCTGTAGGTTATCAGGTTTCAAAGAAACCAATGTTATGTATCACTACAATGGAACCACGCAATGTTCCTGAAATACGTGATGACGTTCTTACTCTCCCCGGTGCTAAAGAAGTATATGAAACTGATATTCTTTTCAGAAATCGTTTTATGATTGATATGGACCTGCATGGGATGGGATGGGTCACTGCGGAGGAAGTTTCTGAAAGTCAATTTTCCAATGAACATATTTATTGTGATTCTGTTTTTACAGCTTCTTCTCTCAAAGAAACTGAAAAACTCTCCATTGCTCCACTTAAGCATGTATCGTTCGATATAGAATGTCTTCCTATAGACGGCTCAATGCCTGTTCCGGAGTCATCTCCTGTTATCATGATAAGCATGTCTTTCAGTCCTGCATTTAAAGGTCATGATACTCTTGTTCTGGTCTCCAAGAAGGTGGAAGGTGCAGGGCAAGATGTCATGTGTTTTGATTCCGAAACTCAAATGCTTAATAATTTCTTTGAGTTATTTCAGGAGTATGATGCAGATATTGTATCAGGTTATAACATAAACGATTTCGATATTCCTTATATTGCCGACCGTGTTGCTATTCTTTCCAATTCCGGTGAAATCCTTCGGCCAACAGTTGGACGTGATGGCAGGGTATTGAGCTACCGTAAGATTGGTAATAGAACAATGGTTTCAATTCCGGGTAGGGTTGTAGTGGATGCATTGCCGCTTATACGAAGCCAGTACAGTCTTAAACGTTACACACTCAGGAATGTCTCAAAAGAGCTTCTGGATATGGAGAAACTGGATGTTGCACCATCTGAGATGGAGGAATACTGGCGAGACGATGGTGAAAAACTCCTGAAATTCATAGATTATGCACGTAGGGACTCTGAGCTTGCAATAGAGCTTTTCCTTAAACTTCGTCTTCTCGACAAGCACATAGCAGTGGCTCAGGTGAGCGGTTCTCTTCTACAGGAAGTTGTTGATGGCGGCCAGACCTCAATGGTTGATAATCTTCTTTTGAGGGAATATGGTAAACAGGGTAGAGTTATTCCTCCAAAACCAAGTGATGAGCTTGTAGCAATGAGAAATCGCAGTAGTGAAGGCTTGAAGGGTGGCGAGGTGCTGGAACCTAAAAAAGGCCTTCTTGAGAATGTTGTAATTCTCGATTACAAATCACTTTATCCTACTATTATGATGGCTCACAATCTCTGTTATACGACTGTTGTGGAGCAAGACCGTCCTGCAGAAGGTGAAACTATAGTTCCTCCGTCTGGTGGTGAGTTTGTATCTGCAGATGTTTCTAAAGGTGTAATGCCATCAATTCTTGAAAGTCTGCTTCAGAGAAGAGTTGAGACCAAAAAGAAAATGAAAAATGCATCAGATGAATCTGAATATCGTGTACTTGATGCTACTCAACTTGCACTGAAAATTCTGCTTAATAGTTTTTATGGTTATTCCGGATATACCCGTGCAAAACTTTACAGTCTGACCCTTGCAAATGCTGTTACCAGTTTTGGCAGGGAAAATATTCTCAATACGCGAGCTCTTGTTAATGGTGGTATAAGTAAGGTTATTCTTAAGGATGGTTCTGCTTATTTCACAGAGGAATTATCATCCATTGCTCCCGATGATCATGTAGTATCCCTGTCAGTTGTTTATGGTGATACTGACAGTGTCTTTGTCCAGTGCAGTTCAAAACAGCAAATCTCTCTTGATGATGCCGGTCTGGTGGGCAGTAAAATAGCTGCAACAGTTTCAGCTTCTCTTCCTGATCCAATGGAACTGGAGTTTGAATCCATTGCAAAACGCGCTTTGTTCATTGCAAAGAAGCGTTATGCTATATGGGTTTTTGAACGTGCCGGGGATGAATGGAAAGATGATATAAAGGTAAAAGGTATGGAAACAGTGCGCAGGGATTGGTGTGAGCTCACATCCAAGACTCTTAACCGTATCCTTGAGCTGGTGCTTAAAGAAGGTAATGTAGAGGCTGCTGTACAACATGTTCGAACTGTGGTAGATGGTGTAAGAAATATTGATGTCAAGAATGATTCTGATATTATTGAAGATCTGACTATGACTCGCATGTTCTCAAAAAAGGCAACCAGTTATAAAAATAAACAACCTCATCTGACTGTGGCGGAAAAAATAGAAGAAAGGACAGGAACTCCTCCTCCGGTTGGGGAACGTATTCCTTTTGTGATCATAGCAGGCAAGGATCTTTTTGTGAACCGTGCTGAAGACCCTGAATACGTCAAGGATAACAATATTCCTATTGATGTGGACTATTATATCAAAAAGCAGCTATTGCCGCCTGTAGAGCGCATTCTGGGCGTTTTTGGAGTGGATATGGCAAACCTTGACTATGATTCAAAGCAAAAAGGTTTGTTTGACTTCTCCGACAAGCCACAGGAATCTCCCGTTAAAAAGTATGAACAAAAGGAATCAGAAGTAAAAACTCAGCAAACACCTGTGAACAGGAAGTCACAGAGTTCGCTGTTTGATTTCTAATATTTTAGTTGCTTTTTAAGTTCAATTAAGATCTTTTCTTTTGGCTTCTGCAATGTAAACTATACTTTCACATATATTGCATGCATGATCTCCTATTCTTTCAATGTAACGGAGCACAAACAGGAGGTGTGATGCGTTGGTAATTATGCTTTCATCTGCAACCATCATTTCAATAAGCTCTTTTTCAATGGAATAGAACATTCTGTCTATTTCATCATCTTTTTTTGCAGTGGCTTCCGCAAGTTCGGCATCATTAGTTTCAAAGGCTTTCATTGCCTTTTCAAGCATTCCACTAGCAATTTCTGCCATTTTAGGGATGTCTACAAGTGGCTTGACATGATCTCCTTCCATCCTTTCTGCAATTTCTGCTATATTGACTGCAAGATCGCTCATTCTCTCTATATCTATTGCTATTTTAAGGCAAGCTGTAACAAATCTCATATCTTTTGCAGTAGGACTTTGAAGCGCTATTATTTGGGATATTGATTTCTCAATTTTCATTTCATAGTCATCAATTGGTTGATCTCCGTCAATAACGCTTTTTGCAATTTCTGTGTCAATCTCTTTTAATGATTTAATGGAATTATTAATAGCCTCGGTTGCAAGTTGGCCCATGTTTATTACGTCATTTTTCAAAATATCAAGAGATTCATGGTATTTCTCACGTGTCATTTTGTCTCTCCTCGTTCTCTTTAGTTCACTCAATATATTATGGTTAAATTTTATATTTTTGTAGATTTATATGTTTGGAATGATCGTATCACTATATATTATATATAGTCATATTTAGTTTATTTATTTATCATGCTATAAATAAAATGTGATTTTGTATGATGTCTTTTTAAGATGGCATCTATGCTTGATTCAAGCATTATTATCCATTTTTAATAGTTGTTTAATCTTCCAGATAGCAGAACTAATCTGGTATTTAGAAAAGTGAAAGTTCGGTTTAACCATTATAATAATTTATATCTGGTTAAACCTGATTGCCTGTTGCAATTAATTAAGATTTACTCTTTTGCCTTCAGTCATGTACACAATACTCTCGCAGATATTGCATGCGTGATCTCCCATTCTCTCAAGATAACGTAATACCAATAGAAGGTGGGATGCATTGGATATAATGGCCTTGTCCTCAATCATCATCTCAATAAGCAGATTCTGGGTTCCATAAAATAGACGGTCAACTTCATCATCCTTTGAAGCAGTGTCTTTTGCCAGCTCTTCATCAAGTGTTTCAAAGGCCTTGATAGTCTGTTGCAGCATCTCGTCACATAGATTTGCCATTCTTACTATATTATTCAATGCTTCTGAGTCTTCTTTTTCCATACATTTTGCAACATTGGAAATATCAACTGCAAGATCACTCATTCTTTCAAGATCAATTGCTATTTTAAAGCAGGATATCACAAGTCTCATGTCGCCTGCAGTCGGATTCTGGCGTGCTATTAACTGTGTAGTGCATTTTTCGATTTTCAGTTCGTATTTGTCAATTTCCTCATCGCCCTGAAATATCTTCTCGGCAAGTTCCGCGTCCTGTGTTTTGAGAACCTGCACAGAGTCTACAATAGCATTATGGGATAATTTCCCCATTTCAATTACGAATTCTTTAAGTGTATTCAGATTTTGCTGGAATTGATCACGTGGCATATAACTTCACCCGAATCTGCCGGTGATATAATCTTCAGTTTCTTTCTGCTGTGGATTTTCAAAAATCTGGTTTGTTTTACCAAATTCTATCAGGTCACCCAGCAGGAAGAATGCTGTATAGTCAGATATCCTGGCAGCCTGTTGCATATTATGTGTTACAATGACGATTGTGTAATCTTTTTTGAGCTCGAGAATGAGATCTTCGATTTTACTTGTGGATATAGGATCAAGTGCACTACATGGTTCATCAAAGAGGATTACTTCAGGTTTTACTGCAAGTGTTCTTGCAATACAGAGCCTCTGCTGTTGTCCGCCACTTAGGTCAAGAGCAGATGCATCAAGCCTGTCTGAAATCTCTTCCCAGAGTGCTCCGGATTTGAGTGCATTTTCAACAATTGCCGGCATCTCTTTTTTGCCCATGCTGTGGATTTTTGGTCCATATGCAATATTGTCGAATATTGACATTGGGAAAGGATTTGGTTTCTGGAAAACCATTCCTACTCTTTTCCTAAGGTCTACAACATCTGTATCCTTGGAGTATATTTCTTCACCACTGATGTTTACGTGACCTTCTATCCTACAACTGGGAATGAGGTCGTTCATCCTGTTAAGGCATCTCAGAAATGTTGATTTTCCACATCCTGAAGGGCCTATAAAAGCTGTGACGCTGTTTTTGGGAATATCTATCGATATGTCATGGAGTGCGTGATTGTCCCCATACCAGAGATTAAGGTTTTTAACCTCAATTTCGGTACCGTTATCGCTGGTTTCTGGCATATGTTATCCTCTTGGTCTGATATTGAATTAGGCTTCGATTATCTTTTGAGCTTTTTTCTGTAGTGTGATCTAACAGTCACTGCAACTATGTTCACACTCAGTACGATTATTAGCAGTATCAGGGCAGTACCGTATTGAATCGGTCTTGTCTGGGTAATGCTGGTGCCTGAAGTTGCAAGCACATAAAGGTGGTATGGCAGTGCCATAAATTCTGAGTATATTGAATCCGGGAGTCTTGGTAGGAAATATGCTGCTCCTGTTAGCAGAATTGGTGCAGTTTCACCTGCTACTCTTCCAACACTAAGGATTGCTCCGGTTATCATTCCGGGAATTGCAGCTGGAAGGACTACTCTTCTAATAGTTTCCCACTTTGTTACTCCAAGGGCAAGTGAGGCTTCCCTGTACTCTTTAGGTACTGTGAGTAGTGCTTCTTGGCTTGCTCTGATTATAACCGGAAGTATCAGCAGTGCAAGTGTAAGGGATGCAGAAAGAATTGAAGGCCCAAAGCCAAGGTACTTTACAAACATTGCAAGTCCAAACAGTCCAAAAACTACGGATGGTGTTCCTGCAAGGTTGCTAATGGCCATTTCAATTGCCCATGTTGTTTTTCCGGGTTTTGCATATTCTGTAAGGTAAATGGCGGAAAGCATGCCAAGTGGCATTGCAACAGCTATTGAACCTATTATAAGGTATGTTGTACCCATAATTGCAGGGTATATTCCACCTTCTGTCATTCTGTGCCTTGGCATCTCTGTTATGAATTCGATACTTAGGGCACTGTATCCGTTAGATACTATATAATAAAGAATTACCAGTACAAAGAGAACAACCAGTCCCGTTGCCAATTTCAATATCCCGAAGGCTATCTTTTCGTTTGTTTTTGCATTGGAAAACATGGCTATCACAGGTCGAACCTATATCTCCTTTTAATGTAGTTGGCTATGATGTTGATTATGAATGTAGTAATGAAAAGTACGGAACCGATTGCAAAGAGTGCATGGAAGTGGTCGCTTCCCTGTGGGACTTCTCCCATCTCGAGGGCAATTGTTGCTGTCATCGTTCTGACAGGTGCAAAAAGGCCGGAGGGGAATCCCGGGATTACGGCTGAGTTACCTGTAACCATCATTACTGTCATTGTCTCGCCGATAGCTCTTCCGATTCCAAGCATGACCGCTGCAGATATCCCAGAAAGGGCTGCAGGGACTGTTACTTTGTATATTGTCTGCCATCTTGTGGAGCCCAATGCAAGTGATCCTTCCTTGATGGATCGTGGTACTGCGCTAATGGCATCTTCTGAAATTGATATGATTGTAGGCAAAGCCATAATGCCTAGCATGATTGAACCTGTAAGTGCTGTCTGGCCAGTGGGCAGTCCCAGTGTCTTCTGCACAATAGGTACAAGTATAACAAGACCAAAGAAACCGTAAACAACAGAAGGAATTCCTGCAAGTATTTCGGTTATTGGTTTCAATAAATTAGCAATTTTAGGATTAGCAAGTTCTGAAATGTATATTGCTGCTGCCAGTCCAAGTGGGACTGAGAATAATATTGCTCCAACAGTTACTATCAATGACCCAAGAAACAGTGGTAATAATCCGAAATGTTCCGGGTCGGCTGTTGGGTACCATTTAGTGTCGGTTAAAAAATTACTAACCGGATAATTTTCAAATAATAATACTCCGTCACGGAATAAAAAAATACAAAGGAGGAAAAGGACAATAACTGCCACTGCTCCTGATGCAAAGAGGAGCGACTCTATGCCCTTTTCCTTCAGGTATCTGTTTAACATCTATTCCTCTGATACCCGTGTTGTTTTTAGTTTACCGGGAAGTATCCGACGTCAGATACTATTTCCTGTCCGGCAGTGCTCATTACATAGTCTATGTATTCTTTCGCAAGTCCTGTTGGCTCACCATCTGTGTAGTAGTGAAGAGGTCTTGCAAGTGGGTAGTTTCCTGCCATAATGTTCTCAGGGGTAGCTTCTACAAAGCCGTTTCCGCCATCAAGTGCAAGTGCTGTGGTTGTCTCATCAAGGTATGCGTAACCGATGTATCCGATTGCTCCTGTGTTTTGTCCAACTTCCTGTACTATTGCACCAGTTGCTGGCTGTACAAGTGCATCTGCGCGGTATTCTTCATCAAGAAGAACTTCTTCCTGGAAGTATCCGTATGTTCCAGAGCTGCTGTCACGGGTAATTACTGTGATTGTAAGATCTTCGCCGCCGACATCTGCCCAGTTGCTAACGCTACCGTTGTAGATTGACTTAAGCTGGTCAAAGGTAAGCTCTGTTACTGGATTTTCAGGGTTTACTACTACTGCAATTCCATCCCATGCGATGATATGCTCTACAGGGTTAATGCCGTTTGCCTCTGCATTTTCAATTTCTGAATCCTTGATCTGTCTTGAAGCCATTGCAATTTCAACTTCGCCGTCTACGAGTGCTGCAATTCCAACACCTGATCCGCCACCAATTACAGTTATGTCTGCGTCAGGGTTTTCATACATGAACTCTTCAGCTTCTGCCTGGGAAAGTGGAAGTACTGTATCTGATCCTTTGATCATAATGCTTCCGGTAGCACCGGTGGCTTCTTCTGTTGCAACGTCATCTGTAGTTGTATCTTCGTTATCTACACAACCGATTCCAATGAATGCGGATGCAATAATTAACATTACCACGGAACAAAGTGTAATGTTTTTGAATAATTTTCCTGATATCATATTCTGGTTCACCATTTTTTTATGGATTCTACGTAACTTGTCAGTGAACCATTACAAAATCGATACATAAGGGTTATGTACGTACAATATATATTCCTATGACTTAGCTAGACTCATATAGTGCATATATAGTGGATATGTATCTATATAGATTTTATGTATTTCTATTATCTCCTGTTTATCATAAAAAGCATATACTTCTATGGGGATATAGGACACTATGCCTGATATTCTTATTAAGAACACCAAAGTCTTTGTTAATAACTATCTCCAACCTGCAGAGGTCCTTATTGAAGATGGTAAAATATCCCGTATTGCGAAAGAGATAGATGTTCAGCGTTTAAACCAGACAATTGATGCTAAGGGTTCACTTACTCTTCCTGCCGGCATTGATGTTCATGTCCATTTTCGAGACCCTGGTTTGATTGAAAAAGAAGACTGGTATACAGGATCCTGCTCTGCAGCAGCAGGTGGCATAACTACTGTCGTTGACCATCCAAATACCATCCCTCCAACAATTGACAAAAAAACGTTCAAAGATAAGCTCAAGATTGCTAACCGCAATTCTATAGTTGATTTCGGACTATATGGTGGAGTAACAGGGAATATTGATAAGCTTCCTGAGTTATGGGAGAGCGGCGCCACAGCGTTTGGTGAGATCTTTATGGCAGAATCCACAGGTGCTCTTAATATAGATGAAAAATGTCTTGATGAAGCATTAGGTGTGATGAAACAGCTTGATGCATTGCCATGTATCCATGCTGAAGATGACAAGATCAGGCTAGAATGTGAAGCATTTCTTAAAAATGATTATGCTCCGGATTCTCATTCTCGCGCACGCCCTAATCATTGTGAGGCACTTGCTGTTGAGAAAGCAATCAAGTTGATACGAAAAAATGGTGTAAAGGCACATTTCTGTCATATCAGTGCAATGGAGTCTGTTGGGCTTTTGAGAAAAGAGCGCTATCTTGATTCTCAGGGTGGATTTGCGCCTACGATCACAAGTGAAGCTGCGCCGCATCATCTGTTCCTTTCAACCAAGGATTGGGATCGACTTGGTTCATTTGGCAGGATGAATCCTCCTCTGAGGGATCGCAGAAGCGTAAAGATGCTGTTAAATTCTTTAAATGATGGTACAATTGACGTAGTAGCATCAGACCATGCACCGCACACCGAGGCTGAAAAAGATGTCGATATAAAGAGCGCTCCTTCTGGAGTTCCGGGAGTTGAGACCTTGGTTCCGTTAATGCTTGTTGCAGTCAAGAGAAACCTGCTTCCTCTGGGGCGAATGATAGATGTAACAAGTAAGAATCCTGCAAAGATATTCGGCCTGAATCGTTTTTCAAAAGGTGTGTTTGCTGAAGGTTATGATGCTGACATCATTATAGTTAACCACTCCAGGGTTACTGAAATTAAAGGTGATGATCTCCACAGCAAGGCAGGATGGACTCCTTATGAGGGAATGGATGGTATCTTCCCTGAATATACCATTGCACGTGGTGAAGTTGTATGGGATGGAGACCTGATTGCACCAAGAGGTCGAGGCAATTTCCTTCCGGGTAAAGGTTTCAAGTCAGCTGACTTTGAATAACTATGTTCATAATTTAGAATGTGTGTTCACAATACCATAACATTTTAAATATATAATCACCTATTATGTACATATGGTGGTGTGATGAAAACCAAATTCCCCATTCATACTACATTAAGCGCAGATGCTATTAAGGTTCTCGAAAGATACGAGAAAGAACTTGGTGCAAAGAATGTTGTACTGGAAAAGGCACTTCTGAATCTTGATTCTACACGTTTCAAGGCCAAGCTTGATACTCAGAATATAGATCGTATCATCAAGAGAGTCACAACTGGAATTCCAGGGATGGATGATTTCCTGGAAGGCGGATTTCCTAAAGGATTCGCTGTTATTGTGACGGGCCCCCCTGGTACTGGTAAGACTACTTTTTCAATGCAGTATCTCATGGAAGGTGTGAAGAATGGCGAGCGTTGTATTTTCTTCTCATTTGAAGAAAGGGCGCAGCAATTAGTGCAGCATTTTGCAAGATTTGGATGGGATGTTGGAAAGTTTATTGATGATGGCTATCTGGAAATCTTTGGTATATCGATGTTAACTTCTGAGGAAATGATGGAGATAATAGATTCTCACAAACCGGAGAGGGTTGTTTTTGATTCTATGAATGTGCTTACGGCACCAAGTGATTTCCGTACATCTACTTCGTGGCGTGGGCTCCATCGTCTGCTAAAGAAAAATCAGACGACTGCTATTCTTGTAACTGAAAAATCTCACGGGATTGAAGTAAAAGAGTATGACGATTTTGATTTCCTTGGTGATGGTGTTGTTTTCCTTGACTTTATTCAGACAAATGATATCGATACGACTCCAATGCCTGTGATGGCAGTTCAGAAAATGAGAGCAACACGTGTAGATCATACTCCTCAGCCGTTCAGGTTTACAAATAATGGTATAGCCAAATACAGGGCTCTTAACATTCCTTCAAAGGTTCTGCAGGACCGGATCGAAAAGCGCAGGGCTGAAAGGCTTGGTGGTGGGATGTCACTGGACGAAGTATGATAATAAACTGGCAATAATTGTTGTCAGGTATATTGCTTTAAAGCTACCAGCGCCTCCTATGCTGATAAAGGCGCTACCTGTTCTTTCTTTATTGAATGTGAGTACTGAGATTATATTGCCTGTCAGGATTCCGCCAACTCCTGCTATGAATGTGACTGATGCAGCATTTTCTGGTGAAACTATTAGTGAGAATGGTAATGCTATAAGTCCGATGTAGTCGGGCACGATTAATCCGATTCCTCCCATCATTTCGCAAAGGAGACTTACGGCGACAACTACAATGAGCATTATTTCCAGTGCTGTGTTATTTGGTTGTGTCAGCAGGAGGTATATCACTGCAAGCGCAGGGATTATTGCACCGCCAAGATTTGCGGTTACTGTTGTATCAAAAACTCTGTCTTTCCCAATATTCAATTCTTTTACTACCGGGACAGAATATATGTCCTCAAGGATAGGTGCATATCTGAATAATTGTTCCGGTTTTTTAGTTCGCGTCCTGAACAATGGTATCTCGGCAATCGAGCCAAGGAGCATGGTAAAAAGGATGATCATCAGTGCAAAGGAACCAATCGTTCCCATTGCAAGTTGTTCTTTGTAACAAAGGGCTGCTGTGGGGAGCAGAATCAGTACAAAAGCTGCGTATGTCCGAATTTCGGAACTATTAGTATATCCTCTCATCTGTCCTCCGATACTAATTAGGATTCCAGAGCTTTAATATTTTTGGTGAGATATACTATTAGTATATCTCTAATTGTTTGTTTATAGTTTAGTAGTAATCAAGTTGTGACTGGAGTAATTCCTGCCTTTTCTTTTCCAGGTAGCTGTAAACACTTCCGTGATTTGCTCCTTCCATAAGCATCTCTATTGCGGTTCTGGCGATCTGATTTTGTTCCGGGTTGCCTATTACGCTAACAGTTTTCCCATAGACTGACATTTTCACACCTATCAATCTTTCAGTTATTTCACGTGTTTTGCCACCTTTTCCAATGATTCTCCCTTTAAGGCGCAATAATTCTTTTTGAGTTCCTGTTTGTTTTGAAAGATCGATGACTTCAAGCATCAGCATATCATCATCGAACATTGCAAATGTCTTGTCAGGATTGAATCCCCTTGCAATTGCATTTATCACGTCTTCTGCCTTCATGGCACCTACCGGGTCGTCACCTGGTATGATCTCTACAGTTCCCTCTTCACTGTCAATATCCAGACTTGCTGTTGATTTTTCTTCTATTATCTGTTTGACGCGGCCTTTTGGCCCTATTATTGCGCCAACTCTGTCTTTAGGAACTTTGATGTGTGTCATAATCGTCTACCTTTGTACTTTATAGGTCATTTTCTTCGTTTTTAGGTTCTTTGTTCCTGATGGTTGTATATAGCTGGTGTGGATCTTCGCGAATGCCATATTTCTTGAAATAGCGTGCTATGTTCTCAATATCTCTTATCAGGAATTCTATTGAACGTGGATGTTCCCTGGTTACTGACTGGCCCATGTCTATGAACACTGGTTCTTCTGTTTCAGGGATTATGAGTATGTTATATTCACTTAGATCTCCATGGACAAGGTTTGCTTCATTGTACAGGAGATCAATGTAATTTATAATTGTGTTGAATGCTTCTTTTGCAGTTTCCTTCTCCATCCTGTAATCTTTTAGTTGGGGAAAAGGTACTCCTTTATTTCCCATAAATTCCATTACAAGGATGTTGCGCTCTGCCACAATAGGTTCTGGCACTCTAAGGCCTGCTTCTTTTGCACGTACAAGGTTTCTTTGTTCTTTTTTAGTCCATGCAAATATTATGTCGCGTTTTGAATGCCTCACATTTCTGAAACGTGGGTCTCCGAGGATATAATCTTCCATTGAATTGAAGGTGCTTGATGATATTCTGTATATCTTCACAGCAATGTCCTTTTCGTTATCTTCAGCAAGGAATACATTTGCTTCTTTTCCTGTGCTGATGGAGCCTCCGATTGCTTCAATTATTCCTTTATTAGATAATGTATAAAGGGTCTTTAAAGTGGGCTCGTCAAAGACATTCTCTTTCACTTTAAGAGTATCGGTGTCTTTGCGCCTCATTCTTAGTTTATCAACTTCTGTATCAATACGCTTTACTTTTCTGGTAACTTCTTTTTTCATGTTTTTTATCCTTTCAGGTACCCTTTGCGATCAAGCCAGTTTACCTGTGGACGTGTATACTTCCATATTACGTCTGCTTTCTCGTTCTGGAAGTCCCAAGGGACTGCTATTACAATATCTCCTTCCCGTATCCATGTTTTCTTTTTCATTGATCCGGGAATTCTGCCCATCCTCACGACGCCATCCATACACCTGAGTCTTACGTGATTTGCTCCGAGCATATTTTCCACGGTGGCTAGAATTTCGTTGTTTTCTTTACGCGGGGTGCGAACTCTTGTGACTTCGCCTGTGTCTGGAACATTGTTTCTTTTCTTATACTGCAAGCTTATCCCTCTTGCATTTTTGTGGGTGAGTACTGCTATGTCACTTATATTGTTAAAGCTTGCGTAGCTCTGTTTTTGTTTATGTTTTGTCTCTTTTTATTTCACAATTCATTATCTCCTCTTTATTATTTAGTTAAAATTAATTAAATACGTTAGGTTTATATGCAATGTGTGGCTTGTCTGAACTCCCTCTGAGGTCGCTTAGAGGGGTCATAAGTGCTTTTCTGTCATAATGGCAGCAAGTTTTATGGCGATGCCACAAACTCCAAATAGGATCAAATCATACAGATATAATCCGAGTGGAAATGTGGGCATTCATGTATGCTCCAAAGGTTCATCCTTTGGCTTCGAACCGGGTGTTCGAAAGCCTTATATACGATGGTGTCCTTTGAAGGAGTCCGCGCAAATCGCGCGAAAACACTTACAATCACCGCCTTACAAGTGGAGACAGAAGTTTTTTCTGTCTGACGTTGGATTTGGCAGTTCGGTTAATTCTGACCGGTAGTGTATAACTACAAACAATTAAGGAATTAACCAAACTATGTGCAAATAGGAAATTTTCTCTCAAAGAGAGTTCTTTCCGACTGATTCCTAAATGACTTCCAAAATAACAAATCTTTGTGTGTGATCAACATTAATTCTGGTTGATCCTGCCAGAGGTCACTGCTATCAGTATTCGACTAAGCCATGCGAGTCAAATGTTTTTCGTAAACATGGCGTACTGCTCAGTAACACGTGGATAATCTGCCCTAAGGTCAGGTATAACTCCGGAAACTGGTGATAATCCCTGATATGTCATAGAAACTGGAATGTTCTGTGATTAAAAGCTCCGGCGCCTTAGGATGAATCTGCGGTCTATCAGGTTGTAGTGGGTGTAGAGTACCTACTAGCCTACGACGGATACGGGTTGTGAGAGCAAGAGCCCGGAGATGGATTCTGAGACATGAATCCAGGCCCTACGGGGCGCAGCAGGCGCGAAAACTTTACAATGCGGGAAACCGCGATAAGGGGATACTGAGTGCCAGCATATTATGTTGGCTGTCCACCTGTATAAACAGCAGGTGTTAGCAAGGGCCGGGCAAGACCGGTGCCAGCCGCCGCGGTAACACCGGCGGCCCGAGTGGTGGCCACTATTATTGGGTCTAAAGGGTCCGTAGCCGGTTTGATCAGTCTTCCGGGAAATCTGACAGCTCAACTGTTAGGCTTCTGGGGGATACTGTCAGACTTGGGACCGGGAGAGGTAAGAGGTACTACAGGGGTAGGAGTGAAATCTTGTAATCCTTGTGGGACCACCAGTGGCGAAGGCGTCTTACCAGAACGGGTCCGACGGTGAGGGACGAAAGCTGGGGGCACGAACCGGATTAGATACCCGGGTAGTCCCAGCCGTAAACGATGCTCGCTAGGTGTCTGGGACGGTGCGACCGTTTCAGGTGCCGCAGGGAAGCCGTGAAGCGAGCCACCTGGGAAGTACGGCCGCAAGGCTGAAACTTAAAGGAATTGGCGGGGGAGCACTACAACGGGTGGAGCCTGCGGTTTAATTGGACTCAACGCCGGAAAACTCACCTGGGGCGACAGCAATATGTAGGTCAGGCTGAAGGTCTTACCTGAATCGCTGAGAGGAGGTGCATGGCCGTCGTCAGTTCGTACTGTGAAGCATCCTGTTAAGTCAGGCAACGAGCGAGACCCGTGCCCACTGTTGCCAGCATATCCTTAGGGATGATGGGTACTCTGTGGGGACCGCCGGTGCTAAACCGGAGGAAGGTGCGGGCTACGGTAGGTCAGTATGCCCCGAATCTCCAGGGCTACACGCGGGCTACAATGGCCGGGACAATGGGTCCCTACCCTGAAAAGGGTTGGTAATCTCATAAACCCGTCCGTAGTTCGAATTGAGGGCTGTAACTCGCCCTCATGAAGCTGGAATCCGTAGTAATCGCGTTTCAATATAGCGCGGTGAATACGTCCCTGCTCCTTGCACACACCGCCCGTCAAACCACCCGAGTGAGGTATGGGTGAGGGCATGGACTAGTGCCGTGTTCGAACCTAAATTTCGCAAGGGGGGTTAAGTCGTAACAAGGTAGCCGTAGGGGAATCTGCGGCTGGATCACCTCCTAAGCATGATAGGCAAAAAGCCTATCACCACTTACCGGTCAGAAATCGAAAAACTGTCAGATTCAAGAAAAAAGGCAAGATTCAATAAGTGAATCTTCTATGGGCTTGTAGATCAGTTGGAAGATCGTCGCCTTTGCAAGGCGAAGGCCCAGGGTTCGAATCCCTGCAAGTCCATTATTAGTGCACTCACAGAGTAACGTCTGTGGGGAAGGATGAAGCGGCTGAAGCAACAACAGCTGCTATGAAATCGTGTATATGCATGCATATATCAGACGCTCACTGGACAAAGTGAGATGGACTCTGGTAAATATGCCTTCAGGTGGATGGCTCGGCTCAAGAGCTGATGAGGGACGTGCCAAGCTGCGATAAGCCCAGGGTAGGTGCATGGAGCCTATGAACCTGGGATTTCCTAATGGGTCTTCCTAACACATTTTGTGTGTTGATCAACAATGATCGGGAACGCCCCGAATTGAAGCATCTTAGTAGGGGCAGGAAAAGAAATCGAAGAGATGCCGTTAGTAATGGCGAATGAACACGGTAAAGTTCAAACTGAATCCCACTGGAAACAGATGGGAGATGTGGTGTTGTAGGTTTTCTCTAAAGATCCCATCTGGTTGAAGTTTAACTTTTCTGGAACGTTAGACCATAGAGTGTGATAGTCACGTAAGCAACAACCAAAGGATCTGGATTACAACCTGAGTAGCGTGGGTCGGAATTCCCGCGTGAATTTGGGAGGCACCAACTTCCAAAACTAAATACTCCTTGAGACCGATAGCGAACTAGTAGGGTGACCGAAAACTGAAAAGTACCCCAAGAAGGGAGGTTAAAAGTGCCTGAAACCTGGAGGCGATAGAGCGATATGGCGTTAAAGGATCTTTATTATGAAGGAAACGGTCGCGAGGCCGCAGTACGGGTAATATTGCCAATGTCATATCTTACGTTTTGAAGAACGGGCCAGGGAGTATATTCAAATGGCGATGGCTAACTTGCAAATAGGAAGCCGAAGCGAAAGCAACATGCTCGCAACCGTAAGGTGAGGAGCGACGTATACAAGTGCGTGGAGTCATTAGGATATGACCCGAAGCCGGGTGATCTAGGCGTGGGCAGGTTGAAGCGTGGCGAAAGCTACGTGGAGGACCGCAAGCGGTATTGATCTGCAAATCATTCGTGTGACCTGCGTCTCGGAGTGAAAGGCTAATCTAACCCGGCATCAGCTGGTTCCTTCCGAAACATGTCGTAGCATGACCTAACTGGAGATAGTCGGTGAAGTAGAGCACTGATTGGTGGTCCCGGGGAAGAAATTCCTCAGCTGCTTGTCAAACTCCAAACTCACCGTCGTCGAAGAAAGTTGGAGTCCGGACTACTGGGGTAAGCCTGTAGTCCGTAAGGGAGACAACCCAGCCCGTGGTTAAGGTCCCTAAGTGTCGACTAAGTGTTAATACTAAAGGGCGTCCTAAGCCCTAGACAGCTGGAAGGTTAGCTTAGAAGCAGCTATCCTTTAAAGAGTGCGTAACAGCCCACCAGTCGAGGTTTGGGGCCCCGAAAATGGACGGGGCTCAAGTCGACCACCGATACCACGGAGTACCGAAAGGTAATCTTGTAGGAAGGCGTTGCGTTCGGGCAGAAGCAGGGCTGTGAAGTCCTGTGGACCGTGCGGAAACGAAATCCTGGTAATAGTAACAGCACAGTTAGGTGAGAATCCTAACCGCCGAAGGGGCTAGGTTTCCTCGGCAATGATCGTCAGCCGAGGGTTAGTCGGTCCTAAGACGTACCGTAATTCGAGTACGCCGAAAGGGAAACAGGTTAATATTCCTGTACCTCATGACAATAAAACCAACGTTTTTGGGCAGGCCAAGCGGCGCCGTCGCGCCGTCTAAGCAGCGAATCCTGTGGAGAGCCGTAATGGCGAGAAGCAGGCGAATCTGTAATGGCGAAAGTTGGCTGCACCCGGGAACCCGTGAAAAGGAAGTCATGGGTCCGTACCGAGAACTGACACAGGTGCCCCTAGCTGAAAAGGCTAAGGCGTGTCGGAATAATTTGGCTAAGGGAATTCGGCAAATTAGCTCCGTAACTTCGGGAGAAGGAGTGCCTGCTATGAAGATAGCAGGTCGCAGTGACAAGAGAGCTCTAACTGTCTAATATCAACATAGGAGATCGCAAACCCGTAAGGGCTAGTACGATCTCTGAATCCTGCTCAGTGCAGGTACCTGAAAACCCGGTTCAACGGGACGAAGGGCCTGTAAACAGCGGGGGTAACTATGACCCTCTTAAGGTAGCGTAGTACCTTGTCGCTTAATTGGCGACTTGCATGAATGGATCAATGAGAGCTCTACTGTCCCTAGCCAGAGTCCGGTGAAGCTTACTTTCTAGTGCACAGTCTAGAGACCTCTAGGGGAAGTGAAGACCCCGTGGAGCTTTACTGCAGCCTGTCGCTGGGTTGTGATTTTGGATGTACAGTGTAGGTAGGAGACGTCGAAGTCGGTGCGCCAGCATCGATGGAGTCGCCATTGGGACACTACCCTTCCAGAATTACGACCCTCACTCCGAGAGGAGGACCCCGATAGGTGGGCAGTTTGCCTGGGGCGGGACGCCCTTGAAAAGATATCAAGGGCGCACAAAGGTTGACTCAAGTGGGTCGGAAACCCACTGAAGAGTGCAAGAGCATAAGTCAGCCTGACGTTATTCAGCACAGTAGTGGATGACGAGACGAAAGTCGGTTCTAGCGAACTTTTGAGCTCGCTTGGTGCGAGCCAAAAATGACAGAAAAGTTACCCCGGGGATAATTGAGTTGTTGCCGGCAAGAGCACATATCGACCCGGCAGCTTGCTACTTCGATGTCGGTTCTTTCCATCCTGGCCGTGCAGCAGCGGCCAAGGGTGAGGTTGTTCGCCTATTAAAGGAGATCGTGAGCTGGGTTTAGACCGTCGTGAGACAGGTCGGTTACTATCTACTAGAGGTGTCTGTAGTCTGAGGGTAAGCTACTTTTAGTACGAGAGGAACAGAGTAGCGGCGCCACTGGTGTATCAGTTGTCCGACAGGGCATTGCTGAGCAGCTACGCGCTAAGGAATAAGAGCTGAATGCATCTAAGCTCGAAATCTGACTTGAAAAGAGACTACATTAAGGATCCCGGTAAAAGACCGGTTTGATAGGGTCGGGATGTACGCACCAAGGCAACGAGGTGTTCAGTCCGCGGCTACTAAAAATCCGTGCCTGTCTGTCTTGCTTTGTCCAGGCGAAATCTGATATGTGTATGAGAGTATTCACGATTCATTGATAAAGTATTTATACAATGGTTTCATCCATGTATCGCTCATTGCCAAGATGGCGGAGCGGCTACGCAATCGCCTGCAGAGCGATTCCATTCCGGTTCGAATCCGGATCTTGGCTTAAACTTTATCGTTCATCGTGAGTGAGTTTGGCGGCCATAGCGGCGGGGCAATTCCTGTACCCATCCCGAACACAGAAGATAAGCCCGCCTGCGTTCTATACTGTACTAAAGTATGAGAGTCTTTGGGAAATATGGAACGCTGCCATCTCACTCACACATGATTTCTAAATTCTATTTTCTACAATTCCTTTCTATTGCAACCAACTCAACTTACAGTTTTGGATGTTTATTTTGACAATCTAAAATGATTTGTCTTTCTCATTCAATTTTTCATCACAATCAATGTACGTACGGCGCAAAGCGCCGTACAGAGTCATAATAAAATATATGTTTGAATAATTAATTATCCACATTTCTACCCATTGCTTCGTTTACATCAGGAATAAAGTCTGCTTTTGTAACAATAATAACTTCATCCTTTTCTCTGAGTTTTGGATCCTTTTCTGCAAGGATGAAATCACTCTTTCGGTAAATTCCAATAAATGCACTATCATCAGGCAACGTTATCTCAGACAATTTTTTATCAATCACACTTTCAGTTGCCACAATTCCCATAAACCTAACTTCTGAGCGTACCAGATTACTCAGCTCCATAGTGTTAATTCCTCTAAGCACATCTGCAATGTATCTGGATGAGATGCTTGAAGGATTAATCATATAGTAAAATCCAAGCTTATTGGCAACATCCATAAATTGTTTATCGTCTATTTTCAGTATAATCTTCCCAACTTTTGCATCCCTGGCAATTAAACCAATAAGGATATTGTTCTGATCATTACTGGTACAGGCAACAATAGCATCAGCACTGGGAAGATCCGCTTTTTCCAGAATATCAGGTCTTGTACCCTCTGCACTTATTACAGTACAATCAAGAGTTTCAGCAAGTTCTTTAGCTAATGTTTCATCTTTCTCAATAAGTATGACTTCTTTTCCCTGATCGATCATATTCTTTGTCAGAAGTATCCCAAGTGAACCCGCACCTACAACGATAACTCTCATGCTCTCACAATCCTCTTAGTTTTCCTTTTTCTTTTAATCCATGTTCCCGGCATAAACAGCAGTATCAATGGTATGATTTCAATTCTGCCAAACAACATATCAACAATAAGTACTGCTTTTAGCATTGCTGGCATTGCAGCACTGGTGGCTCCTGCAGAAAGCCCTACTGTGCTAAGTGCACTTGATGCTTCAAAAACAGATGTAATGGTATCCACTCCATAAAGCATGAATATGAATGCTGAAGCTACAAGTATAAGTGTGTAAAGCAGCATAAATGTCACCAGATTGTATATCTCCTCACTTTCGATTATGTGTTCTTCTATCTTTATGGGGGTAATAGTCTCTCTTGGAAGGAATAATCTGACAAGCACATTATGTACTACCTTGAAGAGCAAAAGTAGCCTGAAAACTTTAATTCCACCAGCAGTTGATCCCATACAGCCTCCTATCCACATAATAAATATCAGTACTGCCTTTGATGCTTCCGACAGGATTGACAGGTCAAAAGTAGAGAAACCCGCAGTTGTAATTGCAGAGATAACCTGGAATAAATTGTCTTTGATTGCTGCATATTCAAAATTCTCTCTGGATAATGTCAAAGCAAATACAATTGAACCAAATACTAGGACTGACAGGAAATATTTCAGTTCTTTATCTCTGATAAACTTCTTTGGTTTTTTCAACAGATATGGGTAGAGTACGAAACTAATAGCTCCAAGTATACACGAAATACTAATGGCAATGGGTATCAAATTTCCATTGTAAGCACCTATGCTGGCAGTTTGTGTTGAAAACCCACCCGTTGATACGCAGCAGAAGGCGTGACAAATTGAATCAAAAAGTGTCATTCCACTTAGCAGTAGCAATACTATGGAAACAAGTGTTATGACAACGTAAACCTTGCCAAGTGTACGGGTTGTTGATATTACAGTTGGTTTTATTTTCATGTCTCCATAATTGGCTTTATACATCCTGAAAGCCGTCGTTCCTGGCCTAATCAGGACTGAAAGCACAATCAGGATAATTCCTATACCTCCAACCCATTGCCCCCATGAGCGTGCAAAGAAAAAAACAGGACCGACGTCAGCAGGAGCAACACTGAGTCCGGTTGTAGTAACGGCAGAGACACTTTCAAAGTAAGCATCAAAGAACGGCATGCCCGTTGACAGTGACATAGGTATGGCGCTTAAGAATGCAGAAATAGGGAATACCAGAGCTACAATGATCAGTGCCTCTTTTGTTTCAAGCTCATAGTCCGGTAGAGTGCGGTAAATGAAGGAACCCAGAACAAAAGCAGCTATTGCAGTAACTCCATAATATCCTGTAGCCTGGAAATTATGAAATATGATTGCTACAATCATCGGAACAACAAGAACAAATGAAAAAGCCAGAAGATAATAACCCATGTACTTGGCTACAGCCTTGATATGAACAGGGGTATGTAGTTCGTACATATAGTATAATGATGCCTGAATCATTATAAATTATGTAGTAAGTAATTGCAAGTTCCACTTTATCCGTTTTGATTTGGAACTTATAACGACCTTCCCAGAGGAAGCTTAAATATATCTTAACTTCATCTAGGAACTCATGTCACAATTCGATATTATACACAAGGATGCGGCAGGCCGTATCGGCAAACTCACAACGCCGCACGGTGTGGTGGAAACTCCTACCGTAATGCCTGTTATCAATCCAAATATCCAGACCATAAAACCTTCCGAAATGAAGGATTTTGGTGCTGAGATCCTTATTACTAATTCCTATATTATCTACCGTAAAGACGAGTTAAGGGAAAAAGCTCTCAAAGACGGTTTGCATGCATTACTCGATTATGACGGTCCAATCATGACCGACTCGGGTTCTTTCCAGTTATCAGTATATGGAGAAGTTGAAGTCACAAATCAGGAAATTATCAATTTCCAGCAAAAGATAGGAACTGATATCGGTGTTCCTCTGGATATTCCAACACATCCTGATGTCACTTATGAGAAAGCAAAGGAAGATATGGATATCACAATAGAGCGTCTCAAGGAAGCAAGAGGACTTGTGAAAGAAGGCGGTATGCTCCTTGCCGGTCCTGTTCAGGGTGCTACTTACAAAGACCTTCGTGAAGATTGTGCCCGTGAACTTTCAGATGTCGGTTTTGATGTTTATCCATTTGGTGCAGTAGTTCCACTCATGGAAGCTTATCGCTATTCAGACCTTGTGGATGTAATCGCTTCAGCCAAAAAAGGTCTGGACCCGGTAGCACCTGTTCACCTTTTCGGTGCCGGTCATCCAATGATGTTTGCACTTGCTGTTGCTCTTGGATGTGATCTTTTTGATTCTGCAGCCTATGCACTTTATGCAAAAGATAGACGTTACATCACTTCAAGAGGCACCTATCATATAGACAAGCTCAAGTACCTGCCGTGTTCCTGTCCTGTATGTATGGCACACACAGCAGAGGAGCTTAAAAAAGCTCACAACTGCACTGAACTTCTGGCAAGACACAATCTCTATGTTACATTTGAGGAAATGCGCGAGGTCAAGCAGGCTATCTGGGAAGGAAACCTTCTGGAACTTGTAGAACAGCGCTGCCGTTCACACCCAAGAATGCTGGAAGCCTTAAAGCAAATGACCAATTATTCCTCATGGCTGGAAGAATGCGATCCTTCATCTAAGTCCACTTTCTTCTATTGTGGTCCTGAATCTGCAAAGAGACCTGAGGTTCTTCGTTTCACCAAACAGCTTGAAAGACTCACCATCAAAGGTTCAGTGCTTATCAGGCCATATCCAACAAAGAAGGACAAAGAGTACGATAATGTCATGGTGTTCAAAGCACCGTTTGGTTCCTATCCGCAGGATCTCGCAGAGGTCTATCCTTTCAATGCAGAAGTTGTAAGGACTCCTGACTATGAATCCCTGGAAACTGCTTTCCTTAATACTATAAAGCTGATTGAGTTGAATCCTGAGGCAACCTACACTTTCCTGATGAGGGAGAGTTTTAAGCATCCTCTGGTGGAGAAACTTAGCAAGATGGACAACGTAACAGTAGTTCCACCGAAGAGTGATTGAGTAGGCAACTACTTATATTTTTTAATTTGTACGTATTGGTGACTAAGAAACCTCTCTAAGTAGATAGATGTTAAAATGGGAGGATTCTATCATTATGAACTATTTCTCCATGCTAATTCTCATAATAACGAGTGTTTTTTGTATTCATGACTTTATTTAACATTATGGATATTTTTATACAAATTAGTAGCCTTAAGGAGTAAATCATCAAATGTTATTACTTCTATTAATCTACTATTGAAGCAATAGCGCTTAAGTTTTCTTTGTTGTTCATATGTTAAATTGCTTCGAAGCCCAATTATCAATAATCCTTTAGGAGAAGAAATTTCAGGCATTAAACTTCGTGCATATTCTCCGTGATTGTCTATCCATTCAAGAAAATCTATGACTTGTCCAAAAGCGTGTGTAAATTTTGCTGTAAAGTCATTTTGTTTTGTAAAAATTGCATCACTTGGTTTTTCAATTTCAACAACAATATATTCGTTGTCAAGGCGACGAACAACATAATCTGTGACATATTCTGTTCCCAAATTTTGTTTAGGGATTACTTCAAAAGCTAAAGGATCAATTAGTAGTGGATTTTCTGAAAGAAACATTTGATATTCTTCTTCTTTAGTATTTGCTTCAATTAAATCCTTAAAATCATTAATCATATGCTGGGAAACTTTTATTGTGGACTCTGTAATCACATTCATAAATTCATTGCCAAATGAATCATAATCAAAACCAAAAATTAGTTTATTAATTGAAGCAAAATTAAGTAATGAGTAGAATAGTTTTCCATCAGATTGACTCTCTATAATTAGTTCTTTTACTAAATTATGTGCAGTTTCTATCACTTCTGTAGTAGGTTGCACTTTTAGTTGAGGCGGGATATTTATTGGATCAATCATGTTTAATGGCAGTTTGCACTTCGAAACTTCCCATAAACATTCTATTATTGTGCGAGGACGTGCAGCACCAGGTGCTTCACTTAATGCTGAATATATTGCTTCTATGCCTTCCACTCCTTTCTGGACAAGTCCCAAACAAGCCAACCGAGGAAGAGTAGATCTGGAAAATGAATATAATTCATAATCATACTCGATTGTTAAAAAGTCACGTAACTTTTTTATCGATGACGCATCTTCACTTGAGCTCAAAGAAACGATAAAATCCATTATTTCTTCAAGTGTAGGATGTGTTGATAAGAACGTGTTAGTGTCCATTTATATTTCTCCGTTTCCTTCCTTTATAATAAATCTCAATATTTGCGGTTATGAATTATGGGATTAATTTTGCAGTATTTCTTCAGATATTTTACTTGTTTTCATCTTTAATAATGCAATGTTCGTTTTTCAATTCTTCCAACCCTAATACTAATATATAATACAGGGAATTAGGTGCTATAATCTATCAGGTGATATACTTGGTTTCCACTTCAGGCTCTAAAACACGAAATCCTTATCTTGAGATGTTAAGGCCGGAAATATCTGACATGGACTTAGCCCTGCCTGCAGCCAGCGCTTTACTTGCATCTTATCTGGTTACCGGTGGTTTTCCCGGACTAATACCGTTCATCATAGCTGTGATTGGTGGGTATGCGGCAATCACCAGTTCATATGTTTACAACGATTGCTGCGATATTGATATCGATGCCATAAATCTGCCAGATAGGCCGCTTGTAGCTAATAAACTCAAAAGGAATCAGGCCCTGAAGTATGCAGGACTCCTATTTTTAGTTGCCAGTGCAGCCGCTCTTTATCTTAATCCTGAATCATTTGTGGTTCTTGTGATTGCTGTTGTAACCATCAGTATATACTCAAAACTCGCAAAAAGAATGACATTTTTGAGTTTTGTTCCTGTGGGAATTGCATACGGACTTGTGCCCATTGGTATATGGCTTGCTTTTGATCCCGCAGGGTTCCTGAAAACACCTGATTACGGTTCAATACTTCCACTTCCTGCAATATTCCTTGGTCTGATGATGTGTTTTACAGACTGGGGATTCACACTTTCAGGTGTGGCAAGGGATGTAGAAGGTGACAGGGCCAGAGGAGCACCAACATTCCCGGTGACATTCGGTATTCCTGCAACATCAAAATTCGTTACATTCATGTGGACAGTAGGTGTTATTGCTTCCGTTGCAATTGGAATTACTGCAGAGATAGGTCCTATATACTTTGCAGGTGCACTGCTTGCAGGTGGATGGATGCTCATCCAGTCATTTGATTTCATAAAGAACCCAACAGAAGAGCGTGGGGGAAGACTTTTCCTTCAGGGCTCAAGATACAGAGGAATAATGTTTGGTTCTCTCATACTCGATGTAATACTTTGCATACTCGTACCGGCTTATTCCGGTATCTTATGGTAATTCTTATATTTTTGGTAGCTTTGTTAGATTAGCAACTAAGAGGTTCAAAATGGATGCAGATATCATAGTAATAGGAGCTTCCCCTGCGGGAGTCATGGCAGCCAGAAATGCATCGGCAAAAGGCTGCAAAGTTATTCTCCTGGATAAAAAGGAAGCAGTGGGAGTGCCCACTCATCCTGCAAACACATTTTTCAAAGGAATGTTTGACAGGACAGGGGAAGAAGTAGACCAGAGTTATGTAATTAAGAACCTCAAAGGTGCCTATATCATCGCACCTTCCGGGAAGAATGTGATTTTTGAAGGAGATGCTTATTTCCTTGACAGGAAGAAGTTCGATGAATTCTATATTAAGCAGGCCAAAGATGCAGGTGCAGATGTTCGCTTCGGTATTGAAGTTCTTAATGTTCTCAAAAATGATGATGGCTTCATTGTAAGCACATCAAAAGGTAAGATTAAGTGTAAACTCGTCATTGTTTCTGATGGAATCAACTCAAGGGTCGCTGCACTTCTTGGTATGAAGCCAATTAAACACACTCAGGATATTGCCTGGTCACTTGAGGCTGAGATTGAGGCAGAAGGCATCGGTGAACCGGATTACTTTGAATATTATGTAGGAAACCATGCTCCTGGGTGGAAATCCACATATTCTCCTTGTGGTGGCAACAGAGCTACACTTGGAATGTATGTGCGCAGGCATGGTACAGATGTTTCAGACTTTTTCGATGCATGGCTTGAAAAGTTCAAGGAACTCAAAGGTCTTGATGACTTAAAGATCATAAGCAAATCCACCGGTGGCGATCCTATTGTTGCAATTCCCGGTGAGCTTGTGGCTGACGGCGTGATGATAGTCGGCGGTTCAGCAGCACAGTCCGGAATTGGCTATGGAATGCATGCAGGACAGATGTGCGGTGATGTTGCAGCAGATGCTATATCAAAGGGTAACACATCGAAAAACTTCCTGTCCGAATACCGAAGACGCTGGAATGCAGCTTACAGGACGGAATACCATCTTGGAAGATTCGCCATGGAAACTCTCAGGAAGATGACTGACAAGGAAATCGATGGGATGATGGAAGTCTTTGAAGGTGAGGATTTGAAAGTTCTTAGCGGCACTCCTTTTAACCAGGCGTTACAGGTATCAAAGATGATACTGAAAAATAATCCATCTTCTATATTATCATACAGGGCAGTTTTCAGGAACAAATAGTGATGAAACCAAAATATTATTTCTATAAGAATCCGGTTTTCAAGGTATATGCCCAGGTTGAAAACAACCGGGTAAGGATGAAGACCTCAGGTATTGCATCATCTATTATGGGTTCTTTTATAGCGGATATGATGGAAATATTCGAGGATACAAAACCATCCAAGGTTGAAAAGGATAAACTCATCTATTCAACATGGATGCCTCCAATTCCAAGCAAGGCTTTTGACAGGCTTGTTTCAAGCCAGATGAAGGCCATGAGGGGAAAATATGTTCCTGAACAAATTACAATTTCAATTACGGAAGAATGTCCTAACAGGTGTCTTCACTGCGCTCTTCCTGACACTAAGAATAAAGCAAGGCTGGATCCAGATACTGTGAAAAGTGTTATTGACCAGACAATCGACCTTGGTACCACGCTTATTATTTTTGATGGAGGCGAACCACTTCTTTACGATGGCCTTGAAGATCTTATCAGCTATGTAGACCAGTCACGTGCAATACCAGGTCTTTTTACATCAGGTGTTGGAATGACTCCTGAGCGTGCAAAGAGTCTCAAAAATGCAGGTCTTTCCATGCTAAGTGTGAGCTTTGACAGTGCTAATGAAGAAGGACACGACTATATGCGTGGCAGACCGGGTGTTTTTAAGGAAGCTGTCAATGCTCTTAAAAATGGACTTGATGCAGGCCTGCTGGTTGGAATTTATGTAGTTCTTTCACCACGCAACGTTGATGAACTTGATGATTTCTATGAGCTTGCAAAGGAACTTGGAGTACACGAATTATCTTTCTATGAGATCGTTCCAACAGGCAGGTGGGAAGGTCATGAGGAGGAAGTAATTACTCCGGAACATATCAAAAAATTCGATGATTTTGTTGAAAGAACGTCCCATGCAGAAGGTCCTCGTGTATTCCCGATTCCTCAGATTATCAGGAAAATGGGATGTTTTGCAGGAAGAAAATGGCTCCATGTTACTCCGGAAGGGAATGTACTTCCATGCGCATGCATGCCAAAACCATATGGTAATGTTCACGAGGAAAGTCTTGCATCCATATGGAAAAAGATATACACTGATCCTGTATTCTGCTCAGGTCCATGTCTGATGCGTGATTCTTCATTCAGGATTAATCATCTTGGTCTTGAGCGCTGAGGTGCTTTCTTTTTTAATCTTTCAGACCTTCGTCTCTGATTTAAGCATCTTTTTACTTATGGATTAATTGTAAATTACAATTAGAATTTATTGATAAAAAACAGTTGAAAAAAAGGGTGAAAAAGTCACCCTCTTAAATTTGATTATTTCAGGACTCCAGATCTCTGGATTGCCATCAGATTCTCCATGGTGAGCTTTTCGCCGGACTTGAACTTGTCAAAGATGTCTTCTGCATCCTTGCGTGCCTCTGCCCTTGAAGCCTCTTTCTTACCATCGACATCTCCCTTCTTGAGTTTGCGGAGTTCCTTGTCGATATCACGGATTTCTTTCTGGGCTGTGATGAAAAGTTTGTGCTGTTCATCAGCCTTTTCCTGGAAGTGAACGAATTCTTTGTGAGCAGCATCAGATTCTGCACGGACCTTGTCAGCCTCTTTGAAGGTGGTGATCATCTTGTCGTGATATTCCTGTGCCTTCTGTGCGTATTCTGAAAGTGTAGTGTGATAGGTGGATGCCTCGTCCCTGATCTCCTGTGCTTCAGTCAGCAGGTTCTTGAGCTCATCGTTGCTTTCAAGCTGCTGTTTCTTTACAACATACTGTTTCTGGAGTTCAGTAATTTTATTGACCAGCTCTCTTTCCTTGTTGGTTGTAAGGACTTCTGTCTGCTGTGCAAATTCCAGCCTGTCGATCTCCTTGCGGATATCTTTGATAGAAGGACCACCAAGGTTGTTTTCATTGCGTATCTGGTCTATCTTGGCAAATACTTCGTTAGCCTTGTTGTTGACCTCATCACGGAGTGCTTTGTTTTCCTTTACCTTCTCGTTGTTCTCGTCACGGAGCACCTTGTATTCCTGTGCTTCATTGATAAGGTCTTTAGTCTTTTTGTTCAGCTCATTACGCTTTGCTGCGAGTGTACTTGCTTCTGCGTTGAGTTCGTTACGTTTCTTCTTATATTCTTCAGACAGGTTCTTAAGCTCTGTCTTCTTTTCGTTCAGTTCTTTAATCACTTATTATCCTCCCGGTCCAGCAAAAAAGCTGGCATTTCATGCATCTCTAATGCACGATACTTGGCATCACTCGCTGTCCAGTGACTGGACAACCGGTATTACTGCCTCAAGATTCTTCTCTGTAATGACAATATTGGCATGTTCACGCAGGATAGGTTTGGAATTAAATGCAATGGCATATTTTGCCTTTTTGAATATACATATGTCATTGGCACCATCGCCAACTACTATACATTCATCAGGTTTTATCCCATATTTTCCAGAAATCTCTTCCAGAACAAACTCTTTAGAGCCTTGATCTGTCAGCGGACCTCTAACCTCTCCTGTAAGACAACCATTATCCGTAAGAAGCTCGTTTGAAACCACATGATCCATTCCCAGTGTCTCTCCAACACGGTCAGCAGCTATTGTAAAGCCGCCTGAGATCATTGCGGTTTTATAACCTCGGGATTTCAGGTAAGAAACCAGTTCTTTCGCACCTGGCATGAAAGGCATTTTGGCAAGAGCCTCATTTGCACTTTCAAGTGACAGTCCTTTAAGAAGCCTGACTCTTTGCTGAAGAGCTTCGGAAAAGTCAAGTTCCCCATGCATTGCTCTTTCAGTTATGGCGGCTACTTCGTCTCCCACTCCTGCGGCTTCTGCTAGCTCGTCAATGGTTTCAGCATCAATAAGGGTGCTGTCCATATCAAAAACTATTAACTTTATCCTATCAGAATTATTGCTGGTACGACTCACTTCATCAAACCTGGAATTTGAATCCCGTATTGAAACAGTATTTAAGTGCCGAGATTGATGTGAGATAAGTTACATTGCTTTTAAGGTTTTCGATAGATGTATTTGACAGCATTTCTATTTTCTGAAAGTTACCGGGGATATCAAAGATTGGAGTAATATTAGTTTATATATTATATTGCAAATTAAGCTATTCAGAATATATATGTTATTATTTCAGTGTATAAATGATATGGTTCAGGGTCTATCTGCGGATAGCAGGATACACGGTAGCTGGCAGGTAAAACGCTACAGGTATATGATCGAGGTATGACTGTACTGGAATAATTAAAGAGGTGATGTATCATTATCGGATCAAATATCAATGAGAGATATTATGGAATACTACAGGGTTATGTTTCCTCCCATGATGAAAAATATCTTCTAAGGTCAAGAGATCTTGGTTCTGAACTTGTAAGATATGGTGTCCCACCTGATGAGATTGTTGAAATGCATGAGAGGACGGTAAGGAAGCTAACAGGCAATCTTTCCTCAAAAGATATTATGCAATGTGCATTGCTTGTCTCAGTTCCTCTTGTAGAGGTCATGGTGGCTTATGGACTTGCTTTCAGGGAACTTGTAAAGGAACTTGAAGTCAAATCTCGGGAATTACAGCATTCTAATGAACTCAAAGAGTTGTTTGCAGATATAATGCGTCATGACCTTTTGAATCCTGCTTCTCAGGTAGATGGCTTTGTCTCTGTTCTGCTTGAATGTGAGGATGATTGCACTAAACGGTCAATGCTTTCCAATATTCATAAGAGCAATAGTAATCTTATTTCAATGATCGATAAAGCTGCAGAATTTGCAAAGCTGGATTCCGTTGATGAACTTGACTTTTCAGTACATGACCTGGCTTTAATTCTTAGGGAGGTTACGGATAGTTTTGCTTCGAAACTGGAGGAAAATAACATGACTATGAGCCTGGAAACTGAAAGCTCCTGTCCTTCGATGGTAAATCCTGTAATAGGTCAGGTATTTTCAAATCTCATATCCAATTCTATCAAATACAGTCCAAAGGGCAGCCATATGGATGTGAATATTTGTGACGAAGGGGATAAATGGAAAATTGCTGTGAAAGACAATGGTATTGGTATTCCGGAAACCGACAGGGACTTTATCTTCACCCGCTTTTCAAGACTGAATAAAGTAAAGAAACGTGGAATCAAGGGAACCGGTCTTGGACTTGCAATCGTCCACAAAATTGTTACTCTTCATAAAGGGGAAGTTGGCGTGGAAAGCAGTTCTCCTGAATCTGGCAGCACATTCTGGGTACGCCTCAATAAAGTAAAAACAGATTAGTGTTCCCATTCATATTTTCTCATTTTTCACTTTATTTCTGGAATATTTATTCATTTTTGGATTGTAGCGGTGTCATTCCAAAAGTAATATATGCTACACTGCCCATTGCACTACTGTGATTTTACATGGCAAAGATTGGATTCATAAAGCTAGGTAACTTAGGTATGAGCCAGGTCATCGACCTTGTACAGGACGAGATCGCAGCAAGAGAAGGAATTACCGTCCGTGTATTCGGAACCGGTCCTAAAATGGGTAAAGACGAGGCAGCAGCAACAGAAGAACTCAAAAAATTCGATGCTGACTTCTACGTTATGATCAGCCCAAACTCAAGCGCACCAGGCCCAACCGCAGCTCGTGAGATATACAAGGACGTTCCATGTGTTGTTATCTCAGACGGTCCAACAAAGAAGGACGACCGTGCAGCACTTGAAGAAGCTGGCTTTGGTTACATCATTATGACCGTTGACCCACTCATCGGTGCAAAGACAGAATTCCTTGACCCTGTAGAGATGGCATCATTCAACTCAGATGCAATGAAAGTCCTTTCAACCTGTGGTGTTGTAAGACTTATTCAGGAAGAACTCGACAAACTCGCTGCAATGGCAGATGAAGGTAAGGAACTTGAGCTTCCACACATCCTCGCAAAGCCAGAGAAGTGCATCGAGAGAGCAGGATTCAACAACCCATACGCAAAGGCAAAGGGTCTCGCAGCTCTGCACATGGCTGACATGGTCGCAAAGATCAACTTCCCGGCATGCTTCATGATGAAGGAGATCGAGCAGGTTACACTCACAACTGCAGCTGGTCACGAGATGATGCGCGCAGCAGCACAGCTGGCAATCGAAGCAAGAGAGATTGAGAAAGCAAACGACAGTGTCTTCAGGCAGCCACACTCCAAGAAGGGCAACCTGATGACAAAGACAGCTCTCTACGAGAAGCCACAGTAAGTACCTCTAAGGTACTTTTCTTTTTTTTATGGATACTCTTTCTGCGATACTGATCGGTATTGCTCTCTTTGTTGCATTTGTTCTTCTTACTGCCTATTTCATGAAGTCGACCTTGTACATGAATATGCAATCAAAAGTTGAAGAAGAAAACAGTGAATCTGAAAAAGACGAAGATGATGTTAAAAATAAGAGTGGGAATTAGTTCCCATTAAATAACTGATTTTAATATCTGATTTTGTTATTGTTTTGGCTCTTCCTTGGCTCTTGGCATTGCAATGATTTCTCTTACCTGGTTGCCGAAGAAATCAAAGGAATGTGCGGCTCTGAGGACTACTGATACGTCAGCTCCCCATCTGGTTCCGCCAATTGCTATTATCTCTGTGTCCTTGTCCACCGGTATGTGACCTGAGTCTGCTGCCATCATTGCGCTTTCAATAGCTACCTTAAATCCTTTTCCAAATACTGCTCGTAATGTGTCGGATATGACATCAGCACGGCTGGCACCGCCAATACGCTTCTGGATTGCACGCTCAACACCTGAGAACATGTGTGACTGTGTTGTCATTACAACTCCAAGTTCATTGAGTTTTGCAAGTTTGTCCTCATCGACTTCCCACTTTCCAGGTTCCTTGAGTCCGTACTGGTGTGTTATTGCTATTATCTTTACGTCCTGTCCTTTGAATGCTTCTGCGGCAATAAGTGCTGTTTCCCCACTTGTGCTTGCCAGCACAACATATTTGATTCCAAGCTCTGCTGCCCTTTTGGCAGATAACTTCATGACCTCTTCTGTGTTTGCTTTTCCAACTTCGTCAAAGTATGTGATTGTCTTTTCCATGTTATCGCCTTTGTGATTTTATCATAGCGTTAGTAATTTCTTAAAAAGCTTCTCATCATTGGATATAAATGTATTTCTAGGTAGTGATTATACTGCAAAAAGGAAAGTGCTGAAATACAACTTACTTATGTGCTGTCTAAGAGAGATGAATTTTACCTGCGGTCTCAAAAAGTAAAAAAGTAGTTTTGATGTGTCTTATTTAATCGACAACATTATACCCAAGACTTTTCAGGTTTTCGAAAATTTTCTTTCCAAATGATGGTATGAATGCTATGTAAGGTTTCTCATTCATTTTGTTGTGCTCTATCAAAAAACCAACATGTGTCTGTAAGGAATCGTCTTGTTTCCTAATCTTCTTATGTCTTCTGATGACCACAACGTTTTCCTTCCTGATTTCCACTCTTGTCAGGATTCCTTTTATTGTAATCTTGTTTGTGTCCGCCTTTAATTTCAGGAATGGTCCTGAAGAGTAGGTAAAGTTCTTTTCGTCCTTGCCTCTATAAAGGCCTCCGTATGCTGTATATGTCATTATTTCATCAACTCCTTGCAGATAATTTCATGACCACTTCCGTGTTTAACTTTCCGAAATCGTTAAACTATGTGATTGTTTTTCCATGTTATCGCCTTTGTGACTTTGTGATATGGAATTGGATGATTCCTTGCTCAATAATGTAGATATCTCAGTATATTATCCATAGATTGCGTATATATGTATATCGGAGATTATTTATAGTAATAACTAGCACCATTTTTTAATGATTGATCTGAGAACCGTATTTGTTTGTACAATTGCAGTTGAGCTTTTTCTTGTATTAGTCATGTTCATGTATTGGAAAAATCAGAAAACTTATCCTGGTTTTCTCAAATGGACACTTGGTATTTTTTCATTATTAATTGCTCATATATTTTATTCACTTAGAGGCAATGCTCCTGATTTAATAACAATTGTGCTGGCAAATACATTTGTAATTCTTAGTGTGTTTCTCAAATTAGAAAGTCTGAAACTTTATTTTCAGGTTCCTGCTTTTCGTAGGGATGTATATTTGCTATTTTTCCCTTTGGCATTGGTATTTTACTTTTTCACAGAGTATATTGATAGTCCTCTGATTCGTACTATCATACTCACAGTATTGGCAATTCTTATATTATCTATATCAGTGTATGTTCTTTTGACTCGAAGTAGTCCTGAAGAGATGCTATTTTCCAGGCTATTTGCATCCCTTTATATGCTTTTTATTCTGGTTCTTTTTGGAAGGTTGCTTGAGTGGTGGATTGCACCACTAACCAGAGATTTGTTAACATTATCATTTTTCAACAACATTCTCGTGTTTGTAGATCTGATTATCTCTCTCGGCACGACTATAGTATTTCTTTTGCTGAATGGACAGAGAATGAACAGTGAAATTGAATTTTCAAGGCTGAAGGCACAGGAGTTTGCAGAACGCTATTCTCATGCGGTCAAATCTGCAAAAGCATATGTATGGGATCTTGATCTGGAAACCGGGGATCTATTCTGGGATGACGCACTCGATAAATTATACGGGTCACCAATTGAATCTCAAAAACAACTTAAAAACATATGTCAGTCATTTGGTATTGATATTGATGATGTTTCAAATCTTGGGAACTTGTGTAATACGAATGTGATTGAAGAAGATCTGACTGTTGAGGTTACTTTCCACCATCCTGATAATGGAATGAGATTCTTGCTGGTTCATGCAACTACTTCATGTGACAATTCAAATCCTAGTAGATTAAGCGGATTAATTTATGATCTCACATCTTTGAGAAAGGTTGAGCATGCATTAAAGGAATCTCACCGGAAACTAAATCTTTTAACTCAGATAACTCGCCATGATATACTTAACAGGGTTCATATTGTACGTGGTTTTGGCCAACTTCTGGCCAGGGAATTAGAACAGCCTAAACAGCAGGAAATGGCAGAACATATCGTTGTAAGTGCTGATCTGATTTTTGATCTTATATCTTTCACAGGACAATATCAGAACATTGGGATGCAAGAGCCAAAATGGCAGGATATTGCTGTTCTACTGGATTCAAATGATATTCGTAATTCGATCGATGGAATTGAATTGAACCGCCCTGACTCTGGAACATTGATCTATGCAGATGTAATGCTGGAGAAACTTCTGTTCAATTTAATTGAGAATTCATTGAGACATGGTGGTGATGTAAAAGTAATTTCTCTTTCATACGAGCACTCAGATGAATACCTCAAAATAGTATATCAGGACGATGGCGTTGGTGTTCCGGAATCTGAAAAAGAGCAGATATTTGAAAGAGGATATGGTAAAAATACCGGTATGGGCTTATTTTTCTGTAGAGAAATATTGGAAATAACTAATTTGGCCATCCGTGAAACCGGAATTCTCGGGCAAGGTGTCAGATTTGAAATAAAAGTTCCTCCTGGTTATTTCAGGATGGGAAATTAATTCAGATCTTTTCTATAACCTGAAAACCGGCTAAATTTAAATCCTGGTGAGAACTTAATGCTTTCTATCTTTCTGTTTTATTATGCTTACAAACGATGCTCTTATCTATAATCGGAATCTTATATTAATCAGGGAGTTTACTAAGTTGTATTTTAAAAGGTGATCGTTTGGCTGAAACAGATTATGACGATAACAATGTAAAGATCATAACCACAGAGATTCAGACTGAAAATCCGGTACTTATTGAGGGATTTCCGGGTATAGGTTTAGTTGGTAATATTGCCAGTCAGCAGATAATAGATGAACTTAAGATGGAATATGTCGGTTCCATAGATTCCAGGCATTTTCCACCGATAGCAGTTCTCTATGAAGGGCTTATCAACATGCCAGTCAGGATTTACGAAAGCACAGAGCATGGCATGGTAATGGTGGTATCTGACATTCCAATCAATCCTGTAGTTGCATACGATATAAGCAAAGCACTTCTCACATGGGCTCAGTCCATCAATGTGAAAGAAATAGTATCCCTTGCAGGAATTGCAACCATGAGCGAGGAACACAAAGTGTTCGGTGCAGCCACAAACATGGACATGCTGGAGAGAATAAAGGAAAAAGTCGAATTATTCCAGATGGGAACAATCTCAGGAATTTCCGGCAGCATCATGGGAGAATGTCTCGTACGTGAAGTGCCGGCAATAAGTCTGCTCGGTTCAACCATGAGTCAGAACCCTGACCCAAGGGCAGCAGCGGTAGTAATTGATGTCCTGAATCTTCTTTACGACTATGGTATCAACACAGAAGGTCTCATAGAACAGGCAGAGAAGATCGAAATAGAGATGCAGAGACTCGCTGAGGATGTAAGGACAACCGAACAACCCACTGCAGGTGGAAGAAAAGAGTTCCCAATGTACGGGTGATAACATGGAATATATTGCTTTGACAGGAATATCTGAGCGTGTTATCTCAGAACTGAGACAAAACAGGCTTCTGACAATCGAGATCAGGAGTCCTAACAACTTTCTGGCTGCACTGCGCATGAACGTAGGAGAAATGCTGTTCCTGACCCACACAAGCGCCGAGGATCTCACAGGTGGCAGCATGGGCATAATCACAAAACTGGTCAGGCATCAGGTATCAACCCACCGCGTAATGCAGAGCAACGAAGCCTTTTACGAGGAACGTGAAACCACAAGCCTCAGACTTCAGCTCGACCCAAAATGTATTGCACGTGTAAGAAAAGTCCTGAACAACACCATCGGTGAAGTCACAAAAGTAGATGCTGAAGAAATCCCACTCTACAATGCCAGATGATTGTAATCAATGAGTGTAATTAGTAGGATTAGTAGGTTCAATCAAATAGACATACATAATTAATCAAAAGTTTCAGGGATGGTTTTAAGTCCCTCTTCTATTTTTTCCAGCATACTATATGAAATTCCAATCGGAACTTCTTCATTAGCATAGCCGCTATGTTTTCTCGAACCCTTGCAGCCATAGGATATCCCAATTCCCTCTTTCAGCACCCTTGCAGTACAATCCCCGCATATGGATGCCGCACCAATTGACTTTGAAGTAATACTCTCTCCAAAATGAAATGCATATGCCTGTATAATCTTCATTGCACTTTCAGGTTTAAGATAAAGCAAAAGAACATCAAATTCACTATTATTCTTGCCAAGAGGCTCGATTTTAACTGACCTGTAATCTCTTTCAATCCTTGGAAGTGAGTCCGCAGCTCTCTTTGCAGTCTCTTCATCCTTATAGCGATTGGAACTCAGGTAATAATCTGCCGGACTATTCTCACTAACACCAAGTATGAACTTTCCAGGTCTGCATCTTTGGTCTTCTATCAGGAAAGATTCTCCGTTTCGTGCCAGATGAATTAGTTCACAGTAAAGCCTCTCTGAAGTTTCACCTTCATCATCACACAGGGAGATGCACACAGGTTCGCCTTCGTCCATAAGCGCTTCAATATTCGGGTATTCTTGATAATGTTGGTTGTTTGGATAATCAGGAGAATTTGAATCGTTGTATGTTTTCATAATCTCATTTCCTGTTCTTGTGTTCCGAAATTTCTTTCTTAGCTTCCGCCGCATACATATGTGCAAGCCTCGTAGGTTCAGGCAATTTATATCCTTTCAGGCAGTGTTTTACAATTTCAAGCGAGCTTTCAACAGAAACCTTGTGTCCGGGTGCGATTATGATTGGATTACTACGTTTATTACTTTTCAGAAGCCAGCCAACCTGTTCACCTTTGAACATCAGTTTTTGTGATTCTCCCACCGCGTTAGGTGTTTCGGATTCACCGCAAAGGATCTTTTTGGAAACTCCAATTGTCGGGATATCCATAACCGCTCCAAAATAAGTAGCCATGCCTGCCTTAATCGGATGATTGATGCCGCAGGAATCAAACACAATTATGTCCGGTTTATTTTTAAGTTCCGTAAAAACAGATGCAATGGCTTTTCCTTCCCTGAAGTTCAGGTAGGTGGGTATGTAAGGAAGAGGCACTTTCTGTACAATGTGCTTTTTCTCAATTAGTTCAAGTGATTCATAGTCCAGGACAGGCATAGAGCAGATGATTTTATCGTCATAATATGCGCAGTCCACACCTGCTATTCTGTCTATCTTTCCAAAGCCATCCACAAGGCTGAGATTCCCAATGGCTTTGTTCTGGAGGAGTCTTAGTTCCTCCAGAGTACGTGAAGATGGGTCGAACCAGTAATCCAGTTCGCTATTATTCAATAGTTGCCCTCACAGTAGTGAACACAGGTCCACGGATATCTATTTTCTTCTTGTTGCTTGTGATAAAGCGCTGTGCCAGTGGTTCAAGGCGGATGTTAATCTCGGAAGGAACCTTCACGATCCTGACCCTTGTTTCAACTTCGCTTTCACCATTTTCAACAGCACATTCAATATCCTTTGCAGCCTGGCATGCAAAAGCATCAAGGAACCTTACACCAGTCCTTGCAGAATGGTTCTCAAGTACTTTCTTCCACTTCTTATTGTCAGGTACGCCAAGTACGTCATTTTCGTATGCAACAACTTCATTAAACACTGCAGGTCCACAGAGCTTTGTTTCCTCTTCCGGTTCGATAACCGAGACCTTTACTGTCTTTCCTTTGACTGTACCTTCCCATGCAGGGAATTCACACGGACTTGGGGTTGAACCATTCTCCTCACAGACAGCCACGATAGCCTTTACAATTTCCATTCCTTCTTCAGTCTCAGGAACATTAGTCACATGCACTGTCTTTGCAAGTTCGTTGTCGGTCATCTTCCATTCAGAATACTGAGCAATCTGTGGATATGTGAGAGAACGGATGTCAGTTGCATCGTGGAGTATCATTGCAAGCCTTTCCACGCCAAGTCCCAGGTTCATCACAGGATAGGGTATATCGTACTGTGAGAGGGCTGTAGGTGAGTAAATTCCAAAGGTTGCTATCTCTATCCATCCGTCGGAATATTTTGTCTTAGAACCCACCAGATTTGGATGGTAAGCAAATACCTCTATCTGTGTGTCAGGTACGTAGTACTTGCTGCGCTTGTCATCCGGCCTGAACATAAACTTCTCAAAACCGAACTGTGAAAGTAATCCCTGCGCTACTGCTTTTCCGTGGTCTATGGTCACATTCTCATCCATAATCACACAGGATGCAGAGTAGTAAGTCATCAGACGTGCCGCATCTTCGTCCTGCTCCCTTCTGAAGCAGCGGTCAATTGAGAAGAAATTGAAAGGCGGGTTTGCACGTTCAATTACTGATGCAAGACTGATGAACCATCCTGAAGTCATGTGACTTCTGAGTGTCTTCTTGGTAGCCTGAGGAATGAGTTCCTTAAATTCCGGGAAGACCTGGTCAATCATCTCAACAACAAGTGAGTCTGATACGTTGATACTTGCTGCAATCTCAGGTACGAGGTCATCTCCTTCGACATCTCCCTTCTTGTATGCGTGAAGAACTTTCCTGATGGTCTCAATGGCTTCATCATCAACTCCCCCGAGTATCTCCTTAATCTCAGCGATACGCTCGTCTGAGATACCTACATTCGGACGTGGGAGTCCTGCAAGGTAGAAGCATCTGTCAAGGACAGCCAGCGCTTCATGGCTGAACTGCTTGTGAACCTCTCTCTCATCAACAATAAGTGGGTTCATCATTTCCTCAAATCCCATTCTGAGGTAAGCATCACGAAGCTTTGAGATTGTGTCATAAACCGGATGTGGCTTGCCATATTTGATGGTCATATGTGGGTACTGTTCATTCAGCTTTGACTCGCTGATGTACTCTGTACCCTTATTCCATGCAGCGTCAAAATCCTCGCTTGCTGCTTTTTTGATATCATCAGGGTTGAATTTCATGTATATTCCTCGTAATATGTGTAAATATGTAACTGAATTGAAAGCGGGTTAATTTTGATTAATTGACTAGTTTATTCTATTCTCAAATTCCTTCATTGCTTTTTCCAGCTTCTGCTGGCGCATTGCATTTGTAAGGTCGCCTCTGGTTTTCTCTATAATTGACCTAGTGACATCGGTCTTATGTCGAAGTCCGTGTGTCATGGCGTCGGGATAGTCAAACATCATGAGACAATTGTATATCTCTTCCATCAGGCCCAGGTATTTTTCTCCTTCTTCGGGAGTATCTTTTCTAATAAGATCCAGAATATGTCGTCTGAGTTCCCCTCCAACATCTCCAAGACCGTTAAGGTATGCTACGTTGCTGACATTAAGTTCCTGAGGTCCGGGAATCTCGTCATCTTCACCGCTGAGTATGTTGTACACAACAAGGCATTCGACGAATTCCTGCTGGGCATGTTCCAGAAAACCGGAATAGTATCAGTACATCCGAAAGTAGATGAAACTTCCTCTTCGATATTATGCACTATATTTAATAAAATTGAAGAGGACAACATCATATCAACATGTAACCTATTACCATTATTTGCAGTCATCAATAAATAATATTTATAATTAAACATCTAGTTGTACTTGTACATCACATCTTCTAATTGTATAAATAAAGTTTACTTTACCTTGTCATTAATGTCGTTACCTTACATACTCTAAAAGATTTACAAGCATATGTGGAAATTAATAAATCATCAACTTTAACTACTTATTTAGTATTCAAAAATAAATAGCGTTATTTTTAACGATATACCATTGACATATATGCACTAATAATTCTGCCTGGTTGTTATACAATGCATTTAAATGATTTATTTTTTTTCTATGTTTTTCATTTCTGATGTCGTTGGAAGATTACTGTTTATCGCTTTTAAGCTTAGATGAATGAATCTAATTGTAAATACGTTCCGTTTTGAGAATAGAGATAACAAACCCCATTCCTAAAAGGAAAGCTATGATAAATCCAAAGACTCCAAGAAATGGAACGCCCCAGACGAGTGGTTCCATATCAGTTTGCAAAATCAATGATGAACCTATTATTATGGCTGACACAATAAAACTAAATGCAATACGATTACTTGCATCATTAATTTCTTGAGGTAATGTTTCAAGTTCATTATGCCTGAATTTGATATTTAGTTCACCTTTTTCTATTAAAGACAGAATTTGTGATATCTGCATCGGCATTTTGTGCAGTACACGAGAATATTTCGGTACATTCTTTAATGCTGAATTTGTAATATTCTTAGGACTCAAACGTTTTTTCATATATTTTTTTGCATGTGGTTCAAAAACAAGTGCCAGATTAAAATCGGGCATCAGCTGAGAACCAAATCCTGTAATCATAATTGTTCCCCTTAAAAGTAAAGCAACATTTGGTGGAAGTTTTGCATGATGTTCTTGCAATATAACGAATATATCACTAATCATTGATGCTGCATCCATTTGCTTTAAAGATCTGCCGTAGTATTTATCTAAGAATGTTTCAATATCATTTTTTAATCTCTGAGTATCTGCATCACTTCCAATAACATCATACTCATACATAATTTCTACAAACTGCTCAACATCACCCTTTTTCATTGCGAAGAGTGCATCAATAAATCCATTTTGAAGGTCATTCGACAACCGACCAACCATGCCAAAATCAATCAGTGCAATAGTTTCATTGTCCAATATAAAAACATTACCAGGATGAATATCTGCATGAAATAAACCATCTTCAAATATCTGTTTCATAAAGGCGTTGGAACCAATCATTGCTATTTTTTCTCGATCATATCCTAATTTGTCAAGTGATTGAAAATCATTTGCTTTAATGCCATCGATATATTCAAGCGTCAAAATCTTTTGACTACTATAGTTCCAGTATACTTTTGGAATGTAGACTGACTTTTCATCTTTGAAATTATAAGAGAAACGTTCAATATATTGAGCTTCTTGTGTGTAGTCGAGTTCAGTACGAATTGATCTTGAAAACTCATCTACAATTTTGACCAATCCATATTGCTTGGCAGCCTGAACACGTTCTTCAGCAAGTCTGGCAAGACTATTCATAATATCCAGATCTGTTTCAATAATTTTATTGACATGTGGACGTTGGATTTTAACAACCACATTCATACCATCTTTCAACTTAGCTCTATGTACCTGACCTATAGATGCAGCTGCCATTGGTTTACGTTCAAAAGTTTCAAATAAATCATCAAGAGTGGCTCCCAACTCATCTTGAATTACATATTCAACATCTTCCAATGCAAATGAAGGGACATTGTCCTGAAGTTTTGCAAATTCATCTGCATATTCAAGCGGTATCAAATCCTTACGAACACTGAGTATTTGTCCTAATTTCACATAGGTAGGACCAAGTTCTTCAAGTACTTCCCGTAATCTTTCAGGACGTGATACTGCTTCTTCTTTTGATGTATAGAGTTTATTTGAATCTAAGATGTGAATGTGAAACGGACGAAGTTTCAACTGATCAACAAGATAGTCAAATTCATATTTTATCAAAATATCTATTATTTTTTTGTACCTTTTTATCATTGAGTATTTGCGTAGTATACTAAGGTTCATACCGATTCTCCTATTTTTATATAAGATTATAATACGATACAATAAAATATATAATAGATGTATTGATTATTGCGATCTTTAGCAAAATCTCTATTATTTTCTTGTATCGTTTTACTATCAAGTATCTCTGTAGTATACTAAAATACATACAAGGTCACCGATTTCACAATATATTGTGCAGCATTACTGTAAAGTACATCAAAGAAGGCGCAAATAAAATCACCAAGTATAGTTTGCTACAATCCATAGATCTGCGCTCCTTTACCAATTCCGTATTAGATCACAAATCCCGATGTGTCTTCCACCATTCCCTGGCCACTTCCAGTAGTATCCAGTGTAATTACATCATAATTAGTTTCGATTTTAAGATCAATGACTTCTACAAGATTTTCAATGTATTTAAAATCAAAATCTTTCCTGAAGCTGAATGACTTTTTACAGTAGCTTTTCATGACTACAAATACCTTATTTCCTTCAGCAGTAACAATCCACCTTTTATCTTCTTTCTCTGAAGGATATTCATGAACACTAACCTTTTCGAAATAGTGCATTTTCTGAGTCATGGAATCGTAAAAACTCATAGAATTGTAAATATCATATTCCACCCCCATTACCTCAATCGAGGGTACAAAATAAGTCAATATAGAACCATTCCTGAAAACTATCCTTGACCATTTCCATGGAATGAACGGACCAACTACTATGACCTTTTGAGCATAACATTTACCTGAGAAATCGTTACAAGAAAGCTGACCTTCGAAATCAAAATAAAGGTTAGCTAGGCGAAAACCAAACAAACCTTTGAATTGCTCTGACAACTCGGAAATGAATTCAGTATTTTCAGGTTTCTTTATCGTCAGAGAACAAAACTTTTTACCAGCTTCCATAATATTCAGAGAATATTCAGGAAATGAACCACAAAATTCAGCACTGATATTATCATTAAAACAAGCTATAATATCATCCTTAATTTCAATGGTGCAGAGGTCATCTGTAATCGTTCTCTGTTTTTCATCATATTCCCATGAAACACAATAACCCTCTGTTCGGTTATCAGACACTTTGCTATCTTTTATGTAGCGACCATTAACCTCGATGTCACCGTCTGTTCTACCAAACATCAAAAAAAATTGACGTTTTGAGCCATCATTAGCAGTAAATTTCATGAACCAATATTCTTTTCCAAAAAGAGGAAGATCATCAAATGAAAAAAGAAAGTCATCGATATTCTTTCCTGATTTCTTCTTCAAAAAAAGTCTTTCAATACTATTCTTACTTTCTTTCAGTTCATTTATTGAAGCAATAAATGCTTGTTTTTCCTTTTTAGGCAGCGTTTTGATGTAATTGTTTCTTTTTTTTATGAAATTCAGCAACCTATTCTTATCCATACCAACCTGATTTCCAACATCGCTATTTCTAGAATCGTTCTCTGTTAATGTCGGGCTTACAGCTTCTTCAATCATATTTAACACCCATTTTTTCCATTTCTAAAATATTCCACATTCTCCGGTCAGTATATTACAACTGGGGACAGTAAATGTCTATGAGTAAAACGGTTTTGAGAATTTTGCCTCTACTTCCTGTCGATGGATTGTATTATATGCACAGAATGGAATCACACGTCCATCTGGTGTAGCGTAGTGTATTCCACACCTCTGCACCCTCTCGATATCAAAATTATAGGGATCTTGAAAATGCATTGATCCAAGGAACAAACTATTCCTGTGGAAGGGCTTTAAAGCTTCTCCTGTACCTTTATTGAAAAAATCCATTATCATTTTCGTGACATTGATAGACTGTGGAGCAGTTTTCTGATCGATGAAACTGGATATTTTGTGAAGGGCTTTACTAGTAAGACCTGCTTTTTTTATCTGAAAATTCGTATTACTTATCTGAGGGGATATCTCATCTAGATATTCAAACAAACCGTCTACATCCACAAAACGAGTAATAGGAATTAGCTTATCTCCATCTTTGAAAATATATGTAACAGTTCCACAGTGAGGATGTATTGTGAATTGTAGAACTTGTTTGTTCAACATGGCTGCTATGAATCTGGATATTGACGTTGATTGTGGTACAGAGAACCAATCATCCCTGCAGATAGTCCCATTTGTTTGTTCTTCAGTCATTAATAAAAAATCTGGAATTGTAATTCTTTTTTCTCTCTTTCTGTCTGATCAATGCGACCTGTGAAAGCAACTGGTTGGAAATTGACGCCTTTGATAACATCAAGCCTTTCTGAAGCAAAATTGATTATATTTCCAACTTGATGATCATTTACTTCTTTTATAAGAGTTGGTACCAACACAATGCTCGCAATTCCTGCAGTACGACAGTTGTTTATTGCAGCATTTTTCAATGGAAAGGCATTAAAACCACGTGTAATGTGATAGGGTTCTTCTCCTATACCATCAAATGACAAATAGACAGTCTGAAGACCAGCTGTCCTTAATTTATGTGCAAATTCTACATCCTTTGCAATTCTTACTCCATTAGTGGCAATTTGAATATGTAAAAAATCAAGGTCTTTTGCCATTGATATTAGCTCTGGCAAATCATCACGTACAGTTGGTTCACCACCAGAAAATTGGACCGCACAGCATGGAACAGGTTTCTGATTCCTAAGCATAAGTAGCATATTCTGAATCTGTTCTTCATTTGGCTCATAAATGAATCCACTTCTTTTTGCATTCGCAAAACATACAGGACAGTTAAGATTACATCTATTTGTTACATCAATGTTTGCCAGAATAGTGCTGGTTGTATGTTTTTCACATAATCCACAATCAAGAAGATGATTCTCGCTCTTTATTGCAGGATTTAAAACACCTGTGCCTACTACATGAGATTGACAGAACTTATTATAAAGTTCAAAATCAGACCAATAGATATCTTGGAAAGTACCATGATTAGAACAATACTTGGAAAGGTAAACGCTGCCATCTTCTGTGAAAATTTCAGCAGGAATTTTGTCCAAGCATTCCGGACAAAGTGAGATTGTATTTTTTATGTGCAACCTTTGTTTTTTATTTAGCTCATCCGTTTCGCTATTTTTTGAAACTACATTTATACTCAAATTGCAGTCTGTTGTGCATTTGCTAGTCATTTGCTCACCATTTTTATTACTTTTATCTGCTATGGATACGAGACTATTCTATTGATGCAGATTGATTCCACTCTGCATCAATGAAATGCCTGAAAACACGAACATGCTCTTTCCCACAGTACCATGTAGCATTGAGGTTAGGAGGAAATATTTCATCATTGACAGTGACTACAAGAAGTTCTTTCTCATCAACAGAAAGGATACCACCCATTAGAGGACTAGAATTGTTCTTTTTATTATACACTTTGACTTCAGCACCGGGCAACTCTGTGGCAATTTCATCTGCATAAATTTTATCATTGACAGTTATTTTAACCTTCACGCCCTCACTGATTTTTTCACGAATCTCTTTCCAAATACTGCCCATAATAGGATAAACAGCAACAATTTGGTTCAATGGAACGTATGACGAAGAAAAAAGAATCTCTTTATTGGATGATTCAAGCATTTGAAGTATCTTGTCAGTGACATTCTTCACACCATTAATATTCCATGCCGAGTTATCTTCTAAAGTCCCTTCCTGTTTTTGATAGATATTTTCAAGTTGTTCCAGGGAAAAATCCACAGCAACCGCGTAATCTTTTGTCAACAGAGTGATTATTCTTTCGGGTTCCTGTGCTTTATATCTCATTGGTTTGGAGTTCTGAATCTCGATTAACCCTCTGTTTTTAAGTTTGTCTATTACACCATACACAGCAGAACGTGGGACACCCGAAAGAGTATGGAGGTCAGCTGCATTCCTGCTTCCGTACTGCGTTAGTGCTGCCAGAATTTTGGCTTCATAGGCTGTCAAACCTAATTGTTGCAGAGATTCTATTAACAATTGCATAATAACATTGATATAAGTATCTTCTATTTACTATCTTCGGTACAACAATAAACTAGTATTAAATAACTATTCATATTGTTAGTATTCTATTACTAACAGATATCATGTCTGCAAAAAAAAGATTTGAACAAATTGGAGCTGTGATTGAGAAATGGCCTCTGGGAATAATTATCGTTGCGATTCTCATGATGCTGATTGCATTTCAAGGAGCAGGCTTGATAGAACATAAAAGTGGAACAGACACTTTTGTAGAAAAAGACTCTGACCTCTATCAGAACTATGATCATATCTACAAGCAGAATTTTGGAAACGAAGTTATAATGGTGCTCATCGATTCTGATGATGTAAGGGAATCTGAAGTCATCGAAGCAATTGATGATTTTGATACGCTGATAGCCCGAGATAAGGATGTAGAGAATGTTATCAGTATGGCATCACTGATTAAGAATACTGCATATTCCGTCACCGGCCATTCTGAAATACCCAATAATTACGATTCCATTCTGTCAATAATTGATTTACTGCCTTCTGCTTATGTTGACCAGTTGATGCCTGACAACACGCATACTATTATTATGGTGCAGTTGCCGGGAAACATAGATGAAGACAACAAGGAAAGAGTGCTTACGCGGGTAGAGAGAACAATTGAAGTGGTTGATTTTCCCACAGGCACAAATGCTGTTGCAACAGGTGAACCTGCTTTTATGATTGCGATGTCCGAAGAGATGAGCTCAAGTCTCCAAACAATGCTTATCCTTGCATTTGTCCTGATGATCTTTGCATTGCTTATGGTATTCAGACATGTCAGGTGGTGTCTGATGCCATTGCCTGTAGTTCTTATAGGTTTGATATGGACTTTTGGTGCAATGGGTTATCTGAACATACCCATGACGATGGCATCCATGGCAGTATTCCCAATTCTTATCGGACTTGGTGCCGACTATGCAATTCAGTTCCATAACCGTGTGGAAGAAGAACTTGCAAAAGGTGAGAGTGTCGAAGAAGCCATTATTGATACAATCACACATACTGGTCCTGCTGTTGGGAGTGCTGTTGTAGCCACATGTCTGGGTTTTATCGCTCTTTTAATATCCCCGGTTCCTATGATACAGGATTTCGGCAAAATGAGTCTTGTGGGTGTGCTACTCTGTTACATTGCTTCAATGTTTGTTCTTGTATCCATCTTATACCTACTTGACAGACGAGAAGAGAAAAAGAAACGCAGGTATCCTGCAAGACAGGCTTCTGTAAAAAAAGCAGAACAAAAGGAAACAGCTATTGGGAAAGTACTTTCCCATGTTGCCATGTTCTCTGCAAAAAGACCTTTGATCATCATTGTGCTGGCATCTGTTCTTGCAGCGGGAGGATTGTATGCTGATGAACATGTAGGTGTTCAGACCGAGACAAAGGATTTTGTACCACAGGACATGCGGGCTTTGCAGAATCTGAATAAACTAACAACAGTGGTGGGTGGAATTGATCAGATAAACATTATTGTCAGAACAGATGATGTCCTTGATCCAGACCTGCTGCAATGGATGTTAGATTTTTCTGAAAGAGAAGAAGAAAGCAATAGCTATATAACAGGTTCAAGCAGCATTGCCTCCCTGATCGAATCAAGTCATGGTTCGATTCCCTCAGATAAGGATACCATTACTTCTGTCACTGATAGCATGTCCTCGGTTGTAACGGATCAGTACATCGAAGGAAGCAATCTTGCTGTAATAAACCTGAAACTTGAGAGTGACCTTCCTTCTGAGCAAATCACAACAGCTTTTGACCTTGTCAAAAGTGACATGGAATGGTATGATCCTCCAGCAGGTACTACGGTAACTGTCACAGGTTCAAAGGTAATGACAAATTCCATTATAGATGCCCTGACATCCGGCAGGACAACTATGGGTTATCTTGGGATGGTAATTATCTTCTTGGGAATGCTTGTGATCTACAGGGACTGGCTGAAGGCTGTATCCACAATATTACCAATTGTAATGGTAACAGGCTGGATAGGGGGAGTGATGTATCTCCTTGACATGCCATACAATCCGCTGACTGCCACTCTTGGTGCTCTTGCAATAGGCATTGGAGCAGAATTCACAATATTGATGCTTGAACGTTACTTTGAGGAACGTGAAAAAGGCATGGAACCATATGATGCAATGGAAAAGGCTGCATCTTCAGTTGGTCCGGCTATCATTGCATCAGGTTCTACTGTCATATTTGGCTTCTCAGCCCTTATTGTATCCTCGTTCCCAATGATAAGTGATTTTGGAAAAGTTACAGTGATAGCTGTTGCATTTTCCTTGTTGAGCACAGTTATTGTGCTGCCACCCATCATGGTAAACCTTGATAGGTGGAGAATAAAACACCAATCTTCAGATAAATTAGAGAACAAAAATACAAAATATAGCAAGGTGAATGTATGATATCCCTTAAAAATGTAAAGATGCTCACGATAGCACTCTTGGTGCTAAGTTGTATGCATAGTGCGTCTGCAAGCATAGATGAAGACGTTATTTCAGAAATAGCAAGTGATTACTACGATCTTTACGGTTCCCCTCATCTAGTAGCAAACCTCGCCTGCGATGATGTATTTGAGAGAGGTGAAGATGCTGTCCTGTACGTGAACATCATGAACGATGGTCAGATCACAGGACTTGAAGCCGATGAGGATGAGATTGAGGATGATTTCAGAGATGGACAGATTGGTGAGACACTTACCAGGACTTACATGGCAAGTGAACTCGCTTCTGACAGAGCCATTACAAAAGCTGAGGATATAACAGCAACACTTTCACTTGTAGACCCGGATACTCCCATAGACATAAAACTTGATACCCTGCTTCTGGGTTCAATTAGTTCAGGTAAATCCTTAGAATCACCTGCCGAATTCCCTATAGAGGTATATGACAATGCAGAAGCTGGTACTTACAGATTGAAACTCAATGTGAAATACAGGTACCAAAAAGATTCTGCTGTAACTCCTCCCTACGGTGACACATACTACTGGCATGAAGAAATGAACCAGACAATGTACCTTGATATTTTTGTAGAGGAGGAACCATATTTCAAGGTGATAAAGACAGAATCTGGTCTTCAGAAGGGTGATAAGGAAACCATCAACATAACCTATGCGAACATTGGAGATGATGTTGCATACGACTGTATTGCAAGGATAAGTGTTGTGGATCCATTCACAACCAGCGATGACGAAGCATATCTTGGTGACATGTACCCCGGAGATTCAAAGACTGCAACTTTCGAGGTTAATGTGGCAGATGATGCTACAGTGAAACCCTATGCGATCAGCACTGAAGTGAAGTATACTGACAAACACGATGAAAGTCAGTATTCCGATGATCTCAAGGCTTCGGTGAATGTTGGTGAGTCCGAATCCAGCCTGAATGGAACTACTATGTTAGGTGCTGTAGTCCTGGTGGGTATTGTCAGTATACCACTGTATTTAAGGTCCAGAAAAAAGGAGTAGAGATGAAGAAAATAACAAATAGGATGTAATAACGTAAGTACTATGATGAATTCATTAATAGATTCTCTTCAATTGTTTGGCCTCACGTCCTATGAAGCAAAGATCCTTGTTGCACTGACGCAGTACGGAAGCAGGAATGCAGCGGACATCCATGCTCTTTCGGGTGTCCCACGTTCTGCAGTTTATGGTGTGATAGACCGCTTAAATGACAGAGGTATAATCGAGGTCCAGAATACAAAACCGATGCGTTATAGGGCTCTATCCCCAGATATCGTTATTGACAGACTCAAGGCTAACTATGAAGATGCTATCAAGTTTTGCAGGGAACAGCTTGAGAACATCTATAGTGAAAATGCGGAACACACAGAAGAAAACTCTGCATGGAATATCAACGGTGTGAAGAATGTCAATGATAAGATACTGCAAATGATGGAATCTGCTACCGAGGAGATTATTTTTGCATCCTTCTATCCTTCACTAACTCGTGTGATAGAAGTTTACCCTATAATGGATGCCATCAAGGATACTATCCATAAGAAAATTGCTATGGGTGTAAAACTGAAGCTTACAGGACGTGAAAAGAGCCACGTGGGAGATCTTGTAAAGGAGTTTCCTGGAGTACAGGTCCGTACGTACAGCAATGGAAAAAGAACCCAACCTCTTAAAGGTGGAATACTGGTCATTGACAACAAAGGGATACTTGTTATTACTATTAATGATGATGTGGTTCCAATAAGCCTCAATGCCACATGGTACAACGGAAAAGAGCATGTTCAGATCTTCAAGCATTTCGTAGATACCGAGTGGGAATCTTCCACTCCATTTGAAATTGGATGACTGGTTTGCAATATAAAGGCAAAAAAGCAAGGTTCGAATGATTTAACGGAGGCAGGTCAATGATTTTATCTCAATGTTCTTTATTTGGTTCAAGAATGATTGAAGATCTCGTTCAGTATAACATGAATATTTAGCAATTATTTCATGAGATTACACATGAATCCTAAAGTCTTTAACAATAATAAAATAACAATAAAATTGATATTGCTATGTTTGACATACATCACTTTATTTATTTTACTTTTAATTGCCAATATCACATTATATATCATATATTATTAATGTTTATCACCATATAATGATTTATTCAAAATTTGACTCTGTAGAAAACCTATCGAAATCAGCACCTATAGCTAAAATTCTGCGATAGCAATCATTATTAAGGGTTACATATCGAATTTCTATTGACTTGGATAATAGCTTGAATTTTGAGGATTTCTACAAAGCCTTTTAAACAAAACCAATTTAAAGCATTTAGAAACAGTAGTGCTGTATTTGATCCCATCTCTGAAGAAATATCTCTGAATGTTGAAAAAATACTTGCGAAAACAGTATCATCAGATTCTCAATTAGCAAATATCGATTTATCAGAATTAATACAAGAATATAAATCTGGAAATAATGATTTCAATGATCTTATTTTACAAGATGTTTGTAAAACAAACAACTATATCCTCGTCACAAATGATTGCGATTTTCATTGTAATGACATCGATATTCTTACGGCGAATAAAAAGTTGTTAAAATCAAATTGAAATCTTGATGATATTTCTTTTAAGCCCCTCATACTGCACATAGTTCCATATGTGTAGGAAAAACATTCAAGGACGCTAACTTTGAGTGTTGTGATTAAAAAAGTCAGGTGTACGGTCTTGATGAAGATATGACCGTTAATATGTCTGATCATTATATCCTGTTTTGTTAATTTTATGATTGATGGTGATGTGGATTAAGGTGTTATTTCACCTTTTCTCTTTTAAGTATCCTATAGACTTTTTAGTTTCTTTTTGAATAAAACCCTTTTTTAGTTGTTTTAAGTCGAATGTTTTTAAATACGAATGTTACCGTATAGAAATGTAGCGCGGGATGATAACCTGCTATAACATACAGGTACCAACTAAGAACCACCCCGAAAACAAAATATTATCCCGCTCACGTTATTGTTGGCCACTCTTCATGCTTTGCTCCCTTTACAACTACTGAAAAAGAGACTTTTGTTGTGGCCAACAATAGTATGTTATCCCCTTGAATACTGATTTTTTCAGTGTTCATACAGTTAATAAATTCAATTATAATGTTGAAAGCTCTACAGGTGTGTTTCAATACATTGAACATCAAAAAAAGGTAATTGTTCTAAAAAGACATTGATTTTGATCCATCTTGCCCTAATATCTTACTTACAACTTGCTCAAACATTGAATCATAATGATACTTATGACAGTACACAAAAGATCAATTCGAAAGCAATAGCCAATAAAAAATTGAAACTCAATGTCCGGATGTGGTAATATGGATGTGTCGAAAATATCAAGATTCAAGTTGGCAAGGGATAGCGATTTCAAACCGATGTCTAATGAAGAAATGTATAGCCGAGAAATTGCAGACTATGGTAGCGAACATTATATGGGATATAGGTTTATGGAACGCCTACCATTAAATCAAAAAATAGTATTATTGGCACTCGCCAAAATACATGAACAGGTATATCCTATCCCTAAATATGTGTACCACTCTGAGATACTCCATGTTTGCATAGAGTGGACGAGAGATACTGAACTTGAAAAGATTAATCTTCCGAATGATACCTATACCACTCTTCCGTTCCCTGTGGGTACTGTTCGGAACTGTTTAGAGGGAATGGCATCGACCTATTTACCTCATTTTGTGGAAGCCCGATACATGTCTAAAAAAGACAAATCAAGAGGATATCGGTTCACTGAACGTTTGTCACTCGACAAGGTAAAGAAAGCCGTGACAAGAGATGAGCCTTTGCTAATCCCTTTACTTGATGCCAAAATTGAATTATAATAATAGATATGTTATGTTTTCGGTATCGTAACACTTAATTTATTTGTGTGAAATCTTCGATGTGATCGCAATTCAAAAGCAATATCCACTAAAACAAGGATTGAAAACAAGAAATGATACTGGAAGAACGGGTTAACGTTCTTCAAAACAATTATTCTTCTGCAATATTTACTTTAACTTTCAAGATGCTGATAGGTTCAAGTTTTTTCCACTCAACTGTGCAACTCTTGTCAAAAACGTAATCATTAACGTTCTTATCTGAGAAAACACCGTCCACGTCATAGACAAAGAAACCTTCCTCACCATTGGTTGAAACAATATTGTCCTGACCGTGAACGTCTTTCACTTCAACAATTGCTGCTTTTTTGAGTGCTTCCAGCAATGTAGCACCTTTTTCAACTTCAACTGTTCTAATAGGTGCGAATATGTTAAGCGCATTGAAAATATTCTTATTGTTAAGCTGCAGAACATGGGTCTTTCCATAAATCTTGCGCTGTATAAGTTCTGCATCTTCCAGTATGTTTGCGTGTTTTGCAGCAACTGGTACAGAAATACTGAGTTCCCTTGTCGAACCATTCTTTAATATCACCAAGATGGTCCAGATTTTTGAGGATTGGAGTTATCGATGCATGAGCAACCTGAACTCCAAGTTTCCCGGGAGACAATTCCACATCTTCAGGTATCACTATAACTTGTTTGTACTCCCACATGCTTTTTCACTCTTTAGATAGCTTTATTTTTTGATAATTTAGTCTTATTTTTTCTAGGCTTGTTCCAGTAAGGGGATTTACATTTTGGACATATCACAGGGTCTTCATTTATTTTAGTACGTGGTACCCATTCATGTCCACATCTTCCACATTTATGTCCATCTTTTTGTATTTTTACAGTTGCCATGTAATAAAAATAACATCTATGATATTTAGATATTACTAAACAGAGTTTTAATAAACTATACTTATAAATTATATAGAATAAACTAGAAGTTTGCTGCGGGCGAGCATGCAACTGTAATTAACAATGAAGATAGAAAACTAATGGCTGCTATTTGACGTTTCCCTTGTCGCTTGAAAGGATCTGAAAATATGCAAGCGTTAATTAAAACCCATAAATTGTATAATATAATTGAAAATAGGAAAAGAAATAGACGAATTCTATAGTCTGTTGCAGCTGTTTTTGTTCTAAATATATTGCACATTCTATAGCTAGTTTCAATACCCCATCTTTTAGAATATAATAAGTACAACTCTTTAATTTCATCAGATGAAAGAGACATATTTGTAGCAAATACACCTATTTCTTTTTCGTCATTTGCTTGGTTATTATTTTTTGACCTTTTATCTGATTCTACAAAAATCAATTTAACTAAAGTACCTTTATTTTTCGATTTCAACCTATATAACCGGGTTGCTGGTAGTTTAACTTTTTCTGCTAATTTTTTTATATTTTTGGATTTTTTTGCAGGCATCAAAAAATGAATATCCATTTTTTTTAATGTTGAGATTATAGCAACCGAATAAAAGCCTCTATCAAAAAAAACTCTGTTAATTTGAACTTTTGATTTAGCATAATACAAAAGATTTTCGACTATAGCTTTTAAATGTTCACTATCACGTGATTCAAGTGGTAATGCCCTTAGAACAAACCTTTTGTTTTTTTCGACTATAGTTACGGTTGCAAATTGATAAGCTTTTGTTGTCCCTCTCTCAGCTTTTGTTCCAACAACCATCTTAGTATCGCGTTTGCCATAAAATTTTATACTTGTCCAATCAATTGCAAGATCAACTTTACTATTAAGTAACCCTTGTTTTTTTGCTTCCCTAAAAATAGAATCAAAAACAAATGTGAATCTTTTTAGTATTTCGTCTATATCATTTTTTTTGATGTGATAACGAACAGTATCTCCATTTGGAACATTTGAATATCCATCAAATATTAATGATTCAGAAGCATTTTCTATAAAATTATTAGTCAATGCTCCTCTCATTACTACATGTAATATGTCTCTATCTGAATAGAGACAATTATGCTTCATGGTAAATAAAATAGAAGGATTTATAATGCTTTTAAAAGCATGTCCTATTTTTGATCCTATAACATTTTTATTTTCATGATTGCTAAAACAGAAATCATCTAGCTTTTTTTGTTTTGTTTTTTCAGTCATTTTCAAATGTCATCTTATTTTTTATCAAGTTTCATTTGAATCACCGAACTTAGCAATGTTTTATTGCTATTTATACTTACTCCAATCTAATCGTACGATTTGTGATATAATATCAAGTATCGTACGAAACTATTAATAAGATTTCGGCCATTTAATTATGAGCAAAAAATGCTTGAGTGGAGACTATGGAAAATCAAAAAAGATCATTAAAAAATACGCAGCGTCCTAGCCATAGAATACCAATCAATGAATTAAACGCAGAATTTCTTAAAAAAAGAAAATCACACATCGAAGAAACAGATATTCTGCAAAATAATAACGAGATCAAAAAGAAAGTTAAAATTAGTTATGATGGGAAGCAGTTTTTAATTCGCATACCAAATGAAATCAGTAAATACTATAGTTTAAGAAAAGGCGATGAAGTAGAGATAATAATTGAAGAAACAAAAACTACGACTGAAACTATCAGAGAAGTTCCCATCACATTAAAGGTAGTCGAAGATGTCAATACTTGAAGAGTCTTTTAACAAATATGAAATAGCAGTTATGTTCGTTTTGTTTAAGGCTGGAAGAGAATTAACGACTTCTCAGGTATCTTCTAAAGCGGACATTGCATGGGCAACTGTTAAGAAATACTTGGATATTTTAGAGGAAGAAGGTTATGTTTACAAAAAAGAAGTAGGAAATAGAGTATATTGGATGTATGCTTCTCATTTTAAAGCACTTTCTGACAAGGAAAAAGAAAAATGGATTCTTTATAGACCAACTCCATTCATTCCAGAAACAAAAATTGTTCAACAAACCCTCCATGATTATCATTAATTATACATCTATTCTTGATTCATTTTTATCAATTTTTCTTGATTTGGTATTTCAAAGGCAAATCATGGATTGATTTTTTGTAGATTAGTCTACATTTTATTCAATAATCTTTTTACAATTATTACAACAAGTCTAATTAGCTTTTAGAAATACTGTTATATGTAAAGTTGCAATTCACGGGATTATATCTTGAAACTAGTTGAAATTAGTTATAATGATAGGTACTTTCGGATGTACTGAGTATATGTCAGGATGATCCGCAAGCAATGTATCCATTTTTTCTATCATTTCTACGGATTTGGATATCAGCAAATTTGCTTTATCAAAATCCCTGTTATGTATGCTGTACATTGCTGTCCTGCAGTTGCGCACAACATCTCTGGAAATTGCCAGAGTGCTTTCTCTTGCTTTGTCTTTTTCTTCAAAGCTGTCTTTTATACTGCAGGATATATTGTAGATCATTCCAATCCTTTAGTTCATTTACAGCTTGATATAAACAGTTTTTCAAAAGCGTGGATAAAAACAGTGATATTTTGTTGAAACTACGACCTATGCATAGTTCAAAATTAAAAAAAGTGGATCTCCTCAACATTGAGTGGGTAATTTAATATTCTGTTCATCCAATCCATATTGGATGGACGATAAACTCTTGATTCAAATGGCTCTGGGAATAACCCCTCCATGGTATGTGAAAGACATTGATCTTAATGTTTCTAAGAAAAGAATGGATATTTATCTAGATTTTACCAAGGGAACGAAGTTCCCTTGCCCAGTTTGCAACAAACTGTGTGATCTCCATGATACCAAAGAAAAAGTATGGAGACACCTTGATTTCTTCCATCATGAAACATACATTCATGCACGAGTTCCCCGAACAAAGTGTGATGGAGATGATGTAAAACTTGTAGAAGTTCCATGGACAAGACAAAATACTGGATTTACATTATTTTTCGAAGCACTAATCGTTGCAATGTCCAAAGAAATGAGTGTTTCTTCAATTGCTGAATTGATCAATATTCATGAAAATTCTGTATGGATAATTCTAGCTCATTATGTTGAAGAAGCCAGAGCAAAGATGGATCTCTCTGAGTTAGATACTATTGGAGTAGATGAAATATCTGTCAAAAAAGGTCACAGCTATGTGACCTTGTTCTATGATCTAAATCAATCAAGAGTAATTCATATTGAAAATGGAAAGAAAAGAAGTGTTTTCAAGAACTTCAGGGAAGTTCTTTCCAGAAAAATAGACCCTGATAATATCAAGTATATTTCAATGGACATGTATCCTGCTTTTAGGGGTGGAGCAAGGGAATATTTCCCAAATGCTAAGATCGTTTACGATAAGTTCCATATTGTCAAAATGATGAATGATGCAATTGATAAGGTTCGAAGAAAGGAGTATCAAACAAATAAAGATCTGGGTAAAACGAGATTCATGTGGTTGAAAAATCCTGAAAATCTATCGGATCGGGAAATAGCTAAGATTCGATCAATCAAAGATTTGGATACTAAAACAGCAAAAGCTTACAGATTTAAGCTTGGACTTCAACGTCTGTGGGATATAAAAAATATAGAGGTAGCGAGGGAATATCTTGACAAATGGCATTATTGGGGAACACATAGCAACATCAAGGAAATTATCACATTGGCCAAGATGATTAAAAGAAATTCTCATGGGATATTGGAATCAATCAAACAAGGTATCAGCAACGGTGTTGTTGAAGGATTGAACAACAAAATTAAAACTGCTTTTAAGAGATCATATGGATTGAAGACTGAGAAGTGTAGGAATACAATGATATTCTTGATGGCGGGTAAACTTCGTTTACCCACACGATGTTAAAGAGAACCAAAAAAGTAAAAGGCGAACAATTATATTGTTCGTTTTACTCGTCGACCGGAATGGTCTCGAGCTGGCTTGCAACATCCCAGATGAGTGTTCTTGTGTGAACAGGGATGTTAGGGTCGTTGCTGATATCCTCAAGAATGGATATGCTTGATGATGTCCTCAAAAAGAGAGGTTCATCTTTCTTACTTAATGTTTCCAGTATATCATTTGCAGAACGCCTAATGTTCCTTGGTACTGAATTATCGTTTGCGATATATTCTAACTTTTGTTTGCATTCTTCAATGACTTGATCAAAATTTGACATGTAGGATCACCTTGATAAGTTTGAAATCAAAATAGGGTTGCTCAATTTATCCCTAAATAATTATATTCTATAAAAAGACTTTCATTGGTATATAGGTTTTGAGAAAAAGGAGATAACATGTCAAACACTGATGATGAAAATATACAAAAAATATCCCGAATGCTTGAGATTGGCGGAACAATGCTTGCACAACATTGTGGCAACTGTGGAGCCCCTCTCTTCCGCTATCAGGGTAGGGTACTATGTCCGGTCTGTGATGATGTTCGCGACCCACGTGGAAGCATGCAGCAAGCATCTGCTCCGGTAGTTACACCTGAGCCAAAAACAGAAATTTCTCCAGTAGAAGAAAAGAAAACTCCGGTTGCGGCAGTTCCGAAAACCACGCCTGTAAGATCTGAGTCCGAAGATACATCTGTGGGACAATCAACTTCAGCTCCGGCATCAATCCCTGAACTGGAAATTTTGCTCGTAAGAAAAATGGTTTCACTTGCAAATACTATGCAGGATGAAACTGATGTAAGAAGAATATCTGATTATCTTGATATGATCGAACGCTGTATGGATATAATGAATAAAATGAAGTAGCCAGGTAATCTTCAATTTGGTAAGTGGTAAACTCCACTTAACTCCCTTTTTTATTTTTAGGAATCAACGCTTATACTCACTGCCGATAATTTCCCTTATTTTTGCTGCGGTCTTGGGTCCAACATTGTTGACCTCAAGCAGTTCTTCATAACTGGCTTTCATCACATTTTCCACAGAACCGAAATGTTTCAGGAGGTTTCTGGCTGCTTTCGGACCGATATCAGATATTGAAGACACAACATATTCCTGCTGCTGTGGAAGCATAGCAGCAGCTTTCTTCCCGTGCATGTTAACTTCCCGTTTCTCATCAACCTGTTCTCTCTTTGCAACCTGTTGTAAGAGGGCAGCAGTATCTTCCGGGTCACGCGTATAGAATATTGAAACTCCAAAATCCAGTGATATTGATGACAGGGTTCCGTGAATTGCATTCGGATTTATTCCTCTGCAATTAAAGAGGCTTTCACCCTCAATTATCAGTATTGGCTTTTCATAGGCTCTTGAGAGGTTTGATATCTGCTCGAACAGTTTTTGTTCAATAAGCGAACCCACAAAGTCCTGTGTCTCTTTCCTTTCCGCAGCAATGCGTTCACTCAGGATGTAGTCACCAACTTCCAGTGTTTTTACTGTAATCTCAACACCGTTTCTGTCAAGGGAACGGGCAACAGAACTGCGAATCTCACGCTGGTCCACAACAATTTTGATACTATCCTTGTTTTCAGGTTTAGATTCATTGTTGTCATCGTATTCAAACAATGTCTTCTGGTCCTTCCCGTTACTATCCAGCATGAATTCCTCTTCAATTGAGTTATTCTTCCGTGCCGGCATGGCTGACTGAAGCTCTTTCATGTTGCTCTGCATTTTCCTTTCCTTTGAAAGGCTGCTCCAGTAGTATCCTTCATCCCTGGTGCCTTTTGTAACTAGAACAACAACACGACCTTCATGCTTTCTTCCTGTTCGCCCTTTTCTCTGGATACTCCTAATTTCAGAGGGAATTGGTTCGTAGAACAGCACAAGGTCTGTGGATGGAATATCAAGGCCTTCCTCTGCAACCGAGGTTGCCACAAGTACGTTGTAATCTCCAGCCTTGAATTGTTCGATAATCTCAACCTGTTGCTTCTGTGTCAGTCCCTTATCCTTGTATTTGGACGCTTGGCCCACAAACCTCACTGGCCTTATGCCTTCAACTTCAGCGAGTGCTTTTGTAAGCATCTCGGCGGTGTCACGATAATTGGCAAAAACAATAACTCTGGAATGTGGCTTATTTTCAAGCTCATCAAGAACTATCGTTTTCACATATTCCAGTTTGGGATGCTCAAGGTCACAGTCTTTCAGGCGGTGTACGACCTGCCTGATGTAAAGGTCTTCAGCAAGACGCTTTGAAGCCTTGCTTCCACTTTTAGAACCTGCTTCGTTGTCCAGTCTTTCCATGTACATACGGAGAGCTTCAAGTCCCTGTGTTTCCGTAATTTCTACAGCATGACTTACTTTCAGTATCTCTGCAAGCAAGGAAATTGCACTATAAACTGAAGTATCGGGCATTCCTCCCCTGAGTTCTCCCTGAAGTTTTGCCTGCAATCCAAGAAGGTCTTTTTTTGAGACAAATCTCTTATTATATATTGGGTAACCAAGTTCAGTAAGCTTCTTGTACCTGTCTTCAAGAACCTTATTCAACAGGTCTTTGATCTCTTTCATCTCGTCAGGAAGGTTGATGCGCTTCCATTCGATCTCTTTATTATGAATGTAAGGTTTGACATCCCTGTCTGATTCGGTTTTAACAGCAACCGATTCGATGTGAAGTGACTCGCAAACCTCTGCTATCTTCTCGTCCGAACTGCCCGGGCTTGCAGTAATCCCTAAACAAAGAGGGTTTTTTGCGGTTTCAAAATATTTCTCTGCAATATAGGTATAAGCGTAATTTCCAACTGCACGGTGTGCCTCATCAAATGTAATGTGTGTAACATTTTCAAGACTTATTCTTTTGGTCAGTATGTCATTTTCAATAACCTGGGGTGTGGAAATGATAACTTTGCCAGTTTCCCAGAGTTCTGACCTTTTTTCAGGACTGATGCTACCTGTGAATGTGAGGACTTCTTCCTCTGGAATGTTCATTACATTTTTGAAAAAAGATGCATGCTGTTCCACAAGAGGTTTTGTTGGTGAGAGCACCATGACCTTGCCGCCTAATTTCTCAAGGCGAGAAGCCATGACAAGAAGACATACAACTGTCTTTCCAAGTCCAGTTGGTAATACAACAAGTGTGGATACATCAAGAGCCTTGCCTGCCAGATCAAGCTGATATAGCCTCTGCTCTACAGTATCTGCTTTTATCAAAGGGTGTTTGATATATTCCGGCATGTTACCATTCTTGCATGTTTGCAATTTTTATGATTATTATAATATTTACTTTCAGTATCTGGTTTTTCAATATATAATCTCTTCAGGTTTTTAAAGCTGAGCTAAGCAGGGTGAAAGTATTGTTTAATTTCGAAAACAGGAAATGAACTAATAAAGTAAAAGAAAAACTAAAAGAGAAAAGAAAATGAATTTAGAGTGCTTTTCCAGCACTCTCAAAATCCCTGTTCATGTAAATCATCTCATAAATAAGGTCTGCAATTCCGTCAATTGGTGCACGAACCTGCTTCATGCTGTCCCTGTCCCTGATTGTGACGGTGTTATCTTCCAGTGTATCATAGTCGATTGTAATGGAGTATGGTGTTCCAATTTCATCGTTCCTTCTGTAACGTCTTCCGATAGTTCCTGAGTCATCGTATGATACAAGGAGACCTTTCTGCTTCAGTTGAGCTTCAATGTTCCTTGCAGGGTTGATGAGTTCTTCTCTGGTAAGCAGTGGAAGAATTGCCACCTGTACAGGAGCGACTTCCTTCTTGAATCTCAGGACAATCCTTGCTTCTGCCTCTTCATTCTCAGTTTCTTCCTTGCCGCTGACCATTTCCTCTTCAAATGCATGTTCCATGGTTGAGTAGAATATCCTGTCAATACCGTAGGACGGCTCGATAACGTGAGGAATGACATTTTCTCCGCTTATCTTGACAGTTTCCTCTGCAAACTCGACAATATCTCCGGGTACAGTTACTTCTTCTCCGTCAACAGTGACTGTGATGTTCTCCTGTTCGAGTTCTGTCTGGTTGAGTGCTTTGAGTGCATCTGCAACAGCCTTTGCCTTTCCTTTGAAGAGTGGTCCGAGTTTACCCATATTTGGCTTGACAACAAACTGAGTAACCATCTTAGGTTCGCTGTATTCTCTGTAGATTGAGAGTTCGGTCTTGCTTACAGCAGCATGTGCCTTCAGGTCATAGTCTGTCCTGTCTGCAATTCCCACAACTTCTACCCAGTCGAACCTGTCAGTTAGGATCTCAGCATCCCAGCAGTCTATTGCATAGTGTGCCATCTCATCTTTCTGGTGCTGTCTGAATCTCAGCTTATCTGCTGAAATTCCAATACGCTGGAGAAAATGGTTTGTAAGTCCTATCTGGTAAGCGAGGAACTCGTGGGCAATGGTGCCTTTCTCCACTGCTTCGCCGAGAGTCATTTTCTCGATAACACCTTTATGCTGTGCTTCCTCGGAGTAAAGGTTGATAACAGTGTCAGCAAACCTGCTGAAGTTTGCGTGTTTTTTGTCGTTAGGATCAATAAATATCTCAGCTTCAGCCTGGGTAAATTCTCTTAGCCTGATAACTCCCTGTCTTGGTGAGATCTCGTTACGGTAGGATTTTCCTATCTGAGTTGCACCGAATGGGAGTTTTTCACGGTAGAACCTTGCAAGTCTCAAGAAGTCCACAAACATTCCCTGTGCGGTCTCAGGACGCATGTATCCCTGTCTTCCTGTGCCTGGGCCAATGTTTGTCTTAAACATGAGATTGAATTCATATGATTCTCCCAGCTCTCCTTCACATTCAGGACACTTGACATTGTTTTCTGCAATCACTTTGTCAAGGTCTTTGACGCAAAGTGCATCAGCACAATCCACCATCTTGTCTACAAGGTGATCTGCCCTGAATGCTTCTCCACAGTTCTTACATTCGCAGAGTGGGTCTGAGAAACCACCAACGTGACCTGATGCCACGAAAACTTCTTCAATACCGATTGTTGGGGCTTCTATCTCCATGAACCCCTCCTGTACAACGTAGGTTTCTCTCCAGATCTGCTCAATCCTGCGCTTTAAGGTGCTTCCAAGTGGTCCGTAGTCGTAAAATCCTGCGGTTCCTCCGTAAAGCTCAAAAGAGTTCCACAAAAATCCGCGACGTTTAGCCAGTTCTATTACCTGCTCATATTTATCCATGAATGATCCTCGATAATTGTGTATATCTATGATTCTTATGAGTCATCGATATGCCCATTACATTTAATGGTAACGAAAGCATCCCCAAAACGTCTATGTTCATAAAATCTGATTTTATGTAGTAATATGATATTTTTATACTCGTAATTATTATATGCATGTTCATATATTGTATGATTGAGCAAGGTCGAATCTCAATCAAATCATATCATATCGTACCACCATCTAAATATGATTCAATTGGTCATTTCAACACTGACCTTGCTCTTCCTATCCATTTTTTTGATATTGAATATTACTATTGAATCCTGTTTATCCAATGGTTTTTTTCATCAATGAGCTAACATTATTTTTTCTTGGCTGTTATTTTCAATTAGCTCCGGTTCTGTGTAAGGGTACACACGTCAAAAAAGAATGCATTTGTGAATAGTAAACAAAACCCCTTCGTTTCCACTGGAGTATAAAATATATACTATGATGAATAAAATTAGCGAAAATAAAATATGAGTGCTCTTATTCTTTGAGCACTTCTTCCGGGGTCATTCCACCATGTACAATCCTGGATATGTGTGACACCAGTTTTGTAGGGTCATCTGACTGGAATACGTTTCTTCCTATAGCTACTCCTTTTCCTCCGGCCTGGAGTGAGTCATAAACCATTTCCAGAAGCTGTTGTTCAGTATCCATTCTGGGACCGCCTGCAACTACAATAGGTACAGGACATCCGCTGACAACTTCCTTGAATGTATCAATATCACCGGTATAATTTGTCTTGACAATATCTGCTCCAAGTTCCGCTCCGATCCTTGCTGCATGCTTTACATACTCAACATCATGTTCGGAGGTTACTTTAGGTCCTCTTGGATACAACATTGCAAGCAGAGGCATTCCCCATTCATCGCATTTTCGGGCAACATGTCCCATGTCCTGAAGCATCTGTGCCTCGTCATCAGCCCCAACATTTACATGGATTGATACTGCATCAGCACCGACTTTGATAGCTTCCTCGATGTCTGTGACAATGACCTTGTGGTTTGGGTCAGGTCCCAGGGATGTTGAAGCTGAGAGGTGTATAATAAGTCCAATGTCTCTTCCATATCCACGGTGGCCGTGTTTTGGAAGTCCCATATGTCCGAGAACTGCGTTTGCTCCGCCGTCTGCAACTTTGTTCACAGCAGCAGGCAGGTCAATAATTCCTTTTATAGGCCCTGCACCCACACCATGGTCCATTGGAATGATAATTGCATTCTTTGTATTTCGATCGAAGATCCTTTCCATCCTGACAGATTTGCCTATTTCACTCATGTTTGCGTGATTGCTTTAATTATAGATAACCCTAACGTAGATTATGTTACTATGTCACAGGTTCTCATGTTGGTACTTTCCGTTGTACCCTTCTGAAAGTTTGCTGTGCAGGTCAAAAAATATCAGTTGCATTACACGTGCATTTCTTTTCAGCCTGAATCCATGAGGATTGTAAACAACAAGCATGGATTCACTTCTTCCTCTGTAGCCGGAATCCCATACTGCAGTTCCTATATTTGCTCCGCATCTGAGTAATGTGGATCTTGGTCTTGCAATGGCAGCCCTGTCAAGAGGAATGTTGACTATTTCGTTGAATGTAATTTTGTATACTCCGGGTTCCAGGTGTGCCCAGCCTTTCTCATCAAATTCCACTGGTTTTGTAGAAGGAGTTTCTCTTTCACTATTATCAAAGTCAACTGCACCGGAACTTGTGTATGTCTCGATACCTTTGAGGGTCAGTTCAACACTGTTTGGTTGCAGTTGAGTCTCAGTATCTATCATGTTCTCAACAAGTGGCGGTTCGCTGTTTATCAATTCCCTGAGTTCGTTTCTGGATAATAGGGTCATGGTTGTAGGTTTGCATTATCTAATATATCATTTTGTGTAGTATCCAGAATATCTGTAAACACAAATTAGTATTAAATTATATATTTGTAAACCAATTAGTTTATATTTCTTAGTAACTATCTGGTTTATGGTGAGTTTGAAAATGTTTTCATAATTCCAGTTCCCTGAGGAAAAGGCATTGGATGTGGAAACCTGTATTGAATACATAAAAATATTTGACTAGAAGGAGTGAATGATGTGAGTAGTACGGATCTAGTAAAGAATGGAAGCAGGCCTGAAATGTTGTTTAAAGTAACTTTAAGCCCTGATGGAACCACTTATCAGAAAGAGATTTCTCTTGTTTTCCCGAAGTATGCAAGTGCAGATCTTCCTCATTATAAAGAGGAATTTGATTCCCAGTCACGTGAAATACGTGATGACTGCCAGTGGCATTTCCAGGCAGAGGATTGATATTTTAATCCTCTCTTTTTTAATTCTGATCAGTATTTACTGATCTGAATCTTATATTTTCTATTTGTATTGTATGGCTATTTTCTCATAGAATACTCGTATCCTGATTTTTTCTTGTTACTATGACTTTTCATTTTATTATTTTGATAAAATACTTTTATTTATTATTACTATCAAATAGTGAACTCGGAAGTGAGCTGCCTTTGAAATCTGATATTCTATAGGTATTCAGAAGGTAACCCTGAACAGGTATGTGGGAAAGGTATTATGGTGAATCTGAAGTCTAATGGTCTGCAGGGGAATGATGACATTCGTTCCAATAGTGAAACTGATGTTTCCTGTACTTCTTCCCTTGAATTTGATAATGTTCAATCGGACGATTCTGTCAAAAATACAGACTCTGAATCGGGCAATGGTGCAGACTTTTTAAGTCCTACTGATAGGTTTTTCATGGAAAAGGGTGATGTGTATCGCTCCCTTTTCAAGTACAACAAAGCAATTACTCTTCTCATTAATCCTGAAAACTTTGAAACAATTGATGCAAATAATGCTGCGTGCGATTATTATGGCTGGTCGCTTGAAGTCATCACATGTATGAAGATACAGGACATCAATCTTCTTCCTCCTGATAAAATATTGGAAGAGATGCAGAATGCAGTTGCTGAAAAAAGAAACTATTTCCTTTTTAAGCATAAACTTGCAGATGGCCAGATCCGTGATGTGGAAGTGTATAGCAGTCCTGTAATTGTAAATTCAAAGAAGCTTCTTTACTCTATTATCCATGACATAACTGAACGCAAGAAAGCCGAAGCTGAATTAAATAAAAGAAATATGCAGCTTAGAACTGCTCAAAAAATAGGTCATATCGGAAGCTGGGACTTAAATCTGAATTCAGGTATGATGGATTCTTCAGATGAAGCTAAAAGAATTTATGGGTATGAACCCGATGATACTATTTTCTCTCTTAAAGAGGTACAGGCCGTAGTTTTACCAGAATATCGGCCGATGATGGATGAGGCAATGCGGGATTTGATAGGAAATGGGGTCACCTATGATGTGCAGTTTAAGATCACCAGGCAGAATGATGGAGCTGTACGCGATATTCATTCAATTGCCGAATATGATGCAGAGAAAAATACAATTATAGGTACAATTCAGGATATCACAGAACGAAAGAAAGTTGAAGATGCTCTGCTGCATGCTAAGATTGTTGCAGAGGCAGCAAATCGCAGTAAGGATGAATTCTTGGCTACCATGAGCCACGAATTGAGAACTCCGCTGACATCTATAATTGGTTTTTCTGATATTCTCATGGACAATATGTTTGGTGAGTTGAATGAAAAGCAGAATCGTTATGCTGGCCATATTTTAGATGCTGGTAATCATTTGCTACAACTTATCAATGATGTGCTGGACCTTTCAAAAGTGGAAGCAGGAAAAATGGAGCTTCAATACGAATATTTTTCATTGTCTCCTGCAGTAGATGAAGTAAAAACCCTGGTTTCTCCAATGGCAATGGATAAGAGAATAAAACTGGTCACTGATACCGATGAAAGTATTGGGGAAATCCACGCAGACAGGACTAAGCTTAAGCAGATTCTCTATAATCTTGCCAGCAATGCAATAAAGTTCACTCCTGAAAAAGGTACAGTTTCTATTATTTCAAAACTATCGGAAAATATGGTTCATTTCTGCGTAAAGGATACAGGAGTAGGTATTTCAGAGAATGATCAGGCCAGACTTTTCCAGCCATTCAGACAGCTTAATTCATACACCACTAATGAATATGCAGGGACAGGTCTTGGGCTTGCTCTTGTGAAGAAGTTCGTAGAAATGCACAATGGTAAAGTATGGGTTGATAGTACGGTTGGTGAGGGTAGCGAGTTTTGTTTTTCGATTCCCGTTAATAATAGCAATAAGTGATGCGGACTAATTTTTAAAAAGGCAGGTTCGGTAAAATTCGAACATCCAGCCTATGCTGTGCAAAAACAACGCCAAAAGCAGTCAGACACGGGCTCTGATGAGAGCAGAATAAGTTCTTAATTTGTGTCTGCAAAGATGTCGTTGTCTGCATTATGTTTTATTCTTCTTTCTTTTTTTTTAAAAAGGCATAGGTTATCAAAGCCACTATAATTGCACCTGAAAATATAGTTATCAACGCTGTATTGTTTGGGAGGTATGTATAGGCGATAATTGCCAATAAAGTTCCAAGAGCTACAGCAACAGGTATCAGCAAAGAATTTTGCTTAAGTGTCTTCTCTTCTATTTCTAATTTTGCCATTTCCATGTCTCTGAATGTTTTGCTATCTTTGGTAATATATATTTATTTATATGCTCTGGATGAGTATATATACTTTATCCCTTTGAGACATATGTTTGAACAATCCCGTCTTAATTATGGCTTAAAACAGGTAAAACATGTACATCAAAATTCAAAATCACTGGAAAAACATCAGGGTTCCTGCCGTGAGGTAAGCCAGTGCTGCATACCTTGCAGTTTTTCCTATGAACACATAGAAAGAAAATATCCTGAAATCAAGCTTCATAATTCCTCCTGTTGCAGTAATTGCATCGCCTATAATTGGGACCCAGGTAAAGAGCAACAAAAAAGAACCATATCTGGCAAACAATCTATCGGTTTTTTTCAGTTGTTCATCAGAAATAGAAAAATACTTTTCAATAACATCCTGCCTGCCTCTGATTCCAATGTAATATGTTGTGCATGCTCCTATGTAATTACCAATAGAGGCAACCATTACTACAGGCAGAATAGAAAAACCTTTACTGATTAACAGGACTACATAAGCTTCCGAACCTATTGGAAGAATGGTTGATGCAAGAAAACTTGCAATAAACAAACCAGCAAGTGCATGCTCTTCTACAAGTACAGACAGTATCTCTATTATTTTTCAACTCCTGATTTTTATTTTTCTTTGCATCTTATGATAAAACATACTAATGACATTTATATATTAATAACTCTATATTCATCAATGTAACATTTGCTCACTAGTGTAAAAACCATCCCATATAATCATAACTGCGTTTCATAGAATAGTCACTTATTTAATCAAATTCAAAATTCTGATTTCCAGGGTTTAAAAATGGAAGAAAAAACCGAATATACTATATTGATCGTAGATGATGACCCTCTAAACGTCAGGCTTCTGGAAGCATTTCTCTCAAAACACCATTCAGTTCTTGGAGCCTATAGCGGAGAAGAAGCTCTTGAAATAATAGAGTCTGAACCTGTTGATCTTGTAATATTGGATATAATGATGCCCGGAATGGATGGATATGAAGTCTGTCGCAGGATAAAGGCAAATGAATCAACGAAAATCATTCCAGTGGTTGTCGTCACAGCTCTTTCTTCAAAAGATGACAGGATAAAAGGAATAGAAGTAGGTGCAGATGAGTTCCTCGTAAAACCCATTGACAGGGTAGAAGTTCTCACACGTGTGCGAACTCTGTTGAATAACAAAAATCTCTATGATGAATTAAAGCTTGAAAAAGACAGGGTACAATCTTATCTTGACATTGCAGGATGTATTATAGTTGGTTTTGATAAAAAAGGCTATGTGAAGCTTGTAAACAAAAAATGCTGTCAGGTTTTGGGATATGCCGAGAAGGAACTCATTGGTAAAAAATGGGTGGATATTGCCATTCCGGAAGACGAAAAAGAACGGGTATCCATGGTATTTAATAGCATATCAAAAGGCAATCTGGAATTAGTAAAAGTAAATGAAAACAGTGTTCTGACTAAGAGTAAAGAAAAGAGGCTCATAAGCTGGAACAATTCTTATCATAAGGATCCTGATGGAAATATTGTCGGCGTACTAAGTTCCGGTTCAGATGTAACTGAGGAAAGACTTGCCACTAAAAAACTTCAGGCATCCGAATCCAAATTCAGGGCTCTGTTTGAAAATGCTGCGGATGCTATATTGGTATTTGACTTTGATTGTAATGTTATTGATGCAAATTCAATAGCATCAGAAATGCTTGGTTACTCAATTGATGAACTGTTAAAAACGACCCGTTACGATCTTGTGGCACCGGAATTTCATGGTATTTGCAGTGAAAAAATGAGTGATGTCATGGAACACCAGTCCATAAGGCTGGAAATGGTCTACATGGGAAAAGACGGATCCCGAATTCCTGTTGAAATGGGTGTCAGAATAATAGATTATGATGGGAATCCTGCACTATTGAGCAATGTACGGGACATAACCGAAAGAAAACTCGCTGAGAAAGAACTCCGTGAAAGTGAGCATAAATTCCGTCTTCTTGCTGAAAATACAAATGATGTAATATGGACTCTGAATAAAGAAGGTAAATTCACCTATACAAGTCCTTCTGTATTCAAATTAAGGGGCTATACTCCTGAAGAGGTTGCAAAGCAGTCATTTGAGGAAATCTTCCCACCAGAACATATAAAAACTATATCAGGTGCTATAGCACGTTTTCAGGATCACCTTGAGGCAGGCGAAATTAAATATTCTGAAACATTTGAGATTGAACAATATCACAAAGATGGTTCAAAAAGATGGACTGAAGCAATTGCAAACCCGGTTTTTGATGAGGATGGGACTTTTGAGTTCTTCCTGGGCGTGACGCGTGATATTTCCGAGCGCAAAAAGGCTGAGGAAGAAATTAAACGTTATACAGAGGAATTGGCAAGGGTAAATGAGGAACTGAAATCTCTTGACAGGATGAAGGACGAATTCATATCAAATCTGAGTCATGAGTTGAAAACACCTCTGATATCCATAAAAGGTTATAGTGAACTGGTTCACGATGAAGTAATGGGCCCTCTGAATTCCAAACAGAAAAATGCCATGAAAACAGTTCTCGAAAAATATGATCATCTAAGTTTCCTCATGGATTCATTGATCTATATGAGTATTATCAAGTCAGGAAAAGTACAATACAGGCTTGATCCTATCAGAATAGAGGATATCCTTACAAAAGTAGTAGAGAATTTTTCCTTTAAATCCGAGGAAAAAGATCTTACTATTTCCTTTGATTTCCAGGAGCATTTGCCTCTAATGAAAGGTGATGTGGAATATTTGCCCTATCTTTTCAGATCCATTGTTGACAATGCTGTTAAGTTCAGTCCTGATGGCTCGGAGATATCGATATGTGCATTTGAGGATGATGGACAGGTTCATGTGACAGTGACTGATTCAGGAATAGGTATTCCTGAGCATGAAATAGACAATATTTTTGAACGCTTTTATCAGATAGATGGTTCCAAGTCCAGGAAATACGGTGGAAGCGGAATGGGTCTTTATGTCAGCAAAACCATTGCTGAGATCCATCATGGTAAGGTATGGGTTGAAAGTACGGAAGGTTCAGGAACTACTGTTCATATTGTTTTTCCCGCATATTCCAGATCCAGTTAATAGACTAGTTTATTAATTTTTCAATATAATCTCTTTTATTTTCTTTGGGGTACAGGTTCCAAAGGATTTTATATCCTGAAGTTTCTCTTTGTTCTGATGTACGCTGAAGATGTAGTCTCAAGGCTGTGGGAATTGTACCCGAGCGGATATTATCATATTAACAAGGACCCTTTCTATCTTTTGATATCCACAGTCCTTTCCCAGCGCACAAGAGATGAGGTAACCATTCCAACCACGCAAAAGCTTTTCAGTGTATTTGGTACGGTTCAGCAAATGGCAGAGGCAGATGTTGATGAGATACAGGAACTAATTAAAGAAGTGGGATTTTACAGGGTGAAATCCCAGCGTATTATCGATATTTCACGCATCATTCTACAGGACTACGGCGGAGTTGTTCCTGATAGTATGGATGAGCTTCTCAAACTTCCAGGTGTTGGGAGGAAGACTGCTAATTGTGTACTTGGGTATGGATTTGAGCAGGATGTCATAGCAGTTGATACTCACGTGCATCGGATATCCAATCGCATGGGACTTGTTGAAACCTCCGATCCCGATGAGACCGAAAAAGAGCTTGAGAAGGTGCTATCGAAAGAGGAATGGAAGGACATAAACGGTTTGATGGTGCTGTTCGGCAAGAATATATGCAGGCCTGTCGGGCCGAAATGCGATGTCTGCATCATGGATGATATTTGTCCGAAGCTCATTTGAGTTATTTTTTGTATTTTTGGCAGTTTTGATTAAAAACGCGAGTTTCAACAAACTATTTATTTGTATATACTATATAAAGCAGAAATCTCGTGTATCCTGCCATAACTCTAATATATAAAGCGCTGGTTTTGCACGAGAACTGATAAATTTCATAGTTGCAAATACTATAATAACTAATAAACTGGTTATAACGCAACTACAACTACAGATACGCTATTTATCCAGTATAAGTTAAAATACACATACAGTTGAGTGAGAATCATGTTATTAATCGGAGAAGCATTAATCGGCGAGGAACCAGAACTCGCACACGTAGACCTCATGATCGGAAACAAAGACGGTCCTGTTGGTCAGGCATTCGCAAATGGTTTAACACAGCTTTCAGCAGGTCACACACCTCTGCTTTCAGTTGTCCGTCCAAACCTTCCAACCAAACCTGCAACACTTATCGTACCTAAAGTAACTGTAAAGAATATGGGCCAGGCAGCTCAGATCTTCGGTCCTGCACAGGCAGCTGTTGCAAAGGCTGTTGCAGATGCTCTTGAAGAGGGAACATTCGGTGACCTTGACATTGAGGATCTTGTAGTAGTTGCAAGTGTTTTCATCCACCCTGAAGCAAAGGACTACAACAGAATCTACAGATACAACTACGGAGCTACAAAGTTGGCAGTTAAGCGCGCAGTAGATGGCTTCCCGGACATCGACACAGTACTCAAGGAGAAGGACAGAATGGGACACGCAATCATGGGATTCAAGGTATCCAGACTCTGGAACCCACCATACCTTCAGGTTGCACTTGACAATCCAAACCTTCCTGTTATCCAGAACATTGTTAAGCAGATTCCTAAGAGTGACCACGTCATCCTTGAAGCAGGTACACCTCTTATCAAGCGCTATGGTGTTGACGTAATCACCAAGCTCAGGGAAATCCGCCCAGATGCATTTATCGTAGCTGACCTTAAGACTCTGGACACAGGAAACCTCGAGGCACGTATGGTAGCAGACGCAACAGCAGACGCAATTGTCGTCTCCGCACTTGCACCAATCGCAACCATGAACAAGGCAATTGAGGAAGCTCACAAGACCGGTATCTATGCTATCATGGACACACTCAACTGTGACGACCCTGTAGCAGTACTCAAGCAGCTCGATGTACTTCCAGATGTAGTAGAACTCCACCGTGGAATCGACATTGAGGAAACAGAGCATGCATGGGGTAACATCGATGCTATCAAGGCACTCTCACCAAAGATCCTGGTGGCAGTTGCTGGTGGTGTACGTATCAACACAATGCCACAGGCACTTAAGGCAGGCGCAGATGTCCTTGTAGTCGGAAGAGCAATCACCAATGCAAAGGATGTAAGGCAGGTCGCAGAGAAATTCATTGAAGGTCTCAACAACCCTGAAATCGACCAGTTCAGAGTAATGACTGACTTCTAAGCGTGTGGAATTTCCACACTCTTGTCTTCTTTTTTCTAAACTTTCAGTCTCACTTTTTGCTTCTTCTGCGTTTTTTCTAAGATTATATTTATAGTTGGAGTTACATCTATATTGCTGCGTACGAGATACGCATACTGATATTCATATAATCATATTGGAGAGATTGAATTTGAGTTCTACACTAATTGTCCTGAACCTCAAAACATACCTTGAGGGTACAGGCGAAGGCGCCGTAAAGGTTGCACAGGCATGTAAAGAAGTTGCAGATGACAGCGGAATTGAGATTGGTGTTGCACCACAGTTCTGTGACATCTATCGTGTAGCATCACAGGTTGACCTGCCGGTCTACGCACAGAGTCTTGACCCGGTCGGAGCAGGCAGCTTTACAGGACATGCATTCGTCCAGTCTATCAAAGATGCAGGCGCAGTTGGAACCCTTATCAACCACTCCGAATGCCGTCTTACCCTTGCAAACATCGATGCATCCATCACAACTGCAAGAAACGCAGCTCTCAAAACAATAGTCTGCACCAACAACGTTGCAACATCAGCCGCCGCCGCAGCACTCGGTCCTGATTATGTTGCAGTTGAACCCCCAGAGCTTATCGGCTCCGGCATCCCTGTATCAAAAGCAGACCCTGGAGTAGTCACTGGTTCAGTTGATGCAGTAAAGAGGATCAACCCTGCAGTACAGGTTCTCTGCGGAGCAGGCATCTCAAAAGGCGAAGACCTTGCCGCAGCTCTTGAACTTGGTTCAGTTGGCGTTCTGCTGGCATCAGGGATTGTGAAGGCTGCTGACCCGAAGGCTGCACTGGAAGACCTTGTGAGTAAGGTCTAATTATTCTTTTTTAATTATTATTTGCAAAATATGGATATGATAGTAGAGTAGCAAACCTATTATCATTCAACTTGTGATTTAGATAGTTTGATATCTACACTGCAAAGAGATCTACGGAATCCATACACAAAATTTTTCGAAGGAATAGCGTGAATTATACTAAGAATTTCTAATATCCATTCCTTTTTTTCAATAATAACTTCTTCAGGAATGTGTGATATTGCTTCTGATAATGGGCGTGCTTTTGGTTCAATGATTTCTTCTAAAATACTTTTTTCTTTGTTTTCCATTATTATTTTATAAAATAAGCTACGCTCAATTGTTGTGTCTCTGCTATTTGATAAGCCTAATTTCAATCTTGTTTCTTTTACAAAATTATCAAATGTTTGAACATCTGATATCTTCACTTCATCTTCAATATCAATTAGAGTACCAACTTTATAAGTATCGATATTATCATCATTAAGTCTATCTAAAAGCTTTTTTCGTGTTGCATTTTTAACATCATTTAAAGTGCTCCAAAATGTTTCCATTTCATCTATACTCATTCGACTGCATAAAATGAAATACCATATGGGTAAATGATAAGCAGATTCATAACAGAATTGTTTAAGGTACTCTGTTGGTTTTTCACAACTTTGATTGAGAAATGCTTCTATTAATTGTTCTGTTGTAATTGCAATAGGCTCTGGTACTCTTCTTTCAATAATTTTTGCACCGTGTGTTTGAACGGTATCTGTTATGTTTCCTATCAATTTTAATGTTGGAGCTCCCTCCTTTTCAGTGAATTCTCCTTCTTTTATAAATTTTAATTTGTCTACGATATTTTCATCAATTAATATTGAGTGGTTTTTCGCGTCAAGGGTTCCTGATTGTAAATCTAGTATTAAGGCAGAATCTGGTTTAAATTGCATTGCATTTTTTAAAAAATTTAACCACTCTTCTTTTTCCTGTTTTATTTTATTTTGAATAATTTCATTTAACTCATAATGCCTTATTTTCCGAGATTGCCCTGAATATCTGTAGTATATATCTCCTTCTGAAAATTTCCCATGATTATTATTTTTAGTACATATAATTGGTTTATTAGATTCTTCAAAAAAGTAAAGTAGTCCATATTTTTTCCCATCAATTTCATGTACGTATGAATCCCATTTTAGTGATGGGGCGAAATGTTCATTGAATAAGGTTGTGGCTTTTTCAATATTTAAATTCAAAAATTGATCATTCTGCATTCCTAATAATAAATGTGGTTTATCTTTGATTCCAAATACTAAGTAACCACCTTTTCGATTTGCAAAAGATGCACCAAATTTTCCATATTCTACTATGGAATTAAAATTAAAATTTTCTTTAAAATCAAGAGTGGAGCTTTCTCTTCTTAAGACTTTATTGTCTTCTTCGTTGGCTTTTTCAAAAATCCATTCTAACATTTCTTTAGTAAACGGATTAACTTCACTCATTAAATCACATATGAAAATAGAAGTTAGAACTATTAATGTTTTATTAAATTGAATTAACAATGTTCTAAATGTATCTCTTGTGAATATGTCTATTAAAATTAGATTCTATAATTTTAAAAAGACCAAGTGGTATATTGTTTTTTACCCGCGAACAGCACAACCAATCCCCATCAGCTGCCTCTCCACTTCCTGATGAACCTTCTCAGCCTCAACATCACCCATAATCATAACACGGAATGTAACACTCAGCCGCTTAGTTCCCTCAACACCCTCATACCTGTCAATTATCTCAATTGAAACGATATCATCATTACAGGAAACAAGTTCCATTATCACATCAGCATCGGCTTCCTCAGGAATCAGTACCGATATATCTCTTAAATGATGTTCGAGGTTTTCGAGCTTCCACTCATGCAGTTCCTCTTCGTCTAACAGACGAATGTTCTCTATTTTCAGAGGAACCATTCTGCTGCCACATTCAAGAACAACGTCTCTTGGACTTACTTTCTTGACGATTCCTGTGTGCACTATACCTGAGTAGATGTGCCTGACACCAATTTCCTGTCCAATGGAATCAAGCAGCCTGTCAAATTCAGCGATTTTTGAGTTTATGAGCTTGTCAGACCTGCGGAGTGCAGATGCAGTATCTCCAAAATGTACTGCTGCATCCTTCATTTTTGCAGTAAAGGCTTCCACATCCTTTTTTCTGACGATTGATGACATATCGCTGCATTGATTCATGAAAGCATCGTGCACTTTGAGAACTTCCGGGTTCTCCATCTGGATGTATGCGTAGAGGTATGGGTTTTGTCCAAGTATCCTGCCAACGAAATCAAGCATTATGTCATAGACCGGACTCATGAATCTTCTTGATTCATTCACGCTGAAATCAAGGGCATCAAAGGTTGTGCCGATGGTGATGTAAGCGAAGTGAGTAAGTCCCTGCACAACGGAAACGAATCTGTCATGCTCTGCGGGAGTGATTACTTCGATGTGTGCGCCGTTGTCTTCAAAAAGTGAGCGCATAACGGGGAACCACTTATCACATCTTCCATTGATAGGGGTTAGAATGAAAATCTGTCCGTGCAGACTTGGAATGGATGGTCCGAACATAGGGTGAGTACCGAGTATCTCCACATTTTCGGGAGCGTACTTCTTCATGGCTTCAGTGGGTCCGACCTTAAGTGACGTGAAATCCATAAGCAGGCTTCCACTCTTCATTTTAGGTGCAGTTTCACTGATGACCTTCTCGGTAATATTGATGGGTACTGTTACGATAACAATGTCACTGGTGCTTATTTCAGCATCAAGGTCACTGGCAAACTCAACCTCCATTCGCTCAGCAACTTCAACTTTCCCACTGCTGCCCCAGACAACAACTTCGTAACCGTGGTTCTTAAAAAAAGGAGTGAACCACTGTCCCATTTCACCGGTACCGCCTATGATAAGGACTTTCAAACTTAAAAGCCCTCCAGTACCGCTTTCTTCATAACTTCAATTGGTGGCTCAACGCCAGTCCATATCTTGAATGCCTCTGCACCCTGGTAGACTAGCATCATCTCACCGGTGACTGCTTTAGCACCGGCTTTCTTTGCCTCTTTTAAGAGGGTGGTTTCCAGAGGGTTGTACACTATATCAAATACAGTTAGATCAGAGTGCATGTCATCTGCTGTTGCTATTGTTCCCTCGGTCTTTGGATGCATTCCGAGGGTGGTGCAATTGATCAGAATATCACTATCTGCGATAAGTTGCTTCAAATTCTCAAGTCCACAGCCTCTTGCATTACCAACTCCTGACACACCGGCTGCAAGCTCGATAGCCTTTTCCTCGGTTCTGTTTGCTATGGTGATGTCCGCTCCGTCCTTTGCAAATTGGAATGCGATAGCTCTTGAAGCTCCGCCTGCACCTACTATCAGTACATTGGAACCCTTTATCTTCACTCCTTTTTCCTCAAGACTGCGTTTAGCACCAAGTCCGTCGGTATTGTAGCCGATCATTCCATCCTTGAAGTCAACGGTGTTCACAGCACCAATTCCTTCTGCCAGCGGGTCAGCATCGACTATCTCCAATGCTTCCTGTTTCAGTGGAACAGTAAGGTTCACTCCGCCAAAACCCATGGCTTTAGCTCCAAGAAGCGCATCCTTCAGATTCTCAGGGCTGACCCTGAAAGCATGGTATGTGCAGTTCATGCCAAGTTCCCTGAAAGCTGCATTATGCATGTCGGGTGATTTGGAATGTGCTATCGGGTCACCAAATACACCAAAAACCGTGTTCAAAAGAGAATCTCCAGGGCTGATTTAAGTTCGTGTATCTTTATCTGTCCGGGTGCAACAGCCTGTGCTATTGCTCCGTATGTGAGTCTTGAACCGTAACATGGAGCTACAATACGGCTGTGTTTGCCGATCTCTCCCATTGCAATGGTGCACACTGGTTTTTTCATGTCAGCAGTTGCCTGGAGTACGTTCAGCACATCCTGTGTAGAGTGTGACATGACTGCAAGTTTTGCAATATCAGCACCGGCTTCATGTGCATGATTAAGTATCTTCTTCATGATCTCAACAGAAGGAGTTCCATCAAAATCATGAGCGGAAACAATTACTGTTACTCCTGCTGCTTTTGCTGCTGCAATGACTTTATTGCGCTGGTCTTCATCAGCACTAAGCTCAATATCTACAGCTTCTACAAAAGGCATGATGTCAACTAATAATTTAATTCTGTCATCTTCCGAACCTTCCCATTTGCCGCCATCAGTTTGTAATCGGTTGGTTGCAATACATGGAAGGTTGGTGTTCACTTTTATTCTTTCAATAGTCTTCTTAGCTTCTTCAAGGTCTGAAAAATTGAGAAGATCAAGTCTCAGCTCAAGAACATTTGCACCCAGCCAGTTTGCAGCCTTTGCATTTTCAGCCGGGTCATCGTCTATCACTGAAACGATAGCGGGCTTTTCATCAAGGTCAAAGTTTCCTATCTTTACCATTGAATCGCTCCTGAATTTCTCTTATTCTTGCTTATTTCTCGATAATGGTCTCTTCGATCTTCATTCCGAAGTGACGACCAATATCTTCTGAGTGAACAAGTATTTCATCGCCTACCTTGACATCTGTAACAGCTATTGGTTCTTTGTCCTTTGTGACGAGTTTGATGGTCTCTGCATTCTGCAGAATGTTCTTGATTATCTTTCCATTTAGGTCTGCTTCAACAAGAATAAGTGGTCTTCTCTCTATCTTGACCCGACCGACAACGCCTGTTCTCTGCTTACCGTCACCATCTACTATTGTGACCTGATCACCTGCTTTAAGCTCTGAAAGGTAGCGTGTTTTCTCTCCTACCTTAATATAAGCGTGAACTGCACCTGCGTTGACTCTGAATGGACGTGAAGCAACGTATGGACTTTCCTCGGATTCAGAGTGCACGAGGAACATTCCGTTTGCCTGTGAACCCACAAGCATTCCCTCTCCTCTTACCATGAGATTGCATGTGTCAACACAAACCCTGTCACCCATACCGATTGCCTCAACTCTTGTGACAACAGCAGTCTGGATTGCAAGGTTCTTGACACCGGCTGTTTCTGCAACTTCCGCTGTTTTCTTGATGGTACTCAGGTCCTTTGTGTCAAGCATTACACCGTCGGTTCCGTGTTCCATTGTCTCGAATGCAAGTTTTGCTTGCTCTGAATTCTGGACGCCCGAGAGAAGCATTACATTCTCCTTCTGAAGTCCTGCAATAAGGTTCTCCAGTGGAATAACCTGCCAGTCTGTGCCTATAGTTACAAGATAATCACATACACTTCCCATTTCAGCTGCAAAGTTCTCGTAGTCCTTGTTGCGAATGATTACATATCCTGCAACCTTGAGTCCTTTTTCTTTCAGGCGAAGAGCTGTTGTAATGTCAAGAGATCCAGCATAGTCTGGTGGTAATGGTTTTGTTCCGTCTCCTTCTCCACCTTTTCCCACTACAACAATTTCCGCACCTTCAACAGGGTTTGAGGAGAAAGCTGCTACTTTCACATTTCCAAGCTCTTTTACCTTCTCAACATCAGCAGCATCAACCATAATTGCATCTACGCCGGATTCCATTCCGGTGGTAATTACAGCCTTGCGTTCATCCCAGTTGCCTTCATCGGCTTTAATCCAGATTATCTTATTATTCATAATGAGCACGTCCGCAAGCACAGGAAACAATCTCAGCTTATTTCAGCATTTCCAGTGCTTCTTCAACTGACTTTTTGTAGTGCACTATCTCTGTAATGGCTTTTGTAATTTTTGTAGGGTTCTCGTGCTGGAATACGTTCCTTCCTATTGCAACACCCCTTGCACCACCTTCCATAGCACCTTCGATCATCTGGAGGAATTCTTCATCGGTATTTGTCTTTGGTCCTCCTGCAATCACTATTGGTACTGGACAACCCTGCACTACGTCTTTGAATGTATCCGGGTTGCCGGTGTATAATGTTTTTACAACATCTGCACCAAGTTCTGCGCCAACTCTGGCAACGTGTGCTATAAGTTCAGGGTCATGCGGGTTGATGATTTCTTTTCCACGTGGGTACATCATTGCAAGAAGAGGCATTCCCCAGTAGTTGCACTCCTCAGCCACGCTTCCAAGTTTCTGGAGCTGGTCTGCTTCTGTTTCGGAACCTACGTTCACGTGGATGGAAACTGCATCTGCTCCCATTTTCATGACTTCTTCAACAGAGCATACCTGAACCTTGTTATTAGGATCTGGTCCAAGGATTGTGGATGCGCTCATGTGAACTATGAGTCCCACATCATGTCCGTATCCTCTGTGGCCGTGGTTTACTATGCCTTTCTGCATGAGAACTGCATCTGCACCGCCTTCTGCTACCTTGTTGATGGTGTCAGCAACATCAATGAGTCCTTTTATTGGGCCATCAGATATTCCGTGGTCCATTGGGATTATCACGATGTTTCTGCTGTCTCTGTGCATGATTCTTTCGATACGGATCTTTTTACCAATTTCTGACATTTGCTTTCGCCTTCTATAAGATTGAGTTATATTGAATATACATTGATGTACTGTTAAGTACATTAATGTATTTGTTTAGTTGCATGTTAGTGTGTGACATAGTAGCATGGTTTAGTATATAAAAGTTTTTGTATGACGGGCTGAAACGAATTAAAAATAAAGCTCAGATTTCAAAGATCAGATATCTTTCAGGAATTCGCCGATGATGACTCCTTCAGAACTTATGTCGTAGCTTATAAGGTGCTTCTCATGGTCACTGCCATGCATTTTCAGAATGGACATGGTTTTTCTGATTTCTTTGCCAATATCCATGTGCTTGAGAAGTATCAGCACATCTGCAAGTGATGATACAGGTATCTCTGTCTGAAGTATATTGCTTCCAGCAGCCATGTTTCCGCTAATAAACATGGATGTAACACTCATATTTTTGAAGAGCCGTATCAGGTTGGCAATATGTTCTCTTTTTGCGATCTGGGTATCGAAAACATAATCAAAGCCTGAAATATCATCCAGTAGAACTCTTTTTGCTCCCATTTCCTGAATGTAGTTGCGAAGTTCGATTGTGTGTCTGCATGCATTAATCTCAGAAGGTGGCGTGTAAATTATTCGTATTAATCCCTGTTTTTCCAGTTCTTCAAGTTCAAGCCCAAGACTTGCTGCATAGCGCCTAAGTTCGGCCGGGCTGTCCTCAAAAGTACTGATTATTCCGGGTTCACCGTTTTTGGCACCCTCAACAATAAAATTTAGCCCAAACAGTGTTTTCCCTGTTCCGGTATTTCCGGCTATCAATGTAGCTGATAATTCAAAAAGGCCGCCTCTGCTCAATTCATCAAACTTAGGAATGCCTGCACTGATTCTGTTAATCTGTGCTGTTTCTTCAACAACTGGTGCGGTAATTCTTGGATAAATAGTAACCCCATTGGAATTTATGCTGAAACTATGCTCACCATCAATATAATTGGGACGATTCATCTTGATTATTGTTATCATCCGTTTGCTGCCTCTTCTCTGGATCTCCTGGGACAGATGAACAATACCATCTGCCACATCGCTGATAACTGATCTGCAAACATCAGATTTTGACATGGTTCCTGTAAGGTAAACAACAGCATTCCACTCGACTATGGCTGAATTAAGTGAGTAGATAAATCTCCTCCTTTCAGCTTCCGGGAAACCAAATCCAATAGGTGTTATGGGGTCAATGAGTATCCTGTCAGGTTTGATGGAGTTCACTATGTTTCCAAGTTCTACCAGCATTGTAAGAGGATCTCTTTCAACGGAGCTGACATTAAATATGTGTACATTCAGGGCTTCCTCATAAAATGAATACTCAGATAGTGATTCTCTTATGGAATTCTCTGATTGTGTCGTGATGCAGATGTAAAGTACCTTTTCACCGTTACGTGCTGCTTCACACAAGCTCTGGACTCCAAGTATGGTTCTTCCGCTGCCTGTATTACCTGCTATGAGTATTGTGGATGGGGCAGTTATTCCACCGCCCAGTATCTCATCGAAACCGTATATTCCTGTGAATTTTGTTTCCAATTTCAGAACCTCGTCCTGGGTTATTGCCAAGCAATAATGAGAATTTCATGTAAAGGATTTATTTGAAACTTCCTCTCCCTTACTTAATTTACTTTTAATTTTACTTAACATTATTCATGAGTTCAATATATTTTAAAGCAAATACTGTTTAAATATGCCTGCACAGTTTCTTATTTAAAAGGTTGTAGAGGTTTCATACGTTCTTTTTTGCTATGAAACTCTCTTATATGGTTAATTACTATAACGCCAATATTAATACTGGAATTAATAATAATTCTACGCTGATCATATCTGGAGATCTTCTCTATCTCTAATCTAACGACTTAATATTAACACAAACTAAATCAGGGAACTAATATGAGAGAGTTAAAAATCCTTGTTATCAACAATTACGGGCAGTTCTGCCACCTTATCCACCGTTCAGTAAGGGATCTGGACATGGAAACAAAGATAGTAGCCAACACAACACCAGTTGAAGAAATCCTCGATGAGGAGCCAGATGGGCTGATACTCAGTGGTGGTCCCACAATGGAGCGTGCAGGAATTTGTTCCGAATACGTGGAAAGCATTGACCTTCCAATCCTTGGAATCTGTCTTGGACACCAGGTTATAGCAAAGACATTCGGTGGAGAAGTTGCCTCTGGAAACTCCGGGGGCTATGCAGATATAGAAGTTGAGATCGTTGAAGAAGATGATCTTCTGAAAGGACTTGGTCCCAAGACATCAGTATGGGCTTCACATGCAGATGAAGTTGTAAGAATGCCTGAAGGCTTCATCCAGCTTGCAAGGTCTAACATTTGTGAATGCGAGGCAATGCGGCATGAAGACAGGCCAATATTTGGGGTCCAGTGGCATCCGGAAGTTGCTCACACAGAAAAAGGAGAACAGTTGTTAATGAACTTCTTTGAGGTATGTGAGAACTATTAGTTTTTACATTCTCTATGTAAGAATTATTTAATAAAACAAATCTTTTATTCAGGACTTAAGAACTTATTAAGTCAAAAAATCAATTGATGTGAGAACTATTGCTCTCACATTCCCATTTTCTTCATCATTTTTTGCATATTGAACTTTCCGCCACGGAATCCTTTCATGGCAGTTTGCATCATCTTATGATATTTCAAAAGCTCTCTGACATCTTCAGGAGCACAGCCTGAACCTCTGGCAATCCTCTTAATACGGGCACTGCCGATGATCCTTGGATTGAGCATTTCCTCTTCTGTCATTGAATCCATAAGGACTCTGTAACGTCCGAGTTTGTCACCCGTTACCTGATATGCATCTTCCGGTATCTTGGCACCCATTCCTCCAAGAGGCAGCATCTGCATAATTTGCTTCATTGGTCCCATCTTGTTGAGACTTTCAAGCTGTTTGTACATATCTTTCAGGGTGAACTTTCCACGGAGCATTGATTCCATGTCAAAGTCTTCTTCACCAAGAGCTTCCTCAGCCTTTTCAATAAGACTCTTGATATCACCCATTCCGAGAAGTCTTGAGATGAACCTGTCAGCTTCAAACCTTTCAAGGTCATCAGGTGTTTCACCAATACCAATGAATGCGATGGATGAGTTCGTTTCAGATACGGCGGAGAGTGCTCCACCACCTTTTGCGGTACCGTCAAGTTTTGAGATTACAACACCGGATATTCCGATGGACTCATTGAATGCACGTGCCTGTTCGCTCGCCTGCTGGCCGATTGCACCGTCAAGTACCAAGAGCTTGTAATCAGGTTTTGCCACAGCATGTATTTCTTCCATCTCAGTGATGAGGTCACTTTCAAGTGAGTGACGTCCGGCAGTATCCACAATGAGGATATCGTTTTTCTCGAGTTCTTTAAGACCTCTTTCAACGATTCCTACTGCGTCCGGATTCCCTTCTTCTCCGTAGAATGCAACATTAAGTTTAGTACAGAGAGTCTTAAGCTGCTGATATGCACCTGGCCTGAACGTGTCAGCACAAACTACACCGGGTTTAAGTCCTTTCCTCTGGAAGTAGCGTGCAAGTTTTGATGTTGTGGTAGTTTTACCGCTACCCTGCAGACCGATCATCATGATAGTCTGTGGTTTGAGGGGAATGTCGGTACTCTTGCCGATGATATTGATGAGTTCCTGGTAAACGATTCTAATTACGTGTTCTCTGGGACTCATTCCTGAGGGTACTTCTTCTTTCAGTGCACGCTCTTTGATGTGCTTTGACATCTGCATTACAAGCTTGACATTAACGTCTGACTGAAGCAAAGCCCTCTGGATATCTTTGACGACCTCGTTTACGGTACGTTCGTCAATACGTCCAGATTTTACTATTTTCTTAAGGGCATCCTGCAGGGAATTCCCGAGTTTATCCATTACCATTTAAGGATCTTCCTTTTTCAGTTCTCTCTTTTTGCTCTAATAAATGGGGAGTTCATATTTAATTCTGTTGTGAAAATCATCTATTTTTAGATTTACAAATCTTTCGTTGTATGACATTACGCTATCAAAATGGCTGCAATATCAACTTTCCCGGTTGTTGCTGCAAGTCTGAAAATAAGAACTGATAGTTCCATTTTGATATCCTGAAATTACTCGAATGATTAAATGGTATAAAAAAGTTACAACTCAGCTTTCTGGACGATATTTAAACCAAAATGGTGTTAGAAAAGTAGCGGGGGATAGATTCGAACTATCGGTCTACGGGTTATGAGCCCGTCGGGATCTCCTGGCTACCCCACCCCGCTTCGGGGATTGAAGTTTAACTTGTAAAGCAAATCCTTCTATGTCTGCATACTATATATGTATATTTCCAGAACAAGGCTCTAACACACTAATTGATGTTTAAATCAAAATGATGTTAGAAAAGTAGCGGGGGATAGATTCGAACTATCGGTCTACGGGTTATGAGCCCGTCGGGATCTCCTGGCTACCCCACCCCGCTTCGGAGATTGATGTTTATTCTGGAAGGGTACTCCCCCATCAACTATTTCATAGTTCATATAGTTTGCGTGTGACTTTGTTTTTATAGCAGGATTACATGATTAATTATGTGTTTGATAATAGGTAAATTATATCTCTTAGCTGTCTAAATATAGTGTTTCATCTTAATTTTATTAATTGGAGAGATAATATGGCCTTACCTGACAAATTCAAATGTGTTGTTACAAACTGGGATTACATTTATGACCTGTGCAGAGAAGTTGCAAACGAAGTGAAAGCTTCAGGTTACGAACCAGATATGATAGTTGCCCTTGCAAGAGGCGGATGGTTTGCAGGTCGTGTATTATGTGATTTTCTTGGTCTTGATGACCTCACAAGTCTTAAGATTGAACACTACCTTGGAACTGCACTTGCAGGTGATGAGCCACAGATAAAATACCCTCTTGCCGACAAAGCTGTTGCAGGGAAGAAAATCCTGATTGTAGATGACATTGCAGACACTGGTAAGAGTCTCATGCGCTCCTTTGAATATGTAAATGAACAGAACCCCACAGAAGTCAGGACTGCAGCTCTCCAATATCTGGATTCCTCCGAATATAACCCTGATTTTGTAGGAGAACGTCTTGAAGAATGGGCATGGGTTGTTTTCCCATGGAATTTTATTGAGGACATGACCGATCTCATCTCAACCCTCATGACAAAAGAGGATAAGGAACTCTGGGATGTTGCTTCCATAAGGCACGGTCTTTACATGTATCACTCACTTGATTCATTTGCATTTGAGATTGCACAACCCGGAAGGCTTCCTGAGATTCTTGAAGAGATGCATCGCAGAGGCGTTGTATGCTCTGTGAATGAGGATGGAAAACAGTACTGGAAACTTGCTGAATAAAACGAGTGATAGAATGCAGGAAAAAGCTAAAGCTAACGCTGATATCGCAATTATAGGTGGAAGTGGCATTTATGATGCCAATCTGCTTGACAACGTACGGGATGTTGATATTGACACACCTTTTGGAAAACCTTCTGATTCAATAACAGTTGGTAATCATGGTGATGTAGGTGTGTGTTTCCTTCCAAGACATGGCATTGGGCACAGGATATCTCCATCAGAGCTGAATTCAAGAGCCAATATCTTTGCTCTTAAAAAACTTGGTGTAAAGCGCATAATCGCTGCATCTGCTGTGGGAAGTCTGAAAGAAGAACTCAAACCACTGGATATTGTTATCCCCAATCAGATATATGACCGTACAAAATCCAGGCCATCAACTTTCTTTGAGGACGGCATTGTGGTTCACATGGGATTTGCAGATCCATTCTGTCCTGAGACTTCAAAGACCATAGTTGATGTTGCCAATTCAAAAGGATACAGCGTCAAAGAAGGCGGAACTTACGTTTGCATGGAAGGTCCGCAGTTCTCAACTCGTGCAGAGTCAAGAGTCTACCAGTCACTTGGCTTTGATATTATCGGAATGACTGCAATTCCTGAGGCAAAACTTGCACGTGAAGCTGAAATATGCTACTCCATGATTGCTACTGTTACAGATTATGATGTTTGGTATGAGGAAGATGTTACCATCGAAACTGTCATTGAGAATGCAATGAAGAACGAGGCTGCTGTTAAAGATATAATCGTGTCAACTCTTGATAAATTGAGTCTTGAACAGCATTGTATGTGTAAGGATGCTCTGATGGGTGCGATAACAACCGTTCCGTCCATGATACCTCATGAAACAAAGAGAAGACTTGATCCTCTTATCGGGAAATATCTGGATGAGTAAGTCTCAGCTATCTGTAAGTGGCTTATCGCAAGTGTTTTAATATATCATGATGCTTATTTAATTCGGTGGACCATGCCTCATAAGTGTACAAGATGTGAATCTATCTTTGTAGACGGCGCTTCAGTAATACTTAGCGGATGCCCTAATTGTGGCTGGAATAAGTTCCTTTATGTCAAGGATGAAGAGCTTGAGCAGCAATCTCCGGAAGGTTCTGAAGCTCAGGAAGCCGGAGAGGAACATGTCATTGATGAGACTTCTCCTGAAACAAAAGGAGAACAGTCTTCAGGAGAAATAATCCGTGAGATTGATGATATCCTTGGTGTTGAGAAGGAAGAATCCAGTGTCACTGAAGAGGAAGGCGAAAGGGTTGAATCCGTGCGTATCCTTGGTCCCGGCTCTTACGAACTGAACCTCGATTCCCTGCTTGATCGCAAGGAGATTGTAATGGCCTTCAAAGAAGATGGTGCATATGCTCTCCATCTTGGTTCTGTTTTTAAGGAAAACAAAGATAAGAAAAAGAAGAAAAAGTAAATCTTCTTTGAGGTAAGCAATGGATGTAAATCCAAAAGAACGATTCTTTGAAGTTGATGCTCTGCGTGCAGTCGCAATCGTTCTGATGGTTATCTATCATTTCTTTTTTGATCTTGATTTTTTCAGCATCTCTGAATTTGACATGCATTCGGGTCTTCTTGTAGTTATAGGAAGAAGCGCAGCTATCCTGTTCATTTTTCTTGTGGGTGTTTCACTCACTTTAAGTTACTCAAGAGCATCCCGCTGCAAATCTGGAAAAGAGATATTCATCCACAATCTCAAAAGAGGTGCCGGAATCTTCGGCTGGGGTCTTGTGATTACGCTGGTAACTGCAACATTCCTTGAAAGCGGCACGATTTACTTTGGAATTCTTCATCTTATAGGAGTTTCGATTATCATTTCCTATCCATTCCTCAAACACAGAGAGTTCAACCTGATTGCAGGTCTTATACTGCTCTTTGCAGGAATCCCAATGGACGCTGCTTATGTTGATTATCCATGGCTTTTATGGATAGGTCTGAAACCTCATGGTTTTTATACTCTTGATTACTTCCCGCTGATACCCTGGTTTGGACTTGTCCTTCTGGGAATCTATACAGGGAACAGTCTGTATCCTGATTACAAACGAAGTTTCAGGATGTGTGATTGCGAGGGGAATGCTGGCGTGAGATTGCTTGAGTATCTGGGGAAAAAGTCGCTGTTGATCTATCTGGTGCATCAGCCGGTGATTGTGGGAATGCTACTGCTGCTTACAAGCTTCTAAAGAAGTGTTCTGCATATAAGACACAGAACTCAATCTTTTGCCAGTGAATAACTTGCCATTACCTTTAGATATTCATGGTCAACTTCCATGAGGACTGTCTGGAACATGGCTGCATGAACTTTTTCTTCTTTAGCTATATCGAGTAATATTGTCTTAAGGTCTTCATTTTCGGTGAGATTTGCCATCTGTTCGTACATATTAATGGCATCAAACTCAGCCATAATGGCAACTCTCATTAACTCTTTATCAATGTCATCTTCACTGATATTTTTAAGTTCAATGGGAACTTCTGAAAATACCATTTCATCACCCTTTATTTGCCCAGTTCTTCTTTAACTTCTTTCTTTCCAGCTTCCAGCTCATCAACCTGCTGCTGATCTATCTGAAGTAGAAGTGTCTGGAACTCTCCAATGTGCGTTTTCTCTTCCTTTGCAACATCAAGAAGTACATCACTGACTTCTTTATTGTCAGTCATACCTGCCATTTGTTCATAGAGGTTGATGGCATCAAGTTCGGCCATGAGTGCGGCTCTTAGTATCTCTTTGTCAATATTTTCTTTTTTTATGTTACTGAGGTCTATAGGTACTTTTGAAAACATATATCCACTCTCCATATCCAGTATTCACTAACTGGCAATAATCGATTCAATGTGATTTTATTTGCCTGTAAGATAAAGGCAAATAATAACTCCCATCTAATACATGAAGCCTCAGTCTATTTAGAACTAACGAAATAAGTCATGGAACAAAATCAAATGTCATATGATCTGTTCCATTAAAAATAATTTTGAATTGCAGTTTATCCCTGTTTCTGCCCAGATATCCTCTCATCCGCGCTCTTGAGTATCATGGCTATCATATCGCTGTACGAGATATCAGCTATCTTTGCCATTTTTGCAAGGTGTCCGTCCCAGCACCAGCCGGGGTTGGGGTTGACTTCAAGGAGTTTTGGGTTGCCTTTTGCATCAAGTCTCCAGTCAAGGCGGGTGTAATCCCTGCACTCCAGCCTAGTTATGAGTTTCAGGCTGCACTCGATAATGAGTTCTTCAGTCTCTTTTGGAAGATCAGCAGGTGAGGATTTAATTTTCCAGTAAGGTGAGTCTGGTATCCACTTTGCTTCGTATCCGCAGAGTTTTGGAAGTTCTTCAGGTAAGTCAGAGTAATCTTCCTGTGTAAGCGGCAGTACGGTATAGTTCTCAGGTGGGTTGCCTATGATTCCTATACTGAGGTCTTTTCCGGAGAGGAATTCTTCCACAAGTATCGGTTTGTCGTAACCAAGTCCTTCCCTGATGTCATAAATAGCCCTGACAACTTCATCGCGGCTGTTACAAACGCTGTGCTGGTTCAGTCCGAAACTGGAGTCACCAAAGTTAGGTTTTACGATTACCGGGAAATCCATGGGCAGCTCGAACAGGGTGTCCTCTCCTTTAACAACAATACCTTCAGGAACCGGAACACCAAGATCCTTTGCAATCCCCCTCACAAGTGCTTTATCATAGCAGAATGCAAGGCACTGCGGTCCTGATCCAGTGTAAGGAATGTTAAACATTTCAAGTATTGCAGGCACATGCAGCTCTTTTTTAGGATCGTTATCATATCCCTCGTCACAAAGATTGAAAATGAAATCTGTTTTAGATTTTATCTTTGCAAGGTCTGTGACAAGTGTATCGTGGTTATCCAGATATTTGAAAGAATAATTTTCAAGCCCATGGAGTCCGCCTTTAAGCTGGTCAATGGTGTACATGTCATCATCATCAAAGACACCGCAAGGTTTCAGTGAATCGTTTTTTCTCGGGTCTCCAAAAACAACGACTACATTCTTCTTTGCTTCCTTCGCCTTTTTTCTCTTGGGAGTCCATTCTTTCCTGACCGTGGCAGTCACAATAATGCGCCTTTCCATCATTCCAAGATCCTGGTTTCTCAGTGTCTGTGAATTAATGGAATCAACTATCTCAATGTCCGTGAAATCTGCTTTTTTCAGCAGTTCTTTCAGCGTTTCAGTTGTATAGAGGCGTTCAGCATAGAACTGGTCTGCTATAACTCCTGATGTATCGTTGACAATGACTTCCCTGGATATGAGTTTCTGACCATCGGTTGATATGGATCTCTCCCTGCATACAAAGTTGTGCTTATCAATCCATTCCCATGAACGTGGCTGGTACTTTTCCTTAAGGTATGAACCATCAGCTACATCAAGCAGCACCTTTCCCCAGGGTTTGAGTATCCTTTTTACTTCTTTTAAGACTCTCAGGTCTTCATCAGACGTTTCAAAATAACCAAAACTATTTCCAAGGACCATCACAACATCGAATGTGTCAGTTGTGTATGGTGTTTTCCTTGCGTCCCCTTCCTTGAACTTGACACCAAGACTTTCCTTTTTTGCAGTGTTCTTCGCCCTCTGGATGAGGTAATGTGACCTGTCCAGGCCATCGAGGTTCTTTATGCCTCTTCTTGCAAGTTCCAGTGTATGTCTTCCCTGGCCACAGCACAGGTCGAGTACATGGCCATCAGGTGTCAGTTTAAGTATTGATGAAAAAGTATCTATTTCCTGTCTGGTGATGCTTGCATCCTCTACTATGTCTGCATCGGTTTTCAGGTAGAGTGAATTAAATATTTTCTTCCACCAATCAGGGTTCACATGCTCTTCCAGATGTGGTACAGGTCCCAATGTCCTTGATTTTTGTTTTTCCTTGTTCTGGTATTCTTTAGGTCTTTCTTTCATTAGGTATAGCCCTCTAATTTTTGGAACACATATTACAGTGTATTCAAAGGCTATACTGGAGTTTAAGGATAAATAACCTATGATTACAAGTTTTATTTAGTTTTAATATCATAAATCATTATTAATCAAATTAATATTAATTTTAAATCCTTATTTACTAAAAAAAAGATAAATAATGTATTATTTATCACTATTAATGATTTTTTCATTGCAGAATTACAATATCAGCCATTTACTGGTATCTTTGCAAGTAACAGGTTATCTTAAATGAAAAAGAAATCGTATTAAAAAATAAAAAAAAGCAGAGTAAGTTTTCACTTACTCATTCTTGCGTCTCTGGATTACCAGTGCAAGACCAAGAATTGCAGCTACTGGAAGTACAAGTGTTGGGAACTCTGGAATTTCCTCTTCGCCACATTCTCTTACAATTGTCTCAAATTCCACTTCGACCATTGGGCCCTGTGCACCATGAACATCTACAGGAGTGACCTGTACCATCCATTTCTGTCCGGCACTTGTGTCTGCAGCAGGTACTGTGCATCCTGTGTGGTCGATTCCAAGTGCGAATTCATCATCAAGGTATCCGCCGGTTCCTACATCCACATACCATCTGTACTTGTATGTAACAGCATCTTCATCTGGGTCTGCAGGGTCTGGACCGGTTACAGTAACAGTAAGGTCATCATTTGTATCTACACAGTATGCAGGGCATTTCTCAACAACAGGCTCGTATGGCACATGGTTGGAACCATCCAGACTGTATGTTACAATAAGCTTACTGTATTCAAGTGTGGTTGCCCACTCATCATAATTGTGGTAAATGTCGATGTCAATCCAGATGTCAAGTTCTCCATCATCTGTCAATAAGGTAGGATTTACATCGAATGTTGTGGTTGCCCATTGACCATTTGTTCCCTGGAGATATACCGGGTTCATGTCTACACCATCTGCAGTAACATGATCGTATTCTCCATCAAGGCCATGGTATGTTTCCGCATCGACATCATATGCACTTATGACAAGCTGTACGGAATTGATTGTAAGATTTGGATCATTATATATTGCTGAATCTAATGTGTGTGTCCAGCCATAGTCTTCATCCCACCAGCTGTATATGTCAAATCCTCCACTGGCAGGTGCAGTGTAATGAGGAGCTGTACTGCTATCGTCCACTGTCTGAGTGTATGTGAAGGTTCCGTCTCCATTATTTACAGTTGATTCTCCTGATGCAGCAGCCAGTTTTATCATTGGCTCTGGTCCATTTGAGCTTAGGTCATTTGTTTCATAAGCACTTGCCATTCCTGTGAATAAAGCCAGCACTACAAGTAATGTAATTATTTTGCATTTCATATATCGCACCACCCAATATCTATTGGATCACTTTTTAGCTCAGAATAGGTTTGTTTTGTCCCCCTTATTCCAGCTTATTCACATGTTGATTTTTCTTTCATATATAATTATTCGAATGACCTGTATATCATAATCATTATGATTATCATATAATCAATATCTCTAATTTGTTTATCAATAAAAATCACTCAAAAAAGTCTGTCTTTCATCAATCTTCTCAAGCTTCGTGACTCCTACTCCAAGTAACCTGAATCTGCCTTTTCCCATGAACTCTTCCATAAGTATCAGCGCATTCTTTGTGATGACCTCTTTATCAGTGGTTGCAGCATTCAGGGTTCTTGCACGGGTGTATGTCCTGAAATCCTCGTAACGAACCTTGATTGTTACAGTCCTGTATCGGAATCGCTTTTTCATCATTGAAGCGTGGACTTTCTCTGTCAGTTCTTTGAAAACCTGTTCAATTCTCCCGGGGTCGGAGATGTCTTCATCGAATGTGTCTTCAGTGCTTACGGATTTTACTTCTTCACGCTCTTTAACTTCCCGTGTGTCAATACCGTTTGCAAGCTGGTGCATTACAACCCCGAATTTTCCAAAGCGTGCTATAAGCAACTGCACATCACAGGTGGCAAGCTGTCCTACGGTTTCAATTCCCAATTCTTGCAGTATTGGCTGTGTCTTCTTACCGATTCCCGGGATTTTGGATACATGCATTGGGAATAGGAAATCCTGTATGTCCTCAGGCCTTACAACTGTCAAGCCATTGGGTTTGTTAAAATCCGACGCAATTTTTGCAATCACTTTATTTGGTGCCACGCCTATGGAACATGTGAGTCCGTGAAGTCTCTGGATCTCACTTTTAATCTTCTTTGCAAGCAATGTTGCAGATTCATAGTCCGAAATAGATTCTCCAATGTCAAGGTATGCTTCATCAACACTCACCTGCTGGAATTTGTCTGCAAAAATGCGAAGTGTCTGCATAATTTCTGCCGATACTTCTTTGTAGAGCTTCATGTTAACTCTGAGATAAACTGCATCCGGGCATAGTTTGTAGGCTTTTGAAATTGCCATTCCAGAATGTATACCAAATTTTCTTGCTTCATAAGAGCAGGTGCTGGCAACTCCTCTTCCACTACCACCTTTTGGATCAGAACCTACAACAACAGGTAATCCTCGAATTTCCGGCTTTTCTCTCACTTCAACTGATGAATAAAAACTGTCCATATCAATGTGCAGTGTTATCCTTTCCCTTCCAGAGTTTTCCATTTAGTCTCCATAAGTGTTTTTATTCAAATGCAGTTATATTTACAGGCTCAATTGAATATATCATTTATTTTGATTTTTTGCTTATGCCTAACGGAACTCTGATATAATATCAGGAACCATGGCAACCGTATAAAGTAATAAACCAATGGTCCTGTAAATCATGTATTATATCTATCTTGCAATTTTTGCTTACGTAGCTGTTCTTTATCTAACATTGAGGGATATCCGAATCTATAAAAGGACCAAACTTGATTCTTACCGTAAAGGGGCAATGAAAGGTATTCTTGCTTCGTCCATTGTACTACTTGGAATCCTGTTCACAACTTTTAATCCGGAAATGGGTCTTCTTATTGTATTTATTGGTATGTATGCCAATAAAAAAGGTGTCCGGGAGCGTGTATTCAACAACGCTGGTGCTATGGATCGTTTTCTGGGAAAGACTGATATATAATCAAGTATTCAGGTGCAGTTCCAGTAATCCAAAAGGTATAAATGTAAGGGTATTTATTATAACCCCGACACAAGTTACTACTATAAAGTTTCAAGTTTCATCAAATAATTAATTCATAATAATGGAGAATTATCATGGGAAATATTAGACAAACAAATATCAAGAGAATCGCAATTCGCTTAGCCGAAAACCACGGTAACGTATTTACAACAGACTTTGACACAAACAAGCACCTTGTGACAAAGTACACAACCATCGAGAGCAAGGTTATCAGAAACCGTGTAGCAGGTTACGTGACAAGAAAGATGACCCATAAGCCAAGAGAGTAAGGTTTCTGGAGAGGGGATGTTCCCATGTTCGAAGGAGTTTTACCTGCTCTTGTAACGCCATTCTTAAAGGACGGTTCTGTTGATTCAGAAAGTTTCAAAAACATTGTCAATTTTGTAGAAGAAGGTGGCGTTTCCGGAGTTGTTGTCTGTGGCACGACCGGTGAATCCGCAACCCTGGAGACCAGGGAACACAAAGAGCTGATTAATCTTTGTGTAGATTGCGCTAAGGTTCCTGTCATTGCCGGTACAGGTTCTAACAACACTGCAGAGGCGGTGGAACTTACTAAACACGCAGCTGACGCGGGAGCAGATGGTGCTCTTATAATATCCCCATATTATATCCGGCCCAACAACGCAGGGCTGATAGCTCATTTTAAAAAGATAGCAGAAGCTTCAGATATTCCTATAGTCTTATACAATGTCCCATCCCGTACAGGACAGGACATGCCACTGGAAGTTATTGTAGAGCTTTCAAAGGTTGAGAATATCGTGGCTGTCAAGGAAGCAAGCGGTAGTCTTGGCAAGTTTTCACAGATTATTGAAGAAACTGCAGACGAAGACTTTGAGGTCCTTTCAGGAGAGGACGGTCTTACGTTTCCATCAATGGCCATAGGCGGTGCAGGTGTAATTTCTGTGGTTGCTAATATTGTTCCTGCTAAGATGGTACAACTTGCTGAAGCTGTAAAGGCCAGCGACCTTGAAACTGCCAGAAGGATTCACTTTGAGGTAGCACCACTTATACGTGCATTGTTCACAGAAACAAACCCTATACCTGTAAAGAGGGCAGTAGAACTTATAGGTCTTTCAAGTGGTGACATGAGGCTCCCTCTTGCGCCATTAAGTGATGAGAACAGTGTTCTTCTTGAAACTGTCCTACGCAAGATGGGGTGTATTGCATGATCAATGTTGGTGTAACCGGCGCTTCCGGAAGAATGGGAAGACTTATTATTGATAATATTCTCAAATTCGACGACCTGAAATTAACATCAGCCTTTGATCTTATGAACATCGGTAAGGATGTCGGTGAGGTAGCTCAGATAGGTTCATTGGGAGTTGCTATATCGAGCGTAGAGGATATTGAGTCTGTCCTGAAGGAATCTAAAACTCAGGTTCTTATTGATTTTACAATTGCAGATGCAACTGCTGTAAATGCACCAAAGGCCGCATCAGCCGGTGTGAGTCTTGTGATAGGAACTACAGGTCTTTCTTCTGAGCAGAAAAAAGCAATTGAAGATTCAATTATCAGCAACAATGTTGCAGGAATTATCTCTCCGAACTATTCAGTAGGAGTAAACGTTTTCTTTAAAATACTTGCAGAAGCATCAAAATATCTTGGTGACATGGACATTGAGATCATAGAAGCTCACCACATGCACAAAAAAGATGCACCTAGCGGAACCGCACTGGGTGCAGCAAAAGTCATTAGTGAAGCACTTGGCGGCAAGGAATTTGTGTACGGCCGTGAGGGCTTTGCACCTCGCGGAAAAGAGATTGGTATCCATGCAGTACGCGGTGGAGACATAGTTGGAGATCACACTGTTCTTTTTGCAGGTGATGGTGAGAGAATAGAGATAAAGCATCAGGCACATTCAAGGCAGGCTTTCGCTGGTGGTGCAGTCAAAGCAGCAGCCTGGATTGGCAACGCTGACTCTGGTCTTTATACCATGCAGGATATACTGGGGTTATAAATCCCTCTTTTTTTGGCAGGCCTATGTTCATTTGTGGCACAGTTATCGGAAAATGTGTGCACAATATGGCATAAAAAATAATTAACAATGGTCATCGATATTATATATTTGTCTATATATAATATGTATTGTAGCATGACAACTTTTGATGCCATTGTTACTACCTCCAAACTCCAATCGTTTCTTCCTTTTTTTATTTTTTTAATTCTTTCATAGCAGGTGCTCTGCAATATTTTCGGAGATTACTCTTCCGCAATAATAACATCTGAGTTTCAGGAATATGTTTTCGGTATCTACAGTAAACTTTGATGTAATAGGTTCATTGCTGTTGGATATACAGTTAGGATTTATACAGCTGACAACTCCTTCTACAAAAGCCGGTATGTGTACTTTGTACTTGCTGGCAACATTAAAGTCGCGTATGATGTTGATTGTAGCATTTGGTGAAATGAGTGCTATTTTATCAACTTCTTCAACATTCAGCTCACGGTTCTCGACTTTAACTACATCTTTTTTTCCATATCTTCCTTTGGAGTTGATCACAACACTAACAACTCCTTTTGATGAATCAGGAAGTCCGAGGATCTTCAATACATTAAGAGCCTTGCCTGCGGTGATATGGTCGATGACAGTACCATTCTCTATCCTGCTCACCCTGAGCTCTGTCTCAATATCGGTCATTCTATCGCTCCTAATACCAGTCCAAGAAGTGCCATTCTCACAGGCACGCCATAGAATGCCTGTTTAAAGTAGCAGGCGTGTGGTGTAGCATCCACACTAGCATCTATCTCATTCACTCTTGGAAGTGGATGCATAATCTTGAGTTCCGGCTTTGCATTCTTCAGAGTTTCCAGGTTGATCTTCAGTTTGTTAGCCACTTTGCGGTACTCCGCAGGATCAGGGAATCTCTCTTTCTGTATACGCGTCATGTAAAGCACATCCACATCCCCTGCAGCTTCTTCTATGGTATCCACTTCTTTTATCTTGGCTCCCCTTTCAATGATATCATTGATTATTTCTTCCGGCATACGCAATTCTTTAGGGGATATCAGGGTTATCTGTGCGCCGTAATGTGAAAGTGCGTAACATAATGAATGAACTGTTCTTCCATATTTGAGATCACCTGCAAGTGCAATTTTTAAGTCTTCAAGGTGGCTTTCACGCTTGATTGTATAAAGGTCAAGCAGGGTTTGAGTGGGGTGATGGCCAGCGCCGTCACCTGCATTAAGAATCGGTACACTGGAGAATTCAGATGCAAGATGTGCCGCTCCTTCTTTCGGATGGCGGAGAACAATGGCATCGACATAGCCGTCAACAACTCTGATGGTATCTGCAAGTGTTTCACCCTTTGCAATAGAACTGGCATCCACCGAACCCAGGTTTAAAACATCTCCTCCAAGCCTGAGCATTGCAGTTTCAAAAGACATTCGAGTTCTTGTACTTGGTTCAAAAAAAAGAACTGCAAGAATCTTTCCTGAAAGCAGGTCCGACCTTTCTTCTCCGCGTGCAATCGGTTCCATCTTTTCAGCAGCAGCGAGTATATGGTCGATCATCTCTCTGGAGAAATTCCTCATAGAAATGATAGGTTGGTCCTTAAAATTCATCGACTACTAAAGGCATTGCATGGGATATAATATTTGCCTGCTGACTCAGGACTTTTTGCTCCAGCATTTATCTTTCATCTCCTCAGTAAGGCTGTCCCACTCGCATGTTTCAACATCATCACAGATGTGTCTGCACTTGAAAATAGCCTTTCTTTTTGCAGATGTTGTTAATTCTTTAAGGTCCATAATGGCCCTGCGAATGCCTGCAGCTTTCTCAAAAATATGATTTGCTTCATCAGAGCTAAGATGTCCCTTCCCAAGACATTCCTCATACTCATTTTCCTTAGCTGTCAGCAGTTCAAGAAGTCTATCGATGTTTTCCACATCGCTTCTTTCTATCCTGGGCTTGTTAACGATCTCCCATACTATCTCATGCAGGTGCACTTCCTTTCCGTCGATTATAACCTTATAAGGTATCTCTTCTCCTACCCAGAAAAGACTACTATGAAGGCTTTTTAACAGTTTTTCTCTTTCTCTGTTGGAAATCTCTTCATTATCCTTCATTTCAGCTCCCAAAATTTAACAATATTAATTTTTACGTGATTAAATTTATAGGTTTTCAAGTATTTTAGTAGTGTAAGTATGTCCAAAGTTGATCCTAATAAACCAATTATTCAGGTTGCTCTTGATCTCCTGGAAACCGACAGGGCAATACAGATAGCAAAAGAATCTCTGGAAGGCGGTGCAGACTGGCTTGAGGCCGGGACTCCTCTCATAAAAAGTGAGGGTATGGATGTTATCAGAAAACTAAGGGAAGCTTTCCCTGATAAGACCATCATTGCTGATATGAAAATAACAGATACCGGTGCAATGGAAGTTGAAATGGGAGCTAAGGCAGGTGCTGATATCATAGTTGTCCTTGCAAGTGCAGACGATTCCACTATACTTGAATCTGTACGTGCGGCCAGAAAGTACGGAGTAAAGATTATGGCAGACTTAATCTCTGCAAATGAGCCTGTTTTCCGCAGTATGGAAGTGGAAAAGCTGGGTGTTGATTACATAAACGTACATGCAGGTATTGACCAGCAGATGGAGGGTCACGATTCACTTTCCATCATGAAGGAAGTGGTCAGGAAAGTCAATATTCCCGTTGCAATTGCAGGGGGTCTGGACGCGGCATCATGTGCCGAGGCCGTAAGCGCAGGTGCTGACATTGTGATTGTCGGTGGAAATATCGTCCGTTCATCCAATGTGACTGCTTCTGCAAAAACCATCAGAGGAAGTGTTGATTCACCTTCAACTGTCAGGTCCATGAAAGTTTCAAAGGATGAGGAAATAAGAGCGATACTGGAAACAGTTTCAACATCCAACATTTCCGATGCCATGCACAGGAAAGGTGCCATGCAGGATATCTTCCCAATGAGGGAAGGCAAAAAGATGGTAGGTACTGCGGTAACTGTCCAGACCTTCAAAGGAGACTGGGCAAAAGCAGTTGAGGCCATAGATGAAGCAAAGGAAGGCGATGTAATCGTAATCTACAATGGAAGCAGGCATGTTGCTCCCTGGGGAGGACTTGCCACTTTGAGCTGCCTTAATAAAGGAGTTGCTGGTGTGGTTATCGATGGTGCCGTGCGGGACATCGATGAGATTCGGAAAATAGGACTTCCTGTATTTGCTACCTGTCATGTGCCCAATGCAGGTGAACCCAAAGGTTTCGGTGAAATAAATTCTGAAATTGTTTGCGGGAACCAGACTGTAAACCCTGGTGATTACATTGTGGGTGATGACAGTGGAGTCGTTGTCATTCCAAAAGAACGCGCCTATGAGATCTCTAGACGTGCTAAAGAGGTTGAAAAGACGGAGCAGCGTCTTTTTGAAGAGATTCGCAGGGGTGCAACATTATCTGAAGTCATGAAACTTAAGAAATGGGAGAAACACTGAAATGATTGAATTGTTAAAAGTGCTTGCATGCATGCCTTTTTTGTTATATTCCTGCTATTCGGATATCAAAACCCGGCGTGTTTCCAATAATGTATGGTTTATGATGTTCGGTGTGGGATTCATATTTATCATGTACGACCTGATGACCTATGGCCTCCCTTATCTGGTACGCAACATATTGTCGTTCCTCTTCATATTCGCTTTTGTGTACATCCTTTTCCAGGTCGGAGCCTTCGGAGGCGCAGATGCTAAAATATTAATGGTTATCTCGCTGATAATTCCAACGTTCCCTGCAATAGAGTTGGGTTCCACAAGTCTCCCACTCACCGGAGTTCCTCCAATCAACCTCTTTGCTTTCAGTGTATTTGGCAATTCCGTAATTCTTACTGTAATAGTTCCGATAGGACTGTGCCTGTATAATCTGGTGAAGAACCCATCTGAATCTTTGAGAAGGCCACTTTACATGTTCATAGGATATATCACTCCAATATCAAAACTGGAAAAAGGCCATTTCCGTATGATCGATTCTTACGAGGATACAAAAGACGGTTTAAAGTTCAAATTTTCAAGGTCAGGTACAGAAATCAGTTCTGATGTGATTAAAGAGCTGAAAATGTATCAGAAAGAAGGCAAAGTAAAAGATGGTGTATGGATAACTCCAGGTCTTCCGTTTATGATTCCAATAACTGCCGGATTCATAACAGCGGTTGTCTATGGGGATCTTATATTCCAGCTGACAATGCAATTCATGATGATGTGAATTGCATTTTAATCTCTTTTTGAGTTCTGTTTTGCATCAGGTTTTAATATTGTTTCTTTCAAATAATTAATTGGAGATGGGTCAATGGAAGAAAATAAACCTGAAAACAAAAAGCAGAAAGAAGATGATCAAAAGGCAAAGGTAAACCCGATTCATCCTGGTGATCAGAGGGTTCGCCCTAAAAGACACCTTCTTGATACATGTGAATAATCTCTGAGGAGTATGATTTACAGAATCAGTGTTTTCTCATTTTCTTTTAACAATTGACGAGTAAACACTTCTGATTTCATCATCTGAATAGTTTCCACCCAGTTTATCTTTTATACTTCTGATGAGGTCATCTTCAAGTTCGTCCAGTGCCTTAAGAACTATTTCTTTTTTAAGAGCCGGTTTTTGAATGCTGTTTTTGGAAATATCAGCTTTATTTTTTTCTTTTGCAGGAACTTTCTTTTTGGCTTCTTTATTTCCCGGCTTTGATGCTTCTTCAGCTTCTAAATGTTCTGCAATAGCTTTGAGGAACATGTCGCCATATTTTTTGAGTTTGTACTCACCAACCCCTGTTATTTTCAACATTTCTTCCTTTGTAGCTGGTCTTCTTGCAGCCATCTGGCGAAGACTTGTATCTGCAAATATGATGTAAGGTGGTACATCCTGCATCTGCGCCAGGGATATGCGCAGCTCTTTTAATTTGTCAAATAGGATTTTATCAGGGTCATCGCTGATTCTGCGATGAACGACTGGATTGCATTCTTCCTCAAATTCATCCTCATCGATATCAGATATAACTGGTTCATATTCTGTTTGCGCATCCTCTACTTTTCGGGTAAAAGTCACAGTTCTTTTTCCATCAAGTATTTCCAGGCTCTTCTTGTTGAGTTTAAGAAGTGGATAACGTGCTCCCTCTACTTTGATTACATCCTGTCTGACCATCTCTCGTGCCATATCCTGCCATTCATTTTTGGAATATTTGTCTCCCTGCCCGAAACTTTTGAGCAGATGGTGTTTTTTGTCTGTGATCTTCTTTGCCCTGCTACCGGTAAGCACATCTATGACCTGGTTCATTCCAAATCTCTGGTTGAGATCCTGAATGCATTTGATTATCAGTCTGGCTTCTGTAGTTCCATCAACTTCTATACGTGGCTGTAGGCAAACATCACATTTCCCACAATTATCCTCTGGTATTTCTTCTCCGAAATACCTCAGCAATACTTTTCGGCGACAGATGTTACTTTCACAGTAGTCCACCATGTCATTGAGCTGCTTGATTGCGATGTCTCTTTCTTCCTTTTTGTCTTTTTGTTTGATGAAATACTCAATTTTGTATTTGTCACCTCGACTGAAAAAGAGTACACATTCACATTCAAGTCCGTCTCGTCCTCCTCTGCCGGTTTCCTGGTAATATCCTTCAAGATTTTTGGGAAGGTCATAATGTATGACAAAACGAACATTGGGTTTGTCGATTCCCATTCCAAAGGCAATGGTAGCAACAACAATGTCTGCCCTGTCTTTGATGAACATCTCCTGGTTCTTTGCTCTCTGGAGATCTGTAAGGCCTGCATGGTATGAAAGTGCATTAAATCCGTCTTTCCTGAGTTTGGTTGTCAGGCTGTCCACAGTCCTGCGGCTCTGACAGTAAATTATTCCGCTTTCACCTTTCTTTTTCCGCAGGTACTTCAGAAGGTTGTTATATGTGTCTTTCTTGGCACGCACACGGTAAAACAGGTTCTGCCTGTTAAAGCTTGCAATGTATACTCCACACCGCTCGATACCAAGTTGTTTTATGGTGTCTTCTCTTACCTTTGGGGTAGCTGTGGCGGTCAGTGCAATAATGGGTATTTCCGGAAACTTCTTTTTTAACATGCCGAGTTTTCTGTACTCCGGTCTAAAATCATGTCCCCATTCTGAGATGCAGTGACTTTCATCAATGGCAAAAAGGCTTACGTTAAGACTCTTAAGAAGTGTGATGGTGCCTGACATCGTCAACCTTTCAGGTGCCACATAGAGAATTTTGATTTCCCCTCTTTTCAGCTCTTCATAAATGCGTTTTGACTGGGCAGGTTTCAGTGTACTGTTAAGGTATGCGGCATCAACACCATTCTCTTTCAGACTGTCAACCTGGTCCTTCATAAGGGATATCAGCGGCGAGACCACAACTGTGATACCATCTTTAAGCAGTGCAGGGAGCTGGTAGCAAAGAGATTTTCCTCCCCCGGTAGGCATAAGAACAAAAGTATCACGGTCATTTAACACATCATTGATTATTTCCTTTTGTAAAGGACGAAAATCAGAATATCCGAAGTACTTGCTGAGAGTCTCGTGCATCTTTAGACCATACTTGTTTTTCCTGAATATATGTTACTGACGTATTTAATCTTCGGGTATGCAGGGTGAAAGTATTCTACTATTCAGTACAGTAAAATTAGAATCAAAAAAGAGGGGGTAATGGATGATTTCAGGAGAAAAAGAGGAGGGGATATTTTCCCTGAAATCATTCCTGTTTATTGTCTTCTGCGCTGCATAACAAGTGCAAGACTCATTATAGCTAGCATTGGTATGGCAATAGTTGGGAACTCCGGAATCTCCTCTCTCTGGCATGTGCAGAACTTCAGGTTATCGATCCATGCAAACTCAGCATATCCTGTTTCCTGGTAGGTAATTGTAATGTAGGATATGCAACTGTCTCCGTTAGACGCTAATTCTATAATTTCAGGAATAAACAAATTTCCTCCTGATGCTGTATCAACTACATTTCCCTGATTATCGTATGCTGTAGCTTGAGTCCCTGCATAGCTACTATGTTTAAAGCTCACGCAGGAAACTTCCGGGAAGAAACTAATAGTTGTTGTTTCTGTGAATTCTGCTACTTTGTTACCGTTTGATGCGCTTCCGGACATTGCAGGTTCAAACGTAACTCCATTGTACTGTGTTCCTATTGTTTCTCCGCATGTTGTGTCTTCAAAAGTGATGACCACGCCTTCACAGTCACATCCATAATCGCAATTAGTACAACCTCCATTTGCGCCTGCAACGACTACAAACAAGGCTAATAAACTCAATAAAATAACTATAATTTTTCTCATTCTAAAACCCCTTTGATTAAAAACTGCCACGTATGCAGTATGAACTCTTCAATATTTTCTATTTATATTTCGAGAATATATTAGAATAAGAAACAATGTTAAGCAACAATTTTTCTAAATAATCAAATTCGGTACATGGTAGGCTATTTTGTAAATACTTTTTATTTTTCTCCGGTAAGGCTCTTATCTCCGGGCGAGCATTAATATGTACGAAACACTATTTCAGGGTAAAATTCATAGTAATCTTATAATCGGAGTTCTCATTCATGGTAAAAGTAGACAAATTCATTCCTAAAGCAATAGATAAAATCCAGAAGCAGATAGATGGAAAAGCCATCATAGCACTCTCTGGTGGTGTGGACAGTTCAGTCTGCGCAATACTTGCACATCGTGCCATCGGTGACAAACTTACACCAATTTACATTGACACAGGTCTCATGCGTAAAGGTGAGACTGAGAGAATAAAGGAAATATTCTCCGACATGAACCTTGAGGTCGTAGACGCAAAAGACCGTTTCCTTTCAGCACTTGCAGGTCTCGATGATCCTGAAGAGAAGCGCAAGGCAGTTGGTGAGGCATTTATTCGTGTTTTTGAGGAAGAAGCAAAATTACTCAAGGCTGAATATCTCATTCAGGGAACCATCTACCCGGACAGAATTGAATCAGAAGGCGGAATCAAGTCCCACCATAATGTAGGCGGCCTTCCATCAGTTATGGACTTCAAGGCAATTGTAGAGCCTATAGATGACCTTTACAAAGATGAGGTTCGTGAAGTTGCCCGTGCACTTGAGCTTCCACACGAGATATCTGAGAGAATGCCATTCCCGGGACCTGGACTTTCCGTAAGGATTGTTGGCGAGGTAACCGAAGAGCTTGTTGACGCTGTAAGGGAAGCCAATGCAATCGTTGAGGAAGAACTCGTTGAACAGTTCCATCCATGGCAGACCTTTGCCGCAATTGTCGGAAAGGGAACCGGTGTGAAAGGTGATGTAAGGGTACACGGATGGATTGTTGCTGTCAGGGCAGTCGGTTCAAGAGATGGAATGACTGCAGAGGCAATGGAACTCCCATGGAGTGTCCTCAGGAAGATTGAATCAAGGATCACCGCTGAGATTCCTTCAGTTGCAAGAGTACTTTATGACCTTACTCCAAAGCCACCTGCAACAATCGAGTTCGAGTAATCATCTAATTTACCAGAGCAAGACAAATGTCACTCAACAAAGCAGTTATTGATATTCGAAATCGCCAGAGGATAAAACTTTCTCCTTTAGATGTTCCTGCAGCCTCATGGACTGGGAAGGATGTCATTGAATCTGGTGAGATAGATACTATTACTATTATCTTTAAGACCTCCGGATGCTGGTGGGGCAAGGCAGGCGGCTGTACCATGTGCGGTTATGTCTATGACAGCGCACAGGACGTACCTTCAGATGATGACCTGATGGCACAGCTCGAAAAGGCAATGAGGAAAGTTTCAGACTATGACCGTTTCATGGTCAAGATATTTACCTCCGGTAGTTTCCTTGACACAAAGGAGATTCCCATTGAGGTAAGGCACAGGATACTTGAAAAGCTGGACGGCGATGAAAGGATTGTCAAAGTTCTGGCAGAGACTCGTCCTGAGTTTGTGACCGAAGAAAATGTGAAGGATTGTGTTTCAGTTCTTAAGAACACGGACTTTGAAGTTGCAATGGGTCTTGAGACAAGTTCTGATGTCATACGCAAGCAATCTATCAATAAAGGCTTTAGTTTCCAGAACTTTGCAGATGCAGCGATTGCAGCTAGGGAAAACGGTGCAACCGTAAAGTCGTATCTTATGCTCAAACCTCTGTTCCTTTCAGAAAAAGAGGCCCTTGAAGATATTGTTCAGACTGTCCGTGATGCGGCAGAGTACACTGATACATTTTCAATCAATCTCTGTAATGTCCAGCGAGGAACTTATGTTGAATATCTCTGGGACAGGAAACAATATCGTCCGCCATGGCTCTGGAGCATTGTAGACATTCTTCAGAGAACAAAGGCAGAGTTTCCTGATATGATTATTACGTCTGACCCTGTTGGTGCAGGTTCAAAAAGAGGACCACATAATTGCAGGGAATGCAGTCACGATGTTGCCGATGCAATAAGGTTGTTCTCATTGACGCAGGATTTATCATGCTTTGAGCATTTGTCCTGTGATTGCAAAGATCTATGGGAGCAGGTTCTGGAACTGGAAGACCACACCTTCGGCAGTCCGATCCTCGATTGATTTGATTGGTTTTTTATTTGAAAATGAAATCTTAAGATGAGTTTTCACTCATCTTCTCTTTTAAATACCATTGTTCCGATTCCGGTGTCAGTGAATAACTCAAGTAATATTGAGTGTGAGACGCTTCCATCGATAATGTGAATCTTTTCGACACCGCTGGTAACTGATGTTGCGGCACTCCTCATTTTAGGTATCATTCCGCCAGATATTAGTCCACTGTCAACCAGTTCCTCTATATCCTCAATGGCAACTCTGGATATGCGTGAGCTTCTGTCATTAATGTCTTTGAGAAGACCGGGAACGTCTGTCATCAATATGAGTTTTTTAGCTTTCAGCGCAGCAGCAATATCGCCTGCAACGGTATCAGCATTTATGTTCAGGGCTTTTCCGTTGATGTCCATGGCAATTGGTGAGATTACCGGGATGTAGTCTTCTTTTATGAGTATATTAATAAGCTCGGTGTTGATTATCTCAGTATCGCCCACCCAGCCGAGGTCTACTTCATGCTCCACATCCTCGATCATGATCTTCTGTGATGGCTTCTTTTTGGCTATGATGGTTTTTCCATCCTTGCCTGAAAGTCCGACTCCTTTTCCACCGTGCTTGCCTATGAGCGCAACGATTTCCGTATTGATATTTCCTACAAGAACCATGCGTGCTATCTCAAGAGTTTCATCGTCTGTTACCCGCAGGCCGCCTACAAATTGAGATTCCTTGCCCATCCGTTTCATCTTTTCTGAAATTTCAGGTCCCCCTCCATGCACGATTATGGGATGGATTCCCACGAATCTTAAAAGGACTACGTCCTGTATGATATCGCTCATTACTTCAGGATTGACCATTGCGTGACCACCTACCTTGATCACCATTATGGAGCCATAAAAATCTCTTATGTATGGCAATGCTTCGATCAGTACATTCTCTCGATTAAGTGTCATGATGTTTACCTATGATTATTTTCTGGATTCGGCTACTCATCAAATAATAGCCGGAGCTCTCTGTTAATATGCTCAATTGATTTAAAAATAGTTACTGCTACAAAGAATCCAGTTGTTTGTGGCTATTTATTGAATGAAAACAAGAATCAGGAAAGTAAAACAAAAGACCCGTAGTTGGGTCTTTTATGAAAATCAGACTTTTTCGAGTTTCTCGATGCCGACCTTCTTTACGAATGGTTTGTTTATCTTGTCAGGCATCCAGTCTGGCTTGTTCTTTGGAGCGTCGACAATCTCTTTCCATCCTTTGAATACGTGTACTTTCTTTGTTCCACGCTCGCGGAGTCTAATCTCCTCTGGCTTTGACTTCTTACCTTTACCTCTGTTTGCCACCTTCAAAGCTGCCTGTCTTGGCTGCTTTCCAGTGAATACCCCGTGCTCATTTCCTTTCTTGTCTCTTAACACAAAATTTCTTGTTTCAGACATGATGTCACCTCGTAATCATTATGCGATTACATCTGCTAACCGTATTTAGTATATAAGGTATATATATTTTTCTTTTAATGTCGTCTTTTGTTCTCGTTTTGTAGTATTTACTACTATTTAGAGCAATTATTTCGGCAGAATATGGGTGTATTTTTATATAATTTTACAAAAGTAGCTTCATTTATCAGAGCGGTATGTGGCAACATGTCAAGTTAACTTGATTTGTAAACCGTTAGTGATTTATATCATTTATGCAATCGGTTGCCGCATTATAACTTATTATATTCTTATATTTCTATTTTCTTTTCTTTTACCATTCCAGGGCTGTAACACAACATTTACATGTAATGAATCCCTTTCACCATGATATAATTACTATCCGGTATCTGTATTTGCAGACCGGATCCTCATCCTTTACTTGATTTTAGAGGTATAATTATGGAAGTCCCGGTTGTCAAATTACCAGATATACAGGCTAACAAGCCCCAGATACCCATTAACCTGACACGCGTCGGTGTTACTAACGTAAAAAAACTCGTACAGATTAAAAGGAGGGACAAGCGTCCGGTAATCCTCATCTGTACCTTTGATATTTTTGTAGATTTGCCATCACACCTGAAAGGTGCAAATCTCTCACGTAACTTTGAGGCTGTCGATGAAGTTCTCGAGAAGGCAGTAAACATGCCTGTCTATGAAATCGAACAGCTTTGCAGTGATGTTGCCCAGAGCCTTTTGAAGCGTCATGAATACGCAACCCGCGCAGAAGTAATTCTTAAAAGTGAGTATGTTCTCAAAAGAGAATCCCCTTCAACAAAGATGGAATGCCAGGAAGTTGTTGATATCTTTGCTGAAGCTATCGCAATGCGTGAAGATGTAGAAAACATGAAAGTCAAGAAACTCATCGGTGCTGAAGTTGTAGGGATGACTGCATGTCCATGTGCCCAGGAAATCATGAGGGATAACGCAAGGCAGGAACTCGAGAATATCGGTGTTGATAACAAGCACATTGCAGAGTTCCTTCACAGGGTCCCAATGGCAACACACAACCAGCGTGGACGCGGTATTATCTCAATCGAAGTTATCGGAAACGTTTATGTTTCACTCGAGGGAATCATTGAAATTATCGAAAAGTCAATGAGTGCAAGTGTCTTTGAGCTTCTTAAAAGGGCTGATGAGGCAAATGTCGTTCAGACCGCTCACAATAATCCAAAGTTTGTTGAGGACTGTGTCAGAACAATGGCAAAGAATGTTGTCAAAGACTTCGAACATCTTCCTGATGAAGCAGTTATCACTATCAAGCAGATAAATGAAGAAAGTATCCACAGGCACAACGCCTTTGCCGAAAGGGTTGCAACCATTGGTGATCTTCGTCTTGAGATCGCTCAGGATGCTTAACTATTAAATCTGTAAGGCTCATATATCTTCAAAGTAACAATTTAAGGAGTAATATTGTGGACGATTCAGAAAAGATCGAGGCTTTAAGTATGGATGGCAGTCCCATTGAAGTTGGTTCTGTTGTGAGATACCTGAACACAGGTACTGTGGGAAGAGTTACCGATCTTACTAAAGATGAAGAAGGTGTCTGGGTATTACTTGACAGTACCGGCTTGTTCTATAAGCCGGAGGTACTTGTCATTACAGATGAAAGTGAACTAAAAGGTGAAATGAAAGAGCGCACCTCTGCAGAGGCTGCAGAATCTTATATGCGTTCTTATAATGCCGAAAATGAGGCTGGTTATGATATCGGCCAGGTAACAGGCGGTGGCTAAACCGCCTTTATGTCTTTTTTAAAATTTAAAATTAAAATTGGTTTCTAATTTTGTATCTCAAATAAATCCTTCTTTTTCAAGCAGTGTAAGTGAACGAATCCATTCGCCCTTTGGTTCCCTGGAAGTGCCAACTACAAGTCTTTTGATGTCTCCTACCTGTTCCACAACACCTTGAGCTTCAATAGTCTCTCCTGCAAGAGCCTGTCCTGCATAAGTGTGAGTATACGAAAGCACATGGTCAATTTCATCGTGGTCCACTTTGTAAACAGAAGGGGCATCAAATGCAAGATCGGCATTTGTAACTTTTGCTTCTATCTTCATTGTGCCAATGTCCTCGCCTCTCTGAGTAGGGTGCTTAATCTGTTCCCAGTCCCTGACAAAAAGAAGATCAAAATAAGTACCTTCTACCATTCCACGATTTCCTTTTCTCTTCTCGTGGACCATAAATTCTTCAAAAGATATCTCCGGGATGCGCTTATTGTATATGCGTTTCCACATGTTCAAATCTATATCCTCTATAGGCCCATCTTCTGATTTTGCTTTTGCGATAGCATCCCTTGCAACGAACCACTGTTCACCGTAAACAACAAAATCAATGTCTGAACCTTTGTTCTGAAGTCCCGGCAGGAGTGATCCTGTTATTCCCATCACATCCCTGCTGATTCCGGCTTTTTCAAGGGTGTCCACAACAACTGTCACTCTGCTGTCAACACCGTACCACTTTTCGATGGCACTTGATGGGGGAAGCACTTTTTTGATTTTCTCTTCAGGGACTACATGTACATCTTCTACCCATTCAGGGCGGTTCTGGCGCATAAAATCAAAAGCAACATCAAAATCATATTTCTTGTAGCGTTTCCCGTCAAGTTCGCGCTCTCCGTTTTCATCCGGCACGTACCTTAATGTGGACCTGACTCCATGTGGGTGGAAATAATCGGAAACTGCAAAGATCCAGTCATCTTCTGTTACAAGGAAATCCCTGAGTCTTGTTTTTGTCATATTTAGCCTTCCTGTTAGTATTCAACTCTGTACAGGTAACTGCCTTTTCACATAAAAATAGTACGACTTTTATTGTTCAGGGTCTGTTCAGATAAAATCTAATGATAACATCTAATATACTTCAGCAACATGTCTATCTATGGCTTTATATTGATAGTCTCTGAAGTGGTTTCTACAATGGTTTCTATATTTGTAATTTTTAAAAATATGTCTGCATGAATGGTGATAAAATTTGCAATCATTTGAAAAATGGGTACGTGAGATCCGAAGAGAGTTCCACCGAAATCCGGAGCTCAGTTTTCATGAGTACGGTACGCAGTCAAGTATAATGTCCGTACTGAGGGAACTCGGGATAGATTGCAGAAAGATCGCTGATACGGGTGTAATTGCAGAAGTTAGAGGCGCTTCTTCCGGTCCATGCATTGCCATACGTTCTGATATTGATGCCCTTGCGGCACACGAGGTGCCTTCTCCAGAAAACCATGAATATATTTCCCAGAATCCTGGTGTCATGCATGCTTGCGGTCATGACGGGCACATGGCTATTGTTCTGGGTGTTGCCCGCATGGTGAAAGAGAATCGAAAGAAAATATGCGGTACTGTCAGATTCATTTTTCAGCCAGCAGAAGAAGTCCCTCCAGGGGGCGCTATCAGAGTAATAAGGGAAGGTGGCCTGGAAAGTGTGGATGCTATTATCGGACTACATATTTTTGGTGATGTGGATATAGGTCAGATAAACGTGCGCTCCGGGCCTTTAATGGCGAGCTCTAATCGCTTCACTTTAAAGATATTCGGAAAAGGCGGTCACCATGCAACACCCGATATGTGCATCGACCCGATTCAGATTGCTGCTGAGTTTATTTCTGCTTTAAAGCCTGCTGTTTCCCGGAAAGTGGATATTTCCGATCATGTAATCGGATTTGGTACTGTGAACAGTGGTAAGCAATTCAACAGAACCCCTGATGAACTTGAACTTGTTGGTAGTTTCAGGACGTTTGATGATAATGACATTGATATTATAGAACAGATAATGTACGATTTGCTTGATTCGCTAATGCATTCGTATACAATGGCGTATCTGGAAGGGGTTCCTTCATATGACCTGAATGTTTATCGTGGTTATCCTGTCCTTTTTAATGATCCACTTTTCACAGAAAGAGCCTCTTTACTTCTTAAAAGTAAATTTGAACAAGTAAACACCCATGCAAAACCAATATTTGGTGCAGAAGATTTTGCTTACTACCTGCAGGAAGTTCCAGGTATGTATGCAATAATAGGCACAAGAAATATTGAAAAAGGAATCATGGAAGGGAATCATTCTTCAAGTTTTGATATTGATGAAGACGTGTTGCTACATGGTGTGGAATTGTTGTATTCTGTGGCAATGGATTTCCTTAAAAACTCCGGGGAATATCTTGAATGATTGTTTTGCCGTTCTCAAATGAATATTCTTCAATGGTAAAGTCATTTGTAATAGCTGTACTTGCCGGAGAAGGTTTTGATTATGATCCGGTTAAGGATTTTGATCTCGATGATATTCAGGGAATATATCTTGAAAAAGGCGGTGCTTTTTTTATGTGTCTTTCAGATGATGAAATTGTAGGGACATCTGCAGTAAAGAATGTTGGCTCAGATGTATGTGAGATTAAAAGACTTTATGTAAAAAAAGAGTGCAGGGGTGAAGGTCTCGGTTTTACTCTTTTTCAGAAAGCCCTGAATTATGCTGAGATTAATTATACTAAGGTTAAGCTGAAAACAGATTCTTCTCTGAAAAAAGCCATATCTATCTACCTTAAAAATGGTTTTTCAGTAGTAAAAGAAGAGAGTGGGACGGTTTATTTTGAAAAGTCCCTGCAATCAGATAAAAGTGAATGATGTTTCATACTTCTTTCATCATTGCTACTTCATCGCAGTTCGGGAATTTGGGACACTTGATGCATCCGGTCCATACTTTATGTGGAAGCATCTGCTTGTCTATTATCTCAAATCCCTGTTTTTCAAAGAAAGGAACTGCATAAGTTAGTGTGAACACTTTGTTTATTCCAAGTTCATCTGATTCTTCCAGACAGGCTTTGACAAGTTTTGTTCCGATGCCCTTGTCTCTGTATTCCTTCTTAACTGCAAATGATAAAACTTCTGCCATGTCCTCCCAGCTAACCTGAAGGGCACAGCACCCGATTATTTCCCCGTCAATCTCGCAGACGTGAAAACTGCGAGTAAATTCATACAGCTCGCTCAATGAACGGGGAAGCATCATCTCCTGTTTTGCGTAGATGTCTATGATGCTTTTAATTGCAGGAATATCATTAACTTTAGCCTTTCTTATTATCAACCATCAATCTCCGGTAATTGTTAAAAAGAGAAATAGCGAGCGTGAAGGGATTTGAACCCCCGGCTTGCAGCTTAGGAGGCTGCCGCCATATCCTGACTAGGCCACACGCTCATGTTGTGCTACTCACGTAATAACATTCAATATCTTAAAGTTATTGGTGAAAAACCTTTCTCGCAGGGAAACCAATTGATTTTTATTGTATATTTTCTAAAATCAGGAATCAAGAATTGTTATAGGATTCTATGATTCTATCCGGGAGTCCAGAAGTTCCATGAGTTTCCTGTTCTTTTCAATGCCCGTGTCAATTCCAAGCATTTCGGGGGGCAATCCAAGTGCAATTCCAAGAAGTTGTGTGTAGTGGAGTACTGGTATTTCAAATTCAGTTCCTGTTAGCTCCTTGATTTCATCCTGGCCGCTGTCAAGCTGCATGTGGCAGAAAGGGCATGAGTTTACTATACAGTCCACACCTGCTTCCTGTATTTTTGCAAGTTTTGCCTCTGTCATTTTCAGAGATCTTTCTTTCATAGCAGAACGAACACCTCCGCCGGCTCCACAGCATGCCATCTTGTCCGGGTATTCCACACTTGTTGAACCAAGTGCAGTTATAAGTTCATCAAAGAATGCAGGCCTTTCAGAACCTCCAAGCCATCTTTCTTTTGTAGGCTTAATCAAGTGACAACCGTAATGGACTGCGATTCTGATGTCCAGCGGCCTTTGCACAAATGAACTGATCTTTTCTGTCCCAAACTCCTGATAAAGATACTCTATTATATGTCTGACATCAATATTGCCTTTAACTTCCCTGCCTATCTTTTGCAGATGAGAATTCACCTCATCTTTTGCCAGTTCATCTTTCTGGATAATGTGGTTTGCATCAGCAAGTGTGCTAAAACACCCGTTGCATATTGTGAGGATATCTCTTTCCATTTCTTCTGAAAGGACTATATTGCGACTTGCAAGTGTGAGCCAGGAACTTTTATCGAAAGAGCGGAACACTCCCGGGGCAGGACAACAGGATGCACCTGGAAGATCGCTGCAGTCAATGTCTAATGTGGCAAGACATAATTTGGTGGCAAGTTCAATGCCGGGATACCTGTTGGGCACAAGGCATCCGAGGAAAAGTGACAATCCTTTCATGCTGTTTTCTCCGTATTCTCATTATAGTCTGTATTCTTTTCAGTGAATATCTCAAAACCACATGACGTTAGAAGTTTTTTTACTTCGTTAAGTGAATCTGTGTATTTATGTACGGTTTCCGGCAGTTCTTCCAGACCTATCTCTGTTCTTTTAATTTTGTTTTGATCATTAATGGGGACTGCATGCCCGTATTTGATAAGCATCTGGCAGACTTCTCTGTGTTCGGGAAAAATAATTCCATGCTGGGCTGAAATTGATCTTATGTTCAGTAATGTATCTACGATATCAATTCCACGTGGACATCTTTCCTGGCAGTTGTAGCAGGTCGTGCACATCCATAATTCTTCATTTTTTATTATGTCCGGATTTCTGCCTGCAATTTTCACAAGTTTGCGGATATTAAGACTGGTATGCCTTCCGGACGGGCAACTACTGCTGCAAACTCCACATTGCATGCAACGGAGAGCGTTAGTAGATGCTCCTCTCAATTGTTTTTTTATATTTGAGTACTCCTCTGGTATTTCGTCCATGTTTGCTCCTGCCTGTTAAAATTATTATTTTTGCAATGCTGATAAAGTTTCCGAAGCTTGGCAATAGTTGCGGCAACCTGTGACATAAATGTCCTTTTTTCTATCTTTTAACTTTTATCAGTCGTATTTTAAGGGATCAACATATTATCTTTCAATGCGATTCATTATTTTCCGGAAATTTGTTCACGCATATTTTTATATCAATTAATGGATAAGATTTTAATAATATTCGCTTTTTTTATTTTTTGGAGAGTGGTGTGTTTAGTTCATACCAAATAGTAATTTATATATATGACCTGATAGGTAATGGGTTACTCACACCCCTTAGTGAATAGAGGAGTAGTCAAAATGGTAATAGCAAATCCAGCAACAAAGGAAGAAGTTTTACAGACTGTAAAAGAGTGCGATGTTAAATTCATTAGAATCCAGTTTACCGACACAATGGGTATGATCAAAAGCTGGGCAATCCCTGCAGAAGATCTCGAAGGTGCATTTGAGAACGGTGTAATGTTCGATGGTTCATCAATCGAGGGTTTCACAAGGATCGAAGAATCCGATATGATTCTCATGCCAGACCCAACAACCTTCAGAATTCTCCCATGGAGACCACAGGAAGGCGCAGTCGCTCGTATCATTGGTGATGTATACAGGCCAAACGGTAAGCCATTCGAAGGTGATCCTAGGTATGTCCTCAAACAGGCAATTGAAAAGGCAGCCGAAAAAGGATACACAATGAATATCGGTCCGGAACTTGAGTTCTTCCTCTTCGAGCTCGATGAGAAAGGTCACCCAACCACAAACCTCACAGACCAGGGAGGATATTTCGACTTTGCACCTCTTGACAAAGCACAGGATGTCAGGAGAGCAATCGACTTCGCTCTTGAGGAAATGGGATTCAAGATTGAAGCATCCCACCACGAGGTAGCTCCATCACAGCACGAGATCAATTTCAGATTCGGTGATGTACTTACCACATGTGACAACATTGTAACATTCAAGTATGTTGTAAAATCCATTGCAGCACACATGGGCTACTACGCAACATTCATGCCCAAACCACTCTTTGGTGTAAACGGTTCAGGTATGCACTCCAACCAGTCCCTCATGAAGGACGGAGAGAACGCATTCTATGACCCAAGCACATCTGACCAGCTCTCAATAACTGCAAAGCAGTACATTGCAGGTCTTCTTACTCACATCCGTGAATTTGCAGCTATCACAAACTCAACTGTCAATTCATACAAGAGGCTTGTACCAGGATATGAGGCACCTATTTACTGTACATGGTCTGCATCAAACCGCAGTTCCCTTATCAGAATACCTGCATCTAGGGGTAAGGGTACAAGGGTAGAGCTCAGATGCCCAGACCCAGCATGTAACCCATACCTTGCATTCGCTGCAATGCTCAGTGCAGGTCTTGACGGTATTGAGAAGGGAATGGAAGCACCAGCATCAACTGATGTTAACATCTTCAAGCTCACCGAGGAAGACAGAGAAGCAAGAGGGATTGAGTCCCTCCCAGGCAACCTTAAGGAAGCTATCGACCTCATGGCAGCTAGCGAATTCGTAAAGGGTGTAATTGGAGAACACGTCTTTGAGAACTACATTGAGTCAAAGAAAGCTCAGTGGGATGACTACAAGGCTCAGGTCCACCAGTGGGAACTTGACACATACCTAAGCATACTGTAAGGGGAATCTTTTCCCTTACTTTCACTTTATTTAAACAATATTTCCATATACTTCGGTCAGCTGCTTTTCAGGCTGATAAAACGTGAATATAAGTTGTTCACGAAAAACCGGGCTTTTCCTGAACGAATTTTTGCATGGTTAAGTTCATATCAGGTAAATACTATCTCATAGCCCCAAGACTAAATACTCATAGTGATCAACATGTGCGGAATTATAGGCGTAATCGATCGGACCATGTCCAGAATGGACGGCTCACATATTAAGAGAGCTCTAAGTCTGATGGATGAAAGAGGAAGTGGAGAAGGCGCAGGATATGTAGCATATGGCATTTATCCTGATTATGCTGACTGCTATGCCATCCACGTATTTTTTGATAATCTGTTAGAACCAAAGACCAAGGTTGACGCAATACTTAAACAGTGGGGAAGGATAGTTCATCAGGAAGAGATCCCAACCTATGAACAGCCAGGTCTCAAGAAAGAACACATACCATGGAGATATTTCTTCAAACCTTATGCTGACCTTATGGTTGGAACCACAAATCCTGATGATGATAATGTCACAAATCTTGTGATGAAGATCAATTCAGAGATTGAAGGTGCTCTTGTTTTCTCATCTGGTAAGAACCTTGGAGTCTTTAAAGCTTCAGGATGGCCTGAGGATGTAGCAAACTTTTACAGAATTGAGGATTATGAAGGTTACATATGGCTCGCTCACAACCGCTATCCAACAAATACATCCGGTTGGTGGGGAGGGGCTCACCCGTTCAATCTGCTTGACTGGTCAGTTGTTCACAATGGTGAAATTACATCATATGGTACAAATCGTAGATACGTTGAAGGTCATGGTTACCAGTGTACAATGTTAACTGACACAGAAGTAGTAGCTTATCTTTTTGACCTTCTTGGCAGAAAACACGGTCTTCCATCAGAAATGGTAGTTGAGGCACTTGCTCCTCCATTCTGGGATGAGATAGACGAGATGCCAGAAAAGAAGGAAGAATTCATGAAGGCACTTCGCCTTACATACGGCCCTGCTCTGATGAATGGTCCTTTTGCAATTGTTGTTGCAACAAAGGACGGAATTGTAGGCTTCACAGACAGGATTAAGCTGCGCCCTCTTATTGTAGGAGAGAACGGCTCAAAACTTTACATCTCAAGTGAAGAGGCAGCAATTCGTACAATGGACCCCGATGTAGATGCAATATACATGCCAAGGGCAGGAGAACCTGTTATCGGGAGGGTTGTAGAATGAGTCTCGGTAGTGTACCACTCAAGTACAAGATCAACATCGATCGCGATCAGTGTATGAAATGTATGCGCTGTGTCGATAACTGTTCCTATGGTGTTTACAGAGTAGAGGATGACAAGATCCTCATAGACTCACGCAAATGTACTGCATGCCACCGCTGTATTTCCATGTGTCCAAGGGACGCAATTATGCTCAAGGAGAGGCCAGTTGACTACCGCAGTCATCCGCTCTGGACAGTTGAAGCACGTGAAGATGTTATTAACCAGGCACGTACAGGAAAGATTATCCTTGCGGGAATGGGTAATGCAGTTGATTATCCTATTATATTTGACAGGCTGTTACTTGACGCATGTCAGGTAACAAACCCAAGTATCGATCCTCTGAGAGAACCAATGGAACTGAGGACATACATTGGAAAGAAGCCTGCAAAACTCGAATTTACAAAGAACAATGGAGACATTGATCTTAAGACCAAACTGACTCCGAATCTTAAACTCGACACCCCTATTATGGTTGGTCACATGAGCTATGGTGCTATCAGTCTTCCGGCCCAGCTCAGTATTGCAAAGGCAGTAAAGAAGACTGGAACCTTCATGGGAACAGGTGAAGGAGGAATGCACGAGGCGATCTATCCATATCAGGATCATTCAATAGTTCAGATCGCATCAGGACGTTTTGGTGTGGATATTGACTATCTGGAGCGCGGCGCAGCAATTGAGATCAAGGTGGGTCAGGGTGCAAAACCAGGTATTGGCGGTCACCTTCCAGGAGAAAAGGTCTGTGCAGATGTATCATGCACACGTATGATTCCACTGGGTTCTGACGCAATCAGTCCTGCTCCTCATCATGATATTTACAGTATAGAAGACCTTGCCCAACTTGTGCGCAGTCTTAAGGAAGCCACAAACTGGGAAAAGCCTGTCTTCGTAAAGATAGCTGCAGTACACAATGTAGCCGCAATTGCAGCAGGTATCGCAAGATCATCTGCAGATGCTGTTGTAATTGATGGTTTTAAGGGTGGTACAGGTGCAGCACCAAAGGTATTCAGGGACAACGTAGGTATCCCGATTGAAGCAGCAGTTGCTGCAGTAGACCAGAAACTCAACGATCAGGGTATCAGGAACGAGGTTTCCATCATAGCCAGTGGTGGTATACGCAACAGTGGTGACCTTGCAAAGTCCATAGCACTTGGTGCTGATGCAGTCTATATCGGAACTGCTTCACTTATAGCACTGGGATGTCGTGTTTGTGGTAACTGCTACCGTGGACTCTGTCCATGGGGTATTGCAACCCAGAAGCCGGAACTTGTCAGCCGTATTGATTCTGATGTTGGTGCAGAGAATATTGCAAACCTTATCCACGCATGGACACTTGAACTGAGTGAACTCATGGGTGCAGCAGGTCTTAACAGCATTGAGAGTCTGCGCGGCAACCGTGAACGTCTGAGAGGATACATGCTTGATCAGGGATTACTTGATGTACTCCAGATAGAATCCATGGGGGCCTGAAGATGGCGGAACCTTTGGTTATAGATGTAAAGGGTATGCACTACTCTCCATTGAATAAACAGATCCGTGCAGCAGTAGCTTCCGGAGTAAAGGAGATAGTGCTCAATAATGTTCTTGGACAGCGTTTCATAGGAAACGGCGTAAGAGGCGACGCAAAAATTACCATTAATGGTGTTCCTGGTGGGGACCTCGGAATGTTCATGAGTGGTCCTGAATGCGAAGTATTCGGAAATGCAGAACATGCTCCCGGTAACACAATGGATAGAGGCTCATTGATAATCCACGGAAGTGCCGGGGATGCTGTTGCACACAGCATGCGTGGCGGAAAGGTATTCGTGGAAGGAAACATCGGCTACCGTGGAGGAATTCACATGAAGGAGTATGAGGGTAAACGTCCGATTCTCGTAATAGGCGGTACATCACATGCATTCCTTGGTGAATACATGGCTGGCGGGCTGATCCTTGTTCTTGGTATAGATAATGAACCGGCAGTACAGGACCGCGGTATCGGCAGTGGTATACACGGCGGAGAGATCGTCATAAGGGGCGATGTGGATGATAATCTGCTTGGTGTCGGAGCTAAGAAAGTCGAGTTTACCGATGATGACCTGGTAAGGCTGTCTCCTGTGATAGAAGAGTTCTGTGGTAGGTTCGATATAGACCCAACTCCTTTCTTAGACACGAACTATTCAAGAATTATCCCTGCAAGCGCCAGGCCATTTGCAGGTAAATACACATGGGAGTGATCACAATGGCAGGTAAAAATTATCTTGATCTTAAGGCAGAAATCTGGGAAACAGATAAATGTGCAGCATGTGGTGCATGTGTAGCTGTATGCCCGGCAGATGCAATTTACTTTAAATTAGGAGAAGACTCCACACATCCACTTAACAGTGGTTACTGCAAGGATGTCAATGACGGAGTTCCATGCGGTGCATGCTATGAAGTATGCCCAAGGAATAAAAAAGCGCCATCTGAGGTTCTTGGAGAATACCTTGAAATCAAGACCGCAAAGGCTGAGATGAATGTTCCAAGAAAACAGAGTGGTGGTGCTGTAACAGCAATACTTACCAATGCTCTTGAAGAAGGCATGATCGATGCGGTCGTCACTGTTGCTGAAGACCAGTGGACCCTTAAACCTTCATCTGCTGTGATTACTTCCACAGATGTACTGGTTCACCAGGCAGGAAGCCGTTACAACTGGTGGGTTCCACTTGTAGCCTCCCTTAAGGAAGCTGTTATGACACGCAAGTTCACAAACATAGCAGTTGTCGGTGTTCCTTGTGTTACACAGGCTATGAGGCAGATGAGACAGAGCGACCTTGACCTGTTGCGTCCATTCAGGAAAAATATCCGTTTTGTAGTGGGACTTTTCTGTACAGAGACTTTTGACTATGAGAAACTCGTGCAGGACAAGCTCATCACAGAACGCCAGATAAATCCTCTGGATATCATACACTTTGATGTCAAGGGTAAACTTGAGATTACCTTAAAAGACGGAAGTATGACAGTGATCTCCCTGAAAGATGTAGATGATTGTGTACGTCCCGGATGTCATATCTGTACTGATTTCACAGCTCTTGATGCTGATGTATCTGCAGGTTCAGTTGGCAGTTCCAAGGGTTATACAACCCTTATAATACGCAACCCCGTTGGTAAGCAATTTGTAGAAAGTGCAGTAAACAACGGAAAACTGTCACTTAACGATGATGTAAATCTGGAATTGGTTGAAAAGCTCTCCAAAAAGAAGCTTGAACGAATGCCAGAGGAGTAAATAAAAACGAAAAATGATGTTTATGGACACGGTGCCTATCCACTTCCTCTATTCTTCCTAACCATGCAATAGGCACTCGTGTCCTGTCTTTTTTCAATCAAAGCGGTCTGACTTCCAGATATTAATCTGTCAGGTTTTCCGCGATGATAAGGATTTCAGGAAGAGCCCTCTTATCGAGACTCTGATGATATATTATTGTTTTGCATCATAACTGCATCTTAAATTTTTTTCTTATAGTAAATAGTATCAACTCCCTTTCCTCTATGATTCAACACAACAGAATAGGCGCTGTATCCCAGTTTTTCATAGAAATTCATTGCAGCAGGATTGCTTGACCATGTGCAAAGATAGATTCTGTTAAATCCTTGTTTTCCTAGTAACAATTCAAGTTCTCTGTTTAGTGCTTTACCGACTCCATTTATTCTATATTCCTGATGAACCGCAAGGAAATTCACATAGGCACTGCTTTCATCTTTCCAGTTCTTTGTACATCCTATCATTCCTATAATTCCACCAGGTAGATCGGAAAGATCTTTCTCATTTAATCTGGCAATCAGGTAGTTCGCTTCAGGAGTGTCCAGGCATCTCCGGACTCTTTCGGGAATACCTCCTCCCCTTTGGCTCAGGGGAGGATAAAAATCATGGTCGACAAGTTCAATGAATCTTTGAACATGCAAATTGTCTGATTTTTTTGCTTCCCGAATGGAATAAATATGCTTCATACGTTTTTCATATTGTATTCAGGTAACGCTGAATCTCCCAGTCATGCACCTGGGTTCTGTACGCATCCCATTCTGCCCTTGCAATACGCAGAATGTTATCATGGACATGCGCACCAAGAGTCTCTTTCAGGAGTTCGTTTTTTTCCAGGTAGTCTGCACTTTCATTGATAGTTGAGGGAAGAGTCTCAATTCCTCTTTCAACACGCTCCTGCTTTGTCAGGTCAAAAACATTGTAATCCATCATTTTTCCAGGATCAATCTTGTTCTTGATACCGTCAAGTCCTGCCGCAAGAATTGCTGCAAAAGTCAGGTATGGATTGCATGAAGGGTCCGGACTTCTCAGTTCGACACGGGTACTTTTTCCCCTTGCGGAAGGGATACGTATCAGGGAGCTTCGATTTGCACCTGACCATGTAATATATACAGGAGCCTCGTATCCGGGGATGAGTCTCTTGTATGAATTCACAAGTGGATTTGAGATGCAGGATATGGCTTTGATATGTTTCAAAACACCTGCAATAAACTGTTTTGTGGTATCACTTATTTCCATTTCACCGTCCGGATCATAAAATGCATTTTCTTCTCCCTTTGAAAGTGAGAGGTTTACATGCATTCCTGACCCGTTCTCCGATGCAATTGGTTTTGGCATGAATGTGGCATGAAGGCCGTGTAACTTTGCGATTGTCCTTGTAACATACTTGAAAGTCATCACATTGTCTGCTGTTGTCAGGGCATCACCATATTTAAAGTCAATTTCATGCTGCCCAAAAGCAACTTCATGGTGGGATGCTTCAATATCAAAATTAAGGTCAGTGAGTGTCAGAACAATTTCTCTTCTGATATCCTCTGCAAGATCAGTTGGTGCAAATTCAAAATACGTACCATAATCATGAGGGATTGTTGTTGCTTTTCCATCGATCTTTTCAAAAAGGAAAAATTCCAGTTCAGGGCCCACATTCAGGGAAAATCCCATCTTTTCAGCTTCTTTCATTACCTTTTTGAGAACATAGCGTGGGTCAGCTTTGAACTGGCTTCCATCTGGCATCTCTATATCGCATATTATCCTTGCCACTCCACCTTTATCTTTACTCCAGGGGAGTATTGCAAAAGTTTTAATGTCCGGTTTTAAGACCATGTCCGATTCATCGATCCTGACAAAACCTTCTATTGATGATCCGTCAAAGGATATTCCTGTGGTTAATGCTTTTTCTATCTGGGTAACAGGGATTTCAACATCCTTGACAACTCCCTGTATGTCCGTAAACTGCAAACGTATAAACTTCACGTTATTAGTTTCAATAGCTTTGATAACGTCTTCCTTATTGCAAATTATCATTTGATCGCCTGCTATTCTTCCTCTATATCTTGCACATGCAATGCAAAATTATTTTAGGCTATCTAAGTTCATGAAGTTATAGTTTGCTGTATGAATATTTGTTTTATATGGAATATTGTTTGTAGTTTTCAAAATAACATAAGTTTTAGTTCAACAAGAATATGTTATTTTACTACTTGAGGCATAATATATATGCTAACTTTATATTTTCTGGTAATTATACATAGGTATTTGTATATATGAGAAGTCAGCAAGCAGTTGCTGGATAGTGATATCCTCCTGGTAAACACTCATGGAAATAAAAATCTTTATATATTTGCACAAGCCAACCGTAATCCTACTATTAGTTTTCCAGGATGGTTAGGAAAGGGTCGGAGGTAGGAAGACCGGCTTGATAATAGTATCGTAAAAATAGAGGAAGTGACTAAAACATGGGTAACCTTAGGAGACCAAACTCTAATGACGCTACTCAGACCTTCAACAGGTCAAAAAGCGTGGTACCGATGTCAGGACTCTGTACACGTTGTGTTGATGGATGTCGTGGCAACTGTGAAATATTTAAATCATCTTTCAGGGGACGTGAAGTCCTGTACCCCGGACCTTTCGGAGAGGTCACAGCTGGTGCAGATAAAGACTATCCTATAGACTACTCCCACATAAATATCCAGGGATATGCTGTTGGAGCCATAGGTATGCCAGATGATATGGTGCCAGGTCCTGAAACTGCACGATTCCCAAACGTCAGTACTGAAACTGAATACGGATGGGACAAAAAAGTAAAGATGAAGGTTCCGATATTTACCGGGGCACTTGGTTCTACTGAAATTGCAAGAAAGAACTGGGAACACTTTGCAATTGGTGCGGCAATTTCAGGTGTCACCATAGTTTGTGGTGAAAATGTTTGTGGTATAGATCCTGGTCTTAAAAGAGGCAGTGATGGGCTTGTCACAGAATCTCCGGAGATGGATCGCAGGATTGAGCTTTACAGGAAGTTCTACGATGGCTACGGTGAAATGCTGGTGCAGATGAATGTGGAAGATACAAATCTTGGTGTTGCAGAATACCTTTCCGGCAAACATGAAATGGACACCATTGAACTCAAATGGGGACAGGGTGCAAAATGTATTGGTGGAGAAATAAAGGTCAAAGAACTTGACCGTGCAATCGAGCTTAAGAAAAGAGGTTATATTGTCACCCCTGATCCTGAACTTGCATCAGTACAGGAAGCCTACAAGGTAGGTGCAATAAGAGAATTTGAAAGACATTCAAGACTTGGTTTTGTAACTGAAGAAGGATTCCATGCTGAGTGTGACAGGCTAAGAGATCTTGGATTTAAGCGCATTACTTTAAAGACCGGTGCTTATTCAATGGCAGAAACTGCAATGGCACTCAAGTACAGTTCCGATGCAAAGATTGACCTGCTGACATATGACGGTGCACCAGGTGGAACCGGAATGAGCCCATGGCCTATGATGGAAGAATGGGGAACACCAACATTCTACCTGCAGTCGCTTGTATATGAGTTTGCAGAGAAACTTAATTCCAGGGGCAAGAGAGTACCAGACCTTGCAATGGCCGGTGGATTCTCAACAGAGGATGGGATTTATAAGGTAATGGCAATGGGAGCTCCATATTTCAAAGCGGTATGTATGGGACGTGGCCTGATGATTCCTGGAATGGTTGGTAAGAACATCGGTAAATGGCTTGAAGATGGAGATCTTCCAAAGACGGTATCCGAGTTCGGGCACAGGAAGGAAGAGATCTTTGTTCATTATGAAGAACTCGAGGAACGTTATGGAAGCGACATAGATGAGATACCACTGGGTGCTATCGGTATTTACTCATACGCCCAGAAAACAAAGGTAGGACTGCAGCAGCTAATGGCAGGTTCCAGAAGGTTCAATACCAGCACACTCTCACGCAAAGACCTCATGGCACTTACTGAAGAGGCAGCAAAGGTTTCCGGCATAGATTATGTCATGGAAGCATACAGGGATATTGCAGAAGAGATTCTTGACGGATAAATAAGTAAGCTTAATGCTTACTTTTTCTTTTTTAATCTTGCATGATAAGTTCACTTCCTCATTCGATTTCAGTTTTCTCCGGGAAGTGATTGATTAAAAAATGAAAAAATCAGAACCACAATCAGATGAATTTCAGACTAACATCCTTCATCTCATTTCTTGCGGCAACGTTGATAAGCAGTGGTGTAAGGGACTCAATCATTCCTGCAGTTTCAAGAGGTCCGATGTCAAGTGGCCTCATTTTGGAGATATCATTTACAAGACCAAAAACAATTTCCTTTGCATGCATGGAGTTACCACATACTCCAATATCATAATCAAGTTCCATGTCAAGGTTTGCCAGTTTTCTTGCAGGTACTGTGTGGAAAGCTGCCACTAGCTCAGTGTTATCAGGTATCATGGTAAAAATTTCCTGAGCGGCACTACCAAGTTCAGGCATTGAGAAACAGAAATACTCAGTATTGAAATCCTTGCTCTCTATGGGAGCTCTTGGATAACTGCTTCCCGGACTTATGTAACACATATTCCTCTCCATGGGAACAACGACACTGATGACTATCTTGTTCTCTATGACAGGTCTTATAAGGTCCATTACAGGAGCAAGCTGGTTATACCTGATGGCAACAACGATTATCTCTGCTTTTTCGGCAGCTGTTTTGTTATCAGTACCTGTAATACTTGTTTTATGACCATATTTTTTAAGTATTTCATTGTATTCTGATGCAACCGCTTTGGCTTTATCCTGTTCTCTGGAACCAATGATTATCTCATGTTTCTGGCCCCATCGCAGTGCAAAACCCTTGCCTATATTACCTGTGCCTCCAAGTATTGCAATTTTCATGACATTTCTCCTGCTGTAAGTGGAATATTACCATAATCTATTGTATGTTAATGTTTTTGGTATTATCCTTAGAGAGTAATAGACTGTGTTAATCAGTGTCATGGTATTTATAGTAACTCCTGTTAACTTCGTTCTAACAACAGAAATTCAAAGCTCCTTCAAATTTTCCATCAGCACCATATATCAAACAAATAATAGTTAAATCTCAGTCAGTTAGTATATGTCATATTATATATGATACTGCATTATATAACTTATCAGAGCAAGATATTAATCAGAAAACCAATATCATTTGACATGTTGTAATATTGTCAATGTAAGTTTAGTTATGAACATTATCTAAGTCTTAATGGGCAGTTTAAAAAGAACTTATTTGTATATATTTCACTCAAAATAAATTAAGAAACTCTTTTTAAAAATAGAATATTATGAAAAAAGGTCTGCCCGATCAATGATATCAGGAGATTATAGTAAATATCAGGCAAACCCGGATTATATAAAAGTCATTGTTTCAGAACAATGACTTAAGCATGTTGATCAGACCACTGAGAAGTCCTGTACTTTCTTCAGTTGAGTCTGTAGTGGAATCTGAACTGCCGGAATCATCTTCTGCAGATTCTCTGTCCGGCCTTTCCATCTGAGTTCCATCATCCATGCTTCCATTACCAGGGAATTCTCCATCTGGTGCTCCTTCAGGTGCCTGCATGGTTCCGTTACCCATCATTTCTTTACCGTCCATGCCGCCTTCGCCGCCAGGCCCATTCTGCACCAGGGATTCACGTACTTCATCAGGTGCATCTTCCATCAATGATCTGAAATCTTCCATTATGTCCTCAACAGAATCTTCGTCATCTGTATCTTCAAGTTCTGTTTTCAGTGATTCCATCTGTTCAAGAAGACTGTCTATGGCTTCTAATGTGTCATCATCGTCTGTTTCAGACTGAAGGGTGGTAAGTGCATCTATATTGTTCTCTATCATTTCAAGTGTCATTTCTTTCATTTGTGCAGCATCCATTTCCGGCATTTCCATGCTGTCGCTGTCTTCCAGTGCTGAACATTATCATTAGTAAAGCAAATGATATCGTTAACTCTCTTCTCATGTTAAAACTCCTTTAAGATTAGTATATGAGATAGGAATAAATCCTATCTCATAGAGGTTGGTGGTAGTGATTATATCACAGACTATTCCTTTTCTTCTTACTCTTCGCTTACCTCTTCCTCAAGTTCAGCAGCATGGCCCATAGGTCCGTGTTCTCCTCCATGTCCATGTGGCTGAGGGTTGTTTTCCCTGTATTCTTCCAGAATCTCTTTGAGCTCGTCAAGTGTTGTTGCACTTTCGATATCTGCAAGAAGATCTTCAAGCTCAGTCATTTGCTCTTCTATTGAGTCTGATGTGATGTTCTCATCTTCTATCTCATCGATATTGTCAAGCATTTCCTGAAGCATTTCAAGTCTCTTGTTTATTGATTCTGTTTGTCTTTCTACAAGGAACTCCATTTCTTCATCATCTGAAGCGAACTCCATATCTTCCATTTCCGGTCTTTCACCCTTTACCGGATTCTCCGTCATCATAGATTCTCTGGCTGTTTCCAGTATTTCTTTTAGATCATCAAGTGTTTCTGCACTTTCAATATCCTCAAGAAGGTCCTCGAGTTCAGCTATCTGCTCTTCTATTTCTGCCTGCTCTTCTTCATCTTCAGTTTCTGCAAGCTTTTCATTTAGCATTTCGATTCTTTTGGTGATGTGTTCAGTCTCTTTTTCTACAAGGAACTCCATCTCTTCTTCTTCGCTGTCAAAGACTGGTGCTTCCATGTCCTCGTCTCCCATTTCAGGAGCTCCTCCAGGACCGTGCATCATCTTATGATCACCGAATTCTTTCGCTTCATCGGCTGTTCCTGTTTCATCGGCAAAGGCACCTGGTGTTATAGCACCTAACACCATTGCTGCCAATGAAATACAGGCCAGTACTTTCAGGATTTTGTGTTTCATTGTTTCTGATTCTCCTTTTTTCTCTGCCCTGCCAGATAATTTCCTCAATTATTGGCGTGCTTCTGACATTTTCCAGATTTGCAGGCTTAAATATAAGGATACTTAATAAAAAGAAGCCCAATTATGGCTTTAAATTGAAAAATAAAACTTCCATAAAGGTTTATTATCAAAGAGAACCTTTGAAACACTTAAAATTAATGAGTATGTTTAATTTTTTCTATAGGACATAGCTAATGTGTCTGCAGGAATCTATATGATAGAATTCTCTGGCAGAAAAAAGAATTTCTGTATTTCCCAGATATTATCAGTTTTTTCTGTCAGTCCATGTTTGTTCAATCTCAATTGGGATAGGGTAATAAGTTTTTGAAATTTTCAGATAATCAATAAAATGCCAGGTTCATTTCATAATTATTTCTATCATTATTTCGATATGGTTCTTTTATTCATTTCTCTTCAGAAATTATTATATCAAGCAATTTCACAATATCTCTAAAATATCTCTGTTCTGATTAAAAAGATAATTTATTAGCTATTATCTATTTTTAGCTATTAATATAGTTTTAAATTTGTTTTTCATTGTCAAAAAAGCTTCATAAAGCTTAAAATGCCACTTTATTGCTTACTATTTTTCAGAAAATCTCTTTCCTTTTAAGTATGTTTATATTTTAATCTCCCAATTCAGAGTGTAATTCAAAAAACGTCAAGGTGCATTATACTATGTTAAATATGCTATATAGAATACCACAACAGGAGAATAACCAGATGAGGTGATATCCGTGAAGAAGTTACCACTTATAATACTGGGTATTCTCATACTGATGGTATTGATATCAGGTCTGTCATATTCTGACAGGCATTCAGGCAAGGAAGGTCCCAAAATGTCTTCCGGCCAGCCAGGATATATCAATAAAGAATTATATGAAGAGGTGCCCTCTTCTATTTCAGAAGAAAAACTGAAGCCACAGGATGAAAATGAATTTCTGGAAGATAATATACAGAAATCCGATGAAATAATTCTTCGTCTTGAAGACTCAATAGAACGGCTGGAAACGGAAGGAAATGATGTAAGCGATCTAGAGGAAATGGTAGCAGATTATTCATCACTTGTTTCAGATGCCGGTTCATATCTTGAAAAGGCAGACAGCGCAGATTCAATTTCAGAGGAAAAGAAATACGTTGAATTATCCAAAGAAAATATGGTTCAGTCAGATATCTTATTGAAAAAGATATTTGTGGCAATGCATAACTATATGCCGGGACCTGTTGAACTTGAAGGAAATGAAAGTCTGGACGCAAGTGGAAGCGGAGTAATGATTCTCACCGGTGATCTGGATGTAAATCTCAGCATGTCTTCAGGAAAGTTCTCTGTAGTAGACTTTGAAGGTGACATGTCCGTAGACACAGATGGCTTACTGAATCTGAATATGGTAACCGAATCCGCAGTATCAACTTCAGTGAGTGAGGATCTTCATCATATGATATCATATGTGGATGTTCAGGGCAACGTTAGCCTCTCAGGTTCAGGAATGACAATCGCTGTGATGGGTGACAATACCACTCTCCATGTAACAGGTGTTGGAGAAATCCAGTTCTATGGTAATGGTAATTATTATCTGGATGATTCCGGTTCAATAAAGGAAGGAGTCTGGTTAGCACCTATATTTGAAACCGTATGACAATGAAATAAAACCACCTCTTGATGGTAGTGTAACATGAAAGTGACATCCTGTGCAGGTTGCATCACCATCCTTCTTCTTCTTCTTTTGTCTCCAATCGCTGCTGCAGAGGACACTGCAACAGTTCACGGAGTGGCTTATGACTGGAGTACTCTTGCTCCTCTTGATAACGTTGTAATTGAAGTAAATTCCACACCTGTGCAATCTATGGTTGCAAAATACGGGATGTATTCTTTTGAGCTTCCACAAGGGAGTTATTGTGTCACTGCAAGTTATTACGTAAATGGCGATCTTATCTGCTATGATGAGGAAAACATTACGATTGCAGACGAAGGAAATTATGTTGTTGACCTTCTTCTTGTTCCTTCATATTCGGATGAAACTAATGGCACAGAAGAAACTGTTAGCTCCACTCCTGCGCTTTCTTCCTCTAACCTTTTGATAGTATTTGTTATCATCATTTTGATACTGCTTCTTTCAATCATTTTCAAGATACGAAGTCCCGAGGAAAAAGATATTGTAAAGAAAAAACCGGATGATGTTTTTAATATTCATGTAAACAAGACAGATAAAGCTCATTCAGCTCCTGTCGTTCCAAAAGATAAGATTCCATCCAATGCAATGTCATCACAGCAACCGTTAGCTAATTTGAGTTCCGAGCATCTGGAAATACTGGATATTATTCGTTCAGCCGGTGGAACTATGCCGCAAAAAGAGTTACGTAAACACCTGAGTTACTCCGAAGGTAAGGCAAGTGTAATGATTTTGGAACTCGAAAGAAAAGGTCTTATAAAGAAAGTGAAAAAAGGCCGTGGTAATCTCCTCTTTCTAACAGGAATGGAAGTTTGATCTGGGTGATACAATAGACAAATACCTGTTTCTTTGCGTTTTTTGGCTCTTTTTAAGTAATCAACTCCTCTTGGGCAGGATATATCTGAATCAATGTCAGAATATTGAATGATATTACCACTATTAAAGAGGGTTATGTGCTCTTTGAAGGTTTTAGGTAGCTCTGATAAGTGTTAAAAGCTCTATTTCTTCTTTTTTTTCAATTAGATATGGCTATAAAGTATTAATGTCCATATTTTATGAGTAATCCTTTTTCTTGTAAGTATGCTTTTATTTAAAATTACCAATTGGTGAATTGCCCGACAACTAATACGTTGGAGGGTACCACCCCACTTAGGTGGCACCTAACCCCCAACCACATCCAGCCTAAGGTGCCACCACTGTACCAACAACCCCCTCCTCGCTTAAGAGGTGCCCATCCTATCCGGGGCATCTCTTAATCGATATGAGTAAAAAGGTGAATATTTTGTCTGATATGAAAGATACCTTAAAGGAATTCATTGACTCAAGGCTTCAGGAAGCAACCCGTGCCCAGGCCATTTATCCCGACAGGGTATATGTTGCATCCGGTTTTATAAGGCAGCTTGATTCTGAAAAGCTCCACAAGTCTTCTGAGCCATCCTCATGTGATCCTGGCTTTAAGGACAATGATGCTTTCAGATCCCACTCCGACAGTGTGTCAGCAAAAAAGGATTTCATGTGGTGATTTATTTCTTCTTTGCTTTGCTTAATCCTTGCTTGTTTTTTATTGTCTTGCGGCCGTTTTCTGCTTTGTCGGCCCGAGGCATATTTTCTTTTAAAAATTTTAGTACTTCATATGCTTTGTTTTGTCCTTCTTTCGTCTGTTTATTCAATTTCTCTGGCAATTGGTTCACAACTATTTATTTATATAAATAAAATCAATTAAAACAGAGAAAACGTTTAAGGCACATGATATCTGTTACCTTTGTAAAATCGGAGATACGTAGTTATAGTTAATTGCTCCTGAAGATGTGATCATCAATGAAAAAAATGCCTCTTACAGTATTAATTATCCTTATGTTAATGGTTGTAATTTCAGGTTTGGCTGATTCTGATGATGTTTTTCCATATCCGGACAACAGGCCGGATTCAGATTACAGGCCAGATGATCACAGAGATGGTCCCATGCCTCCTTTGGACAGGGATTCTTCTCCTGTAGAAGTTTTCATGGTAACGCATATGTTTTCTTCATATCAGGTAGTGGACGAAGAAAGCTTCCTAGAAGATAATATAGATAAATCCGAGTCAATGGTCCGAAGGCTTGAAAATGCAAGCAAGGAACTGGAAACAAAAGGAGAAAATGTTTCCCGGCTTAAAAGTATGATTGGCAGCTATTCTGATCTTATATCTGAATCCAGGTCTTCTCTTGAAATGGCAAAGACTTCCTCTTCAGAATCTGAAAAGCAGGAATATCTGGCAGAGTCCCGAAAAAGTATCATAAAGGCAAATTCAGAGCTTAAACCAATACTGGATGAAATTAAGAAATATCTGCAAGGTCCGGTTGTTTTTACAAACGCAACACTGAGTTCACAAGGAAGCGGTGCTGCTATTCTATCAGGCGACCTTGACCTGAGTTTCTTCCTGTCAGACGGTAAATTCTCAGTAGTTGACTTTAGTGGTGACCTTGTAATAGATACAGAGGCTGATTACAAGCAGGAGTTTGCTCCTGAAAGAGATGGGTCACCTGATCTGATAATGCCGCATTCAATGGTATCATATCGTGATGTAACCGGAAATGTTTCGATGTCCGGTTCAGCTTACACGGTTGCTATTATGGCAGACAGGATAGTTCTGACCGCAAACGGTAATGGTGAAGCAGAACTTGTAGGAAATGGTACTTATTATCTTGATAGTGATGTCTTTGAAGGAAACGAAAATGTATGGATGACTCCAATATTTGAGAGTGATTAATATTGGAAAAAGGTTCAGGAATGACAGGGTTGCGTAACATGAAACCAGTATCTCTAATCTGCTGTATTGCAATTATCCTGATGCTGACAGGTGTTGGATCTGCAGCTAATATTGCAACTGTGCATGGCGTAGCCTATGAATGGAGTACATTTGAACCTCTTGATAATGCTATTATTGAGGTGAATTCAACACCAACACAATCAATGGTGGCTCAGTATGGAGTCTACTCCTTTGAACTTGCAAATGGAACATACATGATTACTGCAAGTTATTATGAGGACGATCAGCTTACTTATTATGCAGAGGATATAATCACAGTTTCTGAGGAAGGAAGCTATGTTCTTGATCTGTTACTGGTGCCTTCCTATTCAAGTTCCAATGAAACCGAGTCTGAAGTTTCCAATATCGAAAGTTCATCAGGTACCAACAGTAATTCTCTTGTTTATGGTTCTATACTGGTAATTGTTATTCTTCTTGTTCTTCTTATATCCCAGATGAAACAAAAGCCTCAGTCTACCAAACATGCCGTAAAGAAGGAGCCAGCTCATCAAGTTCCTGCAGAAGTTCTTTCAGAAATTGAAGTAAAACCTGTTCAACAAGAGGAAAAAGCAGCGGCATTTGAAATCGAACCTCCAAGTCCGACAGTTGTAGTACAGGAACCAGAACAGGAAACACGTGAATTTGCAGAACTTTTGCCAGAGGCTGAGGAACCAGTGGAAGAAGTAACTTCTTCTGCCATAAAGGCTGAATCAGTTCCTGAAGAGCTCGAATCTGTGTCCGCACCAACTCAGGAACCGGATATTTCAAACGAACCTGTTCCCGCTGACCTTCAGGAAATACTGGATATACTGAAATCTCAGGGTGGAAGAATGACGCAGAAAGATATGCGTAAGCGCCTGAAGTACTCAGAAGGAAAGGTAAGTCTTATGCTTCTTGATCTTGAGAAGAGGGGCAAGATCCAGAAATTCAAGAAAGGACGTGGAAATGTTCTTTTCCTTGTGGAATCTGAAAAATAATATCATTTTATCAGGGTAATCTAAAGGATAGTTTTAAGGATATAATTATCCTCACTTATTACTCTGATATCTCATGTTTTTTGTAATTTTAATCCTAACTATCTTTTATGTGTAATATTCATTTTTATCTCTTTTAAACAGGATTAATGGCTTTATATGTTTGTGATAAGTTTTTTAATCGTCTATAAATCGTTTATTATTTATTATACTCTCTATAAAGCTTCATTGGTTAATTATGGGGATTCTCGACTCTTTTTGAAATAAGTATGCTTTTATTTAAAACTGCTAATTTGGGGATTGCTTGTCAGCAGTGAGCTGGCAGGTAACCACCCAAGCTAAGGTGGCACCAACCCCAACCACATCCAGCCTGGTGCCACCAATGTACCAACAACCCCCCACTCGTGTAAGAGACACCTGCTACCTATCCGTCAGGTGTCTCTTATCCGATACAGAGACATGAATTATGAACACCAATAACATGCAGATTATGTTTGAAGAGAAAACTACCGGCGGTTCTGCTGAACAGAAAGGAACAAACGGACATGAAAATGCAGTTGATTCTCTGTGCAGAAAACTGAATCCAGAACAGATGAGCCGTTTGATCAGAATCTCCCCCATAATCCATATGGGGAATAGGTAAGTTGTCACTTTAGAGTAAATTTAAGTAAGCACAATTATATTCAATTATTGATATTTATTGTACAATATAAAAATAAAAACGGGAATGATTTGAGGTATATCATGGACGAGAATCTCAATAATACTGAACAAGAAAAACAGCCGCAAAATGGCACTCCTGACACTCTCATGCGTCTGACAGACGTGTGGAAGATCTACAAAATGGGAGAAGTCGAGTTTGCGGCATTAAAAGGTATTGATCTAGAGATCCTGCATGGTGAATTTGTAGTCATACTTGGTCCAAGTGGAAGCGGTAAGAGTACAATGATGAACCTGCTGGGTTGCCTTGATCTTCCAAGTAAGGGAATAGTTGAACTAAATGACAGGGACATCGCCAAGATGAAAGAATCCGAACTTGCCCAGATCAGGGGCCAGTTAATCGGTTTCATTTTCCAGACATTCAATCTGATTCCTACATTAAATACTATAGAAAATGTGATGCTACCACTTGAATTCCAGGAAGAGAATCCAGATCTATCTTGGAAGAGAGCAGAAGCTCTTCTTGATGTAGTGAGTCTTGGTGACAAAAAGTACAATCTTCCTTCACAACTATCAGGAGGTCAAAGGCAGAGAGTTGCAATTGCAAGGTCTTTGGCAGTAGACCCCAAAGTCATCCTTGCGGACGAACCAACAGGGAATCTGGATAGCGAAACAGGAAATTACATTCTTGAATTTTTAAGCAACCTTCACCAGAAAGAAGGTAAAACAATCATAATGATCACCCACGATCCTGAACTTACGAAATATGCTGATCGTGTGGTTCATATTAAAGACGGAATGGTCGACAATATAGAGATTATAAAGCGTGAAGCAATGTGATAGTATGAGAAAATTATTGATATTAATGTTAGTGTTGATACTTCCAATAACTAATGCAACAGCAGCTATGAATGCAGCTGCATCTGGAGTGAATGTGGATTTGATGACTCAGAGTCCCTATCCTGCAAGACCTGGTGAAACAGTAGAATTAACAGTAAGTCTTCAGAATGAGGGGAATAATGATCTGTCAGATGTAACTGTTAGCATAGATGCAGAATATCCTTTCAGTCAGGTATCCGGTGAGTCCTTGACCAAAACGATTTCTTTCCTTGAAGCCCGTCAGGACGAGGAAGATGCAACATTTATAAAATTCAAGTTAAAAGTAGATTCTGATGTATCAGATGGCACTTACGATGTAGACGTAATTGTAAAAGACAGTGACTCTGATTCAAGTGCTCGTACAACCCTTGAAATTGAGGTACAGGGGAAGGAATATGCTCAAATTGTCACAATAAGTGATTCCAGCATAGATGTTGCCACTGTAGAACCTCTCGAATTTGTTATAACCAACACTGGTTCATCTTCACTTAAGAATATGGAAATATCATGGGACGAAGCTACAGGTGTAATACTCCCGGTATACTCATCCAACACCAAGTACATAACTTACCTCGGAGTCAACGAATCTGCCACAGTAGTGTACTCTGTTATGGCAGATGTGAATGCAGATCCTGGACTTTACCAGCTTGATATTTCACTTAAATTCCAGGATTATAATTCCAACACAACAAATATAGAAACAAAAGCCGGAATGTTTGTTGGAGGAACCACTGACTTTGATCTGAGTTACTCTGAGAGTGATCAAGGTGAGGTCTCATTGTCTCTTGCAAATGTAGGTAATAATGAAGCTTACTCTGTCAAGGTGTCAATTCCAGAACAGGATAACTTCCAGGCAACAGGAAGTACATCCACAATTGTCGGTAACCTCGAGAAAGGTGACTATACCATCACATCATTCTCAATAAGCCAGACAAACACAATGCCATCAGCAGATTATAACTCAGGTGGCACTGCCCAGGCTGATCCTTCTGAAATGACAGAAGAAGATATGGGAACCATGCAGGAAGAAATGGAATCAAAGAATGAGCTTCTTGTTACAATCGAATACACAGACTCTGCAGGACAGAGACACACCGTGGAAAAGGCAGTTCAGATCGAGGAATTGACCGGTGGCACAATAGCAGCAGGAATGAGCGGTGGACCTAGAAGTCAGACCTCATCATCTAACAGCTATGTATTGTATGGTGCTGTGATCTTGGTAGTTGCAGTTGTGGGAGTCAATTACAGAAAGAAGAAGATGATGAAAGCAGGCAATTATGTTCCACTTAACGTAGAGATAAAGAATCTAAAGTCTAAGATATTGAAGAAGGATCAGAAATGAGGCGAAGTACCTATCTAAAGCTTGCTACCAATATTCTGGTTCACAGTAAGATCAGAAGCTGGCTCACTATAATAGGTATCGTCATCGGTGTTGGATCGGTTGTTACCATCATGGCACTAAGTGATAGTATGACTGCTGATATGGAAGATAGGTTAGCTGATCTGGACCTTACCCTCATCACCATTTCTCCGGGTTACACAAGAGCAATGTCAGGATTTGGCGGTGGTTTTGGTGGTGGTAGCTCATCGGATGCAGAATTGACTGACAAAGACATAATGGCAATAAAACTTGTAGAAAATATCGATTACATCTATGGCCAGATAGCAGGCAGCGGTCTGGAAGTATATTTCATGGGCGAAACTGCAGACCTTTCAGTTACGGGTGTTGATCCACAAGTGTGGCAGTATACTGTGACATATGAGCTGGAATCTGGCAGATTGCTCGAAGCCACTGACAATAATGTTGTTGTCATTGGCTACAGAATAGCCCATGAAATGTATGATCAGGAAATAGGTCTGAATCGTATACTTACTATTGAAGATCGATCCTACAGAGTAGTGGGTATACTTGCAGAAGGTGAAAGTGACAGAGCTATTATCATGCCGGTTAATTCGGCAGTAGATATTATTGATGATGCAGAACCGGATGTATATGACAGTATAGTTGTAAAAGCTGATGATATGGAAAATGTTGAAACAGTTGTAGATGATATCCAAGAAAAGCTCATGATTTCCAGGCATGTCATGAATGATGATGATCGTGATTTCACAGTTTCAGATTCATTGTCACAGGCAGAATCTTTCAGTGAAATGATGTCATCATTTTCAATATTCCTTGGGGCAATAGCAGGTGTATCACTTGTTGTAGGTTCTGTGGGAATTGCAAACACGATGTTCACATCTGTGCTGGAAAAGACTAAAGAGATCGGTACGATGAAAGCTATCGGCGCTAAGAACGGTGACATTCTTATGATATTCCTGTTCAATTCAGCGCTTGTAGGTTTTGTAGGAGGTGTGCTCGGTATTTTACTGAGTCTTGTCCTTACATCCATATTACCATCTCTTGGAATTACTATGGTGCGCTCTTCCATGGGGATGACTGTTGCTCCAGACCTGATGCTACTGGGTATCTCTATTGCTGTGGCTATTGGTGTGCTGTCAGGTGTGATACCTGCATACAATGCTTCAAAGATGAAGCCAGTCGATGCGCTGAGATACGAATAAGCCAGCAAGTTAAAGCAAAAACAAAACTTAAGATTTCTCCTGAAGGGAATTGAAGGGTTTCATATGAGGCTCTTGCTTCATATGATGCCTTTACTATATTCAGGAACAAGTGGGGTAACTAAGGAAAAATAAACATGAATGAATAGAGAATCGTATGGAAAAGTAAGGTGAAATGCTATGAAGAAAATGATATTGTCTACACTTGTGGCACTTATACTAATGTTTTCAGCCTATGCAGTGGCTGTTGAGAATGACGATGCGACTCTCTCCCTTTCTTCTGTTTCCATTGAGGATGGTGTTTCAGGTCGCATGCAGGTAAAAGCCCAGCAGATATATTATGCGACAAGCCAGCAGTTTTTTAATTCCAATATGGCCCAGAGATTAGGATTTAGTCAGATGCAGAGTGCTCAAAACATGCAGACTCCACAATCCTAACTCCACAGAACAATATGCAAAACCAGAAACAAAACCCTCAGACCATGAGGCAGCAGGGTCAGCAGGGAGGAATGAATACAGCTCCTTCAAATGTGCCTGCCCAGAATGCCCCTATGCAGCAGCCAGTTCCAAGGATGCAGCAGGAAATGATGGACAGGGAAGAGTTGATGGATTTCCTGCAGGAGAATACTTTTTCAGTAACAGATGTCTCTGAATTACAGGAATATGTAACTCCATATGCAGATGCGGTTCAGGATTATCTTGATGATGAAGACCTTGATGACGAGGATGAGATATATGGGACGGCAGTTGAATGGATATGGGTATCTGACAGTACCTTGAACGGCCAGCAGGAATTATGGTTGACTCCAACTGAGTTCCTTGAGGAAACTCCTGACTATGATTCAAACCCGGTTCCCGGTGAGATAGGAAGTGACTGTGAAGACCAGGCCAACACTCTGGCATCACTGCTTATAGGCTCCGGCGAATATGATGAGAGCGAAGTAAGGGTTGCCATAGGTCTTGTGAACTTCGATGGCAGTACCGGCGGACACGCATGGGTAGAGGTCTACGAGGACGGAGAATGGTTCCCTGTGGATGCTACAGTTGGTCCATACTATGACGACGACGAGGAAGAAGTGATCTATCCTGATGACTATGAGGATATAGATTTCGATTATTTCCTGGATGAGGACTATTCTGTAATAGAAATATGGTACTATTACAACAACGAATACTTCATAGACGTAACTTCGGGTACGGGAGATGCTCCTGATAACTGGGATGAAACACCATCCAGTTATAACTGAGCATTTTCTTCTTTTTTATTTTATTAAATAATTCTTCTGGATGTTACTCATTTTTATATAGTTGTATATCTTTTTTAGACTGGGTACAAACGCATGTGTGTTAAGGTAAGTACACTTTAGCACAAGGAGTGAATAAAATGAAAGATGCGTTTAAAATAGTTCTAAGTATGCTTGTTATATCAATCATGCTTATTGGAACCGTGGGGCTGAATTCACAGATTCAACTCAAGATGAATTGATTGAATGGGAATACTATTTTTCCAGAATATGGGTCAGTTGTTTTTGGGCTCTGTAGAAAACCTACTTTGGTTTTTATTTATTAAATTAAAAGTGATAGTATGACAATAAATTACAAATCCTACAGGTTTATAGCATCTTTATTATTAGTCTATTTATTAATCTGCAGTTCCTCAAACGCAATTCAAAATGAATGGAATGGATCTGAGAGCATGTACGAAGAAAATATCCTGTTACCTGACTATGGTCCTGGAATGTTCGAGATAGCAAAGAATGAGACGGGTTTCATAGTAGCCAAAGGGGAAATGCCAGTAATAAATCAAGAAGAAGAAAAAAGAAAGTGGTTAAATTCACTTGAAAATTGCAGTTTATCACTTGTCAATTACAATAGTGATAAAAATACCGGACTTCGCAAATACTTTGCCGATCAAGGTGGCCCCATCGAAAGTTTTGGAGGGCACATGAATGGATATCTAAAAGTCGGATTTGAATCAACCACTCCTGAAAAGGTAAATGAATCAACCATTGATGATATTTACGAATTAATAAAGAAACACTGCGAAGAAAGTGGAATAAATAATGTACCGGTTGTTTTTATGTGGGAACATGAAGTCGTAGACGTTGGCGTAGAATCTCCTGCACCAGATTCGGACATGATTACCATCATGGATGAAAATGGAAATTATATCACAGTCAATGAAAGTGATGTGTACATTGATGAAGATGGGAACTATGTCCTTAAAACTAATGAAATGGGTGAAGATGAATCAGAATCAAATGCACAAAAAGTTTCAGGTTTTAATTCAATTATGCTTCTTATAGTTCTATTTTTGTTGATAGGAATTAGAAAGTGACACAATTACCTCTTTAAAACTGGTATTGTCTGGTGGCATAATGGTTGTAACTAATAAAATATGGAAAAGCTTACTGATTCTATTCTTAAGTACATTACTCATAATAAACTATGCAAGTGCTGCAACTGATGTGTTCGAAGAATACGCCGAAGACTCACATTTCATAGCTAGCAGAGGAAGTTTACCAGATGCAATTGATCAGGAGTGGAAGAACTCAATAAGAGATTGTTGGTTAAATATCACAAGTCCTTCATATTACAAATTTGATGAATCCATAAATAGCATTGGAAATAGAAACGAGATATTAACTGTATATCTCGATTCTGCTTATGAAGGGCAAATCAATGATTCGCGAATTGATGAAATATACAGTAAAATTGGATCATATTGTGAACAAAATAGTGGCATAAGTGATGTACCAGTAGTTTTTTTGTGGGATGAAGATGAAGAAGATTTGACATATGAGTATGATCCGGATGCTTTTGAAAACATCAAAAATGACCCTGATTTTGTGGCAGCCCGTGGAACAGTGCCTATATTTGAAGATGAAAATGAATGGAGTAAATGGTCAGATTCTGTTTTCGAGGCACGACAAATTGATGAATTGGATCAATATTACACTCATAACGGTGGTCCGATATTGTCATATGGATTTAATAGATATAGCGGCTATATAAGAATTGGAGTTGACAAAACCTCACCGGGAAAAGTAACTAATTCTTCAATAAATGAAATATATCAAATTGTAAAAGATCATTTTGAAGAAGAAGGTGTCAGTGACATTCCAGTAGTCTTTATGTGGTTTGAACCACCTACTGAAGATAGTTCTGGTTTCTCTTCTATTATGTTAGTCATGTGCATTCTTATACTGGCAATATTTAGGAAATAAGGGGAATTGCATGTGCAAATGGTATAAATACAGAATGTGGTCTTTGCTAACCTTAGCTTTATTGTCTGTATCAATGGGTTTTGCAAGTGCTGCAACTGAAGCATTCGAGGAGTACGCAGAGGACTCTCATTTCATAGCCAGCAGAGGTACTTTTACGGATACGGTTGATCAGGAATGGAAGAACTCAATGAGAGACTGCTGGTCAAATCTTCCTGATTCGTTCTCTTATTATAAATTTGATGAAGCTCTGTACGGATTTGCATGCAGTGAGTTCATAATAGTTGAGTTGAAATCTGAATACAAAGGAGAGATCAACGATTCCAGAATAGATCAGTTGTACCAGAAAATCGAAGCTCATTGTGAAGAAAATTCAGGTTTAAGTGAAGTTCCCGTTGTTTTTATGTGGGCAGAAGATGAGGAGGATTTGAAATTTGAATACGATCCGGATGCATTTGAAAAAGCAAAAAATAGTTCAAGATTTGTAGCTGCCATGGGAGAGGTTCCGATATTTGCTGATGAGAATGAATGGCTGGAATGGTCAGAAAAAGTTCATGAATATCGGAATGTCTACGAACTGGAACCTTATTTTGCCTCTCAAGGTGGTCCTCTTTTGTCATTAGGATTCAAAAAATACAGTGGATATATAGAAGTGGGAGTCAACAAAGAGACACCAGATAAAGTCAATGATTCCTCTCTAAATAAAATATACCAGATAATTCAGGAACACTTCAAAGAAGCAGAAAATAGTATTCCGGTAGTGTTTGTGTGGGAATTTCCAGCACAAACAGAAGAGGCTCTCTTAGAGGAAATTCCTCCAACTGAAGAAGAATCTTCTCAATCAATAGAAGAATCCATTGATAACGAATCTGCTGAAAATGAAGAAGAAAGTTCACAAACCACGCCTGGTTTCACTTCAATTATGCTTATTCTTTGTTTGTTGATATTGTGCCGGTTCACTAAATAACTTTGAAGCATAGTCATTCAGATTGTCTTATATTTTCTTTTTTTTTATTTTTCATATAGATTAGCTTTATATATTAGTTTCACATTAAACCAATTAGTTTCACGCGAAACTAATTAAAACGGGAACTTTACAAAAAATGAAACAGTCTGAAAGAATCGGTGCTAAGATCGCATACATCTTTTCGCACAATCATCGTTACATTGAGGATTCACTTGAATCGTACAACCTGAAAGGTCCGATGTTTGCATTTTTGCTGACACTCTCACATAAAGATGGGTGTTCTCAGGAAAGTCTGGCACGCTATCTTAAGTTTAGCAAAGCTACGGCAACCAGGGTCATTACAGCACTTGAAAAAGAAGGCTATGTCTATCGTGAAAAGGACGAGAATGACAGGCGTATATATCGAGTTTTCATTTCCGACAAAGGCAGGGGAGTTGTTCCGGCGATTAATACTGCTCTTCAGGAATGGAATGACATTCTGCTTTCAGATCTGTCAGATGACGAGGAACAAATATTCAGAAAGCTCCTCGATAAAACAAAAAATACCCTTGAGGAATATGACATAAATTCCTCAAATTGAATGAAAAACAAATATTGATATCAGGATAACATCATGAATGAAAAAAGTGAGTTTTTAGGTACTGAGAAGATCAATAAACTTCTCTGGCAGCTTGCCACACCGGCAATAATCGGACTTCTTGTCCAGGCATTCTACAATCTAGTAGACACCTTCTTTGTAGGAAGAGCACTCGGAGACCAGAGTGTGCTTGGAATTGCAGGAGTTGCTGTCGCTTTCCCACTCCAGATGCTCATGATAGCACTCTCCATCGGAATAGGAGTAGGCGGTTCCTCGGTAATATCCAGAATGCTGGGTTCAAAAGATGTAAAAAAGGCAGAAAGGACACTTGGTAATGTCTTCACCTTTACACTGGTACTCAGTATACTCTTCCAGATCTTGTTCTTCTTCAATGTAGATACAATACTGAATCTCTTTGGTGCAACCGCTGATAACCTTGTCTACGCAAAGGAATATGCTGTTGTCATATTGCAGGGAACACTGGCATTCACATTTGGTTTTGTTCTTAACAATCTTGTAAGGGCCGAAGGTAATCCTAAGGTTGCCATGAACAACATGATATTCTCAGGTGTCCTCAATATTTTCCTTGATGCCATTCTTATGTTCGGATTTGGCATGGGTGTAAAAGGTGCAGCACTTGCAACCGTACTTGCACAACTTGCAGGAACTATCTATCTATTATATTACTACATTGGCGGAAAAAGTCCTCTCAGGCTTGAACTGGCAAATTTCAAACCGCAATTTGAGCATATAAAAGAAATATCAGTAATTGGTTTCGGTTCATTTATCATGGGAGCATCCAACAGTTTCATGATGCTGGTACTGAACAACGTACTTGCAGTTTATGGAGGGGACCTCTCAATAGCTGTATTTGGTGTAGCAATCAAACTTTTAATGCTGATATTAATGCCGATAATAGGTATATCACATGGACTTCAACCAATTGTCGGGTATAACTACGGAGCAGAAAACTATGAAAGGGTCAATGAATCAGTAAAAAAATCATTGATGATTACAACTCTCTTCGGACTGGCAGGTTTTATTCTGCTGTCGGCGTTTCCGGGAACATTTTTCAGCATGTTCAGCACAGATGCAGATCTCATAAACAGCGGAACATCAGCTCTGAGAATAATGGTACTGGCAAGTCCTTTGATAGGTCTCAATGTTATCGGAACAACGTTTTTCCAGTCACTTGGCAGGGCAAGACCATCATTCTTCCTTTCAATGTGCCGCCAGATTCTGTTCCTGATTCCTCTGGTAATACTTTTGCCATATTACTTTGACCTTTCAGGAGTATGGATGGCATTTCCGATATCAGACCTCATGGCTGCCATCATAAGTTTATTCCTTGTCTGGAAAGAATATCGTTATTTCCAGGACAGAAGTAGTAGCAAGGCATAATTCTTGCTACATTATTTTATTTCACGACAACTATTTATATTTTTGAATCCCTGAATATTTATGGGAGATATAAATGCCGGAAAAATCATGGTTCTTTGCTATAAAAGCCGATGACCTTAAAGAAGGCAGTATGGAGTTTGCAAGGGTAAAAGGGACGCCTGTACTTCTTATCAGGAAGAATGATACTGTATATTCCCTTTTCGGAAAATGTAAACATATGGGCTGTCGTTTATCAAAAGGAACTTTCAGTGAAGGATATGTGCTCAAATGTCCGTGCCATGGTTGGGAATATGATATAAGGTCCGGTAAGTATCTCGGAGATAAGGATGAAGAACTTTCTGTCTTTGAGAACAAGGTTGAAGATGGGGAAATACTTGTCCTTCTTTAAATCCGTATAAGCGGAGAGTACAAATGACTTCATGGACGATAGCTGCAAGCGAAACTGATGTGAAAGAAGGCAAAATGAAGCCCGTAGAACTTGGAGGTAACAGAATCCTCCTGATTCGAGTTGACGGAGAAATATTTGCCATTGAGAATCGTTGTCCCCACATGAATTGCCCTCTCCAGGGAGGCATCCTTGTGGACCATTCTATAAAATGTCCGTGTCATAGCTGGACTTTTGATCTTCGCACCGGGGCATATGTAGCATCAGACAAGATTAAAGTCAATGTATATGAAACACAGCTTAAGGACGGAAATATATCTGTCCTTGTGTGATAGCGGGAATATATCTATGAAACAGGAAGATAACTGGGTATTTGCACTAAAGGCAGATGAACTTGGTAACGGCGAAAAGAAGCCTTTACTTATAGAAGGTAACAAAGTGCTTGTCCTGAAGGTCGATGATGACTTTTTTGCAATGTCCAACAAGTGTCCGCATATGGAGTGTCCTCTGTCAAAGGGAACTCTTGAACAATACGTGATCAAATGTCCCTGTCATGACTGGAGATTTGATGTCCGTGAAGGCAAATTCCTTGATGCAGAAGAGATCAGGGTACCTATCTATGAAACCAAGGTTATGGAAGAAGGTGTTTTTGTAAATTTAAGTAAGGAAGGTGCAGGTAAATGAAGAAAGTGGTAATGTATACCCTGAGCACCTGTCCCTGGTGCATGAGGGCAAAGAAATTCTTCAGGGAACATGAAGTTCCTTTTGAATATACTGATTATGACAAAGCGGATGCTAAGACAAAGGAAGCCATAAAGGAAGATTGTCTTGCACATGGGGCTGAAATGTCTTTCCCGTTTGTTAAAATTGATGATGAGGTTGTAGTCGGTTACAATCCTGACAAATACGCTACATTACTGGATCTCTGATCTACTATGGATGAAAAAAAGCGTAAAGAGCAACTGAGAACCATGTTCTCAAAAGTTGTAGACCCTCTGGGATACAAGTTCAGTCCCGATGAGGAATTAGTTGAATTCCTGCTTGAACAGGAAGTCAACATCGAAAAGGAAAAAGGAAGTCCGTTCTGTCCTTGCCAGGGACTTACGGACGAAAGGGAACATGACATGAAACTTGTGTGTCCGTGTATTCCCTTCCACCGGGAACACTATGATGCAATGAAGCGTTGCTGGTGTGGTCTCTACGTCCATAAGGATGTTGAAGATCCCGACAGCTTGATGCAGATTTCTTTCAAGGAGTTTCTGGAATCAAAAAATAAAAGTTGAAACAGAATAAAGGGGAAACAGGGAGTGAATTTATGGGAGTGGCAGAAAATACAGTAATTGAAAATATAAAGACCAGAAGAAGTGTCCGTGAATATACGGATAAAGAGGTAAGTGATGAGGACATCAATACAATAATTGATGCAGGTATCCATGCTCCGTCAGCTTTTAACAGTCAGCCATGGTTTTTTGTTGTAATTAAAAATCGTGAAATGATGACACGTATCTCTGATCATTGTAAACCACGTCTTCTGGCAAAACTGGAAGAGGCTACCGGTGAAACGATAGAAGACTTCAAGAAATATCTTTCTCAGGAAGAATTCAATATTTTTTATGATGCTCCGGTACTTGTCATAATCCTTGGTAACAATGCAGCTATAACTGCGGACTATGATTGTTCCCTTTGTGCTGAAAATATGATGCTTGCAGCCCATTCAATGGGAATTGGCAGTTGCTGGATAGGTTCTGCATGTTTTGTACAGGAAAGTGCTGAACTGCTTGAAGAGCTTGGAATTACACCTGATTACAGGGTGATTGCACCTATTGTATTCGGTTATGAACTAAGGGTGACTGAAGAACCACCTAAAAAAGAACCACCGATTGTGTGGGTTAACTAAGTTGAAAAATTATCTGATTATAATTCTAAAATAAAAAAAGAGTCAATGCAGGATTGGTTTTACGTTTTTAATCCTGCATCGTTTTTTACACATTCTTGGTTTCGTCCTCACGCTTCTGCGGAGTGAAAGCTACTTTCGCCGAGCGGAACGTAGCTTTCCGGTTCAGACCATTTCGCAGCTAATTCAGTATCCTCGACTTCAAGGATTGTATTGGTAATTCTGTCAAGCATGCGCATTGCTCCCTTGTATCCAAGTGTCAGTAACCTCTGGGCACCGACTCTGTCATGGATTGGGAACCCGAATCTAATTAACGGGATGTTCATCTCCTTTGCAATATACTTTCCGTTGGAGTTGCCAATCATCATCTGTGGCTTTGCCTTCTGAACAGCATCGTTGAATGTGTCAAAGTCAACATCTTCAAGGATTGTAACATCGCAATCTGGCTTTACCTGCTTTACTCTTTCCATAGCCTGTTCTGCAAATCTTGGAGACTTGCTGGAAGCAACCACAAGTATTGGGTGCATTCCGTTCTCAAGCACAAGTGAAAGCATACCAAGCACGTTGTTTGGGTCACCATAGATAGCAACCTTTGTACCATAAACGTACTTGTGAGAGTCTACCATGGCATCAATAAGCCTTCCGCGTTCCTTCTGGAACTCATCTGGTATTTCTGCCCCGGATATATTAGACAATGCGGCCAAAACCCTGTCAGTGTACTCAAGTCCTATCGGGAGGGGCAGATTCTGCGAAGGGATATCAAAAGTCTGCTCAAGGTAGTTGACCGCTTTGTTATCATTGGTAATTCCCAGTCCGATTGTTGCAGCACTGTTCTTCATGTCTGCAATATCAGCATGAGTTGTTCCTCCCGGAGGGATCTTGTGAAGATCTCCTGTCATAGGAGCATCAAATGTTTCAGAGATGTCAGGGAGAAGTATGTATGAGTTCTGTCCTACAATACTGTCAAATACGTGCTTAAGTTCCCTTGTGTCTTCAGGTGAGATATTCTCTGAAAGCACGACATTGAGCTTATTGTTGAATATCTCCTTCTTTGAATCATCAAGGGTAAATGTCTTGACAATAGCTTCAACAGCCTTAATGTATCCGCTGTTGTGGCTCTCTTCATAGCTTGGTGTCGGGACAGGAATTATTATTCTCTCATCTCCAACGCCCTCTTCTTCTCTGAATTCACTGATGATACGTGAAATGTCATCTCCGATTGTCTCTGCGAGACATGTTGTGGAGACACCGATCACCTTTGGATTGTAACGTGATATCAGGTTCTTAAGTCCCTTCTTCAGGTTCTCGCTTCCACCGTACACAGCTCCCTTTTCGCTAAGTGAGCTTGAACCAATGTCCACAGGTTCCCTGAAATGGTGTGCAAGGTGCAGTCTCATATAGGTGCTGCAACCCTGGGACCCATGTAAAAGAACCATTGAATCTTCTATTCCCTTAAAAGCCATTACACTGCCAATTGGCTGGCACATGATACATGGATTGACTGTAGTATAATTGCGTTCGCTCATGCCACTGGCTCCTGTTGAAGTGTAATGGGATCAATCTTCTGCATACTTCTCTCCCCAGTTATCTTGTTGGATGTCTTTGTCTCATCTTCAGTTTCGCAGTCTGCCCCACTGCTTTCTGAATAAGCTCCTTCTATCTTACTACCAACGTACTTCCAGACAGGACTGTTAACTGAAGTGTCAAGTTCCCTTGCAAAGTTCAGGAAACCGTCGTAACCTTCAAATTCAATTGTTCTGTCGTGGTTAAAATCACAGAAAGAAACACCAAGCTTGTAAGCCAGGAACCTTTCCTTGACACCTGCTACCATAAGGTCTGCCTTCTGGTTGACAATAAGGTCTGCAAGTTCCAGAGGGTTTGCATCATCCACAATGACGGTTCCGTCCTTTACCTGATAACTTATCTGCTTGTAGTCATCACGCTTTCCTGTCTGTGTTCCTATTATAACGACTTCCATTCCAAGTTCCCGGAAGCCCTTTATCAATGTTAATGCCTTGGCCGCCCCGCCCATGTAAATTGCTGCAGTCTTCCCTTCAAGTCTGCTTCTTATTTCCTGAATTTCAGGCATTATCCTGTTTGTTTCCTGCTCGATTATTTCTTCTGCAATGTTCATCATTTCTTCAGAACCGAAGAATTCAGCAGTTGTTCTAAGTGCAATTGCAAGATCCTCTATTCCAAAATAGCTGACCTTTCTGAAAGGAATCCCGAATTCCTTATTCATCCACTTCGCGAGATATGTCATGGAACCAGAACACTGAACAAGATTCAGCTGTGCTCCATGTGCCTTTGAGATGCTATCTGCCGTCGCATCCCCTGTCATAGAAGTGATCACCTGTATTCCCATCTTCTCAAAGAGGGGCTTTACTAACCAGACGTCTCCTGCCACATTGTAATCGCCAAGAATGTTTATCCTGTACTCAGATGTGATCTCAGGTTCCTTTGTTCCGACAAGCTCCATAAGTGCATGACATGCAGCCTTGTATCCATCGGACTTTGTACCCTTGAATCCTTCTGACTTAACAGGTATAACAGGTATTCCTACCCTTTCAGTTGCTTCCTTACAAATGGCTTCGAGATCATCGCCGATTATACCGACAATACAGGTTGAATAGACAAAGATGACAGGTGGGTTATATAACTCGACCAGTTCGTCAATGCTCTTTGAAAGTTTTTTCTCGCCACCGAATATAACATCGAGTTCCTTCATATCAGTTGAGAAACTGGTACGGAAGGTCTCCTTGTCACTTGACAGGCTGCCTCTGATATCCCAGGTGTAACTTGCACAACCAATGGGACCGTGCACGAGGTGAACTGCATCGGTTACGGGGTTAAGTGCCACACGTGCTCCTGAATATACACAGGCTCTCTGGCTCATAGAACCTGCGATAGATGTACTATCACATGAAAGTTCACCTGCCTTGTTTGCCTGCTTCAGTTCTATGTATGGCTTTCTTTCATCCAGCGTGTTAACCACGCTTGTAATGTCTGGCATGTTCTCACTCCAAAATAAATTATTCAGAGGCCGTTTTGCGACCTCTGGCTTTTCTTCAAATATGAAGAGGTCGTTACTGTACGACCTCTAGCTCTTCTTCAGGAACTGTCTTGTCCTTGATGTCAAGGAAAGTGTTTCCTATCCACTCAATCAAGCGAGCTGCTCCTGCGTATCCCATGACCGGGAAGTGGTGCAGGTTTGCCCTGTCCATGATTGGGAATCCTACCCTGATCAGTGGGATATCCTCGGCAAGAGCAATGTGCTTACCATAGGTGTTACCGATCAGCATGTCTACAGGCTCGTTCTTTATGATCTGGTGGAGTGTGAAAAGGTCAGCTTCGTCAAGAATCTGTGCGTCAGGGTACAGTGGATGTACCATTTCAGAGACTCTTTCAACGTAAGCCTTGCTGATTGATCCTGAAAGTACTACTACAGGCTCCATTCCCATTTCAAGCACAAGGCTTGTGACACCTTCTATAATGTCCGGGTCACCGAATATGGCTACCTTCTTACCATAGAAGTGTGGGTGAGCATCTGTCATCATGTCAACAACCCTTGCCCTTTCCTGTTCAAGTTCTGGTGGGATTGCCACATTTGCAAGCTCAGCTGCCTTCATAACGAACCTGTCTGTAAAGCGTACGCCTATTGGTACAGGACCGATCTGGACTGGCATCTTGAACTTGTTCTTGAATACATTTGCTGCAGCGCCTCCTGCCATTCCACAGAGTGCAATTGTACCCATGGAGTTTGCACTGTCTTCTACGTCACCGATTGGTGTTCCGCCATTTGCGAACAGTCCTCTTTCCATTCCAAGTCCATTGTCCAGGACATCTGTCTGGTCAGGGAAGACGATTGTAGGGATATTCATGACGGAGAGTATTCTCTTGATTTCACGAATGTCTCCAGGGTCTACGAAACCAGGGATTACGTTAAGCTTTCCGTTTGGCTTTGTCTTCTGTGCAAAGGTTGTGACAAATGACTTCACCATGTTGTCGTAACCTGTTACGTGGGAACCCACATAACTTGGGGTAGATGCTGCACAGAGCTTGATTGATGGGTCGATGAGTTCTTCTTCTTTTACATCTTCAATCATTGAACCGACATCGTCACCAATTGTCTCGGAGAGGCATGTTGTGTGTATTGCAACTACTTCCGGTGTGTATACAGCTTCGATGTTTTCAAGTGACTTCTTGAGGTTTGATGCACCACCGAATACAGCAGTACCTTCATAGAAACTGCTGGTTGTACCGATGGTTGGTTCCCTGAAGTGTCTTGTAAGGCACATTCTCAGGTATGAAAGACATCCCTGTGAACCATGGCTGTGAGGCATACAGTTGCGTATACCCAATGCAGCGTAAGTTGCACCAATTGGCTGGCAAATCTTTGCAGGATTAACAACCAGTGCATTTCTTTCCACTTCTTCCTTTGGTGTATAATCTAACATTTTTCAGTCCTCCTTTATTCTCCCTTCCATGGAGTCTTCTGGAGCTTCCAGCTTGGGTTGTTCACTGCCATGTCTACATCTCTTGCAAAGTTCAGCACACCAGTAAATCCGGTGTAACGACCACTGTAGTCATATGAGTGTATCTGTCTGGATGGGACACCCATCTTCTGTGCCCAGTACTTGTCCTTGATACCTGAACAGAACAGGTCTGGCTTGAGTTCCTTGATGAGGAATTCTGTCTCGTGGTGGTTAAGATCATCCACCATAATAGCACCATCCTTCATTTCAGGAAGCATTCCTTCATATTGCATAAGACCAAGCTTTTCCTTGAGTTCTTCCATACGTTCCGGACTGATGGCAGGTACGAAGTCTGGATCTCTTTCATAGTGGAGGTCTTCAAGAATTCCACTGGATGCCTTTTCCTTCAGCCCGTCAAGAATCTGTCTGCCTTCGTAGTCATCACGGTGAGCAAACTGGTATCCTGCAACAAGTACCTTCATACCGAGATCTTCAAAGAGATTCTGGTAGTGGTGTGATCTGGATCCGCCAGCATAGATGAATGCTGTCTTGCCCTGGAGTTTGTTCTTATACTTCTCAAGTTCTGGCTGTATCTTTGCCATTTCTTCTTCAATTACTTCCTCGGTCTTCTTTGTGAGTTCTTCATTGTCGAAGTATTCAGCCATCTTCCTGAGTGTCTTCTTTGTTCCTTCGACACCAACGTAATTGACCTTGAGCCATGGAACTCCATACTTCTCTTCCATCATACGGTTAGTGTAGTTAACTGACCTGTGACAGAGGAGAATACTGAGCTTTGCCAGGTGTGCCTTTGATATATTATGGTATGAACCGTCTCCAGTGAAGCTTGATACGATACGGTATCCGATCTTCTCAAAGAGCGTCTTGATTTCCCATAGGTCACCACCAATGTTGTATTCACCAAAGATATTGATGTCAAATGGTGTTGGGTTCTCAAGTTCTTCAGTACCGATGAGCTGTTCCATAATTACGTTACTTGCAACGTGGTGTCCTGCTGACTGACTTACACCTCTGTATCCTTCACAGCGAAGAGCCAGTACTTTTAATCCTGGATAATCCTTTTCTGCGTTACGTGCAACGTCTTCAATATCGTCACCGATAAGTCCTACCGGACATGTTGCATTGATGGAGATAGCTCCAGGCTTGAAGATTCTCATTGCATCATCAATTGCATCCCTGAGCTTCTTTTCACCACCGAATACGATATCTGTTTCTTTCATATCTGTTGAGAAACAGTATTGCAGGTAGTTGTCGCCGCCATCTTCTGCCTTTGCCATGTTTCTCCTGGTTCCCCAGGTGTAGTATCCACAGCCAATTGGTCCGTGTGTGATGTGAACCATATCCTTGATAGGTCCCATTACCACACCCTTTCCACCGGCATATGCACAACCACGGTTTGTCATTATACCTGGTACGGTCTTGGCGTTGGCTTCGATGTGCTGCTCTGTTTCGCAGGAGTCCTTTACTGTAAAGTGCTTCCTTCTGTCCTTTTCAGTCTTCTTAGGATAGGCCTTCATCATCTCGTCGATGACGCTCTGTGACTTCTCTACTTCAGAACTCATTCTACATTCCTCCCTACAGTATCTTCTCCAGATTCTCCTGTCCTTACTCTGATAACTTCAGGTATGTCTGTGACGAAGATCTTTCCATCTCCTGCATGGCCTGTCTGGTTGATGTCGATTATCTTCTGTATTACCTTCTCAGCTGCATTGTCACTCACAACGATCGTAAACATACGCTTTGGGACAAAAGGTATGTGAGTCATTTCTGGCTCTGGCTGTTCTGGAAGTGGAGGATTGAATTCAAAGCACAATCCCTTTTGCTTACCACGGCCCATCACCTTTTCTACGGTGAAAGAGGGGTAACCGCATCCATCAAGGGCATCAAGTGTCTTGTGCACCTTGTTCATGCGGATGATTGCCGTTATTTCCTTCATTTAAAAATCCCTCCGGATTTAAAGTCCGCTTGCGCCTGTACGGATTGTGTATGCGTTTTCTACTGGGTTCACGAAGACCTTACCGTCTCCGTACTTTCCTGTGTGAGCTGATGACTTGATTATCTCAAGGACCTTGTCCTTGTCAGCATCTTCAACTACTAACATAAGCATTGTTTTTGGAAGTTCATTGAACTGTAAATCTGCTGTGTGGATACCTCTCTGCTTTCCTCTTCCGAATACATCGGTCTTAGTAAGGGATACAAAGTCTTCCTTTTCAAGTGCGTCTACAACATCAACTACCTTTTCCGGTCTGATTATTGCACGAATCATCTGCATAGTTTTTCACCTCAGATATTGTAATTATACTTCAATTATTCCGAATTCTACCATCATTGCTTCGAGGTCTTCCATATCGAGTGGTGTTGGAACTACAAACAACTCGTTGTTGTCAATGTTCTGAGCAAGTGTCATGTATTCCTTTGCCTGCTGGCTCTCCGGGTCAAATTCGATGACAACCTTTCTGTTGATCTCAGCACGCTGTACAATGTTGTCTCTTGGTACGAAGTGAATGAGTTGACTTCCAAGCCTTTCTGCAAATGCTTCGAGAAGTTCACGTTCTCCATCTACATTCCTACTGTTACAGATAATTCCACCAAGACGTGCGCCTCCCTTTGCATACTTCTGGATACCCTTGCAGATGTTGTTTGCTGCATAGATTGCCATAAGTTCACCACTGGCTACAATGTAGATTTCCTGTGCCTTTCCTTCTCTGATTGGCATTGCGAAACCTCCACATACTACGTCACCGAGTACGTCATAGAAAACGTAGTCGAGTTCATCTTCGTATGCACCAAGGTTTTCAAGGAGTCCGATTGAGGTGATAATACCTCTACCTGCACAACCGACACCTGGTTCTGGTCCTCCTGATTCTACACACTTGATTCCGCCAAATCCTGGCTGGATAAGCTTGTCGAGTTCGATGGATTCGTCGCCTTCTGATCTGAGGGTGTCGAGTACTGTCTTCTGGTTAAGACCTCCGAGAAGCATTCTTGTAGAGTCTGCCTTTGGGTCACATCCTACTAACAGTATCTTTTTGCCCATGGTGGCGAGTGCTCCGGTCAAATTCTGAGTTGTTGTTGACTTTCCGATTCCGCCCTTTCCGTATATTGCTACTTGTCGCATGGTCTTTTCCTTCTGTACTTATTTGATGTGTTTTTTTGTTGTGTTTGTTGTACGACTGTGTTAATTATTGGAGCTGCGTTGTTTTGTATCGTACAACGGAATCCTATGTACTATGTTCCAATATATAAGACTATCGCCAATTTACTTTTATTTATTTTTCATACTTTAGTTAAAAACAGTATCTATAGCGCATATTTATGCACTACCTATTTTTTATTAGTAAGTGCAGGTTCTTTGTCCATTTCAGGGAATATTCGTATTTTTTGTCCCATTTTGGCAAACACTTATATATTGTAATATCTGACCTTTTCAATAAAGGCTATAAACTGAAGAGTTAAGGCAATATTCGTTATGTATTATATATTTAAACTTTTAAAAAAGTCAGGTGCGCTCTGATTTTTCCGGAGCTGTGTTCAGAGCGGACCTGTCACCTAAGAGGTAGTTAGGCACCATTTCCCTGCGAACGTTTTTCTCATGGCTGGTCTACCACGATTGCAGGGTGTATGTGTTTCGTTTTTGTTTGCTTTAGGAAGCAGGTTTTATGCTTGTTAGGATACTAACGGAACCCTATGTACTAGGTCTTTATATTTAAACCTATTTCTAATTGTGGTTTACTTTTGCTTATTCTTGGAATTGTCCCACTTTATATGCTTTTTTTAAGGTAAACCAGAAGATGCTACCATGTCCTTCCGGATTGTCAAAAACTCCAACCTTTTCTCCATGAAGATTCATGATTCGTTTTACAATAGCAAGTCCTATCCCACTGCCTTTGATATTTTCTTTGTGCAGCCTGTTAAAACGTGTGAATACAGCCTCTTTGTCAGCGTCAGGGATGCCATCACCCTGGTCAGCGACAGAGACCTTCCATTTGTCCGCAAAGTCTTCTATTTTCACAGTAATAGTGGTGTTATCGGGGCTGTATTTGATTGCATTTGATATTAGGTTTGTAAATACACCTTCAATCATGGGATTGGCAAATGCAAAGCATGTTTCGCTTTTTTCAAATACTAATTTCATTTTGTGGCTATTCAGACTCTGTTCGAAGGAACATAATGTAGTTTCTGCCATGGAAGCAATATCGGTTCTGACAAATGCCATCTCATCAATTGATTCAAGTTTAGCGAGTTTGGCTGCATTCTCTATAAGATCTGTAAGTTTGAGATTTGATTTTTTAATGTTCTCGATGAGAAGTTTCTGTTTTTCACTTGTTGCTGTCTCCTCAAGAAGCTCTGTAAATGATTTAATAAGTCCTGCAGGGTTTAGCAGGTCATGGCGAAGAACATCGGTAAAAAGGTCTTTTATTTCATTGGATTTCTGGAGTTTTTTTGCATATTCTATGAGTTTAATCTCATCCTTTCTCTTTTCGGTAATATCTTCTCCTGAAATCAGTATGTTTGTGATATTTCCTTTAGCATCTTTCAGGACTGAATAGTGCCATTTGAAAAGTTTCTCTTTACGTGTAATAGTCATTATAGGATATTCTGAGCATTCAGGTTCATCCATAATGCCATCTAAAAGCCTATCATATTTTTTCTTTACAAGGCTTGCATAACTCTCAGAAACGATAAGATCTATCCAGTCCCTGCTGATAATATTGTTCCTGTTGTATCCAAGGATATCTGCGCCTTTCTGATTGATATGAATGAGTTTGTAGTCTCTGTCCAGGACAGCAATTAATACGCCAACATAATCCAGGTATTCGTATGCTTTATTGCGGTCTTGCAGGAGTAAATCGTGTTGTTCTTTGATACGCAGAAGTGCTGTGATTTTCTTGTCAAGTTCAAACCTGTCAGCAGGTTTCTTCAGGAAATCATCTGCACCGACTTCTATACCTTTTTGGTGGTCATTTCTTGAAGTAAGGGCTGTAAGCATTATAACAGGTATAAAATCAAGTTTATAATCGTGTTTGATGGTTCTGCATACATCAAAACCATCCATTCCCGGCATGACAACATCAAGTAAGATCAGATCCGGCTCTTCCTTTTTCACTATTTTTAGTGCTTCTTCGCCAGTAGAAGCTGCAATTATATCATAATTATCTGTCAGGTATGATGTAAGAACAGCAATGTTGATCTTCTCATCGTCTACTATGAGTATTTTATCCTTCCCCGTCAAAAATATCACGAACAATACATATTACATATTTATATATTATTCTTTTGATTTTATTTTTGAGAAAAACTATCAAAAAAGCTATTTAAAATTAATTCTTTTTAGGGAAGAGCCCCGAAACTATGGAAGTGCTATATTGTGACAACTGGACTGCAGAATCCTTTTACAATAGGTATATGTTGAATTCCCGGGGCTCACGGTGATTGTTTTAGATTAGTCGTAAAGTTAATGTTAAAAATAAAAAAGGCAGAGAGCACTTAGAGTGCTTCTCCGTCTGTTTCTCCTGTACGGATCCTGATGATCTTGCTTACAGGGGTGATAAAGATTTTACCGTCTCCAATTGATCCGGTTGCTGCAGTCTTCATTACAATGTCTACTACCTTATCGACATCATCTTCACCGACTACCATTTCCATCTTTATTTTTGGCAGCAGATCGACACAGTACTTGCGTCCTCTCCATTGCTGCATTACACCCTTCTGCTTTCCGCGACCTTTTACATCGGTCACTGTGACACTTTCAAATCCAGCTTCATCAAGGGCATCCTTGACTTCATGGATCTTTGTTGGCCTTATGATTGCTTCTATCTTCATCATATAACATCACTCCTTCAGGATCATAAATTCTGGGTATGCACTGATTCCGTGCTCAACTTCATCCAGTCCGGCAATCTCGTGTTCTTCTGATACACGGAGTCCTACTACTACATCGAGTATCTTGAAGATTATGAATGAGATTACAAATGCCCAGAGTATACTGAGTACTACACCTGCAAGCTGAATCATGAACTGTGCGTATCCGCCGTGGAGGAGTCCTGCGCCTTCAGCTGTGTATGCTGCAGTTGCGAGCATTGAACCGTCACCAGTTCCAAGTGCGAAGATACCTACTGCAAGAAGTCCCCAGCTACCACAGTATCCGTGAACTGCGATTGCACCTACAGGGTCATCGACCTTAAGGACATTCTCATTGAACATTACGCCTGCATATACTATTATACCTGCGATAAGTCCGATTACAATTGATGCTCCGTTTGTAACTGAACCACAAGGTGCTGTGATTGCTACAAGACCTGCGAGCATACCGTTAGCAGTAAGTGATGGGTCTGGCTTTCCTGTCTTCATCCAGGTGATGAGCATTACCATGATTGCGCCTGCACCTGCTGCAAGGAATGTGTTAACAATTACAAGGTTTGCAAATGGATCATTTCCGTCGAGTGTACTACCACCGTTGAATCCTACCCATCCGAATGCCAGTATAAGTGTACCAAGGAATGCGAGTGGAAGACTGTGACCTGGAATTGCCTGTGCCTTTCCGTTCTTGAACTTTCCAATCCTTGGTCCTACAAGTAATACACCTGCAAGTGCTGAGTATCCACCAATTGAGTGTACTACACCTGATCCTGCAAAGTCGTGGTGTGCTGCACCGAGTGCATCAACAAGGAATCCGCTTGTAAGAATTCCTGAACCGCTCCATACCCAGTGTCCGTATACAGGGTAAATGAGAGCTACCATAGCGATTGTGTAAATAAGATAAGCCTTGAAATCAGTCCTCTCAGCCATTGCACCTGATACGATTGTTGCACCGGTTGCTGCGAAGACCATCTGGAACCACCATCCGTTCCATGTTGCGTTGTCCATTGCGCCCATTAACATGAACTGGTCAGTACCGAGAATTCCTGCTGCATCGGCACCGTACATTATTCCCCAGCCAACAAGCCAGTAAACAATGATACCAAGTGAGATTGTCATGAAGTTCTTCATGAGAATGTTAGCAGTGTTCTTTGTTCTGGTAAGACCGATTTCTACCAGAGAGAAACCTGCATGCATCAGGAACACGATTGCACCACAGATCAGGAGCCACATAAATGTGAGTGCTGTCTGAAGATCTGCAATAGCTGCTGCGTTCTCTTCCATTGTTTCAGCGGATGCTGGACCTATAAATACCATAAATATGACGCTCATTAGCAGTAAAACCTGCCAGATCATCTTTGAATTGAGTTTCTGTGATATTCCATACATGAGTAACACCTTTGTTTCGTCTTCTTAGGAAGACGGATGCTATGTGTAGACTTCATACTATTTAAACTATTTGGTTTGTGCAGACAACACTATAGTTTTTAGTACAAATTTTCATAAATAATTCTATAAGTAATGCGCGTTTGTCGCCTAAATTAGCTATGAAAATAGCAAATCCCACACATTATATATTTTTATCACTAAGTAATATAAAAAGAGTTCCCCATTTTTCGTGCAACTTATCCTCATTTACTATTTATATGGGGCAAGACTTTAATATCGTTAAATTTATAAAATTTTTTAAGGAACAGGTATTTTCCAATAATCCAAAATTGAAAAACCAATTATATTTAAAAATCTGATGCAAGTCTGGTAATTTATGCAGTTATAAAATTAACTGCAACAAATAAAAGATAAAGAACAAACCCCCGTTCTTCAAAGTTTCTTCATCTTGCTGTATTCCATAACTGCAGAAACAGGGTGAGTCTCTACATTTATGCCTGCTTCCTCTACAGCGGCAACAGAATTAATTCCAACCATTACAGGGATTCCAATCTTTCCTCTTTCAATAGGTGCGTAGAGGACATCTTCTCCCGGATCTCCTATTGTCAGGTGACCGGAAATGTCGTGTTTGCTTGCAACACTAAGAAGTTCTTCGGCTCTTGTGGCGGCTGATGCAGGGATCTGGCGAACATTAGCAAGCATCTTCCCGTTGCCGGTATCAATAGCTTCAAGAATGGATGTTGCTTTTCTTCTCAGGAAAATCTTGATGGGGTCAATTGATGTCCCACTATATGATATAAGATCCAGGAAACCTGCAGGAGAGTAATCTTCCATTTGCATAAGACCGCCAAAAACCGGTACTACAGGAATTCCATTGTTAAGGAGCAAGCCGTCAAATGTAATACTGCACACGGTTGCAATGGCCACTTTTCCGTCGGGGACGTAAATATCAAGGTCAGTGTCCTCTTCAATAATCCCAACTCTCGGGCTGATAGTGGCACCATGATCCATGGCATACTTTATAATGTCAGTGGCATTGTCAAAGTCATCTTTGTCTATATTTGTAACGTTGACTATTACATTTCCCTTGCCTGTTTCGAGGTCATAATCTGCCTTATAGATCAGCTCTTCTATCCTTGTGATGACAAAACCGAACCTGTCACTGATAAGGGCATCATTGAGTTCCTTCTTTCCACGTTCAGTTATGGTGCGCCCGATGTATCCGTGCTTCTTGGTAAAGCCCCTTTCATCCAGTATCCGCAAATGATACCTGACGGCCCTTTCTCCAATTGCATAACCACGGTTATGGAGCTCATCAGCAATAAGGCGTGCACCTAAAGGCTTGTCGCTTTCATTAATGATGCGCATGATTTCAACAAGCTTTCTTTCAACGTTTGGATCTGTCATTTTTTCACCCGAAGATGTTATTGAAGGACTCTTCAACGGCGTATAGTTATATTTTTGTCTATTTAAGATGTGCGATAAATATTTCTTCTTGCCTCTTATATTCTTCCGGTCCTCAGGATATAAACAACAAGCCACATTCCCAAAAATCCAGCCATGAGAAACCCGATAACTCCAAGCAGGGGGACTCCCCATATGTGTGGCTCCATGCCGGTTTGTATGATAAATGATGAACCAACAATTATGGCTGAAATGATTAGACTGAACGAAAGCCGGTTACTTGCAGCATCTATTTCAGATACGACCCTGTCAAATCCCTGCGGGTCAAAACGCAGTTTAAGGTAGCCTCTTTCAGCAATATCAAGTATATGCCCTATCTGTATGGGTGCTTTGTGAAGTACTCTTGCCCAGTTGCTTGCGTCCCTGAAAGTACTTCCTGCAATGTTAGTAAGTCTTAGTCTGTCTTTTATTGCTTTCTTTGCAAAAGGCTCTGCGATTATTGTCAGGTTGATATCCCTGTCCATAAGGCTTCCAAAACTTTCAGCGGTCATCGCTCCCTTGGAAAGCAGTGCAACATTGGAAGGCACTCTCACCTGGTATTTTCTCAGGAGATTTATCATTTCTTCAAGTATCAATGCAGTATCCAGTTGTCCAAGTGGCCTGCCATAGTACTTGTATATCAATTGATCAATATCTATTTTGAGTGCTGAAAGGTCGGTGTTTTCATCAATTGAACCCAGTTCCCTGAGAAGCTCTATGTAAAGTACTGTATCTCCTCTTGTAAGGGCTATCAGGTCATCGATTAGGAGGTTGCGCATATCCTGGGACAGGAACCCTGCCATGCCAAAGTCAAGAAGTGCAATCCTGCTATCCTTCATTATGAATATATTTCCGGGATGAAGGTCTGCATGGAAAAAACCATCATCGTATATCTGTTTCATGAAAGCTTTCAGGACATCGATTCCAATTTCCCGTCTGTCAACTTCCATGCGGTCAAGTTCTTTAAAATTGCTGCTTTTTACCCCATCAATGAATTCAAGTGTGAGTACTTTTGCACTGGTGCAGTCCCAGTAGACCTTTGGAATGTATATTCTCGGATCATCCCTGAAGTTACGTGCAAAATGATCCGCATTTCTGCCTTCCTGGGTATAATCCATTTCAGCCTTTATGGTGCGTTCAAACTCCTCTACAATTCCAACTGGCTGATAGAGTTTCGCTTCCGGAAGATGTTCTTCTGCAAAAGACGCGATACTGTACATGATGTCCAGGTCTGAATTAATTATTTTCCTGATGCCTGGTCTTTGGACTTTTACAACAACATCTTCGCCACTTATTAGTTTTGCACGATGTACTTGTCCTATTGATGCCGCTGCAATGGGTACCGGTTCAAAATACTGGTAAATATCTTTAATTTCAGAACCAAGTTCTGCTCTGATGAGTTTTTCCACTTCATTCATTTCAAATGGCTGTACATCGTCCTGGAGTTTTGAAAACTCATTTGCATACTCAGGAGGAATAAGATCCTGACGCATGCTGAGTATCTGTCCAAGCTTGATATACGTGGGGCCAAGTTCTTCGAGCATCATCCTTGCTTTCATCGGTCCGGTATCAGTGTCCTTGAGAACTTTTTCCTGTCTTCTGATACGCGATCTAAGTGGCCTGAGATTGCGAAGTCCCATTCGGTCAACGATGTAACCAAATTCATATTTTATGAGTGCATCAACTATCTTGCCGTATCTTCTGATCATTGAGTATCTGTGGATCTTTCTCTGTTTCATGAGTCCCTTAACTTCGATTTTTATATTTAGATGTATTATTCAATTGTACTGGCTTTATTATTAAATTATCGCATAATGCAATTTATTACAATATTCTTCCAGGTCATCAGCCACTCCTCTTTTCTTAAATTAAAGGGACAGTTATATAATTGCTGAAATCCGATTATGTTTGCCAGCAATAAACTGGTTAATTAGCCACATAAATGGAGTGAGAAAAGATGTTATTTTTCGATATAAGTACATGGGATCCACAGGATAATGAAAAGGTAATTGAACATTTCAAGAATCTCAGACCACCTGCAGGAATTACTATAATCAACCAGTGGGTAGACCTCAACGGAGGGCGTTATTTCATACTTTACGAGGCTGAAAACAACGAAGCATATGCAGAATTCAATATTCCATGGTCTGATGTCTGCCTGATTGACAGTGTTCCTGTAATGGAATCTACGGATTTCATCAAGCTGATGATCTCAAAGGGATTATAATCCCCTTTTCTTAATTTTTTCCTATCTTCATTATTCTTTATTTCCATCTGACAGGCTAATCACTTTTTCACGATTGCCTACCTTTACTGTGAAATCACCTTCCGGTAAAGTGCAGGTGTCATATTTCTGATGAAAATTACCTGCTTCATCAGCTTTAATTGTCTGGGTTGCCAGGAAATCCAGTCTCACATCTCTTTCCCCTTCTATGGCAGTTCCATTGATGACGATTTCATAATTCCCATGAGGTACATTTTTTTCGTAGAACTGTGCAACTCCGTTATCTGCATCGAAACTGCGTTTGAAGTCAACAAACATTCTCACAATAAAATTAAGATCGTGTACTTTCTGAGCCACGACCTGAAAACTATTGCTTCCTCCAGGAATTCCAACTTTCTCAAACAGGTGTTCGTATCTGTTATCGCTAACCGGTACGGTTATTGAAAATACAACTGCCATTGTGATTGTTTCCCCTGGCTCTGTCTTTCCTGTAATATCAAGAACATCGCCTGTACAGGGGCTGAGTGGAAAAAAGCTCCACTCCTCCACTATTGCTTCAGGATTTCCTTCCCTGTGTTCAGTGGTTAAAGAATAAAGTGCCTTTGAGAAATTTAAAAAGAGGTTGTTGTCTTTGCTGAAGGGCACTCCTCCTTTTTGGTTTAAAGATCTTTTTCCTTGTCAGAGTCTACAAGTTTGTCTATCTTTGCCTCAAGACTTGAAATTATATCCTTAAGTTCCTTTACCTCATCCTTGGTTGCAACATCTGCCTTGTTTAGGGTTTCCTGAACCTTTGATGAGATCTTCTTCTCAATATCTTCCTTCTGCTTTTTCTGTTCATCCATTACTTCACGGACAAACTTTTTACCTTCTTCCTTTTTGATCTCCCCATTTTCGATAAGATCATCAGTAATGTCCTGAACTTTCTCTTCCGTCAGTGCCCATAAGCCAATTCCAAAAAGACCGACTTTCTTCATGACTTCTGTGATGTCTGTAACGTCTTTCATTTTAAACCTCCAATGATTAATTAGCAGGTGTTAGAATAAAAATCTTGTTCTGAAAAAAGACTACGTCTGGAAAACTGCCAACAAGAAAAAAAGAACTGGCCCGTAGGCCATTGTAATTAATTATCTACAAGTTCGTGCAGGTCATGCTCGAGATATTTTGCATGGCTCATTTCTATGAGCTTCTGGCAAACATCATCAGGATTTCCACCCATTGTAATTTCTGCATCATCCAGAAGAATAGCCCTGTGTGCAGCTTCTCTCACAAAATCGGTGTGATGGCTTACAAACACAATTGTAGTGCCGAATTTCCTGTTAATGTTTTTCAGGGAATTGGTCACATCCCTGAGTGTTACAGGGTCAAGGTCACCGAATGGTTCGTCAAGCATGAGTATTTCAGGACTTGTAACAAGTGCCAGTGCGATATACGCTCTGACGTGTTCTCCACCACTAATCTGGTATGGTGTTTTGTCCAGAATTGACATTGGAAGGTCAAGGGTTTCAAAAATCTCTGCAGCCTGTGTGTCAACTGTGCCTTTGGTGATTGTAGGGAAGAGTTTTGCGTAAACATCTATGGATAAACCAATCTCACGAAGCGTCTTATCCTTTTCTTCCTCGGTAACTTCTGTAATTCTGTATAGAGTATCGAGCTTCTCATCAGATATCCCTAATTCAGCAGCTTTCTGTCTTGCATAGTCCAGAGAACCTTCACCTTTCAGACGAAGTTTAAATGCAAGCTGATCTCTTATTGTGGAATGGGGTGACAGTGTGAATTCCTGGTGCATAGTGCTCATCTTTCTGCGAAGATCCAGGCGCTGTATGGTAAAATCGATAATATTGAGCCACTTTCCTTCGTGCAGGTAAGTGATCTCTCCTTCTTTAGGGACCCTGAGGCCTTCTATCATTTTAAGCAATGTTGTCTTTCCGGAACCTGATGGTCCGATAAGTGCAGTAATCTCTCCCTTGTTAATATCGAGGGAAAGGTCTTCAAATTTCAGGACTTCTCCTACACGCAGGAGTGCAAAACGGTTTGAAAGTCCTCTTACTTTTATAACAGGTTCTTTGCTTGTAATTTCTGCCAGAGGAGTCTGCTCTTTAATATCTTTGAGGAAATGTTTCAGCACATCTTTCGCTTCTCCTGTTTCAACGACCTTTCCCTCTTCAAGGTAAACAACCCTGTCTGCAAGGTAAAGGTGGATTTCCGGAAGATGTGAAACAACAATAATAGGAATATTAAGTTCTTTTCTGATGTCTTTTATTACATCAAGCATCTCCTGTTTAGTACCGGGGTCAGTCATTGTTACCGGTTCGTCAAGGAGTAGAAGTTTTGGTTTTGCTGCAAGCTGGCGGGCAAGTATGAGTCTCTGTTTCTCGCCACCACTTAACAGGTTGGATGAATGTTTTGCTTTATGTTCAAGCCTGACAAGGCTCATGTAGTACATTGCTTCTTCATAGATCCCTTCATAATGAAGTGATTCTGGTTCCGGTAATCCTTCATGGCCTTCTGCCAGAAAGTTCAGCCGACGTACAATGTTTTCAATAGCAGGTCCGTTCCAGAGCCCGAAATTGCGCTGAAGGTGTATAGCACTGTTACGTGTCAGGAATTTGACTTTTTCCCTTTCGGGATTTGGTTCTATTCTTTCACCATTAAGCTCAAAGTACCCGGAATCAAAGTCCTCAATACCACGAAGTATCTTCAAAATAGTAGTTTTCCCACTGCCGCTCTTTCCGGTAATTCCAATTATCTCACCGTCTGCAACATTAAAACTGACATTGTCAAGAACTCTTTTTTTTTCACCATTTAACTGGTATTCTTTTACGATATTCTGCACTTCAAGCATTGCCAAACCTCCATGGGTTATTTCGGTCTGAAGGTAAATAATAGATAAATATAGACAATTAATATCTGTAGAAAAGGAAAATCCTTCAATTACTTCTTTATGGCTGAAACCAGCTCTTCTATCTTAGCAGTGACGTTTGAACTCTCTTCCAGAATAGTTCCTGTAACAATCATGTCCGCTCCGGCAAGGGCGCACATTTTTGCAGTCTCACCGTCACGTATTCCCCCGCCAACTATTAACTTGTTGTTTCCAAGGACGTGTTTGACAGCACCTATCATTTCCGGAGTTACTGGTGAGTCCGCACCAGATCCTGCTTCAAGATAGGTATAGTGCATACCAAGATATTTTCCTGCCAGTGCATATGCCACCGCAAGTTCCGGTTTGCGTTTTGGTATGAGCTTAGCGTCACCTACCCATCCAACAGTTCCTCCTGGTTCTACTATAATGTATGCCATGGAGATGGGTTCAATTCCACTCTTGTAAACAACCGGGGCACCCATTGCCTGATTGGTGGTGATGTAATTTATATCTCGGGAATTGAGTAAGCTCATGAAAAATATAGCATCAGCATGCTTGCTGACACCAGATGCATTTCCCGGGAATAATATTGTAGGCTTATCTGTTTTCTCTTTTATTTTAAGGAGCGTCTGATCAAGCAACACTCCTCCGGCTCCAGTGGAACCACCGACCATTATAGCATCTGTTCCTCCGAGTGCAGCTGCATGAGCTATCTCTGCAGCCTGATCCGGAGTCTGTGATGCCGGGTCGATAAGTGTCAAGTGAACTGTACCTTCGCTTTCAGCGATCTTATCAAGGTACTCTTCCACTTGCATGAGAACGATCAGCCACCCTTTGATTCCTTGGATTTCATGCGCAGGCTTTTGCCGCCGCATTTTCTGCATCTTGTTGCACGTACTGCATTGCGGGCATTGCAGTCCATACAGATCTTCTTAATCAGTATTCTGTTTTCAGCTTCTGGAAATCTTGCCATTATTTTTCACCTGAATGATTGTAATATGTAATTAGGATAATAGGCTGCTTACATGATGCTCAAAACATATAATTGTTTTGGCAATTCCAACCTCATTTCATGTCCTATTGAATAATCCTGAGACTACTTTCTATGGTATAAACATTGCTGCTAGTTTTTCTCTTTTTCAGGACAAACTATTTATCAAGTATCATAATTAATAATGAACGATGGCTATGTCAAATGAGGATAAGGAACAAAGAAGACAGGAATGGTATGAAAGGGTCAAAAAAGAGGGCAAGCTCAAGAGAGATCCAAAAGAGGAGCATGATGCAAAACTGAAGACCCTGCAAAACCCTGTCCGAAGAAACATCATCAGCAGCCTGAATAAAAAGAAAATGACATTTGACGAACTAAAAGCTGAGTTCAATCTTGATAATATGCCACTGAAACTTCACCTTGGAATGCTTGAGGATATTCTGTTCGTTGAAAAAGAGGATGATACAACTTACATTATCACTCCACGCGGCGAAGACTATCTTGAAGCTGCAGACACCAATACTGAGACAAAAGATGATCTGAAGAAAAGATGGCAGGAATGGCACGAGAAAGCAGAGAAAGAAGGCAAGCTCAAGTCAAATCCCACAGAGGATCACAAGGCAGGTTTGAAAGCCATGCAGAATCCTACTCGCAGGCACATTGTTGAAAGTCTGGGTGAAGGAAAAATGACCTATGATGAGGTCAAGGAACAATTCAACCTGAATGATATGCAGGCTAAACTAAATCTTGATATGCTTGTGGATACTCTATATATTGAAAAAGAGGATGATACAACTTACGTTCTCACACCCCGTGGAGAGGCATTCCTTGCGAATGTGGATCATCATCATCTATAATTCTGTTTTTCCGGGCGGGCTTGCATTTGTTACCCGTCCGTGATAGTTTGATTACACGTAAGATACAGATTTCTTCAATCTATCAGATTTCTTCTTCATTGGCCCATATTCTACATTGTTCAATTTTGATCAATGGATCAAAACCTTGTTCTTTTCCCATATTGGAGAGCATTTCACAGGGAAATATTTCACATTCACCACAATGACCGAGTTCTTTTGCTTCACAACATGTTTTTACACCACATTCTCCTCCCCAGAATGTTTTCTCCATGGTTAAGCATCCTGTACATGAAACCTGTTCTTTGCGCTCACATGAATCACAAAGTACTCCGCATCTTGATTCAAACATAATATCACTAATTTTTCCAATAAAAATAGAATTAACTACGGCTCTGTAGAAATCCTTATTTTGACAATAAGTATAACCATGACATATCTGTCAAGGTTATGCACTAATAGTTTGAATTTTACTTCTTTCAGTTGATTCCAATACTTTTTTGCCCTTATTTCCTCACCATATTTCCTTTTCAGGACAGAGAACATTGTTTCAACCAGATTTCTGTTATGATACAAATCTTTATCAAATTCCCATACCATTTTTCTGCGGTACCCTCCTTTTATTCTCTTCCTCTTTCTTTGTCTCAAAGGAATCATGGCTATGGATTCAAGTTGTTCTCTTGTTAGTGAATGTATATTTTCAGAATCGTATCCTTTATCCATCACATAGTACTTTGATCTACGAGTTTTATGGCATTGCCGCAGCAATGCCATTGCATGCTTTGCATCATGAACTGGTTTACCTGATATCCTGAATCCAGTAATTATGAACTTTCCAGTATCAACAGAGATACTTGTTTTCAGGAAAGATCTTCGCTTCTTTCCCGTCCTCCAGGAATAATAATAGCTACAATGTCCACTAGTAAATCCGCTTGAATCAATAGCAGTGATCTCTATTTGTTCTCCATGGGAATAGAACAGCTTTAGTGTTTGGTGCAATAGTCCACTGAAGTAGATAGATTTTAGTCTTGTAATGAATTTGTGGAGAGTAGTAAAATGTGGAATCTGTTTTAGTCCAATTCTCTCTTTAACTTTATCCATTAATTCTACAATTTCTACGATATCCCGATAATCTTCATCAAGATACTCTTTCAACAAAACCAATGTCAAGAGCTGATGCTGAGTGTATTTTCTTTTAGAATATTTACAGCTATATATCTGGAGGTGTGAGTTTCCTGATACAGCTAACGCTGTATCAACAAACTTTAAGTACTTATTAGACAAAACACAATCATCCCCTATGTGTTTTCTGTGGTAAGTAATACTCAGGGGATTTATTATTTTTAAATTAGTATGCTAAAATAAAATCCGAAGTAGGTTTTCTACAGAGCCTTAACTACAAAAAAGGTATAAAAAAGAGATTTAAATGAGGCGATGCGCCTCATTCTAATTATTCGTTCAATTTCGCAAGCACTTTCTCTCTTGCTTCACGGGCATCAGCACGTCCCTTTGTCTTCTGCATGACCTTACCAACGATGAAGTTCAGGGATTTTTCCTTTCCTCCAAGGTAGTCTGCCACAGCTTCAGGGTTCTCTGCAACTGCTTCTTCTACTGCCTTTGCAACGATATCATCTTCCACTTTAAGAAGTCCTTTCTTTTCAACAATATCCTGTGGCTTGCCACCGTCGTCAAGAACTGTACGGATAATTTCAACACCACTCTGTTCAGTGATCTTGTTACCTGTTACAAGCCCGACAACAGCAACAATGTCCTCTACTGTGAATGCATCGATGCTAAGTTCACGGTAGTTAAGCTCGCCCTTGAGGATATCAGAAACCCAGACCGCTGCATCCTTCGGATCGACTTTTGATGCTACTTCTTCAAAGAAGTTGGCTACCTTGATCTCGGTTGTGAGTGCTCTTGCATGAGTTTCACCAAGGCCGTATTGTTCCATAAAGCGCTCTCTCTTTGCGTCAGGAAGTTCCGGCAGCGTCTTGCGTACGTCTGGTACCCAGTCAGCAACTCTAAGTGGCACGAGGTCAGGTTCCGGGAAGTAACGGTAATCGTGTTCTTCTTCCTTGGTACGCATGGAAATTGTTACACCTCTTGCTTCATCGAAGTGCCTTGTTTCCATGACGATTTCCCCGCCACGTCTGATGTGGTTCTTCTGTCTCATTATCTCATAAACGAGAGCTCTCTCAAGACCCTTGAATGAGGAGATGTTCTTAACTTCAACGCGGTCTCCCCAGAATACGGAAACGTTTGCATCGGCCTTCATTGCACCTTCGAGATCACCGTCAAAAACACCAAGATAGTCAAGGATGCTCCTGAGTTTTTCAAGATAGCGTCTTGCTTCCTTTGGGCTTCTCATGTCAGGCTCACTGACGATCTCAATAAGTGTCATACCTGAACGGTTGTAGTTGATGAGTGTACCCTTTGACCTGTCAATTGTACCCATGTGCTGCAATCTTGCAGGGTCTTCTTCAATATGGGCACGGGTAATTCCAACTATGTGTTCTCCGTCTTCGCCTTCGATGATTATCTTTCCATTGGCGGCGATTGGGAAATCGTACTGCGTTGTCTGGAAGTTCTTTGGAAGATCAGGATAGTAGTAGTTCTTCCTGTGGAACTGGGTTTGCTCCACTATGTTACAGTTAAGTGCAAGACCAACCTTTATGGCAAATTCCACTGCCTTCTCATTAAGGACTGGCAGTGAACCTGGAAGTCCGAGACAAACAGGACATACATGTGTGTTTGGTTCCGAGTCATGGTACTCTGTGGAACATCCGCAGAATAACTTTGTCTTGAGCTTGTTCAGCTGTACGTGAACCTCAAGTCCAATCCTGATTCCGTCAGGGTTCTCGTATACCATTATGCCACCTCCGGTGGTCTTCTGGTGTGATGATTGGTATTTTGTTCGAAGCTGTAAGCAGCTCTGATGATGGTGTTCTCATCGAAGTGCTTACCAATTATCTGAAGTCCTACAGGCATTCCATCTGATAATCCACATGGAACTGAGATAGATGGTACGCCTGCAAGGTTGATTGGTACTGTGTTGACATCAGCAAGATAAAGTGAAAGCGGGTCATCTATCTTCTCGCCGATCTTGAATGCCGGTGCTGGCATGGTTGGTCCCATAAGCACATCAACATTTGCAAGAGCTTTATCGAAGTCCTGCTTCACAAGTGTTCTTACCTTGAGTGCTTTAAGATAATACTTGTCATGGTAACCTGCCGAAAGCGCATATGTTCCAAGAAGAATTCTGCGTTTTACTTCCGAACCAAAGCCTTCTGCACGGGTCTTTGAAGCCATTACGTGCCAGTTCTCACCATCTGCACGGTATCCGTATCTTGTACCATCGAAACGTGCAAGGTTTGATGATGCTTCACTCATGGCTATAATATAATATGATGCAAGGGCATATTTTGTGTGTGGCATGGATACCTTTTCGTAAGTAGCTCCCATGTCCTCAAATTTTGCGATTGAATCCCATACTACCTTTTCGACTTTCTCATCGATGCCCTCTCCGAAATACTCTTCAGGAACACCTATTTTCATGTCTTTCACATCGTCCTTCAGGGCATCACTGTAAGTGTTCTCCCTGTTGATTGATGTGCTGTCCCTGTTGTCGTAGCCTGCTACAACATCCATTATGTTTGCGATGTCTGCTACGTTTGTTGCAAGGGGACCAATTTGTTCCAGTGAGTTTGCATAAGAAATGAGTCCGTACCTTGAAATGCATCCGTAAGTTGGTTTTATTCCAACTACGCCACAATATGCTGCAGGACACCTGACTGATCCACCTGTGTCAGAACCAAGAGATACTGGCACTTCACCTGCCGCAACGACTGCTGCACTGCCACCGGATGAACCTCCGGGAACTCTGTCCATATCCCAGGGGTTGAACGTTGGCCCGTAGTAACTTGATTCTGTGGAAGTTCCCATGGCGAATTCGTCCATGTTTGTCTTTCCGAGGATAACTGCACCTGCTTCCTTGAGTTTCTCAATGACATGTGCATCGTATGGTGGCACATATCCCTGAAGTATCTTTGATGAGCAGGTTGTGGAGAGTCCCTTTGTGGAAATGTTCTCCTTGATCGCGATTGGTACACCTGCAAGCGGTCCTTCGTGACCTTTTGAGTCTATCTCGCGGGCTGTGTTGATTGCCTCGTCTGAAAGAGTGGTAAATCCGTTAATCTTGCTCTTGCCAATGGTTTCAATGTAAGAGGCAGTGACCTCTTCGGCTGAAGAGTCTGCGATTTTCTTTCTGATGCCTGAAATGTCTGTCCATGCTGCCATTTGTCCACCTCACATGATTTTTGGAGTCTTGAAGTTGCCTTCCTGCTTGTGTTCGGTGTTTGCAAGCACTTCTTCCTGTGGCATCGATTCTGTGACTTCGTCTTTCCTGAACACGTTAACAATGTCCGCTACGTGGTATGTGGGTTCTACGCCTTCGGTGTCCACTTCATCGAGCTGCCCGAAATATCCCAGTACGGAGTTGAGCTTCTCAGCATACGCATCGGATTCCTGTGCATCAATCTCAATACGTGCGAGCCAGCCTACGTGTTCTACCTCTTCTTTAGTGATCATCGTAAGTTCCTCTGATTTGAAATAGAGTATAGTTATAATATGTAATAATTTAAGTCTTAGAAAAGCAGGCGATTATATTAAAAATGTTGGTTAAGCAGTTTGCTTATGTCTGGTAGAATGTGGGCATGATTTTCAGTGTGGTCTATTAATCAGCATAAATTGAATTTCTAGTCCCGATTGATATATTAGTTCTAAAAACTAATATTAACAAAAATTAACAAAATAATTTCTCTAAAACAACCGGGAGTCAGATAATGTGGGTATAATAACATTCATCCTGAAAGCAATACTAAAGGAACGCTTTTACAAATTGCAATTGCATACAAAGACATTATCCATTGCCAGCAAACGCTCTGACCTGCCAATTTATACAAGGCTGCTTGCAGCTTTTGTCACCATCTATATACTAAGTCCAATTGACCTGATTCCAAGTTTTATTCCTGTCATTGGTGTTATGGATGATATTATTCTTATTCCTCTGGCACTGATACTTGCTATCAAGATGATTCCCAGGCCGATAATGAATGAGTGCAGGCACATGGCAGAATGTGAACTTTCTGCTAAGACCTCATCTGGTTCTGCATCTTAAATTTGTTAAATTATTCTATTCCTGATTGATTTATTAGTACAAGGAGCATTGAGGTATTATGAGCAAACATGAAAACCCGTGGATGGATGTTGAAGGCGAGGATATTCCGGCGACAATCAAACTTGATCCTGTTCTTTTCAGGTACACACATCCCAATGCTCATGTTCTTGATGTTGCCTGTGCAACAGGAAAAGTGACCATTGAACTGGCATCACATGGATTTCCGGTCACAAGCATCGATATTAATCACGATGCTCTTGAAATGACTGCAAAAGCTGTTTTAGATAATGAAATTCAGATAATTCCTGCATTTGCAAGAGCCACAGCCCTTGCTCTTCCATTTGCAGATGGGATTTTTGATGTTGTTATAATGCAGGCTTTCCTCACGGTTGTGGTTTCAACAGAAGATCGCTCAAAAATTGTACGTGAAGCCTGCCGTGTTCTTAAGCCGGATAGTCATCTCTACATTGCTGATTTTGGACAGACGTGGCATTTGGATATCTATCGGGAACGTTATCTCAGGGATTTGCCAGTGACAAGGGAAGAAGGTTCATTTTTAGCTTATGATGAAAAGACCGGGGAGTTTGCTTATACTGCCCATCATTTTACTGAGAAGGAGCTTGTTTTCCTGCTGATCGAAAATGGGTTTGAGGTTGAGTTTTTCAAAAGGGATACATTTGTGACAAGAACCGGAAATAGGGTAAATGGGTTTGTTGTGGTGGGAAAAAAGAGAAAGAAGATGAAAAATCAATAATAACTGGAAGGAACAGAATACCAATTATCAGGTACGTCTCCTGTTCCTGAACTTACGTCAAGGATGTATTCATTGTTATAATAATACCAGATCTCTATCACAGAGTAGTTTTCATTCCGGAAGTAATCGAAATCAATGTCCTGGTAATTGTCAGGATAGATCACTTCCCCAAGATCATCGTCATAGTACGGACCTACTGTGGCATCCACAGGGAACCATTCTCCATCCTCGTAGACTTCAACCCAGGCATGTCCACCGTTAATGTTACTGCTGGTCACCTGACCCATAACAACCCTTAAAGTCTCTTCATCATATTCACCGGAGCCTATCAGTAACGATGCAAGAGTATTAGCCTGTTCGGTACAATCACTTACTATCTCACCTGGCATAGGGTTTGAATCGAAGTCTGGAGTATCCTGCAGAAACTCCGTAGGAGTGAGCCAGCCATCCGGCTGATCGTTCAGGGTATTATCAGACACCCAAATCCATGAAACTGCAGTCTCATAGATCTCATCTGCATCATCAAGATCTTCATCCTTAAGATATTTCTGCACAGCATCAGCGTATGGAGTTACATATTCCTGAACCCGTAAAACACCTGTCGTTTCAGGAGTTTCGGCCTTAAGAAAATCACTGAGATCTTTTTTGCCAGCCGTTTCCTGCTGTAAACATGGAACCGAATCCATAATGATACTTTCACAAAGATCGTTTGAAAGAACAGCATTTACTGTATCTTCAGACTCCGTATTTTCTGAAACATTTTCTTCAGGAGAAACAGAAGAAAAAGATGTAGTTGAATCATCGTCCTCATCATATACAGCATAAACTGTGAACATCAGTATTGCTATCAGGAAAATAAGAAGTATCGATTTTTTCATAGTATTTAGCTCAATTTGACCACATGAATTCTGTTTGGTATGTTATCTATAACTTTCTTCATTTTATATATTTTTAGTCATCACACTAATAAATTCATGCGTATGTCTAAGATTAGCCACCTGAAGTGTTTTGCAGGCCTTCCTGAAGTTCTTCAAGTGGAATCATTTTGTGACAAAGACTGGAAATCGGGTTTATGAGTTGTGATCATTGGGAAGAAAGTTGAAACTTATTTCTTTCAGGTTTTATTCAGTTATATATCCCTGTAAATTATGTTTTTATTTTTTTAGATTCGATAATCTTTTACACACATAGTTTGAACATTGGCCATAATTATTATAAACATTAAAGAAATTGTATAATGTAAACTGTCTGATAAAGAATCCTATTATTTCTATTTCTTTTCAGTACTTGTGGTAATTATTGTAATTGGGGATTAGTAATGAGCCAAAAATTCAAAATCAGCCTTTTAATTATTTTATTCATGGGATCGATCATAGGTGCAGCCGGAACTTCGGCTGCATCAGAGGAACAAACAGAAAACTCTCTTGACGTTTCAGACATCATTTCAATTTCCAAGGTACCAGACTCTTATTATGAGGAACTTGCCAGGGAAGAAAGTGTTTCTTATACAGGTAGGACTCTGCTTAGTTGCTGGAGTCCTGATGGCAGCAGGGTTCTGGTATTGACAAGATATGCTCCGATAGGTGAGCCTGAACTGGATGCATTTTATCTTGTGAACGCAGATGGTACTGAACCCAAAGAGATCATAGCGACCAGAAATAACACAATGGAGAAATCACTGGAATTAGTAACAGATGAAGATTTCAAAATAGCCCGATGGAACTCTGACGGTGATCGTTTCTCATTTAATGCAAATGTTGTTTGCGTGAACGATACTTTTTTCGTCATAAATGGTGAGACTTTTGTAAGGGCAGCAGGCACGGGTATTGTCTGTATTGCAGATGTTAATGATGTTATTGTAAAATCTGTAAGTACGGGTTTATCAGGGGTGGATTCTATAAGAGAAAATTCTACAGACGCAGATCGTATACAAGGTAGTTCACATGGGCTGGACTGGGAACCTGACGGGACATATGCGGCTGTGATAATCAATGGACAATTGTATGTGACTGATCCGTACGTTTCCTATTTGAACCAGCTTACCAATAGTTCCATTGAAGAAAGTATAGATGAATGCATGTGGAATCATAAAGGTGACAGGATTGCCTTCGCTGGAGATGACTTATGGATTATAGACAAACATGATGAAAGTGATTTGAAAAAGCTTGCTTCGGATGTAAGCAGAATTATTGGCTGGAGTCTGGATGATAGTATGATCTATTATTCGAGCTATGGGGATGGAATCTCTTCGCATTATGTCGTGCGACTGAATGATAGCAAAATCACAAAAATAACCACCGGAAGCTTAGATGACTATCTTGTTATTGGTCCGGATGGAAGGATACTGTTTACAAACTCTACCTTTGGAGATGGTGATTTGATCTCTTCCTGCCTCTATATTGCAGATGCTGATGGTACAAATAAGAAACTTCTTGATGAAAATGACTCTATATATGCACATTTGATATCAAAAGCCTCCTGGAGTCCTAAAGGAGATAAAATTGCAACTGGATTCAACATAATAAATGTCAATGGAAGTGGAAAATATGAGATTGAGCTTGGAAGGACATTTTCATGGCATCCTTGCGGTGATTATATTGCATTTGAAACAGTTGATTCTGTAGATGACCGGTATATCACAAAAGTATGTGTTGCGAATTCAGATGGCAACGGAATTACACAGGTATCTCCGGATGATGATTGTTCATATTCTTTTGATGGCTGGAGTCCTGACGGAAGCAGGATGCTTATAACAAAAGATATCGCAGATGAATTATTTGTTGTCAGGTTCAGCGGGTTTGACGAGATCATGTCCATTGATTTTAAAGAATACAACATACCCGGGAAAGAACTCAACGTGGTGGTTACGTCCATGTCACAACCTGTACAAAATGCACTTATAACCATGGATGACAAAGAACTTGGTCTTACTGACGAGAATGGGTGTCTGAGTTATACTGTCAAAGAATCAGGAATCCACATAGTGAATGCTTCAAAGGAAGGATATTTTGCATATGGAAAAGAGCTGACAGTTTATGGTGATTCTTATTCATCTGTAAAGGATGAGGAGGTATCAGATATAGCTGACAATTCTGAAGAGTCTGTGTCCACGATGCTGAGTGATTTCTGGAACTTGTTTTGTAGTTCTAACGGAAATTAATAATGATAAATTAAGAGTGCAACCTTCATTCTGTTTTTTTTACTTTTTCAAAATCTCATGAAAAACCAGTTCAATAGGCAGCTCCACAACCTCTCTCTACATCTTCGGGTCACTTTCACGTTCAGCCATAAGAATAGAATCCATTAGTGAGGACAAAACAATTGAACGTATGAGTTCAGGAGGATAGTCCTCAGCCATCATTCACTGATATCAATTTTTGAATAAACATAACAGTTTGATAATTGGCCATAATAATTATGTACCAAACAAAATATTTGATAATTGTTAGTTGTAAAGTACATTTTATTTCATTCAGTATTCTGGTATCTGCCATTAATGAGGTTTCGTAATGAATCACAATCTGAAAATCGCTTTCTTAATTCTTGGAACAGTTCTTTTTTCACAATCATTTTCTGCTGTAGCATCTGAAGCTCCAGCTGAAGAATGGAACTTGTCGATGGGAGTTGCTGAAGATGATTATTTTAGAAGTGTTGAGCAAACATCAGACGGTGGCTATATAGTTGCAGGGACCTCAAAATCTCTTGCAGAAGGCTCAAAAGGTGGAAAAGCCGATGCATGGTTGGTTAAGCTCAACAAAGAGGGTGATATTGAGTGGAATTATACTTATGGGGAAAAGTATGCAGAATGGGGTTTTACAGCAAAGCAAACTTCAGGTGATGGGTATGCATTATTTGGTTACTCATTTCCAACTGGTTCAAATAGAGATTATCTTCTTAAAGTAGATAAAGATGGGAATGAGGAATGGAATAAGATTGATGATGAAATCACCCATGATGATTATCTTCAATATGTAGCTGAACGCACAAATGACGGTGGCTATATTGTTGCTGACATTGTAGAGTACGATAAACCTGATCCAAGCCATTTGGACGTTTTAGTAGACATGGACATCAATCTTACAAAATACGATATAAACGGTATAATAGAGTGGAATACAAAATTTGGTCAGGAAACATATTCAGAGATTATAAATATTGACTCACATCCTGTAAGGCAAACTAATGATTATGGATATGTAATTGCCGGAACGATTGTAGTAAATCAGTCAAACATTTATGATGTCTGGCTAATTAAAACCGATGAATCTGGTAATGAACAGTGGAACAAAACATATGGTGGACAAGGTTATGATTCAGCATACTGTATTTCATTGACTTCTGATAATGGGTATGTTATGGCAGGAATGTCTTCCAGTCCTAAATTTTCAGGCAGGGGAGGGAAAGGTTTCATACTCAAAACAGATGCCGATGGTAATCAGGAATGGATGACTGAATTTTCAAATTGTACTCTTTTTTCCGTTGAACAAACATCAGATAATGGTTATGTCGCGGCTGGCATAAAGGATGGAAGGCCTTGGGTAGTTAAACTGGAAGGGGATAAGGCTGTAAGTGATGATCCAAGCATTTTTCATAAGCTGTTGAACTATCTCTACAGGTTATTTTAAATTGGATTGAAAGAGAAAAGCAAATGAACGTTGCCAGTTACTTATCTATCACAAAAAGAGCTGGTTGTGCATTTGCTTATCCGCTCTTAATAAGGACTTGATACTCATGACTCTCATTATTGTTGATCAGGATTTATGTACGGGCTGCGGTATTTGTGCTAAGATATGTACAACGCGTATAATCGAGTTGGTTGAAGAATCAAATCTTCCACAGGTGCAGGAAGCAAATGTTCTGCGCTGCATCAAATGTGGCCATTGTGAGGTTTTCTGTCCTTCTCAGGCACTTATTCTGGATCTGTGTCCTGACGAGAAAGTTACTCTGCCTGAAGATGTTGGTGATATCTCAACAGAAGATATAGGTCTTTATCTTAAGAAAAGCAGGTCTGTGAGACATTTTACAAAAGAGCCTGTGCCACGGGAGAAAATACTTGAGATTCTTGATATTGCCCGCTATGCTGCATCAGGAACCAATGGTCAGCCGGTTCAGTGGCTGGTAATTCATGACCCTGAAAGAGTCCGGAAGATTGCCGAACTCACAATTGAATGGATGAAAAGCCTTGTGAACACCTCTCATCCCATGAGTGGCTATGTACCTTCACTGATTTCAGCATGGGAGAATGGAAATGATGTGATTTGCCGGGATGCTCCGCATCTGCTCTTCGCACATATTCCCGAAGAAAATCCTATTGCACCAGTTGATGCCATAATCTCCCTAACGCATTTTGACATCACAGCACCTGCATTTGGAGTAGGTACCTGCTGGGCAGGATTTGTTGCTGCGGCTGCTACATCTTATGTACCTCTTCAAAAAGAACTTGGTTTCCCGGCAGGAAGAAAAAGTGCTTATGCAATTTTATTCGGAAACCCTATGTACAAAATATATGGCATCCCACGCAGGAAGCCTCTTGAGGTTATGTGGCAGTAATGCAATTTCGAGATTTGCTTGAATGCTCTTTAAAGTAGAATTTCTGATTGAACAATTAATAAATATCAATTCAAAAAACTAAGTTAGTCCTGCAATAATCTTGCAGGAATACTTTGTTTATGCAAATGGGTGCGCAGCACTGTCTTTTTTAGCAAGTGCTTCATCAACGGTAGGAGTTCCATCAACTGCACGCTTGATTGCAAGTTTTGTAGCTTCGTAGTTGTACTCGTAGATCTTATCCTTGTCCTTTGCATCCCACTCGATGAATACAGAGACAATGATAAGAAGATCTTCAGCTTCTTCCTTTGGAATTACTCCTTCCTCTACACTGTCCATCACAGCTTTTGCAATGGATGCCTGTGCAGGTCCGAACATAAGGGATGCCTGTGCAACATTCTTCATTGTGACTTTGTTTACAAGGAGTGTTGCTGGTTTTGGTGTGACATTTGGTTCAAGTACGGCAAGCAAAGGAGAGTGTCCCTGTCTTGGCATTGCAAGGGAATTCATAAATGCATTCTCAACAGCACTTCCTTTTCTACCTATCACAAGGTCTATGTGAGCAACTTCCGGTCCTTCACCAACAAGGGCTTCGCCTATCAGACTATTTACTATCTTTGTCATATTATCTCCTCAATCAGGACTTTGCAGAAATGAATTGCATGGTATTCTTGATACTTGATACATTTCTACTGTTCCTTATTTCACATCACTACATACCGGGAGAACATGTAAATACTTATTCTAACCATTTGGTAACCTGGTGAGAAATCATGGGAAACCTGGAACACAGTCCTATAGACCTGGCAATCAAACTAATAAGTAAAAAATGGACGCTAAACATCATCAGAGATATGTTCTGTGGAAAAAAGCAATTCAATGAATTTCTAAAAAATAATCCAAAGCTTAGCAGCAAGGTACTGTCCACTAAATTGCGTCAACTGGAGCAGGACGGGTTGATAGAAAAGGTAATTGTATCCAAAACACCAATAACCATAGAATATCACCTGACAGGTAAAGGCAGGAGTCTGAACAGGGTGCTTTATGAGCTTTCAGGATTTGCATATAAGGAATGTGCGGACGAGTCAACACCGGCATGTACAGAACGCAGCTATGAATTGACTAAAGAAATCCTGAATATAGATGATTGAAAATTTGACTGGATTATTTTGTTAATCCATTCTTCTGCGGTAGCATTGGAATATGCCGCTTTTGGCGGATGATTGCCCTGTTTTTAATTTCAAAGCCTAAACAAATAATCAATTCAACAGTTTTGCTTTATTTTCTACCCACGCCTTTGAAGAACATATAATTGAATGTCCCGTACTCCGCCGCCGTCCTGTGTAAATCTTCAATTCCCCTGTCAAATGTGTCTGCATCAAGGATTCCTATCTCAATGGCATTTTCCCTGACACCTTCAACCATCGGTATAATTGTCCTCCTCACAAATCCTTCTTCCATATGAGGCCGGCTGGAATCGCTGTAAACCATGCGTGGTGAAACAGCAATGTCAGAAAATCCTGCCTGTTTGATGAGCGGATAAATCTGCCTGCCAATGAGTGAATTTCCTCCAAGCCTTGCCTGTACTTCTATCAGACTGTTCCATGCTTTCACTGCCTCCTCGGTTTCGGGGTAGAAGAAACATGAGCCGTGGTCGCCTTCGATGACAGTGATGGTGCCGCCTGATTTAAGCACTCGGCGCAGGTTGATCAATGCCTTTACAGGCTCTTTGAGATGTTCAAGTACAAAACACACAAAAATATGGTCAAAGCTCTCATCATCAAAAGGCAGGTCGAAGATATTCTCAACACTGAACTCCACATTCTTTACTCCCTCACTGGCAGCACGCTTTTTTGCAAGATTTAGGGATTCTCCAGAGATATCAATTGATGTAATCTGTGCACACGGACTGTTTTTTGAAAGAATAACTGTCTGTGCACCGATGCCACATCCGGCTTCGAGTACTTTGCTGCCTGAGGGATACTTTGTATCGCTGTGAAGGAGTTCTTCAAGTGTGTTTGCCTGATCGCAGAGACGGGATGCTTCTCTTTCGGAGTAGCCATGAACATAGTCATTGGAGACCATGCAGGAATATTGGGTGTCTGTATATAAATATCGAGAGGTTTTCTTCCTTATAAGATCCCTGCAACAAGTACGAGTACAAGGCAGGTAAATGTGGTTGTAAGCGCAAGAATTGTTTTGTCCTCATCTTTTTTATTTAGTACAGGTGGACTTGAACGGGAAAATAATACAATCAATACAGGCAACATCAGTGGAGCTATCCAGAAAACATATTTGATGCTTTCATAATCAACAAAACCATAAATTGTAGCAGAAATTGCTGCTATGATTGTCCATCCTGCCACTAGAAAAGACCTGATGACTGTCCTCTTTTTAACAATAGGAATCCATGATAAACTAACCTCACTTGCCATGTGTTATTGTTAACTTCTTCTATATAAAAAAATATTGGTAAAGTTAGAATTAACAATATATAATCAAAAATTCCCGGTATAGTTGAGTGGATATATCCGTTTTTTTGTTAAATATAAGTTCTGTACAACATTACAATTATTTAGAGATTTGGCAATAATTTATATCAATTGTTATTTACGATTATTTGCTTGGAGTGTAAATGTCAGTCTTACAGTACATGATAAAACTGTATCGTGTGCCTTTGTCTCATCTATGTATGACGTTTCAATATTTCGTTTCAGTCTAACTTTATCATTCGTTTCACCCATTAAACTATTTGTAAATATGAGGTATAAACATGAAATTTTCCAATAGGATAATTAAATCGCCAACGTTAAGATTCGGGATTAATTTGTTGATTCTAGTCGCTCTCACATGCATTTCTTTGCATCTTACAGTTGCAGGTAGTAATCCGGAACAGGTAAATGCAACTATTGTAGCAGACCTCCAGCAAACAGTAGGTGAAGACCTGTTCAGTCTTGTGGATGGTGATGTTTATGAAGGCTATGACGAAAATACAACTCCTTATTTTAATGTAATCTGGAGTCCTGATGGTGATCAAATGTTAATTCAGACATCTGTTTTTCTTCACATAATAGGGGGAGGAGATTTTGGTAGTGCCAGAGTACACGCTCTTTATATTGCAGATGCAGATGGTTCAGATTTAAAGTGCGTTGTATGGGGTGAATCAACATCCAGTGAAGGTCTGGTTATTAGATCGCCTTTATGGAGTCCTTCTGGTAATTATTTTGCATATGTTGAAGAATCAACAGGTGGAATGTACCGGGTAACATTTTCACAGCTTGTGATAATGTCAAATGAGCTTCAGCCTGTCCATAGGATTGATCAGGATCTGGACGTAAGCGGATCAATTTCTGAGATGCCTGTTAATTATAAATGGTCACCTGTAGAGGATAAAATTATTACTTTTATTCCGGGAAACTTAGTCGTTTTCAATTTAGAAGACAATACTAATTTCAGTTTGGACATAGGTGATAATTATTTCAAGATTAAAGATGTTACATTATCAGGTGATGGAAGCAAACTGGTATTCTCGATGCTGGAAGATGATTATACCAAAATCCATAAAGAAATGTTTCTTGTAGATATTGAAAACAGAGATATTGACCAGATATATTCCGTAGAGGGCGCAGATTTTTATTATGTAAAATGGAGTCCTGATAGTAAAAAGCTGGCATTCACTCAAAATAATATTACAGAAGGAGATGGCACCATTGTTTATGTTTTGTCCTTCAGCGATATGATCGGGGAAAAACCTGCTATAATGCCCTTATTAGATTATGGAAGTATTGAAGCGTGGTATCCGGACAGTGAAAGACTTTTAGTTTCTAATGTTTCGAGTAAGATGCATGAATTGTTAACAGTTTCAATAAATGGTGAAATTGATAAATTGTTCAGAGTTGATTCGGATTTTGATACAATTCTTAGTGAAAATGGATGTGTTCTGGTTGTCCGTCGTACTTTAGACCGTGATGTCCCATCAAGAATGTATAATCTCACTTTGCTCAGCGGGCAGGATCAGATGGAAATAGATAATGTGTACTATTACAGTCTGGAGGGTAACGATCTCATATTCGTTTCTGATTCAAAAATTTCCTATCTTAATACTGCTACGAATGAAGCATGGTCTATTCCAACACCAATAGCATACCCTGAAACAATAAGTCTGAATCCTTCAGGCCATTCCATGGCTGTTGATGGTTACATCATGGAACTTCAGGGTTTTGAAAAGCAGGCAGTTACATCAGTTGGAAATGACACTTACGGCTCAGTTCCCGATGAAGAAGATGTCATAAGTGAAATAAATGAGCAGGTAGAAACGGGAAATAATGACAGTATTTCTTCTTTTATTAATGAAAAGGTGGATGCTTTCTTTGGAGCTGTCACGGAAATCTTGGAGGCTTAAAAGCCTCTTCTATCTTGTTCTTTAAGACTGTGATATTTTTGGAACGATATCAAAATTCAGATATTTCCCTGCAACATAGCTGCTGTAGCCACAATTACAAAGATAGCAAAAGTAATTCCCATTTCTTTAATGGCTCTCTTTTCTTCCCTTTCATTTAAGTTCCTGGTATTTGGATTAGCTATAAGCAGCACCCATATTGGAAGACTTATTGATATACCCCAGAACAAGTATTTTACTTCGTTGTAACTTACTATTCCAATTGCTGTGGCGGCAATAAGGGCAATGTAACTCCATCCTACAGCAATAAAACAGGTGATTACTGTTTTCTTATTAACCGGGGGAATCAAAGATAAGTTTACCTCACTCATGGTAAAATATTGGGCAACAACCTTATAAAAAGTTATTGCGCAACACAAAAATATTAACTATTACTTGCTTTCCCTGCGATGGATAGAATACATCTGGATCTTCTTCATCTTTGCCAGATTGAGGGCATTCTTCATCTCCTTTTCCTCAAGCAGACGAGCATCAATGTAACCATTGTCCACTGCTTCGTTGAATAGTTCATACCCAATACTGGAACGTGCAAGTACAGTGGTCCAGCCCTGAGGAGTCCCGACACCACCGAATGAAATGTCTGCATTTTCAGCAGCCATGTCCGTACAATATTTGCATGAACTGCTCCTGTACTGGTCAAAATCATCAAGTGGGAATACTTTGAGTTCATCCTGTGTCTGGAATTCGAACTTTCCCTTGCGTATCTTCATTGATTCAACATCAGCAAGATTCATATTCCTGCTCTCTATGAATTCCTTGATACCTTCATAATAGAATGTATCCATGCAGAACAGACCCATTTTCAGGATATTTGCTCTCATGAAATGGTGCAGGAAACCCTGCGGACTTTTCTGCATCTTCGTAACCGCATCGATATTACAGCTTGGACCTACAAAAGCAATGCTTCTCATTCCATCTTTCACAGCATCCATCAAAGCTTTTAAGGTCATGCTGTGGCTGTAGATACTACCTGAGCCTTCAAGGATGTCCTCGTAGGTTCTTGCAACGATAGGAACAGGTTTCCATGGCTCTTCCTCTGATTTGGTGGTTACAATGGCACAGTCAATGAGTCCTGCATCCAGTGCATATCCAAGCATGGCGGTTACAACACCTCCATCCTGACCTTTCAGTTCAGGGAGAGCTGACTTTGCGCAGTAAGCATTACGCAGCTTACCAACGAGTCCTGCTTCAGTTGTAATTGTCCTTGGACACTGGTTATAACAAACACCGCATGCTGTACACTTGTCTACAAGCGTAGGTTGTTCGTTCTTGATAACAATAGAATCACAGGAAGCAGAACATGCCCCGCAAAGGGTGCATATCCCAGGCTTGATGATTTCTTTCCTGAGTTTTCCAAAAGAGATCTTTTCCTGTTCAGCGATGGATTTCTTCAGGCGTATGACTCTCTTTTCGACAATGTCAAATTTATCTTTACATTCAGACGAGCAGAAACGATATTTTTTCCCTGCATAATCAGCAGAATATGAGGTGTCTTCCTGCACTTTGTTTTTACATATAGGATCGATAGGCATCTTAATCTCCTAGGATCGCGGATGTCCTTAGTATAAATCTGTATATTGTTCTTATTGTATAAAACTAAATTTGAATTTAATAATCGTGATGGTTCTCTGCATAATTATTATTAGTTATAATTATTATTTATGAGAAAATTCAGGGCACAATGTTTTTACATAATATGCTATATCAAGTAAACTTGTCTTCAAATAACTGGATATGAATTTCATCACATTATCCAGTAAAATACCAACTGGAAAAGAAGTGACCCAAATGGTAAAAACAAATTCTAACAAAGACCTGCTTAAAGAGAAAGGCTTTCTTTCACAGAGGCAGGATGATTTCTTTTCAATGCGCCTGCATGCTGCAGGTGGAAATCTTACATCCGACTACCTCAGGGCAGTTGCGGATGCAGCAGACCGTTATGGTAAAGGCTATGTTCATGTGACATCACGTCAGGGAATTGAAATTCCGTTTGTCCACCTGGACAACACCGAAGCCGCCAGAAATGATATGGATTCTAATGATATTGGTCCCGGAGCTTCAGGAAAAAAAATTCGTGCTGTAGTCGCCTGTCAGGGGGACAGGGTCTGTAAACGCGGACTCATCGATTGCCAGGGAATCTGTGAAGAAATAGACGAGCTCTATTTTGCAGAACCTGTGCCATACAAATTCAAGATAGCAGTAACAGGCTGTCCTGCATCATGCCTTAAAGTTCAGGAGAACGACTTTGGTATCATGGGATTCTGCGAACCGGTTTTTGTGGAAGAGAATTGTGTAATGTGCAGGGCATGTGAGAAAGCATGTGGCTCCTCTGCCATTACGATAGAAAATGGATGTCTCTATCAGGATCTGGATAAATGCGTCTCCTGTGGTTCATGCATCCGGGTATGCAGAAAAGATTCTATGCAGAATCAGCAGCAGGGATATACAATATTTGTAGGTGGAAAAGTGGGTAAAAAACCACGCATGGGTGATATGTTGCTCAGGACAACAGATAGGTCTGTAATTTTTGATGTGCTCGAAAAATCCGTGAATTACTATCGTGAGACTGCTCTGGAAGGAGAAAGACTCGGTGATGTTATTGACCGTGTAGGTCTGGATGAGTTCAGAGAAACAATAAAGTGATCAGGACAGATTACAATTATTGCTTTATATTTTATCAGGAAGTTCTAAAGGGATAGTGAAAATAAAATTACTGCCTCTTCCGGGCTGGCTCTCAATATGGATATGGCCGTTATGAATCTCGACCATTTTTTTAACCAATGCCAGTCCAAGCCCTGTCCCTCCAAATTTTCTGGTGCTTGAGCCGTCTATCTGGACAAAAGGTTCAAAAATAGTCTCTATTTTTTCCTTTTCCATTCCAATACCTGTATCATTCACTGAAAAAAGAATCTCATCACCATTAATTTTTGCTTCTATTTTCACCGAACCTCTGGGTTCTGTAAACTTAATGGCATTTTCTATAAGGTTGAACAGTATTGTCTTGAGTTTATAAGGATCTGCAATAATAACACCGAGTTGCGGATCAATTACAATATCGGTATCTATGTTTTTTCTCAATGCTTTTGTAAAAAGAAGATCACAGGTTCCGTGAATTAGTTTATTCAGGTCAACTTTTTCAGAGTAAAGTGAATACACATTTTCCTGTTCTAAATGTACCAGATCCAGGAATTTTTCAATCATGTTGTCCAGGTTATTCCCGCTTTCGTGAATATTTCGCAGGAATTTCTTCTGTGTTTCAGTAAAGTTATCGCTATCATTAAGCAGCACATCCGAAAAACCCAGAACTGCTATTAAAGGTGTCCTGAGTTCATGGGAAATGTTCTGTATCATCTCTGTCTTCATACGGTTTGACTCATCCGCAGCAGCCCTGGCGTACAAAAGAGTTTCTTCTGCCTGCATTCTGGCAGTGATGTCAATAAGTGTTCCTGCAATACGATGGGCTGTACCAGCCTCATCCACATTGATAGGTTTTCCTCTTATCGAAACCCATTTTATTTCTCCGGATACATGTTTAATTCTGAAGTCCAGATTAATTGGTTTCAATGATTTAGTGCTTTCCTCAACAGCCATAAAAAGGCTATCTCTGTCATCAGGATGCACAAAATTCATCAGGATTTCATCAAAAGATGATGGCGATTCTTCAGTTTCGAACCCTACCAGTGAGTAAATAGCGTGACTCAGGTATAGTAGGTTTTTATCTGTATCCAGATCCCAGAACCCCAATCCCGAAGCTTCCATTGCAAGAGACAGTCTTTCCTCATTCTTCTTAAGTGCATTTTCTGTCTGCTTTATTTTTGTAATATCCCTGCAGACGCTAAAATGCATTTCCTGTCCGTCTACAATAACTGCATTTGTACGAATTTCCACATCATAGACGCTCCCATCCTTACGTTTGTGTTTTGTTTCTAATTTTAAGTGTTTTACCGGATTCTCGTCTGAGAATGGATTTTTGAAAAAACGTTCCTGCAAATTGTCTCGTGTCCATTCTATTTCCCAGTCCCATACATACATCTGCTTGAGCTCTTCAGGAGTGTATCCAATCATATCCGCAAATTTTTGATTTGCTTCAAGTACCCTGCCATTTTTATTGAGAACTACTATTCCGTCATTGGATTGCTCAAAAAATATTCGTTTCCGTGTCGTCTCTTCAACAAGTCTTTTCTCTGCTTTTTTTCTTTCATCCAATGTTCTTGCAAGCATAATATTGCTGTAGCATAAGGAAGATATAATATCTGTCAGTTGAGTGTAAAAAGCCATCACTGCATCCACTGTTTTGTGGCTCCAGCGTGGAACACTGTTAAGTGCCTCCATGTATTCTTTCTCTTCAAATCCGTATTTTTTTGCCTGAAGCCTGAAGGTATCAAAGGAAATTTCCTCTTCTTCATAGAAAAACTGTCCGAGGAACAGATTTCCCATATGTTTTTCACCAACTATAATGGGGGTAGCGAGATCCCACATATTATTCTTACACTTGTAAGATTTATATGTCCCATGAGCTACATTTCCAGATAATTCAAGATCACTTTCAATACAGTTTCTGCATGTATCAGGGTGTACTCTGTGGAAGTTTGTGCATATATCCTGCCATCCGGTACCTACCAGAACTTTTCCTTCCAGGTCAATTATACCAACACCGATGTGAGTGAGCTCATAAAATTTATCCATGAGTGATTGCAGTGATTCCTGGTCAAGGATGTCTGCAAGTTCAAGTTTGTCTACGTCTTTGTAGAATAGACTATTATATTCCTGCCTGCATACTGACAATTCAGTATCTTGCTGTTCAATATGCTTATGGTTTGTAATATCCGTGATAACTCCGTTTATCTGTACGGGTTTTTGATTACTGTCAAGGACTATACAGGAATATTCGTGGACTGAAAGGACAGTTCCATTGTCTTGCACGATTCGGTATTCTACGGATACATCACCATTGACTTCTCTTTGCCTTGCCGCTTCTTTTAAAATGTGGATGTCTCCATGATGCACATATTTCTCAAGAACACCAATGTCTGTGAGAATCTGGCCATTTTTCAGATTAAAAGGACTTTTATCTGACTGGCTTATATGGGTAAGAATTCGACTGGAGTAGGTAGCAGACCAGACTATCATTCCCAATGAAGCGAGAATATTGTCTAAGCTTTCCGTTTTCTCATACCTGTCTTCAACATATGATTTCCTCTCGGCAAACCGGGCATCAGCTCTATCAAGAGTTTGATATTTTCTGTTGTTCTTGTAGTTTTTCTCTTCTAAACCATGACCCATCAATCTTCACTAAAAATATATACCAGTTTATTTTATATAAAATAATAGATTCATATTTTTAATAAAGCTATAAACTTTAATATATTTCAAAATACAGATTCTCAACTTTATCTTCTTTAAGGATGTCCTGCTCATTTTAACAATAAAATATATCACATTAGAGTATTCTAGATATATAGCTATCAAAAACGACAGTAATTCTGTTATCGGAGCACTCATGAACGCAGAAACTAAAGCTCAACTTATTTCAGTGGGTTCCGTAAATATGGACCCATCACTTATCCACTGGTTAACTATTCCCACAGCAGGCCCCGGAGCCGGGAACATTGCTTTCTTTTTTAATTCGGAAGGCCATCGTGTCCGTCTTGCTGTAAAAGAGACATCTCCTCTTGAAGCTAAAATGGAAGGAGAGGAGCTTGTAATAAGAAAAGATGGAACTGAGGTTGCAAGAGGCAGTATTGAGGAAGAGCTTATCCACTGTCCTGACCAGGCGTTCATAACCATGTGTGAACAGTGTGTTTTTGACTGTAAGTTCTGTCCGGTTCCAAAACTCAACGGAAAAGTCAAGAGTATGGATCAGATGCTTAAGATGATAGATGATGCCAATGAGACCGGCAGGATGAAAGCTATTTCCATTACTTCAGGTGTGGAAATTTCAGCCGAAGATGAAGTTGAAAGAGCTGAAAAACTCATTCGCAGACTCAGGGCAAAGTACAAAGTTCCAATTGGGGTTTCAGTCTATCCAACCGAAGACTCAACCAGCAGACTAAAATTTGCAGGTGCCACCGAGCTCAAATACAATGTTGAAACCATGGATCGCAAACTCCATGCAGAATTATGTCCTGATCAGGACCTTGAATACCTGCTCAATGCCCTCAGGGAAGGTGTGAAGGTATTTGGAAAGAATAAGGTTTGTTCCAATGTAATTATTGGTCTTGGAGAAACAGATGAATCTGCAAAGAAAGGTATTGAAGAACTCGTTTCCATCGGTGTTGTCCCAATTCTCAGGGCAGCAGCCAGACATCCTCTGCGAGAAGGCGAGGTAACAGTAGAAAGACCATCTGCAGAAAGGTTACTTAATCTCAACCGTTTCCTGAAAGAGAAACTGGATGAAGCAGGTCTGCGTGCCGATAAATTTGAAACAATGTGTCTGCCGTGTACCGGATGTGACATCAATCCTCACATTGATTTTGAGGATTGAACTCCAATCATGGTTTAGTTTCAAATTCGTCTTTTAGAATGGCATAGATGCAGTCATCCTGCACAACACCATTTTTGATAATACTGTTTTTAAGAATGGCTTCACACCTGAAACTTGCTTTTTCAAGCACCCGTCTTGAACCCATGTTCCTGGCAAACGGGAGTGCATAAATTCTGATCACATCATAATTCTCAAACAGGTATTTTACAAAGCATCTGACCGCCTTTGCCATTATTCCCTTTCCCCAGTATTCTTCAGCCAGATAATATCCTATTTCTGCATTCATCCGGTGCACATTCTCCTTGAAGTATGCACCAATGCTGCCTATGACGACACCATTCATCTCAATAGCCAAATGCAGGTAAGTGGGATCTTCTTTCCTGGAATGTGAAATGAATTGTTTTGCATCCTCAATTGAATATGGATAAGGAAATCCATCATTAAGATTATCCACTATCTTCTTGTTGTTTGCCATAGATGCAAGTCTTTCTGCATCTTTATTTTCCCAGTTCCTCAAAATAATGTCATCTGCGATAATCTGCATTTCATTTTAAATCAATGGGATTATTCTATAAAAAAACTGATGAGGGCAAGATTTTATTTCATCTTTTTCTCAATAATCCCCGGCCAGACTGAAGCCGCTACGATCATACTGAGAATAAAAACGAATATCATGCCAGCAATAATGTCAACCTGGCTGTACAGTGCAACATCTCTCGAGCTATTCACTGCAAAGGAGAGCAATGAAAAGATAACAACAAGCACAAGTGAAGAGGCAAAGCTGGCAATAAAAGCATACTTTCCTTTATTCTCTGCAATAATTTCCATATTTTCCTCTCCTCCTCATTTAATCCTGCTTCTCTTCATAAGCAGTGAATTAGTCGTAACCGATACTGAACTCATAGCCATAAAAGCTGCTGCCAGTTCAGGAGTTATCACGATCTTTGCGATGAATGGATAAAGCAGCCCTGCTGCAAGGGGTATTCCAATACTGTTGTAACCTAAAGCCCAGAACAGATTCTGTTTTATTTTGTTCATTGTCAGACGACTAAGTCTAATGGATGCCAGCACATCCCTGAGATCGTTCTTTATCAGAACTATCTGTGCAGATTCCATTGCAATATCAGTTCCTGCTCCCATGGCAATACCAATGTCCGACTGCGTTAGTGCAGGTGCATCATTGATACCATCGCCAACCATTGCAACAATTCTGCCTTCATCCTGAAGCTTTTTAATTTCTGAAGCCTTATCTCCGGGAAGAACCTCTGAGAGCACTCTCTTAATTCCGAGTTGTGATGCAATGGCGTCGGCAGTTCTGCGGTTGTCACCGGTTATCATTACAACTTCAATGTTCATCTTCTGAAGTTTCTCGACAGCTTCCTTAGAGTTCTCTTTGAGCGTATCCGCAACGGCGACAAGTCCGATTACGTTGTCTTCTGTTGCAACTATCATGGCAGTCTTGCCTTCAGATTCAAGCTTTTCCATATTTTCATTGATGGAAGACACATCAATTCCATTGTCTTCCATGAGCTTGCGGGTTCCTAGCAAAATCCTGCTTCCTTGAATTGTAGCTTCAACTCCATGTCCTGCAATTGAATTGAAATGTTCAACGCTTTTCAGGGAAAGTTGCTTATCTTCGGCAGCTTTTACAATTGCTTCTCCCAGTGGATGCTCAGAGCCTTTCTCGGCACTTGCTGCGATAGAAAGAACTTCATTTTCATTATGTTCTGAAGTAATTATGACATCCGTGAGTTCCGGCTTGCCTTTTGTGAGTGTGCCGGTTTTATCAAACACAATAGTGTCTATCTTCAGTGTCGTTTCAAGGGCTTCTCCGCCTTTGATAAGAATACCATTCTCGGCACCTTTTCCAGTACCAACCATGATAGCGGCAGGAGTTGCAAGTCCAACGGCACATGGGCATGAGATTACAAGCACTGTGATTGAAATTAGCAGTGAGAACAGGAAAGGACTTTCGATTCCTGAATTAATAGCAGCATTAAATGCTTCATATCCAATGAAATACCAGAAGAAGAATGCTGCAAGTGCGATAATATGAACAACAAGAATAAAGTGGCCAGCGACAACATCGGCAATACGCTGTATGGGTGCCTTTGAGTTCTGGGCATTTTCCACAAGTTCGATGATTCTTGCAAGGGCAGTATCTGCACCCACATTTGTTGCCCTGAATTTAAGAGCTCCTGACTTGTTGATAGTAGAACCGATAACCATGTCCTCAACATTTTTCTCAACAGGTATACTCTCTCCTGTTATCATTGATTCATCAATTGCAGAAGACCCTTCTATAACAACACCATCAACGGGAATCTTCTCTCCTGGCCTGACAAAAACAATGTCATCAACTTGAACATCCTCAACGGGAATTTCCTTTTCCTCACCTGCAACTATGATGCGTGCTGTCTTTGCCTGCAGGCCAATGAGCTTCTTGATGGATTCAGATGTCCTTCCTTTTGCCCTTGCTTCAAGGTATCTGCCAAGGGTTATGAAAGTGATGAGCATCACAGCTGTGTCATAGTACACATGCTCGTAACCAGGACCAAGGTTCAGGTAGGTTGCTGCAATGCTGATTACATAAGCAGCACCGGTTCCGGTGGCAATGAGCAGGTTCATGTCAGTGACACCGTGTTTCAGGCCTTTGTAGGTTCCAACGAAGAACTGTCTTCCCGGGAAGACCATTACAATAGTTGCAAGCAGGAACAGCAGGTTCTTGTCTGAAAAGAAATCAGGTACAAATCCAAAGTATGCCGGGAACATGTTGCTCATGTTTCCAAGCATTATTGGAATAAGAATAACAATTGATATCAACAGGTTGTTTCTCTGGCTACGTATCTCTTTTTCTCTTTCTTTTCGTTCCCTGTCTTCAGCTTCATGCCGGTCAGCCGGCAAAGAGGCAGTGTATCCTATGCCTTCAATGGCTTTCCTCATCTCATCAACTGAAACAAGTGATGAATTGTACTCAATCTGTGCCCTTCCGGTTGTGATATTCACATTTGTGGAACTAACACCTTTCAACCGCTTGAGAACTTTCTCTACATTCTGAGAGCAGGCTGCACATTTCATGCCTCCAACTTCGAGAACTATCCTATCCCTGACAACATGGTAACCAATTCCATCTATGGCTTGTTCCATATCTTCAAGCGTGACAAGTACGGGGTCATAGCTTACGGATGCTCTTTCCATTGGTAGGTTTACTGAAGCCGATGCCACACCATCAAGCTTTTTCAATGTCTTTTCTACATTCTGTGAACAGGCAGAACATTGCATTCCTGATACTTTGAATGCAATTTCCTCAACAGATCCGGGTTCGTGTTTGCTTTCTTCCGGCTCCTCATCCTCTATTATGATAGGACACGCAGCTTCATCATCAGAATCCTGGACTGTGCAGGTATCTTCCCCAACTTCATATCCTGCGGCTGTAATTGCCTGTTTTATTTCATCCAGACCAATTGTTTCCGGATTGAAATCAACAGAAGCATTCTCATCTTCAAGGCTGACTTCTACTGAGTTCACACCTTCAAGTGACATTATTGCATCACTGACACGTTTGTGACAATGCATGCACATCATGCCATAGACTTTGATAGTAGCTTTCATTTGTTAAAAAGAAAAAGGGTTATTATGTGATTTTCAATTCTCAGGCTACAACGGTGTAACCGGCATCTGTGACGACTGCCTTTATGGCATCAAGACTTACAATATCAGGGTCAAAGGTTACTGTTGCCTGCTTTGCTGCAAGGTCAACTTTCACTTCGCTGACACCTGTTACAGATCCAACGGATTTCTCCACATTTGCCTGGCAATGTCCGCACATCATTCCTTCGATTTTGATAACTTCTGTTGTCATAGTTTTTGAATCTCCTACATTTTGTAAGGAGTGCTAAATATATATGTTTCACGCTTGTGAAGTATCTGCCCTCCTTCAGACAGTTCTCACACATCGTTCTATTAGTTCTTTCCATTTTGCAGGATTTTCAACCATCAGAGAATGCTTCCTCATGTTCCCGGAATCTTCTGAAATAATAAGCTGTTCTTTTTTCAGGAATCCTCCCTTCAGTTCCACACCAACTATTTTTTTGTTAGATATATCAAGCTCTGTGTTTCCTGAAATATCAAGGACAATAAGACGTTTATTAGTGAGCAATGTAAGCTCTGTCCCGTTTCTGGATGAAATGATAAGATGTTCTCCTCTGACGTATTCTGGACGCATACTTTCCAGTGTTTCCTCAATTACCTGAATTTCTCTGGAACTCAGGGGATACAGTTTCAGTTTCTTGTTTCCAGTTACAAGAATAATCCTGCCGGGTTCACAATGCATGCCTAAAAGGTTTTTAAGTTCTATTCGCTCCTCGATATCAGAACGTTTTGAGAAAAGACCGGTGCTTACCCTCTTCAAAAATATATTCTTGTTTGTGATGCTAAGGATGAGTTTCTCATTTCCCAGTATTACAGCTTCATTGGCAAGAACCTGTTCTCCTTTCTTAAGAATTGCTCCTGCATTATTTTCTTCATTTTTTGGAGATGAATTATTCTCATGATGTAACCCGGAATTTGCACATTCATCCGTCAGGTAATGGTTCAGCATTTCCGTAAGCAGATAGCCATCAATGAGTTTGAGGTTGTGTTGTTCTGCTTCTTCAATAGCTTCTTTAGTAAAAGAAGAGCTTGTAACAATTATGACACCGTCAACATGGTCACGATACCTGATGCTGCTGTATTCCCTGATGTCTTTTACGCCAACCGGGTTGCTGTATCTTTTTGCCTGAACGTTCCATGTGTGTACGAGTCCGAAATTCTCTATTCGGATTACCAGATCAATTCCTTTGTCCCTGGAATATTGGGTAAGTTCGGTATGGTATCCCATTTTGGAGAAAAGTTGTGAGAGCAGAACCTCAAAGTCCTGCGGGTCGGTTTCAAGCAGATGTTCAACAGTCCATTTAGCCATGGTTCCATCCTTAATTATTTCTGATTAGCCTGTTAGTCTAATTTATCTATTTTATTGTTAAATATCTATCTTTTGAATGTTTATTCATTTTCTTCTGTCCAATCCGGTATTGTTGAGTTATTGCACAACCATGCAAATGCTTAAATGCATTGAAGGTAGATGGTAGGAAGAATTAAAACTTCTATATTAAATCATGTCTACAGTTAAATATCTGTAAATTATATTATTCAAAGGGTGAATCGTATGGATGATATAGAATCTATCAGGCAGAAAAGAATGCAGCAACTGCAAGAGTCTCTGGAAAAGAAGGAGTTTCCTTCAGATCCTGTAACAATAAATGATGTTTCCTTTAATGAATTCGTATCGAAATATCCGCTCGTTCTTGTGGACTGCTGGGCACCCTGGTGTGGTCCATGCCGCATGCTTTCCCCGGTTCTTGATGAGCTGGCAACTGAAATGCAGGGAAAGGTTGTGTTTGGAAAGCTGAACGTGGACGAGGAAAAAATGACGGCTGTTAAGTTTGGAATCACAAGTATTCCTGCAATGTTGATTTTCAAAAACGGGGAATATGTCGATAAACTTATAGGCGCCGTCCCAAAACAAAATATCATCCAGAAACTTCAGCCTTACATCTGAGGGATATAAATGTCACATAAACCAAGAATTGCAGAAAGTCCTTCTGTCCGTTTACTTGACTTAAAGGACAAATCAAAATCATATTTCATTGTAGCGTCGGTGGAAGTAGGTAACACCACCACAAAGTGCATCCTTACCGCAACTAACCTGGAAGATGGTAAGACCAGGCTTGTTAAAAAATCAGTTAGCATGACAAGGGATGTGAGGCCTCCAAAGCCGGAAGAAGAAGTGTTCGGAAAGACACTTAATGGAGTTGAACTTACAAGGGAGTCTGTTTCCGAATTGGTTCGGGACACTTTACTTGGTGTTGTGAAAGAAGCCAACCTTGACATTAAGACTGACGTTCATTTCGTAGTCCGCTCAACTGGTGTTGTAGCGGGTTTTGATTCACCTGATGAGGTTGGAGAATTCATCAAGGCATTGGCAGACGGGTGTCTTCTGGCAGGTGTTCCACCAAACCGAATGACCCCTCCAATGTCAATATCAAATATTCCTGACAGGTTCCAGAAATATTCCAAACTTGAGAAGGTCATATTTGATGGTGCAGTGGCAAGTGTAACTCCTCCTGTTGGTGCAACAGGTGTTGAGATTGTTGCGAATGAAATGGAAGGAGAGCTTGCAACAGCCGGAATCAAGGAAGGTGCAAAGTGGGTGGATGTTGATTTCCGCAACCCCTGTTTATCCATGGACTTCGGTACAACTCTTGATGGCAGGATTATCAGCCCTGACCTTCCGTATGCTAAAACCATAGGAAACTTCTGTGGCTATGCAGGTGCAATTCCTGATACCATTATTAAAGGAACCGGAATGGTAGATTCTAAAAAAGGTACTGCTCTTGATATTTTCGATGGTAAGTCACTTGATGGTATTGCACTGAAACTAAAAAGCAAGGTCATACACGAATATGCTGAAAAGATACTGAGCTATATTGTTATTGAGAAAGTGCCAAAAGGCCGTACAAGATATGGTAGTGTACCGGTCAATTCCGAAGCTGCCGATGCAATCAATGTTGTCCTCATCGGTTGCGATGTAGGAGAGAATGGTACTGATCTTGACAAACTTGCAGCGCTTGGTGCTGAGATATATGAAAAGCACAATGTTAAAGTCCTGTTCGCAGTTATTGACGAAGTAATGGCACGTGTTGTCCAGCGCCTTGTAAAGGTAGCACAGGATGAAGGTCTTGTTTACGAAGATAGTGCAATAGGTATCACAGGAAGGGCAGGTATTACAGGAAACAAGCCAAAGCTTATACTCAAGTATTTGCACGATCTTGGCATCAATAATAAGATAGAAGAGCATGTGGTCTTTGTAGATGATGGTCTTGCACGTGGTGCAGCCGTAATGGCAAGATGTATGAATTCCCTTGGAACGACCTTCAATCCTCTTGGTGGACACAGGGGTGGAAAATGTATTCTTGCACAGCGTATTAAACTACAGAATAAGTAATCATCAGAATAAGAATATGGATTGGCAGGTTTCCCTGCCATTTGATATTTGAAATTAATTTCCAAGCGGCTTTGAAAACAGCCTGGTTTAAATACAGCTTCAATCTAAAATCTCAACTTAATTTTCAAGCTCTTCTTTTTTGCTGCCTTTTGCTCTCTTTTTGGAACTCGATCTCATGTTTTTTCATAGATCTTTCATGCCTGTTGGGTTTTGTACCTTTCAAAATTGCACCTCATAAACAGTTACAGTGATGCGTTTAACTACCGGCTAAGCATTAAGCCCGGAAATTGAAAATAGCCTGTAAACCTTTACTTTTTAGCAATTCTACCTCTTTCAGTATTTATCAAAAATAGATTTGCACAAGAGGAATTTATATTTTTTGTTTTCTTCTGTAAATGGAGAAGTGGCAATACAATTTATATATTTATTCCAGAATTAATATGCAAAAAATTGCATTCGCTATCTCAAATCATTCTTTAGGAATGTCAAGTCTGGAACAAATTTGTTTAAGGCTCATAGTATTGAGCACGTCATCAGGTTCAACCCATGCCCTTCTTGCCATATTTATCCCATATTCAATGTTATCCAGTTGTTCAATTGCATGAGTATCAGTATTGATGGCAAGCATTACACCATGCTCTTTTGCTCGCTTTGCATTAATGTCGTTGAGGTCAAGTCTCCAGGGAGATGAGTTTATTTCAAGGATTTTTTCATTATCCTTTGCAGTCTGAATCACCGTTTCCATATCAACATCATAAGGTGGTCTCTTTCCAAACTTTCTTCCGGTTGGATGTGCCATTATATCCACATGTTCATTTTCAAGGGCAGAAACTATTCTTTTTGTCATCTTCTTCCTGTCCTGCTCAAGTCCTGCATGAACCGCAACAACCACAATATCGAGCTGCTCCAGCAGTTCATTATTGTAATCCAGCTTACCATCTGCCTTAATATCGCACTCGGTTCCCGAAAGAATTCTTATCTCCTCGTATTTTTCATTGAGCCTGTCAATGGCATCGATATGTTCAAGCAATCTCTTATCAGACAGGCCATTGGCCACACCTGTTGAGTGTGAATGGTCAGTGATTGCGATATATTCATATCCTCTCTGAATAGCAGCTTCTGCAAGCTCTTCCATGGTGTTGGCACCGTCACTCCAGTTTGAGTGTATGTGAAAGTCTCCTTTGATATCCTTTCTTTCGATAAGCTTCGGAAGTTTTCCTCTGAGAGCAGCTTCGACTTCTCCCCTGTCCCCACGAAGTTCAGGTGGCAGGTATTCAAGACCCAGTTCATCGTACAGTTTCTCTTCACTACTGAATTTTGTGAGTTCACCTGAATTCTCATCGGTCAATCCATATTCATTCAGACTGTATCCTTTTGATAGTGCAAGCTTTCTGAGATGGATGTTATGATCTTTTGAACCTGTGAAATGTTGCAGCATTGAGCCATAGGAATCTTTCTTTACAACTCTAAGATCAACATGGAAATTTCCCGGATACATAATTGATGCTTTAGTTATTCCCGATTCCAGTATTTCTTCAACCTTCTCAATTTCAGTAAAATAGCTGATTGCTTTCTCTGGTTCTTCGGAGATAGCTATAAGGTCAATGTCACCGACCGTATCCTTCTTTCTTCGAAGGCTGCCGGCAATTGCAACCTTTTCAATATCAGGGCTCAAGTTTAGAATATCTGTAATTTCCTTTGCTACTTCCTTTGCCAGCACGTAAGGATGTCTTCCGTGATCTTTATCCTCTTTTTGTCTGGCAATTGAGCGCAGTATTTTCTCTTCCTGCTTTTCTCCCATGCGTGGAAGTCTTCTTATTCTATGTTCCCTTGCAGCCCTGCTGAGTTCGTCAACGGTCTGAACACCCAGTTTCTCATAAAACAATCGTGCAGTTTTAGGCCCAATTCCGGGGATTTTCATTATTTCAATGATTCCTGCGGGAATCTCATCCATTGTTCTCTCATAAGCTTCAAAAGTTCCGGTTTCAAGCATTTCAATTATTTTGCTTTTGAGAATCTTCCCAATTCCGGGGATGTCTTCAAGGCTTCCTTCTTTGTTAAGTACCTGAAGCTCCTCATCAAGTCCTTTGATTGTGCGTGCTGCATTTGTGTAGGCTCGTGTCTTGAACTGGCTTTCACCTTTGAATTCAAGCATTTTCGCCATATGGTTGAACTTTTCAGCTATCCGGATGTTGTCCATGTTATCCCGTTGGATTATTTTTCTCTCTTTCTTTTAATGGCATCTTCAACGGCTTTTTTGTGAATATCGCCTGATTCGTGGATGCCACCCATGCCGCCCCGTACAGCCCTGCATGGATATTGCTGTATCAGAAGTCCGGCTCTGGCAGGTGCATCTTCTACTTTTGTTCCCACAAGTTCTTTTGCCATGTGCCATGTGCTTCCACAGGGTGCCCCGCATAATACTTTGACCGAACTGATTATACCTTTATCGATGTCAACCTCAAGTTCTGGTATTGACAGGTATTTGCAGAGTTCTTCTGTTTCAGGTTCAGACTCAAGGGTGCAGCAAATGTCTTCCACTTCTATGAGCATTCCATATTTTTTCGCTAATCCTTCTAGTTCCACAACAGGTGCTTTAGAGGCTCCTCCTGGAATTATCAGGGCTTTAACACCTGTTTTTCCTGCCATGTGTGCTATTGCAACCGTAAGGTCGGGGTGAAGGGAGTAAGTTATCACGATATTGGAATCAAATACGGAAGTGTCTATGTTGAGTCCTTTCAGGAATTCCTCGGGCTCGTCTATGAAATCAGGCAGCAGTTCAGGTACTGCTGTCTGGACTACTTTGAGGTCGGTTTTTGAGAGTATAGTCTCAATGAGCCTGTTTCCGTATTTTCCTCTGGTTATTACTCCGATGGTGGTCATTTTTTATCTCTAAAAAGTTTACTTCCTTTGCATATATTCCTGCCGGAACATGTACCAGTGATTATTTCGGGAAGATACATGTCCGGGATGCATGCAGTATTATATGACCGATTAGTATATTTATTATGATAAAACATATTTCCATGAGGTTTGATTATGGACGAATACGACCCGAATAAAGTTTATTTCAGATGCAATACTTGCGAGTTCTTATTTATGGAAGACCCTTCTCTGTTCCCTGTGAGATGTCCACAGTGCGGTAGTGAGGATGTTGTAAGGACCTGATTTGTCTGGTAACTTCTCATCTGGAACAAATTCTAAATAGTATTCCTTTGCTTTCATTGTTGATGTCAATGAAAGGTAAACTCATTACTCTGGAAGGTATTGATGGCTCCGGTAAATCCACTATAACAGAGCGTCTGCGCTCTAATCCTGAGTTTAAGGATTTTGTTTTCACAAGAGAGCCAACCACCGGCTGGATAGGTGATGCCGTAAACCGTGCTATCCATTCGGATACAGACGACCTTGCAGAGCTTTTGCTTTTCACCGCAGATCATGCGGAACATATTTCAAAACTTATCCTGCCTGCACTTGAAAATGGCCAGAATGTTATCTCTGACAGGTATTCAGGAAGCAGGTATGCATATCAGGCTGTGACGCTTAAAGACAAGTTCCCTGAGCCAATGGAATGGATACAGCAGATACACCACGGCTGGACAGTTGACCCAGATCTTACAGTTCTTTTTGATATTGATCCGGAAATATCAGTTGAGAGGTGTGGTAACCGTGGTGAGCAAACCAAATTTGAGAAGATAGATTTCCTGGAGGAAGTACGGGCAAATTACCTGAAGTTTGCAGAAGCACATCCTAAAAGGTTTGTTATTATCAATACCGATAGAGCTGTGGATGAGATTGAGAAGGATGTTCTGGATGCGATTCACTCATTGATTGAAGGATAATTTTCAATCTTTTTTTGTTTTCTTTGAATAAGGATCATCAATATATAGTATACTTGCGTATACTGCAGTATATGTCAGCAGCTACGACCATAAAGATAGACCCTCAACTGAAAGATGACCTTGACAGATTGAAATTATTTCCTCGGGAAACGTATAACGATGTAGTCTCACGTCTGGTTGATATGGCATATGATTCTGAACCCATTAGTGATGATACAATAAGAAGGATCGAAGAATCACTTGAAGACTTCAAGCGTGGAAAATACTACACGCAAGAAGAAGTCGAGGCTGAGTTGGGGCTTAGGTAATGTATACTATCCTGTACTCTACCGGAGCACTGAAGGATATTAAAAATCTCCCGGCAGATATTGCGCAAAAGATAGTATTGTCTATCAAGGAAATCAGCGATAACCCAAAATCGCATGTTAAGAAGCTTAAAGGCTTTCCTAAATCGCCTTTGTATTCACTAAGGGTCGGTGACTATCGTGCAATAATGAGTATCGAGGATGATAAGCTGGTTGTGTTTGTTATTGAGGTTGGGCATCGGAGCAAAATCTACCGCAAGTATTGAACTAACTCTAATAAACGAAAGAAAAAAGTAAAAAATGGAGTAACCGTTAGGGTTACTCAAGTCCGTTCTCATCAGCGAATTTGATGAGAGCTTCTCCAAGAGTTCTTGTGTATTTTGGGTTGAGGTTGAAACGTGATTTTTTCTGTCCGCCTCTTTCCTTTGCGATCTCTATGTATTCGTTCTCGTATCTCTCGCTTGTTGCAAGTGTGATGGTCAGGAACCAGCCTGCTCCCATCTTAATTTCTCCATAGTTCTCGCCAATATCTATATTTTCTTCGTTGTCTGCCATGATTACACCGATAATCAAAATTGAATTAAAATTTAAATCTGAATTCAATAATCTAAATTGAACTTTAGTTCAGATTATTTTTATTTGTATATAATATTACTCTGAAAATCGTAAAAGGTGGATAGCTTGAAGTGTTTGATATATTATAACTTACTGCCTGACCATTTCCAGCGGAATTGAGCCGTTATGCAGGGCTGTTGCCACAAGTGCGCCCTTTATTCCGATATCTTCCAGAGTTTTAATGTCTCCTACGTTGCTTACACCGCCACCAAGGAGTACATTGTGCCTTGAGATAGAAACGATTTTACTTAAGAATTGTGAATCCACGCCGCTTGCGGTTCCTACTCTGTCAAGGTCGAGGATTATGATATCTGCAAGTTCGTAGTCGTTGAGGAGTTCTACGATCTTGAATGGGTCATCGGGCATATTCGGGTCGTTGGTGAGTATCCTGCCGTGCTTCTTGTCGATGCTGACGCTGATTCTTCCGGGGTAGAGGGAGCTTGCCTCTTTTATTGTTTCAAGTGAGGAGGTCTCGGTTCCAAGGATTACGGTTTGCACAATTTCCATTACATCTTCGGTTTCCGCGACTGAGCTTATTCCGGGGTCGAGCATTACTTTTGCTGATTCTGCAACGGCCTGTATGATGTCGAAGTTCTTTTCCCTCTTTCCGATTTTCTCAAGCAGGTTGAGGTCTGCGATGTAGACTTCTGCCGGTTTTACGGTGTCTACTATCTGTGTTGCATCGGATGTGTTGCATATGTGACTTGAAAAGTGGATGGGCTTGTATTCACTACGGTTACCACCCTGCGCATGGACTACTGTCTTGTTGAATATGTCGAGAACGAAGATGATACGAAACATATATAATTGATACATCTGTCATGCTATAAAAAAAGAGGTTAAAAAGATGAAATTACTTATCAGTCCGATCAACCCAGAAGAGGCAATTGCAGCATACGAAGGTGGTGCTGACATTGTTGATGTGAAGAATCCTAAAGAAGGTTCACTTGGTGCAAACTTCCCGTGGATTATTAGCTCTGTAAAGGAGTCTATTAATTCCGGCAAACCGATAAGCGCGACTATAGGTGATTTTAACTTCAAGCCGGGAACTGCATCCCTTGCGGCACTTGGCGCAGCAGTTGCAGGTGCAGATTATATAAAGGTCGGTCTTTATGATGTCCAGACCGAAGAGCAGGCTCTTGAAATGCTTACTAACATCACAAAGGCTGTAAAGAATTACGATTCTACAAAGAAGGTTGTCGCATCAGGTTATTCTGACTATGAGCGTATCAATTCCATCAACCCACAGCTCCTTCCAGCTATCGGCGCAAAGGCAGGCGTTGATGTTGTGATGGTCGACACAGGTATCAAGGACGGACGCTCAACCTTTGAGTTTATGGACGAGGAAGAGCTTACAAAGTTTACAACAGCTATCCGCAAGGAAGGACTTCTTTCCGCACTTGCCGGAACCCTCAAGTTCGAGGACCTTCCAGTTCTTAAGCGCATCCAGCCTGACATCATTGGTGTTCGCGGCATGGTATGTGGCGGCGACAGGACTTCCTGCATCAAGGCAGAACTTGTCGAGAAACTTAGAAACGAGATGTAACTTCGGTTACTTCTTACCTATTTTTACCTTGCTTTTATATACTACAATCTACATGTTAATTTATTAACTGTTAACACTAGTTAGGTTGGATTTTATTAATGGCAATTGTCTCCGATTTCACTCATATTGTTGAATCATTACCTTCAAATCCTTGGATTAGTTTTTTAAGTATAATACTTGCTGTTCTCAGTATTCTTGTAACCGTTTTTATTTATATCAAATCTAAAAGAGAAAAAAAGCCACTTTATTCTAGCAAAAGTAATAATATATTTCAAGGTTTAAGTGGAAAATTTAAGCCACTAAAAATTCATTTTAATGAGGATTCTATTGGAGATTTAACAGTTACTAAGATTTGTTTTTGGAATGGTGGAAAGGAAACAATAAATTCTCACGATATTCCAACTTCTTCTCCTTTAAAATTGACATCAACTGGTGACTATAAGATTTTGGATGCTAATATTCTTGAAATATCAAACAAATCTAACAATTTTAGATGTTCTTTATCGAGTGACTTGTCTGAAGTTCCTTTGTTTTTTGATTATATTGATAAGAATGATGGTGTAGTAATTCAGTTAATGCATACTGGTAAGTCTGGTGATGATATTATATTTGAAGGCATCGTTAAGGGTTCGGGTACTCCTGCTTACAAAAAACTTCCCGACATGAATCCTTATGTGAAAGTACCTTTTATAGGAAATTTACCTTTATCTGTCAGGTTTCAACAATATGCTGTTAGTATTTTGACTCTACTTTTTGTAATATGGTTTGATATCTCACTGGTTCTAAAAAGTCAATTTCTGATAGGTGATATTATCTTTTTTGGCTTTAGCAACTTAGTCCTTATCTATTTTTCTTATTATATTCTTCAAAATTTGAGTCCTGGCGACTTCACATCCTTTTATGAAGACGATTGAGTATTTCCACTCTAACATTGATTTGAAAATGATAATTTAGAATCATTAGAATTTCATGTTACTATAAACGTACTCATCACATATCCTCAAAAACCCCAGAAACGTTAAATCATACTTCTGCTGAATATATTATTGATGACGACCGTCGATACCGTATTCAAAAACAGTCCTGTGGTGATATGGCTTGACAGATGAAATAACTGTAAAAGTAGGTCAGGCTTATCCAAGGGATGCAGGCAGGGGAATTGCCAGGCTCGATAAGACTCTCATGCAAAAGATCGGTGCCATAAGCGGCGATATAATTGAGATCAAGAGCAAGGAGAAATGCTATGCGATAGTCTGGCCGGGTTATCTTGAAGATGCAGGCAAGGACGTTGTACGCATAGACGGTAACCTGCGTAATAATGCCAAAGTAGGTATCGATGACACAGTTTCACTCAAAAAAGTGCAGGTCGTGGAAGCAGAAGCTATCACCCTTGCACCGACCAGGGAAACTCACCTTGTAGGCGGAGCACGTTTCATACTCAGGATACTGGAAGGTCGTCCAGTTGCAAAAGGACAAAACATCCGTGTCGAGACAGTGAACAACCCAATCTCTTTTGTCGTACTCTCCACCAAGCCATCAGGTCCGGTTGTAGTGACCCGCAACACCCAGATAAACCTGCGCGAGAAAGCCGCCATAGCAGAATCAGCCGCAGGTCAGGTCACGTATGAGGATATCGGAGGTCTGCAACGTGAACTCGGACTTGTGCGTGAGATGATAGAACTCCCACTCAAGCACCCGGAACTATTCAACAAACTCGGCATCGACCCACCAAAAGGAGTATTGCTCTTCGGTCCTCCGGGAACAGGAAAGACCATGATCGCAAGGGCAGTTGCCAGCGAAACCGATGCAAATTTCATATCCGTAAGCGGACCTGAGATAGTCTCCAAATACTACGGTGAGAGCGAGCAGAAGCTCCGAGAGATATTCGAGGAAGCCCAGCGTAACGCTCCAACTATCATTTTCGTTGACGAGATAGATTCCATAGCTCCAAAACGAGATGAGGTAGTAGGGGAAATGGAGCGCAGGATAGTCGCTCAGCTACTCTCCCTCATGGACGGACTTGCATCCAGAGGCAAGGTCATAGTCATAGCCGCCACCAACCGTCCAAATTCCATTGATGAAGCCCTGCGTCGAGGAGGAAGATTTGACCGTGAAATAGAGGTGGGAATTCCTGATTCAGACGGAAGGCTGCAAATACTCTATGTTCACACAAGAGGTATGCCTCTAGAAAAAGACCTTGAGCTAAAGGAAATAGCAGCAGTAACTCACGGTTTTGTAGGTGCTGACCTCTCATCCCTGTGTAAAGAGGCTGCAATGCACGCCCTCAGGAGACTTCTTCCGGAACTTAAGATCGATGACGTTGAAGATGAGATTCCGCCGGAGTTCATGGAAAAGCTGGAAGTCACCAGAAAGGACTTCGATGAAGCCCTTAAAAACATCGAACCATCGGCCATGCGTGAGGTTTTCGTGGAAGTACCTCATGTGAAATGGGATGACATCGGCGGCCTTGAAGGAGCAAAACAGGAACTGTCAGAAGCGGTTGAATGGCCTCTGAAATATCCTGCTCTCTTTGAGACCGTAAACACCAAACCACCAAGAGGAATCATGCTCTTCGGTCCTCCAGGAACAGGAAAGACCATGCTTGCAAAAGCTGTTGCTACAGAAAGCGAGGCAAACTTCATCAGTATCAAAGGACCGGAACTCCTCAGTCGCTACGTTGGAGAATCCGAGCGAGCAGTGCGTGAAACCTTCAGAAAAGCAAGGCAGGCTGCACCAACAATAATATTCTTCGATGAAATAGATTCAATGGCATCAGAACGTGGTTCAAGTGTGGATGCACATGCAACTGAGCGTGTTGTAAGCCAGATTCTCACAGAGATAGATGGAGTCGAAGAACTCAAGGATGTAGTTATAGTCGCAGCCACCAACCGTCCTGATATTGTAGATCCTGCGCTTCTGCGCCCGGGAAGATTTGACCGCCTGATATACGTCCGTCCTCCTGACAAGCAGAGCCGTGAAAAGATATTTAATATCCACCTTGCCGACAAGCCTCTTGCAAAAGACGTAGACGTGGAAGAGCTTGCAGAAATAACCGAAGGTTACGTTGGTGCTGATTTGGAATCCATCTGTCGTGAAGCTTCAATGCTGGCTCTGCGTGAAGTGATAACTCCAGGTCTCAGTCAGGAAGAGGCTCTCAAAAAAGCAGAAGGCATCAAGATTACTTACGACCACTTCCTCAAATCCAAAAGCCGTGTAAAACCAACAACATCACGCAGTGCTATGAATTTCTATGAGCAGGCTGCCGAATCATTTGCAATGTATGCAGCTAACGAGGAAGAAAAGGATATTGATGAAAGGGCGTATCAGTGAAAAGTTAACTCTTTAGTTAATGTAGAATCTACCATTTCCTCTTTTTTTATTCATTTAGTTCCATAGCCATCATTTATTTAGCGTTGAATTTATTATCTGCATTTTTATAGATGAAGTAATGGGGAATACATTATTTTCTATCACATTCCAATTTGCATATGTCCAAAATATAGCACAAGCAGCAAGCAGTATTAAAAGCACTCCTAAATTTACATAATATTCTCGGTTGAATATGCAATCGTTTATTGTTTCTCCTAAATCCTCTATATCTCCAGCATTTAAATAGCGGTTGAAATAGCTTTCATATTTACTTTGATGTTTTTGACTTTCATAATAGAGCACTTTGATTGTATGCAATCTATATATTGAAAATAGAATGAATAATCCTAATAGGAAAGGCACAATTAACATGTATTCATCAATCAATGTTTCATCTACTTTAGCAATTAATCCTATTATAAATACAAGAATAAAACCAATAATTTTAAAAAAAGTGCTGCTTAACGTTTCACTTAAATTTGAATTGAATTTTATTATTTCTTTGTTCTGATTAAACCTATAATTTATCAGTTGCTCTTTAAAAGCTATAAAATCATCAACCCTTTCTCTAATATATAGGTTATATTCTGAACTAGCAGAGTTAATGATGTCTTTTATATGGGTTAATATATCAATATAAGTTCTGGAATAAATCGATATTACTTTTTTGGCTATAAGGACTTTTGTTTCGTCAATTTCTTCTGTATTCATCAATCCAAAAGTTTTCAAGTAGAAGTGATATAATTCCTCGATTTGAGTTATATAATCGTTGAATTTTATTGTGTTTCCATTGATATTGTATTTTAAATACTTTCTATTATCAAAAGTAAACTCGCTGTATACGGTTCTTTTACTGTTAATTCTTAACTTGCAAGAGCTTTCAGTAAATTCCATTGAATCTGAAAAAGATATGTACAAATTGAATAACAATGCTGGATAAAATAGAGCTTTTAAGTTATCAATACAACTATCCGATTTCAGAAAATCGAAATATTGAGGGGGTATGAAAAAATCATCGTTTATTCCTGCGATAAGTTTTCCCAATTTATCCCTGTACGAAACTATATCTTTCTTCGATGATTTTACGTAATCTTCGATTAGAGATTTATTTTCAATAGCTTCTTCTAGATCAAAGGTTGCAAAGTAATTACCAAAACAATTGGAATTTAATCCTTCGATTAAGATTAATGTATTTAACTTGTCATTCAGCAATGTTTTTTTCAAATCTTTGAAGGATAATTCTCCCATATACTTTTCAAAATTTGGGAATGACAAAAATATGATTATATTGTATTCTTCCAATGAAGGTTCTGAGAATTTGGATACAATAATATTCTTTTCAAATGAAAAGGAGATACTAACTGAATTAGTTTCACTGTAATTGATATATTCTTCTATTATTTTCTCAATCTCATCCAAATGCATTGGTTTTGAATTTTCATGCGCTTCTCGGCATTTTTGCAATTCAAGTATCAACTGTTCGTTCGCAAAAATATTTTCCAATTCAATTTCGGATTCAATCTCAAAACTATGGATAATTACTCTCTCTTTACTATATATGTTTAGTTCAAGTTCAAATCCACTTTCTTTATGCTCAATTTGATATGCAAAGTGCATTTTGAAGTCATGATGTTGACTACTTAAATCTAAAACAATATTATTTAACTTTTTGAGTTCTTCAATATTGTTAATGTTTTTATGATTAATAGAAAAACTAGTAGGTGATTCTTCTCCCCATTCTAAATAGTTTCTCACAAAGTTATCATAAATCGTCATCAATACATTTCTCTTATCTTTTTATTTTCTTTTTGCATGTTGAACCTTTCACACTTATTAGATATATTCCGTCGCCAGGTTCGATTTTAACTTTATCTATCATGGACTGGTAAGGGCCCCTTATTGTTATATCACCAATTGTGATTTCTATTTTATTCGTGAGTGTAGTATTTTTTGGAATATAAATGTCTGGCATACTTCTTGCTTCAAGCTCGCGAGTAATGACTCTTTTAATATCCTCATCGTTTGTGTGTGGAGCTACTTTCTTACCACATTCAATCAGGTCATTTCGATCAAATATTTCATCTTCCATGTCTTTAAAATATTCATTTACTATTAAGTCTGGTTGAATCATTTCATTTTCGCTATCAAATTCATTTCTAACAACTTTCACTACATCGTTTACGATTTTGAACTGCTTGTATTCAGGTTCTTCTCTGTCACATTGTAAGAATTTATCAAAATAACTAGCAAGATAGCTTTCTTGGATTATTTTATAATCTTTATCATATGCTGGATGTGGGTATGCTGCCCCTTTCTGTAATTGTTCAGGAGTAGGCATGGCATTTTTAACTTCATCAATGTTCAAATTTAAATTCTCTTCGTCTACCCATATTTGAATGATTTCTTTTTCTAAATCAACCTTCAATATAAAAACATGATTCACCTCACTTACCTCTGCAATCATTACGAATAATATTCCAGGTTTTGGAGTGGTGGAGCGACTCATATGATAAATAAGATTTTGTGCAAGGTATTTTGAAAAATGTTGGAACTTATCTTTATCTTCATCTTGAGTAAAATCATATCCAAGACATTCATCAAGTTTTTCTTTAATATCAATCTCAGATTCTTCGCAAGATTTAATATCTGCTGAATATGATCTTTTATCGTGGTTAAACAAGTACTTTATATATTCTTTAAACAGGTCTAGTATTCTTTCATCTAAATTGGTTGTTTGAATTATTCCCTGTCTGATTTCATTTGTTTCTTCTTCTTCTTCCTCAGTTTCTTTTTTGCTGACTGGTGAAAAAGAAATTGATGTAATGGTTATATCTTTATTTTCAATTGGCAAACAAATTCCTCTATCATATTGTATACTTTGATATAATATTGCAAGATATACTATTTCATTTTTTTCCAAATAGACAATTTTGTTTTTAATTGTTAATTAATAATTGAAAACAAAAGATCAACTATATGTATACATAAAACTAGATCCAAAAAATCATCAAAAAACAAAAAAAGAGGGACAATCAGAGTCCCTTCTTATTTTCTTCTAATTTTGGTGCATCTTCGTGCATCACATTTTCTTCGGTTGCAAGTACGAACTTGCCAACCATTTCCTGCATTGCAACTGCCATTCCTGCGAGTTCCTGTGAGCTTTGAGCCAGTTCGTGCATGGAAGCATTCTGCTGTTCCACGGATGCAGAAGTCTGCTCGGTTCCTGCTGCTGTTTCCTGGGATATGGATGTAACATCCTCGATAGAAGCAGTTATTTCCTCAATGCTGGCAGACTGCTCCTGTGCTGCAGCAGCGATATTCTGGACCATTTCTGAAACTTTGATTGAACCTTCAACAATGTCTCTCATGGCTTTGACAGTTTCATCAAGTGCAGCCACACCGTCATGGACAGTGCTGTTTCCTTTCTCAACTGAATCAACCACAACATTTGTCTCAACCTGAATCTCATTAATAAGATCAGATATCTGGCTTGCTGCATTTCCTGATTCTTCTGCAAGTTTGCGAACCTCATCAGCTACAACAGCAAAACCTTTTCCATGTTCTCCTGCTCTTGCGGCCTCAATAGCAGCATTAAGAGCAAGCAGGTTTGTCTGGTCTGCAATATTGGTAATAAGGCTTACAATCTCACCAATCATCTTGGATTTTGATTCAAGTCCCTTGATGGCATCGACTGATTCCATAGAACTCTTCTGGATTTCTTCCATCTGTCTCATAAGTTCTTCAGACCTGTCCCCTACATCCTTTGTCTTTTCACTGGATTCACTTGCAATCTCAGCAGATATCTGTGCATTCGTAGCAATATCCTGGACATTCTGGGACATATCATTCATTGCACGGGAAATATCATCAGTTTTAGCAGACTGTTCATTTGCTCCTGTTGCAATGTCTGTTATTGTCTTTGAAACGTCCTCTGATGTAGCAGTAACTTCCTCAATTGCAGCAGACATCTGTTCTGATGTACTTGCAATGACATTTGAATTCTTGCTTATATCAGAAATAATATTATTCATTGTGTGCATGATCTCATTGAGCCCTCTTGGTATTGCTTCAAAGTCAATGCCCACATTAGTCTCTGCTTTTCCGTTAATCTTTCCTTCAAGTGCATCATTTGATATCTTTTCGAAATCATCAACGATGTTCTCTATAGGTTTTGTGATTGAACGTGCGATAAGATAAGCAATTCCTGCCATTGCAATAATAGCAATAATTGAAATTATTATTAATTGATTCCTGAGTTCCATTGCACCTGCAAACATCTCATCCTGTGGTACAGTCAGTACAAAAGCGAAGTCAGCAGTTTCAATAGGACTGTATATCATAGCAACATCTTTTCCGGTTGTAGGGTCGACAACCTCAATATGTCCACTAATTCCATTTTTAATATCTTCTGCCATTTTATCGATTTCAGGATTATTAAGGTCTGCAAGTGTCTCTGTGCCTATCCATTCCTTTTCAGTTGGATGTGACATAAAAAGACCTGTGTTACTGACCATGAATGCATAGCCTGTATCAAAGATACTAATCTTTGAAACCTCCTCATCTACATAATCTAGAGATACGTCCGCACCGGCAATTCCCACAAAGTCCCCGTCCTTGATTATCGGAGAAATGTAACTTATCATCATAATTCCATCATACATAAAAGGCTCAAGTATGACGTCCTGCTTCAGGGTTTTAGGAAGCTGGTAATAATCATCTGATTCATAACCCGCAAGTGGATCTAGAGCAATAGAACCACCGCTTCTACTCCAGTATGGAATAAATCTTCCGGTGGTGTCATGTCCCTGGTTATTTACATATTCTGAATCTTTTCCATCAAACTCATTTGGTTCGTAAGCAACATACGTTCCCAGCAGTCCCTGATTTTCTTCGAGCAGATTCTTAAGAACAAAATTTATTTCCTCTCTGTTCCCGCTGTCGTAATTTTCCATGGTAGTAGCCATGGTCTGAGCAAGCATCTGATTAGACCGCATATCGCTGTCATATTGGTATGCATAGCTTTCTGCAACACTTTCAGATTCAGCATAAGCCATTGTCATTTCTTGTTCTGTAACTTTATCTACTATAACATATGTGCTTACAGCCATTAGAATAGTGACACTCGCAACAATGTATAAAAGTAATTTAGTTTTAATATTCATTTTTTTGAAGTTCATGGTTATCTCTCAAGTACATGTTATATAGTAAAGTGCAACACCATCACACAAAGTATAAATAGCGAGTTTTAAATATATAATTTGCGCTATATTTTCATTATTATAAATTATGATGGGCGATGTATTTTTATATATCTTATTGCATGATGTCATGCGATAAATATATATATGAAAATATTTCCAAATATTTGGAATAGAATTATTTAATTGACTTGTTCTTCAGGTCCTATTTTTTAGGTGCATCCGTTTTTAATATTAACAAAAGTTGTAGTAATGATTGTACATTTTAGCTACTTGTTGTGTATAAGTATAAATAATGATTATAAACTTTTGCATTTTGGATTTTATAAATTGTCTTTATGTTAAAGTGTGTATGTAACAAGTATAATGAAAATATATTTATATATTTTAAATTATGTATATAAGTTGTATATTATGATGTGATATTTGCTCATAATTTGAACATAAAATATGGTTAATAAACAAGTGAAAAAGTCCCTTCATATGCAGGCGATTTCACTTTAAGTACTAAAATATATAAGGGAGTTCCAATGCATGCTGGATGATTTTAAAACAAAATTGGAAGAAATGAAACTTAAACATATCCTTGCAGGTTCCTTCGCAATCTTGCTATTACTTACTGTTTTTGTTGGTTACAGTGGTTATAGTGGAATGCAGAATGTTGATGACAGGGTTGTCAAAGCAGATGACATGAACCGTCTGGTCAAATACATGAAAGACGCTCGTTTTTCAGAAGCAACATATCAGTTGACTTTTGATCCGGAGTATGCCGATGAAGTAGATCAGCACGTTGATGAAATAGTGACACAGACCGAATCATCTAAGGAACTATTTACTGACTCTGTAAACGATCAGCAAATGGATGATGTGAAAGCGGCTGCTTTGAGCTATCAGGCAGCATTTGACAACTATGTAGAACTTGAGGAGCGGAAAGAAGAAGCAGAAAAGGCCCTTGTTGCGCAGGGACTTGTACTTGAAGCCTTAATGAATGATCTGATAGTCAGTCAGGACGAGGATTATGTCCAGGCACTTGAACAGAATTCAGGAACTGCAGTTCTTGAAGAGGAGTTTGAAAATATAGAACTTATTAATAAAATGATTCAATTGAATCTTGTGTCCCGTGGCGAAAGACTGCGTTTCATGTTACATGTTGATCAGCAGTATGCAGATAATGTCAATGACAATATGGACGAGATAATAGCTATCGGTAATACTCTTGATTCAAGCTTCCAGAATCAGGAAGACAAGGAAGCTGTAGAGGCAATAATTGCAGCAACAACAGCCTATAAAGCTGATTTTAATGCTTATGTATCATTTGCGGAACAGCAGGTAGAAGCAAGTGAAACAATGCATGAAGCAGCACTTGAAGTAGAGTCCATAACAGAGGAAGCCCGTGCAGATCAGAAATCAAAGATGGAAGAAGAAATGAGAAATTCCACCTTGATGATGGTTGTGTCTATCCTTGTTGCTCTGGTTCTTGGTATCATCATGGCTTCTGTCCTCATTAAGATGATAACAAAATCAGTTAGTGTAGTGATTGATGCAGCTAACAGGGTTGCAGATGGAGATCTTACTCTTGAACTTGCAGATGCGGCTGACAACGAGCTGGGGCAGCTTTCAAACGCCATAAAGAAAATGGTTGGAAACCTGACAAGTCTCATAGGCGATGTCCAGATGGGTGCTTCAAAAGTAGCTTCTACAGCAGAAGAAATTTCAGCATCATCAGAAGAAGTGACTGCAACTTCAACCCAGATATCTGAAACAGTAAGTGAGATATCAAACGGAGCACAGATCCAGTCTTCAAAGGCAATGGATGTTTCAACTGCAATGAACGATATGTCAATAAGCGTTCAGGAAATTGCAGCAAATGCCCAGAATGCAGCTCAGAATGCAGGCATGGCAAGTGAAACAATCCGCGAAATAGGTAACGAATCCGAAAAACTCCTGGCACAGATGGATGAGATCCAGACTGCTGTATCAGCTTCTGCAAATGTTATTCGCAATCTTGACGGCAAGTCAAAACAGATTGGAGAAATTGTTAACCTGATTACTTCTATTGCTGACCAGACAAACCTCCTTGCGCTCAATGCAGCAATTGAAGCAGCACGTGCAGGTGAGCATGGAAAAGGCTTTGCTGTTGTAGCTGATGAGGTTAGAAAACTTGCAGAAGACTCAAGCAGTGCTGCACAGGAGATTGCAGTTCTCATAAATGAGATACAGGATGGAAGTCATGAGGCTGTAGATGCAATGGATAAGGGTACGGACAAGGTATCTGTTGGTGCACAGGCTCTGAAGGATACTGTAGAAGCTGTAAGGTCAATTGTTGCAGGTAGTGAAGAAATTGCCAGAATGGCACAGGAAATCGCAGCCGCTGCTGAAGAACAGGCAGCCAGCATTGAGGAAGTAACAGCATCTGTAGAAGAGGTATCTTCAGTTTCAGAGCAGTCAGCAGCCGGTACCGAGCAGGCATCGGCATCCGTGCAGGAACAAACAGCTTCCATGCAGGAACTATCAGCATCGGCACAGCAACTTGCAGAACTGGCACAGATTCTGAGCCAGGGTGCAGCAAAATTCAGGCTTAGTTAAGTCTGAAATAAAACAAAAATGATGTTCAAATGCAGCATTATTTGTCATGCTGCATTTTCTTTTTTAATTTTGAAAAATTAACGTGTTTTAAAATTAGCATCTTTTATTTCCTGATGTCCTTAATATGTGAGATCAATTTATCCTTATTGAATTCACCTTTCTGGATTACGCCTGATATATCTTTGTTAAGTATTTCCAGATCTTTTTTCTCAAGGTACTTTGCCGTACAGACAATGATAGGTATATCACTACTCTCTTCCTTACTCTTCAAAGTCCTTATTACATCAAAGCCAGTGACTTCAGGCATCATCAGGTCTAATAATATTGCATCAGGATGTTCCTTTAGTGCAATGTCTATAGCTTCCTGCCCTCCAAATGCAGGAGTAACTTTAAAGTTTTTATCCTTTAACATCTCTTCTATCATTTCCACAGCAACTTTTTCATCATCCGCAACAAGTAAGTGGAATGGTCCATGGCTCCTGTCTTTTTGTATCCTTTCAAGTGTAGCAATGAGTGTTTTCTTCTGGACAGGTTTTATAAAATGTTCTTCAGCTCCAAGTGCTGTTCCGATTTTTCTTTCATCAATCATGGTGGTTATAATGACAGGTATATCCTTCGTTTTATCATTTTTCTTTAGTTTATTCAGGACTTCCCATCCGTCCATACCAGGCATCATTATATCAAGAGTGATAGCAACAGGCTGTGTTTTCTCTGCAATCTCAAGTGCTTCCTGACCTCTGGATATGGAAATTACCCTATATCCTGAATGTTTTAATGTTTCTTCAAGCAGTTCTCTGGAAGCATCATCATCTTCGACAACCAGTATAAGTTCCTCATCGCCTGTGCTGTTCTCTGGCTCCACGTGTACGGAAACTGCTGATGAGTCATCAGTTTCCAGATTCACAGTCTGTTTCCCATAAGTGCTGTTTTTCTTCTCTTTTTCTCTTGGATCTTCTTTGATTGTAAGTTCAAAAGTAAATTTAGTACCCCTTCCGGGTTCACTCTCAACTTCAAGAGTTCCATTGTGAAGCTCGACAAATTTCTTAACAAGGGTAAGTCCAAGTCCGCTTCCCTCGTATTGCCTGTTAGCAGCTGAATCCAGCGGGTAAAAGGAGTGAACAGCTTCTTCATATCTTTCTCTGATATTCCAATTCCGGAATCCTGCACAGAGAACCTTATCCTGTCCCCTGAATTTTCTACATTTACATCTATTGTTCCACCCTCCGGTGTGAACTTGACGGCATTGCTCAGTAGGTTGTATAGTATCTGCTTGATTTTAGTCTTGTCAGCAAAGACCTTCCCGACATCATCCTCTCTGACATAGCTGATTTTAATGTTCTTTTTATTTGCAAGACTTGCCATAAGCTGCTTAACTTCCAGAAGTACTTCTTCCACAGGAAATCCTTCAGGATGCAGCTCCATTTTTCCTGCTTCTATCTTAGAAAGATCAAGTACATTGTTAATTAGGGATAGCAAATGTTTTCCACTTGTGGATATATTTGAGATGTATCTTTTCTGGTTATCTTTCAGTTCTCCTGCGTTTCCTTCCAGAATAAGATCTGAGAAACCGATTATAGAATTAAGCGGTGTCCTGAGTTCATGGCTCATGGTTGCAAGGAAATCACTCTTTGCCCGGTTTGCTGATTCTGCAATAATCTTTGCCTTTACAAGTTCCTTCTCAACTTCTTTTATTTTGCTAAGGTCAACAAAACTTTCTATCAGGTACTCCTTGCCAGATAAGTTTACAGAAGCCACCGATTTTAAAATAGGGATTTTTGTTCCTTCCTTGTCTATAAGAACTCTTTCAGAACGATTTACTGTCTCCCCCAGGTCGCTGATTGGACAGTTTCCTTTTTCAGCAGGGCAGACAAATTCATGGCATATTTTGCCGACAATCTGGGCTCTGGGGAGTCCTATCATTTCTTCGGCAACCGGGTTCACATCAGTTATCAGGTGTGTTTCTCCATCAATAAGAATTACTCCACTGAGAATGTTCTCAATTATCGATTTCATCTTATTTTGGGTCTTTACTTCCTCTTCATGTATCTTGTTCTCTTTTTCTTCGAGAGTATTCAGTACATCGTTGATGTTTTCGGAAAGATCAGTAAGTTCGTCATTTCCATCTGTTTTCACTCGCGAGCCAAGTGATCCACTTTTTGTGATATCAATAAGGTTCTTTCTGAGATCCGATATGCGTGCAAGTATGTATTTTTCCATGGAAAACATGACAATAATGCCATAGATTATTCCCAGCAGCATAATGGCAGAGATCATGTAAATCATTGCAATCTCTCCCTGCTGGTGAATTTCCCTTGTCATTTCCACTTCCAGTATGAGCGCAGGATTTCCATTTATGTCGTAAAGAATTTTTGAGGCAATGATTGATTTCTTATTGAGGACTTCTATCCCGATTCCATCATTTTCCAGGAGTTCAGATTCCATTGCTGCAGTTTTTTCTGTTCCTATATTATTAACTGCAAGTTTCAGCTTGGTTAGTTCTTCTATTCCTTCGATAAAATTCTGGTCCACATAATTTACAACAATGAGGGTTCCTGTTATCTCGTCATTCGTGCTTTCCGTAATTGGATTGGAAGCCAGGAGCAATATATCTCCATCGGGTGTTTGGAGAATTCCGCTTGCCTCGATTGGGTTTTCTGGAGCTGATAGTAGCTTGCTTTGAATGTTCAGGTAGGAAAGTAGTGATTCCGGTATCTGTATCTTTTCATTAGTTTCAGGGTCTGCACCGGTTGCGTAGTATAATTGTCCATTGATGTCATAAAATAACATCATATCTACTTGCAGGTTTATGAGTGACTCCGGCTCTAGGTTATTTGTTATGTATTCATCATCTCCCTCCAAAAAATAATATGTATCATCCCAGTAACCCCAATCAGCAGCAGTTATTTCCAGTTTATTCAATTTTGATTCGATAGCAGAATCCGCACGTTCCAGATTTTTAGTTATTTCTTTTTGTTCCAGATTGTGGAAACTATTATCCAGAATTTGCCCGGTAACAACTGCAAAAAGCATTAACATTATTATGAATGTCATCCCCAGGATTGACAGCACCCTATTCCTTATTTTCATCTGATTCCCCGAAAAGTGTAATAATTTATTTTCTTCAACGCATATTAGTCATGCTTCAGTAACTTGTAGCTGTAATTCTGTGCTGGATTATATGACAGAAGTTATATAATAATATTTAAAAATATACATTATATTTAAAAATATTTGTTCGTTATCTGTGAACATATATCGTATATGATGTCACATGAACTGATTACTACCAAAAATACTTTAAGCTCATTCTGCCCATTTATATATGGAATAATCCGGTTGATCGGATATTTATGAGGTAATTCTATGCTAAGACAGCGTTTTGTTCTTGATACTACTGCATTGACCGATCTTCAGGTAAGAGAAAAGCTGGAGCAGGGTGGTATGTGTGATGGCATACGTGAAGTTCTTGATTTAATCGCCAGCTCCAGATTAAATCTCGGTATAAGTTGCTATGTGCCTTTTCCATCAGTCTATAAAGAGTTACAGGAATTCGCCCATAACAACGGCTGTGACAGCAATGTGATAGCAAAGATCGACACATGGCTTGTAAAGAAAGCTCCTGACAGGTATAACGTGCAGATTCCCTCAAAGGTTTTCCATGAATATGTGTCACACATGCGGGAAAGAATCAATAAAGGAATGGTGATTGCCGAGGAGACAATATGGGCTTCCTCCACCGAATGCCTTCTTACAGAGTCAAAGGCAGAGAACAAGAACGACATAAGCCACGATATTGAAAGAAGGGTTATAGGTGGGCATATAGGAAAGTTCAGGAATAAATACCGCGCAGCTCTTCGGTACGGAATTCTTGACAGTGCTCCGGATATTGATGTGCTAATCCTTGCAAAGGAACTGGATGCTGCGGTGGTTGCAAGTGATTTTGGAATTCAGAAATGGGCTGAGGAGCTGGGTGTAAGATTTGTGCCTGCAGGCACTTTTCCTATGATATTACAGGAATACCTGAAGCATTCTGATGTAATATGCGAAGTTACTCTGGAAGAATAAAGTCCCGGGTCTTTACTTTTATGCACCTGCAATGAATGAGATTAGTGCAAAGGCCATTGCCATCTTAAACATCTTAGAGGATTTTGCAGGATTGTTTTTCCCAAGTATCTCATATACAGCTACTGCAAAGAGTATGTCCGCAACTGCTACTAATATCAGATAACGTACTGTCATAAGCGATTGTATGTATGGCAGAGGACTTGCAAGAACCGCAACGAGTCCGATAAATGCCGCCAGGTATGCTGCTTTTTTTGGGCCGATGATAATTGGTAGTGTTTGTGCCCCGTCTTCCCGGTCGCCTTCAATATCCTCTATATCTTTGACAATTTCACGGGCAATAGTAGCCATAGTTGCCAGCACAAAGAGGACAAATACACCTTTAATTCCTCCATATTCAAAGAAAACGGCACCTCCAAAAAGGAATGTTGAACCTGTAAGATAACCTACCGCTATGTTTCCAAAAAGTGCTGTACGCTTGAGGTTGCTTGCATAATAAATGAGCAGCAAAGAATTTACAAGGGCAATTGCTCCGCATATCATGTTGATGGATGCTGCAATTATGCTTCCTGCTGCAAAGAGTGCAAGAGAAAAATACATTGCAGCTTTCAGGCTTATTTTACCTGAAGGAATTGGTCTTTCAGGTTTGTTTATCCTGTCAATATCTATGTCAAAATAATCATTAATGGCATTCCCTGCACCAGTTACAAAAAATACTACAAGGAACACTTTTAATGAATCTAAAATAGGGAATGTGGGAAATGCAGCAGCATAAGAATCTGCTGTGGCATTGGCTGAAACGATATTATATGCTATGAAAACTCCTACAAGGGCGGCAATAGCTGCCATAAGGCAGTTGCCTGATCGCATAAGCTTCAGATATGCCTGCATTTAGAACTTACCTGTTTCTCTTAATTTCCAGCATTCTGTCAAGTGCAATTCTTGCTTTTGCGCTGACATCTTCAGGGACAGTGATAACATACTGCATCTTTTCAAGTGAAAGCAGTAAAGAATCAAGGTCAATTGCTTTCATTTCAGGACACACTGTAAATTCAGATACGTTGTAAAACTTCTTTCCCGGATTGTCCTTCTGAAGTTTGTGGATAATACCTCTTTCAGTCGCAATGATGAATTCATCACCTGCATTTCTGGCATATTCCACCATTCCTGTAGTGCTGAACACTTTATCTGCAAGGTCAACAACTTCTCTTCTGCATTCGGGATGTGCAAGAACTTCCGCATTTGGATAATCTTTTTTTGCTTTTATCACGTCAGTTGTGAGTATCTGATTGTGAGTCGGACAGTATCCATTCCATGGGATTATTTTCTTACCTGTGAACCTTGATACGTAGTCTGCAAGGTTCTTGTCAGGTACAAAAAGCACCTCATCTTCTTCAAGAGAGTTTACAACTTCAACAGCGTTTGCTGATGTACAGCAGATATCACTCTCAGCTTTCACATCTGCTGTGGAGTTCACATAACAGACTACCGCAGCATCAGGATATTTTTTCTTTTCCTCACAAAGGGCTTCAGCAGTAACCATTGAAGCCATCGGGCATCCTGCATGGATTTCCGGTAAGAGTACAGTTTTCTCCGGGCTCAGGATTGCAGCACTTTCTGCCATGAAATGCACGCCGCAAAAAACAATTACATCAGCTTCCTGCTCAGTTGCCTGTATGCTCAGGCCAAGTGAGTCCCCTGTAAAGTCTGCAATATCCTGTATCTCACCCCTCTCATAATTGTGGGCAAGGATTACAGCATTGCATTCCTCTTTTAATTTTAATATCCTTTCAATAGTTTTTTGGGTATCCTGCATGAGATCATTACCTTAAATTTGGATTTGGAAGCAGGAATTTGAAATTATCCTGCATATTATAATGGATTTATATTGAGATTATGTGCCAGTCTGGATAGGATCTGACAGTTTTTTCAGAGTAGCTATAGCTGAAAGGGATGCCAGATAGCTGCTTCTGGGATTTGTTGGTGATGGGACGTTCTCCACTCTGGTTGTGAATTCACCAAAAGAACCTTCCACAGATATTTCATGTATGTTACGTGTGAGTGCCGGATTTGCTACTATCTTTACCCTGGTTTTCTCAAAACCAATGCCTGTAAGACTAATTGTGGCTGCAACGTTGACATTTGCAGGAAATTCCTTTACGGCTTCACTGGCAGAACCCTCAAAAATAACTGTCTTTCCGGTTATTTTGTCTAGATCTATTTTATTCCTGATTATATATGGAGCACCTGCAAGTCCCACGGGTGGTTTCTGGGTTGTAAGTGTGACAGAATATATTTCCTCTGCAGAGGCAGATTTGAGACCATCAAGGCCGACAATTGCTCCGGATGGAAGGTAAACCTTGCATTTGTTCTCTTTTGCAAGTTCCCTTATGGTCTTATACAGCTTCTCATCAGAGAATGCACCAACACTCATGACCATGACATCACAATGTGCATGTAGTGCTGTGGGTATGATTTCATAGACTGCTTCCTGTGATGCACATTCCACAAGCAGGTCTATATTTTTGATCATTTCAGCGACTTCCATAACCTGAGGTTTTGAATTTTTCAAAGTGGACAAAAGCTTGTCCACATCATCAAGGTGTCTGTCGTAAATGGCTACAAGCTCTGCTTCAATGGTCCCATTGTCAATAGCTTTGCATATACTGGTTCCTATTGTTCCGCAGCCGATAAGTCCTATACTGAGCATTTTAGATCCCTGAAAATAAAGTATAATACAGTATTTTGTTGATTACTGCTTATATTGATTGGTTAAGTAGGTTTTGCTTATATGCTGAAAGGATATAAATCACTTTACCATACATATTCGTAGATAATATGATGTACACACACGAAATAGAAAGTTTCCTTGAAGAAGATCTTGGGTATAATGATATTTCATGCAAACTTGTTCCGGATAAGGCTGTGGAAGCAATTATTTTTACAAAAAAGGATTGTACTCTTGCAGGAATTGATGTTGCAATTTCCTTCTTTGATTATTTCGGGATTGAATATTCCACAGATTATTCAAACGGGGACAGATTATCGGAAAACGATGTGATATTTACTCTGAAAGGAAGTTCTCTTTCAATTCTCAGGACAGAGCGACTGGTCCTTAACTTCCTGGGTCATCTATGTGGAATAGCTACCAACACCAGCAGGTGTGTGGATATAGTACGCAGGCATTCTGATACAAGGGTTGCATGTACAAGAAAAACAACCCCTGGTCTTCGCAAGTATGAAAAAATGGCTGTCATTGCAGGAGGCGGTGACTCTCACAGGTTCAACCTCACAGATTCCATAATGATAAAGGATAATCATGTGAAGATGATGGGTGTGGAAGCTGCAATTAACTCTGCAAAGGAAAAAGCAGGTTTTACCCAGAAGATAGAGGTTGAAGTGGAATCATCTGCAGATGCTCTTAAAGCTGCCATGGCAGGTGCAGATATAATAATGCTTGATAACATGGATCCTGCTGCTATAATTAAGACCGTTGATTTTCTGAGAAACTCATCTATCCCTGAACACATTATTATTGAAGTTTCAGGTGGAATCAATATGGATAACCTTGAAGATTATGCAAAAACAGGAGTTCATGTTATTTCCATGGGTTCTCTTATCCATCAGTCACAATGGATAGATGTTAGTCTGGAAATTGTTGTAAATCAGGAAATTTAGTGATGTCAAATGAATTTATTGCATTTGTTTTACATAAATCTTAAAAGCAATCGTAATCATAAGGTTTATATTAATAACTGCGTATTTTAGCTGAAAAACAAATCAAATTCTGTTTATTTGAGGAAAACATGGTTCAAGCTACTCGTTTATTGGTTATTTCTTTTTGCATGGTTTTCTTCTGTCTGGCACTGGCAGGAAATGCTGCGGCAGTAGAGATTTATAATGGTTCCATCACCACGGGCGATGGTTACCAGTTGAACAATTTTGTAATAGATGTAACTGATGCTTTCCCCAGTGCAGATTCTGCTTCGTTCTATGTATACGAGAATGGGGACGAGGTTGACAGTTTCCTTATCAACGAAGGTGATACATATGAATTTGATTTTGAAGATGATGCTGAAGTGACAGTTGGTCTCGTATCCGTAAGCAGTGGAACTCTTCCTGTGGTAAGAGTATCTATTGCCGTTACCAACTATCGTGTAAGTGATCTTTTTGAAAGTGATGTAATCGATGGTGGTCATGAATATGCTGTATATTCCGGAACACCTGAACTCGAAATCATAAAATCTGTGGATAAATCTGAAATAGATGTAGGTGAAGTCGTACGTGTAACCGTCACCGTTGAAAATACGGGTGATGATGACGCAGTGGATGTTGTTTTCTCCGACCCTCAGCAAGCCAAATTTATTTTAGTTGACAATATTCTTGGAGACCCCGGTAAGATCGATGTTGAGGATGGTGATTCTCCTAAAAAGATATATGTCTATGATTTGAAAGCAACTGAATCCGGTACTTTTTCATTGAATCCGGTAACGGCAAGTTTTACTAATGAAGCAGGTCTGGATTTTGCTGACGCCTCTTCAAATTCTCCAACTGTAATTGTAAATGCAGGTGAAGATCTTGTTAATGCGGATCTTGAGTTTACAACTACTCTTGATAAATACACCGTAAATCGTAATGAAGAGATACAGGGAACTATTACCGTAAAGAATAATGGTGATGCTCCTGCAACGGCTGTAACTGTTGATATCATAGTTCCTGATGGTCTGGAATTCCAGGGTGGCTCAGACGTTGAAGTAATATCCGGCATTCCTACTATATACCTTGAATCATTTGGTGTGCAACAGGAGAAGGAATTTACTTTTACATTAAAAGCTGCTGAAATTGGAACTTATACTCTTTCTATGGAAAACAGTTACCTCTTTGACAATGGAGTAGACACACAACTGGAAGAGGTCACATCGGAGATTGTTACAAATAAAATCTACGTTGCTGAGGGAGAATACGATTATCTTTTCGAGCAGCCTATATATGTCTATGTACTTCCTATATTGATTATCGGAGCTATTGCAGGATGGATTTATTACAGGCACAAACAATATAAGTTCTGATACGAGAGTTACAGTTAATGAAAACTGGATTTATCACAAGATTTATCTAATTATAATTATATTACAATTCGGAGGAATTATTTGCTCAACATACTCATCGTTGGTAACGGCCAATGTGGAAATCGCATACTGGATGCTATTAACAGGGAAGCTTTCGGTAAAAAAAGCCGTCTGGCCAAATTCTATTCTCAACAAAAATACAAAAGCAATGTACAGACCATTGCCATCAACACTGCTGTGAATGATCTTAAAGAGATGAAATTCACAAAGGCAAAGGACAGGATACATATTCCTCATTTACATGGTGTAGGAGCTAACAGGAATGTTGGAAAACATGTTTTTGAAGATAACAAAACCCATATTATGCGCCAGATTGAGGAAAGAGGCAATTTTGATGTGTGCTTTGTTATAACATCAGCATCTGGCGGAACCGGTTCTTCATTTACACCAATGCTTGTAAAAGAGCTGAAAGAAAGGCATGATTATCCTGTATATGCAGTTGTTGTGCTTCCTTTCAGGGAAGAAGGGACACTCTATCTTCAAAATGCTGCATTCTGCCTGAGAGATATTCGCGAGAGTGGTGCTGACGGTATTATACTGGCTGATAACCAGTTCCTGAAACAGATGGGTGGCAATGTTGAATCTGCTTACAATGGTATCAACGATATGGTAGCACGCCGTCTTCTTTTCCTGCTTGACTCTCTTGACAGTGAAATGATGATGGTCACTGACCTTGGTGACTTTAAGACTGTCATGAATGGTGGTGCAGGACTTGCAACTATCGGTTTCTACGAAGCTGATACTGATATGCCTGTGCGAAGTGCTATCCAGAAAGCACTTTCTCCATCAGGACTGCTGTTTTCAAGTGATGTTTACAAAGAAGCCAGCAGGGCAATGGTAATCATCAGGGGTGACAAGGAGCGCCTTAGTATAGATGAGATTTCAACGGAAGTTGAGAAATTATCAAGTGCAGTAGGTCATGTATTCAAAGGTATCGTTGTAAGGAGCGGTGAACTCCCACAGGTGCTGGCTGTACTCACCCTTGAATCTGCATCTGAACTTGAGAGCCTTTATTCAATAGCTGTGGATGCAATTAAACAGGAACGTGATAAAAAAGAGCGTGTGGCTTCAGTCAAAGAAGTCGACCGCGCATTTTCACAGATAGACGGAATGGATCCGTCTTATTGATCTTTTTTCTCTTTTTGTTTTTCTCTCTCAGTTTCATTTTGATTTTTCTTCTGAATCAAATACATTGAAATAGTCTAAATCCAAATAAAGTTACCAGAGGTTTTTATTTGGCTGATGATAACGGTTCTTTCATTATACAGACAAGAGGTCTCTCCAAGATATATATGAATGGAGTAGAAGTACGCGCTCTTGACAATGTAGACCTTGATATCAAGAGGGGTGAGTTCCTTTCAATAATAGGTCCATCCGGCTCAGGGAAAAGTACTCTCCTTCACATGATAGGAATTCTGGACACTCCAAGTTCCGGGACTATTACTATTGATGGGAAAGTAGTTACCGACATGTCTGAAAAAGAGCGTTCTAAAGTGCGTAATGAAGTTTTGGGTTTTATATTCCAGTATCATCATCTTATGCCTGATTTTAACGCCCTTGAAAACGTGATGATGCCACTTCTGGTTGGAGGAGTGAAACGCAGTGAAGCTAAAAAAGTTGCTGCAAAACTTCTGGATGAGGTAGGTCTGGGTGACCGCATGGATCATCGTCCTAACCAGCTTTCGGGTGGTCAGGCACAGAGAGTTGCCATTGCAAGAGCCCTTGCCAACAATCCTGGAATAGTTATAGGTGACGAACCAACCGGTAATCTTGACACAAAATCAAGTGATAAGATATATGAGCTTCTAAGGCAACTTAACAGGGACAGGGGACAAACCTTTATTCTTGTTACTCATGATGAGGAAATGGCCAGAAAGACTGATCGTATCATCAGAATAGTCGATGGACATATTGAATCGGATTCTGTTTGATGTTCGGTGAAATCTGCAAAAAGGTGATCTTATGGAATATTCACAGGGTAGTATAGGAAGAGTATTTACTGTTCGTCTGGATCAGGGAGATAACATCCTTAAGGAACTTGAAGGTCTTGCAGTTTCAGAGAATATCAGGTCGGCAATGTTCACGATGCTAGGTGCTGTGAAAGAAGCTAATCTTGTTGTCGGTCCCAAAGAAAATATAGTTCCACCGGACCCTCAATGGGCTCGCATCCATGATGCACATGAGCTTATTGGTGTAGGTAATATATTTTGGGAAAGTGAAACCGGTAAACCCAAGATTCATCTGCATTCTGCGGCAGGTCGTGGTGAATCTACTAAAACAGGTTGTCTTCGTGAAAACAGTGAAGTTTTCATGGTTGTCGAAGTATTCATTATGGAGATCTCCGGTATCTCTGCAAGTAGAGTTTTTGACACCAAGAGGGGCTTTGCTCCTGTTTGTTTCTCGGACAAAAGCTGAAAAATAGTTCGTTTGACTGTTTCAGGTCTTACTCGCCATTACCACTGAGTTCCTTGAGTTGCTCAAGGGCTTCAACCATTTCCATGTTCTTTCTGAGAGCCTTTGACTCAAAGGTTTTAACTATTTCCTCAAAAGGTACAATGAGTTTGTAATATTTGACAGGCCTGCCTTTGTCAGTATTCTTTTTTTCGCTTCTTTCTTCTATCCATCCTCTTTCTCTTAAAGGACGCATAGCTATACTGACTTCCGGTTGCCTGAGGCCAGATGCCTGTTCAATGTTTTGTGAGGTTAGTTCTTTTCCACATACAAGACATGCAATAGAGATGGCTTCGGTTCTGGGTACTTCCAGTCCCTGTAAAAGTTCAATAATTTCGTAGCCTTTTCCGCTTAAAAGATCAGTATCTCCGCTTTTCATTTGGTTACTATAATACTTTTAAGTTTATATAATTTATGTATATATAATTTAGTTTTGGCAGATATGCCTGTAATCATAAGTTCAAGCGTAGAATTGAAAAGAAGTGAACGGTAACAATATATACAGTAATTGCAAACTAGGTGTTAAACCAAGTCAAAGGTGGAATAGGATGCCGTATATCGATGATGATAAAAGTTATAAGATAAAAAAGATTCACGCACGTGAGATTCTTGACTCCAGAGGAAACCCTACAGTTGAAGTAGATGTCTATACTTCTAATGGATTTGGCAGGGCAAGTGTTCCTTCCGGTGCTTCTACAGGAAGCAATGAAGCGCTTGAGTTGCGCGACAAGGAAGAACGCTATCTTGGAAAGGGTGTACTTGACGCAGTTGACAATGTCAACACCGCCATAGAAGCAGAACTTCTGGGAATGGATGTCAGGAAGCAGCGCGAGATCGATGGTCTTATGCTGGCTCTGGACGGTACCGAGAACAAGATGGAACTTGGTGCAAACGCAATCCTTGGTGTATCCATGGCAGTTGCAAGAGCAGCAGCAGATTCACTTAACATGCCACTTTACCGCTATCTTGGCGGCATAAATGCATTTACTCTTCCTGTTCCGACTATGAATGTCCTGAACGGTGGAAAACACGCAGGAAATGCGCTTTCCATTCAGGAATTCATGATCCAGCCAAAGGGCGCAGAAACTTATTCAGAAGCTCTGCGCATGGGTACTGAAACATATCATGCACTTGGTAAGATTCTCGAAGGCAAATATGGTGGCTCAGCAACAAACGTCGGTTATGAGGGTGGATACGCACCATCCATAGAGATGACCCACGATGCACTTGATGCACTTGTAAGTGCTATTGAAGAAGCAGGATATTCAGAGACCGAGATAAGCATTGGTCTTGATGCGGCAGCTTCAGAGTTCTTTGACGGGGAAACCTATTCAATTGACGGTAAGCTCTTAAAACCAGGGGAACTCGTTGATTACTACCTTGAGCTTATTGAAACCTATCCAATCATTCTTATTGAAGATCCATTCCACGAGGAATCATTTGATGACTTCGCAGCACTGACTAACGATGCATGGGACACCATCATTGTAGGTGACGACCTCTTTGTAACAAACGTAGACCGTCTTGTGAGAGGTGTAGAAATGGGTGCTGCAAATGCACTTCTGCTGAAAGTCAACCAGATTGGTTCACTCTCTGAGGCATTTGATGCAGCTAACATGGCAAACCGCAACGGTTACAGTGTTGTGGTAAGCCACCGCTCCGCAGAGACCGAAGACACAACAATTGCTGATATTTCAGTTGCAATCGGTGCTGACCTTATCAAGACAGGTGCACCGGCAAGAAGTGAGCGTACTGCAAAATACAACCAGCTCCTCAGAATTGAAGAGGATCTTGGTGAAGCAGCACGTTACATGCAGATTTGAACTGAATACCAGTTCAAACCTGATTTTTTTCTTTTTCTATTTTTGATTTAATAATTGCTTTTTCTTACATTTAAAAAAGTAAAAGTGTTTTAGTTATTCAAGCAGCGGTACGGTGAGGCTACCCTGTGGCAAAATTACAGCGTATGGCTCCTTACCCTGTTCTTTCACTTTTTCAACAGCCCTGTTAAATGTTTCCTGAATATCCATACATGGCTGGAGTTTTGCCATTTTGATGGTATCGTGGTGCAGGTCCGAGATTGCCCACATTTCTGCGTAAACCCCTATCTGTGCCATCTTGGCAGCTTTGTGATAACCGAGCTTGTAGCCTTCATCTATCTTACACATAACTTCATCGCATGTGTTTGCAGAACAAAGCAGATTGAGGAATGTATCATCTCCAACACCGTCCCTGCATTTTGATACAAGAATGATGACTCCGCCATCTTCCAGTGCAAGCTTGCCGTTTTCAAGTGCTTTCTGTGACTGGTAGAGGTCGATGTCCATCGGATATGGTGCTGCAGTGAGTACAATATTGCCTTTGCGGCTGCAATTTGAACAGAATACCTCTTTTGCTCTCTCAACTGCAATATCAAATGACTTGAAAAGATCACCTGCAACGGTTGCATAAAGTCCATGATCTGCTGTGAGGACCGTTTGAATTGAGAATACGTTCAGGTCTTTCAACACTTTCATGGCATCTTCCATGTCCTCTGCAACAGGATTTCCTTTGATGGCAAGCGGCTGGGCAGCTTCAGAGAGTGCATGTTTGTGGTTCATCTCGATAGTCTTATAGGAAGCAACACCCGGTAAGAATGCCTTTCTTCCACCAGTATAACCTGCAAAATAGTGAGGCTCAACACTTCCAATGACAATGATGTTCTTGCTTTCATTTACCATCTTGTTGAGGTACATCTCGGTTCCATTGCTGGAAACACCAAGATATTCCATATCCTCGTCCTTGCGTGCATCGTGAACGAATATACTATCCTTGAATTCATCATACATCTCACCAAAGATGTATCTGTATTCATCCTCTGTTGGTCCTCTGTGAGCACCTGTAGCAACCATGAATCTTACGTCACCATGCTCTCTTAGCATGTCACGCATTTTCAGGAGGATTTTTGCGGTAGGAGTTGGCCTTGTGGCATCATTTACAAGAATTAATATCCTCTCGCTGCTTTTCATGAAATCCTCAAGGGATTCCATTCCAACAGGATTGTTCAGTGCCTCGTCTATTACTTCAGATTCGGCACCAACTTCAACGAAATTAGGTGAAACAACCTCATGGGGTATTTCCACTTCAAGGTCTACTAATTCTTTTCCATAAGGTATCGGTATTTTGATAAAAATTCCTCCAAGTAAGATCTATAATTAGGTAATAACTGGATAGTTCATAATAGGAAGCTTTATTTATAGCATTCTCTCCAGATAGAAAGAAAATCATAACTACATGAGAATCACAATGATAGAAACCACGCAACTATTCTACTTCATCGCAGCTTCGGTAGCTCTTACGCTTCTGCCAGGCCCTGACATTCTCTTCGTTCTCACCCAGAGCATATCTCAGGGAAAGACTGCAGGCATGGCAATAGCCACCGGTCTTTGCACTGGTCTGCTGTTCCATACAACTGCGGCAGCACTTGGAGTATCTGCGATATTGTATAGTTCTGCGGTAGCTTTCTCTCTCCTGAAATATGCAGGAGCAATTTATCTTCTCTACCTTGCCTACAAGGCAATTCGTGAAGAAGGCAATCTCACATCACTTGAATCTGTAAAAGAAAAGAACCTGCCATTACTTTACAGAAGAGGTATTTTCATGAATATCTTAAATCCCAAGGTTTCTCTTTTTTTCCTTGCTTTTCTGCCCCAGTTCATAAATGCAGATTCCGGCAGCATCCCTCTGCAAATGATATTTCTGGGTGCAGTGTTCTTTGCGCAGGCAATTGTAGTATTCTTCATAGTATCATTCTTTGCCGGGATGATAGGAACTAAGACTATGGAAAAACCAGTTTTGGGTAAGAAGATCAACTGGGTAAAGGCTGGTATTTATTCTGTGATTGGAATTGAGCTTGCTTTAGCACATCAGTGAATACTATTTTTCTAATCTCTTCTTTTGATTGTGTGTTAGAGTTGATTTTTTTCCTGATGTTGTTTTTTCTAGATATTGGCTACATATCATATTATTTAATTTTTTGAGTACAAAAATTATATGTAATATTTGCTTACTTCAGTAAGTTATAGTATTTTCAACATATGGAATGGGGATTTATGATAATGAAATTTAAGCAAATAGTGAGTATATTCATAATTGGTTTACTTTTTTTCATTTTGACAGTTGCCGCATCTGCAGGCTCAAACGCAAGTGTCAATTCAACCAGCTATGCTGGTGCTAGGCAGGCAGAACTTCCTGATTTTAATCCACAGATATTTGATCTACTGGCAGAACAGGATGATAACTACATATTAGGAAAAGGGGAAGTTCTTTTAATCACAAGTGAATCCGACAAAAGAAACTGGCTTCGTGATCTAAACAATGTTAATACGGGCGTAAGAGAAGAAATAATGGCAGAATATATGAGACCAAATGGTTCCGTAATGTCATATGGCTATAATTATCAAGGTTATTTATCAGTTCAATTTCCGGAAGGTACTGAAGTTAATGAATCTCTGATTAATGAAATTTATTCAATTTTCGATCAGGAAGCTATGAAGAATAATATCAGTGGTGTTCCTGTCCTGTTTGAGTACAGCCCGGAAATAACAGTTGGTGAATCATTTAGCACAGTAGATTATGAGATTGATGATGAACCGGAAATTATCAATGAAAGTGTCAATAATACCGAACCATCTCATGATATTCCAGGTTTCACGTTTTTTATTTCAGTATTGGCCTTCCTGATTGCCTCAGGAAAACGCTAATTTCTTTTTTATTGTTATTTTGTCTTTTAATCTTATAGCTTCATAAATAGTTATATAATAACAGTCAAATCATTTCTATATTGGAAGCTGGTCAATGTTTGAACTAAGAATTGCCCTGAGGCACATAAGTGCACGAAAGCGACTCACATTCTTTGCAGTATTTGCGGTAGCTTTAGCCATAGCGGTTATTGTAGTTCTCATGTCAATGATGAGCGGGTTTACCGAGGAACTGGTTGATTCCACAGTAGAGAACTCACCGCATATTGTTATCACTTCTTTAGATGACCAGGAAGATTATGTCCATTTTTACAGTTATCATTCGCAGCAAATAGCTGCAATGGATGGTGTGGAAGCAGTTTCTCCCGTATATGTAGGGCAAGCTGCTATAAGTCACAAGGATAATGCCGAAGGCATCAATCTCAATGGAATTGATCCGGTTGCAGAAGATAAAGTGATGCACGTATCAGATGATATTGTATCAGGCGACCTCTTTTCCCTGAGTAGAAGCAACAACGGAATTGTAATCGGTGACAAACTTGCAGAGGATCTGGAAGTTGTCATGGGTGATAAGGTTGATATTGTGATGCCCGGTTTTGGAAGCAGAACATTTAAGATAATGGGAATATTTGATACCGGAACTTCCAGTGATGAAAGCATTGCATACGTCCGGTTTGATTCAGCCCTCGATTTCTTTCAGGAGAATGGGGTTGCAAGTAAGATCAATGTAAGAGTTACTGATCCATTCCAGGCTGATGTTATCGCTGCATCTATTGAAGGTCAGGATACAGGGCTCGATGCTGTAAGCTGGATTGAAGCCAACAGTGAGATACTGGGTCTTATCAACACACAGGTTGTAATTGTCTGGCTCTACTATGGACTTATCTATATGATAGCTGGTTTTGGAATTGCAAACACGCTTTTCACAGTTGTCATGGACAAGAAAAAAGAGATTGGTATGCTCATGGCAATGGGTGCGTCAAAGCGTCATATAACAGTAATATTCCTGCTTGAATCCCTTATGCTCGGTACAATGGGTGTTCTTTTGGGTTGTGTGCTTGGTTATCTGGCTTCAATGGGCCTGTCATCATATCAGATAGATCTGCCGCAGGAAATGTACTTTGGCCTGACTACTCTTCCACTGAAAACCGATCCAATGAATTATGTCTATGCAATAGTTTTCTCTTTCTTCATTAACATTGTTGCAGGTGTCTATCCAGCAAGAAAGGCGGCTGCACTTGATCCGGTTGAAGCTATCGAAAGTGACTGATGCTTTTTTGAAAATATTATTATCTACTCTGGGAATATATTCCTTCTTTCTAATTTAAGCTCGAATGTTTGTTCGTAAGTGTACGAAAGGCTTATATTCTAATAGGTCGTTTGTATGATTGCGAACGGGTCTATTACTTAGTACCTCTCCAACCACTCCAATGTCACCATACCTGTGCATTCAACCCCCTTTGCCCGTTCGCACCCCTATGTTTTTTATTTATTAAACGTGTCAATTAGCTGGCATGAAAGTTGTTATCGAGACACCAAAATACAGTTTTTTCAAATACAACAAACAGGGTTCTGTTTTTGTCAAAGAATTCCTGTCTCCGATACCCACAATATTTAATTATGGTTTTATCCAGGGGAGCCTTGCTGATGACGGCATGGAAAAAGATGTTGTTGTCATAGGTCCACGTGTGCCACAGGGAACGATTCTAAATGTCCATAAATTCCATGGTGTTGTTAAATTCATGGATGATTCCCTTGAAGACAATAAAGAAATATTCTGCATGGGTGGTTTTTACTCAAAACCAGTTTTCTATTTTTATTTCAATCTTTATGCAACATTCAAGATTTTCTATTACCTGATTCTCAAAAGAAAACTTGCAAAATGCCGGTTTGAAGGGATTTCATGGTACTATTGAACTCGCGATAATTCCAACTAAATTTGCACATGTCACACCATTTCAATGTGTAGATATTGCTTCTACCGGGTCAAGACTTGCAGCTTTCTGTGCAGGATAGATTCCCGCAAACAGGTTCAGGAAAAATACAAGCGAGATTATCGTAACCACATCTACCACCCTGACAACTACGGGAATTGTATCGATTCCATAAGCACCTTCCGGAAGCGGATAACTGCCAATTGAAAGTGCCAGTGCCACACCGGCAGCGGTTCCAAGAACAGCTCCACCAAAACCAAGCATTCCGCTTTCTATCAGAAAAATAGTTCTGATACTTGACTTGCTGGCACCCATGGCAAGCAATATGCCAATTTCTTTCACTTTACTCATGACAACCATGTTCAAGGTACTGACAACCCCAAAAGACGCAATAAGAAGTATGAATCCCAGTGTCACATTATTGGAAACAGTCTCAATGGCAATGGTTCTCAGGATTTCAGGGTTATTGTCAGTCCAGCCTGCGGCATTGTAACCATAGCCCTCAATTATCTGTGCAATCTCCCTGTCCCTGTTAAAATCAGCCAGTCTCAGGTTAATTCCATTTATCACATCATCAGTATCATAGAATTTCTGCGCAGTTTCCAGTGAAGTATATGTCAGGCTTTCGTCAAGAGCTGTTCCGGTATCATAGATGGCAATAACTTTTAGTGAGACCGGATTTGCGTTTGGGAATGAAACTTCTACATTGTCTCCTATGTCAAGCTCCATGTCCTCTGCAAATTTATCTCCAATAATTATACTCTTATCAGAATAAGTCAGTTCATCATAGTTCCCTTTGATGATGTCATCTTTTGTGTGCGATACAGCATCTTCCCTGGAAGCTATTATTCCTTTGATAGCTGCATTTTTGGTATTGTCCTTAAATTTGAAAGACGCCTCGCCTGTAAGATAGGGCGATGATGCAACTACGCCGTCAATATTATTGATCTTATCAACAATGTTCTTGTAAAGATGAACGTAATCTTCTCCGTCTTGCGGGGAAACCACAACATGTGGAAGGTTTTCGACGGTTTTACTATAGAGTTCCTGAGTAAATCCTGCCATGAATGACTGGGACACCATCAGGATCATCACTGCGATTCCTATAGCGGCAACTGATAGAATTGTCTGTCTTTTTCTTGCTCTTATATGGCGAAGTGCAATGAACAATTCATAACGCATCATTCACACCTTTCAGTGTTCTTTTTGTCTGCCAATTATTGCTGCAATAGCAGTGAACATTATAGCAAAAACAAATGTAAATCCCGGAGATTGCTGAGTGCTCTGGTCGGAGCTTGTATTTGTCTGGTTAACTACCGGTTCATAATCAGACTCGATAATCTTTTCTTCAACATCCAGAATGTTGCCATCATTACCGATGACTTCAATGAGGAGTTCATACTCTCCGGTTGTCAGGCGTTCATCCCAGATAGTTTCCACGGTTTCATCATCTCTGTTAAGGATCACCGGGGATTTTTCAACCACGGATATGAGTTCAGTTTTATCGTTTCCATTCATCTCTGAAACGCTGAACCTGACTGAGCCTTTAAACGGAACCTGTGAGATTCCATCTATTGTAGCACTTGCCCCAATGTCATCTTCATAAGTGTCACTGATGAACACATCATCCTGAGCGGTGAAATCCTCAGTCAATGCCAGATAGCTAACTGATGGTGAGTATAATTTTACTTTCACTCTTGCGCTGTAATCTTTATTATTCTCAAGTAAAACATTCCAGTCTTCGGTTATTTCCAGGGGTACGGTGCTGACTGAGACCTTCTTTTCGGAACCGGAATAAATCACATCTGAACCGTCCATAAGCATGTATTCAATGTCTACGAGAACTGCATCTATTGGAGTTATCATCACACTGAACCCCTGTGAGTTTGGTACAAGGTCATCAACTGTAATCCTTGGAATAGTCTGCCTTCCGTTTACAAAACTGTATGTATCCTCGTAGATTGTACAGCCATCTTTAGACAGGGTGCTTGTCACTGTATATTTCCCATCGCTTTTGTCATCAGTGTCCCATTTGAATGCTTTTGTCACATCAGAATCCGATGTGATGCTGTCTATAGTAAAACTCCTGCTGTCCAGCACATTTCCTGAATGTTCCAGAACCATATCAAGTTCCATTCCGCTAACAGTTTCTGAGCTTTGCAGTGTGATATCACAGGTTTCCAGGTCAGAGTAGACATCTGTGATAGTCACGTCATAATCACTGGATGAACAATCGAGTGCTGAACTAGGCATTACTAAAAATAGTACCATTAGCATGGCTGCAAGTGACAAAAAAGCAGATTTCATATCAGGGCTCCTGTATTTTATTAAGTTATTTTTGATACTATTTATAGCAATCTGTGAGTTCAATTAATATCTTCATACTGACAATTTGTCATTTGTAGCAGGGATATGACATTTTCAGTTTCAGAATCATATGGTGTTTCAATAGCAGTGATACGCATGATTCCAGAAGTGCTAAGTGGATAGCTAATGATGCTTTTTGGAAACTTAAAAATGAAAAAGTGATTGAAAAACTGGGAAAATCACGCAGGTGAATGGTTGTGAGGGATAGTAAGTAGCAGATAAGATCTCTCACTCATATCTCAGTGCATCCAGTGGTTTCATTCTTGAGGCCTTCCATGCGGGATACATGCCTCCCACAAGACTTGTGGCAATTCCAAAGAAGAACCCCTCAGCCACATAGAACATACTTGAAAGTGTGAACAGGTATGATGTGTTTTTCACCAGCAGTTCCATAACCAGATAACTGCCGCCAATTGTGAGGATAGCACCCGCAGTACTGGCAAGCACTCCAAGGAACAGTGCCTCAAGCAGGAACATTTTGAGAATGTCCTTTCTTGAAGCTCCTACGGCTTTCATGATGCCGATCTCCTTTGTACGTTCCATTGTTGACATGAGCATCACATTCAGTATGCTCACACCTGCAACAAGCAATGATATTGAGCCGATTCCCATCAGGAACACTGATATCGACCTGAAAACATCATCAAGACTTTCAGTTATCATATTCGTTGCAAAGACTGTTACAAGTTCATCCTTCCTGTTGATCCTTTCCTCTATCTCATCGGAAACAGCATCTATTTCTTCGAGGTCTTTGACTATGATTATCACTTCATCATAACCTTCATCCTCATCCGGGTAGAGTTTATCGTACATTTCCGAAGATGTAAAAACACCACTGTCAGTGCTGATATCAAATCCCATTCCTCGTTCTTTCAGAATTCCCACAACTCTTAGTTTCGTATCATCGATCTCTATCTTCTGACCGAGGGTGAGTTCCATATTGTCGGCAACACTGTACCCCACAACACAATCTGTTGATCCGGGTTTGAAAAAACGTCCATCCTCAAGTTCCACCAGTTTTTCCAGGTCTTCTTTTTCAATATCATAGACTGAAACGTATGACTGGTACGTCGTTCCTCCATCTTTATATTCGATAACCTCACCACTGGCAGAAACAGGTATTATGCTTTCGATATTGCTGACTTTCCTCATCTGGTCTACCTGTTTGTCGGTGATGTAATCCTCTCCCGGAGCAGGTGAAACTATTAGTTTGTCTCCTATATCAGCAAAAGATTCAGTTACAGAAAGCTTCAGGCTGTTGCCGAGAATTCCCATTGAGGATATTGCGATAACCCCGATGATTATGCCGATGGCAGCAAGCACAGTACGGACAGACTGTCGTTTCAGGTTTCTTTTTGCCAGTTCTGCGTACATATTATTACTCAGCATTGCAGAGAGTTTCTTTGTGGGCTTCATTCGATAACCTCTCCGTCCTGTATTCTGATGGTGGTATGTGAATACTCCTCAAGCTTTGGATCATGTGTGACCACAATAACAGTTGTCCCGGCAGCATTCAGTTCCTTTAACAGTTCCATGATATTCTGCCCGGTTTTAGTGTCAAGATTTCCGGTAGGCTCATCAGCAAGCAGTATCGGGGGATTGTTTGCCAGTGCCCTTGCAATAGCGACTCTTTGCTGCTGCCCGCCTGACATCTCATTTGGTTTATGGTCAGCATATTCAAGCGGAAGGTCGGCTTTCCGAAGCATAGCAAGAGCTCTTTTTCTTCTTTTGGAAGGAGATTCCCCGTTGAATATCATGGGGATCTCTACATTTTCCAGTGCAGTAAGTGTCGGTATAAGGTTAAATTGCTGGAAAATGAAACCAATATTGTTCCTGCGTATTGCAGTGAGACCATCATCATCAAGCTTTGAAAGATCTACATTATTGACCTTAACCTTTCCTGATGTGGGAAGGTCAAGGCAGCCTATCATGTTAAGAAGTGTGCTCTTTCCAGAACCTGATGAACCCATGATGGTTACAAAATCTCCTTTTTTAATCGCAAAGCTGACACCGTTCAGTGCATAGATCTTGTTTTCTCCAAGGGTGTAAATGCGTTTTACATTCCGTAATTGAACAATGGGATGTATCGAAGGTTTTGATTCCTTTAAGATTTTTCCGGAACCTGTAGTCGATGTTCTTTTTTTCTTCTTTACAGTATCCGTGGAAGATTTTGACTTCTGCATGTGAGCACCGGTTATTCTAGAGTTTCGTCCTCTTCTTCATCTGCATACATGTCATCCAGGTACTCATCCTCGTCCCCATCTTCATCATCCTGATTATCCTCGTCTTCCTCCTCATCCTGTCTTTTTTTCCAGGAATATCCAATGACCGCCACGATTGCAATTATGACTATGCCGGCACCTATCCAGAGGCCGGGTGAACTACCTTCGTCATCACTGCTGGAATATGTTACTCTTGAGGATGTATCAAGTGATATTTCCTGGGTGATAGCCGTGTAAGCATTGTCCGGGTCTCGGAACTCAATGATTATTGGGATAGAGGTCACGTTTCGGGATGTGACGCGTGCACTCAGCTCGAAACTGCTGAAATCATCTGCTTCCAGTGTTCCTATGAAGTAATTTGCGTAAGGCTGCAAAGGTTCAATATCTTCTGCATCGTCAATAGACACCATTACGTTCTTCGCATCAGTGATGCCGAAATTGTTCAGGTCTCCTGAAAGTGTGTATTTATTAGCAGTATTCTCGACCTCGATTCCGGTGAATACCAGCGGGGATTGTTTGATAATTCTTACTTCCTTGGATGCAGTTTCCGAGTTATGCAGGTTGTCCCCGTTAAAGTATGAAGCAGTAAATGAAACGTCAGTGTAACCTTCCTCACTTGACATCGTGTTGAATGTGAAGCTTGCTGTTGATTTGTTTCCTTCAGGGATTCCTCCTATAAAATAATCGGAAGGGCTGAATGTCATACCTTTTGCATGCGGGGTCACAATAACACTGGTTACATCATTTGGTCTTCTGTTAACTACATCCACGCTGATAGTTGAAACCTCGTTCATCAGTGTTGACGGGAAATTTGACATTATTACCTTTACATTCCTGTCATCCACTTTTACAGGGATACGGTAGTTGAGGTCATACATGTTGCTGCCGCCAACTATTATCAGGTCAACAAAATGCACTCCACTTGTAACATTTTCCATGACTTTTATGTTGAATGTGAGTTTCAGTGTATCCCCCGGACCAAGAAGCCCAATATCCGTGTAGCCATTGTCCAGTATCTTCATGTCACCGTTCCCGTCAAGACTTGCACTGGCAATGTATGCATTCATGTCCAGTGTCTCATTGTCCTCTTCAACATATATCTTGCCTGTTGCCATGTTGGACAGGGTGACAGTTATTGTTCCCATGTCACCGGGCATGAATACTCCAGGTTCAATGGTATAGTCCAGTGTAAGTGTGGGTCTTATCTCAGTAGTTGCCGAACCTGTAAAAGAGAAAGCGGCCAGAATTATCATGGCCAGGGCAATTAATTTCATCATGGTTTTACCCCATTAAAAATATCCTGTATTCAAACAAAGTGTATAATATGGATAGAACCACAGGAATTGCAACCGCAATAGCCGCATTTTTGACACTTATGTTCCTTGAATAGCTCAGTCCGTACATCCATATGTATCCGCTCCATAATGTGAAAATTATCATTAACAGTGGTACAACTTTCATAATAGGGTCAGACAACATTGCATCAGTTGTGAGTGTAGGGTCATTGATGCCGTTTTCAAGCATTAAGAGTAGTTTATTTCCGTAGAATACTTCGATAACCGATCTGAAGATATTTGGCAGGAGCCCGTAGGATACGAATTCCATCACTCTTGAGAAATCTCCTTCAGCCTTGAATATTGAAGATATGATGTAGAACAATGCACTGTAAAAGAGCCACCACAAAAGTGTGCCGATAATTGTTGTGAAAATCGAAATGACAAACCATATTATCATCATTGAGGATGCAAAGTTTTCCATCCCGTCCACTATGGGTACGTTTTCAAATAGTTCAATTGCTCCAGCAGCCACAATTAATGAACTCAGTATCTTTACTACTATCACAAGTGCAATAATAGCAATCGGTGTTTTCCACTCAATATCTTCGTGTATCTTTCTCCCAAAAAAAGAATTGGGTTTTGTCAGTGCTTCCAGCATCATTCCACCCATAGCGTGCTTTTACTTTACCTGAGGATGAATACTGTCAGTACAGTATAAAGAACGGACAATCCGATAGGAATACCAACTGTGATCACAGCATTTTTCAGGCTGAGGTTGCGTGCGTATTTTACTCCGAATATCCAGATGTTTGCACTCCAGAGAGTGAAGATGAGTCCCAGGATAGTTGCTATCTTCATAGAAGGGTCTGCAAACATCATGTCCTGTACAGCCTGTGGGTCTGTAATAGATGAGAAGTCTATGTTTGAGAATACTCTGTTAGTATAATAGGCGGCTATCAGTGAGCTTAGAATATTTGGAATGAATCCGTAAGCCACAAATTCCATTGACCTTTTGAAGTCTCCTTCGCCGCTGAATACTATTGAGATGATGTAAAATATGGCTGTGTACAGCAACCATGAAAAAGCGACTCCTATAATAGAGCCAATTATCAGGAAGATTACTATAATAATTTGTCCGGCACCTTCAAGAAAATCCATACTCATAAATGATTGAAGGGTGCTCATAATTGTGGTATAGGTTGTGATGGCTCCTACTACTACCATCAATGACATTATTATAAGCGGATTTTTCCACTCAATTTCTTCATTAATCTTTTTTTTTGAAAAACCCATTTGGGTCAGTTAATACTTGTAACATTCTTTCCACATCCAGTCTTATATCCTCAGACTCATTTGTCAATATTCAAATCTGACGATATTTAGTCAACAATGCATTGAATTATGATTATTTATACTTTTTTACATCAACATTCATTTTTTTATTAACATTGTTCTATATAGCAATCAGATTGGATTGGAATTTTTCACGTCTCTATATTTGCATGCAAAGAAGCTTTTTATAAGTTAAACCCCGAATTATTTAGAGTGCCGGATATATTCTTCATTGAATGACAATATGACTTATCATGTGCGCCTTTATGGGAGACTAATATGGATGGGAAAGCTGCCTACAATGAGAATAGCAGGAGCAATACACCTGTTATTGAGCTTGTAAATCTTTGCAAAAGTTACCATGTAGGGGACATGGACGTACCTATTCTCAAAAGTATTGACCTGAGAGTCATGCCCGGGGAATTCGTTGCAATCATGGGTCCGTCCGGTTCCGGAAAAAGTACACTGATGAACATGATAGGCTGTCTTGACAGGCCAAACTGCGGGCAGGTTCTTTTGATGGGTAAGGACGTTGATACACTTTCGGATCCTGAACTTGCAAAGTTAAGGGGGCTTGAGATTGGATTTGTTTTTCAGAACTTCAACCTTGTTCCAAGACTGACAACACTCCAGAATGTGGAACTTCCTACTTATGCTAATAAAAAACCAGGAGTGGACATCAGGCAAAAGGCCATGAATTTAGTGGAAATGGTCGGTCTGAAAGAGCGCATGAATTACAAACCTTCGGAAATGTCGGGTGGGCAACAACAGAGGATTGCAATTGCGCGTGCTTTGATTAATGATCCTTCTCTTATACTGGCTGATGAACCAACAGGAAACCTTGATTCAAAAACCGGTGACGAGATTATGAAGATATTTTCTGATCTGCATGAAAAAGGAAGAACAATAGTTATGATCACTCATGATCCGGATCTGACGGAATTTGCAGACAGGGTAGTACATCTTAAAGACGGAATTATTGATAATAACTGAAAATGAGGAAATGACCATGTTGGTGTTGGGGAATAATAAAAAAGAGATAACAGTTGCTGCATCGTTTATGTTGCGAATATCACTGATTATTGCATTATTTTTGTCTTTATCTTTCGTTGCATCTGCTGCAGACGGTGCCGACCTTGAAGTAAGCGTTCTCAGGTATGAACCGGTACCTGCAGAGATTGGCGAATATGTTAGTGTCTGGGTCAAGGTGGAAAACCTGGGTTATGCAAAAGCCGACGATCTTTCCATAAAAATGGTTCCTGATTATCCATTTTCAGTTGACAGCAGTGAAAATGCCATTGTTAATGTTGGAATCCTGACTCCTGATAATGCTGCTGTTCATGAGTACAGGCTTTACACTGATTCTGCTGCAAAGCAGGGCACGGGATCATTTGAAGTGTGGTACCAGGAAGAATCCGACGGTACCTGGTTCAAGAAAGAATTTGAGTTAAGAGTTGGTTCTGATTCATTTGACAGCAAAGGAACAATACAACTTGTAGGTGAGCCGGTGAAAGAGCCGGAAGTATTCATGCCCGGGGATGAAGGTACAATTTCGTTCACACTCCAGAACAGTGCTACAGATTATACCATCACAATTGATGATGAGCAGTATGATACAAACGCCAGGATACAGTCTGCTTCCCTTGAAGGAACTGAAGGGATTAAAGTTACAACCGGCACTTACTATGGAAATGGAGTGATAGGTGCGGGAGAATCTGTTGACCTGACTTATAATTTAGTGGTTGCAGATGACACTCCGGATGGTACTTATTATCTTGATTTCTCAATAGTTGGAAGTTCACATTCCTATAACAGCAACTGGAGAATTCCTGTCCAGGTAGATTCATCTTCAGTCAGGGTCATACCATCAAAACCATTGTCACTTGAAAATGCTGAGGGAACATTGGAATTTGATGTTGCTAATATTCATCCCAACGAGCTTTCATCCGTGAGTGTAAAACTTGAAGCAGAAGGTGTTGAGTTTTCCCCCTCCGAATATTTCATTGGTTCAATGGATTCGGATGAACTGTTCACAATAGAAATTGAAGCAAAAGCAGTTTCTGAAGACATTACTTTCCCTCTTGACATGGTAATTACAGCAGATTACAGGAATGGCCTTAACGAACATACAGAAGAGATCACCACTCGCCAGCTCCAGCATCATGTTGTGGAAAACGGTGGGGGTTCAGGAATCTATCTGGTAGTTCTTTTGCTGGTGGTTGTCGGAGCGGGTGCTTTTTATTACTACAGGAAAAAGCAGGTAAAAGAAGGCAAACAGGAGAAAGACTAGATAAGCAGTTCAGGATGAACATTTCATGTTAAGTCCGGCTCAGGCTATCGAAATCTCACTGGGAAGTATTGGCAGTGCAAAGCTCAGGTCTGCCCTTACAACCCTTGGAATCATCATTGGCGTAGCGGCAGTTATCGCTAACGTATCGCTGGGTGCGAGTTTTAACCAGTATTTCAATGATGAGATAGGGGCTGTGGGATCCAATTTCATAGTTGTTTACAGCCAGAACATAGACGTTTTCTTTGACAAGGAACTTGAAATTATCAGGAATACTCCCGGTGTGGATGGTGTTTCCCCAATCAACCAGCAGATGGCGAAAGTCACCTACATGTCAACTTCCCGGCAGATTGACATTCAGGGAGTGACAGAAGATTACGATGAGGTTGCAAACTTCGGGCTTGACTCCGGGACTTTTCTTACAGATAAGGACCGCTACGTTGCTGTAATCGGTGCTGATGTTGCCTATGAAAAATTCGACAAGAAAATCTCAATCAAAAATCCAATAGATATCACATTCAGACGGGAGGATGGCGGTGTTGTTACCCGGACTTTCATAGTAAAAGGTGTGATTACTGACCCTGAAACAACTTTTGCCCAGACCGGAGTTGAACCGGAAATTCGTGTTTTTATCCCTATTGACACAATGAACGAGATTCTCGGAAAAGATGACTATGGCGGATTTTTCATAAAGGCAGAGAGTCTCGAAGTTGTCCGTGAGACTTCGGATGAGATCGATAAAAGACTTGCACGCAGTCTGGGAGTTCCAAGCAGGGACCTTGAAAATGATGATGCAAAGCCCTATCTTATGTTTGACCAGATAGAGATACTGGAAGAAACAAACCAGCTTTCAACGGCTTTATCCTCTTTACTGACATCTGTGGCTTTGATATCTCTTATTGTCGGTTCAATTGGGATTATGAATATCATGCTTGTAACAGTTGCTGAAAGGACACCTGAGATCGGTCTTCTCAAATCACTTGGTTATAATGAACGTGATATTCTTTTGCTTTTCATTATCGAATCAATGATAGTAGGTTTGATAGGTGGTATAATAGGAACAATAGCAGGAATTGGCGCAGCCTCTATAGCGAACGATCTTCTGGATGTGCCGGATGTTTTCCCGGTAAGTTTGATTTTTCTTGGATTTTTCGTATCATTGCTGGTAGGACTTGTAGCAGGAGTCTATCCTGCAAGAAAAGCAGCACGTATGAACCCTGTTGAAGCTTTGAGGAAGGAGTGAGCATGATAGACCTGAGATATGCTTTTGTCCTGGCATTTGGAAGCATACGCAGTGCAAAGCTGCGCTCAACCTTAACAGCTCTGGGTATCATAATAGGTGTTGCTGCTGTTGTTGCAAATGTATCCGTAGGTGCCAGTTTTAATCAGTATTTCACCGATGAGCTCGGTTCTCTCGGTTCAAATTTTATAATAATCTATAGTCAGGATGTCAACATATTTTATGATACCGAACTTGAACTCATCAGAAACACTCCGGGAATAGAGGGAGCTTCAGCATTCAATCAACAAACTGCGGCTGTAACGTATCTTTCGGCTACCCGGCAGATAGATGTTCAGGGCGTGTCGGAAGATGCCCAGTATATTTCCAATCTGGGAGTTGAAGAGGGCAGTTTCCTCACAGACAAGGACAAATATGTGGCTGTCATCGGAAAAGATGTTGCAACGGAAAAATTTGATAAGAATATCTCCGTGAAAAATTATATAGATATTACTATCAAGCGGGATGATGGTACAAGTGTGATCCAAAAATTCCGTGTAAAAGGAATTCTTTCAAGTGAGGATAATACATTTGTTACAGGTGGTCCGGATCGTGATGTAACTATCTATATTCCTGTGGCTACAATAAATGAGATGCTCAATGTTACGGATTATAGTGGTTTTTCGGCGAAGACCGGCTCTGCGGAATCTGTTCAGGATGTTTCGGATGAAGTTGATAAAAGACTTGCAAGATCACTTGGGGTTCCGACAAGGGATCTTGATAATGATGATGCAAAACCATATCGCATTTTCAATCAGGCAGAGATAATTGAACGTCTGGATTCCCTGACAAACGCGTTTACCATACTTATTACAATGGTGGCTGTTGTTGCACTTATAGTAGGTTCTATTGGAATCATGAATATCATGCTTGTCACAGTTACCGAAAGGACAAGTGAGATCGGTCTTTTGAAATCACTGGGTTATACTAAACCGGATATTATTGCACTGTTCATAATGGAATCCATCATTGTAGGTGTAATAGGTGGTATAATGGGGACGGTTCTTGGTATGGTTGGATCCTATATTGTAGAAGTTTATCTTGGTGTAACTCCGGTATTTCCTTTCTACCTGATATTCCTGGGTTTCTTTATCTCGGTTCTTGTAGGACTTGTAGCTGGTGTTTATCCTGCAAACAAGGCTGCAAACCTGAATCCTGTAGAAGCTCTCCGTCATGAATGAACTGTATCATGAATAAGCAGTGATTATTTTGCTGGTTGTTTCTTACTTTTTTCTTATTCTTACTTTCAGTTTACAATATGCCTTTTGCTAACCTATTTAGAACTATATATTTCTAAATGCGCAAACCTGACTATCTGTAGAAAGGTTTAAGTATTTTCTTCGCATTGACTGATTTGTCGATAAATAGTCGAGTTGGACGTACAAAGGTGAATATAAATGGCTGGTTGTAATGTGCAAAACCCTGAAATTGGAAATGTAATAGATATTCAGGGTCTGAAGAAGAGTTATTTCCTTGGAAACCTGGAAGTACCAATACTTCACGGGATAGACCTGTGTATTAAACAAGGGGAATTTGTGGCTATCATGGGTCCGTCAGGTTCCGGGAAAAGTACTCTGATGAATATGATCGGCTGTCTTGACAGGCCTACAAGCGGAAAAGTAATGCTTATGGGTAAGGACACAAATGCCATCACAGACAACGAGCTCGCAGAGCTCAGAGGTTTTGAAATCGGTTTTGTTTTCCAGAATTTCAATCTTATACCACGACTCAGTGCTTATGAGAATGTTTTGCTTCCAACTTATTCCAACACAAAAAAAGGAATGGACACGTCAGGACGGGCACGAGACCTGCTGAAGCTGGTAGGTCTCGATGACCGTATAAGTCACAAACCTGCGGAGTTGTCAGGTGGGCAAAGACAGAGAGTTGCAATTGCCAGGTCTCTGATAAACGATCCGTCACTGATTCTCGCAGATGAACCAACTGGAAATCTTGATTCCAAAACAAGTGTTGAGATTATGGATATTTTCTCTGATTTGCATCAGAAAGGGCGTACCATCGTTATGATTACACACGATCCGGAAATGGAGCAGTATGTTGACAGAGTTGTCCGTATAATGGACGGAAATATCGGCAATAATTGAGGGTGGTTTTATATGAATTTCATTAATCTTTCAGATATTGAAGGAATGATCAGAAGATCATTTTACATTTTACTCTGCATAGCTTTATTAAGTACTTCTTCCATTATGCCGGTCTCAGCAGATTCGGCACCTAACATGAAGGTTGATATAATCGACTACGAGCCTTTCCCGGCTCAGATAGGTGAGTATGTTGATGTCAGAGTAAAAATTGAGAATACGGGTTTTGGACGTGCAGATGCAGTTTCCATTAAGATGGAGCCTGAATACCCATTCTCACTGGATTCCCAGAACAATGCTGTGGAATTCATAGGTATATTATCTCCTGATGATGCGGCGGTACACGAATACCGCTTGTATGTGGACGAGAGCGCAAAGGTAGGCACAGGCACAGTTGATGTCTATTACCAGGTCTATGAGGGTGGATCATGGTATAAGTCCTCCTTTGACTTAAACGTCGGTTCCAGCACTTTTGATAGTAAAGGAACCATTGAACTAACCGATATCTCCTGTGATCCTGTGGTATTTATGCCGGGAGATATCGGTACAGTCACTTTCACTCTTACTAATACAGCAACAGAGAATTCTGTAACTATTGATGGTGAGGACTACGACACAAATGCACGTGTCCAGTCTGCGGTTCTCCAGGGCAGTGATGGCGGCATTGGTGTTACAAGTGAAAGTTACACCGGCTCCGGTGTAATCGGTCCTGGTGACTCCATAACACTCAGCTACAATGTTGAAATTGCAGACGATGTGACAGATGGCACCTATTATCTGGACTTTTCAATGGTTGGAAATTCCCACTCCTATAATAACAACTGGAGAATTCCTGTAAAGATTGATTCAGCTTCTGTGAAAGTTATTCCTTCAAAGCCAATGGAGCTTACAAACGGAGAAGGAACTCTTGAGTTCGATGTTGCCAACATGCACCCAAATTCACTAAGCTCTGTAAGTGTAAAGTTAAGTGCTGATGGCATTGATTTCGCTCCGGAAGAATACTTTGTCGGAGCAATGGATTCTGATGAGCTTTTCACAATAGAAGTGGACGCAAAAACAGACCTCACAGGCGAAGTTGTTCCTGTAACCATCACTGTGGAATACAGAAACGGAATTAACGAACACATTACAGAGGTTGCTGTCCGCGAAGTGAAGCTTAATACTGAAGAGGAAGGCAGTGGTGCAAGTATTGCTGTTGGAGCAATCATGGTTCTGTTGATGCTGGGTGTGCCTGCGGTAGTGTTCATGAAACGCAGAAAGCAGAACAACAACTAACTTCAGGTGAACAGGTGAGATTATGCTGAGTCTGAAACATTCATTCAGAATGGCTGTAGGAAGCATCAGCAGCTCTAAACTGAGGTCTGCACTGACAACACTTGGAATTGTCATAGGTGTGGCTGCGGTTATTGCAAATGTATCACTGGGTGCAAGTTTTAACCAGTACTTTACAGAAGAGATTGGTTCTGTAGGCAACAATTTCATAATAATAGAGGGCAAGGTTTCAAATCTCTTTCATGATTCTGAAATGGAGATCATAAAAAACACTCCTGGTATTGTTGGAGTTTCTCCACTGAGTCAGGAGGTTGCTGAAGTTACATATCTCTCAACTTCCCGACAGATAACTGTTCAGGGAGTTTCTGAGGATTATGAACAGGTTGGTAATATCCAGATGGAAAGTGGCACTTTCATAAATGACAAGGACAAGTATGTGGCTGTCATAGGTCATGATGTTGCATACGATAAGTTTGATCGTAAGATATCCAACAAAAATACCATTGAGCTTAGTTTCATAAGACCCGATGGTGAAGTTGTAACACAGAAATTCAAGGTAAAAGGTATTGTTGCCAGTCCTGAAACAACATTCGTTCAAAGCGGTATAGAACCCGATGACAGGATTTTCATTCCTATAGAAACAATGAATGAGATAATGGATCAGGATTACTACTGGGGTTACTTTGCAGCGGCTACAAGTCTGGAATCCATTGACGATGTGACCGATGAGCTTGACAAGAGGCTTGCAAGAGATCTTGGAGTTCCGTTCAGGGATCTTGATAATGAAGATGCTAAGCCTTATGCTCTTACGAACCAGGGTGAGATTCTGGAAGAAGTTAACCAGCTATCTGCGGTATTGGGTTCACTGCTGACATCGGTTGCCCTGATATCACTTATAGTCGGTTCCATAGGTATCATGAATATCATGCTTGTCACAGTGACTGAAAGGACAGGAGAAATTGGTATTATGAAATCTCTTGGTTTTAAAAATCATGAGGTTCTGTCCCTTTTCATGGTAGAGTCCATAGTTGTAGGACTATTCGGTGGTGTTCTGGGTATTGTGCTTGGTGTGGTAGGTGCATATGCTGCGGATACTGCAATGGGACTGCCATATGTGTTCCCGGTAGATATGATTCTTATTGGAATGTTGGTCTCAGTTATAGTAGGCTTGCTTGCAGGTATTTATCCTGCCAATAAGGCCGCAAGGATGAATCCGGTAGATGCACTGCGTCATGAATAACGGGTAATGAAACGAAAATTTAAGGAAAAATCAAAGGAGATATTTAGATGTTCGATATGTTTGGAATGACGGTTTCATTCTTTTTGTTTATATTTTTCTTCGGATTCGGGATAATCGGGACTTTGTTCTGGTTGTGGATGCTTATTGACTGTGCTACAAAAGAGCCATCAGAAGGAAATGACAAACTTATCTGGATAATTATTATAGTTTTCACACATGTGCTTGGTGCTCTTGTGTACTTCGTTATCAGGAGACCAAAAAGAATTCAGGAGTATGGGAAATAATTTCCTCTACAGGTAATTCTGAAAGATGGCAGTATTCAGGAATGGTTATATATTTACAAATTTCACAGGACGCACAATTAATTTAACTAAAATGGATGAGGATAAAAAATGTCAGAGGTAGATGTTGCTATTCGGGAATTTTTAATGGTTGCTTTCAGGAAGCAGACCTATCTGAATATTCTCTATCTTCTGTTTTCCTTTCCTCTGGGTACTGCCTACTTTATATTTTTGGTAACAGGCTTATCCTTTGGCTTTGGCCTGCTGCTTGTATGGGTAGGGATTCCTGTTATTTTGCTAATATTCCTGGCATGGTGGGAGATTGCATCATTTGAACGACAAATGGCTATCTGGTTATTGGGAACTGAGATTCCTTCAATGTATTCACAATCTCTTTATGGAGGTAGTATTCTTCAAAGATTTGTAAAGAGGGTAAAGAGTCCGGTTACCTGGAAATCTCTTATATTCCTGCTGATAAAATTCCCTCTGGGGATATTCTCACTGGTGCTTATGATAGTACTATTGAGCCTCACTCTTACAATGCTTTTTACTCCTGTGCTCTATTTACTTGGTGTGAGTGAGGTTAATTCGGTCTTTGAAGCATTTATTGTTTCACTTGCAGGCATGTTTGTGGGTTTTGTGTCTTTGCACGTGCTGAACTTGCTGGCTACAATATCAGGTAGTTTTGCAAGACTAATGCTGAGCAGTTCTGAAAAACAATTATAATGATCGAGGTTGCCGGTTATTCAATCACTCTTTGAATATAATACATAAAAGGTTATAACTTCCAGCAAATATGTTACATTTTGTTCAGACGGTCATAGAAATCAAGAATAAGCTTTGTTTTTTCATTTTCAAGATTAAGCCTGAAAGTCCTTATTTGCTTACCAAGTGGTTTTTCAATTACAATGTCACTTTTGATAAGTGGAGTTATGACTCTTGCAACACTGGAATGTGACAAACCGGTTTCATCTGCAATGCCGGAAAGATAAGTTGATTCTTCCTTATGTGCGATGAGGTTTTTTAATACCGTCATCTGGGCAGTTTTTCCAAATATCTCTTCCAGCGCGTCCATTGGTATCTTAATTAAATATTCCGTTATGGCTTATAAGATTTTCTTTTATCGGACAGGTTGTTTACAAAAACAGAAACCCTCTCATATTTAGAAAGGTTTTAATAATATCATCCAACTATAATTTATGAGCTCATTCAGGTAGAATAATCATGCAAGCAGAAAACATTAGTGGAAAGATTCTTTCACTCATGGAGGAGAATCCGGAAATAACTGTAACGGCGATTTCTGAAAAGTTATCAATATCGGAAGATAAAGTAGAGGAAATTCTTAAAAGTATGTCTGATACGAGACAGAAGGTCCTTATTGTTGATGATGAGATGGATGCCCTGATTTCCCTGAAAGTTGCTCTGGAAGCTGAAGGCTATAATGTTGCTGAAGCAAAAGATGGTCATGAAGCTATTGATAAAGTACATTCCGAACTACCTGATGCGATACTCCTGGACCTTATGATACCCGGTATAGATGGTTTTGAGGTTTGCAGGCAGTTAAAATCCGATGATATGTATCGTCATATCCCTGTTATCATGCTTACAGCCCGTGGTGAGATTGACGACAAGGTAGAAGGCATTGAACTTGGTGCAGATGACTACGTAACCAAGCCATTTAACCTGAAAGAACTTAAGGCACGTGTAAAGATGGTCCTGCGAAGGCAGGATGTCTGAATATTTTTAATTTATCTATGTGGAACCGTAAAAGCAAATGGAATCTCATACTTTTTGCTGCAGTAGTTTTGCTTTTGATAAGTTCCATCTTTTTTCTCTGGATGAAGACCAACATAGAGGTCAGGTCAGTTGTTGAGGAACAATATCAGAACCAGCAGTTGTTGCTTACAAGACATGTTGCCAGTAGTATAGAACAAACTCTCAATGAGAGGGTATCGCTTCTTGAAGTTATTGCCAAAAAAGATTCGGGTGTTCCGGATGACAATTTTGAATCGGACCTGAGGAGTGTGTATGATATTGCCGGCTTGTTCTATGTTGTGGAATATGTTGCGGAAAACGGTACTATTGTATCAGGTTATCCGGAAGAATCTGTTCCAATAGGTTTCAATCTTTTTGAACATGGGCAATCCCGTGCTTTTGAATATGTGAATGAGACCGGAGAGGTTTATATTACAGATCCTCTGAAACTCATGGAGGGAAATTACGGGTCTTTTATATGGGTTCCTGTTTATGAGGAAAATGTCTTCAGGGGAGCTTTTATTGCCATTATCAAAGAGACCGATCTGAAAGATCGGTATGTTGTTGAATCTAATTCTTCAAGTTACGCATATCTTATTGATGAACGTGGAAGGATACTGTATGAAGGCAACCAGGAATATGAGCGAGGTGCTCTTTATGCAGATGTTTTTGGTTCCGATGCATCAGGATTACAGGAAATTATAGCAGACCAGGTTGATGGTTTTGAAGGTAATGGAAAATATTTCCTGCTTGAAAACGGAACTATATATGAAGAAAGACTTGTTTCCTATTCTCCAATCCAGTGGTACAACCAGAAGTGGTCACTTGCACTGACAAGTCCTTCATCAGAAGTTGACCGCTTGATTGTTTCAGTTTACCTGAAGCTTTTTATTGTGGCAATGGTTTCGGTTATTTTCATTATTTTTGTAAGTTCATTCCTGGTTATCATTCTCTATAACTGGAGCAAGAGTCTTGAAAAAGAGGTGGGTGTGAAGACTCAGGAACTGAAAGAATCCAATGAATCACTGAGGTCTGCAAATACAAAGCTCAAAGAACTTGACCGCCTGAAAACAGAATTCCTCTCGGTTGTATCCCATGAACTAAAAACTCCCCTGACAGCCATGAGAACTTCCAGTGAGTTCCTGCGGGAAAGTGATGAATGTGATATTTCTATTCGAAGAAAAATGCTTGATATCATTATCAGGAATATTGACAGGCAGTCAAGAATGGTGGATGATCTACTGGACATATCAAGAATTGAATCCAACCGGATGAAATTCCATCAGGAAACTATGGACATCAGTAAAGCTATTCGTTGTTCGCTTGAAATGCTCTCTTCAAATCTCAAAGATAAAAACATGAACGTACTGGTTGAACTTCCTGATGATCTGTCATCAGTTTACACTGATAAAGATAAACTGGTTCAGGTTTTTGTAAATCTCCTGAACAATGCTGTAAAATTCAGTAAAAATAATGGTAATATCAGGATATATGCACAGGAAGATGGTGACTTTGTCAGGATAAGTGTTAGTGACGATGGAATTGGTATGAGTTCTGATGAGCTGGATAAAATATTTGACAAATTCTATCAGATAGACAGCACTTCTACCCGCAAAGTAGGTGGAAGCGGTCTTGGTCTTTCCATTGTAAAAGGTATAATTGAAGGTCAGGGTGGCACTATATCTGCTACAAGTGAACCTGGTAATGGCAGCACTTTTGTATTTACATTAAAAAAATCAATGTGAAGAATTGATTAATAATAGTTTATAGTTTCATAGATTAAAACTGATACTAGGTGTATTTTTCTACAATATTCTGCCCAATCATTCAGTCTAATATTTGATCACTGTTAATTGGAATAGTAAAACTGAAATTACTTCCCTTATTGATCTCGGTTTCCACTTTCACTTTTCCGCCATTCATTTCTACGAATTCTTTTACAATACTGAGGCCAAGCCCTGCTCCTTCGAATTTGCGATTAAGCGACGAGTCAATTTGTGAAAATGGCTGGAACAACTTTTCGATATTTTCTTCTTCAATCCCAATACCATCATCTTTAACAGAAACGTTAAGATTCTGGTCTTCTTTGGCTACGTTTACTTCAATGTTTCCACATTCATCAGTAAATTTAATGGCATTATTTATCAGGTTGTAGAGAACAGTCTTGAACTTGTTCTTATCGGCCTTTATTGTCTTTATGTCTTCATCTATGCAAAACTGCAGATCTATATGCTTTTTCTTTGCCATTGGAAGTGTGGAATTCTTTATGTCTTTGATTATAACAGGTACTGAAAACTCTTTAATATCCAGTTCGATTTTTCCTTCTTCGATTGCTGACAGCTCTATCATTGAGTTGAGAAGAAGAAGTAGACGGTTTCCACTTCTTTTGACAACTTCCAGATACTCTTTTTGCTCTTTGCTTGTTGTCCCGACATAGTCTTCATGTAAAAGATCAGAGTATCCAATTATGAGATTAAGGGGTGTTCGTAGTTCATGACTTATATTTGAAAGGAACTGTCTTTTGGTACGGCTTGCATTTTCAGATATCAGCTTGGCAAAAACAAGTGCCTGTTCGGCTTTCTTCCTTTCAGTGATGTCATTGCCTGACGATAATACTCCTGTTACATTTCCGTATTCATCTTTCATGGCAATGTTATGCCATGCAAATATTCTCTCCCCTTCTTTTGTCATAATACGTGCTTCAAAATAGGGTTTGAATGGATCTTTACCCAGAATAAATTTATTATAATCTTTTTTCCACCGTTCTTTTAATTCATCAGGATATGCGAGCTCAAACCAGTTGTTTGAGATGATTTTACATTCTTCACATCCGAATATTTCGCATCCTCTCTTATTTATCAGTTTGATATTACCTTCAGTATCAATGGCTACTATAATCACGCCTACAATGTCAAGATAATTCTGTGCCCGGTCTCTTTCTTCTTTCAGTCTGACTTCAACCTGTTTGAGCCGTGCGATATCAACCATCAGGCCATTGATCCCTTTGAATTCCCCATCCTTTATTATTGGCCTGGATGTGGTGTGGACATAGCTGATATTTCCATCTTTTTTGACTATCCTGAACATATATGGCTTATGTTCACCGGAGACTGTTTTCTCAATATCCTCAAGCAGACCGCAGATATCATCGGGATGTACGTGTTTTATAAAATGTGTACCCAGAACTTCTTCTATAGTATAACCTGTTATGTTTTCGATAGCTGGGTTAATGTATGTGAATAATCCTTCAGTATCGACTGAAAAAAGTACATCGTTGAGGTTGTTTAGTCTTTCACTATAGAACTCTTCTGTTTCTTTGAGTTTTGATTCGGTAAATTCCAGTTGTTTAGTAAGATTCGCAATTTTTTTATTAAGCTCTTTTACTAAATTGTGATCATCTTGCTCACTCTTTTCTTCATTCCATGTATCTTTTTTTGCTATCATTTGCCTGGAAACCGCCATATAAGTAGTGTATTTTGTAATGGGATTCTTTTCTCACCATTGTTTCCTATGTCGAGTCAAAGTTTACTGCAATTGGCATTAACTCCACTATTTCCACTATTAAGTCTGTTGACTTTTAGCCATACTACTTCCTGCACAGAAAATGGCAAATGAACTATATTATATTGTACCCGTATTCCCAGCTAATTTTAATGCCTGTAATGTTCTCTGATGTGCTTCGATTTAGGAAATCCCTCCGCAGGTATTATCTTAATAATTTCTGAATATTATATATAAATATTTATCCACTGGTATATGTTATCATATTTATGTAATAAAAAAAGATAGGTATTCAGTAAAAGCTCTACAAAAAATAAAGCTTTAGTTCATATTCCAAGAAGTTGTTTTTTCTTTGCAGTGAATTCTTCGTTTGTTATAATTCCTTGTTTGTTCAGATTGGATAACTTCTTGATATGTTCTATTGTGTCATGACTACCTGTGACCTGACATTTTTTGTTGCGGATTATTTCACTTATGTATAATTTTGTCTTCCTGACAAATTCTTCGGCATTTTCATTTAAGGGAATAAGTGTGACCTTGAGGCTACTAATACTGTCCTGCATTTGTATGTTTGCTCCCAGAATTCCTTTTTCAAAAGCGATGTTGCTGATTTCTTCCAGCGGATACATTTTAGATCTGTAATATCCACTTTTTCGTTTGTAGTGGAACAATATTCTCTCAGGTGTAAGCACGAGTACTCCTTTAAGTAGATCTGATTTTTCCCCGAAAAGCATTCCATTTACAGTGCCGGTTACTGCATCAATGATCTCTTCTTTTTCTCCCAGTACCTTTTCAATTTCTCTCATTCTTCCTTTTGTGCATTTACTGATCATTATGAATCCCACACAGTATGATGTATTTTAGGCATAATTCTAGCCTTTTTAATTGTAATTTGCTGATAATTTACTTCAGTTCATCAGTTGATAATTTACTTAGTTTATATCTTCTTTTAGATATAATCTCACTAATATAAAAAAATACTCTATCAAATTTTTATGCACATTTTCAACATGACTGCATGATATGCTCATGTTTTTTATAATCGTTTTTTCACACCGATTTCTAAAAAAGTAATCATCGATGATATTCTTAATTATCAAAAAAGTAAAATTTCATTTGTAATATTCAATAAAGAGCAACTGATTTTACAATCGTAAATGACGCCGAGGTTGGGATTCGAACCCAAGCACTCCTTCCGGAGAAACCGGTCTCGAGCCAGTCGCGTTTGGACTCCGGGGCTGTTAAGCCAAACGGATTAGTCCGCTCTGCCACCTCGGCACAGTGAATTTGAAGGTCTTAATGTCTTAAAAATGTATCGAACAAATATTAAAAGTCAAAAAGGGAACTCTGGCTTTTTTTCGGAGCAATTTCTTCTTTAGTATCAGTCTCTTCCGGTATCGCGATATGGCCGTATTGACCGCCGCCACCAGGGTGGACTATAAGTTTCTTTTCCCGAAAGGCAATTATTGCCTTTGAAATGCGTTTGTCAAGGAATGCCATGTCATCAATTTCTGCATTCAGGAGGACATTGAGTTCATTGCCATATAGTTCCATCAGGCCGTTCCATGCAGTCTGCACTCCTTTAGTATTAATGCTGGCATGCCCCAGTGCAGTCATTATTATTTCAGAAAGAGGCATCAAGTGTATGTAAGGAGGCCTATGCTGCGGATGTTTCGGAGTGTCAAAATCGGCCAGCTCATTTACTCTGTCCTTTACCCCTTTCTTAATAAGGCCACCGCAGTTGTTGCATTTCCATTTAAGTTCCTGGCATTGTTCCAGAGTATAATGTGTATAGCATTTAATACAGGCAGATTCGTTGTATTTTCCTTCCTGCGGATAGAAACCTGCATTGTATGTTACTCCATATCCTTCTTCCCTGAGTATAGCTTTCCGCAGTCCCTCAAAAGATGGTTCCGGGACATTTATCTGGTTGAACTCTCTTGCCAGTTTGTTAGACCAGGGCGAATGTGCATCCGAATTTGAGAGAAAAGTAAGTCTGTGCAGTTCCTCGATTCTGTCAGCATAGTCGCTGTCAGCACTGAGCCCAAGTTCAAGGAATGAAATGTAGTCTGTCATATCTCCGTAACAGCTTTTCAATGAATCGTGATATGCATAAAGTGCTGTCCATGGAGTAAATGCATGGCATGGGCCAATGAGCGCTTCAATGTCTTTTGCAATCTCGGCTATCTCGCATCCGTTGAGCCTTACAGTCGGGCGGCCGTCTGCTGCAAGGTTACAGTACTTGCTGATATTCTCTGCAAGCTCTTCAGCTTTAGATATTGAGGGCAGCAATAACAGGTGGTGAACGCGGCTGCTATCCTCTATTTCAGTAGTGATTATAAAATTAGTTTTTCCAATGGCTATCGCTTCATCATCAATTGATGCTTTCTTGATTTCCTTAAGCCAAAGGGGATGGGTGCAATCTCCCGTTGCAACCAAGTCTATGCCTTTTTTCGCTGCTTCTTCTGCCATTACTGGCAGTTCCATTTTATTCGAACAAGCCATCGAATATCTGGAATGCAGGTGAAGGTCGGCATTGATTAACATCGTAATTAGCCAATGTATCTCAGGTCTTCATCTTTGGCAGTGCTCATTTCGGGCATGGCTTTTTGTTGCTGCTCCACTTCCTTAAGCCTCGCAACTATTTTTTCCATTTCCTTGGCACGCTCTTCAAGTGGACCAACGTCAATGTCAATGTCAAATACCTTGCATATGACTTTGAGGAGTGACTGTGCACTCTTTGGGTCTACAAGATAACCTGAAGTAAGTCCCATGAGACAGGCCGCATCTATTTTCTTGAACTTGCAAAGTCCAAGCAGAAGACCGGATGCCCCAACGATTCCTCCTCCGGGTTCGTTTTCTTTGAAGTTGACTCCGTACTCTTTAAGTTCATCAATAAGCTCGATGTTATTGACCGCTCCAAGTACTTCATCAGTATGAGTAAGTTGTCCTGTTGGGAATCCTCCAAGAGTGTATATTCTCTTAACGCCGAATTCCATTGCAAGATCAAGGTAAAGTGTACAAAGTTTGTAATGACCTTCTGTTGAAGAACTTTGATGGTCACCTATTAGTGCAATAATATCGTGTTTTTCCGTGTGGCAAACAAACATCTCGTTGTTAACAAGCTGTATTTCGCTGTTTTCATCAACAAGAACCTGAGGTGGGAAATGGTGTGAATATATCTCCAGAAGTTTCTCTGCTTCAAGCTCTTCCACCAGATGTTCGGCAACAAGTTTTCCTACGTGCCCTACTCCTGGCAGACCAACAATAAGCACTGGATTGTTAAGCTCCACATCTTCTTTTATGTGTATTACCTCTATTTCTTTCACAGGTTACCCTCCCTTCTTGCTATCCTGCGGTATTTGCCATATGGATCCAGTGGGGAAAATCTTGCAGGTTGTGGCCTGAATGTATCCAAGCCACATTTCGAGCAGATAGCCTCCAACGTATATCTGCCACAATTCCTGCATTTGTAGATCTTCTGTCCCAAAGGGTCTCACGCCTTAACGGTGTCGTTATGCCTGTGGAATTCACCTTTTCCACCAAGCTTTTCAATAGTATCAATAGCTGCTTTTGAGGACTTCTTCAGCACGGATTCAGCTTTCTTGTAGTCTGGAGCAATAACCTTGATTCTGTATCTTGGTGCACCAGTATAACTGATGTCTATCTTTACTCCTTCCTCCTCAATTTTATTTCCTGCTTCAAGAGCCATTTTAATGATCTCTATTCCATCAGGCAGGTAACAATTGAGGTCGATGTATCCGGCGATGTCTACAAATGGCAGTTTAATATTGCTCTGAGCAACCTTTACGATGCTAGTGACAATCTTTTTCTTCATTTTGACATCGTTAAAAGCATCTTCGCCACTAATGGCTGCTTCTTCGAATGCAGAATAAAGACTGCCAAAACTTTCCAGCAATTTCGGTTTGATTTTATCCATCTCGTCCTTGCTGGTTCCTGTTTCCTCTGAAACGAACTGAAGCCATTTGAAAGCCTTCTGCTCGTTCTTCCAGTCCTGAATCTTTGCACGTTTCTGGTGCTCGTTGACATCTTTAAGGGACAGGTCTATGTGGCGGCGTGAGGAGTCTACATTAAGAACTTTGCAGACTACCTTTTGTCCTTCGCGCACATGGTCTCTTACGTATTTGACCCATCCGGCCTTAATCTCGGATATGTGGATAAAACCTTCTTTTCCACCGAATTCTTCAAGGGTTGTGTATGCACCGAAATCAGTAACATTCTTTACAGTACAGACAACAAAATCCCCGCTTTCAGGCCAGTTGTTATCATCCATTATAAATCACTTTGATTTACTCGAGTACTTCGAGTATGTGTGTTGTGATTGTTGATTTGCCGCCGGTAGGTTCTGCAAGTGTTCTTCCGCATACAAGGCATGTTACCTTGCGGCTTGCACTGCCGAAAATTACCTGCTCGTTCTCACAATCATTGCATTTTACGCGTAAGAATCTGCTTTTTGGTTTGTTAATCATAATAATCACTCTGCGAAATCGAATTTCTTTGCCCTGAAACATGGTCTCTGGTGTGCCTTGTTACATTCTGTGCACCTGTACCTGAGCCATATTCTCTTTGTTGGCTTGTCTCCTCCAGGAACCTTTGAGAACTTTCCACTGTTTCCAATTCCTGTCTGGCGTTTCTTCTGTCTTTCGATACGTGTAAGTGTTGATGCCTTACCCTTCTTTACTCTTTCAACAACATGCTCTGTATGTTTTTTGCATGAAGGGCAGTGTGTTCTGAATCTCTTTGGAATCCTCATTATCTTCACCTAAGGTATGTTATTAATTTTATAGAATCATTTGTGCCACGTTACGTTTAATCAGTCCTTTTGCATTCAGGGCCGGTAAAACGATAACATCTTCGGCATGTAATGTGTAATTGTGATTATCCATAGCCTTGAAAGTAGGCAGGTCCTCCAGTATTCGCACAACAACGAATTCTTTATTTATATTACTTTTGCCTATTTCACCTTTATTGCTGGTGTCAGATGGCATGTCTGTATCCATATTTTCTGGATTTCCAGTATGGTCTGAAGCCATTGCTTCTTCAGTATCATGAACTTTATTATTTGCTGGTGCTTCCTTTTTACCCTTGCTTCCGGCTGCCTGGGGATCAAGGATGGGTACCAGTAATTCGGAACGAGCTGAATTTATTGCGGTAAGAACTGCATCGTACACTTTTTTTTCTTCCGGCAGTAGTTTGCTCATATCCTGGGAAGGCGGCATACTGGAAAATGCATTATTTGTTGCATAACTTATTATCTTGCGGATGCGGCGTATAAAAATTACTTCTATATCGGTAATAGCACTCTGTAATTCGTTGTCAAGCATTTTAGACTCTACTGAGCGTGGATTGTCTATCTTGAATATCTCTTCTTCCAGTTCCTTGAGATATTTCTCAACATCCCTGTAAAAACCAGGATGTAGTGATTTGAGTGTAGAACTTCCTTCATCCCTCAGCACGTTCTTTAGCTCATTACCGTCCATATTCTGCTACACCTCTACACATAAGGTATATTGCGGCATATTCAGGAACTTCCTGTACGCCTTCCTCAACCATGAGGTCTTTACCTTTCATCTGCACTGCAAAAGGTTTAATCACTTTTATTTTTACCGACTTGTCGCTAAATACTACTGCATCATTTAGCGGTTCAAAGGATTCAAGTTCATCAATTGAGAGTGCAGTTACTTTCATCCCTGATTTTCCATGTAGTGAACCCGGAAGCCTGATAAGTCTCTTTATATCTGCGGTGACAGGCTCATCGACACAGGCTGCCATCTGTTCAACCCCCTGATTGACGATAGTCATAAGGATGTCTTTCTTAATGCCTCCAAGAGCATCCATTTTGCCATTTTTAAGCGCAGCAACTCTTGATTCATCCTTAAATGTATCCACAAGCTTTTCTGCGGTGGTTTTTCCAATTCCTTTGAAGCCACTTAGTATCTTAACAGCGTCCTCATCTTTTGCGATTGAACTGAGGTATGTGATAAGATATCGGTTAATTCGTCCACCCCAACCTCCATCATCTTCGGAGGGGAAAACAGACATCTTGGCAGATTCTGCACCAGCATCACCGGAAATATCTTTCTTGGAAAATATCTTTTCAAGATTCAGTCCCTTTGAACTGACGTAATCCACAATTTCCCTTCTCTCCGCACTTCCAAGTGAAAGTACAGACTCTTCACTGATATGGAAATGATAACCTCTACCTCCGGAAAATACTGCATGCACCTGTTCTTCCCTGAATCCGAAATCATCCATCAGGAACTCAAGGAGTTTCAGCGTTTCTCTTTTTCCTTTCTCAAGCATGTCAGCGTAGGAATTTATTCCTCCGGGCAGGTGGTCAGAATCAATATCAAAAATAAGATCGGCTTTGAGCCAGTTCTTCTCTTTCATCTTAGGAGCGCCCGGGTATTCGTAGTATGCAACAGAATAGTATGCATGTGCAGGCCCGATTCCGCGCAGGTAATCATGGAGTTCTCCTTCAGAACCAAAAGCACGGTGTCTTTTCATGAAAGTATCCTGACCGCTGGTAAACTCAATGAAACCCCATTCTCTTGAAGTGAAATCAGGTGGTAACTTTATATCTGCTGTAGAATAGTAGTTCTGGAATGCAGATACTACAAACTGTCTAGTCCTTTCATCCATCTTATGCCTGTAGCTCCTATTTTACAATCGTGCTTTGATATTAAATCTGCTTTATGCGTCATAAACCTTATAGTCACCGTCTACATTATAGTCCTCGCATGAAGAAGGAAATGACGAGTGCTGATGTAGCTGCCCTTGCCCTTGAGCTAGGCTCAGGTGACACATCTATTATAGATGCAAAGATAGCTAAGATTTACCAGCCTGCACCTGATGAGATAAGGATAAATCTCTTTGTCTATGAAAAAGGCAGGGATAACCTTGTGATAGAGGCAGGAAAACGTGCTCATATGAGCCAGCACATTCGTCCAAGTCCCAAAATACCGCAATCATTCCCCATGATGTTAAGAAAACACATCATGGCAGGGCGCATCACATTTGTTAAACAGTATGACTTTGACAGGATACTTGAGATTGGTGTTGTGCGTGGCGGAATAGATACTGTTCTTGTTGTGGAACTCTTTTCCCCGGGAAACATTGTTCTTCTTGATTCAGAAAGAAAAATCATCCTTCCAATGAAACCGGTAACTTTCAAAGGAAGAAGAATACGTAGTGGTGAAGTATATCAGTACCCTGAAGCCCAGATAAGTCCTGTTGATGCCACAGCAAGCGATCTTGAAAATGTATTTGCAACATCGGACGCTGATGTTGTAAGAACCATTGCTACAAGGTTTAATCTTGGTGGAGTTCTCGCTGAAGAAGTATGCGCAAGGTCAGGAGTTAATAAGTCAGAACCTGCAAAGGAAATGGGTTTCGATGGAATTGAGGCTATAATTTTTGCTCTTAAGGAATTATTCAAACCACTGTTATCAGGCGACCTCAAACCATGTCTTGTGAAAAAAGAAGAAAAAGGTGAAGTAAAACCGTTTGATGTACTCCCTCTCGAACTATCTATATACAAGGACCATGCGAAAGAATCATTCCCTACATTTAATGCCGCTCTGGATGAGTTCTTTGGAAAAGCTGTAGCGGAGTCTGTGCAGGAAGAGGTCATAGCAGTCAAGAAAGAAAAAGTTGATGTGTTTGCCCGCCGTCTGCAAAAACAGGAAGCTGCAATTGAAAAATTTGGAAAGGATGCAGATAAGCAAACCCGTATTGCCGAAGTCATTTATGCTAATTATGTTGAGATAGAACAGATTATTAATATCCTTAAACAGGCACGTGATAAGGGTTATTCGTGGGATGAAATAAAGTCCATCGTGAAAAAGGCAAAAGATACCGTTCCTGCTGCAAAATGGATAGAGAATATCAACTCAGCAGAAGGGACTATTGTTCTGAACCTTGATGGTACAAGAGCCACAGTAGATATTAAACTTACAATTCCTCAGAATGCTCAGGTCTATTATGATAAGGCTAAGAAGCTCACCAAAAAGAAGGATGGTGCTCTTAAGGCCATAGAAGATACTAAACTTGCCATGCAGAAACGTGAAAAGAAAGTTTCCAGCAGACGCAAGGTCAGTAATAAGAAGTACTGGTATGAGCGTTTCAGATGGTTCATGTCTTCTGATGGATTCCTTGTGGTTGCAGGCAGGGATGCCGACACCAATGAGGAAATCGTCAAAAAATACATGGAAAAGCGTGATATTGTATTCCACACTCAGGATCCAGGAGCTCCTATTACAGTAATCAAGACAATGGGCAACGAAGTGCCTGAAACAACGTTGCAGGAAACTGCCCAATTTGTTGTTTCCTATTCAAGTGTATGGAAATCAGGCCAGTTCAGTGGTGATTGTTACTGGATTAAACCTGAACAGGTTTCCAAAACACCGGAAACCGGAGAATACCTTAAGAAAGGTTCCTTTGTAATACGTGGTGAAAGGAATTATTTCAGGGATGTTCAGGTTGCTGCAGCTATCGGGCTTGAACTTGAGGGAAGCACAAGGGTTATTGGTGGCCCGACATCTGCTGTGCGCAAACATGGTCAGAATATGGTGGAAGTTGTTCCTGGTAAATATAACCAGAACGATGTTGCCAAAAAGATATACAAACTATATGTGGAGAAGTTAAAAGAGCCAAATTTTGTAAAGCAGATTGCGTCACCTGATAAGATTGCAATGATGCTTCCACCAGGTGAATCTGATATTAAAGTGTGAAATTAAGGTGTGAACATGAGAGTCGTAAAGAGAAATCTGAAAGGCAGAGATGGTGAGATTACTATAGTACCTGAGACTCTGGATGATCTCTGGCACCTGAAGTATATCATAGAGAAAGGTGACCTCATATTTGCTCTTACTAAAAGGAAAGCAGACTCTTCTTCTGATAAGATAAGACCTGAGAAGGTTGAGAAAAAAACAGTACGTTTGGGTATTCGTGTGGAAGAGCTGGAGTTCCATAAATTTTCAAACCGCCTGAGAATCCATGGTCTTATTGAACAGGGAATGGATGCAGGTCATTATCACACTTTTAATGTTGAGGAAGGAGTTGACCTTTCAATAATCAAAAACTGGAAAAAAGATCAGATGGAACGCATCAACGAAGCAGAAGCTTCTTCCAAGCGTCCTAAAGTTGTTATCCTTGCCATTGAGGAAGGAGATGCAGATATTGGTCTTGTGCGCCATTATGGTATTGAATTATATTCACACATAAGCCAATCTTCCGGAAAAAGAAGCGAAGGTACTCTAAGGGAGGTATTTTTCCAGGAGATCATCGATCAATTGCTTCATGCAGCATCGGAATCAGAGGCTGTTGTTGTTGCAGGTCCGGGATTTATTAAAGATGATTTCATGAAATACCTGAGGTCAAAAGAAGCTGAGTTTTCTTCCCGTGTAGTAACAGAAGATACTTCTTCAATCGGTATGTCCGGTTTCCAGGAGGTACTGAAGCGTGGAGCCGTAGACCGGATTATGGAGGAGTCCCGCATTGCCCGTGAGTCCTGCTTAATGGATGATCTGCTAAAAGAGATTTCTCTTGACGGTAAGGTTGCCTACGGTCTGGATGAAGTAAAAACTGCTCTGGATTATGGTTCGATTGATACTCTTCTGGTTGCAGATGAAATGTTGAGAATGGAACGTGAAAAAGGGGATATCGATTCATTTTTGCAAGCAGTAGAGCACAACCAGGGTAAAATTGTTGTTTTCAGTACAATATTTGAACCCGGTCAGAAGTTGCTTGCCCTTGGTGGAATAGCTGCCTTGCTGCGTTTTAAAATTTAATAAAAACGTTTCTGTTATTGTTTTGCTTGTAAAGCAAGTAACAAATTCTGGTATCTTAGTATATATAGTTTACGTGGTGCTTTTGTGTGTTATGTGCAAAAGCAACAAACAGGACACTCTCTTTATTTTTATTTTTTGTTTTTTATAACGTATATTAGTTTAATAGGTTATTTTTAGTGTATTATTACTAAAAAACGCATATTTTACTTTTATATTCATTTTTACGTTGTTAAAATGCCTTATTTATCAAAAAAAATTATATTAGGCAATATTCTATTTTGTCATAATCAAAAATGATATATACTTCTATTTTAAAGTCCTTATCTGGAGGTGAAATAGGTAACACTTGAAGGAGGTAGCAAGCAGTTACAGGTAACACTTGATGGAGGTAACAAGTAGTTACATACTACAAGAATTGATTTGAAAATAGTTCTGATGTTTATATTTTGCATCAGCATAAATAATTATAAAATTTAAATATTGTATGATATTTATCCAATTTTATCTTAGGGAAGTGATAAACTATGGAAGGAGAAGTAACAATTAAAGATTCATCAGCAGCAAGCCCAGCAGCAGTAGGCTTCTTTGGTCTTGGATTTGCAGCTACGTTCGCAGGACTTTTAAATATGGGTGTCATCCCAGACGGCCTAATGGTTATTGCAATGGCTATAACCCTTGGTGGTGTCGCTGAAGTAATAGCCGGCTGGCAACTCTGGAAAAAGGGTGACACATTCGGTGCATCAGCATTCACAATATTTGGTCTCTGGTGGTTTGCATTCTCATACATCAACCTTGCTCCAGTAGGAATATTCAATGCACCTATGGAGGCAGCAAGCGCTATATCAATGGGACTCTTCACTCTTGTATGGGGTCTCATAGCAACTGCACTCACAGTTGCAACACTTAAGATCGGTCTGAAGATGCTTACAGTCGTCTTCGTAGTGCTTGACCTTACATTCTTTAGTCTGGCATTGGTATTCCTTATAGGATTCTCTCTTACAATTTCAGGACTTATTACCCTGATCACAGGTATTGTAGCACTCTACATTGGTGTTGCACTTGTCTATGGTGAAGTAGGCATTAAGCTTCCACTTTAAAGTTGTAAGTTAAAAGTAAGAATTAAAGACGATTCAAGATCGGTAAGTTTCTACCGGTCTTTTATTTTTTTATTTTTGTTTAGCAATATTTTCATTCACTCAAGTTTGTAGTTGTTATTAAAAATCCCAAAAAGACTATGAACGGAAGTTTCTGCTCTTTATGTTTAAACAGCAATCTCTTGTGTATATCAACCAAGACGTACAGCTCTTTCAGTTGATTCGATATACATAAGCTCTTTTCCATCCATATAAATGTGGATGACTCCACCTGACTGTGAGACTGTTACTGCAATTGCTACTGTATCCCTGGTAATTGCTGCTGCAGAAACATGACGTCCACCAAGGCCTTTTTCAACGTCAATTTCCCTGGCATCCACATCCAGATATCTTCCGGCAGCCTCAACCATGCCTTCTTCCGATATGACAAAAACACCATCTAGCTGTGCAAATTCTTTCACTGACTCCCAGTTTTTCCTGTCTGTCAGGTCCCGGTCTGAGTCTTCCTGACCAGCGTAGGGATTTAAGATCATCTGATGAGAGCGCATCATGACCTCTTCCACATCACCTAAAATAAAAGCGGTTCCTATCTGTTTACCTTCGCGACCCGTGTTGGAAATATCAATAGCAATTTTAAGAATTGCACGCAGGACATCAGGGGCAACCCTCTCCTCACATTCCTTCATTTTCTTCACAATATCATTATCTTCAAGGTTGTGGACTACAATAGCATACGAATCCTTGCTTTCGATGATACCTATAATATTTCCTTCGCTGATCTCTTCCAGAATGAATTCGATTGCAGAGGCACTTTCAATATGTTCTATTTTTCCGGCAGCCTGCTGGCCGATTTTATCCAGGATCTCTTTTGTTTTTTCTTCCTTGGTTTTGCTGCTTGCCACAAGGTGATCTATTATATTCTTTTGTTTACTGCTTGCAAAATATACAGGTATGCTTGTCTTTGGCTTCTCAAAATTAGCTTCTCCTGATATGATTATCGCCGTTGACTCAAGCTCTTCTGCAAGCCTTACAGCAGTGTTGACAACTACCTGTGCACTGTCCAAATTATCCCCTCTGTTTTTGTATCAACAATAAAACTACTGAAACATAAGATATTATATTAGCTCATTTTATAAATAACACATGTTTAGCAGCGATATTAATTTATGTCCTCAGTATAAATGATAATTGGTGATATGTGTGGTGAGAGCTTTTGTTGCGGTAGATCTCCCTGTGGAGTTGCATGAAAAGATTACCGAAATTCAATTGAAGTTCAATGAATTCAAATTCAAGTTTGTCGATCCTGAACTGGTACATATAACTATGAAGTTCCTTGGTGAAGTGCCGGATAATAAACTTCCTGATATATCAAAGGCTCTTGACAATGTAAAATGTGATACATTCAGTTCCCATGTAAAAGGAATCGGTGTATTCCCAAAGCCTAAATTTGCCAAAGTAATCTGGCTGGGATGTGAAGGGAACTTTGATGCTCTCTATGGGCAAATTGAAAAATCTCTATCCTCTTTTGAACTGGAACCAACCCTTCACCGATTTAGTGCTCACGCTACCCTGGCCAGGGTGAAATATCTCCCTAAAAAGAAAAAAACAGAATTTCTGGAATTGCTTGATGAGCTGAAGGATTTTGAAATTGGCAATATGGATGTAAAATCCATTAAATTAAAAAAGAGTATATTGACCCCCAAAGGGCCAATTTATGAAACACTTCATGAGGTCAGCCTGCAATAATAGCAGGCAGATAAGTAAGTAATAATAGTTGAATACGGGCAGCTATAAGCAATTATTCAAGGAATTTCACTTACACTTTTTATCTAACTATTTTCGTAAGATGAAAATCCTGAAGATTTTATTATTTCCTTATCATTTGTTATGATAAGACATTCTACGTCTTCCAGTTCCTCAATCATTGCCAGTCCGTCTTCCTGACCAAGAATGAACACTGAAGTTGCCAGCGCATCTGCATCCATAGCTGTTTTTGCAATAACAGTACTGCTTATCAGGTTACTTGAAGGATATCCTGTTCTGGGGTCTGCAATGTGTGATACTTTTGCCTCGTCACTGAAATATCGTTCATAATTTCCGCTGGTTGCCACAGCTACATCCTGAATATCCATGATGGTCAGTGCATCCCCATTTTTATCAGGGTTCTGAAGTCCTACTCTCCACTGTGTGCCGTCAGGCTTTGTACCTATGTATCTGCCATCGCCGCCTGCATTTACAAATCCTGAAGTGATTCCATCACTTCTTAGTGATTCTATAGCAGCATCAACTGCGTATCCTTTTGCAACGCCACCCAGTGTAATTTTCATTCCTTTTTTCATGGAAATATTGTTTCCATCTATCATTATTGCTGAATAATTTACAAGTTTCAAGGTTTCGTTAATTTCATCGGATGTGGGAGGCTGGTTTGTTCCGCCGGGAGCATACTTGCTGGCCCAGAGATCCAGTATTGGCTGTATTGAAATGTCAAAGGCACCATTACTTTTTTCAGAATAATATGTGGAACGGCTTATTACACTGACAAGTTCAGGATCCGCGTTAGTTACTTCGCCTTCACTATTGAGAATGCTTATTTCACTACTATTGTCGTAGTTATTCATCAATTCGTCAACATAGCTTATTTTTTCAAAAGCACGGTCAATTATTTCAATAGCAGATGTTTCGTTGGAATTCGCCACTGAGATAGTGACAGTAGTGTCCATCAGGCTTCTGGTTTGTGAGTATATCTCTTGTTCTTCAAGGGTCTGTGGACCCGTGTACAAAACATAATTTATCATTAATAATCCTGTGAAAATCGCTATCAGTACAATGGCAACAGTTTTATACCTCATGTAGTATGAAAAGATATAACTAAATATTAAACCTATGTACCGCGGATAGGAAGGAAGTCAATTTCCTTCAATTATAATTATTATATTCATCCAAAGGAAGTAATAGAATGAGCAATCCCAGCACAGGTTCAGGTACGGGAACTAGTTCAAGCAAGGATAAGTATCTTGTTGTAGCCCTTCATCAGCTTATGGAAGAATACGGCTGGAGAGGTATAGAGAAGCATTTTGGCTTTGTAAAACATCATATTATTTACATAAAACCAGGCTCTCCTCTAGATAAAATTGAACTTAAAGCCAATGTACTTGGCAATCACATGGATGTGGACTTTTTAGGAGTATCTCCTCAAAAAGGTCTTCTTGACAAGGTTTTTGACTTTAATGTCAGAGTAGTGCGAAAGTCATTCGAGATTAGTAAATACGTTTCTAATGACTTGAAAATAACGAATGAGCAGGATTTGAGAAACAACATAATTGTTGTAATCAAACAGCTTGAAGAAGTTGCAGAGGAATGACACGAGGCAAATTATGGCTAAATTAAATGTAATTCTTATAGGTATCCTCGTTGTGATGTTCGCTGCAGCTGGTGTGTATGCATATGTAGGCAGCACCGGTAACTCAGCTATGTCTACTCATTACATGACCGAGCAGACATGGTCTGATAGTTCATGCAGTGGCTGTCACGCAGGTGTATACGAGGAAGTATCAGGCTCATATCACGTTGAGCAGGACATGAAAAAATGGACCTCCATCATGGATTATGGTGTTGACATTGACAGCATTGATGAAGACATGATGGCTGTAACATACGGACAGGTTCATCCTGGTGGTGGATACATGTCAGATTATGGTGTTGACGTTGACTGTATGGTCTGCCATAATCAGGTCGGTTATGACTTTGAGGCACGTGCAGAAAGCATAGCTTCAGGTGACTTTGAAAATGCAAACGAAGCAGCAATCGAAGAGTCCCGCAAAGAAATGCAGAGTGAAACACTTTACATGGCAAGCTACATGCTTGATGTCTTAGCACCACTTCCACTTGTAACCGAAGTTCACGATGAAGTAAACGGTGCACCAAGCAAGGCACTTTGTGGCAGCAACTGTCACTCAGGTGACATTGCAACAACTGCTGTTGCATGGAACCTTGAAGATTCAGCTTCTTATGATGTACACGATTCAGTAGACTGTCAGGACTGTCATGAAACTGAAGAACATGAGATCGGAAGCCGCGAATACCTGTTCGCATCCGAATCAGCACACATGGAATCTGAAGTAGGTGTAGTGGATTGTGATTCATCAGGATGTCACGAAGGTATATCACACGGTGGAATGGTTGATGCGCACCTTGAATTCATAAGCTGTGAATCATGTCACATACCTGCACTTCCAGGCAGTGATGTAACAGGCACTCCGGTAATCAAGGAATTCAGCTGGGCAAACGGTGTCCGTGAAGACGTTATTTATGATTCAGAGTTTACACCTACACTTTCATGGTCAGATGGTGTCTATTATGATCAACTCCCAACAGCACAGGAAAGAGAAAATGATTCAGTACTCAAACCATACAATATAATCGCAGGTACATGGTGGGATGCAGGTATCAATGAAGATGTCCTTGCAGATCCTGACAACAGTTCAGCAATTGGAGACCCAATTGATCCGGATGATGTACTGAGTGCAGATGCAGATGCTGATGGTGTTGTAACTGAGGAAGAGATTCGTTCATATGATGGTGACATGGACGGAGCTGCAGATTATCCAAATGCAGTTCTGAGGACAGTTGATCTGTATTATCAGATAAGTCACAATATTGCCAGTTCAGATGTAGGTCTTGCAGACCCTCTGGTATGTGCGGACTGTCATGGAGTTTCTGCTTCAGACACTCTCCAGAATGTCCACTTTGGAAACGTAACCCAGAATTGTTCTGATTGCCACACAGTTATACCATCTATTAACTGGAAGCTGATTGGCTACACAACAGATCCTGCAGAAACAGTTCCACCTACCAATTTCTCTTCAAAGACTATTGAAGTAACAGTTGAAGGTGCAAAACCAACTGAAGTCGAAAGGGAGCCTGCATTCTAAGGAGTTGATAATGTGGATATCAAGAAATTAGATACATTACCGGAAAAGATCATTATTCCGCTCAGGCAGCACAGGGGTGCTGTCTGTGAACCCCTTGTGAAGAAAGGCGACAGGGTTCTTATTGGACAAAAAATAGGCGAAAGTGCAGAATACCAGTCATCAGCAGTTCACTCAAGTGTCTGTGGTGAGGTAATTGCAATCGAAGAGGCAGCGCATCCGGACGGCAACAAAGTGATGAGTGTTATCATCCAACCAGAAGACAGCAATGAAAGTGTTGCATTCTCCGCATGTAAGGATGTAAAAGCCGATAAACTTGCCCAGTTCATTAAGGAATCAGGTATAGTAGAACACTATGGAATGCCGACTCATACAGTCCTTAAACCAAAGGGTAAGAAGATCGACACTGTACTTATCAATGCTACATCATCCGAATGGATCGGTGGATCATTTAAGACTCCCGGAGATTATGCATCCCAGATGATTGATGCATTAAAGCTTCTTATGAAGGCTGCTGGTGCTAAAAAGGGTGCAATTGTCCTGAGGACTGATGATCAGGAATCTATCAATGCATTTGAAGGTATTGAAGTTAATAAGAAAAAACTAAAGGTAGCTCCTCTAATCGGAAGCCGCAATGTTGGTTATTATTTCAATGAACAGAATTCTGACATTGTTATTGTATCACAGGAACGCATCTTCGGTAAGAAGATCCTTAACTTCTTCACTTACAGGGTAACAGGAAGAAAGGTTAAGATCGGCTGTGACCCAACAGATGTAGGAGTTGCTGTTTGTGGAATCAAATCTGCAAAGGCACTTTATGATGCTGTTCATGAAGGTGTTCCTTTCTATGATACAGTTGTTTCTGTTGAAGGTGTTTCCAATAAGATGGAATACATACTTGTGAGAATCGGTACTCCATTTAAGGATGTTATTGATTCATACGGTTACACTGGTGCTATTGGTAAGATAATTGCCAATGGTGTAAGGACTGGTGTGGCACAATATACTGATCAGGTTCCTGTAACAAAAGGAACTACAAGGATAACCATTCAGAAATCTGAAGAGGTTATCAGGGATGAAGCAATAGAATGTATCCACTGTGCACGCTGTGTGGATGTTTGTCCTGTAGAACTTATACCAAGTCGCCTTGCTGTGATGGCAGACCAGGGCCGCTTTGACGAATGCCGACAGATACACATTGAGAACTGCATTGAATGTGGTGATTGTGCAGCAGTCTGTCCTTCCAAAATACCCATATTACAGCTAATCAGGTATGCAAAGGATGCAATCGAGATGGCATACGAAGACATGCCAGCAAAAGAGTCATCCAATCTGAAACTTGGCTGTGGATGCGGAGGTGAGTAAAAATGACATATACAATTTCAGCTCCTCCTCATAAGAAAACAAGATTAGATTTCAAGACATTAAATTATAGTAAAATAATTGCTCTGCTTCCACTCTGTCTTGCAGCAATATACTTCTTTGGCATTCCTGCCCTAGGTATTATTGTTACATCAGTGGTAACTGCTGTGGTGACCGAGTTTGCCATACAGACACTTACAAAGCAGAAAGTAAGAATTGCAGACGGTCATGCTGCTATGATGGGACTTATGCTGGCATTACTCATTCCACCGGAAGCTCCATTGTGGATTGCTGCATTTGCAGCTTTCTTTGCAATAACTGTTGGTAAACATGTATTTGGTGGAATCGGTTCTTACATTTTCAATCCTGTTCTTGTAGGCTGGGTATTTACCAGAAGTGCATGGTCAGGATTTATGACTCCTGCATCCATTCCTCATATCGGCCAGTTCTCTGACCTTATACTTGAGCACGGTGCAGGTATGATGGTAGGCGTTTCTCCAATACTGCTCATTGGCGGTGTGTATCTTATCTACAAAAGATACATTGACTGGAGAGTTCCGGTTGCATTCTTTGCAACAATGGTAATCCTGCCACAAACACTGCTTTTCCTGTCAGGTGTGATGGCTCTTGTCCATGAAGGAAGTCTCAACCCATTGATGTATATGTCACAGATGTTTGCATTCCTAAGTCCAAGTCCTGAACTGTCATATTCAATGATAGGGGTTGTATTCTTTGGAATACTCTTCCTGGCAACGGACACAGCAACATCTCCTGTGACGAAAAATGGACGTATTGTTTACGGAATTACATGTGGTGTACTTGTATTTATCTACGGTTACTTCGCTAACTATGTTGATGGATTGCTGTACGGTATATTCCTTGCAAACTGTGTTGCATCATTTATTGAGATTAACACAATGCCTGCATCATTCGGCACAATGCCATGTGCAGAAAAAGCATACAGGCGTATAATGGATAAAATTCCCTCATCATTAAAATTCGAGGTGATTAACAATGAGTGAATCCAATAGGGATACAGCCATAGTGATTGGAAAAATCGTCCTCATATCCGTTGTGGCAGCTCTTTTGTTAGGTATTACTTATGTCCCTACAAGTGCCCAGCTTAAGATTAACGAGGAAAACTCTAAAAAAGAGATATTAGGCGGACTTATTCCTGAAGCCAATAACAACTTTGAAGCAGTCTATGGCGACACTCTTGATGAAGATGGCAATCCTGTAGTACTTTATTACCGTGCGCAGGATTCTTCAGGTAACATTATTGGTTATGCATTCTTCCAGCAGCAGGCAGGTGCACAGGGACCACTTGTTGTTGCAGGTGGAATAGACTCTGCATTCAGTATTTTCCGTGGGATGGATGTCCTGAGTCATGAAGAAACTCCGGGACTCGGTGCGAAGATCGTTGAAGATAGTTTCCAGAGTCAGTTTATTGATATTCCAATCGAATCACTTGCCCTATCAAGTGCAGGTGGCTCAATTGATGCTATTACAGGTGCAACTATCTCCTCACAGGCTGTCGTAGATGCGCTGAATACTAAAATAAGTGAAATTGAAGAGGCAGAGGAGTGATATTATGGACCCGTTAAGTGAATATATTCGTGGTATTACAAGAGACAACCCGATCTTCGGACTTGTTCTGGGCCTCTGTCCTACACTGGCAGTGACCACATCAGTCGAGAACGCAATCGGTATGTCCGCAGGTACGGCATTCGTACTTGTATGTTCAAACATTTTCGTATCAGCTTTAAGGAAACAAATTCCTTCAACTGTAAGACTTCCGATATTCATCATCATTATAGCGACATTCGTGTCGATTGTAAAAATGATAATGCAGGCGTATTTCCCGCCCATGTATGCGGCGTTAGGTGTGTTCATTCCGCTAATTGTGGTGAACTGTATCATTATCGGCCGTGCAGAAGCGTACGCAAATAAAAATAATGTTTTCTATTCGTTCATAGATGGTCTAGGTATCTCCACAGGTTTCTTACTTGTACTGATGCTCATTGGTGGAATCAGGGAACTCCTTGGAACAGGACAGATAGTAGTATTCGATTACACAATCATCAACCTGTCACTCAGTTACCCAATAACCACAATGATATTGCCTGCAGGTGCTTTCCTGACAATAGGAGGACTCATGGCAATCGTGAACTATCAGAGAGCAAGGAAACTGGCAAGAGGTGGATAAAATGGCAGAAGATGCATTATTCTCAATCTTTATGGATGGTATATTCATCAAGAACTTCCTGCTGATCCAGTTCCTTGGACTGTGTTCCTTTGTGGGCGTAACCAAGGACGTAAAAAGTGCCGCAGGAATGTCCGGAGCTGTGGTGTTTGTCATGGCAATGGCTTCTACGGTATCATACCTGATTTACACCTACATTCTGGTGCCTGCAAATATGCAATTCCTTGATCTTATCAGCTTTATTGTTGTAATTGCAGCACTTGTGCAGCTGGTAGAGTTCGTAGTAAGGAAGAATATTCCTTCACTTTACCGTTCACTGGGTATTTACCTGCCACTTATCACAACTAACTGTGCTGTACTTGGTGCGGTACTTCTCAATGAAAGTTCAGGCTATAACTTTGTACAGAGTGTCGTTTTCGGTATTGCAGCAGGTCTTGGATACACCGTAGTAATGCTCATGATGTCCGGTATAAGGGAAAGATCAACATTTGTAAACATCCCATCATCAATAAGGGGTCTGCCACAGGCATTCTTCATTGCAACAATGCTTTCTCTGGCTTTTGTTAACTACTTCTGGGTGATTCCAATATGAGCGAACTGGTAACTTTACTTGTACAGGCAGGGGCAATCCTCGGAGGTCTCGGACTGGCTGTCGGTGTCATGCTTGTAGTGGCATCAAAGAAGTTCAAGGTAGAGACAAATCCTCTGGTTGATGAGATAGTCGAAGTTCTTCCTGGAGCCAACTGTGGTGCTTGTGGTTATGCAGGTTGTGCAGATTTTGCAGAACGTGTTGTTAACGAAGGTGCACCAATTAACGGTTGTCCTGTTGGAGGTTTTGATGTTGCCAAGGAAATTGGTGGCATTCTTGGGCAGGAAGTTGCAGAAGGTGAGGAGCAGTATCCGTTTGTCAGATGTAACGGCGGACTTAATTGTGTTGACCGTTTCGAGTATGTTGGTTTTGAAGACTGTAAGGCAGTTATGATGCTGTCAGACGGTGAGAAAGGCTGTAATTACGGATGTATGGGCAGAGGTACTTGTGTACGCGCATGTCCTTTTGATGCTCTTTCCATTGGTGAGGATCGCCTGCCACATGTGAACAAAAACCTGTGTACCAGTTGTGGGCTTTGTATTGCATCATGTCCTAATGACATACTTGTGTTTGCAAAGGAATCTGAAAAGGTACATGTACTCTGTATGTCACACGACAAAGGTAAGGCTGTAAAGGAATCATGTACTGTTGGTTGTATCGGATGTAAGATCTGTGAGAAGAACTGTCCTGAAGAAGCTATTACAGTGACCAAGTTCCTTGCAGAGATCGATCAGGATAAATGTACTGCATGTGGAATATGCGTGGAAAAATGTCCACAGAACACAATTGCTATCAGGTGATCATATGACATATAAGACAAAGATTGGTCTGAACGAAAATATCGTTGCAGCCCTCAGTTATGTAGGATTCTGGATCACAGGAATAATCTTCCTGCTCATTGAGCCGGATAACAAGTTTGTCAGGTTCCATGCAATGCAGTCACTGCTGATATTCCTTCCACTTTCACTGATTATCTTCATCGTGGGATGGATACCATACGTTGGCTGGATAATAGCTGATTTCCTTGGATTCGGCGCATTATTCTTCATACTTGTGCTTGTCATAATGGCATACAAGGGTTTAATGCTCAAGATTCCTGTTGTAGGCAGTTACGCTTACAAGCTGATCTATCAGTAAAATCAAAAATATACAGAAATACAAAATCAGCAGGATGCCATCCGGCATAATCCTGCTCATCTTTTTTTTAATCTACGAAAACTTAAAAAACTACATCTTCCTATTAATGCAGGTATGCATACTTCTATGCGGAGGGTTTGAAATTAAAGAAGAGATATGGATTGAAAAGTATAGGCCCTTTAAGCTCGACGATGTGGTTGGCCAGACAGAAACTGTTGAAAGGCTGAAATCTTACATTAAAACAAGAAATCTTCCACATCTCCTGTTCTCAGGTCCTCCCGGAGTTGGAAAAACTGCAACTTCCGTGTCAATTGCACGTGAGCTTTTTGGAGATTCATGGCGTGAGAATTTCACAGAGCTTAATGCTTCTGATGAACGTGGAATCGATGTTGTCAGGACAAAGATCAAGAACTTTGCGAAAACAACTCCTATTGGCGGTGCGGATTTCAAGATAATCTTCCTTGATGAAGCAGATGCGCTCACATCCGATGCGCAGTCAGCACTCAGGCGTACCATGGAACGCTACACCAATAACTGTCGTTTTATTCTTTCATGTAACTACTCATCCAAGATAATTGAGCCTATCCAGTCAAGATGCGCAGTCTACAGGTTCCGTCCGTTGTCTGATGAAGCTGTGGCAGAACGTGTAAGATTTGTAGCAAATAATGAGAATCTGGATATTGCAGATGATGGTGTGGATGCCATAAAATATGTTGCGCAGGGCGATATGAGAAAAGCTATTAATGCTCTTCAGGCAGCAGCTCTTATTGCTGACACAATCCATAAGGATGCAATCTACAAGATTACTGCAACTGCACGTCCTGAGCAGGTAAAAGAACTTATCATGACTGCCCTGGAGGGGAGTTTCAGTGCATCCAGAAAACATCTGGACAGCCTTTTGCTGGAGCAGGGACTTTCCGGAGAGGATGTTGTAGGTCAGATATACAGGGCCATGTTTGAGGTGGATATTCCTGAGAAGAAGATGGTCGAACTAATCGATGTCATCGGTGAGATTGATTTCAGGCTTACAGAAGGTGCCAACGAAAGAATTCAGCTTGAATGCCTGCTGGCACACTTTGCATTATCAGGTAAGGAATGTAATTGAGTCTTGAAGCAACAGTACTGGACTTACTTTCCTCTTTTCCTCACTGGCTTGCAACCATGGTGATTGGTGCAATGCCAATATTTGAGTTAAGGGGTGCCATTCCCATTGCACTTGGAATATATAATATGAGTCCTGTTTCCGCATTTATTTTTGCAGTACTGGGCAACATGATTCCCGTTGTACCTTTACTCCTGTTTCTGGATCCCGTTTCCACTTATCTTCGCCGTTTTGCTATATTCGATAAATTCTTTTCATGGCTTTTCGGAAGAACACACCGTAACCATTCGGAAAGATTTGAGAAATACGGTACGCTTGCACTGACACTTTTTGTTGCAGTACCACTGCCTGTAACTGGTGCATGGACTGGGTGTGCAGCAGCGTTTGTTTTTGGTATTAAGTTCCGACATGCATTTCCGGCAATACTTGCAGGAGTGCTGATTGCAGGAATAATAGTAAGCAGTGTTACATTAGGTGGAATAGGTCTGGTAGATCTTTTCAGCTGAAAATACAGGCAATGCTGATAGTTACAAAATAGAATTAATAGAACAGTGAAACTAAAAAAGTAGGATTTTGGGATTATTTTCCCAGCATCTCTTTTGCAAGGGTGATATCTTCAGCCTTAACTGTTTTTCTTCCTGCATGTTCTGCAAGTTTAATGGCTTCCCTTGAAATTTCAAGTCCGTATTCTTCCAGTATGGCTGTGAGTTCCATTCCTGCAGACTCGCTTACTCTTTGTGCTCCGGCGTTTCTTATAACTCTCTCAATAGGTGCAAATGGAATTATTGTCATAAATATCCTCTTATATGTCTTCTATAATCAATTTGGTTGAATTTCCAGTAACAAATATCAAAATAACCTATATATAGTTTTTTAAAGAAAAATCCAAATTAAATCAAGCTTATTTGTATTTTCAGGGCAATTTGGATATTTTTTATTTTTTGACTCGATGAATTACTCTTTCTTTTTCATTTTCTTAGCCATGTCTTTTCCAAGTCTGATGCATTCGGCCAGATCTTTTTCATTTGGGACATACTGTATTCTCAATACCGGGTCAATTACTTCTACTCCTGCTTTTCTGAGCTTCTCAGCGATTAGCACTGGTGCTTCTCCGCTCCATCCGTAAGATCCGAAAGCTGCACCCAGTTTACCTTCAATTCCTATCTCTATTAATTTGTCCAGGAATTTAGCTATGGGTTCCAGCATTGTGTAATAGAAGGTGGATGAACCTATGCATATGGCATCATATTTTGCAACTTCTGCCGGGTCCCATTCATAAAAGTTGTCAATGTCAACATCTACATGTTTTTCACGTGCACCCTCGGCAATGGCTTCTGCCATCATTTTCGTACTTCCCTGGGTACTAAGGTATACTATAGCTAGTTTTGGCATTTTTTTGACCCCCATAATTTACGGCAGTTCCCCTGCCATTTTAAAATATGTAATCTCCAAGTTCATAAAGATTCCTGATAATGTAATTGTACATTTGGTTATCTTTATTGCTAATCAGGAAATACAATTATGGAGACTTCAATTAAAGGAGAATCCCTATGGACGAGAAAATCGCGCCACATATAGATGAGTTAACCATGGCGCTTGGAAACATTAGCAGGGAAGAGATTAGCAGAGAGCTTGATAAACTTTTGAAATACCGGGTTCCTCTGGATGAAGCAAAAAGGATGATAAAAAGCAAATATCTTTCAGTTTCATCTAATACGGTAAGTGTCAAAGACCTTTCACCGGGGCTGAATGGTATCGAAATAAGCGGACGTATAATCGATATTGTTGAAAAAACCGTTTCTATACAGGGCGAGCAGAAAACCATATTTTCAGGAACTCTTGGTGATGGCACAGGTATCTGTTCATTTACGTGCTGGGATGACATGTCCTTAAATCCCGGAGATGCGATACTTATCAGGAATGCCTATACGCGCCTCTGGAATAACAGGCCTGAACTTTATTTTGGAAAAAGATCAACGATAACATATCTTCAGGATGATGAACTTCCTGAATCTGACGAGATGTCCCAGTCGAATCTCAAAAAACTTGGTGATATTGTTCCTGCAGATGTACTCGTAAGTTCTGTGGTATTGATTGTAGAGATGTATCACCGCGAGATAATGCTCAAAGGCAAGGAAGTTACTGTTGTTGAAGGTGTCCTGGCAGATGAGACCGGTAAACTCCCATTCACTTCATGGATGCCTATGGGAGGGCCGGATATCGGTGATTATATTCATTTCGAAGGAGCTTCTGTGAGAATATTCAGGGGTCTTCCCTCCATTAATTTTACGGAAACAACTACCATTGAGAAAATCTCTGATGCAACGGGGCTGCCATTTTCAATAGAATCAGTAAACAAGGCAAACTCATCTGTTGCAATTGAAAAACTCCTTGAGAAAGAAGGAATGTTTGATGTGACTGTCAGTGGCAATATTATATCTGTCAGGTCGGGTTCAGGACTCATTGAACGCTGTTCCCAATGTAATCGTGTAACACAGAAATCTTCCTGCCGCTCACATGGTGAAGTGGAATGTCTGACGGACATGCGTATAAAAGCTATTCTGGATGACGGAACCGGTGCAGTTCACCTGATGCTTAACAGGGAACTTTCCGAGGCCGTTTATGGTAAAAGCATGCATGATGCTGAGAAGATGGCACAGAGTTCACTTTCCGGGGAAGCTGTCTTTGAAGACATGAAAAAGGTGCTTACAGGTAAATATCTTGCAGCAAGGGGAAATTCATCCCGAAATGAGTTCGGTGTTTCACTTGTAGCCAGATCGGTATGGATTCCGGAAAATGATGTTGAGCAGAGTATTGAAGAACTTCTGGAAAAAATGGATGCAGGATGTGATGATTAATGGTTGAGAGAGAAGTTGCATACAGGATGTTTGCCAGAGAGTTCAATGATTCACGTTTTCACCTTTATTCCTCATCATCGGCATCTGAACAGGATATCTATTCACCTAATTTTCTTATAAGTCCCACCGGTCTTAAAGTAAACAGGGTTTTTATTGTTGGTGTCGTTACGGAAGTTGACCGTCTGTCCGAGCAGAAAGGCAGTGAAAGGGAATTATGGAGAGCACGCATCTCTGATCCGACCGGAGCATTCACCATTTATGCCGGAAGCTACCAGCCCGAAGCATCTGTATTTTTGTCCACAATACAGGTTCCGTCTTATGTAATGGTACTTGGAAAGGTTCGGTCATACGAGCCAGGTGATGGTTCAGTCTTTGTATCCCTGCGCCCGGAAGAAATTAACTATGTTGATGAATCCATTCGTGACAGGTGGATAGTTGAAACTGCTGAAATGACACTTGATCGTCTTGATGAATTTGATAAGTTCTTTTCAGAGGATACGGGAGAAGGCAAACTTATGGACAGAATACTGTCAAGCGGTGTTCAAGATTCATCGGCAGGTGGAATGTGTCTTTCACTTGATTATTATCACAAGGATGCAGAATATTATAAATCAGTAAAAGAGGATGTGAGGAAAGCTCTGTGTTCAATAAGAAAATCCAGTGGTAAAACCGAGGATATTGATTATGAATCAGAGGTTCAATCGATTGCTGAGGAACTTGACGATGGCAGTGGATTTGAGTATATTGCTTTTATTAACATAGCAATATCCAGAAATATTCCGGAAAAGCTTGCTGATTCTACATTAAAGATACTTCTTTCAAAAGGTCATCTTTATGAACCAAGAGCCGGTGTTTTTAAAGTGATACACTAGCATTTAGGACTATGTCTCTACTATGGGAATTAAAGGTTTAATGCGATATGCTTAAATATGCCGGAATATTACTCCAGAAGAGTTATTGATATATCTGCTTTGCTTATTCATATAATGAAGGGGTACTTATGGAACATGATGAGATAATAAACAATGTGAAAAACAGTATTACTCAAATGCAGGGTGTAGGGAACACTCTCCTGCTTAATGAGGATGACAGAGAGATTATCAGGGAACTTGAGAAGAAAGCTGATGAAATGACTCTCATGGGACTTGGCAGAGGTGACAATAAAGGTGTAAAGGCAGTTCTTAAGAACGATGTGATATTTGCTTTCACCACCAACATGAATTTCTGCTGGCCTGAAGGTCCGAATGTCATTCTTATGCACGATGGTTGTGTCGTTGGTCAGGATGTAGATGACGAAGCTAAACTTGAGGAAGTAAAAACATGCAAGGATAAGCTCGTTATCGGTAACATTGTGATATATGACACAAGTGTCCTCAAAAAGATGGATGTCAAGAATAATCCACTTATTGTAGTATTGCCTCCAAAGCCATGCGCCGATGTGGAGGCAGTTGATGAGGTATGCAATGTGGTACTTGCTTCTCCGTCTCCGCCAAGTGATGAGTATCTTAAGGAGAAAATGGGACTTGAGAATCTCCACGGTACAGGTACATTCCTGTTGGGATTCGATTTTGATTGTTCCTGTAATTAATTTCTAAATAGCTGTATTCACAGCTATTTCTCTTATCTGCACTTATATTTCTCTTATTTTTTTATTCCGTGATCTGGAGTAGGCAGTCTGATATGGGCCGTCGTTCCAAGTTCAGGTTCACTTTCTATCCATATATCTCCCTTATGAGCTTCAACTATGGTTTTTGCAATATGGAGTCCAAGTCCGTTACCTCCGTAGCGTCTTGTTTTAGAACCATCTACCTGATAGAATCTTTCAAATATGTTTTCCAGTTCTTCTTCAGGTATCCCTATTCCCTTATCGATTACCTTTATGTGAAGACTTTTGTAACCTTCGTGGATTATCAATTGTATATTCTGTCCATTCGGACTGAACTTACTGGCATTTTCAAGTATCTGGATAAGTGCTTCCTTGAGATATTTTCTGTCTCCTTCCAGATATGAAAGCCTTGGTCTGATATCAACATCAACTTCCTGTTTCCTCTGGTTAAGCTGGTCAGCAATATCTGCAATAGCTCCAGTTGCAATATCATTAATATTGAGTGTTGTAAATGTGTATTCAACATCCCCGGACTTTGCAACACTTATAAAAATAAGAGAATCAATGAGTCTCTCCAGTTTTTCAGAGGAATTGATCATCTTTTTGAGAGCTTCTTTTTGTTTCTGGTTAATCTCGCCAAGACTTCCATCATACAGGATTTCAGAATAACCTCTGATTGGTACAAGTGGAGTTTTTAGTTCGTGTCGAAGGTTTGCAATGAATTCCTCTTTGATAGCATTAATTGAATTGAATTCTTTGATTGCATCCCTTGTGTCATAATATCGTCTGTATGCAAACATCAATGATGCCATCATAACAAGTGTGATAGTTATCAGGATCTCGCCCATTGTCCACTCGTCCAATGGACACGTAGTACCCGTAAAAATATGGGCTAAGTCTGTTACTATTGAAAGGAATAGTATACAGATGCTACCTGTGATAAGCAGGATTGTATCGGTGACAATCCTTTTAGTATAGGTTTCTTTTCTTTGATTTATAGATTTTTCATCCATAGTGGGTCCGTTTTGTTTATTAGGAAACAAGTTTCCTTTCAACATATATATAGTTATTCTTGTATAATATTATCATTTTATTATCATCAAAAATCTGTATCTGTCTGCATTTTAAGCTGAAAATAAAAAAAGATAGTAAAAACTAATCGACAATCAAAATAAAAAAAGTATGCATGATTTAAACATGCAAAATGAGGATTATTCGCCGTTGTAGATCTTGAGTGCATCCTCAACAGATGCATCCTCAACTGTGATAGCATAAATTGCGTTACACATTCTGACTGCTTCATCAAGAGATTTCTGATGTACATTCCTTCCGGTTGCATTACCGCATGCACCACTTACATGGATCTGGGCATAGAGCTTTTCAAGGAATGATTTCGGGTCATCGCTGGAACCGCCTGCACAAACAACTTTTGTCCTGCCTGCTGCCAGAACTGCTTCTTTGAATGCTTCTTCAGTTGGCATTCCCTCAGCTTTTGGATAGTTTACCTTTACAAAGTCTGCATTAAGGCATGCGCCGACACCAGTTGCACCTGCAATAAGGTGTGGGTCTTTCTCATTAGCAACAGATTCTCCTCTTGGGTAAATCCAGAGGACAGTTAGCATTCCATACTGGTGTGCTTCGTAGATGAGCTGTGCAGCCTGGTGGAACATTTCAGCTTCATACTTGCTTCCAAGATAGATGGTGTAACCGATTCCAAGAATGTCAAGGCCGCTGTTTTCGCGGAACTGTGCAATCTGGTCCATGTCATACCACTGACCGCTGTACGGGTCGTCCTGCTTTGTTTTAACAAGGTGGGATTTTGAGTTAACTTTGACAAGGTATGGTACATCGGTATAGTCCATTCCATATCTTGCAATAAGTCCGAGCTGTGTTGCAAAAACACCTATCTTTGAGTTTGCAGCTATTTTAAAAAGATGTTCCGGATCATTATCATCTGCAGGGACGTCCTCTCCAAAAAAGTCATCGTTGAGGTGTTCAACTTTCTGGTCACCTGCAAAGAGCATCATATTTCCGCTGTTTGATGTGATCTTCATATAATTTTTAATATATGTTTCACGTGCATCCTGTGGTACATCCAGTGGAACTTTAATATCTTCTTCTTTTATTAAGGCCATTTAAATCACTCAGCTTTCTTAATTGGTCTTGTCTTCTAGTACCCTAAATCACGTTTTTCTATTTTAATTGTTGTGTAGCTTACACTAGTATGTAGTTCATTTTTGAAATATATTGAAATTGAGCTGATTAATAAATTGATTTATTTAGTATAATTATTTTCCCGCTCATTCAGATCTCACACATAAACAAACATTTAAGATTAGTGCTTTGCATTAGTATTTTATATTTATAGCCCTATCAGATAATTATTACATACTTAATAATTAATGTATTAACAAAACAAACTAATATTTTGTATACTCCCGGAGCATAACTGTGAATTCTATATATTTTCTGGAAGTTGTCGTTTCTGTGCTTTTTATGAGCATGGTGGCCCAGACACTCAGCAAGCGTTTTCAAGTGCCTGTTATCATTTTTCTTCTAATCGAAGGAATTCTGATAGGGCCTGAAGTATTAAATTTTATAGACCCGGCTACTTTTGGTGATGGATTAACTGCTATTGTTTCTCTGTCAGTTGCTGTTATTGTCTTTGATGGTGGCTTGCACATTGATATCAAAAGCATCAGGCCAATACAGAAAACTGCGCTAAAACTGACAACTATTGGTGTTCTCATCACTTTTGTGGGTGCCACTTTAACTACATATCTGATTCTTGGTGTTAGTGTAAAACTGGCGGCACTTTTTGGTGCTCTGGTTGCTGCAACTGGTCCGACAGTGATAACACCTCTAGTAAGGAATATACATGTCAATCACAAGGTAGGAAAAATACTTGAGATTGAGGGCGTCTTCAATGACGCAGCCAGCGTGATACTTGCTGCTTTCATGTTCGAGTGGATTGTTTCCCAGCTTTATGGATTTGATGCAGTCGCGTTTATACTTCAGAGGCTTGTAATAGGCATTATAATTGGTATGGTCAGTGGAAATATTCTTAAAAGATTTCTTTCAAGTGGCTCTCTGGTAACTGACCAGACTGCCAGATTCTTTACATTGACACTGGTTATGTCTTCCTATGTAGTATCTGAATTATTGGGTAACGAATCTGGAATTCTCGCAGCGGCAGTTTTTGGAATTGTGACCGGAACATCTAACATCCCTCATAAACAGGCTCTAAAAGAATTCAAATCCGATCTTGTAATGATGATGCTATCCATTATATTCATCCTTCTCGCTGCGATGTTGAATTTCGAGGATATTTTAGGTTTGGGTCTTAAAGGTATCATAGTAGTCCTCATTTTGATACTTATAGTTCGTCCGTTAGCTGTTTTTGGTTCAACTATAGATTCACATCTAAAAACAAAAGAAAAACTGTTCATTTCATTTATAGGTCCAAGGGGTGTTGTTCCGGCATCTATTGCAACATATTTTGCAGTTAAACTGGACTCCATGGGGATCTTTGGAGGACAAACACTTGTGGGCCTCGTATTTCTAACAGTAATAATAACCGTTGTAATGACTGGTACTTTAGCAAGAAGAGTTGCTAACTTTTTAGGAGTTATACCTATGGAAATCCTGATAATTGGAGGCGGAGAGGTCGGAAAGATCCTGGCTGAGAGATTTGAGAAAAGAGGAGAGAATGTTGTTGTAGTTGACAATTCTGAAGATAAATGTCAACGTCTACTAAAACAGGGTATACGTGCTATTCATGGTGATGCTGAAGATATCAATGTTCTAAAGAAAGCAGGTATTGAGAAAGCCAAGTATATCGTAGCAACTACAGATCAGGACAACACAAATCTTCTGGTTTCCCAGATAGCAAAAAGTAAATTCAACCTTAAAGAGGAACAGATAGTTGCAAGGGTCAACAATGTGGAAAATCTTCATGCATTCTGGGATCTGTCTATCAGATCAATGAGTCCTCAAATGACCACGGCTCTTGTCCTTGATAATATGGTTGGAAAACCTTCCATGTTCTCGATGTGCGAGGTTGGAGAGGAAGGCGAGATTCTGGAGATAAGGGTTACCAATCCGAAAGTGGCAGGAAAGGCTATAAAAGAGCTCTCTCTTCCGGAAAATAGTCTCTTGCTTATGATACGAAGAGGTGAGAAATCATTTATTGCCAATGGTAATCTTGTCCTTGAATATGACGATCTTGTAACAGTAATTGGTGAAGGAGATTCAGCAAAGGAAGTTGCAGATATCCTTTACAGATAAATACTGTGAACTTTATACACTTATGTGATATGATGGGGATAATATGGCCATAATTAAAACCAGTGAAAGTCTTGGACGTAGTTTGGGTTTCTTTCAGACTTTTGCTATTGGGACCGGCACAATGATAGGTGCTGGTATTTTCATTTTACCGGGAATAGCGATTTCTTCAGCAGGTTCTGCAGCCATATTATCGTTTTTGATAGGCGGAGTCATATCTATGGCAACCGCTATCAGCATGGCTGAACTGGCTACAGGTATGCCGAAGGCAGGAGGAAGTTATTATTTCATAAGTAGGGCAATGGGTGCAGCATTTGGTGCTATTATTGGATTAGGAGCATGGCTTGCGCTTGTGTTTAAAGGTTCTTTCGCACTTATAGGTCTGGCTGATTACTTTTTTGTCCTTGTACCTGTTCCTGTTATAATCACTGCCAGTGCAGCAGGACTATTCCTTTTGTTCATAAATTATCGTGGAGCACGAAGTAGTGGTTCACTTCAGAACATTATTGTCGTTTTTCTCCTTGTTATACTTTCACTCTTTATTGTGAAGGGTATGATGATGTTTGATACTGAGAAATTCTATCCTGTCATGCCATATGGCTATAGTTCTGTATTTGCAACTACGGGTCTTATCTTCATATCTTATCTTGGAATCACACAGCTTGCCGCCATATCCGAAGAAGTCAAAGATCCATCAAAAAACCTTCCACGTGCTCTTATTGCATCCGTGGGTGTTGTCACTCTGATCTATGTTGGTGTTATGCTGGTTGTTAGTGGCAGCCTTACACACGATCAATCATTAAATACTTTGACACCGCTTGTCGATGTTTCTCAAATGATGGCAGGAGATGCTGGTAAGATTCTGATTATTATTGGTGGATTGCTTGCGACCTTATCTACAGCCAATGCTGCAATCATGTCTTCTTCCAGATTTCCTTTTGCCATGGGCAGGGATGATCTGATTCCCAGTTGGTTTGTCAGCATCCATAAAAAACATGATACTCCACACAATGCTATTTTAATTACAGGTATTGTGATGATTTTATTATTGTTGCTTTTTAATGTTGAACAACTGGCTAAACTTGGCAGTACATTCAATATATTCATCTTTGTACTGATCAATCTGTCAGTTCTGATTCTAAGAAAAAGGTCTCTTGATGAATACAAGCCAAAGTTCAGAGACCCATTTTACCCTTACACTCAGATCATAGGCATTGTTTTCAGCCTTTTATTGCTGCCTGCAATGGGATTATTGCCAATGGTATTCGCATTTGCTGTCATTGTTCTGGGCTTGATCTGGTACAATTATTATGGTAAAGGAAAAGCCTTTCCCAGATATGATCTTTTTGATGTTCTTGAAGACAACATTTCCCCGGCTCCGTTAAAGGATAGCTCTACAATTAAGATACTGGTTCCAGTTGCAAATCCAAAACATGAAAAAGATCTATTGTATCTTGCAGATAATCTGGGCGACACTATCATAGGTCTTAATGTAATCAAAGTGCCTCAACAGATCGGTCTGGCAGAAGCAAGAGATGCATTCCATGCAAATAGGATTGCTGTGGATGGTGCATTAAGGGAGAAATTCGAAGAATTTCCTGCAATTGTGGGTCATGAAAGGAAGTACGTGATATCTTTTGATCATAATGTCACTAATTCCATTGTGGAACAAGCTGAACTAGAAGATGTTGATTTTATTATAATCGGCTGGCATGAGATGGATTGTCTGCATTCTCTGTTTGGAAATATTACTAATCAGGTAATGTCATCTGCCAGTAAGAACATTGTCGTATTGAATGGCTATCTTCCTGCTAAAATCAGGCGTATAGTTGTGGCTTATAATGGTAAAGATAATTCTAGCTATGGCTTGTATCTTTCCAAAAGACTATCAAAGAGTACTGGTGCTGAATTGCATGTCCTTAGGGTAATAGACCCAAATCTTGATGATGAATCCTATAATGCCATCTTAAATGATATTGAAAAAGCTTCAGGAGGGTCTTCGGTTCATAGTATATCTACGCACCTAATCAAACACATTTCAGTTGAAGAGGGGATACTGGATTTTATTGAAATGGGTGACATGCTGGTAATAGGTGATTCTGGAAAACGTTTCAGTTTCTCCTTGATAGGTGATAGGTCATGTGTTCTGGCTAAAGGTCATAAGGGCCCTGTGATAATCATTAAGAAACATAGGCCAATTTCTTCCAGGGGTTTGATGTACGTTCTCATGAAAAGAACAAGGGGTGTAATGTCATATATCATGCGTTTAACCAAAAACTGATACTTTCTTCTGGTAAATGTATGCTCGATGATTATATGCTTTATATATTACTTTCACCTAGCTTAGAATTAGGTTATATAGTCCGGATGCATACTGAGTATTGCCTCTCCATAAGAAGAAACAAACAAGAGGCTTGAGGATTTAAAATGAAACAATTAGCACAGGAAATTAGTGCCAGGTTCAGCGAACTTGGAGTGGAGATCCCAATCGGGGAAATTGAAGAGCGTCTTGACAAGATGATTAATAAGTTCAAGGTGCCAAGGGAAGAAGCACGCAGAAGCGTTGTAAACTACTTTTTAAAATCATACAATATCAAGAGGAATGAGTTCTATATAGGGCAGTCAGAATCTCCTCTTATCAACATTTCCGATGTGGATGACGGCAAGTGGGCAAATATCAGGGGGAAGATTGTCCAGCTGTGGGATAATACACATGAGTCCATATCCCAGGTAGGTCTTATCGGTGATGAAACAGGGACTATCAAGTTCACAATTTGGGAAAGTGCAGGAGTATCTTCTGTTGAAGAAGGAAAGAGCTACCTCCTGAAAAATGTAGTTGTGAACGAGTGGAATGGCAAATTCCAGCTTAATGTTAACAAAAGCAGTTCTATTGAAACCCTTGATGAAGAAATTGAAGTTGGAAACGCTACAGTGGAGTTCAATGGAGCAATGGTGGACATTCAATCCGGTTCAGGTCTTATTAAGAGGTGCCCGGAATGTAACCGTGCCCTTACAAAAGGGGCATGTATGGAACATGGTAAGGTAGATGGAGTTTATGATCTTCGCATCAAGGCCGTAATGGATGATGGTAACTCCATACAGGATGCAATTCTCAAAAGAGATCTTGTGGAAGAAATAACAGGCATGACTCTTGAAAGCGCAATTACACTTGCTGCTGATGCTCTGGATCAGGGAGTTGTTCTTGAGAAAATGAAGGACTCACTTGTAGGAAGATATTATAGTGTAAAAGGTTCAAGGGTTGACAGGTACCTTATAGTAGAATCAATTTCTCCAATATTTGCATATGACCTGTCCGAGTTGGATGAGCTTATCGCAGCTGCAGAGGTGGTCTGAGATGGCAGGATATACAAGGGAAGTTGCCAGAAGGATATTTGCACAGGAATTCAGGGAATCTAACCTTAGTTTTAAGGATGGTGATGATCAGTATGCTCCGCAATATCTTCTTACTCCAACAGGTGCTAAAGTTAACAGAATTTTCATAGTAGGAACTCTCATCGAAAAAGAAGACATAGGAACTGATTCAGAGTACTGGCGTGGAAGAGTGACCGATCCTACAGGTTCTTTCCTTCTATATGCAGGTCAGTACCAGCCTGAGGCTGCACAAGTGCTTGCAGAATGTGAAACTCCGGCATTTGTAGCGGTTGTTGGTAAGCCAAGCACTTATACAACTAACGAAGGTGACGTTATTACTTCAGTAAGGCCAGAATCGCTTCACATAGTAGATGGGCAGACAAGAGATATGTGGGTAATCGAAACTGCAAAATGCACTCTTGACAGGATTAAAGCACTTGACAGTGCATCTCCAAACTCCCAGAGGGCAAAGGAGTATTACGATCCCGATGCAAAACATTATTCTTCAATGGTTTCTCAGGCGTTGAAATCCCTGAAAGAGACATATTAATTAATCAGGGTTCAACTCCCTGATTTTCATCTATTTTTGAATTATGGAATTATTTTTACTCTTTGACTTTTCGACCAAAACTCCCATAAGTAAGATCGACATTGATAAAATAGTGGGTGTTATGAAAACTTATTTAGTACTCTGGTTTAACAGTAATGGTGCCCTGCCTTCGGAAATTGACAGAAGTCTTATGTCACTTGGATTCAAGGCAGTCCAGGGAAATTATGATTATGTCTATGACTGGGGTGACAATGTAAATCTGGATGAAATACTTCGTTTTACCGATCAGATACATATGACACTAAATGGTAGCGGTGTTATGTTTAAAACAGAAACTGTGAATGGCCAATAAATTTTATGAAAACATTTAACTCTTATTTTCCCCAAGTTTGCGGGAATAATCAATATATCCGCAGGATTGGCCGGTTATAGGAATAATATTCGTTGCCACAGTGCCGTTATTTATCTCCAGTTCAACTGCGCAGGGATCAGACATACGTGGCTTTGTTGGCGATCCCGGACATATCAAAAGAACATCACTCTTTTCTATAATTGGTCTGTGAAGGTGGCCGAACACGAGAACATCGACACCCATTTCAAGAGCCATGTATCTTGTTGCCGTATTATCTACAATAGAAAGTGATGCTTCGTGGATAATACCTATCTTTACACCCTCAACTTCAAATACAAGCTTCTCAGGAAGGATTTCCCTTACAGCAGGCTCATCTGAGTTTCCATGAACAGCTTTCAGTTTTCCTGTGGCTTCAAGTGCTTTATAAAATTGAAGACTATCAAAATCTCCTGCATGTATGATCATTTCATAGTCATCAAAAAGTTCTGACAGGAATGAAGGAATACTGTCACTACTTGAGTGAGTGTCTGATATGATAATGATCTTCATGTTTCCTCGCTTGGATTATTGTATGCTGAGATCAACAAGTTCGTATTCCAGATTCTCAGTCTCAAGCCGGCTGAGTATGGTTGGAACTTCTTCATCGATGGCAAGTACAAGTGATGACAGGCCGTGATATGCAGCTTCTATTACAGATTCCTTTGCACCGAACATCACATGTGGTTCCATGTCTATTCTTCTAAGAGCTATAAGGGATTCCACGCCAATTGTGGCAATATATGCTTTTGATTTTGCGAGTGCTCTGAGTCTCTCAACATCAACATTATGTGAACCGCCTCTTTCAACCCTGGGAATCCTGCACACAGTTATACTGGCATTTTCAAGGTCAATCAGTCCCATCAGGTCAGTAACACCTACATCCTCTCCCTGCTTTGCAGCAGATATTGTTGTTCCTGTTGCATTTGTTACATCAGTGGTGCTTACATAAAGCAGTCCACTTTCCATTTTCAGGTAGACTTCCTTTCCTTCTTCAAGGTCTTCTCTTGCTATTGCAGTCCATGTAGAGACGTGACTTATGATGTCGCTCATCACATAGCGTGCATATCTCTTCATATCTGCTGCATTTTCAAGTACCCATTCAACACCCTGCTTTGTAATTCTGTAGCGCACCCTTCCTTCTGAATAAATAAGACCTTCTGCAACCAGCTCCTTTATATATTCAGAAACTGCCTGGGGTGTAACCCCAATTTTCTCAGCAATTTCTTTCTGTCTTACATTAGGCTGATGTGCAGCTACTTCTATCAGGATCTGAAATTTAGTTATACCACTCTTGCTGTGAAGGAGTTCTATCATTCTGCCTCTCCGCCTTGAAGTACCTTGAGTCTCTGTCCCATAACTGAAAGTTTATCGGATCTGCGGGCAACAGCGCGAATATACAGGGGACTCTTGTTCAATGCTCTGGTAAGACTGCTCATAGAGTCATTACCCTGCTCTACCAGTTGTTCAAGTTCTTCAATGGCATCCTTTACTTCCTCATAAGGCATGAAAGTAAGCATGATGATGTCGCTCATATCTTCAAAAGAGCACTGGAAATTTGTCTGGACTTTAGAATAGGATGTACGATACTCTTTTTCAGGAGTCTTCCCGGGTTCTGGCATATGCCACTGACTTTCTATCAGACCACTCTTTTTAAGTATGTTGATACTTTTTGTTACATCTGTTCCTAAAAGATCTTCAAGATCTTCCTTTGTCATCCAAAGGTTCAGAAGCGCATCAAATACTTTTTTGTGTCTCTGGGATCCAAAAACCTGAAGTAGAGGTACGAGTTCGGAAGGATCATTGATAATTCTTGTTCGTTTACTCATCTAATTACCTCGTATAGCCAACGGACCAGGTATAAAACAGACACATTCGGGCTCAGAACGCCTTGGAATGCGAAAAATATTGCCTACATGTTGTCTATTTTTAGTACCTATCATATGGAGGTTAAACTTAATAAATGTGTTGTGATTTCATAATGTTTCGAAATAGATACTGTTTTTGCTGCTGTTCATTTTGAGTGAGGGCTCTTTTGAACATGTTATTTTGTTTTCTCACGAAGTCATTGTTTTTTGTTAACCAGTCCTTCGAAATACCGTATCTTCCTTTTAATCGAATTGGAACATAGAAATATCTCTTATGTACTGTTGCATACAGATTACAGGAGAGAACCATTTTTTCATGTCGGTAAAGCCGCATATACTGCCTGACGTATAACTATCTATTTCCTTCCTCCTAAGAGGGACTCTTATAACGTCATTATTCTTATTAAATGTACCTGTTTTCTACTAAATTATATTTGGAAGAGACCGGCAAATATATCAGGTTTGTTATCAATTATGATAAAGTCATATGTCTGATAGCATCTATTTACTAATAAACGATATTCTTAAAGGCCGCCAGCTTTCAATTAGTGGTGTTACAAGGGAACTTAAGGACAAAGGTGTTGATGAACATCGTCTTGTAATGACAGGTTACCTGCGTGCTCTTAAGGACATGAGAAAACTGACTGAAGTTGAGATTCCTCCTTCAAAGGTCTACAGTCTTATAGAAACCGAGCAGGCAGATTCCGAAGATATACATTCCCTTATAGCTGAAAATATAAGGTCTGTGGAGCCTGCTTACATGGTTCCGGTAGCTGCATATGTGCTTTCAAGGATAGTTGAAAGGCCGGTTTTCAAGGAAGAATTTGCACGTATGGGTATCGGCCAAAAAAGTCTGGCTGATTATCTTGCTTCATCAGATTGCATCTTAAAAGCTGCGGAAAAAAGTCCGAAAGAATATGCAGCAGGAATTACCAAGCTGAAGATCACTTCCACGGAACCTGCCTATGAGGTAGGAAAGATAAATGAAGATATTCTTAAGCATTCAAATTGCATACTTCTTAAAATAATTAGAAGCTCGGTGGATCTCACTGGTCTGATTCCCAAAACAAAGTCAACTTCATTAGAGGATTTCAGTTGATGATGCAGTTGTCAATAAGTCCGGTTTTACATTTTATGGCACGTGATATCTATGTCTGAAAACAACAATGATACTTCCATTCTAATGCATCCAATTGGATTTGTAGACAATAGCATTTTTGAACCTGCTTCTGCAAGAGAGAAAAAAGATACTGAATCTTTGATTGTTCTTAAAAGTGAATATGCTGAAGGTCTCGACAGCATTACAGACTTTGATAAAATACAGGTCTTCTTTTATTTCCATCTTTCAGAAGGTTTTTCCATGATACAGAAACGCAGATATGATGGTAAAATGGCCGGTGTTTTTGCATCAAGGAGTCCAAAAAGGCCAAATGGTATTGGCGTTACTGTTGTGGAGCTTCTTAAAGTTGATAATAATATTCTTCACGTAAAAGGACTTGATGCAATAAACGGGACTCCTATTCTCGATATCAAACCCTATATCTCTGAATAATATATTTTCAGAAAAACTTGCATCTATCGATAATTTTGGAAAGGAGATTTTATTAATGTCTGGAAAAAGCAGAATCAAAGTAGCCTGTATTCAGATGGCTATCTCAGATTGCAATAAGCAGTCTAATGTTGAAAAAGCATTATACATGGCCAATGCTGCCTTATCTGATGGTGCGGATATTCTGGTTTTCCCTGAGGTTTTTTCCACAGGTTTCTGTTATGACGAAATTGAAACTTCCAGTGAAGATGAAAATGGTGAGACAATCAGGCAGATGTGCGCGTTCTCAAAGATAAATAAATGTGTAATGGTATTTTCCATTATTGAAAAACAGGCATCTTCAACAGGTCTAAAGTATTACAACCTGGGTGTTTGTGTGGAAGATGGAAATATTGTTGGAACTTATCGAAAGACCCATCCTTTCAAGCGGGAAAAACAGTATTTCTCATCAGGGAATTCTATAATTCCTGTCCTGCTTCCTAAAAGAAACTTAACAATCGGTCTTCAGATATGCTATGAACTACGTTTCCCTGAAGTTGCCAGAAAACTTGCTTTAATGGGGTCTGACATGCTTATAACAATAGCTGAGTTCCCAAGTCCAAGAGGGCATATATGGCGTTCACTTGCAATTGTACGAGCTATTGAGAACCAGATTCCCCACATTGCCTGTAACAGGGTGGGAGAAGGTTCCGATTCATCATTCTTTGGAGGTTCTTTAATTGTGGATCAACTGGGTGATGTAATGGAAGAAGCCGGTGATGATGAATCAGTTATTTTTGGAACTATTGATCTCGAAAAAACGACTAAAATAAGAAATGATATTCCTGTGTTTGATGATCGCAGGACAGATATTTATTAGAATTTATAGGAAAAGCTGAATCTTTTCTGTTTTTATATCTTTGTTTTTTGCAGCCTTACTTTGAATGTTGTTCCTTTCATGCCAGCTCTGTCAAAGACCTCAACTGTTCCTTCATGAAGGTCAACTATACGTTTAACAATAGCAAGCCCCAGTCCTGTTCCTTTTATATTGACTTTGTGTGCTCTTTTAAAGCGATCAAAAACAAATGGCTTTTCCTCATCAGGAATTCCTTCTCCTTCATCAGAAATCTCTATTTCCCATGCATCATCAACATCTTTGACGCATATATCAATATTAGTTCCTGATGGGCTGTATTTGATAGCATTGCTGATAAGATTGGAAAAAACATCTTCTATTGTTGTATTCACATCTGCAGGATAAGTGCCTGATGGATTGAACGATACGGTTATATCCTTTTCTTCAAGCTTTGGAATGAGATGTTCTATAACCTCTTCTATTATTTCTTTTAGATCAAGTGTCTTAAAAGTCATATCATCCATATTCTCAAGTTTTGCAAGATGGGCCGCATTCTCAATTAACTCTATAAGCTTCTTGTTGTTCCTTTCAATGGCTTCCATTGCCTCTTTTTTTCGGGGCTCTTCTTCCATTTCCATAAGGAACTCTACATAACCTTTGATAACAGTTGCAGGGTTTATGAGATCATGCCTGAGTATATCTGTAAAGAGATCCTTCAATTCATTTGAATTTTTCAGATCAAGAGAGTATTGTTTCAGCTTTTCTTCTGCAATCTTTCTCTCCCGAATCTCAACTTCAAGTTCCCTGTTCTTGGAATTCAGTTCATACGTTTTCTCTTCAACTTTATTTTTAAGAGTGAGACTTAATATTACAAATATCAGAAGAAGGCCGCCTCCAATGCCAACAGAGAACTTAAGCCAGGAAGGACTTTCCCATGTAGAGAGATTTTCTTCAGTTATGTCTTTATCAATATTCTCCTGCATATAGTGGATAGTGCCGTTTTCCGTAATCATCTGGGATATATCTGCATCTATCTGCTTTGCAATTTCAGGATTCGTATTATTCGATAATGCAAAAACCATATCTGTAGGTGATATTACAAACGGTATTTTTTCAAGATCAAACTGGTCTTCATAAATCTCTCCATATGATCTTGGTATAATTCCTGCATCAGTTTCTTTGTTATCAAGAAGTTCGAATATCTCAATATAGCTGCCGGCACTTATGAATGAGTAATTGGTGTTTCCATTTCCGGGACTTGAATTGAAGCTTTCATAGAATATGTCATCTACATGTGCTATTCTTTTCCGGTCAAGATCGTTCATGGAAGTGATTCCTGATCCTCGGTAAGTGTAAACTATTCCCCAATCTGTGTATGGGGCTTCAGTAGTCAAAATGTATTTTTGTTCTATTTCCGGAATAAAAGGCACCGCAGGAAGGATGTCTATACTGCCGTTATCAAGCCGCTGATAAGATTGAACAAGTGTGCCTGGTACGTATTCAAGTTCCCAGCCTTCTTTTGCAGCTATACTCTCCAGTATCTCTGCATAAAGCCCGATGGCTGTTCCGTTCTGTTCCTGTGATATTAGCGGCTCATTCGGATAGACTCCGACTTTGAGTTCCATTGTGGAATTTGCACCAGCACATGTAACCAGCAGGAAACTGAGTATCATGAAAACAAGAGACGTTCTGGCTGCAAGCCTGACTTTCCTTTCGTTGCTTTCATCGGGAGTCTGATTTTTTACGTTCATTTGATGCACAATAATTAATTATATTTTATTGGCTTCAAATTTATATTTATCGTATATTTTAACGCTTCTCGTAACATAGGATACAAAAATAAAAACAAAAAAGAGAAATACTGGTTAAAAACCAGTATCTTATTCTAAATATATTGCAGGTCTGAGTGGTGCTGCAAATCTGGATTTACTTTCCGGATCATATTCCGGCTCATCAGCACTGTAAACCTGTATGGAACAGCCTATTTCGTTTTCAAGACATCCAATATTCTCTTTAAGTATTGTCATCTCATCAAGACTCATTCCAAGCAGCATCTCAAATCTTTCGGTCTTCACGCTGCACATATCAGGCACAAGCTTCTGGACATATTTTGGTATTTCTTTGCCGTATTTGCGGTTCTCTGGATCTGCCATCAATGTCTTGATAAGTTTTCCTGGGTTGAGATCTTCTTCATTCTTCATCTCAAGAGCCATCTTGAAAGCTTTTATTTTCCACTCTGGTGCAGTGTAAAGAGCTACCATTTTCGGTGTTATTTTTGTGACCTTGATGATCTCTTCTATGTCTGAAAGTGTGCTGCACATGAGTTCCTCGGCAAGTTCCGCGTCATTATCAACGAATCTTGGGCAGAATATAGGATATGCTGCCTGGGATACGAAGTCTCCTTCGCCGTGACCCATTGCACTCCAGATCTCTTCACAGATGTGAGGTGTGAATGGAGCCATCAGGCGGACCCATACATCCAGTACATCGTAAAGCAGTGCGCTTCCGCCTCTTCGCTGGTACCACTTTACATCATTGTAAAGCAGGAAGAATGCATTCTGCAGTGCACTTCTTGTCCTGATGGATGTCATGTCATTGTTAGTTTCCCTGACGCACTGCTGAAGCCTGCTGAGCATCCAGCGGTCAATAAGCTTCAGTTCACCGTCAATTCCTGATGTGGCACCTGAATCAATAATTTCCATTGCAAGCTTGTAGAACCTTTCAACCTGTTTCTTTGCGCTTTCAACGCCCACATTTCTCCAGTCTGCGTCCTGGGTCTGCTCGGCACTTGAAAGAATGTACATACGTGAAATGTCTGCTCCGTAGTCGCCAACAGCTTCCATAAGAGTAAGTATTGGTCCTTTGGACTTGCTCATCTTCTGGCCTTCAAGGGAAACGAATCCATTAACTGCAAGACTGCGCGGCCATTTGTCCTCATCAAATATTGCAACGTGGTGGAAGAGGAAAAACAACAGGTGGTTTGGTACAAGGTCTTTTCCTGATGATCTCAGGTCAACAGGATACCAGTAATCAAAGTCTGATTTAATGTTAGCAATTAACTGTTCTGAAAGTCCGGTGTCAATGGCTGTCTGCTGGACTGAACCTTTTCCAAGAAGTACGTAATCAAAGAGTGAAGGTTTCAGTTGATCAACATCAACACCCTGTGCAAAGAACTTGTTCATTATGTAGTATGACATGTAAATTGTAGAATCGCCAAGTGATTCGATAAGCCAGTTTGTATCAAATGGCAGCTTTGTTCCAAGACCTTTCTTCCTGGCACATGCCTTGTCCTTAAGCCAGTCTACCTTGTTGTTAAACTCAACTCTGATCTCCTCAGGGATGATGTCCATATTCTCAATACATTTGTAGACTTTTGCTTTCCACTGCGGATCTGAGTAGTTAAGGAACCATTGTCCTTTTACCATATTCACGACACATTTTGTTCCGCAGCGGCATACTACAGGTTCACTGAATTCGTGGAATACTTCCCCGATTCCTTCATCAAGCAGATCACGTGTGAGGATGTCCTTTATTTTGGAAACTGCAACACCTGCATATTTTCCGGTGTTCTCTTTAAGGACTCCACCATGGAATTCACGGCGATACACCATCTTTGTTGCTTCCTCGGCTTTCGGATCATTCTGGTCTTTAGCGCCAAGTTGCTCGACTGCTTCAACTGCCGGATATTCTCCGAATTCCTTGGCCTGGATAAGTGATATCAGTTTAATCTCTTTCAGGTCTTCCGTAATTCCATATTCGGACAGGTCTTTATCGTAAAGGTCTTTGAGTGCAAGATAATCATAAGGTGCATGTGCAGGCACACTCATGACAATACCGCTGCCGTTTCCGGGTTTGACAAATGATGCAGGAAGTGTGATAACCTCGTTTCCTGAGAGCGGGTTTTGAACTTTTAGCCCCACAAGCTCTTTTCCAGGAACATTCTCTATGAATTCAACTTCTCTGTCTGTAAACGTAAGTTTCCTGTGAGCTTCCTGACTGACAATCCATATCTCTTCGCGTCCATCTTTGCTAACCTTGATTTTTGCGTGTTCTATATCAGGATTTATCCAGAGGTTTGTAACTCCGAAAATAGTTTCAGGTCGAAGTGTTGCACATGGCAGTACCATACCTTCATAGGTAAATTTGACAAGTGTAAAATCAACAATAGTGGCTTCTTCACCATGAAGAATATCGTGGTCTTCTACCGGATTGTTGTCGTTTGGACACCATTTAACAGGATGCGCTCCTTTAACTATGAGACCTTTTTCATGAAGAAGGTTGAACTGCCATTCAATGAACTTCTTATATGTAGGGTCAGTGGTTGTAAACTTGCGTCTCCAGTCAATGGAATAACCAATTGCACGCATCGCTTTTTCAGCTTCCACGCTGAAATAGTCTACTATTCTTTCAGGTTTTGTAAGTGTTTCAAGGATATCCTCAGGTATTCCGTGAAGGCGGGAATAAACATCCATTGTTTGCGGATCCTTGTTTTCAATTTGTTCAGCGAGTCCTACAATAGGTGTTCCTGTAACGTGGAATCCCATTGGGTAAAGTACATTGTAACCAAGCATTCTCCTGTGCCTGGCAATAACGTCACCGATGGTGAATGTCCTTGTGTGCCCGGCGTGTAAATTGCCGTTTAAGTATGGGTAAGGGATAGTGATAAAGAATTTTTCCCTTTCATCAGGCTCTGGCTCGAATATCCTGCTTTCATTCCAACGGCTTTGCCATTTGTTTTCTATTCCATGTGGATCATAATCCTGTTCCATTGTAAGCACCTCTCACACCGGGTGTAATTTACCGCAAGAGTTTCTATATTAACTTAAGTCAGGTGAAATATTAACTTTCTGTATTCATCCTGAATTAATCTAACTCATGGCTTTCATCAACAAAATCTGGTTTTAATTCCAGAATGTAAGATGAGACTCAAGGGTAATATTCAATTGTTTATTTTCAATAGTGTTTGATGTGGTAATAAATAACAACCTACATAAAACACACGGAAAAGGCAGTCTATGTTGCTTCAGGTCAAACCAGAAGGTAGGTTGACTTTGTTCTGAAAAAGAATACCAATGGTTTTACATTTTCACCATTGTCTTGACATGTGTTCTCCACAAAAAGGACATCTGAACTCTCCTTCTCCACAACTGTGACATGGGTTTAATACTTCCATGTTATATCCGCAGTTATAGCATCGATAGCGTTCTCTGATATTGTTTGCTGTTTCGCAATGTTCGTTCATAGCCCCAGCTCCTTCTTAACTATTGCACTCAACATGTAATAAAGTTAACCAGTTACACATGTGCAATATTGTTCGTATTAATGTTTCTCTGGGGTTCAGACCGTTACGCTTATTCTCGGTTACCTGTGTATTCAGTAATATGGAATTCAAGACGATTGGTGGTTCTGTATCTATCCGTAAAGTACCTGTGTTTTTAAAAGAGCTGGCATCTGTTTCCTCTTTACATAACACTATTGTACAGGCAATGGACGCGGACAAAATTGCAGGTGAGGAGCACATTTCTCTTGCTGTTGAAAAAGCTCTGAGGGCTGTTGAAAATGGATCCAATGTAGCCCGTGATACAGGTGTTGAAATTATGAGGTTTGCTTCGGGAAAAAGGCAGATAGAAGAAGCATTCTCGATGGGAGTTCATGAAGGTGACATGAATGTGGTCTTTGTTGTTCTAGGTGAACCAGGGGATGTAGACCTTACAATACAGGATTTAAAGGAAATTGTAAGCGAAAAACCAGTACTTGCTTATTCTGAAAGTAAAAATGAAATTCTTGCCAGTCAGTTCTCCATTACTGAGCAGGAAATAAAAGCAGCCGGAAAAAGTAGTATTCCTCTGCTGGTACTGGAAAGAGTTGCTCTTGTTGATATATTGAAGTAGACTTTGTTTTCACTATTTTCATATGCTATTCAAAGCCCTCGCAACTCTAATATAGTAAACATTAATACATGTGCCACACAATCATTCATGAAAGAAATACGATTAGGAAAAGATAACTATGCCTCATCCGAAAACCGCAGAAGCTCTCATTAAATGTGCAGGACCAATCGAATGTTCCCTTTTGCCCAGACTTTTACACGTTACAGAAGCAGCAGCAATTGCAGCTTCTTACCAGATGGGTCGTGGTGACAAGAACTACGCTGACCAGGTTTCAGTTGAAGCCATGCGAAGGATGCTGAACTGTCTTGATATGAAAGGCATCATCAAAATTGGTGAAGGCGAGCGCGATGAAGCACCTATGCTTTACATCGGTGAAGAAGTGGGAACAGGTGAAGGTGACCTTGAAGTAGATATCGCAGTCGATCCTCTTGAAGGAACAAATCTTGCTGCTGATGGAATTCCAGGTGCAATAGCCGTAATGGCTATGGCAGAGAGGGAAGGACTTTTCCACGGACCAGATATCTATATGGATAAGATAGTTGTTGGTCCTGAAGTTGTCAAGTACGAAAAAGCACATCCTGATGAAAAAATTGATCTGGATGCACCTGTAATTCGCAATCTTGAGATCGTTGCCAAGGCTTTCAATAGAAATATTGACGAGCTTGTTGTTGTAATTCTTGACAGGCAAAGACACAAGGAGAAAATAAAAGAGATCAGAGGGACCGGTGCAAGAGTGAATCTCATAAGTGACGGAGATCTAATGCCTGGAATCGCAACTGCCATACGTGGTTCAGGAATCCATATGGTTCTTGGTGCAGGCGGCTCAGGTGAAGCAGTCCTGACAGCAGCAGCAATGAAGATACTTGGTGGTAAGATGCTTGCAAGACTTGTTCTTCCAACTGTTGCAAATGGCGGTACACCTGAAGAGATAGAAGCTGAAAAAGCTGAAAAAATGCCAAGACTTGAAACCATGGGAATCACCGAAGAAAATATCAATGATGTAATGGACATCGATAAACTTGCTCCCGGAAAAGATATAATATTCTCTGCAACCGGAGTAACTCCGGGAATTTTGCTCAAAGGCGTAAGTCTTTTTGGTGAAGGTGATGCCAGAGTTCACAGTATAACCATGGGAAGTTCCGGTGTTGTGAAGTTTACTGATACTATTTACATCCATGACAAGGAAAAGAACCCTCTCAGAATGGGCTGATAAGGTTAATTATCTTAAAATGAAAGTACATATTTCTACATACGGCTGCTCTGCCAGTCAGGCATCAGCCGAAATTATGAAGGCAAGTGTCAGGGACGGCGGACATGAACTTGTCCCTGAGAACGATGCCGAAGTTGTTGTTATCAATACATGTACTGTGAAGTACAGCACCGAGCAGAAAATTCTTCATAAGATTCGGGAATTCGGTGAAAAAGGAATAGCTGTTATCGTAACTGGATGCATGCCTGAAGTACAGCTTGAGGACATAATGCACCAGAATCCCGATGCTCATATACTGGGTGTTAATTCAATATCCAGATTAGGTCAGGTTCTTGATTCTCTTTCACGCAATGAACTTACAGGCGGCAGTGTAAAACTATTCCTTGAAGAGCCGGAGGGTTTCCAGAGCGTTCCACGAATCCGCTATAATTCTAATATTCATATCTGTCAGCTTTCCCAGGGCTGCAATTATGCATGTGCTTATTGTATTGTTACAATAGCACGTGGAAACTTATCTTCTTTTGAGCCCGAGGAAATCATTGATGATATCCAGAGAGCAGTTGATGATGGCTGCCGTGAGATCTGGCTGACTTCCCAGGATAATGGTCAGTATGGAACTGATAAAGAGGTTTTGCTGCCACAGTTGCTGAAAATGATATGCAGGATACCAGGAAATTACAGGATACGTGTGGGAATGATGAATCCATTCTCAGTGATTCCTATTCTTGACGATCTGCTTGATGCATTTGAGGATGAAAGGATATACAAATTCCTCCACCTGCCAATACAATCTGCTTCAGATGATGTCTTAAAGGATATGAACCGGTATCATTCAATTTCAGAAACCAATACTATCATCGAGGCTTTCAGGGAAAGATTCTCTGACATGACTATTTTTACAGATATCATTGCAGGTTATCCCGGTGAAACAGATGAGGATTTTGAAAAGACTGTTGAATGGGTGAAGGAATGGAAGCCTGAAAAGGTGAACATTTCCCGCTTTACTCCAAGACCTCATACAAAAGCATGGGATATGCGCAAAATAGATTCCCGTGTTGTTGTGAACAGGTCCAATGAGCTTCATGAAGTGTGTGAGGCTGTAAAGCTTGCTACCCGTGAAGGAATGATTGGAAAGGAAGTGGAAGTTTTCCTGTCAAAACCTGCAAAGCAGAAAGGTATGATGGCAAGGACTGCATCATACAAACCGGTTGTAATTCCTGAGTGTGATTTACAGCCCGGAATAACATGTCGTGTGCTAATCTATGATGTGACACCTGGATATTTCCTGGGTCGTATTGTTAGTTCAAATTGATATTTCTGTTCAGAATGTAAAAATCAGATATTTGAATTCAATTAAGGTTTTTCACTGCTCAGGATTCATTTTTTGAAGTCTTTGAACCTTGTCCAGTATCTTCTTGTCATAGAGTTTGACAATATCACTGCGTGTGATAATTCCCAACAGTTTGTTGCTATCAGATCTGGATACTACTGGAAGCCTGCCTATATCTTTTGCAGCAAGACGTTTTAGTACAGTATTCAGTGTTTCATCCTGATAGGCTACCGCCACATCTTTGGTACATATTTCTGTGATGGTTTTTTCAAGTTCGCCATGGCCTACTTTGTCCCTGACATCCTTGAGAGTTACAATACCTGAAAGCTGACCGTTGGAGTCAAGTACCGGGAAACCTGCATGTCTGCTTGACTGCATAAGTGCAATAAGTGCACCTACATTCTTGTTTTCGGATACGGTTTGAACATTATGTTTCATTGCATCCTTGACAAGAAGTGCTTCCATAATATCAACTTCCCTGCCTTTGCGGATAGTAAATCCTCTGCGGTGAAGTCCTTCTGTAAAAATGGATTCTGAATTTATGGAACTGGAAATGACGTTACTGACAACACATGCCAGCATAATAGGGAGTATCATATTATAATCTCTTGTCAGTTCGAATAGGATGAGAATGGATGCAAGAGGTGCTCTGCTTGTTCCTGCAAATACTGCTCCCATTCCAACAAGAGCGTATGCGCCTGATTCTGCTGTAACATCAGGGAACAGTCCATGAACTATTGATCCGTAGCTTCCTCCCATCATTGCTCCTACAAAAAGTGCTGGTACAATAGAACCACCGGAGCCGCCGGAACCCATGGTTAATGAGAATGCGATTATTTTCAAAAATATCAGTAAAAACATCAACTGTAATGTGAGATTCCCATTGAGGGCATCAGTTATTACATCATAACCGACACCAAAAACCTGAGGGTAAAAATATCCGATTAATCCAACAAAAAGTCCGCCTACTGCAGGCTTTATCACTGGATGGATCTGCAGGGAGTCAAAGGCTTTGTGTGTACCAAAAAGAGCACGCATAAGCAATGCAGATGTTAGTCCTGCAATAATTCCTAAAAGGAGATAGAGCATGAATTCATGAAGTGGATTAACGAATTCATAAGAGGCAACTCCTATGTTTTCCACACCAAACACAAGACTTGAAACAATTGTTGCAAAAACTGCTGACACGACAATGGGTATGAAACTGCTGGCTTCCAGTTCTCCAAGAATAACTTCCACAACAAAAACCACACCTGCAAGGGGTGCGTTGTATGCTGCGGCAATACCACTTGAAGCTCCACATCCTATCAGTATCTTTACTCTGTTTCCGTGAATTTTCAGTAAATTGGCAAGACCAGATCCTATTCCTGATCCTGCAAGGACGACAGGTGCTTCTTTTCCGGCTGAGCCACCTGATCCTATGGATATGATTGATGCAAGGACTTCGAGAAGAGCATTGCGAGGAGACATTTTACCACCACGCAAGGCGGTTGCTTCAATAATTTCTTCAATGTCATACCGCCTGGTGTTGATAAAAAAGTGGGCAAGGATGCCTACAAGAAGTCCACCTATTGCAGGCAGGAGTATTATGAAATATCTTGATGTGTGAGATACAGTTCCAAAAAATGAGTTATGACTGAAATCCAATAAAGTATCATAGAATACTATAGCAAGTCCTGTAAGTACTCCGATGATAACTGCAAGTGAGTTAGAGATCAGTGACTCTGTGTGTAGCCATTGGATCGTGTTTTGCTTGAATTTTTGGAAGGCTGTTTTATCATCCAAAGATTTCATCTCTATTCATAATAGGTGGCTGGTGTAACATGTACATTATAGATATATTTTTTGAATCACTATTCTTATCTATTATCACATTGTTTATGACGAAGTTGTCAATACATTACTGATGTATTCAATTCTATAAAATATTAGTATATTATTAATTAGTATATTAATTGCTCAAAATTTATAAAATAAAGGATATTGAATACTTTTATAATATATCAGGGTATATTGGTAATCGTGGAGTAATGTGGGGGCATCAGTGATACTACTGAATGTCCGCAAAAGCAATAGACGTAGTTGTATTTATGGTTGTGTACAGCTCTAAAAGACATAAATGATATATCGGACTCAGATCGCAGATATTTCAAGGGTGAGAGTATGCATCCCTTTATGAAAAACAGTAAGGAAAACGGGGTATTGAATTATATCAGGGTATTGTTGGCGGTTTCTATAGTTCTGTCAGCATTCAACCCAGTGCTAGTAGCGGGCGCAAGCTCAGTAATCAACGTTTCAATCAGTTCAGACAAGGTCATACAGGGCGATATTGCCAATGTAGTTGTTTCTCTTGAGAATTGTGAGAATATAACCGGAGTAAACATGACTCTGGTATATGATCAGAGTATAGTTTCTCTGAAAAGTATTGGTCTGAACGAAACGGTCATGGCAGGTCATTCTGTAAGTTACACTGACCTTGGTTCTGGAAAAGTATCTATCAGTCTTAGTGGACTTGATTCCATAACAACAGCTGTCACTCCGGTAGTAGATGTGGCAATGAATGGCGATGCTAGTGGAACTTCCAGCATGGAATTGCAGGACATAGAGTTCATTACAACTGACAGCAGTTCTCCAAGTGAAGCTGTTAGTAATGGAGAGATTAATGTTAACTCTGCTCCAGTGCTTACAGCTATCGGAACTCAGACTATTAATGAAACTGAAACTCTGACATTGACATTGACTGCAACAGATGCAGATAATGATCCACTTACATACTCAAAGATAGGAATAGGTTCCCTTACAAACAATGAGTTTAGCTGGACTCCGGCCTCAGGTGAGAACGGTACTTACGCAGTAAATTTCACTGTTTCTGATGGTTATGAGGAAGCCTCAGAGAATGTAACTATTACAGTAAATGTAAATACAAGTCCTGTACCTGGCAATTTTGCACCAGTATTTGATACAATTGATGATATCAACGCAACTGCAGGAAGCCTTGTGAACTTCACAATTTCTGCAACAGATGCAGATTATGATCCACTTACATATTATAATAATTCCATATTGCCAGCAGATGCAGTGTTCTACCCAGGCAACCAGACCTTTGTTTGGATTCCTTCTTCTATTGGTACATACAATCTCAATTTTGGTGTAGATGATGGAAACGGTGGTAGCGATTCTCTTGATGTCATGATCACTGTAGATAATGTAGTGGTTGCAAACAATCCTCCTGTTCTTACCCCTATAGGAGACCAGAGTGTTAACGAGTCCGAACTCCTGGAGATAACACTTAATGCAACTGATATCGATGAAGATTCTCTTACATTCACTATCGCAAATATGCCTGCAAATGCTACCTTTGATACCTCCACAGGTAATTTCAGCTGGACTCCAATAGATGGTGAGAATGGAACTTACTATGTAACTTTTGGAGTAACAGATGGTGAGGATATTGACACCGAGGATGTAATAATTACTGTAAACGCAGAAAAATCTCCGGTTTCTGATCCAGTTTATACTCCGGCAAATCCCACTAACTTTGTCAGCACAACCGGCAACTTCTGGGTACTTCATGACTGGGATGCAGGAAATGAAAATATCACTGACGGATACAATGTCAGTTACAATGGAACCTGGTACAATATAACAGATTCAAAGTTCAACAATACAATAGACCTGAAGGCTCATAGCTGGTCAAACATTACAGTTTATGCTTACAATGCTACTGGCTCCGAACTTTCAGATGGAATTGATAGCAAAGTTCAGATTCCAAACAATCCAATAAGCATCAATGATGTTGCTTCCTCTTATGTAATTGATGAAGGCAACACACTGTATATAGATGCAAATTATACTGATCTTGATGATGACAGTGCCACCTTTGATTCAAATGATACCAATATCTTTGCTGATATTGATGCATCAGGCATTGCTAGCTGGGAGACAAAGCGTAAGGATATTGGAACTCATTATGTCAAATTGACAGTATCAGATGGGTACGGTTCTGAAGATTCCCAGATTGTAGAAATTACGGTGACTAATGTAAACACTGCTCCTGAGCTTGCAGCAATTGGTGTACAGTCTGTTTACGAAGGACAGGAACTTGCATTCACACTAAATGGAATAGATGATGATGGAGACACTCTTGTTTACAATGTAACAGGTCTCCCTTCTGGAGCAACACTGGATGCAAATACAGGTGATTTCTCCTGGACTCCGGATTATGACATGGCAGGAGAATACACTGCCAACTTCAGTGCAACTGATGGAATAGAAACAGTCTATCAGGAAGCTGCTATTACAGTAGAAAACACCAACAGAGCTCCACAGTTCCCTGCATTCGATGAAATTAATGTTGCTGAAAACAACACAATGACACTGGATGTAGGAGCAACCGATCTGGACAACGATACTCTTACATATTCATGCAATGCAACTTATGGTACTTTTTACGCCGCCAATCATACATTTACATGGACACCAGGTTTTGATGATGAAGGAATGCATTATATCAAATTCACAGTGGCAGATAAATCTACAGAAGACATTGTTATCGTGGCTGTTAATGTAACTAATGTTAACAGAGCACCAATATTCAAATCAATTGCAGACCAGAAAGTTGGTGAAGGCAATACTTTGTCTTTCACCGTCAATGCAACGGATGAAGATAGAACTGGTCTTACCTATACTGCAGTAAATATTCCCTCGGAATCAACATTCGATTCCGGTACTGGTGATTTCTCCTGGACTCCCGGATATGATAAGGCAGGAAACTATATTGCCAACTTCAGTGTCTCTGATGGAGAAGCTGTTGTTTATCAGGAAGTCGCAATTAATGTTACTAATACCAATAGGGCACCACAGTTCCCTACATTTGAAACTGTTAATGCCTCTGAGGGTGTAGAACTTGTATTAAATATCAGTGCAATTGACCCTGATAGAGATACTCTCAGTTACTCGAATGATGTTGAATTCGGTACTATAAACGGTACAAACTTTGAATGGACACCAGATTACAATGACTCAGGCATTCACTATGTAGAGTTCAATGTTTCAGATGGTTCATTGTTCAATACAACAGTTGTAACTATAGTTGTGGATAATACTAACCTTGCTCCAGAAATCAATACCAGCTCTGTAAAATCCTATTATATTCTGGATGTAGGTGAAACTGTATCCTTTAACATAATAGCTTCTGATGCAGACTATGATACAATAACTTACAATGTAACAGGATTGCCAGAAAGTGCAAACCAGAGCCTAAATTCAAATACTGGTGCTTTCAGTTGGAAACCTGTATCTGTTGATGGTGACAATGTGTTCAATGCTGTTTTTACAGTATCTGATGGAAATCTTTCAGATTCAGTAACAACAACATTTGCAGTTGATGTACTCAATACTCCGCCAACTCTGGAAGAGATTGATATTCAAGAGATAAATGAAACAGATTATTTGAAGATTGAACTCAACGGTTCCTCAGATGATGGTGATTCAATTACCTACAACGCAACAGGACTGCCTGATGGTTCAACATTCGATAAAATTAATGGTATCTTTGAATGGACTCCTACTTATGAGCAAAGTGGAACTTACTCTGTAACATTTAGTGTAACAGATGGAGTATTCACTGAAAAAGAAAAGGGAGTTATTATTGTTTCCAACGTGAACAGGGCTCCTTACTTTGAAACAATGCCAGATTATGTTGTTAATGAGACAGAGGAACTTAGTATCACACTTAATGCTACAGACCTTGATTCTGAAGATGTGAATTCTCTTGAATTCCAGTCAGATGTAGCATACGGGTACATAACAGACAATGTTTTTACATGGACTCCTGGCTACACAGCAAATCAGACATCAAATGGTCTCTATGAAATTAACTTTACAGTATCTGATGGTGAGTTCACTGACAAAACAGTTGTAACTGTAACAGTTAATGATGTAAATGCACCACCTGTACTGAGTGCAATAGGCTCTCAAAGTGTGGATGAAGGTGACGAGCTCACAATTAATCTCACAGCAACAGACGTAGATGGTGACAGTCTGACCTTCACAATAGCTAATGAGCCTACAAATGCTACCTTTGATACATCTACGGGTAACTTCAGCTGGACTCCTATAGATGGAGAGGCAGGAACTTACTATGTGCTGTTTGGTGTAGATGATGGAGAACTTAATGACACTGAAAATGTGACAATAACTGTTGATTCAGTTTCTTCAAGCAGCAGCTCCAGTTCCAGCTCAAGCAGCAGTGGCGGCGGTGGCGGTGGCGGTTCACTGTCCAGTGGAGAGAAGTTTGAGAACATCTTCATCAAGGATTATGTACTCAAATCCATAGTAAAGGATACAGAAGCCGTGTTCTCATTCTATAAAGAGAATAACAGTATCGTTTCTGTAAGCTTTACACCAAAGCTCAACGGTGGTCAGGTTAAGGCTGTAGTTGAGATGCTGTATGACACATCCAGTCAGGTAAGCTCTGATGCACCTGGCAATGTTTACAAGAACATGAACATTTACGTGGATACCAAGCTATCTTCAGATGCAATGGGTAACTCAAAGATCAATTTCAAGGTCGAAAAGGAATGGATTGATGAGAATGAGATTGAAATCTCTACAATTACACTTAGCAGATACTCTGGCGGGTGGGCAGAACTGCCAACCGAACTCGAAGGTGAAGATGAAGACTACTACTACTTTGTAGCCACTACTCCGGGATTCTCTCCATTTGCAATTTCCAGCGTAGATCCCACACTTGAAGTAACAGAAGAAGCTTCTTCAGAAGTTTCAGAGGAAAATCCACAGGATGCAGAGTCAATGATGTCAACAGAAGATGCAACCCAGATGGAGCTTTCAACCGAAACACCTCAGGAAGGCCAGTCTTCAATTGTACCTATAGTTGTTCTGCTGGGTCTGATAGTTCTGACAGTTGTAGGGATATTCGGGTACAGAAACAGGGATTACTACGAGAAGGTGAAGTTGCAGCTAGGAAATCCTGATGGAAAGCGTTACAGACGTGCTAAAAAGTAAAAATAGCATGTTGTATGGCAGTCATATGTCTTATGCTGCCTGTTTTTCCTTTTTTGCTCTTTTAACCCTTATCTGCCTGAATATATTTATTTCAGAATATTCAATTAAGTTTATCATTTTAAAAACTCAAGATAAGATCTATCATGGAGGGGATTTTATCTTTAAACACGTCATGCATGGGTTTCCAGACATAACTGGAAGTTTGAGCAACTTAAGGAATAAGAGCATTTGCATAATCTCACTAAAAGTATTGCTACTTCTGGTTTTTATTACAGGATTGTTGATCCAGGGAGTTTCAGCAGCAAGCAATTCTCCTGTGCTTTCGGTGATCGGTGACCATTCTGTCAATGAAAACAGTCAGCTTACATTCACTCTTTCTGCAACAGATCCTAACAATGATTCTCTTACCTTTTCCGCATCAAATATGCCATCAGGTGCAGCTTTGAATAATTCCACGGGCGTGTTCACATGGATCCCCAATTATGATCAGGCAGGCAGTTACCTTACCAAATTTGTCGTTTCTGACGGTTCCAATGTGGATTCTGAATATATAACAATAACAGTGAACAATGTGAATCGTGAACCTGTATTTTCCTCTCTTAACTCATTTACGGCAGAGGAAAATAGTGAACTGGAAATAACACTGTCAGCAACAGATGATGACAGTGACCTTCTTGTATTTGGCAAAGATGTTTCGTATGGAAATATTGAAGGCAATGTTTTCACCTGGATACCTGAATATGATGATCAGGGACTCCATACGATAATGTTCAGTGTAAATGATGGCCAGTTCACTGTGACACAAAGTGCTGAAGTTAATGTTTCAAACATAAATCGTGCTCCTGTTCTCTATCCTATTAGTGATACGCTTGTTGAGGCGAATGAGGATATTACAATTGAGTTGAATGCTTTTGATCCGGATGGCGATTCCCTTAATTATTCTAACGTTACAGAGCTACCAGTGGGTGCGGCACTTGAAGCTTCAACAGGTGTTTTCACATGGATCAATCCAACAGAACTTGGCACAAAAGCATTGACTTTTAAAGTAAATGATGGTGTAGGGTCAGATACGCAGACAGCCACGATAGTGATAGGAAATTCAAATACCCCTCCTGTAATCGATACAATAGATACCCTTTATGTAAATGAGAATTCCACCTTGAATTTCGAACTGTCAGCAACAGACCCGGATGGCGATTCATTAGCATTTTCCTGGCCAACAGGATTGCCAAATACAGCATCTATAACAATGCAAAGTTCTTCTATAAATGTAAGTTTTACTCCTACATATGAAGAAGCAGGTGATTATCATGCTGTATTCAGGGTGGCAGACAGTCACTCAAGTTATAGGGTGGTGGATATAGTTGTATCAGATGTTAATCGTGCTCCTGTAATGGGTTCAGTAGCAGACGATACAGTTGCAGAGAATGATGTGCTATACATCGATCTTACAGGGTCAGACGCAGACAATGATGAATTAACTTATTCCACAAACAGTAGTTTTGGAACTATAAGAGGCAACACTTTCATCTGTACTCCGGATTACACCGATGCCGGGACTTATGATGTACTATTTACAGTTTCAGACGGCAGTTTGAGTAACAGTACAATTGCAACGATTACTGTAACAGATGTCAATATGCCTCCGAAGATTAATACTATGAGTGCAAAAAAAGTAGATTATAATGATACTCTGGAGTTTTATTTATCCACAGAAGATGTAGATTCGAGCAACACTTTGACATATACCTGCCTTGAAACTCCTTCAAACGCCACACTGGATTCCTCCTCTGGACTGTTTAGCTGGATACCTGTTGCAAGTCAGGTAGGCACTTATTCTGTAAGTTTTTATGTAACAGATGGTAGTGCAGAAGACTATGAAACTGTATCTATAACAGTAACAGAGCCTTCCTCTTCCAGCAGTTCAACAACTTCATCATCAGGAAGTAGTGGTGGCGGTGGCGGAGGTTCCCAGAATACAGGTGAAAAGTTCGAAAATATAGAGTTCAAGGACTATGCCCTCAAATATGTAATGAAGGATAAGGAAACTGTATTTGAATTCGATGAACCTGCTAACAACATAGTCTCTATAAGTTTTGTCTGTAAACTTAATGGAGGGCAGACTAAAACTATTATTGAGATGCTGAAAGGAACTTCTGCTCTCGTAACGTCAGCACCTTCTGGTAATGTGTACAAGAACCTTAACATCTGGGTAGGAGATTCAAAGTTTCCGTCTGATGTGATTTCAGATGTAATAATCAGGTTCAAAGTGGAAAAGTCGTGGCTCAATTCTAATGATGTTGACCAGGATTCAATTGTGCTTTCCCGTTACTCAGATGGGAAGTGGACACTTCTGGATACCTCTTTTGAAAGTGATGATGGAGATTACCTATATTATGCAGCTAAAACACCTGGTTTTTCACCATTTGCCATTCTTGTACCTGATATAACTGAAACAATCCTGAGTGAGAACATCTCTGTTGTAAACCAATCTCTTATGTCAATGGGGGATGAGATTGTTCCGGTTTCAAGTGAAACATCCCAGGATAAAAATAGCAGCAAAGTAATTCTGTTATTTTTGCTTGCAGGTATAATCGCTGCTGTTGGCGTTGTGGGCTATAAATATAGAGGACACTACGAGCAATTGTATCTCCAGATAAGTAATCCTGATGGAAAAAGATACAGACGCCTGAAAAAATGATGCTGCAGTATCCAGCATCATTATTTTATCTGTTTTTTAATACTCTACATACTCATTATCTTGATTATGTCCAGGTATAATTATTATATCGATGTAATTAAAAAAATTTATAATCTATAAGTGATTAGGTCTTTAATGGTGGGTGGTAGTGCTTTCTCCTTAGGGGTACACCAATAAAAACGTTATACTAGAAGGCAGTTTCATCCTCCTTTAAGAATGCTTTGGGGGAAAAGCATGTTTCCTAAAGGAACGGAAAAATGTAAAAAAATAGGTTTTATTTTCATAAGTATAGCTTTGTCAATATTATTGCTGTCAGTATTTGCCAGTGCATATTCGAATGAAACAGTAATTGTAGGCTCAACTGTAGTTAATCCTGGAGTTTCATTCTCACTTCCCGTGTTTGTAGATAACATTACAAATATCGGGTTATTGTCTTTTGATATTCTCTTTGATAATTCGTCTCTCCATATTGAAGATATTTCTGCCAACATTACAATGCAAAGTTCGGATCCTGATTATTATCTTGATAACTCTACAGGTTTTGCCAATACTACATTTTATTTCGATAATCTTTCAAGTGAAGATGAACTTCACATTGCCAACCTGATGTTCAGATCGCTGGTCAGTGGCAATACTTATGATATTGTACTCAGAAATGTTTTATTTTCAAACAATACAAGTTCATTCCCTGCTGGCTATGTTGTTAATGGTTCTGTCAGGGTAAACTCTCCACCTGTAATAAACGATATTGAGAATAAGACCGTAAATGTTGGTTCAAACCTGAACTTTACTATTTCTGCAACAGATCAGGATGAAATGGATAATATAAATCTGAGTTATGCTGTGGAAGGGCTTCCTGGAGGCTATTTACTCAATTCCAGCAACGGATCTTTTTCATGGACACCAGCTGAAACTGATATTGGTAATCATAGTGCAAATTTCTCGGTTTCTGACGGTTACGCATTAGATTTTACTTCTGCAACTATATTTGTTAAGGAAATAGCAGCAGTTATTGACCATAAGCCAGAACTTCTGCCTATAGGTAATAAATCGGTAAATGAAACCGAAACTCTTTCATTTTTGCTTCAGGCAACAGATCTGGATAATGATCCAATTACATATTCTTCTGAAATTCTTCCTGATAATTCTACATTGAATGAAACTTCAGGCGAGTTTAAATGGGTTACTGATTATTCAGATTCAGGCGACTATATTGTAGAGTTCATTGCCTCCTCTACAGATAAAAGTGATTCTGAAACCATTTATATTGAAGTTACAAATCTCAATCAAGCTCCGGTTCTGGAAGAAATTACTGAACAATATGTAAATGAAACCGAAACTCTGGAGCTGACTCTCCTTGCAAATGATTCCGATTCCGGTGCCATTCTTAGTTACTCAACCAATGCTACATTTGGCGAATTGTCAGGCAGTATTTTCACCTGGACTCCCGATTATAATTCAGCCGGAACTTACGTTGTAGAATTCACTGTAAACGACACAATGGATACAGATTCACAAACCGTGATTATTAATGTTGGAAATACTAATCGTCCACCTGTTCTTGATCCCATAGGTAATTTTGAGGTTAATGAAAACGACTCTCTCTCAATCACTTTATCAGCCAACGATTCCGATGGAAATAGTTTGGCATATTCATCCAATGTTTCATTCGGCAGTATTTCAGGTAACACTTTCACTTGGATTCCTGAATTTGATGATGCTGGCACTTATGATGTAGAATTTACTGTAAGTGACGGTATTGATTTAGATTCAAAGATTGCTACTATAACCGTGAATAATACAAACCGTCCCCCTGATCTTAAGGGTATAGGTTCCCAATCAGTTTTGGAAAATTCTCTTCTTGAGATTACTCTTTCGGCTACAGACCCGGATTCTGAAGACTCTTTGACCTATGGTTTTAATGCCAGTTTTGGTAGTCTGTCAGGGGATGTTTTCACCTGGACCCCTGGATTTGATGATTCAGGTATTTACAATGTTGAATTTAATGTGAGTGATGGTTCGCTCGTGGATTATGAAGTAATAACAATCACTGTTAGCAATGTTAATAATGAACCGGTCCTGACAGAAATCGGTGAGAAATATATCAGTGAAAATGACACTTTAATAATTACTCTTTCTGCAACAGATGCAGATAATGATGCTAACTTAACTTATTCAACCAATGCTACATTCGGAAATTTATCAGGAATTGTCTTCACCTGGAAGCCAGACTATGATTCTGCCGGAATTCATGTTGTTGAATTCACAGTCTCAGATGGCATGGATTCAGATTCTGAAACAGTAGTCATCAACGTTGAAAATATAAATCGTGCTCCTGTGCTATCCTCAATTGAAAATTTAGAGATAAATGAAAATGAACTTATGTCAATTACTTTGCCGGGTTCAGATCCCGATGGCAATAATTTGATCTATTCAAGTAACGTTACATTTGGTCATGTGTCTGGCAACATTTTCACCTGGACTCCAGGTTACGATGATGCAGGAGTTTATATAATTGAATTTACTGTAAGTGATGAATTTGATTCAGATACCGAAATTGTTACTGTGACAGTAAATAATGTCAATCGTGCTCCAGATCTTTCACCCATTGGGTCCTATAGTGTAGATGAAAATTCATCGCTAATAATTTCTCTGGATGCAGCAGATTTTGATTCAGAAGACACTCTTGATTATGATTGCAATGTTAGCTTTGGAAACCTAAATGACAGTATCTTCACCTGGACTCCTGACTATGAAAGTTCCGGTGTTTATGCCATTGAATTTACTGTAAGTGATGGAAATGAATCTGACTCTGAAGTTGCCGTGGTAACTGTGAATAATGTCAACAGGGCTCCTGTTCTAACATCTCCAGGTTCCTATTCCGTTGCTGAAAATTCAGCTCTTGTGATTACTCTTTCAGCAGATGACCCTGACTTTGGTGATTCCCTCTACTTTAGTCACAATGTTACTTCTGCAAGTATGGAAGATAATGTGTTCACCTGGATTCCTGATTTCAACCAATCGGGTGTTCATTCAATAGAGTTCACTGTAACTGACGGAAACCTTTCGGATTCGGCAGTTGCTATCGTCACTGTAACTAATACAAATCGTGCGCCATTCATTCAACCGATATCTGATAAACTTGTATATGAAAATCAAGAGCTGGTAATCCAGATAGATGGCAGCGATCCTGATGATGACTTACTTACTTATGAGACAAGTGCATCCTTTGGTAATCTTGAAGGCAACGTTTTCATCTGGACACCCAGTTATGATGATAGTGGAATTTATGATGTAAGCTTCACAGTTTCAGATGGCAATCTGACATATACGGAATACATAAAAATTGCTGTAGGTAACACCAACGTACCGCCTGTTCTAGATACAATTGGTGGAAAAACCGTTGATGAAAATCAATATCTTTCATTTACTATAAATGCAAGTGATGCAGATTCGGGTGACACTCTTACTTATTCTGCATCAGGACTTCCTTCCGGTGCATCATTTAATGACCAGAACCGTCAGTTCTCATGGACTCCGACATATAACCAATCAGGAACACATAATGTGGTCTTTGAAGTGAGTGATGGACTCTTCACTGACACTGAACTTGTCCAGATAGTTGTTAATAATATCAACATTGCTCCTGTCCTTGCACCTATTGGTAACATAACCGTCAATGAAACTTCTGATATTATCTTTATTGTAACAGCTACTGATCATGATAAAGATAGTCTGACATATTTGATATCCAATCCGTCTAACGTAGGCAGTTTCAATTCTATAACCCATGAATTCCGCTGGATACCTGGTTATGATGACTCTGGAACCTATAATCTGACTTTTACTGCAAGTGATGGTGTTCTTTCTGACTCTGAAACAATATACATTGAAGTTAAGAATGTTAACAGGGCTCCAGAACTGGATCCTATAGGTAATAAAGTGGTCAATGAAGCAGAGCAACTCTCATTCACAATAATTGGCAGTGATCCTGATTATGATTCCCTGGATTATTCTGCCAATGGAATCCCGGATGGTGCAGACTTCAATGAACTTACACATACTTTCACCTGGACTCCTGACTATGATGATTCAGGATCTTATGATGTAACTTTCACTGTTAGTGATGGTACTCTTTCCTATTCCGAAACTATTACTATCAGCGTTGGCTCTGTTAACCGTCCCCCTGAACTGGATTACATTGGTGACAAAACTGCTGTAGAAGGCTCAGAACTTAGTTTCAGCATAAATGCTAGTGACCCTGATATGACCACTCTTACTTACACGACATCTGTTCTCCCAGAAGGTGCAGATTTTGATGAAAATACGCTTGCTTTTACCTGGACTCCTGACTATGATCAGGCAGGTAGTCATTCAATAACTTTCATTGTAGGTGACGGTGAGCTTTATGATTCCGAAACAATCTCCATAGACGTTGCTAACACAAACCGTGCCCCAACACTATCAGAAATTGGAAACAAGAATGTTGCAGAAGGTGAGGAACTTTCGTTCACAGTAATTGGTAATGATCCTGATTCTGAACTTTTGACTTATTCAGCTAGTGGAGTACCCGATGGTGCAGACTTTGATGAATCTACACGTACTTTCCTCTGGACTCCTGATTATGATGATTCAGGATCTTATGATGTCACCTTTACAGTTAGTGATGGTGATCTTTCAGACTCTGAAACAATTACTATTAGTGTTGGTTCTGTTAATCGCCCACCTGAGCTGGAGTCCATAGGCGATAAAAATGCTGTGGAAGGTTCAGGATTAAGTTTCACAATTAATGCTACAGATCCTGACCAGAACAGTCTTAGTTATTCTACATCTGCTCTTCCAGCAGGTGCAGATTTCGATGAAGAAACACTCACTTTTGTCTGGATTCCTAACTATGACCAGGCAGGCAGCCATTCTGTTACATTTACTGTAAATGATGGTGAGCTCTCCGATTCCGAGACAATTTCCATAGGTGTTGAGAATACAAATCGTGCTCCAGTAATGGCCAATATTGAAGACGTATCTGTGGATGAAAATTCTGAACTGATAATTTCAGTCTCAGCAACAGATCCGGACGAGGAATCATTGTCATATTCAGTTACAGGTAAACCGGAAAGTTCAGTATTCAATGCCCAGACATACAAGTTAGTATGGACTCCTGATTATAATGAATCCGGAGTCTACAACGTTACTTTTACTGTCACTGATGGTGATCTTTCAGATTCACAGACAGTAACCATTACGGTAAATAACGTCAACCGTGCTCCTGTTCTGGCAAACATAGGCAACAAAAATGTAGATGAAAATACAACTTTGTCTTTCATTATAAGTGCTGAAGATCCGGATCTAGATGATCTTACATATTCAGCCACAGAGTTACCAGGTGCTTCAGAATTTGATCCTGAAACCCATGAATTTAGCTGGACACCGGATTATGGGGAATCCGGCATTTATTCCGTAACTTTCACTGTCAGTGATGGTGAGCTCTCCGATTCCGAAACGATAACTATTAGTGTAGGTCTGGTGAACCGTGCTCCGGAACTAGTTCCAATTGGGGATAAAACAGTTGCTGAAGGCTCAGAACTTAATTTCACAATAAGTGCCACAGATCCTGATGAAGATAATCTTGAATACTCTGCGTCTGAGCTTCCTGATGGAGCTGATTTTGATGAGGATTCCTATACTTTTAGCTGGAGTCCTGATTATGAACAGGAGGGCAGTTATTCTGTTACATTTACTGTTAGTGACGGCTCTCTCACAGATTCCGAAACCGTATTCATAGATGTTGAAAATACAAATCGTGCCCCATTGTTGTCTGAAATAGGAAACAAGAATGTTGCAGAAAGTGAGAAACTTTCATTCACAATAGATGGCAGTGATCCTGACAATAATCCTCTAAGTTACTTTGCTTCAGGCCTTCCTGATGATGCTGTTTTCAATTCAAATACTCGCAGCTTTATCTGGACTCCGGGTTATGATGACTCCGGCATTTATGAAGTAACTTTTACCGTTACTGATGGAGAGCTCAATGATTCCGAAACCATCAGTATTTCAGTAGGTGCCGTGAATCGTCCTCCCGTGCTTGTACCTATAGGAAACAAGATTGTAAATGAAAACTCTGAACTTTCATTCAATATTGCAGGAACAGATCCGGATGAGGATGATCTTACATATTACATTGAAAATAAACCAATTGATGCTAATTTTGATGAAAATACAGGCTATTTCAGCTGGATACCTGACTACAATGCATCAGGCGTTTATTCCGTAACTTTTGGAGTAAACGATGGTTCATTAACTGATTCCGAAACAATCAGCATAACAGTGTATCATGTCAATCGTGCTCCTGTCCTTGGTAACATCGGTAACAAACAGGTAAATGAAGGCACAGAACTTTCATTCAATGTGTCTGCAGAGGACGAAGATGGTGACACTTTAATCTACTATACAAACGCCCTCCCCCAGAGTGCAGTCTTTGATCCTGAAGCCCGTGAGTTTAGCTGGACTCCGGATTTTGAGGATTCAGGTTCTTATTCCGTAACTTTCTATGTAAGTGATGGCTATCTTGTTGATTCTGAAACCATTACTATTAGTGTTGGCTCAGTAAATCGTGCACCAGAGCTGGTTCCTATTGGCGATAAAACAGTTGACGAAGGTTCTGAATTAAGGTTTGCAGTATCAGGTTCTGATCCTGATTTAAATGATCTGACTTATTCAGTTGCGGGTCTTCCGTCAGGCGCAGATTTCGATGAAGATACACAGGAATTTACCTGGTATCCGGATTATGACCAGTCAGGAACCTATAATGTAACTTTTAGCGTGAGTGACGGAGTTCTCTCTGACTCTGAAATCATAACTATTACTGTTGTTCCAGTAAATCGCTCTCCTGAACTGGTTCCTATAGGTGACTTGTTTGTAAATGAAAATGAACTATTGACCATAAATCTGCAGGCAAATGATGAAGATGAAGGCGATGTTCTTTATTATTCAGTGGTAGATGCTTCCGGCAATTCCACAATTGATTCTTCAACCGGTGTTTTTACATGGACGCCTTCATATGATGAGGCTGGGATACATTACGTTGTATTCTCAGTTTCTGACGGTCAGGCAGAGGATACTGAAAATGTAAAAATAACAGTTGCAAACGTCAACAGACCACCACAAATAGACATACCTTCTCCGGTCTATGTGGCTGAGAATGATACTTTGGTCCTCGATCTGAATGCATCTGATCCCGACAATACACCACTTGGGATAAGCAAGGACTTTGGGTCAGGTTCTCTTGATGATGGTATTTTCACATGGAATACAGGTTATGAAGACGAGGGCAGTTATTTCGTGACTTTTACTGTCAGCGATGGTGAGTTAGAAGTAAGCCAGACAGTTGAGATAATAGTTACTGGCTCTAACTCAGCCCCGGTGCTCTCTCCTATAGATAGTATTGTTGTTAATGAACTCGAAACGCTGTCTATTGATCTTACAGCGAATGATATAGATAATGACCAACTTAACTTTTCAAAGGATGTGGAATATGGTGAGCTCACAGACAATATATTCACATGGACTCCCGGAATAAATGATAAAGGAATTTATTATATTGTTTTTACAGTCTCAGATGGTCAGCTTTCTGATTCCAAGACTGCCATGATTGCTGTAGGTAATACGAATATTCCCCCAACTATAGTAAAAACAGGAAATCAATATGTTAATGAAAATGAGACTTTGGAGTTTACTCTTAATGCCACTGACCTGGATAATGAGACACTGACTTATGCAGTTACAGATCTTCCATCCGGTGCCACCTTTAATACTTCCTCAGGTTCTTTTAAATGGACCCCTACTTATGAGCAATCAGGTGAATATAGCATCGAATTCCGTGTATCTGATTTGCTATACACAGCTTTTGACACTGTACTTGTCAATGTTGAGAACGTAAATCGTGCACCGGTATTTGATTTTATGCCCATGTGTGAGGTGAATGAGACTGAACAGGTAAAGATAAACCTGAGTGCCGGGGATCCTGATGGTAATTCTCTTTCATTCTCAACAGATTTTGAGAATGGAAAGATAATCGGAGACACTTTTGTATGGGATACAGGATATTATGACAGTGGCGAATATTACATAATTTTCAATACAACAGATGGTGAACTTTATGATAGCACTACGGTTTATGTACTGGTAAATCCAACAAACATGCCTCCTGAAATGGAATCAATAGGTTCACGTTCCATCTATGAGAATGAGACACTGGAATTTTATGTGAACGCAACTGATGCTGACAATGATAGTCTTACATATACTGTAAGTGGTGCCCCATCGGGTTCTTCATTTGATCCGGATACAAGACTTTTCCATTGGATTCCTAATTACAGACAGTCAGGTTCTTACTCTATAGAATTCCATGTAACTGATGGTGAGTTCAATGATTCAGAGGCTATTACCATCAGAGTCTATGATGTTGATAACAAGGTAACAGATTACAGCGGTTTTTCATCATCAGACAGTAGCAGTGGTGGTGGTGGAGGTGGAGGTTCCAGCGGTGCTGAAGACTATAACAATGTAGCATACAAAGATTATTCTATTAAATATGTGACACAGGGCTCCCAAATAGAGTTCGCGTTCCCAAATTCAGAAAACGATCTTGATTCCGTGAAGTTCACAGCCCTTAAGGCAGCTGGTCAGGTAAAGACAGTAATTGAGATATTGTACGACCGCTCCTCCCTTGTAAGCACCAATCCACCTGGAAATGTTTATCGTTACATCAACATATGGGTAGGTGACACCAAGTTCAATTCAGGAAATTATTTCTCCTCGGCAGAGGTTTCATTCAAGGTTTCAAAACAGTGGCTTGAGGATAACAACGCAGAACCGGAATCTGTAAAACTTTACAGGTATTCCGGTGGTTCATGGAGTGAATTGAAAACATCAAGAATAGGCACCGATGTGAACAATTACTATTTCAAGGCACAGACTCCGGGATTCTCTCCGTTTGCTATTGCAAGCACGGGCAGCACTTCAATCCTCCGCAGTTCGGTTACTGAGTCAACTGCACAAAGTACAAAAGTGAGCTATGAAAGCAATGCGGAACTAAATTCTATGAATGACGTTCCCGATGCGGAAATAATGAGCAAGGCACTTGAACAGGAACCAGTTAGTCCTTTTAATACAAGAATTCTTTTCATAGGAATTGTAGGCATTTTGTTAATTGGTTCTGCAGTAGGTTATCGTTCCAGAAATGAATCCCCTGTACTTCGAAGATATTATGAGGCAATTCATGCATTCGTTCTTGGAATGAAAAATGCAGGAGAATGGACAGCTCATAAACTAAGTTCCGAATCCCTGAATAAAGACTATGCAGCTCTCAGTGTGAAATGGGATGAGATAAAGTCCACCGACTATAAGGCAATCTATGAAAAGAAACTCGCTGAAATCAAAGAAAGACAGAAGTAGTAGCTTTGCAGAGTTTTCCTTGAAACAGGAAATCTCTCCTTTTTTCTTTAACTTTCTCCCTTAATTTTATCTATTATTGAACATTATTAATAAAAAGGGAATAATCGCAGGGAGAAATCATGCTCGAGAAAATGTTCAATCCTGATTCTGTAGCCGTTATCGGTGCATCCAGGAAAGAAGGTAAAGTAGGGAGAGCTGTACTTGAAAATCTGATGCAGAACAGTGAGCTCACTATCATACCTATTAATCCTAATGTTGATGAAATATTAGGACTTCCGTGTTATCATAACATACTGGAAGTCCCGCCTGAAATAAAGGTTGACCTTGCAATAGTCGTGGTTCCGGCAAAGTTTGTGCCAGGTTCCATTGATGAGTGTGGCAGGGCAGGTGTTGGAAATGTCATCATCATATCTGCCGGTTTTAAGGAAGCCGGCATTGAGGGTGCGCGTCTTGAACGCGAATGTATAGCATTATGTGAAAAATATGGAATTAATCTTATAGGTCCGAACTGTCTTGGTATAATTGATACTGCTTCAGGGCTTAACGCATCTTTTGCGGCTAACATGGCATACGAAGGAAACATAGCCATGATGTCCCAGTCAGGAGCAATATGTACTGTAACCCTGGACTGGGCTGAAAGAATCGGAGTTGGTTTTTCCAAATTTATAAGCCTTGGAAACAAAGCCGTACTTGCGGAAAATGATTTTTTACAGTTGTTTGAGAATGATTCCACAACAGCAGTTATTGCAGCTTATCTTGAAGGTGTAAAAGACGGTCCTGAATTCATTAAGATTGCAGAGCGGGTATCTCGGTCCAAGCCGATAATTATTGTAAAATCAGGACGAACCTCTGTTGGTTCAAAAGCTGTTTCATCACACACAGGTACACTGGCAGGTTCTGATGCAGCATATAATGCAGCTTTCAAACAGGGTGGCGTGCTTCGTGCAGATTCACTTGAGGAAATGCTTGATTACAGCCGTGCATTCTCAGTCTGTCCCCTGCCTGAAGGCAGGAATATTGCCATAGTCACTAACGCAGGTGGTCTTGGTATCCTGACAGCAGATGCGTGTTACAATTCAGGTCTTTCAATAGCTTCATTTGAAGAGAAAACAGTGGAAAGATTAAGAGAAAAATTACCACCGGCTGCAAATTTCTACGACCCGGTTGATGTTCTGGGAGATGCAGGTGCTGACCTTTATGAGCATGCTCTTGATGTTGTTCTGGATGATATTAACGTAAACGGAATTATAGTTCTCGTCTCACCTCAGTCAATGACAGATGTTCCGGGTATTGCTGAAAAGGTTGCAGAAAAGATCAAGGAGTCTAAAAAGCCAATACTCTGTAACTTTGCAGGTGGAAGCAGGATTGCAGCAGGTGAGGAAATCCTCAACAAATACGGAATTCCCAATTACTCATCAGCAGAAAGGGCAGTTGCAAGTATGAATGCGCTCTGCAACTATTATACGATTAAGAATCACAAACGTGGTGAGCCTTCAGAGATTAAGGCTGACAGGAACTACGCCCGTTCATTCATAGAGTCTGCTTCTGAAAACAAAAGAAGGATGCATGGTCTCGAATCTATGGACATTCTGAAAGCCTATGATATCCCGGTTGTTGATGCAAGAATAGCAAAAACCCTCCCGGATGCCGTCAAAGCAGCAGAAGACATGGGATACCCAATAGTCATGAAGATTCTTTCACCAGACATTTCACATAAGAGTGATGTAGGTGGTATCCGCCTGAACCTAAAGCATGCAGATGACGTGGAGCGTGCTTATAACTCTATGATGTCGGATGTGAGACACTACATGCCTGATGCCACTATCACGGGTGTACAGCTCCAGAAGATGATAAGCGGAGGAAAAGAGGTCATCATTGGAATGGACAGGGATCCACAATTTGGTCCTTTGCTTATGTTTGGACTTGGTGGAACTTATGTTGAGTTCTTAAAAGATGTTTCGTTTGCAGTTGCTCCTATCACAGAGGCGGAGGCAAAACACATGGTGTCTTCGATTAAAACCTATCCTTTAATTGCAGGTGTAAGGGGTGAGGCGGCATCAGATATTGACTCAATAGTGCGTACTCTGCTGAAAGTGTCACAGCTAGTTACGGATTTTCCGGAAATATTAGAATTTGAAATAAATCCTTTAATGGTAATGCCTGAAGGTCAGGGATGTGTTGCAATGGATATCAGGTTCACACTGAATCTGAATGAGTAAGGAGATGATAATTATGGCTTCAATATTGGTTAGTTCATCAGAAGAGTTCTCCGGTAAGAGCTCTATATGTATGGGTCTGGGGAAAATATTCCAGGAAAGCGGTTTGAAAATCGGTTATATGAAACCTGTTGGGAATCTCCTGATAGATGTGGACGGTTCACTTACGGATGAAGATTCCGAAGGTATCAAGAGTTTATTGGGTATCGAAGATTCTGCAAAATATGTAACTCCTATCCATTTGACAGACAGTCTCATAGACGATGCTCTCAAAGGTGTTGAGAAAGATCTTGATAAAAGACTTTCAGATGCATTTTCTGTGATCTCAAAAGACAAAGATGTAATATTTGTTGAGGGCACCGGTTGTATCGGTGGCGGTTCAATGTATGGCCTTTCAGACCCGGAAGTTGCATCTAAACTTGGAATTGCGATGATGCTTGTCACACGCTTTGATTCCATAAATGCAATCGACAGGATACTCTGTGATGTGCGTATTGTTGGAGATAAAGCAACCCTTACAGGTGTTATACTCAATGAGGTTCCACGTAACATGGAGGACAGGGTAACTGAGATAGTTGTCCCTTTCCTTGAGCGTAAAGGCATAAAGGTGTTCGGTGTAATCTACGAAGACCATACTCTGCGCTCAGTATTTATTTCCGAAATTGTTGAAGACCTGCATGCAGAAGTCCTTGTGGCTCCTGATAAACTGGACCAGCTTGTTGAGAATTATCTTGTGGGTGCAATGGAAGTCGGCTCTGCAATCAAATATTTCAGACGCCAGCCAAACAGTGTTGTCATCACAGGTGGTGACAGGGCAGATATACAGATGGCTGCAATTGATTCAAGAGTTAAATGTTTGATTCTTACTGGAAATATGCGTCCCAGTGGTGCTGTTCTTGCAAGTGCGGAAGAAGCAGGAATTCCTGTAATTCTGGTTCGCGGTGATACCATGAATACCATTGAGAGGATGGAAAACCTCATAGGCCATGCTCATATAAAACAACAGGTAAAACTTGACAGGGTAGTTGACCTTCTGAAGAACCATCTTGATATTCCTGCTATTGCAGAAAGCATCGGTGTGGAACTGGATGGATAAAGGAGATTCAAAACTCTCTTTTCCTCATCTCCTTTTTTCCTAAAAATTTAATTTTATTTAATTTTCCAGTTTCATTGTTTTTTCCTTTAGTGCCTGAACTACATCAGGATCCTGCAGAGTTGTAAGGTCACCAGGATCTTTTTCGTTTGCAATTGCTTTGAGAACTCTTCTCATAATCTTACCACTTCTTGTTTTTGGCAAATCGTCTGCAAAGATTATCTGTTTTGGCCGGGCAAAAGGACCAATGTTTCTTTCAACATAGGTTCTGAGTTCCTTTTTGATGTCTTCACTCTCTTCTACACCGGTTCTGAGAGTCACGTAGCAGTAAATAACCTCACCTCTGAGTTCATCTTCTTTACCGACAACTCCTGCCTCGGCAACAGACGGATGAGAAACCATGATGCTTTCAAACTCTGCACTTCCGATACGGTGCCCTGAAACTTTGATGACATCATCAACACGGCCAATAATCCAGAAGTAACCATCGTCGTCTCTTTTTGCACCATCACCTGCAAAATAGGTTTTATTGTCCCATTTGCTCCAGTAGGTTTCTATGAAACGCTCTTCATTTCCAAAAACCGTGCGGACCATGCTTGGCCATGGATTGAGAATTGCAAGGTAGCCATTTTCTCCGGATGCAACTTCGTTTCCATTGTCATCAAGGACAGCTGCTTTAATTCCAGGGAATGCCATTGTGGCACTTCCTGGTTTTGTAGTTGTTATTCCCGGAAGTGCGGATATCATTATCATCCCGGTCTCGGTCTGCCACCATGTGTCGACAACCGGGCATTTTCCAAGTCCGATATTCTCATGATACCACAACCATGCACCCGGGTTTATAGGTTCACCTACAGAACCAATAAGCCTGAGTGTTGATATATCGTGCATCTGGGGCCAGGATGGTCCCCATTTCATGAAGGTCCTGATGGCTGTCGGTGCAGTATATAGTATTGTGACTTTATGTCGTTCAATAATATCCCAGTACCTGTCTTTGTCTGGATAATCCGGTGCACCTTCGTAGGTTACAAGGGTGGTACCATTGGCCAGTGGTCCGTAGACAATGTATGAATGTCCTGTTATCCATCCACAATCCGCAGTACACCAGTAGATATCATCTTCTTTCAGATCAAAGATGAATTTGCTGGTTGTCTGGGTTGCAACCATATATCCGCCGGTGGTGTGGACGATTCCCTTGGGTTTTCCGGTTGTACCGCTGGTATACATCAAAAAGAGCATGTCCTCGGAATCCATTACCTCGGGTTCACATGAAGTGCCTGCTCCTTCCATTATTTCATGCCACCAGATGTCTCTTCCATCTTTCATCCGGACATCGTTTTGCTGGTGTTTGACAACGACAACTTTGTCCACAATTTCACTGGAATGGATTCCATCATCGACCTTGTTTTTCTGTTCGACGACTTTTCCACGTCGTGAGTAACCGTCACAGGTAACAAGTATCCGACTATTTGCGTTTTCGATTCTCGTTGCAAGTGATTCCCCTGAAAACGCTGCAAAAACAACACTATGCGGTGCTCCAATACGTGCACATGCAAGCATGGAAATTATGACCTGAGGTATCATTGGGAGATATATCGTGACAATATCTCCTTTTTTAACTCCAAGGTCTTTGAGAACATTTGCAAATTTACAGACTTCTTCAAGCAGTTCACTGTAGGTATATTTGCGAATTTCTCCACTCTCGGATTCCCAGATAAGTGCATTCTTATTGGCATGCTCTTTGAGATTCACATCAAGACAATTGTAACATGCATTAAGTTTTCCACCAACGAACCACTTTGAATGTGGAGGTTTCCATTCCAGGACTTTTTCCCATTTGTTATACCATTCAATGTTCTCTGCATTCATTTCCCAGAACTTTTCCGGGTCTTGTTCAGCTATTTTGTAAATATCAGGATCATTGGCATTTGCACTTGCAGCAAAATCCTTCGGTGCCTTAAACAGAGCTTCGCTTTCTTGAGATTTGTCTGATTTTTCTCCCATGGTAACACCCACATGGACAATATGTCCCTACATTTGTCCCTGATATTAAATTGTCTTAATTTGTTTATATGGTTTGTCATGGACTTTTATAAAAAAGTCAAAAAAGTTGAACAAAGATTAAGCGAGAAAAGAATAAAGATGTGAAGAAAATATTTCATTTCTTCATCATTTCAAGAACATCACAGACTTTGTTGATGGTGTCAACTGCTGTTTTCATGCCTTCTTCATCTTCTGCAGCAGGTTTCTGGAGAATTCCACCGAAGTGTCCACCGTCACCGACAATTATCATTCCGTGAATATGCATCCACTCATGAATAGTCTGGATTGTTTTTTCCTGGCCGCCGTTTCTTGAACCACCGATTGCCATTGCAGCACCGAGTTTATTGCTGAGTTTGAATCCCTGTCTTCTGTGGACAACGCTTCTGTCACAGAGTGCTTTAAGCTGTGCTGTCATTGTTCCGAAGTAGACAGGAGATGAAACCACAATTGCGTCTGCTTCTACAAGCTTGTCATAGACTGGCTGCATGTCATCGTCTATTACGCATCTTTCTCCCTTTGCGCAAACACCACATGCAGTGCATGGAGCAACTTCTGATTCGGAAAGGAAAACTGCATCTGTTTCAAAACCTCTTTCCGATGCGATTTTCAACATATCTTTGATTAAAGTATCATTATTCTGGCCAACTTTAGGGCTTCCTGATATTCCGAGTATCTTCATATGATCACCACTTTGCAATAGAAGGCAATCAATATTAGTTTTTGGCTGCCTTTCTTTTTTTCCTTAATGGAAAAGATATAATAAGATTAGTTCATTATGACAAAAAATTAGACAATATATGTCATTTATATACTTACGTGAACTTATTTACTCTATATATATTGATCATTGGTCATTCAGGTTATAAGAAGCGGTGATGGAATTTTGACTAGCAGGGACTATCTTACTATTGATGATTTTGATGTGGACGGCAAGACCATACTTGTGAGAGTGGATCTGAATACTCCTATGGATACGGAAGGTAACATTCTCGATGATATGAGAATCAGAAGCCATATTCCTACCATAAAGGATCTTGCAGATGCAAAGGTCGTGCTCATGGCTCACCAGAGCCGCGCAGGTAAAAAAGATTTTACTACCATGAAACCACACGCCCAGCGCATGTCACATTTCCTCAGAAAAGAGGTAAAATATGTGGATGATATCTTCGGAACACATGCACGTTCTTCTATTTCATCCATGGAAAATGGTGATGTGATGTTACTTGAGAATGTCAGGTTCTACTCAGAAGAAAGTATAAGCAGACCTGCAGGTGAACACTCAGATACGCATATGGTAAGAAAACTCTCTCCTTTGATTGATATATTCCTCAACGATGCATTTGCTGTATCTCACAGAAGCCATCTTTCCATTATGGGCTTTACTGAAGTACTTCCAACAGGTGCAGGTCGCGTTATGGAGAAAGAGATAACATCACTTGACAGGGGCGTAAAAAGTGGTGAAAGTCCATGTATCTTTGTACTTGGCGGTGCAAAGGTTGACGATTCCCTGACAGTTGCTGAGAATGTCCTGAGTAATGGCGGTGCTGACAGAGTGCTTGTCACCGGTGTTGTTGCAAATGTTATGCTTGCGGCATCAGGTGTGGACATTGGTTCTACCAATCTTGATTTTATAAAATCGCAGGGTTACACCGACCAGATAACAAGAGGAAAAGAGGTTCTTGCGAAATTTGAAGGTAAGATAGGAATTCCTGTTGATGTTGCATTTAATGATGGTGGAAAAAGGGTTGAAGCTCACGTGAGTGAATTGCCTGACGGAAACCTTCCGATAAACGATATTGGTCTTGAGACCATTGTTTCTTTTGCTGATGAAATTAAAGCTGCAAAGACTGTAGTGCTTAATGGTCCTGCCGGTCTTTCAGAAGTTGAGCCATTTGCACTTGGCACCCATGAGATTATCAAGGCTGCTGTGCAGTCTGAATATTCTATCGCAGGAGGCGGTCATATTTCCGCAGAAGTGAGAAACCTCGGCTATGATGAGAAATTCTCTCACCTCAGTACAGGTGGCGGTGCATGTATTGATTACCTTGCAGGAGCAAAGCTTCCTGGAATTGAAGCTCTTAAGACTGCAGCCACTCGATACAGACTTAACAGATAAGAACTAAATTTATTTGCTGATGATTAATAGTCAGCAAAAAAAGGAGTGTTACTTATGAGTGAAGGGGTAAAATTACTTTCAGGTACCGAAGGTCAGGCTGCTGTGCAACTTGCCAGGGATGCCATTGAATTGTATTTGAGAACAGGTGAGATGATGGATGGTTCTGAGATCCAGCTCCCTGATATATTTAACGAAATACGGGGAGTTTTTGTAACTCTTACCAAAGTTCACGACCTGCGTGGTTGTATTGGTCATCCTTATGCGGATTCATCATTAAGGCATGCAATTACAGATTCCGCTCTTTCAGCGGCACTTCGTGATCCAAGGTTTCCTCCGGTGAAAAAAGAAGAATTAGATGACATCACAGTGGAAGTGACAATACTCACAAAACCAGAACTTGTTGATGTTCCAGCAAAAGACCTGCCATCATCTATTAAGATTGGAAGGCATGGACTTATTGTAAAAAGTGGTTACAGGCAGGGTTTGTTATTACCTCAGGTTGCTCCTGAGAATGATTTTGATGAGATTGAGTTTTTGAACCACACATGTATAAAAGCTGGTTTACCTCATGATGCATGGGTTACAGGTGCTGAAGTTTATGCCTTTGAAGGCCAGATATTTACAGAATCCAAACCACGTGGCGAAGTCATAGAAAAAGATTTTAAAGAAGGGTCATGCTCAGGTAAATAATCAAGTACCTGGCATGAATATTAAATTTTTTTGTAATTTAGTTTTTTAAAATCTTATTTTTGTTTTTTTGCTTTAAAGATAGCTTTCAAGCACTTTGAGAATGGAATCCACATCCCTTTCAAGTGCTTCCACTGCCATTTCCATCATGAGGTTAACGATACCTTCATCTCCAAATGTCCTGAAGTCTGTTTTAAGTCCAAGCACCGGAATTCCTTTTGCATAGGCATAACCCATTTCCCATGCTGTTCCGGAATCCACATCACTGCCACCGTCAAGCACTGCCAGGACAATGTCTGAGTTATCAATTCCACTCACATCGTTGTCAAAGATATTTTTCTGCCTGTCCTCCATACGGCTTGACTCAGTATCGTTGCCATCCTCCTGTGGCAGGAAAACAGAGAATTCCATCTCAACCAGCCTGTCCCTGAGCAGTACGTTAAAATCCCTCTCTGCCTGTGAAAAAAGTGGCCCTGCTAAGTATATCTGTTTTTTTCCATCCATTAATTATTCCGTCCATTTAATTTAGAGAAATGTATAATTGACCAACTGCTTAATAATAGTGTTGTAAGCAGGGTGAAAATAATAATCCGGTAATTTACTCTTCTTCGATATTGATGTTTTCCATTTCATCAAGGAAGTTTCTGACAATTGATTCCAGTTTCAGTATCTGCCTGTAATAACGAGTAATTATTTCCAGTTCACTTGCATTTTTATCTGAACCAACATGTTCGTATTTTTCGATAATACCCGGCAGCATCTTTTTTGACGGGAGAATCACGTTATCGTATTTTATTCTCAGTGCCTGTGCACCGATAGCTGCAAGATTTTTGTCAATGAAAAAGAAAGCTTTTTTTGAACCTGGTTTTTTAAATCTTTTTACAATATGAAACTGTGATAGGTTCTTCATAGCGGTGCTGACGGCAGACAAACTATATCCAGTTTCAATGGAAATCTCTTCGAGTGACATTTCTTCAGGCTCTATGAAAAGCACTCCGATAATCCTGGAGGATATTTCATCAAAACCTTCGGACTTTAAGTTCTGTGTTATGAGTTCTGTAAATTCCTGCTTAGGGCTTTCCTGATCTGAAGGTATCCAGGATATGTCTCTGGTTTCTCTTTTCGTATTAGGATAAAGCAAAGAACATCTTTCTCTCGTATTGCTCCCTCTTTCATCACCTGGACGAAGAGGTGTTATCTTTGCTGTTTTTTTTTCATTGTCATCCATGGAACTGCCTCAATATCAAAATCGCCGGATTATTAAAAATTGAAGAATATGATATTTTAGTCATGGATTCCATGCCTATAATGTTTTCTATGAAAAACTACAGGGAATTGTCTAACCAGTTCTCCTGCAAATATCAGTATTGGAATAATTAAAACTATATTGAGCTATAGGATTTATTTCTTGTTTCCTTTCTACTAGCCCCTAAAAGTTAAGCTACTTTTCATTCATCAATCGTTTTCCAGGCATAGTTAAGCCCTGAGCTCATTCTTATCAGTGAAGCTACCATAATTGCTTCATTTATTTCATCGTCAGAAATTCCGGCATCTTTTGCCCGTTTTGAATTAGCTGAAAAGCATACATCACAACCAACAGCAACAGCGCTTGCAATTAAAATGAGCTTCTTTGTTCTGCTATCTATTGCTCCATCTTCCATAATAGCTCTTTTCATGGCAGAAAAGCCTATTTTCCTATCTATTTCATCAATTTTTTCCTGATTATTCATTATTTCGTCTCCTCTACATTATCAAGAAAAGCTTCTCCTCTGGGAGATATCTGATACATGAGTGGCTCACTGTTCTCAATCCTGTCTACGTAGAGTGCATTTTCCAGCATTTCAACATGAAACTTTGCCATAGAGCTATTGAGATTCAGACTATCACCAATATCCCCGATGCTGAGTGAACTATTATTCAGTATTTTGAGGATCTTACGGCGCATCGGGTTTTGCATTGTCTGAAGTCCTATCTTATGATCTTCAGTAGGATTTGCTTTCAGTCTTCCTTCTTTTTCCAGTTTGTTGAGCCATTCCTGTTTTTTTGTTGAGCTGTCCTTTCCACTCATTTGACCACCAATTGATATTCTAATTACTAATATACTGAACTTTCAGTAATTACAGAAAGTAATAAAACTTTAATTTATTTAATATTATGGGTTTGATCGTGTCCTTCGATATGAGTACAAAAAGGTTTAATTCCCGGGTTCAAATTGATAACAGACTTAAATCATTAATAATAGCTATACAGAGTATCAGTTCAGTCACTGATTTTGCATATTTTTTATAGGTTTAAGCGTCTAAATACGGGTCTACTGGAATTTCAAAAGTAAAATTGCTGCCATTTCCAGGTTCACTTGCCACCCACATGTTTCCATCGTGGAGCTCTACTAACTTTTTGCAAAGTGCAAGCCCAATTCCAGTTCCATTATATTTACGGGCAATAGAACCATCTAACTGGAGGAACGGTTTGAAAATCTCGTTCATATCATCTTTATCTATCCCAATTCCCGTGTCAATTACCGATATTCTCAACATACCTCCGTATGCTGAAGTTTCTACAGTAATAGATCCGCCCGGATTCGTGAATTTTACGGCATTTTCAAGGAGGTTATGTATTATCTGGGTAAGTTTATGTTCGTCTGCGTAGAATGTACCAACAGATTCCTTTCTTTTGAATGAAAGACCAATACTCTTGTCTGCTGCTTTTTTTGAGATCAGCATCATTATTTCACTAATAAATGAGTCCAGTGTTATTTTTTTAATATTCAGATTTTCCGGATCATTTATTTCATATCTGGAAAAATCAATTATTTTATTGATTATGTCAAGTAGATTTTTTCCACTGCTGTTGATGTATTCAACATACTTTTTTTGCTCTTTGCTAAGTCCTTCATAATCCTCTTGCAAAAGTACATCTGAAAAACCGATGACCGATGTCAGTGGTGTTCTTAGCTCATGTGATACATTATTCATGAACTCGCTTTTTATACGGTTAGTATCCTCAGATATTATCCTGGAATAGATCAAAGCCTCTTCTACAATTTTTCTGTCAGTAATGTCCCAGTTAGCCCCAATTAATTTTAATGGTGTTCCGTGCAGATCACGCTCAACCATCCCATGTGCTTCAATGAACCGGGTTTCATTGTTGGGAGTGATAATACGGAATTCGGTTTTGAATTCCTTTATCCCGGAAACCGCATCATCAATTTCTTTCAGTGCATTTTCAATGTCATCCGGGTGAACTTTTTCCTTCCAGAATTCAAACTCTCCTGTAAATTCTATAGGTTCGGTTCCATATATTTCATGCATTTTTTTATCCCATATAAGGATATTAGTTTTGAAATCCCATTCCCATATTCCCATATTGGCACTTTTGGTTGCCAGAAACAATCTGTGGGTTGCAGAAACAAGCATTTCCTCTGCTTTTCTTCTTTCCATTTCGGCAGCAGCACGAGAAGCAAAACTACTCAGTATGGAGTATAAGTGTTCAGAGCGCTCCATTGGCTTGTCATCAATTATTGCAAGTATTCCAATAGTTTCTCCAGAATCATTTTTAAGGGAAATTCCCCAATAACTCTCGGCTTTCAAATCTCTAAGTACCTTACTATCTGGATAAAGTTGCTGTACTTTAGAGGGCCAGAGCCATTCCCCGTTCAATATTACATTTTCGCATAATGTTCCTTCTATTTTAAAATCAAACTCTTCTTTATATTTTCCATGACTCCAGACTGCCACTGTACATCCTTTTTCACTGTCTCCTTCTTCTGTACAGTATTCTGCCAGAAAAGCGGTGCTTATGTCCTGAGAAATAGCAAGCTGACGTACAAGAACGCGGAGTATGTCATCCCCATACTCAAATCCTGTTTCAGCAATGGTTGTTAAAGTATCCCTGAAATTCTTGCTTTCAGTAATATCACGGATTATTGCAAGCACTTGGTTATTGTAAATCGGACTAAGCCTTGCTTCAAAATATGATTTTTTCCCGTCAATTTTTAGATAATACTCAACAGTATGCAGTTTTCCGGAATCTATACATTTGTTGCATATCTCTATGTATCTTCTTGCTTCTTCGGCAGGGAACACTTCTTTTATGTTAGAGCCAATCAGATTTTCAATGGGAATTGAGGTTTTTGTGTTCTCTCCCAAATGGGCTTCCGTGCAATATCCTTCTCTATCGACAACAAATAGCATATCCGGTAGCGTATCAATTATCGCTTTATCCCTTTCACCCTGCAGTTTATGTATTTCCTCTGCTTTTTTTCTATCAGTCACATCTGTTATTATTGTTGCAAACTGATTATGGCGGGGTCTGTACGCTACCACTTCGTAGTATCTGCCAAGTTCCCGGGAATAATTTTCATAGAATAGTGGTTCACCTGTAAGTGCCACCTGTCCGTATTGCTCTATCCAGTAATGTTCAGTTTCAGGAAGCACTTCAAGCACTGTTCTGCCGATTATCTCTTCCTTTTTAAGGCCGGTAATTCTTTCAAAACTGTCATTTGCGTCAAGAAAACGATAGTCTGTAACTTTCCCACTATCGTTGGTAATAATTTCATGAACTGCAAGTCCCTGTTGCATCCCGGAGACAAGTGTCCTGAATTTTTCCTCACTCTCCTTTAACGTTGTTTCAGTCTTTTTTCGTTCAGAGATATCAAGAGCTGTGAATGTAACTCCAAGTTTCAGATCGTTAATATCAATTGGAGTAGAGGACAGTAATACATCAATGATGGTTCCATCTTTTGTCAGCCATTTTGTTTCAACTGTTCCAGTACCTTTTTCTGATATCTGGCGATACTTTTCAGTGCCTACATATTCATAATCAGCATCACTTGGATATAGTATTCTGGCACTGGAACCTATAAGTTCTTCATTAGTATAACCGGTCATTTCACATATTCGTGAATTTACTTCGGTAAGAATCCTATCTGATACAACTCCGATTCCAATAGGGGCAGCTTTGAATATGCTTTTAAGCCTTTTTTCACTTTCAGATAGACTGCAGGTTTCATCTTTTATATTCTCCTGAAACCCAACAGTTTCATTCGTTTTATCCGTTTCATCCATATTTATCGCTCTATGAAATTAACGTGACTCCAAACCTAATTTTACTATTAATTTACAGTTTTTTAATCTGGTCATTAAATAAAGTACTTTCTCATATATTTATGATATAAGTGTTCAATATGAACAGTTAGTGTGGCTGATATATTTTTTATACCCCGTATGATCAAAAGTATGTATCAATACCTCCTGATTTAATATTTGAAAATAATACGTATATAACTCTGTTGGCATATTTAGTTAGTATATATTGCACATATATGGATCAATTTGTATTTGATCAATTTGTATCATAATATCAGAACTCATGTGACTGGATAAACCTTTTATTTCCTGCATTCCAAATTTAAACAGGGGTTTACCAGTGGAAATCAAGTCTGAGAAGAAGATATGGTGGATATCTTTTGTATTTCTGGCAATTATCGTTATACTTGTCTTATCTGCCAATTATATGGGCGTTCGTCCGACAGTTACAGGTTCCGGAGTGGCAGGAATCACTTTACCTGAAGGGTTTGTTATCGATGTCTATGCGGATGATCTGGGAAGCACCCTGCTTTCTTTCGGTGGTCCATCGCCCGGCCCCCGTATGATGATGATAAAAGATGGTCTGCTTTTTGTATCAATTCCAAACAAGGGAATAATAGCTATTCTGCCGGACAGGAATGACGATAATGTTGCTGATGAACTCCAGATTTTCATTCAGGATCTTGATTATCCTCATGGCATTGATTACTACGATGGATGGTATTACATAGCAGAGGAAAGCAGGGTCATTCGCGTAAGGGATGATGATGGTGACCTTGTAGCTGATGCTGGCACCATTGAAGTATTGATTAATAATCTTCCGACAGGTGGTCATTATACCAGAACCGTGAAGGTCCATGATGGTGAACTCTACCTGAGCATGGGCTCTTCATGTAATGTCTGTGATGAATCCAATGAAATGAGAGCAGCTATCTCTAAGAGTAATCTTGACGGAAGCAACCTTACAGTATATGCTAGCGGACTTCGCAATTCTGTAGGTCTGGCATTCCACCCGCTTACGGGAGAGTTGTATGCAACCGAGAATGGAAGAGACTGGCTAGGAGATAACACACCGCCTGATGAGATCAACCTGATAGTTGAAGGCGGAAATTATGGCTGGCCGGACTGTTATGGTAAGAATATATTTGATACGGATTTCAACAATAGTGAATACACCGGAAATCCCTGCAATGACAGTGGCAGGATTCCGAGTTTAGTTGACCTTCAGGCTCATTCCGCGCCGCTTGGCCTGACATTCTACGATGGAGCGATGTTCCCCGAAGAATATCAGGGCGATCTCTTTGTGTGTTTCCACGGTTCATGGAATCGTCAGGAACCCACAGGATACAAGATAGTTAATATTGACATGGACACTCTAGAGGTCAATGATTTTGCAAGCGGCTGGCTTAAAGCTGCAACAATAAGCGGCAGACCAGTTGATGTGATTGTTGCAGATGACGGTTCGCTTTTTGTCAGCGATGATAATGCGGGGAAGATATACAGGATATCTTTTATTCAAAAGTAATTTATACCTATCTGTTAGTATTAATATTGAATTCTAGTATTATTCTGTAAAAAGTGGTCAGATGGAAAAAACATTTTTAGAAAAACTGGAAAATCCAATTTTAGAACTCACAACTAAAATTCCTAAAGAAAAAATATTGTATGCTATATGTGAATTTTACAGGAAAATGGGTCACAGGGAAATACTACTTATTAAGGAATCAGACGATGATATCAATTATGAAGATTATAATCCATTGAATTTGATTGGAAACACGATTGAAATTACACGTATTTCGGTTATAGTCTCTAAACTCTGTAAAAAAGAAAATGAGTTAAAGTTTGATTCTATCCAAATTAAAATTGAAGATGATGTGTTAAATAATAAAATACAATGGAATGTTGATTCCAGAATTAAAGCTATACATGTAATAACTGTTATATTTTTGGCAATTGGTCTTGTTGCTACTGTAATTTATGGTTATCATAACATATATCCTGAGAATCGTTTTTTGAGCCGTTATGCAACTGGTTTGCTTGCTGGGGTTACTTTAGGGCCGGTAATATATTTTCTGTTCTATTTATTATATCTTAAAGTTGAAAAAATTAAATCCCACTCAGGCACAATCAAATACGCAAAGGATTTTGAAGAATTTATCCGATATAAGGAAGAGGAATGGTCTAAACTCTAAAAGGTGAAATGTTTTCTTTCTTCTTCGAAAAGTAACTTTGTTTTGGATACACTATGCAGGCTAAAAAAAGCAACTACTTTAATATAAGAGTTTGATACAGTAATAGTGAGTAAATGGCTTTTCCATAACGAAATTTCATTTTACATTCATATTATTCATATCAGCGGGGCTATATTATTACCATACAGAGTATCCAGTCAGATATCAATTTTGCAGAGGATTTGACACCGGGCAATTCATTCTCCCTGCTTTATGATAGCACAGATCAACTTGTAGATGTCGTTGCTTCCTTTTTTGATGCGGGACTAAAGAATAATGAGTGCTGCCTCTGGGGAGTAGCAGGACAGCTTGACATTGATTATGTGAAAGACCTGTTAAGGGATGCAGGACTTGATGTTGACAAGTATGTTGGGAACGGGCAATTGATATTTTCGGAATGCAATGAATGCTATATTGCCGGAAAAGGCTCTGTTTCTGATATGGATCTTCTGAAATGGCAGGAGATGTACAACATTGCAATGGCTGAAGGCTACAACGGCCTGCGTATTGTTGATAAATTTACGATTGTAGATGGTGAATCCTGGAACAGCTTTGTGGAATATGAAAAACAGGCCATGGAACTTATCAGGACAAAGAAGATAACAGGTCTTTTTGCATTTCTCCTTGAAGCACGTTCAAGAATGGAAATGATAGAGCTTATCAGCATGCATGACGGAACAATCATTGAGAAAAATGGTAGGTGGACACTGCTTCAAAGTTCCTCGTCATGTAAGACGGTTAGCAGAAGTCAGTATTTCAGGGATGAGATTCTTGAAAATGTCTGGACCGGTTTCTGGGCAGTTGATGAAAATGACAAAATAGTCTTTTTCAATAAGGGCATGGAATCCATATCCGGCCTTTCAAAAAGTGACGTATGCGGAAAAAAACTGATAAGTTTTGTTCCACAAAGTATTGAGGGTGATGACCCTGGATTTGCAGATGTTTTCCAGGCAGTGAAAGAAGACCTGCAATCAAGAAGTTATAACGTTTTTCCATTTGTAAAACCGGACGGTCAGTTCATTTATCATAGTGGTTTCCTGCTTCCCCTTACGGATGACGAGGGAAATTACAGCGGTATGATAGGTACTATCGGCAAACTTGTAGAGCAGACCATCGACCATGAAACACTACGTGATAAGTTCAAATCCATAGAAAAACTGGAAGACATCTACAGAAAAAGTCCTGTTGTAGCATTCCTCTGGAGTGCAGAGGACGAATGGCCAATTGCTTTTGTTTCAGAGAACATTTCGCAGTTCGGTTATACTCCTTTTGATCTGACTTCCGGTAAAATGAATTACGGTGATATAATCCATCCCGATGATCTGGATTATGTACGCAGCGATGTGTCAGAGCTTGAAATCCAGGGTAAGATGTTTTTCTCAAAAGAATATCGCCTCATGACAAAATCCGGCAAGATACGCTGGGTCACTGAAAGGTCTCACCTTATCAGGGATAAAAAAGGGAATCCTGCCTACTATCAGGGTATTATCATTGATATCACGGAAAGGAAAAAGGCAGAAGAAACTGCTCTGGATGCTGAGAAAAAATATCGTCTTATTTTTGAGAACTCTCCTCTTGGAATTTTCCACTTCGATGAAAAAGGGATTATCACTCACTGTAATGAAAAATTCCTGGACATAATGGAACTGGAAAGTAAAGAGGATATTATTGGTTTTGATCTTGGTGCATCAATTGTAGATAAAAACATGAAGCAGGCAGTGGATGATGCTCTTTCCCGAAAACAGGGTTTTTTTGAAGGAGAATATCACACAGTTTCCACAGATATTACAATCTATATCAAAGCATATTATAGTCCAAACGTTGCAGAAGATGGCAGTTTCCTTGGTGGCATTGGAGTATTTGAAGACATCTCCGAGAAAAAGAGAGCGGAAGATGCTGTACTGGAAGCTGAAAAGAAATACCGGCTTATCTTTGAGAACTCTCCGGTAGGAATTTTCCATTTCAATGCAGAAGGTATAGTAACTCACTGTAACGAAAAGTTCCTCCAGATAATAGGAGTTGAAAACAAGGACAAAGTGATTGGTTTTAACATGGTCACCCAGACACGGGATGAGGACATGATAAAGGCAGTTTCAGATGTCCTTTCAAGAAATACCGGTCATTTTGAAGGTAAATATCATACTGTTATTAGCGGCAAAGATCTTTATCTCAAAGCTGATTTCAGTCCCAATCTTGCAGACGATGGAACTCTGCTTGGTGGCATTGGAATCTATGGTGATGTTTCGATTCGTAAAAAAGCAGAAGAGGCTTTGCGCCTGGATGAATCACGTCTGGAAGCATTACTCAAGATTAGTCACGTTACAGATCTCTCTCTAAGTGGCGTTTCAGACTTTGTACAGGAAGAAGCCGTAAGGCTGACCCAGAGTAAGATTGGTTATCTTGCTTTCTTAAATGATGCCGGTACAAGGCTTACCATCTATTCATGGTCACAGAGCATTATGGAAAGATGCAAGGTTAAGGGAAAGAAGCTTGAGTACGCAATTGAGGAAACAGGTCTCTGGGGAGAACCTATCAGGCAGAAGAAAGCTGTAATTGTTAATGATTTCGATGCTCCGAATCCGTTGAAACATGGTTATCCTGAAGGTCACATCAGACTCAGACGCTACATGAGTATTCCAATCTTTGACGGGAAGAAAATTGTTGGTGTTGCAGGTGTTGGCAACAAGGATGAGGATTACGATAAAACCGATGTAAGGCAACTTACATTGTTCATGGAAGGCATGTGGAAACTTATCCAGCGCCAGAAATCCGAAGATACTTTGCGTGAGTATGCTGATGAACTTTCTAAGGTCAATGAGGAGCTATCAAAGACCAACGAAGAACTTTCACAGGCTAACGAGGAATTGAAATCACTTGACAGGATGAAGGATGATTTCCTCTCAAATGTCAGCCACGAGTTTAAGACTCCTCTTACTTCAATTCAGGGATATAGCCAGCTCATTTCAGACGGAACACTGGGTGAAGTGAATGAGCAGCAGCAAAAGGCTGTTGAAACAGTTCTCAGAAACTCTGAAAGGCTTCGCAGACTTGTAGACTCTCTGTTGTATCTCAGTCGTGCACAATCCGGTAAGCTTAATTATTCATTTGAAAAGCTTGATATAAAGGATATACTTGAACATGCGGTTCAGGATCTTGCACTTCAGGCTGCAAGCAAGAACATAGAATTAATAACTGATATTCCATCTGATATTCCGCAGCTTGATCTTGATCGTGACAAGATGATGGATGTTTTTGTCAATCTTATAGACAATGCTGTTAAGTTTACTCCTGATGGTGGAAAGGTTACAGTTTCGGCACATGTTTCCGAAGGCTCGATGTATCTTGATGTAGAGGACACGGGTATCGGAATTCCTGAAGACAAGATTCCAATGCTTTTCCAGCGTTTCTATCAGGTCGATTCTTCTGTGAAAAGAAGGTACGGTGGAACAGGTCTTGGTCTGTATATCTGTAAAAAGATAGTTGAGGATCATAAAGGCGATATTTACGTTAACAGTGAAGAGGGTAAAGGGACAACTGTTCATGTCCGTCTTCCTATGGACCAATAAAATATCTCAACTCCTGAATCATAAGTGATTTTTCAAAAAGCTTTTAGTTTAGTAGCCTGATTAATGGATATATTTGCTTTTGGACCCACACTAGTTGCAGACAAGAATAATGGATATAAGGTATTTAATCCACGGTGAAATAATGAAAGTCATAATTATAGGCGGTTTTCTGGGAAGCGGTAAAACAACTACTTTAAGGAATCTTGGTAAACATCTCATTGACAAAGGTCACAAGATAGCTATAATTGTCAATGAGGTCGGTGAAGTTGGAGTGGACGGAGAAACTATTTCAAGCAGTGGTCTTGTGACAAAGGAACTTACAAGTGGTTGCATATGCTGTTCACTCAAGGTCAGTATGGAGTTTACTCTGGATTCCCTTATAGAGGATTATAATCCTGATGTTGTTATCATTGAACCTACCGGAATTGCATTCCCTCTCCAGATAAAAGAACATATTGAGCTTATGGATCTTGGTGAAATTTCTTTTGCTCCTGTTGTAACTATTATTGATGCCAGCAGATTTGGGGCGGAGTGGAATCAGATTCCAAAGTTTATTGAGAATCAGATAAAGGAATCAGAAATTGTCTGTATCAATAAGATAGATCTTGTTGACAGGGAAACAATTGCATCCTCAACACAGGCGGCACTGGAGATAAATCCTGATGCAATTGTTGTGGAATTCTCTGCAAAGAATGCCGATGAGAAGTTTGAGAGATTCATGGACCTTTTGACCGGTGAAAGCGAGTTACACCAGGAACGTGAGGATATGAATTCCATGGAAGTCTCAGGTGTTGGATCCTATGCAGGTGAGTATTCCATTACTTCCAATGGCAAAGATGTGGATCAAATAACAAACATGCTGGTTCATACGCTTGTGAATATCAAGGACAAAGTTAAGGAGATTAATCCTGATTTTGTGGGTCACATTAAGATTAGTTTCAAAGCATCTTCAGGTCTTGTCAAGGGCAGCCTCACATCATCAGATGGAGAACCCGTGGTTGAGATTCTCGATGAGAAAGGCGCTGGAGAAGAACATCTCAAGTTCCTAAGTGCTGTTACTAAAGTAGAGAAAGAGGATCTTGTTGAGATTGTAGACAAATGCATCCAGATGAATCTGGAAATGGAAAATGTGGAGTTTGAAAAGACCCATTCCCATGTCCATGATGAACCTAATTTCGTAAGTCTTGATCTATAATTTTTTTAATTTTGAATTTTTGTTTTTGTATTTTTGGACGGGAATCATTCCTGTCCTTTTCTGTTTTATGTGAATCTCTAAATACTATTGAAGCATTTTTTCTTTTATGAAGCAGAATCCCGAACTCGAAGTACTTGAAACGCTTGCAAATACTATCCTTGTGGCTGCAAGAACAGCACCAAAAGGTAAGGGTATCGATGATATTGTAACTTATTTGTTCAATGATGATGACAGAATGGAACTTGCTGACAAGATGGACGAGCTCAGTGAGACCAAAGGTCTGAAATTCCTTATTCGTGATGCTCAGAATGTAAGGGATGCTGATTGTCTGTTGATAATAGGTCTGAAGTCTTCAGGTGTAAGTTCACTTAACTGTGGTGCATGTGGATATGAGACCTGTGCTGACATGGTTATGCATAAGAAGGTGAAGGTGGAATTTACCGGTCCGCATTGTATGATAAAATATATGGATCTGGGAATTGCAGTGGGTTCTGCTGCTTCCAAGGCAAAAGACCTGTGCATTGACAACAGGATTCTCTACTCTGCCGGAGCAGCTGCATGTTATTCAGGCATGGTGGACGTAGATGTTGCAATGGGAATTCCATTAAGTGTTAAAGGCAAGAACATATTTTTTGACAGAAAAACATCAAGATAGTCGGAAGATAGGCAATCTAAAAAGTAGTTGTATATAATCTGTTACTTTTGTTATTTTCCTTTCTTTTCTTTCACTTTGTTTTTTTTTGTTTTGTTTTTGACTATATATTTCAGCTCAATATAATTATATATTAATGGAGTCTATATTGAAATGGACAACGATATGAGGCTTAATTATGGATAATTTAGAATTGATACTTGCTGCTGCATTTGTTCTGGATTTGTTTATTGGATATCGGATTTATGTGTTTTTAAAAAAATATTTCTTAAAAATCATCCGATGGACCGGTAATAGACTTCAGGCTGCAAAAAATCAGTTACTTTGAATTTTAATCTCTTTGCAATACGCTTTTTCTTCTTTAATGCCTATGTATTATGGAATGTATGTGCCTTTTAAATATTATTCTCTATACTCTATATAGATTAACTTTATATTACTGATTGTTGACAAATCTATCATATGGTGTCAGATGATAACAAAATTAAAGTTCTTTTTATATGCATCCGCAACAGTGGCAGAAGTCAAATCGCTGAAGCTTATCTGAAAAAGATAGGTGGTGAAAGGTTTGAAGTTGAAAGTGCAGGCTATAAACCAGAACCAGTAAATCCTCTGGTTCTGGAAGTAATGAAAGAGGAAGGTTTAGACCTGAGTACAAAAACACCTCAATCTGCATGGGACTGCTTCAAGGAAGGAAGACTGTATCAGTATGTTATAACCGTTTGTGATAGGGCACATGAGGAAGAATGTCCGCTTTTCCCAAAGCCATTTACCCAGCTTCATTGGCCTTATCCTGATCCTGAAACCTTCACCGGAACAGAAGAAGAGAAACTGGAGCAGACACGCAAACTCAGGGATGCTATTAAGGGAAGGATCGGGAAATTTGTCGAAGATATTGACAAATTATAGTTCCTCATCTATTTTTATTTTTATATTGGTGAGTTTTCAATGAGTGTCTGAGGGTGGCTGGGGTTTATTATGGAAAATCAGGAAAACCAGGATAAAAGCAAGATTCTTTTTGTGTGCTATCACAATTCTGCAAGATCACAGATGGCTGAAGGGTTAATGAGGTCTCTTTATGGTGATAGTTATGAAGTTTACAGTGCAGGTGTGGAGGCTACCGTGGTGGATTCTCGTGCAATTAAGGTGATGCAGGAAATTGATATTGATATTTCAGGTCAGCGCTCAAAGAAAATGAGTGAGTATCACGATATTGTGTTTGATGTCCTTGTAACGGTCTGTGATAAAGCCAAACAGGCGTGTCCTGTTTGCAACACACCGGAGCTTGCAGCTGTAAATGTCAGAAGTGATGAACCTCGTGCTAAGAAGTTGATGCATAGAAGTTTTAAGGATCCTTCTGGAGCATCAGGTTCAGATGCCGAACAACTTGACTTTTTCAGGCAGCTTAGGGATGAAATTAGAGAATGGATAATTCAGGCATTTGAGCAATGAATGTTTGTTGCTGTTATTTTCCTTTCCTTTTGTATTGTTTTTTATCTATTGTGAGTGTGCAAGCTAACACATTTTCATAATATTTTTTGCATATAGAAAAAACTATAACTAGAATTGTTACATATGTGTATAATAGTAATATCTAAATGCACATTATCTTGTTTGATTTAATCCTGATAATGGGCTAAACTTACAAAAGAGGAATGAAGTGAGAGGATGAAAAAAAGACTAGTAATTTTAGTTCTGCTGATGGCAATGCTGATGCCGATTGCCAGTGCGGATATTGTTAATGATCTTGAAAATGATGTTGATGAATACAATGCGAACGTAGCTGCTGTCCCATCTTATCTAGTAACTCTCCTTGGTGATGAAACTATAAAGCTTGTAATAGTCGATGATGATGGGGATGAGGTCTACATAAAAGCCGTTACAGAAGATGCAGTCATCACATCATTTGAAGAAGTGGATGATGACGAGGATTTTGGTGCAACCATGGTTGTCGGTGCAAATGAGTTCACCGTGAGGTCAGTTCTCAGATCATCAGACCCATTGTCTGAGTTCACCGCAGCAAAGGACAACGGCGAGATAGTTGTAGAACCTGTGGGTGTTACAAGTACCGTAAAATATACCGTTGCCAGTGTGGTAATGGACGTAACATCACTGTTTGGATTTTGATTGAATAAATACTGGTATTCTCCATGAGATTATCAATATTGTTCTCTATATTTTTTTTATTGGTTATTTCAATAATTGCAGTTGGCTGTATAGATCAAACAAGTGATGTCAGGCCAGCTACAAATATGCAGGCTGAAACACAGAATGAAAGTAGATATTATGTGTCAATGGAATATGTAGATAATGAAGCAGAAAACGTGAGTGTTTCAAATAACATACAGAATTATCATTGTGCTATATTCTCTGTAAAGCCTGATGTGTTTAATTATGAAGTTAATGAACGTAAAACGATAATGTTGAATCTAATGGGTGAAGAAGTGGGATTGATTTTAAATGAAACACATGTTTCTAACAACCATAACATTAGAACATATCGCGGAAAAGTAGTTGGGGATGAAAACAGCAAGGTTGCAATAACGGTTAGTAATAACCTTTTGTTAGGAACAATTGATGTGGACAGTAATCCATATTACATTGAAAGTACAAAATATGAGTTAGATGGGAAAACTATCCATATAATGTACAGAGCTGAAGATCTTCATATTGAAAATGAATATAGAATAGATTAACTCAGGACAATCATTATATTTTCATCTTATACTTATAAAAGCATGGACTATGTGGAACTCTGCACTCATTTGAGGTGCAAGTCCTAAAATATCAGGTCCGTTCTCAGATCATCTGATCCACTGTCTGAGTTCATCGCAGTAAAGGATAACGGCGAGATAGTTGTGGGGCCGGTGGGTGTTACAAGCACCGTGGAATACACCCCGTTTAAGTGTGGTAATGGATGTAATATCGCTGTTTGATTTTGATTTTTAGTATTTGTCTTTTAGAGCAAATCCAATTAATGGATTTCTCTTATCTTAATTTCCATCTTCTTAGATCATATTTTTCTAGAAGGTATTGCCAATTTAGATGCATGGTTTCAGGAGAAATGTTATGACTGGAAAAGGAAAACTTTGTTTTCTAATTTGTATGATATTTATCGTGACAGTTGTTTCCGGATGTGCTGAACATAGAGGTGGAATGACTGAATCTGATTCCGGAGGAACATCTCAGACAACTGATGATAGTTCAGAAATTACAGATGAGGAAAATGATGATGTTTCAGTAACTAAAGTTACAGAACCCGGACACTATGTTGTGACAGATACGATGCAGTATCTATATTATGACAATGAGAAGGTTATTCACCCACTTTCCGAGGGCGATTCGTTCTATGGTCAGGATGTACGGTATGATGGAACAGAGCCTGGTTTTGTAGATAATGGTGATGGAACTATAACTGATGAGAGCACCGGTCTGATGTGGCAGAAGGAAATGACCAGATCGGATTTCGATGATGCTGAAGATAAAGCCGATGCAGCAACGACAGGTGGATACGACGACTGGAGAGTTCCTACGATAAAGGAAATGTATTCTCTTATGGATTTCAGGGGAACCGATCCGAATGTTGAATCAACTTCAACTTCAGGACTTACTCCTTTCATTGATACTGACTACTTTGATTTTGAATATCCAACTGAAGGAAGGATAATCGATGCCCAGTATATTTCCATCACAGAATACGTATACAAGGTTATGAATGGCCAGTCAGCTTTCTTCGGACTCAACCTTGCAGACGGAAGAATAAAAGGCTACCCTCAGTCAGGCGGAAATCTGCAAGTGGAGGAAGGAAGGTACTATCTGAGACTTGTGAGAGGAAATAGTGCATACGGAACCAATCTTTTTGTTGATAATGGCGATGGAACCATCACAGATGAAGCTACAGGACTTATGTGGACACAGTCCGACAGTGGCAGTGATGAGTTTGCTGATATGCTTTCGGATTATACCAATGACGATGGTTCATTAAACTGGGAAGAAGCCCTGGACTTTGCAGAGAACCTTGAATATGCAGGTTATGATGACTGGCGTCTTCCAAACGCAAAGGAGTTGCAGAGTATTGTAGATTACACCCGTTCCCCTGACACTACAGATTCACCAACAATTGATTCTATATTTGAATGCACTCAAATTGTAAATGAAATGGGTGACGAGGATTACGGTTTCTACTGGACCGGAACAACACACGCAAAAGCTAATATGGAAGGTTCCAGTGCTGTGTATATCTCATTCGGACGTGCATTGGGTTACATGAACGTGGAATGGATGGATGTCCATGGCGCCGGTGCACAGAGAAGTGACCCAAAATCAGGTGACCCGGATGATTATGGAAATGATGCTCCACAGGGCGATGCTATAAGAGTGTATAATTATGTGCGTCCTGTGAGAGGATGATGGTTTTTATGCAGCTATTTTGACAGGATAGATTATTTCTATCCTTGTTGCTTATTTTCTTCTCAATCCAATTACCAGTAAAAGTCCGAGAACCAACATCGTTGAAGTAAAACCAGGTGTATCTTCTGTCTCTTCAATGTCTTCTTCCGACCATCTAAAGACCACAGGTACGTTATTGATGCCTTCTTCTTCAGCCTTCTCATCTATCATCTGGTAAATATCAGTGATTACAGATTCGCTAATCAGCTCCGGTTTTTCTGAATTGAACTCTACTGTAATATATCCGTTAAGGTGAGCACCAAACCCATATACGGTCCTGTCTCCGTACAGGTCATAATAATATTGTTCCATTCCTTCAACATTTTCCGTGACTTTTGTGAGTTTGTCTGTCCACGCTATTTTCTCGCTGAGCTCATCAATTTCAGGAACTGTTCCCCGTGTGGTTATTAGCCATGATTCATTCTGTATTCTTTCAAAACTTTCATGGCCATATTCAGGATACCATATTTCATCTTCCTGCCACATGAAAACCACAGGCACTTCACTGATGCCCTCTTGCTCTTCACAGTAGTTTTCTATTATATTGTAAATCTTATCTATTCTTGCGTCGTCGATCTCATCCTGGTAATCTGAACTCAGATAGACATTTAAGACCCTGCCTCTGGAACCTATAGCTCTGAAAGAACTATCAAATTCAGATCTTCCCATTCTTGTGAGATTTATCCAGCAATTCCTAATTGAGCTATTCCATTCTTTATCCATTACGTCAGGAAGCTTCCCACGACATGCAAATATTTCCGGGTCATTTTCGTATTCTTCAAAACATGCGTTTGAATCATTTTCAATAGCATTTGCAGTTGTCATTAAAAAAACACTGGCAAATAAAGCAACAAATAGCAATTGTACAATTTTTCTCTTCCTGATTATCATGTATATCACAAGTCTTTAACTAAGAATTTCTTATAATATATAAAAGATTTCAGCAGTTATATTTGTTCCTAGTTCATCAGGCCCATTGTCAGCGCTCATCGCAGCAAAGGACAATAATGAGGTAGTTGTGGAGCTGGTCAGTGTTGTAAATCCTCTAATCAATTGTTTTATCTGGTGTTCTCCACTGGCATATATTTGCTGACGTGAGGAAATTATTTATCTGTATGGAACTCGATGGTATAATCTTCAAAATACCACATATAGGGGCAATGTATGAGTTTTGATATTGACACATGGATGAAAGAATACTTAGAAAAGGTGAAATCCCGGTTTGGTTCCCGACTGGTGTTTGTCGGGCTTCAGGGAAGCCGTGGGCGCGGTGAAGCAAGTGAAAGCAGTGATATTGATGCAGTTATCATACTTGACCGTGTGGATGTTCAGGATTTGAAGGCATACAGTGCTGTTCTTGATACACTCCCTAACAGGGAATTGGCATGCGGTTTTATCTCTGGTAGGCAGGAACTGGTAAATTGGGAGAAATCCGATCTGTTCCAGTTATATCATGATACTATACCTATTTACGGAAACATTGACTTTCTGTTGAAGACGATTAAAAAAGAAGATATTCATCGTGCTGTCCGAATTGGAGCCTGTAACATATATCATATGTGTGGTCACAATATGGTGCATGCAAAAAATAAAGAGATGTTGAAATCTCTGTATAAAGTAGCCGCTTTCATCATACAGGCGATTCATTATGACCAAACAGGAACTTATGTAAAACTTAAAAAAGAGCTTATTCCTGTTCTGGGCTCACAGGAACGAGAAATATTGCAAACCGGTATTATGGTCAAAACTCAACCCTCTGTGGTTCAGACCGAGTTTGAGTCCCTCTCTGAGTTGCTCTTCAATTGGGCAGCAGAAGTGATTATTGAATACCAGGTTGATTTAATTGAGTAGATTGTATCAACATTTAATGTGAAACGATACATAAGAACAATATTAATATGCCATCCGTGGATTTTTTATATTGATGAATTTGAAGCCTTCTACAAGCAAAAAAACAAAATATATTCTCTGGCTTAAGAAGGCCATTAAAAATCCATCAAATTCTATTTACTTTATATTAGGCATCCCCTTTCTGTATGCATTATTCTGGGTTTTGCAACCCGGCGGGAGTTTATCGCCCCCTTTTATTCTAGTCCCTACTTTAACAGTAATTATTTATGCCTACTTCACCCGGAATAAATTAGCATCTGCAATATTAGGATTGGCACTGTTTTCATTAACAATGTTTTATTTGGATTTCCTATACGCTGTCCTAAATTATTCAAACAATATTTTCATGTTTTTAACATGGAATCGAATTATATCCTCGATTCTGGACATGCTACCATTTTCAATTATTCATTTGATAATAGGGGCTTCAGTTGCATCCCGAAAAAAGGAATATTTGCTAATTGCAGCAATTATGGTTTTATTGCTTGTGTTTATTGTCCGTGGAATCGATTAAATAAGTACGAATTTTTTTCTGCCATAAATTATGGACTATTTCCTTTATTTGGCATAATCTGAAAACGCATATTTTTTTAATGACCACCAAAACACAATCATTATGCCCAACAACTACTTTTCACCATATATTCAAAAAATCAGGCAGAATTATAAATTAACAGTTGCTTGTGTAAATTTGTTAGTATAAAAATAGGATGAAATGCAGCATATTGTTATTTCGCTGCTACTCTATAAATTGGGTTCTGACTACCAGAAGTGTCTCCAATCATCCTGCCAGAGGTCATTCCATTCATCCCACCAGGACTTGTCCTGTTTATCAGATGGTACTTTGATTGTCAGAGTCGTATCTTTGATAAATACCTCAACTGGATGGCCTGATGAATCACTTATTATCACATTTTTCAGGCTAATAGTTGATGTACTGGTAGCCTGCTCTTTTGCAGTCATTGTGATTCTTGCAAAAGACCCGGATTCTAAGATGCTCACAGGGCCCAATACCACACCATAAATATCAGAAAGTATTCCTGCGGTGTTGTCTATGTTTCCATAATTGGTAAATGTTGGATCTCCATTTGAATCTAAGAAATCGCCCTTAGATACTTTATTCACCTGTATCTTTGAGCTGTCAAATTCAATATCGAACTGTAATCCGGCAATTCCTGTATCCGGCACTATGAGCACATCTACTGTGAAATTCTCACCTGGTGTAACAATCTGAGTTGACGGTTCAAGTGTTATGTATGTTGCACTCGAATTGAAACAACCAAAAACGAGAATTGATAAAAATATTCCAATTATTGTAATGTATTTGATGTTGAATACCCCACGTTTCAGTACATCAATATCTAAACCATATATAATTATGTGTTCAATTGAATAATAATATATTTATTGTGATTAACATCCTTCTTTTGGTATTTTGACGCATCACATTTTTTCCTTAACACTACATACTGAACCCATCTTCATTTTCCAATAATCGCCAAAGCGCAACCATTATACCCCTGCAACCACTTTTTCACCCTATATTCAAAAAAGCATGGACTATGTGGACCTCTGCACTACTTGATGTGCAAATCCTGAAATATCATAGTAAAGTAAGGTATAATCATGGACGTAAAAGATGTAATGAACACTGAAGTTGTTACCTGCTCACCGGACACTCCAATCAGGGAGGTAGCACAACTCCTTAAGAAGGAAAAGATCAGTGGTCTTCCGGTAGTGGACGACGGCAAAGTAGTTGGCATTGTTTCAGAAGGAGACATTCTCGCACTGCTTGAGGTTCCGGAACATGGAGGTCTCTGGCTTCCAAGTCCTTTTGAGGTTATCGAAGTTCCAATCAGAGAGTTGCTCAACTGGGAAGAGACCAAGGAAATGCTTGAGGACTTCGGTTCAAAACCTATCAGGGAAATAATGACCAAGAGTGTTTATGCAGTAGGTCCTGACACATACATCGAAGATGCTTCCACAATCCTTAGCAAGCACAAGATAAACCGCCTTCCAGTAGTGGACGAGGACGGCACGCTTGTGGGTATTGTAACACGTGGTGACATCATCGCTGGTCTTGGACAATTGTGAGTTCAGCCAAATTCTAACTATAACCATCACAAAATCAAATCAAAATCATATTCAAGCAGAATAGAAGGCATATCATGAAATTCATTGAAGGCGGTATCTGTGCTGTAAAAGGCGTGCGTGCCGGTGGAATCAAACCCGGTAAGATGGGACTGGCAATCATTCAGGCAGAAGGAAACGCTGCCGGAGTTTACACCAGGAACAAGGTCATTGCAGCTCCTCTGGTAGTAACAAGGGAACATATCTCAAAGACCGGCAGACTCTCAGGTGTAGTCGTGAACAGCGGCAACGCCAATGCTTTCACAGGTGTTCAGGGTCTTGCTGATGCAAGAATCATGGCCTCCTCTCTCGCATCAAAACTCGATGTCAGCGAGGAACTCATAGGTGTGGCTTCCACAGGTGTTGTAGGTCGAAAACTTGACACCGGCTGGATAACGGCTCACATTGATGAAGTTCTTGAATCACTGGGTGAAGATGCCGATGCAAGTATGAGTGCAGCACGCTCCATCATGACAACCGACACAGTACCCAAGGAGATTGCAATTGAGATGGACTGTGGCATCCGCATAGCAGGAATTGCCAAGGGTGCTGGTATGATCGAGCCAAACATGGGTACAATGCTCGCATTCGTTTACACTGATGCAGAAGTTCACCCTGATGTTTTACAGTCATGCCTGACAGTAGCCGTTGACAAGAGTTTCAACATGATAGTAGTAGACGGCGACACAAGCACAAACGATATGGTTCTTGTAACAGCCACAGGCCAATCCGGCATCATTCCTGAAGTTTCTGACATTCAGGCAGGTCTTGATTATGTTCTCACAGAGCTTGCAAAGATGATAGCAGTTGACGGTGAAGGTGCTACCAAACTCATTGAATCCAAGGTGACAGGTGCAGCAACAGAAGAGGATGCTCGTCTTGTAACCAAGGCAATTGTACGCTCCCCACTTGTAAAATCTGCAATATTCGGTCAGGACCCTAACTGGGGACGTATCGTAGTTGCAGCCGGTTATTCCGGTGCTAACATGGACCCTGAAAAAATATCCCTTTCATTCTCAGCAGGAACTGAGGTTGTTGAGCTTGTAAAGGACGGTGAGGTTGTCAGGAATGACGAGGAAACCCTCTCTCAGTTGAAGTCCATCATGGCAGAGGATGAGATCTACATCATCACCGATCTTGGTATGGGTGACAAGAGTGCAACAGCATGGGGCTGTGACCTGACGTATGATTATGTCAGAATCAATGCTGAGTACACGACTTAATTTTCATTAGTAGTTTGAGGGAGTAATCCCTCTAATGTTCTTTTTTTATTGATTATTTCTTTCAAATCCACAATTTATTATGTGGATGGATATCGGAAAAATTAAATAATGTATATGGGTATGTAGAGTTGAAAAAATTTTAATATTTAATAATTCTCACTGTTCTGTTTAGCATAAACTTACACAATTGGATTAAGTAATATGGAATCACAAATGAAGACAGCCCGACTTATTTTCATGTTGATTATCTTAGCAATGCTTTTCCCTAATGTCAAAAGTGATTTCATGGATTTCGCGTCCACTGCACAATCATTGGACGACTTCACTCCTGAAAAAGCAACATACGATTATGATATGATAAGCAATATTGATTGTTCTCCTAATAACAAATATGTCGCATTTGGTTGTGTAATTGATAATTCTATAGTTCTATGGGATAAAAAAAAGGAAACGGAATCTTTTGGGTATAATGGAGTTCAAAACAGCGGAACGATTTATATTTTAGGAAGGGAGCCATACATTTATCCCGGATTGAAGTTTTCACCAGACAGTAAATATTTGTTGGTATATTCGAGTTATTATATTCCGGAGCTTATTAAGTCCCATCTCACACTGTATGATGTAGAAAACAAAACCATTGTTCGGGAACATGACGTAGTCAATAATGATATAGAAGATGTTGCTTTTTCCCCCGATGGGAAATACTATGCATCCTCTTATAAAACAGAAGAAGATTCTGGGCACTGTATTGTCAACTTGTGGGATACAAGAACAGGTGATATTGCAAATTCGATTATTAGTGACAATTATGGAGTAAAATCTCTCACTTATACTCCAGATGGTGAATTTATACTCATAAGTTTTGAAGGTAATAAAGGCAGTGCAGATAGTATCGTGTTCTTTGATGCAGATACAGGAGCAATTCATAAGACCTTAGATGGGATTTCTGCTTTTGACTTGCAATTTTCTAACGATGGAAGCATTTTAGCAGGAGAAAATGGGAATGAAAAAGGACTTTTGGTATGGGATACCAGTACCTATGATGTAATAGGTAGGTTTTCTGATATAGGACTTCCCTATGATGTTTCTTTATCACCCGATGGTAAATTCTTAATGGCGATCGATCCATCTGCATTAATTGTATGGGACATATCCTCAAAAAAACAGATTCTGAGGACTAAAAGCTACAAGCTGGATTACGTAGATGAGTTTTATGCAGCGACTTTTTCTGCTGATGGAAAACAGATAATAATTGGACTTGAGGCTACTGAAGATTCCATGTATTCAGTAGGAACCAAGTCAGATGAAAGCATGGTATTTGTTTATAATTTCACGGAGATTGTTGAAAGTTATTACCTGCAAAATTAGATATTAGCAATATAACAACTGCACTGGCAGTAGGAACATCTTTATAATATAATTTCTAGCTATAAGAATAGTAATGATGAAACAACAGGTGAATACTCTTAGAATAATCAGCACAATAATTATTCTGATTATTCTTTTCCCAGATGCAAAAGATGCATTCCTTGATATTACCTCCAGCGCAGAGTCATTAAGTGATTTTACACCAGAAGAACTACAAGATGACTATGCATGGATAAGTGAGATGGACAACTCACCTGATGGCAGATATGTTGCTGTTTTATCTTTTCCTGACAGTCCTATCGTTTTGCGAGAAAAAGGTGGAACCAAATATTTAGTAGATGATAAAACATCCAGTATGTCAGAACTAAAATTCTCATCTGACAGTAATTATTTGTTAATCGCCTCTAATGAATACAATCCAACAAAGAAGGATTTTGATAATTCTTATCTGACACTATATAATGTTACAAACAAGTCCATAATCAGAACCCATGAAATGGAAAATAACTATATCTCGGAGATGGCTTTTTCCCCAGATGGAAGATATTATGCATCACCTTATAGAAACGGTGATGATTCAGGAAAATGTGCTGTAAATATATGGAGTGTAGATTCAGGAGAGATTATACAGTCCATCACCAGTGAAAACTATCAAGCACAAGCTCTTACTTTTACGCAGGATAGCAAGTATTTAGTTGTAAGCTATACTGGTTCCGGTCATTCTTCAAGCAATACCATGTTCTATGATATTGGTTCAGGAGATAGCTACAGGACTTTAAATCAAATTTATGCTTTTGAATTACAGTTTTCTAATGATGGTAATATACTGGCTGGATATAATGGAAATGGTAAAGGACTTCTAGTTTGGGATACAGGCACCTATAAAACGATAGCCAAATTTACGGATATATCCGCACCAAATGATATGTCTTTATCATCTGACGGTAAATATCTGATGGCAATTGATGACTATGCATTAATGATATGGGATATATCCACAAAAAAACAAATTTTGAGGACTAAAGTTAACAATTTAGATTATGCAGATCGATTTTATACTGCAGAATTTTCTGCAGATGGACAGCAGATTCTAATTGGACTTAAAGTTTCTGAAGATTCCATATATTCGATGAATTCTAGGGCACATAGTGGTAGAATTTTTGCCTATAATTTCACGGAGATCGTTGAAAGTTATTATGCATAAAGAATGATGCGTATCTCGACATAGCCGAAATATAGAATAACCATATAATCTATCAGGGTATTTGAGGAAGATAATGTACAAGATATATGTGGACGGTCAACACGGAACGACCGGCTTACTGGTTAACGAGCGTCTGGCAAAGCATCCGGAAGTAGAGATACTTGAGATTCCATACGAGGAACGTCATAACAGGGAACTGAGAACCAAGCTGCTCAACGAGGCAGATCTGGTGTTCCTGTGCCTGCCGGATGAAGCTGTTGCAGACACTGTCAGTCTGGTCACAAATCCTGACACAAGGATCATTGATGCATCCACAGCTAACCGTACAAACGATTCATGGGCTTACGGACTGCCGGAACTCTCTGTCAAACACCGGGAAAATGTAGCCGGAGCAAGCAGGGTTTCCAATCCAGGTTGCCATGCAAGTGCATCTGTAGTTGCACTTTATCCTCTTATTGAAGAAGGAATCATCTCAAAGGATACAGCAGTTCCGTTGTTTTCAATCACTGGCTATACTGGTGGTGGAAAGCAGATGATACAGACATACGAGACCACAGAAGAGCGAGCTTACAAAGCACCAAGGCAGTATGCACTTGGTCTGACTCACAAGCATGTTCCTGAGGTCAGGGTACGCTGCGGTCTGAATGTAAATCCGATTCTCATGCCTGTTGTTTCCAATTTCCCAAGGGGTCTTGCAGTTACATTACCTCTTTCAGTTAAAGATCTGGAAAAAGCTGTAACAAAGCAGGATTTGTATGAACTCTACCAGAAGTATTTTGGTGATTCAACATTCATCCGCGTTCATGAAGTTGATGAAGCTGATGACCTTGTGGATAATGCTTTCGATGTTCAGGGTAGTAATGATACCAATTATTCAGATATCTACATCTACGGCAACGACGAGCAGATTCAGGTAATATCACGTCTGGACAACCTTGGAAAAGGTGCATCAGGTGCCGCTATACAGAACATGAACATCATGCTTGGCATGGATGAAACGACTGGTCTGCTTTGAGACCTTTCATTTAATATTTTACATTATTTTGATCATACGAGATATTTTGAAACATTATATTCGCAAATACTTTTTTGGATTACTCAATAACTAATGATACAGCTTTAAATAAATGGGCAGTATTCTATTTTTTAGGCTAAATAGGAGATTATATGGAAACAACAAGGATCGATTTAGCAAATCATATGAAAGATTTTGGGTTAGGACTATTGAGTCATTCAATGGACCATGCAGTTTTTGCGAATCCAGTTAATTCATATTGGAATGCTTTTGGAGTTCTTCATGCAGCACAAGCTTCTGAGATCATAATTAAGTCATGTATTGCAATAGAACATCCATTGTTGATTTTTACAAAAGTACCAAAATTAAAAGATTTGAAATCAGGTGCTTTATCTATTGAATCTTTATTAAATAATGGGAAAACATATCAGTATTCGGATTTGCCAGACCTTTTGTGGGCAACGACGGGATATACAATTAAAAATCTAGACTTTTATTATGATTTTGGAAAATTAAGAAATACTATACAACATTTAGCAGTTCCGGATATTGATTTATCCGAAGAAACTTTCAAATTCGTTTTTTACGTAATAGAACCTTTAATTGAACATTTTTGGAAGACAAATGTATTTCTAAATTTAGAAGAAGACGTTACAGCTGAGTATTTAATTGAAGCTTTAATAGATAGAAATATCGAAATAAATGGTTGGATTCCTGAAATGAAAGCAGGTAAAATGTATTATGAACCATGGATTAATACCAAAACAAAAAAGCGTATTTGGTCTTACCATAATTCTAATGTATTATTGGACTGTGAAATGGAATACTTTGAGAAACTTGGCACTATACCAGAAGATCATAACTTTAAGACGTGGGAAGACCTCTATAGTGATTCATCTGAAATGTAATATAATGTAATCAATTAGTCTAATCCTTTTTACTTTCAATTACTTTTTCTCCATCCATCGTTTATATATACTCTCTAAACATAATTTATACCAATTGGTGTAACTATGGAGATCGTGGAATGGGAGAAACGTTACGTTGAGGCTGTTTCTAATGTAAAGAAAGAGCTTGCAAACGTACAGGGCGTGTTCGTGGCTTATAACAGCAATGTTGATGCCATGAAACATGTACGCAAGGATGACATCAAGAAGCTTACAAATATCATCGGCTATGAAAAAGTCAGGGAAAAGATACTGGCGTACCCTCGTGAAATAAATGACCCGTCTGATTTTCTGGCAAGGCTCATCATCGCAATGCGTGATGGTAAAGCCGCCGAGGTTCCAACCTATACATCTGACCTTCATGAGTGGTTAATGGATAATATGGTCTTTGATTCCGCACGCATGGGTGGTCAGGCAGGAATTATCTCTAACTTACTTGCAAACCTTGGCGTGAAGAACGTAATTACATATGTTCCCTGGCTGTCAAAAGATCAGGCTGATTATTTTGTAGATTCTCCCAACCTGAAGCATCCTGTAATAGAAAATGGAAAACTGTATCTAAAACATCCGAAGGAAGCATACGATCCAAATCAGAAACCCAAAATCAACTGGATACTTGAATTCTCAAGAGGAATAAGTTTCAAATGTTCTGGTGAAGAATTCGTGGTTCCAAGAGATAACCGCCTTATCGTTTCATCAAGGCCAAAATGGCTCAGAATTGACATGAGTCCTGAAATGTACGAACAGCTTTCTGATATCAGGGAAGATATAGATGGGGCTATACTTTCAGGCTACCAGATGATCAAGGAAGAATATGATGACGGCACCACATACAAAGACTATGTGGAGCGTGCTGTAAGTGTCATTGAACGTCTGAAAGGCTGTAATCCTCAGATGCGCCTGCATGTGGAATTCACATCAATTCAGAATAAGATAATCCGCAAAACATTGCTCACAGATATTGTGAAAAAACACGTAACTTCTCTTGGTCTTGACACTGTGGAAGTTGCAAATGCTCTTAATGTTCTTGGTTATGAGGAACTGGCATATTCCGTAATCAACAAAGGAGAAAACAGCATAGTTTCACTTTACGAAGGCGCTGTGATGTTACTGAAGGAACTGGAACTTCAGAGAGTACATATTCATTCTCTTGGGTTCTACATTTGTGTAGTCTCAAAAGACCATCCACTGGATGCAGATGCACATCGTCAGGCACTACTTTTCGCATCAGCCGTGGCAGCAACACAGGCTGCAACCGGTAACATATCAGATATTGATGACATTGATCTTGGACTTGGAGTTCCGGTATACGATCAGGGCTACAGGGATTTGATAGAACTTGAAAAGCATCTGGTCAGGAACAATATATGTTCAGCCGAAGATTTCGAGGACGGGTGCATAAGTGCACCGGATCATGATCTTATTATAGTTCCATCCAAAGTTGTGAAAGATCCCGTTGCAACCGTAGGAATTGGTGATGCAATATCGGCAGGTGCTTTTGTTGCTTTACTGGCAAAAATGCCAAAAATAAATCTATGCAGAATAACGGAGTAACCGATGAATATTCTCTGTGCCTACAATGCTAATATTGATTCAATTTATCATATTGATGGCAGTGAATTATCCCAAATGTTAGGGGAACTTGAAGTTGAAAATCCTGCATTTGCAGACGAGTTCAATAAGAAAATCATCTCACCACCAGGTTCAATTTCTTCAAAACCTGATTTTTTGGCAGGTCTTATTACCTGCATGCGTGATGGTTCCGGCGCAGAGTGGATGATAAAAGATTCATCAGTATTTGAGTGGATAAAGAAGACATTCATTGATGGTTCTTTTATGAGAATGGGTGGCAACATGGGAATAATGTCCAACGTTCTTTCTGAACTTGGAGCTTCCAGAGTTGTCCCAAATGTGGCAAGCCTATCAAAGTTACAGCTTTCTTTTTTCTCAGGTAAAGCTGTTTATCATCCTTTTGAAGGCAAACTCTACAAGAGCTCAGAACTGGAAACTATACTTCCGGAACATGATACTAACAATAAACCAGAGCTTATACACTTTGTTTTTGATTTCAGAAAAGGAGATAAAGTGTCCCTTTCAGGAAAGGATTTTACAGTTCCAAGAGAGAACCGTTTCATAGCAACCTATGATCCGTTAAATTTTGAGCTCCATATGGACACAGAATTCAGAAAATACTCAGAAGCTCATATTGCAGATATGGACGGAGCCATAATTTCAGGTTATCATATGCTTCAGGAGAATTCTGAAACAGGCTCAGATTATAAATCTAAACTCGATGCATCCCTGATGCAACTTAAAAGCTGGAAAAATATCCGTAAAGATCTGCACATCCATGTTGAATTCGGTCATTTCTCATCAGATGACATTGCATTGTACGCATTTTCCAGTCTTTCCAAAATTGTTGACCGGATAGGAATGAACGAGGATGAACTTGCTATGCTTGCAGGATTAAATGGAATTGACCCAAAACCAATTCTTGAAATGGATTCGGTTGCAATTGCAGATGCTGCCATTTCATTATGCAATAATTCAGGACTTTGCAGAATGATCGTACACACAAGGGAATTCGTTGTTTCGGTTTCATGCATGAAAAATGATGACCCTGAAATTATAATCGAGGCAATGAAGTTTGGAGCAGGTTGTGCTGCAGCTTTTGCATGTTCCGGTAAACTTACTGACAGGAACAAGCTTCTTGAAATTGCATCTAAAATTCCTGAAAGTGAATCTGGCAAAAAGGAAAGTGAAAGATTGGCACAGCATATTGAGGATAAACTGAACTGCAGTACAGTATGCGGAATGCACGATTCATGTCAGGTAACCGTTGTTCCGACACGTATTTGCGATGAACCTGTTTCAACCGTGGGGCTTGGGGACACCATATCAGCCGCCATTTTTTTAAGGGAGCTTGAACTCAATTCCTGACATGTATACTCTTTTCTCTGAGAATTTCAATCTTGACTACACTCTTGATTGCGGACAGGTCTTCCGCTGGGACCTGATTGATGGCTGGTGGACCGGGGTTTTGAATGGCCATGTTGCAAGGTTGCAGCAGGACAAAATCAGCGGCGAAGTTCTTGTAGATTGCCCCCTGCCGAAAAGTTTTTTTGAGAATTACTTCCGCTTTGATGATGACCTTGACTCTATTCTTCAGGAAGTTAACAAAGATGAATTCATGGATGAAGCCATAAGCAAGTACATGGGTCTGCGTCTTATCAGGCAGGATCCCTGGGAGTGCCTGATATCATACATGCTTGCAACGGCGTGGAGTATTCCTAACATCAAGCGTGCAATTTCAATGATGTGTCAGAACTACGGTAAAGAGATAGAAGGTGGTTACTACAGTTTTCCCGAACCACACGCACTTGTTCATGCATGTGACGATGACCTGCGGGCTTGTAAGCTTGGTTTCAGGGGCGGACGTGTCATCAAGGCTGCGAGGCATGTTGAGGATGGAAACCTGATTCTTGATGATATTTTCAAGGTAGATTACGAGGAAGCCAAACAGAGACTAATGTTCCTTGAAGGGATCGGGGAAAAAGTTGCAGACTGTATCCTTCTTTTTGCATTTGATAAAATGGAAGCATTTCCGGTAGATACTCATGTTGAAAAGGTTGTGAAAACAGTTTACGGTCACCATGAATATTTCAATGGGAACGCAACTAAAAGCAAGATTGGTAATTGGGGAAGGATGTATTTTGGACGTTATTGTGGTTATGCGCAGCAGTATTTCTTTTATCAGAAAAGACTTGAAGGAATTTAACGGCTCTGTAGAATTCCTCATTTTCTTTTCAGAACAGAGAACATTGTTTCAACCAAGTTTTTGTTGTGATACAATTCTCTGTCAAATTTCCGTTCCATTTTTCTGCAGTAGAATCCTTTGATTCATTCCCCTTTCTTTGTCTAAAAGGAATCATATCTATGGATTCAAGTTGTTCTCTTGTTAGTAAATGTATATCTTCTGAATTTAATCGCTCAAAATAATATTGAAAATAGTTACTCAATTGAGTAAAAAATTTTTAATACTTAAATGGAACATAAAGTAATATTAAAAACTGCACTTGGGTAGAGAAAACATGAAACGAGGATACAAAATAATACTGGGTCTAATACTGATCATTGTCATATCTGCAGTACTTGCATCTCAGTGGTCGGAACAAAAAGGACAAGAACCATATGATGAACATTTTTCCTCGGATTATTATTATGCATTCTCTTTCACTACATCTGATATATTGAACAATTTCACGGTGTATATCCCATTCCTAGGACCGGAAACACAGTACTCATTTGGGAACACCATTAAGGAACAAGAATTTGGCAATACAGATCCATCTTGGGAATATGATCTTGTTGAAACTGAATACGGACTCATGCTTTCAATAAGTAATGAGAAGGTCGATCCACAAGTAATGCTGGATTATGAAAATCAAGCAAACGTAATCAGGGGGGAACAGGGTGAACATGAAGATTTTCGTTATACTTTCTATGTGGGTATGTCTGCAAATCACATAGTCAACACAAGCAATCCAATTGGAAATGAACCACTTTTAACTCCAATGTACAATATAAGTCAAATTTACAATGAAGAAGTATGGTCAAATACTGCTAAAACATATCAATATGATAGCAGGATATTTGCCGAATACAGTACTGATAACAGTACAAATGTGACAATCTCACTTTCTGGGGGCGGAAGCAATTCTTGGTCGCCAGAAGGAGAAGATGTCGATGATATAAACTACTACGGTGTCCGCATCGAATCCCAGCTATCGGGACCGCAGGACGGATGGATAATCACAAATGGTCGATTAATCACAGGAGAAGGAACCTATAGGGAGGAAAACAAATGAAAAGATCACGTTTTATTTTTGCCGCTGCATCTGTTACTATGTTAGCTGCGTTTATTCTGATGGTTATGCAATTCTTTTCTAGCTGTAGACCAACTTTATGCCATCCTTGCCATTTAAAATAAACTATCATGGGACAGCTATTTGCCCTGCTCCCATTTTCGCATAAAAATCCTGAAGTCAGGATATTTAATCTCAAGGATGGAATTATCTTCCAGAACTTCGAAGCTTTCCAGCACTGCTTTTCCGAGATGTTTGCCAAGTGAACACGTTTGCATTTTTTCCTGGAGCAGTTCTTTTGCAGTTGTGAACTTACGTTTTATATCTGCAACATAAAAACCGTCTTCAATATACATGGAAAACAGTTCATCAGAGTTACTGTACTTTTCCTTAAAACCTCTCGCATGTTCATTAACCCATACAGGAGGTCCTCTGTGTTTTTTCACAAAAGGGAGTTCTGATGATATGAGCTCAATAACGACTATAGACTGTTCATTTGCCCAGTATCCTGAGTTGATGATCTGAAAATCATACTCTTCCAGAAGTGCACAGATTGAGTTTTCCATCTTATCAAGTTGTGGGTACAGTATGTCGTCCACAAGTTCCGGAGTCTCAAAAATCACTGCGATAAATGAACTTCCTCTGGACTGCATCATTTCTTTAATCTCATCATCTGACATGGGCTCTTTTGCTTCCGGGAAAAAGAATTCTTCAGAAGGATTCTCAGAATAAGCTCTGCATGCATCGATAAACTGAGCAAAACGATTAATGGAAAGTGCTGCTGCAACATTTCTTTTAGGATCAGTGGGATCCACGACAATCAGGGGGTCTTCATGTTTTAATGTTCCATGTTCCAGCATGTCTATTACAAGTCCCGGTTTCCAGGTGCATGCATTGCGTATGAGATTTCGGAATGAGCCATAATGGACTATCAGAAGTTCTGTGAGGTAGCCTGAGAATCCCTGTGTGCGAAGTTCAGAGCCGTAGGTGCCGGTGCCTTTCATGAACTGTTTCATTATGAGTACATCATCTTCTCTTCCGGGTATGCTCATTTTGATGAACTCGTTGTGGAATGGTGTCCTGTCAACTGCTGATTTTATCTCTGATGCGGATTCAACGGCAAAGCAAGGTACTAGATCAACATCGAAGCCTTTGTAATTCATGTTCAGGTATGGATGTTCTGCATAGCGTTCTTCAACATTTGTGCCGTTCCTTGCAACTTCTCTTGCAATCAGGAGGCCATTTTCTTCAAGTTCCTCACGGCTAACGCTTTCTGGAAATGAGATAAAAACATCAAGGTCGTGTGTACCTGATATCCACGTGTTCCTTGCTGCAGAACCTACCAGCTTTGGAATGATACCATCTATTCCTTTTATTCTTGCAATGGTACTGACTCTTGCAAGTAATTCAGAAGCAACCTCCTGCAACTTTTCTTTTTCATCAGGACTGGGTTTTATCCTTTCAAGTACCTGTTCTTCGAGTGTCATTTTTGATCTTGGGATTTGAAACTTTATAATGGGGGCTAGTTATAAAAAAGTAATCAAGATACCATTAAAAAGTTAACCGGAACTTTAGCAGGTGATAAAACACATTTTAGCAAATACCTATGTTCTCTTTCTTGATTACGTGATTATAGTTCTTGTAACCCAGAATATCGGCTATCAGGTCAGTGTGTTGCCCTTTGACAAGTTCCAGTTCATCAGAAGTATAGTCCGTGATACCTTTTGCAAAGACATCACCTTCACAGACAATCTCTACGATTTCTCCTCTGTCAAACTCACCATCAACTCCTGTTACTCCCGAAGGAAGCAGGCTCATACTGTTGATTATTGCTTCTTTTGCCCCGACATCAACTTCGATGGAACCACATGATTTTGAAAGGAGTATCCAGCGAATCCTGTTCTTGTGTACGTCCTGGTTGGCAAGGAACAATGTTCCGATGTCTTCCCCGCAGAGCACTTTTGTAACAACGTTTTCGGTTGCACTGTTAGTGATTATCATGTAACAGCCTGACATATAGCATATCTTGGCAGCTTCAATTTTGGTTCTCATGCCGCCAACACCTTTCATGCTTGTAGGGCTACCTCCGAAGCTTTCTATTTCCGGAGTGATCTCTTCCACAAGGCTCAGGAGTTTTGCATCATCGTTGCGCTTTGGGTTCTTGTCATAAAGACCGTCAATATCTGAAAGTATAATGAGAAGGTCGGCTTCCATTTTACTGGCAACCATTGCAGAAAGTTTATCGTTGTCGCCGAATGTTGCTTCTATTTCATTAACTGATGTACTGTCATTCTCATTGATGATTGGTATGACACCATAACTAAGCAGAGTGGAAATGCTGTTCCGGAGGTTGAGATAGGTGAGCCTGTTTGAGAATGAATCGTATGTAAGGAGTATCTGAGCTACCTTCAGGTTGTGTTTTGCAAAGGATTCACACCACTGCTGCATTAGCACACTCTGGCCGACAGCAGCACATGCCTGCCTTACCGGTATCTCTTTTGGGCGGCTGTCAAAATCCAGAATGTCAATACCGATTCCAATGGCTCCTGAACTTACAAGGATGACCTTTTTTCCCATTTCATGAAGTTCGGCAACCTGGGCGGCCATGTTCTCCATGAACTGGCGGTTAAGCTTTCCGTCTTCGGTATTGATGGATGAGGTTCCTATCTTTACAACTATCCTGTTCACATCTTTGAAGAGCTCTTTCCTGTCGTACAAAAGTGATGCCTCTTAGTGTTGTTAACCTTTGTTATTTTCTGGAAACTGCATCGCCAACTTTCTTGTTGAGCTTGCGGTGTGTGAATTTCTTCGCTTCGGGACCAGCGTAGTCTGCAACTTTGTCTCCGTTGCCGACTAATATATACTTATAGATGAGGAGTCCTTCCATTCCTACAGGGCCACGGGCATGAATCTTGTTTGTACTGATTCCGACTTCTGCTCCTTTTCCATAGCGGAAGCCGTCTGCAAATCGGGTTGATGCGTTAAGCATTACGCTGGATGAATCAATAAGCTCTGTGAACTTCTTCTTCTTGAGGTCATTCTCTGTAATGATGGCGTCAGTGTGATGTGAACCGTAGTTGTTGATGTGCTCGATGGCTTCATCCATTGATTCTACTATCTTGATGGAGAGTGTGAGGTCATTATACTCAGTTCTCCAGTCATCTTCAATGGCTCTTGCTATGCTTTTAAGGAAGTCAATTTGTCCGAGTATCTCAAAGGATGTTTCGTCACAGCGCATCTGGACACCTGCCCCGTCATACATTCTTGCCATCTTTGGCAGGAATTTTTCTGCAATTTCCGCATTTATAAGCAGTGTTTCCATTGCGTTGCAGACAGCAGGATACTGTACTTTTGAATCAAAACATACTTCGTATGCCTTTGAAAGGTCTGCTTCATCGTCAACATAAACATGGCAGATACCGTCTGCATGTCCGAGAACCGGAATCTTTGTGTTGTCCTGCATGTATTTGACAAATGCATTGGAGCCTCTTGGGATTAGCAGGTCGATGTATGCGTCCATGCTCAGGATATCGTTGACTTCTTCCCTTGTTTCCATGAGCTGGAATGCACCGCTTGTCATTCCCTTTGTTGATTCTGCAGCTTCATTTAATAAGTCAAAGATCACGCGGTTGGAATTTAGTGCCTCGCTTCCACCTTTGAATATGGTTGCATTGCCGCTTTTAAGACATAAGGACATGACCTGTGGCACTACATCCGGGCGTGCTTCAAATATCACTCCAATAAGTCCGATTGGACAGCTTACCTGATAGAGTTCGAGTCCCTGATCAAGCTCAAGAGCATCAATAGTTTTACCTACCGGGTCTTCGAGTTTGATTACGTCACGGATTCCATCTATCATTCCGCTTATCTTGCTGTCGCTGACCTTGAGCCTGTCTACAAGAGCCTGGGAAAGTTCCCCTTTCCTTTTCAGCTTCTCTGCCGCTTCAATGTCTTTCTGGTTTGCTTCGAGTATCTTATCGCGATTATCGTCAAGTGCCTGTGCCATTGCTTCAAGAGCTTCATTCTTTGTGTCTGTGCTGACGCTTGCAAGAATGATAGACGCCTTCTTTGCTTCAATGACCTTTTCTTCAATTTCAAGAACCATGAATAAACCACCCTGGGTTTGTTAAAAGAGTGATGTCAGATTATATTGATTTTTATTCTACTATAGTAGATGAGCAGACATATTTACAAGTATACTTGTAGACATTGCACATAGTTCTTTGGTTTTATATTTGTCGATTATGATGTCAGAGTAGGTGTCTATCTTCGTGAATTCAACTTTGCAAGCAAGCGAAGAATTTCAAGATAAAGCCATACAAGTGTTACCATAAGTCCGAATGCACTGTACCATTCCATGTATTTTGGAGCGTGGGCTTCAACTCCGCTTTCTATAAAGTCAAAATCAAGTACAAGGTTAAGTGCAGCGACAATAATAACAACCAGACTGATTCCAATACTCAGGGGACTTGCATTATCTATCTGAAGTACGGGTATTGAACTTCCAAAAAAACCCATTGCAAAATTAATTACATAAACAACTGCAATCCCTGCAGTAGCAGCAAATACACCTAACTTGAAGTTTTCAGTTGGTTTTATGATATGTGATTTGTAGGCAAACAAAAGTGCAAAGAATACTCCTATTGTAAGAAAAACTGCCTGTGAAACAATTCCCGGGTACATAGTTTCGAAAAAGAATGATATGCCTCCAAGGGCAAGCCCTTCAAATGCAGCGTATATGGGAGCAGTAATAGTTGATGCGGTCTTTTTGAAAACGGTAATGATGGCTGTAATTAATCCTCCGATTACACCTATCATAATTAAGCCCTGACTCTCAGCTCCCAGCCCCCACGTGTACGTTGCAGTAAGAAGTAAAATGCCAAGCAAAATGAGTGACTTGTTAGCAGTTCCTTCCAGGGTCATAACGTTTTCAGAAGATGTCAGATTGCTAAATGTATTTTTATTCAAAGCTGGATTTGCTGTACGCATTATGTAATCACTCTTTGTTTTAATAAGTGGATAGTTAAGTTATCGTAGTATGAATTAGCTTTACTGTAATATATATTTTTATAGAATATTTTTTGCTTTAACGTCCTTACTTACAAGAAGGCTCTCGAATAGCAGATCAATTAACCAAATTTTCATTCAGATTTGTTTTTGCCCAAAGCCAGAATATCTGATCAAGTTCTCTGCAAGAAATATCGGTCAGCTCCGAAATCAACTCACATATCTGTATTTCATTTCCGAGTCCTATTTCTTTCAAAGCATTTTTGACATGGACATCAGGTTTTACAGTATCGATTCCAAGACACATCCTCAGATTTTGAACGGTAGCAATACCAACATTTTTAATACTCCTGATTGGGTCATTTTCATTAGAGTAATCAAATTCCTTTGCCCATTTTAGCATAGCTTCTTTGTCAGATTCTAATTCATTTTCTTTTTGATATTCTACAAATGCATCAATCATAGCTTGCAGCATTTCATAACGCCAAAAATGTTCTGTTGTGATGTTCAATCCTAAGACTTTGTTGCAGAATTCTTTTTCATCCATTCCTTTTATGAGATTCTTCATTTTTTCTAAGGAAGTAATGTGGCTATAATTTTTCTGATATTCTACAAACCGGGGTTCAGCTGTGCGTTCCCAATTCTGACGCATTGCTAAAACAGTATTTACTATAGCTTCGACATGATTTTCTGTCCATTCGTCATTTTGTTCTCTTTTTACTTTGTCAAGGATTGTTTCTTCAGAATTACTTATTTTGGTATTTTGCATCTCTTCTATTTTTTCTTTCAGATTTTCAATTACTGATGTCATAAATTCAACTTTTAACAGAAGGTATTTAAAATCTGTTATTTTAGTCTCTGTAGAAACCCTGCCATTAAAAATTAAAGGTAAGCAGCTAAAGGCAAGAAGCAAATCGTTTCCTCGCATCCTATTAATAACAATAAGTGGAATTATCCCGAAGGATCCGGCAAAGCCGGCGTTTTCCCACAAAACAGAATAATCTGTACAATACTCTGGAATACTTTCTTTGCAGAACTTCTTTAACATTCTATACAAATGCAATGATCTTCAGGTAAATATCAATTCAGCAGAGATGGAATGTGCCGCCTTCGGCGGATGGTTGCTTTATTTTTAGAGTGCAAATTGTTTTTGTGGAAATAAAATGGGGTCAAAGGCTGTATCAATCATATAAACAGGATTTCTACAGAGTCTTATTTTGAGTAAAGATTCCTTTACTTAGAACCCACATCTCATTCTAAGTAAAGCAAACTAAAGTTAGAGCAAAAATCAAATCATAATACAAACATTACACAATCCTTTCCACCACAGCCATCACAATCTCAATAGCTATGAGCACAATAATTATCCATTCAAGATAATTGGAATGCTCGATTCTTACCTCATCAGAGAGCATTGAATAATTGTCTTTTATCATGTCGATTTTACGATTTACACTCTCGCTCCATTGCTCGCTTCTTAGTGTTTTCAGGACGGTCGCATATACTCTTGCATAGTAAACGTCCTCAGTGACTTTGATAAGGTTGTTGACTTTCTCGGTGACTTCGGAAAGGGCTACGTTATCCTGCATTAGCTGTGTCATAATAGTCCTGTAAAGTTGTCTTCTTCTGAAGAATGATAATTTATCTGCAAGGGCAATGTCATCGTACATCTTTTCCATGCTTCTGCTCAGTTCCCTGTCATAGTAACGCAGCTCAAAGACCTGCACATTTGCAAACTCAATGAGGTCAAAAAGGTCTGTAGGAGTATCAGGGTCGCAGATCAGGGCAGAGTCCCAGGAAAAAATGGCACGGTCATTTTTACTGTAACTGTGAGTACCTTTGAGAATTTCCTCTCTCATCTGGGGTGAGAAATCTATTTTCTCGCCTGCAAGGAGTGGCATCGGGTCAATAGAATCATCCATCCAGTCCATATGGTAAATGGTATAGTCTTCAAAGAAATCAGGGGTAAATGAAAAGCCTTTGATGTGTGGTTTGAGTATATCTGCAAGCGTATTGAGGTGTGAAAGGAACAATTCTTCAAGTCCTTCCTGCTCAGAGAACAAAAGTGCAGTTTTCTCAAGGAATTTGAAATCTGCATCTCCTTTCTCGTAAGCGAGACACAGACTGATGGCACCAACACGGAAAATACGTGCAAAAACTGAGAACTTAAAGTTCTCTCCATCTTTTTCTACATTGCATTGTCCAAGCCTGATAAGCAATGGTGAAACATCTATTATGATTGATGTAGGCCTGACACGCACAAAACTTGCTCTTGCCGTTGTAAAACTGCTGGCAAGTTCCTTTTCAAGCCAGTCAAGGTCAATATCCAGTCCTATGTCATAGATCCTGTAAAAACGAATCGTTATCATGGATTATTATCTCCTGCGGAGAACTATGATCCATATTGGACAGTGTAAGCTTATAAAGCTTTACAAGGTGCTGTTAATTGCTATAATTTTTCTGTTTTCCTTTCAGTTATTGGTAAATCATCATGCAGTGACATGTGTTAGCATGCAACATTCTTCCAGATATCTTTATCAATAATCATTTTGTATGACTTGGCAGGAGATTAACATGAGCACACGCGAGTACATGCTGGGAAACGTTGCAATAGCACGCGGTATCGTAGAAGGAGGCGGACAGGTCATATCCGGATATCCCGGAACACCTTCCTCTGAGATCATCGGTACACTGGCAGCAATGTTGGTAAGAGACTTTTATGTAGAGTGGTCGGTCAATGAGAAAGTTGCCCTTGAAGTGGCAGCAGGTGCTGCAATGGCTGGCGTGCGTTCAGTAGTAACAATGAAACACGTCGGGTTAAATGTAGCAGCAGACCCCTTGCTCACACTTGCCTACACAGGTGTCAAAGGTAGTATGGTAATAATCGTTGCAGACGATCCTTCATGCCACTCATCACAGAACGAGCAGGACACTCGCAGGTACTCACAATTCTCACTCCTACCATGCTTTGATCCTTCCACACCACAGGAAGCCAAGGACATGATACCTTACGCATTTGAATTCTCTAATAAGGTCCAGATGCCTGTTATCTTCAGGCCTACAACCCGTATCTCCCACGGAAAATCCGATATTCAGCTCGGACCTGTGGAAGAAACCAGGCCTGCAGCAGAGTTTGTAAAAGAACTTGAAAGATGGGTCATGGTGCCAAAGAATGCAAGGATACAGCACCCTCGCCTTCTTGAATCCCAAAAAATAATGCAGGAAGAACTGGAAAACTCTCCGTGGAATTGTCTTGAACTCGCAGACGGTGCAAAGGTCGGAGTTATAGCATCAGGAATTGCTTCTGTTTATGCAAAGGAAGCCATCATTAAACAGGGAATCAATGCATCATTCCTGAAGATAGGAACATATCCGATTCCAGAGAAGAAGATTCGCACTCTTATGGAAAATACAGAGAAGCTAATCATTTTCGAGGAAATGGAACCTGTTGTTGAGGAACAGGTCAGGATAATCGCACAGCAGACTGGCTCAACTGTGGATATAGTTGGTAAAACGCCAGGTCCGGTTCCAAGAATTTATGAATTGAATACTGATATCTGTGCTGATGTTCTTGCAGAAGTCCTTGAACTTGAAAGACCGGATGTCCCTGCAGAAGTCGCAGAAGATTTCGATTACGACAGGTGCAGGATTGACCTGCCAATGCGTCCTCCTGTAATGTGTCCGGGATGTTCACACAGGGCAAGTTTCCATGTCATGAAAAAAGTCTACGGCAAGGATGCAATCTTCCCAAGTGATATCGGTTGTTATACTCTGGGAATCCAGAGTGGCACAGTTGATACAACACTCTGTATGGGTGGAAGCATAACCGTAGCAAGCGGAATGTATCAGGCAGGAGAGAAAAAACCAATCTGTTGCTCAATCGGCGATTCAACATTCTTCCACACTGGAATGAATGGTCTTCTCAATGCTATCTATAATAAAGCAGACATCACAGTAACTATAGTAGACAACCGCATTACAGCAATGACCGGTCATCAGCCAAACCCTGGAATGGGAAAGCTTGCAACAGGTGAGCCAACCATTGAAGTTTCCCTTGAGGAATTATGTAAGAGTATGGGTGCTGGATTTGTTGAAAGTGTTGACCCTTATGACCTTGAAAAGACAGAAGAGGTTTTCAAAAGGGCAAAGGAATACAAGGGAACATCAGTCGTTATCACAAGACAGTATTGTGTCATTGATGCAAAGCGTTCCGGTATTCGCAGGAAGCCATTAACTATCGATGCTGAGAAGTGCGTTGGTTGCAAACTCTGTGTAAACCTCGGTTGCCCAGCTATCGAGTTCGATACAACTACAAAGAAAGCATCCATAAATACAATGTGTACGGGGTGCGGAGTATGTGCAGCCCTTTGTAAGTTCGATGCCATCACGGAGGTGAAGAAATGAGTGCTGAAGGAATATCTAAATTCGATCTTGTCATTGCTGGTGTTGGTGGTCAGGGTACCATTCTTGCATCAGATATAATCGGAAAGGCTGCTGTAAAGGAAAACATGTCTGTGCGTGCAGCAGAGACGCATGGAATGGCACAGCGTGGCGGTTCTGTAGTAAATCACATCAGACTTGGCTGTGAACTTGGTTCAATGATTCCAATGAAAGGTGCTGATGTTCTGCTCGCACTTGAACCTAGTGAAGCACTCAGGTATCTTGAATTCCTATCCGATGAAGGTACTATAATAGTAAATACTGATCCGATTCTTCCGGTGACTGTGACCTCAGGACAGTGTACATATCCTGATGTCGATGCAATAATTTCAAAAATGGAAGAAACCCATAAGGTAAAAGCTTTCAATGCAACTGAGCTTGCAAAAGAAGCAGGTCATCCACAGTCCATGAACGTTGTCATGGTTGGTGCAGTTTCAAGCTACCTGCCGGTTTCCGTTGATACTCTGGTTGATTGTGCTAAGGAACTAGTTCCCCGGAAGACAATTGATATCAACGTAAAGGCTTTTGAGATGGGCAGGTCTGTAACACAGGGATGATTTTATCATCCTTTTCTAATCTATATTTTTCTAATTTTGAATTTATATTAGTATTATTGTGCACATAGCTGCAAAAATTTAGTTTTTCCCGTTTCTTTTTAGATCGAATTATTCTTTAATTATTCTATGCAGAGCATCCGGTTGTTTAATTTTAACTTCCTATTTATTTTAATTACTATATTATTTCTTTCGACATGTGTATACTTACTCAGGTATCTTTTTTATATTAATTCTGTTATTTTTAGCAAAGTCTTTAAATTATATTGTCTTATATTATATTGCACCATAAATTTTGGAGGGTAAAACTATGGTATCAGTTGGTCAAAAACTATTAGATGTTCCTTTCGGGGACATGATTAAAGAAATGGCATTTGCCATTGCCGAGGGTCAGACAGCACTTGATATGAATTCTGTCAATGTTGCACAGGCTCTTGCAGAGACAGAGCTAGAGGCTGGAAGTGTAATTCTCTACATAGAAGAAACAGTGGATGAGGATGGTAACGTAACTGCAAGTAATGTGGTTACCAATGACCAACCAATGTCCTTGTTGACTTATGGTATGGAGCCACGTTTCTATGAGTTTACTGAATCTATCATTGAAGTAAAAATGACTATATCAATGAAGAGGGAATACTCAACTGAAAGAAAGTATGGCAGAGAATTCAAATTTACCAATGAATCCAAGATCAAGGGAAGTTACAAGTCTGGCGGGCTTGCAGGTCTTCTCTTTGGAAAATCAAAGGCAAGTTATGAAAACACTACAAATGTTGCATACACATCTACCTATGATGCAACATATAAGTCAAAGTACACTTTCAATGAATCAGGTACAAGTCTCCTGAGGACCACTTTAAAGCCAGTGCCTGCTCCGGAAAGAGCTGTTCCGACCGTAAGGGTCAAAGAGAGCGGTTCTACAGAGTAAGGTGAATATTTGATATCAATGCAGAGCTTCTGCATTGGTAATCTTTTTTCAAAATAATCAGGAGGTATTCTATTGCCATCCATTAGTAGTGAAAATATCGAAGAGGTTCTTGTAAGTCCACTCTCAACAATCCTTGCTGAAATGGGCAAGTCAATTGCACAAACGCAGAAAGCAATGGATCGTAACTCAATTGATACTCAGATTGAACTGTCCAGTGATGAAGTACTCAAAGATTACAATCTGGAAGCTACATGGTATCATTTGCCTGAAGTGGATATTGAACTTAAGATGGCTCTTTCCATGTCATATGAAGAAGAAAAAGATTCAAAAGGTCGTGTCCGCGGATACAAACGAGTTCTGAAAGCAGCACCTTTGAATGCATCTTATAAATCACTTAATTCCTATGATGTAGAAGGCTCAAGTGTCCTGAAGGCAAAGATCGTATCGGTACCACCATCTTACCGGGTAACTGAAGAATAAGTATGGGAGGGGTGGAATGACTGATGTTAGTGAACTCAGGAAAAATATTGAAAGTTTGAACAAAGCAACGACTGCTGCGTCAAAAAGAAAAAGTTATCTTTTAGCTGAAAGAAGCGTTGCTTCCATTGAGGCCGAATTTAATAATATAAACAAGGAGCTTGTATCAAAATCAGATACACTTGAAAAACTCCGAAAAGAAAATCTGGCTTTAAAACAGGAATATAATGTACTTGATAGTCGCGTGAAGGATATCATCAATGAAAAGCTGGAGATGGAGAAGAAGCTGGAGCAATTATCACGTACAAGGCCAGAGCTTTCCTCAACAAATCTGGTAAAAGCTTTCAGTGATTCTCTTAATAGTATGGATTCCTCTCTAAAAGGAAGTTCCTCAAGGGTCAATTATAGTATTAGTTCAATGAACATTAAGCTTAAGACAAACATTGCCATGAATGGAAACGATCTTTGTTTCCAGTTACCTAAAGCTGATGATCTGATTCCTGCAAGTAATCTGAGTGAGGTGGAATTCACAATTAGCTCATCATCAAAGGCTCCTGAAGTTACCAGTTATGAGGATGTACCTGATGTTGTTGGTGTAGATCTTGAAACTGCAATTGCTGTTATCAAAGAAGCAGGTTTTGTTCAGGGCGAGCTCATTGAAAAGGACAGTGAATTTGAACAGGGTACTGTACTTTCGCAGATACCATCAGGTAATTCAGTTGCAAAGTCAGGTGATGCAGTAGATCTTGTAATTTCAAAGATCACGTCTGTTGAGGTTCCTGATCTGGCGGGTAATACTCTTGCATCTGCTAAGAAATCACTTGTAACTATCGGCCTATCTTTGGGAAAGGTAACTGAAGAGGTGAATTCCTTAAAAGCAGGTACGATTATAAGTCAGTCCATTGAAGCAGGTAGTTATGCAGATATTGGTTCTGCTATAGATCTTGTTGTTGCAAGTTCTAAAACAGAATTTGCTGCAGTTTCAGGAAAAACAACTGTAGGTTCATCAGTTTTAACACCGGCTTCCAAGCCAGTATCTAAAGTGTCTACTAGAATAAGTCCCACAAGGAAATCGGTTTTAAGGAAGTAATTGGAATGCCTGTTGAAACACATCTTGTAAGGGTTGCAGATAATGCAACTCCTTCCCAGATTGAGGGCATTCTAAAAGCTCTTGTAAGTATTGGGGGCCGGGTTGATGTTATTGCAAATAAAAGTATAATTGCCACCTTTGATGGCGATTACTCTGAAGTTATCAAACTCAAACCAGGCGTTCTTCTTGTTGGCGGCGTGAATTTCAGGGGCCGTACTGTGAGAAAAGTTGTTAAACGAAGTTCGCAATAAATTCAACATTGTGAACTTGCGTTTTCTTATCTTCCTATATATTACTGTAGCAAGCTTTTTCTTATTGTCAATTATACTTGAGGTAGTTAATGCATATGGTGTAAGTTTATAGGTTCATGTTTGATATGTATTCTTTAATTTGTTCTCTCATGTCTTCCTTATCTAGTGCAAAGTCTATTACTGCTTTTACGTATTCTACCTTATCACCTGTATCATATCTTTTACCTGTGAATTTGTAAGCATAGACTTTTTGTTCTTCGTTTAAAAGACGTATTCCATCGGTTAGCTGAATCTCGTTGCCGACTCCTATGTCTGTTTGTTTGATGCAGTCCAGTATTTCGGGAGTAAATACATACCTACCAATTGCACCGATGTTTGAAGGTGCTTCTTCTGGTGCAGGTTTCTCGATAATATCTTCAAGTATGTAGAGGGACTCATCCAGTGGCTGACCTTTTATGATTCCATAACTTCCTGTTTTTTCTATGGGTACTTCTTCTACTGCAATTGTTGATCGGCCGTATTTCATGAAATTATCGATTAGTTGTTTTGTACATGGCTTTTTGTTCACTATTATATCATCGCCGAGAAGAACTGCAAATGCTTCATCATTTATGTGTTTCCTGGCTGTGAGAATTGCATCCCCAAGTCCCTTTGGTTCCTTTTGGCGTATGTAGTGAATGTCTACCATGGATGATATGTCCTGTACAATTTTCAGGAGCTTTTCGTTATTTTTCTGTCGTAGATGATTTTCAATTTCGGGTGAATCATCAAAATAATCTTCAATAGATCGCTTGCTTCTACCTGTGACGAATATGATGTCATCAATGCCGGATGCAATGGCTTCTTCGACTACGTAATGGATTACGGGTATATCAATGATTGGCAACATTTCCTTTGGCATTGATTTTGTGGCTGGCAGGAATCTTGTCCCCATCCCTGCAACAGGTATTACAGCTTTTTTTACTTCCACTTTTTAACTCCTGATTTTACTCGATGGTATGTGATAACATATTAGTATCTGGTGTTTCTTTGATGAACTTTATCTATATATAATCTATACATGTAATATTATTCTGAAATTCTAAAATTGTCTTATCAACAAATTTATTGAAATGATCTTGCTTAAATAAGACTCTGCTTTGAGTTTATGCATGCGATTCATATATAAGCAGCAATATCATATTGTTGAATATCCTGCATTTTATACGAGTTATGTTCATTTGTATTTTCAGTCTATTTTCTTGCAAAGGCTTTATATATTATATATTCCTTTAATGGCGCAGCGTAGATTACATAGGAATATGTAATTCTGCATGTTTAAGATTACAGTGCGAAAAGTCGGATTTAACATGAAGTATAATTGGGCCTCTTCAAGAATGCCCGTTTACACATAGGGTGTTAAAATACTGGGATGTTTAAATCTTTTCGAGATGACCCTCAGTAGTTCCTTTGGGCTACGAAGGTCCGGTGATGACTGGAATATTGTATAGGTTAGGCGTTGAATGCGTATCATATGAGTACGTGGAGTCCGCTTTATCTAGTCTTCTTCCTGATTATTTCCGGTTCCTGCCTGACTTTCTCGCGTAAAATGGCCTATGCAAAATTGCATAGACCTGCCAAGAAGAAAATGTGTAAATTAGGAGAATAATAATGGCAAAAGGACATAGACCAAAACGAGGTTCACTCGCTTTCAGTCCACGCGTAAGAGCAAAAAGCCACGTACCAAGGTTTAACTCATGGCCAGATGCAGCTGGAGAACCAAAGCTCCAGGACTTTGCAGGCTATAAAGTAGGTATGACTCATGTGGTAATGGTAGATGACACAAAGAACAGTCTCACTGAAGGTATGGAGATTTCAGTTCCGGTAACTGTTGTAGAAACTCCGGCTGTTCGTGTCGCTGCAATTCGTGCTTACGGTAATTCCACTCATGGTGAAAAGGCACTTTCTGAAGCATGGACTGCTGATCTTGATGAGAGTCTTGGAAAGTCAATCGTACTTCCAAAAGAGTCTAACACTGAAGAGGCTCTTGCTAAGCTCGAAAGTCTGGTTGAAGAAGGTAAGGTTACAGACATTAAGGTCATCACATATACTTTACCAAAGAAGCTGACTGGTGTTCCTAAGAAGAATGCAGATCTCATGGAAACAGCAGTGAGTGGTTCTGATGTAAAGGCAAAGCTCGAGTACGCAAAGTCTGTACTCGGTGCAGAAATCAAAATCACTGATGTATTCAATGAAGGCGCATTCGTCGACGTAGCAGCTATCACAACCGGTAAGGGTACTCAGGGTCCTGTAAAGAGATGGGGTATCAACCTGCAGAAGAACAAGCACTCACGTCAGGGAAGTCTCAGGCAGATAGGTACGCTTGGTCCATGGCACCCAGCTGTCGTCAGGTGGACAATTCCACAGATGGGTCAGATGGGTTACCACCAGAGAACCGAATACAACAAGCGTATTCTTAAGCTAGGTGAAGATGGAGAAGAGATTACTCCTGCTGGCGGTTTCCTGAACTACGGTCTTGTGCGTGGCGAATACATCCTCATTAAGGGAAGCATTCCAGGTCCTTCAAAGAGGCTTGTAAGGCTTAGAGATCCAATGAGATCAAAGGTGTCTGCTATGGGTGAACCAGAGATTGTTCACGTAAGTACACAGTCCAAGCAGGGGTGAACTGAATGGTTACAGCAAATATTATAGATTTATCAGGAAACACAAAGGGTGAAGTTGAACTTCCTGCTGTGTTCGATGAAGTATACAGACCAGACCTTATTAAAAGAGCAGTTCTCGCAGCTCAGGGTAACAGGTACCAGCCATATGGTCCAAGGATGTACTCCGGTATGGATACCTCTGCACACTCCTGGGGTTCAGGAAGAGGTGTAGCACAGATTCCAAGACTTGCTAACGGAAGCCGTGCAGCAAGAGTTCCACAGGCAGTAGGCGGTAGAAGGGCACACCCCCCAAAGCCAGAAGCTGACAGGACTGAGAAGGTCAACAAGAAAGAAAGACGTATGGCAATCCGCTCAGCAATTGCTGCAACGTGCGATGACGATCTTGTAAAGGCACGTGGTCACAGGTTCGACGCTCAGCTTCCTCTTGTTGCTGCAGATGAACTTGAGAACGTTGAAAAGACCAAGGATGTAGTAAGCTTCCTTCAGAGTGCAGGTCTTTACGATGATGTACTCCGTGCAAAAGATGGAAGGACCATCCGTGCAGGAAAAGGCAAGCTCAGAGGAAGGAGATTCAAGAACAAAAAGAGTGTTCTTATCGTTGCAACATGCGACAGTCCAATCATGAAGTCTGCAAGGAACCTTGCAGGTGTGGATGTAATTTCAGTTGATTCATTGAATGCTGAAGTTCTGGCTCCTGGTACTCATGCAGGTAGACTGACCGTCTGGACAGAATCTGCAATATCCTCACTTGGAGGGATGTTCGAATGAGCGTTATCAAATATCCGTTTATTACTGAAAAAGCAATGATGTTGCTGGATGACAACAAACTCCAGTTTATTGTTGATACTCGCGCAAACAAGAAGCAGATCAAGGCCGATGTAATGAAGATGTACGGTTTCCCTGTATCATCTGTCTGCACAATGAGCACAATGAAGGGTCTTAAGAAAGCTATCGTTACTTTCGAAGGAACTGATGCAGCTCATGAAATTGCAACCAGAATCGGCCTGATGTGAGGTGGACATAAATGACAAAGAGAATCATATCACAGAACAGGGGTCGCGGAACTCCTACATACAGGGCTCCATCACACAAGTACAAAGCTGCACTTAAACACCCACGTGTCGATGAAGAAGGCACATTGTACGGTACAGTTATTGAGATTACACACGATCCGGCTCGTTCAGCACCAATTGTCAAAGTTTCTTTTGAGAATGGTGAAGAGCGCCTGATCCTTGCTCCTGAAGGTATAGCAGTTGGTGAGAAGATCGCTTGCGGAATTTCAGCTGAAATCAAACCTGGTAACATCCTGCCTCTTGCAGAGATCCCAGAAGGTATTCCAGTCTGCAACATTGAGTCCAAGCCAAATGATGGTGGACAGTTCGCACGTGCATCAGGTGTCTATGCAACAGTTGTCTCTCACGACCGTGGAAAGACAGTTGTCCAGATGCCATCAGGCGAAATGAAGTGGTTAAATCCAAAATGCCGCGCAACAATCGGTATTGTTGCTGGTGGTGGAAGGGTAGACAGGCCATTCCTCAAGGCAGGTAAGAAATACCACAAGATGAAGACAAGAGCTGCAAAGTATCCACGTGTATCAGGTATTGCTATGAACGCCATTGACCACCCATTCGGTGGAGGTAACCGCAAGCACCCTGGTAAGCCAACAACAGTTGGTAGGAATGCACCTCCTGGTCGTAAGGTAGGTCAGATCGCAGCACGCAGGACCGGAAAGCGTTAACCGGAGGTTAGTACATGGCAAAGAAAACATCATCAAGATTACCAAAACGAAAAGGTGAATATACCTACCGTGGCAAGACGGTAGCAGAACTCCAGGCTCTGGATGCCGATGAGTTTATCGGCATGCTTCCTGCACGTGAACGCCGTACTCTTAAGAGGGGCTACACAGAAGGCAGGAAGGACGTTGTCCAGCAGCTCAAAGACGGTAAAGATAATTTGAGGACTCACTACAGGGATATTATTATCTTCCCTGAGATGGTCGGCAAAAATGTAGAAGTATACAACGGCAAGTCATTTGTGGCATTTGAGATTCAGCCTGAAATGATCGGACACAGGTTCGGAGAATTCGCACCAACTCGCTCAAGAGTATCTCACGGTAGCGCTGGTGTAGGAGCAACCCGTTCAAGCAAGTTCGTGCCACTTAAGTAAGGTGAGATAAATGGCAAGAATTGGATATTCAATTGAAATGGACTCTGCTGTAAGTTCAAAAGCAATGGGTTCTGAGCTTCACATCTCCCCGAAAAAGTCACGTGAACTCTGTAAAGCGATCAAAGGCATGCGTACCAGTGTTGCCCAGAAGTACCTAGAAGATGTAGTGATTATGAAGCAGGCAGTACCTTTCAAGAGGCACTGTGATGGTTCTGGTCACAGAAAAGGTCCAATGGCAAATGGTAGGTATCCTGTAAAGGTTGCTGAGGCTTTCCTTAAGATTCTGGAAAATGCCACAAGCAACGCTGAATACAAGGGACTTGACCCGGAGCACATGTACATTGCACATGCTGCTGCAAAACGTGGACGTGTTATTCATGGTATGAGGCCAAGAGCACGCGGACGCGGCAGTCCAAGTAACACAGAGACTGTGAATGTTGAGATTATTTTGAATGAGGTGCGCTAATGGCAATAGAGAAGAAATTCGTTCAGGAAGGATATGTAAAAGCTTCAATGAACGAATATTTCACAAAACAGCTCAGCAAAGCAGGTTATGGTGGAATGGAAATCAACCGTACTCCTATGGGTACCCAGATCACTGTATATGCTGAGAAGCCAGGCATGGTCATTGGTAAAGCTGGTAAGGTCATCCGCAAGCTTACGCGTGATATCGACAGAATGTATGATATGGACAACCCCCAGATAGATGCTCAGGAAGTTAAAAAGCCAGAGCTCAATGCCCAGATGATGGCAACTCGCCTTGCTTCTTCAATTGAAAGAGGCTGGTATTTCAGAAAAGCCGGTCATAATACCCTCCGGGCAATTATGAACTCCGGTGCACTGGGCTGTGAGATAGTTATTTCAGGTAAATTGACAGGTGCAAGGTCAAGGGTTGAAAAGCTCGTTGACGGTTACATCAAGCACGCTGGAAAACCTGTTGATGATATAGTAGACGAGGGATTCGCAACAGCTGTAAAGAAGCTTGGAACCCTTGGTTGTAAAGTAAGAATCATTCCTCCAGGAGCAGTTCTCCCTGACGCTTTTGACATCAGAACTGATGTTGTAGAGGATGTTACAGAGGCAGTTGCACCGGAAGCTGCAAAGGCTGACGTGACAGAACTCGTAGAAAAAGAATCAGAAGGCGAAGTTGCAGATGAAGAGGAAACAGTAGAAGTTGCCGAAGAGGTTGCAGAAGCAGGAGTCGCTGAAGAGGCCTCAGCTGAGGAAGTTGAGGAAGTTGAGGAAGAATCCTGTGCAGAAGAGGCAGCAGAATCTGATGATTCCATTCCGGTAGAGGATCTCGGAGATGAACAGCGTAGACTGGTTGACGGTGTATGGCAGCACAAGCATGAAGGCTATGATTACTGGCATCCTGTTGCACGTGTTCATAAGGAGGGATAAGCAATGGCAATTCTTCGTATGAACGAGATCAGGGATATGTCCCCGGAAGAAAGAATGGACGAGCTTGACAAGATGAGAGATGAGCTTATTCGCGAGCGTGCCCTTTCATCTGCTGGCGGTGCTCCTGACAATCCAGGAAGGATTGGGGAACTCAGGAAAACCGTTGCAAGGATAAAGACCGTCCAGAGGGAAATGAAGGAGATCTGACTTGGAGATCACTCCTTCAAATCTGGTCTTCCATGAACTAATCGGACTACAGGTGGAAATTGCAGAGTCTGTCAACCCTGCGCTAAAAGCCATCAGTGGAAAAGTTGTCGACGAAACCAGGAATATGCTGATAATTCAAACAAAGGAGAGAACAGAAAAAATGGTTCAAAAAAACGGTACAACCTTTGTGTTTCAGATACCTGCCCACCTGTCCGGTAAACATGCTGAGAGGTATGTCAAAGTGAATGGAAACCTTCTGCTCTCACAACCTGAGAACAGAACAAAGAACATAAGAAAAATACACATGAGGTAATAATCATGGTTAGAGATATTGGATTGGATGTCCCCACTCCTGAAGAAGAGTGCGACGATGTCAATTGTCCATTCCATGGAACACTCCCTGTTCGTGGACAGGTTCTTGTAGGAACTGTTGTTAGCGATAAAATGGACAAGACAGTGGTTATCCAACGTAAACATGAAGTGCTGATCAAAAAGTATCAGAGATACGAGAAGAGGCAATCCAAGATCCACGCACACAATCCTCCATGCATTGATGCAAAGGTTGGAGATGTTGTGACAGTGGTAGAATGTAGGCCTCTTAGTAAGACAAAATCATATGTAGTCATCAAGGCGGAGGCACAGGAATGAGGGGAATTAGATCAACCGTTCCACGTGCACTTAACGCTGGTGCTAAGATCGACTGTGTAGACAATACTGGTGCACGTGTAGTCGAAATTATCTCCGTAAAGGGCTACAGAGGTGTTAAGAACAGACACCCAAGGGCAGGTATAGGCGACATGTGCGTAGTTTCCGTGAAAAAAGGAACTCCGGAAATGCGTAAACAGATTCTCCTTGCAGTGGTAGTACGCCAGAAGCAGGAGCTTCGTCGTCCAGACGGCCTTAGGGTTTCCTTTGAAGACAATGCAGTTGTCATTGTAGACAAGGATGGAATTCCAAAAGGAACCGATTTTAAGGGACCTGTTGCCAGAGAGGCTGCAGAGAGGTATCCAAAGATCGGTACAACAGCATCTATGGTAATGTGAGGTGTGAATAATGGTATCAAATCAGCCAAGAAAACAGAGGAAAGCAAGATATACAGCTCCTCTGCACATCAAGCAGAAGTATATGGGTGCTCTCCTGTCAAAGGATCTCCGTGAAAAGTATGGATCCCGCAGTGCCAACGTTATCGTTGGTGACACAGTAAAACTTATGCGCGGCGACCATGCAGGGACAACCGGAAAGGTTGAAGCAATTTCCCTTAAACACGGTACCATCGTTGTTGAAGGTGTAACAGTTTCAAAAGCAGATGGAACTGAGGTTGCAAGACCGGTGTACCCTTCAAATGTGATGATCACAAACCTTGAATTGAAGGATAAACACAGAGAAGAAGTTATCAGTAACAGGTGATTTTGTGGGCAAACATCAGAAAAGAATATCTGTCCCAAACAGCTGGCAGATATCAAAGAAATCCAACAAATGGATCACAGCAACAAGACCCGGTCCACATAACAAGCAGCAGAGTATTCCTCTTGGTGTAGTCCTTAGGGATATGCTGGGTATTGTAGACACCCGTGCAGAGGCAAAGCGCGTTCTTTCAGAAGGCAATGTGCTCGTTGATGGTGTTGTAAGAAAGGATCTCAGGTTCCCTGTAGGTCTTTTAGATGTAATTACAATTCCTCTTGAGAATGTTGCATATCGTGTGCTGCTGGACCGCAAGGGAAGACTTGAAGTTCATAAGCTGGCAGATATGAATGCAAACAAGCTTTGCAGGATTAACGGCAAGACTATAGTTAAAGGTGGGGCAGTACAGCTTAACCTCAATGACGGTACAAACCTCATTGGTTCTAACGATTATAAACCAAAGGATTCACTTATTCTTACAATGCCTGGCAAGGAAATTGTCAAGCACATAAAGTACGAAGTGGGTAACCTTGCTATGATTGTTGGTGGTAGGCACACCGGCGAGATCGGAACCATCAAAGAAATCAACACAGTAAGAAGTTCCAGACACAACACTGTCTCTATTTCAGGTGAATATGATTTTGAGACCATCGAAGACTTCGTTGTTGTTATTGGTGAGAATGAACCTGAGATCAAACTAGGTGGTGAGGTAGTTGAGTAATCCAATGAGAACACCTGTAGTTGAAAAGGTAGTTGTTCACATGGGTGTCGGAGAAAGTGGTCAGCACCTTGTAGATGCTGAAGGCATTCTCGGTGAGATTACCGGACAGACAGTTATCAGGACTTATTCAAAGAGAACTCTTCCAGCATTTGGTATCAAGAAAAATGAACCAATTGGATGTAAGGTCACACTCAGGTCTGACAGTGCAGAAGAGTTCCTTAAAACAGCACTTAATATTGTAGAGAGCAAACTTAGATCATCCCAGTTCGACAAATACGGAAACGTTGCTTTTGGTATTGAAGAACACACTGACTTCCCTGGAATGAAGTATGACCCGCAAATAGGTATCTTTGGAATGGATATCAATGTTGTTGTAAACCGTCCAGGTTACAGGATCAGCAAGAGAAGGATAGTCAAGAGGAAGATCCCATCATCTCACAGAATTACAAAAGAGGATACAATTGCTTTCTTCAAAGACAAATACTCCGTGGAGGTAATTTAAATGGTACAAACCACAAAGAGCTTTGGAAGAGGAGCAAGTGAATGCAAGAGATGTGGAAGAAAACAGGGTCTTATAAGGAAATATGGCATTTACCTTTGCAGACACTGCTTCCGTGAAGTTGCCCACGATATGGGATTTGAAAAGTATACGTGAGGTGAAAGAAATGGTATTATTAGATCCACTCGCTGATGCTTTGTCTACAATTAAGAACGCAGAAGCAATTGGTAAGGATTCCTGTATCATTAAACCCGCATCCAAACTCATAGGCACTGTACTCAAAGTAATGCAGGACCGTGGCTATGTAGGCGAATTCGAATTTATCGAAGACGGTAAGGCGGGTGTTTACAAGGTAGAACTCATTGGTAGGATCAACAAGTGTGGTGCTATCAAACCACGTTATTCAGTAGGTGCTGCAGACTTTGAGAGATGGGAAAAACAGTTCCTTCCTGCAAAGAACTTCGGAACATTGATACTGACTACATCAAATGGTGTAATATCACAGTACGAGGCACGTGAGAATAACGTCGGTGGACAGTTAATTGCATATGTGTACTGATGGAAGTGATGTCACATGGCAAAAGAAATAAAGAAAACAATCGAGATCCCTGAAGGCGTGACCGTCACAATGCAGGGTAAGCTCCTGTCAGTCACTGGTCCAAAAGGCAAGATTGAGAGGGACTTCTGGTACCCTGGTATTAAGATCGAGGTTGCAGGTTCAGAGATCATTGTAGATTCAACAGTCTTGAAAAAGACTCAGAAAGCAATGGTCGGTACCTTTGCATCCCATATCACAAATATGATGAAAGGTGTCACCGAGGGATTCGAATATCGCATGAAGGTCGTTTACTCTCACTTCCCTATGCAGCTTAAGGTTGAAGGGGACAAGTTGATGATTGGCAATTTCCTTGGAGAGAAAAAAGCAAGATCTGCAAAGATTCTTGGAGATACCAAGGTAAAGGCATCAGGTGACGAGGTCATTGTCACAGGTTACAACAAGGAAGATGTCGGGCAGACAGCTGCTAACATCGAGCAGACCACAAGGATAAAGAGATTCGACCCTCGCGTATTCCAGGACGGAATATACACTGTGGAGAAGATAGTGTAGGTGATTTGAATGGATGATAAAGTTAAACGCCTTTTTAAGGTAAGGAAAATCCAGAAACACAAGAAACCTCAGTTCAAGAGAACCGAGAGTCACAAGTACAAGCGTCTGGATGACAACTGGAGGCGTCCAAGAGGTCTTCAGGGCAAACAGCGCAAGGGCATTAAGGCAAAGGGCGCTGTCGCACAGGTAGGCTACGGAAGTCCCGTCGTTGTTAAGGGTTTACACCCATCTGGATATGCAGAAGTTCTTGTCTGTACGATTTCACAGCTTGACGATATCAACGCAGAAGCAGAAGCTGTCAGGATATCTGCAAAAGTTGGTGGAAGAAAGAAGGCACTCATAGAGGCAAAGGCTGCAGAGCTTTCCATAAAGGTCCTCAACCCAACAAGAGGTGAGTAAGATGACCGATCTGTCAAATCAGAAGAGGATTGCTGCGGCAGTTATGGACTGTGGTGTCAACAGAGTATGGCTTGATCCTGAAGCAGCTGAGGATATTGCAGTAGCTATAACAAGGGCTGACATCCGTGAGCTCATTGAAGCAGGCAGTATTAAAGCAGTCCAAGTTAAAGGTGTAAGCCGTGGACGTGCAAGAGTAAGAGATGCAAAGCGCAAGTACGGTCACCGTAAAGGACACGGTAAGAGGAAAGGTAAAAAGGGCGCACGTAATCCTCGCAAGGAGCAGTGGATGAAGAAGATCCGTGCTCTTAGAAAGGAACTGAAACAGATGCGTGAAGATGGCTCATTGGATAGGTCAACCTATTGTAAGGTTTACCGTAAGGCTAAGGGTGGAGAATACCGCAGTGTGGCTCACCTTAAAGCACACCTTGAGTCAGAGAAGCTCATTAAGCACGAGGAATAATCATGGCAACAGGACCCAAATATAAAGTCGCATTCAGGCGACGAAGAGAAGGGCGTACTGATTACCACCAGAGACTCAGGTTACTTCTTTCAAAGGAAGACCGTGTGGTAGTACGCAAGAGTTCAAGGCACATGCAGGTCCAGCTTGTAGCTCCAAAACCCGAAGGAGATGTAACTCTTTCAACTGCAATTTCAACAGAACTTAAAAAGTATGGATATGATGCTCCAACAGGAAACACAACAGCAGCATATCTGACAGGACTGTTATTCGGTTACAAGGCACTGAGTGAAGGATATGATTACGGCGTTCTTGATATAGGACTCCAGGCATCATCTTCTGGATCACGTGTATATGCAACCTTGAAAGGCATCGTAGATGCAGGATTCGAGATTCCTCATGACTCATCTGTACTTCCTTCAGATGAGAGAGTAAGAGGAGAACACGTAGCAGAGTACATGGAAGGCTCAAATCTGCCTGAACTGTTTGATGCAGTTAAGGAAAAGATCTCTGCAGAGTTCAATTAGGTGATTACATGGCATATGAATATGAAGAAGAATGGGTTCCACAAACAAGACTTGGAAAACTCGTTCAAGAAGGGCAGATCACTTCCATGGACGAGGTAATCGATTCAGGTCTTCCTGTAAGGGAATCCCAGATTATCGATATCCTTTTACCGGATCTTGAGGACGAGGTTCTGGATATCAACATGGTCCAGAGGATGACTGACTCCGGACGTCGTGTAAAGTTCAGAGCAACTGTTATTGTTGGTAATGGAAACGGCTTTGTCGGTCTTGGACAGGCAAAGGATGTTCAGGTCGGACCTGCTATCAGGAAGGCTATCAGCAATGCAAAGATCAACATTATCAAGGTAAAGCGTGGGTGCGGTTCATGGGAATGCGCATGCGGTCTTGAGCACACAGTTCCTTCACAGGTTCGTGGAAAAGCCGGCAGTGTTCTGGTAGAGCTTAAACCAGCACCACGTGGACTTGGTCTTGCTGCAGGAGACACTGCAAGAAAAGTACTTGAAAAGGCAGGCATTAAAGATGTCTGGACAAGGACCGAAGGTACCACCAGGACAACCCTGAACTTTGCAAAAGCTACATTTAATGCACTGGAAAATACAGGTGTTGTAAGAATGCCTGCAAACCATGGCAAGAAGGAGGCTTAAAATGTACGCTTTGATCAGGATACGTGGTGACGTTAATGTCAGAGGCAACATTAAGGATACTCTTAAAATGCTTCGTCTGCACAAGGTAAACCACTGTGTTCTCCTTGCTGATAATCCTCACAACGCAGGAATGATCCAGAAGGTAAAGGACTACGTGGCATTTGGTGAAATCAGCGCGGATTCACTCGCAGAAGTACTTGCAAATCGTGGAAGACTTGAGGGTGACGAAAGACTTACCGATGAGTATGTGGCAGAAAATACTGACTACGACTCAATCAAGTCATTTGCACAGTCAGTTTGCGATGGCAATGCAACTCTTAAAGATGTTCCAAAACTGAAACCTGTATTCAGGCTACATCCACCAAGGAAAGGTCATGCAGGTATCAAGAGAACAGTTCAGCAGGGTGGAGTACTTGGTAACCATGGTGAAGACATCAACAAACTGTTGAGGAAGATGAGGTAATTCCATGACATCAAAGAAAACCAACACAAAGAAGTTCAGAGGTTCACGCACATGTGGTGGCGGAACAACCAAGAACAGACGTGGTGCAGGTAACCGTGGTGGTAGAGGTAGAAGTGGTGAGAATAAACATCATTTCTCCCGTGCAGTACTGCTCGGATACTGCCGTGGACACCAGAGAGGTTTTACACGTCCGTTGAAGGTATTGAACGATGCTTCAATTGTAAACGTCGGTGAACTTGATGAGCTTGCAGATCAGCTTGTTGAAGATGGTTTTGCAGAACTTCAGGATGGCACATACGTCATCGACCTTGCAGTTCTTGATATCGACAAAGTTCTCGGTTCAGGCAAGGTATCAAAGAAGCTTGCCATTACTGCAGCTGAATTCTCAGCCAGTGCTAAAGAAAAGATAGAAGGTGCAGGTGGATCTTGCACTGAGATAGAAGAGTAATGCCATTTGGCATTACCTATTTTATTTTTATATTATCGCAATTTAAAGGGTGTATATTTATTAATGTGTAAATCCATTAAGGTGTACTTTACCTAAAATTGCATGGATTTTTCCATTCAAGGGTGGAATTAATGAGTCTAAAGGATAGTTTGGAACCAATTTTTAATAAATTGCCTGCGGTTGCAAGTCCAGAGGGGCATGTCCATTTCAAAAATAAATTAATGTGGACACTTGGCATTCTTGTGCTCTATTTTGCACTTGCAAATGTACCGCTGTTTGGATTGTCAGCGGATTCGATTGATCTTTTCGAATCCTATAGAGCGTTTTTTGCCGGAGCTTCGGGTTCTCTGATGCTTCTGGGTATAGGTCCTATTGTCACCGCATCCATCGTCCTTCAGCTTTTGGTTGGCGCAGATGTCATTAAACTTGACATGTCCAATCCATCTGACCAGGCATTCTTTCAGGGTGCACAGAAGTTTATGGTCTTTGTAATGATAGTATTAGAGGCTCTGCCACAGATAGCAGGTGGTTACATACAGCCCGATGCCGCTCTTGCAGCTACATTAGGTGTCAATACCGGAGTTATCACATTTATCATCTTTATACAGATATGCATTGGTGGTGTACTGGTACTCTTCATGGATGAAGTAGTTTCAAAATGGGGAATCGGTTCAGGTGTAGGTCTTTTCATTGTAGCTGGGGTATCTCAACAGATTGTTACCGGTCTGTTTAACTGGACCTCAGATACAAGTGGTCTTCCAACAGGTTTCTTCCCTAAATGGATATACATATTGCAGAATGTGGAAGCAGATTTCCTCTTCTCTGGCGATGGAATTATGTTCATGCTGGTGAGCGGTGGAATACTTGCTCTTGTAAGTACGGTAGTGATCTTCCTTCTTGTAGTATATGTTGAAAGTACACGTATCGAAATTCCTCTGGCACACAGTGCAGTAAGAGGTGCAAGAGGTAAATTCCCTGTAAAACTTATTTATGCTTCAGTTCTTCCAATGATTCTTGTAAGGGCATTACAGGCAAATATCCAAATGGTAGGTTTGCTTCTCAGCAGTAAAGGTATTACATTCCTTGGTGAGTTCAGTGGTTCAACTCCTATCAATGGTCTTATGTACTATCTTGCTCCAATTCACAGCCCGTATGATTGGATACCTTCTTTGGTGAGGGAATCTTTTACCAGCTATGGTGCTCCTGTGCCTGCAGCATGGCAGATCATTTTACATGTATTTGTAGATGCAACGTTCCTTATAGCAGGAGGTATTGTATTTGCATTGTTCTGGATTGAAACTACTGGAATGGGTGCAAAACCAACAGCTAAGAAGATCTTTAATTCCGGAATGCAGATTCCAGGTTTCAGAAGAAATATCGGAAGTATTGAAAAGGTTATGATCAGATACATACCAAAAGTAACCGTTATTGGCGGTGCCTTTATTGGTTTCCTGACACTGGTTGCAAGTTTACTTGGTACACTTGGAGGTGCGGGTGGTACTGGTCTCCTGTTGACGGTAAGTATCGTGTATCGTCTCTATGAAGATATAGCATCCGAACAGATGATGGAAATGCATCCGATGGTAAGATCCTTCTTCGGACAGGAATAAAATCAGGTGTAAATTATGAATATTGCGTTATTTGGCCCACCGGGTGCCGGCAAAGGCACCCAGGCAAAAGAATTATCAAAAAAGTATAGTATTCCTCACATTTCAACGGGTGACATTTTAAGAGCAAATGTCCGTGATGGAACTGAACTCGGATTAAAAGCAAAACAGTATATGGACAAAGGCGAGCTTGTACCTGATGAGGTTCTTATAGGTCTTATCAGAAACAGGCTAACTGAGTCTGACTGTGAGACGGGTTACCTTCTTGATGGTTATCCAAGAACTATCCCACAGGCTGATGCACTGACTGATATACTCAAAGAGATCAGCAAACCTCTTGATGCAGTAATTAACATTGAAGTAAGCGATGATGAGCTTGTAAAAAGGCTTAGTGGACGTCGCAGTTGTGCGTGTGGTGAGAGCTATCATGTTATGTTCAATCCTCCGGAAAAGGATGGTATTTGCAATGCATGCGGTGCTGATCTTTATCAGAGGGATGATGATAAAGAAGAGGTCATACGCCAGAGACTTGCTGTTTACAATGAAAAGACAAAACCTCTCATAAACTATTATGATGATGCAGGTATTCTTGTCAATATAGATGGTACCGGTGTAGTAGATGCTGTATTTGCAGATATCTGCAAGGTAATGAACCAATTCAAATAAACACAACTAAAAAGAGGCTATCCCTTGGTTACAGAACAATTTAAGAAAAAGCTCGATCAGTTTCTCCTGGCTTTTGGACTATCCCTTATGCTGGGTATAATGATACTTGGTCAGGATTTCAGGGACTCTCTTGGAACAGCAATGAGTGTTATTATGGATCCTGTGGTGGTTATCCTGGGAGCTGATAACCTTCATATTGTTCTGTTCATAATGGCATCCATAACTGCTCTTTATGCCTCCCTCATTCAAAAATATACAATAGACTGGGATCTTATGCGAAACACCCAGGAAAAGATGAGGGTATTTCAGAAAGAGTTCAGGGAAGCTCAGCTTTCCAATAATACTGCTCTTATGAAGAAGATGGAAGAAGAGCGTAAGTCAATGATGGAAGATCAAATGGAGATGTCAAAACAGCAGTTTAAACCCATGGCATATATAAGTATTATTTCTCTTCCTTTGTTCATGTGGGCTTACCACTATATCAAAGGTCATGGTGCTGCTTCACTTGTATTTCCATTTTGGGGAGAACAAATTCTCACAGATCCTGTATTTGGTCCTTTCCAGCATTGGATCTTCTGGTATTTCATCGCATCTCTGGCAGTAAGCCAGTTGATTAGAAAGGCTCTGGATGTCGGTGGCGTCTGAAGTGTTACTGACTATAAGCGGTCTTCCGGGAAGTGGGACTACCACTGTATCCCGTTTACTTTCTGAGAAGTATGGACTTGAAATGATTTCAGCTGGCGAAGTCTTTCGCTCCCTTGCAAAAGAGTATGGGATGACATTAGCTGAATTCGGTGAACTTGCTGAATCTGATGACAGCATCGATCTGAAAATAGATGCACGCCAGAAGGAGATTGCCAACACCCGTGACAACGTTATTCTTGAAGGACGTCTTGCTGGTCATATGGCTGAAAAAGCACTCAAGATCTGGATCAAAGCTTCGGTAGATGTCCGTGTGGAAAGGATTGTTGGCAGGGAAGGTAGTTCTTTTGACGATAAATTAGCTGAAACTATTGAACGTGAAGCATCAGAAGCTATCAGGTACAAATCAATCTATGATATAAACATTGATGACCTTTCTGCTTATGATCTTGTGATAGATTCCCAAAAATGGAATCAGTTTCAGATCACAAACATTGTTTCTATTGCTATTGACAATTATTCAGACATTTGATCAGCTATCTGGCGATTTTTATGAGTAAATATATTCTTCCTTCTGAACAAAAACGAGAGTTATTACACAAAGCGGAAGCTACGACCAGTTCTCTATATGGTTGTTCGCCATATGATCGTCCAATAGAAAAATACATAGAAATGGGCGTTGTAAATCTTGACAAGCCTGTAGGTCCTACAAGTCACGAGGTAACTGCATGGGTCAAGGATATCTTGGAGTTAAACAAGGCTGGTCATTCTGGTTCTCTGGATCCTATTGTGACAGGTGTACTTCCTATTATGCTTGGCAAAGCAACTAAAACAGTTGCAGCATTGCGTCTGTCAGGGAAGGAATACATATGTTTGATGACATTGCATGAGAATGTTCCTGAAAAAAAGGTGCGTAAGGTATGTGCTCAGTTTACTGGTCCAATTTTCCAGATGCCTCCTATAATATCTGCAGTAAAACGTGCTGTGCGTGTAAGGAAGATATACTATCTGGAAGTTCTGGATGTAAAAGAGAAATCTGTGCTTATGCGTGTTGGTTGTGAGGCAGGAACCTATATGCGCAAACTTTGTCATGATATTGGCGTTGCACTTGGCTGTGGAGCTCACATGCAGGAGCTACGCAGGACAAAGACTGGTCCTTTCAGAGAAGACACTCTTGTAACGCTTCAGGAATTAAAGGATGCTTACGTTTTTTGGCAGGAAGATTGTGATGAGTCTTTACTGCGTAAAGTTGTCAGGCCTATGGAAGAGGGGTTATCACATCTTCCTCGTGTTGTTATTCGCGATAGTGCAATCGAGGCAATATGCTGTGGTGCGGCAATTGCGGTACCTGGTATCCTAAGTCTTGATAGTAATATTGAAAAAGATGATGCTATTTGTCTCTTTAGTTTAAAAGGAGAGGCTGTGGCTTTGTGCAAATCTCTTATGAATTCTGAAGAAATGCTTCAGAATGAGCACGGAATCGTGGCTACAACCGAAAGAGTAATAATGGATGCTGGCACTTATGCGCAAGGCTGGCACAGCAAGCCGGCAAAAACATAATGAAACTCGTGTGCCGAGATAGTCTAGCGGTAGGGCGCAAGCCTGGAAAGCTTGTGGGGCATCCGCCCCTCGGGAGTTCGAATCCCCCTCTCGGCGCTTCTCACTCATTTTAAAGCCTATACTTTCACTTCGCTTACATTTCAAATATATGTCAAGATGTGAAGGTATGTGGTATGAGTTTCTATGGTTATGAAAAGAAAATTGCAAACGCTGAGCGTAGAATCCGCGACGCAAACTATTCTCAAAAGAACAAAGATCAAATATTCTCTTTTATTCATGTCCTTTATGCTGAAGGTCTTTCCGATGCAAGGATTTTGAAGTATCTAAGTCAGTTGAACACATTATCAAATTGGTTCGATAAGGACTTCAGTGATGTAACAAAGACTGATATTTATCGCATTGTTGCAGACATAGAAAGGTCTGACAGGAAAGCATGGACAAAGCAAGGATACAAGGTAACTATCAAACGTTTCTTCAGATGGTTGTATGACTCAAAGACCGATCCAGAGCTTACCAGCTGGATCAACACTAACATCAAAGAATGTGATCAGATTCTATCTGAAGAACTGCTCACCGAGGAAGAAGTCCTTGAGCAAATTGAAGCAGCTGACCATCCACGAGACAAAGCAATTGTAGCTCTGTGGTACGATGCCGGAGGCAGGGTAAAAGAACTGGGAACACCGAAAATAAAGCATTATGTTCCAGATGAATATGGTGCTGTCATAATGGTGAAAGGTAAGACCGGTATGAGAAGGGTGAGGCTTGTATTTAGTGCACCATATATCTCAAAATGGTTGGATATTCACCCTGACAAGGACAATCCAGAAGCACCTCTATGGGTAAACTATGGAAAATACAAAGGCAGAGCGATGACATACGGTGGCCTTCGTGCAGTTGTGAAGAGAACCGCTGAAAAATCCGGAACTAAGAAAAGAGTCTATCTCTATCTTTACAGGCATTCCAAGATTACGGGAAATGCAATGTTCATGAGCCAAGCACAGCTTGAGAACAACCACGGATGGAAACACGGGACAAAGCAATCTGGAACTTATATCCACATCTCATCTAAAACAGCTTAAATGACTAAACTCTCATATCCTTAACTAGCCACTATCAAAAGAGGCTAAATAACGGTAAGGAATAATTCTAGAGTGTTTTGACTTGAGCACCAACCTTATTATATGTAAGTATCTAACAGTTTTCATATACTGAACTCACCTTCGTGTGGAGGAGGGAGCAGGCCACGAAAATAACTAATTCACCTGAGCTTCAGGCAAGTATATGCATAGGTTTTTTGTTTTCAATTTCTGTGCTCTCGCTTGGATTCTACTATAATTCTTTAATAAATCTGGCAGGATTACCAAAATCTCCTAATCCTTATCCAGTGTTAGCTCTCATTTCATTTGTGGTCGTGACGTTGATTGTATATGCTGTTTCATATTGTTATTGCTGGATGCAGAATGAGAAAATCACATTAAGTAGTGCTGGAATCTTCAAACTAAAACATATGTGTCAGAACTGTTTTAAGAAAAGACTTCCTTAGAATATTCATAATTAAGCACGATGTCGTTGTTTCTTCCTCTTTTTCTCACAAGATACTGAGCAAGCTCTCTAGTTTTTGACAATAGAGCACAACTCCACATAACAAATTGCTTCATGTAGGATATTTTTTGTTCTCTGTCCTGATAAAGTTCTTATTTTTCATTTCTCCATCCGGATTTGAACAGATAGTTCCGCCAGCCATCTCTCTTTAGTTTCTCATCAAGATAGCCTTCACGGACATATTCCAAGCCTGCTTTTTCAGCCTCTTCACGCAGGTAATTTCGCGTATATAAGTAGAAAGTCCGATTCAATTTTTTCCCTTCCACTTCTAATATACTGAATTTTTCATTGATGCCTTCTCCCTCAACAATAACAATAGCAACATAGCCACCATCAACCAGCACTTTTTGTATATTACTCAAAACATCTCCTAGTTCCTCAGGATTTATATGGACCAGTGATGCACAGGCAAAAACGCCTTCAAATTTTCCATATATATCATCTAAAAAACGAAAATCATTTACTTCAAATTTACATTGAGGGCAACGTTGACGTGCAATATCAATACATTTTTCACTGAAATCAATACCTATAACTTTTGCTCCTGCCTGGTTCAATCTCATGCTCTCATGTCCCGGTCCGCAACCGAGGTCAAGAACTTGTGGATTTGTCGGTAATAATGAGATAAAATCATTTATTGTCGGTTTCAGTATCTCTTCACTATACCATTCATCGGCAGTTCTTTCTGCCATCAAATCATAGAACATTTTGATTTCGTTATCCATCTTGATTACTCCTGATGCTCAACAATTGGGAGAATAATCAATCAACAATTTCTCCACATCTCCAAGTGTTCTCTATTATGAGCATTCATAGTAAATGGCTTATCACTCTTAGCATTCTTCTTCATATAATATATGCGTCCCTTGTGATTTTTTTCTCCACTTTCATCTAAAACAGTTTAAATAGTCGGACTCTCATATCCTTAAATAGCTACTATCCAGACGGATAAAGAATGGGGGATATGGGATGTTGCTACTAAAGTAGATGAAATATTAGCAGCAAATAAAGAGTGGAGGATGAGATGACTCAGGCACTTATCTTGATTGATATTTGTTGGAGCGAGGCTGATGCAGGCTCCAGATTATTAGGGTTGGTTGGTTTTGGCGGTTTGTTAATCACTTTATTAGTAGGAATTGTTACGATTCAGTATAACCGACACCAAGATAACAAAAGAATAAAGACCGAAACTACTATTGATTTTATCAAAGAGTTTTATTCCATTGATTTTATTTCTCACAGAAAAGCAGTTTCCTTCTTGGAAGATAAGATAAAAGTCTCCAGTCATCAGCGTCAGTTCATTAAATCCATTGCACGTGGTTTTGTATATCCAATCCCACATGGTGTAGAATATTATGAGGGAAAGGTTATAGATGGTCTCACAGAACATCAACACATAAAACTATATTTGGCTTTTCTTCAAAGGCTCGCTATATCTATTGAGAATAAACAGGTAGATATTACTTCAATAAAAAAAGCGATGGCAGATGCTCTTATATGGCATGCTGAACTGGTGCTAAAAGTATGCAATGAGATTCAAAAACAGGCACAAACCAATTCTAATTTACACATAAAAGGTACGCAAGACAGACTTAAATTAATAACATGCCCGGCACAGCTGGTCATAGACTTGCATTACAAGCTTGGGTTGAATAAAGACAGTCTAAAAGAAGAGATTAAATGTTATGGTGAATGGCCTAGACATTCATCAGACAAAACAGCATCTTGGGAATGTTAGTTTTTGCTATTATTGAATTTTGTTTCAGTACAAGTTGAAGGTGCCTGATGAGCTTGCCATGGTTTATGAGTCAGGTATCAGGCACCGCTTCCTACCAGACAAAAAGCAAACCCCATCATCTAATTTGCCTCGTAGGTTATGTTTTGCCAACACTCCCAATTGGCATCATATTATATTATGCTAGCAGCTTCTATAAAACACTATTTAATATTTTGTACAATGTATATTGTTCTTATGTATATATATGTTAGTTAACACTGTTATCTTTAAAAGTATGTTATCTTTAAGCTAATATACAATCTAAAATAGCAAGACTTATATATTAATGGTTATGTAATTATTTTGGGAATGTTACTGGTTGAGTATAAACACATTGATATTAATTAATGCCGTGCGTTAATTGATTACTGTTTATCTGTAACTGATGGCATTATTGACGACACCCACTCCCACACCCCATCTTATTTTAGTCAATAATGTCTCTCCCACAAACTCTTCTCTAAAAATATGTTAATTGTTGAGGGTGGCCACTGGGTGGAATAGCTTGACAAGGCACATGTCGGGGAAGTTGATCGGGCACCTTGTCAGACTATTATAGGAAGCACATTCAGATTTGCATCATTCCCTCTGTGCAAATTTAACTTTATATAATATAATATTTATATGTTTAATAATAAAAAAAGGCTACTCATATAATACGAGAGGACTGATGTCTCTTAGTATGATTAATAAAAAATGGATCTCCTCAAGATTGAGTGGGTAATTTAATATTCTGTTCATCCAATCCATATTGGATGGACGATAAACTCTTGATTCAAATGGCTCTGGGAATAACCCCTCCATGGTATGTGAAAGACATTGATCTTAATGTTTCTAAGAAAAGAATGGATATTTATCTAGATTTTACCAAGGGAACGAAGTTCCCTTGCCCAGTTTGCAACAAACTGTGTGATCTCCATGATACCAAAGAAAAAGTATGGAGACACCTTGATTTCTTCCATCATGAAACATACATTCATGCACGAGTTCCCCGAACAAAGTGTGATGGAGATGATGTAAAACTTGTAGAAGTTCCATGGACAAGACAAAATACTGGATTTACATTATTTTTCGAAGCACTAATCGTTGCAATGTCCAAAGAAATGAGTGTTTCTTCAATTGCTGAATTGATCAATATTCATGAAAATTCTGTATGGATAATTCTAGCTCATTATGTTGAAGAAGCCAGAGCAAAGATGGATCTCTCTGAGTTAGATACTATTGGAGTAGATGAAATATCTGTCAAAAAAGGTCACAGCTATGTGACCTTGTTCTATGATCTAAATCAATCAAGAGTAATTCATATTGAAAATGGAAAGAAAAGAAGTGTTTTCAAGAACTTCAGGGAAGTTCTTTCCAGAAAAATAGACCCTGATAATATCAAGTATATTTCAATGGACATGTATCCTGCTTTTAGGGGTGGAGCAAGGGAATATTTCCCAAATGCTAAGATCGTTTACGATAAGTTCCATATTGTCAAAATGATGAATGATGCAATTGATAAGGTTCGAAGAAAGGAGTATCAAACAAATAAAGATCTGGGTAAAACGAGATTCATGTGGTTGAAAAATCCTGAAAATCTATCGGATCGGGAAATAGCTAAGATTCGATCAATCAAAGATTTGGATACTAAAACAGCAAAAGCTTACAGATTTAAGCTTGGACTTCAACGTCTGTGGGATATAAAAAATATAGAGGTAGCGAGGGAATATCTTGACAAATGGCATTATTGGGGAACACATAGCAACATCAAGGAAATTATCACATTGGCCAAGATGATTAAAAGAAATTCTCATGGGATATTGGAATCAATCAAACAAGGTATCAGCAACGGTGTTGTTGAAGGATTGAACAACAAAATTAAAACTGCTTTTAAGAGATCATATGGATTGAAGACTGAGAAGTGTAGGAATACAATGATATTCTTGATGGCGGGTAAACTTCGTTTACCCACACGATGTTAAAGAGAACCTAAAAAATAAATTCGAGCAGGTGTTATTGGTCAGATGATGGTTAAAACGACCAATAACACCGGTGTTGGAAGGTTGATGATGGCCAATGACTAATTCTAATCAATGTGTGACCGAACTATAGTCTGGTCTATGTCCTCCCAACTAGCAAAACAAATGACTACATTTTAGCATATAAATCTTATTCTATGTTAATATATGATGACATTTTTGTATTGCATTATATCATTTCATATTGTCTGTTCCCTTATTGTGTTCATCTTGTCTTTACGAGCATTGAATACAATGTAATTAACACTATTAGTGATGCATAAATTGCAATCAACACTATCAAATTCTTAACCAGCTGAGAATCTGCACGGAATCTCATTGAGGACATGTTACATTGGCAACATTATAAAAGTATTGTTGTAAATGAAAAATTATTATTAGTTTTTTGAGTCGCAAAGAATAAACACTTTAATTTCTTTAGAATAAGTAATTGTGAAAACGGGTGATTTCTCAATGTATGTAAAAACACAGTGTCCTATATGCGGAGAGGGTAGTTATCATAACCTTCGGTTGCGCGTGGTCGAAGAAATTAAAAAACATCGTTCAATTTTCACGTTGTCCGATGTCGATGTAACTGATACAGTAACTGAGGAAGAGCTTGCGCATGAAGTATTGGTGGTCCTGAGGGCTCATCTTTACAATGGTATCTCCACGGTCGAGCTGTGCAGGATACTCAAAGACAAGTTTGGCATTCTGGCCAAGCACTGTTGCGATATCATTCAGAGGCTGAAAATTGAAATGGATATGTATTGTCCGGACAAGCAACATTTGTATTTTGTATAACTCATCTTTTGCTCTTTATAATGTTGCAGCTTAATTAATATATTATGTATTCAATATCGGTATATCATTGCTAAAATCACAATATGTAGCAGGAGAAAATCCTTGAAGAATATTTATGAGGTTATATTTGATTCCGTAAGTGATGGAATTGTCATAACTAATTTAGAAGGTGACTTCTTAGAGTTAAATCAGGTTACTTGTGATGATTTAGGTTATTCCAAAGAAGAACTGCTTCAAATGAATGTGCTGGACATAATTCCCATGGAATTCAAAGGGGAGTTACACGAGCAAATAACTACTAAAGTGGCAACTGGAGGGGGAGTCTTTGAAATCCCATGTACTTGTAAAGACAGTTCATTGGAGACAATCGAACTTAATCTTCGTCCAATTAAATTTAAGAATAATCCAGCAATTTTAGCTGTTGTCAGAAATGTAACTGAACGTAAAAAAATCGAGCTTAAATGCGCTGAAGATGATATAAGGAAACGTATTTTTATAGAAGAATCAAGAGATGGCATCGTTATTCTGGATGAAGATGGAAAAGTTAACGAAGCCAATAAAACGTTTTCCAACATGCTTGGTTATTCACCAAAGGAAATTCTTTCTCTATATGTATGGGACTGGGACGTGCACTTTAAACGCGATGTGCTGGAACGTATGCATCGTGAGTCCAATGAGGAAGGTTATCAACTCGAGACAGTACATCGTCGCAAGGATGGTACTCTCTATCATGTTGACATCAGTTCAAATACAGTTATCTTTAATGGACAGAAAATGACTTTTTGTGTATGCAGGGATATAACAAAACGCAAACTAGAAGAAAAAGAACTGTTGAATGCTAAACTGGAAGCTGAATCTGCTAACAAGGCAAAGTCACAATTCCTTGCAAATATGAGTCATGAATTACGGACACCTCTTAATGCAATAATTGGTTTTTCTGAAACGTTGATTTACGAAGTGTTTGGTGATCTAACAGAGAAACAGCTTAGGCATGCCAAGCATATAAATTCCAGCGGCAAGCATCTTCTAGAGCTCATTAATAATCTTCTCGATATATCAAAAATAGAAGCGGAAAAAATGGAACTCGAATGCGAGTCTTTTTCTCTAACTGAAGTATTCGATGAGGTTCTCACTCAGATGGTTCCGATAGCATCTAGAAAAAACATCAACATCGAAATTGTGAATGAGCTCGCGAATGATTATATTTTTGCTGACAGGATGAAGATCAAACAAATCATGTATAATCTTCTCGGCAACGCGGTAAAATTTACATCTGAAAATGGCAAAGTATGGGTTAACTCTGAACTAATTGACGATAGCATACAGGTGTCGGTATCTGATACAGGTATTGGTATTCCCAACGATGAACAAAAGACGATATTTGATTCCTTTAGACAAGTTAGCTCTAATATCAATCGTGTCTATGAAGGGACCGGGCTTGGGCTTGCAATAGTTAAACACTTTGTAGAGATGCATTCTGGGAAAATATTCCTGGAAAGCGAAGTGGGGAAAGGAAGTACATTCAAGTTTACTATTCCTGTTCATCCCGAATGAAAAAGCTATTATTTATACCTGCGGCATTACAATTAGCATTATCTACTCAACTTGCTACATCAAAAACTTCATATCTCAAATGTCCTATATTATAATAGTGCGGTGAAAAGTTAGGCTTCAAACTGAGTGGAGAACTCCCCCTCTCGGCGCCACATTCTTTTCTAAATTTATGTAATGAGAACTCTTCATTTTTACATTAAGTGTTGAATACAATAGTATTGGATTATATATTGTAGGCAAAATAGGTAATGACTATGTCTGATGTTAATATATTCCACATAAAAGAAAATCTGGATGTAAATGATGATGGCACTACTATTGTTACATGTCCTGAATGTGAGAATGAAATAAGCGTAGCATTCTGTAACATAGTTGATGACAGCATGGCGCTTGCTGAGTGCATAGATTGTCCGGTGTGCAACAAAATTCTGGATCAGGTACATCCATCTGAAAGCTTAAACAAAAAAATTGCTGATCATGTGGCAAAGGAATTGCTGAAAGGTCTCGAACTCGATTTAAGTAGTGTATTATCCAAAAGATAAATTAGCACAGCAACAAGATGGCCTTTTGTAGCTAATTAGATAAAAAATAATTATGAGTAAGCCAGTGCTTACTCTTGCTTGCGGCGCTGGATAAAGAAAGCCAGTCCAATTATTGCTGCTACAGGAAGTGCAATTGTTGGGAATTCAGGAATAGCTTCTATAGTTCTTGAAGCTGTTTGGAATTCTACTACTCCTCCACCAGCACCAATCTCTATATAATAGCGTGCTCCAACAGGTGCATCTGCATCCATTGTAACTATTATTACTCCATCATCCATGTATTCGCTTCCACCTGGGATGAATCCATCTGGGTTATATGCAGTATTGAAATCAATTGTTATGTCACCGGGAACCGCTTCAGCTGGCGACCCTGCTCTGACGCTTATCTCTTCTACTGTATATTCGAAAAATTCATTATATTCTGAACTGAGTATGGATGATGCATAATAACTAAGTACTACGGAATCTCCTGGTTCCATGTATATAGGATTTGATGCAACTGCATTTCCATCAGCATCATACAATATTGCCTGATAAGCTGTTGCAGTCCCTGCCATGGCTAACAGTACTACTAAACACATAATTAATTTCTTCATTATTTACCCCCCCGTACATTGTACGGATTTTCCCGTTTTTCGGGAAAGTTTCCCATATTATAATTACTTATTTTATGTATTTATATGTAATCATGCTCTGTATTTTGATCCAGTACTGATGCCATGCATTTCAGATCTAATATTCGAAGACTGTTATATTTTTATGCATTCTCTAATAAGCTTTAAATGGGGAATTAATTGAATTTTTTATTTACAGGAAGGTATTTATGTTATTAACTAGTAGTGCATTCTCACCTGTTTCACTATTCTTAATGGCATGAATACTGTTAAATAAGAACAATGGTATAAACAGGCAAGTTATTCTATTAATCTTTAGAATTGCCTGCTCCGTAATGTCGGAGTGTGTCGAAACTGTGTTTCGAGGCTACAGGACGCATGCGTCCCTAAGGAGGAACAACTAATGGCAGATGAAGAAATAAGACACTTAGTCCGTATTATGAATACTGACCTTCAGGGTAGTCAGCCTGTAATGTACGCGCTGACAGGTATTCGTGGTATTGGACTCAGAACATCACGAATTATAGTTGACAGTACGGGTATTGACCCAAAAGAAACAATCGGTTACCTTTCCGATGAGGATGTTGCAAAGCTCGATGATGCTATTGCTAATTTCGAGAAGAACATTCCAACCTGGATGCTTAACAGATGTGAAGACCCATTAACCGGAGATGACAAACATCTTCTTGGTCAGGACATCATTATGACCCTCAGGGAAGACCTGAACAACCTCAAGAAGGTCAGAGCTTACCGTGGTCTCAGGCACGAGAGAGGTCTTAAGGTCAGAGGTCAGAGAACAAAGTCCACAGGAAGGCGTGGCTCAACCATTGGCGTAAGCAAGAAGAAATAAATAAGGTGATTTTATGGGATATCCAGGTAAAAAAAGAAAGAGTTACGATACTCCAAAACACCCATGGCAAGCTGCCAGGATGGCCACTGAAGTAGAACTCCTCAAGAAGTACGGTCTCCGTAATAAGAAGGAACTCTGGAAAGCAGTCAGTATTCTCAGAAGATACAGAGCAGATGCCCGTAGAATTCTTGCAGAATCCGCTGAAACTGAACTTTCCGGTCACCTTAAGACTGAATCAGATCAGATCCTTGCAAGACTCATAAGGTTCTCAGTTCTCCCATCTGATGCAAATATTGATGACATTCTTGCACTTCAGACCGAATCAATTCTTGAGCGCAGGTTGCAGACTCAGGTTTACAGACTTGGACTTGCAAGAACTCCAAAACAGGCAAGACAGTTTATCACACACGGTCACATTGCTATCAATGGGCAGAAAGCAACTGTTCCAGGAATACTTATCTCCAAAGAAGAAGAGATGCAGATTGATTACTATGGTAACTCGCCTCTGACAAACGAGTCACACGCAGAAAGACCTGCACAGATTGCTACATCAGTAGCAGGAAAGGAGGAGTAATACTATGGCAACAAACGGAATCTGGGGTGTAGCACACATAAAATGCTCATTCAACAACACAATTATTACTGTAACTGATATCACAGGTGCAGAGACCATCGCCAAATCATCTGGTGGAATGGTTGTAAAGGCAGCACGTGATGAAAGTTCACCTTATACAGCTATGCAGATGGCAAGTCAGCTTGCAGATACTCTTAAGGACAAGGGAATTGAGGGAGTTCACATCAAGGTGCGTGCACCAGGTGGAAACAAACAGAGAAGCCCAGGTCCTGGAGCTCAGGCTGCAATCAGGGCATTTGCCAGGGCAGGTATCAAGATCGGAAGGATACAGGATGTAACACCTGTACCACATGATGGTACACGTCCAAAAGGCGGTAGAAGAGCATAAATAATATATTAACGGATATGAACTCATGACAATGGAAGTAGACATACTTGAACTGTCAGAGAGGTCTGCAAAGTTTATATTATCCAATGCAAGTGCAGCATTTGCTAATGGTGTCAGAAGAGCAGCGCTCTCTGACGTACCTACTCTTGCTATAGATGATGTGAACATTTATAATAACACATCAGTCCTCTTTGACGAGCAGTTAGCGTTAAGGCTTGGCCTTATACCTTTGACGACAGACATTGAGGAGTTCGTACCAGTAGATGAGTGCACCTGTGGCGGCGCCGAATGTCCTGCATGTAAGGTTTCTCTTACACTCAGTGCTGAGGGTCCGAGGATGGTATATTCAGGAGATCTCATTTCTTCTGATGAAAGAGTGCAGGCAGCTGACCAGAATGTTCCTATCATTGATTTGAAGGAAGGCCAGAAGGTTGTGCTTGAGGCTATTGCTCACATGAACTATGGCCACAAACATGCAAAATGGCAGGCTGGTGTGGCATGCGGCTACAAGAATATGCCTATAGTCACGTTTGAAAACTGTGATGAATGTGGTGCATGTGTGAAAGAGTGTCCTAAAAACATCATTCACATTGGTTCGAACGGTGCAGAAATATCCGGTGACGATATCCTTAAATGTATTCTCTGCAAACTCTGTGCATCTGTCTGTGAGATTAATGCAATAACTGTGTCTGAAGATGAAAATTCTTTTATTTTCACGATGGAATCTGATGGTTCATACACGGTTCAACAGTTAATTATAAATGCAGGAACAACTATTAAGGAGAAAGCCAGCCGGTTAGGAGAGATTTTAGAGTCCCTCTGACACGGTTTTAGGAGATTTACTCTCCTAATAATTTATATTAAATCGTAGGAAATCCGACTTGATGCGGGGGTTGCCCAGCCAGGCCAAAGGCGCTAGGTTGAGGGCCTAGTCTCGTAGGAGTTCGTGTGTTCGAATCACACCTCCCGCACCAAACATCTTAAAGATGACTTTATGTCGGTAATAAGTTTCCTGCAAATATCAATTAAACTGCATATCTTGTGCGGGGGTTGCCCAGCCAGGCCAAAGGCGCTAGGTTGAGGGCCTAGTCTCGTAGGAGTTCGTGTGTTCGAATCACACCTCCCGCACCAAATATCTTTTCTAAAATATCATTTTGTATAATAATATAATTATATAATTCTCTAGACTATGTTATGTGTTAACTGATATTCAAAATTGCTTCATACAGGATTTTAATTAAGAAATAATCAGGGATTGATGTTTTCAATCTTTACGTCTAATTTAATCTTTTGAATGGTGCCTTACTTCCTCAATTTCAGCCTTTCCAAGAGCTTTGAGGAAATGTGCTGCACGTATGGTTGTATGCTGTTTTTTTTCTCTCATACGGGCCTGGTATACGCGGATAGAACGTAGAAAATCAATCTTGCGGAACTCCGGCCAGAATGGTGCACAGAAGTAAGCAGCACATTCATTTCCATTGGCTTGCCAGGGAAGGAAATTGGAAACTCTTTCATCTCCTCCGGTACGTATTATAAGATCCACATCCGGCAGAGCAGAATTTCCCGAAGGGTATAGATGACTGGATATCGTATCTTCGTTTATGTCATCAGGTTCTATACTACCAGATTCAACCTTGCTGGCTATTTCTTTAACAGCCTGGACGATTTCCTGTCTGCCACCATATGCGATAGCAACGTTGAGTACAAAATTATCATATTCTGACGTTAAAAGTTCTACATTCTTAATTGAATCTTTAAGTGGCTCTGGTAATTTCTCAATATCACCGATAGCGTGAACACGCATTTTTCTTTCATGCGTTCTTTCATCAACTACTATTTCATCAAATTTCAATCTTATAAGGTCAAAAAGCTTATCCTTTTCATCATTATTCCTGTTGAAATTCTCTGTAGAAAAAGCATAGATTGTAAGATATTCTATGCCAAGGTTGCAAGCCCATTCCATAACATTTTCAGTTACGTCTGCTCCTCTGGCGTGTCCATAGGAAGTTATCTGTCCAAGTTTTCGTGCATATCTTCGGTTTCCATCCATTATAATAGCTACATGCCGGGGAACTCTCTCGCTCTTCACTTCCTGTGTGAGCAGACGTTCATATCCTTTGTAAACTATTCCGGGTATGCTTTTTAGTATACTTGACACTCCCGCATGTTAGGTAAAAACAATTCTCTTATGGACTTGACTTCTATTTAAGACTAATTAAACAAAAAAGAAGATGGAATTAATAATTGTCAAGCACGTTCCTGACAATATCTCTGTAATCTTCCTTAAGCAGGTAAATATTGTGATCACCGGTAACATCAATGCTCAGGATTCCAAGCCTTGTGTTCATGAGGCCTACCATTGCTGAGACGCCTCTGTAACTCACATCAAAATCCGTATCATGAAGATGCTCGTACACGTCCCCTGTAGTAAATTTATCACCATTTAGGAACAGTTTCAGTACTACTTTACGTATACCTGTATCATCGCGACTAAGATATTTTATAAGCCTTTCTCTTACCCGCTCTTCAATCGTTTCCAGTACAAACACCTCTTTCTTCAATATGTTATTTTATCTTATAAAACTATTTATTTGCAATAGCTTTAAAACCTGCATTGTATATGAAAATTGTACCATCTATATCATTCTCACATATATATTTTGGCCTTTCACAAGGGTATTTTCTCAACAATTAGTCCTTCTTCAAAAGGATATCTTTCTATTATGTACAATTTTCTACCAGTCAGCCTAATATATTCTGCAATGTCCTCAAGAATCCACCAGGCAAGATCTATTCCCTTGGATTTTATTTCCATCATATCCGCAGGAACTTTAATCTGTTTCAGCTTTTCAGAAACAGCTTCCAGGTCACTTTCCGTGCATTCTATATGTCCGTAATAAACAGTTCCATCCTCACCAATTTCATCAAAAAGCCTTGCTGTATTCTCCGCAATCCGTATGAGTCTTTTACGAAGCTGTACTGCGTCCTTATAGCTTGATGAGCAGAAATGCATCTTTTCACAATCTTTTGCCACTTCCTGGGCAAACATCTCAGAACCAGCTACTGCATTTGATATGTCATCTATAAGAGAATATCCCCGTTTAATCATGGCATCTGAATTAGTTTCTGAAAATTCGAGTTCATTTAGGTTCAGGAAACACTTCATACTGTTTGCAAACTGTCCTACATGTTCTACACCATCAATAGATGGAATCTCAATGCCTACTTCCATTTCTAATTCTCTGGCATTTTTGATGGAACTTGCATAACCTGTTTTTTCAAGTTCCTTCCATGATTTAACCGGTGGATGAAACCTAATCTCGTTCAGGCCTGAATCTGCCAGTTCTTTTAATGTATCATAGTCAGGTGCCATGGATGTGTACATATGAACATGGTGCTGCTGTCCAAAACTACTTTTCAGGAGTCTTATATAGTGAACAACCTTTTCTTTTCTAAGAAGTGGCTCTCCTCCTGTAATTCCTGTTCCCAGTGCATCCATCTGTAAAGCTTCATCTACAACATCCGTGTCTGAAAGAACCTTTCTTTCGTTAGCAAAGGTCAGATCTGTGCGTCTTTCTTCAGATATCGGGCAGTAAAAACAATCCTTTGGGCATATCCCTGTAATGAAAAGAACCATTTTTGCTCCCTGCTGGCAGAGCTTACAACCTTCTGAAAGAAATGAATAGAAAGAACCAGCTTCTCCCTGTATGACCTTGCTCATCAGAGCATTCTATAACCTGCAGGTATTTAAGGCTATTTTACTTCAGGGTTAATACTATCTAATATTTACACGTTAGTATTTCCAGATGGAAGAACGAGATGGTTTTATTGTCTCAATAGGTTGCCGCAAATGCGGTAAATGTGAGAATGTTTGTCCTAATGGGGCTCTTTACAGGATCAACGGTTTTGTCAATGTTGATCATCAAAAATGCGACCTTTGTATGAAATGCGTGAAAATATGCCCTAATAAGGCACTGGTCTACATGGAATAAATTCCATGTTCCAGAACCTTTGTAAGAGTTGAATCTATTTTTTATCTGCTTCCATACCAATAGAAAATGCCTTGCCAAGGAAATCACCAAGTCCGTAGTAACTTCTCTCCGGTGAATAGATAATTGGTCTGATTTTTCTGATATCCGGATTACCTTTTTCATCAAGTACAGATTCATCTGCTTTAACATCCATTATCTCACCAACAAACTGAGTATGAAGTCCAAGTTCGAAGCTTTGAACCAGTTTGCATTCAAGTATAACAGGAAATTCTTCTACAAATGGTGCATACACCACTTCACTTTTAATTGGTGTAAGTCCCATTTTTTCAAGCTTGTCCTCATCCCTTCCACTTGCAATTCCAAAATAATCTGTCTCTTTGACATAGTCCTCGGATGGAATGCTAATGGTAAAAGCTTCCTTTTCCATTATATTGGCGTAACTGTATGTTGCCTTTCGCAGTGATACGCTTATACATGGAGGATCCGAGCAGCATATTCCTGCCCAGGCTGCAGTCATAGCGTTTGCATTTCCAAACATGTCATAGGTTCCTACCAGCCATGCAGGGGTAGGGTATGCTAATGTCTTTGCTCCGATTGATTTTTTCATAAGAACACCTCTATAAAAATAGTGTTGAAGAAGCTTTAATCTTACGGCAGCTGAGCTGCGGTATTCCTGCTTCTTTGCACTAGATCATTCCTCTGAAAATAATTCTTGAAAAAATGGTCGATACTGTAAAAACTATTATTGTCACAGGAAGTATCTGCCCAATTTCATACCTTAATTGTGCCCTGTCCCCGCCATACTCTATGGTTCCGGAGAATCGTATCAATATCACAGTTATTAATATGATATATATGCCAATTGCAAACATGAAAAGATCAGATGGTATGGACTGGTTAAGATTTTCCGGTGAAATCTGTGCAGGTCCGGGAAGTGAATTCTCGGGAAGCCTCTGGATGCTTTCTGATATGTTCTGAAGGATCTTTGCTATGACTTCAGAGAGTGCGATGGTGACACCTGCAATAAGCGGTGCAAATACTGCTGCTGTGGAGCGCATTGTGGAGGTCATATCATACAATGATTGTTTGATATTGAGTTCCACATCCTGAAGCTCTTTAAGGTGGTCTGCAAGTTTTACAATTGCAACACCTGCTATCTCATGGCTTTTATGAGTACTTTCCACAAGCAGTTTCATTGTGGTCTTTATCCTTTCAGAATAAATGTTTTTGAAAGCTCCGAAATCCTCATCGAATATTGCAGAGTAGACATCTGTTCTCATATTCATAAGATTCAGCGATATTCTTTCAAACGCCGGTGTAATATCTGATCCGTCCATGGTACTTGCAGTGTGTATGAATGCATCTTCTGCGGATCTGCCTTCTGATATCCTCCTCCCAAGAATAAAAAGAGCATCTGAAAATTCGTTTTCCATCTTGCATATTTCATCCCTTATTTTTTTATATGGGGCATAACTGATGTTCAGGTAAATTGCTACTGCAAAGACAATTCCCCATATGATAAAGAGCGTAGGTGGGACTATTCCTTCGAGTGTATCAGTGGAAACAATATTCCAGGGATTTCCTTTAAGAATTAGCATGTATCCAAGTGAAGAGATAACAGAACCTATTACCAGAGATGTGATTAATGCTTCCTGCTTTCTCTTTCTGATGCCCGCAAGACCTGGATGTACGTCAGGAATATTCTGTGGAATGAATGCAGCCGGACGTTGCATAAGTATGTATTCTGCATAGGCAAACGTGAAAAGCGGGAGTATAATGTCGTAAACGATCACAAGTGTTCCGAGTCCAAACCTGATGCCCACCACCGTAATGGCTGGCATGAGTGCCACAAGTGCAAGAGGTATAAGGATGAATACTGAATAAAGCACATAAGTAGGTGTTTTAAGTTTGGATGCGAAGCTGTCCATGAGATTTTTCGTACTTTCAAGCACCAGGTCAAGTGATCTGTTCAGTGTTATTATCCTCTGAGCTTCGTCAGGTTCGCTGGTTGAGCTTTTAATGAGGTGTAGTGCCCTTTTGAAAAATTCACTATCCTTGCCCCAGAGATTTGAAAATTCAAGTATTGCATCATCAATTCCACGATATTCCCTCACATGCAGGTTCCATATCATTTTCTTCAGGTCTTTTGCAAGCGGTCTACCGGAATTTTCTGCGGCAAATCGAATGGCTACTTCCATATTGGGCACAAGTTTCATAGACATTACAAGATAGCTCACTATCTCCGGCATATCTCCCAGTGAGCTGACTTTCATCCATTTTGCATGTAGTTTGATATATTCGCTTGTATAAAGAAGAATAGCCAGAGGGAACAGAAGGCTCAACACTATTACAGCCTGAAGGGTTGAGCTTTCAAAGCTTGTCATCCTGAACAGAAAATAATCAAATATCAATATGCTTACAAGTGTGCAGGCAGCCGCAATATAGGAAAAGAGTACGGTTTCATAGGGTTCAAGTCCCATTCCTGTGTAGATCATTGCATTACGATATTCTTCACTGGTTGCATTGTCGGCTTTTTGCCGGAATGTTTCCAGGTCTTTTAGCAGCCAGTTAAAGTTTGCAGATGTGAACTTACATCCATGATAGTACCAGTTTTCACTGTACAGTCTGACCACCTTCTGTGAAGTAATCTTCATTTGTGATCAGGTCACACGATCCATCAAGAATAAGCTCATCAAAAGAAAGTGCAGTTAATTTATCCTGAGTCTTGCTATCTTCCCATTTCATACTGCCTGTGTCATCTGTATCACTGCCCCCTGGTTTTTCTTTTGTCTCATCTTTTTTTCCTGAAAAAGAAGAAAACCATTCAAACCATCTGTCATAGACTCTCTGATAGTTGATACCATCAGGTTCAGCAACTTCCCTGTCCATTAGCATCCAGAACATGTTGTTAGCTATCGCAACATTCCTTGCTTCAAGTAGATGGGGTTGCTCCAATCCTGATTCTGCAATCTTTCCTTTAATCATGGCTCTCATGCGAATATTGAGGGCAGCTTCATCCATGGATATGCCCCATTTATCTGCTATTTTTCCAATGAGTACAGACTGTCCTCTGTCCATGAGATCCGATGGCAAAAGCTTGTCCGTTGAAGCATCATAACTGAGTATGTCAGAGAAAACTTTTCCTGAATTATCATCCCATTTATCGTTGACCTCTGCAATTTGCATAAGCCTCCTTTTCATTGTCATACTGCCTGACATTCTTGTATTCGCACAGACTATTACTGCATCAGTAGCTTTGAATGAGGCAGGCGGCACTTCCAGAGTATTAACTATCCTCTCATAAACTGCATCTGTGGATGAGCCATGAATTGTGCCAATAACTGAGTTTCCGGCTGCACCAACCTGCATGGCTTCGTACAGCACCGCAACTTCAGGTCCTCTTACTTCTCCCATAACAAGTGATGAACTGCCAAGTCTAAGGGAAGCGCGCAATGCAACGGAAGGCTCGATTTCAACTCCGTATTTCATGATGGCAGACTGGGAATTAAGTCCCTGTACCTTCCATCCCATTTCCTGAAGCTCTTCAATGGGTATCTCTGGTGTATCCTCTATCGTTATCATGCGGTACTTCTGCGGCATTTCCAGAAGCAATGCGCACATAAGTGATGTCTTTCCGGCTCCTACGCCGCCAGCCACCAGCACAGATGCCTGTCCGTCCATAATAAAACTCAGAAGACCTGCTGCAAGTGGTGAAATTGAACCCTTGTTTATTAGTTTTGGCAACGTCCACGGGTCTTTTGCATGCTTCCTGAAAGCATAGGCTATACCTTTTGCACTGAGGGGATCACCAATAACCGATACTCTAACACCGTATTCCCTCAGGAACATCTCAAGAACCGGGGTAGCTTCACCAAAGGGTCTTCCACTTATCGACCGCAGTCTCGAAACCATGGATTCCATATCATCCTGTGACAGGTAAATGTTGGAAATACATTCTTCTCCGTCAAGAACTACATGAACGGGATTCTGGTCTGCCGGTGCGTTTACATAGACGTCTGTAACACGCTCGTCTGATAGCAAATCCTCAAGGATGCCAAGTCCAGTTGTGTACTTTGTAAGAAGATCACAGCAGAGTTTAATCTTTGCAGGGTCGGATATTATTTCCTCGGCATCTTTCTCATCGAGTAGGAACTGCTTACTAAGCCTGTGGAAATACTCCCTTGAACTACCAGAGTCTGCAAACTGGAGATCTGCAGGCCGGTGAGAAATCATCTTTTTCCTGATTCTTTCTATCAGTTTCAGTTCCTTCTCTTCAAGTGAATACTCAACCGGATTTATTATGTACATTTTTTCCGGACGGTCTGTCAGCTGGTATATATTAACCGGCAGGTTTCTTTCATCCTGGTAGCAAATGTCGTAACATTCAAGAAATAATGTATTGTCCGGTGGTTCGGTGTATATTCTGGATGTTGAAAAGGGAGGTCTGACATAGGAACGCAGATGGCTTTCATAATCGATAGCATAACCTTCGTCACCAGTTCTGTCTGTTATCGTGTGGAGATTTATGGATTTTTCAGATACTGTTCCTGCATTACAGGTAATCCTTTCGGATATTGCTTTCATTTCCAGCAAAGTGCTGAGAAATCTCTGTCTGCAGAGTGAACATTCATTCCGAATATCAAAGCAACTGTCTTTTGATTCGCTGTATTCTGCTAGCTTTTCAATTGTATAACATGTTTTTAATGGATCAGTTCCTGCAGTTGAGATTATTGAATCCATAATCATTGTGTGTTCTTTTTTGCAGAGACTGGAATTGTCACAGCTTTCAGTTGTGAACCTGGAATTTCTATATGGTATCAGCTTATCCTGCAAGCCTGCCATGAGATAAATTGCATCCAGGGCTCCGCTTTCATAATCTCTTTCGTATAGATTTGCAAGTGTAAGTCTTTCAACAGCAGGCTCTTTTCTAAGTATCTGAAAAATATTCATTCTGCAATGTTCGTTTTGCAGGCTGGATTCATGTTCACATTCACTACAATCAATTGTGATGTTTCTGCTGCTTCTGGAAACTTTCAACCTGTAAGGGCAGAGTTCATCTTTTTCCGATTTTTTTCCTGTCAGCAAATTAAATCTGGAAGTTAATTTGCTAATCATGTCGTTGGTCTTTCTTTTTTCAAGGTCTTTTGCCGGAACTATGCCTGCAAGTATCATCTCTTCTTCAGGTAAGACCATTTGCATTTGCGGATAATCTGTGCTATCTTCTATCATGTCAGAACTATTATTTAAGTCACTATTCGCTATGCAGGTAGTTTTTCTTTTTTTTAGTACCACGTTTTTCACCACCCATGAAGTTTTTTCAAATGAAAAACGAATATATTAAAAGTTTTCTAAATTAAATTTTAAGTATTTACTTATTTATGAACTTATTTTTTAGATGACTTTTAGAAGGGTTTGATATCACCGGGTATTGGAATAAGATTTTCAGCAACAAGCGTTAATACAATACTTTCACATTACTTCCCACTGGGTTTTATACTCCCGAATCATATTATCTTTAAAGACCGGAGGTCTGCATGGGTATATACACCGTATCACAGCTAAATGAGCACATAAAAAAGGTTCTTACAAGCGATCCACAACTATCTCAAGTGTGGGTTCGCGGTGAAATATCGAACCTTACTAAACATAGCTCCGGTCATCATTATTTCACTCTGAAGGATGGAAACGCACAGATAAGCTGCGTAAGTTTCAGGATGACCAACAGGACACTTAAATTCGAACCTGAGTCTTCGATGAAAGTCCTTGTATTCGGAACTGTTGACGTTTACACTGTCCGTGGCCAGTATCAGCTCAGGGTTCTTGATATGCGTCCTGATGGAATCGGTGAGCTTTACAAGGCATACGAACAGCTCAGGAACAGGTTACAGGAAGAAGGTTTGTTCGATGTGGTGCACAAGAAGAAGATTCCTCAGTATCCTTCAAAGATTGGTGTAATTACGTCACCCACCGGGGCAGCAATCCATGATATACTTCACGTACTAAGGCGCAGGTTCCCTGTGGATATCCTGCTAAGTCCGGCGATAGTGCAGGGTGAAAATTCCGCAGAGAGCATTGTAAAAGCTCTTGAATATCTAAACCGGACTGATGTAGATATGATTATCCTGGGGAGGGGTGGTGGTTCTCTGGAAGACCTGTGGTCTTTTAATGAAGAGGTAGTTGCAAGGGCTATATTTGAATCCGGGATTCCAGTAATATCGGCTGTGGGTCATGAAACGGATTATACAATATCAGATTTTGTGGCAGATGTACGGGCCCCAACGCCATCAGCAGCAGCCGAAATTGCAGTTCCTGAAAAGACTGGCCTGAATAAACACGTAGAATCTATGATATTACGTATGCAGCAGGCTGCAATACATCTTATTGCTGATAAGCGGCATCATGTTGGATATCTTTATTCGCGTATAGAGCCGGAAAGATTTGTGGAGATCCTGAGACGGGATATGCAGAGGGTTGATGAACTAAGTTCCCGCATAGAGATGGCTTTTGGAAGAGCAATGGAATCCAGGCATGCTTCACTTAGCGGACTTGCAGGCAGGCTGAATGCAGTAAGTCCTCTGAACACTCTTGAACGTGGTTACAGTATTGCTTTGAAAAGTGAGAATCATGCTGTGATCAGAAGTGTTGGTGATGTGAAGACTGATGATTCGGTCGATGTAAGACTAATGGATGGTACTCTTGAGTGCAAAGTAATGGGTACTAGGTCAGAGAAGGGAAATAATGGCAATGGCGCTAACAGAAATGGTAATGGCTGAAATTATAAGAAACCTGAAGGAACAGGAAGGATTAGGAGCTGAAGTTTATGGCAAGAACTAGAAAAAGTTCTGAAGAAAACACAGATGTTGGAAAACGCCAGATGAGTGATCTTATGAGTAATTCGGCAGATTCAGAAAATGTGGGCTTTGAGGAGTCTCTTGAAGAACTAGAATCTCTGGTTGAGAAACTTGAACGAGGGCAAATGACTCTGGATGAGAGTCTGGGGCTATTTGAGCGTGGCATGAAACTTGCCAGGATATGCAACCAGAAGCTTTCAAAGGCTGAAAGGAAGATTGAGATTCTGATAGAAGAAAATGGTAATCTGAAGACTGAAACTTTTATTGAAGAATAAATCCATTCCGGATAACGGAGGCTTTCTGTGAAAAAAGGATTTGATGGTGAGAAGTACGAGAAGTTCTCGGCACCACAGCAAGAGTGGGGCAGCAAAGTAATGAATGAGCTTGGCCTGAAAGGCGGAGAGCATATCCTTGATCTTGGTTGTGGCAATGGTCTTCTCAGCTCTAAACTTGCAGAAAAGGTTCCAAATGGAAAAGTAATTGGCATTGACAGTTCTTCTTCCATGCTTGAACAGGCAGAGAAACACAAAACTGGCAACCTGGAGTTTTTACTGTGCGATATTACTGATTTGGGATTTGAAAATGAGTTCGATGTTGTGTTCTCAAATGCTGCTCTTCACTGGGTGAAAGATCATTCTCTGGCTCTGGGACACATATACCAGTCAATGAAAAATAGTGCTATCATGAGAGTACAGTTTGCCGGTGAAGGTAATTGTCTGAACCTTGCTTCAATTCTTCAGGATGCAATGTCTTCTCCAGAATTCAAAGATGATTTCAGTTTATTCAAGTGGCCCTGGTATATGCCCGGTGTGGAAGAATACGAACATTTGCTTGCAGAATCAGGTTTTGAGGATATTCGTGTCTGGATGGAGAACGCTGATCGCAATTTTCCGGATGAAGAATCCTATGTTGGATGGATAGACCAGCCAGGACTTGTTCCATTTATCTCCCATCTACCGGAGGATAGGGCTGCACTTTTCAGGGGCCATGTTGTCAGAGAAGCAAAGAAGATTGCTGTGCAGGAAGATGGGACGTATTTTGAGTATTTCCGCCGTCTGAATGTATATGCGGTAAAAAAGTAAAATGGCAAATGCTTTAAAGCAATTGTCTGAATTTCTGTTTTGTGTTCTATTTTCCAATTTCAGTTTTCTTCCAGATATCTCTTACCAAGAAGTATAACGCTGCTTCCGGTGAGAATCACAAGGAAAATTGCTATGATGAGTCCCTCTGTTGTGAAATCCTGCCATGAGTGCACAGAGGCCCATATACCACTTCTTGTGACAAAGGTTGCAAATATAACAAGTATGAAAGATGCAATAGCAAGCAATGGTGCCAGGAATCCGTATTCTCCATATCTTGAACGTGATTGTGCGTGAAGATATGCTGTGGCAGTTATCCATGGTATTAGTGAAGATGTTTCTACAGGATCCCATGTCCAGTACCATGCTCCCCATCCGAGAACTTCGTATGCCCAGAAACCTCCAAGACCTATTCCAAGTGTAAGGAAAAGCCATGCAATTCTCATCCAGTCTCTTGAGATTAAGGTCCAGCGGCTGTCTTTTGTGATTAAGTTAGCAACAGCAGCTGCAAAAGGAATGGTGAATGCTGCATAGCCCAGGAAAAGCATTGGAGGATGGATAGCCATCCATGGGTTTCTCAGGAGAGGATTCATTCCCTGGCCGTATGGTACATCGTAGAGTGTGACAAAAGGATTCCAGTTAGTTGGTTCTATGGAACCTGAGGGCAGAATCCTGAAAGCTGAAAATGGATTGTCTATTACAAGCAGTATCAGGAATACAGATACAATTGCCATTGTTACCATTGTGGTAATGTCCATTAGTTTTGATTCTGCAAACTCCTTTGTGTGGCCGGTGTAACGCACAAACATAAGCATTGCAAGAATTGCCCATGCCCAGAGCAGAAGGGAGCCCTGCTGGCCTGCCCAGAATGCTGAAATGCGGTAGAACCATGAAAGATCGGTACTTGAATGATTATACACGTATTCGTAGGATGCATTCACACCAAGCAGGTGTATAACTAGCATAATTGATGAGAGCGTGATAGCAAGCGTGCAGAGCATTTCAAGCTTCTTTGTCAGTAATCCTGATTTGTGGTCAAAGCTTGTATAATATTTTATTGAAGTAAATGTAGCTCCAAGTCCGCAGATGAAGGATATCCATATAAGTATCATTCCAAAATTCAAATCATCACCTCTTGTCCTTCATTCTTTTTGTTTTACGCTTCTTTATTTCCTGCTGAAGCATGTGGTCGTATTTGTCTTCATTGTCTGCGGTATCAGGACGAATTTTTTCTGATGCGGTGCTGATGGAATGACTCATTTTTTCTTTGTTTCCACGATCAGTAAACAGAAGGACAGCAATGCCTATTACCATAAGGTAGATGCCTCCCCAGAGACAGTTAATGAATGGGACAGTTCTCATGTAAAGGTCAATTTCACCGGCAGATTCATCAATAGCTCTTGGAGCGATGAAAAGTTCCTCAGTGAGGCCACGGTTTATGTAAGTGGTTGTGTATGTCTGTCCCCATTTGAAATCGGTGATATAGTTCACTTTACCACTCTTAAAATAACTGCCATCCTTGTAAATATCAAAAATAACCTCAGTAGTGTAAGATGATGCAGGATAGCTCCTGAAAGCTTCTCCGCTGTAGTATGAGTTCATGCTGTTCATCTTAAGTTGGTAGTGTTGTCCACCAAAGCTTATGATTTCATTGGAATCTGAACTTAGGATTGCAGAACCTTCCATTTTCATATTGGAACTGAGGACTATTCCAAGCAGGATCATCAGTATCCCAATGTGAATTACATGTGCGCTGATTTTCCTGATCATTTCTTTAGTTGCAGCATTCTTTCTGCTCATTATCATATTATATATGCGATAAAAGGTTGCCAGCAGGGCTACTATCAGTATTGGCAGGGAAATATCGATAGGAGTATTTCCAAATGGTGATATCACTGCAAAAATAATTGAAAGCAATGCTGAACCCGCTACTACCGGAATCACGTATTTTTTATCTGCATAACCTGTGAGCATGCAAGTGCTCAGAAGCAGTACCAGTGCAGCAACAGGAATTGCAGACCGGTTGTTAAAATATGCAGACTCAAGGCTCAGGTCCACGCCGTTTACGAGCTTCGCGATAAGTGGGGTTAGCATCCCCATTGTGATGATAGTTGCCAGTAAGAGAAAAGTGACAACAGTCGCAAGCATGGTATTACTGTTTGTCAGGTTTGGTATTTTGTTTTTCATCTTGCGGGAAATTTTATGTGTACAACGTATTTATAGTTAGAGCTATTTTATCCGTTGTACTTTGATATATTAAACAAAGGTATTGCAAACGGAAATTGCAAAAAAGAGTTTTCAAAGAGGTTTGTTATTTGATAGAGATAATCATCACTGCTGTCTGGCTGATGCTTCCTGCTTACCTTCCAAATTCTATGGCTGCTGTTTTTGGTGGTGGCCGTCCTATAGATGGTGGCAGAACGATGTCTGATGGACGTCGCATGCTTGGAGATGGGAAAACCTGGCGCGGTCTTATTGCAGGTACAATATGCGGAATGTTACTGGGCCTGTTGCAGATGTATTATCTTGGCAGAAGCAGCAGCATATTTGGTGTTGAACTGCCATCCTTCGGGGAAGGTATGGGTGCGCTGCTTGTGATATTCACCCTTTCATTCGGCTCGCTTCTAGGTGATATGTCCATGAGTTACTTCAAACGCAGGATGGGGTACAAGAGAGGTGCCGCCCTTCCAGGTGTTGACCAACTTGATTTTGTCATGGGTGCATGGCTGCTGACATTGATTGCTTCACCTGCATGGTTTTTGGGTAATTTCACTTCCGGCATTGTCCTTACTTTGCTCATCATAACTCCTCTGTTACATTTTGTGACAAACGTTGTTGGTTATTTCATCGGGGTAAAAAATGAGCCCTGGTGATTAACAGAGTTTAACAATTATCAAACAAATAATCTATTTAGTAATTATTAGGAATTATTCAATTATCGGTGATTTTATGTCTCACGGGAATGGCAAACGTACATTAATTGATGCATTAAAGGCATGTGGTGCAGTCAAATTTGGTGACTTCACACTTGCTTCCGGAAAGAAGAGCAGCTATTATATTGATATTAAAAAGGCAAGCACTGATCCTAAAACCCTGAAAATTATAGCAAAGGAAGCAGGAAAGGTCATTAAGGATATGAATCTCGATGCTGTTGGCGGTGTTGTGCTTGGTGGCGTTCCACTTGCAACAGCGGTTTCAATGGAGACTGAGCTTCCTCTGATTCTTATTCGTAAGTCTGAGAAAGAATATGGTACTGGTGGACGCTTTGTTGGTGATTTCCAGGAAGGGTCAAAGATATTGCTTCTTGAAGATGTAACTACCAGTGGCGGTTCTGTAATGGACGCTATTGTGGCAATTCGTGAAGCAGGGGCTGTTGTTGACAGTGTAATCACTGTTGTTGACCGTGAGTCCGGGGCAGAGAAAAGCCTGAGTGATATAGGTGTGAAACTTGTCCCTCTTGTCAGGGCAAGTGATCTCATCTGATACTTCTATTTTTCTCATTTGAACATCCGAATAAAAGACAAGTTATTTATTTCAGGAATTAGAACTCTCTGGTATTCTAATTCCTACTTATAATCAAACAAAAATATCCTGAATCTAATTGAATACTGATGTACTACATCTAACAATCTGATATGATTTTTCTGATAAATTTTGATAAATGAGGTTTCATAAATGAATATACTAGTAGTTGGTGGCGGCGGAAGAGAGCATGCTATCGTGGCAGCGATTGAACGTAGCAGGCAAGACCCGTCCATCTATGCAGTGATGTCAAAAAAGAACCCAGGCATTGCTGCTCTTTGTGAAGATTATCTTCTTGAGAAGGAGACTAACGTTGAGAAGGTTGTCGAGTATGCTGTTTCTAAGAACATCGAACTTGTTGTAGTTGGTCCGGAAGCACCTCTTTCAGTGGGTCTTGCAGATGCCCTTGAAGCAGAAGGCATCAGCGTTGCAAGTCCTAAGCAGAAGGTCGCACAGCTTGAGTTCGATAAGGCCTGGGCACGCAACTTTATGAGGAACAACAATATTGCAGGCTGTCCTGTTTTTGATGTTTTCACTGATAAGGCTGCAATGGATGCTTTCATCGATGAGCTTGGAAATGTTGCTATCAAGCCTGCCGGTCTTACAGGTGGTAAGGGTGTCAAGGTAATGGGTGACCAGTTACCGAACCTAAAGGCTGCAAAAGAGTATGCTGCAAGTCTTCTTGATATGGGAAGCGTTGTTGTTGAGGAGAACCTCGTTGGTGAGGAGTTCACACTTCAGGCTTTTGTTGATGGAAAAAACCTTGCTTTCATGCCAACAGTCCAGGATCATAAGAGAGCATTTGAGAATGACCTCGGACCAAACACCGGTGGTATGGGTTCCTACAACGGCGCAGGTGAAATTCTTCCGTTCCTGACTGCTGAAGATGTTGAAAGCTCAAAGCAGATAATGAAAGATACCATCAAGGCACTCTACAAGGAGACCGGACAGGAGTACAAGGGAACACTCTATGGTCAGTTCATGATTACAAAAGACGGTCCGAAGGTTATTGAGTTCAACGCACGTTTCGGTGACCCTGAGGCAATGAATGTACTGCCTCTGCTTGAGTCAGATTATGTTGACGTGCTGGCTGCAATGGCAAGCGGTACACTTGATAAGATTGAAGTGAAGTTCAGCAGCAAGGCAACAGTATGTAAGTATGCTGTTCCTGCAGGTTACCCTGATGATCCTACAAAGGACAGGGAAGTAACTGTGGGTGACATTGGCGATGCAATTCTTTTCTATTCAAGTGTTTACGAGAAGGATGGAAAGGTTTACACCACAGGTTCAAGGGCTGTTGCTGTTGTAGGTGTTGCTGATTCAATTGAAAAGGCAGAAGAGATAGCCCAGAATGCTCTGGAGAATCTTACCGGTGATCTTCATTACAGGAATGATATTGGTAAGCAGTTCCTTATCCAGAGGCGTATTGACCACATGAATGAAATACGCGGGCAATAGTTTTATTAGTTATATAGTGAGGGTTTAAGTATGAAGCACCTGATTTCAATGGCAGACCTGACTCATGATGAGATCAATGAGTTACTCGATATGGCGGAGGACCTTAAGGAAAAACGCCTGAGAGGTAAGGTCACAGACCTGCTAAAGAATAAGAGTCTCGGCATGATTTTCGAAAAGTCATCTACACGTACCCGTGTGTCTTTTGAGGTTGCGATGTGTGACCTTGGAGGGCATGCTCTCTATCTTAACGCCAGAGATATGCAGCTTGGCAGAGGCGAGACTGTAGGCGATACTTCCGAGGTTCTTTCAAGATACCTTTATGCTATTATTGCAAGGGTCTATAGCCATGAGACGGTGAAACAGCTTGCTGAAAATTCCTCAATTCCGGTTATTAATGCACTTTCTGATAAGGAACACCCATGCCAGATACTTGCTGACCTTCTCACTATCCGCGAATACAAGAGTAAGATAGCCGGCCTGAAATATGCGTGGGTTGGTGACGGAAATAATGTTTGTAATTCTGCTATTATTGGCGGTGCCCTTATGGATATGGAAGTTGCGGTTGCATGTCCTCCCGGATATGAGCCGGATGAGGACATTGTTGAGCTTGCAAGGGAACTTGGCGGAAATATTACTATCACCAATGACCCGTCTGAAGCTGTAAAAGATGCAGATATCCTTTATGCTGATGTGTGGGTTTCCATGGGTGATGAGGAGGAGCGCGAGAAGCGCCTGAAAGACCTTGCACCATACCAGATAAATACTGAACTGGTAGAGCAGGCTAAACCTGATGTCATCGTTATGCACTGTCTCCCTGCACACCGCGGTGAAGAGATTAGTGCAGAGGTCATGGACGGTCCTCATTCAGTTGTCTTTGACCAGGCAGAGAACCGCCTGCACGCCCAGAAAGCTCTTCTTATGAAAATGATGGCATGATATTTTCAGTCCATTCATTTTTAATCATATTTTTTGAATTATATTTATCTCTGCTTTCATTATTTTTCATAATCATATACAAGGGGCACTCTTATATAGTATTGTCACACACGTAACGTGTATTATAAAAAAACAAGTGTGGGGTTACAATATGAAGAAAATATTAACACTATTAGCTGTGCTTATATCTCTTGTAGGAATGGCATCAGCGGCAACGACTGTGGAACTAGACGAAACAGATTTTGGATGTACTGAAGCACAATTTGATGTTACAGTAACTGAATATACGACATATGTTGAATGGATGGTAGAGATTGATCCTTCAATTGCACCAATAAGTTCAGCAACAGGTGTTCAACTTGCAATTTCCGATCAGACAGCTCCTGTATTTATTCTTGGTGTAATGCCTGGTGAAGGCGGAATCGATGATTCACAACCTGCTTATAAAGAATATTCAGGAGGATGGGGTCCTGCAACAAATGCCCTTCCTGCAGGAATGTCTGTTACAGGTAATAATGCAGATCTGACAAAGGCAACTACTTTCACTATAATGATTGACAAGACAGTCTTTGAATGTGAATCATTCAGATGGGCAATGAATGTCGTAATTGATGATGACAATGATCCAGGACCGGATAATGCACAGTGCAAGTATCCTATAGGATGGGGATGGAGCTCACCAGCATGTGATTACGTTCCTATGGAAATAAGCTGTGACCAGGGAGAAATACCTGAATTCCCAACTGTTGCACTGCCTATTGCCGCAATTATCGGTCTGGCATTTGTGTTCCAGCGCCGTAAGGACTAATCAGAAAAGTCAGTAAACAAATATGGGCCGGTATAACCGGTCTGATCTATTTTTTTCTTCTGTTTCTCATTGCTTACTAGCGATATGTCTATATGTGATCAGCCAGTAGCAGATTCCATCTTTTGCTTTCAGGGTCTGAACCCCGAAATCGATAAAGAATATATAGAATAAATCCATTTAATCACCATTCACATTGCGGGAGTTGCCCAGCCTGGCCAAAGGCGCTAGGTTCAGAGCCTAGTCTCGTAGGAGTTCATGCGTTCGAATCGCATCTCCCGCACCAGAATTTTTGATTTAATTGTTTCAATGTAATATTTTTCCGATATCCCCGGCTTTTTAGTAAATACTTTATATTTATTTTGCATTTAACACTATAATATAGATTTGTATGTTGTTACATGTCTTGAAGTTGTATTAAGCTGAGAAACTGAAAATCAGATTTAAATCTACAAATTTTATTTTTTGCAGATACAAATCTGATAAATCTTCAATACCTTAATGTTGTTATATTTCCAAAAAAGATATTCGAAGTTGGATGCATGGGTTTTATTTAGTTGTTAAATTTATCTCTTATCTAGATATTAGGAGGCATTAATTATGAGTGATATCGAAAAACAATTGTGGAAAGCGGCTGATAAGCTTCGGAAAAATATTGATGCTGCAGAGTATAAACATATAGTTCTGGGCCTGATTTTCCTGAGATACATCTCTGATGCCTTTGATGAGTTATATGATAAACTGGAGAAAGGGGAAGGGGAGTATGCCGGTGCTGATCCTGAGGACAGGGACGAGTACAAAGCCGAGAACGTTTTCTTTGTACCTGTAATTGCACGCTGGTCATACTTAAAGGCAGAAGCCAAAAAACCGGAGATTGGTAAGGCTGTTGACAATGCAATGGATGTAATTGAAAAAGAGAATCCATTGCTTCGTGGGGTTTTGCCAAAAGTTTATGCTAGAGGTAATCTTGACCCTGCAAACCTTGGCGGTCTGATCGATCTGGTGAGCAACATTGCTCTTGGGGATGCCAAAAGCAGGAGTGCCGATGTTCTGGGTCATGTTTTTGAGTATTTCCTTGGCGAGTTCGCTCTTGCGGAAGGGAAGAAAGGAGGGCAGTTCTACACTCCACGAAGTGTTGTTGAATTGCTGGTCGAGATGCTTGAACCATACAATGGTCGTGTCTTTGACCCATGCTGTGGTTCCGGTGGTATGTTTGTACAGTCGGAGAAGTTCGTTGCTGATCATCAGGGCAAGCTGAACGATATCTCTATTTATGGGCAGGAGAGCAACCAGACAACATGGCGGCTGGCAAAGATGAACCTTGCCATAAGAGGTATTGACAGTTCCCAGGTCAAGTGGAATAATGAAGGCTCGTTCCTAAATGATGCTCACAAAGACCTGAAGGCTGATTATGTGATAGCCAATCCACCGTTTAATGACAGTGACTGGAGCGGTGATCTGCTACGGAAGGATGGCAGGTGGAAGTATGGTGTTCCGCCATCCGGGAATGCTAATTATGCCTGGATACAGCATTTCCTTTATCATTTAGGTCCGAGCGGTCAGGCGGGATTTGTTCTGGCTAAGGGTTCCCTGACATCCAAATCTTCGGGTGAGGGAGATATCAGAAAAGAGCTTGTAGAAGCACGCCTGGTGGACTGTATTGTAAACCTTCCTCCGAAATTGTTCCTGAACACCCAGATTCCGGCAAGTCTCTGGTTTTTGAGCAGGAACAAGGCCAATGGTGGGTACCGAAACAGGACAGATGAGATCCTGTTCATTGATGCACGGAACATGGGACACTTGATAAACCGCAGAACCCGCGAGTTCTCACCTGAGGACATACAGGAGATTGCGAGCACTTATCATAACTGGCGAAACCCGGAAGGAGATTACGAAGATGTTAAAGGATTCTGTAATTCCTCTCCTATTGAGCGAGTGTGTGAATTGGATTATGTGCTGACTCCGGGGCGTTATGTTGGACTTCCGGATGATGAGGATGATTTTGATTTTAATGAGCGTTTCACGGCTCTGAAAGTTGAGTTTGAGGAGCAGTTGAAAGAGGAAGAGAGACTTAATGTGCTGATCGCCGAGAATCTGAAAAGGGTGAAGCTGGTATGACTGGAAATGAATTGACGGTCATTGAGGATATCCAAAGCCAAATCTATACGATTCGAGGTGTACAGGTGATGCTGGATGAGGACCTGGCCAGCCTTTATCACGTAGAGACAAGAGTGTTGAACCAGGCGGTTAAAAGAAACAAAGAGCGATTTCCGGAGCAGTTCTGTTTTCAACTGACTGCCGAGGAATATGAGCTTTTAAGATCACAAATTGTGATCTTAGAGGGTGATGCGGCTTTAACATCACAGGATGTGACCTTAGAAAGCAGGCGTGGAAAACATCGAAAATACCTGCCATACGCATTCACCGAGCAGGGAGTTGCTATGCTTTCGGCTGTTCTGAAAAGCAACGTTGCAGTGCAAATGAGTGTCCAGATCATTAATGCTTTTGTGGCAATGCGTCGCTTCATCAGTTCTAATGCACATATCTTCCAGAGACTTGATACCCTTGAAATAAAGCAACTTGAAACAGATAAGAAGATCAATCATGTCCTGAATGCTATTGAGAGTAAGGAAATCCAGCCAAAACAGGGTATTTTCTTTGAGGGTCAGATATTCGATGCCTACAATTTCGTAGCAGATATTATCAGAACAGCCCAAAGATCAATCATCATTATTGACAATTATGTGGACGATACTGTCCTGACCCATCTCACAAAAAGAAATGATGGTGTGGATGTTACTATTTTCACAAAGACTATGTCAAAACAACTGGCACTGGACCTGAATAAGTTCAATTCCCAATATCCACCTATTGAAATCAGGGAGTTCAAAAATTCCCATGACCGTTTTATGATAATCGACGACAAAACAGTCTACCATTTCGGTGCTTCCCTGAAAGACCTCGGTAAGAAATGGTTCGCCTTCTCAAAAATGGATTTCGGAGCAGTTGAAATGCTCACAAGGCTGGAGGGGATGAAGTGACAGGTGAGTGGAAAAAGTTTAAGATTGGGGATATTGTCACTCTCGAATATGGAAAAGGGTTAAAAAATTATAAAGATGGTGATGGAAATTATGATGTTTTTGGAACAAATGGAAAGATAGGTTTTGCAAATGAGTTCCTATATGACAAACCATCTGTGATAATTGGAAGGAAGGGGGCGTATCGTGAGGTTCACTTAGCAAAAAAGCCTTTTTTTGTAATCGATACGGCCTTTTACACTAAAATGAGAATTAAAAAACTAAACAATCTATTTCTGTATTACTGGTTCAAAAATATTGATATAAATGATATGGACAGTGGATCGGCAATACCTTCCACTAGCAGAGATGAGATCTATGATTTAGACATATTCCTTCCTCCTATCTCCGAACAACGTGCCATCACCTCTGTGCTTTCTAGCCTCGACGACAAGATAGACTTGCTCCACTGCCAGAACAAAACTTTTGAAGCGATGGCGGAAACACTGTTCAGGCAGTGGTTTGTGGAGGAAGCGGATGAGGGGTGGGAAGAGAAACCGTTATCCAAAGTGGCTGATTTTTTAAATGGATTGGCGTGTCAAAAATATCCTCCTCAAAATGATGTAGACAAACTACCTGTTCTAAAAATTAAAGAATTGCGCAATGGTTTTTCAAAAAACTCTGACTATGCTACAACAGAAGTCAAGCCAGAATATCTTGTAAAAAATGGTGATGTGGTTTTCTCTTGGTCAGCTTCATTAATGGTTAAAGTATGGGATGGTGGGAAGTGTATTTTGAATCAACATCTATTCAAAGTTACTTCAGAAGCTTATCCAAAATGGTTTTACTATCAATGGTGTAAATACTATTTAGAAGAATTTGTTTCTATATCAGCAAGTCATGCGACTACAATGGGGCATATTAAAAGGGGAGATTTAGACGTGGCAATGGTTTTAGTTCCATCAAATGATGAACTGAAAGAAATGACAAAATCAATGGCTCCACTAATGGATAAACTGATCGTTAATAACAAGCAAATCCGCACCCTCGAAAAATTGCGGGATACGCTGCTGCCTAAACTGATGAGCGGGGAAGTGAGGGTGGAAGTATGAGTAAACACATCGAAAGTATCCACATTTGGGATAAAGTGAAATTATACATAACTTCATTATGGTTACTATTTTTCTTGTTAATAGTACTAACAATTGATGTTCCGATTACTTTTAGCAAAAATTATGAATTCATTGGTTTTGAGGAATTGATCAGCAGAAATTATATTCCTCTCATTAGTTTTCTATTTCTTATTATTGGTATTTTTTATTGTCTTTGTTTTGATTATAAGTTTAAAGGAACTGCACCATTACAAATAAATGTGCAAACTGTTGAAAATGTAAATTATGAACATATCACATTTCTCACAACTTACATAATACCATTATTGAGTTTTGATATTAGTAACATAAGATATCTTCTGCTACTCTTTTTGCTTCTGATAATCATATGTGCGATTTATATTCGAACAAATTTGTTTTATGCAAATCCCACTCTTGCACTACTTGGATATCACATTTACAAAATTACGGGCTATAGAATAAAGGAACAAAATACGGATTCTTACGAAAATATAATTGTAATAGCCAAAACAAATATATTATTAAATGATGAAATTCAATTAATATTTTTAAGTGACAATATCTATTTTGGAAGGAAAGTATGAACACATTAATTGAAAACTTAAAAGACATTTTGACTAATGATACTTTATCGGTTGTTATTTACTTTAAGCTTAAAAATGGAGAGGTGAAGCTTGCTGATATTAATAAAGATGCTTTACCACGTATATTGACACTATACAAAGACAAAATCAATAAAGAAATTATTGATAAAGAAGATTTGGAATTATTGAACCTTTCCGAAGTAGATGAAAGAAAGAATGTTATCTACAAATATGATTTTGACAAAAGTCGGGAACCTTTTTTGAGTATAGAGCAAGTTATTGAGGATAGCGAAATAAAAACATTTAGTTTCTCCAAAGATACTTTGGAAAACATCGACGGGATTATTGCTAAAATCAGTAATGCTAATCACGGCATATATTTGTATACTAAATTTTATCCTGTTAATTTAATGAAACCCGGTAGAGCAGTAAACCTACTACCCTCTGATCACCGCTTGGTGATGTTTGATGGTAAATTAATTCAAATTACTGGTAAATATGATATTTTGAGATTAAATCAAGAGTATTATCTCAAGAAATATGAAATGTTAGAAAGATTTTACCAATTTAACGATGTAACAAAAGAGAGAGCTAAGAGTTATTTTGGAGAGATATCTAAAATAAAAATAATCGATAACGAGGATAAGTTATTTTTATATATTGAAAATAATTCATCACGTGCCCGGAAGTTCATAAAAGTTATGTCTTCATCAATAGTTATTAAAAAGAAAATTCCTAACGAACAGCTAATTTCATTTGTTTCAACTAATCCTAAATTAAAAGATAATATTGAAACAAACGACGACAAGACTAAATTTAAATTAAATACAAACAAGCATTGTGACTTTTTCATTAAACTGTTAGATGATGATTTCCTGAAATCGGAATTGACACAAGAACAATATGAAGCAATTGCCAAGAATAATGTTTAAACATTACTGCTAATAAAAACCACATTTCTGTTAACCAGTCAGATTTCATTCTCTGCACTTCAAATATTGGCAAACATCTATGAAACCGGAGAATTGGTGAAAGTGTCAACGATTTCCATTTTTGAAACAGTTCAAAAAGAAGTACAGGACATCAGGGGGAGTGCGGATGACTGCAACTAAGATCACCGAATCCGAAATAGAGAACTTCGCCATCGAGCTTCTTGAACGTCAGGGCTATCGGTACATCTATGCGCCGGACATTGCCTCGGATAGTGACACTCCCGAACGGAGCAGTTTTGAGGATGTGTTATTATTAGAGCGTCTGCGAACGGCTGTTGGGCGGATAAATCCGGGCGTGCCGGCAGATGCCAGGGAGGATGCCATTAGGCAGCTTCAGCGCCTGAACTCTCCTGAACTCATTTCTAACAACGAGACATTTCACCGGATGCTTACGGAAGGTGTAAATGTAAGCTACCAGAAAGACGGGATTAACAGGGGTGATCTGGTCTGGCTGGTCGATTTTAAAAATCCTGAAAATAATGATTTCCTTGTTACCAATCAATTTACTGTTATTGAGAACGATGTGAAAAAGCGTCCTGATATCATTCTTTTTGTAAACGGTCTGCCTCTGGTAGTTATTGAACTCAAGAACCCTGCTGATGAGAATGCAACCGTAAAATCTGCATTCAAACAACTGCAGACCTATAAACAAACTATTCCCTCCCTTTTTGCATATAATGGTTTCATGGTCATCTCCGATGGGCTGGAAGCAAAATCCGGTTCCCTTTCCGCTGGTTTCAGCCGCTTTATGGCATGGAAAAGTTCAGATGGCAACGTTGAAGCCTCGCCACTCATCGGACAACTTGAAACACTCATCAACGGAATGCTTGACAAAAGCACTCTTTTAGATCTTATCCGGCATTTCATCGTATTTGAAAAATCGAAAAAAGAAGACACTACTACCGGCATCATTACTATTCAAACCGTAAAGAAACTCGCCACATATCATCAATACTATGCAGTTAACCGGGCGGTGGAATCAACACTCAGAGCATCGGGTTTTATTGTAAAGGAGAAAACGGACTGGGATACTTTAGGTATACATCATGAAAGCCCCGAAAGTTATGGTCTTCCGGGAGTGGAAAAACAGCCAGTTGGGGATCGCAAAGGTGGTGTAATCTGGCACACCCAGGGAAGCGGTAAATCCCTTTCCATGGTATTCTACACAGGAAAGATCGTACTGGCAATGGACAACCCAACGCTGGTAGTAATTACCGACAGGAACGACCTCGACGATCAGCTTTTTGACACATTTGCCGCTTCAAAACAACTCCTCAGGCAGGAACCTGTACAGGCAGAAAACAGAAACCACTTAAAGGAACTCCTGAACGTCGCATCAGGCGGCATAGTATTCACAACCATCCAGAAGTTCCAGCCCGAAGAAGGCAACGTTTACCCGGAACTATCAGACAGGGAAAACATCATTGTAATAGCAGACGAAGCACACCGTACACAATATGGTTTCAAGGCAAAACATGTCGATGTCAAAGATGATAAAGGAAATGTAATCGGTAAAAAAATCGTTTACGGTTTTGCGAAATATACACGTGATGCCCTGCCCAATGCAACATTCCTCGGTTTTACCGGTACACCAATAGAAAAATCAGATGTGAACACACCTGCTGTTTTTGGAAATTATGTTGATATTTATGATATCTCGCAATCAGTTGAAGACGGTGCCACGGTAAAGATCTATTATGAGAGTAGGCTGGCAAAAATCGCTCTTAGCACCAAAGGAAAAAGACTTGTCGCTGAACTGGATGAAGAGCTGGAAAAGGAAGACCTTGCAGAAACCCAGAAAACCAAGGTAAAATGGACTCAACTTGAAGCCTTAATTGGCAGTGAAACCCGGGTAAAGAAGATCGCTCAGGACATTGTGACACATTTCGAACAACGACAGGAAGTTTTCGAAGGGAAGGGCCTAATCGTTACAATGTCACGAAGAATAGCTGCTGACCTCTATGATGAGATTATCAGGATAAAACCACAGTGGCACAATGACGACCTTCGAAAAGGCGCGATTAAGGTCGTAATGACCTCCGCATCATCCGATGGTCCCAAAATTTCAAAACATCATACCACAAAAGATCAAAGAAGAGCTCTGGCAGAAAGAATGAAAGACCCGGAAGACGAATTAAAACTTGTAATCGTCCGGGACATGTGGCTAACGGGTTTTGATGTTCCATGTCTCCATACCATGTACATTGACAAACCAATGAAAGGCCATACCCTCATGCAGGCGATTGCACGTGTGAACCGGGTCTATAAAGACAAGCCGGGAAGTCTGATCGTTGATTATCTGGGAATAGCCTCTGATCTGAAAGAAGCCCTATCCTTCTATTCAGACAGCGGAGGCAAGGGTGATCCTGCTGTTCTTCAGGAGAAAGCAGTTCAGTTAATGCTCGAAAAACTAGAGATCGTATCCCAGATGTATTACGGATTTACCTACGATGATTACTTTGAAGCGGACACCTCCAGAAAGCTGTCAATAATACTTGAAGCAGAAGAACATATTCTGGGTCTTGAAAACGGCAAGAAAAGATACATTGATGAAGTAACGGCTTTATCAAAAGCATTTTCTCTGGCTATTCCACACGAACAGGCAATGGATGTAAAGGACGAGATATCCTTCTATCAGGCAGTAAAAGCCAGACTCATTAAATTTGATAGCACTGGAACAGGTAAAACAGACGAGGAAATTGAAACTGCAATAAGGCAAGTAATTGATAAGGCTCTTGTTACCGAACAGGTAATAGATGTATTTGATGCAGCCGGAATTAAAAAACCGGATATTTCCATATTGTCAGAAGATTTCCTTTTAGAAGTCCAGAACATGGAACATAAAAATCTGGCACTGGAAGTCCTGAAAAAGTTGCTCAATGATGAGATTAGAGCCCGTGCAAGGAAAAACCTTGTTCAGAGCAGATCCCTAATGGAAATGCTGGAAAAATCCATCATTAGATATCATAATAAGGTCTTAACTGCGGCTGAGGTTATTGAGGAATTAATCAAACTAAGTAAAGACATCAGGCGTATGGACAAAGAGCCTCAGGAAATGGGTATGTCTGATTTTGAATATGCTTTTTACACAGCAATTGCAAACAATGACAGTGCCAGAGAAGTAATGCAAAAAGATCAATTACGTGAGTTAGCTGTTGTTTTATTTGAAAAGGTAAAACAAAATACGTCTATTGACTGGACAATAAAGGAAAGTGCCAGAGCTAAACTAAAGGTTATTGTAAAAAGGACATTGAGAAAATATGGATATCCTCCTGACATGCAGGCACTTGCTACAGAAACCGTGCTCAAACAGGCGGAATTGATGGCTGATGAAATAACAAAGAATTATTAAAAGGTAAAATCACCCACATAGTGGTATGCCTTGAATAACCTTTTTTTTATCTCTATCAAGTATGAAAGTAGTCGCTATAAACGGAAGTCCACGTAAAGAAGGAAACACAGCAGCAATGCGGAGATAAAAACCCATGAATGAGAACAACCTTTCCGACAAGCAATCAGATTTCATACTCTACACATCAAATGATGGAAAAGTAAAGGTCGACGTTGTACTGAAGGATGAAAACGTCTGGCTTACCCAGAAAGCTATGGCCGGTTTGTTCGGGGTAAAAGTTCCTGCCATTAGCAAACATCTGGCAAACATCTATGAAACCGGAGAACTGGTGAAAGAGTCAACTATTTCCATTTTGGAAACGGTTCAAAAAGAAGGAGACCATCAGGTCATGCGCATCATAGAGAGTAAGGATGAATACAACTGAGAGTATCATGTTCCACTCCACTTATTACCAATAACTCACATTATATACTTTTTTCTTGATTTGACCTACACACCAAATCCACAAAAAGAGGAAAAGACCATGAAAGTAGTTGCAATAAACGGAAGTCCACGTAAAGAAGGAAACACAGCAGCAATGCTGAAAAGACTCACATCCAAACTCGAAGCTGAAGGAATAGAAACCGAAACCATCAATATTGGTGGTAAAAAAGTTCATGGATGTACAGCATGTATGAAATGTTTTGAGAAAAAGAACGACCTCTGTATTTTTGATGATGATCCCATCAATGAGTGTATCACAAAGATGAAAGAAGCTGACGGGATTGTAATCGGTTCACCAACTTACTTTGCTGATGTAACAACCGAGACCAAGGCACTCATTGACCGTGCAGGATATGTATCTCTTGCAAACGGTGGTTTCTTTTCAAGGAAAGCCGGTGCAGCAGTTGTAGCAGTTCGCAGGGCAGGCGCAGTAGCTGCTTATGATTCAATCAACCATCTGTTTGGAATTACCAGCATGGTAACTGTGGGTTCATCTTACTGGAATCTTGGTATTGGACTTCATCCGGGAGATGTCAATGAGGATGAAGAGGGTATGCAGACCATGGACAACCTTGCAATTAACATGGCATGGTTGCTGAAAAAGATCAATTCTGAGTAACTGCAAAAAATATTGGAAAACAGGGACTGAAGTTCCAGTTTTAAAAAGTAAAGTAAAAATCAATGGAATCTAAGCCTATGGCTTAAATTCCTTCAACTTAACTTTATCGTTATTTATTTCTATGTATTCAAGTGCTTTTTTATCTCCAAATCCCCAGCTTCCGGTATTTGCAACCTTGTTCCTGTCATCGACATATGCCAGATGTGTGTGACCGTATACAAGATACTGCTCAGGTCTCACATTTAACAGGAAATGTCTTGTATTTGCAGCCGCAAGCTCCATGATTGGCTCAACCACATTGTGCCGGTTGTATTTTCCTATTCTCCTCTCGGGTGGCTCCATCATAGACCTGAGGGCAGATTTTGGTTCACTTGGGAACCTCTTCAGCGTATCCCAGAATGAGCGTTTGGACTGGATCTCTTCCCAGACCATCTCAGCGGCATTTCCTGCATCGTCACCTGCAAGACACATGTGTTCGCTGAAAGCCTCGTAAGTTTTCATGGATTTGTAGTACGGGTTGCAAAGCACTTCAAGCTGGTATCCGTGGAAGAAGAAAAATTCCTGTTCCCTGCTTTTAATAATCTCATGCTTCTTCACTTCAAATGGGAAATTCTCTTTCAGTACCTCACTCATACGAAGCAGGTAGAAATCATGGTTACCCACTACGTAATGGACCTGGGTTTCATCCAGTATGTCATTTAACATAGTCAGGGATTCGGAACATTCAATCACAGCTTTTGTAAAATCCCTTCTCCATATATCTATAATATCTCCAAGGAGAACAAGATGCTCTACATCTCTGTCCCTGAGTTCCTTTATAAATTTAACAAACTCTTTCTCCTTTGCCCCTTTCATTCCCAGGTGTACGTCCGAAACGGCTACTATTGACATTAACTACCTACCTCTGCTAAATCTCACAATAATATTCACTATATTTTGCCGCAAGATCTTCTTTCTTCTCCTGATTTCCATAAGCCCTTGCTAAAAAATGCATCATTATATTATATTGCTGATATACTATTTTTACATAATGACTCAAGAAATAAAAACATTATTTCAGAACAATGTTATGAAACAATATTTAGAAACTGAACTTAGGAGCAATATTTCTGTTAATATTCTCATGAACTAGATTCTTGAAAAATCCACAGTTCATAAACGGCAGACTAATGGCAAGGTATTCATAGTTATTTATCCTTTAAAGGTCAATATCTATCTATAACTCCGATACTACTATAATCACATCAACTCAAATTCCTGATTAAAATGAAACTCTACAGCACAAATCTTAACGCACCGGAAGTAAGCTTTCAGGAAGCTCTCATAACCGGACTTGCACCGGACCGCGGGCTTTACATGCCAAGGAGCCTGCCAACTTTCTCTAAGGAAGAAATCGATTCCTTCAAGGATGTTCCCTATCCTGAAATTGCCTACAGGGTACTGAGCAAGGTACTCGAAGGCGAAGTCGATAATGAGTCACTCAAAGCCATCACCTATGATGCTTACAACTATGATGTTCCGCTTGAGCCTGTTGATGAGCAGACCTATATCATGAGACTTGACAGGGGACCAACTGCATCCTTCAAGGACTTTGCAGCCCGCATGATGGCAAGACTCATGCAGTACTATCTCAGCAAAGAGAACAGAAGCCTGACCATTCTCACCGCAACATCAGGTGACACAGGCAGCGCAGTTGCCGATGCATTCTATGGTCTTGACAACATCAAGGTCATTGTACTCTTCCCAACAGACGAAGTATCTGACCGTCAGCGCAAGCAGATGACCACACTTGGCAAGAACATCACTGCCATTTCAGTTGACGGAAAATTCGATGACTGTCAGGCAATGGTAAAACAGGCATTTGCAGACGAGGATCTCAAACACCTGAATCTCTCATCAGCAAACTCAATAAACATCGGGCGTCTTGTTCCTCAGTCTATCTACTACATTTACGCTTACGCAAAACTCAGGAACTATCCAGAGGATATTGTCTACTCTATCCCATCCGGTAACTTCGGTAACATGATGGGTTGTGTCCTGGCAAGGACCATGGGAATCCCGATTAAGAAGATAATCACCTCGGTCAATGAGAACGATGAGGTTCCAACTTTCCTGAGCACAGGCAAGTACCACAAGATTGTACCTTCAAAGAACTGCCTTTCCAATGCAATGAACGTTGGTCATCCAAGCAACCTTGCAAGACTCATCACCATCTACGACGGTGTAATGGATGAACAGGGTAACATCAGCAAAGAGCCTGACATGGATAAACTCAGAAATGATATCTACTCCAGCTCTGTAACCGATGAGGAAACAAAGGCAACAATTAAGGAGATTTTCGAGAAGTACAACATCCTTATCGAGCCACATGGTGCAGTAGGAATAAAAGGACTTCTTGACTTTAGGGCTCAGTCAGGTGATAATACACTTGCAGTATCCCTTGAAACTGCAGACCCTGCAAAGTTCCCTGAACATGTCAAAGAGCAGACAGGTGTTGAACCTGAACTTCCACAAGGCCTGAAAAAGGTAGAATCAAAAGATGAGTTCATGGATTATCTCGGAACAGAGTATCCTGCTTTCAAGAAATATCTTCAGGAAAAGCTTGAATAAGCTTTTCTTACTTTAATTTTTCGGTTCTCTTTAACATCGTGTGGGTAAACGAAGTTTACCCGCCATCAAGAATATCATTGTATTCCTACACTTCTCAGTCTTCAATCCATATGATCTCTTAAAAGCAGTTTTAATTTTGTTGTTCAATCCTTCAACAACACCGTTGCTGATACCTTGTTTGATTGATTCCAATATCCCATGAGAATTTCTTTTAATCATCTTGGCCAATGTGATAATTTCCTTGATGTTGCTATGTGTTCCCCAATAATGCCATTTGTCAAGATATTCCCTCGCTACCTCTATATTTTTTATATCCCACAGACGTTGAAGTCCAAGCTTAAATCTGTAAGCTTTTGCTGTTTTAGTATCCAAATCTTTGATTGATCGAATCTTAGCTATTTCCCGATCCGATAGATTTTCAGGATTTTTCAACCACATGAATCTCGTTTTACCCAGATCTTTATTTGTTTGATACTCCTTTCTTCGAACCTTATCAATTGCATCATTCATCATTTTGACAATATGGAACTTATCGTAAACGATCTTAGCATTTGGGAAATATTCCCTTGCTCCACCCCTAAAAGCAGGATACATGTCCATTGAAATATACTTGATATTATCAGGGTCTATTTTTCTGGAAAGAACTTCCCTGAAGTTCTTGAAAACACTTCTTTTCTTTCCATTTTCAATATGAATTACTCTTGATTGATTTAGATCATAGAACAAGGTCACATAGCTGTGACCTTTTTTGACAGATATTTCATCTACTCCAATAGTATCTAACTCAGAGAGATCCATCTTTGCTCTGGCTTCTTCAACATAATGAGCTAGAATTATCCATACAGAATTTTCATGAATATTGATCAATTCAGCAATTGAAGAAACACTCATTTCTTTGGACATTGCAACGATTAGTGCTTCGAAAAATAATGTAAATCCAGTATTTTGTCTTGTCCATGGAACTTCTACAAGTTTTACATCATCTCCATCACACTTTGTTCGGGGAACTCGTGCATGAATGTATGTTTCATGATGGAAGAAATCAAGGTGTCTCCATACTTTTTCTTTGGTATCATGGAGATCACACAGTTTGTTGCAAACTGGGCAAGGGAACTTCGTTCCCTTGGTAAAATCTAGATAAATATCCATTCTTTTCTTAGAAACATTAAGATCAATGTCTTTCACATACCATGGAGGGGTTATTCCCAGAGCCATTTGAATCAAGAGTTTATCGTCCATCCAATATGGATTGGATGAACAGAATATTAAATTACCCACTCAATCTTGAGGAGATCCAATTTTTCTTATTTTGATAGTCATAATATTAGTCAGCTTTATTAGTTTGTGTTTCTTTATCTTTCATTAGAAGGTGTTATTTTGACAGATAATGATGCTTGTACTCCGCAAAAGCCCGGCAAATATTTTGGTATTTGCACATCCTATCACCATTCAAAAGGCTGTAATTGTCCTAATTGTCCTTCTTATCCTGAGAAAGGAAAGTTCATGTTCTGCTCTAAAGGTGCATATCCTGAAGTAGAGAAGAAAGGATGTTTATGTCAAGAATGTATTATTCACAGTAAATTTGGTCTTGATGGCGAGTATTTTTGTTCTGAGTGATTCTTTTCTCTATGTTAGGCATGACTATAAATCACCTCATCATTATTATGCTCATTAGATATGTTTGTATACATATATTTATATACTAGTAAACAAAACTATGAACTGTGGCAAGAACTGCTAACCAGTGCTTGTCATAAGAAATGTACCGTATAGTTGTACGATATGGACTTCATCCCAACAAACTCCGTGAAAAACGGAATTGGATTGCACGGAAATGTGGGCACGATACATTCCCCTCAGTATCTAAAAACGAAATAATGCCTGCATTTCATCCTCTCTCTAAGGATGAAGTGGAGTATGAGCGGTCATAAGGGGACAGATGGGGGCACCTGAGTGGGTAATTGGAGTATGAGCGAATGGGGCGCCATTTCGGTTTGACCGAAGTGGCGTGGTTATTGTCTATTCTTGCAGTCGATTTTACATTCTGTTCTTATATTGTTTGTTTAATTGTAAGTTAACAGGCTTTTAATTGGAGCTGAATGGCTTCATGTTTGTTTTATCTATCATTATTAGTTTTAAATGGTTTTAAATCTATAATCATCTATCATTTCAGATTGTTTTATATATTATTGTGTGCTTTCAGCAAAGCCTCTATGAAAAGCATTAAAAATGGTAATTACTCCTATCTGGAGCTTATAATATCATGTACTATATTTGGAGCTAGTGGAATCTTTATAAAACATATCTACTCCATGCAAACAACATCTATTATATTCTATAGGCTTATTTTTGGATTCATACTATTATTAGCATATTGTATATTCTCTAAGAAGTATAATCTTCTATATATCGGCAAAAAAAGACGTTATATACTCTTGATTGCGGTATTCAATGTTTTAACCCTATATACTTACTTTAGTTCCATTAAATACGCAGGAATATCCATTGCAGTGCTTTTACTGTACACTGCTCCGGTATACGTTACACTCCTGTCTCCATTATTCCTGAAAGAAAAAATCACAAAGAGAGGATTTTTCTCATTGATCATTTCCGTATATGGGATATTACTTGTTGTTCTTCCAGGAAGCAATGCATCTGTAAATGCACAGCTTTTCACCGGAATAGTCCTGGGAATACTATCAGGCATATCTTATAGTGGAACTATACTAACAGTAAGTTATCTGAAAGATGAATATTCCGGTTTCACACAGCTTTTCTGGTCAACATTTATTAGCTTATTAATCCTTTTGCCATTTGGAAGCAAGGTTCCGGTGGAGGTTCTGATGCCCAACCTGCCTGTGTTGTTCCTTTTTGGTTTAATTACAACAGCATTCGCTTCAGTTCTTTATCTGAACAGTGCTGCAAAGATCAGGGCTCAGACCGTCAGTGTACTTGCATTACTCGAGCCTGTAAGTGGAATTATATTTGGATTCGTATTCCTGCATGAGCCTGTATTCATGAACACGATACAGGGATGTTTCTTCATACTACTTGGTGCAACGATACTCGTACTGGAACCTGGTAAGTTTAACATGCAAAACAAAACCTATGGTAAAATCTCTGTTTTAGGCAGAATTTACCCTGCTTTTAGTTATTTAACGGCATCTTCGCGTTTAAGAAAATGGTAATGAGTAATTGTGAAATTACTTCCGGTTGAAGAACATAGCAATTCCCATTATAGCAATAAATGGAATTGCAAGGCCTGGAAATTCAGGGATTTCCTCACTGTCCTCGCCTTCATTATTCTTCTTTTCAGGATTTTCTGAGGATTCACCACCACTACTAGATGTTGAAACATTGCTTCCGGTCACTGTGCTGTGGCCGTCATGTTTCCACCATCCTTCTTCGTCACTTACGATACTATCCGGGGTGGACATCAATGGACTTTGATCCGCAGGCTGGTTCATATTAGTGAAGTTATCCGTGAAATTGTCGTTCCCTTCCATTCCGATGTAACTATTTTCCTGGGGAGAAAAAAGGCCGAACAAAAAAAGCAGCATCATTAAGCCAATAAAAATATGATACCCGGTAATCTTCATTAGAAATCCTCACAAGAATAAAATTAATAGTTGCTTATGCACTTTCCTTATATGGGTATCCCAAATATATCTTTTCCCGTATACTAATTACTAAATTAAGTTCCTTATGATAGAAACTACTTTATGGTGGAATAGACTACTTATCTATAATATTCATTATCAGTAGCGCATTATAATTGCAATAATCCCGGAGGTTATGTTTTGCTCATTAGGTATATTAATAAATTCCAGAAGTCCATAATAAAAATAATAATGGTCATGATGGTTTTTGTCATTCTGAGTTCCATGCTGGAGATTACCTGGATACTCGTTACTGACTTTTTAACTCCGCCCTATCTATTGATAGGTGTGGATCAGATTCTGGATATATTTGCCCTCTTTTTCCTGGTAATTATAGGTATAGAGTTGCTTGAAACGGTAAAGATGATTATCATTGAATCATCCATGAATGTTGATGTTATAATTCTGGTAGGTATCACTGCAATAGTCCGTAAAATATTGATAATAGATCTTAAAAACACCGACCCATTATTTTTAGTTGGAATGGGAATTCTCATAGTTGCCCTTGCAGGGACATATTATCTTGTCGTAAATTCAGAAAAGGATTTCAAATGCCAGCTTAATGTTGATGATGAAAATTAACTACAGAAACAAAGTTGATTTACTCTCTGGAATAAATTCAGAAGAGGGATTATTCAATCCCTTCTAATTCATTTTTAAATTTAAATAGTTCAAGCTTCATTCTCAGGGCATCTGAAAGTTCGGTTAGCTCTCTTGCTGCATCGGTGAACTCTGTCATGGAAGCAGTCTGTTCCTGGACAGCAGCTGAAACTTCCTGTGTTCCTGCTGCGGATGCTTCAGATATACTGGAGATATCTTCAATGGATGCCGTAACTTCCTCAATAGATGCGGATTGCTCTTCCGCAGAGGCGGCAATATTCTGTGCCATTCCTGCTATCTGTGCACTGCTCTCAACTATCTGTTTAACAGCTTCTACTGTATTATGAAGTGATTCTGCTCCACTGGCAATGGTATCTGTTCCGTTCTCAACTGAAATAACAGCTTCTTCTGTTCCTTTCTGAATTTCCTGAATAAGTTCTGATATTTGCTGTGCTGCATGTCCTGAATTCTCAGCAAGTTTGCGTACTTCATCAGCCACAACTGCGAACCCTCTTCCATGCTCTCCTGCCCTTGCAGCCTCAATGGCAGCGTTTAGTGCAAGGAGGTTTGTCTGGTCTGCAATATTTGTGATAAGCTCAACTATCTCGCCTATTTTCCTTGATTTTTCATCCAGTTTCCTTATTGCATTTGCAGAGTCTCCGGCTGAACTTTGAATGTCGTTCATCTGCAGAAGCAGCTCTTCGGATTTCTTTCCAAGTTCCTGTATAAGTTCACTTGCAGATGTTGCGTTCTCTGCTGCAACCTGTGCGTTTGATGCTATTTCCTGGACATTATATGTCATGTCAGTCATAGCATGTGATGTTTCGTCAGTTTTCATAGACTGGCTCTGTGCTCCTGTGGCAATCTCTGAAATAGTAAGAGATATCTGGTTGGCAACGGATTCCATTTCTACCGAAGAGCTAAGCATGTTGTTAGAATTGCTAGTGACCTTGTTAACACTCAGGTCTATTTCCTGCACAAGGTCTCTCAGTCCATATGCCATCTGGTTAATTGCCGCTGACAGACGTCCAATTTCATCTCCTGAATTGCCTTCGATGTTCACCGTCAGGTCACCCTCTGAAATGCGACCTGCTGCATCCATCATTTTATCCAGTGGTTCTGTTATTGTTTTTGCAAATTTCCATGCACCCAGTGAACCTACAATGATTATTATAAGGATGGCTGCAATCATTGTGTTTCTTATAGCTTTTGTTCCCTCAGTGAATTCATCAAGGTAACTGCCTGATGCAATTATCCATCCTCTGGGTTCATAATAAGTATAAGCCATTACTTTCTCGCGCCCATTCCACTGGTAGGTGATGTAACCATCCTTGTTTTCAATCATTTCTTTTGCAAAATTATATTGATAGAGACTTTCACCTTCATTGTCAGGATGCATTATCAGGGTACCTTCAGTATCCATTATGTAAATGTAACCTGTTTTTCCAACGGTTATTGTACTCATCTGTTCTTTCATCTTCTCAAGGAATGGCTCTTCGAGTACACCTACATAGAGAATTCCAATAGTTTTGCCGGAGTTATCTTTGATAGGTTCATAAGCAGTCAGGTACCAGGCGTTAACAACCCATGCCCTTCCGTAAAAGGTTTCTCCGTCTGTCACAACAGCATCATAAACAGGTTGAGAGACTGTTGTTCCAACAGCCCGGCTTCCATCGGCCTTTATAACATTGGTTGAGATTCTCACTGCCTCCCCACTTTGTATCTGGAATATGGTTGCAGTTCCCCCTACCATATTTTTAATCTCATCAACGATCTCGAAATTGTCGTTCACGATATAATCTTCACTGAGAGTCATTTTGCCATCTATTATTGCAGGGTCACCTTTTGAGTAAAAGACAGACCTGGCAATTGACAGATCATTATTGACTTTATCTTGTGCAAAGGTCAGAGTGGACTCTACATAATTCTTCTCTATTTGTACCTGCTCTTCAAGATTTACCTGGGTTTCATCGGCAATACTTATTTTAGCTTGCTCGTAGGCATAAGTGCCAACAAGGAGCAATGGTATGATAGTTGCTATCAGTGTAAATGCTATCAATTTATTTCCAATGGGAATGTCCTGATATCTCATTTTTTTTCTTCCGTTATTATTCAGTGTTTTATAAGGGGTTAACCCCGGTTTTGTATATACACTAAAACGAGATTATTAATATATAAATAAATCTATATTTATTAGTTATTTTGAGCATCAGTAGTAGCATTTGCACAGGCTTTATTATGTGTATAAAATTTCATATCATGATTTTGCAAAAAGGTTTAAACCTGTACGTTCCATTCGGGATAGAGTCACATGAAGATACATTGTCTTGTTCATCTGGATTTTGAAACCTTAGGAAACATCAGGGACTGGATATTTGAAAAAGAACATTCGTTTTCTGTTATCATGCCTTCTGAAAATCAGATTTATCCTGAGCCTGGTGATATTGATCTACTTATCATCATGGGTGGTCTCATGAGTGTATACCAGGAAGATGAATATCCCTGGTTAAAAAAGGAAAAAGAGTTTGTAAAATCTGTTATGGATTGCGGAAAGGCTGTCTATGGAGTATGCTTTGGTGCCCAGATGCTTTCCGAGATTCTCGGTGGGAAAGTAAGCCGAAATCAAGACCGTGAGATAGGCTGGCACAAAGTAAGAAGCTTAGATGAACCGGACACGGACTTCCAGTTTATTAATGTACAGAAAGAGATGACTGTTTTCCAGTGGCATGGCGATACATTTACACTTCCTCCCGGATGCAGACGACTTTTTGAAAGCGAGGCATGTCCGGAGCAGGGCTTTATTTATGGTAACAATGTTCTGGCTTTACAATTCCATCCGGAAGTTGATGCAGGTTGCGTTGAAAGTCTGCTTGAAAATTGCAGTTCTGATCTGGCAGAAAAAAGCCGTTATGTCTCATCTGAAAATGAAATAAGGGGTCGTGATGACCTGATAAAAGCTTCAGCAGATCTGATGTTTTTAATACTTGACTGGTTTGAAGAAAATATAGAAAAAACTTAACAATATAACTTACAGCAGGTTGCATTATGAAAGAAGATATCGAGTATATGAGAAAATTGTGTAAAACACGTCCTATTAGCTACTCTGACCTTGATTATCTCAAAAAAGGTTCAACGGCATTTCTGCATGAAAATGGCTATTCTACTTCTCAGATAGCACAAGCTCTTGATCTGGACGAAAGGGATGTCGAAAACAATCTAAAAGGAACCGGTTTTGCATTGGATTACAAAAAGATAGCTCAATTTGAAGATAAAATGCCTTCCAATATAGGCGATACTATTGTAATCTGTGTTCCATCGTTTGGTTCCGAAAACCAGGTTCATTGCATTAAAGCAACTGTTCTTCAGTGTGTTCCAAGAGGCAATAGTTGTGGACTTTCAGTATCTCTTCTTGAGAATGTAGATTTTGAGATACCACTTTATGGTAAAGCCCGCAAAGGCACCGAGATAGTTGTTCCGGCAGACTGGGTTTCAGAATAATACAATATCCAAAATCAAATGATATCAGGTTTAAGCAATGGCTTTTTCCATAATATTGCCATTGTAGCTGTTTACAAGAATTCCTGAAATATCACTGAATAACTCTGCAGTATAACTATTATATTCTCCAAGCTGGCAGCGTCCTGTTCTGTTTTCCCCGTGGAAATCGGATCCACCTGTCATTATCAGTCCCTGTGCAGAACACAATTCATACATTGTGTTCACTTGTTCTTTGCTGCTGTTTGCATAGAATACTTCAAATCCATCCAGACCACATCTGATGAGTGATTCAGACATGTATGGAAGTAGTGACATCCTGTTGTTTTGTTCCAGTGTCCTGAGTATGTGGGCACACACGGCTTTTCCACCAGCCCTGTGAATTGTTTTGATTGCTTTTTTAACAGGAAATTTCTCCATGCTTATGTCCAGTGGCGAATCATCTGACAGCCAGATGTTGTGGAAATCATAATTGTTCATCACTTTATTCTGTACAGAAAGTGTGATGTCATGTTTTGTGATTATTCCTTTTACATTATCAAGGACAGAATAATCAATTTCCATATCATGTGATTCCAGTGCAGCGCAAACTTTCATGCAATAGTCTTTTGCATTTTGCTTTGCATGATCCGTCATTCTGAGAAGTCCGCTGTCTTCAGGATCAAAATTATACCCAAGTATGTGTACTTCAATTCCTGAATACTCTGTCTCCGTAGTAAATTCGATACCCGGTATCAGGGTTATGTTTTGCTTGTCGCATTCCCATCTGGCTTCACAGAGTCCATCAACAGTATCGTGGTCTGTAATACTCAGGATTTTTATTCCCTTGTTCTTTGCCAGTTTAATCAACTCTTTTGGTTTTAGATCACCATCGGAGTAGCATGTGTGGGTATGCAGATCTGCTAGATTAGCTATAATTACACCTTCGTACGTCTCGATGCATTTGCATTGAAATGAGCTAATATATAATTAATCTACATAAAATATATTGTTCAGGGAATCTATATATTGACAGGTAAATGCAGAGAAAAAGTAGATCAAACAAACAAAGACAAAGAAATTAAAAAAGGGATATGAGGGTGTGCCTCATATCATTCTGATACTATTTCGTCGTCGTTTCTTATGGCAGCAACGATCTCAACAGGATAGACAAAGATTTTACCGTCACCAAATTTCCCGGTTCTGGCACTCTTTCTGACTATCTCAATGATAGGTCTTACATCCTCATCACCGACAACCATTTCTATCTCAGTCTTTGGGATCATGTCCACTTTGATCTGCTTACCTCTATACTGGAGACAGATACCTTTTTGCGCTCCACGACCTTTAACCTCTGTAACGGTCATTGCAAAGTAACCTTTCTCTTCCAGTGCTGCCTTTACGTCTTCGAGCTTTTCCGGACGAATTACTGCTTTTACTGTCTTCATTCATACCACCTCAGGCTGTTGTGGATTCTCCATGCTGGGAGATATCAAGTCCAACATATTCTTCTTCTTCGGTTACACGCAATCCCATTGTCTTGTCAATTATTACAGCAAGTATGTAGGTCATAACAAATGCATATATCATTGCAACGGATGCGTCAAGAAGCTGTATAAGGAACTGGTGTGTGTTTCCGTAGATAAGTCCGTCGACTCCACCCACTGCTGCACTTGCAAAGATTCCTGTTGCAATTGCACCCCAGAATCCTCCCATACCATGTACTGCCCATGCATCAAGGCTCTCATCAAGTCCCTTGCGTACACGGAACAGAAGTGCTCCGTAACAGAGAAGTCCGGCAAAACCACCAATGATGATAGCAGCCATTGGTCCTACAAAACCGGATGCCGGTGTGATGGCTACAAGACCTGCTACGGCTCCACTGATAAGACCCAGTGAACTTGGCTTTCCCTTTATCCATGAAGCGAGCATCCATGTAATTGCTCCTGATGCTGCGGATACGTTGGTGACTACAAGTGCATTTACTGCAAGTCCGTCTGCTGCAAGTGCGCTTCCTGCGTTAAATGCGAACCAGCCGAACCAGAGCATTGCTCCTCCAAGAAGGGTTGTTGTAATGTTTTCTGCTTCCATGCTGTACTTGCCAAAGCCCATACGGTTACCTATAACAAGTGCAAGTGCCAGGGCACCAAATCCTGAACTTATGTGTACGACTGTACCGCCGGCAAAATCAAGAGCACCGAGCTCTCCTGCCCAGCCGCCTCCCCATGCCCAGTGGGCAAGAGGATCATAGACTATTGTTGTCCAGAGGACACCAAGTACCATGAATGAACTTAATTTTACACGTCCTGCTACACCTGATGTAAGAATTGCCAGTGTAACACCTGCAAAAACAAGCTGGAATACCATGAACAGCATGTCAGGAATGCCGTCGCCGCCAAGACCTACGCCTGCAAGACAGAGGTGATCCAGACCTCCGATGAATCCTGAAATATCAGAACCGAAGGAAAGTGTGTACCCTACTGTTACCCACTGGATACTCACAAGAGCAAATGAAATGAAAGACATTGCTATCATGGATATTATGTTTTTACTACGTACCATTCCGCCGTAAAAGAGCCCGACCCCCGGGGTCATGAGCATTACCATAGCGGTACAGATGATAATAAAGGCAGTATCTCCTGTGTCGATTGCCACTTAGATCACCTGTTTTTCGAGAATGTATTCTATAATTTCTTCCATAGTTCCACCTATGTTTAAATAATGTTAATCGGATATCTGCAATACTATTCCCCTTTCCGATGTGCATATACTTAAATATATCGATTAGGTATCCATCATTTTCTGCATTTTGGTAAAAGCATTTGGTATAACTCGATATTCAGGCAGAACTGTATCTTTGAAGATTCGGAGCACTTCTATTGTTAGCACAAAAACCGGGATAGTATAAAAGAAAAATAGCGTTTTTCCAGTATGGCGTTGGAAGTTTCAAAGATGTTACTTATAGAATGCCGTCTTTTTGATTGATTATTGTAATAACGGCATCATTTTAGGCATAATTCTTCTGTTTGTGAACTTCATTATTAGGGTTTTAGGCTATTTTTGATTGAGTTCATTTTAGATAAAGTAAACAATAAAATAAGGAAATAAAAAAAGAAAAGTGCCAAACTTAAGGTTGTTGAATATTCAGGGAATAAATGGACTAGTGCATAATATATTGCTGACATTACAATTGTTGAATATAGAATTTTGCGCTTCAATGGAATATACTCATCAGCGGTAAATGGGTTATCGTCTATTTTTTTTGTCAGTCCTTTTTCTATTGTTGCCCTCATTTCCTGATTTGCTTCAATGACAAAAGTGCCAATATATCCACAGCGTTTGCAGTGATAAATTGGACCGAGTTTCATTCCAGTTTCATAATAAAGTCCGGTGTATCCACAATTAGGGCAACACAAATACATATCATCTTCATGATTGTTAACTTCTGGTATCGGCATGAATATAAAACCTAAATAACTAATTAATACAAATAGAACAGTATGTTCCAATTACTTAAAATTTTTCGTTAATCCTGTGAATGTTTTAAAATAGTAAGAACTGATGATTTTCCTTTATTTGGCGAAACTGGAAAAATAATATTGCATTTATTTTCTAGTAAGCAAAAGTAATGTCTGGTCCAAAAAAATTAAACACTTTGTGATGGGCGCACATAAAAAATGGTTTTAAGGACGAGAATAATTGATCATTCAACTATTCATGACAGGTCAAAAATTGCCCATACAAAGCCTATTTATTGGTAGATTAACTATAGCAGAGTCATACCGTTAATTTAAATGATATCTATAATATGTCTGTATATAGATATGTTTAGACATCAATTTCATGGAGATTTAATAAATGGCAATTCATCCTATAGAATACCGTTACGGCACAGATGAAATGAAATTCGTCTGGAGCGAGGCTAACCGCCTGGAAAAAATAATGAAAGCTGAGGCTGCTCTTGCCAGGGCTGAAGCAGACATCGGACTTATTCCTAAGGAAGCTGCAGATATTATAGAAAGCAGCATAGGTTCTGTGGAACTTGAAAGGGTAAAAGAGATCGAGGACGAGATCCACCACGATATGATGGCTGTTGTACTTGCCATCTCTGAGAAGTGTGAAGAGAACGCTGATAAGTGGGTTCACTTCGGAGCAACTTCCAATGATATGCTTGACACTGCAACAGGCCTTCAGTTAAAGGAGGCAGTTGCTATTCTGGATGATAAGATTCGCAAGCTTCTGGATGTACTTCTTACACAGGCTGAAAACAACAAGAATCTTGTATGTGCAGGAAGAACACACGGACAGATAGGTGTCCCAACAACATACGGACTCAGGTTTGCAATATGGGCATCCGAGGTTGCAAGACATATCGAACGTCTGGAACAGCTCAAACCACGTCTTATCGTTGGCCAGATGACCGGTGCCGTAGGTACCCAGGCAGCATTCGGTAAGGATGGAATTGAAATCCAGAAAAAAGTCATGGAGTATCTTGAGATTGGCTCAGTTGACGTTTCAAACCAGATCATCCAGAGAGACCGCCACGCAGAATTTGTCATGTGGATGGCAAACACCGTAACAACCCTTGATAAAATTGCAGTTGAGATCCGCTCTCTCCAGAGGAGCGAGATTGCAGAAGTTGAGGAAAGTTTCAGGAAAAAGCAGGTTGGCTCTTCAACAATGCCACACAAGCGTAATCCTATCAAGTCAGAGCAGATTTGCGGTCTTGCAAGAATTGTCCGTGCAATGATCGAGCCTGAACTCCAGAACAACACACTCTGGGATGAAAGGGATCTTACAAACTCATCATGTGAAAGAGTTGTTTTCCCTGAAGCATGTGTACTGACAGATCATATCATCAAACTTGCCATCGGTGTAATCGAGAACCTCAGGTTCTATCCTGAGAACATCCGCCGCAACCTTGACCTTCTCAGAGGTCTGAATATGGGCGAAGCAGTAATGATCGAGCTTGCAATGCGCGGTGTAGGTCGCCAGGAAGCTCACGAGATTGTACGTTCCAGTGCAATGGAATCCCATGAAAGCGGAAAGCACTTTAAGGATGTACTTCTGGCAAACACAGAAGTTGCAAATTATCTGAGTGAAGAAGACATCATCAACCTTGTAGACTCGGACAAGTACATCGGCACTGCCGTTGAACAGGTTGAAATGGTAGTCGCAAAACTGAAGAGATAATTTTCTCTTCTAAGTTTCATATCATTGTATCGCATTCAGGTACATTGATATGTTTTTTAATTTCTGATTTTATCACTTCTATCTCGTTTTCAATAATTTCAAGCATTTCTGGAATACTTTCTACTCCATTCTCAACAGAGTCTTCCAGTTCCTTTGCCATGTTGGCAAGAATATTGAAACCAATATTAAGTGAAACACCTTTCATTCTGTGAGCAGTTTCCTTCACACCACAAAAATCCTGTTCTGTGTATTTATCGTTGATTTCTTCAAAATTTGAAGAGACTGACCTCAGTGCCATTGTACTGAGTCTTTTATATGTCTCATCATCACCTGCAATGGTATTCATAAGTCTTGCTTTGTCAAAGTGGACAGGTTCATTCCTATTTTCAGATTCAGTGAATTCTGCATTTTTGACCTCTTCCGCATCATCGCTTTTTTCGTTATATAGCCATCTGTTAAGGATATCATATATAACATCTGATACCACAGGTTTTGTAATATAATCATCCATGCCTGAATGGATGCACATTTCTTTTTCACCTTTAAACGCACTGGCTGTCAAAGCTACAATAGGGACATGTCCACCAATCTCGTTTTCAACTTCCCTGATTTTCATAGAAGCATCGTGTCCGTTCATTTCAGGCATCTGCACATCCATGAAGATCATGTCAACTTCTTTTTGTCCTTTTTTCTTTCCATTCAGGAAAATTTTTACAGCTTCTATGCCGTTTTCAGCTTTGAGTATCTCAGCTTCCGGCAGGAAATCAGAGATAATGATGCATGCAAGTTCCATGTTTGTTTCATTGTCTTCAGCAACAAGTATGGAACATTTCCTGATTTCATTGCATTTTCTGGCAATGTTGTGACAAGGTGATTTATTTTCAGACTCTTTAATTGATTTTTCAACAGGCAGAGTTACCCTGAAAGAAAATGTACTTCCTTTTCCGAAATTACTTTCAAGCTCCAGTTTTGAATCCATCATTTGCAGAAGGCTGTTGGATATTGTAAGCCCAAGCCCGGTTCCTCCATATTTACGTGTGATAGAACCATCTGCCTGTGAGAATGATTCGAATATCAGTTTTTTCTTATCGTTTTCAATTCCAATGCCAGTGTCAATAACGGAAAATATAAACTCCATTTCATTATCAGTATCTGGTAAAGGATTTGTTTCAACTCTAAGTTCAATTTCACCTTCTTCTGTAAATTTGATGGCATTACTAAGGAGGTTAACAAGTACCTGACGCAGCCTCAGATGATCAACAGTAACATGGAATGGGAGTTCATCCGGTATAGTAAGTTTGAGATCAAGTCCTTTTTCCTGTGCACGATATTGTACAATATCCGTTATAGTATCAAGCAATTCTGCAATTTCAGTCCTTTCAGGATCAAGTTCAAGCTTACCGGCTTCAATTTTTGAAAAGTCAAGTACATCATTGATAATATCAAGCAATGAATTTGCAGATGTATAAACAGTCTGCATATAACGTTCTTGTTTATTACTGAGTTCAGTCTGCATAAGAATATCTGAAAAACCTATTATACCATTAAGGGGAGTTCTGATTTCATGGCTCATATTGGCAAGGAACTCGCTTTTTGCACGGTTTGCCATTTCTGCCTGTGCAGTCATAAATTGTGCTCTTGCGGTTGCTTCTTCAAGTTCATGATTTGTCTGAAGCAAAATTTCCTCTGCATTTTTGCTTTCTGTGATGTCCCTTAATATTATCATTTGGCCCACAATATAATTATCATCACTGTACATAGGCAGGAAATCTATTTTTAGCCAGATAGTATTTCCATTATTTTCTTTCATTGGGACTTCAATACTATTTTTTTCAGCAGAGTTATGCTTGGCAATGTCAAGTTCTGGCCAGCATTCCATAAGAACAGTAATATTCTTCCCAATATCTTCAGATGATATTCCCAGAAACTGTTTAGCAGATCCATTGCAATCTACAATCCTCTGCATCTGGTCAAGAACGATTACACCATCAGGTATTTTATCAAAAAGTGCACTGCGGGCCATTGGTGCGATATCCAGTAGCTTATACCGGGTTAGTCCCATGTATATTACCAGTCCGCAAAACGCAAGAGAATAAGGAATTGCATCAAGACCTTCAGGAAACATTCCAGCTACATAAAGAAGAAGCACCATAAACGGTATTAAGATACCAGCCATAACAATGGATATTTGTTTTCTTAGGGCAGGGATTACCTCAAGCCACATTTTCAGCATGAGTAATATGCTAAACATTATACATAGTACATTGTAGAATTCCTGTACTGCATACCATATGCCTGGCTCAAAGCTAAGTGCCGGGAAAAGAGTATTAGTACTCATCATCAGGTTCTGGTTGTAAAGTGAATGTCTCTCTGTGGTGAATACCAGTATCATTGTTATCAACGGCACCGTAAAAATGGATACAATAATGGGTGCTGTTAACCATTGTTTCTTTCCTGTGTATTTTATTGAAAATGTAAGTAAAAAAGCAGGGATAAAAGGAATACCAATGTATTCCAGTTTATAGAAAATCAATGCTGTGTCAAAGTTTGTAGATGAAATTTCAAGTGAATAAAACAGTGAATAGATTATTGTTGCAATCAACATTAATGAGAAACAGGTTGTTCCATTTGCTTCTTTATGTTTTCTTGCATGAAATAGTAGTGCACTGAGAATTGTTATCAGTACTATCAGTGGTAGTGCAAAGTAGTTAAGATACATATTTATTTATCTATGATTTGTATTAAACAGACTCATTTTGATAGTGAGTCTTTCTTATGTTTTTTTAGAATTATTGAAGGTATCAACTACATATAGTAATTCAAAATATATAAACTAATATTATATTTGTTTGGCGTTATGTTGTATACTAATATGTCTATTGATGGTGATATTTTTAGCAATCGTCAATATGCGCATTGTTGCACATCTCTAAAAAATAAATAAATAAATAAATAAATGGGAATATTTCATTCTAACATTTTCTTCAGGAATTGTCCGGTATAGGAAATATTATTCTCCGATACTTCTTCAGGTGTTCCCTGTGCGATGATTTCTCCACCGCGGTCTCCGCCCTCTGGACCAAGGTCAATTATCCAGTCTGCAGTTTTGATGACATCCAGATTATGCTCGATGACAATTACTGTGTTACCTGCATCAACAAGTCTCTGCAGCACTTCAAGGAGCTTTTTAACGTCATCAAAATGAAGTCCTGTTGTAGGTTCATCGAGTATGTAAACAGTCTTGCCTGTTGAACGCTTGCTCAGTTCCGTTGCTAGTTTTACTCTCTGGGCTTCTCCACCGGATAATGTAGTAGATGACTGTCCAAGTTTAATGTATCCAAGGCCGACATCGTTTAATGTTTCAAGTTTCCTGCTGATTTTTGGTACATTCTCGAAGAACTCCAGAGCTTCCTCCACAGTCATATCAAGGACTTCGGCAATGTTTTTTTCCTTGTAAGTAACTTCCAGGGTTTCCCTGTTGTAGCGTTTTCCATGGCATACTTCACATGGAACATACACATCAGGCAGAAAATGCATTTCTATTGTAATTATACCGTCACCGGAACATGCTTCACAGCGTCCGCCACGGACATTGAAACTGAAACGTCCCGGTTTGTAACCCCTGGTACGTGCCAGCTTTGTCTGGGCAAAGAGTTCCCTGATTGGAGTAAAAAGATTTGTATAAGTTGCAGGATTGGATCTGGGTGTCCGTCCTATTGGTGACTGGTCGATTGTAATAACCTTGTCTACATTTTCCAGACCTTCAATTGAACTGTATTTTCCAGGAATGTCCCTGGCTTTATTAAGTTGCTTTGCAAGCACCTTGTTAAGTGTTTCATTGATAAGCGTACTTTTACCGGAACCTGATACACCGGTAACACAGACCAATATTCCAAGTGGGAATTCAACATCCACATTTTTGAGGTTGTTCTGGCTTGCACCTCGAAGTATCATTGTGCCTGTAGGTTCCCTTCTTGTTTCAGGTATTTCAATCCTGATTTTTCCACTGAGATATTTTCCGGTAGTGGAATCCTTGTTTTTCATTATCTGTTTAGGAGTCCCTTCGGCAACAATTTCTCCTCCGTGGATTCCTGCTCCGGGCCCCATATCGACAACATAGTCAGAGTTGCATATGGTTTCCTCATCATGTTCAACTACAAGGACTGTATTTCCGATATCCCTTAGATGCTTCAGGGTTGTTATAAGCCTTAGATTGTCTCTCTGGTGAAGGCCAATACTCGGCTCGTCCAGAATGTAGAGCACACCCATAAGACTTGATCCAATTTGTGTTGCAAGCCTGATACGCTGTGCTTCACCACCGGAAAGTGTGGCTGCTGAACGGCTAAGTGTAAGGTAATCAAGCCCTACGTCAACAAGGAATCCAAGTCTTGCTTTTATTTCCTTGAGTATAAGACGGGCAATAGTGTATTCTCTTTCATTGAGCTTTGGTTCAAGTTCCTTGAAGAATTCCAGAGCTTCTTCCACAGACATTTCTGTGGTATCAATAATATTCCTGCCGTCAATGGTTACTGCAAGTGTGACAGGTTTTAGTCTTTTCCCGTGGCATGTAAGACATGGCTTGGTACTGATGTACCGGCTCATTCTTTCCTTACTGTTCTCGGATTCAGTTCCTTCATAGATTTTTGAAAGGTTAGCAATAACTCCCTTGAAGCGTCCTTTGTGTTTCCACATTCCACCGTTTCTTCCAACATGAACAAACGGAATAAGCTCCTCGCTTCCGTAGAATATAATGTGTTGAATTCCAGAGTCAAGTTCCTCAAATGGTACATCCATTGAGAATCCAAGATGATCTGCAAGAGATTGAAGTGATTGCATGTAGTACCCATCTTTTTTCTTGCTGTACCAGGGTTCTACAGCTCCTTCATTCAGGGTGAGCTTTTTATCAGGGACTATTAAGTCAGGGTCAAATTCCATTGAAGTTCCAAGACCGTGACACTCAGGACATGCACCCTGCGGGCTGTTAAATGAGAATGCCGCTGGTTCCATTTCCTCAAAGCCTATACCACATGAAGTACATGCCAGTTTTTCACTGAATGTAAGTTCTTCCCCGTCAAGTACCTGAACTGTGATAGTCCCACCACTTTTCTCAAGTGCTGTTTCCACGGAATCTGAAAGTCTTTCCTCAATTCCTTCTTTAATCACAAGCCTGTCGACAACGATTTCGATATTGTGTTTGAAATAACGCCCGAGTTCAATGTCTTCGGCATCTTCGAGCAGGTGAATCTCACCATCAACACGTACTCTTGTGAAACCTTCGCTGCGAAGGTCCAGAAGTAGTTTCTTGTATTCTCCTTTCCTTTCCCTGACAAGTGGGGCAAGTACGTGTATTTTTGTTCCCTCACGCATGTTCATTATGCTGTCAACTATCTGGTCAACACTCTGGGTTTCAATTATACGTCCGCAATCAGGGCAGTGCCTGATACCTATGCGGGCAAAGAGCAGTCTCAGGTAGTCATAGATTTCAGTGACGGTTCCTACGGTAGATCGGGGATTTTTGCTTGTAGTTTTCTGCTCGATGGAAATTGCAGGTGAGAGTCCTTCAATATACTCCACATCCGGTTTTTCCATAAGACCGAGGAACTGCCTTGCGTATGCTGAAAGAGATTCAACATACCTGCGCTGTCCTTCAGCGTAAATAGTATCAAAAGCAAGCGATGATTTTCCAGACCCGCTAAGTCCTGTGATAACTATAAGTTTATCACGTGGCAGAGTTAGGTCAATATTCTTAAGATTGTGCTCCTTGGCACCCTTTATCCTGATGCTGCTCAATGACATTGTCTACTCTGATGCCTTACTAATAAGTATAGTTTGTGGTATGGCGAACAAATTTCAGAAAAATGCCTGCTTTTTTCTTTTATCTCTGGAAGCAGCACTCTTTTTCTGAATACTCCTGATTGTTGTTATCAGTTTTACTCTTTTCTCAAACTCTGTCATATATTGCTAATTGTAGAATTTTGTATTTAACGAAGATGTAAGCAGGGTGAAAGTATTATTACATAATCAGTTACTCAGTATTCTGATTCAGCCGGAAGAATATACTTTCATTTCACTTTTTTACTTTAATACAGAGAACCAAAAACAAAATCATTATGGCAATTGCAGGAGGAATTAAAGAGGAGAAATCCATATTCAGCATGCTTGTAGTTGATGTGGGAGCTATAGTTGATACGGCTTCTGCAACATTTTCCGTTATGCTGCCTTCCTGTGTCAGCGTAGAAAAAAACGTTTTTTCTTCCAGACTATCTGCAACTACTAAAGTCAGGGTACTGGAATTGACAGTACTTTCATTATCTTCCACTGTCAATGTTATTGTATAAGTCCCGGTTTTCCGGTAAATGTGGGAACAAACTCCATTATTGTTGCTTGCAGTGTCACCATCTCCAAAATCCCACATATAATGAACAATTAACCCATCCTCGTCACTTGAGTTTGTTCCGTAAATAGTTGTGCTAGTATTTACAAGAACTTTTTCAGGAGCTGTAATCACAGCTATTGGAGCATTATTAAACCCACCATTAATTACGCTGTAATTTTGGCTCTGTAGAAAACCTACTTCGGATTTTATTTTAGCATACTAATTTAAAAATAATAAATCCCCTGAGTATTACTTACCACAGAAAACACATAGGGGATGATTGTGTTTTGTCTAATAAGTACTTAAAGTTTGTTGATACAGCGTTAGCTGTATCAGGAAACTCACACCTCCAGATATATAGCTGTAAATATTCTAAAAGAAAATACACTCAGCATCAGCTCTTGACATTGGTTTTGTTGAAAGAGTATCTTGATGAAGATTATCGGGATATCGTAGAAATTGTAGAATTAATGGATAAAGTTAAAGAGAGAATTGGACTAAAACAGATTCCACATTTTACTACTCTCCACAAATTCATTACAAGACTAAAATCTATCTACTTCAGTGGACTATTGCACCAAACACTAAAGCTGTTCTATTCCCATGGAGAACAAATAGAGATCACTGCTATTGATTCAAGCGGATTTACTAGTGGACATTGTAGCTATTATTATTCCTGGAGGACGGGAAAGAAGCGAAGATCTTTCCTGAAAACAAGTATCTCTGTTGATACTGGAAAGTTCATAATTACTGGATTCAGGATATCAGGTAAACCAGTTCATGATGCAAAGCATGCAATGGCATTGCTGCGGCAATGCCATAAAACTCGTAGATCAAAGTACTATGTGATGGATAAAGGATACGATTCTGAAAATATACATTCACTAACAAGAGAACAACTTGAATCCATAGCCATGATTCCTTTGAGACAAAGAAAGAGGAAGAGAATAAAAGGAGGGTACCGCAGAAAAATGGTATGGGAATTTGATAAAGATTTGTATCATAACAGAAATCTGGTTGAAACAATGTTCTCTGTCCTGAAAAGGAAATATGGTGAGGAAATAAGGGCAAAAAAGTATTGGAATCAACTGAAAGAAGTAAAATTCAAACTATTAGTGCATAACCTTGACAGATATGTCATGGTTATACTTATTGTCAAAATAAGGATTTCTACAGAGCCGTAATTTTTAATATTCTTGTAATTATTAATGCTTCCATAGTTGTTGATAATTCCGGGGATACGCTGGTAATCGTAATTAACAATGTTTCCGTAATTGTTGATTGTTCCATAGTTTATTATTTTTCCATAGTTTGTGAGAGTTCCATAGATTTCTGTTTGTGAACCTGAAGCAAATTCTATTTTAGCTCCCGCTTCTACGGTGAGACTTGCACCGGCTTCAATCATGAGGCTCTCTCCGGAATTCACCATAAGAGTTTCACCTGATTTTATTGTGATGTGGGTGTTTTCAGCTACAACTCCCGGGTTTGTTATTGTTTCCGGATTTGCATCTGCATCTGCAAATCCGGTTAATACTACGAGAAAGAATATTAAGATAGGGACGATTAATCTGTTTTTCATCATTTGCATCATATTTGCTTTTTGATTCTGAATTAAGTCGGTTGAATCAAATTCTATTTTTGAAACTCCACTCTCCTTTTTCTTAAAAATTAAGATGTATAAATAATGTATTTTTTAATTTAGATGTATTATCTTTGAGTGTAATGGTTAATAGATTACCTGAATGCAGACTCTTTTTGTGAGTCATAATTTTGTATCACATTAAAAAAGCTACAGTTTTCTAACGCTTATCTATATAAATCTATAGTAGATAATCTAAATATCCACAAAAAAGAGGATTTCATTATGAAGACACTCGTTACATACCTGACCCAGACCGGAAACACACAGAAGATTGCAGAATCCATTTATGGTGAACTTGAAGGCGAAAAAGACATCAAACCAATTAATGATGTTACAGACCTTGAAGGCTATGACCTTGCATTTATCGGATTCCCTGTTATGCAGTTTGACATTCCTCCTAAGGTGAAGTCATTCATAAGCGAGAAAACCGCCGGCAAGAACATTGCAATATTTATGACCCATGCAGTTCCTGAAGGCTTTGAGGCAATTCACTCATGGACAGGCTCATGCAAGGAAGCAGCAGCAGGTGCAAATGTTCTTGGTTCATTTGATTGCCAGGGAGAACTCGCACAGCCTGTTATCGACATGCTCCTTCAGGCAGATGATCCACAGATGAAAGCATTCGGTGAAATGGGCCCATCAACAAAAGGTCAGCCAGATGAATCCCGTATCCAGAAGGCAAAGGAATTCGCAAAGGCAATTCAGGCTAAATTATAATAACCTGTCTGACTTATCTTTATCTGGAAAAACGACAAACCAATCTAAACAAATTAGAGACCAACGGAGGGGATAATTAGTGACAGACCAGAAGAAAGCTCCAGTATTCTGTGAGAACTACTGTCTTGTATGCAGAGGTGCACGTGCCGGAAATGGCTTTTTCAAGGCTATCCAGAATCTTGAACTTAAGATTTTTGGCGCGAAAGGTTGTCCATGGGGCAAGGCAAGAACAGAATACTATGGCGTAACGCCTGACAAACCAATTCCAAAGTAATTCTCAAAAAATGAATAGGGGATGGGTCTTTATGATTCATCTCTTTCTCTGTTTTCTTTATTTTTAAGCTTATTAGATTTGCTTCAAAGCCTTTCTTCGACTATTTTGGCAATTCTCATAGCTTCATCCCGGTCTTTGCCTGTTTCATCTCTTACATTTATAGTTACCAATTCATTATTAGATGTCATGAATAATATGTTAGTACGTGAAATATCAGGTTCATCTAAGGAGGACTTTGTTTGATAATATCCATTAGTGCCAAAGTTGCAAGTATCATCTTCATATTCTGCCCACGGCAAGTTCGCATCCTGTGGGTCTAACTTTCTGAGAATTTCCATCCATTCTTTTCCGTTTTCAAACATTGCCTCCAGTCCTTCATCAGAATCATATCTTTCAATTTCAACGGCTACTGCATGTTGCCCGGATTCATCCATCCAATATGATTTCTCTCCAACATTGCGGGTACCTGATGGTAAAGCGTCTTTGTATGTACTCCCGGAAGAGGAGTTGTGAGTGTAAATGTCGCTTTCAGGAACTGCATAGAAATAATAGTTATCTAAATTAAGTCCCGGTACATCACTGGAGTCAATTATAACATCGGGAGTAATACCTGACTCCGAATAGTTTTCAGATACACTTTCATCTTCATCGCCAACACAGCCTGAAATGAGTAAACAGGCTAGTAAAATAAAAAGTATCAATGTCTTTTTTGTTTCCATTAAATTCATAACGTAGTATAACTTATTTATCATTGATAAAAATATTGTTAAAAAGTATACTACTGTTCTATATTAATGATGTGTGTAATGATGAAACGACGACAAATAACAATACGTGAAAGAATAATGGGTGGTGTAGGAGCCTTTCTTCTTTCTATAATCCTTATAATTTTCAGAGACGCTTTACCAGAACTACCCCAGTTTTATTTCTGGATGATACTTGGTCCTGTTATTTTTTTAGTGTTCCTTTTTGCTTATTTCTTATCAGGAATCATAGTTAAAGAAGATGAGGAAGTAAAAGAAATAGAATATAGAACTGATTTAAAAAGTACAGTAATTGCTATTTTCATCTGGTTTGCTGTTATGGTAACAACATACTTCTTAGATATTGAATTTAATCATTTAATGAATGAACTTGGTGGTATGGCAACTATTTTGGTAGTAATGTTGTACATGAGAAAAAAGTCGGATATTCCTGTTATATGAATCACGATTTGACAAGTGAAGGAAAAACGTTTGTTAGCATCTTGAAAAACCCTTTCTCATTTTAACTAATCTCCGTTTTACTGCAAGGCTATCCAGAACCTTGAACTTTGTTATTGAATGGTTGATTACTTCCTGTTTCGTCAAATAAAGGAAAAATGGTTTACTTGGAATTCATCACTTCTCAAATGAATTTTCAGAAAATAAAACACCGTATAAAAAAAGGTAGAGATAAGATGAATATTATCTCTTTGTAAATAGGTCTGTTAACTTATTTTGGACCTCTTCCATTTTAGCTGCATTGATTGTTCCTATTTTGTATATTATTATATCTTCTGCAGCTGTAAATATTTTATTTGTCCTAATAAGACTTTCTACCTTTAAAGAGCCTTCATCTAAATCTGCTTGACTTAACGGTACAGCGTATTCGTCTTGCCGATTCGAAGAAGTCGTTATTTGACTTAGTATTACATCGTCTCCTTCTAAATCAGCAATTACAAGTGCAGGACGTTTCTTAGTATTCGTCAAATCCGTAAACGGAAATGGAATTACTACTATCGAACCTTTATTCCAGTGACTCACTTTTTTTTCCTCTTATTTTTTGTTCATAGGTAGTTCCATGCTTCATCTTCTTCAGGAGTATCCCAAAGTTTGGAAAGGGCTTTTTGTGATGCTATCGCGGTATCCATCCGAGTCTCAATATCATCGAGCGGACGAATTTCTATACGATCATTTTTGGCTATGACTGCAACTTTGTTTCCGACTTCAAAAAGCCCTTTTCGCATGGCAGATGGGATTACAATTTGTCCCTTGCTTGTTATTGTTGCAGTGCGAATGTCTAATACAGACACAATTTATCCTCCTAGTGCTTCTGCTTCTTTTTTTTGTACCATGCACGCTTACATGTAGTTCATGTAAGACATGTAAGATATACTGTGTTTTATTATTATAAATAGTTAATCTCCATGACTGCAGAAGAGTCCATCAACTCCAAATCACAATAACTGATAAAATCAATTGATGAACTTGAGGAAGCAATAAACAATCTGGAAGAAAATTTCCGAAACATGTGAGATCAAATCAGCTTAGTGAGGAACATGATTACTTTGATTTGGTTTATGATAATTTTGAGAATATTATGGATTTCTGAACACACTAATAATGGAATACAGATACAGGAAACGCCAAGAAAAGGAAATAAAGAATTAACTCATAGGTGTTAATATGCATTTTTCAGAATTTGAGACCGTAAGAATAAAAAAAGACATACCAGAAGAAGGTATAAAAAAAGGAGATATTGGTGTTATTATTGAAGTTTATAGTAAACCATATGAAGCTTATGAAGTTGAATTTATGGCTGATGTGCATGATTTCAAACAAGTAGTGCTTTTGCCTGATGACATTGAAAAGTACCAAGCTTAGTAAATTCCTAAACACCCTAATTAAGGAAAGACTTCCAATGACTTTCTTAAAAACACTTTTTAATTTATATAGAAAATCTGTTTTATTGGTATCTTGCGAGGGTGAAGGAAATTTTTTTCCTATTATGCCAACTAATCGGAAATATTTGATAAGGTAAAACTGACAATCACACTTTAAGCCAATCACAAAAAAGAAACAAAATAAGAATCTGACACTGCCCTTAAGCAATGTCAAACAAATCTAATTCTTCAGTTCGCCTTAATATACTCAATCATCTTCGGTGTCAGCAGAGGTATGAGCTGCGGAAGCATGTTAGGCAGAAGATTACCCATTGCAGCCGGCATGAGGTCTGGCATCTGCTCGAGCATGTAATCCGGCATTGGGACTCTCTTTTCAACAGCCTTAAGCATCTTTGGCATGACCTTTGGCATAATTGAAGGCATAAGCATAGGCATCATTACTGGCATCATAGGCTTCATGAGTGAGTCCATTCCCGGCACGTACTTCACCGTCTTCATCATTGCCTGCATGTATGATGGCATGGCTCCAATCATATCAGGCAGCAGTTCAACCATCATCTCTGTCATGTTCTCAGGCTCCATCAGGTCGATCATCTTCTCGAAAACCGCCCATGCAGCAAGTGCATCGTTGGTGGTGTCAGGTATATCATATCCAAGACTGCGGGCTGCAAGTGCACCAAGGTCCTGGATCTCTACATTGACATTGTTCTCCCTTGCAGCTACCCTGAACTGGACAACACAGCACGGACAGAGTGCAGCCATAATGTCAGCATCCTGATCCACAGCCTCCTGCAAACGGACATTACCAATCTTCGATGCAACCTTCGGTTCGTCGATAAGTGTTACAACGGAACCACAACAGAGTGCTTTCTCACGGTTGTGCTCCATTTCCTTAAATTCAACACCTGGGATTGCCTTAAGCAGTTCACGTGGTGCATCATATACTCCTGCACCTGCCCTGCCAATGTGACATGAGTCATGCCATGCAACAGTCTTGTTCAGTGGCACCTTGAACTTCGGTTTGAGCACATCCAGCTTATCCATAAGCACTTCAGAATAATGCCTTGCCTCAATATCAAAATCCATTCCAAGCTTCTCAGCCCACTGTGGATAGATCGTCCTCCACATAAGCAGACATGCAGGACATGAAGTTACAACGGTCTTTGCACCTGCTTTCTGCATATTGGCAATATTCATTTTCAGGATTCTCTCAAACACATCCCACTTTCCGGCAACAAGCATGGGTATACCACAGCATGCTTCCTTATCACCAAGGGTTGTGAACTCAATTCCTGCCTCATCAAGCAGCCTTGCAGTTCCCACAGCAACATCCTTCTCAACAAAGGAGGCAGTACATCCTGCAAAGTAAGCAATTTCTGCCTTATCCTTTATTTTTGGCCTGAGATCATCAGGTATCCACTTATCCCTGTCAACCCTGTAATTCGCCCAGATGTTCCTCTGGTTGTCCAGACTCTGAGCCATGATTTCAAACGGAGGGATTGTCATCATACCTCTCTTCTGGACTAAATTCTCTCTCAGTGTCATCCACGAGCGTTCAATTGGCAGGTCAAGCTGACAATAATAGTCACACATTTCACAGGTTGTACATGCAAGGAATGTGTCAACCTGTTCTTGGTCAAGGGGCATTTTTCCTGCAAGGTATTCCTTAATGAAGAACCACTTTCCACGAGGCGACTGTGATTCCCAGCCACGACCGTAGTACTGGTCACATTCGTTAACACAATAACCGCACTGCGCGCAGGTGAATGCATGTGATATAATATCCCCGGGCAGTCCTTTTTCATCCTTGAATTCCTGGTGCCCTACTCCACACATGTTTCCGACCATACGTGCCATTGGCTCGAATGTTTTTGCCATGGAAAGTCCTGTATTAATCATGGATTTGCCTGTCATTGTTTCAGGGTTCATGATGTCATCAGGGTCAACCTCTTTCTTGAATTCATTTATGAGTTTGAACCGGTCCCTGTAAACCTTCTCAGCCTGACTTGCAAAATAAAGGCCGGAAGCGTAAATCCTTCCGCCATTCTCCTCTGCTATTTTTACAATACTCAGGGCAAGCGGGAAGGCAAGATTGTATTTAAAAGACCTTTCCGAGTGAGGCATGAAACAGAGCATGATGGCTTCTTCGCCTTTGGTGACCATTCCTTCAACAAGGACAGGCAAACCAATTTTCTTCTCAATTTCATTGAAAATAGTATCTATTTTGTCAACAGGAACAACAACTTCAGCCGGAATGAATGAAGGACCAAGTCTCTTTACTTTCATTGACCTGAACCATTCCTGTGTTTCATGCTCGGCAATTTCATCTGGCAGAATCTCTCCGCCTGCTTCCTTGATAATGCCTTCAAGTGCACTTACATCTCTTGATACTGGATAAGCAAAATTGCATATGTATGAAAGTGGCAGTTCGGGTCTGTGTTCATCAACAGTTTCCCCGTAGTGTGTTTTGTACGGAGCTTTGTTCTTCATATCAGCCCACTGCGGGTTTAAGAATGAGATTGCCCATACCGGGACTTTTTTCTCCCCGACCATCTTGATAGCCTTTTTCATTGAAGATGCATCAGGGAATTTTGCAGAGATTGCTCCAGTCTTTTCGTATTTCCTGAGTTTCAGGGTAATTTGCGTAATAATTCCGGTGGCTCCAAAGGTTCCGATTATCTTTCCCAGTTCCTCACCTGAGAAATCCTTCACTTCACCATTTGGAAGGACAACCCTTGCAGATTCCATGGTGTCCTGTGACCAGCCGTATTCGTAACTTCCATAGCCTACACCATTCTGGGCAAGCCAGCCACCAACGGTTGCAGACATTGCACTTGAAGGTACAGCCTGTACTGCAAGTCCTTCCTCGTTGAGCTTTTCCTCCAGGTTGTACCACACGGCACCTGCTCCCACGGTAACCCTGAGATTATCCTTGTCAAGATTGATTATATGTCTCATGGGAGTTACATCGGCAATAATTCCTCCTTTTGTAGGAATGATTCCACCGTACCCTGATGAGGCCCCTGCTCTTGGAACAACGGGTATTTTGTATTTACGTGCAAAATTAATAAGTTCGACAGCTTTTTCTTCATTCTTTACTTTTACAATTGCTGCGGGCTTGGACTTACCCACCATTGTTTTTATGAGTGAAGGTAATGCTCCCACATCATGTGAGTAAAAGTGTCTTTCCTTGTCTTTGAAATTGACCCCTCTGCCAAAAATATCGGAGAGTTCCTTTTTTTGTTGCTCACTTAGTTCAAATGTTGAATTTGCCATGATAAACCCCATAATATATATTGGATTCTTATATTTAAAATATTTTTAAAGACGTGTGATTATATGGTATCTCTATATGTCCCTATATATACTGACTTGAATACTTCCAAATAAACCTAAATTTAATCAGTTCCATAAGAACAATTATATTGATTACTGAATATCTTTAAGGTGGGATAATGTATGGATTTGCCTGACCACAAAACAAAGATCGTATGTACAATCGGCCCTGCAACCTCATCTCCGGAAATGATCAGGGAGCTCATTATTGCCGGAATGAATGTTGCCCGTCTGAACTTTTCTCATGGTGATATGGATGACCATCGCAAACTTATCAAGAGGATCAGGGATGCTGCTGATGAACTTAATCAGGTGGTTGCAATCATGGCGGATCTCCCGGGTCCGAAAATCAGGGTTGGTGTAATTGAAAATGAACCCATGATATTGAGAAAAAATGACCGGATTACTTTAACTACAAAGGATATTCTTGGAAAGGATTCAGTGATTCCTGTTCAGTATAAACAGATTGCAGATAGTGTTTTACCAGGCAGTCCGATTTATCTTAGTGATGGTTTTATTCAGCTCAATTGTGATGCAATAGAAAATGAGGATATTCATTGTAAAGTCGTTGTAGGCGGTCCGCTTTTCTCTAAAAAAGGTATTAACCTGCCCGGTTCAAAGATATATGTAAGTCCGATAACGGGAAAGGATCTTGAAATTATAGATTTTGCCTTGAAAGAAGGTATTAGCATATTCTGTCTTTCTTTTATAGAATCCAGAGATGATGTTGTACAGGCACGCAACTATATTGAATCAAAAGGAAAAACAGCATTCCTTGTTTCAAAAATAGAACGTGAGCAGGCAGTAAAGAATATTGATTCTATCTTGCAGGAGACCGATGCTATAATGGTAGCACGTGGTGATCTTGGAGTGGAGGTTCCTATTGAGGAAGTTCCTATCATACAAAAGAAGATCATCCACAAAGCAAATCTTCTCAGCAAACCAGTGATAACCGCCACACAAATGCTTGAGTCAATGATCAGTAACATCCGTCCTACAAGAGCTGAAGCAACAGATGTGGCAAATGCAATAATAGACGGCACAGATGCAGTTATGCTGTCTGGAGAAACTGCAGTAGGAAAATATCCTGTTGAAACAGTAAAGATGATGGCTACAATTGCAAAATCAACGGAAAAATGGCGTGATCACACCACTCTTGGGCTTGAGTTGATGACAAAAGCAATACATAAAATGAATCCGACTATCGAGGATGTAATCTCTATACAGGTCAATGAAGCTCTTCGCAGTCTCCCGGTTCGTTACGTAATAACTCCTACTGTATCCGGAAAAACTTCACGTTTGATATCCAGGTTCCGGCCAAATGTCTGGATATTGGCATTCAGCCGCAATTCACTGACGTGTGAACAGCTTACCTTGCAGTATGCGGTTTATCCTGTATTTGTCATATTGAAAGTCCATGAATGGGAAGCTACAATCATGGATTCCCTTAAAAGGCTGGGAAATATTGAACCTGGGGATCTGGTTCTTTTAACACAGGGGCAGGTTCCTGGTGGTGGTAGATCCGGTGGCACTAATTTCCTGAAGTTTATTGTTGCTGAATGATTTTTTTGTCAATTTGTAAATTCAGTTTCCAAAAACATAAATATAGTTAGCAAAATAGTATATTTTGCACGTTTGCACGTATTGGGTGTTGGGAAAATGGAAAAACTCCATATTTTTTCAAGATTAGCGCTTTTTTTGTTCATATTTAGCATGTTCTTTGTTCCCATCGTAAGCTGTGAGCCGGATGAATCTCATAGCTACCGGATTGCCGTTCTTTCGATTTACGAAGATAAAGATTTTACTAAACAGGCATGGATGCCGGTAGTTGATTATCTGTCAGATAGTATTCCAAACTCCAGTTTTGAGATTGTTCCTCTTGAATATGATGAGTTTTCCCCTAAATTGGAAACAGATAACATCGATTTCTTTTATTGCAACCCTTTACTCTAAGTGGAAATGGCACGTGCCCATGGGGCCAGCAGGATAGCAACATTCCATCCAGAATGGAACAACACATCATATATTGGTCTGGGAGGAACTATTTTTACAAGTGCTGACAGAACTGATATCAATTCCCTGCAGGACTTAAAAGGCAATTCATTCATGGCTGTAAGTGAAAATTCCTTAGGAGGATATCTGGCTGCAAAAGGAGAATTCCATCTGAATGGAATAAACAACAATGATTTCAGCGAGATGACCTTTGGCAATTCCCAGAGAAATACGGTATTTTCTGTAATTGAAGGAGATACCGATGCCGGTACTGTCCGGACAGGTTTTCTGGAATATATGATAGAAGAAGGGAGCATAGACACAGATGACATCAAAATCCTGAACAAGAAAGAATATGATGATTATCCGTTTTCAGCCAGCACTGCACTTTACCCGGATTGGGTTTTTGCAAAGACAGCATCAACATCTGATGAAGTTTCAAAAAGCATGGCAATAGCCCTGCTGACCATGCCTGCGGACAGTGAAGCAGCAATTTCTATAGGTGCTAGTGGCTGGACAGTTCCGGCAGATTACAACACTGTGGCTGTCCTCATGCGTGATCTCAGATATGGAATGTATGCTGACTACGGAAAAATAACTCTTAAGGATGCTTTCATCCAGCATTGGTACATTCTGGGATTCATAATTCTGATTTTTGTCCTTTTTTCAGTCCATTCACGCTGGATGCATGACAAGAAAGAGAAATCCCAACTTGAATCATCAAACAGGATCAAGGATCTCTTCACAGACATTATGAGACATGACCTGATGAACCCGGTAAATGTAATCAGAGGTTTTAGCGATGTACTTTATGCGGAAGAGATTGATCTTGAAAAAAAGGAATCTTTAAAGATGATATGTGGCCAGACTGATCATCTGGCCGCAATGATAAGTTCTGCTGCAAAACTTGCTAAACTTGAATCTGATAAAGAGATAGAGTTTAAGTCCCAGGATATCGGTTTAATACTGCATTCGGTTGTTGACGGTTTTTCACACGAGTTTTCAAAGAAAGGAATCAATCTGGTCTATGAAAATGGAACTGAATATTATTCACGTGTCAATGATGTAATTGAAGATGTTTTTTCCAATATTGTCTCTAATTCTTTGAAGTACAGTCCTGCTGGCAGCACAATTTCTATTTCTGTCCGGGACAATGATAAATTCTGGAAAATAATGGTTGCTGATGAAGGCGATGGTATTGCGGATGATGTAAAGCCATTCATTTTTGACAGGTTCCAGCGTGCTGATAAGAAAGGTGTAAAAGGAACCGGTCTTGGACTTGCTATTGTAAAAAGAATCGTTGAGATCCACAAAGGTAGCGTAGGTGTTGAGGATAACCCGAAAGGAAAAGGTTCTGTTTTCTGGGTCACGCTGGAAAAAGCATAACTCTGGCAGAACAGCTTTAGTTTTTATACACCAATTATCCGTCTATCTTACGCATAACAATTGAACCGTCACGCATATGAACTTCAACGTACTTTTCTTTTTCCTTATCCGGTTCATATTTGTTATAGAGCATAGATTCAACTCTTCCTGCATCCATAAGTTCTCTTATAAGGCTGCTATCTTCTCCTTTCATTCTGGATTTTGCAGCAGGAGGGCTGGTTTTCGACTTGTTCTTACTGTAGATAGCACCGCCTTCCATTCCGGCACCTATGAACCCTTTAGCGTTCAGGAAAATGAGCTTCCCATTTTTCATGTAAGCTCCGGCAAACTCTCCGACCTCTCCGTGAACGACAACAGTTCCACCGTTAAGATGTGAACCTGTGTTCATACCGGCATTTCCATTAACTATAACTGTAGCTTTTCTGGCAAGCATTGCTGTTCCGTTGTAGGCGTCACCTTCAATGATAACCTTTGAATCACAGTTACATCGTGCAGCCACGGTTCCTCTGGGAACTCCATCTTTCAGAATCAATGTATTTTCAGTTTCATCGAACTCGTTGTTAATGATTTCATCACTGCCGGTTCCGTTACATAGTATATCTGTAATTGAGCGGAATTTCCTGTATTCAGCAACATCGCTGACAAGTTCCACAATATTTCCAACTGGATATTCGATATCACCTTTGACATACAGTGTGCCGGAAACCATTCCCATTCCAGCTTCAGGTCCGACATTTCCATCAACGAATATTCTGCCTGCTCTCTCAATTTCCCCGTTTCCGCCAAGATGTTTGATATCAGCACCAAGGCTGTAGGCGAAATTCGATCCTACATTTCCGGTTATTCGTACCTCTCCACCTGATTTTAGTTCATTGACAATATTCCTGTATGTGAATGTAGTTCCATTTTGTCCGGGTATCAGGGAATCTGGATTAAGGCTGTTATTGTGCCAGTAAAAATTGAAAGTATAGTCGCAGATATAATCTGCAGTTCCTTCAAGGGAAATCTCGATTGCCATTATCTCATCCGTGAATAAGCCGTGGAAGGCATTTTGTGCAGACCCAGAGACTTTCCATGTTATGCCTGACTGGCATGAGGTAGTTATCCTGTTCACCGCAGCCGCAGCTGAAACACTTGATTGAAACATCTGTTGTCTTTGGCTGGGATTCGGCTTTTCTCAGGTCAAAAGGAATTGCTTCTCTTTCCTCTATGGTGATGGCACCTTCAGGGCAGACTCCAATACAGAATCCCATTCCATCACAGAGTTCCTCTGCAACAACCTTTGCCTTGCCATTTATTATTTGTATAGCACCTTCGGCACATGGTGAAACACACTTTCCACAACCAGTGCATTTCTCTTCATCTATCTTAACTATCAGTCTCTTTGCCATGTTTCTCTCTCCTGATATTCTCCTCTTATTCTAATGATGCGTTCCTTCAACAAGCCTGATTCCAGCATCTTCAACTGTCTTTTTTATCTCATCAATATGTGGGCATTTCGGATAATTTTCCATTTGCATGCATGAGCTCAGGTGTATTACGTCAACACCACGTTTCTTTAGTGATTTGAGCAGGCGGTAAACTCTTCTGCCGGAACATCCACCGCAGGTGAAAAATGCAACCATTTCGGCGTTCTCATCGTACTCTTTAAAGTGCATGCTTCTTTTGTTGAATGCCATGAAGCATCCCACGCCAGGACATGCTTCTGATACGATGTCGCATCTAATTACTGCAATTTTTGTTGGAGGTTTAATATCTTCGATAATACCAGCTCCGTTTTTCAAGATTTAAGACTTAAGATTGTAAGAATTAATAGTAAAAATAAGAAAAAACAGGGGATATTCCCTGAAGAAAATTTACCCAATTAATTTAAAGACCGATTTCTTCCTTGAACTTGTCAAGGCCGATTTCGTCAATTACTCTTCCAAGACGGTGCTTTGAACCGTGTGCCTTGGTGAATGTTACGATCTTGTCAACAAGAGTCATAACTTCATCATCTGAAAGTTCGTCTGCGATTACTTCTGCGAGCCTTGGTTTGAGTGCTGCATTACCGCCTACCATGACAGTGTATCCCTTTGGTGTTCCCATGATACCAATGTCTTTGATTGCAGGTTCTGAGCATGAGTTTGCACATCCGGAAACAGCCATCTTGAATTTGCATGGAAGTTCCATTCCGTGATATTTCTCATCGAGCTTAAGTCCAAGTCCTACTGCGTCCTGCTGTCCACGCTTACAGAATGTGGTACCCGGGCAGATCTTGATACTTCTAACACAAAGTCCAATGGCAGCTCCTGGTTTAATTCCAAGGTCATCCCATGCGCCATCGATGTCATCTTCTTTAAGTCCTACGATACAAACTCTCTGGGATGAAGTTACTTTAAGTGTTGCAGCTCCATACTTTTCAGCTACATCTGCGATTTTACGAAGCTGTTCTGCAGAAACTACACCACCTGGCAGGTGCGGTGCGATTGCGTATGTTTCCTGGTCTCTCTGCAGGATTGCTCCTTTCTCAAGTAAATCTTTTGCCATTTTGGTCACTCCTTCTTCCAAAATTCTCTTCTGGATTAATGGTATATTACAGATACTCACTTATATATTGGGTGGTTTCCTATAGGATACTATGAAAGATTGCACAATTTACAAAACGGTCGATATAGTCGGCAAAAAATGGTCGTTATGCATCTTGCATGAGCTTTACAAAGGTGAACATAAGTGTAAAAGGTTCAACGAGCTTAAAAATAAGTTACAGGATGTGACACCAAAGACACTTTCCACAAGGCTGAAGGAGCTGGAAGAACATGGCCTTGTTGATAAGATCGTTGACGATACAGTGTTCCCTATTAAATCAGAATACAGCCTGACAGAAAGCGGGGAAGAGTTCCTGCATGTGTTACAGAATATAAAGCAGTGGGGCTTGAAATGGCAGTTTGAGAATCCCGAATGTGGTGGCACCAACTGTAAGACATGTGAACTTTGATTTTTAAGACGATTTATGTATAAGGAATTAAGACGCTCAAAAGAAGACAGGATACTTGCCGGTGTTTGCAGCGGTATTGGTCTTTATACGGGAATAGACCCGGTACTTGTCAGGCTCATATTTGCCGTAGGTACCTTTTTCAGTCTGGGTACCGGAATTCTTATCTATATTATTGCGTGGATTATCATTCCGGAAGAGTAAGACTCTGCAGTAGTAAATAGCTTTCTTGCTATCATTTTTCTCTTTATTTTTATTTTTTTATTCTGCCACAAACAATAAATAATCGGCAGTAAGTGTATTACTTATAATATATAATCGGGGTTCTGTATAATCGTTTCAGGTGGTACTATGTTCATTCAGCGTCCTATAGTGTATCTATCAGTTGTACTAATGATGATTTTTCTTGTATTTTCAGGTTGTATTGGTTCAGACGATGTTCATGAAGAAACAACTGATGTTCTGGATGCCAAACCAGAGGACACCGCAGATAATGCAGCGAAGAACCCGGATAATGATACTATGATTTCCGATACATTAACAATTACAAGTTCAGCTTTTGAAAGTGCTGAAACAATTCCTGCAAAATACACATGTGACGATGAAAACATCAATCCGTATCTGGGAATATCCGGTATTCCGGAAGATGCCGTTTCTCTTTTATTGATAATGGATGACCCTGATGCACCCATGGGTACATTCACTCACTGGGTGGTCTGGAATATCCCGGTTGCCTCTCAAATAGATGAAAACAGTATTCCGGGAGTTGAAGGTAAAAACAGTGCAGGTCAGGCATCATACACAGGTCCGTGCCCGCCTTCGGGAACTCACCGCTACTTCTTCAAAGTATATGCACTTGATAGTGAAATTGATCTGGAAAGTGGGACTGAAAGAACTCTTGTGGAAGATGCGATGAGTGGACATGTACTGGCATATGGTGAACTAATGGGTACATATAGTCGCTCATAAACTGTAATTCTAAATCATCCGGATGAAATAATATGAACGAAAAGATGAGAAACGATGCCTATGCCATAATGTCAGAGGCGATTGCAGCGGTAGACCCAAAAGCATGTATTTACAGGTCAGTAGTAAAAAACGGCTTAGAACTGCTCATAAATGGCCGGTCTTATGACCTTTCACTTTACGATAATATCTATATAATCTCTTTCGGAAAAGCATCCATTTCCATGACAAAGGCAATGGAGGAAATACTGGGTGACTCACTTACCAGTGGTATTGCCATAACCAAATATGGATTTTCAGGTCCGCTATCAAAAGTAGAGGTATATGAGGCAGGACACCCAACCCCGGATGATAATAGTATTATTGCCGGAAAAAAGGTTCATGATTTTCTGGAAAGTACCGGTGCAAACGACCTGATACTTTTCCTGATATCCGGCGGTGGTTCGGCACTGGTAACATACCCCCGCAAGGGTATTTCGCTCACTGATATGGCAAAGCTCACCGATGGTCTTATACGCTCCGGTGCAACCATTGATGAACTTAATACGGTAAGAAAACACCTGTGTTCAATAAAAGGCGGTGGTCTTGCAAAAATGGCTTTTCCTTCAGAATCTATCAGTCTCATTCTCTCAGATGTGGTAGGTGATCCACTGGACGTTATTGCGTCAGGGCCAACTGTTCCTGATACATCTACTTACGGGGATTTTCACGAGATTATCGAACGATATAGTATTACGTTGTCACCTGCAGTTGCCGGAGTACTGGAGGATGGCCTGGAAGGTGTTATTGAAGAAACACCCTCATCCGAAGCTCCTGTTTTTGAAAAGACCAGCCATTATCTTGTGGGTAACAATGCCCTTGCACTTATGGAAGCTGAAAATAAAGCTTCTGAACTGGGTTACAATACAATGGTGCTGACTTCATCTGTTATAGGCGAAGCCAGGGAAGTTGCCAAGGTGTTTGCGGCAATTGCCAGGGAAGAAAGAAGAAGGGGTACACCGATTCCTCTTCCTGCCTGTATACTTGCAGGTGGTGAAACCACTGTTACTATGAAAGGCAAAGGCCTGGGTGGCAGGTGTCAGGAGATGGCACTTTCTTTTGCTATTGAAGTCGCCGATCTTAATGATGTTCTTTTACTTGCGGCAGGTACAGATGGCAATGATGGAACCACAGATTGTGCAGGTGCGTATGCCGATGGTGAAACTATTCAAAATGGAAAAAACCTTCAACTTGATGCTCACATGTTTCTTTCCAATAACAATTCCCATGGCTTTTTTAAGGAAACAGGCGATCTGATAAAAACAGGCCCCACGGGAACCAATGTAATGGATATCTACATTATTCTGGTGGATATGTTCTGAAGGCTCTGTAAAAATTCTGTCATTAAAACTTAAAGGCAAGCAGGTCGCTTGTCAGTTTCCAACCAGATATATCACAGGTCATGAATAACTTGAGTAATCCCGAAGGATACGGCAAAGCCGGCGTTTTCCCACAATAAGAAGAAGAGATAAATATGCACAATCTCTGGAATAATATTCTTCATAGGGGCATAGGAATGTGCCGCTTTCGGCGGATAGTTACTTTGTTTTTAGATTGCAGGTTGTTTTCGTGTAACTGAAAAAACAAAGCTTAGCATTTTCAGAGTTCGATATCGACCTCATACACTTTTTCCGGATTTTCTTTGTGGATCTTCCAGAAAGGCTCTTCTCCGACCTCTTCTGCAAGCTTAAGTGTCCTTCTGGGAATTGTTTTTGGACCAAGCACTGCTCCGGGTCTGTCCGGGTCATCGATATAATCGGTTTCCATCATAAAACGGGTTCCCTGTTCAAGTGCTTCTTCAATGGCACCTTTGCCTGCAAGTACTCCGGGGAATAGCCCGAGTCTTTCGCATACGTCTACAAGCGGTGGAGCATAGTGTTTTACAACCTTATGCATTTTGATTCCGGTTTTTCTGGCACGTTCTGCAATATCGATAAGTTCAGGCTCTCCAACATCTTCTGTGTGTAATTGTACAGCGCAGTCAAGGTCTCTGGCAAGTGTGAAAGCATATTCCATGACCTCGTTGGAAGCGTCCCATATTTCCGGGCTGACCGGATAGTGTGGTCTTCCGCTTTTGAGTCCAACTGCAAGCCCACGATTAACATAGTCTGCTGCAATATCCAGTCCGCCTTTCATAGTTTCAACAGCTTTTGAAAGCTCCATGTATTCGGTGAGTTTTGTAATTTCTGCGGGATGAACTCCAAGAACCGGGAATGATGTGACACCAGTTTCGTTTATTTGTTTTGAGATGTCGACGGTTTCCTCAAAGACTGCGATGTGGTCCTCTGGTTTTGTAACTTTGATACCAAGTGTCCAGCTTGGTTTCATCACAAGAAAAATATGTGTTCCGCCTACGTTCTGGAACTCTTTAACAGCTTTCAGACCCTTTGCCCTTGGGTCAATGTGCATGTGTTCGTCTGTAATGGGGAAACCTGGTGTCATGGATGTCATAGTATTCTATATGAGTTTTTAATCTAAAAATGTAGGCGGTCAGGTATATATGCAAATTGTGGATTATATATCCGTATGAACCTGAAATTGTTTTTAAAGCACAGGCAAGTCCAGTCAAGTTTGTTGTCCCTGCTTGGTCAGTTGATAATCATGGTACTTTCAGCTCTGGTAATTGTTTCAGGGGCTGTTACAGGTTTAAGAGCTATCCTGATTTTCATTATAATACTGGGGTTTGCTTATATTTTTGCCATGACACTTCTCAGGCTGAAGACCCTTGCAAAAGTAACGGATTCACCTAAAATCAAATGAACAATCAAAAGATGATCCATTATTGATATGTAGTTCTAAAAAACAGTTCCTACATATTTTAATATTTTAGTGAATAAATAGGAATATTGAATGAAATGGATTAAAAAAGATACTACGCTAAAACAAAAAAGCACAAAATATGACTCAAATAGAATTCTAATTAATTTTTGTAAATATCTTTATGCAACTGTTATGTTTAGTGTAGTGCTGACGTTAATCTCATTCATAATCCTGGTTGTGTACTATAGGACTTATATACTGGATTTTTTCTTGTTTTTTGAAAAATCAATTCTAATAAAATCTCTTGTGTCAGAAAAGTATAATTCTATACAGTTCCAAGAAGTCTTACCTTTAATATTAGGTGGGTTTATTTATTTTTACTTATTTGAGTTCATAAAAAACAAAAATATTTATTCATTCATTCAGGAAAACCAAGAAAGTAAATATTTCAGTTTTTTACTATCGCTTTTCGGTTTATTCAATTTTGCAGTATTTCCTATTTTTCTTGTCTACTTAGTATTTTCAAAAATTGCCTATTTAGAAGCAGCAAGTTTGATTGCTTTATATTTGTGTATTCGATTCTTTTTTGTAAATGCATTAAAAGAATATCCAAAAATTTTATTCAACTACTATTCTCTGGTTAAATTTAGTTCATTTTCTTTAACGTCATCTAATAAGCAAAAATATCAGGCAGCAGTGGATTTGCAAAAAGAAAAGCTAATAATATCTTTTAAATCTTTGAATATAGACAAAATTGATGAATGTGTCAACGAATTTAAAGAATCAGAAGAAATTTATCTCTTTTTTATTTATGAAGCAATCGTAAAAATTATTCATAAAAAAACATTAATATTACGTGCAGTTTTTTTCTTATCTTTGATTTCAATATTCTATTGTGTTATTTTAGATTTTAGTTTATTGTCTACATTTTACGTACAATTCTCTTTTATGTATGTTTATTTTGTATTAAGTTCAGTTTTGAATTTGCCGCGGAAAGTAAATAGTATCCAGTTACTTAATGGGAACGAGTTTTATAATGTTTATATAGTTGAGGATTCTCCAAAAGGTCATATCATAACTTTAGATTCAACAAATAGTACTAAGAAAATTTTGAAATCATCTATATTGTATATTGAATGATTTTTCCATATCTTTTAGTATCTGTTTGCTTTCTGGGTATGAAATATATATGATGTTGTCGTTAATAGAGCAATTTGAATTTTCATATTCATATTATAATTTACAATTTTAAAATTACAATTTGTTATAATAATTATTGATTTTGAACAATATTAATTTACAGAGAAAGGGATCAACATGTCACAGGAATCTACAATCATTTATACTAAAACCGATGAAGCCCCGGCTTTGGCAACCAGTTCACTCCTGCCTATTTTACAGGCTTATGTGAAAAATGCCGGAATCACTATGGAAACAAGGGATATCTCTCTGGCGGGGAGGATCATTGCCCAGTTTCCAGAAAGACTGACAGAGGAACAGAAGATTTCCGATGACCTTTCCGAATTGGGAGAAATGGTCTTAACTCCGCAGGCTAACATTATCAAACTACCCAATATCAGCGCTTCAATTCCCCAGATCAAAGCGACAGTCGCAGAACTCCAGGCTAAGGGATATGATCTGCCAGATTATCCAGAAGATCCTTCTAATGATGAAGAAAAGGCAATCAAAGCGAAATTCGATATTGTCAAAGGCAGTGCTGTTAACCCGGTACTCAGAGAAGGGAATTCTGACCGCAGAGCTCCTAAAGCTGTAAAGAATTATGCGAAGAAACATCCCCATTCCATGGGAGAATGGAAATCCGATTCCAAATCCCATGTAGCCAGCATGACCTCCGGAGATTTCTATGGCAGCGAGAAATCTATTGAAATTGAAGAGGCTACCAATTACAGAATTTTCTTTACAGATGATGCAGGTAATAAAACACTATTAAAAGACAAAGCTCCTCTCCTGGCCGGAGAGATTATTGATGCATCTGTTATGAGCAAAAAAGCTCTTCAGGCATTTCTGGCTGAACAGATAGAAGATGCCAAAGCTAAAGATGTCTTATTTTCTGTTCATTTGAAAGCTACAATGATGAAAGTTTCCGACCCTATCATCTTTGGTCATGTGGTTAAAGTCTTCTTTAAAGATATATTTGATAAATATGGTGATCTGCTTTCAGAATTGGGTGTAAATCCCAACAACGGACTGGGAGATCTCTATACAAAAATCCAGAATCTGCCTGAAGACAAACAGGACGCAATTAAAGCAGATATAGAAGCTGTGTATGCCAAAAGACCGGCATTGGCTATGGTTAACTCCGATAAGGGAATTACCAATCTCCATGTTCCAAGCGATGTTATCATCGACGCTTCCATGCCTGCAGCGATCCGCTCATCAGGCGGCATGTGGGGGCCAGACGGGAAACTGAAAGATATGAAAGCCATAATTCCGGATCGCTGTTATTCTGGAGTGTATCAGGAAACAATTGAGTTCTGTCAAAAACATGGTGCTTTTGATCCATCAAAAATGGGAAGCGTTTCCAATGTGGGACTTATGGCGCAAAAAGCTGAAGAATACGGCTCACATGACAAGACCTTTGAGATGGCTGGCACAGGAAAAGTCCTGGTTATCGATGACAATGATAATGTACTCCTTGAACAGCCGGTAGAGGAAGGAGATATCTTCCGTATGTGTCAGGTGAAAGACGCACCCGTTCAGGACTGGGTCAAGCTGGCCGTCAACAGAGCCAAAGCAACAGGAAATCCTGCGGTCTTCTGGCTCGATGAGAATAGAGCTCACGACTTACAGCTCATTAAAAAAGTGAACAAATATTTGAAAGATCACGATACCGACGGTTTGGAAATTTTAATCAAATCTCCTGTTGAAGCAACCAGATTTTCATTGGGGAGAATTAAAGAAGGCAAAGACACCATCTCTGTGACTGGAAATGTTTTGAGGGATTATCTGACAGACCTCTTCCCGATTTTAGAAGTGGGAACCAGTGCAAAAATGCTGTCTATCGTTCCACTGATGAATGGCGGCGGACTTTTCGAGACAGGTGCCGGTGGCTCAGCACCAAAACACGTACAGCAATTTGTATCGGAAGGTCACCTGCGTTGGGACTCCCTGGGAGAATTCCTGGCTTTAGCTGCTTCTCTGGAACATCTGGGCAACAGTTATGATAATTCTAAAGCTCTGGTTTTAGCAGAAACACTGGATAAAGCTACAGAGCGGGTTCTGGAAAATGGAAAATCACCTTCCAGAAAAGTGAATGAGATCGATAACAGAGGATCTCATTTTTATCTTGCAATGTATTGGGCTCAGGCTCTGGCTGATCAGGAGAAAGATAGCCAGTTAAAAGCCATTTTTGAACCTGTAGCTAAATCTCTGATGGAAAACGAAGAGAAGATTGTCAATGAGTTGTTAGAAGCCCAGGGCAAAGCTGTGGATATCAAAGGATACTATGCTCCGGATGAGGAGTTGAGATCCCAGGCCATGAGACCTAGTGCGACTTTGAATGGGATTATAGATTATATTTAATTTTATTTTGGAGACCAAAGGGAAGCCCCTTTCGGCCGGGGCTTTTTTTTAGTTTTTAAATTGTGCGAATAAATACTGTATCTTTTTGATTATCTCTCTTCCTCTTAATAAACAATTATATATTCTATCTTATCAATTTATTTGATTGAATGGAAAATAATTCGATGATAGAGGAATCAAAAAAACCAAAAAACGATATAAGAATTCGAAAGTTTTTAGAACGCTGGAACAACGAAATTGAAAATATTAAGCATCAAGATCACATAAGCAAAGATAAAAGAAATTATATGCTTTTGTTGTTTGAAAGTGATAAAATAAAAAATGTTCAACTATATGTTGGCGACGAAGTCTATACAAATGAAGATATTCATGATTGTGAAATTAGGCTTGAAGCTGCATTGAACTTAAAAGTAAATGATGAAAACTTAATTTTACGTATTTTTGATAAAGTAAGAGAAGTCACAGTGAATTTGTTTTCAGTCAAGAAATAATTTTTCTGTAATATCAAAAAGAAAACACATAGCTACCACCCACACTGGTAGCAGCTTCAAAATAGATATTTAGTCAATTGTATCGTGCATGCAAGGTTTGATATCGTTGCTTTTCTGCCCTTCATCGAGATTATCGCCTTCTTCCATGTCCTTACGGTGCATATCCTTGCTGACCATCTGGTTGAACATGAAGTACTTCTTCACGTATGCCATGATCTCTTCGTCGGATATGCAGGAAACTCTCTTCTCGTCGTTGTAGAGCTTCTGGATATCTGCCTGGATAGCCCTGAGACGCTTGTCAGTCTTTTCTATCTCTATATTCACTTTCTATTAATTTATAAGGGATATTCTGTAATTAAAATACATAGCATGTATGCTACATGTGGTGTATCTTATTCTGGAATGCTTTGTATCTATTTGTGGGTATATGACAGAAAAATCCAGAACTGAGCAATCAAATAAAGTTCTCTTACTAAAAAAAGGAGAAATCAGTCCCGAATCAATGACCCGGGATCAAATCAAAAAACTTGGTTACAACTGTTTCTTTTCTTCATCATTTCTCTTTTTCAGGAACAAGATAAAGAACCCTGCTACAATAAGCAATCCGAAAAGCCCCAGAACCTTCAATATGTTACTTGATTCCTGCTGTTCTTCTTCATAGTATTCATCTGTATCTCCAGAAGAACTTGCCGAAATGCTACTACCATCGGAATCACCCAGGGAATCTGTATCTATAATGTCAGCATTTTCAGTTTCTAATACATCAGCTATTTCTTCTGTTGGCTCCTCATCACTCCAGAAAAGCAGTTTCTTGAGATAATATGGCATTCCATCATCACTGGTAGTCGATGAACTATACTGATAGCTACAGGTTACAGCAAAGGGGGAATATCCCGAAACATTTCTTACAATGAAGTATGAGTACGTTCCGTCATTACCTATGCGTTCAGGAGTATATGCTTCCCACTGTGGATTTGTCCAGTGTCTCAGGTACACGGTATTGACTATTAAAGTGCCTCCACCCTTTTCATTAAGCACCCTGAATTCTATACTGCGGTTGCTGCTCTGGTTGTTTACCAGTGTTTCGTTGGTGAAACTAATGTCAAGGTACTGGTATATTGACGAGGTTGAGAAATCAATGCTCGACTCGTTGATAGCAGAAACATTCAGCACTTCCACCCTGACCTGTATGCCGTCGGTGTTGTTACCAGTATTGAAAGATGTTGAAACAATACTGCATGCAAGACCGTTGTCATCAGTGTCATCGTCATTGGTGGTGTTGAAACGCAGATACTTATCACTGCCATTTATTGTAATCGTAGGGGTGGAGTTGATTACCATTGTGATGTTATTCCCACTTTCAGACGATTCTGTAACTGTCCACTGCCATGAACGTGTGTCGGTTCTTCCAATGCTTTCATTACTGGTCAGGACCGAGACATTGTAAATGTCCATGAAGAAATCACTCTGGTTAATGTACTGACTTGTGTTTATCAGGCAGTAGGAAATCATGGATGAATCATTTGTATTGTTGTACAATGTTGCTCCTGTTTCATTTACAGGATTTCCGTCGATGAGCCATACAAAGCTGGAATAAAGTGTGCTCTGTATACTGAAGTTCAGTTCTTCTCCATATGCAGATATTGCTGATGAATTTTCAGGTGAGTAAGTGTAAACCGGTTCCTCTGCACACCTGACATTCAACAGGCTGGAAGATGTACCATTGCTGTTTTGAACAGTAAGGTTTACCGTGTAGTTGCCGGATATGAAAGTGTGTGTAGTGTTGATGTCAGTTGAATTCGTACCATCTCCAAAGTCCCAGTTCCAGCTTTCCACAAGTCCTGATGAGTTTTCAGTGAAATTGACTGTAAGAGGACTTATTCCTCTGGTTGCATTAGCACTAAAATCTGCAATTGGCAGGATGGAAACATTCATCAGAATATCTCCGGTTGTGTTTATATTTCCGGCAATATCTATGAATGTACAGTTGTAGGTCATATGACTTACCAGCGTACCGGAATTGCTTGCAGGAATATCGATTGTCCATGAGTAGTTTCCTGCACTTGCGTTCATCTGGTATTCGTTTCCATCAACAGTCACATTATAGTTTACTATTGTTGAATAATCAGTGACGTTCAGTGAAAGAAGGACACTATCTCCGGTGTTTGCAGCCACGGGCATATTTGTCCATGAATATACAGGATTTGATTTGTCAACCAAAAACACGTTAGATGTGGAGTAGTTTATATTGCTGGTATTGTCAACTGCTTTTATGTGAAGATACCAGTCACCATCATTCTGATCTGCTGTAAGTGTGTCTCCGCTGCTAAAAGGAGTCCATACAGACACATTGGATACATTGGAGTCCAGTGTCCAGGAATAAGACAGTTCATTGATACCTGATACCGTATCAACTACTGTTACAACGGTACTGTGACTCTGGTTGTATGTGCTGTTACCATTTTCATTGTAATATGTTATAGGCAGACTGTTGTCCAACTTGAAAACGTCTGATACAGAGTAATTGCTATTTCCGGCATTATCGGTTCCACGTGTATGGAGATACCAGTCACCGTCAACTGAATCTTTAGTCAGTGTTCCAGCATTTGCAAAAGAAGTCCATGATGAAACAGAACTCACATCCGAGCTCTGTGTCCAGGCATAAGCCATCTGTGAGATGCCGGCAGGTGAATCTGTTCCTGTCACTGTGGAACTGTGGCTGTTAGCATAGGTGCTGTTACCATTTGTCCCATACGCAATTACCGGTGGAACTGAGTCAATAGTAAATGTAACATCACGAGCCGATGAATTATCCTGGGTATCAGTAGCATATACGCGGAACATTGCACTTCCAGTATTGTCTTCCGGAAGAGTAAATGCCATACTGTTGGTGCTAAGCAGGTTTCCTATAAGTGACCATGATCCGTTGTAGAGCCACAGGTTGTATTTTACGCTGTCACCTTCAACATCTGAGGATGTTCCCCATGACACAGTCATTGAGCTTCCACCCTTCTTTATCTGGCTGCTTGTTGGTGATGTGAATACTCCTGGGGTTGTCGGCGCATCATTTACTGAAGTCACGCTCACAGTAACTGTTGTTGATAGTTGTGGTGCTTCATCTCCACTCATTCCACCATATTCAAGAAGGTACCCACTCAGTGTTGTAACTGTATGGGGAAGGTCATTCCAGGTACCGTTGTTTGTTGAATACATTTGGCCAGCATCCTCGTTATTTCCCGAGTCGTTTGGTTCATTGCCAGTACCCAGTGCAGGTCCGTTCCATTTGTTATATTCACCTGATATTGCTGAGCCTGTATAACCATCTCCGTCATAGAACTGTCTTCCAGCTCCTCCTTCCTCAGTTCCTTCAGGACCAGTGACCCAGCGCCATTCTCCTTCGACAGCAGCGTCACTTGCACCCATCCATGCATCAGCCTGTATTTTTTCCATTAGGAAATTATTTTCTTCCTCTGATGTGATGGTTGCAAGATATCCTTGTAGTCCTTCCATGGTCTTAGTATCTGCATTTGTTTTTGCTGCTGTCCATGTTGACAAGTAGGATACATACTCGTAGTAATGTCCTGTATCTTCAAAATAGAGTGTATTTCCTCCTAGGACAAAGGTAATCTTTCGGTCTGCAGTGTTTGGTTCCTCGTTAGTATTCTCATATCTGACATTTCTAAAGGCTGCTTGATATGCAGCTGGAGTTGTGGCAGCCGAAGTAAGTGTCAGTACTCCTGTTGAGGTGTCAAAAGATCCTGATATGCCATTTGTAGTGTCATATCTCAGATAGTCCTGTCCGGAGACATAACCATCTCCTATGTAGACTTTAGCTGATGAATAAGTAGACTCACTACCGGTGATGGTTAGCCCTGAGTCTATATACATGTCATCGTTTTCAGTATAAGTTGCAGTGCCACTTGAAGCACTTACAGTCGTTGCTGCCTGTGCAGCAGATGTTAATACGGCACAGGATATAAGTAAGAAACATATCATGAAATACAATCTGCGCATAAAATCCTCTCTCATTGAATAGTGTAATTGTTATGTTTTAGTGCCAAAGTGATTGGTTTTGCTTCAAGATGGCATCGATCAACAATGTATAAATATAATTTAATTAATTAACTTTAATAATCTATTATATATTTAATATTTTTGAGAGATGAGTTCTACTATGTTTCATTAATGTCTTCTTATAATCCACAAATTGCAGATTCTTACTATGATGTACTAATTCAGTCTGCCAAAAAAATGAAAATACAATTTTTGATGAAATTGCTAAAGTTGTGAGCAGAGTACTCACAATCTTTAATGAACTTTAAAAATAGTATAACCGCTGCCAACAGGCAGCAGCTTCAAAAAAAGAATTAGTCTATTGTATCGTGCATACGAGGTTTGATCTCGTTGCTTTTTTGCCCCTCATCAAGATTTTCATCCTCTTCCATGTCCTTGCGGTGCATATCCTTGCTGAGCATCTGGTTGAACATGAAGTACTTCTTCACGTATGCCATGATCTCTTCATCGGAAATGCAGGAAACCCTCTTCTCGTCGTTGTAGAGTTTCTGAATTTCGGCCTGGATTGCTCTGAGGCGTTTGTCATTCTTGTCGATCTCGATATTAACTTCCATGAGTTCGTTCAGTGTTTCCTGGACTTTGTACCTAAGTACTTCGATTCCAGAAGAATCACCAATGAGGAAAATCCTCTTTCCACCAACGATTTCAGGTGGATATGGTTCGTAGGTGAACGGATTCTTGATAACACCGGCGGAGTGGATTCCTGATTCGTGTGCAAATACGTTGTTACCAACAACAGACTTGTTCCTTGGTATACGGATGCCGATTTCATCCTGCATGAATTTTGAGAACTCTACAATAGAATCAAGATTATACTTGTCGAATCCCTCGATACGCCTTGCAAGGAATAAAAGCAGTTTTTCCATTTCGGCGTTACCTGCTCTCTCACCAATACCAAGGAATGTCACATTGGACCAATTTGCACCGTGCCAGTATCCTGCAATGGAATTTGCAACAGCAAAACCAAAGTCATCATGACAGTGAGTCTCGATATTTTTAACATTGAGCTCGTCCTTCAGGTATTTAGTGATCATTGGAATTCCAAAAGGCTCGTCAACACCTTCAAATGGTATTCCAAATCCAATGGTATCACATACACGGATAGTACAATCAGGGTCTATGTCCATTATTTTCTTAATAAGAGGGAATGTGAATCCATAATTGTCTGCACGGGTCATATCTTCGATGTGAGCCCTGGTGCGGAGTCCGTGATCAACTGCATACTGGAGTGCATTGAGGTATTTTTCCTCGGCTGCCTCACGGGTAAGCCCCATCTTATCAACGATATGAGGATCAGATACTGACATAAGGACACCGGTTTCCTCAATGCCGTCAATGTTAAGGACCATATCAATATCAGCAGGGTTTGCACGTGCCCATCCGGTTATTTCCGGGAATTCGTATCCCTGGTCCATCATGAGCTTGATGGCTTTTCTGTCCCTTTCGTTATAGACAAAAGTCTCAAGTTTCTCTATTCCTATACGGTGCAGGTAGTTGTATATCTGAAACTTCTGCTGACTCTTCATGACAATACCAGGCATCTGTGCCCCATCCCTGATAGTGCTGTCACTTATTGATACTTCCTGCCCCAGTGGTAATTTTATTTTTGGAAGATCATCATAGTCCTTGTATATTTTCATTTGAAACCTCCTTTTCAATTCGAAAGCTCCAGAGCTTTAATTAGTGTATTAGTTTAGAAACGAGTCGGTATCAGTACCCTAATAAAATGTGTCCGCCCTGGATAATCATTATTATTGAGTGTGAATTGTACTCTTAATATAGCTGCACTCCTACTTAAAACATCGTTTCTATATATCTTAGGAGGATCATTTTTTCCTCCCGGCAAAACTAAACCTTTAAATCTTTATATTTTAAAAGATTACATGATTCATATGTGGAGCATATTACTCAGGAAGTTCGAGAAATACCCGGCCCAGCAAAAGGTGCTGAAGCTTCTTTTTGAACGTGGTTTTCAGGTAAGTGATGAAGGAAAAGTTACCTCAGGCGCCATTGAAATAGCACACACGCAACTTGCCAGGGAAGCAGGTGTTGACAGGCGTGTTGTAGATTCCACAACAGAGGTCATACTTTCAGATGATCAACTAAAAAAGATATTCCAGAATGTAAAATCAATTCCTTTTCTTCGGGATGTAGCCCCTCTCATGGGACAGGGTGTCATTATCATAACCCCGGACGATGCTTCTAACAAGGGAATTATCTCCGAAGTCTCCACAGTTATCGCACAACAAAATATCAGCATCAGGCAGGCTGTGTCAGATGACCCTTTCTTCACAGACGAACCCCGGCTTACAATAATCACCGATACAAAGGTCCCCGGCAGCATCATTGAGGAACTGCTCAAACTGGATTCTGTAAAAAGCGTAAATATCGCTTGATATTTCAGAGAACAGCCTTTGCAAAAGCCCTGAATATCTTTAACATATGCACCGATTTAGATGGGTGCAGCATCTTTTTTATCAGTATTGAAGGATGGTCCATGTCACCGTAGCGTGTTATGGTGTCAAGAATAGCAGGATTGTTCATCGAAGCTATCAGCTCGTCCATCTCTCTATCCCCGAGTCCTGCTGCAAACCTGTGAATTCTCATTCCCATTGCAAGCTCTTTTCCAAGTTTTGCTCTCCACTGTTTATCGTATTCAGAAAGGAATGATGCAGAACTGTTATTTTTCTCTGCAGCCTTTGCAGCAATTTCACCGGCAATTTTTGCACACACAGCTCCGGTATAGATTCCTCCTCCTGATGTGGGTTTAACCTGTCCTGCTGCGTCACCGACTATCATCACACCGTCTGCATATGTCTTTTCAAGAGGTCCGAGTGGAATTCCTCCCATCACAAGATCAAGTTTCCCACTACCATATCTTGAAGCAACGTGCTGATTCTTAGTCAGGAAATTTTCAAGAACCTGATGTGCTGACATTCCATACTTGGGGTCAATAGCCATACCTACACGGGATATGCTTTCATTTACAGGCACAGTCCATCCAAAGAACCCGGGAACCTGTGACCCAACGAATAATTCTACAAAATCGGTGTCATCACTGCGGTAAGGAACTTCTGCCTGAATTCCCGGCAGCACTTCTGTAACATTTCCAAGTCCTGACCATTTTGCAACCTGACTCCTGACGCCGTCGGCACCAATTATGACTTTGGTTTTGAGAACCTGTTTTTCACCGTTTTTGACAACGGAAACCTTCTGCTCATTTTGTGAGTTTTCAATACCTGTAACTCTTGAGTTAAGCCAGAGGTCAACATCTTCTTCTACAGCCTTCAACGCAAGCTTTCTGTCAAAAATCTTCCTTGAGACAACATAGGCTTTGGTTTTTTTACCGTCAATGGGCAGGCAATCCCCATGCATTGGGTGAATAAAGGCGCCTCTTACGGAGTTCAGGATGGAACTATCTGAGGGGTCAATTTCACACTCGTTGACAGCTCTTGTACTAAGAAGTCCGGTGCATCCAACCGGAGTACCTATGAATGCGTGGTCTTCCAGTATCAGTGTTTTTGCGCCGTTTATTGCAGCAGATCTTGCCGCCACAGAACCGATTGGTCCTCCGCCTACAACAATAACATCATATTCCGTCATTTTCACTTAAGTTCAAGTACTATTTCCAGAACCTCGCGGAAACTGTTGAGTGTTCTGTCAGGTTCGTATTCACCTGATGTCCTGTCTATTGCGCTGTTGCGATCTCCATATGCAGCATATGCTGCCATCATGCCCAGTTTCTTTGAAGGAGCAATATCCCTTCTCAGGCTGTCGCCAACAAAAAGTGTTTCAGGAGCATTAAGTCTCATTGTTTCAAGAGCATGTTTGAAAGGTGCAAGATCCGGTTTTTTTGCGCCAGTCATATCATGGGCTGTAAGTGAATGTATCATTGCTTCCAGGCCTGTTTTTGCAAGCCTTTTCTTTGCATTATCGCTGTTAGCGTCAGTGACAATTCCAAGGGGAAGGCCGAGTTCACTTAGCTCTTTAAGTGTTTCCCTTACATCTGGATAAAGTCTTATGTTGTTAATCTTATGAGTTTCGTAGATGCTGACACATGTCTGGTAGTTATCAGCAGCATTCATGCCGTTGTCAAGCATATAGTCCCTGATATTCTCCGGGTGTTCAAAACCGTGGGTTTCCCTGCGGAAGTACTCAAACAGCTCTTGCGGGTCACCTGCACCAAGAAAACTGACAACTTCAGTACAGGCTACCATCTTCGCTTCCACAAAGTCGAAGAGGGTGTTGTCCATGTCAAAAATAATGCCCCTTAAATTCATTCCCACTGCATCCATTATTTTATTATTTTATGCTCTTGTTCTGGATTTAATGCTGTTTTTCTACTTATAATTGGGGACTATTGAAACATAATTGCAAGTTCGTTTTCAATATCTTCTGCCATAAGTGGAGAATATCCGTGTGTGCTTGCGTTAATCTGGTAAAGTGCCTTAGGTTCTTCTGCCTTATCATAAGTACGAAGTGCAAGTTCATACGGAACAATGCTGTCATTTATGGAATGCAGCATAACAAATCTGCGTGGGCTTATCATTCCCAGATAGTTGTCAGGGTCAATTGACCTGTAAAAGAGATAGGCATCCATGTCAACAGTTTCATCAACGACTATGGAACCAGTATCATAACCACTTGTGCTGATTCCAATTACTCCTTTTATTTCCGGTTTTATTGCGGTTGCTATTATTGCAAACCTGCCACCATTACTAAGACCAAGCATTGCAATGTTGTCATCATCAATTTCAGACTGTTCAGCAAGAACATTTGCAGCAGCAAGTGCGTCATACACCATCATGTATTCCACAGGTTCTGTCCCATTCATGTAAAGTGCCAGGTCGCTCTGCATATCAATTCCTCCAAGATTTCTCTGATCCAGTGTTATGGAGGCGTACCCGAGTGATGAAAGCAATTGGGGTACTGCTGTCTGCTGTTCTTTTGAGACTCCTGCTCCTGGAAGAACTACAACACCAGGAATATTTGTAGCCGATTCCGGAATCCTGATAAGCCCTGCAATTTCAGAACCACGGCTTTCAAAACTGACTTCCCTGATAGTGTCCGTATCGTTAGCTCCGGAAATGTCATTTGAGCTGTAATCCACATCTGTTATTTCAGGATATGAGAGTATTCCTTCATCTGAAACAGACCACTGTTCATCATCGCCTGAACTATATATTATTCCAATAGCTCCGGCTACCATGAGTAGTATTCCCAGTGCAAGCGGGAGAAGTTTGACATTCATCTTATGCTGTTTAGTTTCAGTCTTTCTTTTTCCTTTAGTGGTATGTTTCTGACTCATGGGATCGCCGAAATGATTTTGATAGAATGGGAGTTATGGGAATTATTACTCTAATATGACGAACCTGCCGGGACTCGAACCCGGGTTCTAAGCTCCGGAGGCTTAAGTGATATCCGCTACACTACAGGTCCGCATTTATTTTTAGTTTTGAACTTAAACTCATTTTGCATGTTTCTCATTGGAGATAAATATGCTGTTGATGTGGAATTATTGTTAATTTGTTACTACTGTTTAATGTATGATATATGCTGATTTGTTTTAGTTTTTCACATAAATATAGATTATTAGTCAATATACGAACGTTATTTTTAAATATCACAATTGTGTATTAGGTACTATCACAATTGTGATTTGGCTAAAATAGCCAATAACCAGGGCATTGGCACGGCAAAACATTCTCCTGTAAAGTAATGCCGTCCGGTTCGAATCCGGATCCTGGCTTGAGGTTTAACCTCAAATCCCTAGCAGGAGTCTTCCGGCTCCTGCAGAAAAACGTTTACTTCAAAAACCCTGCGACAATACCCCTTTATTTTATTTTATTTTTTTCAAGAAGGTAAAAACATGAACGTAATACTTCCAAACGGTGATACCCAGGAACTGGCCATGGGTCCTTTGACAGTAGTGGAATTACTGCAACATCTGGGCATAAGCCTGGGTGAAGTTCTGGTATCTAAAAATAAATGTATTATCCCGGAAGACAGCATTCTCGAAAATGGAGATAATGTACGAATAATGCAGGTTGTTTTTGGAGGCTGAAAGCACCGATAACTCAGGTTTCAGATAAAATGTCAAAGGGCATTAATTGTCATTAGCACATTCCTGGCCTTCTTCCCTAAGTTGCCTGCATATTCCGCATATTCTTGAAGCAAGGTCATCAACCTTGTTTGCTTTCATATCTTCAGCAAGTTCACGTATAGATACCTTCACATTCTCTTCAAGCACAATCCTGTAGCCTCTCTTTTTGGACAGGTATTGTGAAACAGCAGATGGTGCCATATCAAGTTCTTTGGCAATTTCCTGTTGCGACAGTCCGCAATTCATAAGTTCTTCTGCGATGGCTGCTCTGATGGCTGGCAACACGTCCCAGACGATCATCTGACATGGTAATTTCATAGGCATCCCTTTAATTATTTATTTTCAAAACAAAATCTCACAATTGTGAATATGTTTTTTATATTTAATATCTTTTATTGATTTGTCCAATAATATCCTGTACAGAGCATGATAGAATTCCAAATGAAGTTACAGTTTTTTAATTTTCCAGCATCCAGGTCTTTAAACCTCTGGACTTATATTATTTGACAACTTATGATGCATAGTACACATTCTGTTATTGAGAATTAATCTACATTGAAAGGTTTGTTCTATGTTAAGCGATGATGAACTCGAAAGATACAGCAGGCAGATATTGCTTTTTGGCAAGGAAGGTCAGAAGCGCTTGAGTGATGCCACCGTATTTGTGGCAGGTGCCGGTGGACTTGGCTGTCCGGTTGCGTTGTATCTTGCAGTTGCAGGAATAGGCCATTTGAAAGTCGCAGATAAGGATCTTGTGGAACAAACGAATCTTAACCGTCAGGTTCTGCACTGGGAACAGGACATTGGCAAAGAGAAAGTCATTTCTATAGAGGAAAAAATCCTGCAGATTAATCCTCACGTAGAAATTCAGACATTTCACCTGACAATTGACGAAACAAATATCATGGACCTTGTGGCTGATGCAGATATAATTGTTGATGCCATGGATAATTATGAGGTCCGCTATTTTCTGAATAAGGTTGCCCATGAGAAAGGAATTCCCATGGTTCATGGCGCAATTCGTGGTTTTGATGGTCAGGCAATGACGATCATCCCTGGAAAAAGTGCATGTTTTAATTGTGTATTCCCATCTGAACCGCCATCGGAGATATTTCCTGTGATTGGCACGACCCCTGGTATAATTGCCATGATACAGGCTAATGAAGTCATTAAATACCTGCTTGGGACCGGTAAGCTTCTGACAAACCGCCTGCTAATATGGGATGGTCTTAATTCTGAAATGGATTATATGAAAGTGTCAAAAAGACCGGATTGTAAAATATGCGGTAAATAATAATCCTTCTGGTGCCAGGTTTGTTATTGAGCTGGCTGTTGCAAAACCAAAAGGCAGCTTAAATGCATAATTCGTTTTTATGGCCTCTTGTAAACTGTCTTATTGTAATACTTATATATTATAACCTCATTTTTATAATAGGTTTTGTGTAATAAATGCGGAGATTACTTTGTGGGTTTACGAAATAGATATGATAAATACTCTGAAGCAACTGTTGTAGCTCTGGCTCTCCTGGCTTTGTATCTTATTAGTCTTGAAAGCTATCTTTTATTTCATAGTATAGTTGAAGTAGCGAGTATAATAGTCATTGCTGCTGTTTTCCTGATTGCATGGAATTCCAGAAAATATCTGAAGAATTCATATCTTTTGTTCCTTGGGATAAGTTTTTTCTTCGTATCATGGATAGACTTCCTGCATATAATTAGCTATAAAGGAATGGGTATTTTCCCGGATAATAGTGCAAACTTACCAACTCAGCTATGGATAGCTGCAAGATACATGCAAAGTATCTCACTTTTGATTGCTCCTGTTCTTATGGGCAAAGAAATCAATTACAAAAAAGTACTTATTGCCTATTTTGCAGTCACGTCACTAATTATTTCTATAATTTTTATGGGTTATTTCCCTGATTGCTACATTGATGGAAGTGGTCTTACCCAGTTCAAAGTTATTAGTGAGTACATTATATCCCTGATATTGCTTGTTTCAGCTATATTGCTTCACAAACATAAGGATGAATTTGACAACAGGGTTTACAGTTTGATTATGATTTCTATCGTTCTCACGATATTTGAGGAACTGGCTTTTACCTTTTATATAGATGTCTATGGTTTTTCAAATCTTGTCGGTCACTATTTTAAACTTCTTTCGTTCTATCTAATTTACAAGGCTATAGTCGTTACAAGTCTTTCAAGACCATATGACTTACTTTATCGGGAATTGAAGATGAGGGAATATGATCTTATTAAAAAGAAAAAAGCCCAGGAAGATCTGCTGGAGGCACTGGGTCTGGTAAATCAGATACTCAGGCATGATATTCTAAATGATCTAAACATTATTTCCCTATCGATTGAAAACCTCAAAGGAAGAATGTCTGAAAAGGAACTTGATTTCTCGGATAAGGCTGTGAACCATAGCATTAAACTTATTCGTGAGATGAAGGATTTTGAGTCACTTATGTATATCAGGGAACTTGTGACAGTTGATCTTCGCATACTTGTAACTGAAGTTTCCCAGGAATTTCCGGTAAAGGTAAATATACATGGGTATTGTTCGGTAAAAGCGGATAGTGGCTTGCATTCAGTAATAGGCAACATTATACAGAATGCTGTTGTTCATGGTAAAGCAGACATTATCAATGTGTCAATGGAATCAAAGGAAGATTATTGCGAACTCAGGATTTCTGATAATGGCAGTGGAATACCGGATAAGATTAAAGGCCGGGTGTTTGATGAAGGATTCAAGTATGGCAAGTCCGGTCACACGGGTCTTGGACTTTACATTACAAAAAGGATAGTTGAAAGATATGGTGATATATCTGTAGAAGATAATCACCCTTCCGGAACAACTTTTATTATTAGATTTTATAATATTGAGACCGGTATTGAAGATAAAGAATAATCAAATCAGAAATAAAAAAGAAATTCCCAGTGGATGGGAACTTATTTGCTTTTACTCTTCAGCTGCTCTACCAATCGCTTTTACAAGTGTGAGCATAACTCCCATGCCTTTCTGGAAGTCTTCATCACCCATCTCTTTTATTACGCCTGTGAGGCCTATTTTTGGAGGGTTAAGAATTGCTTTATCAAGCTCAGGATCCTGTACTGCTCTTTCCATTACTTCTATCAGGTCAGTACACATGATGGCATTTGTGAGCTTCAGTACAGTGGATGTGAGATCTGCAATTCCATGGGCTGTCTGGTCATTAATGTAATCCTGCAATATTCTTGCTGTTCGGATAAGGTCTAAGACTGCTTCAACGTCACCTGGTCTGATTTCTACACCTGATATCTGGTTCATAAGGTTTTCATCACTCATTTTCTCATCTCCTCAGAACAGTCCTTTTACACTGATGTCCCAGTGTATGTGGTAATACATGCGGTACAGGAACCACCCCATTTTGGTAGTTGAGAATGCTTCCGGTGGTTTGGAATATTTCCATGTGGCGATGTATCCTCTACCCGGGGTGGCAGGAGTTTCAAGTTCTGTAACAAGTGGGCATCCCGTTTCTCCTTCATAAGGTGTCTGGATTCCATTTCCATGTATGTCATTCTTAAGACTCTGGCTAACTGCAATTGCCTGATAGTGGGCACCTATTCCGGTTTTGAGGATGTCTGCCGGTCCAAGGTCTCCAAGGACATAGACATTATCATGGTTGCCTGCAGGTCCACGGTATTGTAGTGTGGCTTTATCTGCGGAAAGCCATCCTTTTTCGTCCGTAAGTCCGGCATCTATCAGTACTTGTGGTGCTTTGTGTGGTGGAACGGTTATCAACAGGTCATAGTTGACTTTCTCTCCACTTTTTGTCGTAATTTCCTTTCTGCTTGCATCTACATTTGAAAGTGGAGAGTTTCTCAGAACTTCAATACCCTTTTCATTCATCTGGGATGTTACAAATTTATTGAATTCTGGTGGTCCTATTGGTTCCATAGGCCATACAAGTGTTAATTGTACGTCATCTCTAACTTTTTTGACGTTGCGCAGGTAGCTTTCCAGCATAAATGTAAATTTAACCGGTGCACCGGGGCAAGGTACAGGCATTGAGGCAACAGAGACTACGACTTTTCCCTTTTCTATATTTTTTACAAGGTCTCTCACCTTGAAGGCGTCATCCATGGATGTGTAGAAAGTGTTCAAATCATCTGTAAGTCCGGGAACAGCATCAGGATCTGCTCTGCATCCCATGGCTATAACAAGATAGTCGTAAGTATATTTTTTATCACTCCTGACTGTGATCTCTTTGTTTTGAAGATCAACGTTCATTACTTCCTCGTCAGCTCCGAAAAACGCTTTGACTCTGGGGCTGATAAGTTTCTTGCGGGGTCTTGTGATATCTTCCGGGGTATAAAGTTCAAAAGGAATGAAGGTGAACCCACCCTGATTTATATTTGTGTCATTCTTGTCTAGAATTGTTACTTCTAATTCATCTTTTGCAATTTTGTTTCTAAACTCTCTTGCCAATATGTTTGCCACTACCGATCCGGCGTAGCCCGCTCCTAAAATCAATACCTTCTGTGTCATTATATTAAACCCCATATTTTTTATGAGTTACAGGTTTACATATATTTTACGGTACTGATAATTTTATCCAGTAGTATTTAAGTAAATGGAAGAACTTTCTAAAATAGATAAATTGTTGCAGTTCTGCGTGTGAATCTTTCATAGCCAGCACTGGCTGGCTTATGAAAGTTTAGAAGTAGAGTAGGTTACAGATATAATCTGTAACTTAAGGAATATAGTTATTGATAAGCAATAACTATAGTTTAGTTCTGGAGTACTATCTCAATGTTGATGTCCTTTGGTACCTGGATACGCATGAGCTGCCTGAGTGCGCGCTCATCTGCTGCAATGTCGATGAGTCTCTTGTGTACACGCATTTCCCAGTGGTCCCATGTAGCGGTTCCGTCACCACTTGGACTTTTACGGACAGGTACTACCATCTTTTTTGTAGGTAGTGGAACTGGTCCTGAGATACTTACACCTGTTCTGTCTGCAATAGCTTTAACCTGATCGCAAACACCATCAAGGTTTACAGGACTGATTCCTGATAATCTTATTCTTGCTTTCTGTGACATGTTGCTCTTCTCCTAAAAAAGGAAAATTAGAGTGTCTTACTTCTGTTTGACACTCATGCACATGCCAGCGGCAATGGTCATTCCCATATCACGGATAGCGAATCTACCGAGCTGTGGGATTTCCTTTACAGGCTCAATTACCATTGGTCTGGTTGGCTTGATGGTTACAATTGCTGCGTCACCGGCCTTGATGAATGCTGCATTCTCTTCCTTGACCTGGCCTGTCTTAGGATCAAGTTTCTTGTCAATGGACATGAGAGTACATGCGGTCTGGGTGGTGTGGCAGTGGAATACTGGTGTGTATCCTGCTGTGATAGCGGATGGGTGCTGAAGAACAACAATCTGTCCTGTAAACTCGTCTGCTACTGATGGTGGGTTGTCAGATGGTCCACAGACATCTCCTCTGCGTACATCGTTCTTACCTACACCTCTTACGTTCCATCCGATGTTGTCGCCAGGTACTGCTTCCGGAACTTCTTCGTGGTGCATTTCAATGGACTTAACTTCACCGCTTACACCGCTTGGGTTGAAGGTTACAGTCTGACCCTTCTTCATAACACCAGTCTCTACTCTGCCTACTGGTACAGTTCCGATACCGGAAATGGTGTATGCATCCTGTACAGGAATTCTGAGTGGAAGCTTGTCTGGCTTTTCTGGTTCCTTAAGGTCATTGAGGCAGTCAAGAAGTGAAGGACCAGTGTACCATGGTGTGTTTTCGCTTGACTTTGTGATGTTGTCACCCTCGAATGCGGATGTTGGTACGAATGGAATCTCTGATGCCTTGAATCCTACCATACCGAGAAGGTCACTTACATCTTTCTTCACCTGGTTGTATCTGTCCTCGCTGTATTCAGCTGCATCCATCTTGTTTACAGCAACAATAAGCTGGTTGATACCGAGTGTTCTTGAAAGGAAAACGTGTTCCTTTGTCTGAGCCATTACACCATCAGGTGCTGCTACTACAAGAACAGCTGCATCTGCCTGGGATGCACCGGTGATCATGTTCTTGACGAAGTCACGGTGACCTGGACAGTCTACTACTGTAAAGTAGTACTTGTCTGTGTCGAATCTCTTGTGGGAGATGTCGATGGTAACTCCTCTCTCACGCTCTTCCTTGAGTGAGTCCATTACCCATGCAAAAGCAAATGATTCTTTACCTTTTTCTTTTGCTTCAGCTCTGTATTTTTCGATAAGGTGAGCAGGTACTGCTCCTGTCTCGAACATCAATCTTCCGACAAATGTTGACTTGCCGTGGTCTACGTGACCGATAACTGCTAAGTTCATGTGTGGTTTCTCAGCTGCCATTTTAATTACTCCTTATTTAATGTTAGTTTCAATATGATTTGACCTAATTGTTGTTTCTACGTTTAAACCTTTCTGACGAAATAGGTATTTTGTAGCTATAGCTACAAAACACTTTACATACTAAGGTAGTCGGATGCCTGTGGAAGCTCCTTCTTAAGTCCCTTCCTTTCTCTGATGCCGCTTACTATTTCACCGGTAAGGTTTGCTGGAAGTGTGTCGAATCCTGCAAATTCTGTGCTCCACATTGCACGTCCTTCTGTTGCAGATCTGATGTCTCCTGCAAATCCAAAGAGTTCGGATACTGGTGCTCTGGACTCGATTATGGTCATGTCACCTTCGGATGTCATGTTGATAATGATTCCACGACGTCCCTGGATTTCCTTGGTTGCGCCACCCATGTTGTCCTGTGGTACCTGAATGAATACCTTCTGATATGGCTCAAGAAGTGTATCGTCAGCCATGAGCATTGCTGCCTGAATACCCTGTCTGGATGCCGGGATTACCTGTGCTGGTCCTCTGTGGACAGCATCTTCGTGCAACTTCGCATCAACGAGCTTGACCTTTACACCCATGCATGGTTCCTTTGAAAGAGGTCCTCCCTTCATGACTTCATGGAATCCTTCAAGGATAAGTTCCATGGTTTCATTAAGGTGCTGGATACCCTTTGTCATGTCTATGTAAACATTGCTCTCGAATATATCTACGATGCCCTTTGCCTGGTCTTTGTCAAGACCTGCTTCCATGAGCTTTTCTCTGCGCTCAACTTCAGGCATACGCATTGATATCTCGCCAGCTTTGATAAGGTCTCTGACGCCTTCCTCGAGTGGCTCGATCTCAACATAGAATCTGTTGTGTCTGTTTGGTGACTTTCCTTCTACAGGACCTGCACTGCCACGGATGGTTTCACGGTATACTACAATAGGTGGTGTGGTTGTAATCTCTACTCCCTTGTCACGCTCAATTCTGTGTGCGATGACTTCAAGGTGAAGTTCACCCATACCAGCCATCAAGTGTTCACCGGTTTCTTCGTCAAGTGTAATCTTAAGTGTTGGGTCTTCCTTTGCAACCTGTCTAAGCACATCGACAAGCTTTGGAAGATCCTTCATGTGCTTTGCTTCTACAGCGACTGTAACTACAGGCTCACTTGCGTGAGTGATACTCTCAAAAGGCTCCATGCCTTCCAGGGTTGTTACTGTTGAACCGACAATAGCATCTCTGAGTCCGGTTACAGCTGCAATGTTACCAGCAGGGATGTTCTCTACTTCAAGTCTCTTTGGACCCATGAAAACACCGACTTGCTGAATTCTGTTCTTTCTTGAAGTACCAGATACGAAAGCTTCCATACCACGTGAAAGTGATCCGCTAAACAATCTTCCGGTTGCAACTTCACCTGCATGTGGATCCATGGTGATATCTGTTACCATGAAAGCAAGGTCTGCATTAGGGTCAGCATTGATCATTGACTTGTATATCTGGGATTCCTTGTCTCCATGCCAGATTGCGCCAATTCTTCCTTCCTGTGCCTGAAGTGGTGATGGAAGGAATCTGATTACCATGTCGTTCAGAACTTCATGGAGTGGACACTTGTCTGCAAGTTCCTTTATCTTTTCAGGATCATCAGCTTTGTTGTAATCATATATCTGCTGGAAACTGACACCTGTCTTCTGCATCATTGGTACGCTGATAGCCCAGTTGTACAGTGCTGAACCGAAAGCAACGGTACCTTCTGCTGCATCGACTCTCCATCCTGCCTTGTAACGCTCTTCGTTCATACCCTTGATGAGCTTGTTTACGTGGTCAATGAGTTTTCCGAGCCTGATCTGCATTTCCTGTCCGTCAACCTGAAGTTCGTTGATGAGACGGTCAACCTTGTTGATGAAAAGAACTGGCTTAACGTGTTCCTTGAGTGCCTGTCTGAGGACAGTTTCTGTCTGTGGCATTGTACCTTCTACAGCATCAATTACCACTACAGCACCGTCTACAGCACGCATTGCACGTGTAACGTCACCACCAAAGTCTACGTGACCTGGTGTATCGATAAGGTTGATGAGATATTCTTTGCCCTCGTACTCGTGGACCATTGAAACGTTTGCGGAATCAATTGTAATCCCTCTTTCCTGCTCTTCCTCATCAGAGTCTGTCCAGCATGCGTTACCTGCAAGCTCTTTTGAGAGCATTCCTGCGCCTGCAAGAAGATTGTCTGATAAAGTTGTTTTACCGTGATCAATATGCGCAACAATACCAATGTTACGGATCATCTCTGGTTTTCCCATGAGCGCTGCCACACGGTCGACCATTTTATCTTTTGCCATATTAATTACCCTTAATTAAATTGTACAGCGTTAACGTGCTGCCTTTGCGACTCTTTCCTTCGCATCTTTCCTGTTGATTGAGAAGCATTTTGCATCACGGTTTGAAGCTGCAATAAGCTCTGATGCAAGGCATTCTGCTGCAGTTCTCTTTGATTTGAATGCTGCCTGGTTTGCACCCTTTGTGATGTATCTGAGTGCAGTGTCAACACGTCTCTGTGGAGCAGTGTCTACAGCTTTTGGCACAGATATTCCACCGTACTTAAGTCTTACAACTTCTTCTCTTGGGCCTGCATTAGAGATAGCCTCTACCAGTACCTGTACAGGGTTCTTCTGTGTTCTCTTGTTGATTATATCAAAAGCTTCAGAGACAATCATCATTGCTCTCTGTTTCTTTCCTGTGTTCTGTTCATTGCGCATGACATTGTTAACAAGTCTCTCAACAATGCAGATATCTGACTTGTTGAATTGCTGTCTTGCATGCTTACCATTTGTATGTGGGATGATTACAGGATCGAGATTTACGTACCTTCTGATTCCCTGGTCCGCAACCTCTACCTCGCTGAGATCCCATTTACTGAATAATTTATACATCTGGATTATCTCCTTGGTTTCTCTTTACGGCCAATGACCATCTCTCTTAAAGATACGTTGTTAACAGCTGTTACCTTAAAGCGCACACCAGGAATATCTCCCATTGCACCACCCATACGGCCACCAATTCTTTCTACTGTAACTTCGTCGTGTTCGTCAATAAAGTTGATAGCTCCGTCTCCAGGGCAGAAAGCTGACACCTGACGACCATTCTTGATCAACTGTATTCTTACACATTTCCTGATTGCTGAGTTTGGCTGCTTAGCCTCTACACCCACTTTCTCCAGTACGATTCCTCTACCCTGAGGTGCACCACCAAGAGGGTCTGCTTTTACGTCAAGACCCAGTGTGCGCCTGTTGTAGCGAGGATCCTTCCACCTTGCATCCTTTCGCATGCGTTGAAGCGTGTGAGCTGCATATTTTCCATTTGGCATATTATATTCTCCAATTAATGTCTTTGATGAGTATGATATTATTCGAACGATCACTGCAGTATTACGTCGTCTATGTCGTGATGTCTCTTTGCGACAAGTTTAACCTTTTCAATGTTTTTCCCATTGCGTCCTATGGCAAGACCCTTGTCCTTATTAGATACTTCTACATAAGCTAATCGCTTATTGTTTCTGCTTGTGATGTTCACTGATTTGACAGTTACCGGACTGAATGCATTTTTGATGAATACACCGGGTTCGTCCGAATATTCGACAAGATCTATCTGTTTATCCACTGTTTTCTTCATACGGTTGATATGGTCTCCCTTTCTTCCGATAGCAGCGCCCATGTCACCTGCTTTTATCACATATATTATCCTACCGTCATCGATTATACAATCTTTGACCGCCGCGCCGGTTAATTTTTCAAATAATGCGATGTATCGGATACCTTCAGTGGATAACTTGATCTCGCCCAAATATCGCAACTCCTTTAAGCGGCAGCCAGAATATCAGACTCACCGCTGTCAATGATTGCCATTGCAGCGATAAGGAATGGTTTTCCGCATGCAGGACCAAGTTCTGTTCCTGTGCCTGGGTAGTTGAGTATCGGTACGTTTGTGCTTTCAATCTTGGCTCTTACGTCGGCAGGACAGTTTGCAGCGAGTACTACCATTTTTGCATTTTCGCTAACAGCAGCATCGATGGTCCTGTTTGACCCAATGATCACCTTTCCGGTTCTGATCACTTTGATAAGTGCTTTGTCAATGTTAATATCCATTTTATATCAACTCATTTATATCGTCAGTTTGAGATTTGTATTAATAAGTGATTCCGTATATTTACTTTCTGGTTGTTCTTTATATACTTCTATATAATGAAGCATTATTTTGTAATTAGGTGCACATCTCCGGTTCCAAGCTTAATAGGCTGTCCTACAATGATGTTCTCAGTAACCCCATTAAGCTCATCGCGGTCTCCGCGCATTCCTGCATCTAGCAGGTGGTTCACAGTAACTTCGAATGCTGCACGGGCGAACACACTGGCTTTCTCTCCGGAAATGCCGTGTCTTCCAATCTGTTTTACTTCTCCGTCACAGCACATAATGTCAGATACAAGCATTATGTGTCTTATATCAACAGTAAGACCCTGTTCTGAAAGTGTGTTGGTAGCTTCGGTGATGATTGAGTTCCTTGCAGCTTCAATTCCAAATACTTCATAGATCTCTCCAATATTATTGGTGGATGTCCTTGTAACATCAACACCTTCAATCTGAAGAACGTTCTTAAGCTGTGAACCTTCTGTATAAAGAGTGTATTCTTCACCATCTTTTCTGATAACTACTCTCTTGATACCTTCAATTCCTTTCAGGGTAATTGTGTGTATGTTCTTTGCAAGCTGAAGCAGTTCACGGTAAGACGGTGCATTAGGTGTGACAATAATCTGGTTTGCAACACTGTCAGATACATTCACCATCACATCCAGTTCTTCACGAAGCTTGTCTGCAATTTCATCTGGAGTAAGTGCTCTGTGAACCAGTGTTTTCTCATGCAGGTCTATAATCAGGTGCATGTTTGCAAGGTCAGTTGTGATATCTGCAAGATGTTCGATATGAGTTGCTTCAATCTCCCATGCAAGCATACGTGCCTTGTCTCTGTCCTGGGCATATTCCTCTTCCAGTGCGATTGTCATCATTGGCGTGCTTGGTGTCTTTCTTGCATCTACAATCTCGATAAGACGTGGCAGACCAAGTGTAACGTTAATTTCAGCGACACCCGCATAGTGGAAAGTACGCATGGTCATCTGGGTACCCGGTTCACCAATGGACTGTGCTGAAACCACACCTACTGCCTCACAGGGTTCTACACATGCATAATCGTAGCTTTTCATAACCTGCTCTATGATATCTTCGAGCTCTTTCTTTGTAACTCCGACTCTCATCACGTCATCTTTTAAGGTTTTCATGATGTTTTTTGGCAGGTTAAGCCCTGCAATCATTGCATCAATAGTAGCTTCACTGATCGTCATTTAGTTCACCTCCTTTCCGGTGACTCTCCTGACGATACGATGGATCGCTTCAGGTTTACTATAGTCACTCTTTGTGGAGTCAATTCCGTCCTCTCCATACTTGAACTGGACAATGACACCACGTGTTTCTCTAACAGAACCGTCATACTGGACTTCAAGATCCTGCAATGCGTTAACAAGTCTCCTCTGCAGGTAACCTGACTGGGATGTACGGACCGCAGTATCTACAAGACCTTCACGACCACCGATTGCGTGGAAGAAATATTCAGTTGGATTCAGTCCGCTCTTGTAACTTGCCTTAACGAATCCGTGAGCATCTGCACCAAGGTCACCCTTATCAAAGTGTGGAAGTGTCCTTCCTGCATAACCTCTTCTTATCCTTTCACCACGAACCGCCTGTTGTCCGACACAGGCAGCCATCTGGGTAAGGTTGAGCATTGAACCTCTTGCACCTGACTTTGCCATGAGCACCGCAGAGTTCTCAAGACCGAGCTGCTTACCGGCAATGTTACCGGTCTGGTCACGGGCCTTACCGAGTTCCTGCATGATCTTCATTTCAATGGTTTCATCGAGTGTACGTCCTGGCAATGGTTCAAGTTCCTTTGCCTCGTATGCTTCGATGAGTTTTGAAACTCTCTCTTCAGCTTCATTCAGGAGGTTTCCTATCTGGATCTTCGCAGTAGGTGGAATATCTTCATCACTGATACCGAAACTTAGACCTGTTTTCATCACACCACGGATAGCAAGCCTGGTAAAGTCGTCTACGAACTTAGCTCCTGCTTCTGAGCTGTATTCCTTTACAACCTTGTCAAGAATCTTACCTTTGAATGCACCAATGGATTGTTCGTCAATTGTACCCTGAAGCATCTCTCCATCTTCAATGACAACATATGCATTGTATTCGCAGTCTCTCTTCTTGCAGGTCTCACACTTAAAGCAAGCCTGTGCAGGGAACTCAAGGTAAAGTCCCTTTGGAAGAATCTGACTGAAAATCTGTTTACCGTTCCACAGTGGTTCTCCGTTAGCGGAGTAACTTGCAGGTTCCGGTAGATCCCTAATATCAGATTTCCTCAGAAGTTCAAGAGCCGCGTTCTTTGTAATTGCATTCTCATTCCTTGTAAGCAGGAACAGACCTGAGATGTGGTCGTGTATACCGCCGATGATAGGTCCTCCGAAACGCGGGGAAAGAATGTTCTCCTGTACCTGCATAAGGATGCTGGCTTCTGCTCTTGACTCTTCAGTCTGCAGAACGTGCATGTTCATTTCGTCACCGTCAAAGTCAGCGTTGTATGGTGCACATACTGCCGGGTTAAGTCTGAAAGTCTTGAATGGAAGTACCTTGACCCTGTGAGCCATGATACTCATCTTGTGAAGTGAAGGCTGTCTGTTAAAGAGGACAATATCGCCGTCCATGAGCTGTCTTTCAACAGTCCATCCGACTTCTATCTTCTCGGCAAGTTCTTCCTTATTAATTTCGGAGACTCTGATACGTCTTCCGTCATCACGAATTGCATAGTTTGCGCCAGGGTGAACTTCACTGCCACGCTGTACGTACATGCGGAGAAGCTCAATGTTTCTTGTTGTGACCTTTTCAGGAATTGTCATCTGCATGGCAATTGCAAAAGGTACACCGACTTCATTGATACTCAGGTTTGGATCAGGTGAAACAACAGTACGTGCTGAGAAGTTCACACGCTTACCGGACAAACTTCCTCTGAAACGTCCTTCCTTACCCTTAAGACGCTGTGTAAGTGTCTTGAGAGGTCTTCCCGATCTGTGTCTTGCAGGAGGCACACCTGATACTTCATTATCAAAGAATGTTGTAACATGGTACTGGAGCAATTCCCACAGGTCTTCTATAATAAGCTGTGGAGCACCAGCGTCCCTGTTCTCCTGGAATCTCTGGTTAATCCTGATAATATCTACAAGCTTGTGGGTCAGGTCATCTTCACTGCGCTGCCCGGATTCAAGTGTAATTGAAGGTCTTACAGTTACCGGTGGTACCGGAAGTACAGTAAGGATCATCCATTCAGGCCTTGCACTTGAGGGGTCCATTCCAAGAACTTTTACATCCTCATCAGGGATGTTCTCAAAGCGGTCACGGATTTCAGTTGGAGTGAGTTTGTGGCCGTCTTCTATGTAGTCGCTTGGCTTTTCGAATTTGATTTCAAGCTGTTCGGTTGAACAGTAAGGGCAGGTCTTTGACTTGCGGGCTTCCTTGAAAACTTCATTGATGATATTATCAGGGAGGTGTCCCATTTCCTTGCATGTGTTTAACTGGTCAAGGAACTCTTGTTTCTTACTTGCATCAAGGAGCAGCCTGCTACAACTACGGCAGACAGAACGCAGTGTCTTGCGTATTGTCTTGTTAAAACCAACGTGAATTACCGGAGCAACAAGGTCAATGTGTCCGAAGTGTCCTGGACATTCTCCTGCACGGCTGCCACAGGTCTTACATTTAAGACCCGGGTCGATAACTCCAAGTCGAAGGTCCATAAGACCCATGTCAATTGGGTAACCGTCGTCGTCATAGGTGTCAGCTGTGATAATTGCTGTTACACTCATCTTCCTTACTTCTTTAGGAGAGAGTAGACCAAATTTAATTGCTCCAACCCTTTTTGGAATAGATGGAATATCATTGTTCACTTTAAATCACCCTTTATACAGCATCCTCAAGTTGCAGTCTTGGAGCCACACCAAGGGATTTGATTTCGTCAAGCAGCAGTTTGAATGCGTAACTCATCTCTACAGGGTGGATGTCAGTCTCAGCACCACAGTTGGCGCAGTACCTGATATTTCTCTTCCTGTCAAAGGTTGCGATCATCCCGCAGTGTCCGCATACAAGTTCTACTACCTTGTCAGACTCATCGAGCAGTCTTTCTTTCAGTGTCATTGCAGCACCGTGGCCGATAAGCACATCACGCTCCATTTCACCGAAACGCAGACCTCCTTCACGGGCACGACCTTCAGTTGGCTGCCTTGTAAGCACCTGTACAGGTCCTCTAGACCTTGCGTGCATCTTTGATGCTACCATGTGGTGCAGTTTCTGGTAAAGGATAACTCCTACAAACACATCTGCCTGGATCTTCTTTCCGGTAACTCCGTCGAAGAATACTTCCTTTCCTGTGTGTGCGAATCCGTGGGTCTTAAGAGCTGCACGGAGGTCATCTTCGTTCTCTCCGGAGAATGCAGTTGCATTTACTCTTCTTCCTTCCATGGATCCGACCTTACCACCAATCATCTCAAGCACGTGACCTACAGTCATACGTGAAGGAATTGCGTGTGGGTTGATTACGAGGTCAGGTACCATTCCTTTCTCAGTGAATGGCATGTCAGCAAATGGTACGATTAGTCCGATAACTCCCTTCTGACCATGCCTTGATGCAAACTTGTCACCGATTTCAGGAATTCTCTGGTCTCTTATCTTGACCTTTGCAAGACGTGTTCCGTTTATGGATTCTGTAAGAATAACTGTATCAACGACTCCTTTTTCGTTGGAGCGCATTGTGATTGCACTTTCTCTGCGCTGCTCAACAGTGATTCCGAAGTCGGACTGTTCCTCAAGGAAACGTGGTGGACTTGTCTTTCCGATAAGTACGTCGTTTGGACCTACTCTTGTTTCAGGGTTTACAAGACCGTCAATGTCAAGGTTTGCGTATGCTTCAGGGCTACGTGCACCTCTGAATTCGGAGTCCGGAATCTCGAATTTGTCTTCCTGTCCACCGGGGTAACGTCTTTCTTCACCCTCAAAGGTTCTGAGGAAGTGACTTCTTCCAAGTCCTCTCTCAATTGATCCCTTGTTGAAAACCAGTGCATCTTCAATATTGTGTCCTTCGTAGGACATGACAGCTACAACGAAGTTCTGACCGGCTGGCCTGTCATCGAAGTGAATTGCTTCACAGGTCTGTGTCCTGACCATTGCACGCTGTGGATAATGTAAAAGGTGTGCACGGGTGTCAGGTCTGAGCTTAGTGTTGGATGTTGAAACGCCGATACACTGCTTGACCATTGCTGCGCCCATTGTGTTACGAGGGGATGCATTGTGTTCAGGATAAGGTACCATTCCGGTACAAATACCAAGCATAAGTCCCGGGTTGATTTCAAGGTGGGTGTGGTTCTCTGTGATATGATCCTTGTACAGTGCAATAAATGCATTCTCTTCTTCTTCAGAGTCAAGGTACTCTATCTTTCCCGCCTTTGTCATTTCCGAATATCCCATCTTGCCTTCTGCAAGGAGTTCAATCTCCTCATCAGATACAAGTGATTCTCCGTTCTTTACAATGATCAGCGGTCTTCTTGCACGACCCATGTCAGTGTTGATCAGCACCTCATGAATGTCTTCATAATATGTTACATTGATCTGTTCTGACATCATTCCTGTTCTGCGCTGCTCTCTGATATTTTCAACCAGTTCAGCAGGGTCTGTGTGGGTTCCTACGAGTTCTCCGTTAAGGAAAACTTTAGCTTCATTCATCGAGAAGTCCTCCCATGTCATCTAATGATTCTGAATAGTTCGTGTACCCGATTGGTTCTGGCTTTTCTTCTTCTGATGGCACTGTGGCTTTCACTTCTATGTCTTCCATATAGTCATCAAGTTCTTCATCATACTCTGGAAGTGCTTTAAGGGATGAATTAAGAACTGTTTTCACAACTCCAAGATCGTAAAGAATGTTCTTTATTTTCTTCTCTTCTTCGGTGCCTGTGGAAAGCTCTACCATTTGTGCAAAGTTCTTCACAAGACCACAGTTAGGACCTTCAGGAGTCTCTGATGGACAAAGTCTGCCCCACTGTGTCGGGTGCAGGTCACGAGCCTCGAAGTGCGGCTGTGCCCTTGAAAGCGGGGAAATTACACGTCTGAGGTGAGAAAGGGTCGAGATGTAATCTGTCCTGTCAAGCAGCTGTGATACACCGGTTCTTCCGCCTACCCAGTTACCTGTTGCAAGTGGGTGCTGAAGTCTGTCTGTAAGTACGTCTGCTCTTACAAGTGTGATAACATTAAGCTCACGGTTTCTCATGTTTGCTCTTTCAAGCTGGTATTTTATGTCTCTTGAGAGCCTGTTGAATGCGACCCTGAACAGATCTTCCATAAGGTCACCAGTAAGCTTCAACCTCTTGTTTGAGTAATGGTCCTTGTCATCCGGATTCCTTCTCCCAAGTGCCAGCTCAAAACATGATTCAGCCATTCTTCCAAGGAAGTTTGCCTTTGCTGCCCTGTCATGTGGCTCATTTCCAAGGTGTGGTAAAAGGTATCTGTCAATCACGTAGTTTGCACGCTTGATCTGGTAGTCTCTTGCCTGTCCTGATGCAACTCTTGAACCGATCTTCTCCATTGCATCTTCAATGTTGTCAACCTCTGCTTCTTCAAGGTTCTCGAACATGAACTTCATTATTTCAGGATCTGTAGATACTGCCTTTACAAGTTCCTCGTCAGTCTCCACACCGAGTGCTCTCATAAGTGTGATAAAGTTAAGACGACCTGAAATGGATGGGAATGAGACTTCAAGAAGTGATTTTCTACCTCTCTCTACAACTACGAGTGCCCTGTATCCTCTTCTCTGTGAGAATACCTTTGATACCTCAATGGTGTCTCCGTATCTCTCTCCGAATTCAGTGAGGATCTTGTTAGGAGCAAGGTCTTCAAGTGTCATGACCACACGCTCGGTACCGTTGATAATGAAATATCCTCCCGGGTCGAGTGGATCTTCTCCGTATTTTACCATCTCGTCCTCAGCAATCTCTGTGAGGTTACAGATATTGGATTTGATCATGACTGGAAGCTGTCCTATCTTTGCTTCCTGTGGTTCTTTCTCTTCATCGTTCTCTACAACACTCATCTGAAGGTAGAGTGGTGCGGAATAAGAAAGGTTTCTAAGCCTTGCTTCGTTTGGATAGAGGTTTTCAATAGCTCCGTCCGCTTCCTTGACAACGGGGTTCTCAACGCGGATATTGCCCAGTTTGATGTATGTGTCTTCAAGGTCTGTTTCGATGATCTTCTGTTCATCGATGATCTTTTGAAGACCTGTCTCCAGAAACTTGTTATAGGAATCTATGTGATGCTGTACGATCTTGTCTTTCGTGAAAAACGAACGTGGGATCTGTCCTTTGGTTAACGCTATGATAGCACCTTCTTTATGTGATTATTGTGTTTATTGCAAAAAAGCCCTGTCTGAATAATGTGAATATCGCGTTTAAGCGATGACTAGTCGGTAGTAGAATGCTTCGCCGGCGGTCTGACTGTTGCGTGTAATCTTAACGACATCTCCAACCTGTGCCCCAATTTCCTGAATAACAGGATCAACAACCTTTATCTTAGGTAATTGTTCCTTCTCAATGGCATATTGCTTTAAAACAGATTTAAGTTCATCTTCCAACATTATCTCATGTTTAGGGATCAACTGATGGTCGAGCAGGCTAAATTTTCTCAATATATTACTCCTCCCTCAAAAATGTGAACGTGAACACTCTTGTGCAAAGTGATGGCGGGCTCGTAGGGATTTGAACCCTAGGCCGTCTGGTTAAAAGCCAGACGCTCTGCCTGACTGAGCTACGAGCCCAATGTGTTGGGTGGATTTGCTGAGGCTGCTTCACGTTCATCGACTTCGGTGTAGCGGGTGATAAAAGCACTTTTAGTATATATACTTATCGTATGCCCGCAGTGTGTTCGAACTTCCATTAATTCCAATGACCTACTATTACTTATATTTTATTTATTAAATTGTCCTTAATTTAATCAAAAACAGAATGTTTATATTCTATTATTCTCTGTTTTTACAAAGTAGCCTACTAATGTGGTTAATTTCTCCCTCTCTACAGGCCACTCCTGATATATTGGTACGGTACTTTATAGTACTTAATATAGCAACAATAAAACCATACCTTCGGTTAGCACTCTGTTATGGTACTGTTTTTGTGAAATGAAACTGAGACTAAAAATAAAAAAAGTAACTGACAGGTTATGTTCCGGTCTCCCAGCCTGCCATGTACGCTTCCTGTTCATCGGAAAGCTTGTCAATACTTATACCCATTGACATGAGTTTCATTTCAGCAACACCAATATCAAGCTCATGAGGTACAGCGTGCACTCCATCAGAAAGCTTGTTCTCTGCAATATATCTGACACAGAGTGCCTGGTTTGCAAAGCTCATATCCATAACTTCTGCAGGGTGGCCGTCTCCAGCTGCAAGATTTACAAGTCTTCCGTCAGCAAGTACGTATACACGTTTCTCACCAATCTTATATTCCTTAATATTGTTTCTTACAGTCCTGACAGAACCTGCCATTGCCTTAAGGTCTTCCAGATTAATCTCAACATTAAAGTGACCTGCATTTGCAAGAATTGCACCGTCGTTTATAACCTCAAAGTCCTCTTTCTTCAGGATATCCCTGTTGCCTGTAGTTGTAAGGAATATATCTCCGATCTTTGCAGCCTCTTTCATAGGCATGACACTGTTACCATCCATACGTGCTTCCAGTGCCCTTATTGGGTCTATTTCGGTTACAATTACGTTTGCTCCAAGACCCTTTGCTCGCATTGCAGCACCTTTTCCACACCATCCGTATCCGCCAATAACAACATTCTTTCCTGCTACAAGGAGGTTTGTTGTTCTCATGATACCGTCCCATGAGGACTGTCCGGTTCCGTATCTGTTGTCAAAGAGGAACTTTGTCATAGCATCATTTACTGCAATAACCGGCATCTTAAGAGCGCCATCACGTTCCATTGCTTTGAGTCTGTGAATACCTGTTGTAGTTTCCTCGCAGCCACCAAGAATCTCAGGCAGAAGATCTGTGCGTTCTGTGTGAAGCTTGAAAATAAGGTCAGCACCATCATCAATTGTGATGTCAGGTTTAAAGTCAAGGACTTTGTCAATAGCTTCGTAGTATTCCTCATTGCAGCAGTCATACTTTGCAAAACACTGGATGTTGTCTTTGTTGTGCAGCGCCATTGAAACATCATCCTGTGTGCTCAGAGGATTGCATCCTGTAATTGCGACTTCAGCTCCGCCAATTGCAAGTGTTTCTACAAGTGCTGCTGTCTTAGCCTCAACGTGAAGCGCCATTGCAACTTTGTGACCTGCAAGAGGTTTTTCCTTTGCGAACTGTTCCCTGATGATATTGAGAACAGGCATGTGATTAAGAACCCAGTCAATTTTCATGTTTCCGGATTCTAACATTTCAGTATCATTCATCATTTATCTCCAATTTTGAAATAACAGATAATAATATTCTTCAGATTATTATGCATCTAATATAAGTATAAGCCTGAATCCTTAATTTCCAATTCTCTCAAGGAGGTCTTTTGAAGCTTTGATGGCAGTGTCAATGACTTCCTGCTCATCCATAGAGAGTACTTTTCCATCTTCCATGAGTACTTTCCCGTCAACAATGGTGGTGCTGACATCCTTGCCGTTTGCAGCATACACAAGATGTGAAGCAACATCGTATACGGGTGCAAGATGAGCTTTATTCATATCAACAATTATCATATCAGCGTTGTAGCCTTCTTTCAGCATTCCACTGTTGATTCCAAGAGCTTTTGCACCGTTGATGGTTGCCATTTCAAGAACCTTGCGTGCAGGAAGTGCAGTTGGATCCATGGTGCTGACCTTTTGCAAAAGAGCTGCAGATCTCATTTCCTCGAACATGTCAAGGTTGTTGTTGGAAGCACATCCATCTGTTCCAAGACATACATTTGCTCCAGCATCAATGAGTTTTGCAACAGGGCATATGCCGGAAGCAAGTTTCATATTACTGTTAGGATTGTGTGAAATGTTCACACCATATTCTGCAAGTATCTTTATGTCGCCGTCAGAGAGCCAGACACAATGTGCAGCAAGCACGTCAGTTCCCCAGAAATCGATTCCCTTGAGGAAATGAATGGAACACATGCCGAAGTTCTCTTTCATATAGTTAAGCTCGGCTTCAGTCTCAAGCACATGGATGTGTTGTTTTACACCATCTTTTACAGCCTGCTCTTTTACTCTGATAAGGAAATCCCTTGAACAGGTGTTAGGTGCATGTGGGCCGTACATTGTGCTTATCCTGCCACCGGCTTTCCCATTCCACTCTTTAACAAAAGCCCTGCCAACTTCAAGTTCTTTGTCAGCTTTTTCCTTATCTCCAAAATCAATCATCCCGTAGGAAAGTGCTGCACGGATACCGGCTTCATCCACAGCCTGAGCAACTCTGTTCTCGTGGATGTACATATCCGCAAAAGCGATAGTTCCGGAACGTATCATCTCAAGACATGCCAGTTTTGTGCCTGCATAGATATCATCGTCAGTAAGTTTTGCCTCGGCAGGCCATATGTGATTTTCAAGCCAGTCCTGAAGCTGCATATCATCAGCGTAGCCTCTGAATATTGTCATTCCTGCATGGCAATGAGTGTTAACAAGTCCTGGCATAAGGACCGAGCCCTTTGCATCGATAACTTTTTCAGCAGTACATTCTGTGGAAGTCCCGACTTCCTTTATTTTACCGTCCTCTACAACAACGATCCCGTTCTCAATGTCGCCTGCTTCCGGGTCCATTGAGAGGATATAAGCATTCTTTATGATAAGATCCGCCATTATCTCTCTCCTGATGTCTCTTCTTTTAGCTCTTCCAGATATTTGCGCATAATTGCCAGTCTCTGTTCTGTAATATCTTTAGCTGTTTGTGTATTAAGTCTTTCAGGTATTTTAAAAGGTTTTCTTTCCATGTAATCACAGAATCCATCGAATGGATCTTCAGTGTAAGCATTCATGGAAGTTTCCTTTACAGTTCCGATGGTCTCTTTCAAAGCCCTCAAAGCTCCCATTGAAACAAGTGACCTGAAAATTCCAACCGCACCCAGTGCATCGATCCTGTCAGCATCCTGAAGAATCTGAGCCTCGATTGTCTCTGCCTTCATTCCACGGCTGAAACGATGGGTCAGTATACATGATGTCACGTGGTCGATGAGCTTAGCTTCAGCACCATTTTCTGAAAGGAAATCCCTGGCAATCTCAGCACTGTATTCAGCATGGTTTCCTCCTTCTTTGTGTTCTCTCACGATTCCCACATCATGAAGAAGTGCTGCAAGGCGGATAACCTGTAAGTCTCCTCCTTCCTTTTCCTGGATTCTCATGCAGGTATTTTCAACTCTTTCAATGTGTGACATATCGTGGGTACTGGGTTCATTTTCCAGTACCTGAGAAACAAAATCCCTTGTATTCTCTATCAGACACATGTAAGACCTTTCTCCTCTGCTTTGTTCTTCAGGTTTTCCTGCATGGTGTAAAGGGCATCGGAAATAGTAACATCATTGTTGAATGAATCAACGATTTCCTGAAGGGAATCCCTGTTCTGAGTTTTCATGTCTTTTGTGAACTGAATCATATTCTTAAGAGCTCTGGTAACATTATCTACTATGGTAATATTAGATGTCAGTGCAGTTCTTGAAAGTGGGTTCAGGTCGATGGTGATGACAGTCTTGCCCATTTCAACAAGTTTCTGGCACCTGTCTCCGTCTTCAAGAGGCACCAGCACAACATCCGCACTGAATATACCTTCCTCATCTACAATAGCCCTGTCATGGGAAAGGTCAAGTCTTTTGTCTCCTTTTCCTCCAAGGACAACGCCAGCTCCATGTGCTTTCAGGTGGTCTATTATCTTGTGCACCCTGGCATCACTTCTATGGAAAAGATTCACTTCAAGTCTTGCTCCGGTGACATCTGCAAGGGCTGCCATGAGATCGGGCACAAGTGCAGCAGTATTGCCATTTACAGATATTATGGCATTATCTGCAAGAAGAATATTAGCAACCGCTGCCCTTTCGGCAATGGCTGCTGATTTTGTTGTCTTTTCCCCTATCATATAATCGAAAGCTTCCCCGCGTCCCTGGGCTACCAGTCCCTGCTTGCTGGTGATACCGATGTTTACGCCTTCAACTATTCTTTCCCTGGTAATAAGGGACTCATACCTGGGGTGATCTTTAGGGATGTCTGTCATTCAGTCCGTTTTCTCCTTATGATTTTATTTTACTTTCTTATTTTTAGTTACTTGCATCCAGTATTATTCCCTGGTCAGTTGGAACAAGCATTGTTTGTATATCCTGCCCCTGCAACATCTGTATGTACTTATAGTTGATTAGGTCAGGGTTCTTTGCAAGCTGTTCGTTGATTATTCTGAGTGCTTCGGCTTCACCATAAGCCTGGGCAATAGTTGAATTTGCAATACCGTTTGCTTCAATGATCTTCCTTTCAGCTTCAAGTTGTTCTTTCTGCTTTACGAATATCATTCTCTGAGCTTCCTGGTCTGCCTGGAGTTTTGCTTCAATCGCCTCGGCAACTTTTGTAGGGAGAACAACGTTTCTGACAAGAACTTCTTCTACAATTATACCATCGCTATCAAGTGCAGCTGCTATGTTACTAAGCATTTCTCCTGCCACAAGCTCTCTTTCCTCACCATAAACCTGCAGGGCTGTTTTGCTGGAAACAACTTCACGTATAGAGGACCTTATTGTAGGTCTTATAATCTTTTCAGCATAGTTAGTTCCAAGAGTCTGGTGGACTGTGCTTACACTATCCGGAACAAGTCTGTATCTTACAGTAATGTCAAGTCCAAGCGTAAGTCCTTCTGTGGTGAGTGCTTTGATCTGATCATCTCCTACAACTTCTCCTTCATTGACCACGCCACTCATGGTGTATGTTTCACTTCTCACAGAGTACTTTGTAACGCTGACCCATGGGGGAACAATGTGTAATCCTTCGCCGAGTTCATCTTCTTCCACACCGCCAAACTGGTTGAACTTTACACCAACCTCTCCGGCTCCGACAGATACAAAAATAGAGCCAAACAGTATCGAAAATACGATCAATATAACAAATATAACTACTATTCCGCGTCCTATCTTGCCAATAATAGGAGCTATTTCGCCTATTGGGAATTCCGGCACCTTTTTAGGCGGTTCGGGTTCCCATTCGCCTTCAACAACCATATAAAGCTCTCCAATAAATAATTCCAAACGTATAATTATCAGTTATATCAGGTGGAATTGATAATATGTTTTCGCTCAGGTAATTCTAGACAATTCTGATGCTTCCAGTTCTAATCCTGAATCTGTGCACTTCACCAAATTCTGAAAATAAGTCAACAAGTTCTTGTGCACAGGTGACTGATGGTATTGAGAATACTGCATTGCCAAGCATCGCCTGTGAAGCTATAACTCCTGATGCCTCTGCTGTTTCAATTATTTCCATAACCTTATCTCCGGCAAGTCCGGTTTTCATGGTGAATTCCCTGGAGCAAAGCATAAAATTAGAGGCTGTGGGTTTTTCCAGAAGTTTTTTCATTGCTTCCTTTCCGGCAGCATTTATATTTTTCACCATATCCTTGTTTCCAAGAACTGAACCTGTGGACAATTTACCAAGCACCACGCAACATACCTCTCTCTCCCTTGTAGGTATCTGGTCTGTCAGAGCTATGGAAGGAGCACCCGGTGTTTTTCTAACCAGGATTCCTCCGTGTGCCTGCCCTGCAACATCTCCAAGCCCACTTCCATTTTTAACTTCTGCAACGTGTGCGATATCATTGAGCTGCATTGATGTGTATTTCATTGACAGGGCGTGATTGAGTGCATAAGCAGTTCCAAGTGCTCCGGCCCCAGATGCTCCAAATCCTGATCCAATGGGTATGTCTGAAATACTTTCAACTTTCACAGGCAACTCCGTCATGGATTCAATAACCGATTTGCTGGTATCTCCTGAAACCTTTTCGCCGTTGAGAAATATCTCTGTGATTTCAACGTTATTTCCTGTTGTTGCGGTGGTGTAAACTCCGCCATCAAGTACTACTCCACAACCAGTTGATCCTTTTTTCATAGGTTCATTATGGTCATGTATCTGAAAAAAACCTGTAATATGGGCCGGCGCGAAAGCCCTGGCCGTCAAAGTATTGTTGCAGGATTCAAATTTCATCTATTTTTCGCCTTTTGATGTCAGCAGTTCTGTGATCTCATCAATAAGGACATTTGCAATACGACTTTTGGAACCTTCTATGCAAATATTGTCTTTGTTGCCGGAGTATAATATAGTAATATTGTTGCTGTCCGTTCCCATGCCACCTTTGCTGACCTCGTTGGCAACGATCATATCCAGCCCGGAGTTTTCAAGTGTCTGCTTTGCCCTTTTGAGCAGTTCATCTGTTTCAACACCTGCTTCTGCCTTGAACCCGACTATCTTTACCTGTGGATATGCCTGCCTTGCTTCTTTGATTAGCTTGCGTGTTGTCCTGAAAGAAAGTTCAAGTCCGTTTTCACCGGATTTGATTTTCTGCTCGCTTGCATCCAGTGTATAATCTGCAATTGCAGCAGAACTTATGAGGATATCATAATCTTTTGCAAGTTCGCCAAGTACTGCATCGGTCATCTGTTCAGCAGTTTCAGCGAAAATCTCATTGATGCCGGAACCTGAAAACACAATCTTGTTCCTGTGAACTATAGTTACTTCAGCTCCCCTGCGATATGCTTCAAGCGCCAGTTCATTCCCGGTCTTTCCGGAAGCCCTGTTAGTAAGAATTCTTATTGGATCAATTGGTTCAGCCGTAGAACCACTTGTGATGAGTATCTTCTTCCCGTAGAGTGTCCTTTTACCGATCTCTCTCTCTACTTCAAGCACTATCTCATCATTTCCGGCTATCTTTGCGATTCCTTCCTCGATCTTAGGTCCGATGAAATTGATTCCCCAGCCTTTCATCTTTTCAATGTTTTCCATCGCCGCCGGATGGTTGTACATATCCTCATGCATTGCAGGTACTATCATTACAGGTTTACCTGCACCGATAGCTGTGGTTGCAAATGTTGTCACAGGTGTATCATCTATCCCTGCTGCGATCTTTCCGAGTGTATTAGCTGTTGCAGGAGCAATAAGCAAAAGGTCTGCCCTGCCAAGGTTGCCAAAGAACTCTACATGTTCTACCTTTCCGGTAATTTCAGTGATAACTTCATTTCCGGTTGCATAATGCAGGGCCATTGGGTTTATTATCCACCCGGCAGCCTCGCTCATAACTGCATAGACTTCTGCTCCCCTGCGAATGAACTCACGTGCAAGTTCTATTGTCCTTACAGCAGCAATGCTGCCGGTAACTGCAAGCACAATTGTCTTGCCTTTCAACGATTCTGATTTTGTGGATTTAATCCAGAGTGTCGGGTGTTCATTTGGAATCTGAGGCATATTCTGTCCTTATTTGATGAATAAGTGGATTTTAGTATTTAAAAGGGGAAGGTTGTTCAGTTAATTCATCATTCCTGTACTTTTGTGGATTTATTAGTAGCAGGATACAGAAAAAGAAGACACTATTAATAAAAAAGAATGTGTGGTGTGGGTACACCACAATTTATCCAACAAATATTATTTTTATTCAAAGTTCATTCAAAGACTAGTCCGTCATGACAGAAGTACCTTGCAGCAAGTTTCCACTGGTAAGTTCCGTCTTCTTCAGTCACTGTCCAGATGTCATAGTTCCAGTGTTCTCTGTCTCCATCCTTATTGAGTTCTGTCCATCCGGTAACTCCATAATATGACTCTGTAAGAGTATTCATTGCAAGTTTTACACTGTTTTCATTTTCGGGCGTAGAATCCAGATCTACAAATGTAAGTATCCAGAGGGCGTCATATGTAGCATATGCATAAGTATCAGGAACTCTTCCTATCTGTTCTTCGATTCTAGTTCCAACTTCTTCATACCTACTGTTCTTTTCATCGCTTCCGTATATTGGAGCTTTGAGATTAGTTGCTATGGCAAAACTGGCTGCATCATCATTGTTGACAAGTTCTTTGTTCAGTGCTATTCCGTCACTTCCATACCAGTTAACTGCTGACAGAGCTGGCTGGTCCTGAGCTAAAGCAAATATCTCTGTTGCTTCTCCATAGGAGCAAAGAAGTACGGCTACGGACTCTTCACCATATTCTGATGTAGCTGTTGCCACTTTTTCATTGAGTGACTCTACCTCTGCAGAAAGGTCTTCATCATTGCTTTCATATGCAATGCCTTCTAATACTGTGCCTCCAAGACTTTCAAAGCTATTTTTAACTTCTTCTGATAGCCCAAGACCCCATACATCATTTCTGTACACCGGGATCACTGCACTGATATTCTCTTCATGCATGAGTGTAGCTATGCCCATTCCCTGTTCTGTGTCATCAGGAACCAGACGGAACAGGTTGTCTTCAGGAATTGCTAAAGCAGGGGCAGTTGATGCAGTGCTTAAGAGAACAATTCCGTTTTCAGTTGCATATTCCAGGACTGTTTCTGCTTCATTACTTGCCTGTGGACCAATAACGATCTTAATTCCCATTTCATCAAGTTCTTTAAGTTGCTCCAGAGCTTTTTCAGGATTACTTTCGGTATCCTTTACAATCACTTCTACTTTTGTTTCAGAACCAAGTTCTGAGTAATAATCGTTAATGTCTGTTCTTGAGATTTCAAGTGCTGCCTGACTTGATTCACCGATAGATGACAGATCCCCTGTGAGTGGTAAAAGGGCACCTATGGTTATATCTTCGGATTCACTGTTAACATCTACTTCTGTCTGGTCAACACATCCTGACAGAAAAGTTGCTAAAAGAAGCATACTAATTATTATATAATTTGTTTTTCTCATAAAAATCACATCTAAAAAACACTACAATAATATATTTATTATTGCTTATTTTTATTTGTTGCGGTCTGTATCATATACTTTTTTCTTCTCATGTTGCAATCTATGAATAGTTTTTACTATCATAAAGCTGGAAAAATTGCTAAATTGATAATATAAGGATAGAAGTATAGATACTGAACAATTACAAATCCTTCAGTGCTGTTTCCTGCAAATTTCTTCCACGGGATTTGAGGGTAGCTTTCTGTTGTACTTGAAGAAAGATTCTTTGTAGTTTCACTTACAATTTCCAGTTGCCTTATAACGGCATCCTGAACAAGCCTTTTTCAAGGAACTCTTCAAAAGTCAGGTATTCTGTGTATTCTTCTATCTGGTTAATAGCATCAAGAATGTGGTTGCTATTTAATATGAATAATTAATTTCTGACAACTTGTATTTTCTAACAACCTTTATCAAATCTCCAGTCCAACTTACAATCATGAACCATCGACATCTCTTCATCCTATTTCTCACCACACTCATCCTCCTGACATCCGGCTGCTCAGACAACAGCACAGACACTCCCGACACAATCGAAACTCCTGAAGTATCTGAACCCATAAACACACATTCCCAAAACACTGCTGATGAATCCCCTTCAGAAATAAACTACCGCCAGCAAATGCGTGATTTTGTCGTCAGCATCAGCACTTACTCAAAACAGAAGAACCCGGATTTCATAATAATTCCCCAAAATGGTCAGGAACTTTTGACGTCTGGCGGAGATCCTGATGATCCGGTTGCACGGGATTACATTGCAGCAATTGACGGGGTTGGCAGGGAAGACCTCTTCTTCGGTTACGATGATGGCAACGCGGCAACAGATGAAGAAGATACAGAATATCTGGCATCGCTACTGGATATTGCCAGGGACAACGGTGTAGTTGTACTGGTAACTGATTACTGCTGGACTAAATCTTATGTTGATGCTTCATATCGTGAAAATGCAGATAGGGGTTACATTTCCTTTGCTGCTGACAGCAGGGATCTTGATACTATCCCTGATTATCCGGCAGAACCTTACAATGTCAATAGCAATGATGTCCAATCTCTTGATGATGCGGAGAATTTCCTGTACATAATCAATCCAGAGGAATTTGATAGCAAGGAAGAGTTTCTGGAAAGCTTGCAGGAAACTGACTATGATGTACTTCTTATCGATCTTTTCTTTTATGATTTGCCTCTGACATCTGATGATATTGCTTCCCTGAAAACCAAATCAAATGGTGGTTCACGGCTAGTAATCGCTTACATGAGCATCGGTGAAACAGAAAGCTATCGTTACTACTGGGATGAATCATGGAGTGCAGGCTCCCCGGAATGGATTGAAGCTGAAAACCCTGATTGGGAAGGAAATTACAAGGTACGTTACTGGGATAATGAGTGGCAGGATCTTATCTATGGAAATGAAGATGCGTACCTGGACATGATAATTAATGCGGGATTTGATGGAGTTTACCTGGATATAATCGACGCCTTCGAGTACTTTGAAAATTAAGATAAACAAGCATAGATATCTTTTAATAATATTATGCCTGAAAAAACTAACAGCGAGGACGTTTTATGCGGATAGGTATAAAAAAAACAATTGCAATTCTGGCAGTGCTCCTGCTTGCAATCTCAGTAACAGGATGCACATCAGAAGACAATGGTAGTGATAATGGCAATGATGCAGGCAGTTCATCTGCTGGTGCAGCCAGCCCGACAGGTAACGAGTACACCAACTCTATAGGTATGCAGTTCCAGCGTATTGATGCAGGAACATTCGACATGGGTACATCCAAGTATGCATACTCACAGCCAATTCATGAAGTAAGGATTGGTGATGCATTCTACATTGGAACATACGAAGTAACTCAGGCTCAGTGGGAAGAAGTAATGGGCAGCAATCCTTCTGAGTTCAGCGGTGACGACAATCCGGTTGATAGTGTTTCATGGAATGAGGTTCAGGAATTCATAAGCAAGCTCAATGAAATGGAAAGTACTACAAAGTACAGACTCCCAACTGAAGCAGAATGGGAATATGCTGCAAGGGCAGACACAACAACTCTCTATTCATTTGGTGAAATCGATGAGGACGAAGGTCCATTCCTTAAGGACTATGCATGGTATCAGGAAAACTCCTACGAGAAGACCCACGAAGTAGGTCAGAAACTTCCAAACCCATGGGGACTTTATGATGTCCACGGCAATGTCTGGGAACTGGTACAGGACAGCTGGGTGGATAATTATGGCAGTGCAAGTGAAGATGGCAGTGCAGTAGACAAGGGTGAAGGCTCCCTCAGAGTTGCTAGGGGTGGCAGTTACTCGAGTAAGGAAAACGCACTCTACACAGCATACAGAAGGAAGCAGGATCCACGTGATGGAGATCCAGCAATAGGTTTCCGTCTTGTAATGAATGCCTGAGTTGGAGTTTAATAAACACAAAACAAAGGAAGCTAAAGTCATTTTGGCTTTAGTTCTCTCTATTTTTTATTGTAATTTGTAGTATTTTATTGCCTTAAACCCGGATTTTCTTATTCTCTATTTCCTTATTCTTATCAGAACAAATCGACAGGTTATTTATCAGGTAAGTTTCTATTTCAGATGAAATGATAGAAAAGGACAAAGTTGTTGGCAACATCAGCAATCTCTTCAACAGGTATTCCGGAAAAGAGGAGCTTGAAAATGAAATAAACCGTCTTCAATCCCACATTGTTGAGCTTGAGCTGGATGTGAGGACTGCTAACATCAGATATGAGAAAAACATCGAGTCTGAGAAAAAAGCCATTGCAGCAAAACAGGAAGCTGAAGAAAAACTAAATGCTCTTGAAGTTAAACTTAAAACCCTGGAGCACGAAGTAGACAAAGAGAGAACTGATGCTCCTGCATCTATTTCATTCACCTGCAATGACCAGTTAAGCAAACAGCGCACCGAAGATTTTCTCAAATCTCTGTCAACGATTACATATAGTGACTCTTCACTTGTATCTTTATATATCGCAGCAGGCGAAAGTCCTGCCAGCATAAAGGAATACGAGCTTTTAGCAGAACGTGTTGACAGCGAAACCCTTGCACTGTGTGAGAAAGTAGAGTCTACTACAGGTTTTGTGTTGTTCTATTCTCCGGATAGCATGATAAATGAGATATTGATTCCACCATTGCCATTGGATAGATCGACATGGAGTACAGATAGTAAATTTGATATTTCAATCATGTCAGAGCTCTTGAACAGGGACGCAGCTGTTTGCGTACTTGTGGCTCATGCCGGTGAATCTTTCACAGGTTTTTCTCTTGATTCTCAGGAATTTGATTCTTTCCAGATGATAAAAACAAGTGTCAAGGCCAAACATGCAAAAGGAGGTTTCAGCCAGAGACGCTTTGAAAGGTTGCGGGATGAGGATATTGCACATCATATCGATAAAGTCAAACTTGCTCTGAAAGACCTGCTTGATGAGTTTGGTGGCAGCATTGACTATATGCTTATGGCTGGTGACCTTCTGCTTGCAAAGGAAATAGCTATGGATATTCCCCTTGATGTCACTCAGGTCTACCTGTCGTCTGATGTCCGTATCGAAAAACATAATATATCTGGCATAATGAAACAATTAATGACCTGTCGCAGATACAGGCTATAGATACAGGTTAATAATTATATGACAATATGAGGTTACTTTATGCTAAGTAAAGAGGGACTTTGCGGAATAATTGATGCCTTGGGTGCTCTTAATCTGGAAGAGATATATCACATAACAAAGGAGCTTTCCTTGCTCAAAGGTGGAATTCCTCCGCTTATGCCTACTATAAAAGAACTCTGCGAGGAAGCTGAAAAGGAACATCTAATTGTTGCTGTTTCGGCTGAAGAAATCACAGGTGGGGAAGAAAACAGGATAAATTTTCCAAAGAGTTCAGATGAAGGTGGAGAGGACACTTTTTTGTATTACATCTCCGGCCCAAATGCATTTCCAGAAGTTCCTTTCGAATTAAGTGAGGTTATCGATATTCTAGAATTGCATAAGAGGGAAGTGGATCTTAGCAGTGTGGCTGCCAGGCTCAGCAAGAATCTTCATCGCAGGATTAAGAGCCTTGAGAACAAAATAGACTCAGTCAGTTCTACAAAGGTCCATGAAAAAGATCTTGAAAATCTGGAATTAAGGTACAGTGACATACTAAACCAGTATTATGATTATACATTCTGGCTATCTGACGATATGCCAGGTATTGAAGATGAGATTCAGGAACTCAGTTCTAGGATAGAATCCCTGAAGTCGGCACAAGGTATTTGAATTTTAGGTATTATCAGGTACATATTATGGCAAGAGACAGGCGTGACAAATATTACTGGAAAGCCAAAGAAGATGGTTTTCGCTCCAGGGCAGCCTATAAGCTTTTTCAGATAAACAATAAGCACCACATTATAAATGAAGGCGACATCGTTGTGGATTTGGGTGCTGCACCAGGTGGCTGGTGTGAGGTTGCCAAAGAACTTTCAGGTGCACGTGTTGTTGGTGTTGATCTCAGGAGAATATCACCAATAGAGGGTGTTGAGACAATAGTTGGCGACATAACTTCTGACAGGACCATTGCAAAAATATTTGGTATGGTTGGTGAGGCTGGGGCAGATGTTGTAATATGTGATGCAGCGCCAAACCTTAGTGGAAACTGGAGTTATGACCACGCACGTTCTATAGACCTTACAAGATCAGCCCTTGGCTGTGCAAAAAAGATTCTCAAACCCGGTGGTCATTTTGTAGTAAAAGTTTTCCAGGGTGATATGTTCAAGGATTTCCTGGAAGAAGTAAAGGATAATTTTTCTTATACTCACTCTTATTCTCCAAAAGCTTCAAGATCCCAGAGTGCTGAGATATATGTTATTGGTAAGAAATTCCTTACAGCTCCTGTAAGACGCGGGGATGTGTTTGAAGTTGATATCACAGAACTTGGTTCCAGTGGTGATGGTGCGGTTCTAATTGATGAGTTTGTTGTTTTTGTCAAAGGTGTGCAGCTTGGTGATCATGTAAAGATCAGAATAAACGATGTGAAACCAAACTTTGCATTCGCAGAAGTCATCAATTAATCTATTTTTTGTTTATGATATTTTTAATATGAAGTGGCAATAAAATGTCACTTGTACTATATCGTCCTCAATTATATATTTATGCAATAAAGTAATGTAGTTTATATAGTGCGTATGCAGTTATACTACTATTACTTGCAGTACTTTCTTAAACAGAAAAACTTGCATGGGCATTGATTAAATTCTGGAACATGTCTATGAACTGTGAAATACCTGAACCTGAATCTCGTCCGCAAAAAAAAACGTTAATATATGCAGGCGTTGGTATTCTTATTCTCCTTATCGCGGGATATGTTGTTTTTGGAGATTACATCCAGCAGCAGAAGACCTTGAACCAGATTGATTCCTTATGGGAGCAGGCATCCCAGCTGCGTGATGAAGGAAACTATGACAGTGCACTTGAAGTGTATAATTCTGTTTTTAGTTTAATATCCTCTAAGGATTTTCCACTGGAATATGGAATGAATCATTACTACCGCGGAAAAACATATGAGGAAATAGCATCCTCCGATATGGGAAATGCCTCAAGTCATCTTCAGAACAGTATTTATGCTTATGATTATTCCCTGAAATTCATTACAGAAGAAGAATATCCGGCAGAATATTTCAGGGTCCATTACGGTCTGGGTGATGCTTATCTTAAACTATATGCTTCAAGAGGGGATGTAAGTGATCTTGATACTTCAATTGACTATTATGAAACTGCGTTAAGCTACTATTCCATTGCAGTTGACCCTATTTATTTTGCTTCTATTAACAATAAACTTGGTAATGCATGGAGAAAAAAGGGCAATATTGAAAATAACATGGCCTTCCTGCAGACTTCACTTTCATCATATGAGCAGTCACTCCGGGTATTCAGGGAAGATGTATATTCTCTGGAATATGCAGGTGTGCAGAATAACCTTGGAAATCTCTATCTTGAGATGTCCTCTTACGGAAGTGAAAAGAGCAATGTTGAGAATGCTATCACTTCATTTAACAATGCTTTGTGTGTGTATACTATAGACAGTCGACCAATAGAATATGCTACAGTCCAGAACAACCTTGGAAATGCATGGTTTGAACTATCTGAGCTGGAAAATAAAGAAAGTAATGTGGAAAAGGCGGTTTCAGCTTACAACGAAGCATTAAAGGTATTTACGATAAGCCTCTTCCCGGTTGAACACGACGGTGTTATTCACAACATCGCACGTGCGTACAAAAGTCTTTAACATCTGCATCCTGCAAGGATACAGATATTTTGTCCGAATATTTTTTTATCTCTCCTGCAAGGTCTGTACTTCTTCTACCAGACGCTTTCCTGCAGCAATTTCATCAATACTATGGACTACTGCACCCAGATTCTCGATGGCCTGTTTGATTTCCTCGTAATCCAGGTTCTCTCCTTCAACTGTGATTTTTACAGTTTCGGTTTGCTGATCTACTTCATATAAGCTCAAATTTACTCCGTGCACCCCCGGAAGCACACTAAGTGTCTTGGACAACTCTACAATTGATGGATGATGGGGTTTAAGCACATCCAGAACCAATCTTCTAATTCCTGTCAATGTTTATCCTTCCTGATTAGAAAGCCATAATTCTGTGAATATCAAATACTAAATCTGATACTGAATTTAATTTTATGTCAAATACTAAATATCGGACTTATGAACATTGCCTATAAACATTATATTATTTTTGTTTTCCTATGAATGGCTTTATCTAATTTCAGTACATAATAGGTTTCATTCCAATATTCATTCTCAATCCGATGAGGTATTTTTATGATTGACATGCATACTCATTCTATTTTCAGCGATGGTGAGCTTATACCCAGTGAACTCGTTAGAAGGGCCGTTGTTCACGGTTACAGGGCAATAGGTATCACTGACCATGCAGATTTTACAAATGTAGAACACATTATCAAGAATGTGAGCAAGGCAAAGTACCTTGAAGATGAACTTGATATCAAGGTAAAGGTAGGTGTGGAAATTACCCACGTTCCACCACGTAAGATTGCCCCTCTTGCAAAAATGGCAAAGGATCTCGGGGCAGAGATCGTGGTTGTTCACGGTGAAACAATAAATGAACCCGTAATGCCAGGAACTAACGCTGCATCAGTTGAGCTTGCAGATGTGGATATACTTGCACATCCCGGTTTTATTACCATCGAAGAAGCTGAAACAGCTCGCGATAATGATGTTTGTCTGGAAATAACCGCAAGGAACGGTCACAACAGGACAAACGGACATGTGGCGAGGATTGGTATGGAAGCCGGTGCAACTCTTGTTGTTGATACGGATGCACACAGCCCAAACAACCTTATTACCAGGGAATTTGCCCTGAAAGTTGCAATGGGTGCAGGACTATCTGAGAATCAGGCACAGGATGTACTTAATAACTCTATGCGCTTCCTGTAATTACTTTCTTTTTTAATCAATGCAGTTTAAAATTATTGATATCACTACCGGAATATCCGAAAAAACTCCGGTCTATGACGGCGATCCTGTTCCTGTATTTGGAAAAGTATCTTCCATTTCGAAAGATGGCTTTACGGTTACCAGAATAAGTATAGGAACTCATACGGGTACACATGTTGATGCACCTTTACATTTGTATGAAGATGGAAAATCAGTTGCTGATATTGACCCAAAGTCACTGATGGGTAAAGCTGTTCTTCTGGACCTCTCATCAGGCAGTGGTCCTATTACAGATATCGAACTTGAGAATGCCTATGAGTTGTATTCAGGTGAAAATGCAGATATTATTTTGATAAAGACGGATAATTGTTCATCAGTTTGCCCCGCTGAAAGTCCAAGTTCAGTCAGGATGCTTGTGGCAAGTGCGGGAGAATGGATATTTGAAAATGGGTTCAAGGCAGTTGGTGTTGATACACTTTCAGTTGATGATGATGGTTCCCTGCCCAACCATCACCTTTTTTTGAAAAACAAAATCAACATTGTAGAGTATTTGAACTTAAAAGATGTTAATCCGGGTGTTTATTTCTTTATTTGTCTTCCTTTAAAGCTGGATGGATGTGATGGTGCACCTTCACGTGCTATTTTGATGGATATCCAATCAGTTAACGTGTTATAATGAGTTATTCTTCAATTTTACAGGATGATTTAAATATAAGTATAATTATATTTGGTTAAGCAATTATTCTATGATGTTACTAGCATGATATCTATATTAACTAGTCAAAAATATTAAATAACAGAATTAATATAGTATAACTCGCAATATAAACCTGTAACACGATTGCTAAAACGTTTCATGAGGGAATCGCACGAAAGCAAATCAGAGACATTTAATGCACAGGGATGACCGTGCACAGGTAGGTATAGGTACCCTTATCATCTTTATATCCATGGTACTTGTGGCAGCCGTAGCGTCTGCCCTTTTGATCAAGACCTCAGGAGTGCTTCAGCAGAAAGCATCTCAAACCGGCCAGGAAACGACCCGCGAGGTTGCATCCAACATGCGTATTGACCGTGTGGAGGGTGAACGTGCCAGCTACACTACGGTTACTGTTACAAGTGGTACGCCTTCGTCGACTGCTTTAAATTGTTCCAAAGGTGGAATGATTGAATGGATATCTTCTTCAGGGGCTTTCAATATTTCCGTTGATGGCGGAGATGAGACAGCAGTTGATGATGGTTCTTATTATGAATATCGTTTTTCACGTGCAGGTTCACATAATTTTACTATAGATGGTACAACAACAGGAACTGTAACTGTTAGCGATGCTGTGGATTATGGTGAGATTGCAAAATTGCATATTTCTGTATCGCTTGGACCTGGTAGTGAAGATGTTGATCTGTCACAGCTTATCATCTATCTTTCAGATGGAAATCATGTAGCTAATGTCAGGTATGATACTGCTGATGAGGATGACGAAATCCATCTTCCGACTTATGAGTATTTTTCAGTAAGTCCTATTCGTACTCGTGATCAAACTGTATTCAAGGCTACTCAACCTGTATTGAGAACAGGTGACATCATGGAAGTGGTAGTTGATATCAGAAGGGTTTTCCTGGAAGATGATGAGGAATATGAAGGTCTTGAACCAAGGACAGAAGTATCATTCCAGGTGAGACCTGAAGCTGGATCTTTGGTAGTTTTCGACTTCACAACTCCGGGTGCATACTTCGATGAAAAGTACATCCTTCTGAGGTACTAAATACCTAATTATAAGAAAAAATTAGAATTATCAGGAAATAAACATGAGCTTAATTTGAGCGTTATGCAGCCTTCCTGATATGATTTTATTTCTATTTTTTGTCTTTTCACTTTCCTGAATATGACCCTTCGGCAGAGCGCGAGCTGATGGCTTTTTTGCGCATGTAATCCGGGATTACATCTTTTTCCACGACAAGTTTGGATGTACCGATACCCACTACAATTACTTTAGTCTCAACAGGTTCCTCTCCTTCCCTAACCATGAGTTCCTTTCTGGTAACTTCAATTTCGACTTCATCCTTACCATAGCCGGCAGCTTTCATGTAATTCATTATTATTTCCTTACCGGTATTTCTGGCATAATCAAAAGCCTGGATGTAGTCCGGGAAGATCTCCCTTCCATCCGGGGTAAACACAAAGTAGCTGATAACTTCTTTTGCATTCTTCAGTTCCTCATCGGTTACATCTTCTCCTGTGATTGGAGCAAAGTCTTTCTTGATAAGTACCTCTACACGCTTAATGCCCTTGCCAACAAGGGCACCAACAGCATTTCCAACGCTGGCATGCTCAGGGACTACAATATTTGCATCAATGAGTTTTTCCATCTCTTCCTTGTATGCAACAACAGGTCCCCCAAGCAGGATAACCGGTGTTTCGACCTTAAAGCGTGTATAATTATCGCCTGTAAGCATCTGGTCAATAACAGGTTGGGTTATGCCATCCACAAGATAAGATACAAGGTCTGATGCCATATTCTTTGCAACCTTTTTCTTAACCATGGTGGCAACTTCTTCCTTGGTCATTCTCAGTTGCTTTGCAATCCTTTCAGCTCCCAGTATGGAAGCTTCTGTGTCCCATTTATTAAATTCACCAAGTACATGCAGCGCATCTGTAGGTGTGAATCCAATGGATTGGACAAGACGTTTCTGTATAAGACCGTCAAGACCACGTACACTCGGTTGCTTTTTCAGGCGCTGGAAAATGTCGACGTATGAAACTGGTGTCCCCTGGATCACATCGAATATTTCTTCCTCGGTTCTGGTAAGTTCAAGAGGCTTAAGACCGGTACGAACAAAAAATTTTGTTGGTTGTACATTTTCGCAGAGCAGTTTTCTTGATGGTGATTTACATTCTTTGAACCTGTCAAGAAAACCCTGATACAGGGTTGCAGCACGACAAAGTGGGATAACTCTCCTGGGACCAATGTAGAATTTCTGGTCCTGAATCCATACATGGCTATCTCCACCAGTTGCGGAAGTTTCCATCCTGATGGCTTTGACCATTGTCTTCCAGCCACCAACTACAGCACCCTGGTCACTGAGTTCCGGAACTCCATTTCTGATAAGTGCTACATCTGTACTGGTTCCACCAACATCGACCATTGCACATGTATCATATTTTGTCAGGAAAGACGCACCTACAAGACTTGCAGCCGGTCCTGAGAATATGGATTCGATAGGCCTTTCAAGTGCTTCTTCCATTCCGACAACAGAACCGTCACACTTGAGCATAAGCAGGTTTGCATCCATACCTCTTGATTTTATGTCCTGCATGATTGACTGGATGAATTTGTGTGTGATTGGCAGAAGCTGTGCATTCAGGTAAGCAGTGATAGCCCTATCGTAAGCACCAACTTCCTGGGAAAGTTCGTGTCCACATACAACCGGGAGTCCGGTAAGCTCACGGATTATTTCCTTTACCCGAAGCTCATGTTCTGAATTACGGTTGCTGAAGAATGATGAAACTGAGAAAGCAGCAACATGATCTTTTACTTCAAGAGCAAAAAGCTTGACACCATCCTCATCAAGAGGTGCGGCTTCTTCACCGTTGCTGGTGTGACCACCATCTAGCTGGACATAGTATTTTGCCGGGAATCCCTCTTTCGGAATAACATAATCACCAACAAGGATAACTCCTACCGGGAATCCTGTATCTTCGAGGATAGTATTTGTGGAGAGGGTAGTTGAGACTGAAACCAGCTTAACATCCTGCAAGTATTCGGAGTTCAGCGAATCTATTACTTGCTTTATTCCACCAATAGGGTCAGGATAAGTGGTAAGCATTTTTGAGGCATCCATTATCATACCATCCGAATCACGGATAATCACACCGTCTGTAAAAGTTCCTCCGGCATCAATGCCCAGACTGTATTGCATTTTGTTCACTCCTTTTAAGTAAGAATTAATTTCATAATTGATAATGTAAAAAACAATGGTTTTGCAATATTTAAGCATTACCGTTTATTCTCAAAGGATGTCTGATTGGATTTGATGGCGAAAAGTGCGTAATACTTCTTCACAAATCTTATATAATATACATGGCATAGCTGCACATATATTATTGTGTATTTATATATTTATGAGGGCGATCACTTTGAACCTGTCCAAAACGATAAAACGATTTATATCACATACAAATTCACATTTTACTCCAGATAGAACTCTTTGTTCTGAAAATTTGTACCAACTTGCCCAAAACCCGGGAAGTGGTGTGAGATGAAACGCATCATTCTGGCAATTACTCTTCTTGCGATATTCGCATCTCCTGTAAGTGCAATGAACTGGCAGACAGAAACGGTGGATGATGCTTCCAGTTATTGTCCCTATGCTGGTCCCAATACTGGAAAGTATACTTCCCTTGCCTTCGATTCTTCAGACAATCCGGCAATCAGTTATCTATATTATAATTCCCACGAACTCAAGTTCACACACTACAATAACTCAAGCTGGGAAATAGAAACAGTGGACGATGCAGGACAGGTCGGACTCTACACGTCCCTTGAGTTTGATCCTTCAGGCAATCCTGCGATAAGTTATTATGATTGGCTAAATGGTAGTCTCAAATTCGCATACTACAATGACTCAAGCTGGAAAACAGAAATGGTGGACGATGCAGGACTGGTTGGACTTCATACTTCCCTTGCCTTTGATTCTTCAGGCAATCCTGCGATAAGTTATTACGATGGGTACCGGTACAACACCAGCCTCAAATTCGCATATTACAATGGTGGAATCTGGGAAACAGAAACAGTGGACAACATAGGAGATGTTGGAATATATGCATCCCTTGCCTTCGATCCTTCAGACAATCCGGCAATTAGTTATTATGATTTCAATACCAGCAAGGACCTCAAGTTCGCCCATTACAATGGTGCAGCCTGGGAAATAGAAACAGTGGACAGTAGGCTGAATGTTGGAATGGGAACTTCCCTTTGCTATGATCCTTCCGGAAATCCGGCGATAAGTTATCTCGATGTGACAAACAAAGACCTCAAATTTGCACATTACAATGGCGTATACTGGGAAACAGAAACTGTAGGCAGCGCACCAGGTGTGTACTTTGATGAAGACGAATACACTTATGGAGGCGATCTCACTTCCCTTGCCTTCGATGCTTCTGGAAATCCAGCGATAAGTTATAATGATGTTAATAAAGACGACCTTAAATTCGCATATTACAATGGTGCGAACTGGGAAATTGAAACCGCGGACAGCACGAATGATGTTGGGAGGTATGCATCCCTTTGCTTCGATTCTTCAGGAAATGCAGGGATCAGTTATTATGATTATACCAACATGAATAATGCATTCCTCAAGTTTGCCTTTTGTATGACAGGTACATTGCCTGTGAATTCTTCTGTACCGAATGCCTGGGTATATGTGGATGGGATCAACCGATCAGTACAGGCCAATACAACCCTGTATCTCTGGCCGGGCACATACAATATCACCGTAGTGAAGCAGGACTATGAGACACCTGTAATTCAGACCGTAAACGTTACTGAAGGAGCAAACCCGGAAATTGATTTTATTCCGGAACCTGCACCACCTGTTGCCGGCTTTGTAGTTAATACAACATCAGTAACAGCAACACAGGATCTAGCCTTTACCGACCATTCCACAGGTTTGATCAGCTCGTGGTTATGGGACTTCGGTGACGGGATAACTTCTACTGAACAGACACCTACGCATAATTATATCGCTACAGGAATCTACAACGTCAGTTTGGTACTGACAAACCCATCAGGCAGCAGTACACGTGTAAGAACTTCATACGTCACAGTCGTAGATTCTCCGGATGCCGGCTTCAGTGCCAATGTGACCTCAGGTGCGGTTCCGCTTTCCGTAGGCTTTACTGATTCATCGACAAACAGCCCTACCTCATGGTTATGGGATTTCGGCGACGGGAACACTTCAACTGATCAGAACCCTGACCATACTTATTCAGCCGTAGGGACCTACAATGTGAGCCTTAATGCAAGTAATGATCAGGGAAGCAATATCAGCACAAGGATTTCTTACATTATCGTATCTACCGTCAGTACGGGAAGTTCTGAATCAGGAAGCTCAAGTAGTTCCAGTTCCAGCTATCGTTTATCTATGATAACAAGTCAGGAGCAGGATGCTGCAACAATCACTGGTAATGTCAGCGAGGAAATACTTGAAGAAAGCGTTCAGGCAGAAGAAAATGTATCGGTAATTTTTGATGATGAAAAAACAGAAGAAACGGCTACTAAAGAAACAGATGCCGGGCATATAAAGAGCACACCAGATTTTAGTGCACTGGCAGGAATTGTCTTTTTTTCACTTGCAATACTTGTGCTAGAAAAAATAAATAATTAAAAATAAATGACGGGATATCTGTCCTGTCAGCTCTTTGTTTTTCAGGTTATTTCTTAAACATCAGGGCCATTATTCCTGGCTTTGAAGGCTTCATAGGGTTCTGGAAGAAATCCATTTCCATGCTTGGTCCACCGAACATCTCATTATTAACTCTTTCAGTTATTTCGTCGAGTATCATCTTGTAGGAAATGCAGTGTGGATCAACGTCCTTTATTTCTCCACCTGTTGGGGTTATGGCATTGTAAGGGCAGCCGCCTCTACAATATTTTATATGGGAACAATCCTTGCAGTTTTCATCTACGTAATCCTTGTAATCGAACATGAGCTTCCATGCATCGGATTTTGAAAGTTCTTCAATGCCCGGATTATCACGAACATTACCCATTACATATTCTGGCATACCTACAAAACGGTAACATGGGTATATGCCACCATCAGGCCCTATGGCCAGAACATCTCCCATGCAATCTACGAAAGTACATACAGCACCTCTACCACTAAACACTCCTTTACAGAGGTGGTCAATGTTCATTACCTCGATACTGTCTATGTTTTCGAGATATTTGTCCAGGAGGTAGATAAGAAGCCTGCCGTATTCTTCCGGATCAAGAGCCCATTTTTCAGGTTCATTGCCACGTAATGAGGGAAGGGCAGGATGGAATTTGAGAGTCCAGCCGTTCTCCAGGTAAAAATTGAAAATCTCTTCTCTGAATTTTTCGGAATGGGAGGTGAAAGTAGTAATGAATCTTACGGAAAGTCCGTGTTTCTTTGCTATCTCGTATCCACGCATGGTCTTTTCAAAATAGCCCTCACCTCTCTGGAAATCATTAAGCTCTTTTGGACCATCAAGACTGGAACCGATGGGAATCTCATACTCCGCAAAGATCTTAGCAATTTCATCTGTCATCTTCCAGAGGTTGGTCTGTATTGCAAAAGCCACTTTCTTTGGTTTTGCTCCTTCAGCAAGCATTGGTAAAGCTTCTCTGTAGAAATCAGCACCTGCTAAAAGTGGTTCTCCTCCATGAAAGGTAAAAGTAACTGAATCATCTTTGAAGTTTTTGAGCCACTCAACTACTTCTTTTATGGTATCGATGCTCATTACAGGGGATTTTTCTTCAGAACTCCAGCAGTAATTACATTCTCCGGGACAGCCCAGGGTGGGGATTAGCATCACGTGAAAAGACATTTTAATAGCACCTTGTTTTTAAGGGTTTTCAAGGTTTCAAGTTATTAGTAGTTTTCTAAGAACCATCATTCATGGGGCAGTGGATGAATGGTTCTCCGAATGAGTGAACAATTTTGAATTATTTTATTATTATAAAGCAAGTGAATAATGAATCACTATAAAATCAAAAACAGAAAAACAGCACTAGTCCAAAAAAAGGGTAAGTAGCAGGCATTAAGCCTGCACTTGTTTTAAAATTACTTTGCTGGAATGATGAGTGATCTCTCACCAGCAGGCTCGAACTCTTTGAGAGCTCCTCTTGCGAACTCCTTCCTTGGCTTAGAGAAGTCAAATGGCAGGAGTTTGTCTGCGAAACAGACCTTGACAAGTGGGTTGAGTGCGTATGCATCTCCACGTCCAGCGTGTGCACCGGAGGTGATAGCTGCGTATCCACCCTGGTGACCTACATTCATTGCGTAGTTTGGATAGTTTGGTCCACGCAATTCAAGAGCCAGACCTTCGTCGGACTGGTATGAGAGAACGTTGGTTGCACCACACTGGTCCTGCAAGTCGTATCCGAAGAAACCGAGTCTTCCGAGTGCTTCCTTGTGCAGGTACATACAGAGGTACCATCCAGACAAACCAGCATTTCCGTTTCCTGTTGCAATTGATACAGCGGAACCAGCTGCTGCTGAAAGACTTGTTGCTCTCTGAGATCCACCAAAGTGGTCTTCGAGGGTTGTTGGATACTTCTCGTAGTTCTCAAGACCGTAGATTGTGGACTCTGTTGCGATGTCCTTTACTACATCGAGGCTTGCCTTGACCTTATTGTCAGCACCCTTGTTTGCTGCACCATCATACTTGTCGTTGATGTAGTCTACGTTGTAGTAGAGGTTGTCATCAAGGATGTTGTTACAGTATGCTGCTGTTGCGTACTGAGTGAAACCTACACCACCAGACATGTATGAACCGAGCCAGATCTGGTCGTAAAGCATACATCCTGCACCGACTACTTCAAGAGCTACGTGTGCTGGGTCTTCTGCGTCTACACGACTTGTCTGTACGATATCTGCAAGGTGACCGAATGGAATTCCTCCAGGCTCGTTTGGTGAACGTGCACGTCTTGCTGGAAGCATTTCACCCATCTGGATAACACCAGCGTGCTTTGCTGCGTATGAAAGATCAGCTACTGCTGCTTCACCAGCACACATGCTGTATGCTGAAATGAATGACATACCGACCTGCATAGCCATCCACCTGCTTGTCTGACCACCGTCTGTGGTTCTGCTGACAATTGTTGGGATGTGTGCTGCCTGCCAGGAGGTCTTGCCAATAGCTGCTTTGAGCTGCTCTGCCTGCTCTTCTGGGAATTCCTTGTTGATATCAATAAGGAACTGCTTGTCGATCTCATCTGCAAGTTCATCGTCACCGGTGAAGATCTTTACGTAACAGTCATCTACAAGTGCAGGGTGTGTCTCGACCATATGTTCCTGAACAACTGCTCCACCAGGAAGTGCGTGGTTGAGTGTCTCAAGGTAGTGGTTGATCGTCTCTGGTGTGACTTCGATACCGAGTCTCTTCTCGAGTGTCTCATGTGCCATGTCCATACCGACAACTACGGTTCTTCTGATGTCATCCCACATCTGCTGCATTGCAGCGTTGTTGACGTAGTGAAGATCATCCATCTCAACCATATCCTCTGTTCCTGAAAGGAATGATGGAGTAAGTGCTCTCTGACCGAGTGGAATACCACCACAGTGCATCATTGGGTTGTAACCGACAAGTCCTCTCTTTGCTGCGAGGGCTTCACCAGCTTTTCTCATTTCTAATTTTCTAGGGTTCTGATCGACACCAAGTCTAAAGTACTCTACAGTCTTGTCGGTGATCTTGCCACCTTCCATCTTGTTAGTACCATGTTCTTTTGTGTACTTGATCTCCATCTGTTTTGCAAACCTTCTCTGTCTGTCATCTGCCATTATCATCACCTCAGTTTTCCGGCTTGAAACCATAAATGGTTCTTTTATCGAATACCCTGTGAACCCATTCAATGACTTCTTTGTCGTCTCTGAATGCAACGTTGTCAACACGGTATATGGTTGTTCTCTTTGCTGCCTCGTCTGCAGACATTGGTTTTCCGAGATCAACCTTCTTGTCGATTGGTCTTCCTACCTGGTCCTTGTGCATTATAATTACATCGCCTTCTTTTCTGCACCTTTCAAGCATGTCGAACATTACACCGTCTTCTGGAAGTCTAAGTGAGTGACCGTGCACTGTTGCGCCTCTCATGCATGATAGTGCTGGGCAGCTCATCTCAGTTTCCATCTCGTACTTTGCAATCTCTTCCATGTCCCTTTCACGAGCTTCAACGACCTGACGACCGGAAAGTGTACCTGGGTCAACGCCTCTGAAGTTGATTGCTGTTGCATAGGACCTGAAGTATGGTGTTGATGGTGCGTTGTACATTGAGTCAACGATCTGCACGTACCTTACTCTGTCACCAGCTTTTGCGCCTGGTGTTGGTTCTACGATTTCTCTGATCGAACACTCTGGTTCGCCCATTTCTGCGAGTGGTGGATGGGTGCTTGGGTAGTCGCTACCTGGTGCACGATGTCCGAGAACAAGTGTCAGGTCATCGTCGGAGATATCTCTGAGTTTCTCGACTTTACCAGACATGTGTTTTCTTCTGTTTTCAGCAACGGATGTTGCTCCTGGATAATATTGTGGTTCATATGCCATAATTATTCACTCCTAATTCTCTGATGATCTCATTGTGGTTTTCACGGCTTTCACGAGTTCGTTCAGTTTTTCCCTCGAACATGATTCGCCTCGTGTAACTCCTGTCACAATTTCCATAACCCTTCCTTTTGCTAAAATATCACTATCATTAGGTTTTACAAGCCTTGTCCTTACTCCAGCCATTGCAAAATCCTCAAAATCAACGAGGGTCTGACAAACAACTACCGCAGGGATATTGGCCTCTTCAAGAATTGCCTTTACTTTCCTCACCACATGGTCCCTGATGTTCCCTGTGTGGATCACAGCGACCTTGTGCCTGTTTATCTGTGCTATCTCTTCCGAACTTATTCCAAAAGAGCCGGAACCCACATTGGTATCCGGAACACCTGATCCGGTGTTAAGCACCAGAACACTTACCTGGATCTCCTCACGACGCATGCCGTATGTGAGTTCACATACTGGTTTTGTGATATGTCTTCTTCCCGGACTCATTGCAACTGCGATGACATCAGGTCTTCCTGTTTCGGAAAGAGTACCGCGCTGGGCAAGTCCTCCTCCACGGCCAAGACCCATTCCGTGTCTGCAATCTACAACCTGTGTTTCCCGGTCGAACATTCTATCACTTATTCCATGTCATTTGGTATGTCATCAGGTTTAAGGATACATACAGGATTATCCTTCAATTTTCCCTTCGGATCTGTCATTCCTATCATCATAGGATCAGCGCCGGGTCCCCGTTTTGCATAATCGGTGACGGTCTGCCTGGTTGGTATGAAATGACCTACTCTGAATTCAAAGGGCATTGTAAGGATAGTTTCACAAACTTCCCTGACCTGCTCCTTTACGTCTACATCTGCAACTTCTATACGAATGCTACCGACATATACGGAAAGTTCTATTGTCTGACCTGCAACCTCTATGACCTTGTTCCCTGAATGCTGCACAGGTAAGCCTGTTGCAGGTCCGTAAGGAACGGTCTGAGGAAGTCTTGGACCATGAACGAACAGTCTTATTATACCATCGACATCTGCGATAGCGTTGAGCAAGGACTGAGCGGTTTCAGGTTTTAGCAGCCTTGAAGGAAATATTTCAAGCTGCACGATGTTTGCGTCGGAAAAAGCTTCGGACATTTTTGCTACCTTTTTGATTTGCTGTGATATTTAAGGAGGGAGATTTAGTCTTAGAGTGCACCTGCCACTGCCTTGATTGGTTCCTTGAACTCTGGAATTGATCCAAATACGTTACCAACAAGTGCGGAGGTCTTCTCGATGGAGAACATCTGTGTACCTGCGTCAAGTGAGACTGCTGCACATACACAAGGAATTGCGAAACCTCTGGAGTGCCTGGTTACAACGTGGTTACCGTTGAAGATACCTGGTCCGCCACCACCATAGATGGAGTGACTGAAGAATGAGAATCCTACTGCAGTACCCTGTGCTCTACCCATGTCCGTACCTGGAAGACCTGTTTCCTTCTCAAGTATGTCGTTGTAGTAGAGGATGGTTGATGATACGTTCTGAGCTGCTCTTCCTGCTCCTACGTTTACCATAGTTGCTGCAAGCTGACCTGCTGCTGCGCATGCGTTCCACATTGAAACATCGTTTGCCTTGTAGAAGTTGTATCCGGATGGAGCTGTCTTGTCGACTGAGATGATACCTGCTTCAAGAGCTCTGTCAACTGTTGACTGAATAACAGTACCGATTGTACCGTCCTTTCCGTTCTCTTTTACAATGTCGTAAACGTAGTTGCCTGCGTTAAGACCCTGGTATGCAAGACCGAGTAACTGGTGTCTCTCGAATGGTCCTACAGCGTTACCCATCTCGTACATACCTACCTGCTCGAAGATTGATGAGAGTGCTGCTGCATTCATTGCCTTCTTGCCAGTGATTGCTGCTACGTGGTTTGTTGTGATGTTTCTCAGGGAGTAACCAAGACCTTCGTTGTTCTGTGGAATGCTGAGAATTGATGCAATGTTTGCGCCCTTCATGTCCATTGTCTGTGGGTAGCTTCCCCATACAGCGGACTTTACGATTGGTGCATCGAACATGTCAGTGTTGAACATGTCAATGATGGTCTGTACGACTGCTGCACCTGTTACGGTACTTGCAGATACGAAGTCAGCACCTATCTGTGTCCTTACGCTTGGGATCTGGACAAGAAGCTGCTTTCCACCACTAAGTTCTGTTACTGCTGTGTCGTCATCATCGCTGACCTGAATGAGCTTCTTTACTGCATCACAGATAGCACCTGAGTTGCCTACAATGTCGTAGTCAAGTTCTCTACCAAGGATCTGCTTTTTAGCTCCACCCATAGAACCTGTCTTGAGTGCTTTGTCGATACCTGCGAGGTTTACAGCAACTGTCCTCTTTGTATCTTTGATGATGTTTTGAATCGCTGCGTTTCTAGTTGGCGCAATAGCTGTAAGATCAACGCCGCTTTCCAACAGTTTACCTCTGTCGTCGTAAATGTCTATTTTATCAGACACGTATATTTTCCTCCTATGTTTCTATTCAGAAATCACCCATATTGGAAATGTACAGATGAGTGAATGAAAGTCAATTACTTTGTACCACATAGTAATTTTCCTGTACGAATACTTTCCACTGGGAATTCTCGGATTTATTAAGCAACGATGACGTTTAAACCTTTTGCATCGTTCCGAGACAATTTCGCAATCATCAACCGCAAGCAAAATTTCGATGTGTATATAAATTACAGTGGTATTAATTTATCATGGTATTAGATACATTTAAATAGAACAAAGAGGGCACAACAAATGTGCATTTTCTCATAAATGCTATAATTACGTCTTATCATCATGTATATGATTATTTATTAAAAATATCATTTATGTGAGCCGCAAACCTTTAAGTACCTATATAATATGTATCTCGTTCTATGGAGATTACTGCTGACGTGGGAGGCAATCCCGGAATAGATTGCAAAGGCTTCTGCACATATTGTTATTTCAAGAAAGTTAAAGAGACCCCTCCATTTGGATGCAAGTACTGTTTCCCTTTCAAAAAGGGTTGTGACTATTGCACCAGAGGTGTCAGGGAATCTTATTCCGGATTTAAACCCGGACAATATGTTTTCCAGGATCTATACCAGCGTCTTATGATGGCAGGTGACGATATTGAGAAAATCACTATTAGCGGTGGAGGCGATGTAAGCTGTTATCCGGATCTTATGGAGCTTGTAGCCAACATTGCCCAATTCGGTCTTCCGATACATCTGGGTTATACCAGTGGAAAAGGTTTCAGTAATGGAGATGAAGCAGAGTTCTTCATAGAATACGGAGTCACCGAAGTATCGTTCACAGTATTTGCAACGGATCCGGAACTCAGAAGAAAATACATGCGAGACCCTGAACCGGAAGCTGCACTTCAAGTATTGCGTCAATTCTGTCAGCATTGTGATGTTTATGCAGCTATTGTTCTCATTCCCGGAGTTAACGATGGTGAAGTACTTGACAAAACCCTCAGTGATCTTGAAGAAATGGGTGCAAAAGGTGCAATTCTCATGCGCTTTGCCAACAAAACAGAGGAAGGCCTCATACTGAACAATGCTCCTGTAATGGAAGGAATTGAAACACACAGCATTGAAGAGTTTGTAAACATTGTAAGGAATGCAGATTCAAAATATAATCTCCGCATAACAGGAACACCTCTTGAAGATCCACTTATCGGCTCTCCATATGCAATCAGAAATGAACCCGAAGCTCTTGCCAGACTTCCTGAAATACGCAAGGATGCAACAATCCTCAGCAGTCGAGCTTCTAAAGACAGGCTTCAGGAAATTTTCACAAAACTTGGAAGTGCTGTAAACGTAGTTGCCGTGGATAAGGATATAGGCTGTCTTATAACCATTGAAGATGTGGAAAAACTGGACCTTGCGGATGTAAAGGAAACTGTCATAATTCCGGGAAGAGCATTTGTGCACGACCCTGAAGTAACTTCAGTTTTATCCCGTGACGGAGTATCCCGCTTTGTACGCAGGGGACCGGAAATGCTGACCTATGATGGTGAAATGTCAATTGGTCACAGCAAAGAAGAGGTTCTTGAATTTGAGATAAAAGAGTTCACAGAACTTATTCACGAAATAAATGCAATCGGTCTGTAAATCGATGAATACATAAAATCAAAACCAGGAGTTTAAACAGGACTAATATTGATTATCAAGGCACCGGATGCTCACATGAATTCCAGCAGTCCGGTCTGTTTTGATTTATCATTTTCAAAGAGTGACTGCATGTCCAGGCCCAGCAGTTCTATTCTCTGTTTTGTATAACTGGAAACATTGTATTCATGAGCGACTTTCTTTGAGACCTTAAGATACTTTTTCACAGCACCTTCATGAACCGTAAGTATGACCCTTCCTCCGCATTTCGGACAAATTCCCGTAAGAGGCGGCCTGCGGAATTTAGCAGCGCATTTTAGACATCGGGTCCCCTGTCTTGAAAACGCCCTTAGATTACCGAACATATCTGGCAGGAAGTGTGAAATAAGAACCCTTTCAGCCACATCAGAAGCATCAACTGCACGGATTTTATCTGCAAGGGCAAGCTGAGCATCCATTTTCTCTACCATGCTCCCAAGTGTCTTGTAAGCACTGTTAAGCGGACCTGCAGCAATATCGGTCGTATCATGGGTGTACATAAAGTGCTCGTACTGGTCAGGAGTTCCAAGCCTTGCACTTATAAGGTCAAAAGTGGATTCCAGTTCCTTTGGATTTGTATAACTCTGTGTAGCTTCATAGAATTCCAGTGGATAGTGATCACACACGTCTATATTGTGTGCTTCCTTGTCAACCTCACTGGGGTCAAGGCGTGTGGTAAGTACAAGAGGTGCATCCATCTTACCTCCTCTTTTCTCTGGCAGGTAGTCCCTTGAGAAATTAATGAGACCATCCATCAGCAGCATGACACAGTCTTCATCCCCGTCACAGTTTCTTCTTTTAGCTGCATGGAAGAATGGATGTGCATAGCCAACAGATGCTTTTGTAAAACCAACAAGTCTTCCAAGAACACCTGCAGAAGTGTGAGGTGCAAGTCCCATAAGCATAACTCCAACAAGATCCTCAAGTTTCTCTGCTTTGTAATATGGTTCTTCACCATAGTATTTTTCAAGCAGGTCATCAATGTATTTCGTTGTTCTCAGAAGGTATTGTCCACAATCATAGGAGACTACAAGATCCTGAACTTTAAGACAGACAACCTGATCGTCCCTTTCCAGTTTATTTCCGTAGATGTCTTCTGTATACCCGATTCCAATTAATTTTTCAACTTTAATTCCCAGCTCATCGGCTCTGATATGTGTAAGCGGAATATCGGACATATCGTATCTGACAGTTCCGTCCTTGAAGGTATAAAGGTCATGTTTTGCCCGAAGAATTCCTTTTTCAAGAGGTTCCGGAGTCATGGTTCCTGACATCATTCTCTTGACACCTTTCACTTCGATGTTCTCACGCTCACCGACTTTTGCAAAGGCTGCCTGATAAATTTCCTTAAAATTTATATTCTGCATTTTCACGCATGTGGTCTTTGAACCACATTTTGGACATTCTTCTTTCTGTGCTGAAATTCCACATCTTGGACAGAATAGTTTTGGTACGGTAAACTCACCGCAGTCACAACGATAAAGGAAAGTGTCCATTCCGCAGGCCGGGCATACTCTGTTACCTATTTCAACACGTATCTGTCCGACTTTGCTGTTCATTGAGGAAATATATCCGGCTGCTGCCTCCATCTTACGCGTATTTCCGGCAGAATCCCCGATTGGGAACAACACATGAGGAGCAGGAGACATTTTTCTTTTATTGGATTTTTCAGGACGTCCCATCCTGGCTCCGATTCGTATTGGTGCGCGCTCCCTTACAATAAGACCGCTGAGTTCATTGACTACCTGCACAGTTTCTGTAAGTTCTTCCGGCAAAGAATTCCATTTTTTTTTCAGTTCGCTGTCCAGTCCCATGCATCTGATAAATGGTAAAGGATTTTCGATTATTATCTTCTCGTCATTTATTTTATGAAGAACAAGGAGATGTTCAAGGATTGTTTTAATTCCGGAATCTGTAGTTAGATTGAGTGGAAGTTCAAGTATTTTTGAGTCATGTGAAAGAACTCCATTCTCGGATATGAATGTTGCAAGTTTTTCGTATTCCTGCACAGATATGTCATGCCAGAGATGAGTATGTGCAGGATGAAGTGGGATATTGTATTTTTCGCATAAATCCAATGCAAGTTCCTGTGACGGATTTTTAAGTTCATTCCTTGTGTAGGGCAGATTTTCGACCGCTTTTTCAAATTCCTGTATCCACCATTCAAAACAATAAGAAGAAGGTACAAGCGGATGGTTGTTCTCCAGGAAGTCACCGTAGTTGATAAGAATCTCGCCAATATCAATTATGGCTTCAACTTCAGGATGGATCTCAATAGCTTCCTGCTCATCATCAACTCTTATTAAATCACCAGATTTCAGTCTGACAGTTGGTCCTTCCAGGCTGTCAACTGGTGCCATTCCAGCGGCTTTACCGGGTCTCTCAACTTTAAGTTGCGTGCCTGATACGATGAAGCTGTCCATTATATACATGCTGGCAGGACTGATTCCTGCTGCGGCAAAGGATGTGTTTCTTGACCTGCCATAACGGAGCCTGAAACCACCAGGCCGCATGGGGTGTGAGAATACGGGTCTTCCTGCAATCAGGTCACGTAAATACTTATCTTTGGGTTTGACACCTACAAAATCACCGTCATCGTCACCTGAACTTTTTGCTCCGGCTATAAGTGTATTGAGCCAATCCCAGCCGTCCATTTCAAGTTTATTGACATGCTTCAGGACTTTTGGAGCTTTCAGCGCCAGACCTTCTGCAAGCACAAGACACATACCACCGCGGACCCGGTTTGTTTCTATCCTGTCAAGGTTCCTGTAACCTTCAACTTCCTCAGCTTCAGTGGGTTCACCATCGATACATATCGGACAATTATCTACAATTAGCCTGATTTCATCTTCTGATGGAGTATACTGCAAAGTTGCAACACGCCTGTAAAGCAGGATCTCTTCCACGTATCTTTCGACTTCTTCCTTTCGCGGCTTATACCTTTCAATTCCTACGGCACGGCGAACATAATCCCCAACAAGAACGGACAATGCCTGGGCTGTACCTCCTGCGCTGCGTATTGGTCCTGAATAAAAGATCCTGATGTATTCGCTTCCGTCATCGTTTTTTCCAAGGGTTACCTTATCGATTCCCTCAATCGGAGCAGCTACCACGCCTTCTGTGAGCATTGCAACGGATACACGAATGGCGGCTTCGATTGCTTCTTCCTTTGAATCAAACTCACCTACGACGCCTTCTGCAACAGCTTTTCCTATGGCCAGAGCGCCTTCTTCACGTGACATGGTCTCGTCAAATATGCGTATCTGCTCTGCAACACCTTTTACACCTATGAGATTCTCCACCCTGTCGGCAAGGTCTTTTGCAAGGGGAATTTCGATGTGTGGCTTTGGGTCCCTGCCTCTGGAACGTGCACGGTTGGCAATTTCTATTTCTTTGTGGAGATTGGACTCAAGCTCTTCAAAATAATCTCTCATGGCATCGCTTACTACAATCTCACCCATTAGAAATCGCCCTCTTGAAGATGCAATTATGCTTATGTTCTTAAAACAGTTTTCCTGAAATTAAGTCTTTTTACAGTTTTTTACATGTAGTTTACAGACAACTATAACTATAATTGTATTCAATATATATTTGGTGCAATATTCTGGTGGGCATATGACTGGAAATAGCACAATAAGTGCGGGTCATTAATCCAACACTCTGTCAATGAGAATGCATCATGCGCGGGAGGAAGCAGATGAAAAAAATAGTAATTCTTTTAATGCTACTGATATTGCTCATGCCGGTAGCAAGTGCGGATATAGTTAATGATCTCGAAATAAAAGTCAATGAGTACAATGAAAATACAGAGTACCTGCCTTCCTATCTCAAGAGCCTGCTTGGGGATGAAGTAATTAAACTTGTCATCGTGGCTGATTCAGGTGATGAGATTTATATAAAAGCAGTTACTGAAAATGCATATGTTACAACTTTTGAGGAAGTTTCAGAAGATACTGAATTTGAAGCTACCATGATCATCGGTACCAGTGAGGCCACTGTAAGAAGTGTAATGGACTCTGAAACACCACTTGAAACTTTTGTAGAAGCAAAAGATAATGGTGATATTGTTATTGAGCCCGTAGGACTCGTGAACAGTGTTACCTACACAGTGGCAAATGTTGTCCTCAAAATCTCACAGTTACTTGGTCTTATATGAAAATCAATCTTTGATTGATTTGATTCCAGGTTCTACAGTTGTAGTAATTATGTAAGTAAACACGTAACAAGATGTCAGCGAATATCAAGTTCGCTGGCCATGTCTTTATACATTCTGCCTTTGTCCGTAGTAACAAAGATATTCCCTTTGTGTTCTATGAGCTGCTTTTCTTCAAGCCTTGCAAGATATTTGTTTGCAATTGTTGAATTTAGGTTTGCTCCGTAAACGATCTGCGTCTTTTTTGCTCCATCCATTGCTATTTTCAGAATGGCTATTGTAATATCCAACCTACTCCGCCTAATAGTATGCCCCCTGCATTCTATTTTAGTACCACATATTCCAGTAATATAATAATGTATCACTGGTATACCACTATACTCTTAATTTTGTATATCCTATATTTAACTTGATCGATTTGTAGTAATACTCAGTAAATATGTTCCTGAACTTATAATACTGTTTATTTGTTGCATAATTATGCAGATGATAAGTGTCGTATTTGACAACAGTTAAATTTATAATAAATACGGCAATACTGGTATCGTTAATCTCGTATGCGGGAGTAACCAAGTGGCCAACGGTGGCAGACTCAAGATCTGCTCGCGCAGGCGTTCGGGGGTTCGAATCCCTTCTCCCGCACCATTATTCAAAATAAATCGATGTTTTTCAGGATATTATATAGTTGAAGTAGCTACGCTTTTCCGATTAAAACATACATAATTTGATAACCAGCCCTGATTCAATTACTGGTAAATAAAAAAAGAATTAGGGATACCCCCTAATTGCGAAAATTTTACTCTTTCCTGCGCTGGAAGAGGAACATCATTCCAATTATTCCTGCCATTGGGATAGCAACGGTTGGGAACTCAGGAATTTCGTTGTTGTTATTGTTGACTTGTTCTTTTGTTCCAATGGTAAAGTCATCGAATCCAAAGTAGTCGTATCCTGGCATAGTATTATCGAATGTGATTTTTGTGAATGGATGATCCAGATCAATGAAACCATAGTAGATTACAGCTCCACCATAGGCATTTGTTGTGTGGGGAATGGTAAGTGTCTGAGTGGTTTCATCTTCGTATACTACTGTAAGTTGTCCATCAAAGTCACCTACATCGACACCATAAAATCCGAATGCAACCTGGGCCTCTGAGAATTCTATGGAGAAATCACCAGTTGCTTCCCAGAAGTTGTCCCCGGATATTGGATACCTGCCAGAACCGATATTGGTTTCAATTTCACCTGTACCGTTCAATGTTGCGGTTCCTGCTGCTCCAAAGTCCACTGTTAGTGGTGCCTCATCACCGTCTTTAAAGCTTTCCAGATCCTCTACACCTACACCATTGAGGTGTGAAAGGAAGTCATCTTTTGCTGCATCAGCATTAGGCCAGCTTGAAAGGGGTGTACTTTCTCCAAGTCCTGCGTCTTCTCCGAAAAATGTCATTGGAGCTGCGGCACTTATTCCTACAAACATCATAATGATGAATGCTGCAGCCAGGGTTTTTGTGAATACTCCGGAAAGTATTCTGTTTTCTAAATATTTCATATTATATCGCACCTTTTACTATTTTGTAGTTTAACTACAATGGCCGATAGCAACAAAAACACTGAATTAAAAAAGCTAAGATATCTAAAATATCTACCAAGCAAGCTATTTAATCATTATCGTTTTTACCACCATAAATACCAGCCGTCTCCCGTAATGGCCGAATGATATTTAATAAAACCTCTTTTTTCAATAGTCATACAAAAGTTTAAGTTAGTCAATTCCGTAGTTACCCTAACTAAAGGTGATCTTTTTTGTCAAGTCAAATTGATTATGATACTGTTGTATCTGCTGTTGTTGATATTTTAGAAGAGTCGGAGACTGTATTGCCCCGGGATGTTGTTGATGCACTGCAAAAAGCCGCATCCGGGGAATCATCTCCTATTGCAAAGGAACAGCTTGAAGCTATACTGAAAAACATTGAGATTGCAGCAAAGAATAAAGTGCCCATGTGTCAGGATACTGGCATACTGATATTTTTTGTTGAACTCGGCCGTGACTGCAGAATGGATTTCAGGCTAGAGGATGCTATTCTTGAAGGTGTGAAAAAGGCAACCGAATCAATACCACTGCGTCCAAATGCTGTTGACCCTTTAACCAGAAGCAACAGTGGAAATAATACCGGAGACGGAATTCCGGATATAAAATACGAACTTGTGGACGGCAGCAGTATTAAGATCACCGTGGCTCCAAAAGGTGCAGGTTCTGAGAATATGAGTTCCATAAAAATGCTCAATCCTACTGAAAAGGACAGCATACGCAATTTTGTACTGGAAACTGTCCTTAATGCAAGTGGAAAACCATGTCCTCCAATTGTTGTAGGTGTAGGTATTGGTGGCTCATTCGACAAATCTGCAAGACTTGCAAAGTCAGCCCTGCTTGGGAAAGTTGATGAAATGGATGAAGAAGAAAAAGCCCTGCTTGCAGACATAAATTCACTTGGAATAGGGCCAATGGGACTTGGAGGAAAAACAACCGCCCTGGCAGTTCACATCAAAAAAGCACACTGCCATACAGCATCACTTCCGGTTGCTGTAAATATTCAATGCTGGGCAAATCGACATGCATCAGTTGTTCTGGGTGGTGATAAGTAATGGAATACAAACTCAATACACCGCTAACAAAGGAAGATGTTGATAAACTAATATCAGGTGATATTGTTTATCTCAGCGGAACTGTTTTCACTGCAAGAGACGAAGCCCATGCAAGGATTCTTGAAATGGCAGAGGAAAAAAAGCAACTTCCATTTGACCTTGAAGGTGCAGTAATTTATCACTGTGGTCCTCTCATGAAAGGAAAAGACGGTGAGTGGAAAGTTGTCGCTGCCGGACCGACCACCAGTGCAAGAATGTCAAAAATGACACCTTCACTTCTGGATATTCATGAAGTGCGTGCATTTGTTGGAAAAGGCGGTATGGATAATGTGACAGAATCCATGAAGGGCAAATCAGTCTACCTTGCATTTACAGGAGGATGTGCAGCCCTTGCAGCCATGAGTATTGCAAAAGTAACCACAGTCCACTGGTTAGACCTTGGAATGCCAGAAGCTGTGTGGGAACTTAAGGTGGAGAATTTTGGTCCTCTGGTTGTGGGAATTGATTCTCACGAAAACGATCTTTTTACAGATGTAAGAAAAAAAGCACTGGAAGCTTATTCTAAAATCGAATAAGCCTTCCTTTAATTTTTTTGATTTTGTTTTGTTCATTTGTTTAGATAACAAATGTGAATACCATCCATGCTATAAGAGTAAGGATGATAGAGTGTTTCAGTCCCTGGAATACAGAACTTTCTCCCATCTGTCCTGCCACAAGTCCGCTCATAAATCCCTGGATTACGCCGGTATGCATCATGAGGCGTGTATATTTTGCCGGGTCAAATGAACCGATAAACTGACTTCCGGCACCAGCAGCCTGTGCAGCTTTTCCGGCTTCTGCCATTGTTGGTACGAAAGTGGATGTAAGCATTCCAATAACAAAAAGGAACACAAAGAATGACATGTAACTGATAACTACGTATACCATCATGTTACCACGTCTTTCACGTTCCAGTATTTTTACTTCCCTTGCATCACGTGCGGCAGCTTCAAGAACAGCAGCGACACGTCCTCCTGCCTTGCTTGCCTGCGTGATAAGTGAAACTGATCTTACTATAATAGGTGTAGGTACTCTTTTTGCAAAGTTCTGCAACGACTCTTCAAAGGAAACACCCCATGACATTGAAGCATCCATAGTCTGAACTTCCTTTGTAAGGGCTCCGTATTCTCCTTTTGCAACAGTGTTAACTGCCCTTGGAAGTGTAAGTCCTGCCCTGCTCATTTCTGAAATATCTCTCAGGAAAGTAGGCAGGTATTCTTCAATTGTATCTGTCCTCTTGTATTTCTTATGGAATGTAAATGCAGGTGGCGTAATTGCAATAAGAACTGTAAAAATTATCACATCATCAATAATCGGTGTTCCCTGCGTAGCTATGTAACCAATTGCAAAGAATATCAGTGAAATGGGTAAACTGATAGCGAAGGTATATATCGGATAGTTGTACAGCGTGTTTAAAGGATCCTTCATGAATTCTTTAATCACCACATTCTTCGTTGCTTCCTCCATTTTCGAACTGATAATTGTGTCTTCCAATTCTGTCAGTTCTTCTTCCGTAAGCATGTCCTGATCGTTTGCATTAAACTTCAAAAATTCAGTTAACTTCATTTTAGGCCTCCGGAGTCAGGGTGCTGATAAGAACAACGTACATTAAACTACCAATTGGTATCAGTGCGTAGATTATCACATAAAGGAATACAAGCTGTGCATTTCCCATAATGGACATAATGGAAATAACAACTACAAGGAAAAGCGGACCTGCAACAAAAGCTGTTACATAAGTTTCTCCCAGAAGACCAAGGGTTTCCAGGAATTCTTTCTGGTTTTGCCTGTTTTCCAAAATGTATTGCTCAGTCTTAATCTCAAAGTATGGTTCAAGCTGTCCCCCAGAGGTTACTACCGTGATAGCACCCTGCAGGAAATCCTGCAATGCAGTTGATGGTGTCGTAACAGAAAGATTTTTCATGGCCGTTACAAGGTCATGACCCAGAATTTCAAGGTCACGTACAAGGTACCTGCATTCAACTGACATCTCTCCATAGATTTCGTTGTTTGCCAGTGACCTGAAAAGATCAACCGGAAGAACTCCGGCACCAGACATAGCTGACATATAGTTCACAGCATACGGAAGCATGCTGTCAATTCTCCTTTTCCTGTCACCAGCCATGATAGATGGATAAACAAGGAACAATTTGTAAACAATTACAAACACAAGAACTGTGAATAAAATTCCGAAAAACACACCCAGTACAATGGATTTGTACTGAAGATATGGTGCCATCCATCCTGGGAACATTATCCTGGTAGGCCTTACCTCAGGCACACCAAATATGAGAAAAAGGAAAGAAACACCAAGTAATGCCACAAATGCTGACAGTATGGAACTTAGAAGTGCACCTGACATGTACACATCATAAGCCATATCTACTCTGTTCTTTAGGAGACTATGACGCAGGCCGAAAAAATCAACCCTCTTTTTCTCATAGTATTTTCCAAATAGATTGTAAGCAAAGATAAAATACGGATTAGCCATACAATTCCTGCCTTACAAGTTTCATTATCATTTCCGGTTCACGGTTATAGCCTACGACAATCTTGGCAAAGTCCCTGAAGTGAGTGACCTTTTTCTCACGCGCCCATTCAAGAATGTCCTGTCGCCGTTTTAGCTCGTCACGAACTTTCTCTTCACTCCATCCGCGGTTTTCCATTACACTTTCAATAATGTAGGAACGTCCGGAGTACTGGAACATATCGCGTGCAGCATCCCATACGAAAACATCATTTGTAAGCAGTTCACCGGTTCTTGGATCAACACCTACTATTTCCGTGAGACTCTTGCATCTTCTGACACGTTCATCGCCAACCTTTACCTGTATCTGGATAGCTACAAGGTCAAGTGCCTGGATCATTATTCTTGGAACATTGATAGGTGGATTTTCCAGTCTGTGTACTACTGATTGTACGGAATCAGCGTGCATTGTTGAGAATGTAGTGTGTCCTGTGGACATTGCCTGGAAAAGTACATAGGCTTCAGCACCTCGGACTTCACCCACAAGAATGTATTCAGGTCTTTGCCTGAGGGATGCCCTGAGGAGCTCGTACATTTCAATGGAACCTTTATCCTCCCCGGCAAATGCCTGTCTGGTAACACCGGGGATCCAGTTAGGATGTGAAAGGTTCAGTTCCCTTGTATCTTCAATGGAAACGATTTTCATTTCCGGCTGGATGAAAAGTGAAACTGCATTCATGGCAGTTGTTTTACCGGAAGCGGTTCCTCCGGCAAATACCAGGCTTTTACTCGAATCCACAGCCAGCCACATGTAAGCCATCATGGCGGTTGAGAATGTATGATATTCTATAAGATTAGCAGGAGTTATCGGATTATCCTTGAATCTCCTGATGGTGAATGTACTTCCACGGGTTGTAATTTCACGTCCCAGTGTCATCTGGATACGTGAACCATCAGGCATTGTAGCATCAAGCAATGGGTTTGCAATTGAAATGTGCCGACCACAAATCTGTGCTATCCTGATTGCAAAAGAATCCAGAACTTCATCGGATGGGAACTCAATGTCACTTGGAATTGAGTTGTATTCTTTATGATAAATATACACAGGAGTGTTAGGTCCGTCACAGGAAATATCTTCCAGGTTCGGGTCTCTCATGAGTACATCGATTTCTCCGTATCCGACATAGTCACGGACGATGTGGTACATTATTCTCTCACGTTTTCTCGGTGAGATGGCTATCTTAAATTCCTGCAGGTATTTTGCAACATTGTCTCTCAGATATTCTTCGGCATTTTTGCGGGAAATTTCCTTGAGGTTAACGTCCAGTGTTTCAATGAACTTAAGTTTGATAGTTTCAAGCAGTTCCTGCTCTTTGTCAGAGAGTACAGGTTCAATTGCCTGGTACTGGTATTCATGGGATTCCGGGTCATAGGCAATTCTTACATATGCATAGAGCGGGTTTACTTCATACAGTTCAACTTCCCTGAAAGGACTGTCCTCAGGCATTGTAAGGTCTACTATTGGTCCGTGTTCCACAACATTATAAGGTTCAATGAGTGATTTTTTTGATGAGAATATTTTGGAAACACGATCAAAAATAGAAGATCTTTTTTCCTCTTCTATAAACATATCTTCTTCGATAGCTTCTTCTTTATATATCTCAGAAACAGTGTCTTTCCAGAACGAATCCCTGTCTTCTTCAATAGTATCTTTGAATGAAGGGATGTAAACATCATCGATCTTGCTTTTCAGGTCATCAATATTTACCGGTTCTGCATCAGGGAGAATAAGGTCCGCAAGCTCACCTATAACATCATCTTCATCTACCGCCAGAGACTCTGTCTCCTCTTCCTGTAGTTCTACTGCAACAGTTTCATGTGTGGAAGCATCCGATAATCCTGTTTTTGTGTCAATTGTTTCCTCTTCAAGGGAAATCTCTTCAGTTTCAGGTTCATCAAACTCATTGGTTATGCTGTCTTCCAGTATTACGTCTTCTACTGGTCCTTCAACAGGAATCTCATTCAGTAAAATATCATCTTCTGTGTTCTCTGCAGATGACCTGGAATTTGAATTTGATTCAATTTCCCGCAGGAAATCTTCAACTTCAGAAGATTCTGTTTCAGTCTGAACAGACGCATCAATCTCCTCTTCGTTCTCTTTTGTTTCAGTCCGATCATCAGGATTATTATTTAAACTCAAAATTACCAACCCCAGTAATAATAGTCATCCCATTAATTATCTGAACAATCTTTTCCGGCATTATATCCATATTCACACCCGGATTAATTCTTATTTTTTGCAAGGGAGAACTTTCTTCCTTTCTTTTTCTTTTCAGGCTCTACTTGAGCCAGTTCTTCTGCTGATACTTTAATACCTGCAATTTCAGCAGCCAGGCGGTTGAAGTTCACACTTACCTGTGATGCCGGATATTTCACGATAATAGGAGCTTTGAATGCCAGTGAATTCTTCACATTCTTCTCTTCCGGTAATGTTGCCAGTATCTTTAGTCCAAGGGCAGTTTCTATCCTTTCAGAACTAATCTCGTTCTGGGTGATACCTGTCCTGTTAAGAACTAATCCCCTGAATTGTTTGCCCATATTGTCAGAAATAGCTTTGATCTTCATTGCACCGGCAAGGGATGCAATGTCCGGGTTTACGAGCTGTATTATTTCATCTGCAAGAGAAATTGCCAGCAGGGAATTCTTGTTAATTCCAGTCGGAGAGTCAATGATTATGTAATCGTATTTTTCTTTGACACTCTCCACAATGTCACCGAGAATCTCTGTATTTGCATTCACAAAACCCTGAAGTGAAATGCTTCCCGGTAGAATATGCATATTATTTGGTCCATCATAGATGGCTTCGTTAAGCTCTACTTTGCCTGCAAGTACTTCGTGAATAGTTCCTTTTGAAGTTTTAAGTCCCAACATCAGCCCAATGGTGGGCATTCCTACATCAGCATCGATGATCAGAGTTTTTTTTGCGAACCCTGCCAGAGCGGCACCAAGATTTATAGCAGCAGTGCTTGTGCCTGCACCACCCTTCCCTGAGACGATTGTGAAAATTGTTGCTGTCATAAAATGCCTCGATTGATGATCGCAGTTGCTGTACCATTCAAATGCGATCAATCCTGTTTATGAATATATTGTATAACCATCACTAAATACAACATATAAATATAAATACATATCTATATTATTTTTGTGTTAAATTATTTACAGATCAATAATTTATAGCATCATGACGCTTTTTCTCACATGAACCATCCTGATGAAAAAGACATTAAACTCTTTCTTTATCATGCCAAACAGTGTGATCCCAAAAAGTGCACCGGAAAGAAAATGGCGAAATTCGGACTTGTGAATCTTTCAGAGAAGATTGAGAGAATTCCTCCAAGGTCAATTTTGCTGGATCCAATGGCTGAGAAAGCTCTGTCACCTGAAGACAGTTCCAAAAAAGGCATTACTGTGCTTGATTGCTCCTGGGAAGAGGTGGAGAGAGTATTTCCAAAACTTCTCAGGATGAGACTGGAACACCGGGCTTTGCCTTTCCTTGTGGCTGCAAATCCGGTAAATTTCGGAAGGCCATTCAAACTGACATCAGTGGAAGCATTTGCAGCAGCCCTTTACATCCTTGGAAACAAGCAGCAGGCAGAGAAAATAATGTCCAAGTTTAACTGGGGGCACACTTTTCTGGAACTTAACCATGAGCCTCTGGAAGAATATTCTCAGGCAAAGGACAGTAAAGATGTTTTAAGAATACAGAGTGAATATATGTGAAAATAAGTGTATATGGGTGAATTCAGGATTGGTGTTCAATGATACAGATAGGTGTAATTGGTGCGGGTTCGTGTGACAGGGAACTGGAAATTCTGGCTGAAGAAACAGGTGCTGAGATTGCCAGAAACGGTGCACTTCTTTTGTGCGGCGGACTTGGCGGCGTTATGGAAGCTTCTGCAAGAGGCGCTAAAAATAAGTCCGGCACAACTGTTGGTCTTCTTCCGGGTGAGAGCCGAAAGAGTGCTAATCCTTACATCGACATTGTTATTGTTACTGAAATGGGACATGCAAGGAATGTAATTATTGCACGCTCTGCCGATGTTCTTATAGCCATAGGCGGCGAATATGGTACACTTTCTGAGATTGCACATTCGCTAAAGATGGGTAAAACAGTGGTGACCCTGAATTCAAAATGGGAAATTGAGGGTACAGTCAAAGCAGGTAGTCCTGAGGATGCTGTCAGGATTGCCCTGGACAGCATAAGTTAAGAAATAGTGTTCTTGAATTAATTATAGTTCTCTGATGCCTAATTTTCTTAATGATTTTTTTGCAGCATCTTGTACTCTTACATGTTTGTCATCATAATAACATACTTTAAGTGCTAAGATGGATTTAGAATTTTTTATCTTTCCCAATGCTATACATGCATCTACTCTAACATACACATCTTTTATTGAAGTCATTTTAATAAGAGCATCAGTTGTTTTTGGACTTTTAATATTGCATAATGCTTTTGCTGTTGCTCTTAAAAGCTTTTTATTTTGGAAGGTATTTTTATCTTCTAAAACTTCAATTAAAGGCTCAATTGCATCTTCTCCAATTTTCCCAAGCGCGGTGGCTGCAGATTCTCTATTATTAAAAAAATCATCATTTAATGCATAAAGTAAATAGTCTATTGTTTTTCTCTCTTCTATGTTTGCTAAACCAAAAATCGCAAATCCTCTGGCATGTTTATTAGGGTGCTGTAAAAGCTTAATATAAATATCAAAATTGTTTTTATCAGAAAAAAATCCCTTTGAATCAAGAACATATAATGCAGGTAAACTACCACAATGACGCTTGTTAATCATTATGTTTATTAAAAGGTTGCGTGTTGATTCATTTAAACATTTACCGAGTCCATCTACTGCGGCTTTTACTATGGATTTGTTATTAGATTCTGTGAGTTTAATTAAAATATCAATAATTTCAGGAGTATTTAATTTACCCAAGGCGCCTGCAGAATTGTATATAACATAATTATCTGTATCAGATAATGCTTCAATTAAAGCATCTTTTGCTCTTTCATCCCGTATCTCATAAAAGCTAGCAGAAGCATATTTACGAACTTCTTCATTTTCATCCTTTAGATACTTTGTATAAAGCTCAATAGGATTGGACTTGTCGTATGCTCTAAATGTTTTTCTAACTTCCCTAAGATGTAAAGGAGTAATACTATCAAGATATTTTTCTACTTCTGAATTAGCATAATCATCATTGAATGATTCCAATGCATCTATAATATCATTTGATACAAAATCGTTATCGCCATTTTCTTTTTCTTTATAAAGACGTTTTATCAATGGTTCAATTGATCTGGTATCACCTATTCGTTGTAGTGATAATGCGGCACATATACGAGCATCAAAATATCTATGATTCAACATTTTAATTAATGAATCGATGACAATATCTTCCTTGAATGCTCCAAGTAATGAAGTTGAATATGCTACTATTAAATCGTTTTTAGCATTTAAAAAGTCAATAAATAATGGAATCAAAGCTTCTTCATTTTCAATATTTCTGTTTCCTTCTAAAAGTGAATATAATACGGCCTGTTTTACATTCTCATTTTCATCTTTGAAGTTTTCAACGATAAAACCTATTTCAACGGTATCTATTATTTTGGCGATTGATGTTTCTGCCTGCTATAGTATTTTACTTTTAACTTTTTCATATTTTAATAAATCGAGAATGCCTTGATAATCTCCATTGTCCATTAAAGAGTCAATATCATTATTCATATTGTTGTCCCAAGGTAAAATCATATGATGAACTAACAAATTATACTTCTAATTCAATCCCTATCGGACAGTGGTCAGAACCCATTACTTCCGGCAGTATGAACGCATCTTTGATATTATCTTTCAGATTATCACTCGCAAAGAAATAATCAATTCTCCAGCCAACGTTTCTTTCCCTGGCTCTTGTTCTCATACTCCACCAGGTATAGTTTTCAGGTTCCTCGTTGAACATCCTGAACGTATCCACATAACCGTTATCAAGTAGTTTATCAATCCATGCGCGTTCTTCAGGCAGGAATCCGGAAACAGTTTCATTGTCTTTTGGGCGGGCAAGGTCTATTTCCTTGTGTGCAGTGTTCACATCACCGCATACGATTATGCTTTTGCCTTTTGACTTGAGGGTGTTGGCATATTCAAGGAATGCATCGTAAAATTCCATTTTGTACGCAAGTCTTTCGTCTGATGCCTTGCCGTTTGGGAAGTATATATTAAAGAGCACAAAATCCCCGAAGTCTGCAATTTGTGTGCGTCCTTCGCTGTCGAACTTTTCAATTCCAAAGCCGCATTTAATGTCCACAGGTTCTTTATTGGTGTAAAGGGCAACTCCACTGTAGCCTTTTTTCTCAGCAGAGGCAAAATAATTATAATAGCCTTCAGCTTCCAGAAGTTCTGCCGGAAGCTGTTCCTTGCGAGCTTTTGTTTCCTGAATACAGAGTATATCAGGCTTCTCTTCATTGAACCAGTCAAGGAAACCTTTCTTATGAACCGCCCTTATGCCATTTACATTCCATGAAATTATCCTGATCTTACTCATATTATATCTCCGGGATTTTGATGTTTATTTTCTAATTATTTGCTATTAATCTGCTGATTATCTGTTAAGTAACTTGCTCAAAGAAGATAAATCCTTATTTACTGTCTGTTTTTAGTTGAATATATTTTGATATATATTTCTACATAGGTCAAAATACTAAATAGGAAAAAAGCTTAAATAATAATAATTCTTATTTAGAATCTGTTCTTACATAAGATATGTTAGAATCCTGAAAAAGCGGAAAGTGTTCAAACATGAAAAAAGCAGACATCAAATATACAAACCAGCGGATTGAGATCCTGGATTTCCTCAAGGAATTTGATGGTCATCCAACTGTAGATGATGTCTATGAGGGAGTAAGGCAAAAACTGACACGTATCAGCAAAGCTACAGTTTACAATAACCTGAAGTTCCTTGCTGAAAAGGGATTGATTAAGGAGGTGAATGTCAAGGGGGTTTCAAGGTTCGAAGCGAATCTGGTGCCTCACCACCACACGATATGCATCGAATGCGGAGAAATTACAGACTACCAGTCAGATGAACTTAGCGAATATGCTATGAAAATAGCAGAAAAGATTGACGACTTTAAAATTGAATCAGCAGACACTAACTTTTACGGAATTTGTAAGAAATGTATGGAGATGGAGTAATATGGAAGAAGAAATAGTAACAATGCCACTTATCGGAGACGCAGCACCAAACTTTAAAGCAGAGACAACCGCCGGAGAAATTAACTTCCCTAAAGACTACAAGGGCAAGTGGGTAATTCTCTTCAGTCACCCTGCAGACTTTACACCTGTATGTACAACTGAGTTTATGACTTTCTCAACAATGCAGGAAGACTTCAAAGCACTTAACACAGAACTTATCGGACTGTCAATTGACAGTATTTACGCTCACATTGCATGGCTGCGCACAATCAAAGAGAAGATTGAGTACAGAGGAATGAAGGATGTTGAAGTTACATTCCCTGTTATTGCAGACCTTAAGATGGAAGTTGCAAAGAAATTCGGTATGGTACAGCCAAATGCCTCCACAACACAGGCTGTAAGAGCAGTTTTCATCATGGACCCAAAGGCAACAATCAGGGCAATCCTCTACTATCCATTGTCCAACGGTAGGAACATGGATGAGATCAAGAGGCTGCTCATTGCAATGCAGAAGTCCGATGCAGAAAACATTGCAACCCCTGCAAACTGGCAGCCAGGAGATGACGTAATCATCCCACCACCAGGATCATGCGGATCAGCAAAGGAAAGGGTTGAAACCGAAGAAGAAGGCAAGTACTGCCTTGATTGGTTCATGTGCCTGAAGAAGCAGTCTTAAATAGATACTAAACGATATTATCCATAGGTGACCTATCATGGGAACGAAAGGAGTAGAAATATTAGGGTTAGATGTCAATGAACTGATCGACTTACTGAACAAAGCACTTGCAGACGAGTGGTTAGCATACTACCAGTACTGGATTGGTGCAAAAGTCATTAAGGGTCCTATGAGAGAAGCTGCAACAGCTGAACTTATAGAGCATGCAAACGATGAACTGCGCCATGCAGACATGGTTTCCAACAGGATAGTCCAGCTTGGAGGAACTCCTGTACTCTCCCCACAGGAATGGTACGAAATAACAAACTGTGGATATGAAGCTCCTGAGGATTCATTCGTAAAGAAAATTCTTGAGCAGAATATCAAGGGAGAACAGTGTGCAATTCAGGTCTACAGCAACATTCTTGAGAAAGTCAAGGATAAAGACCCTGTTACCTACGAAATCGTGTTACAGATACTCACCGATGAGATCGAGCACGAGGACGATCTGCAGGCAGTTATGGAAGATATCGAACTTATGCAAAGAAGGGACTAAACTTCTTTGTGGTGGAAAGGATTGGGCATTTCCTGCTCCTTGCTAAGAGCGGGAAATGTTTCATCTATCTTATTTTTGTTTTAACTGTGTGGGTCTGCACATATTTTTGTTTTTTCAACAGCCTCTGTTGAAACTGCTTTTCTGAAAATGCATTGTTATATTATTTGTTATGTATTTGCGATAGATATATTTAGAAGAATGTTTGTTAGATTTAATCATTAAATAACACTGTAAAAATAAAGATTTTATCTCGAAAGTACCAGTTCAAATAAACATTCTATCACTTGTACTATCACAATATTTCAAGACTCATGGAGATAACATGCATCTCATCATAGCAGAAAAGCACATTGCAGCAAAAAGAATAGCCGCAATCCTGGCACCACAGAAAGTGAAACAGGTTCGTGTAAGTGGTGTAGACACTTATGAATATGAATCTGAAGAGGGGAAAAAAATATTCATAGGCCTGAGTGGCCATATTGTGAAACTTGATTTCCCCAAGGCATATAATAACTGGCAGAAAGTTGAGGCAAATGAACTCATCGGGGCAGAAATTATTACAGCTTCAACCCAGGTAAAGATTGTATCAGCACTTAAGAAACTGGGAAAGGAAGCTACAAAGGTCACCATTGCAACTGACTACGACAGGGAAGGAGAACTTATTGGTGCTGAAGCCCTTGATATCATTAAACAGGTAAATGAAAATGTGGTTTTTGATCGTGTTCACTACAGTGCAATCACTCCTAAAGCCATCGATGATGCATTTTCCAATCCTACTAATGTAGATTTTAACCTTGCAGATGCCGGTCATTCCAGACAGGTTATTGATCTTGTTTGGGGTGCATCGCTCACTCGTTATATTTCACTTGCAGCCGGGCGTCTGGGTAAGATGTTCCTGTCGGTTGGTAGGGTTCAGTCTCCTACACTTGCTCTTATTGTTGAGCGTGAAAAAGAAAGGGAGGCTTTTATTCCAAAACCATACTGGGAACTCTCAGCAATGCTTAAGAGTAAAAGCGGTGAGGAATTCAAGGTAGAACACCGCACCAAAAGGTTCTGGGAAAAGGCAGAAGTTGATGCGGCAATGGAAAAGATATCTATTGGCGATGATGCCCGGGTATCTGAGATCAAAACGTCTGAAAAGACAGACAAGCCACCAACTCCATTTAACACTACTGAATTTATCGGCGCTGCAAGTTCAATTGGTTTTACAGCTGCCAATGCAATGAGAATTGCTGAAACCCTTTACACTAACGGTTTCATTTCATATCCAAGGACAGACAACACTGTTTATCCTGAAAGTCTTGACCTGCGTGCACAGATTGAGATATTCAAAACAGGTACATTCAAGCAGTATGCCTTAAAGCTTCTTGAAAAGAAAGAACTTGTTCCTACAAAAGGTAAGAAAGAGACCACAGACCACCCACCAATCTTCCCTGCATCCCTTGCAAAGAAGTCCGAGATGAACGAGCAGGAATGGAAACTTTACGAAATGGTTGTCAGGCGTTTCTTTGCAACCTTTGCTGACCCGGCAATATGGGAAACAATCAGGTCAAAATATGATATTAAGGGTGAAGAATTCAAAGCTAACGGTGCACGACTTGTTGAGCCCGGATGGCGATGGTACTATCATTACAATGCACCTGAGGACAGGCTTCTTCCAAAAATGGAAGAGGGTGATGTTCATTCGGTTATCAAGGTCGATGTTGAGGCAAAGGAAACCCAGCCTCCCGGAAGATACGGACAGGGCCGTCTTATCAAGATAATGGAAGAACTTGGTCTTGGAACAAAGGCTACACGTCACGATATTATCAGTAAGCTTTACTCAAGGGCTTATGTACATGGAAACCCGTTGCAACCTACCAAAACTGCTGTTGCGGTTGTGGATGCGCTTGAAAAGTTTGCACCGACTATATCCAAGCCCGATATGACCAGCAAACTTGAAGCTGACATGGACAGAATAGCTGAAGGCGGAATTCCTGAAGATGATGTCCTGAACGAGTCCAGGGAAATGCTTGAAGGAGTATTTGTTGATCTTGAAAAGAACAAGGATGACATTACCGAGTCACTCCGTGCAGGTCTCCGTGAAGACAAGATTATAGGTACATGTTCCGAATGCGGCTCTAATCTTATGGTAATGAGGTCAAAGCGAGGAGGACGCTTCATCGGATGTGAAGGTTATCCGGATTGTACATTCTCACTGCCACTTCCGAAGATGGGGCAGGTTATTGTCACTGATAAATTATGTGAGGATCATGGCCTGTACCACATACGCATCATCAATGCCGGTAAAAGACCATGGAACCTTGGCTGTCCTGAGTGCAATTTCATAGAATGGCAGAAAACACAGGAAGAGGAGAAGAAAAAACAAAAGGAAGCATCTCCTGATAAGGAAAAGCCAAAAACACTTAAGGATATATCAGGAATTGGTAAGGTCACCGAAGAGAAACTTGTGGACGCCGGTGTTTGCAGCGTGGATGAACTATGTGAAGCTGATGCGCTGGAACTTGCAAAAGCTACAAGTATACCTGTTAAGAAAATTAAAACATGGCAATCTGATATTATCTGAAGGATTGCATGAAAGGAGACGGGTAAAATGGAACTGGAATTTAAGGGTGCATGCAGAGAAGTCGGAAGATCGGCAGTCCTGGTTGATGAAAAAATAATGATGGACTACGGAGTTTCTCCGGGGGAACATGTCAAGTATCCATTAAACGGATCAAGACCAGAAGCAGTTCTTTTATCACATGCACATATTGACCATTCCGGTGCAGTTCCAAATCTGATGGATCTTGATCCTGATATTTTTATGACTCCGCCTACTTTTGATCTTTCAAATATGCTGGCTCAGGATACCTTAAGGATAGCTGAAAGGGAAGGCGAAATGCCTGCTTTTGATTCAATTGATCTTACAAGGTTTGCCCACAGAACCAAACAGGTCGATACCGGTGTACCATTCCATACACACGGATATGATGCTGAGCTCTTCGATGCCGGGCACATACCCGGTGCAGCTTCTATATTCCTGAAAGATAAAGAAGATAAGAGTCTGTTCTATACAGGTGATATCAATACTTCTGATACAAGACTTGTTTCCGGTGCGGTTGAATTTCCGGACACTGATGTTCTTATTACGGAAAGCACCTATTTTGGCGATGAACACCCGCCTCGCAGGGAAGTTGAAAGCCAGTTCATAGATTCTGTAATGGATACTCTGGATATAGGTGGCACAGTTATTGTTCCCGCGTTTGCAATCGGCAGGACACAGGAAATACTGATGCTTCTGGATGCTCATGGTATCAGGGCTTATGTTGATGGCATGGGAGTTCATGCGTACAAGGTAATGTCAAAACATATGGATTATATCAGGAATCCAACACATCTTAAGAAAGCATTTGATAATGCAACAACAGTTTCCGGAAGAAAAAGGGATTCAGTCCGTCTTGAATCATCTGTTATTGTCACAACAGCCGGAATGCTGAATGGTGGTCCTGTGCTGTATTATCTCAAAAAGAAGTACAAGGATCCAAAATCAAAGATAATACTTACCGGTTATCAGGTAGAAGGCACCAATGGCAGAATGGCTCTTGATACAGGTATCATTGATAATGACGGAGTTATACAGCATCTGAAACCGAAGATTGAGCAATATGATTTCTCTGCTCACTCCGGTGATAAAGAGCTTAAGGAAATGATAAAAGATTTCTGTGACCGGGGAACTGAGCATGTGTTTACCATGCATGGCGACAACTGTGAAGGATTTGCAGACTGGATTTCCGAAGAAATTGGTGTGAAAGCTTATGCTCCTGAGATAGGTGAACGTTTCAGTATATATTAGATAAACATCTATTTATCTATATGATCTTAAAAGCATTATTCGAAGAAGTCGACATAAAAAAAGCTCATGATTTATTTGCAGATGCTATGAAAAAAGATAGCATTTCAATGACTAAAACTTTGGGTTGGCAAGGGGGAAATGTAACAACTCAAATACTTTGGAATTCTAAATTGAAAATATGGTCCCATTTTGATCGAGAAGTCGATAAAGATGATTATTGGTGGTGTGTATTTGGAGTCCAAAATCCAAATGATATTCCTTCTTCTCTAAATATTACCTGTGAAATTAACTTCTCAAAAGACTCGTTGAGTTCAAAAAGGGCCGGACTTTTTGCACAAGATGACGACGGAAATATTTACATAACTCACAGTGGAAATGTGCGTGGTGGAAAAAAAGGAATAGGTCCATCTAAATTTAAGGTCATAATTTCAGAAGAACAGTATGTAAAAGTAATGACAAAAGACGGTAGAGAATCAACTCGAATTCTTGTGGCAAAATTGAACAGCTCAGAATGTTCATATCAGGTTGCTAGTTTTGTAAAACAGGTTTATCGTTTTAAAATAAATGAAGGCTACGATTCATCTATCAAAAAAACATATGCAATATCTAGTAGTTATTCTCCAGAATTTTCAGGTGTAAGAAAGAGCTATAAAGTATCTGATGTCATTACGAGTAAATGTAATCATGGGCTCATCGTTAATGCATTACGTGATAATATTAAGGAAAAAGGGATTGAGTCTTTTAATGACAACCTGAAAGACCTTTTTATTTATAATAATAAAGGTCAAATTATCATGCTTTTTGAAGTAAAAACTGACTTATTGACAACTAGTATTTATACTGCTATAGGTCAATTGAAATATCATTCTGCACTTTATGACTCTTTACCAAAACAGGTTATAGTATTACCTGGGGTGCCTAATGAGCGTACAACTGAAATTCTAAACAAAATTGGAATTGAGGTATTGCAATATAAACTGAAAAAAAGCAAAGTAAAATTCATTGATTTAGATAGATTATTAGACTTATAGGCCAGAAGGTTCTGGACAACTGATTTCCTCGTTAATCTGTTTTGCTTTTAACATTGTAGCTTTCATATTTTCGATTGCATCTATATGTTCAGGGTCTATCTTAAGAACCCTGTTAAAACAGTTAACTGCATCTTCATATTTTCCAAGACCAAAATAGGCAAGACCTTTTTTATTCCACACAACTGCAAACTTATTGTCAAGCTCAATTTCCTTGTGGACTTTGCTGTAACATTCAATGGCTTCGTTGTGTCTTCCCATCACTCCCAGAATGTCACCTTTGTTGACCCATGCATTCTCATTTGTTGGGTCAAGTCTTAGAATACGGTTATAACATTTAATCGCAGCTTCATGGTTGCCGGTGTTGAAAAGAATGACACCCATGTTGCACCAGACATCAACATCACTTTTGTTAAGGCGGACTGACATCTTGAAGCACTCAAGGGCTTCTTCATAAAGTCCAAGAAAAGAAAGAGCTATACCTTTATTATTCCAGACCAGCGCAAGCGCTTCATTACTCCATAATTCAGGATCCAGATCATCATGACCAAGGATAAGTGAAAAATACTCTATTTTTTCTTCCGGATCTTCAGCATCAAACGCTAATTTGAACCATTCCTCCGGGGTATCAGAATCCATTCAACCAACCAACTCCAGAACACTAATTATGAACTAATTATAACACACTAACATAATATCATGTTTACGGCAATCTACCGTCTTTTCTTACTTTTCCTTAATGTGCATAACATATTAATTAAGTTATCGAAATTATTCGGACTTAATGGAGGTATATATTAACAAAATAATAAAAAAAATAACGTAATACGCATACGAAGTATAAACTGTAATTAGTTTATTCTATCTTATCATATTATGAGCAATCAGGCACAGCCTTGCGAATTTCATCAATGTGCATTAATTTGTTGGCGTCAATTCCCACAAGGCACATACCTTTTTTATCCATTGCCCACACATCACATTTATCTTTGATGTCATCAGGTATTTTTTCACCAGGAAGGTCATTCGGGTCAATACTACACTTCTGAAGACCGGGATATTCATCAGGATTGAGTTCCATGATGGTGATTACCTTTTGCAGGTCAGATAGCAGAACTTCAATATTTTCATGGTCCCAATTGCGTATTCGGTCACAGATCAAAGGAATTAGTATCTTAGCAACACCTGCATTGGCAAGTATTTTGTTAGAAAGGCACAGGGCTGCGTTACCGTATTTTACGTCCTCACTTGGTCCCCTGAAGCAGAAAATTCCTTCACTGACAAGTTTTTCAAGGTTTAGAGGAACTTCCGATGTATTAATGGCACTTTCTACTGTTTTAATATCAACACCATATTCATCAGCAATTCTTCTGATAGCTTTTTCAATAACAATATTATTATCTATCACTCTGACACATCCTGCCGGAACATCAGACCCGTAGTCAACCAGATTACTTGAATGGGATCATCTTTCCAGTTTCAGCATATCCTGCGGTGTATTAACGTTTACAAAACTCTTAAATTCTTTGTCTATTGTCCTTATCACTTCGGCATCAAGATAAATCACATCATCAAGAAATAACACCGGGGACAGTATGCTTCTACTGCCTTCCTCAAGAGTACTTTCAATTGCTCCAAGCATAACATCTCTTTTATACACTGCATGCAGCGGTTCTTTTCTACCACATTCGCTAATAGGTATGAGTGCCTCATGCTCGCCTACCATATCGAACATCATGTCAATAAGCGTCCTGTTAAGATATGGCATGTCACATGCAACAGTAAAGACATAGTCGCCTTCTGCTCTTTCAAAACCAGATAGCATTCCTGCAAGAGGCCCGGCATTTCTTATCCTGTCTGTAACTATCTTTCTTCCCTGCAAATAAGGTGAGAATTCCTGAACCTGCTGTTCATCGCGCAGTGAAATAATTACTTCATCTGATACATCATCAAGAACCGAAAGTGATCGCTCCAGCAGAGTGCTGTCTTCAAGCATCATCAGGGCTTTTTCCCTGCCATTCATCCGGGTACCTAGTCCGCCTGCAAGCAAAAGTGATGAACGTATCATACAAGACCTCTTCTGCGTTCACTTCTGTATTCATCAAGAATGGACTGGAATTGTTCCTGCTCTTTTTCATTGCGGCGCTTTTCAGCTCCTTCTTTCCAGAGTTCAATTGCTTCGTCAAGAATATCAGGATCCACTGAAGCCAGGTCTCCCACACGGTGTAGCTGGATATCTTTCAGCACCGGCACATCGTTATCATAAAATGATTCAAGCGCAGCATGTGGCATATCCTCGGTAATCAGCACAGCTTTTACTTTTGATTCGGCAAGCAGTGATGCAGTTACTGGTCCGCCGCCGCTTGGGTCTTTGAGGAAAACAACATCATTCTCTTTGATTCCATAGAGTTCTTTCGTATGCTGTATAGCTTCCCTTGTAAAAGCAGATATGACTTTAACAGGAAGTCCTTCGCCTTTAACTTCCTTTTTTCGTATCTGCTTCAGACGCTTGTTCTGCCTGCGCTGGTTTTTCAGATTCTTGCGGGTTTTTGCAAGTTCCTTATTGAGACGCTCAATTTCAGTATCCCTTATCTGTATCTCCCTTTCCTTCTTTACCTGCTTGTAAATGGAATTCTTAAATTTATTGATACGCATCTCAAGTTTCTCTATTGTTTTTTCTTTTTGCCCGGATTCATACTTGATTTCAGAAACATAGTCTTTGAGTTGTTTTATCTGCGAATTCTTCTGCCGGATTTCCTCACGTAACTTCTTCACAAGTTCATCTGTATCTGTAAGTTCTTCCTTTACAGGTTCGGGTTCCGGTTTAACACGAACCTGGATTTTAGATTCAGAAGCTACTTTTTCAATAGCTTCCTCTATTGAATCTCCGTTAATAACATGGAACTTGATGCTATCCATATTGAGATATTTAGGTGCTCTTTTCTCAACCCTGGAAAAGACATTTTTGTAAGATTTATAGGTTGCAATTGCCGCTGTAAGTGAATCACGTTCATGGTCGTTGGAATAACCATATGTCCTTGCAAGAGCGATCTTGTCCTCTGCTCTTATTTCTCCCCCCGGACTCCATATCACTGCATTGAAACTGCGGCGTATCTTTTCAACGGCCGAAGGTGTTGGGTAAACATCTGTGGCAACGATGGCAGGTTTTCCGTATTCGGCTATCATCCTGACAACTTCATCATGTGAGATCCCACGAATACTCTCTGAGAGTAAAAGTTCCCCGTCAAGTGAAAGGATTGCAATTCCCACAGTTGTCCCGGGGTCAATACCAACTATGGTATACTTCCTTCCGGCTTTCTTCAGGGGTATGTATTGTATCTTGTCTCGTTCCACACTTTTGACAGTGACCTGCACATCGGCATTTGAAGATGGTTTTACGGGAACCCTGTCACGACGCGCTTTTACTATAAATTCCGCCCTTACATACCCACCAAAACCTTCGGTAATGCGTTCGGTGTACCTGTATCCGGTGTCCCTGGAAAATTTACGCAGGATGCTCTCTATTTCCCTGCTTTTTTCCCTGACAGCTCCATGAACCTTTCTTCGATAGCGGTTCTGACTCCAGCCTCCTCTTCCAAGGGAGCGGGCACGACTGACTTTAATGCGTGTAATATCTTCAAAAAGAGAAACTTCTTCGCCCACACCAAGACTTGCAAGTATTGCACAGGTTTCAGCTTCCTGTATCGGATCGAACTGGTTCAGGGAAAGTCCGTGTTCCTGTGCAAGCCGAAGCAGTGGTTTCTGGTGGATTCCACCTGTTACCTGCACAAGCCGGGTGTTATCAGGGAGCTTTTCAAGTAAATGAATAAGTGCTTTTTTGTTCGGAGCAAGCTCAAAAATATTGTCTACTGCAATGTAATCCGGTCTGTCCTTGTTCAGCATCCGCAGTATCCTGTGAAGCCTGACCATGGTGTAATGGTTTATTTCCCCGTCCCTTAGTACGGCAACAGCATATCGGGGAGCTTCCTGTGCTCGGGAGGATCCCCTGGCTATGTCAATACCGTATATTACCCCGTTTTGCATACAATTTATTTTATGTTGCTACTTGGATATATCAATGACCACTGGCACTTTTCCAGCTTCAGCTCTGCATAATCTGTAAAACAATCTCTTTTGGATCCCTGTCAATCCTGTATTTTCGCTTGAAATGTTTCAGGACATTGGCTACGTCCCTTTCGAGAAGTTCTTCAGCATGCGGGTGACTTATTTCTACGTACTGTGGCCAGTCAATGAACTGAACCCCGTTCTCGTTGACAAAAATATTGTATTCACTCAGATCAGAATGAATGTAACCTTTTTCATAAACAAGGGAAACCTGCCTGAGTATTTCATTTAAGAACCACTCCGGGTCTTCAAGTTTTGTTTTGAAAAGGAGTGTTCCCTTTGCCACATCCATGACAAGTGCATGACGATTGTTGTCCAGCAGTTTTGGAACGGAAACTTCCGGATAAAGCTTTTTTATAATTGCAGCTTCCCTTTTTGCTGCAAGCCTGGCTGCATAAATCCATGAAAAGTGTTCCTTCCCTTCAAGGTGTGATCGTGTCCTTTTGACACTCTTGAAACTGGTTCTGCCTTCCCGATGGAATTTAAGAATAACACCCTGAGCTTCACCAAATGCAAGTTCCGGTTCCTTTACAGCTTCATGAACAACGGATTCTTTCCCGACACCAATCTCATCACCAATGGCGCTGATAGTCCCTCTTTTAACAAGTGTGTTAAGAGCCAATGTATCATAACCGTCAAAGTATATCTGGTACCCCTCATATGGCTGATAGGTGGCGATTACCATGTTGTTTTTGATGAGTGTTTTAAGTTTGAACTCAAGTGCTGAGTGTGAAAGGCGAGTGTATTTCATTATATCTTCAGCAGGCACCCATTCAAAGTGCTTCATGCCTATTTCAATACCTGCAAGTATACGCAGGTCTTTGCTGTCCATTTCCTTGAATAACTTCACAACGTCGTCTATCATCTGAATTCCTAATTGCCGGGATGGTTTAGATTGTTTGTGGTTAGATTGGAACTGCTTGGTTTTGCTTGTTTTAATATAGTTAACTATGTTACTACTAAAATACTAGTTTCTGGTTAGAATACATATAGATAGAACATTATACCTTTGTAGTTAAAAAGTATAAATAAAACCTAATACATTTTTAAAAATTATGAATTAGAAATCGTAAACAAGCCTTTCAAGATATACAATAAATGAGACCTTTTATTATGTTAAACACACAAAACAAGGAGGAATGCAAACAATGAAAAACACTGGTAATGGAGTAAAAATGAAATTGAAAACTCTCGAACTGAAAGGCTACAAATCTATAGATGGTGAAGGCATAAATATGGATTTTGGAGATATTACGGTCCTTCTTGGTGCTAATGGTGCAGGAAAAAGTAATCTGATCTCATTTTTCAAGCTCCTTAATTATATGACAACTGGTAGTCTGCAACAGTTTATTGGGGAACATGGCTATGCAGATTCTCTTTTGTATTATGGTTCAGAAACAACTCCACGTTTACAAGCTTCAATTTCATTTGAAAAAAAAGAAAGTGATAAAGACACATATGATTTTGTATTATCACAAGCAAGTGGTGGAACTCTTATTTTTACTGAAGAATCACTTACTTGGCAAAATAAAGGTAAAAAATTCCCTGCTAAAATTGATTTGGGCGCAGGACACAATGAGAGTAAACTAGCAGATTATACGAAAAAGAAGGAAAAGAACTGGAAAACCAGTAAATTTATACATAGTTTACTTTATTCTTGCCAGGTATATCAATTCCATGATACCTCCAGCACAGCCAAAATACGTAATCCTGGATATGTAGGAGATGAACAATTTCTTCGTAGCGATGCGGGAAATCTAGCAGCATTTCTTTACGCCATGAAAAACAATGAAATGACAGAAAAATACTATCAACGTATAGTTAGGCATATTCAAAAAATACTACCACAATTCGGTGATTTTTTATTAAATCCATCGCAAATGAATGCAAACTATATAAGGCTTGATTGGAAAGAAAGGACAAAAAACTATCGTTTTGGACCACATCAACTTTCAGATGGTTCTTTGCGCTTTATGGCTTTAACAGCATTATTGCTACAACCTGAAAAAACATTACCCAATGTTATTATTCTTGATGAACCAGAATTAGGTCTTCATCCATATGCCATTTCTTCTCTCGCAGGAATGATAAGGATTGCATCAAAAAACTGTCAGATTATTCTTGCTACTCAGTCTCCAAAACTTGTGGATGAATTCAATTCCAGTGAAATTGTTATCATTGAAAGAGATGATAAAAAACAAAGAAGTACTTTTAAAAGACTGAATGAAGATTCTTTGCAAGAATGGATAGAAAGGTATAGTCTTTCTGAACTGTGGGAGAAAAACGTACTTGGTGGTCGTCCATGAATTTTGTGCGGCTTAATATCACTGTAGAAGGGCAAACTGAAGAGAATTTTGTTAAACATGTACTCAGTAATCATTTGTCTGAATTTAATATTTCAGCTGCTCCTCGGGCAGTTATGACAAGCAGAGATAAAAGAACAAATTATACCAATCGTGGTGGCCTATCAAAATATGATAAAGTCAAAAAAGATATTAAATCATGGATAAGGGAAGATAACAATCCAGAATGCAGATTTACAACCATGTTTGATCTATATGCCTTGCCAAAAGATTTTCCTGGATATGACAGTGCAATAAAAGAAAGAGATCCGTATGATAAAGTTAGAATTCTAGAAGATAAATTCAAAGAAGACATTGCTGATGAAAGATTTATACCATATATTCAACTTCACGAATTTGAAACTTTGATTTTTGCATGCCCTAAAATGCTTGATATTGAATATTTTGATCATGAAAGTCAAATTGAGAACTTAGAGAAGATGTTGGCTGAAAATAATGGAAACCCTGAATTAATTAACGATAATGCAACAACGGCTCCTTCAAAAAGAATACTAAAAGAAATACCAGAATATGATAAAGCAACAATTGGTCCGATTGTTGTGGAAAACATAGGATTGCCAACTCTTCAAAATAAATGTAGACACTTTAATGAATGGATTATTGCTTTAGAAAAACTTAGTGAATAATATGTCTGCGCAAAATATCGTTTTGAAGAAAGGGTGAAGTTATAATCCAAACTTTCCCCAAGCCTCTTCTTCAACCCTGCGAATAACTTCTTTCAGCGGCAGTCCTACCTTATCAGCAATCTCCCGACAGTCCTCATACTCCGCAGAAATATGCAGGACTTCTCCGGTTTTATCCTGTGCGATTTTTACCGCACTGGTAAATACCTCACCTTTGAGATGGATGTTTACTTCGTCCATCCTGCGGTCAGCTACAAAACGATGTACTGTTGGGATTACACGAATTCCAAGTGTGCCGGTCTCTTTCATGATTTCCCTGGCGACACGTTCGCTGTTCTGGGATTTTGTGATAACTTTTATAATATGGCCTGATCTGCCTTTCTTCATGATGGTTGGTGTGATTGCAACGTCTCTTGCACCTGCTGCGAGAAGTTTGTCGAACAGGTTTCCAAGAACTTCTCCGGTAACATCGTCAACATTAGTTTCCAGAACTTCAATCTGGTCTTTGGTGAGAATGTCATCCATTTCAACAAGCATACTTCTAAGGACGTTCGGGTCTTCAGTATCAGCATCACCTGCACCGTAACCAATTGAAAGAACCTTTCCTTTTGGTAAGTTCTCAATGGGTTTTGCAAAATAAGATAGTAAAGCGGCACCGGTTGGTGTGAGAAGTTCTCTTTTACCGGAACCATAAGATAAGAGATTTCCTGAACACAGGATTTCAAGTGTTGCAGGTGCAGGAACAGCCATAAGTCCGTGTGCAGCCTTTACCTTTCCGCCGCCAACGTTGACAGGTGTGCAGAATATCGCTTCAGCGCCAATCTCATGGATTGCTGCACAGGAGCCGATAACATCTGCCAGGGCATCATTCTGCCCGACTTCATGGAAATGAATTGTTTCAAGTGGTTCACCATGTACCTTTGATTCGGCTTCAGCCATAATAGTAAACACATCAAGTGCACTTTTTTCAACCTGAGGATGAAGTCCTGCTGACTTGATTATATCCACAAGTTCATGATAGTGTCTGGAATGTTCCTCATGGGGTACATGGATCTTAACGTCGGTGGCAGATATACCTTGCTTATTAGCCCTGTTAACAGATACGGTTACATCAACTGCTGATTCAATTATCTCGCATATCTTTGCAGCATCTGCTCCAAGATCAATGAGACTTCCAAGTATCATGTCACCGGCTGCACCTGAGAACGGATCAAATATAAGGGACTTCATATTATCTTTCCCGGATTATATGTTTGAAGTTGTATGTTTTAAATTATAAACGTTAAACAGGAATGTCACTTTTTATCGTTACTTTGTCTTGCTTCAGCAACCCTGTTGGCGATTCTTGCTGCAAAGGAACCTGCCACAAATCCTGCATCTATGTTAACAACTGAAAGTACGGAACATGACTGCAACATGGAAAGCAGTGCAGCCTCTCCCTTTGCACCGGCTCCGTAACCTGTGGATACCGGAAGACCTATAACCGGCACATCCATAAGACCTGAAACTACAGTTGGCAGAGTACCTTCCCTTCCTGCTGCAACTACTATGGAATCCGGTTTTTTCTCCTTGAGAATCTGCATTTCAGATACTAACCTGTGAAATCCTGCAACTCCTACGTCATAGATTGCTACTGTCTCACAGCCCATCTCATGAGCTACCATTCTTGCCTCTTCAGCTGCATCAATATCAGCAGTTCCTGCTGTTATTATTGCAACAACTCCTCCTGTTCTAGGTGCAGGTGTGCCATTGTGGACCACTACACCTTTTGAATGGAGATCCCATTCAAGGTTTTCGGAATCAAACGTTGCCTCAATCATTTCCCTGTGGCTTCCACTGAGTCTTGTAATGAGAACTCTTCCACTTGCATCCACCTGTGCTTTTGCAATTTGCACAACATCTGCAGGGTCTTTGCCTTCTGCAAGGATTGCTTCCATTATGCCTGTGCGATGCTTGCGGAAAATATCTATTTTGGCAATGTCTGTGACCGGGACATAGCCCATGGAGCGGATATCGGATTCTGCAGTTTCGAGATCCATCTCGTTATTTTTCAGCTTGTTCAATATGCTTTTGAGATCCATTTATATTCACTCCTATTTTGGATTATTAATATATAACTGAATTTGAGAATCAGCAAAGAAAATAGAGATATTGTCCTATCAGCTTATTAAAGTAGGTTTGAACAATATCTCATTTTGGTTTTTGATATTTCGAACTATCTCCGCTTTCATACCTGCTTGAACATCTCCTTTGCCATTGAAACTCTCTGCTCAAGGTCGTTTCCTTCAAGTTCGTTTACCACAGAATCAAGAACATCTGGTATGTCAATGTGCTGTGGACATTTCTCAAGACACTGTCCGCACTGGATACATAGAGATGCAAACTCGCCTCCACCTGTACCAACAGCACCGCCTGTACGTGCAGCATACATGAATTTTACTGTGTCAGTATCCTCCTCCAGGTAAAGATTGTTATACATCTCAAAACAAAGTGGAATATTCACACCTGCCGGACAGGGCATGCAGTACTGGCAACCGGTACACTCTACCTTCATCAGCTCACGGTATTTGTTTTCCACTTTCTTCACAAGTTGCATTTCTTCTTCTGTAAGTGAGTTTGCATGTGCTTCCCCTGCAACCCTGAGATTCTCTTCAACATGAGCTTCCTCGCTCATACCTGAAAGAACCACTGTAACTTCAGGATGGTTCCATACCCAGCGCAGAGCCCATTCTGCAGGTGTCCTCTTTATTGATGCCTCGTTCCATATCTCATCCACAGCCTGCGGTACAGTTTTTGTAAGGCTTCCTCCACGAAGAGGCTCCATTATGACAACTCCAAGGTCTTTAGAAGCTGCGTATTCCAATCCGGCTTTACCTGCCTGGTTCTTTTCATCCAGATAATTGTACTGGATCTGGCAGAAGTCCCAATCATAAGCATCAACTATGCGGTTGAAATCCTCTGATGCTCCGTGGAACGAAAAACCTGCATTAATGATACGACCATCAGCTTTGGCCTTGTCAAGAAAATCAACGATACCTAATTTTTCAATATCGTCCCACAGGTCACCAACAAGGGCGTGTATGAGGTAATAGTCTATATGGTCGGTGTTTAACTTCTCAAGCTGGGCGTTCAGATAGTAATCCATATCCTCACGTTTCTCTATAAGCCATGATGGAAGTTTTGTTGCGATCTTCACTTTTTCACGGTATCCATCAGCAAGAGCACGACCCAGGAAAGGTTCGCTTGCTCCCATGTGATATGGCCAGGCTGTATCAACATAGTTCACTCCCTGGTCGATTGCATCGCGTACCTGTTTGGTGGCTCTGTCTTCATCTATACTGCCATCTTCTTTTGAAGCAAGACGCATGCATCCGAATCCCAGTATCGAAAGCTCATCTCCGTTCTTTGGCATTTTCCTGTATAACATCTTTAGTTCTCCCGAATCTTTGACTTTCAGTTATATTTTGCGACATGAATGTCTGTTGACTGAATAGTCAGTCATGTTTGGCTTTATTAGTATATATTTGCTTTGATTGTTCAATCACTCATTTTATTGTGAAAAATAAATTTTATTCAGATTTCCTGAACACCTTTTCATTGATCAGACTTGCAATCTTACGTATATCGCTTGAATGCGAAAAAGTACCTATGCGAATTTTCTTTGTGTTTTTATCAAAACATGTACACTCTTTTGTAGTCACTAAAATTGTCCTCTCTATTTACTGTATTATTTTAAGAAATCCTTTATTCGTTTACGCTTTCTCTATGACAATCGTTCCTGACATATTCTTGATATGTTCGCCACCTGATACGGCTTTGCCTAACTCGTACAAACCACCAGCAGAGCCGAATTTCTCATAGAACATTACAACATTTCCCCATGGAGCATAATATGCAAGAGTTCCTGCTTTTGCATTTGCCATGGGTGTGTCAGTTGTTTCGAGTTTTTTGGGTGGATAGAATATCTTTTCATTATTGCTGAAATCTTCAACATCGATGGTTAAGGGTAATTGTTCATAGAGATCTTTTGCAGCTTTTCCATCATTAAGCTCAAAGATCGTTGTTTCTCCATTTGCCTGGACACTTATCTGCATTTTTGTTTCCTCCTCTTCATGGATAATTTCATCCTGCTCCTCTTCTGATTGATTATCAATGGTGCTTTGATCCATGTTATTTTGTTCAACACATCCAATTGCTAAAATCATCAGCAAAAATACTCCTGAATAAATCAAGATCTTTTTTTTTCTTTCATTTTGTTCCGGAGTAATTTTCATAGATAAATCCTCAATTTGTTACATTTCCTGAACAGGCGCATTTGCATTGTTTAATATATATTTCATCACAGTTATCTGAATTTTGAGTTTCTTCATTATTCAGTTTTTCCCGGACCTCGATAGCACATGAATCGTCTGTCAGTTGATTATCATCCAGTATCACTTTGCCAATAGAATTTGCAATGATATGCCCGCTATGTGGATTTTTTACACTTGTAATCGAACCTGTGATTGTAGCATGAACATCGCTGTATTCAAACGAAAGATCACAATCTATCATCTCGCAATCTTCAAGAACCAAACCTTTTGCATAACAAAGAGGTTGGGTTCCGATAATTTTGCATCGGACAAGTTTGAGATTTTCAGAGTACCAGCCAAGATATTCTCCTTTTACAATACTGTCTGAAACAGTGACATTTTTGCTATGCCAGAAAGCATCTTTTGTATCCAGACGGGAATTTCTGATTTCAACATTTTCCACATACTGAAATGAGTATTTACCACTTAATGCAAAGTTATCAAGAAGGATATCTGTGCTGTAGAAGAATGGATATTCAGACTCAAGCTCTGAATCCTTTATTACGAGTCCGTGTGATAACCATCCAAACTCCGGTGAAACAATAGTTGAGTTTTCAATAGTTATATCCTTACATTCCCGTACAGCTTTGATGCCTCCCATATGACTATCTTTTATTGTCACCTGTTCGCTGTACCATAGTGCAGCACGGCATGTATCTGTCATCCGTATATTTTCTACCTGAGCATTTTTCACATGCCAGAATGGATAACGGAGTCTGAAGTCACAATCCGAAACGCATATGTTTGCGCTTTCCTTCAAAGCAGACTCGCCATCTGCAGGACCATCAAAGGTACAGTGAGAGATCGTAGCGTTCTGTATGGCATACAGAGCACGCTCTTCATCCAGTATCAAGTCCTTAAATTCACTAGTTTTTTGACTCATGTTTTTACCTTTTTTCCCTGCTATTGATTAGAGTTATTTTGAAAATCACAGTCCATGACTGACTGAACAGTCAGTCTTACATTGGGACTTTGCATATATATAGGTTATGATTGACTGCTCACTCATGTCCGCAATATTTATATTCTATATTGTACAGTTGGATATCATATGACGATATATCGTGTACCGATATAGCGGCAGACGACTACTATAGACTATATGGATGATAATATGGATAACGACATCAGAAGGGCATTTCTGAAATACATTGTCTTGACTGTGATAAGTAAGGAAAGCACCCATGGTTATGAGATAATCAAAACCATAGAAACTTGTTCTAAAGGAAGATGGAAGCCAAGCACGGGCTCGATCTATCCGATATTGGATTATCTGGTATCAGAAGGATTTGTCATGAGTGAGGAAATTGATCGTAAGAAAGTCTATACGATCACACCTGAAGGGTCAGTGGCATTGGAAGAAATGGCCCGGAAAAAAGCTGATCTTCTCAATGAAATATCCATGCTTATCGATAACATCACAGAAGGAGACTGCGAATAATCCGGATAGTGGTATGTTCTTAAAAAAGCAACTACAGTTATAGATGATTCGATAACGATTTTCTGAATAATATTTTGATTTACAGAAGGTAATAGTTTGGAAAACAAAAACAATGCAAAAACAGAGACTATCTTTCATAAAAAGGGACATGGTATCTCATACAAGTGGACGGCATTACTTACCGTGTTACTTGCATCATTTATGGCTACTATCAACAGTAGTATTATACTCATCTCGCTTCCTGCGATATTTAATGGAATCCATCTCGATCCTATGCAACCGGATGCATTCCAATACTTGTTATGGATACTGATGGGATATGGACTTGTAACGGCTACGATCCTTCTCAGTATCGGAAGACTAGCTGATATTTATGGGAGAGTAAGACTCTTCAGACTTGGATTTTTCATATTCATGATCGGTTCGGTTATGCTCTATCTAACACCCGGAACCGGTAGTACCGGAGCGATAGAACTTATACTCTTCAGGTTTGTGCAGGCGGTAGGAGGCGCACTGACCATGGCTAACGGTCCTGCCATAATCACCGATGTATTTCCCAGCAGTGAAAGGGGAAAAGCACTTGGTATCAATACAGTAGCTCTCATGTCAGGCCAGTTTATCGGACTCCTGCTTGGAGGCATACTTGTAACCTATAACTGGCGCTATGTTTTCCTTGTGAATATCCCATTTGCCCTGATCGGAACTATTTGGGCATACTGGAAAATGGAAGAGCTTTCCTTCAAGGCAAAGAAGACCAGCGTAGACATACTTGGAAACGTATTCTTCATCGGTGGGTTGACATCACTTCTTGTGGGTATCACCTATGGTCTGATGCCTTACGAACATGATGGAATTATGGATGCAATGGGATGGAACAGTCCGCTTGTGCACATTACTTCTGCAATAGGAATTATATTGCTTCTTGCGTTCCCATTCGTAGAGCGCAGAGCAGAGAACCCAATGTTCCGCTTCGAATTCTTCAAGATAAGGGCTTTTGCTTTTTCAAACCTTGCAAATTTCATGGCTGCCATTGCACGAGGTGGCATAATGTTCATGCTGATACTGTTGCTTCAGGGAATATGGCTGCCACTTCAGGGTTATAGTTTTGAGGACACTCCTCTCTGGGCTGGCATCTACATGCTTCCGCTGACCATCGGTTTTATCATAATGGGTCCGATATCAGGAATGCTTTCGGACAAATACGGACCCCGATGGATAGCTACTGGCGGAATGGCACTTGTTGCAGTTGTATTTCTGGGTCTTGCAATGCTGCCTTACAATTTCGACTACTGGGAGCTTGGAATCCTCATTTTCCTTATGGGAATAGGTAACGGCATGTTCAGTTCACCAAACAGTTCATCCATTATGAACTCGGTACCCGCCGAGGACAGGGGAGTTGCTTCAGGTATGATGTCGACCCTGATGAACTCAGCTATGGTACTGAGCATGGGACTCTTCTTCACTATCGTAATTGTAGGTCTCCAGGGAACGTTCCCTAATGCAATACATGAGTCATTCACAAGTTTTGCATCAACACAGACTGCACCGGTTATGCAGAATCTTGCAGAGCAGATATCAGAGATATCCCCAACCAATGCATTATTCTCAGCTTTCCTTGGATACAATCCAATGGGTACCATTCTGAACGTAATGGACAGCAGTGTAGTAGCATCCATACCACAATCAGTGGTCGATACATTGACCAGCAACTACTGGTTCCCGGAGACTCTGCAACAGGCTTTCATGCCAGCACTCAGAGTATCCTTCATCATAGGTGCATTCCTTTCAGCAATAGCAGCTCTGTTGTCTGCAATGAGAGGCCAGCACTACGTGCATGAGCTCCAGAGTGAAATAGAATCTGCAATGAAAGGCCAGCCTTTTGTGCATGCTGTCCCTGATGATATAGATAAGTAATGTGTTAGTGTTTAGTGACATGTCTGCAAAGGCATGTCCCTTTTTTACATTTTAGGTGTTGTAGAAAACAAAACAATACAACCACCCACCGCAGGCGGAACTTTTCGACTCCACATTTCTAAAGATAACTAAAATAATACAGTTATTGAAAATTAGTGAAAACGAGCTATGTTGGGATACTACTTTGAACTTCTATGCCAAATTGTCGGTATGCAGAAAAAGAGGTGAAGTGAATACATTTTTTATGCATCTATTCATAGCATTTTTTTGGAAGTGCCGGCTTCGCCGTACTCCCCGGGCTGGTTAAAGTATTCACGACTTCCACTATATTCTAAAGACTACTGAAAGGATGAGATAATAAAGAGTACTATAGTTTACTAAACTCTTCATCACTAACAGTCTCTAACCATTCGTTCCGGGTGTTTTCTCCCGGTAGTTCAAAAGCAATATGGGAGAACCAACTGTCGGCCTTTGCACCATGCCAATGCTTCACTCCTGCCGGAATATAAACTACAGAACCTTCATGCAGACTAACTGCTTCTTTTCCTTCTTCCTGGTACCAGCCTTCTCCGGCAGTGCAAATAAGCATCTGTCCACCACCACTTTCAGCATGGTGTATGTGCCAGTTATTGCGACATCCAGGTTCAAAGGTTACATTTGCTAAAAACACTGGAGTTTCTCCGGGTTTTGTCAACGGATTCAGGAAGGAATCTCCTATAAAATATTGTGCAAACATCTCATTAGGCACGCCTGTTCCAAACATATTTGCCTTTTCAAATTCTTCTTTATTCATGTATTTCATTGTTTATTCCTCACTAGTTCTAATTGTAGCTATTATGTCTAAGTAATTTATCAGGCCAGTTCTATTAAAATATCAAAGCTGCCATTTAATGAATCCATGGTAGAAGGTTCACAGTCAATAACACCAAGATTTACAAATTCACCATAGCAATTTTCTTCATTATCAAACAAAATTGTAAAATAATCTCCCTGGGTAGTAAAGTCAATATCACCATTTTTCCATCCGGGGATCAGGTCTTCATCATTGAATGACAATGGTTCATCCATTACACCACAAACATCAAATTCATATCTGCTGGCATGGATTGTATATGGTAGTCTGCTGATGAGTTCCCTGGAAGGTTCACTATCATTTAGTATTCCAGGAATGATTGTGCTACCAAAATGCATGTTGATTTTAGTTCCGTTTTTTATTTCGCGATTTGTCATATCCAGATCCTCACTTGTTAGTATAATAGAAAAATAAAATTTGGAAAAATAGGAAAATGATTTTCTATTTTTCCATATGCTTTTAGTTCAGGTTTTCTTTGAAGAATGATTCCAGCTTGTCAAATGGAATATAGTCATTGTCTCCGCCATCGTACAGATCGATGTGTCTTGCACCTGGTACGATTACAAGCTCTTTTGGTTCGGCTGCTTTTTCATATGCTTCTTCAGTATAGTATCTGGAATGAGCATTCTCTCCCATGATGAAAAGAATTGGTCTTGGGGAAATTGTCTCAATGTAGTTCATCAGAGGGAAGTTCATGAAGGACATACCGCTTGTTGCAGTAAATGATGCTCCTGCATTTGGATGGAATCCTCTTTCCATAGCATAGTATTCAAAGAATTCACTTGTAACAGGATCCATTCCTTCTGGGATTTCTGTTGCTGGTTCACGAGGGAATCCAACAGGAACCAATGGGCTTCCGTTCTCAAAGTCTACCCATCTCTGCTCAGCCATCTGGGCTAAAGATGCAGCACGCTGATCATCGGTCAATGAATATGCAAATCCATCTCTGAACATGCTGCTAATATCGTACATGCTTGCAGTAGCAACTGCTTTTATACGTGGGTCAACCTGAGCTGCAGTAAGTGCAAATCCTCCACTGCCACAAATTCCAATAACTCCGATCTTTTCTCTGTCTACAAAGTCTCTTGTACCGATGAAGTCAACCGCTGCACTGAAATCCTCAACAAATAGGTCCGGGGATGAGATATGTCTTGGTTCTCCACCACTGTCACCATTATAGGATTCATCGAAGGCCATGGCAACAAAGCCTCTCTGTGCCAGTTCCTGGGCATAGAGTCCTGCTCCCTGTTCCTTTACTCCACCGTAAGGTGTTCCGACAATAATTGCAGGATATTTTTCTGACCTGTTTATGTCTACCGGCACGTATAAGTGTCCCGAAACCTCAGCTCCAAATTTGTTTTTGAATCTGACTTCTTCTAAAATTACGTTTTCACTTAGTTCGAATGTAAGATCTCCAGGATCATATCTTCCCTGTTCGTTATTTTCTACCATGTTATCTTCCTCTGAATTTTGTTCTGTAGTAATTACTAAATTATTGTATTGTTCATCTGTAACGTCTCCAAACCATTCTGCAGCACCTGCACCTGGATTGGTGGTTACTCCGACATGTTCAAATGTACTATCTGCTGTTGCACCGTGCCAGTGTACGATATCTGGTGGAATTTCCACAACATCACCAGATTTCAGTAATCTTGCCGGTTCACCTTCTTCCTGGTAATAACCTTCTCCGCTGGTAACAAACAGAAGCTGTCCTCCTGGATGGGAATGCCAGTCGGTCCTTGCCCCTTTTGAAAATATCACGTTATATGAAGGAGAGTTGTAAGTATCGTCAGTCACAAGCATTTCCACCCATACGTCTCCTGTAAAACTGTCTTCAAGTGGACTTCCGGCAACATTATTTCCTCTTGGGAATATTGTGTCATCTTCAAGTTCACTATCAGAATCACTTATGCATCCTGTAGCAAAAATGAACATCAAAGAAAAACTCAGCATAAGTAATCTGGTTTTTGTATTTTTTGTCATTTTGTTATCTCTCTATTTTTGTGTGTGATTGAGTAATCAGTCATCGTTTTTAGTATAAGATAAACTAATATGTATATCGTGGAGTGACTAATCAGTCAAAATCATATATTCAATACTAGTATATAATACTAAGCATTACAATGTTCTGATTACTTTTGCCGGTACACCAGCTACAACAGTGTTAGGAGGCACATCCTGTGTAACTACAGCTGCAGCGGCTACTACGGAGTTCTCTCCGATTGTCACACCTGGTAAGATAGTTGCAGCAGCACCGATCCATACATTCTTTTTGATCCATATGGGAGTGGATACCAATTCTTTTCTATGTGCCGGATCCAATGGATGATTGGATGTAAGAAGATTGGCTTTTGGTCCTATTTTGGTGTCGTCCTCGATAGTTATCCCTCCCCTATCCATAAAGGTACATGCATGGTTGACAAACACATTTTTACCGAGCTTGATATTCCGTCCGAAATCGGTATAGAATGGAGGAGTTACTCTGGTTGATTCGTCAACCTTTGAACCTATTATTTCACTTATCAGACTTCTAGCTCCATCCTCATCATGATATGAAGTGTTAAGTCTGGTCGTTAGTTCTGCAGTTCGAAGCATAACTTCCTTTAACTTTGGAAATTCAGGGTCATCTATAGAAACTGTTTCTCCTGACCTGTCACGTTCAAAAATGTCTTTATTCAACTTTTTTTCATCCATTAAACTTTCTCCATAATTTGTCATGAAATTTATTCCGGTATCAGCTCGTTCAAAGCTGCAATAGCATTCAATGTTCGTGGGTATCCGATATATGGCAAAAGCTGTGTGACTGTGCTGAGGAGTGTTTCCTTATCATTTCCTACATTCAGATTACCCATAATATGTCCTTTTAATTGAGGCTCACATCCTCCCAGCGACAGGAGCATGGAAAAGGTAAGGAGTTCTCTCATTTTTACATCCAGACCCTTTCTGGTGTAGTAATCACCAAAACAATTCGCAGACAGATATTTTTGAATGTGGATCTGATTTTTCGGTGCTGCTTCATACATTTGATCGATAATAGGGCCAAATATCTGCTTCTGTACTTCCAGTCCCTTTTCAAACCGTGTTTCAGGTGAAGTCGTGGACTGACCTTCTAATGGCAGTTCAATCCCTCTGTTTTTCAGTATTTCATTGCTGGCATGGACAAAGTCAACTGCTTTTGCAAATCCCACATATGGTATGGATTGATATACAATCTCCTTAACCTCTATTGGAGTTACACCAATGTTAAGCGCACCTTCGAGCATTACTTTATATTCACTCAAGGTCTGGCTTGCTATCATGGAGCTCAGAATTACCATCATCCTGGTCTTTGTATCCAAATTCCCATAGCTGATAACTTCGTCAAATGTAAAATTATTGAAAACTTCCATAAGTTCCGGATCGGTTGCATTCAAATCCGACTTATTTTCAGGGAATAATTCTTCCAGATTCTTTTTTGCTGTTTCACTTAAACTCATTATTAAACCTCACTTTTATTGTTGGATAATTCAGGAAAAATCTTTACACTGAAATTATCATCCTTTCATGGTAAAAAAAGCAAGGACCTGGTGTGGTCCTATTATAAGGTTGACATGTCAATTACATATCGATAGCGAGCTTCCTTATTTACGACCTTCTCCCATACCTCATTGATCATTTCAGGCTCTATCATCTGAATTTCAGGATAGATCTTGTTTTCAGCACAATAATCAACTACTTCCTGAGTTTCCGGGATTCCACCAATAAGTGATCCATTGAAGTTCACTCTGTTGAAGATCATATTGAAGTTGTTAATCGTGAGTTCTCCGCCAATTGGTTGTCCTACCTGAGTGAAGTATCCGTATGGCTTTACGCAGTCAATGTATGATGACATATCGTAAGCATACGGAACTGTGGATATCATGTAATCCAGTTTACCCCTTAATGGCTGCATGTCTTCTGGTGAGTTTACAACGATAACGTCTGTTGCTCCGAATGCAAGACAATCTTCTTTTTTGCTTTCGCTAGTTGTAAAGGCATAAACTTCGGCACCTTTTGATACTGCTAATTTAATAGCTACGTGTCCCAGTCCACCAATTCCTACAACTCCTACTTTATCTCCTTTTTTGATACTAGCTTTCATTAAAGGTGAATAAGTAGTAATACCAGCACACAGTAATGGAGCAGCCTCCTCAAGTTTAATAGAATCAGGTATCTTTATTGCAAAATGCTCGGTGACAACAATATTCTGGGAATATCCTCCCTGGCTTATTCCGGTCGGTGATGATTCTTCCAGATAACCATAGGTCATTATAGTTTCACCCTTGTCGCAATGATGTTCTTCACCATTGTTGCAGCTTTCACAGTCCATACAACTGTCAACCATACATCCGACACCTGCACGGTCACCTACTTTGAAATTTTTTACGTTCTTCCCGACAGCAGCAACAATACCCACAATTTCATGGCCTGGTACCTGTGGATATTGTTGTGGTCCCCAGTGTCCTTTGATCTGGTGGATGTCTGAATGACAAACACCACAGTATTTAATGTCTATCAGTATGTCACTATCGCCTACAGGTCTTCTTTCAAAAGACCAGGGGGACAATTTTCCTGAATCATCTTTTCCAGCATAACCCTTTGATTGAATATTTTCTGCCATATTTTAACTCCTCTTCTCTACTTTGTAATTTGGAACATCATTTTCGTTTCTAGCTTTTTTCAGAACCTGCATCATATTCACCACCCATGTGATTGAGCAATCAGTCATGTGTATGTGGATGCCGGTAGCTGAATAATAAGCAAACCACGAGTGACTAATCAGTCATTAGTATATTATGTTTGCTGGTATATAAAGATAAGCATATTGGATGCTTTGTCCGAAAAATAGTGTATTTATTGGATAGTTCATACCTTCTACTACGTTAGAAAATGTTTTAAGGAACATATTGAAATAGACTCAAAGATAAATTCAGTGGTTTTGTCAGGATAATGTTGCCACTACTTCTTTATAGTAAGGAAATTATCATTCTTACATAAAAAGGATAAAATTAAAATTATCTTGTGATGTATGGGGTTTCTTAAATGAATATATATCGAACGAAAGAAAAAATAATGTATTTCATTCTAATCCTAACTGTATGTGCAGTGGTAGGATACTTTTCTCATGATTTAGCAAGTGGAATACGTAGTGGAATTCTAATAGGAATCGGATTTGCTTTCATTGGTCCGATGGTTTTTAAGAATATACTTGAAAAACAATAAAATTTCATAATACATTTTATCGGTCTCAACTTATCGGTACATCGGGAGAAACCTGTATCGTTTCAGAAATCCCACCACGAAGCTGGAGATGTTTCCATCTCTGAATCTAACAAAACTGTCTCACCGATCATCGGAGCAATTATGTCCACTTCTTTTTTGTTTGCTTCTTCAATTGCCCTTTCTATTGGTTCATTCCAGGCATGATTAGCCAGTGTAAATGCTCCCCAATGCATCAGCATCATGGTTTCACCGTTGACATCCAGATGAGCCTGTACTGCTTGTTCCGGCACCATATGAATTTCAGCCCATCTCCGGTCATATTGGGCACCTTCCATCAGGGTGATGTCAAAAGGTCCGTATTTGTTTCCAATTTCCTCAAAGTGCGGACCGTATCCTCCATCTCCGCTGGTATATACCCGGTTTTTACTTCCCAGAATTACCCATCCACCCCATAAAGTAGTATCAATGCTGAATAGATCTCTTCCTGAGCCATGTCTTGATGGTGTAAGAGCAACAGTCAAACCCTGATACTCCGCTTCTTCCCACCAGTTGAGTTCTGTGATTTTTTCCTCCGGGATACCCCATCTTATCAGATGAGCACCACATCCAAGAGGAACAAAGAAGTGAGATACTTTGCTGTTTAATTTTACAATGGATTGGTAATCCATGTGATCGTAATGATCGTGTGTTATGAGTACTGCATCAATTGGTGGCATTTCATCAATGATATTCATCATGATATCTTCGGTGTATTCATATCTGTTAATTCCCACAAACGAAACCGGTGAAGCAACAGGACTCAGCATAGGATCGAGCAATATTTTTTTGTCATCAATACTCAGCAGGTAAGCGGAGTGTCCCAACCAGGTCAGACTATCGTTTTTACTGTTCACCTGATTCCAGTCTATCGCAGAAACAGGGATTGGATTTGCAGGATCACGGTTTACGACTTCGGAACCTGAAGAATCATTTGATGATGTATCTGGCGAATCTACGAATACACTTGTTGGTAATTCGTTTACAAAATGTCCGTCGGCATAGTTACTTAATTGTTGATATGCTTCTTTTTGCTCTGATGTTGGATCTCCTCCAAAAGCCGGAGCTACATTCATGAATACTATTATTCCGGCAAAAAACAGAAGCAAAAGCAGGAATGAATGTAATACGACCTTTTTGAGTTTGATCTTTTTTATTTTTTGAATCACAAGAACACCAATTTCTTTAACACCTTGTTTTTATTCTCCACTATAGGATATTACAGAACAATATCTATAATAATTCCTGTTATAATTGCAAACAAAATCGTATATGCCAGATAGATACTGAATTGCCTTTTACCCAGTACTATTTTCACAGCACCAAGATTCGTAATTTTCGTTGCAGGCCCTGTTACCATAAAAGCTGCAGCAGCACCCAGACTCATTCCATGTTGCAGCCATTCCAGTAGTAAAGGAATAGTACCTCCGCCGCATACGTATAAGGGTACTCCTATGGTTGCTGCCAGCAATACTCCAAATCCCTGCTGGCTCCCGAAAAGGCTGGCAAATGCATCAGGGGATACATAACGCTGAAACATTGCTGAAAGCAAGATACCCAGAAAAAAATAAGCTCCTGTTGCCCTGATATTTCTCCAGATATTTTTTATCAGTCGCATCAGCATATTGGGGTCGATATCCCTGTTTTCCGGCAGCACAAGAGTTGAAAAATTGAAAAATCCTTTTTCACGGAAAAATAACCTGACAAAGAGACCGGCCAGAATTCCACAAATAATGCATGAAACTAAACGTATGGAAAAAACAGTTTTCCCAAGAGCGGCACTGTAAATGAGCAGTTGAGGATTGAGCAAAATAGAGCTCATCATGAATGCAGCAAGCCAGTCATCTCTCATTCCTTTTTCAGAGAATGAAGCTGCAATAGGAATAGTACCAAACATACAAAGAGGGGAGGCGATTCCCAGCAGACTTGCCGGAATCACTCCGAATAATCCAAGGCGTTTGTTCTGTATGGAAACGAACAATCTGTGGATTTTCTCTTTCCCAAATACGGAAATTACTGAGCCCAGGATAATACCGAAGACCCAGTATATTGCTATCTGGTTGAACAGGACGCTGGAATAATACCAGAGATATATGACTTCTCTCTGAAGTATGTCAAGCATCCAGATTCACCAATTCATATTCCTGACTACCTATGCCAATTCCTGCTGCATAGTCAAGGATATGTGTACCGTTTCTTGACTCAATCCTCTCAATTACATGTTCTCCGTCAGGTGCTGTGTAAATCTGGTCAACACTAGCCTGATCAAGAGCTACAGGATCAAGGGACGCCATGATTCCTATGTCTTCCATAGTTGGTTCAGCCGGACTGGCAACACAATCACAATCAACAGAGATCCTGTTTAAGACATTTATGTAGGCTACGTTATCTCCAACATCATCCATGAATGCACCATTGGCTTCTGCCATCGATTCCAAAAAATCGTCCTGTGGTGTTTCTCTGAAGGCATCCCAGATCTGACTAACATCGTCATAATTTCCTGCACCATGTACACTTGTCTTTCCATTAGCTGATGCAATACCTATTGCCACATTCTTTAGGGCACCTCCAAAACCGCCCATTGCATGACCTTTAAAGTGAGAAAGAATTAACCATGAGTCATAATTTGAGTAATGTGAACCAACAATGAATTCGTCAAGGTGTTTTCCATTACTTACCGGAAGCGACATTTCACCTTCTTCATCCATTATGTCTGTTGGAGCAATAGCTGTGAATCCATGATCTATCATAACTTGTTTATGCATTGCTGTTTCAGCCCTACCGCCACCGTAAGCAGTATTGGCTTCAACAATAGTACCGTTCACTAACTGAACCAGATCTTTTATAAATTCAGGTCTGAGATAATTGTTATCTTCACTGCCTGGTTCCCCACTATGAAGCTTGACTGCAACATTTCCGGTAAGATCACGGTTCATTGCTTCATAAACTGCAATTAAGCCTTCCGGACTGATGTCAGTGGTCATATAGACTTTAGGAACTTCAGTTGACATGTTATCCTTAGCAGTTGTCATCTGAGAATTTTCTCCTGGATTGTTGCTATCGGCTTCCAGTCTTTCCGAATCAGTTTCTGATGCGCTGTCATCTGTGATGCATCCCGCAATTAAAGAAAACATCAGAATGGAAACAAGCAAAATAGTAGTCTGCTTTCTCATTTTCATTAACTCTCCTTTCTATATGTGCAAATTTTCAATGATTTTTATGAAAGTGTATGCTTCTTAATGTTATATGAGTGACCGGTCACTCATATATGTGGAGAAAAAAATATTATTTTTTGGCAATCCCATTCCATACAACTTGAAATCCATCTTCAATAGCTTTATTCTTATCCTGTGGTTCTGAAAAAAGAATAAATTCTACTATTGTCCTGCTTGACTGATAGAACATTGAAATTATCATTCCTTCAGGGTAATCTCCCAGCTCACCATTTGCTAATCCTTCTTTCACAAGATCATGGAAGAAAATATACTCTTCCATAACTACTTCACGGGTATGGTTTGTGATGTAAGGAGAAGAACAGAACTGTCCTACAAAAAGGAATTCATTCTGGTTTTCCAGCCCCCATTCTACCAGGTTATACCACATTTTCCTTAGTTTTTCCTTATAGTTTTCCTGTATATGGACATCTTTTCCCATTTCACGGCTTAGTTCACCTTTAACCTCAAAATACAGGCCGTTGATGAGATCTTCTTTTGTAGGGAAATAGTTGAATAAAGTGCCTGTGGCTACTCCTGCCTCTTTTGAGATCTGGGCTGTGGATGTACCATGGAAGCCTCTTTCAGTAAAGAGCTTCAGGGCAGCTTCTAAAAGAGCTGCTTTTTTGTCTTCAACCTGTTTTTTCATGGATAATCTCTGGAGTTGACTAATTAGTCATTTTATGTTAATAAAAATGATTTGTTCTATAAATACTTTTTGTATATCTTTGTTCATCTGATTGACTTTTAATTATTCGTACCTCAATGCGTCCACTGGTTTCATTTTTGATGCATTATATGCAGGTATAATTCCTGAAATAATTCCTATAAACATTGCAAGACCGATGCCAAGCAGCATCAGGTCAGGAGCAACTGTCATTCCTGTGGATGAACGTGTCATTGGAAGTCCGAGGTAAGGGAAAAATGATGTCAGTATCAGACTTAAAACAATACCAAGTACTCCTCCCACAAAGCCCACAAGTGCGGAGTTGAAGAGGAATATCATCATAATATCACTATTTTTTGCACCAATAGCCTTCATGGTTCCTATTTCTTTTGTCCTTTCCAGTACGGATGTAAACATTGTATTTGCAATACCCACAGAACCTACTACAAGTGATACACCTGCTATGGCTCCCAAAAATATTGTAAACGATGCCATCATCTCACTGAAGGATTCTGCCATTGATAATGAATCTGACACACTGAAATCACGGTCATCATCATTCATAACATGCCTTGAGATCATGAGTTTCTCTTCGATGTCCTCTACAACCGTTTCAACATTATCCACATCATCAGCTTTTACAACAATACTGTCAAATACGTCCGTTTCAGCATCATCGATGATATCTACTGCAGAATCTATGGGCATAATGATAGCACTATCACTTTCCCCTTCTGCCAGTATTCCTACAACTCTGTAGGACCTTCCTTCAATAGCAAGCAAGCGGTTAAGGCCAATCTCCTGGTCATACATCTCATGAGCTATCCTGTAACCTATGACTACAACGTTATTATCGGTGGCTTCAAGCAATCTTCCGGATTCCAGCTCATAAGTCACAGTATATTGCCAGACCTGAGGATCAACTCCTGTTACAGAAAGGTCTGCAGTTTCACCCATGAAGTAGACTTCCAGACCACTGTCTGCTATCTGGCCATAGATGTAATCAATGTTCTCTACCAGCTTTATCGCCATTATATCCTTATCTGTAAGTTCTGCATCCGAGGATGAAGTGCTGCTTCCAAAGCCACCTCCTCCGCCTCTAAAACCTGACATTGCCTGCGTGTAACCCGGGGTCACTGTGATAAGTGTAAGATCCAGATCAGCTAATCTCTCTTCCATGTCTGCTTCCATACTGTCACTTAGTGCCATTATGGTAACAACTGATCCAACGCCTATTACAATACCTATTATGGTGAGCCAGCTTCTGATCTTACTATGTACCAGGATATTAGTAGCAAGTTTTAGGTAGGTACTTTTTCTCATTGCAGTTTCTTCCCAATTTCATTTCATCCGCTGTTTTTCATTAATTGACTAATTAGTCATTTTAAGTTTAATAAAATTGTACGTATAAATACTTATGCTAAATTCAGATGATTATTCCTAAATAGACTATATCATAATCATCATGGATTCGCAATAAATAGAAAACTATAATATGGATAAAATGTTGTTCTGACTATGGAAGGGCCACTTGGTAAGATATACGGTATGCCGGCAGCGGTACTGCTGGTTGTTGGTATGGTTTTGAGTGCGTTTCTTTTCTATAGTCTCATGAAGGCAGCAGAAAACGGGAACGTACTGATGGTTGTAATTCTTTCAATAGCAATATCCATCGTAGCTTTTGTAATAAGCAGGGCAATCAAGTTCCAGAATATGAAAAAGTTTTGATTGAACTGATTGAACTATTATTCAGGTTCAACGTATTCAATGATCAAATCTGGATTTCCTGCTGACAGCTTGCTGATACATGCCGATGATCGCAAGTAAAATAGACTCCTGCACTTTGACTTTTGCTTTTTCTTTTGAGGTATCGGTCACATTGCTGTATTCTATCATAACCCAGCATTGTTCCAAGTATAAAGTCTTCCTCAGGAGTGTAATCTGAAAGACTTTTATTCCCTATCTTTTTGAGAACACTGATACATCTCCTATCACCAAAAAAGACATTGATCTTTTTATCCGAAGCTTTCTGGATATGATAGTTGACATTCTTTTTTTCAAGCAGGTCAGTTATCTCATTTTCTAAGTCTGTGGTAGAAGTATGTAATATCAAATGCCTCAGACCTTTCTGGTATTCATAGATATGATGGCGTAAAACTTGCATGTTGCCACGCATGTACGAATTTAAAAAATCATCACTTACCTTTTTCACTTGAATACACCTCTTGTTTTTGATACTGTTTATCCGTTTCTTTCAGATGCAAGTTATTCACTTTTCAGAACCTGAGTAATATTCTGCATCATGCCATACTCTGAAATGTCTGAAACGTTGCTGTGTTCTTCTTGGCAGTCTCCAATCCATAATTTTACTCCTTTTAGACTGTTTCTGAAATTTTATTTATTATTTATTTTTTTTGTGTTTGAAGGCTACCATACAACACCTGGAGAAGAGTGTTCTGCTTAAGGAAAATGACCAATCTGGTTGCAATAGATAACCAATTTTTGTTTATTGGCAGGTGTTATGTTGTATGGTAGCAACCCCTACTAGGTGTTGTGAGTATTTATTTATTTTGGTATGCCTAATATTTGTGAAGGTACCTATTGTAAAACTGATATTCTTTTAGATTTAAATACGGCAGGAAACAGGAATATTTGAATCGGATTTGATTTCATCAAAGTCAAAACTCAGAAGATTAGCTACCAGCACGGATAATCAAAAAGCAGCAAAAATGTATAAAAAAGAAACCAAGATAAAGAATGAAGGCAATAATTTCTTACTGAATTCTTTTTCTTGATTCTTCCACTTCGTCAATTATACCTGGATATTCCCTGAACATCACCAGTATGTCAAGGGCTGCAACAAGATCAACAACACCTATAGCACCAATGGCATCCCCGCCGAGTGTTCTTATCGGAGCAACCATGACCGACTTACCCTTGTAAACACCTTCTTTTGGTACTGTCCTGATACTCTGGTTTATCCTCATGACCTCTTCTAGTACCGGACCTGTGTAGTCTCTATCAATTATCATACCTCTTTCCATACGAATTCCCTTGCAATTGAGACTGCGAATCGTAGTCGGTATGCCTATCAGGGCGTGTACAGCAGTTGCTATGGGCTCCAGATCATCAGCCGTGGAATCCGGGCATATATTCAGGCAAATCGAACCATTTAATTCTTCACCGCATGTCATTTTACTCACCTTCTATTTTGTGGAAAGAACCTAATTTTCATATTTAACAGCTGTAATGTATTCATGTGCCGATATGGCTGCAACCGCACCATCTGAGACTGCTGTAACAACCTGCCACATGGAAGTCCTGCGACAGTCACCTGCTGCAAAAATGCCGGAAACAGAGGATTCCATTTTATCATCGGTTACAATGAAACCTGCACCTTTCTTTTCTACATCCACCATAGATGTGTTTGGGTTAATACCAACATAGATGAAAAGGCCATCAATTTCCATTTCAGTCAGTTCATCTGTTTTTGTATTCCTGAGGACCACTTTTTCAACAAGGTCGCTGCCCTTTATCTCCTGAACAACTGTGTCCCAGATGAATGTGATATTCTCTTTATCAAAAGCTCTTTTCTGAAGAAGAGAACAGGCTCTAAGTTCATCACGCCTGTGAACCACATAGACTTTCTCGGCAATATCGGAAAGTATGAGTGCATCGGTAACTGCAGACTCTCCTCCACCTACTACGATGACATTTAGTCCCGAGTAAAAAGGACCGTCACATGTGGCGCAATAGGAAACACCTTTTGTCAGGAATTCATCTTCACCGGGAACACCAAGTCGTCTTGGATTTGCTCCTGTTGCAACGATTACTGCCAGAGCTTCAAAATCGCCGTTGTCAGTGACAATAATCTTTTTGTCACCTTCATCTTTGACGGTTTTTACATCTGCACTTTGGGTTTTGACACCAGTTTGCTCTGCATGCTCCCTGAACTTGTTCATGAGTTCCATTCCTGATATGGAAGGAAAACCGGGGTAATTCTCAACCCTGTCAGCGGTTGCTATCTGGCCGGGGACAACGTTCTTTTCCAGCACAAGGGTATCCAGACCGTAGCGCACGGCATAGATGCCTGCTGTCATTCCCGCAGGCCCTCCGCCAATAATCACAAGATCATACATATTGATCAGCTAGCATCACAAACATTGCTTGCCTGGGCTTTGTCAGGAACTCCTACAAATGCAACCTTATCATCAATGATTGTTGTAGGTATTGAGCGGATCTTGAACTTCTTTGCAAGTTCTTTTCCCTCAGGAGTGTCCAGTTCTACTTCCTCGTACTCAAAATCACACTGTTCCTTAAGTTCGCGCCATATTTTTTTTGCAGTAGGACAAAAATGACACCATTCCGAATGTACTAAAGTAACTTTAACCATATTTTCCACACTCCTTGTATTGGTTATTAATCTATTAGTTAGGAGAGTATATCAAATTAATGACTGTAAAAAGTTAATTATCGCTGTTAACTTACTGTTGAAGCTTGAATCTATAAATTTTCATTTGAAAAAGTATATCACTAATAAACAATATTTTCAATGATGGAGGGATTGATATATCAAGATATTCCATCGATGAGTTTGTAAAGAATACAGGTCAGAAAGATCTTGGACAGGGCAAGTTTGAACTTGAACGTGACAGGATGCTTGAAGTGAACCTTGATGGTCGTGTATGGATCAAAAGAGGTTCAATGGTTGCTTACCTTGGTGATGTAAAATTTACCCGCGAAGGTGTGCTGGAACATGGCCTTGGAAAGATGATGAAAAAAGCGGTTACCGGTGAGGGTGTTTCCCTTACAAAAGCCGAGGGTGCCGGTAAAGTTTACCTTGCAGACGGCGGTAAGAAAATATCCATACTCAACCTCAAAGGCGAGGCAATTTATGTGAATGGAAATGACCTTCTGGCTTTTGAAGAAAGTATCAACTGGGACATCAAAATGATGAAAAAGGTGGCTGGAATGATGGCCGGCGGACTTTTCAACGTAAGGCTTGAAGGAACCGGAATGGTTGCTATTACAACACACTACGACCCGTTGACATTAATGGTAACTCCTGACAGGCCGGTATTTACCGATCCGAATGCAACGGTTGCATGGTCAGGAAACCTGCAGCCTGATATAAAAACGGATATTTCCCTGAAAACACTGGTTGGAAGGTCAAGTGGTGAAAGTATACAGATGGCTTTCAAAGGACAGGGTTTTGTGGTAATCCAGCCTTATGAGGAAATTCCTTACGTAGTTCCAACTGCATGAGTAAATTAAAATCATAAAAAGTTTCCAGTTAGCACTCAATTGATTGGGTGCATACTTTTTATTTAAGTCGTAAGATGTCAGGTATTGACAAGTCCTGCTATTACGACTACTGCCATCAGCATGAGTGTGTACAGGAAGAACATCAGTCCTACCTTTTTGGCACTGATGATTGCATCGTTATTCATTGTTAATCTCCAGCCACTATCAATTATAATTATAGGCTTCAAAAGTATATAATGATTATTAGTTACAACATATCTATATTTGATTGCATATTTCCACATTAATTTAGTAATTTCTACTTACGGGCTTAAAAATTCTGGCTGACCCCCTGCGGAAGATTTCATAAACTTTATATAGAGAATGGTTTGAACTATATGTATCAGACGTGGGGGTGGTCTCATCAGGGCAGATCACCTCAATAGATTCAATCTTAAAAGGTGGTCTGCCTCCCGATCGAATACATGGAACGGTGAGATTAGGATCATAACAACATACACCCCCACATACGATACCCTTTTCCTGTATTCTTTGTAATCTGTAATATTTGGTATTCGGTAAAAACAACTTCCGGATGTACTTGTAAAGAGTTATATTATTTGAATACCATTACGGGGCAGATGAAATTAAAAACGCCAATGTACATGGTAGCAGCAGGGCTCGTTATTATCTTTCTTGTTGCGGGCATATTGTCAATGTGCAATATTGCAGGAATTGACCTTACTGAAAGTGCATGTGATGCAGCAGGAAATCCAACCGGAAATCCTCATACGCTTCCATCTGTCATTTTCAATGTGGGGCTGACCGGAATGTTCATGGTGCTTATCGGAGTTGTATGGACAGTCAAGTCTTATTTCTTCGCATAATCAATTCACATTTTTACTGTTTTTGGGGTCAGCAGTTTCATTGTATTTTGTGAATACAAGTGCAAAATAAAGAAATGCTCCTATCAGGTTAAGAAATATCAGGACCATTGACCAGATTAGTTTTTCATTCTGCCCTTTCACGGGAAATTCAGTTTCATTTCTCTGCAGGCAATCAACAAGCATATTCACCCAGAACGCAAAAAACAATAGTATTATCCCCCAGAGCAATTGGCCAATTTTAAATGTGAAAGGAATTACTATCAGCACAACTAATGCCAGAATTAGCCATTTCATTATTGAATTTACAGCTTTTTGATTAAGTTTCATAATTTTCTTCCCAATTATTTATTCTTGAAATGATGAAATATATCTAAAATTAATAATATTTGATGTAAATTAATTTACAATAACTTTTCGATCAAATGCATATAAGATAGAAAAGGACGTAGAAAAAATAAGATTACAGGTACAGGAATATTCACAAAAACAGATCGCATTCCCTAAATAAATCTCTTATGAAAGAGAATTCATTCAAATTCATTAAACAGTTTACCGGTTTTTGGAATTGAAAATGTAAACTTACTTCCTTTGGAAACTTCGCTTTCAAGCTTAATTGTGCCATCGTGTAGTTCTACTAATTTTTTTACAAGAGCAAGACCAAGGCCTGTACCTTTCTGGTCTTTACTTAAGGAAGAATTTAGCTGTGAGAAAGGGTCAAATATTTTTTCGTGGCATTCAGATGGAATTCCGATACCTGTATCCTCTATCGATATCTCTATTTTATGATCAACTGATTTCCCGGTGACATCTACTGCTCCTTGCTCGGGAGTAAATTTCAGGGCATTGCTAATGAGGTTCAACATAATTTGTTTTAGCTTACACATATCTCCCTCAAAAGTGATGTTGTTTTCTTCCTGTTTAAAATTCAGATTAATCTCTTTGTACGAGGCTATAGGATATACCATGTGTTCTATTTCTTTTAATAGTTCGTTCATATTGACCTGTTCGAGACTAAGTTCCATCTTTCCGGCTTCCACTTTAGAAATATCAAGTAAGTCATTTATAAGATTAAGCAGATGTTTACCACTTTCTTCTATATACCCCATATAGCGCCTTTGCTCTTCATTCAATTCGCCGGTCTCTCCCCTTTCCATTGCTTCAGAAAATCCTATTATGGAAGTAAGAGGCGTTCGCAGCTCATGACTCATATTTGCAAGGAACCAGCTTTTAGTATTGTTTGCTTCCTCTGCTGCTTTCATTGCATTGACAATAGCCTTTTCTGCATTTTTGCGCTCTGTTATGTCATTGAACGTTATGAGTATCATAGGAGTTTGTTCATAAATGCTGAAGAATCCAAAGTGTTCCTTGATCTCTTTTCTCCCTCTCATCTCCATGTAAAGTATATTTCCCTCCCTGCCTTTAAAACGCAGTTCCAGCGTTTTATCTTCAGGTTTTTTAAAAAAAGCCTTAAAACGGGACATATATGCAGACCTGTCTTCCTCTACAATATACTTTGAAAGGGGATTACACATATTCTCACATTGTGAAAGATCGATAAGCTCGCAAAGCAACTGGTTAGCCTTTCGGATCATTCCGTTCTCATCCAGTAGTGCATAGCCAATGGGGGCCCGATGGAACAATTGGTAATAACTCTCTCTCTGGAGAACAAGTTCCTCCTGTGATCTTTTCAGTTCCTCATTCTGAAGTTCCAGTTCTATCTGGTGCACACGTAGTTCATGAAGGATTGCCTGTATGTTTTCATCAGGATTTTCTTTTACATTTTCCTCCTTTTCCAGCTCGTTAAGTCTTGTGTGTGCTTCTTTTTTCAAATCCTCTAAGCTCTTATCCATATAAGTGCCCCATTTCGATTATCAATTTTCAGATTTTCATCATATTTGTACAACTGTCTTTTCCCTAATCTATACTATAGAATATAATTACAATTTCTCCATTGGGAAGCATGTACATATAAATTTCATACTTTCCGTTGGTATTTTCAACATCAAATGTATATGAGTCAATGTGAGAAGGCAATCCATTTTTCTTTACACTGAGAATCAATTCCTCTAAGGTCCCATCCTTATCCGGTAGCAATTCAAACAGTTTGTTCCCAACTACATTCTCTCGCTTAACGGAAAAGATATTTTCTGCGGCACAATTAATTTCCTTGATATCACATTTACCGGTAGATTCACAATTGCAGACAATTGCCGGGCTTGTTATCATTTCATAAAGTACATCATACTTATTTCTTGCATTTTCAAGCTCCGATATCATATTTGATTGTTCTGTGATATCCTGAAAAGCCCCGTAAACCCTGACGATTTTATTTTCATTTTTTTCTGCTTTTCCTATTGCTCTGACCCATTTTATCTTTCCCTTATTGGTTATGAGACGCAGCTTAAGATCAAAAGGCTTCCCTTTTTCAAGGGCATTTTTAACTGCGTTTTCAATTATAGGCCTGTCATCAGGATGGTAGAAATCAATTCCATTGTGGACATCATGATCAAAATCAGGTTCTACTTCGTGTATTCTGTAAACTTCTTCAGTCCAGATTGTTTTCATTGTAGATGTATCGATCTCCCACCCTCCTACTTTAGCGATAGATGCGGCTTCTTCTTGCCACATTTCTTTCTTTTCAAGGGTACGCTGCGTTTTTTTGAGAGTGGTTATGTCTATTACTGTAAGAACTATACCGGAATATTTGTCATTTGATATAAAGTATGGAAGAACTTTTAGGAAATACCATCTGTCATCCTTTGTGTGAACTTCATTCTCATAACTTCTGTTGTTCTCATGTACATCCTTTATAATGGTGATTAGATCAATATCAACTACTTTATTGGCGATTCCTTCCAGTGGCCTTCCAATATCGTTGTCTACCAGGTGGAAGATCTTTTCGATCATGGTGGTATATTTACGGATCTCAAGATTCTCATCAAGGAATAATGTTCCTATTTGAGTATTTGCCATGAGATTCTCCATATCCTGATTTAGTTCAGTAAGTTCTATTATCTTAGCCTGGAACTCTGAATTTACAGTGTGCAGTTCTTCATTAACAGACTGAAGTTCTTCGTTTGTAGCCTGAAGTTCTTCGTTACTTGCAAAAAGTTCCTCGTTTGTTGCCTGAAGCTCTTCATTTGATGTTTCGAGTTCCTCTATGGTTGCCTGCAGGTTCTCGCGGGTAAACTGTAATTCCTGTTCAAGGTCTGATATACGCTGCTCAACGATCTCTTCCATATCATATTCATTTTGATCAGGGTTTTGATCCTGTACAGGAATTATATTCTCCTTCAGTATAATTGCAGCAAGAGGAGTCTGGTTATTTCGGGAAGGGAGGAGTTTAATCTCAATATCGAGTTTCTTTTTTTCTCCCTTTATGCTTGCCTTTACATTTTTATATCTGACTTCTTCTTTGGTGTTGAATACTTTCTGAAGACCAGTGGTAATAGGTATGGACAGGTCATTTGATGCCATTCTTGAAATAGTGAATACCATTTTTCCGGAAGGGACCTTGAAATATCCTTCTGTGTCGCCTATTGTGTATACGATCTCCATGCTTTCATTTGCTATGATGGTCACAGGAAGATATTCATCCTGTATAGTATCCATGATCCTTTCAAGCAACTTTTCATCCTGTGTTTGTTTCCATGTTCTGGTTTGCGGAACGTATTCATTTTTAGCTCTGGAAACATCCATCGTTATATTGCGGATCTTCTGGATATCAAGGGTCTTTGCCTTTCCTCTTGAACGATATATTTTCCATTTATGGTTCATAGGCTCAAAGTTATCAGACATATCACCTGTGGTTTCGCTGGGTCCCAGGAATAGTATTCCACCGGGCTTTAGTGAATAATTGAAAAGTTCAAGTACTCTGGATTGAAGCACAGGCTGGAGATATATGAGCAGGTTCCTGCAGCTTATAAGATCAATATTCGGGAAAGGAGGATCCATAAGAACATCGTGTTTTGCAAAAACTATCATTTCCCTTATTTCTTTACTTATACGGAATTCATTATCAGTTGCAATAAAATATTTGTGGAGTCTTTCAGGATTTACGTCAGAAACTATTGCTTCAGGATAACGACCGCTGGCTGCTTTAAGAATTGCATCTTCGTCAACATCAGTTGCAAAAATCTTAACATAGATGTGTTTGCCAATCATTTCCATTGTTTCTTTCAGGATAATTGCAAGGCTGTAAGCCTCCTCACCGGTGGAGCATCCTGCCACCCAGATGCGGATCTCTTTTTCGCCGGACTTGTTAATAATGTCAATAATAGATTTCTGGGCTATGTAATCAAAAGCATCTTTGTCTCTGAAAAAATGAGTTACTCCTATAAGCAGTTCCTTGTAAAGATTTGTTATCTCCTGTGGATTGTTTTCCAGATATCCCACATAATCCCTGAATTCGGAAATATGGTTTACAACCATTCTGCGTTCTACCCTTCTGACAACCGTGTTCATCTTATAATGTGTAAAGTCAACTTTGTGTTTTTTTCTTAAAAGGGAAAAGAGCTTGCCCATGCTTTTCTGATCTGAAAGAAGTACATTCGTCTCTGCAGGGTTGCTTGCATAGGGATGCTCAATAAAGGAGATGAGTTGTTCAGGCATTTCCCTTGTTGTCAGTACGTAGTCTACGATTCCAGTAGATATAGCACTCTTTGGCATACCGTCAAATTTAGCGGAATCTTCTCTCTGGACCATCACCATGCCACCTTTTTCCTTGATGGCTTTTATTCCCCGCATACCATCACTGCCGGTTCCCGAGAGGATTATGCCAATGGCTTTATTTCCCTGGTCTTCAGCCAGCGATTCTAAAAATATGTCAATTGGGAAATTCGGAACCCTGTGATTATCGTGCTCGCTTAAGAGTAGTTTGCCGTGAAAAATAGTGAGATTGTTCTTTGGAGGAATAAGATATATCTTGTTTGGTTCTACAAGCATCCCTTCTTCTGCCCTTAACACTTCCATCTTTGTCCTTTTAGATAGTAGTTCCACCATCAGGCTCTTATAATCAGGTGAAAGGTGTTGTATTATCACAAATGCCATTCCAGTATTGGAAGGCATGCTGTTGAATACTTCTTCAATGGCTTCAAGGCCACCTGCTGATGCTCCTATGCCTACTATGTAATGGGAAGATTCAAATCCACCCTCTGTAATACCCACCGAATTCATATTATACTCCTGATTATTGTTGTCAGAAGTATATCTAATAATATATTAGATATTTGTCTTTTCTAACACAAGAAACACTATTAAGTGACTATTTACCATGTCATGTGTTTTTGTTGCACACTAGTCCCAATCACATTATGATGCGATTTTATTTTATATATATTTGTCTATAAAATCAGATTTTGCTGTACAGTAAGCAAAAAGATTTCATATATTTCTACTATTATTTTAAATAAATGTGGATGATACATGCTCAGCATTTAATCCCATTTTTTTATTAAGACACATTATATACTGACTGTAATTTTCTTCTCTATTATTATCTTTCCTTATTTGATGAGTTGCGGCATATAATAGTCAGGCAATAAATTCATTATTGAAATTATCTTGCTGAATCACTTTTAATGCCTTTTCCTATTTTTACTCTGTCACAGCGTTAATCTGATATATGCGGGAACACCTAATCAGGCTGAGAAACATTAAAGGAGATAATTATGAGTTCCAAAGATAACCTTAAAGCAGCATTTACCGGTGAATCAATGGCAAACAGGACATACCTGGCCTTTGCAGCAAAAGCTGATGCAGAAGGATACACTCAGGTAGCTAAACTTTTCAGGGCTGCAGCAGCTGCTGAAACAATCCATGCACTAAATCACCTCAAACGTATGGGTGGCATCGGTTCAACAGAGGATAACCTGAAAGAGGCTATCAATGGCGAAACTTATGAATTTGAGAGTATGTACCCTTCCTTTATTGAAGAAGCAGAAAAGGAAGGCGATGACAAGGCTCTCTGGAGTTTCAAGGTCGCAAACGAAGTGGAAAAAACCCACGCAGCTCTTTACGAAAAAGCCCTTAAAGAACTTGGCAGCAACGAAGAAACAGATTACTACGTTTGCAGCGTCTGCGGACATACCCACGAAGGCAAACCTGAAGATAACTGTCCTGTCTGCGGTGCACCTGCATCCAAATTTGATAAGATTGACTAAATCTCAGAGTAATATATAATAGAAAATAACGAGAGCATAAGCATTATGCTTATCTCTTTAACAACTTTTTTTATTCAGGATTTCCTGTCCTGCTTTCTTCATCCAGAAAAGACGCAGTAGCTTTCTGAATGAATGCCATTTCGTCCAGTGAGAAATACATAAAGACATCCTCCCCGGTGTGACGATTGCATTTCATGATACGTAACCACTTATCAGAATAAGAGTTTATACGGATAAAATTTTTACTGTTACAGTGTACAAACTCCTTTCCTTTGTTGCATATCTCCATGAATGAATGGAGGTTCAGATCGAACTTATACTTATGTTGTATATTCTCTATAGAAGTATGTGTACTATATAATAGTATAATTTATGTGTAGATTTTCTGATACAGCTTGAATGGTACTGATGTGTTTTGACAGTAATTCTCTTTTGATGTGCTTTTGGTATATTCTAAAATTTGTGAGTTATATAGTTTTATTTTCATACTGCAACATTTATATATTTTTAGTTGGATACATATCTTAACTGATTAACAGTTGAACTTATGTACATTAAATATTTACTGAGTTAACACTGAATTTCGGTACAAATCAAAATCATCTGTTGGTATTTGGTGAGGCAACATGTTTGAGAATATAAAAATAAATAATCTCCTTATAGGGAGTTTTGCAGTTTTATTAATATTAACCGCTATAGTGGGATACAGTGGTTATAATGGAATGATGAATGTAGATGACAGGGTTGTCAAGGCGGACGACATGAACCGGCTTGTCAAATTCATGAAAGATGCCCGTATATCTGAGCAAAACTATCAACTTACACAGGATCCGGCCTATGTTGTAGAAGTAGATGCACATGTTGAGGAAATTGTAGCACAGACTGAAGCTTCAAAAGAGATATTTGCTGACCCCGTTAATGATCAGCAAATGGACGATGTGCAAACAGCTGCTCTTGCATACGATACCGCATTCAACAATTATGTAGCACTTGAAAACCAGAAGACAGAAGCTGAAAGTGTTTTAGTTCAGCAGGGTCTGCTTCTTGACGAAATGGCAGTTAACCTGATGGAAAGTCAGGATGCGGATTATGTCCAGGCACTGGAACAGAACGCCGGAGCTGCAGTTCTCACGGAAGAATTTGAAAATATAGAATACATCAATGAGATTATCCAGTTAAACCTTGAATCACGTGGTGAAAGATTACGTTTCATGGTTCACCTTGAAGATCAATATGTGACAAATGTCAACAATATAATGGACGAGATTATTGTCACAGCAAATACTCTTGATTCACGTTTCCAGAACACTGCTGACAAAGAAGCTGCCCAGGCAATAGCCGCAGCAGCAGCTGAATATAAAACTGATTTCAATGCCTATGTTTCCTATGCCCAGGAACAGGAAGTAGCAAGGACAAGTATGGTACAGAGTGCGGCTGCCGTTGAAACAATAACAACCCAGGCCCGTGCTGACCAGAAAGAAAAGATGGAAAGTGAAATGAACAGTGCTGTTACCACAGTAATAAGTATGGTATTCCTGGCGATTCTGATTGGTATTATAATGTCACTTTTCATTTCAAGACTTATATCAAAGTCCATCAATGACATAGTAGACGACTTTAAGAAATTGACACAGGACACCCTTGACGGTAAGCTTGACAAAAGGGCAAAAACCAATGTAGGTGTTGACTTTATCGATATTCCAAAAGGTTTCAACATGGTTCTGGATGCTGTTATCGGTCCTCTCAATGTTGCCGCCGAATATATTGACAGGATATCCAAAGGTGATATTCCTGCACCTATTACTGATGAATACAAAGGCGATTTCAATGAAATAAAGAACAATCTTAACCAGTGTATTGATTCAGTACATGCACTGGTTGATGATGCCAATATGCTTTCTGCTGCTGCTGTTCAAGGCCAGCTCGACACCCGTGCCGATGCTTCAAGACACCAGGGAGATTTCAAGGCTATAATCGATGGTGTAAACGATACCCTTGACGCTGTCATCGGTCCTCTTAACGTATCAGCCGAATATATTGACCGCATTTCCAAAGGAGATATTCCAGAAAAGATTACAGACGAATATCGCGGTGATTTCAACGAAATAAAAGATAATCTTAATATGTGTATCGATTCTGTAAATGAACTCATTTCAGATGCTAATATGCTTTCTGCTGCTGCTGTTGAAGGTCAGCTCGACATCCGTGCCGATGCATCAAAGCATAATGGGGATTTCAAACGTATTATTGATGGTGTCAATGACACTCTCGATGCTGTCATCGGTCCTCTTAACGTTTCAGCTGAATACATCGACCGCATTTCCAAAGGAGAAATTCCTGAAAAGATCACAGATGAATATCGCGGTGATTTCAACGAAATAAAAGACAATCTGAATATGTGTATCGACTCTATCAATGCTCTTGTTTCAGATGCTAATATGCTTTCTGCTGCTGCTGTCAGAGGTCAGCTTGATGCCCGTGCCGATGCCAGCAAACACCAGGGTGACTACCTTGCAATAGTCCAGGGTGTTAATGACACTCTTGATGCTGTAATTGGTCCGCTCAACGTTTCAGCCGAATACATCGACCGCATCTCCAAGGGAGATATTCCTGAAAAGATCACCGATGAATACTATGGAGATTTCAATGAGATCAAGGACAATCTAAACCAATGTATCGATGCAGTCAATGCCCTTGTTTCCGATGCTAACATGCTTTCAAAAGCAGCGGTAGAAGGAAGACTTGATACCCGTGCCGATGCTTCAAGACATGGTGGCGATTATCGTGCAATCGTTGAAGGTGTCAATGACACTCTTGATGCTGTCATCGGCCCACTTAATGTTGCTGCTGAATATGTTGACAGTATAGCACACGGAAATATTCCTGAGCAGATTACCGATGATTACAATGGTGACTTCAGTGAGATCAAGGACAACCTTAACCAATTGATTAATGAACTCAATATGTTCGTAGCTGAAATGTCTCGTATGAGTAGTGAGCACGATGCCGGGGATATTGATATTGAAATGCCTGTTAACGAGTTCCAAGGAGTTTATGCCAGCATGGCAAAAGGTGTCAATGATATGGTCGCAGGCCACATTTCTGTGAAGAAAAAGGCAATGGCATGTGTAAAAGAGTTCGGAGAAGGAAACTTTGAAGCTCCGCTTGAACAATTCCCTGGTAAGAAAGCTTTCATAAACGACACGGTTGAAGAAGTAAGAGGCAATCTCAAGGCTTTGATTGCTGATGCCAATATGCTGTCAGAAGCTGCCATTGAAGGAAAGCTTGATACCCGTGCTGATGCTTCAAGACATCATGGTGATTTCAGAAAGATAATAGAAGGTGTCAATGACACTCTTGATGCTGTCATCGGTCCTCTTAATGTTTCTGCCGAATACATTGACCGTATATCCAAGGGAGATATTCCTGAGAAGATCACTGATGATTACAATGGTGATTTTAACGCCATCAAGAACAATCTTAACCAGTGTATCGATGCCATCAACGCGCTGATATCCGATGCTAATATGCTTGCAGAGGCTGCTGTTCAGGGTAAACTTGAAACCCGTGCCGATGCTTCCATGCATCAGGGTGATTATCGTGCTATTGTTGAAGGTGTAAACCGCACTCTTGATGCTGTTATTGGTCCTCTCAATGTTGCTGCCGATTATGTTGATTTCATATCCAGCGGCGCAATCCCCGATAGGATTACTGACAACTATAATGGTGATTTCAACACTATCAAGAACAATCTTAACCAGTGTATCGACGCCATCAATGCTCTTGTAATGGATGCCAATATGCTTGCAGAAGCAGGAGTCAATGGTGAACTTAGTACCCGTGCCGATGCATCCATGCATCAGGGTGATTATCGCAGGATTGTTGAAGGTGTCAATAATTGTCTTGATGCGGTTGTTGGCCCTGTCAATGAAACTGCAAGGGTTATCAATGCTTATGCAGATGGTGATCTTGATACCAGGGTATCAATTGATGCAAAGGGAGATTTCAAACAGTTAAGTGATACACTTGATGGATTTGGTGATTCCTTGCAGTCCATTATAAGAGACTCATGTGATGTTCTGGAATCAATGGCCTCCAACGACCTTACAAGAAAAGTAAAAGTAAGGGGAGTCGGTGACTTTGTACAGTTGACCGATGGTGTGGAGAATTGCAGAGTATCCCTGAATGAAGTTGTTTCACTTGTGGCTTCAAATGCAGAAAATATTTCTGCTACAGCACAGCAGATGTCCTCATCCAGCGAACAGTTAACAGCTACTGCGGAACAATTAACAACAACAGTGACTGAGATCTCAAAGGGAACACAGGTTCAGTCCGGTAAGGCTGAAGAGGTTTCCCAGGCGATGGCTGACATGAGCCGCACTGTTCAGGAAGTTGCTTGCAATTCAAGCAGTGCTGCAGAAAGTGCTGTACAGTCTAACAACCTGATACAAAACCTGGGTAAGATGTCTGAGGATCTCAAGTTAAAGATGACAGGCATAAAATCCGCTGTTGGTGATTCTTCAAATGTAATCAATGAACTTGATGAAAAGTCCAAACAGATTGGGGAAATTGTCAACCTCATCACTAACATTGCAGACCAGACAAATCTGCTTGCTTTGAATGCTGCCATTGAGGCTGCAAGGGCAGGAGAACACGGAAAAGGATTTGCTGTTGTGGCTGATGAAGTTAGAAAGCTTGCTGAAGACTCAGGTAATGCTGCCAAACAAATTGCAGAACTCATCGGCCAGATGCAGACCGGAACCCATGAAGCAGTTTCATCCATGAAAAAGGGTGCAGAGGAAGTCGATACAGGAGCAGAGTCTCTGGATGAGTCTGTGGCTGCAATTGGTGATGTTGTTGAAGCCGGAAACACCATTGTGAGAATGGTTCAGGAAATTGCAGCGGCTGCAGAAGAACAGTCTGCTTCCATAGAGGAGGTTACAAGTTCTGTTGAAGAAGTATCTGCCATTTCAGAAGAGTCTGCAGCAGGAGCACAGGAAGCTTCCGCTTCAGTCCAGGAACAGACGGCTTCCATGCATGAGCTTGCTAAAGCCGCAGAAGGTCTTGCAAATGTTGCTTCCAACATGCAGTCTGTAGTTTCCAAGTTCCGTATAGATGCGTCATGTACTACTGCTTCAACGAAGACAACAATAACAGAGGATTTAGATTTTGATGATTCTCCGGAAGCAAATGACATGTTTGCCTCATTCCCGGAAAATGCATTTGTCTAATCCCGTGTAAGAATACAAACAACAGAAATAAACACAAACGACAGCTCAGCTTGAGTTGTTGTTTGTAGATTCTTTTTTAAAACTGAATTTAAAATAGCTTGTACAGGTTTATATTTTTTCCAATTCCTGAACAAGAAGATCATAACTCTTTTCCAGTTCCGGTAGCATTTTCAGGATCATACCCATCTCACCGGTACCTGCCTGCATCTCTATTCTGGAAGATATGTCACTAAGTGCCATTCCTCCAACACTTGCCGATGCTCCTTTTAGTGAATGTGCACTATTGACGATAGTTTCAATTTCCTCTTCATCAATGGCTTTCTTCAGTTCCTCAAGCTGGCGAGGAGCATTTCTATTAAAGATATCAATGATTCCCCTGGCAATGACCATATCATCCATGATATTTTCCATAAAGAGATCGTAGTCAAATATCTTTGGTTCTTCTTTTTGCTCATCCGGGGAATTGTTTACATCATCCTTTTCCGGTTCATTATCCAGCCATTTGTCTATCTTTGCTGCAAGCAATTCCAGATTAATAGGTTTTGACATATAATCATTCATGCCTGCTTCTATGCATTTTTCGTCATCTCCTTTCATTGCATGTGCTGTCATGGCAATGATAGGAACATCATGGTTGATGACCGAGGAATGCTTATTACGGATGTGCTTACTCGCTTCCAGTCCATCCATTTCAGGCATTTGTATGTCCATAAAAACAAGGTCATAAGGTATTGTTTCCAGGGCTTCGATGGCTTCCAGCCCGTTATTTGCAACATCTGCTGTAATGCCAAGTTTGCGGAGCATACTCTGGGCAACATGCTGGTTAATCACATTGTCTTCCACAAGCAGTATCCTTGCTTTGCTGCTATCTATACTGGATTTTTCACTATTCTCCCAGTTTTTAACAATGTTGTCTTTTTCTCCTTTATTGTCTTCAGATAACAGCGAAGACAATTTTGTAAACAGAACTGAAGATTTAACGGGTTTTGAAAGACAGGCTGCAAAATTACTTTTATTTTGCTCCCAGTTATCAGGCATTTGTCCTGCAGAGCTTAACATTATTAATGATGTCCCATTCAAATCCTTGTCTGATTTAATAATACGTCCAAGCAGAACTCCATCCATACCCGGCATTTGCATATCCAGTATAGCTATGTGGAAATCTTCTCCTTTTTCATGTGCTTTAAAAAGCTTCTCAATTGCTGAAGGCCCATTCTCTGCTTCATCTACTTTCATATTCCACGAATCAAGCAGCTTTACCAGGACTTCACGGTTAGTCTTATTATCATCAACTACCAGGACACTAATATCTTCAATTCCCGAATAGTATCTGTCTTGTATTTCAGCTGCAGGAGATTTCTCAACATTTAGTTTGAACCAGAACTCCGAACCTTTACCTTCCTTACTTTCAAAACCTATTTCACCGTTCATCAGTTCCACAAGTTCCCTGGAAATCGCAAGGCCAAGTCCTGTGCCTCCGTAATAACGTGTTGTTGAAGCATCTATCTGGCTGAATTTCTGGAAAAGGAGGTCCTTTTTCTCATCAGGAATTCCAATACCTGTATCCCTGACAGAAAAACGTAGTGTTTCTGCATCTTCACTTTCAGATTCAAGGCTGACCCTGATGACAACTTCACCTTCATGTGTGAATTTTATTGCATTTCCACCAAGATTTATCAGTATCTGCTTCAGTCTTGCAGGGTCTGCTTTGATATTTACCGGCACATCAGGGTCAGCTATACATATAAATTCGAGTCCTTTGCTATTTGCTTTTACAGACAGAATTGATGCTACATCTTCCAGTATTTCCTGAAGGTTAGTATCGATTACATCGATTTCCAGTTTTCCGGCTTCTATTTTGGAGATATCAAGAATATCATTGATAAGTTCAAGAAGGGATTCCCCGCTTTTCTTTACAGTATCAATATAGTGTCTCTGCTCTTCATTCAGTTTTGTAGTGAGCAGAAGGTTTGTCATTCCTATGACTCCATTCATTGGTGTGCGTATTTCATGGGACATATTAGCCAGGAAAGCACTTTTAGCTCTGGTGGCTTCTTCCGCCTTTACAAGGGCTTTGTCAAGTTCTATATTCTTATCTTCCAGTTCCTCGGCATATTCCAGCAGTTTTTTCTCTGCACTCTTACGTTCTGTAATGTCCTGCAATATTCCGGTTACTTTCACAACCTTCCCATCTACGATTTTCGGAAAACCACTTGTTCTGACCCATTTGTGGTTTCCTTTAGCTGTTATAAATTCAAGTTCGAGTTCATAAGGTTCACTTTCCTTGATGAGTTTATTAAATGATTTCTCAAGTATCTCCCTTGATTTTTCAGGATAATAAGACAATCCCATGTCAGTACTTGCTACTGAATCTACGTCCAGTTCGTGTATCTTTGCAACTTCAGGTGTCCAGCTGGGTTTGTTGGTAAGCAAATCAAGCTCCCATCCGCCTATCTTTGCAATATTTCCCATTCTGGTAAGAAGTGATTCTCTTTCCCGAAGCTTTTCTTCGTATTCCTTACGTTCAGTGATGTCTTCTGCAAAGATTATAATGCCACCAATCGAGCCGTCGGCTGCTTTCCATGGCCTGAGCTCCCAGCGAAGCCAACGCATACGACCATCATCTCTGATATAAAAGTCCTCATTACTGCGTACCACTTCTCCGTTCAGCGCTTTTTGATGTGCTTCTTTCCATTTTTCCTTGATATAAGGCATTACTTCATAGTGATGTTTACCTATAATGTCCATGTCAAGGGAAAAATCTTCAAGCCATCTCTGGCTCACGGCTATGTGCCGCATATCACAGTCAAGCATTGTCAGGGCTGCAGGTGCGTGTTCAATGAACAGTCTAAGCTTTTCTTCACTCTCTTGCAGTTTTTCTTCTGCTTTTTTCCGCTTTGTAATATCTCTTGCTACTGCGTAGATTAGTTCTCCTATCGGGGCAGAGCGCCATTCTATCCAGCGGTAGGTTCCATCCCTGGCACGGTAGCGGTTCTCAAAGCTTTGAACCTTTGTTCCCTGGCTGGCCTGATCAGTAAGAACTCCAATGGTAGTTTCTTTGTCATCAGGATGTACAAAGTCTATGAAGTAACGACCTTCCAGTTCGCTGATGGGATATCCAAGTACATTTTCCCATTCAGGATTCAGACGGATGAATTGTCCTTTTGTGTTAACAATGCACAGGAGGTCAAGACTGGATGTGAAATATACTTCAAGTTCTTCGGTTTTCTCAATCAAAGCCTTTTCAGCCAGTTTCTGCTCTGTAATGTCCCTGAACTCGGCAACCCTTGCTTGTTTTCCTTTGTAGGGTATATTCCTTGCTTCAAGTCTTAGGAAATACTCAGTTCCATCTTTTCGAAGTCCCATTGCTTCATAAGGTTTCTCGTAGCCTGCAAGGATCTTGGACATGACCATATCTCTGTGGCTTTCGGCTATCAAAAATAGCTCGTCCATTCCGATGAGTTCTTCATGTGAATAGCCTGTTATATCTGAAAGACCCTGATTGCAATCAAGTATCACTCCTTTATCGTGAATGGTTATTCCACCAAAGGAAGCATTATGCAGGGATTTAAACCGTTCTTCACTTTCTTTAAGTTCCTGCTCTATTTCTTTCCTCTCTGTGATATCTTCTGAGAATATTACAATGCCACCAATGTTGCCATTAGTTGATTTCCATGGCCTTGCTTCCCATCGTATCCACTGTATGGTTCCGTCTCCACGTTGGAAACGACTACCCTCATCACTAATGATTTCTCCTTCTATGACTCGCTGATGGATCTTTTTCAGTTCCTCTTTGATTTCAGGGAATATTTCGTAGTGTGATATTCCGATAACCTCCCGGTCATTAAGAGAAAAGTCATTCCTCCAACGGCGGCTAACAGATATATATCTCATATCCCTGTCAAACATTGCAAGGGAAGCAGGAGCATGCTCAATGAAAAGTTTCAACTTTTCTTCGCTTTCAAGCAGTTTTAATTCGGCTTCTTTAAGTGTGGTTATATCCTGCAATGTGCCTGTTAATTTTACAACCCTGTTACCTTCTATTACAGTTTTTCCAATTGCTCTTACCCATTTGTATTCGCCTTTTCCAGAAATCATTTCCAGATCAAGATCATATGGTTCAGCATTTTCAATAGCATCATTAAGCGCTTTTTCCAGTATATTTCTGGATTCAGGCAGGAAAAGTTTCAGGCTTTCTGCAGGGTCGGAAGCATCTTCTTTTCCATGGATTACCTCAATTTCTTTAGTCCATTTGACTTTATTTGATTCAACATCCAGTTCCCATCCACCGATTTTTCCTATTTTGCTGACTTCACTGAGAATAGCTTCATTTTCCCTGAGTGCGATTTCAGTTTCTTTTCTATCGGTAACGTCTTCTGAAAAGATAATTATGCCACCTATTGTGCCATCAGCTGTTTTCCATGGTCTCACTTCCCAAGAACTCCAATGGATTGATCCATCAGGCATCTCTACGCGATCATCATCTCTGCGAATGTTCTCTCCCTTTAATGCACAACGATGTGCTTCCTTATAGTATTCCGGTAGATGAGGTAACAGGTCGTAATGATGTGTCCCAATAATTTCCTCAGTGCTAAGACCTACCAAGTCAGCCCATCGGCGACTAACAGCTATATGTCGCATATCGCGATCTAACATGACCAATGCAGCAGGTGCATGTTCTATGAACAACCTTAGTTTTTCCTCACTCTCAAACAGCTTGTTCTCAGCAGTCTTACGTTCGGTTATGTCTCTTGCCGCAGCTACCCTGACCTTCTTTCCTTTGTATGTAATAGTATGGGATTCAATTTCAGTTATGATTACAGTTCCATCTTTTCTGATAGTGCGAACCTCATAAGGCTTAGTAGAATTCTTTTTCATCTGCTGTTTTATTTTGTCAATATCATCAGGATGAGCAAGTAATTCCAGAAGATTCCTGCCTATAAGTTCTTCATTTGTATATCCTGTCAGGCGATGTATAGCCTCATTTGCCTCAAGAACAATCCCATTCTCATGAATAGCAATACCTTCGTAGGTCAGGTCTGAGAGCATCTGGTACTTTTCCTTGCTCTCTGCAAGTTCTTGCTGCATTTCTTTACGTTCTGTGATGTCCTGAAATACTCCTACAACAACATTTTTTTCGATACTGTATGCATTTACATTGAAGTATTTTTTTAAATCCGTAGAATACGTTTCTGTACTGTCGGCAAGTCCGGTAAGTGCGACTTTCACGTGCAGGCCAAAAGTGCTGTTTTCTCCTTTGTCAATATTAGAAAAGACATCACTTACACGTTTTCCTATTATTTTTTCGGCGTTAAGCCCGGTATCTTTTTCAAATATTTCATTTACTTCAAGAAAAACAAAATCAACAGGATGACCTGTTTCATCTGTAATTGCTTTAGTAATGACTACACCACTGATGTTATTCTCAAAAAGACCACGGTACTTCTTTTCACTCTCTCTCAGGGCTTTTTCTGCACCTATCTGTCCTATGACCTTCCAAACAGAATCCATGAGAAGAGTAAGCTGGAGAATGTTATTTTCTGTATAATCGGATTTTTTGTTGGCAACTCCTATTACAGCAACGATTTTTCCATTCCTGAAAATGGGTACACTCATAAATTTATTAACTCTGACATGACCTTGCGGATATCCTTTAATAAGGGGATTAGGTTTGTGGAAGTCATTTACAATAATAGGTTTGCGTTGTCTTACCGGCTCCCCCCAGATTCCTGTATCTTCCAGCTTGTAAACAGTTTTTATCTCTTCAACGTCACAACCATCTATTGCCTTCTCAGACCATGAGTTTACAGTGAATAGCTTCTCTTTTTCACTATAATAGAAAATGTAACCGATTTCACTTTCTGTTAATTTTATAGCTTCTTCAAGTGCAAAGTCCAGTGCTTCATGGATGGATTCATGTTTTGATTGCAGGATTTCTACAAGGCTTTTTAGCCTTTTTTCTGTTATATGAAGCTCTTTTTCTGCTTCTTTTGTTCTTGTTATATCAGTAATACTGAAGCAGAGAATGTATTTGTTTTCTATTTTAATTGGTATTGTAGAAATTTCAACATCATGTTTTTCTTTAAATGGGATTCGGCAAGTACAGATGAACTGGTCCTGCTGTCCGTTGAGTGCTTTGTTGATAAAATGACTGCATTTCTCCCCGGAATGAGAAACTATTTCAAATATTTTCATCCGGCTCAGCTCTTCAGCGGATGACTCATAGTATTGGCAGGCTGCACTGTTTGCATCAATTATGTCCATACTGTCCGGATCTACCAGCAGCATCGGAGTATGGTTTTTTTCAAATAATGTCCTGTATCCTGACAAATCTGTTTTCATGTATATTTACCAGTGTTTACGATTGCTCATGTTTCCAACTATTTCGTTTTTCATAACCATGTAAAACCAGTTTCAGGAGTCCAAATAATGACATCAGCTTTGCTAATATATCTTCTTTTTACAGAATTCCAACCCACAATTAATAAACTGATCACGTCTTACACTATTTCAACGATCCGCAGAGTTAAATTTTCCTGCCGGACTTTCCATATCCATTATTACATTTGAACTCTCAATTATATTAATTTACTGATTTAATTGCCCAGATATTGATTTTCTTATCAGTACCGTTCATATTTTTAATTAAAAAAGTATTTTTTATCACTGTCTTATTTGAATATAGCTAGTGTCCGCATTGTTTCCGGAAAATGTGAAGAATCCGAAACACATGTTAATCATACGGATTTCCATCTAAAAGTCTGCAAGGACTTATTTAGATGTCAAAGTGAACTAAAACCCGCCAACAGGGCAATAACCAGCATCATCAGTAGATATGATGAGATAACTAACGCTATCTTTGTATTGGAATTCAATCTATACCACCATTTATAAAAATACAGGCAGATATTATAAATCTTTTTAATATGTAGTCTTTAATTAAAATTGAATTAAAATTGACATTTAGTTTTCATGATATTATTGAAATTTCGGAGAATCTCAATGGATAGCTGGATTAAGAATTTACTTGTAACTCTGGACGAAAAACTGGATGAAGCAACAAAGATCAAAATAATGGAAGCATGTGGAGCGGACTGTCCTTTCACCCACCTTAATGATGAAAAACTATTGGAAATAAAAAAATCGTCAGGGGATGAATCTGAGTTTCTCCAAAACCTCTCAAAAGAGTGGCGCGTAATATTTGAAAATGGAAATGTGTATGTGGTTTTTGACAAATGCTACTGTCCGCTTGTAAATGAAAATCCGGAAGGTGCTTCTAAGACACTCTGCTATTGTACAATGGGAAATCTCAAAAAGAAGTTCAGGCTTGGACTTGACAGGGATGTTGAAATTGTTATGGAGAAAACCGTACTTGCCGGAGATGAAGAATGTCGCTTCAGGGTGATGGTATGAGTTGTTTGTCTGTTCAATAGCTGTCATCTCAATTACTGTCTCTATGGACTCTCCGGTTATTTAATTTTAAGTCACGATTTTCATATCCCAATATATTTAACTCAGGAGCTTTAATCCCGGCTTTATGGAACTCATTCCATGCTCTTCTTGTTACATCCGATCTGTAAACAAATTCATCCCGAAGGTCATTTACATAAGCCTTTGCTGTGATGATTTTGTAAAACGGATGGTCGTTAAGGAGCATTATGACAGGTCTTGAAGATGAGATGTAAACAAAACGGGAAGTGACAACTGCTTCTCTTAATATCTTAATGGCCAGATCAGCATCAGAGTTGTTGTTAATATACACGTTAAGTTCGGCCATCATTTCCGAACTGCCTGCATTGCCACTTGCCACACATTCTGTAAATATCAGGTTATTAGGAGCTGAGACAGTATTGTCATAGGGAGTTACAAGTCTGGTGGATCTTAAACCTATGTCAGTTACCTCACCATAATATTCTCCTATTTCAATTCTGTCCCCTACCTGATATGGTTTTTCCATTACTATGACAAAACCAGCTGCAAGATCCGCTAAATAATCCCTTAGTGCTAAACCTATTGCTGCACCAAGAAGTGCCATCAATATCATTACCTGACTTACTGAGAATGCAAAGACTGCTGTAAGAATATAATAGATAGCGAAGAGGTAAATGAAGACTTTAATTATGGGGATTATTGTTTTTAGATGAAGCCTGTGTCTCCATATTTTTTCAGAGATGTAGCTGAGAAGGGATGCGACTATCTTTGTAATTAGAAACGCAATGAAAAATATGGCAACTGAAAGTAATATGGAAGTAAAGTCAATTCCCTGAAAATTTTCAATTAATAATTCGATGTTGGATTCTGCCATTACCACACCTGCCTTATTTTTTCCAGATAACTAATTGCAGAATACATTTTCTCAGGCTTTATGCTGTAATAGTTATCATCTTTGACAATGAGATCCATATCTGACAACTGGAAGAAAACTTTGTTTATTTCCGTGGAATTTCCACTGCAATCCCAGCTTATTGAGTCTGCGATTTCATCTTTTGTGATATGGCCGTATGAGATTATCAGGGCCAGAATGAACTGCCCGGTATTGTCAAGATCAATGTCAATATGGGCATCTGTGGTGCTGCTCACTTTTATCTGGTTATTGTCAAGCCATTTGGTCCATATTTTCTTTGCAAGTCCCGGATTACCATAAGATATTTTTGTTATTTCTCTGAGTATTACCGATTCCGGACTTTCATCATTATTTCTCTGTAGCAAAGAGAGCAGGTAAGAATAATTGATGTGTACACTATACAAATGTAATTTGCTTTTTGTTATCTTTTCAAGTACCGGTTTTCTGGCTATTTCAATAACGTTTTTTTCTTCTTTCTGAGTATCATCTACAAATTCGATATCACTATTATCCTGAAGTAAAAAGTCTTTCATTTCCTCTTTTTCAAGTGAAGGAATTGTGATCTTAACAGAGAAATATTTGCTTATGTTTAGTACCTGGTCGAGATAGTTCCATGAATGTATGTTCCATGTGGTGATACAAATTCCGTTGTCCTGTAACAGCATTTTGTTTAGGAATTCCTCTATTGTATCAAAGCCGCCTATCTTTCTTGTGTACAGGTAATGACAGTTATCAAATATCATTATCCTTTCTTTTTTATCAGGAAGGGGAATATCTGATTTGTTTTTGGGAACCGATGAAAAAGTAGTCCTCGTTGTCTGACTAGGATAGGTTTGAATTATATCTTCCACAAGCTGGGATTTTCCTCCGTAGGGTAAGGACAGTATCGCAATATTAAGCTTTTTTTCAGGGACATTATCGCTTATGGCTTTATTGATAGTTTCAACTGCTTTATCAAAACCATAATGCAATTTACCTCCTGAATAGGTATTATAAGACGTTGTCATATGTTCTGAAATTAATAAACATGTTAAATATTTTGTTCAATAACCACTTGCAGAGAAGTGTTTGTAACTCCCAGAGAAAGTAAGCTGTAAAATTATAAATAGTTCATGTTTACATGATTCACCGATTGACATAATTTAAAAGAAACAGCGAATAGTATTTGGACAGGAAAAAAGAATGAGTAATAGAGAATCATGCTATCATTTGTTCTGACATTCTTTATATTCATTCGTTCGCTCTTCAATATGTTCAAGGAGCCTGAATTTCGAAGCATTTTCACGCTTGTTATATTTACCCTGACTCTGGGAACTGTAACCTATCATTCAATAGAAGGATGGACCTGGCTTGATTCCCTATATTTCTCTGTGATAACCCTGACAACAATAGGCTTCGGAGATTTAGCCCCAGCAACTGATATTGGTAAAATATTCACCATTATCTACGTTTTCATAGGACTTGGAATACTGCTAGGTTTTGTTAATGCCAGTGGCGAACATTTCAGAAAACAACAGGTAGAGAGAATGTCCCAGCGTAATCCTAATTTCCTGTGGGATTCCGGTGATACTCTGGAGGAGATGGAAAAGGATATTCTGGAGAATATTAAGGATGAGTGAGAAGGGTGAGAGTGTCTGATAAGATTTGTTTCTAGAAAATAATCATCGCCTATTTTTAATTGCTTTTTGCACGGATGCGAACCTGAGAGCATCGGTGCACCAGCCATCTTGAAGCACTGTGGTCCGAGCACCAACAGGAGCACAGGACGACAATGCGTCAAATACCAATGCAAGGCGGTGCTCCGCCCGCAGCAGTACAGCAGGAGCAGCGAGGACGGAAACCGTCTATGTGCCCTATCCTAAGGATAATTGTTACTTTACTTCTTTTATGGGTGTTTGGAGTAATTAATAAGCGATTGAGCCCGATTACATACATACCAGTTGCATGATTTTAATATGTATGTTTGGAAAAATGTTTGATATTCATAGCAATATCTTATCGAAAAAATAATATTACAAGAAATACTGTATAAAATATTGAATTGACATAAAGTAGAAAATGAGTTCCTTAAAACATTGATTTGTATTGCTACCTTTCAAAAAATCGGAACAATCAAGGGATAAAAGATGACTGACATGGAAACAAAAAATTATGATTTCAATTTGCTTGAAGATGAAGTTGTTGACACCGATTTTTTTGAAGATAAAACTCATGAAAATGTAGCTAAAACATTGTACAAATTAATAAAAAATAATGATAGGGGATTTACAATCGGAGTTGAAGGATCATGGGGGTCGGGAAAATCTACTGTTATTTCAATACTAAAAAGAAAAATTGAAGAAGAACCTGAATTATTCCACTATTTTTATTTTGACGCATGGGCACATGAAGGCGACCATTTAAGAAGGATATTTTTGGAATCTTTTATTTCACAACTCAATACTAAATCGCAGAAGCTTAAAGATTTAGAAAAGGAAATTTCAAATCGTAAGCGTACGACTGAAACTACTACTAAACAATACGGAACAACATTGGGGAAATTGCTCGCAGGTGCTGTCCTTTTTGTCCCGTTGGGTGCAGGTCTTGTTTCAGGAGCAGATACATTACAACTATCATTGAATTTGAATGGAAATATACAATGGATTTTTTTGCTAGGAGCAGCCTTATCGCTTATGCCATTGTGGGTACTTGCAGGGTATGCAATTCATTTGAAAAAGCGCGATAAAATCACATGGAAAGTGATTTTTAAAGACAAAGGGAAATGTATTTTTAAAGACGAAAACTGGGCTTTTTTAGAAAGCAATAGTGATATCATTACAACACAAGAAATATCAGAAGAAGAAGAGCGTTCTTCAGTTGAATTTGAGCGTTATTTTGCCAATATATTAACTGAAATTTTCCATGAAAAAAATAATAGTAAACTGCTAATTGTTGTTGATAATCTTGATCGTATTGATGCAGAAGATTCATTAAAAATCTGGTCAACCCTTCAAACATTTCTTCAACAAAGAAACCCTACAAAATCAGATTGCGATTTCTATAAGAATATTTGGATAATTGTACCTTATGATATGTATGGACTTTCTAAGCTCTGGGAAAATGGAAGAATATTAGAAGCTGGTTCTCCTGAGCCCAATTTGGGAGCATGTGCAAAATCATTTTTCGGTAAATGTTTCCAAATTCGTGTAGAGGTTCCTGAACCAATCTTTACAGGGTGGGAAAAGTTTACAAATGAAATGCTGAATCTGGCATTTGAAACTTGGGATAGCAGCGAAAAAGAAAACGTGTTAGAGGTATTAAAATTAACACGTGAAAATCTTACTGACACACCAACACCTCGTGAAATTAAAAACTACATCAACCAAGTAGGGATACTTAAATTGCATGTAAGTAACGAAATTCCAGTAAAAAGCATTGCATATTATGCAATGTACAAGTACATAAAAGGTTTCTCAACTCAGTCAATTAAAACCATGCTGATAAATGCTGAATTACCTATATTTAAAGATAAAGATTTTTTACCGCCTGAGTGTAATAAACATATGGCAGGGATTATTTATGGAGTGAAACCTGATAAAGGACACCAACTACTTCTGGAACCAGAAATTGAAAAAGCCTTGCTAAATGCAGCTGGAAGTGAATTAACGCATTTAGTGGAAGTTCACAAAGAAGGATTTTGGCCGGTATTTGATTATCACATAAACAATACCACTGTAACAAGTGATTCGTTCAATTATTCGAAAGCAGTTTATAGTGGATTATGGGAAGAAGAGAAAACACACTGTGGCAAATTTATATTGAAAATAAAGGAAGGTTTTTCAAAAAATATACCATCCCTTCCAAAAGATGGAAATATTGAAGACTATTTGCCTATCATAAAAATGAGTACAGATACTGTATTTCTTGAAAATATATGGAATATTGTTCTAACAACCCTAGAATCAAAAATTGAAGAAGAAGAAAATTTTAGTTTTGAAGATAATGTAAAATTCCTGAAAAATATCGCTGAAAACCTAGGAGATATTACAAAAGCATATACATCCTCTAAAATTAGCGTTGATAACTGGATTAAATGGGCCCAAGCAGCTAAAACAGAAGGAATAAATGCATATCTGTGGCTAATACCTTCTAAAGTGATATCAAAGGAAATTAAAACAGCTAATGGTACGGTATTATCTGGAACAAAAGAACTATTATCATATTGTATTCACTCAGGAATTACTGGTTGGGAAGAACTTGCTAATGTATGTGAAAAACATCTATCACAAAATAATGGTTCTATTAATGATGAAACTTCAAAGGAAATACCCGATATTTTGTTATTGCTCACTACACATGACAAAGCTTCTCGTACAGTAATAGAGATGATCCTTCGAAATGGTCAATTCCATAATTTTGTACACACACAACAAAACACTGAAGTAAAATTATCTTCAGCTTTACTAATGGCACATTACTTTGGAAACGAATTACATGACATTAAAATTGTTCCACCAATTGTGAATTCTGAGAATGGATTGCAATCAATGAGGGCTATATGGCTAACAAATGATAAAGCCAATGCAATCGAAATGCTAAGACTTCTCAATGAATATGATCAGCTCAATCTTGTATGGGATATGGCTGAAAAGAAAGAAAATCAACTTGTCATCGCAATTATTGAATTAGCCCTCGAAGAAGACATATCAGAATTATTCACATGTACTGAAGTACTTGAAAAATTGCAATTCGCCATAGAAATTATAAAAGATTCTGATATGCAGGACAAAATAGTAGCACAATTCCTTAAGCATTCGGCGATAGAAAAAGAAGTAAAAATCACTTCTAATTTAGATGTTTTTAAGTATTCTGAAGCACTTCTTGCAATTTTGAGAAAATCAAAAAACAATGATATGATTCGTATCCTTACAATACTGATAAGAAAGGTAGATAAAGACAAGTGGGATACCTGTTTTATTGATAACAGAAATCCTATATTACTGGCTTTAGAACTTAAAAATAAAAAATCAGACTTTTCACTTGAAAATACCTATTTAGATGCACTTTTTGACTTTGCTCAACAGTGGAGTAAAGACGAAAACAGAGCGGATGATTGGCAAAAAGGAAAATGGATTAGTCTTGTGAATCTTCTGGGAGAAAGTTTTCAAAAACGTTACAAGGATAAACTCACTAAACTGTTGCTAGATGCTGATTTTATTGTTACAAAAGAATTCTGTGAATGTAATCATAGCTTTTTGAATTATCATACCTTGCTTATAAACGAAAAAGCAAAACTACAAACTTCATTTGCAGATGCAATTGAAGAAAATGGTAATTTTGATTGTTTAGAAATAATAGATATAATTCTAAGAAATGATGAAAATGAGAGTTTTATTCCAGATGATTATATCTCTAAGACTGAATCAGAACCACTTATAAATATGTATGAAGCTCAAGATGATGAAAACAGAAAAGAAGTTCTAAAACGACTTGCTCATAAATTCAACATTAAACTCATTGAACAAAATTCAGAATCTCAAGAAGAAATTGAATAAATGGTATATTTTTAGTAGGTTGAGAAAAAAGAGGATGTTCAAAAAGGACTTTGAATGATAGGATACAAAAAATGAATATGTAACTATTAGAGGTTGTAATGGTAAACTTTGATGATTTATTGGATAATCCTTCACTTTTAATAGGTTTTCTTGTAGGATTTATCCTCCTTCTAGTCCCAACTTCAACACAAATTTTCCTTTTAATAGTAGCTGAGTATGCAAATGAAACGGGGCATGGTTCTATTGGAAGTATAATTAACTGTTTCCTAGATATGATAGGAGGCTTCACTACTTGGCTAGTTTTAACCTTTATAGAGTCAGTAACATATGTTATTGTAGTTGCTTTTGTGTTCTTTTCAATTGCAGGTACTATTGTTCGAATGTTTAAATAATGGATGAAAAAATGACACAAGACACTTATGATAAATTACTCTTTACATCTTTCCAACATAGCTACATTTTTGAAAAAGCAACATTGTTAAAAGGAATTATAGATAACCATGTTCCTGTGTTTGATATTGTTCAAGGGAATGATGGTGTCCAGTTTAGCAATTACGAGGCTATCAGAGCACACTTAAAGGCAGAAATTCATTTTTCTATGTTTCATGCTCTTGAATCAATATTTGCTCTAATTTTTGCCTTAATTAAGCAACCAGACAATGTATGGGTTTGGCTTACTAACTACAAATTTCCAAAATTTAATGAAATGGTTGCTAAGGTCGCCGAAGCTGATATCTCAGTGGCCTCTGAAATGGATGAATTTGAAACAATTAAATTTTTATTTTTCAAAAACTGTCCAGATGAATTCGTAGAGCAAACTCAGGTAAGAGAAGCTATTCAAACAATATCAAAAATTCTGATATTATGTGCAAATGAAATGCTTGACAAGGATGAATATAATTCATATAAGCATGGATTAAGGCTTATTAGTGGTGATCTTAGATTAAACTTAGTCAATGAAAAAGAAGGAATTGAAAAGATTGTTGATATTGTCCCCGGTTTTGTATATTTAAATACTAAAAATCAAGAAACTCCCAGGATTGTTCCTAAACAATACTCATATGAGAGAAGTTATAAGATAATTAAAATTTGTTGGCAACTTACATCTCTAATGATTAATCAAAGAAAAGTAGATTATTCAGTTACTACAAGTTGTGCTATTGAAACAATTGATTTTAGTAAGATTGATATTATGGATATATTTGGATATCCTGAATATTCCTATGCTTTTGAATAAGTCTTAATTTGAACTAAATATCAAGAATACAATATTCAAAATATCCATTTTTAAGAATAGTGTACTAAGATAAATCAAGTGTTGGAGGTGAGATTCGAACTCACGGACTCCCACGAGAATGGGTCCTAAGCCCATCGCCTTTGGCCAAGCTGGGTAACCCTCGCACAAATTAGTTTTATACAACTATTGAGTTGTAATTAAAAGGTATAAGAAGTTGGGGCTTTTAACCCCGTGATTTCAAGCCCCTGGAGAGATTCGAACCCTCGGCCTGCTGATTACGAATCAGCCGCTATACCGCTAAGCCACAGAGGCAAAACTGAACGACAGTATAATTCTATATAATGATTTAATAATTTCGCTTAAGCTTTACTAATATCAGCTAGAGCACTCTCACTTCAATGCAGACATTGAACTGGTGGGGAGCATAGGACCGGACGACTCGTGACTCTACAAGTTCAGTAGTTCTTCCTGCTCTTTTTGCTGCTTCATCGATAAGTTTCAGGGAACTCTCAAAAAGGTCGTCCTCTGGAGTAATATCGTAATAGTGAATAATACCGTTTGGAGCACAAAGTTTCACAGCAGCGTCAAGGAAATCATTAGCATTGTGAGGCAGGTTCATAATCACATGATCTGCAATACCGGCATATTTTTCAGCTTCAAGGTTCGTATCGCCTTCTATGGCTTCCACGTTTGGAACTGAATTAAGTTCAACATTGTGGCGCAGGAACTCAACAGCATCCGGGTTCTTGTCTATTGCAATCACGCGAATGTTAGGGCTTTTCCTGGCGAACATAATGCTATATGGGCCAACACCTGCAAACATGTCTACAACGGTTTCGCCTTCTTTAACTTGGTCAAGGATGCGTGAACGCTCAGTTGCAAGGCGTGGTGTGAAATAAGCTCTTTCAAGGTCGATGTAAAATCGTGAACCGTATTCCTTGTGAATTGTTGATGTCCTCTCCTCCCCTGCAACAGTCCTGAACCTGCGGGTTCTGAACTCTCCCTCAACAGGACTCTGGGCTGCAAGTACAGTCTTGACGTTTTTCTTCACTTTCATGATTGCATCTGCAACCTTCTCAGGTTCAGCAACGTCATCCTCAATAAGCGCAATATCTCCGACTATTTCAAAGTGAGGTACAACGTCCAGCAGTTCTTCAAGTTTAAGCTGGCCTTTCTGCTCCTCAAACTCATGCTCGGTAAGTTCAAACTCTCCGGGTAATTCCTTTAGCTCTACTTCTTCTGGTTTTCGTGTGAGTGGAAGCAAAAGGTAATCTTCTTTTGAACTAATTCGTGCGGAATTGTCCAGCAGGTCCATTTCCAGCAGTAACCTGCGTATTGGCTCGCCTTTTTTCTTCAGAACTTTAATGCAACTTCTATTCATATTATGTACCTATGATAAACCATGATCCAAACAGGACAAGGAACAGTCCGCAAGATAGCAGTACCCTTTCATAAATCTTTGGTGACATGAGTTTCTTTCCCTTGCTGAAAGATGCGGAAACAACAGTGAAATATCCAAGGTCAGCGAGCCAGTGTCCTGCCATAAACATCACAACTGCTATCAGACCGATCTCCATTCCCCGGAGCACAAGTGCACTTCCCGCTGCCAGCCACCATATCCAGAAATAAGGATTTGATGCTGATGTGACAACTCCTGCAAGTACAGGTTTAGAGGTGCCTTTGTCGTGTTCATGCATGGAATCTGCTGCTCCTTTTGCACTTCTCATTGTCATCAGGCCAAATATCACAAGGGTGGCTCCACCAAGTAATGATATTGCCATTACAGTGCTGTCACTCACTGCTGTAATACCGTAGATTATCAGAACGCATACCATGAACTCAAGGATTGCATGACCTACAAAGATTTTGGGACCTGCTTTCCATCCTCTTTTCAGGGATGTATCTATTGTCACAAAAAGCATGGGTCCTGGTACAAGTGCACCTGTAAGTCCTAGGACAAATCCTATTGTCAGCATTTCCAGCAGTTCTAACATAGTCTACACTGCTTAAGTCAGTTAAATGTTAAAAAAGATTTGTAAAAAAGTGTATGTAACAAAGGAAGAGGTTGTACAGTCTTCCTCTGTCGACTATCAAATTATTATTTGTTTTAGAGAATAATCTCTATGTCAAGCTCTTCGGCAAGTTCCTTGTACCTGTTACGGATAGTGACTTCTGTTACACCTGCAACATCAGCGACTTCACGCTGAGTACGGCGCTCGCCACAAAGGATTGAAGCAATGTAAATTGCTGCTGCTGCCACGCCAGTTGGGCCACGGCCACTGGTAAGTTCCTTTTCGGAAGCCTGCCTGAGAATCTCCACACCTCTGGACTGTACTTCACCTTTGAGGTTAAGTCCTGAACAGAACCTTGGTACATAGTCTATTGGTGAGGTTGGCATAAGTTTCAGTGAAAGTTCTCTTGAGATGAAACGGTATGTTCTTCCAATCTCTTTCCTGCTTACCCTTGATACTTCTCCTATCTCGTCAAGTGTTCTTGGAACACTGCACTGGCGGCATGCTGCATAAAGTGCTGCTGCTGCAACACCTTCAATACTTCTTCCACGGATGAGGTTCTTGTCAACTGCTTTTCTGTAAACTACAGCAGCGGTTTCACGCACAGTTCTTGGCAGACCAAGAGCTGATGCCATACGGTCAAGTTCGGACAGAGCGAACGCAAGGTTCCTTTCCGTAGCGTTACTTACTCTTATCCTACGTTGCCATTTTCTCAACCTGTAAAGCTGTGCCCTGTTCTTTGATGAAATGGATTTACCGTATGAGTCACGATTTCTCCAGTCGATCATTGTGGACAGACCTTTGTCGTGGATGGTGTAGGTCATTGGTGCGCCCACACGGGAACGTTTCATCCTCTGGTCATGATCGAAAGCACGCCATTCAGGTCCTTCGTCAACAAATTCTGCGTCAACTACGAGTCCACAGTCAGAACACACGAGTTCAGCTCTCTCGTAGTCCTGTACGAGGTTGCGGCTGCCACACTCAGGACACTGAACTTTTGCTTTTTCGACTTCAGCACTCTTATCTTTCTCTTTACGTGCTTTAATCATTGCACGTATCTTCTCCCTTTCGGAAGTATCGGAATATCGTACCCTTTCTACTTCGACCATTCATTTCACCTTTAAAGAATCTCTCATGAAAATATATTTGATATGTGTATCCTCAATCATTCACAGCTCACAGCATAAGTAATATATCATATAACCTGCAATCCTTCATTGAACGTATACTCGTTCATTTACAAGTCGTTCCAATCCGGAAGCTACAATTCGCTTGTCAGGCTTCAGAGTAAAATAAGGCTGATCCACTGGACCAAATATGCCGGAAACCTTTCCGATGGGTTTTATGGATTTGTCAAGAACAAAAGAGTTTATTCGCGGCAAGTCCTTCATTGACCCGGAAAACTGTTTTTCATCGCCTCTGACGACGATTTCATTCTGCTTAGAAATATGCAGGATCTGACCTAATCTTTTCATATGCTTTCGTTTATTGTATTTAGGTTTTTGTACTATATGTTCTATTCATAGTATATAAAGATATCGTAAGCATTTTAATATCAGTTTTTTTAGTACAAAAACATATCTATAATCCTCCAGATTATGCCTGAACAGAGTCAATATGCTCCTGATACAGGATTTTGATCATAGTTTGTGTTTAATGACTCCAATGTCGTTTTTATGTTCTCGTTTAAATAATTATGTGATGACTATGTCACTTAATCACAGACCACAACCTTAAAGTTGTAAAAGAACAATTGGGGCATCGACTTAATAATAGTAATGAATGTCCATCATATTCTTATGCATGGAGGAAATTCGGTGGCAGATAACAAATTCGTATATTTTTTCGGAAACGAAGAAACTGAAGGTAAAAATAGTATGAAAGATCTGCTGGGTGGCAAAGGGGCTAACCTGGCAGAGATGGCCAATCTGGGAATCCCTGTCCCTCCAGGATTTACTATAACAACAGAAGTTTGTTTACTTTATCTTGAAAAAGGGGTTTATCCTGAAGAGGTTATAGACCAGATAAACAAAGCAATAATAAAGCTCGAAAAGGCAACTGGCAAGAAATTTGGGGACAACGAGAATCCTTTACTTCTATCTGTCAGATCCGGTGCAAGAGTATCCATGCCAGGAATGATGGACACTGTTCTGAACCTTGGTTTAAATGATGATACCGTCACAGCCCTGTCTAAGAAGACAGGTAATGAAAGGTTTGCCTATGACAGTTACCGCAGGTTCCTCACCATGTTTGGTGATGTCGTACTTGACATTGAGCATGAGAAATTCGAATCTGCTCTCAGCGCTAAGAAGAAGAACCTTGGTGTTGAACTAGACACTGATCTGAATGCAGCTGCCCTAAATGAACTTGCAGAAGAGTTCAAGGGAATTATCAGGAAGGAAACCGGAAACGATTTTCCACAGGATCCACGCGAGCAGCTTCAGATGGCAATCGATGCGGTTTTCAATTCATGGAACAACCAGCGTGCCATAACTTACAGGCGTCTTAACAACATTCCAGGTGAATGGGGTACAGCCGTTAACGTGCAGTCTATGGTTTACGGTAACATGGGCGAAACATCAGGGACCGGTGTGGCATTCACAAGAGATCCGGCAACCGGGGATAAGCGCTTCTTTGGTGAATATCTAATGAATGCACAGGGTGAGGATGTTGTTGCAGGTATAAGGACCCCGGAACCAATATCCACTCTCAGGGATAACATGCCTGATGCATACGCTCAACTTGAAGAGATCTACATGAAACTGGAAGATCACTTCAAGGACATGCAGGATATCGAATTTACCATTGAGGAAGGCAGATTATACATGCTGCAGACCCGTACTGGTAAAAGAACGGCGGCGGCGGCGTTAAAAATTGCTGTTGAAATGGTCAATGAAGGTCTCATTGACAAACGAACAGCAGTTACAAGAGTCTCCCCCGAACAGATCGATCGTCTTCTACATCCTACAATTGATTCTCAGGCCGAATATGAAGTTGTTGCAACCGGCCTTCCAGCATCCCCCGGCGCTGCCGTGGGTAAAGTTGTTTTCACTGCAGAGCATGCCGAAGAAATGGCAAAAGCCAATGAAAAAGTAATTCTGGTACGTACTGAAACTTCACCAGAGGACATTGGCGGCATGGATGCAGCACAGGGAATCCTTACCGTAAGAGGTGGAATGACCTCACACGCAGCAGTAGTTGCAAGAGGTATGGGTAAGCCATGTGTTGCAGGATGTGGCTCAGTAAGCATCGATATGGCAAGCTGTTCATTCTCTGTTTGTGATGTCACAATCAACGAAGGGGACTATGTGACCATTGACGGAAGTACAGGTGGTCTCATTCTCGGTGAGGTTGAGCTTGTAACTCCTGGTGTAAGCGGTGAACTTGATACGCTTCTTGCATGGGCAGATGAGGTAAGGGAAATGGGTGTCAGAACAAATGCGGACACACCTCATGACGCTCAGGTAGCAAGAGACTTCGGTGCAGAAGGTATCGGTCTTTGCAGGACAGAGCACATGTTCTTTGGAGAAGACCGTATTCCTGCAGTAAGGGAAATGATCCTTGCAGAAGATACAGAAACCAGGAAAGCAGCTCTTGAAAAGCTCCTTCCAATGCAGAAAGAGGACTTTATTGGAATCTTTAAGGTTATGGAAGGTTTCCCGGTCACAATCCGTCTTCTTGACCCACCACTTCACGAGTTCCTTCCAAAACATGATGAGATTGCAGAGAAACTTGCATCCCTTGAAACAGAAGGTGCAAGTGAATCAGAGATCGAGCGTATTCACAAGATTCTGGAACGTGTAGAGTCCATGGAAGAGACAAACCCTATGCTGGGACATCGTGGATGCCGTCTTGGAATCACATATCCTGAAATTTACGCAATGCAGGTCAAAGCAATTATCGAGGCAGCATGTGAGCTTAAGGCAGGCGGAATGGATATAGTTCCTGAAATTATGATTCCACTTATTTCACATGTAAATGAACTCAGTTCCACAAAGAAAGACCTTGTGGAAGTTGCAGAATCTGTAATGACTGAAAAAGGCTGCAAACTTGAGTACATGGTAGGTACCATGATAGAGCTTCCAAGGGCAGCACTCACAGCAGACAAGATTGCACAGGAAGCAGAATTCTTTTCATTCGGAACTAATGATCTCACTCAGACTACATTTGGTTTCAGCAGGGATGATGCAGGCAAGTTCCTTCCGTTCTACATTGAGAACTCCATTCTTCCAGGCGATCCATTCGCAGTCCTTGATCAGGAAGGCGTTGGTGAACTTGTGAAAATAGGTATTGATAAAGGACGTTCCACAAAACCTGATATTAAAATTGGAATCTGTGGTGAACATGGTGGAGAACCAAGCTCTGTTAAGTTCGGATACAACATCGGACTGAACTATGTAAGCTGTTCACCTTTCCGTGTGCCAATTGCAAGACTTGCAGCAGCACAGGCAGTAATTGAAAAGCAGGATAATTAATCCTGATTTCAATTCTCTTTTTTTATTTTTGTTTCAATTTCTTATTTTGCTTTTTGCGATTGCTATTATTTTAATCATTATTGTTTCTCCAGACATTGCCACAGCTATGCAAAAAAAATGAGAATAGAAAAAAAGAAGGACAGATTAGTATGATCTTGTGATCATATAATCTGCAATTGCTTTGAGTATTGTTTTAGATTCAGAATCTTCAACAACGTTAAGAAGTTCCTTGCCCCTTGCAATGTAGTCAAGTGCAAGGTCTCTTACATAATCAATGGAGCCCGCTTCCTCAAGCTGGTGCACTGCTTCATTGATCTCTTCTGTTGTAGCTTCTCCCTTGCCGAATATCTTAAGCTCAACACCCTTGTTAAGTGCATGTATGGCAATAAGGGTCTTCTTGCCTTCCATAAGGTCACTGCCTCTTACCTTACCCAGAACTTCCTCAGGAGTAGTCATGTCAATGACATCATCATAGATCTGGAATGCAATACCTATGAGCCTTCCACATTCATAGAATGCATCTGATACTTCCTCGGGTGCTCCCCCAAGAATTGCTCCTATCTGCATGGAAGCTGCGTAGAGTACACCGGTCTTCTTCTCGATCATCTCAAGGTATTCTTCCTTTGTGACATCGTCACGGTTCTCAAACTCAACATCCATCCACTGACCTTCACAGATATCCCTGCAAGCCTTGGAAAGAATGTCAATACATTTAAGGTTGCGTTCAGGTGCTTCTGCCGGTGCATGGGTAAGTATTTCGAAAGCCTTTGAATAAAGAGTATCTCCTGCGAGGATGGCTCCTGCTTCTCCCCATTTTACATGGACTGCCGGCATTCCACGACGAATATCGTCTCTGTCCATGATATCATCATGGACAAGTGTGAAATTGTGGACCAGCTCGACTGCCACTGCTGCAGGAAGAACTGTTTCAAGATCTGAACCAACAGCTTCTGCTGCAAGTATCACTGTTGCAGGGCGCAGTCTTTTACCACCTGCATCAGGGAGATATCTTGCTGCCTTGTAAAGTTCATACGGCTTGTCAATAGGAAGGTATTCCTCTATTCCTTTATCGACATGTGATGAACGTTTTTTAATCTCTTCAATAAGATCCATAAACATCCCTATTTTTAGTTTACTCTTCATCTATGTAGAGCTCTTCTCCATTCCTCAGAAGGTGAAGAGTGTCACCGAGCACGTATCCGGCATCCTCTGCCATCTGGATGTACTCGCTGTGCATCTGTATAGTTCCATGTGCAGGGATAACATGCTCTGGTTTAAGCATCCTGAGAAGTTCCCAGTGATCCTCACGGTATGCGTGCCCTGAAACATGGACATTATCGTAAATCCTGGCTCCGCGCATCTTCAATTTTGTCTCAAGAGCATAGCGGTTTGCCTGTGTCATTGGATTTGGAATAATATTTGCAGAGAAAATAATGCGGTCTCCCCTGTCAATTTTGAAAGGTGTCTCGCCTGCTGCGATTCTTCCAAGCACAGCACCTGGTTCACCCTGATGGCCTGTGACCACTGGAAGGTATTTGTTCTTGCCCTTTTCCATTATCCTTGCAAAAGCTTTGTCTATTTCCCTGCGGTTTCCGTATATTTCGACATTCTCCGGAAGTTCAATGTAACCCATCTGGTGAGCAGTTGCGATATATCTCTCCATGGAACTTCCCATAAGGACCGGGATTCTTCCCATTTCCTGAGCGAACTTGACAATGGAGTTAACACGGGCAACATGTGATGCAAAAGTAGTAACAATCATGCCGACATCGGATTCTTCCGTCTCAAGGAGTACATCTCTGAGCATGGAATGTGCGATCATCTCGGAAGGTGCTTTTCCATTGCGTCCTGCGTTTGTGCTCTCTGTAATCAATGCTATAACACCTTCTTCCCCAAGTTCCTTGAGCCTGTTAAAGTCAGGAGCTTCTCCAAGTGTCGGAGTCCTGTCAAGCTTGAAGTCACATGCATAGACGATTGATCCGCTTACGGTGTGGATTACGAGGAAAATCGTGTCTATTATACTATGCTGTGTGTTAACAAATTCAATGGAAATTTCTTTTGTAATCTCCAGTGATTCACCTGCGTCCAGAGATACGATATTGTTCTTTACTCCGAATTTTCTCTCAGACTCTATCTGATGCTTTATGAGTGTTGTTGTGTATGGGGTTCCGATTATAGGTGCAGTATACCTGTGTGCCAGCTTTGGGATAGCACCAATGTGATCAAGGTGTCCGTGTGTACAGACTATTGCACGTACATTACCGTTCACTTCTTTCATGATGGTATCATCTGGTATGGCTCCCATCTCGATAAGTTCAAGTGAATGCATTTTATCTGTTTCAACATCTTCATGTATCTGAACCCGGTCAAGACGAAGACCCATATCGACGATGATAATATCTTCGTCGATCCTGATGGCAGTCATGTTACGGCCCATTTCATTGTATCCGCCGACTGCAATAATTCCGATTTCTGTCATATATATTAACCTCTAATTATTAAATTCAATTTATTTAAATTTTCCCTGTAAATTGATGAATGTTAAACTCTCTGGAAATCCTTGTTAGTTGAGCGCAGAGCAAAGTCCTTTACATTAAAACCACGCAGTTCCAGATACTCGTGTGTCCAGCCACTGATAACTGTCGGTGCAAGATGCAGATCCTTAAGATCCCTGCATCCGCAAAGGAACATTGCAACTTCCATTTCTTTGAGCATATGTTCTATGTTTTTAACTACTGCATCCTTTCCCTGTAAGGCTGGTCCGACAAAAGGAAGGGCAGCACTTGCAACTGAAGCCCCAAGAGCGAGTGATTTTGCAATATCAAGTCCAGTTCTTAAGCCTCCGGTTGCTATTACCGGGAGTGAAACACTACATTCCACTATGCTTGGAACAGTGGGTATTCCGAAATCCCAGAATAATTCTCCAAGCATTTCAGATTCTGTGTCTTTTCTTTCCCTGGCACGATATACTTCTACTCCTGACCAGCTTGTGCCTCCGACACCGCCAACATCAATGGCAGCAACTCCCGCTTCTTTTAGTATGAATGCGTCCTCATGTGAAATGCCTGCACCGGTTTCTTTAATTATGACCGGTACTGCCAGTGAACAAATATCCTTTATTACTTCAAGAGCACCTGATGCGTCCCTGTCACCTTCTGGCTGGATTGCTTCCTGAAGGAAATTCAGGTGAACTGCAATAGCATCCGCATCTATCATTTCTATTATCTTTTCAACACCTTCAACGCCGTATTCTCTTATCTGGGCTGCACCGATGTTACCATAAACAAATGCACTGGGTGCTTTATCTCTTACAATACTGAATGATTCTTCCTGGGATGGATCTTCAATGGCAGCACGCTGACTGCCAACACCTATTCCCAGTCCGAGTTCTTCAACTGCTTCAGCAAGAGCGGCATTAACTGCGGTAGTTTCAGGATGTCCTCCTGTAATGGAGGCTATCATGAAAGGTGCGTTCATTTCCTTTTCCAGAAAACGGATCGATGTATCAATGTCATCCATGTTCATTTCGGGTAGTGCCCTGTGAACAAGCATTACATCATCAAACCCTGCTCCTGTTTTCCTTGATTCTACCGGACTTGCAGCGCATAGTTCTAGATGCTCGATCTTTCTTCTGGATGTGCTCATGATTAATACCTTTATAATATGTATATAAAATGCCTTTTTTATATAGTCCCGGCTCCTATTGCGGTACCAATATTCTTACCACTGAGGAAATCTGATATGTTTCCTGTATTGCCTGCATTAAATATATAAGAAGTGCTGTTTGACTGCTCACTTAGTTCTAAAAGCTCAAGTACTTTTCCCAGCATTCCGCCGGTAACATCGGTGTTAGCAGAACCACCGAGATATGCCTTAATTTCATCAAAATTTTCGTTGTTGATTAGGGGTATTACTCCTCCTTTGTCATCAAGCACACCTTCTTCTGCACTTCCAATTCCGATTCTTGATGCTTTCATCTGTATTGCAAGATACGGAACAATCTGATCACCGGACAGGACCGAAGTCCCAAGGTCGGTGTCCATTACCATGTCGCCATGAAGAACGGGTACAAATCCATTAGCAAGCATTTCCTCTATTTGTTCAAGGAACATACTCTTTATGCGGCTGTTGCTTGATATTGCACATGCCATAGGATGTACTGGCAATGCGTTAATTCCTGCAGAGTTTAAGGTTTCAACAACCATTGTGTTGAGTTTCCTTACTGACATGTGTGTAATTATGGAACCTTCATGGTCAAATTTACCGGTAAGTCCGAAACGTTTGACCTGCGGATGTCCGAATGATCCTGCACCATGCACAATGATAAGTTTTCCTTCAAAACCTGAGATCTCAGCTGCTATTCTTTCTATTTCACTTAATCTTGCAGTACCATCATCAGCACTTTTATCTGTGATGACACTACCGCCTATCTTCAGGATAGTAATATTATTGTTATCCATGCAATGACTCCAATCGCACGCCTTCTTTTGTATTGTTTGTAATTATGGCTTCTCCGCCGGCATTCTCAATTGCTCTTGCGATATCTTCCGCATTATTTTCTCCTGCAAGTGCAACCATGCACCCTCCTCCGCCGGCACCTGTTATTTTGGCACTGATGGCACCGCTTCCACGGGCAGCATATACCAGTGAGGATAACTCTGCACTTCCAACACCAATGGCATCCAGAAGCCCTTGATTTATATTCATGAGTTTTCCAATAGTTTTGTAGTCGCCTTCAGAAACCAGTTTTTCAGCCAGTATGGACATCTGTCCTATATTGGAAAGTATTGGTTCAATAACAGAAGGGAAATCGCTGCGTAGTTTTGCAACATTGCCTACAAGTTCTTTTGTAGAAGAAAATTTGTGGGTGTTACCTACAACAATAGGACAATTGATAAGATCCAGTTTTTTCCTCTGTGGAATCATTACAACGCCGCCCATGGTACTGACGTATGTATCAGTAGGACTTGCATTGCCCTGAACCATTTTTTCAATTTCATGTGCTGTTTTTGCTATGTCTTCAAGGGAAAGACCGCATTCATAAAGGTGATTCAATGCCTGGATACTTGCAACAGTGACTGCTGCAGATGATCCCAGGCCCGATCCTACTGGAAGTTCTGATTCTATAATTATCCGTACACCTTTTATATCTGCAAACCTGCGCATTTTTTCGATGACATAAGAAACATAAGGATGGGTATCATGGTCAAGTCCAGTTCGTCCCAGAATAGATTCGATAATTATTTCATTTTCATCAGATTTTTCCACACTTACTTTTGTGCGAAGCTCAACAGCGCAGCAGATCGCGCTTTCTCCATATACTACTGCGTGTTCACCAAAAAGATAAACTTTTCCGGGTGCTGAGCATGTGATCATAGGTTTCCTGATCCTTTATTTACTGTTATGATCTAGTTTATGAATACAAGCCTTGACAACCTTATTCAATAGTGATTGCTGCGTATCCGACAACTCCTGATGTATCCCCGCTTACATCGCCGCTGGTTGCATATTTGATAAGTGAGGCTTTGCTTGCACCCAGCTCTTTTGTAGCTGCAAGCATGGACGCTATCGGTCCAAACCCACATGCAGAAATACTCCTTTCTTCCCTGCGCCTATAAAACTCAGGAATATCCATATCCAGTATGGCTTCTATCAGGTAAGTGTCCTGTTCTTTTGCAACAGAATCCGGCTGATAGTGTGTAAAGTCACTGGATGCTATAAAAACCACTTTCTTTCCGGTAGCTTTTACTGCACGGGCAACTTCTACTCCTACTTCCATTGCAGTTTCTTCGTCCTGAAGTCCCATGCATATTGGAAGTATTGAAAAGTCATTGCCAAAACGATATTGCAAAAATGGTATCTGCACTTCTATGGAATGCTCAAAATGATGTGCAAGCTCATCAAAGTCTATTATGGATCCGGCTAGCTGCTTTCCTATCTCCCTGTCTGTTTCGATAACTCCAAGGGGAGTTGTCCAGCTGTCCTGGGAAAGAGCTACTGCAGACCCATATCCTGTATGATTCGGACCAAACAGGACGTATGTGTCTGCTTTTGGAAGCCGGGCATATGCATGCGCTGCCACTTCTCCGGAATAGATATATCCGGCATGAGGTACGACAGCACCAAGGATGGGCTCCTCTGAGATGGCCACATCCTTAAAGCATCTGCTAAGTTCCTTTTTCAGACTCTTCGGATTTTGCGGGTAGAATTGACCGGCAACGGTTGTTTGTCTCATACTACTGATCACCCTATATTATTCTATAAGGGTTTTTGATTATATGTAGTATGCTTTTAACAAGTTGTCAGTTCAGACTCCTGCTTCAAAGTCTTCAAGTTCATAAGTGAACATTGAGTCATTGGACTTTGCAATCTCTCTTGCAAGCAGCCAGTAAACAAGTGAAAGTGCCTTTCTACCCTTGTTGTTTGTTGGGATTACAAGGTCAACGTTTGATGTCATGTTGTTAGTGTCACAGAGTGCGACAACAGGAATTCCTACATTTACAGTTTCCTTGATTACCTGTGCGTCACCGGTTGGGTCGGTTACGATTACTACATCAGGTTCGTAGAAGTTTTCGACCTTAGGGTTTGTAAGTGTTCCTGGTATGAATCTTCCTACCATTGACTTCGCACCGATTGCTTTTGCGAACATCTTTGCAGGGAACTGGCCATACTGTCTTGCGGAAACCACAAGTATTCTCTGTGGGTCGTAATTTGCAAGGAATGCAGCTGCAAGTTTTATTCTCTCGTCGGTTGCCTGAATATCAAGTACGTAAAGACCATCTGTTCTGACACGGTACACGAATTTCATCATGTTCTCGGTCTTCTGCTGGGTACCGATGTGTACGCCTGCTGCAAGGTACTCGTCTATAGGTACAAGGGAAGTTGTTTTCGCTTCCTCTCCTGCCTCGGTTATTGTTTCTTCAGTAGTAACTTCATTAGTTGTAGTTTCTTCAATTGAATCCATAAAATCACCTTAATAAATTTGAAAATTAAATCTCTCTCTTAACAGTAATTGGGATTACCCCAAGTTCGTATTCTCTCTTGGCAAGGAATAATGAGTTCATGCTTGGATCATCGATGAGCACCGGAGCTCCCATTGAAATCTGAAGTGCTCTCGCACCAACGATTCTTGCCTTTTCATACCTGGTGTAGTGTTCAGTAGTCAATAGATCACCTGATCAAAATACATATAGAAATATCAACAGCCCATTTATAGATAGCTACCCCTATTGCTTCCAAAAAGTGTTCCTGTATGAATAGCCATTAATGCGGTCAATGATAACCCTGATAAATAAATTTTATTCGGAATCCCTCCGAATGTGGTCATATATTGTTTCAGATCAAACCAGTATGGTTTATTGAAGGGCATGGACCACTGAGATTTTTTCTCAGTTTCCGACGTATTTTTGCGTAGCAAATACATGTGTCCCATACGTCGTATGATGGTCCAGGCAACCTTGTGGTCCCCTCTTACTGGTATGGGGCAAGTGTATCTACTAGCTCGACGTGTGAAAGGATCATCCTTCTGCAGCAGTAACGAACAACACCAAGGTCATCCAGTACAGCAGCCGCGTCTTCACCTTCAGCAACACGCTGTTTGTATTCTTCCCAAACGTTTGAGACAACTTTTCCACAGCTGAAACATCGAACTGGTAACATCTTTTCGCCTACCTGTATGATTTCTGATATTTGGCACGTGCACCTGGTCCACCAAACTTCTTGGTTTCCTTCTGTCTGGAGTCGTTAACCAGGAGATTACGGTCGTATGCCATGTAAGTATCTCTGAGGGCTGTATCATTGGTCCAGTCTACAATGCCTCTTGCAATTGCAGTTCTTGCAGCACTTGCCTGACCGATAATTCCGCCGCCTTTTACTATTACATCTATGTCCACGCTTTCAGCAGTCTCGCCTGCAAGCATAACCGCTTCTGTGATCTTGAGTTTTGCAAATTCCGGGTCAAAGATTTCCAGTGGCTTCTTGTTGATGCGCACCTTTCCGGTTCCCTTCTTCACTGTTGCGCGTGCAATAGCTGTCTTCTTTTTACCTGATGAGGTTATAACTTTAGTAGTCATTATGATCTTCCTCCTTCTTAGAACTTAGCACCGAGTTTCTTACTGAGGTCGCCGAGTTTGAGGTACTTGTTTGAACTGAGACGGTCCATGTTTGCCTCTTCAATCTTTATACATTCCTTGTTTTCGAGTTCCACTGGAATGCCAACGTATACCTTAAGGTTAGCCATTGCTGCTCTTCCCCTTGCACGTTTGTAAGGGAGCATACCTCTTACTGTTCTCTTAAGAATGCGGTCTGGTCTCTTTGGGAAATAAGGACCGAATTCAGGCTTTCCTCTTCTCAGTGTTTCATCGTACTCTCTCATTGTGGTGTACTTTGATCCAGAGATTACTGCCTTTTCAGCATTGACGATCTCGACCTTCTCACCAGCAAGCAGCTTTTTTGCAACAGTACTTGCAAGCCTGCCCATAATAAGTCCTTCTGCATCGATAATTGTCATCTTCTTCACCTACTGCAAGATCTTGATACCTGAACCCTTTGGGTTCTCTTCCATGATCTGTTCAATGGTCAGGCATTTGCCGCCAACCTCTGCGATCTTGTCCATTGCAGTTGCGCTGAAGTTGTATGCAACAACGGTGACTTCCTTTTCAAGGAGTCCTGCACCAAGTACTTTTCCTGCAATAAGGACAGTTTCTCCATCCTTTGCGTACCTGTTGATCTTACTGAGGTTTACCTGTGCATAATTCTTGCCAGGTTTTTCCAGCCTCTTAGCCACATCTCTCCAGATTGCGACTTCGTTCAGGCGTGACCCTTCCTTCAGTGCTGCAATGAGCACAGGAGTACGAGGGTTTGTCTTTCTTTGGATTTTTACGTTTGTAGTCTTGCTCATAATGTTCCTCCGCAAGAGTTTGTCTCACTCACGCACGATGTGCGTTCGAACATCCGTTAGGTGTCAGTTAAGTAAGAACATAGGGTCTGTAAACTCAGACTGGTGTCTGAATAACATTAATAGTACATAAAGATTATGTGGATTTTTCCCCGGTTCTAAATACTTTATCAAAAACACGGTCATAAATAGAATCAATATTGCATCCAATTTCTCTTGCAACCAGAAGTCCTGCTACCTCTATGTCAACAAGGTCTCCAAGCTCCTCCTGCTTCTTATTGATCATTACTATAGTGTCTTTAGTATTCTTTCCGCAGCTGGCAACGATCATGGCAATAATGTCTTCTATTATTGATCTTTCCTGAAACAAAGAACCAGAAGGTTTGAATCCATGAGGTATCTCTATTTTTGAAATATCAAATGCAGGAATCAGTTCTGCCCCTTCAAACTTTAGTAAGTGTGCCCCTATTGCTTTATCCCTTATTTTAGATGCAGCGTCAGGTGCCATCCATTTCATATCAAAGGACAGCACGAATTCAAAATCCTTAATTGACAGGGATTTTTTATTATTTCTTTTGAAAGGGGTTGCTGCAACAAGCATCAGCTCGTCCATCAGGAACCTCTGCGAAGTTCATCAATAATGGTATCAGCAACTCTGCCGCATTCAGTTCTCTTCGGACCGTCTATGTGATTTATCTGCAGGACAAGCAGTTCATGCTCAAGAATGGCCCTTACAAGATAGATATCTCCCCGGAAAGGTACGCGGTTGTACTTTCCATCAAGGTAGCTGTATCTCAGGTGAATTCTGAAATCCACAATACCTTCAGGGTCAAGTGTATCAAGCACTCCTTCAACAGTATCATAATTGAGAGGCGAGAAGTCTATTCCATTTGCAACAATTTCCACACCTATCTCCCTTTTAGCCTGGATACGGTGTCCTCTCTTGGTTACTGATTCGGTAACGAACATACCGAACTTACCATCCATATTTGCCATCACTTTCACAAAAAAAGGAAGGTCCGAATGGTAGCGGTATTTTTGTTCAAACTCCACAGTCCTGTGCGGAAATCGATGATATATTCGCTTTCGCATCATTTTTAACTGCTACCATCCTTTTAGTTTATAATAATTTCTGGATTCAATTCTTATAATTTGATGAGCTTAGCATCGATAATTCCTTCAACCGCTCTCATCTCTTTCAATATACCCTCAGGTACTTCTGAATCAACATTAAGCACCATTATGGTAGTTCCTCCTATTTCAGCTCTTCCTACCTGCATACCGGATATATTAATGTCATTCTTTCCAAGTACAAGGCAGCATGGTCCGATGACATTTGGTTTGTTAACGTGTTTTGCAACAATCATATGTCCTGCCGGCACAATATCTACATGCTCTCCATTGACAATGATAATCTTTCCTTTACCACCAACAACAGTACCACCAATAGATACTTTCTCATCACCCATAGTGACTTCTATCTTTATTGTGGAGCTGAACTCTTCTGTGGTTTCGGATTTGCTTTCAATAACTTCAACTTTCCTGGACTTGGCAAGGGCACCTGCGTTCACATAGTTTACTGCAGAACCGAGTGCAACCTGAAGCATTCCTTTAATAGCAGCCACAGTTACAGGTCTTGTATCTTTCTCAGCAATGTCGCCGTTATATGATATTGAAATCTTCTCGTAGTTTTTACCGAGGAGTTGCGCACATGCATTGCTCATTGTCTCAGCAAGCTGGATATAAGGAGCAAGCATTGTCATAAGTTCTGGTTTTACGGAAGGAATGTTAATTGCATTCTTTGCAGTTCCTCCGTTAAGTACAGCCACAACTTCTTCTGCAACGGAAACAGCCACATTTATCTGTGCTTCCTTAGTTGAAGCGCCCAGATGCGGAGTAACTATAATGTTCTTACAGTCAATAAGTGGTCCGTCAAACGGTGGTTCACTGGTGAAAACATCTATTGCTGCACCTGCTATTCTCTCACTGTTAAGAGCTTCTGCAAGAGCTTCTTCATTAATGATACCTCCACGCGCACAATTGATGATTCTTGCGTTGATTTTCATCATGCCAAATTCTTCAGTATCGATGATATTTCTGGTATCTTTTGTAAGTGGTGTGTGAACTGTAATGAAATCAGCTTCTTTTGCGATTTCCTGAACGGACATCATCTTTACACCCATCTCCTTTGCTCTCTCATCTGAGACAAAAGGATCGTATGCAAGGATATTCATATTCATTCCCTGTGCTCTTTTGGCAACCTCAGCACCAATACGTCCAAGTCCGATTACACCAAGGGTCTTTCCATTGACTTCAACTCCCATGAATTTGCTGCGTTCCCACTTTTTGGATTTGAGGGATGCATCAGCCTGTGGCACATTCCTTGCAAGTGCCATCATCATGGCAATGGTATGCTCTGCGGCAGAAAGCATGTTACCTTCAGGCGCATTGACTACTATAATTCCCTTCTCTGTTGCTGCTTCTACATCAACATTGTCTACACCAACGCCTGCCCTGCCTACTATCTTCATCTTGTCGGCAGCCTCGATGACCTTTCTTGTAACCTGTGTTCCGCTTCTTATGACAAGCGCGTCATATTCCGGTATTTTCTCAACAAGTTCCTCTTCGGAAAGTTTTGTAATAACATCAACTGTGAAATGCTGCTGAAGTATTGTTAATCCCTGTTCTGATAATGGATCACTGACTAGTACTTTCATTTTGTCTATCTCCGCAGATAAGTGCAATAATTATTGCGCATTTTGATTTTATAGGTTTAAAGGACAAATGCAATTATATCTTTTTCTACATAATGTCCTTAAGGTTTTATTTCGTTCAAGTGACCTCAACCTATTTTAACCTACTTTGTAAATGCGCCATTTTACATATACTTGTCTCTTTAAGAATTTAAGTGCGTAATAATATAAAGAAGAATTGTAAAGAAATATGCACTTTGTGACTAAAATCAGTTCAATGTAATTAATGGTCTCTCTTTTTACTCCGTCATATTTTTTATTTGTTACTCACACTGCTTATTTTTTTAATCGGGATTAAATAGGAAGCTATATATAAAATATTCTATATTTGCCTTATGTAAGCCTAAATGCCCTTGAAAAAGAATTAAAGCATGAATCATGCTGAAATGAATTTTTCTTTCTGTAGTAGGAACGTATATGAGAAAAGACGTAAGTATAATCCTGATTTCAATATGTTTCGGTCTGACATTTTTAATTGCAGATACTTACATAGCCCATCTACTCTTTTCCGTGAATATACTGCCTTTTTCAATTGAAGAAAAAGAGACTTTTTATGACTTTTACGTCAGATCCTTTGTATTCCTTGGTTTTCTTCTTTTTGGGATGACAGTTTCAAAAATGGCTCAGAAATGTCATTTTGCAGAAAATGAACTCCTGTCCCAGTTAAGGTTTGAAAACCTTGTTGCAGAGATTTCTTCAAACTTCATTGGAAAGAAATCAGAAGATATTGATAATGCTATTAAGCAGTCACTTAAAAAAATGGCAGACTTTGCAGATGCTGATCGCAGTTATCTAATATTACTGTCCCAGGAACCGGACTCCAATGATATGGTATATCAATGGCACACTAATAATGATGACAACAGAAAAATTTACAATTACCCTGGTCGCGATTTCCCATGGTGGATGGAAAAAATGGCCAGTCCGGAGATTGTCCATATACCCGATACATCTAAATTACCACCTTCTGCCAGTAAGGAAAAAACAGTATTGCAGGAGGAATGCATAGAATCCGTACTTTCCATACCTTTACAGTCAGATGGGAAAATGATTGGTTTTCTTGGATTTGATACCATTGGGCGAAAAAAACAATGGCCACAGAATTATATAAAGCTCATGAGAGTTGTCGGGGATATTTTTATCGACAGTATCGAACGAAAAAAAGCAGAAGAATCTATACTTATGCATCGTGAAAGGCTGTCAAGGGCTCAGGAAATTTCGCATGTGGGAAGCTGGGAGGTAGACATGCGTACAAAGAAACATTTCTGGTCGGAAGAAATGTATCACTTAATGGGTTACTCTCCTGATGAAATAAACATTGGAAGAGAACACTATTATGAAAGAATGCACCCGGAAGACAGGGAAGCTTTCACTTCATGCGTAGAACTGGCACTTTCCATACCCGGATACAAATTTGACATTAAAACCAGGTTTATAAAAAAAAATGGAAGCATCTGTATCCTTCATTCTCTTGGTGAGGTTACATGGGACAGTGAGGGTAGGCAAATGCTTTTCCAGGGAACAACCCAGGACATAACAGAAATATCTCTTGCCCATGAGGATTTACAAAGAAAGAATCGTAATCTTGTGATACTCCAGTCCACAGCCATGATAGCTGCAAGTTCAATGGAAATGGAGGATTTCCTCAGGGATATTCTTAAAGAAATAAACTCATACGTTGGATGTTCTGCAGGTTCTGTTTATCTTTTTAATTCCACTGAGCACAGTTTTAATCTATGCTCTTCTACAGGTTTCAGGGATAAGATTGTAGAAAGATTAGATTGCTTAAAGGAAGATGATCCTCTGTTCAAACTGATTCCGGACGCCAAGAAAACATGGATTACGGGAAAAGTTGATGAGATAGAGGGATGCCTGAAATGGATCATCAATTCCGAATGTATCGGCAAACTGGTTTATATCCCTATTATGGCCCGTGAGAACCTTGTAGGTGTTATTTTATTACTGCCTGATCAGGATACTGTTATCTCAAAATCTGATCTTAACATACTGGGTAATGTGGGTCGCCAGATAGGTATAACTGTGGAGAATATACGTCTTCTTAACGAGACTCGCAACGCCTATGAGGAATTGAAATCACTTGACAGGATGAAAGATGAGTTTGTTGCCAATATTACTCATGAACTAAAAACTCCTCTCATATCCATAAAAGGATATAGTGAAGTAATATATGAGGGTCTTCTGGGTGAGCTGGAAGACAAGCAGAAGCAGTGTATGAAGATTATTGTTTCCAATTCCGAACGTCTGGAAAGGCTGATAGAATCATTACTTAATATGAATTCCCTGTATTTTGAAAAATATCATGTGCTGTCACCTATATACCTGAAAGATGTCATGGAAAATGCAATTACAAGCCTTTCAATGAAAACTGAGGAAAAAGAGATCAGTATCATTAAAGACTGTCCGGCTGACATGCATCTTGTTTACGGAAATTGTGAATTCCTGAAATACCTTTTTGTTTACATTCTCGACAATGCTGTCAAATTCTCTTCAAAAGGGTCTAAAGTCATCATTAAGATAACTGAATCAGAGGCAGATGCTCATATAGCTGTAACTGACCATGGAATAGGTATCCCCGGCTCATGTATGGATAGGATATTTGACAGGTTTTATCAGGTAGACGGGTCAGCCACTCGTATTTATGGCGGAAATGGCCTTGGTCTTTATCTTTCAAAAAATATTGTGGAGTTGCATTCCGGAGCAATAGAAATTGAAAGTGAAGAAGGAGTGGGGACAACAGTGCACATCACCATTCCCCTGTTTAATCCTGACATCCACGATTCTGAATGAGTTCTCACTCATCTGCAAATTTGAAATATACTCTTCTGTTGTTCTTTCCTTTATTTTCAGCTTTTATGATTGATATGTGTGGAATATCTCCGGTATTTGCAATGTGTGTTCCTCCGCATGCCTGCACATCAACATCAGGGATGCTGATTATTCTTATTTCTTCAATCTCAGGAGGGAATGCATCCTTGAGTTTGACAACTGAAGGAATGCTGAAAGCTTCTTCGCGTGGCATAATATCAATACTAACAGGGATATTGCGGTCAATAATCTCATTGACTTTGCTTTCATATGATGCTATCTGCTCGCGGTCAAAGTCTTCCAGATTGAAATCCACACGAGTCTTATCCTCTCCAAGCTGGTTTCCGGTTATCATGGCACCAGTCTCACTATGAATAATTGCGCTAAGAATGTGACACGCAGTATGATACTGCATGAAACGGTATCTTCTGTCCCAGTCAATTATTCCCTTTACCTTATCTCCAGCTTTAAGTCCTGGATTTGAAACCTCATGGCTGATATCTGTTCCAAATTTACCGGCAAAGATTACAGGAAATTCAGTTCCATCTTTCCTGACAAGTTTTCCTGTATCATTCGGCTGTCCGCCGGATTTAGGATAAAATGCAGTCTTATCCAGAACCACAAATTTGTCATCCTTTACACTTTCAACAGTTGCATCAAACTCTTTCAGGTAACAATCAGTAAGGTATAGTTCTTCCATGGATACATTAAAAGCAACTAATCAAAATTAATTTTTTGCTTTTTCTTTCGGATTACAAAAAAATCATATACTAGCCGCACCCTAAAAATATTAACAAATGCCGGATGAGAATAAAGACAAAATATCTCTGTATCCTCTTCTCATGGTGAATTTTATTGGTACCATGGGGGTAAGTCTAGTTCTTCCCTTCCTTATTTTTCTGGTTGAAAGATTTGGAGGTAATGCTCTGGTATATGGCCTTCTTTCTTCAATGTATCCGTTTTTTCAATTGATAGGTTCGCCTCTTCTTGGTAAATGGTCTGATATTTATGGCAGGAAAAAAGTCCTGTTTGTCAGCCAGGCGGGAACCCTGTTCTCGTGGATTTTGTTTTTCATTGCACTTTTTGTTCCGGTAACAATACTGACTAACGTTGACTCGGATCTTCTTGGAAAATTCATGATTACCATACCTCTGCTTATACTCTTTTTTGCAAGAGGTCTGGATGGCCTGACCGGTGGCAACGTTTCCGTGTCAAACGCCTATATTGCCGATATCAGTACTGATAGCGACCGCAGCAGTAATTTCGGCAAACTATCGGTTTCTACAAATCTTGGTTTTATTCTGGGTCCGGCGCTTGCAGGTCTTTTGAGCGTGACGATATATGGTGAAGCTCTCCCGGTTATGGCTGCAATTTTAATAGCTCTTGCAGGACTGATAATGATAGCGCTGTATATTCCGGAAACACGTAGCAATATGCAGGATACAAATAACAGTAATGTAACTTTCAATCCTGAATCAATTGGTGGGAATAATGTAAGTGAAAATCATAAACAAGGCATCAGGGATGTCTGGAAAATGCAGTCTCTACGCTTGATGTTCATAATTTATTTCCTGCTCTTTCTGGGCTTCAATACCTTTTATACTGCATTCCCTGTCCATGCGGCAAATTATCTTCAATGGAGTATTGCAGAGCTGGGTTTCTTTTTTTCATTCCTGAGTATCGTGCTTGTAATTGTTGAAGGGCCTGTTCTTTCATATGTGTCAAAAAGAGCAAGAGATTCCACTATGATATTCGGGGGTAGTTTTATTCTCGGCCTGAACTTTGTGGTACTGCTATTGGGAAATACCTTCTTCACCTATGTGGCAGCAGTATTACTGGCTCTGGGTAACGGCTTGATGTGGCCTTCCATACAATCAATGCTTGCAAGACTAGCAGGAAAAGATAATCAGGGACTGGTACAGGGAGTTTCAGGCAGTGTAATGAGCTTTGCCGGTATTTTCGGTCTGATAGGTGGAGGTTTTATTTACGAACTTGTAGGAATATGGTCTTTCCTTCTGACGGCAGCCATAATTGCCTGTGTAGTAATTCTGTCCACGCGCCTGCGTTCATTTGATGTGCCTGCTATTCAGGAGTAAAATCTTAGAAGAAAAAATAACCTGGAAAAGAATCCAGTGTTCATCTGAGCATGTATTTCACATCATAACTGCTGGCAGGATATGCATACATTGCTTCTCTTACATCTGGAAGTGTAAGTCCTGCTTTAATTGCCAGGGTAAAGATATTAATAACATCATCTGCCGCAGGTCCGATAAGATGTGCGCCAACTATCTTTTCCGTATCCTTTTCAATAATTACTTTGGAATAAGAGTATCCCAGATTTGTCCTTCTTGCAGAATAGAATTTACTGAGATCGCTGGAGAGTACTTTATGTTTTTCTGTGAGATTCTTCTGTGACAACCCAACTGCTGCAAGAGTTGGAATTGTAAAAACGGCAGATGCAATGCCTGTATAGTCTGCTGTATGTTTGTTGCCGTCTATTATGTTAGAAGCAACCACATTTGCCTGAAGACTTGCAGTCGGAGTCAGCGCAGGTCCAGGTAAAATACAATCTCCTGCAGCATAAACTGCTGGATTTGAAATACTCTGCAGGTACTCATTCACTGCAATTGCACCATGTTCAAGTTTCACGCCGCCTTTTTCAGTTTCAAGTCCTTCAATGTCAGGAACCCGTCCAAGGCCATGGACCACCATGTCGCATTTGTGAGTGACTTCTTTTTTGGATTTTTTATCAAAGGTGACCAGTTCCAATTTGGAATTAATATCGTTTGATTCAGTATTTTCAATATTTTCAGTTTTGTTTTGATGTTTTCTGATCTCCCTGAGTTCCTGTCCGGTTATTACTTTAATACCAACTTTTTCTGATGCATCCACCAGTATGTTGACGAGATCCTGATCGAAGTTCTTGAGCAGATTTTCTCCTCTGTGAATTATAGTTACATCTGCTCCTGCTCTTGCAGCTATGTGTGCAAATTCAAATGAAATATATCCTCCTCCAGCAAAGATTATTTTTTCAGGCAAAGATTCCAGATCAAGAAACTCATCACTTGTGGTCAGGTATTCTGCACCGGTTATGTCTATTTTTCTTGAGGTTGCACCGACTGTCAGTAATATATACTTTGCAGACAGGAGTTTTTCACCCACAAGTAAGATATTGTGGTCATGGAAGCTTACCGTGCCATGATATGTATCAATACCTGCCTTTTTGAAAGCTGCTTCTTTAGGATCGGTATATGAATGGACAAGCTCATCCTTGAAACGGATAATGTCACTCCACTGAAGTTTAGAGTTACAGTTAACACCTTTATCGTGCATGCGTCTTCCACTGTCTACGATTTCGGCTGCGCCACTGAGTATCTTCTTTGGAATACATCCGTGAAAAGCACATATGCCGCCAAAGCCTGCTTTATCTGCAATGGCAACTTTCATCCCTGCCGTCTTAAGTTTGTATGCGAGTGAAGAGCCTGCAACTCCGGTACCAACTATAAAAGCATCGTAATCCATGTCCATTATCATGACTCCAGTAACTAGTCTAATTAAAATAGACTTACTTAAGATTATAATTTTTCTCTCAAAAAACAGCAATTAAGATTCAGGAATCTTCATCGTACTTTATTGTAATTATACTGTCCACAGAAACATGGGAATACCGGTCTTTAGTTATCTCAAGGGTAAGGACTCCGTCACTACATGCTTTAACATTTCCACGGAATGTGAGAATGCCGCCACAATATACTATGACATCTTTCCCAAGTAAATGTTCGACAATAAAAGGTTGAATTTTTGATTTGTCTTCCATCTGGTTCCTCTCCCTGTTCTCTTACATTTACAAATTATATTGACACGGTTAATATAAGTATTGATTACTGTTTTTTATATACTATGCCTGAAACTTCCCCTTCCAAAAGAAAGAAATAGTTCCCAAAGAATAAATAGTGCGACTTCTATCTACCTAGCAAAGCGGAGTATACCTATGGCTGATAAAAGAAAAAAGAGAGGTTTTTTTGACGATATCTTTAACGAAGGCAGTTTTACCGATATAGAAGACATCATCGATCAGATGATGGAAAAGTTCGGTCTTAACTTCGAAGATTTTGAAAAGCAGCCCTTCTTCTATGGTTTTTCAGTATCCCGTCATCCTGGTGAGGAGCCTGAGATCAGGGAATTTGGAAACATCTTCTCAGATGATGAAGATGAGGACGATGATGAAGAATCCATTATTCAGCAGTTTAAGGTAAATGAAAGAAAGCCACTCATGGACGTATTTGAGATAGACGAAAAAGTACATGTCATGATTGAGCTTCAGGATGTTAGGAAAGAGGATATCAATCTTAATGTTACTGAAACATCACTTGAGATCAGTGCGGAAAACGAAGATGTGGTGTATGAAGAAAGTATAGATCTTCCTTCAAGTGTTGATCCTGACTCTGCAAAAGCAAGATATCATAATGGTGTCCTTGAAGTAATAATGGAAATGAAAGAACTGGGCATTTCCCGCTCTGTGCATATTGATTAAAGCTATCTGGCTTTATCTCTTTTTTTGTAATCGTTGACCACAATGTATTTATGAGCTACGCGTGTACACTAGTTAGTCTGCTGAAATATAATAAATGGGATGTAAATGTCTGCGAGTTCAGAAAACATAAATGACTCGGTTGTGCCGTTATTGTTGCAGAATACCGATCAGGATCTGTTCACCAGATTAAATATTGGGGTAATCTATCTGGATGAGCATAACAGGGTGCTTTGTTCCAACAAAGTGCTGAGTGACCTTACGGGTTTCACGGCAGAAGATATTTTAAGTCCGGAACATACTGAGCCAGACTTAAGCTCCAGGGAAGATTAGGCTTCTCTCCGTGATTTCTTTTTATCATCTCAACCTTTGGGCAAAAACGGAAAGTCACGCAAATTCAGACTGGCAGATAAACATGGAAATCTCAAATGTTTGATGTGTGACGTATTTTCGTTCCCTGATAAATGTAAAAGCAAATGTGGAAAAATTTGCATTATACGAGCCGATGCATCACAGTATACTTATGAAAATGATTATTCATTCGATGAAGACAAAATTGAAAATATGTATCTCAGGGAGAAAGTGCTTTCAAAACTCGGAGAAAAAGCTCTCTCATGCAATAATATCAACATATTAATGGATTATGCATTAAAAACAGCAGCACAAGCCCTGAATGTAAAATACTCTCTTATTATGGAACTACTTCAGGATGGAAAATTCCTGATGAGGTATGGATACGGTTTTAGCGAGTGGTGTGTGGGTTCCGCACTCGTGGATAAAGATCTGGGCTCTCCTTCAGGATATACGGCTTTAATCGGAAAACCACTTGTAGTAGATGATATGCGAACAGAGGATAGGTTCTTCATTCCTCGTTTTCTTCATGAACACAATATTGTGAGCAGTGTCACTGTTATTATCGGCGACAGGAGTTATATGTATGGTGTGATGTGCGTCCACACTGATAAACAACGGAAATTCACTGAACATGATGTAAACTTCCTGCAATCTGTTGCTAATATCCTTGCTGAAAAAATCAAACTCAGGGATTCTTTTAAGTCGCTGGAACTTTACAGGAATCTGATAAACCAGTCCAGTGATTACATAATGGTGCTCAATGCTGTCACAAAGAAGTTCATTTATGTTAGTGACAAGGTGTTTCAGGACCTTGGTTTCACGGAAGCTGAGATGCTAGATCAGGATATCTTTGATCCAGGTTGCTTTATAAATGGGCATGATATGCATGAACTTATCGGTAACGTGGCTGAGGATGGTGATCTTGTAGTTGAATTTGAATTATTGGCAAAGAATGGCTTGCTAATTCCTGTCGAGATAAGCTTCTCGTTTGTTGAAGATGAAGGTATTGCTTATATTGTGCTAATCGGTCGTGACATCAGTGAACGCCGCATACTTGAACACGCAATAAAAGAACGTGCAAAGCAGCTTGAATACTCCAACGAGATCAAAAATATGTTTGCAGATGTTACAAGTCATGATCTTATTGGTTCCATCTCTCTGATAGAAGGATTTGCAGCTTATCTTGAGGAACTGGAAACTGACGATGAAAAAAAGCATCTTCTGGGGCATGTTGTAAGCAGTACGGCCAAATTGAAAAAGACAATAGACTCTGCAGCTGTTTTTGCAAAACTGAATTGTGCTTCAGATATGAGTATTGAAGAACTTGATCTTCGTTTGCTTTATTATAGTGCCCTTGAACGGCTGTTATCAAAAGTATCTGAAAAAGCTATCAATGTCGAGTTTGACTGTCCCAGGCAGTGTGATGCACATATTAATCCAATTATCGAGGAAGTTTTCTACAACCTGCTTTCAAACGCTATAAAATATTCTCCTGACAGCGGTACAATTAATGTGGCTATTAAACAGGAAGTCAGCAAATGGAAAGTAAGCATATCCGACGAAGGGCCTGGAATCTCTGATGAGGATAAAATTAAGATATTTGACAGGTTCAGACGAGCTGACACTTCGCATAAAAGTGGTCATGGCCTTGGCCTTGCAATTTCCCGCATGGCATTGAAATGTCATGGTGAGGATATTCATGTTGAAGACAATTGCACCGGTGTCGGCACTACTTTCTGGTTTACTGTTACTGTTGCCGGTATGTCTGAGTCATAACTTTAATTAGGAATTGCGCAGATAAATTAAATCTCATTATTTGTTCCTGAATGGTATCTATGATTACTAATTACCATAAGTAATATATAGGTATCAAAAAATTACTGTTATGCTTTAGAGGTATATGGCATGGTTAAGAAAACAATTCACGAGATCAATAGCAAGATCAGAGATGGAAGTGTCAATGTGGTCACTGCCGAGGAAATGGTTCACATTGTAGGTGAACTTGGTGCAGAAGGGGCTGCAAAGGAAGTTGATGTTGTAACTACCGGGACATTTGGTGCTATGTGTTCATCGGGTGTCTGGCTGAACTTCGGTCACTCAGAACCACCTATCAAGATGCAAAAGGTCTTCCTCAATGACGTGGAGGCGTATACTGGTGTTGCGGCAGTTGACGCTTTTATCGGTGCAACACAGATCTCTGAAACACTTGGCATGGATTACGGTGGCGCCCATGTAATTGAAGACCTGATAAGCGGTAAGTCCGTGCATCTTCATTCAATGTCCCATGGAACGGACTGTTATCCCAGAAAGGTTCTTGATACCACACTTTCCCTTGATGATATGAACCAGGCCATCATGATGAACCCTCGTAATGCATATCAGAAATATAATGCTGCGACAAACAGTACCCGGAGCACAATTCACACTTATATGGGATCCTTACTCCCTTCATTTGGAAACGTCACTTACTCAGGTGCCGGTGTTCTTTCACCATTATCAAATGATCCGGATTACATGACCATCGGTACCGGCACAAGAATATTCCTCGGAGGTGCCCAGGGTTACATAGTCGGAGAAGGAACCCAGCATTCATCCGGCGGAGGTTTTGGTACGCTAATGGTTCAGGGTGACCTTAAGAAAATGAGTACCGATTATATCAGGGCTGCAAATTTCACCGGTTACGGTACTTCACTTTACGTTGGAATGGGTGTTCCAATTCCAATACTGAATGAGCAGATAGCCCAGGCAACTGCGGTGAGTGATGCGGGTGTAACTACCAAAATTCTGGATTATGGTATCCCAAGCAGGGACAGGCCGGCAATACGGGATGTGACCTATGAGGAACTTCGCAGTGGCTTTGTAGATATCAATGGAAAGGAAGTTCCGACATCTTCGCTTTCAAGTTTCAAGAAATCCAGGATAATTGCAAATGAACTTAAAGACTGGATAGCAAAAGGGGAGTTTTTCGTATCAATACCTGTTGAGCGGCTTCCAAAACACATATCTGCAAAACCAATGAAGCAGACAGAAGGTATTGCTATTGTTTCCGATATTATGGCTGTAAATGTGGTGACCATAAACAAGGATGCCAGTGTCTATGATGCGGCAAAGATTATACAGGATACTTCATTTAACCATCTCCCTGTGCTGAATGATGACAGGACTCTGGCAGGAATTATTACTGCATGGGATATCGCAAAGGCGGTTTCTCTCAACAAATTCGATCTTGTGGAAGATATAATGACCCGCAAGGTCATAACTGCAAATGTGGATGAACAGGTGGCGGTAGTTGCAAGGCGGCTCGATCTGAATGAGGTTTCCGCAATGCCTGTAATTAATAAAGACGGACATGTCATAGGTATGATTACAAGTGACGATATCAGCAAATTGTATGCCAGGAGGTCATAGATTTGAAGATCAAGATCAATATTTCAAGTGATATACTCACAAAACCAATAATGGCGGAAGCTATACTGGAAACTGGTGTACTGCTGAACATCTCCCAGGCACATTTTGACCGTTCCCACGGCGAAGTCGTTGCGGATGTTGAATCGGATAGGTTTGATGAAATGTGTAAGGCACTGACAAATAAAGGTGCAATGGTCATAAAGCTGGATATACCTATCAAATGGGATGAGGATGAGTGCGTTGAGTGCAGTGCATGTGTTTCTGTCTGTCCGACAAAGGTTTTCTCTCTTGCAGAAGATTTCAGTCTGGTTGTAGATGATAAAAAATGCATCCAGTGTGGAACATGCGTAGATATGTGTCCCCACAACGCTTTATCACTTGGCAATAACAAGTGATACATTCTTTTTTTATTCTTTTACCGGATGCATTGTTATGAAAGAGTATTTCAGGCTGAAGGAGACCATTGTTACAATTCAGGCAGACTCAGAAGTATATATTGAAGTTGCCCGTGAATCAATAAGGAAAAATCGCAGGGAACTTGAATCATTTATTGCATATGACCCTTTTTTCCAGAGTACTCTTGAGCCTTATGACCACAATGGTGATTTTCCTGAAGTTGTCAGCAGGCTGATAAACGCAGGAAATGCCATGGGTATCGGACCAATGAGTGCCGTGGCAGGCACGATATCTGCCATTGCGGTGGAAGCTATGGTTGATGCCGGGGCTAAGTTTGCTATTGTGGATAACGGCGGTGACATTGCTATTATCAACGATCGGCCTGTACTTATGGGTATTTATGCAGGTAATTCCGCTCTAAAGAATCTTGGTTTTGTAATGGAAGCAAGAGACTTAATCACAGGTGTATGCACATCTTCCGGTAGTGTTGGTCCTTCCATAAGTTTCGGAATGGCGGATGCTGCGGTTGTATTTTCAGATGACGTATCCCTTGCAGATGCTGCGGCAACTGCTCTTGGAAATGCTACTGATGTCGGGAGGGATGCAGTTGAAGATTCATTTGATGTTGTAAAGAATGTCGAAGGAATAAAAGGAGCAATTGTTATTCAGGGTGAGTTCATGGGTTTCTGGGGAGATGTGCCTGATATCCAGAGGGCTGATGTAAAATATGAATGCATCACCAAAGGCTGAGGCATTCTGTGCAAGCTTTTGAAACAAAAATCTTTTATTGTTCTGTTCCAATCCTGAATCTGTTTATTTTCTGTAATGCGCACATAGCTTGCGCGGACGATGAGTAACATGTTATCTGAAAAAGTCGCAAACATTCCTCCATTTTACGTAATGGAGGTACTGGAAAGGGCACAACAGCTTGAAGAAGAGGGAAGAAGCATAATCCACCTTGAGATAGGTGAACCTGATTTTCCAACAGCTTCGCATATCTGTGATGCTGCAAAGGCTGCAATGTGCGCAGGTAATACAAGATACACACACAGCCAGGGGCTTATAGAACTGCGGCAGGCTATTGCAAAGAACTATAAAGACAGGTTTGATGTGGATATTGATCCCGGGCAGATAATTGTAACTTCAGGTACAAGTCCTGCGATGCTCTTGCTTTTCCTTGCACTTATTGATCAGGGTGATGAGATTATAATGTCAAATCCGCATTATGCATGTTATCCGAATTTTGTAACAACTGCTGGTGGAGTGCCTGATTTCATTTACACTAATGAGGACAATGGTTTCATGTTACAGCCGGACGAGCTTGCCACACATATCAATCCTAAAACAAAAGCGATTCTTATCAATTCCCCATCTAATCCTACTGGACAGGTGCTGCCCGCAGAAACTCTGCAGAGGATTGCAAAGGTTGCAGGCGATGTCCCAGTTATATCTGATGAAATTTATCAGGGACTTGTCTATGAAGGTGAGGATCATACTATATTAGAGTATACTGATAATGCCTTTGTTCTTAATGGTTTTTCCAAGTTGTATGCCATGACCGGCTGGCGGCTTGGCTATCTGATTTCACCGAAGCAGTATGTCAGAACCTTGCAGAAAGTGCAGCAGAACCTTTTCATTTCCACAAATGCATTTGTCCAGCATGCAGGTGTTGCCGCTCTAGAAGGTCCGCAGGAGCAGACGCTGGAGATGGTAAAGACATACAACGAGAGACGTCTTTATCTTATTAAGAGGCTCAGGGGGATTGGTTTTGATATAAAGGTCGAGCCCAAAGGCGCTTATTATGTTCTTGCAGATGCTCGTAAGTTCAGTGAGGATTCACTTGCACTTAGCAGGCAGATACTTGAGGATATTGGGGTTGCCGTTACTCCTGGTATTGATTTTGGTCAGGGTGGCGAAGGACATTTACGTTTTTCCTATGCTAACAGCCTCGGGAACATAAAGGAAGGTATGGACAGGCTTGAAAAATACCTGAATAAAGAACGATGTTAATACAGCATCGTTCTGTATTTCTATCCTTTTTTATCCGGTACTTATTTTTATATTAACTATTTTTTGTAGGTTTAATTGGTAAACTTAAAATACTACCTGTAGTATACAAAATTATAACCTACAATTATTAGATTGAAGGGCAACCTGTTTACAAAATCCATGGGTAGTTTTGAAATGACAACTGAGAGAACTGAAGATTATCTGAAGGTCATCGAGAAGATAATTGAAAGAAAAGGCTATGCACAGGTCAAGGATGTTTCAAGGGAACTTGATATTAGTTCTCCGAGTGTCACCGGAATGTTCAAGAAGCTTACCAAGATGGGTTACATCAATTATGAGAAATACGGTGGTGTCACACTTACTTCTGAAGGTGAAAAAATAGCAAAATGCACCATGGAGAAGCACGGTGTCATTAAAGACTTTTTACTCATTTTGGGTCTGGATAAGGAAATTGCAGATCAGGATGCCTGTAAGATAGAGCATGTACTGGCACCGGAAACATTTGAAACGCTCACCAAGTTCGTAGAGTTTATGAATATGAAGGATGAATGGCCATACTGGCTGGACCATTTCAACTATTATTGTGAAACAGGCAAGTACATTGATTGCAGTCCATCTGCAAAAGATACCTGCCCCATTCATGGTAAAACTCATGACAAGTGATAAATTCCGGTAATTTGCTATTGAAATTCTTTTATCATTTTCTTTTTTTATTATATTTCTCTGTAGTGTTCTAATGGTTGTTATTATAAATGTGAATATCTTTTGTTTTTTGTATACTGAAACAATTTAGGTAATGCGAAATTGCTATATACAAAAAACAGGTTAGAGCTACCATTAAAAAGGACAGGTAATGACTTGAACGAAGATCAGGAGACCACACTGGATACGCTAAAACCCGGAGAGAAAGCCAGTATAACAAAGGTAAGGGTCAAAGGCACTGCAAGGCGAAAACTCATGGATATGGGAATGGTTGCAGGAACTGAGATTGAACTTGTCAGGAATGCTCCTCTTGGAGATCCCATGGATTATAATATAAAAGGTTACCACCTGTCTATCCGTAAAGAAGAAGCAAAACAGATATTCATTACCAAGCTCTGAACTGGCTATTTTCCAAACCTTTTAGATGTTTTGTGTCATTATTGTATATTGTAACTTATAGTATAACAGTTCCTGGGGATATTTCATGGAAGGCAGGAAAATAAAGATAGCATTAACAGGAAACCCTAATGTAGGTAAGACTACGCTATTTAATGCGCTGACAGGTTCCAGGCAGCATGTGGGTAACTGGCCTGGTGTCACCGTGGAAAAAAAGAGTGGCAGGGTCTCGTACAAAGATTATGACATCGAAGTCATAGACCTGCCGGGCACTTACAGCCTTACTGCTTATTCAATGGATGAGATAGTTGCCCGTGATTTTATCATTGAGGAGAAACCGGATATTGTCATTCAGGTAGTGGATGCATCCAATCTAGAAAGGAATCTCTATCTTACAACCCAGCTCATGGAGCTTGGTTCTGAAATTCTCATTGTACTCAATATGTGTGATATTGCAGAGGAAAGAGGCGACCGTATCTATATAGATAAGATGGAAGAGCTTCTTGCAACTCCTGTGATAAGGACTGTTGCCAGCCAGAAAAAAGGTATCTGCGATCTTCTGGATAAGGTTATTGAACAAAAAGAGATCCAGCAACATCATGGTCACGAAATAGGATATGGAAATGAGATTGAGGACAAAATCCTTGAGATAGAGAAAGTACTTGCTGAGGATGAAACGCGAGACATCAGATATCCACTCAGATGGTTAAGCATACGCCTTCTTGAGGGAGATAGTAATGTTGCTGGGAAGATCTCACAAAGTCCTGTTTATGATCGGGTAATGCAGATAATCGATTCCATTGATCAGGAGGAATATGAAGCTGAAATCGCTGATAAGCGCTATCTTGCAATCAATACTGTCTTTCCTCAGATGTGTACCCGTGCCAACGACAAACTTACAAAATCTGATATGATTGACAGGGTGCTTACCAACAAGTACCTTGGTATTCCAATATTTTTAGCACTTATGTGGGGTGCATTTGAGCTGACATTTGCCTTTGCAACCCCTTTTATGGATATGATTGACATTGCATCAACATGGTTTGCAGATTATGTGTCATCAAGTCTTCAACCTGCATGGCTCGCATCCCTTGTAGGTGACGGTATCATCGGTGGTGTGGGTGCTGTACTTGTATTTGTGCCAAATATCTTCATATTGTTCTTCCTGCTATCACTTCTGGAAGGAAGCGGTTATCTTGCCAGAGCAGCGTTTATTATGGACAAGCTGATGTATAAGATAGGCATGCATGGCAAGTCATTCATCCCGATGCTTATGGGATTCGGATGTAACGTGCCTGCTATAATGGCTGCAAGGAGCATAGAGGATGAAAAGGACAGACTTATCACTATATTAGTAGTGCCATTTGTTTCATGCGGAGCCAGACTTCCTATATATGTATTGTTTGCAGGAACTTTCTTTGGCAGGCAGGCAGGCACTGTGATATTTGGTATGTATGTACTGGGGATTATTATTGCCATAATATCTGCCAAGTTACTCAGGGCAACAGTTGTTAAAGGCAAACCTGCGCCATTTATCATGGAGCTTCCCCCTTACAGAGTCCCGACTTTGAAAACAAGTCTTATACACATGTGGGACAATGGGTTCATGTACATCAAGAAAGCCGGTACTATTATACTAGTAGGTGTTGTGGTAATCTGGGCACTTGCATCGTTTCCATGGGGCGTGCAATATGGAAGTGAGGATAGTTATGTAGGCTCACTCGGTCATGCAGTAGAACCCATTCTTAAGCCCCTTGGTTTTGACTGGAAAATTTCAGTTGCATTAATATTCGGACTTGTTGCCAAGGAAATAGTTGTTGCTTCAATGGGTGTTCTTTACGGAGCCGGTGACAATTCAGATGTGCTTAGTGACAGATTACTTGCAGATTCCGGTTTAACTGCTTTGAATTCCCTCAGTCTTATGGCTTTCAGTTTGTTGTATATGCCATGTGTGGCAACTGTAGGGGTTATCAGAAAAGAGACCGGTTCATGGAAATGGACTATATTTGCAATTTTTTACGGAATTATTGTTGCATGGATCACTGCATTTGTAATATATCAGGGAGGTGTTCTGCTTGGATATTAATTCAGTAATGGAAGAAAAGCCGGATACAAAAGTTCCGATGATTTTTTCAGTTATCTGCGGTTCACTTTATATTATAATGGGACTGCTGCAGCTGGCAGCTGGAACCGGTAAGATAATACTTGGTTCTGAATTTTCAATTCCACTTAGCAACGTTCTTTTTGTGCCGGCGGATATTATTGGCTCTTTTGTTCTGTTACTTATTGGAACTGTCTTTATCTACGGTGTACTGGAAATGCGTTCAGGAGTCTATGAAGGTATATCCTATGCTTATGTGGGAATTCTTCTTGCCCTCATATTTGCGTTCATATATTTGCTTGTGTGCACGGGTAATTTGCTTGAGACTCATCTTCTTATGAATGAGGAATTTGAAGGATGGACGCCTCTCAGCGATATGAGGCCTGGTATATATCTTGCAATTCTGCCGCTTTTTGCATATATTAAATGGAAGGATATTTTTGAACCAGTTCCGGGAACTAATATCAGGGTGGATTTAAAATGATTAAGGAAACGCTGAAGGTGCTGTTCATAGACAATTGCACTCTCCAGGAAGCTGCGGACAAATTAGGCGTTAAACAGAATGACATAAGGGACCGGCTTCTCATGCTGCAACATATGGGGTATGTACGGGAGATATGTAATAATTCCATTCCAAAGTCTTCTGCATGCTGTTCATGCACTGCGGCATCTTCCTGTTCTGATAATGATGATATTTCAGGCTCAAAGGCATATCAGTTGACTGATAAAGGCAAGCGGATCTGCCGTAACTAATAAAACAGCATCTATAGGTCATATTTTATTATTTTTTGTGTTTGTGGAAATGCAAAACCTGAATATTTCAATCATCACTATTATTCATGTGGTTTTATTTTCATGTATGGATATTCTACGGTACTGTTAAATCTCAGCGGTTTTAAGATGTACTTCAATCAGTTTAAATAATGCCAAACAGACACAAAAAATACCGCAACATATATTTTTAAGTTCGGACACAGATACTACGTTATTAAATTTAAAAAGGAATTAAAAGGGATTCAAATGAAACTTGGAGTTGCAATAGACATAGGTACCAGTGGTATCAGAGCACAGAAAATAGATCTTGACACTGGTGATATCCAGAAGACAGTTATAACTCTCCGTAACCCGCTCCCTGGGGCAAACGTTATGGACCACCTGGACTTTGCCATCACTTATGGTCTTGATCTTGCTCAGGGTCTGCACGTCAATGCTGTAAAGCATGTTATAGAGACATTGGGAGTTAAACCGGAAGAACTTGAAAGAATGTCCATTTGTGGAAACCCTATACAGCTTTCAATTTTCCAGGGAATCCCAATCGATGACCTTGCATATGCAGGAGAAAGGAAGAAGGAAAGACTGAACATTCAGGAATCAGACAGAAGTGCCAGGATCATTGATTGTTCAGAAATCAAGGGGCTGGATGTATATCCAAACGCACAGCTTGTTGTTCCACCTGCAATCAGGCATGAAGTTGGTGCCGATGCTCTTGCACTTATTATCAAATCAGGATTCCTTGATACAAAGGAAACTGCAATTGCAACAGACTACGGAACAAATGCTGAAATGGCTCTTATCCATGAAGGTACCATCTATACAGGCTCCGCCGCAGCAGGTCCTGCTCTTGAAGGTCAGCAGATCAAATACGGTAACCTTGCATCTCCATTTGTAATTTCGGATGTTGAATTTGAAGGTAAAAACATGCGTAACTATGTACTTGACGACGAAATGAATACTGTCAAGGCACAGTTGATCAACCCTAACAATGGGGATATCATTGAAGAGGATTCCATTAAGGCAAAGGGAATTACCGGAACAGGTGTTATTGCAATAATTGAAGCAGGAATGAAGGATGGAATTATCACACTTCCAAAGATCAACACACCGGACCACATCCTCTATCTCCAGGACAAAATCAAGTTCTTTGAGAGCGATGTCGAAGCAGCGGGTCTTGCAATCGGTGCTATCCGTGCAGGTCACCTTGCACTCTGTAATGCAGCAGGTGTTGAGGTTTCTGATGTCAAGAAGGCATACATGTCCGGTGCTGCAGGTACTTACATGGACGCTGTCAAGGCACACCAGGTCGGTATGGTTCCATTTGATGTTGACGAAGTTATCCAGATAGGTAACACTTCACTTATTGTTGCAAGGGAAATCCTTCTTTCAGAGGACAGGCTCTGGGAACTCCAGGACATTGCAGCAAAGATTGTCAGCAATCACGTAATGTTTGCAACAGATCCGGCATTTAAGGAAGCATACATCCAGGAGATATCATACTGGACAGAAGGAATGCCATTCAAGATGCTTAAGAAATTCCTCAAGAAGAAGGGACTTCCAAAGATTGACCTTCCTGAGAAAGAAACAACTGTCACCAAGGTTGTTGAAAAAGATATCCCAGTACTCGGTCCGGAAGGACTTCAGGTCATTGAACAGGTCGGTACATATCTTACAATGAAGGTCGACTGTCCAGAATGTCCAAAATGTATCAAAGTTTGTCCAAATGACGCGATCACCATTGATGATGAAGGCGTTGTCATGATCAGTTCAGATCTATGTGATGGTGCAAACTGTAAGAGATGCATTAATGCCTGCCCCAAGGAAACATTCAGGTGGGAGAATCTGGTTGTAATGGAGAATGCTTAATTTGCTTTCTCTTCTTTCAATTTTTAGAAGGAATAATTTATGAAAATACTCGTTGTTGGTGGATTTTTAGGTAGTGGAAAAACATCCACCATTATTCGTTTAGGAAAAGAATTTAGTGAAGCCGGCCAGAAGGTTGCAGTTATTGTCAATGAAATTGGTGAAGTAGGTCTTGATGGTGATGTCATTTCCAAATATGGTCTTGATATGACTGAGCTTACAAGTGGTTGCATTTGCTGTTCTCTTAAAGTTAATATGAAAACAACTTTGACCATTCTTAACAGGGATTACCAGCCTGATGTCATATTAATAGAGCCAACAGGAATTGCATTCCCACAGATAATCAAGAATGAAATAGATCTGATGGACCTGAAGAATACCACAGTTCAACCTCTTGTAACACTGATTGATGGTAGCAGGTTTAAGCAACTGATGAAGGAAGCAAAGAATTTTGCAATGCGTCAGATAATTGATGCTGAAATCTTATGTATTAATAAGATCGATCTTGTTGACGATATACGTTTGCCTATTCTTGAAGCCTCTGTGCAGCAATTAAATCCAAAGGCAAAAGTGCTCCTCCTTTCATCCTCCCGGGAAGATGAACACTGGTTTGAATTTGTCGAACTTGCAATGGGCGATGCTCCCAGTCAGCATGGTCATCATGAGTTAAAGACCACAAGTGCGGATACTGAGGTCATTGATGAGGCAACAGGGAAGCCTGTAGAGCAGACAATGGATTCCATTGAGGCTTCAGGTATAGCCAGTTATGCTACTGAGTTTGTACTGGATGGTCGCATTGCCACAGATGTCGCACAGGCAACAGCCAGGGATATTATGACAGCTCTAAAATCTAAGGTTATAGAGCTCAGTCCTGAATTTGTGGGGCACATTAAGCTCTTCATTGAATCCGGTTCTAATACTGTAAAGACTAATCTTACGGCATATGATCAGGATATTACCATGGAAGTCATTGATACGGAGACCGGGCAAGTGCCAAGACTAAAGGTTCTCTCGGCAGTTTCAAGTATTGACCGTGACAAGCTTGTGAATATAGTAAATGATACTATTTCTGAAAAACTGGGCGACCAGAATATAGTTTTCAAGCACAACAAGCCTCATGATCATGATCATGATCATGGGCATATCAAACCAATAGATTTAGTCAATAACAATTGATTATGAGTGATTATTGCAGCAATTATCTTTGCTGCTATCTTTTTTAGGAGTATATTCAGTTTTGTTGTTACCATTTCATTTTGAATCTGTGTTTTGTGTTCTTCATTTTCTTTGTTTCTTTCGTAGGACCTCTGTCCTAAAATATGTAATATATAAGTATAACGCATTACATGCATTTTTGTGAACTGTTCTAATATTTCTATATCGAGTCTTTGTACACTTCGACTTTTGACGATACTTAAATCGAACGGTTAACAATTAGTAACAAAAATCTATATTGAATTAATTGTCTAAAATAATTATTTATGCAACTAAAATTTATTGGGCAAAAAGGCACACATATTAAATAAAATAGTTTTTTACTTTTTTATATTTAGATGATTAACAAATTCAATTTCGACAAGGAAACTTTAGTTATGTCTGCAAAATTGGAAAAAATGTGCGGTCCTATTTAAAGTTAACTGTCACTCTCTTATTTACTTTTATATTAATGTAAATAAAATCATAAAAAACTCGGTTTACATTCTAAATATAATCAGGCACTTTGTGATGCATTAGTCATAAAAAATGAAATCTAGTGGTACTGTGTAAAATTATGCTTTGTTTTGATATTGTTTTATTATTATAAATGTCCGAAACCGCTAGGTTTATATAGCTATCTAGAATACGTGGTTATGTGGAAAGATGAAGTTAACAAATGACTAAAACATATTAGCAAATGGTTGTGGAGACTTTTGCTGAATGTAAAAATGTCATATGTCAACAGATATCCATCTGCTGTTTACAAAAGCATAATTCGTTTGAATGTATGCCAGCGTTGCAGCAGGAAGTCAATCTAGATCTAAGGAGGTAGAATTAGATGGATGTAGACCCAAGCAAAATATTAGTTAGGTACAATGTTGCTAAAGAAAAAGCACAGACACCTGAAGAGATGGCAGCTGAGATGTATCCAAGCGCAGAGCCTGGAAAGACAATTTGTGCAGCAATCTTTGATGGAGAAGAAGACGACGTAATCGAAGGTCTTGAGAAGGCAATCGAGGGCGGAGCAGATCCAGTAGCACTCATCGACGACGTGCTTATGGTAGGAATGAAGATCGTCACAGACTTATACGACCAGGGTGTCATCTTCCTGCCAAACGTAATGATGTCAGCAGATGCAATGCTTGAAGGTATCGAATTCTGTAAGGAACAGGGTGGCGCAGCACCAAAACCAAAAGGAAAGGTTGTTTGCCACGTAGCAGAAGGTGACGTACACGACATCGGTAAGTCAATTGTAGCAGCACTCCTCAGAGCAGCTGGTTACGAAGTAGTTGACCTTGGCCGTGATGTACCAGTCGACGAAGTTATCGCAGCTGTAAAGAAGGAAAGCCCAATGATGCTTACCGGTACAGCATTGATGACCACAACCATGTACGCATTCAAGGAAGTCAACGACAGACTCCTCGAGTCCGGTATCAAGATACCATTCCAGTGCGGTGGCGGAGCAGTAAACCAGGACTTCGTAACACAGTACGAGCTCGGAATCTATGGTGAAGAGGCAGCAGACGCACCAAAGATGGCAGACGCAATCCTTTCAGGAAAGGGTCTTGCACAGCTTAAGGAGCAGTTCCACAAACACTAAACAGAGGTGACAGAAATGGTAAAAAGATACACATCACTTGCATACAAAGCAGCTGACGACATGATCTTCGGTAAGTCAGTCTACCCAGTAAAAGCAGAGCTCGGATTAGAAGTAGGTGCTGGATACGTTACAGCAGAAGTTAACTATGCACCAAGACCAGAAGCTGGTGTCTCCAAGGAGAAACTTGTTTCTGAATACCGCAGACTCACAACCGACATTATGGCAAGAGCAGTCCAGATCGGTTTCCCTGCAGTCTCACTCGAGACAGAACACGTCGAGCAGATGACCAACAACCCAGACTGGGGAGGAGAAATCGCTCACGTCCAGAAGACAATCCTCGAAGAATACCACGAAGAATACGGAATCAAATGTGGTCTCAGACACACACCTGGTGACATCCGTGAGAACCGTGACCTTCTTGCACTTATCGGCGCAAAGTATGACACCCTTATGGAGTCATTCGAAGCTGTAGCAGATGCAGGAGCAGACTTCCTGTCCATCGAAACAATGGGCGGTAAGGAAATTCTCGACTACGCAATCCTCAGGAACGATATTCCTGGTCTCGTATATGCAATTGGCTGCCTCGGTTCAATTGACATGACCATGATCTGGGAAGACATCAGGAAGATCGCAGACAAGAAGGGAAGAATTGCAGCTGGTGACACAGACTGTTCACAGGCAAACACCGCTATGTTCATAGCAGGTGGTCTCCTTGACAAGAACCTTGCACACACCATTGCAATCATCGCAAGAGCAATTTCCGCACCAAGGACACTTGCAGGATATGAAGCAGGTGCTCAGGGTCCAGGAAAGGACTGTGGATACGAGAACACAATCGTAAAAGCAATCACCGGATGCCCAATCGCTCAGGAAGGAAAGACCTCAACCTGTGCACACGCTGATGTAATGGGTAACCTTGTCATGCAGTGCTGTGACCTCTGGTCAAACGAGTCTGTAGAATACCACGGTGAATTCGGTGGTACCTCAGTACAGTGCTGGTCCGAGTCCCTTAACTACGATGCAGCAATGCTCAACGTAGCAACCGAGACCGGAAACGCAAAGATGCTCCGTGACATCCTCGTACTCTCTGACAAGTACAGAGACCCACAGGGATACGTCCTCGCATACGACAACGCATACAAGGTAGCTGAATCAATCGCAAAGGACGGAGACGACCTTTACCTCCGTGCAAAGAACGCAGCAATCTCATGCTGTGACATCCTGAACGATGCTGACAGCAAGAAACTTGTCATGTCCAAGTTCGAGATCGGTGCACTCAACGATGCAAAGGCAGCACTTGACGCAATGACTGACGAAGCTGACACCTTCATGAGTGACAGCCTCGAGAAGTACAAGGCAGAAGTCGCTGTATTCAGACCAGACGACAACTACAAGTTCTAAGTCTAAAAGCGAAACAAGTTCTTAAGGAACTTGTTCCTTTTTTCTTTTTTTAGTTGTTTGAGTTTCACTTACTGTTAAGTATATTTTATTTTTAGAATTTTGAAACTAGTTATAGTACGAATCAATTCTGAAATTAGTATCTCAAATCCAATTTAATATAAAAAATAAATGGGTTATTTTATGAATCTCTTGGGATAACCTATGCCCGTTATCTGTATCACTGTTTCAACAGGATCATGTTTCCAGTCCTCTGGAGAAAATGTTTTTTTTGTCATGTTTATATCAAGGTTGTCTCTGCTGACTCCGCATTCTCCCATGTATTCAACAACCATATTCTTTCCATGCATTTCCGCATATTCCACAGCTTCACGATAATCTGAAAAACTATTTCTTCCTTCAGGAGAGAATACATAATACCCTGCATCAAGATCGTTGATTGATACCGGTCTTACGATAAGTTCTATCCTTCGGATTCCTTTCCCAAACAGAGCTCCGGCAGCATTGCCAACCTGGGCATGTTCAGGGACAGCAATTTCCGCATCAATTATGCCTTCCATAATTTCTTTATACGCTACAACGGGACCACCAAGAAGAACAACCGGAATGTCCACTTTAAATCTGGCATTGAATTTTCCATCAACAATTTTCTTAATGCCATTTATCTCTATATCAGGCAAGATGTAAGTCATCAGGTTGAAAGCCATGTTCTTTGCAACTATTTCCTTTACTTTTGTGCTGAATTCAACGTCAGTCATTTTATTCAGTTTTCCAAGTTTTTCAGCCCCAATTACTGATGCTTTTGTATCCCATGAGTTGTACTCTCCTAAAACATGAAGTGCGTCCGATGGTGTAAATCCAATAGCCTGAATTAGCCTTTTCTGTATAAGTGAGTCCAGTATAACAGTAGAAGGATAGCGAGTTGAAATTGCAGCAATTTCATCCAGACTCATTGGTTCATTAGCAATAGCTTTGAGGACTTCAGCTTCAGAATCTTCAAGTCCTTTAGGTTCAAAACCGGATCTCATGAAAAACTTTGTAGGCTGGATATTTCTGTCAAGAGTACTTCTCTTAGGAATAAGATTTCTTTTAAGTTTATCCAGAAATCCCGGAAATTTAGATGATGCAAGGCAGAGAGGAATTACTCTTCGTGGTCCGATATGGATTACTTTGTTGCGTGTCCAGACATGACTGTCGCCACCCATGGCAGATGTCTCCATCCTGGTTGCACGGACACGGGTTTTCCATCCTCCTACGACTGCACCCGTGTCTGAAAGTTCAGGAATACCGTCTTTAATGGCAGATACATCAGTACTGGTTCCACCAACATCTACAACTGCACATGTGTCAAATCCAGAAAGGAAGGAAGCTCCCACAAGACTTGCAGCGGGACCTGAGAATATCGTTTCAACTGGTTTTTCCAGCGCATCTTTTAAACCAACAACTGTTCCGTCACATTTCAACATTAATAGACGTGCATCTATTTCTCTTCTTTTTATTTCGTCTATTACAGAAAGGATAAATTTATGGGATATTGGAAGAAGTTGCGCATTAAGGGATGCTGTAACAGCACGTTCATATGCTCCAAGATCCTGTGAGAGTTCATGACCGCAGACCACAGGCAGTCCTGTAATTTTGTGTAGAACATCGGTAATTTCAAGTTCATGTTCCGGATTTCTTATGCTGAAAAATGAAGATACAGCAAAAGCTGAAACATCATCCTTATACTTTTCAGCAAACTCTTTTACTGCAGCGATATCTGGTTTTTGAATTTCTTCTCCATTGTAACTATGCCCTCCGGAGATTGAAAGCACATGTTTTGCAGGAAAATCTCCTTTTACAGGATGTTCGCCCACAAGAATAAGAGCAACAGGACTTCCTGTACCTTCAAGTACTGTATTGGTAGCAAGAGTTGTTGAAACTGACACCAGATTTACTTTTTTTACATATTCAGAATCGAGGGTATCAATGGCATTTTTTATTCCTTCAACAAGATCCGGGTATGTTGTAAGTGCTTTCCCTGAACCTACTACCGTTCCATCTGAATCTCTTACAAGAATCGCATCAGTATACGTGCCACCAGCATCAATTCCTAGACTATAGTGCATAATATATCTCCTGTTTTACAATGCAAAGGAACCAAAGTTAAATTTGAAAAGACGTATGAAATGTGCAAATAACCTTTGATCAATAAAAGATGTGCTCAGGTTATATTAAAGAGTTATGTTAACGCCGAAGACTAAAAACGAAAGCAATGAACGCAAAATCAGTTTAAATTATGCAAAAAAAGAATAGTGCATGACCATAGTAAACTATGGCATGCTTTGTTAAAGAATTTATGCGTAGTATTCGTCTCTTGCTTCGACCATTGCCTTAAGGTTTGCAACTGGTGTGTCAGGTGCAATTCCACAGCCTGGTGCGAGGACATCGATTCCGTTGTCAAGAGCGGTCTTTGCTGCTTCCTTGACAGCTGCTTCGTCGCCTGCAAGAAGTACGAAAGGACTGGATACGTTACCGCAGATAGTGACCTTGTCTCCTACCTTTGCCTTTGCGCCTGCAAGGTCCTTTACCTTCTCTTCGATACTGATGGACTCGAAGTGGCAGTCTGCCATCATTTCGATGATTGGGGATACGTCACCACAAACGTGGAGAATCATTGGTCCCTTTACACCGTCAGCAAATTTCTGGAGAACTGGCTTGAGCATCTTGTCGAATGTGTCAGGAGCCATAAGGTCTGGGGATGCTACTGGGTCTGGTACACTGATTACGTCTACTCCTGCGTCGAAGAGTGCGTTTGCGTATGCAGTACATGCCTCACATGCGAAGTCGAGGATCTTTTCGAAGTCTTCTGGCTTTTTGATGGACCATTTCATGAACTTCTTTACACTTGCAAGGTCAGATGCGAGGGTAACTGGACCTTCCATACCTGCGATGATTGGTACGTCGTCTCCTACCTTCTCTCTGATGATCTTCATTGCTTCCATTACAGCAGGAATTCTGCCTATGCTAAGGAGATCCTCTGGCATAGCAAGGTCTTCAACACCCTTTGGGTATGGGTGACCTGTGACTGAAGGCTGTCTGTTCTTTGTACCCATGTTAATTTCACAGCCCATTGCTTCTGCAAGTACTGTAAGACAGTATGGAGCTCTTACACCTTCAAGACCACATACTTCGTATGATGCGACTGCAAGGTCTGCCATCTTCTGTGCGTCGGTGTGTGCCTCTGGCCATGCTGCACCTGTCTGGTCCATGAGCTCAACAATAGCGGACTGTGTTACTGTGCACACAGGTACTTTGTCTACTTCTTCACCTTTTAATGCTTTGAGTAATCTTTCTTTCATGTTCATAATGAATCCTTCTCTGTTGAGTAGATTTTAGTCACCTTGATTTGCGTTACATCAGATATAAAACTATTGGATTAAAGCAGGGGATGCAGAAAATGAAAAATAATTCGAATTAATAACCATTAACAAATAAGAAATTTAGTAAACAAATGTCATCGAAATACAACAGATTTATTAAAAATAAGAAAAGAAAAACTCTAATAAAACTGCCATTCAGAATTAAATCTGCTTATTTCTTCTCATCGCTCCATATGGCAATTATCTTATCAATAGCAATATGTGTGTATTTGTTTTCATCCTTGATGGTCAGTACACCATCTGCGCATGCTTCAACAACTCCATAAAACCTGTCAGGACCACCACAGTAAATGTCGATCTTCTTTTGTAAATAGTGCTCTACGATAAAAGATTGCATTATATTCCTCCCGGCTTAAGATCATTAATCTTCAACCATATTAAATTTGTACTGTATTTATATTAAGATTGTCTATACTAGCTACCTTACACGTAAAAGCAATTCAGCTCCAGAATCTCTTGTTTTTAGCATAATTCCTTTCGGCAACCAGTATATCGCGATAGAATGCTTCCTCATCATGCCTCATTTTCTGTATAACACGGGTTGCCATCTCAGGACCAACACCTCTACTTGCAAGTGCTATAACTGCCATCTTTCCATGGGTCATAACGATATTAGCATTCCTGTAAACCCTGCGTATACGTTTAATATCCTCTTTTGCAGTTACCTTATCCTGCTTTCTCACAAGTTTGATTTCCTCATCTTCCCATGGCTTGAGTGCTGCCACCATCCCGGAATCACAAACAGGACATATAATCTCATCAGGTACATTTTTCACCTGCCTTCTTGATGTCCATTTCTTACAATGAACGCAGAAAAGGATCACTCTGTCATTCATAATACGTTCCTTCAAAGCCATAACAATGGACCTGTCAGCTTTTTCAGGAGCCACAAGATCACGTTTCATGGAGAATCCCGAACTGCCGATTGGTGTTGACCTGCTTACCACAAGCCGGATCTCGCCTTCAGCCATTCTCGTAAGTATTTCCGTGACCCTTTTGACATCCAGCATATCATGGAATATTTCCCTGATAACTTCATCATACATTGCAGTATCACGATAAATTTCAAGCAACTTCTTCATGCTTATCCTGTCATAATCAATATCCTTGCTCAAAGCACCGAATTTTCTGGCAACATGTACCATTTTCCACTTCATCAGCGAAGTGTTCTTCAGGGTCATCTCTATAATAGGTTCAATATGTTCCGGCTGAATACCCTGCAACAGAGTCTCTATTTCCTTAGCTCTTATCCTGCGTGGCAATGTCATTTTTATCCTGTAAGGATCTATTTCCTGAGCCACACTGCTTCCATATCTTGCTGCAAGAAGTGATGTCAGCACTTTTGCAAGTGTTTCGTTGGCATTGTGTCCAATGCATGTGTTTATCAGCACTGCATCGCCGTCATTCTCAATAACAAACAAATTTTTGTCTGGAAGCGGATATCCTCCTTCAACATGTTCCCTGAGTATTGAAAGCAGTTCTGTAAGGCTTTCTGGATCAATCGGATACAAAGCAGCCAGCTCAGAGGCAATTTCATTGTCTTCCTTTTCTTCAATAATCATACCTGCAATAACAGAGCGTATGTTTGCAACTTCCTGTGCAACCTCAAAAGGAACAGGAATTTCTTCCCCGGTCCAGCTTGGTATTTCTCCCATGCCTCTAACAGGTTCTACTTTTATCCGGTTGCGGTCGCTTATCATTTCAATGACACGCCACATGTCACCTTTTGTGATGAAAACCGCACCAGGTGTAGCAAAGTTAATAACGAAAGCTTCGTCCAGAACTCCGACCGGTCTGCCGGTGACAATATCATAAATCTCGTATTTTTTCTCATCCGGAATCATGGAGAGATTATCATAATAATATTGCCAGCTTTTTCTACGGCGGCTGATATTATCAGATCCTTCCTCCTGCCATACCATACGGTAATCTTTGATCTGGGCTATTACTTTCCTGAGAACTTCAATTCGAAGATTCCTGAAAGGATATGCTCGCTTCAGAATACTGTATATTTTCTCAATTCCGATATCTCCGAAATCAAGAACAATTCCTGCAAGCTGATTTGCCACAACATCAAGTGAATTCATGTGAGGAGAAATGGATTCAACCTTTCCTTCAGTCGCAAGTTTGCAAATTGCCATGCTCTCAGCCACATCATCGGCATCCATGGCAATGATAGTACCTCTGGAAACCTCATGTATCCTGTGTCCTGCACGTCCGACACGTTGCAGGAGTCTTGAAACCTGTCTCGGAGAACCATACTGTACAACATGGTCCACGTTACCAATATCAATTCCAAGCTCCATTGATGAAGTACAAATAAGTCCCTGTAGGTCTCCGTTTTTGAATGATTCCTCTGCCTCGATACGTGAATCAACGGACAGTGAACCGTGATGGACTCCAATTGGCAGTTCCAGCATATTGAATCCGGCAGCAAGTGCTTCGGCACTCTGTCTGGTGTTTACAAATACAAGTGTGGATACATTTTCCAGAACAATGTCCCTTACGCATCGTATATGTGCTGCAAAATTAACATCGCATGCCAGTTTTTTTGAGAGCGTTATGTCATCATCCGTAACCTGCGGGCAAACCACACTGAAATCAAGAAGTTTGAGCAGGGATACGGAAATAATAGAAACCTCTCTTTGTGAACCAGCAAGGAACTTTGCCACTTCTTCAGGATTACCAACAGTGGCTGAAAGCCCTATTCTCTGGAACTCTCCTGAAAGTTCCACAAGTCTTTCAAGGCCAACTGAAAGTTGAGTTCCTCTCTTTGAAGATGCCATTTCATGTATCTCATCCACGACAACATGAGTAACGTATGACAGGTTTTTCCTAAGGCGTGACCCGGTGAACATTGCCTGCAAAGTCTCAGGTGTTGTAATCAAAAAATCAGGCGGTTTGCGTGACTGTTTTTGTCTTTCATACTGGGAAGTATCACCATGCCTGACCTGCACATCAATACCAAGTTCCTTTCCCCACCATTGTATTCGGGAAAGCATATCGCGGTTAAGTGCCCTCAAGGGTGTGATATAAAGTGCTGATATTCCGACTCTCTGCTCCTGGGTTTTAGCAAGAATTGCATGGAATATGGGAAGAACTGCAGATTCTGTCTTTCCTGAACCTGTGGGAGCAATCAGGAATGTGTGATTTCCATTTAAGATGTATGGGAATACTCTCTCCTGTGGTTCGGTTGGAGCCTTAAATCCCTGTTTTTCCAGAGCACCCTGAATTCTCGGATCAAATGAATCGAAGATGTTACCAAAACTCATTTTCTGCTCCTTTTCTGTTCTCCTTTCTTTCCAGCTTTACGTTTCATTCTTGGCCGAACCTTACTTTCCTCGAGCTTTCTTATGTTTTTTAGTTTTCCAAGTTGAGTCCCATCAAGCAGATATGCCTGTGCATTATCGATGTCAACACCTCGTGATGAAAATAATGGTCCGAGAAGATCGTCATGTAGTGATTCATTAAAAGCAACACCTCCACAAAGTTCATTGAATGAAGGTACAATTATCATCTCAGGGTCGTTCCAGTTATCACTATCATTTTCAAGTTCAAGACTGTTGAAATGTTCCTGAAGTACAGGGAGATTCAGACGAGTTCTTATCCAGCTTTGTTCTACCATAGCATACCCAAGTGAATCGGTAAGGCGGATAGTTGGGTGATTGTGTGCGGTAATAATGTACTGTGCTTTTAGCATTTCAGGGTCAGGCCATGTATGCCCGTGAAAATAACCCACTTCTTCAATAATAGCTCCTCTTGCAGGATGTACTGTTATGTTCTCCCTTTCAGGCAGCAAGTACTCGATGCCTCCGTCGTGGTTTCCGGGGAATATTTCCACATCTGCATGGTCAGAAAGGACCGAAAGGAAATGTGGAATCTCATCTCTCTCCTGCCATGAAATTTGTGGAACATTGTGTTTCACATCTCCAAGCAAAATTATTCTGTCAGGAGAAACCTGACTGATATAACCCATCATCCTTTCAAGACCGTATTTCATACGACTTGGGATTGAAAATCCGCTTCTGTAAAGATCCCATTCGATTCCAAGGTGGATATCGGCAACTACAAGTGACTTTGTTTCGCTGCTTACCACAAGTGCAGGTTCATCAATAATAGGATCTATCTGGATGGTCATTTTTCCGGGTTTTAAAATCTCAAACTAGATGTTATCACTGGATATTGTCCTTTTGATTCATGCGGTCGATTTTCTCTGACATATCAAAGACAACTTTTTTCAGTTCATCAATGTCATCCTCAAGGTCGAGGATCTTATTGTACATGGGACTTCTGTCGTCTTTTATCGCCTGCTCCTGAGAAAAGCGCTGTTTACTGGGGAACACATACACATAGGTTAGCCACATGCCTATAAACGCCACAACAAAAAGTGCTGCAAGGAACAGCAGGTAGTGAGGAAAGAGAACCCTCATGAAGCTGTCACCTGAACTGTAATACTGCAACCTTGTGATCATCAGGAAGTTGAGCAGGGAAAAAAGAAACATAGTTTCTCCTACTATTATCAGCAGTCCTCCAATTCTGGTTGACATTTTCCGCTGCTTTGGAATTATCTTTTCAAATATGGCACTCATTAAAGATAATATGACATTTATCTATTATTATATTATGCAGCCTGGGAGTTGCTGATGGAATTATTGTTTTGACGTTTTTTGATATTCAATTTTCACTATTTATATAGTGATTTCAAGGTTCGATTCCAAGGATATTCAGAAGCTCAAGAGCTTCGGTTTTTCTGCGGAGAGTGCCGGATTTAGCCATGTAATGTATGGTTTCCTTGTTTTCTTCATAGAGAATCCGGAGCTGCTCCCGATACTCATCGGAGAACTCGTCATCTTTCTTCATATTATCACCTTCATTCCTTCAAGACCATCAATGGATTTCCCACACCCATCACAGTGATGGTAGTCTGGAGGGGGGCATGGGTCCAGTCCGGCGGTGAAGCAGTTCTGGTTGTGACATTAATTTCGGTTTCCCGGCGGCTGACTCCGCATCTTTCGACATAGTCAAGAACTATATCCCTGCCAACCTCGATGGCACATTCGATTGCTTCAGAATATGTTATTACTCCATGTCTTCCCAGGGGTGAGAATACATAGAAATTCCTGTCAAGTTCGTCCGGGGACTGAGCCCGTATAAGCATTTCAACTTTCTTAACACCTTTTCCTACAAGTGCGCCGATAGCGTTACCAACCTCGGCATGTTCCGGGACAATTACTTCGCCACCTATTATGGATGTGAAATCTTCAGTATAACTTTTAACAGGGCCACCAAGTAGTACCGTTGGTACTCCCATTCTGTATCCTGCCGGATATTCACCGCTTACTCCATCCATGATTACTTCTTTCGGGTGATGTGGATAAACAAAGGACATCAGTCCGTAACCCATATTCTGTGCAAGCATTCTTCTTACGAGTGAGCAGAATTCGAATTTACCCATCTGACTGAATTTGGACAGATAGAATGCTCCAATGTCAGATGCATGTGAATTCCACTGGTTGTAGACTTTCAGTACATGAAGTGCATCGGTTGGTGTGAATCCGATTGCCTGGACCAGTCTTTTCTGTATAAGCGAATCCAGCATCTTGTTTGAAGGTGGTACATTGGAAGTATCTGAAAGATCGTTAATGGATACAGGTTCATAATTAATGTAAGTCAGAAGCTCTGCTTCCTGTTCGGAAAGTCCTCTTGCAGGATAGTCAGTCCTGACAAAGAATGTTGTTGGCTGATAATGCCTGTCCATCATCTGGCGAGAAAGTATCCTGTTTCTTTTCAGGCTCCTGATGAAATCCGGGTATTTTTCGGCAGCAACACAAAGCGGGATAACCCTTCTTGGACCAATGTTTACCTTCTTGTCCTTTACCCAGATGTGACTGTCACCGCCGTTGGCAAAGGTCTCCATTTTCATCGCCCTTACTCTTGTTTTCCAGCCACCTACAACGGAACCCGATTCACTTATCTCTGGCAGTCCTTCTTTTAGCATTGCAACATCGGTGCTTGTACCGCCAACATCAATTACAGCACAAGTATCTTCTTTTGCGAGATAGGATGCACCAAGAAGACTTGCAGCAGGTCCTGAGAATATGGTTTCTACTGGCTTTTCCAGTGCATCTTCTATGTTGTACACTGAGCCATCTCCCTTGAGCATAAGAATTCTTGCGTGGATTCCTCTTTTTTGAAGGTCCATGGCAACGGAATTGACAAATTTGTATGTTATGGGAATTAATTGTGCATTCAGCACTGCAGTCACACTTCTCTCATAAGCTCCAAGAGCCTGCGTCAGTTCGTGACCGCAGACAACCGGGAGTCCGGTTTCGCGCTTGAGGAATTCCTTGACACGTAACTCATGTTCGGGATTACGTGTGCTGAAAATAGCTGATACTGCGTAGGCTGATACATTGTCCATTGTGCTGCGGGCAAAATGTGTGAGTCTTGAAAGGTCAAGCTCATATTCCTCAGTGCCCCTGGGGTCGTGCCCACCTTCGATTTCTATCATATTTTCTGTAGGATATGGTTCTTCATGTGGGTGTTCTCCTACAACTACAAGTCCTACCGGTGTTCCTGTTCCTTCAAGAAGTGAGTTCGTTGAGAGTGTTGTTGATACTGAAACAAGGTTTACCTGTTTGAGATATTCAGGGTCAAGATGGTCAAGTACATTTTTGATTCCATGTTCCAGTTCAGGATATGTTGTGAATGATTTGTGGGAATCAACTATTTTCCCGTCACTTCCTCTCAGTATAACAGCATCGGTGTATGTTCCTCCTGCATCTATTCCAAGTCCGTAGTGCATTTTTGACCTCCTCACTCTGCCCTGTCAATGAACCACTGTTCGTGGATGAGTTTAAGTGCCAGTGCTTCTGCATCTGTACTCAGCTTGAAAACATTCTGCATGGGTGGAAGTCTGGAATAAAGATCTTCGGAGAAGATCATACGCTTTTTCCATCTGGCTTTTCTCACATGCTTTATGCCGGGGGCGATATTTTTGAACTCGTATTCTCCTTTTATTTTTCCCACTGCAAAGGAGCCGCGTTCTTTCAGAGGCATAATTACCATGTCTCCAATCTCAACTTCATTCATAAATCTCAGCACATCATCATACCAGTTCATGAGCCTGGAACTTTCGATGGTCATTAGACGGTCGACTATTATCTTTTTGAAGTGTTCCTGACGCTCGAATTCATCGAAGTCTTTCATGAGCTCGTCAAGGTTCTTCATCCTGGTTGTAAAATCTACAACCTTTTTGTTGAGACGAACTATCTTCTGGAAGCCTTCTTTAGAATCAAGACCTTTTCCGAGTTTTTTGAATTCGCGCCCCAGATCTCCCCGGAAATCCCTGTCGAATTCCTGATAGATCTCTTTGAGAGCTTCTTCTTTTTTGTGTTCCCGGAATGACATACTGAATTCCTGTAATTCGCCACCGAGTTCTTCCATTAGATGAATGTCTATGTCAAATGTGGCATAGCCTTCGTCTATACATGTTCTGCTCTTGTCCCCTGAAGGGTCCACACTCATATACCATATTGTTTTGCCTTTTATGCTCATGGTGGTATCCCCCATTTCAGGCTTCCTGACCTGTAATCCCCACGGACCATTTGTCAGGCATTTTTATGTGTCGTCTGAAACTGATGCCTTTTTCTTTCTAATTTTGAATTGGTCAGGTATTGATATATACTTTAGCGTCATTGGAATACACAAAGATTTAGTTTTGTACATCTGACTAACTATTAAATACATTATTACACAGTGACTACACGTTGACATCAAAGAAGTGAAGAAACATGATGCATCCACAGCAAACATGTAACATAAATCCTAAAAAACTGGATCAGATCGAGGAAAGTATTCGTAAATTACAGGCAGATATGCAGTTGTTTCAGGAGCAGAGCAACCAGAGATGTTATGAGCTTCTCTCTTCTGAGATAAGGAATAATTTCTCCCGGACCATGATTGGCAATATCCAGGAACGCATCGACCAGGACATTGAAAGCAATATTGCCTCCTGTTGTGATATGCGTGATTTCTGTAAAGGTGCTTTCACCGAGTTTTTGAACGAGACCGTGCAGCTCATAGATAAAGAACGGGTTGAGAAAGAAACCATCGATGAATACTGGAATAAGCTAGAAGAGATCCGCAAACTCGTACACTTTGAAGACTGCGACCTTTGTTTTAAGGAAGTTTCCCGCATCTTCCAGAAACAAATAGATGTCCTGTCATCACTCAGGATATATGATAAAGAAGGCACTTTTGTGGAAAACCTGCCAGATGTCAGCATGGAGGAAGTTGTCGATGATATCTGTGAACCCTTTGCAAACAAACAGCGTCTTACAATAATGAAAGCTTTAGTTCTTGATTCAAGAAGCTTCACTGACCTTTCAAAGCTAACCGGTCTGCGAGGCGGAAATCTCCTGTTCCATCTGCAAAAACTTGTAGACAAAGGAATGATCCTCCAGAGAAACGAAAGGGGAGATTACATTATCACCTCAAAGGGTCATTCTGTGTTCAAGGGAATTATGAATATCTATAGTTCTGTTAGTGAGAAAAGGAATGAATGTGGGGTTGTGGCAGATGAGAGCGTTGAGGATGCAGTTTGAGATATGCAACAACTAATCCTAAAAGTGCTAGGCTGTTTAGTTTGAAGATTAATGTTAGGAAAATTGGATATCTGGCATATATATACATACTTTTTATAATTTCATATTATGCAAACAGGCGGAAGTACTATTCACTGATTTATTTAAATAAAATTGATACATAAGTGTGCATCAAATAAGATTATGCTTAATACTTTTTCATGGGATGTGAATTAACTGAAAAAACGTTTACTTGATGTAGCATTTGCTTCTGAAAAGAGAATGAATGTATTATTATCTCTACAGGACGGGGCAAAAGAAATGGCTACTCTTCTGGAATTAATAAACACGAACAGGAATTCATTGCTTCCTCAAATGAAGATTCTGGAAGCGCATTATCTTATTAAGCACTACAATGACACTTATGAGTTAACAACCATTGGAAAACTTGTTGTTGACAATATGATCCCTTTACTGGAAAAAACCAATATTATAGATCTTGATATTGATTACTGGGGAAGCCGGAATCTTGATTTCATCCCATCTAACTTGCTAGATAAAATAGGTCAGCTTAAAGATTATGAAATAATAAATCCCCCTATCACAGAGTTATTTTCGATGCATAAATCTTTCAATGTTGATTATAATGTATCTTCGCATGTCTATGTGGTTACTACTATCCTTTACCCTGATTTCGATTCGATAATCGCAGAGCTTCTTGTGAATAATGTCAATTTCCATTACATTGTTTCGCAAGAGTTACTCAACAAGCTAAAAACAGAATATCAAAAAGAGTTTGCAGGTTTTATTAACAACAAATTTTTCCACATGTATGTTTACACTAAAGAGATGAAATTTATATATTTCACATTTGACAGTGTCCATTCTGTAATAAGTGCGTTTAATAAAAAAGGCGATTTCGATTACAAATTCATGTTGTGCAAAGGCCAGAGCGCAGTTGACTGGACAAAAGAGCTTTATGATTGTATTCTTGAAGATTCAAGAGTAGTGGATGAGATTTAATTGGTTTTGTTCTTAAATATCACTTATCAATAACTTCCCAGTGGCCGCCCTTATCCGGGCCCACCCGCTTAAGCATTTCTTCACCCTGAAGCTTCTGAATGTTACGCTCTATGGAACGTGGAGTAACTCCTATTATTTCGGAAAGCTCGGCAATTGTGACATGCTGATTCTTCTGAACTTCATGTAATATTTTCTCCGACGTTTTCTCCGACGTTTTCTCCGACGTTTTCTCCGACACTTTTTCAGGAATGACATCTTTTTCCAGTGGGAAAGTGATCTTATAATGATCTATATCGCTTGCAACCTCAGGTTCAATCTCATAATACGACTTCCAGCCGCTAAACATTTTGTCAAAGCCTGAGCCTGCGTTTTCGGAGAGTTTGATGACCCTGAATATTTTAGCGATAATAGGGTTTCTTGGCATCGTGAAATCTTCTTTTATGATGGATTCGATATCTTTTGGAAGGCTGCCGGGATTTAAGAATTCTATTCTGTCGAGAAAAACTCTTATCCGTGGTTTCATTAGGCTGAAATAATCGCAGTGCATCAGCAGATTCACCAGAGCTTCACGAATAGCAACAAGCTGGGGCTGGTTGTCAGTGGCAAAGCCATCAGCTCGCAATGTGAATGGCAGGTCTATCTTTTTGATAAGACGTTCAAAAATGCTGAAATAGAACCGGAAGAGATTCTCTTCCTCAGAAAGCCTGTAATTATATCTTGTAGGAGCATCCGAATAAGATGTACCCATAATCTCAAGGTAATCAATTCTAAAATCAGTAAGCATACGGTTTATGTTGTCTTCATTGCCAAAGACCAGTAGACCGCCGATTGTTACTTTTCCATTGACTACAACCTGTAATTTCTCCAGCAATTGTTCCGTTGATAATTTGTTATATCTGTGCTCAGGGTTTACATTCTCAAGATAAGTCTTGTAATCAGAGATCGTCCTCTCATCCAGGTCATCAATGGTAAACTCAGTAAGTTCCTTATCCTTCAAACCGAAGGAAGAATCTCTATACATAGCATCGATCTCAGCATCTGTTGCTCTCTGGTCTCCGCTGCCGGTTCGTATGAACGTATTTTTCCTCGAATTGAAATAGACTGGCTTCTACCCGGAAGCAGGAACATAAAAAGCAAGCACGATTTTTCCATCAAAATCATACTTTATACTTCTTACCCTGATTTTCTGGTTGAACTTGTCCCCACGAAGAGTGGTGGTAAAATCCTGCTCGATCTTTTCGGCGTCTGTAACACCTGTAATCTCAAAAGTCTTCTTCGTTTGCTTTACTCCAAAAACAAGCCAACCACCATTAGTATTGGAAAATGCACTCACCGTTTCAAAACTGCTCTTAGGAATAGAGGACTTCGCCTCTTTTACTTCAAAATCTTCCCACTCAAGCTCTTCCAGCCGGTCGAACAGTTCTGTTTAATCCATGTTTGAGTTTCCTATGATGTTCTCATTAGTTTTATGTTAGATACGATATCGTCTCTTTTCCGGTTTGATCGAGCTATTTTCAAGTCTTTTGATAAATTCGGTAGTTCCATCAGGATAAACTTTAACAATGTCATTGCCTTGCATTCTTGCAACAGGCAATCCGCAATTAAACGAATTCATTATTGCATTGTTAGATGCATCTCTTGCTATCTTTTTAATTAGTATTGTTGGAATTTCACGGCTTCGCTTTTTTGGTGTTCGCATTGTAGATGCCTTGGTTAGTAAATTTTGTATATGTCGTTAGTTGTAAGACATTGAAATAAATAGATTTTTGCGATGTTTTTTTTTTGAGTAATATTGTTATCAATCGTCAGTTCATTTAAAAATTTGCCAATTTTTAGGTATTTTGAGAATGCTAAAAGAATTATATGTTTTTTCATGTAATCTCTATAAAAATGTGGTTGTAAATTTAATTGAACTACTCTATTATGTCCTGCAAAATATTCATATGCATATATTCATATATGCATATATGTAATTGACATTTTGGTACAAGGAGGATAACATGAAAGCCTACAAGAATATAGATAAAAACCAATCTATGGCCGATATTGCTTATGAGATATTGAAAATTAGTAAAGAAGAAATGTTTTACAAGGACATATGGAAAATAATGGAACAAGATGTTGGATATGTGTCACAGGGAATTAGTCCAGAAACGTCATTAAATTCAGTATTAGGAAGAGATTTGAGATTTAGAAAAAACCGAGGTTATGTCCAACTATCTGAATGGTTGCAAAAAGACAATGGCGATGAAGAGTCTGTTGTCCACATTCAGTGTGGTGTTTGTGAAAAAATGGTTCAATCCGATTTTAATTATTGTCCTTATTGCCAATCCAAGTTTCAAACCACAATAGTATGCCAAAATTGTGATAAAGAACTTAAGAATTATCAAGCAGATTGGGTCATCTGTCCTTATTGTGGTGAAGAGTTACCAGATGATCCTGAATTAATTATGGTATCTAAATTGAAAAAAGAAAATGAAGAAGAGGATGATCTATTTATGCATACCATTACTAAAAAGATATAATCCCTACAAAAAACGTACAAAATCTTTTTTAAAATAGTACTATGCACATCAAATCAAAGATTGCCTAAGAAACCTTAATCAATATTGTTGCTGTAACTCTGCTTATATTAAAGAGGCTTTCAAATGGAACATTGTCATTCACATGGAGAAAAACTGAAAAATCCTATCAGACAGGCGAAGATCACAGAGAATATGGGCGTTGATGAACTGGTACATGCAATCGATGGGTGTGCTTTTGGTGCAGGAAAACTTGCAGACGCCGTTGACATCTACACTGAGATGCTTGCAAACGGGTCAACCAGTTTCTTCGGACTTGCCGGTGCCATGGTTCCGGCAGGAATGCGTCAGATAGTAACCGATCTCATATATGACGGCTACATCGATGTGCTGGTCACAACCGGTGCAAACATGGTTCACGAAATCGTGGAATCCATGGGGCTGCACCACTACAAAGGCTGTGCAGAATGTGACGACATCGAACTCAAACACGATGAGATAAACAGGATATACGATGTCTACCTTCCCGAACCTTATTTTGTAGACTTCGAGGAAAAACTCAAAGCCATACTCTCAGATGTTGGAACTGACACCATATCCATCAGGGAATTCATGACACACCTTGGAAATAACATAGAGGACAGGGACTCAATCTTAAAAGCAGCAGCAGACATGAACGTACCGGTCTACTGTCCTGCAATCCAGGACTCAATGATCGGACTTCAGGCATGGCTCTACAAACAGAGCAACCCGCTCAACGTTGATGCCTTTGCAGACATGAAAGAGATAATCGATATCTGCTACGAGGCAAAAGACCCTGGAGCAGTTCTTATCGGCGGCGGAGTTCCAAAGAACTACATCTTCCAGTCTATGCTCATAACACACCAGGAATTCGAATACGCAATCCAGCTTACAATGGACACTCCTGAAACAGGAGGTCTTAGTGGTGCAACACTTGATGAAGCACGTTCATGGGGTAAGGTCAGCGAAACAGCACGCTCAGTAACAGTCCACTCTGATGCCACCATCACACTTCCGATAATGGTTGCAGCAGCAAGGAGCAGACTTGCAAAAATGTAAATTTCAGGGAGAAAATCACATGGAAAGAAAGACAGGACTTATACTGGCACTTGATGTAACTGACAGGCTTGAGGCAGTGGAAATATCTGAAAAGGTTGCGGGCTATGTTGATGCAATCAAAATCGGCTATCCACTCGTACTTTCAACCGGAATGGATATGATAAGCCAGCTTTCAAAATTCGCTCCTATAATCGCTGACTTTAAGGTAGCAGACATCCCTAATACAAACCGCCTGATATGTGAACAGGTTTTCAAGGCAGGAGCAGATGCAGTTATCGTCCAGGGATTCACCGGACATGACAGTCTTGAAGCTGCTGTAAAACTTGCAAAGGAAGAGAACAAGGACATTTATGTGGTCACTGAAATGAGCCATCCGGGTGCACTTGATTTCATGCAGCAGGTCGGAGAAGGAATCGCAAAGATGGCAGCAGATGCAAAAGCATCAGGTGTGGTAGCTCCGGCAACACGTCCTGAAAGGGTTGCAGAGATAAGAAAGATAATCGGAAACGATCTTTCAATAATCTCACCAGGTGTAGGTGCACAGGGTGGTTCAGCTTCAGATGTCATTAAAGCAGGAGCTGACTGGGTAATAGTCGGCAGAGCAATCTACCAGGCCGAAGATCCTGCAATGGCTGCAAAAAAGTTAGTTGATGAGATGAAAGAATTCATCTGAACTTCTTTTTTATATTAAAATAGTATACTAATTATATAGTGTGCCGATGATGATAAATCACATCTGATTTGTGATGAACCCTATGAGTTCTGAGGCACACATATAATATAGCATCAAATGTGGCATCATATGGACTGTGGTTTGTCCATCAGTTCCATATTGGTTTTAAGTATCTGTGAGAATACTTCGTTCTTTTTAACATCACACCTTGCTTCCTCAAGGTTTCTTTTAAGTTCCGCAACAGATGATTCAAGACTCTGTATGTAGATTGTCTGCTGTTCCAGCTTATTGTTAAGCTTCTTAATGTCAAGGTTCTGACGATGAATAGTAACATGATTTCCGATCTCACTGTTTGTTTTCTCGATCATTTCATCAAGTTCTTTTCTTTTATCTTCCATCTCAGCAAGCATTTTTTCCATCTCAGCTTCAAACTTTGAATTCTCCTCACGCTTCTGGTCAATATTCTCGCTTTCAGCTTTAATCTCAGCTTTCTTAGCTTCAAGAGCATTCATATCTTCCTGGAAAGCACGCTCCTTCTCTTCATGAGCCCTGACATTTTCTTCATGCTTTAACCTGAGTTCTTCACGCTCGGCATCAATCGCAGCCTTTCTCTCCTCAAAGGTCGCCTCAAAGGCTCTGATGTTCTCCTCATGCTCCAGCTTAATCCTTTCACGTTCGGCTTTAAATTCTGCTTTCTTTTCATCAAAAGCCTTTATCTTTTCTTCAAAAGAAAGCTCCTTTTCCTGATGCTCTTTAAGCCTTTCTTCATAGCCAGCAACAGTACTTTCAAGTTCCTTTGCCTTGTTTCCAATGTCAGAAATATCAGTCTGGATGTGCTCTCTCATCTTCTCAATGGAAGAGCGTTTTTCATTCAGAAGTGATTCATCATCTTCTAACTGTGTTTTTATTGTCTGGAAATCTGCCTTTTTCCTGTTAAACTCTTTCAGCTCTGAATAATATCCCGCCTTAATAACTTCAAGTGCCGCCTGTGATGTTGCTTCACTGAACTCAATGGATAGTTCTTCTCCTTTTGCAAGTTGTTCTTCAAGTATCCTGCATTGATCATCCAGCTCGGATCTCTTTACTTTGTACTGTTCAAATTCAGTTTCATAAGCTAGTCTCAGGGAATCAAGTTCATCCTTTTTAGCTTTATATTCAGCAAAATCCTTCTCATGTTTCTGTCTGGATACTTCAAACTCTTTGACACGGACTTCAAGTTCCTCACGCTTCTTTTCAAATTCAGCAATCTCTTTTTCAAGATCATCTTTCTGGTCTTGTGAAATAGCCTTATTTGCTCTTTCACTGGCAGATTTTATGATAGAACACTTTTTGCGGAGTTGTTTTTCCTGTTCGCTAAATTCATTTTTAAGCTTATCAAGTTCTTTCTGCTTGCTTTCATACTCGCTAATTTCAGACTCATAGCGTTCTCTGATTTTAACGAGTTCAGCTTCTTTCTCAATAAGTCCCTCTATATTGGAATTGAAACCCTCCGGAATATTAACTACCTGGGTTGATGCCTGAGTAGAAATATTAGAATTACTGGAAAAAGTGTCATCATTTTTATCGGATGCAGGTACATAGTTCTGAGGACCTGATGAAGCATTATTTACGTCTTCATGTTCCTCTTTCATAACGGGCTTGCGGTAGATATTAGGGGTGAATACCTTGGATGAATTATCATTTTCCTTGTTCCTACCTGTTAAGTTCAATGGATTCATACTATCATTTCCTTAGTTTTGTTTTCAGCATTCAGCTGAGTCCAGAATTCCGGTGGCATATTCTTTGCAATTTCAAGTGCACCTTCTGAGATCCCGTATACAGGATCGATATCAGAAATGACTTTACCACCGCCAAGCACCTTTAGTTCGTTCTCGATAAAAGTATCAAGTCCCTCAAGGTCGCTGGTCCCCCCTAAAATATGGATGTTGTTCCTTAGTTTTTCACGCAATTCCGGTTCAATATCAGATATCAGTTTGATGATTCCCGACACAATATCCGTTACAACGAATTCACATGCCAGTTGCAACTCTTCAATAATAGATTCCTGAACATTGCCACTTTCAAGAGGTACGTCAACGACACATGTGTCAGGAGCTGAACCCAGACGGCCGTATTTCTCTTTCCATTCACTGGCAAGTTCCTCGGTTACTTTTGAATCTTCCCACCTTTCGCTAATAAGCTTAACAATTTCAGAATCAATATCTTTCCCGGCACATGAAAGTCTCAGGCAATCGTTTTCTCTGGGAACTTCACTGTCAATTATGGATATATCTGTTTTACTGTACCCAATATCTACTATAATGGATTTGTCAGGAAGATTATTCTTGTAGGATGCACAAAAGAGTTCATCGACAAGCATAGCACCTGAAAATACCTCATTTGCAAGCTCAAGGAATTTACGTTTGTATTCTCTGCTTGCATTTGGAGGAGTTCCAAGTATCGCATACTTATCTCTGCTTGCGTCAACATCGTGCTTTTCAAGAATGGATTTCAGGAACTTTCTGCAAGCGTCTATGTCTTCCTCTGTCCGGAGTTCACCTTTGAAAAGCTCTATTATATTCCCATCTTCCAGTTCAAGTGCATCCTTGCCGGATACTACTTTTTGTTCCTGGTTGTTGCTGCCCTCAGTGGAAACAACAACTGCACTGCGTTCTGTGAATTTTTTACCTTCACTGGTACACACAGATGTTTTGAACATTCCTGCATCTATTCCAATATACAGGCTATTGTCACTGGTTGTCTGATCTTCCATGTAATCAACTACTTGTTTTTAAGACCCACATGGAATTACAACAAAATACATGGGATCCGTTTTTCTTAATAAAAGTTGATTCGATTAAATCAGTATTTATATATTATGAACATAGGATTTGCAGTTATGGCTATACTTTCAAGTCAATAAAATCCATGAAAGATAAAAAAAGGTAGCTATATACTGTTTTTTGAAAAAATGTTTCATGTCCAAAAACACGGAATATATGAGAGTTATTTTATATATCTATCTGTATGTTTCTTGTACAGTACATGCACTATTCCATCCGCAAGACCAAGTTTTGGTACATGCATGTATTCAATGTCACCCCATTTCATGACAGAGTAATAAATCTTGGAAGCTGGAACTATAACATCAGCCCTGTCCGGCCTTAAACCAAGTTTTGTTATCCTCTGTTCCAGAGTAAAGCCTCTAAGGTATTTTTTAAGCTGACGTATATCATCCCTTAAAAGTAGCGTACCGTCTTTTCTGCCTGACATGCGATGAAGTTTATTGATGTTGCCGCCACTGCCAATGGCATAATCCGGAGTATGGTCATTGGTCACTTTCCTGACCCATTTTTTCATCTCATTCCATTCATCTTTTGTTACAATGCCTTCAAGCAACCGGATTGTACCAATATTGAATGAACTGTATGCGAATACTTTTTTCCCCTTAAACAGGATAAGTTCTGTGCTTCCACCACCCACATCAACATGCAGGTAAGTTGAATCATCGCTTCCGATTATCTTTTCAATCCTGTTTGAATAGATTATCTTTGCTTCTTTCCTGCCGCTTATCACATTCAGATCAATGCCGCTTTTCTTTTTAATCCTGGCAATGATTTCATCGCTGTTTTCTGCTTCACGCATGGCTGAAGTGGCGCATGCCATGTAATCCAGTGGTTCGTACGCGTCCATCAGATACTTAAATCCAATCATGGTTTTTATGAGACGTGATTCTTTTTCCGGAGAAATATTATTGTGAATGAAAGCATCTTCACCAAGTCTGATTGGCATGCGTATAAATGATATCTTCTCAAAGACCGGTTCAACTCCTTCAGAATCTACTTTTGAGAGAAGAAGCCTGACAGCATTCGAACCAACGTCAATGGCAGCAAATTTCATTATGTGTCCTCATTTTGCAGTTGTTTTTCAAGGAACGCGTATATATCTTCCTGGGCACGGCAGAAATTACATTCGTTTCTGACATATCTGTTGTCCTGTTTTTCATTAATTATTCTGGCTTTTGTATTATCAGAAAACTGGATGTCCATGTGTTCTCTCAGTTCTTTCTGTAAAGCCAGATCGTATATTGGTGTAGCAACTTCAACACGCCTGTTGAGGTTTCTTCCCATCCAGTCAGCAGATGAAATGTAATATTTTTCCTGTCCCTCGTTACAGAAAATAAATATTCTGGAGTGCTCAAGATATTTATCTACTATACTTGTAACTTCAATATTCTCACTAAGTCCTTCAACACCCGGGACAAGTGAACATATTCCCCTGATAACAAGCTTAATCTTAACTCCGGCATCATTGGCTTCATAGAGTTTGTCTATCATACCACTGTCAACAAGGCTGTTCATCTTGGCATGAATGTATGTCGGTTTCCCTGCTCTTGCGTTTTTTATTTCATTATCAATGAGTTTTACAAACTTATTACGCATCTGGAGTGGTGCAACGACCAGATGCTCATAATCGTATACCTTGTAGTTATGGTCAAAGAAATCAAAGATTTTTTCAACTTCATTTGTGATATCTTCATTTCTTGTCATCAACATGTGGTCGCAATAGAGTTTGGCAGTGGATTCATTGAAGTTCCCGGTTCCGATACAGGAATAATGAATAGTGTCTTCTCCTTCTTTCCGGGTAATGTGGCAGAGTTTGGAATGCACTTTCAGACCCGGCACACCATCAATAATTCTTGCACCAGCATGTTCAAGTTTCTGTGTCCAGTAAATGTTGGATTCTTCATCAAAACGAGCCTGGAGTTCAATGACAACAGTAACTGTTTTTCCATTCTTGATAGCGTTTATGAGTGCATTGATTACATTTGAATTGCGTGCGACCCTGTATAAGGTAACTTTTATGCTTGTAACATTAGGATCGATTGCCGCTTCCCGAAGCAGATCAATGAAATAATCAAAAGACTGATATGGATAGTGTAGAAGAATGTCCTTTTCCCTGATAGCAGCAAGCATACTCTTATGCTTTCTCAGGTCTTTGTGTGGCAAAGGCTGCTTCTTTTCATAATAAAATGATTCGGGCCCTATTTCCGGGAATCCCATGAAATCCTTTGCATTATGATATTTCCCGCCTGGTACAAGGTTTTCGAATTTCTGTATATCCAGCCTTTTCAGAGTGAAATCAAGAAGATAATACGGCATTTCCCTGTCATAAACAAAACGTACCGGCTGGCCTTTTTTTCTTTCCTCAAGACTCTCTGATACTTTTTCAAAGAAACTCTTGGTCACATCATCATCAATATCAAGCTCAGCATCTCTTGTAAGTTTAATAGTGTATGCGCCTATGGAGTCATAATCAAAGGTTGAGAATATGTCATCCAGTCCGAAACGGATGATGTCATCAAGCATGATTACACATTTTCGTCCCTCTGAATCAGGAAGATTAACAAAACGTGGAAGCACGTCTGCAGGAACTTCTATCAATGCAAATTTTGAGCTTTGGGGATCCCATTTCTTTCTGACATCTACCACCAGGTATATGACCTGGTTTTTAAGGTATGGGAAATCCGGGATGTCTTTCAGCATTACAGGAATAAGACGTGGGCGAACTTTCTCCTGGAAATAAATTTTCAGGAATGCTTTCTGATTATCATCAAGCTGGGTTTCATCGACAATGAAAATATTCTGAGTTTCAAGTTCTTTAGTAACTCTTGTGAAAACCTTATCGAATTCATCCCTCAGGTCAAGTACGGTACTGTGTACTTCTTTCATGACCTTTTTAGGCGATGCTCCGACCATTGCTTTTGATTTCACATCCGCATCTATCATCCTTTGCAGAGTACCTACCCTTACGCTAAAGAATTCATCCAGATTGGAAGAAAATATCCCAAGGAATTTCAGACGCTCAAGTAAAGGGACACTGGGATCCTTTGCTTCCTGCAGTACTCTTGCATTGAAAGAAAGCCAGCTTATTTCCCTGTTGACATATTCGTTTACTTCATTAGACATAAAACTCATGTTTTTCAGCTTCAAAAACGTTAGAACGCTGTTGTGTTTTGATAAAACAACAGTGATTCTATTATATAACACTTCATACAGTTTCATATATAGTAGTATATAGCACAATATAGCTTACATATTCAATACTATTCAGGCTGCAGCCTGTTATCAGGAGTTGTAAATTCCTGCAATTGCCTGTGAAAACCTTACACTGAAATCAGGGTCAATAACCTTTGACCATGCTTCAGGAAATGAATCCAGCAAGGATGCAAGTTCCTTTTTCCTGTATTCCATATATGCATCGACGCCCGGATAATCCCTGATACTTGATTTCTTTCCGTGTGCTTCTCCCCACACGCCATATTTCTCAAAGTTTTCAAGCATTTCGAGTGCAACCACAGTATCATGCATATCACCAAGATTGTCTTGAAGACCTTTGAGATCTTTTATAATGCTCTTTGATTCGGAACCAAGAACTTCCTTAAAGAACTCAATGGTATAACGCAGTATCTTCACATCAATTCTTAGCTGGTGGTATTTTTCAAGGTAAGGATCAATTTTTGTGTCGTCAGTAAGTACATCACCATATGCCCTGACAGTTGCAAGCTGGGAATAAAGAAGCACTGGCAGCACATCAACGACTCTGGCAGGTATAGGTTCGCCATTTTTCTTTGCAGATTTCATCTTCCATGATTTCTTAGTATTCAGATAGTCTGCAAAGTTCTTTTTGAATTTATTATAAGGTGAATCATCAAGGTACACAAGCATATTTCCACGATGCTTTGCTCTTTCTATCAGGAGAGAGTCTGTGAGAGGCTCAATTTCCAGGGCTCTTTCAAGTGGCTGGGCTGTAAGATAATGGTCTATCTTCTCAAGGAACACGTCCAGATCACGAACAGTTCCAAGTGTTCTCCTTATGGATTTTACGCCCTTGTAATAGGGAGTCATATCTTTCATGTTAAGATAATCCTCAAGAACCTCTACAATTGAACGCATACGCATTGCAGCAACCCTCATATCATGGAGTTCTTCAATATCCCTTCCGATTTTTGTACCTCTTTCATGTTCAAGCATCTGACCGAAATGATACATGAGGATCTTGCGTGCAGCTTCACGCATTGTATCATCAGATTTTATATTTGTCTTTTTAAGTGACCTGAATTCCGCATAGGGTACAATAAGTTCCTTAAGATCAGACTTTTCATTTGAAGAAAGATCTTCTTCAGGTGGATTATCTGCTTTATCTTCATCCTCTGTTTCCTGAGTTTCTTCAATATCCTCGATTTCTTTTTCAATTTCAGGTTCAATAGCTTCTGCTATTTCAGGGAACTGTGTTGTTTCAAGAGCTGTAGTTTCTTCCGTTTCCTCTTCAACATTACACATTTTATAATTTTCATCGTCAACTGCATCTGCTGCAGTTACAACTTCAGTTTCGGTGATGGTTTTTTCCTCATTGAATTCCATAATTATGGACTCCGAACGTTTTTCTTCAGAATTGGTATCACTTACCATGTAGGTATTTTCATTATCACTTGTACCTGTAAGAAAAGCAGGCTCATAGGTACCTGATGTGATATTAGTCATTAGAATGCCTGCAAATGTTGTAAGGACAGAACAGTCATTGTGCTGAGGTTCAGTACATGGAACACTATCCTTCTGGTATTTTTCTTCCTGCCGCCTGGAATCTCCCAGTGCCTGCAGGAAATAATTAACAAAGATATTGATTAAAAGCAGGAAAATTCCAAGTGAATAGGCTATTATTGCATAGCTGACCCGTGGATAAACCCAGTTGTCAGGGAAAGATGACATAAAAACAAGCAGTCCGGTTGCGGATAACAACAGACCTGCAAGGAAAGAATAACTACGTGAGAGCTTCTGGCGTATTCCTGCAGCATTGATTCCAGATAGGATCAATACTACTCCGGTGGCAAGTAACATGCAGACAACCAGGATTGTCTCAGTCCCGGAACCTCGGTTGAGTCTGCTGACAATAGCAAAAAGTAACCCTGTCATGCATGACACCAGGCCTGCAAGAAAACCCAGTGATGCCGCTAAGGAGTATTTTCTTACAAATATATTCGATGACATTGTTCTCCCCTCAGCAATTACAAGCTGCTCCTCTTTATTCAGGTTATATTTATATGTAATCTCTATAGATTCAAATTAAAGTTTTATCCGTTTCAGTTCTTTCATAGTTCCACGGATAATTTCCTGTTCACGTTTAAGCTGACGTAGCTGACTCTTGATAAGACGTTTCTTTGAACTCTTATTTTTGGATCGTTCAAGTGAGTTTTTAGCAGATTTGATATTTTCACTTATTTTGAACTTCACGATTTCCTTATCTTTGAGTATCGCTTTGACAGGACATATTTTTATGCATTTCCCACAATTGATGCACTTATCTTCTTCGATTAAGGCCTTTCCTTTTACCATTTCAATGGCATCCACTGGGCATTTTTTGACGCATTTCTTGCACGACACGCATTTTTTCTTATTAACCCATGGCATTATATCAGTCCTCACTATTAGTTTGTTAAGCAGATATAAAAATATATAGTAATATATGTAGTATAGATAAACAACTGGACAGTCATTTGTGCACTGGTATAATTAAACCCGTTTTGGACAGATACCAGAATTATTTCTTCAGGAGGGATGAGGATATTATAAGCATTCAACCGGGCATTGATCCGCTATATGCCACTATACTGGAAAAAATCGTACTTTCAATGATGATAGGAATTCTTATAGGTCTTGAAAGGGAACACTGGCGATCAGACAAGAAAGTATTTGCAGGTGTGAGAACTTTTTCCATTACATGTATTACAGGTGCAGTTGCTGCATTTCTTGTTGATTACATCGGAATGTGGATACTAATATTAGCTACAGTGTTGGTATTAATTGCCTCTGCCTCCCTTATTTACCTGGTCAATATTCTCAAAGGAAAATCAGGTCTTACCACAGCTATTGCATTGTTCTGTACATATCTTCTGGGAATAATAGTTGCCCAGGGTCTTTATCTTATAGCAATAGTCACAGGACTTCTGGTTACATTCCTGCTTATTGAGAAAAAACCGCTTCACTCCTTTGCAGAACATCTCTCTGATGAGGATATAAGCAGTGCTCTGAAGTTCCTTGCAGTTGCTTTTGTGCTGTATCCTGTTATGCCTGAAGAACCTATCTTTGGAATACTAAACCTGAAACAATCCATACTAATTGTTGTACTTGTTTCCTTTATCAGTTTTGTAAGTTACATCTCCCTGAAAAAACTCGGCCCTCGCGGGGGTATTCCTTACTCGGGTTTCTTTGGAGGTTTTATTAGCAGTGAAGCAACTGTTGCAGCTCTGTCCGGTATGTCAAAAAAAGGTTCATTGCTTAAAGATTCGGTTCACATCGGCTCTTTATTGTCAGTGGTTTCTATGATCATAAGCAACACTATTATTGCATTAATAGCCGATCCAACTGCCCGGACCGCTTCTCTGATGGCTCCTCCGTTTATTATTATGGGCATTGTAACTCTCATATTTGTAGGTCTGAAATGGAAAAAGACAGTAAATCCCAATGATACTATAGATATAGGTTCACCGTTTGCACTTGGTCCGGCATTCAAGTTTGGTGCTGTTTTTACAATACTGCTGATTTTTGCAAATTATGCTAATGTGTACGGAGGCGCCGAAGGAACCTATATAACCGCACTTGGTGGAATTGTCAGTAGCTCGGCAGTTACTGCTTCGGTTGCAGCTCTCGCTTTCTCAGGTAACATTTCTGTCCAGACCGCAGGAATAACGGCTGTGCTTGCAGGCCTTATAAGTACTCTCAATAAGCCATTGTATATCAAAATAAGCGGTTCACCTGAGTTTTTCAGGACAGCCGTCCTGTCTTTCATAATTATTGCATTGTGTGGAGCAGTCACTCTGTTGATATGGAGTTTCTATATGTGATAATCCTATGATATACATATAAATATAACTATATATACGAAGATGAACCATATTTAAAATGATATTATGCTTGAAAATGTAGATCTCACCAAAACGCTTCCAAAGGAAGAGTATAAAACGATAATGGAAGACCTTAAAATTCAGATGGGTGAGCTGCAGCGAAAAGCGTGGAAAATGGATATTCCGATAATTATCGTTTTTGAGGGATGGCATGCTTCAGGTATGTCTGAGATCATAAACAGGTTCCTTCTAACCTTAAGCCCGATGGGTTTCAATTTGCATACTACCGGAAGGCCTTGTTATCAGGAAGAACAGAAACCTCTTTTGTGGCGTTTCTGGACAAAGATTCCACAAAAAGGCAGAATGGCAATTTTTGACAGAAGCTGGTATCGCAGAATAATTATTGAACATAACAAGAAGGGCAAAGCCAATAAGAATATGCAAAAATGCCTTTCCAATCTTACATATTTTGAACGACAGCTCACAGACGGTGGATATCTTCTGATTAAACTCTTCCTTCACATAAGCAAGGATGAACAGGATAAGCGATATGGGGAAATGAAAGATACCGGGATTCCCCAGTTTATCATTGAAGAGGAAGAAAGGGATTACCTGAATGGATATGATAAATACCTGCCACTTATTGAAGGAATTCTTGAAAAAACAGATCGTTCCTTTGCACCATGGACAATTGTAGAAGCAGATGACAGGAATTTTGCAACTGTAAAAGTGCTGGCAAAGGTTATAGAATCTATTGAATACAGGATTCAGGATCTTGAAAACAAGGAATTATTGGAACAAAACCAGAAAAAAGATACATGTGTCATTCCTAATATCGACTCTTCCATTCTGGAAAAAATAAATCCTGACAAGAGTCTCACTTATGAAGAGTACAAGGCAGAAAAGAAAAAATGCCAGAAAAAGCTGAAAACCCTCCAGTATGATCTTTTCAGAAACAGAATACCACTTATTGTTGTATTTGAAGGCTGGGATGCTTCCGGCAAAGGTGGAGGTATCAGAAGGCTTGTTAAAAAGCTAAATCCCCGGCTTTACCAGGTAACTCCAGTGGGAGTGCCCACTCCGGATGAGCTTCGACGTCATTACCTGTGGAGATTCTATAATCAGATTCCAGAGGCAGGCCATATAGGAATTTATGACCGGAGCTGGTATGGACGGGTATTGGTTGAGAGAGTTGAGGACCTGTGCAATGTTGAGGAATGGAAACGTGCTTACAGGGAAATCAATGAATTTGAAGAAACTCTCTCTAACTACGGTACTATAATTGTCAAGTTCTGGATGCACATTGATAAGGATGAGCAGCTTAGAAGGTTCAAAGAGCGCGAAAAAGTATATTATAAACAATGGAAGATAACTCCTGACGACTGGCGCAATCGCGAGAAGTGGAATCTTTACCTTGATGCTGCCGATGAAATGCTCACAAAGACCAGTACTTCATGGGCTCCCTGGACCATTGTGGAATCCAATGATAAATACTATTCCAGAATCAAAATTATGAATACGGTCATTGGCCGCATTGAGAGTGAACTTAAGGAACGGGGACTTCAGTAATTGTTCCCATCAACATTTGTTTTGTTTTTCTTATTTTCCAAAATATTTTGAAAAATCTGTCCACTAAAATTGTAACTCTTAAAACATAATAAAATAAACAATTTAGTATATTTTGCACTGGAAATAAAGGGCTTACAAATATAACATAACTAACAAAATTAGTGAATCTCTTCTTTTGCATATTGTGTTTAGATTTGTATCTAGATCTCTTTTTATAGATTTAATTATATAGTATATTCGACCACAAAATCTATTAACTGGGCAAAAGTTCAACACACATTCAATGTGCTTAAAATGCATATTATGTGCTAACATGGCCGGCGACCATTGATATTCAAAAATGCAGACAAAGGGTTATAATGCAAAATAATAACATTCCTTCAACATGTATTCCGGGTGAACTAAAACTGGACTATAACCAGTTATTCAATAACGATTATACTATCATGTTAATTATTGATCCAGAAAGCCTTCAGATTATCAATGTCAATAATGCTGCTTCTGATTATTACGGCTGGTCATGTGAAGAACTGATACTAAAGAAAATAAGCCAGATTGATATCTCTTCTGAAGATGAATTAAAAACGGAGCTTTGTAAAGCTAAAACCGGGATAAAAAATCATTTTCACTTTAAGCATCAACTACAAAATCTTGAAATACATGATGTTGAACTCTGTGCCATTCCAATAAAAGACAAGAATAAAACACTGCTGTGTCTCATTATCCATGATATAACTAAAACAAAGCAAATAGAAAAAGAAAATATTCTTGAAAAAGCAAGATTAAGAAGTATCCTTGAAATTTTAGAATCAAAGCATGATTCTATTCAGGAATTCCTTGACTTTGCATTAAATGAGGCTATTAAACTCACCAACAGTAAAATTGGTTATATCTACTATTATAATGAGAAAAAAGAACAGTTCACCTTGAACACATGGTCAAAAGGGGTGATGAGGGAATGTGACATCACAGAACCCCGGACCATATATAATCTCAAGGAGACGGGTATATGGGGAGAGGCGGTCAGGCAGCGTAAATCTATAATTGTAAATGATTTCCCCGCTCCGAACCCATTAAAAAAAGGCTACCCTGAAGGACATGTCATACTTCATAATTTCATGACAATTCCTATTTTTAAGAACAATAAGATTGTTGCTGTAGTTGGGGTTGCCAACAAGGAATCAAATTATAATGAGAATGACACTCTACAGCTTACTCTACTAATGGATTCCTTATGGAATATCATAGGAAAGATCGGAGCTGAGAATGCGCTAAAAGAAAGTGAACAAAAATACAGGGGACTTTTTGAAAACGATATAAGTGGTGTGGCAATCCATAAAATAATTTTCGATGATGATGGAAATCCAATTGATTACATCTTTCTTGATGCAAATGAAGCATTTGAAAAACATACCGGACTGGAAATAACTGATATCATAGGAAAGCGTGTTACTGAAGTTCTCCCGGGTACTGAAGAAACATCTTTGATAGAAACATATGGAAAAGTTGTACTAACTGGAAAGCCTGCTGTTTTTGAAACATATTCGCCACAATTGAATAAGCATTACAATATTAGTGTACATAAAATAGACAATGAGTCTTTTGCTACTGTATTTCAGGATATTACTGAACGCAAACAAGCAGAAAATGCTATTCTTGAAAGTGAAGAGCAATACAGGACGCTTTTCACAGAAGCTCCTCTTTCGATAATCATACATGACAAAGAAAGCGGTGAAATTATCGATGCTAATCCCAATGCCTGGGAAATATATGGTTTTTCCTCGCTTGAGCAATTACAAACAAATGAATTCTGGATGGAGCCACCATATTCTTTTGAAGATGCATTGGGATGGATACATAAAGCTGCAGCCGAAGGTACTCAGGAATTTGAATGGTTCAACAAAAAGGTAACTGGAGAATTATTCTGGGAGCATGTCCGTTTAAGCCCTATAAACATCAACGGTGTAGAAAGGGTAATGGCAACTACGGTTGACATAACTGAACGTAAAAATGCGGAGATTGCATTAAAAAACAGTGAGGGACAACTGCGTACATTAGTAGATACCATTCCTGATCTTGTCTGGCTGAAGAATTCCGATGGAGTATACCTGTCATGTAATACCAAATTTGAACGTTTTTTTGGTGCAAAAGAGGAAGATATCGTCGGGAAAACCGATTATGATTTTGTCAATAAAGAACTTGCAGATCTCTTCAGGCAAAAAGACATTGAAGCATTGGAAGCCGGCGGACCATCTGTAAATGAGGAACTCATTACCTTTGCGGATGACGGGCATCAGGAATATCTGGAAACCATTAAAAGTCCCATGCATGATTCCAGTGGTAAAACCATAGGAGTTTTAGGCGTTGGAAGGAACATTTCTGAAAGAAAACAGGCGGAAAAAGACATCTTAGAGGAACGCAAGCGTCTGGCGAATATCATCGAAGGTACAAATGTCGGTACATGGGAATGGAATATACAGACTGGTGAAACCATTTTCAATGATCGCTGGGCAGAGATGCTTGGCTATACCCTGGATGAGTTGACTCCATTTGATATCCATACGTGGAATAAGCTGGTTCATCCTGTAGATATGAAAAGATCAGAAGCAGTTCTTAAAAAGCATTTTGCCGGTCTATTGGATAACTACGAGTATGAAGCTCGTATGAAGCACAAAAATGGGGACTGGGTATGGGTGCTTGATCGTGGTAAAGTTATAGAATGGGATGAAGATGGGAAGCCCCTTCTTATGTACGGAACCCACTTTGATATTACAGAGAAAAAGAGATCTGAAAAGAAAATTGAAGAGGAACGTACCAGAAAGAAAATACTCGTTGAACAATCAAATGATGGTATTGTCGTTGTAAATGGCAAAGGTGAAGTAGTTGAGGGTAACCAGAAATTTGCAGATATGCTGGGCTATACGATGGATGAAGTTCTAAGTTTACATGTTTGGGACTGGGAAAATGTTTCAACACGCGAAGAAATACTTGAGATAATAAATGATATTGATGAGTCCGGATTTACATTCGAGACATGTCATCGTCGTAAAGATGGGAAACTACTTGATGTTGAGGTTAGTTCGAACGGGGCTATTTTAAGTGGTCAGAAACTGGCCTTTTGTGTTTGCAGGGATATTACTGATAGGAAAAGAGCCGAAGAAATGCTAAGGCAGGCAGAGAAGAAATACAAGCATGCCTACAAGCTCTTGAGGGAAGTAATTGAAAGTCCAAAGGATGTTGTTATATTTGCTCTGGACAAAAATTATTGTTACATTACTTTTAACGAGAACCATCGGATAACAATGGAAAATATATGGGGTACTAAAATTGAAATTGGCTCCAGTATGCTAGAGTATATTCAAAATCCCGATGACAGGCAAAAAGCAAAATCTAATTTTGACAGGGTACTTGCAGGAGAGGCTTTCACCATTGTCGAAGAGTATGGTGATTCCTTATTCGAAAGAAAATGGTACGAGAATGTGTACAGTCCTCTGGAAGATGACGAAGGAAATATTATCGGGCTTACATTGTTCTTAACAGACATAACTGAAAGTAAACAGGCTGAAATGGCTCTTGTCCAGGCAAAAGCACTGGCTGAAGAATCGAGTCAGATTAAATCAGAATTCATCGCGAATATGAGCCATGAACTTCGCACACCTCTTAATTCAGTTATTGGTTTTTCACAGATATTAAATGATAAAATATTTGGTGACCTGAACGATAAGCAAAATCAGTATGTTTGTAATATACTTAAAAGTGGAAATCATCTGCTGGAATTAATCAATGATATTCTTGATCTTTCTAAAATAGAATCTGGCAGCATGGATTATAATCCTGAAATGATTGACATTTATGAGGAGATGCATGAGGTCATATCATTGATGGATCCTTTGTTCAAAGAGAAAAAACATGATTTTGAAGTCAATATCGAATTTGAAAAGCTGGAAATCAATGCTGACCGTTTAAAGTTCAAACAGGTAATTTATAACCTTCTTAGCAATGCTATTAAATTCACACCTGTAAAAGGTAAAGTGCAACTAAATTCTAAAATTGTGGATGGCAATGTTGAGATATCTATATGCGATAATGGTATAGGTATTCCTCTTGATCAGCAAAAAATAATATTTAATCCGTTTAAACAGGTTAGTTCTTTTGTAAACCGCAGTCATGGTGGAACAGGACTTGGACTTGCCATTGCCAGACATTACATCGAGATGCATTCAGGGGAAATAATTGTAGAAAGTGAATCCGGCAAAGGAAGCACTTTCACCGTCAGAATTCCAATAAACCAGATAAATCAATAATCTTCCCTGAAGTAGATATCCCTTTCAAAGAGCAAGCGCCAGAGGTCTGCTTTTGTGTCCGCTCTGTCTGCATCAAGTTCTGCTCCTTTACCGCTTATTTTTACGATGATATCCTCTTTTGTAAGATCAATCTCTGTGATCCGGCTTCCCATCCTGCTGTAATCCAGGCCATCAGCCATTCTTAATATGGCCGAAAGAATGAGTATATCCTCACGCATCTGGGATGGGAGTATAAAGAAATTTCTTTTAAGGGATAGTTTTTCCAGTTTTTTGAGGTCTATTCTTTTCTTATGCAGGAATGCCATCCATGGAAGAATTGCACAGAGTGGACATGGGAGTTCATCTGGACATGTTTCCGAGAGAAGATCCCGTCCAACCTTATGATGCTTTTTTACATCGGTCATGACTCCTATGTCATGAACAAGCGAAGCAATTCTGAGTGTATGAAGTAACTCACTGCGCAAATGATGTATGCTTTTTAGTTCTGTAAAAAGCCTGTAGGAATTTTCTGCAACTCTTCGTGCATGTTCTCTTTCAATTCCATATTCCTCTATTATTTCCTGAAGAGGTGAATATTTAACAGTTCTGTTCTCAGCATCTATATTGTAGTTAAGTATACTGGCATTTTTTCTTACATTTTTCATAAAAAGCTTAAGACCATTATCGAACTTTGAACTGCTTCCCGGAGTAAGTCCTTCTTCGTCCCTGAGATATTCAGCTATCTGGTTCAGTTCTGATTCCGTACCATCGCCTGTAAGTTCAACTTCCAGTTCGAGATAACTTTTCTTGCTCTTCTCGCATTTGAGAATTACATCATCAAAGCTCAGCTCTGCAACATTTCTCTGGCCGGTGTCCAGAAGGAAATCAGTTCTTTTATGAGTTACAGTGAATAAAGGAAAAAGTTCCCCTGAGCCTGTCATGGAAAGCACTCTTTCCCTGAGGACACAATTATCCCAGTCTTTTACAGGTAACTTCTCGGTAAGTGTAAACTCAACTTCCTCTCTCATGTGCACAAGAGAGTTTGAAGTAGAAAGTGATTTTAGTGTGTAAGTTACCTTGCTACCTTTTTCGCGGCAGCGGAATGAAAAACCAGAAGCGTAAATAGCCATATCCATCGTATCAAGATATGTATCTGTGAATTCTTTATCAACAGGCTCGCCGGCATCAAATCCGGCAATAGATGTAATGCCTTTGAGTTTTTCAAAGCTATCACGTTCAGATATGATGAATTTAGCTTCAATTTCCATACAGAGAAATATATACCAAGACTAAAAAGGTTTCTTATATTGATGTGGAAATACAGAGATGAAAACCGCTTTGTCCGAATATTCCTGATTTTCTCTAAAAAATCGTATTTTAGATCGATATTAGTGTTGTTATCTTACTAATTAAACACAAACTGCCAAATTTTCATAGATTATATTGTAAAATTATTTATCAGATTGAGCTTATATGCAACGCTAGACGCTTGGAGTGATAAAATATGAGGAAATCCGGAATGATAATGGTACTGCTTCTAATAAGTTGCATGTTATTAGCGGAAGGATGTGTTGATCTTGAAAAGTACAGATATACGAATGTATATTCCTCATCATCTATTAATGCCAACTTTGAAGGAAATAACCTGAATCTTAGAAATGTGGGCACGCTGGCATCACAACACTATTCTGTTGAAGATGTTTTGCCTACTGAGGGAATACCTCTTGAAAATGATAATATATTGCCTTCACTATTTGATAATAACTCTACTGTTTATCTCTTAAAAGTGTTGGTGCCTCATGATAATAAAATATTTGATGATGAATACCCGGAATATCTAACCTTCTTCATTCATCAGAATAATGCTGAAATGGCGTGGTCTGCAATTCCTCAGAGTAACAGTAATTATCCACAGAATTTTGTTGCTGACATTGTAAAACTATCATTCAACATATCTGATAAGAAGAGTGATCAATATGCTGAAATATTTGGCGAAAACATCACAACAATATCCATTCCACATCAACCTGAAGTCAGAGTCATCGTTGATTACCTGAACGAACATGGAGATTCAGATATACAGTCTTTAGGAAATGGAAATTATCTAATCGAATTTTTAAATGATTCTTTACCTTATGAATATAAGGCTGCAGGAAGCATTTTTGTACATACTCGATACTTAAAAATAATTCATTCCACAGAAAATGCCAGATATGAAATTAGAATTGACGGGTCGGGAAACCTTACAGCAGCTATCCATACATCGATCAATGGCGTTTCACTTGAAGATGGGAAGGTGGTGCTGAAAAGTATGTTTGAAGATATTGGACTAAATACAGAACTTGTTGATGAAATGGAATTTGGATTGGCAGTCGCATGAAACTGCTGTTTTTAATCAGGAGTTCACTGCAGAAACAACGGGGGATGTTGTTCCTTTTTTCATGAAAACAAAGGAACCATCTCCTTTGCTTGTAAATCCCATTTTTTCCCAGAAACCAATTGCTGTAGGTCTTACTCGATCTGCAACAATGGTACCGAACTGGGATTTGAAATAATCAATTGTCCTTTTCCCGTAATGCTTTCCTTCAAATTCCGGGAAAATGTTGATGGAGTAGATTATAAGGACGTTACCGTCTGCCTTACCCCTGGCTTTTCCGACTCTTATCCCCTTTCTGTCTATATTCATCCACCTGTATTCAGAGCCCGGTGCAGGCGGCAGTAGTGTGAATTTCAGTTCCTGGGGCATGTTCACAATCTCTCTACTTTGTGTCCATATATGCTTAGTTGTTTATTTTACGATACAACTGTGCGTTTGCTACAACCGGTTCAAACTGGTTCTGAAGCTCAGCCGGAAGCTTCTGTGTCTGTTCGGTTGCGAAATATCCGCCGTCAAGGGAATCATGGAACATTTGCATTACTTCTACTCTTTCAGCTTCTGTGAAGTGAAGAAGGACATTTTTGCAGAGAATAAGGTTTAGTCCCGACCTGATTGGTTTCATGTCAAGGAGATTCTGTCTTGTAAAATCAACACTTTTTCTTATCTCATCGGATATCTGGAAATGGTCTGGTTCATCTGCTGGTGAGAAATACTTTTCAAATATAGGTTGTGGTATTCTTTGAACCATTTCTCTTGGGTATATTCCATCTTTGATAATGTCACCAAAAAGATTACTGTTGTCAATGTCAGTTGCGTGTATTTTCACATTCCTGAAGATCATTCCCATATTCTCTCTTAACACAATGGCAAGTGAATACGGTTCCGGGCCCATTGCACACCCTGCATCCCATATGTGGATATATCTGCGGCTTCTGAGTTCAGGAATTACATAGTCTCTGATCATTTCCAGTGTTTGCATGTCTCTAAAGAAATAAGTGAATGCCATAATTTTTCTCTCCTATATTGAAAATAACCCATGGATCTAAATATATATATTATGTACAAAAATACCATAAGTATGGTCATGGAGCTTGATGGCGTAATTAGATTGCATGTTTGTACAATATAAGAAATTAAGCAATATGAAATCAAAAATTAATAAAAAGTAAAACAAGTACTATGGATTAACAAAATAAAAAGATAAAATCCTGCCTTATCAGGCAAGACTTGCAATTTCTGCTGCTTCCTTTTTGTCCATTACCTTTGCAAGGTCAAGAAGGATCAGAAGACGGCCATCTATTTTTCCAACACCTGTGATGTACTCACGGCTAATGTTTGATGTTACAAGTTCCGGTGCAGGATCTACACTTGACTTTGGAATTCTCAGGACTTCATTGACAGAATCAACTATCATTCCAACAACATTTTCTCCAATCTCAACCACAATGATACGTGAATGTGCATCAACTTCCTTTGAAGCAAGGTTGAAACGTTTGTCAAGGTTGATGACAACGATAATCCTGCCACGTAGGTTGATAACTCCTTCCACAAATTCAGGAGATTGTGGGATCTGAGTGATCTCAGGCATCCTGATAATCTCCTGTACTTTCATAATCTCTACGCCAAACTCCTCGCCACCCAGCTGGAAGACTACCATCTGTAATAACTCATCAGTCGGGCCATTTCCGGATATTGAAACATCTTTCATATTCTCATCTCATTATACAAGGATGTGCTCCTCTTTCTCAGTTTCTTCCCTTTTCCCGGGGCCAGCAGTATTCCCGCCATTCATGGAAACGGTTTCTAATATAAATTTGTCAACTACAACTTTCATATCAGCTGCAAGTCTTGAAAGATCTCCTGCTGAACTTGAAAGCTCCTGCATTGTTGCACTCTGTTGTTCTACAGCTGCTGATGCTTCTTCAGTTCCTGCTGCGGATTCTTCTGATATTGCGCTTACTTCTTCTATTGAGGAAGTAACCTCTTCAATGGAAGCAGACTGCTCCTGGGCAGCAGCAGCAATATCCTGTACCATGTTAGCTATAAGTGTACCTGCATCTACTACCTGTTCAACAACCTGCACTGCTTCGTTCAGGGCAAGTGCACCGGTATCAACTTCAGCTGAACCCTGCTGCATTGAAGTAACTGCATTGTGAGTTCCTTCCTGGATCTCGCCTATGAGTGTTGATATCTGTTTTGCTGCATTACCTGAATCTTCTGCAAGCTTTCTGACTTCATCTGCCACCACTGCAAATCCACGACCATGTTCGCCTGCACGTGCTGCTTCAATGGCTGCGTTCAGTGCTAGAAGGTTAGTCTGGTCTGCAATATTAGTAATGAGGTTAACAATTTCTCCAATCTGCTTGGATTTACCATCAAGCTCCATAATTACTCCTGAGGAATCAGCAGTTGCAGTCTTAATTGAATCCATCTTAATTATCAGATCCTTTGCAATCGTACCAAGGTTGCTTATCAGTTCATTGGAGTCTTTTGCATTCTCTGCCGCTTTCTGGGAGTTAGTTGCAACTTCCTGAACTGTCATGGTCATGTCAACCATTGCACGGGATACTTCCTCTGTTTTAGAAGCCTGGCTCTGTGCACCTCTTGATATCTCTGAAACAGTATCAGCTACCTGATATGATGATGCTGACATCTCTTCAACTGAAGCAGACATTTCTTCAGCGGTTGATGCAACGTTTCTCGAACTGTCATGTACCATGGATACAACTTCGTTCAGTGATCTTCTGGTGTTTTCCACATTATCTGTAAGTAGCTTGAATTCACCTACGCCATGAACAGAAACTGGCTGGCTCAGATCGTTGTTTGCAATTGCTTCAAGTACGTGGGATGAATCAGCAATAATTGCCTGCAGGTTATTACCAAAAGCATCAACAGTGTCAGCAAATACCTTAAAATCGCCTTCTGTTTCAAAGCTGAACCTTGTGTTAAGTTTACCTGATGAGAATTCATTAACCATGCGCATTGCTTCATTCATTGGTGTCACAAGGGCATCAATAGCTTCGGAAACTGCTTCTATTGCATCCTTATATGCACCATCGAATTGTGATGAATCCGCCTTGTAATCGAGGTTACCGCTCTTTGCAGCGTGACCCAGTTTGACAAATTCATTACCAAGGTTCTCAATGTTGGTCATCATAGAAATGTAACATGGGATAAGTTCATCATTCTCGGAGCGCTTACCAACTTTCTTCAGCCCTTCAAGATTGCTCAGATCACCTACTGCAATCTTCTTGTTCACATCCATAATGGTGAGCATTCTCTGACGTATTCCATTGGTTGCTTCAGCAACTTCAGCGTAGATTCCCTGATAGTCACCTTCAACGCTTCTGGTGTGATCGTTTTCCTGCATCAGGTGCAGGACTTCATTTGCTTCTACAAGTCCTCCGAGTCCGTCAATACAATCATTGATATTGCCTTTTATTCTGTTGAAATCCCCGAGGTATTCATCAGTTATTCTTTCAGGAATTTCTCCTCTTGAGATCTGCTCAATATAACCGGCAGTTACATTAAGCGGACAAATAATGGCATCAAGGCAATTGTTAACTCCTTCAACAACCTTGCTGAAGTCTCCTGTATGTCTGGAGGCATCTGCTCTTACGTCCAGACGACCTTCAACACCTGCATTTGCCAGTAACAGAGCATCATCAACAAGCATGTTCACAGCATCAATACACTGATTGAGGTTGTCTTTAATGTGGTTAAAGTCACCGTTGTATTCATCTGTGATTTTCTCTGGAATATTACCTTTTGAAATACGGTCGACATAGTCTGCTGCAACGTTAAGCGGACCGACCACGGAGTCAAGTGTTTGGTTTATTCCGTCTAGAACAAGTTTAAATCCACCTTCATAGCCGGAAGAATCTGCTCTGTAATCAAGGTTTCCGGCTTTTGCTGCATCTGTAAGGTCAACAGTCTCATTGATCATACCGTTGACATTTTCCATCATTTTAATGAAAGAAGGAGTAATATTATCATTTTCTGAACGTTTACCAGTTCCGTTTCCTATCTCGCGGTATGCTCCAAGGTCACTCATATCTCCGCGTGAAATATTCTGGGCGGTGTCTGTTATATGGAGAAGACGTCCGCGAACATCATTTACTGCATTACCGACTTCAGCATAAATTCCCTGATAGTTACCTTCAACATGGCTTGTATAATCATTAACTGCCATTTTCTGCAGCACATTGTTGGCTTCAACCATGCCGCCAAGACCATCGATACATGCATTTATGTTATCTTTGATTATGTTGAAGTCTCCATGATACTCATCTGTGATTTTCTCAGGTATTTTTCCTTTTGAGATACAATCTACGTAATCAGCAGTCATGTTAAGTGGATTGATCAATGCATCAAATGCACTGTTTACAGTGCCAACCGCTTCCTGGAAAAGTCCGTCGAAGTTGGAAGCGTCCAGTCTGTATTCGAGGTTTCCGGCTTCAGCAGCTCCACCAAGTTCTATGAATTCATCTGCCATTCCCTTGACAGTTTCCATGAGTCCGATAGTGTATGGCAACAATTTATCGTTGTCAGATCGCTTTCCAGCCTGCTTGTATCTTGGCAGATCACTGAAATCACCTCTGGCCATGAACTCAAATGTACGCTGAATATTCAGGAGTCTGTTTCGGACTTCATTAACTGCGTATGCATTATCTTTGAATATTCCTTCATATTGGCCTTCTACACCGTTTTCAAAGTCATTGACAGCCAGTTTGAGTAGAATATCCGTACTTTCGTTCAATGGTTTTGCCATGGAATCAAGAGTATTATTAAGGTTCTCTATAATAGTGCGGAATTCTCCACCGTGTCTGGTGGCATCTGCACGGATATCAACATTACCTACTGAACCGGCTTGTGCCAGCATTTCGGAATCTTCAATAAGGGCGTTGATAGCATCCACGCAAATATTGAGCCTGTTTTTGAAGTCGTTGTAACTGCCTTTGAATTCCTTTGTTATTTTAGGAGGAATATCTCCGTCAGAAAGACGTGTCACGTATTTTGATGCTGCCATAAAAGGGGTTACAATGGCATCAAGCATCTGGTTAACACCTGCTGCAAGTTCCCTGAATTCGCCTTCAAAGTCATCAGGTTTTGTTCTTACGTCCAGGCGGCCTTCAACCGTTGCAGTTACCATCTGATTTACCTGTTTTGACAGTTCATGCTGCTGTTCAACTTCATTTTTCCATCCGGTAGCTTCATCTAAAAATGAGTTTAGAGCATCTGCCATTTCTTTTTCAACACCAGTTGATGCCAGATCCAGTCTTGCATCTAACTGTCCTTCATCAATAGATTTCAGGACTTCGATGATTTCGTTGTATGTTTTATTGTTGTTTTTCCCTAACATGTTTTCACCCTAACAGTAATAAAAGTCATTAATAATTGTTCAACTTTTACTCTCCTGCTGCCATTTCGCACATCATACTCTTCCGTATAATTATAATTATGCAGATTTATAGATGTAAATAATTATATAAAAATATATCCTCAAATACTATATAAATGCATCTATATATGCCTCAATGTCTTTAGATGCTGATTTTATATTATTGAGGATTATTCAGAAACAATATCCTGATACCCGGATTTGACAATATTCAATTGTTCATCTTTTCCTAATATATTTCTGGAATCTATTAATAAGAGAATGCGATTCTCAAGTTTGCCTACACCTTTTACACACTTTGAACTTTTACCGGAAATGAGCATTTCAGGTGCCGGGTCAATATCAGTAGAAGGAATCCTGAGTACTTCACTGACAGAATCAACCATAAGTCCTACAATTATATCTTCAAGTTCCGTGACAATTATACGTGAATTGTGATCCTGTTCTTTCATTTCTACATTAAACATATTTGCAATATTTACAGCTACAATTATATCGCCGCGTATGTTGACAATCCCTTCAACATAATCCGGTGTCTGTGGAATTTGTACCAGTTCAGGAACGCGTATTATTTCCTTAACGCTGGAAATATCCATTCCGAATTCTTCACCGGCAAGTTGAAAAACAACTACCTGGAGCATGTCTCCAGTAGTTGCATTTGTATTTGAAATCGTATCTTCCATTAACAATTCCTCCTTATCAGATAAGTGCGGTATTCTTAACTAAAGATTCATCTTTTTCAGTTTTCCCGGAACCTATGCTATTCATTCCGGATTCTGTGCAAACGATTCTGAACCTGTTGACAACTCTATTCATATCTTTAGCAATCTCTGATAACCCATCAGCAGAATTTGCAAGTTCGTGCATTGAAGATGTTTGCTCCTGAACTGCTGCTGCAGTTTGTTCAGTTCCTGCTGCTGTTTGTTCGGAAATAGCCGCCACTTCTTCAATAGATGATGCAACCTGTTCAATGGCTGCAGATTGTTCTTCAGCAGCTGCTGCAATGTCAACAACCATTCTGGTGATATCATCCACAGCAATTATTACTTGTTCAATTTCCCTGACGCCTTCGCCTAATGACTCTGCACCCCGTGTAACTTCGGTGGTACCCATTTCCATTGAGGTGACTGCTTCTGAAGTTCCGTCCTGTATTTCATGAATCAGATCTGCAATCTGTTTTGCAGCGTTTCCTGAATCCTCTGCAAGTTTTCTGACCTCATCTGCCACAACAGCAAATCCACGTCCGTGATCCCCTGCACGTGCTGCTTCGATTGCGGCATTCAGTGCAAGCAGGTTAGTCTGATCAGCAATATTTGTGATAAGGTTAACAATCTCGTCAATACGCCTTGATTTTTCTTCAAGATTATTGATAACAGAAGCAGATCCGGATACAGCATCTTTAATGTCATCCATCATTTTGAGAAGTTCATTACTGGTTCTGCCAAGCTCAGTCATTTTCTGATTTGATTCGCGTGCATGGCTTGCAACATTTTGTGAATTGCATGCAACATCCTGTATACTCTTTGTCATATGCTGCATGGTGCGTGAAACTTCTTCTGTTTTAGTAGACTGGTCCTGTGATCCGCGTGATATTTCTTCCACCGTTCCTGAAACTTCATTTGCAGAAGAGTTTAGTTGTGTGGTTGCTGCTGACATGTTTTCCGCAGTATTAACCACCATCTCTGCAACGTTCATTACATGTGAGACAACATCGTTGAGTGACATACGTGCACTTTCAATTCCATCTGTAAGTTTTCTGAAATCCCCTACAGATTCCACGGCAACTCCTCTTGTAAGGTTGTCTTTTGCCATCTCTGCCAGAACCTCGCTGGAATCATTAATCAGTTCCTGCAGATCCTTACCAAAAGTGTTCAGGGTATTTGCCAGTTCAGCAAAGTCACCATTCATTTTCATTTGTATTCTGGAGTCAAGATCACCATTTGCATAGGAGTTGATCACCTCGCAACTTATGTTCAATGGTGTTACAATCGCATCAAGTGTGTTGTTAAATCCTGCAACTATTCTCGCGAAATCGCCACCATGCTGTGAATCATCAGCACGAATTGAAAGCTGCCCTTCCACACCTGCCTGCGCCAGTAATTGTGAATCCTTTACAAGGAGATTTATAGCATCAATGCAGGTATTGATATTGTTTTTAATCTCGTTGAAGTCTCCGTAATAAGTATCTGTGATTCTTTGCGGAATATCACCTTTTGAAATCCTGTCAATATATTCCGCAGCTACATTCAAAGGTGACACCACAGCATCGAAAGCTAAATTTACATCCTGTATGGCTTCATTGTACACTCCTTCAAAACCAGATGGATCTGCTCTGAAATCCAGTTTACCTTCCTCTACGGCAGCACCAAGGGCAACAAACTGGTCAACAAGACCCTGTATGTTTTCCATCATATGGATGTATGCAGGCAGGAATTCATCGTTTTCAGATCTCTTTCCAAGACCTCTGTAAACGTCAAGCATCTGAAGATCACCTGCAGCTATTTCCTTGGTTGTATCCAGAATACGAATTATATGGTCTAAAGCTTCATTTGTTCCTTTTGCAAGTTCCCCGAATATTCCCTGATAGTTATTTTCGACCTTTACAGTAAGATCATTGACTGCTGAGTTGTGAAGAACGGTATTACATTCAGTAAGAGCTCCAAGTCCGTCAATACACATATTGAGGTTGTTCTTTATTTCATTGAAGTCCCCTCTGTACTCATCTGTGATCTTTTCGGGAATTTCTCCTTTTGAAATGCGGTCAATGTATTCGGCTGCTACATTCAGAGGTCCTATGCATGCATCAAGACAATCGTTTACTCCTTCTACAACTTTGCGGAAGTCTCCGTGATGCTTACTGGCATCTGCACGTGTGTCCAGACGTCCGTCAACCCCTGCCTGTGCCAGCATTACTGACTCCTCAACTAAATAATTCACAGCATAAATACATCCGTTGATGTTGTTCTTTATCTCATTGAAGTCCCCGTAATACGTATCAGTGATAGGTGCAGGAATATCTCCTTTTGATATTCTGTCAATATATTCGGCTGCAACATTCAGGGGTGAGATGACGGCATCAAAAGCTGTGTTTACATCCTGTATTGCTTCTTCAAAAACACCTTCAAAACCAGATGGGTTAGCCCTGTGATCAAGTTTTCCATTTTCAACTTCTGAACCAAGGACTACGAATTCGTCTACCAGACCCTTTATGCTCTCCATCATCTTTATGTATGCAGGAATGAATTCGTCATTTTCGCATCTCTGTCCAATTTCCCTGTATATTTCCAGCATTTTTAAATTTCCGCTGGCAATTTCCTGGGTTGTGTTCAGAACGACTCTGTTGTGTTCTATTGCTTTATTTGTACCTTCAGCAATTTCCTTATATATTCCCTGATATTCACTCTCTACTTTGGTTGTGAGATCGTTGACTGCCATTTTTTGGAGTACCTCATTACATTCCGTAAGTGCTCCCAAACCGTCAATACACATGTTGAGATTGTTCCTTATTTCGTTGAAGTCTCCATTATATGAGTCTGTGATCTTCTGTGGGATGTCACCTTTTGAAATCCTGTCAATATACTCAGCTGCAACATTCAGCGGACCAATGAATGCATCAAGACAGCCGTTTACTCCTTCCACAACCTTGCAGAAATCCCCATTGTGTCTGCTGGCATCGGCACGCATGTCAAGTTGTCCTTCAACTCCTGCCTGTGCCAGCATTATAGAATCTTCTACCAGGGCGTTGATAGAATCAATGCACATGTTGAGATTGTTCTTTATCTCGTTGAAGTCTCCTTTGTATTCGTCAGTAATCTTTTCAGGAATGTCTCCTTTTGATATTCTGTCAATATATTCTGCAGATACATTTAGTGGTCCCATCACAGCATCAAGTAGCTGGTTTACACCTTCCAGTATACTCTTGCAATTACCGGCTAACCCGGAAGTATCACCACGGGCATCCAGTTTCCCCTCCACCACTGCATTAATCAGATCTGCAACCTGATTTGCAAGCATTTCGTTATGGAAATCTTCCGCTTCTTTTAGTTCAATAATACTTTTGTTTTGCATTACTTCATTTTTAAGAGAAAAATAGTCATCCAAAAGAAAATTTAATGATTGGGCAATTTGAGCATCCTGATTTGAATCTTTGGGAGAAATCCTGGCTTCTGTATCTCCTGAGCCAACTGCTTCAAGTACATTAATAAGTTCTGTTTTTAATTTATCGTTCATTCCTAACATAGTTAACCCGTCCGCTAACGATTGGCAACTTTTGCACATCTCTCTGTGATATTTTTGCGTAGAGTCTCACATTTGATGAGCATCTTTGCAATGCAAAAGAATATTATATTGACTAGATATATAAATTTATTCTATATACAAATATATATTGAACAAGAAGTAAGGTGAGCTAGTTTTTTTGTTAGTTCTTTTATGGAAGATGCTATCGTATTTTGATATTAAGTGCAAACAAGCCCCTGTGTTATTGTGTATTACTTCCGATTAACAGTCGTATCAATCGCAAAATTTATATGAGGATACAGTACACCATTATATTTATGGAGTTATACAAAGAGGAGTCTGCTAAGATTAAATCTCTTCTTAAAGAAAATCCTCGTGGTATGAGTGTTACGGATATTTCTAAAAAGGTAGCTGTTAATCGAAATACTGTTGCAAAATATCTTGAACTCCTGAGAATCAGTGGCCATATTGAAATGGAAAATGTGGGTACTGCAAAAGTCTATTTTTTATCCCAGAGGATACCGGTTTCCACATTACTTAACTTTTCATCTGATTTTATTGTAGTTATTGATGATAACAACAGAATAGTTCAGGCAAATGACAGGTTTACGGAACTGGCAAAGGTTTCTAAAAGTGAAATTCAGGGAAAAAAACTCTGTGATGTGTTTCCTCCAATGATATCCAATAAAACTCTGCTTGATAGTATAAAACATGCCAGGAAAGGGGATGATCAGGTGGAAACACTGGATTTGTTTGTTGACAATAAGTTGTGTTTTTTCAAGACCAAGATAATCCCTTCTACATTTGATGACGGAGAAATCGGTGTCACTCTGATCATGGAAAATATTACAGAAGAAATTAATTCCCGGAATCTTCTCAAGAGTCAGCAGGAAGAACTGGAATTACTGGTTTCCCAGAGGACATCTGAAATTGAAAAAGCTAATGAGATGCTAAAAAGAGAAATTGCTGAGAGAATAAAGATCGAAGCTGAATTAAGAGAAAGTGAGAACAAATATCGCCTTCTTGCCGAAAATACCATGGATTGCATCTGGACAATCGACAAAGATCTGGTTTTTACTTATGTGAATCCTGCCGTATCTGATATAACAGGTTATACGCCTCAAGAGTGGATTGGTACTAAACTGAGTGATCATTTTCCCGAAGAAGAAATGAAAAAGCTTAATGATATCATCTGGTACTTCCAGATAAACGGTCCAGATTATTCAAGAACCCGCATAGAGTCTAAAATGTATAATAAGAACAGGGATCTGGTGCCTATTGATATCTATGGAAAAATGCTTCTTGATGAGCATGGGAAGTATCAGGGTTTTCAGGGAACTACCAGGAAAATAGAATTTTGATTAATATTTCATGGCAATGTAACTATATTTTGTTCTGTTTTTTCATTTATAAATCATGATTATGTGGCATTTGTAGATATATAAACGCTCACCAGAAACTACATAAAAGAACATGATATATAAGGTACAATTTCATCTGGAAATTAGATGATTCTCTATCACATTGACTATTATATTATTATAAATACTCCCGGAGGATTCCTATGAAAGTAAAAATAACTGAAACTATTCTTCGAGATGCGCATCAATCCCTCATTGCCACAAGAATGCGCACACGGAACATGCTTCCGATTGTGGATAAGCTAGATCAGGTCGGATACTATTCCTTAGAAATGTGGGGCGGTGCAACATTTGACAGTTCTATAAGGTATCTTAATGAAGACCCATGGGAGAGGTTGAGAGAACTTAAAAAACACATGCAAGAGACTCCTGCACAGATGCTTCTCAGGGGGCAGAATCTTGTAGGTTACAGGCATTATTCTGATGATATTGTTGAGAAGTTCGTAAAGAAAGCTTATGAAAACGGTATCGATATCTTCAGAGTATTTGATGCTGTTAACGATATACGCAACATGGAAAAAGCTATAACTGTAGCTAAAAAGGAAGGAGCACACGTACAGGGTACAATTGCGTATACTATCAGTCCGGTTCACACCATTGACAAATACGTGGAACTTGCAACCGGTCTTGCAGAGCTTGAATGTGATTCAATCTGTATAAAGGATATGGCAGGTCTTATCTCCCCACAGCAGGCATATGACCTTGTAAAAGCACTCAAGGCAGAGGTGAATATCCCTGTTGACCTGCATGCTCACTGTACATCAGGTATGGCACCAATGAGTTATATGTCCGCATGCAGAGCCGGTGTTGATATTCTTGACACTGCACTTTCTCCATTTGCATGGGGAACATCACAGCCACCTACAGAGTCCATTGTGGCATCACTTGCTGAGACAAAACGTGCAACAGGACTTGATCTCGAACTTATATCCGAAATTTCACAATATTTCAAGGATCTCAAGGAAGAATATCGCTGTATCCTTGACCCGATTTCCGAGCAGGTAGATACCAATGTCCTGCTTTACCAGATCCCCGGTGGAATGCTTTCCAACCTTGTTTCTCAGCTTAAAGAGCAAGATGCACTTGACAAGTTTGATGATGTACTCAAGGAAATGCCACTTGTCCGTGCAGAACTTGGTTACCCGCCACTTGTTACACCTACAAGCCAGATTGTAGGTACCCAGGCAGTTCTTAATGTGCTTATGGGTGAAAGATACAAGGTAATTCCAAAAGAGGTGAAGGATTATGTCCGCGGCCTCTACGGCAGGCCACCACAGAAGATCAGTGATGAAATTATTGCAAAGATAATTGGTGACGAAGAACCGATTTCATGCAGACCTGCAGATCTCATTGCTCCGGAATATGAGAAGGCTAAAAAGGAAGCTGAGGAAATGGGTATTGTCAGTAAGGAAGAAGACATCCTGACATACGCACTCTACCCTGCAATTGCTCCAGCATTCCTCAAGGGCGAACTCGAGGAAGAACAACTTACGCCTGTTATGGAGAAAAAGCATCCTTGTGCTGCAGCAGCTGATGTTACTGGCATACCAACAGACTATAAAGTTGAGATTGATGGCGAGGTTTTCAATGTAAAGGTCAATCCTGTTGGTGGCTCAGTTCAGGTTGTAGACTCTGCTGAGAAGCCAACGGCAGACTCTGTGGCCGGAGCTGTAACAAGCCACATGCAGGGAATGGTACTATCTGTCAAAGTGGCTATAGGAGACTGCATCAATGAAGGTGACACGGTTTGTGTTATTGAAGCCATGAAGATGGAAAATGCGATTCATGCACCTCATGGCGGTACTGTAAAGGCTATACTGATTTCAGAGGGTGATGCCGTGAAATCAGGCGATGTACTTTTGAGTATTGAGTAGGTGAACAGACATGTTCAAGAAGGTACTTATCGCTAACAGGGGTGAGATAGCAATACGTGCAATGCGTGCATGCCGTGAACTGGGTGTGCAGACAGTCGCAGTACACTCCGAAGCTGACAAGAATGCTCTCTTTGCAAAGTATGCGGATGAAGCATACAATATAGGTCCTGCACCTTCCAGCCAGAGCTATCTGAATGGTGACAAAATAATAGAAGTCGCACTTGAATGCGGAGCAGAAGGAATCCATCCCGGATACGGTTTCCTTTCAGAAAATGCTAAATTTGCACGCAAGTGTGAGGAAGCAGGTATTACGTTTATCGGCCCTTCAAGTAAGGCTATTGAACAAATGGGAAGTAAAATTGCTGCTAGAAATACCATGATAGCAGCCGGCGTTCCTGTGGTTCCTGGAACCAACGAAGCAATCTCTGATCCAGAAGAAGCTGCAGATATTGCAGATGGTATAGGCTATCCTGTTATAATCAAGGCATCTGCTGGTGGCGGTGGAATTGGAATGAAGATAGTCCATTCCAGAGGTGATTTCCAGAATGCTCTTAACTCAATACAGTCAGTTGCGGAATCAGCTTTCGGAGATTCAACCGTATTTATAGAGAAATACGTGGAGGAACCAAGGCACATTGAGTTCCAGATACTTGCTGACAAGTATGGTGATGCTGTATATGTAATGGAAAGGGAATGCTCAATCCAGCGCAGGCACCAGAAGCTTATCGAGGAAGCTCCATCCCCGGTAATGACGCCTGAATTGCGTAAGCAGATGGGTGAAACTGCTGTAAAGGCTGCAAAAGCAATAGGATATGAAAATGCAGGTACAGTGGAGTTCCTTTACTCAAAAGGTGACTTCTATTTCCTTGAAGTTAACACCAGACTTCAGGTAGAACACACCATCAGTGAGATGATAACAGGTATTGATCTTGCAAAACAGCAACTTCATATTGCATGTGGAGAACACCTGCCATTCAAGCAGGAAGATATCACCATTCGTGGATGGGCTATTGAATGTCGTGTCAATGCTGAAGATCCGCTGAATGATTTTGCTCCTTCACCAGGTAAAATTAGAAGATATCGCTCGGCAGGAGGACCAGGTATCAGGGTCGACAGTGGTGTCCACATGGGTTACACTATTTCACCATATTATGATTCAATGATATCCAAGCTCTGTGCATGGGGAAGTGACAGGAATGAAGCCATTGACAGGATGCAGCGCGCGCTCTATGAATACGTTGTTGTGGGTGTAACTACTAACATACCATTCCACAAGGCGGTAATGAGACATCCTGCATTCAGGGAAGGAAAACTCACCACACATTTTATAGATGATTATAATATCATCGATGATGTCAGAAAGGTTGTTGAGGAAGATTCCGCCAAGGGAGCAACACTTGCATCAGCACTTTCCAACCAGGATCAGAAAGTTGCTGCGGTAACTGCTGCTGTTAGCTCATATGTGAATGCTGCCAAAAAACAGACAAAGTAATAAACTTTGGCAGCGTATGTTTAATTTGGGAGTAAACATCCGATGGTGGAATGCCTGTGAATGATAATAAAAAAGCAATTATCAGCATATTAAGAAAATCAGAAGGAACTCCAGTGTCCGGCCAGGAGATAGGGCAAAAATTAGGCATTACCAGGGCCATGGTATGGAAGTACATAAAAGCCCTTCGCAAAGAAGGATACGATGTCCGTTCTTCTCCTAAGACCGGGTATATACTGGATTCATGTCCTGATAAAATAGATCCTGATATGCTGCAAAGCATTCTTAAGACCACTCTCATTGGTAGTGATATTCAGTATTATGCAGAACTGGAATCCACTAATAATACTGCCAGGGAAATTGCCCCTGGGGCTTTAGAAGGTACTGTTGTACTGGCAGAGACCCAGAAAAACGGAAGAGGGCGCATGGGTTCGGAATGGCAATCTGTTCCTGGTGGATTGTGGCTGTCCCTGATACTTAAACCTTCGATTCCTCTGGAGAGTCTTTCAAAAATCACTCTTGTTGCGGGTATTGCTGTAACTAATGCTCTGAGAGCTGTAGATGTGGATGCACATATCAAATGGCCTAACGATGTTCTTGTTAGAGATAGGAAAATATGTGGAATTCTCACCGAAGTCAGTGCTGAGATTGGAAAAGTAGATTATGTTGTTCTTGGAATCGGCATAAACGTAAATGTCAAGCTTTCTGATCTAAATGAGGATATAAGAAGAAATTCCACTAGTGTTTCAAATGAAATCGGAAAACCTCTTGACAGGACATCTTTTCTTGCATCTCTTCTTTATGAACTTGAGCAGCAGTACATAAGGTTTAAGACAAGACAGTTTGCTGAGATTGTGGATGAGTGGATCAATCTTTCAGATACAATAGGAAGAAATGTAAGAGTAAGGACTCCTGCTATGCTCATTGAAGGTAAAGCAGTTGGAATTACTGAAAAAGGGGCACTTGTGGTTCTTGATAAAAATGATAAAAAACACGAGATCATTGCCGGTAATTGCCGTTATGCTGATTAAACAGTGATGTGTTCTTCATGACTTTTTTGAAAAGAACGTCTTATGTGTTCTTCATGATTCTTTTTTTAAGCATGATACTAATAGTTGTAACAGCGGTTAGTGCCGAACCTTTGCGTATCAATGCGGCTCTGGGCATGGATGGGGATGCAGATACTGTACTTATCAACGGTACAGGGATATTTCTGACAACAGGTGATTCCTGGGATTTTTACCAGGGTTATTCCTTAAATGTAAAAAGTGTTAATCAAGACCAAAAGCAGGTGTGGGTGAAGCTTTTACATGATGGTGAACTACTACAGGATGATATCCTGTCAGAAGGTGATATTTTTGTATATTCCAAAAATACGGAAATAATGAACATTACGGTAGATACCATTTACATAAGTCCCGGAGGAGAACTGATCACATTCAAACCTATTTATCAATATCTGGATGAAGAGTATCCTGAACCAGAGCTCGAAGAAACGATGGATAATTCCACACAGGAAGAAGAGCAAAATTCAACAGTTAATCCATCTTCCATGCAGACAAATGGATTTTCCATTTTTCAGGCATTTGCATGCATATCTGCAGTAATATTGTGCAGAATTGCTATTAACAGGTGAATCCAGTATAAGTTTAAATATTACTTATATAAAAAATATAATAAAAACAGAAGGGAAAGATCAGAATTTAAGATCTCCCTTTTCCATAAGAACTTTCAGGTCTTCAAGACTCAGGCGACCACTCTTTTCCAGTTTCTCTTTTGCAACAACAAGATGCTCTTCCTGCTTCTTATCATCCTTTTCAACCTGGATGTCATTGAGTTTGCTAAGATAAACATCAAGTTCTTCCCTAAGAGCTGCTATCTTCTTTTTGAGTGGGTCTATTTTTTCCCTGATTGGAGCGGTAACTGCATATTTCTCGGATATCTGTGAGTGAGCGGTGTCTGCTGCTTTTCTCAGTTCATCTGCCTGATTGTAGAGTTCTATCATTTCTAAATGATGCTTCTGTGACTCTTCAGCAAGCTTGCCAATTTCACTGCCGAAATCCTCTCTGGACTCAAATACTTCTTTTGATTCGGCATATGTCTCCATCAGTTTTTCATGCATTGCATTAGCATCAAAAGCTGCTCCCAGACGTTCTTTCAGGTCAAGTAGTCTTCCGAAAAGGTCTATTTCATGTTTAAGGGGAATATCTGCATTAAGGAAAAGTTCAAGGTCTGCAGCATAGGCTTTGGATAGTGTCTCTACACTTCCTTTAGACAGCTTATTGAGTTCGTCTCTTTTCGTCTTGAAATCGCTGATGTTATCAGAGAACACACGGCTCTTTTCATTGACTGCATTTCTGGATGCCTTCAGTGAAGAGATCTTTGCATTTATTTCGTCTCTTTTTGACTTTGAATCACGTGCTTTTCCTACCAGATCTCTTACCTGGGCGTTCAGCTTGTCTCTTTCCTTTTTCAGGTCATCGGTATTTGTACGGTGAAGTTTGAGTTCACGGAAAATACCTTTAAGCTCACGTTCATGGTGGCCGATCTGGGTTCGAAGATCGTTCACCTTATTTTTGAGGTCTTTTTCATTCATTGACGAAACATCGATATCGCTCATGCTTCAACCTCCTGCTTCTCACCGGTAAGTGGTTGTTTTTCCCAGTAACCCTGAGCTTCCTTGTGACTGTTGATCCTGTTCTCCAGCCATTTGTAGCGTGGCTCAATCTCTTTAACTCCTTCCTCATAGGAAGACATATTGCTATTAAATGATTCTTCAGAGCTGTCTATTGAGCTCATCTCTATTTTATATCCCAGAGCATCTTTCACCCTGTCACTGATGGCCGCAAGCTTATCGTCGATGCCGGATGATTTTGACTTCAGTTCTGAAATACTCTGAAGAATTGAATCAACCTGTTGCTTTTCTTCTTCAGGACTTAGTGAACCTTTTACTTTGGACAGCTTATCCATTACATTAGATTTCTCGCGGGTAAAATCGCTATCAGATACAGATTCTGCGAGCTCATCCAGTAATTTTTCTGCCTGATGATAGAACAGCTGTCTTTTTTCAGCCAGTATCTCCATCTTTTCCAGAATATCTGTTCGATTCTGTCTGGAAGAATCAATGTTATCCTGAAGTTCCTTCATTTTGCTTCCAAGTTCATTGAATTCAGTAGTATATTCATCAATGTACTTTTTGTGCTTCTGTACAACGGCTTCGATAAGCTCTTTCCTGTCATAGGTATGTGGCGCACTGTTATTCGCGCCCTGATCCGCCATGTCGTTATTCATAACTAAACCTCGTAGCAATTATATTCTGAATACCTGGGCATGTGCTACTTCATTTATGATTTTCACATTATTTTTATCTACAACCCCACATTCAATGGCACAGGAAACTGCTTTTTCCCCAAAGATATTAACATTGCCGGCTTTTGAAAGAACTTCAACTGCCTTTTCTCTGGATATGAGTTCTCCTTTGTAGAATTCCTCAGTTATAGTAACATTTATGTTACCTTCTTTAAGTGTCTTTCCAATAAGTTCTCTGTCGCACAGAGCAACAATTGTGCTGTCGCCTGATTTATGGATCTTCAGATACATGAGGTCACTCCACCATTAGTTCTAAACTACTTTTACATGCTCTTTGTCGGGTTTGATAAGATCACCGGAACGCCTCATGCGTGCAATAAGGTCTTCAGCATGTTGCCTGTCTATCTGCTGGTTCTGGGCTTCTGCATAGACTTCTTCAAGCGGGGCTTTTCCACCGGGATGCTTTTCTCCAACTGATTTTATAATTTCTTTGACAATCTTTATTCTGTCTCTCTGGCTCTTGCTTGTACCGGAGGCAATCACATCAACATCGAAAGCTCCTGTATCTGGATCAACACCAACCTGCCTGAGACATGAATATACAATTCTTGTTGTCCTTTTAGCATCATCCATATTTGCAACGTTACTGAGTCGCAAGCGTGCACTGGCCTCGGCAAGTCTCACAAGAGCTTCAAGCTGACGTGCTGTTACGGGGACAGGTGCATCCTTTCCGTCTCCCATTCTTCGCAAATCCATATAGAATTTTACAAGATGGTCACGTGCATCATCTTCCATTACCGGGAAAATATTCCTTCTGGAATATGCAACGTATTTTCTAAGGAAATCGGGATCAATTACAGGTTTGATGACTTCCATGTGGCCGTCAACCTGTTCCTGGGTGATTGTACTTGAAGGCAGGTTCTTGCGCTGTTCGGAGAGTTCACCTGCGTAGTGTGATTTGAGAATGTGTTTTGCGATCTTTGAGTCCATGTCCTCATTAGGAGTATCCAGCAGGACAAATATCATATCAAACCTGGAAATAAGAGCTGGAGGCATGTTTATCTGTTGTGCGATACCTTCATACCTGTCAAAACGACCGTATTTAGGGTTAGCTGCACCAAGTAGTGCACAACGGGATTTTAATGTGGCAAGGATACCAGCCTTTGCAACACTGATTGTCTGCTGTTCCATTGCTTCGTGGAGTGCACTCTTATCTTCAGTGCTCATCTTATCCATTTCATCCACTGCGGCAATTCCCATGTCCGCCATGACAAGCGCACCGGCTTCCAGCGTCCAGCGTCCATCTCCAAGATCATCACGTACAGCCGCAGCGGTAAGACCACTTGACGATGCACTTTTACCGGATGCAAAAACACCACGCGGTGAAAGTTTTACCATGTATCTGAGCAACTGACTTTTAGCTACACCCGGATCACCCATAAATAGCATGTGAATATCACCACGCACCCTGGATCCGTCAGGAAGGTGTTTTGCAACACCTGAGAATAATTGAAGTGAAAGTGCTTCTTTCACCTCTTCATAACCGTAAATAGAAGGAGCAATAGATCCGATAACTTTCTGGTATATTTCAGGATCGCGACTCAGGGCAAGTATCTCCTCTTCCTCTTCGGGTGTGATTTCAAGCTCATCAAACTCAAGATCAGTGTATTCAATGGAATTGGCGTGCAGGACTAGATCATAGAAAGGAGATTTTCCTTCTCTTGTGGTTCGCTGGTGAGAGCGAAGCACTCCATTTATAATTACACGGTCACCCGGTTTAACAAGACCTGCAAGGTCATCCTCAATATCAACATCAAGGCTCTGTGGCTGTGTACCACCCTTCAGGTTTTCCGGAGATTCCTGTATCTGAAGTTTCTGTGCATCAACAAAGTCAGATTCATTTACTAATATTTTAAACGGACCTTTTCGACCGCAAGTTTCATTCTCACACTCTTTAGGCTCCTCGAATTTCACATCATTTTGGGGAATCATACTTACATGGTCACAACGCATACATTTGAATGCAGCATTGATGACTTTTGGGCGTACTTCTGTTGCTTTACGTATCATTCCTTCAATAGCAATGAAATTCGAGAGATGCTTACTTCGAAGATCCCTGTTAGGAATTTTGTTTGGAATCTTGATAAAGCGTACCTTAGCATCTATGAGCTTTTTCTCTACAGGAAGATCAATCTGTTGAAGAGCATTGTTCGCACTTGGCAATACCTCATCAGGATTAACAAGAAGATCGCTTGCTATTTCCCTGTCAAAAACATCAAGGTCGTAGAACTCCACTTCCAGACTACGCTCGTCAGGATAACTGTTAGCTAGTTGAAGAATGCTATCCCAATAGTATTTTTTCAGGAAAACTACGAATTTTTCGTCCCACTTACCTTCAGTCATGTTCAATCAATAATTGCTTAAAAATCATTTAGGGAATGCAACATGGGTTTCAAATGATATGAATATTTCGAAACGCATCCCTCACTATCAATCCTAATTTTCATAATCGGAATCATCATCAGTATCATTGCCAGAATTTCTTTTGATCTTCCTGAGAATGCCATGCAATGTGTAAACTTCCCTGGATAACAGGCAGGACCTTCCAAATATCCTCCTGAGCATCAAATTTGTTTTTTCCTTTTTATGTTCCGGGTAGTTGATATCATCTAGAAGTTCTGTAAGGTGTTCATAAAGCAATCTCATATCCCCTGGGTCTGCCAGTGGAGCCTGTGTATTTTTGATATCACTGAACTCGTAAAGGACAACTGCCACAGCATGTGAGAGATTCATGATCGGATAGATATCCGAAGTTGGAATGGACATAATCATATCGCATTTTTTAAGTTCTTCTCTGGTGAACCCATTGTCCTCTCTTCCAAAAAGCACTGCAACTTTTCCACTGCAACCTGAGAGTCTCTCTTTCATTTCTTTAGGCGAATAACCGGGGACTCTGAGGTGCAGATCAAATCTGGAACCTGCTATACCTGTAGTACCTATTATTATACTGCAATCTTCAATTGCTTCGTCAAGGGTTGAAACTCTCTTTGCACTTTCCAGCAGATCCCTCGCATGAGACGACATTGCTCTTGCCTCTCCTTCAAGTTTACAGGGATTTACAAGTACAAGATCAGAATATCCAAAATTTTTCATTGCCCTTGTAACTGAACCTACATTTCCCTGGTACAGGGGTTCAACGAGCACTATTCTAAGGTCCATTTATTATGACTACCTATTGCTTCTTTTTGTTTTTGCCTAATTAAGCATTTGACGACATATAAGGTTAATTAATTTTTTGCCATCATTTGTGTGGATATTAAGCACAACAATACGTCAGCCGATGTAGATTTTAATGATGACAATCTTTAAATAATATCGGCACTACAATCATGCAAACCAAACTGGTTACTTTAGAGTAAAGAATAAATTATCTTTATAATAATTATATATTTATAATAACATCAGGAGAAGAAAAATATGGATTATTTTGCCGGTGTAACCGATGCACTAAGGGTTACTTTTGTGCAGATGATGCTCATTTCCTTTTTAGCCATGGGTATTTTCGTTGTAGGAATGTACATCAACTTAAAGAAATGGGGTATGGGCTCCACAGGGTATGGCGCTGCTCCATCTAAAAGTATTATGGCATTCCCTAAAATGCTTATGTATCAGATGAATGAGCATGCACATGTTCACAATCAGTCTGTTCTTGAAACATTTGTCCTTGACATCCTTTTCCAGAGAAGGATCCTGAGAAGAAGCCCTCTCAGATGGTTTATGCACTTCACAATTTTCGTTGGCTGGATGACACTTTTTGCAATGTCCGGTGCAATGTTCGCTGTTGAAATGATACACCTGATAGGCGAAAAGGTAGGATATGCTCATTCTCTTCCATGGTTCATGATACCTGAGACATTCAGAGAGCTTCTTGCAGTACCAAATGATGTATTCAGTTACATTTTACTCATTGGTATCATCATAGCTATCTACAGAAGACTTTTTGTCACAAAGGTAAGAGAAGCAACAATCGCATACGATTCTATTCTTCTTATCGGACTTACAATCATTACAATCTCAGGATTTGTTGCAGATGGTATCAGGACAGGAAGGCTTTGGGGACTTGGAATTGATTCCGAGATCGCACCACCAATGGCACTTTTCCATGTTGTAATTTCACTTCTGTTCTGTATTGCATACATCCCATTCAGTAAATATATCCATGTGATTGCAATACCACTTGCACTCCTTGCAAACAAGGGAGGAGAATAAAATGGCAAAACGTGAACCATCTATTACAACTGAAAACTTTACCGCTGTTCAGCTTATGGAACTTGACTCATGCAGCCGCTGTGGCGAATGTGTGGACTGGTGTCCAACATACGATGCATCCGGACAGGATCCGGGACTTGCACCAAGAGACAAGATCCTCAGATGGAGAGAATACATGAACCAGTCCTATGGACTTCGTGCAAAACTCTTCGGTCCAAAAGAGATCTCAGAAGAAGAGATCGAGCAGTTCAAAGATGATGTATACGGCTGTACAACATGTGGTATGTGCGCAACAGTCTGTGAATCTGCAATTAACACAGTAGAACTCTGGGAATCCATGCGTGCAAACCTTGTAAAGCGTGGAAACGGTCCATTCGGTAAGCAGGGTGCTTTCCTTAAACTTATTGGAGAGTACAAGAACCCTTACATGGAAGACAACGCAAACAGGGTAAACTGGTTCCCTGAAGACATCAAGGTCGAAGACAAGGCAGAAATCCTTTACTTCGGAGGATGTACCGCAGAACTCAAACAGAGGAAGCTTGCGCTTGCAACAGCCCGTCTTCTGAACAAGCTTGGAATTAAGTTCACAATGCTCGGTGAAGATGAGATCTGCTGTGGTTCAGCTCTTATCAGGACAGGTCAGTATTTCATCAACGACACTGCAAAAGTAAATGCTCAGAAAAATGTTGACAACATCAAGGCAAAAGGTGCTAAAATTGTACTTTACGCATGTGCAGGATGTTTCAGGGCTTCTAAAGTAGACTGGCCAAGGCTCACTGAGAAGGAACTTCCATTTAAGGTAATGCACATTACAGAGTATCTCCAGGGTCTTATCGAGAAAGGAGAGATCAAGTGGGAGAAGTCAATTGACAAGACAGTAACATACCACGATCCATGCCACCTCGGACGTCACGTTGGAGTATTCGAGCCACCAAGAGCTGTACTTGAAGCAATACCAGGTATTAAGTTCATTGAGATGGAAAGAATCGAAGAGAATCAGCGTTGCTGTGGAGCTGGCGGTGGTGTCAAGGCAGGTATTCCTGATCTTGCACTCGGTGTTGCTTCAACACGTGTTGAAGATGCACTTGCAACAAAAGCAGAGCTCCTTTCAAGTGCCTGCCCATTCTGTAAGAGAAACCTCAGTGATGGTAGGGACGCAATAGGCGCAAAGGATCTTGAAGTTGAGGATGTAGTAGTTCTTGCTGCAGAAGCAATGGGAATTGACCTCAGCGACTCACCAGAGTGATTTTATCACTCTATCTTTTTATTTTTAGGGCAAATTGAATATACCTATTCGTACTATTTACTTTTCTCATGCAAATCCCTTATGAATTACTTGGAAAAATCTTTATTTTTGTAGCTTTTGCTGCACTTTTAGTCCTATTAATTGCTTTACTATTGGGTTTATATAGTTTTAAGAATCATAAAATACTGTTCCCAAATTTTGTCCTATTCATTCTCTATCTGTTCTACGGCCCCTCAAAATGGATATGCCGTGTATTTGGCATTAAGGACACACTGGTTGATGAAATTCTGGTTGAGGTACGTAATGCCGTAATGCTTGATCAGTTCAGAGAAATTAAAAACGGGAGGGTTGTTTTTCTTCCTCAGTGTCTCAGGCATCCAAACTGTAAAGCTCGCTGTGACCCTTTGATTGGGTATGAATGCAAATTATGCGGTCTGTGTGACATTGGAACTATATGTAAAGCTGCCAATGAACGAGGTTTCGAAGTTTATGTAATTCCCGGCGGCAGTTTTGTCAAAAAAATAATTAAAGCTCACAGGCCTGAAAGTTGTATTGGCGTCGCATGCTATCCTGAACTGGCCGAGTCAATGCAGGGTGCTTCACCATTTATGGTTGTCCAGGGAGTTTCACTATTACAGGATGGTTGTTACAATACCAGAGTAGATGTAGATGAGGTCATAAGAAAAATGGAGGAATGTGACGATGTATAGGATTATCGGCATTATTGTGACCCTTTTGTTTATCATGTCAATACTGCTGGCAGCCCTGGCACTGCTGGTCAGTCGTATCAGTCTTAACAGGCATGTATGGCTTGCAGGATTTTTTGCAGGTATACTGGACTTCTTCTACATGCCTCTAAAATATTTCTTCTATAAGTTTTCAGATCCGCGTATTCTTGATAAATGGATGGTATCCCTGAAGAATATCTCCAACAGGAACAGTTTTAAGAAAGCTGACAGACGTATGATTATCGCTCCTCACTGTATGCGACATATGGAGTGTCCGGCATCATCTAAAAGAACTGGTATACAGTGTGTTTCATGTGGAAAATGTATTTTTAGCAGACTCGGGGAAGATGCATCAAAATATGGGTACGATCTCTATATTGTTACCGGTTCATCCTTTGTTAAACATGTGATTAAAGAAAAGAGCTATGATGCAGCTTTACTTATTGCCTGTGATTATGAACTGAATAAGGTTATGATGGGGCTAAAGGGTAAGAGACTGATAACTTATGGTGTCCCGATGCTTAATGACGGATGTTTTAATACCGAAGTTGAATATGAAAAAGTGATTGAAACTCTGGAACTGTTCTCTAATTAACTATATAAAAAAGAGACATCGACTAATTGAAGAATATTGAGTGAGGAGAGTAAGCTCCCTTCTGTTAATGCAATACATTCATTCCAACATGGCAGAATGATGCGCTCAAAAGAGCTGCATTGACGGCATTCGGCTACGCGTACATAAACTTCGGGAATGGTCTAAACAACCATTGCCCCCTACTTCCGACTTGCACCCACGAGGATTCGCCGTTCCATCCGCATTTCATGAGAACTCAGCTTTTCAGCATCATCGCATTGACATGTTGCGGTATCGTTTCTGTGCCAGCATGTGCAAAGCACATGAGTTGCAAAGCAACTGCCCTGGCTCTCGCCAGATACCCTTTACAGGTATTCGTGTGTTTAGAAGGTGGGGAGACTTTCCTCAGGTCAAATGACCCGGCAGCCGTCCTTCCTCTCTCAGTGATTGAGATGAAATCAAATGATATATAACTTGTGACAATGCCTGGCAATTTAACTGGTTTCAATATCATATTAATTTAACACGTCATTAAAATTTCATATGCTATTTAAAAATAATATCTCATTTTAAAATAGTTCATTATGAATCAAAACATTTATTAAGAATCCTATGAAACAACTAAGATGGTTGGTATGAAATATAATAGGTATCTCATAATTGGTATCACACTGTTGACGGTACTATTCCTTTTCATATTCTCCGGAGCTGTTTCCGTAACAGACACCGAGCTGTTTAATGTCAATGGATTCGATGCCGGGGAAAATGGATTTGAAGTATTGGTACTGGGTATAGGACTTCCTTTATTGCTTGCAGCTATTTACGTTGTTTTCAGATCTAAAAAGGAGAATTCATCCTAAATTTAAGTAATGAATATCATTTTTAATTAAAATGTGAAATGATGGCTTAGAGTTTAAGCACACCACAGCCACAGCCACGTGTGAGCAGGAAATCCATTTTTGAAATGATCTCTTCTTGATGGAAGTCTGATAGTGATTCGAACTCTTCCTCGTGCTCAGTCAGGACATGTTCCTTCATTCTTTCTTTTGCTTTTTTTGGATCATTGTCGATGACTATAAAATCGTCATTAAAACCAAGGTCCTTGCATCTGAGTATATGTACTATAGTATAACCTCCTACTTAACGTTACAACTCCTGCCTTATAAGTTTTTGTTTTGACTGCAAAAAAGGAAGTAAAAATAACCGTACTTCAGAAGAAGAATGAAATACCAATTATAATAAAAAGTACGCCTGCAGCTTTGGAAATTGTATTCTTATTTATCTTTTCCATGAGTACTTTGCCAACATATACTGCCATAGATGAAAGCAGTAATAGTGCAAGTACAACACCTATGAATACCATCAATGGGTTGTATTGGGTTGCAAAAAGTGCAGATGCAAGCTGTGTCTTATCTCCCATCTCTGATACTAAAATAAGACCAAAACCCGACATAAAGGGAGTTTTTAGTTCGTATGAACCTTCCTGATCATCATCTTCCTTGTTTATCAGTGTCATTACACCGAAAATGATGAACATAACTCCGGCACCGATACGCACGTATTCCATTGGTATTCTGTTGGCAATTACATTTCCTAGAAGGATTGCCAGGCCATCTGTTATAATAAAAGCAAGCATCACACCGGCAAGTAAACGAGTGTATTCTCTTGTTTTAGTAGATAAAACCAATACGGCTAGTTGTGTTTTGTCTCCCAGTTCTGCCAGACCTACGAGGAAGAATGGGATCATTATGTCCTGAATCATATTAACAGGAAGAAACAATAAGTCCTATATAAAACATTTCTAATATGTATCAAATATACTACTTGAAGTTTGCAGTACTTTATTTCAGAAGAAATTACGTAAGAATAAAAAAAGGTAAGCATATGCTTACTTTCTTTTCTTCCCAATTAATCTGTTTTACAAAAAAGTAATCAGTCTTCGACTTCCAGGGCCTGGATAATATCATGGACTGTAAGTTCACCTCTGGCAACCCTGAGGACCATTGGATAAATAAACGAACAATCGTCTATCGCATTCCATCGCTTCTCTCCTACGGTTCTTATTACCTCATCCATTACTTTCCCACACTCATTACAATACTTTGTATCACTTTCAATACCACAAACAATACAATTCATAATTTACCTCCACATTTACATTATTCCTAGATTCTCATTGGTGCGAATCTCTGGTTATTTTAAATGTCTGTGCTGATAGTATATAGGTTTTGAGCCTGAAAGGGTTTACATGGAAAATGTTCAAAACAAGGCGCAATTTTAATAATGGAAACTCTCATTATTCAGCGACATAAAAGGAAATTCAAATTAATGTTGATGAATATCAAATTTACCTGAGGTAAAAACGTGTCTGATAATCTTTTTGATATTAAAGTAGGAGATTTCTCATTCAGAAATCCAATTGCGCTTGCACCCATGGGGGGAATAACAAACAGTACTTTTGCAAACAAGAATGCAAATGATGCCGGACTTGTAATTCTAGGAGGATACAATCTGGATTCTGCGACACAGAAAGCTGCTGCAGAAATGGTATCCCGTGGAAGAAAGGAGTTTGAGTCCCATGAGCCTTTCAAGGTCATGGAAGATGAGATAAAAGCTGTAAATGAAGGCCCCATCGTCGGTGTCAATGTAAGGAGTTCAAAACTTGAACCTCTCATTAAGGCAGCTGAACTTGTAAGGAATGCAGGTGCCATACTTGAGCTTGATGCTCATTGCAGGCAGAATGAAATGACTGGCATTGGTGTTGGTCAGGCATTACTCAGCGATCTTCCAAAACTCAGCGACTGGATCTCTAAAATCAAGGAAACAGGTGTCGTACTTTCTGTAAAAATACGTGCAAATGTTGTTAATGATATTGAACTTGTCAAAGCAATCGAATCAGCCGGTGCAGATGTTCTTCACCTTGATGCAATGCAGGAAGGTGCCGGTGCAGATCTTAAACTCATAAAAGAGATACGTGACTCCACAAGAATGTTCCTTATCTGCAACAACTCTGTCACAGATATTGAGACTGCAAAGGATATGTTTACAAGAGGAGCTGATATGGTTTCTGTAGCACGTGCTGTAATGGATGAACCAGGAATAATAAGTCAGCTTGTAAACAGGATCTCAATACAGCAGGAAGATATGGGATGGTATAACGCACCTAAACATGTTTGTCGTGGGGAAGGAGACCTCAGGGGACTTGCATTCTGTTGCCTGCCTGTAAAACCATGCCCTGTTCATAACAATATTGCCAAACTCGGTTACTCTGCACAGGAATTTGCAGATATAAAGAATGAGTTTGCAAAAGGTACAATGCTTGAATACGGTGACAGTACATGTTTTGGCAGTCTTGTATGGTGCTGTAAGATATCAAAACCATGCTACCTGAGAGACGGTGTTCTGGAAACTCTTGGTCTTTCTGATTCAGAATACATGCGCCTTAAAAAGGAACTTGCAGACTACATACTGGAGAACGCTAAAAAGCCAGTCAACGCTCAGGTATGAGTGCTAAAATTAAATCAACTCTTTATTATAAGGCATAAGAAGGTACGATGATAGATTCACTCTACACAATTGACAGGGGAGCTTATCCTCTGCCGGCACACATTGCACGGTGCGCACAGCTTGCTATGTGTCTTGAAGTGTCCTCTTCACCTAAACCTGGAAACATTGACAGGTTTAATGATTATGATGACACTCGATACGAACATTTTCTTGCGTCATCAAGTGCTGTCTATCCTGTCATTGAGGAAGCAGTTTCCTGTGAGGCCGGTGTAGGGAGGCTTATTAAGGGTGCTGTTACTGAAAGTATGCGCTGGCAGAAAGGTGGTAATACTCATTTCGGTGCTTTCTTGCTATTGATTCCTTTTGCGATGGCTGCAGGGGAAATGTTTGAGGAAGATGAGACATTTACTATCCAGCAACTGACAGAATCTGCATACAGGATAGTAAAGAGCACCACAACTGAGGATTCAGTGGATTTCTACAGTTGTTTTGATAATGCAGGTGTTAAGGTCAATTCGGTAGATGAGTTTGATCTTGAGGATAACAGTGCTATAGATGAGCTCCACGAAAAGGATATGAGTCTTTACAAACTCATGGATATTGCCAGGGGTTATGATATCATAGCTAATGAATGGGTCACAGGTTTTAAGAGGTGTGCCCGTTGTGCAGACCTGATTATTGATGGAATGAAAGGTCTTGAGGCTCCCAGACTTCGGGCTGATATTAATAACGTTACTGTTTATGCATTCCTGAAGATGCTTTCTGAGAATGAGGATACGTTCATCAGCACCAAATATGATACGGATACGGCTCTCTATGTATCAGAAAAAGCAAAAGAGATACTTGAGCAAATGTATAATATCGGTGAAGACTTTAATAGTATATTACCATTGATTGAGAAACTGGATCAGGAACTTCTCCGGAAGAAGATAAATCCGGGTTCTACAGCAGATATAGTCATTGCAGGTTTGTTCATAGCATTACTTGCCGGAGTCCGATTTTGATGCATATTAAATTAAATCTTGAGGATTACGGGATATATGAAGGCATTTCGGAAACCATTGTTACGACAAACAGGGGATGGTCTATGAATGCTGCACCTATGGGAATTATCCGCAGGAACGATAAGTTGTTTGTGCGTCTTTTCAAAGGCTCAACTACTTATGATAATGTATTGTCGGAAAAAGTCCTTGTTGCAAATACCACGTGGAATGCCGCAATTTTTGTAAACTCTACATTTTCCGATCTGCAGGATTCTGATTTTGAATCCATTAATGTTAATGGAAGAACAATTGTAGCTCTCAAAGAGGCACAGTGCTGGATAGCTTTTGAATGCATGAATATAAAACTTACATCAGAGGCCCTGGTTGCTGAGCTTATTCCTTTGAGAACACATGTTAACAAGTGCCGGATAAGAGCTCCAAACCGCGGACTTTTCGGTGTGATTGAAGCATGCATCCATGCAACCAGATACCGGCTTACAGGTGAGGAAAAATATCTAAAACTCATCAAGGCCTATGGCGAAATTGTGGATAAGTGCGGCGGGGAAAAAGAAAAGGAAGCCATGAAGCTGCTCTATGCCTACCTGTAACTCCAGATTCAAACTAAATCCGGTATATTAAAGTATATAACACAGAAGAACCATTTTCTCCCTATGACAAAAACGATAGCATGGGGAATTACCGGAGCAGGTCATTTCCTTACTTCGAGTTTTGACATATTCGGGCAGATGAAAAACGAATATGATATCAGAGTGAACACTTTCCTTTCCAGTGCAGCTGAGGAAGTTGTGAGGATGTACGGACTTGAGCATGAACTGGAAAAGATATCCTGTGGTGAATACCTTGAGGAAGTCTTCCTTGAAACACATCAGGGCAAAAGCTGGCCTAAAACAGGACGCTTTTTACTTGACAAATATGATGCTCTTGTAGTAACACCCGCGACATCAAACACGGTTTCCAAGATAGCGCACGGTACCGCAGATTCACTTGTGAGCAATGCTGTTGCCCAGGCTGTAAAAGGTAGTGTGCCGGTTTATGTTGTTCCTGTGGATATCGCAGGAGTGGTTATATCTGAGCTTCCTTATGGCATTGCCAGGGAAAAATGCCGAAAATGTGACTCCTGTCCGCCCCGGGATAACTGTCCAAACGGTGCAATAAACGACCAGATTGACTTGCTCAAATGCAGTGGTTGCGGTATATGCAAAGACCTTTGCAACTTTAATGCTATAAAAGGCGGTCCTGTTGAGTTGAAAGTAAGGGATATTGATGCCAGAAACGTGGAAATCATAAGGGAACTCGAAGGTATTACTATACTGGAAAAACCGGAAGATATACCTTTAATTATGGATGAAATATAAGCAAAAAAGGAATTATCATTTCCTCTTTTTATTTTCATCTCATTCCAAGGCGCCTGGTGATTTTGTTCATATGTCCAATAAACATTTGTTTCACCACAAATGACACAGGTGTTTTTCTTCCGCCGGGACTTGTCTTTCCTGCTCTGATTGCATCCAGAACCTCTTCTACAGTTGTGGCGTCGGTATCAATTTCAGTATATGATATTCCTACCATTTCAGCTTCATGTGCGTCACTCCCACCTGCCATTGGGAATCCAAGTTCTTCTGAAGCTTTTCGGGCTTTGTTATTGGGGCCGTCTGTTACGCATCTTGAATTCAGGACTTCGATTGCATCCGCATCTAATCCTTCAATGTAACCTATTCCGTGGGATGTCACTTTAAAGGGGTGTGGGATTATAACTACTGCGCCCTGTTGACGTGCTTTTTTTATAGTTTCTTCCGGACTGAGTCCAGGTTTTATTGGTTTATGGACACCGAGAACAAGTATATGGCCTTTTGAAGAACTGACTTCAACACCTGGGATGACAATCATTTTTGAACCAAGTTCCTGCGCTCTTTTGACGCAGGCAAATCCTCCTTCAATACGATCGTGGTCACATATTGCAAAACCATCAAGTCCATTGGATTCAGCATTTTTTAGAATCTCATCAAGACTGGCGTTGCTGTCTTTAGAGTAACAGGAATGTACGTGAAGATCGAACTTCATGTAAGCATCTTGGTCTTACAGGTTAATAAAGATATTTTAGATTCTATGCTGGAAACCAGTTGAAATCAGGTAAACCAAGGTGAATAATAGAAAATACTGCGAACGGGGATAGAATTTTGGTGGTTGGGTGGTTGGATAGGATTGGTGGTACATTAGAGTATTTGTTCCCGTTCGCATATATACTAACTACCGGATCGCATATATATATAACGCTGTGAATTAAAATCTTTAAAAATTACAGCTGTATATACATGTCATGATAGTTCATTCACTAGAGATATGGCTTTATTTATAACTTTATCCCTTGCTTCAAAATCAATTGAAATTACATCAGTGTAACTGATATTATGGACTACTCCTTCGTCATAGATCCATGCTACAAGTGACATACCCTCTTCCGACATTGGTATCGTAATACTGATTCTTTTCCACTCAGGTAATTGGTTTCGTATCTGTTTTTTGAGCTTTTCAAATCCAAAACCTGTTTTTGCAGATACAGTTACAGAATTTGGGGCAAGATATGCAAGACCTGTCATCTTTTCCTGCAGTTCCTCATCTGTTACAAGATCTGCTTTATTGAAAACGGTGACAATAGCTACTTCCTGTAATTGGTCCCACATTGTTTCATGACATACAAGAAGCTTTTTACGTATAATCTCAAACGGTTCTGATGAGTCTACTACAAGAAGCACGACATCGGCAAGGAATATCTCATTAAGTGTTGATCTGAAAGCGTCAACCATCCAGTGAGGAAGGTCTTCTATAAAACCAACAGTATCCGTGACAAGAATATCACGACCCTCTACTTTAAGCGATCTTGTTGTGGGTAGAAGAGTGGTGAATAACATATCCTTTGATTCGACAGTTTCGTCCACGAGTGCATTGAACAGAGTACTTTTTCCGGCGTTAGTATAACCTGCAAGTGCCGCAAGTGAGAATCCTTTTGAATGACGATGTGCCCGCAAGGATTCGTTATCCTTCTGTATGGTCTCAAGCTCACTTCTGATACGTGTCATCCGGTTTTTGATATCCTGGGCATATGAGTCCTCATAACCGCCAAGTCCCATAAAACCAGGTCTTTCGTCCTTTTTCAGAATGGATATTACTGCTCTTGCACGTGGGAGTTCATATTCCAGTCTTGCAAGTTCCACCTGTAATTTGGAACGATGTGTAGTTGCTCTTGTTGCGAAGATTTCCAGAATTAGTTGAAATTTGTCAATAGTTTCACAGCGGCATGTTTCAGAAATATTGTAGATCTGCATGGTGCTGAGAGGGTTGTGGAATATTAGCTTATCTGGTTTCAGGTCAGAGACCATCAGTGCAAGTTCCTCAACCTTTCCTCTTCCAAGGTGATATTTGCGGTCGGGATGACGTGTCTGGCTTATTTCCAAAATGATTTCATAACCTGCTGCTCCGGCAAGTTCCCGAAGTTCATTCATTTGAAGGTCATTTTTTTCATCTTCAGACCTTGGGTCATTCCTCTTTACTAATATAGCACGCATCATAGGGGTACCTTGAATTGGCATTTCACTGAATATCCAGTTCTTTTAAAAGAAGCTTTCGTGAACTGAGTGATGCATGATGGGCAATCTCAATACATCTTCTCTCACTGAGTGATTCCTGATATTTGAAATCCCGGGTGAACATACTGTCGATTAACCATTGGGGTTTATTATAAAAATCACCCGCTTCTGTAACAATGGTTCCACAGGATTTCAGTTCGGAAACAGTGGTTTCTACCATTTTTACAACAAACTGGACATCAGGTGCGGATTTACTCCTGAAAGACCTCAGGTTTATCTGATTGACTTTTTCAATGTGGTCTGCAGTGACAGAAGCAGCAACTGCTGCACATACCATGAGGTATTCATCATTTACCTTATGCCTGCCGGAAATATCCACCGCGATTATATCAAACATCTTCTAAAGCAAAGTCGGGTATCTTATATAAGTTTGAGCAGTTTTGGAGTTTATTCCTGTTCTCTTTATTCATTCATGAAACTGTAATTACATCTTTATCCTGCCGATATCGATGTATTCAATAGCACCATTAAATTCCACTGCATAGAGCATCTGTTTTCTGACGCTGTTTGCAAGCCTGATGGCTCTGGACATAACAGGGAGTAAGAATTCGTGGTTATGTGGTATGGCATGAATCAGGAAATTAGAGTGTGGAAGCTTGTCAGTAGAGTGCACTTCGCTGTAAACCCTGAAGTGTGTTCCGAACTTAAAACCGGTCTTCGGGACAAATCCTCTGCTTCGAAGGTCTACATAGGCACTGTACTTGCGTGTGAAATCAGGATCAATTGAGGCCGCAATTTCTGAGAATTCAGAAATGTCAGGAATTATTTCGTCATTACTGTTCTTTATCTCTATTATGCCTTTATCAAGCAGGTAGGCAGATTCCACAAGTGACAACTGAAGGCGTTCATTATCTAGTGGTTTGCCATAAAAGCCGTTCTCATAAAGAAGCCTGGATGTTTCGCCATCCCAGACAAGGACACGGTCTTCGAGCATCGTAACAGATGCAGGCTTTTCCAGAGGTGGAATTTGTCCCATTTCTCCTTTAATATCCAGTCTTTTAACTTCGTAGTATGTGATGTCACTTTCCTCGTCAACGATGGCAAGAACCATTTGTTTGCGGACATTAAGTGCGGCGTTATACTGGGTAAGCAGGTCTTTCAGTAACATTGGTACACGTTCTGATCTGACGTAAACAAACATCTTTGCCTGTGTCTTGCCAGGGTGTCCGCCTCTAGGATAGACCCTGAAGTCAGTTACACTGGGTTGTACATAGTAGCCTCTTTCACGGAGGTCTTTGTAAACGATGTATTTCAATTCAAAGAATTGCTGTCTTCTTGATGCTTCTGTGAAAAACTCTTCAAATCCAAGGTTCTTTTCATCCTGACTTATCTCCAGTTTGTTCTTGTAAAGTAAATATGCGGCTTCAACGAGTGTGAGTTCAAGAACATCGCCCTTTGGACGACCATAGTACCCGGTGTTGTAAAGCTCATTGATGGCTTTTTTTCCGGCTTTTACCTTTTCTTTGACTAGTTTTCCGATCAAAAATTTCACCTGAAATAAATAAGAATGTATTTACAAATATATAGGGATTCAAATATTGTACTATATATTTAACAGTGGTGGACTGGGCTATCTGCAGTTCCAGGGAATTTAAGTGCAAATATAATAATGGCAGGTTAAAAAAAGATTGGAGAAGAAAAACTGAAACTTTCAGTTTTAGTCCTTCCTCACGCGAGTAATGCAACAGACAGCAAGCAAAAATGCGGTTATTAAAGTAATGCTTTCAAAGCCAGGTGTGCTCTGTGATGCAGTTTCAGTTATTTCCTCTTCAACATTATTGTTGTTTTCAATTGAATTAGTTGACATTTTTGAGTCGTCAGAGTTAGAATTCAGGTTTTCTTCCTTAGAATTGCCAACTATTGCAAACGGAGAAAATCCTGATGTTTTTGCTTCAAAGTGAAGATACTCATCATCTTCACCTGTCATTTCCGTATCAAGTTCTTCCCATTCTCCATCTGAATAGTGCAACAGCCTGATAGAATCTTCATCTATGTCGTTGTCCTCAAGCCACTGCCTGCTTACTTTAAACCCTATAATGCAGTCTTTGATATTGTCTGAATCTGAGAATCCTGATTTTCCAACCCATATGTTGAGGTTGCGGTACACTGTTCCTTCAGGCTCCTTGTCCACGAGGGCAGATGTGTCATGCAAACATTCAATGGTTGCAGATATCTTACCCCAGTTGCGGGAAGCTGTGAACTGGATGAATTCTACTTCATTGTTCTCATTCTCAAAGTCGTAGGTTGTGACTGAATCTTTGGTTATGAATTCAGATTTAACGTCCTTGAATGCGATGTTTTCGTAAAGTTCGCCAGAGGTTCCACCGCCTCCTCCGCCACCGCCGCCGGAGCTCGAGGTTGTTGTGATTGTAGGAGAAGCTGCATTAACCAGAAGATTTGTTGAAACCTCTTCGGACCAGTCACCATTGTCGTCTTTGGCTTTGAAGTATATCGTGTGATTACCTATAGAGAGCTCAGAACTTGTGAAACTGGAGTTGGTGCTTAATTGGCCATCGATGTTGGAACGCCAGTTGTAGGCGACTATGGAACCATCTTGATCGGTTCCATTTCCATAGAAGCTTACGTCTGAGTTGAATGTTGTAATATTTGTTGATAGAAGTAATGATGAGACAGATGGTAAATAATTGCTTAGTGCTCCGGTTGGCTTATATTCTCTATAAGGATAGAACAGTAGTGAATCACTGTCTGATATTCTAAGGTTGATCCCTTCAGCAAGTTCTATTTCGTGCCCTTTACCTATGGAAATCTTTCTAAAATTAAACATATAGATATTATCTTCTGTGATAAAATCGACTACAAATTCTCCAAATCTGTCTCCTATATTTATTGCAAGATAGCTTTCAGAATCTACTATCCAGAGACCATTCAGGACTATATAACTGTCTGTTTGTTCGGTAACTATTTCTTTGATATTTGTGCGGACAACAATAACATTTTCCTGAGAACCTATATCTTCCTTAAATTCCAGAGTAAATTCTCCAGCAAAAGAATCTATATTTTCACTGAATAGTAGTTCTCTGTTCTTTAATATGCTTATAACTGCAGTATTATTGTTTTCAATCTCATTTACGATTAATTCATAACTTTCTGGAAGTTCAAGCGGTGAACCTATTTTCAAAGTATATTGTGAATCAGAATCAATTACCAGTTTTGCTAATTCATCCGGTCTACTGTCTTTAAGGGATACGTATTCTTCTCCGAAAATACCTACCATAGGATATGTTTCATTATTATGGATGTTGTTTTCAGGAGTGAAATTTCCAGCATACTCTTTTTGAATGAGTGTGGAGTAATAAGTGATTCCTTCTTCTTCGATAGAGCTATTTGAAATATAGTTGATATTGATTTGTTCTGTTCCGATGTTTTCTTCAAAGTCATATACAAAGCCTGCAAAGTCCTTGAAATTCCAGGACAATCCATTATTCCATATAATTGGTCCTGTAGCTACTGTACCTCTAAGTTCATATTCCTCAGTAGGATAAATATCCTTTTTAAGATAGAAATTGTGATCACTTGAATTTGAAAGTTTTATTGATAAATCCAGTGCAATGGTTGTGTCTTCTCCTTTTTTCAGAATGATGGCATCATGGTTATTGGACATCGTTATTCTGTTGTTGTCCAAGAGATCGACATCTAGTTCGCTGAAGCGGTCTCCGTGATCAATTTCAAGCAGGTTATCTTCATTACTGTCTATCAACCACATTCCTTGTGTAACTGCAAGAGCATCGACTTGCCCCATGAATACATCACTTACAAGTAGTCTGTAGATAAGTACATTAGATTCGTTTCCAAGATCAGAATAATACTCCCATATTGCTAATCCATCACTTACATCTATTACTTCATCTTCAACGAACTCTCCGTTTCGGGATAGCTCCAACAAGACCTTATTTTCTTCAACTTTAATTTGTTTTGCTGTAAGAGCATAGCCATTTGCAAGTTCAAGAGAAGAATTTGTTCTTAATGTGTATTTATTATCAGTGTCAACCAGTAATTTTGCAAACTTGCAAGTTTTACTATTTTCTATTTCAGTAATTGGAACATAAGGATCACCCAGAATTCCTATTACTTGATATGTTTCATTTAATCCATATTTGCTATTTCCATAATCTGATTTGTACATGACCTGCTGAATAGAAGTGGAATAATTTAGCCCATATTTTCCAACCTTTAAGTCTCCGTTTTCTGCAGCGGTAATATTTTTTATAATAATCGATTCAGTTGAAGTGTTTCTGTCAAGGTCATAATAAAAACCTGCAAAATTGGAAGCATTGATTTCTAGGAAAGTATTGTTATCATTAAGTGCAAATATATCATTTTTGTCATATACAGGGCTTCTGACTTCGATATTTCCTGTATGGGTAATATCAACTGAAGTTGTTGGTTTTATAATTCCCCAGTCCCAGTTTATAACATCTGTTCCATTTTCGTTTGATACAAAGGCAGTAATGTCATAATCACCTGATGCATAAGTATCTGAATAATAGGATGCATCTGTTACTGAGTAATTGATCTGTTGATAATCTCCATCTAAATACCATACCACATCAGAAGGACAATCCAGGCTTATATTAATTGTAGGATTCTCATTTTGGTAACTTCTTATTCTGGTTTCATAAGAATCAATATTTGCTGGTGTATTTTCGGGTATTGTCTTTTCAATCACCGGATAGTAATAAAGTGTACTGTTATCTGCAACTTCCAATTTCAAACAATTGTAAATATCAAATCTCTCTCCTGATAACAGATTGATATAATTCGAATTTGAGAAAGTGATAGAATTCTCTGAAATATCAGCTACTTCTAGTAGACCCTCTTCATCTGAAATTTCAAAGTCCAGTATATCGTCAAAGTCCAGAATCCAAATACCATCAATTATAAATTGTTTCGAAACCGGTCCCTCTATTTTTTTAATATGCAATTTCATAACTCTGACATCGTCTACACCTGCAATGTCATATTCCCATTTCCATATAGCATCTTGAGATACCGGGTCAAAAACTATGGTGTTATCAATGGATGTTCCACCATATATCCAGTTTCCTTTTTGGAAATAAATGTGAAACTCGTCTTCTTCTTCATCATAGGAATAACGAATACTGTAATCATCCTTAAAATCAATATTACCACTTCCGGTCACAATATATTCTTTATCTGTATCAAGAAGCAGTTTTCCAAGTTTTGCCGGATTTCCCTGTTCTAAAGGTATGTACTTCTCTCCGAGTATACCTACAACTTCATATTGCTCTCCGTCAGAATTTAATTCATCACATGAGAAATAACTTTTCTGGATAGTTGTTCTATATGTGAGGTTTCCTGGGTCTATTATTCGTTCAGTACTCGTCAAAGGTTGTGTTACTTCAAGTGTTTCAGAAGATATGGCATTGTCAATATCATAGAATAGACCAGCAAAATTCAAATAATCCCATGATTCCGGTCCTGTTGCAATAGCACCTGGGATGTCATGTTGAGTTGATTGGTCGTATGTTTTAATCAGACAGAAACGTAATGAATCTGAATCAGCAACTTTAAAGTTAAGGTCATTGGCAACATTTATAGTACTATCTTTTTCAAGAACAATATTATTCGAATTGTTCATTCTGATTGAATCATTATCCACCAGTTGGACTTCCATTTCATTGAAAGTAGATCCCTCTTCTACATTTATGGGATTTTCAAAATCAATTAACCATATACCTTCTACATCAACAAATTCGTCTACCTCTCCCATGAATACATCAGTAACAAGTAATCTAAAAACAATGACATTATCCTCATCACCAACATCCTGATAATACTCCCATGTAACAGGACCTCTTGAAAGATCAATAACTTCATCTTCTATAAACTCTCCATTTTGGGATAGTTCCAACCAGACTTTATCTCCTTCAACATCGATTTGTTTTGCTGTAAGTTCATAGCCTTCCGGAAGCTCAAAGGTAAAACTTTTTCTAATCAGATGTTTATCATCGCTATCTAAAAGCAATTTAACAATTTCATCTGGATTTTCATCTGAAAGAGATACATATCTATCACCAAAGAACCCTATTGATGGGTATGTGGCAGGATGTATAGATCCGTATACATCTTCGTTATCAAAATCTGCTTCGTAAGCTACCTGAAGTATTTCAGTTTTGTAGTTGATCATTCCTTCTTCGAGAGTCCTGCTATCTGCTGATTGGTTAGTATTTGTGGTATTGTAAATCCTTAATGATTCACTGCCTTTATTAGTATCCAGATCGTAGTTGAAGGCTTTGAAATTAGAAGAATTTATTTCGATTGCAGAAGATCCGTTTTCAATGTTAATAGCATTTTCTTTAAAAATAGAGTAGAGGTTACTTCCATTATAAACCTGACTTCTGATATATGCATCATTATCATTTTCCACGACCAATAGGCTTGTAACTTCTGCTGACCATTCATCTTCGTTGTCTTTTACTTTGAGATAAATGGTGTGATTTCCAGGTGACAATTTATTAGTGTTGAAGTAAGCATTGTCACTCAATATTCCATCAATGCTTGATTCCCATTTATATTCCAGAATATAACCGTCGTGATCAATACCTATTCCTGCAAAGTGAATAGTCTCCCCGGCCTTTACGTATCCAGGTGATACTGAGAAAATTGAAGCTTCAGGAATTAGATTTTGGTAGGAATAAAGAGGTAAGAAATCTACATTGTTTTCATTAATTGTATAGGTCTCATCGCAAATTCCATCTTCATCTGTATCAAGATGCGTTTGGCAAAAATCCGTTCCTGATGGATTGGTCCAACAATTCCCTCCAAGATATGGTCCGCCAACAATATTTTCTCCTGCTGTTTTATCGATATTCCATGTATTAGATGAATTTGAATATTGTTTCAGGTTTAAATCGTTGTTGAAATAATTGTTATATATTGTATTTCCGGAAGAATTGTAGCCAACGTACATTCCTTCCATATAACTGTTCTCTATAGTATTTCCAGCTATCAGGTTTTCTTTATTGTTATATCTCAAAAACAATCCAATTCCGCTTGCTACTGCCAGATTAGGGGTGACATAGGAGCTAGAGGCAGAGCTCAATACTAAATCTGTGCTGTTTTTACCATCATTTTCGTTTGGGTAGATTACTATCTCTTTTGTAACAAGTTCAAACTCATCAGGACTATCAATATTTGAGGAATCAACACTCAATGAGTTTACACTTGTTGATGAAACTTCATAAGAATAAGTGTGAATTATAGAGTTATTAATCAGTGAATTGTTGTGAGATGACTCATGGAAATATATCCCGTATACTTTATCGTCCTGTAAATGGTTTTCAATAACAGTATTGTTGCAGGATTTTACAAGATCAAATCCTATAAGGTCATTAAATGAATATGTTGATTTTATTTCATTACTATTACTTTCAAAGAGGCATAATCCAATATAATCGTTAGATTCCAGGGTATTATTGATTATTTCATTATTATCTGAATTGTTAAGGTAAATACCATATTTGTTTGACTTAACAACGTTATTCTCTATCAGACAACTCGATGACTCATAAAGAAATACTGCTTTAGAAAAGTCTGCACCAGTTACAGTAAAACCTTTCAGTACAACATCATTTGAATTGATACATATTGTATAACTTTGATTATCAATTGGCTTTATAGTAACAGTATCCGGATTTCCAGAGTCAGATGCTATAGATAGTGGTTTATCAATTAGTATATTCTCCGTATATGTTCCCGACTTAACAACGATAGAATTGCCGGAAGTTGAATTGTTAATGGCATCCTGAATAGAAGTATAGTCACCACTGCCTCCACAATCTACAATGATAGTAGAACTTTGATATGAAGACAAAGGTAATTTATCAATACTTTTTCCTCCAATGGCATACTCGGTATCGCATATTCCATCTTTATTATTGTCAGCATTTATCTGGCTAAATCCAGTTCCATTAGGATTTGCCCAGAAATTGCCGCCGAGATATGGACCTCCGACTATGTTAGTACCAGCTGTTTTGGTGATATTCCATGTGTTTGAACATGCATCCTTTGCATTGTTAGTGTTAGATAAATAATTGTTATAAATCAAATTAAAGTTAGAAAAAGAATCAATGATCATGCCAAATTCGGAGTTATTAGAAATGATATTATTTTTTATTGTACTATAACGGCAACCATATATGTAGAAACCATTATGAACATTGTTTGATGCATTATTTCCACTTATAGTAAGATTCTCTGAATAGTACAGGTCAAAACTGCAATTGTTTGAAACAATAATATTATCTGTAAAAATACTGTTGTCTACAACACTAACTCTAATACCATTGTCACAAAAACTTATGTTATTACTCGTAGCTGTGGTATAATGTTCAGAGTCAATATCAATACCTTGCTTATCACAATATTCAATGTTATTATTGATCAATAAATTGTGACCACCTGCTGACACATCAATACCTATGAAACTAAAAAAAGCATTATTGCTAATCAAAGTATTTTCACTTGATTCAAATGTGCCAATAGAAGCGTAAGTTGAATGCACAGTATTATTAGACAAGATATTACCCGTTGAATATTCAAGAAATACACCCTGATGGCTATATGATAACCTGTTGTCAATTATCGAGCTGTTGGAGACTCTATCAAGAAATATTCCTGAATATGCATAATCTGGTACACTATCTTCAATGACAACATTTTCTCTAGTAATATTAAAACCGCATATAGTCACATTGTCTGCAGTCACATGAATCACATCGTCTTCCTGGTCAGCAGCCATGATTACAGTATTATCAGGATTCCCGGATTCCGATTGAATAGAAATAGATTTATTCACCAATAGATTCTCTGTATAAGTTCCAGACTCAACTATTATGGAATCCCCAGAATCTGAATTGTCAATAGCATCCTGAATAGAAGTATAATCTCCATCTCCTGACAAATCCACTGTAATAGTTTCAGCCATCGCATTTCCAGCAAGCACAAAGGAAATACATATATACATAACCAACAACGTTTTAAAATAATGGTGCCTCATATCAATAACCCATTTACTCTTAATATATTATTGGTATATAAGTGTAATTAATTTAGTATGTCTTATAAAAGGTTAGTTTATATCAAGTAGATAAAAAGAAAAATAATAAATCCTGCCCTATCCTGCAGGACACAAATAGTTCAGGCGGAGATGGTTAATTAAATTCACAGATAGGCTTCGGTAACGTAATGAAGCATCATCCTGTGGCTATTGAAGTAATAGGATAACATCTCAATGGAATTGCTCATCATTTTTGCCCATTCATCCTTTCTCTTATAATATGTAGGTATCATGATGTACTCCAGCTTATAATAGAGGTCATCAAGCTCCATCATCTCAACCTGTTCAGGAGTCTTATCGGCCTCAAGCTTCGGACCAATAGAATAACCTGTGATACCTTCCACACAGCCTTCTATCCACCAGCCATCAAGGACACTGAAATTCACAACACCGTTGTGAGCTGCTTTCATACCGCTGGTGCCTGAGGCTTCAAGAGGTTTCTTGGGAGTATTCAGCCAGACATCCACACCAGAGACGAGCTTCATGGATATGTCCATATTGTAATTCTCAATATAAGCTATCTCTATCTCACCTTTAAGCTCTCGCATGTACCCGTAAATTCTTTCGATGAGTAATTTTCCCATAAGATCTCTTGGGTGGGCTTTTCCTGAGAAAATCAGTTGTATTTTTCCTGCTTCGTTAACCTTGCGAAGCCGGTTCAGATCAGAAAATATTAATGTAGGTCTCTTGTATTCGGTAACTCTTCTGGCAAAACCAATCGTCAGAGTGTCACAATCCATATTCGTGCCACATTCTTTGTTTACATAGTCCAGGAGATCCTTTTTTGCTTTTCTGTGAGCTTTTAATATCTCATTATCCGGAATGCTCCGGGCTCTTACAAGCAGTTCTGGTTCGTTTGCCCAGCATGGAAGATATTTATTATAAAGCTCTTTCATGTGAGGTCCCACCCATGTGTAAGAGTGTACTCCGTTTGTGATTGAGCTGAACTTGTATCCCGGGAACATTTTTTCTGATATCTGCCTGTGTCTTTTGGCTACTCCATTCACATAATTGGATAAATTCAGCCCAAGCAGTGTCATATTCAGCTGATGTTCACCACCGTATTTCTTCAAAATCTCAAAATCCGAATTCTGGCTGACAAGTTCCCTGACAAGATCATGTGAGAACACATCATGTCCACTTTCAATAGGTGTATGAGTTGTGAATACACAAAGTTCTTTGACTTTTGAGGCATTCATATCGTTCTCTTTCAACAGTTCCAGAGTCAGTAAACTGGAGTGTCCTTCATTCATGTGGTACTTCTGAATAGAACAACCTAGTTTTCTAAGCATCCTGACGCCGCCGATTCCCAGTATTATCTCCTGTTTGAGACGATACCTGCGGTCTCCACCGTAGAGACTATCGGTTATCTGACGGTCTTCTACAGAGTTACCTTCTATGTCCGTATCAAGGAATAATACTGGAACTGTTTCCTCGGTGAGACTGTGATGAACATAAAGCCAGGACCTGACTTTTACTTCTTTTCCTTGTATATTGACAGTCACTTCGTAAGGGAGGGACTGCATATAGTCTGAAGGATCCCAATTGTGTGGATGCTCTGTCTGCCTTCCTTCAGAGTCAAGTTTCTGAATGAAGTATCCTCTTTTGTTGATAAGAGTAACAGCAATAAACGGAAGACCAAGATCCGCACTTGCCCTTATTGTGTCACCTGCAAGTATCCCAAGACCACCACTATATGTGGGCATTCCACAGCGAAGTCCGATCTCCATTGAAAAATAAGCTATCTTGCGTTTTTTAGACCCAATGAAATTATCCATGTTGCCAACCTTCCAAATAAATTGATAAAATTAATATTTATATAAAATTACCTGAAAGAATAAAATACTTTTTGATGGGATTTATAAGGAGAATATAGTAATATTGAAAAAAGACCCGGAAAAATAAAATCAGATTATGAAAACTTTTTCACATCTTATTTTTCATCACAAAATCCACAAAACTACCTGCAAATTCCCTGTAAGAGCTTGCAACCAGATGTGCATAGCATCCAAGTGTATTATCAACAGTAAGTCCGTCCCAGCCATCAATTATGCCGGTTCCACGGGAAAGTTTGATGGCAAATTTTGAATCCATTGGAATCTCTGTAACTTCGGAGTGATGGAACTCATGACCACGGAAAGAATTTCCTGTTATACCAATAACAGAATCCATTGCAAGTTCACCAATATTGTAACTGACAACACGCTTGTGTCCCATTAGAGTGTGTCCGGGCAGTGCTCCAACCATTTCATGTGTGGATTCCGGCATCTCTGCCATGTGATGCGCTCCTTTGCCTTTCACCCCTGTACTGAGTTTCTCGGTCAGGTACATCAGGCCACCGCATTCTGCATAGATTGGCATGCCGGAGCGTGATGCATCAAGGATATCCTCACGCATGGTTACGTTTTCCTCAAGTTCGGCGGCGAAAAGTTCGGGATATCCGCCACCAAGGTAGAGTCCGTCAACATCCGGTAATTTGCTGTCATGTATCGGACTAAAGTATTTGATCTCCGCTCCTGCCATTTCAAGCAGTTCAAGATTGTCGTGATAATAGAAATTAAAAGCCTCATCAAGGGCAACACCAATAACCGGACGTTCAGTTTCCATCTCGCGTGGAGTAAAAACGGTTTTCGAAGGACGTTCTAAAGCCGGAGCAGCATGTGCCATTTCCAGAAGCCTGTCTATCTGGATTCCATCCTTGATTTTGTTTTTGATAAATTCGATTCTCTCATCGTAATTATCAGCACGGCGGCGTTCCTCAATTGCAGGAACAAGACCAAGGTGTCTCATGGAGATCTTCATGGAATTATTGCGGTGTATTACACCAATTACCGGAATGCCAGTATAATGCTCGATAGCTTCTGTGGCTTTTTTAGTGTGCCTCGGACCACCTATATTGTTGAGAATCACACCAACAATATTAACGTCTTTATCAAAGTCCTTGAAACCATTCACAAGAGCAGCTGCTGAGCGGGTAATGCTCCTTGCATTGATAATAAGGATTACAGAACATTTCAGAATCTTAGCTATCTGTGCAGTACTGCCTGTATCGGTAAAGCTGTCAAAGCCCTCATAAAGACCACGGACACCTTCGATAATAGCAATGTCTGCATCCTCACCAACTTCGACACCGTGAATGAAAACATCCCTGACACCCTCTTCATCCATCAGGAAACCATCAATATTGCGAGCCCTGCGGCCGGTAATTTCAGTATAATAGCTTGGGTCAATATAATCAAGCCCCACCTTGTAGGGTTGAACCTTATATCCGGCTTCAGTAAGTGCTGCAAGCAGGCCAATAGTGATTGTAGTTTTACCTGAGGATGAGCTTCCTGCTGACAGGAGTATTCTTGGGATTTCTCTTTTCCCGGAAGGCTGGGGAGTGTCAGACATTTTCATCAAACCTTAACGTGTAAGTTCACGCAGTCTTTCATCCTCAAGTGATGAAGGAAGCACTGAACTGTTGTTGGACATAATAGCATGTGCAAGCTCACGATAGACACTTGCAACAGGTGAATCCGGAGCTTTTTCAAGCACGGAATATCCATCTCTTTCACAGTCCTGAACTATCTGCTCCTTTGGAATAAATGCCATGAGCTTGCTGCCAATTTCCTCCGAGAACTTCCTCACGATTTCCTCTTCCCTTGTAACACTTCTGGAATTACAGATTATTCCGGAAAGTGGTGTGTCAATCTTGGCAAGTCCCTTGCAGATATTGTTTGCAGCATAAAGCGGCATGTATTCTCCGGATGTGAGGATGTAAGCCTCATTTACAAGTCCTTTGCGTATTGGTGCAACAAATCCGCCACACACGATATCCCCTGGAACATCATAGATTATGAGATCCATATCATCAATGGATTTGCACATCTGTCTGAGTTTCTGTATGGCAACAATGATTCCACGTCCTGCACAGCCAATTCCAGGCTCAGGTCCGCCGACTTCAACGCATTTTACGCCCTTGTAACCTTCGTGTACAATGTCTTCTTCCCTGACATCGATCTTCTGCCTGAGAAGGTCAAGAATTGTTGGAATTCTTTTACCGCCAAGAAGTGTAATGGATGAATCACTCTTTGGATCACATCCGATGATCATAACTTTGAATCCTTCATCGGCACAGGCTGCTGCAACATTGGAAGCGGTGCTGGATTTTCCAATCCCGCCTTTACCGTAAATGGCTATTCTTTTCTGTTCCATCAGGCTTCCTCCGTGTTTTGCATATCCTTTACAACTTCACGCATTGTTGCACCAAACTCAGACTCAACGATGTTGCTTACACCAAGTGTCTTTGGATGCAGATCAATTTCCACAATAACATTTGAGTGTCCCATGTCTTTTAGTGGGAATACCTGTCTTGGCCCGTTTGTCACGGAGATTACATCCATATTCCGGAGATTGTCCATTGGAATGGCATGGGGCACGCCGGTAATGACGGCAAAGTCAAAGTCACTGTATTTTTCAGCAATAAGTTTACTGACCTTTTCACCTGCTATAGGGTACTCGTCCATACCGCCGATAATCTCGTGGATTTCAATTCCTTTTTCCTTGAAATCATTCACAATATATGTTGCATGCTGGCGTACACGTGGCAGACCAAGTGTATCATCAATATTTGCCATGTTGATGACGTTCTCTGCAACACCAAGCTGCTCAGCTACTTCGTTGATGGCAACGGTAATATCTGCGAACATGTAACCCGTTTCCTTCTTTGCGTTCATGATCGTCAGGCATTTCTTTCCTTCTTTCAGGTAATTGATTACCTTTTCAGCAACCTTGTATTTCAGATCACCACGGGATGGGACAAGATATTCCTTACTTGCTGCACCATGGCGTTTCTCAACATTGGTTGCTTCTGTAAGCAGGACTTTCTGCCTGTCAAGTTCCTCATCAGTAATTACTCCTGCATCACATGCAGATTCAAGTGCAATAAGAACACCTTTGGTATTATTCGGGTATCCTGCATGTACTTCCACACCTATCACAGGCACGTCAAGATTTGCGTCCTTAACAGGCTCGCTTAATTCCTCGCCAATGATCATACTGACACATGTCCCAACAACTCCAATGAGTTTAGGATTAAACATTTCGTTAACTTTTGTAAGCAGGGATGAAAGCTCATCACGTCCACCGAAAACAAAGCCATTTTCATCAAGGGCTGTTGTTACAACATGTATGCCGTCTTCCTCAAGCAGCCTTGCATGTTTAAATGAGCATCCTGGTGGACCATGAAGTATTGCAACATCAACATTCAGGTCTCGCAGTGTGTATAAAGCAGCCACAATAGAACTGGGCCGTGGGTGTATTATAGAAATATCTTTTTCAGCCATATTTATCCCGATAAACTTGGTTGATTCTTGTAAATTATTATAATTTTGTAATTTCGTAATAAATAGTATACTTATTACAAGTCGGTTTTTCTGCACTATCTATATCCTTATTGTATAAAAGGACTAATCATAGTCAATAAACTAAAGGTGGGTAACTCTCACCTGAAGCATTTCACACATGATAGGATGATGTCTTTCTCAGAGGCCATTGATGCAGCAATTTCAAGTCCTTCTTCAAGTCCGCTGGCATATGTGAAACTGCCATTCCCAATATTCTGCATCCTTTCTCCGACAAGTATCAGCTTTGAAAGTTCATCACTGCGCCGAATAGCAAACTCAGAAACCTGTTCCGGTGGAAGGCCTTCACATACCTGTGCAGCTTCTTCTCCCAACACCATTATAATACCTGACTTCCTGTTCCCAAGCTTGGTCAAAGCATAGTCAAGCGAGCGCTCTGCAGATTTAATATCCATGCCTGAGTTAGAATTATCAATGAGCACTCTGCCAGAAAGTTCTTTTTCCTGCATTCTTCCCTGAAGTCCTTCAAAAGAACAAATGACTTTTATAATATCCTGTTCGGAAATTCCCAGATTCAAAGCAACTGATGTTGATACTGCAAAAGCTGTTGCATATGATTTTGAATTATATTTCTCAGATAACTTAGCTGAGAAAATCCCATTTTCATTCCTGAATATAACACTGGAATTGTCGCTTTCACTAACAATATCAGCCGCAATGTCTGCATTTTTGTAATCAGCGCCGGAATATTCCGAATCTCCAAATGTGAAAACCGTTCTTCCATATTTATTTGCCATTTCCTGAGTTTTCCTGTCTTTGATATTAAGGAAAAATATCTCTTCTGAATTGGCATAGGAAAGAACGTTCATTTTTGCATCGCTGGAATTTGAAGTTGATGCAGCAATAGGATAATCCGGCTCAAGCGTTGTAATGATTCCTATATCTGCAAAACCTGTCAGACCGATGGAAACCTCAAAAATGTAGCAGTCTGCTGAAACTTCAAGTTCTCCCAGTTTGTCGATTGCAAGCAGAATACTTCCCGGTGCAATGCTAAGTCCTAAGTTTAATATTCTGCATTGTCCCTTTTTCCACAATTCCAGACCTCTGGATGTGTGAAGCACAACTTTCATTTTCTGCGAAAGCATTTCGGCGAGCAGGGATGCTGAACTGGTTTTAGCTTTTGAACCGGTGATTTCTATGACAGTTCCTCTCTCAGGCCATCCTTTTATGGACAATATGTTGCCAACTGCCTGATGGTGAGTAAGTATTGTTATGCCTTTTTTTCTGGCTTCACTAAGTACAGGATATTCTGGGTCAAGATGTGCAGGACTTATCACAAGGTCATTATCATTAATTGATATTGGTTCCTTTGATACTTTTATACCATACTTCTCTTCCAGTTCCTGAAGCACTTTTTCATCAACTGTTTTGTAAACATCAACTGCGGTAACAGGATAACTCATCTCTGCAAGTTTTGTAGCAATAATAATTCCTGCATGTGTAAGGTCAAGGACAATAATTCCTGAAGCGTCCTGAAATCCTATTTTGGAAAGATCCATATTATCAATTGAAGGCATAGTAAGTATAAAAAGAACAAAAGAAAACGATTGTTTTTAGTCAGATCAAGAATGTAATGTAGGAAATATGAGAGTAGAGAGTTTAAAATCCTCAACTCTCATCGTCTTCTTCATCATTCTTATAACTGTCAGAGCCTACCATCGCGGCTGCTATTGAGTCAATTCCATCAAGCCATTCAGCAACAAGTCCGTATGGAACTTCTTCCATGACCTTTTCAGTAAGCTCCTTTCCGCTGAGAACAAGGGCACCTATCTCTGCAACAGTGCCAATAGCAATCTCTATGTCATCAGAGCTTTCAGCTTCAAGAGCTACCTTAACGAGATCAGATATCTCTGCGTTTTCGTCATAATCTCCACTCAGGTATGCTTCGCATGCTGCAAAGCTTCCCATGAGGGATGTCTGGAGTGATTCGATCATCATGTCCGCATCTTCAGATATTGGATCAATCTCTGCAAGAGCTATATCCCTGATATCTGCGATGGAGAGCATTGCAGTTTCCGGTGAGATCTGCCCGTTCTCGCACTTTGCAATTATTTTGAGACATGCAAGGATGATGTCATCTTCCATATTTACGAAGATTGCACCTTCTTTTCCCTGTGGCTCATCGGATTCATCGAATTTGAAATCACATTCCTTTACCTGGTTGACCCAGTTGTTCCAGCGTTCCGCTGTATAAAAGTCCTGATGGAATACATCACCTTCCGTCCCTGACATTCAATTACCTCTATGTGATATTAATTTATTATAATAGTTAGTTATAGTTGTTATTCGAAATTTTACTTACACTTACGATTTCCTTTTTATATAAAAGATGTTCGCAACGGAACTATAGTTTCAGTTCCACCTTCTTAAGAGAGCATCCGGACACCATTCCCTCTTCCATTGGGCCAAGTACTTTAATGACAGTACATTTGTCCCCTTCTTTAAGACCTTCAGGATAAAGGATATCATATACGCTGTCATCAAACTCCTTACATTTTGGAAGTTCGTAGCTTACTTTTGAACCTACAACAGCCTTGCGTGATTCAATTGCTGCAACTATTGGTGAAGTTTCGACATCAACGGTAAGTACTCCGCCCTCGTGTATGAAACACTCATGAACTGTGTCACCTCTTATCTTTGCAACACGATACTTTCTACCAGGCTCCAGATTCATACATGTTCTCCTGAGCTTGCATTTTTTGCACTCGCGGGACTCACCCATAAATACGAAGTCTTCGCCTTCTTTTGCAAGCCTTGAGCCTATAAGTGTAATGGTAGTATCATTTGTCATATAATCACCTTGATTTTACTGATTAGGATATTTTACAGTAATTATGAAATAACTTTTGTTAAGCGTGCGACTTTCTCGGCAGCTTCAGGAGTCAGACCTGTACCGAGTATCGTGTATCTTTCCGGACGTATCTCATGTGCAACAAGAAGCGCCTCTAATATATATCTATCTTCTATCCCGAGTTCACTGGCAGTTGTAGGAGCTCCGATTATCTCCAGGCATTCCTTTATCTTCTTCCAGTCACCACCATGCAGATACATCATCATTATTGTTCCCACGCCACATTGTTCTCCGTGCAGGGCGGAATTAGGTGCAACCATATCGAGTGCATGACTGAACATGTGTTCTGAGCCTGACGCAGGTCTGGAAGAACCTGCAATGCTCATTGCAACTCCGCTGGATACAAGCGCCTTTACAACAATCCTTACAGAACTTTCAAGTTCCGGTTTGATGTCCTCCGGAGAATCCATCAGAATCTGTGCCGTCATTCTGGAGAGTGTTGCTGCATATTCACTGAATGGTTCGTTTCTAAGCCTGTGAGCCATTTCCCAGTCAAGGACAGCAGTATAATTAGAAATTATATCGCCGCATCCTGCTGCAAGTAAACGGTATGGGGCTTTTGCTATGATACTTGTATCTGCCACCACTGCCATTGGTGCATTTACTTCAATTGAAGCTTTTTTACCTTTATCATGTATAGAGGCCCTGGAAGAGACGATTCCATCATGTGATGCAGCAGTTGGTACACTTATAAACGGCAGGTCAAGTTTTGTGGCTGCAAGTTTTGCAACATCAATGGATTTACCACTTCCAACACCAATAAGATATCTGGAATTTGCTTCCGTTGCCAGTTCTACAATTTTGTTGACCTCTGTCATGGAAGCTTCTTTTGAAGAAGCTATTGAAGGGTCATAGCCACAGTCATTAAGGATATCATGTACAACATCTCCAGCTATCCTTTTAGTATTATGTCCCGTAACAATAAAGGCTCCTTCATTGAGTTTGAGGTCATTACATACATCCTTCAGATCATAAATAACATCAGGACCGACAACAACATCTCTTGGTAACTGCATCCATTTTTTTTTGCCTTGTGTGGGAATCACTTAATATACCTGCCAGAAACTGTATAGCTTATTTAGTTATGTGGAAATTCGTTGCAGAGATAATAAATAATATCAAATGAGTACAGGTCTCCAGATGACCTGCCCTTTAAGCAGGAAAAATCTTTTGATACACTCTACATTTCCCATAAACTATTAAATGTTAGTTGTATTAGGATATTCCTATATTATGTTACTGCTGTGATTATAATGCCATTCATAGATAAAGTTACCCAATTCATTAACGAATATTATATAGACCCGATACTGCATGATAGTGGCTACAATATCGTTAATACTATCACATGGGCAATAGTGCTGGGAATTTGTATTTTCGGCGTTGTAAAGCTGTTGAAAAAACTGGATATCGAGATTAATGACAGGTTTACAGTATCCGTGATTCCTTTTATCCTCGCAGGCTCTTCGATGAGAGTTTTAGAAGATACGGGAATACTCACGCATCCTTTGAGTTATTTATTCATAACTCCAAACATCTATTTTGTGGTATTTGCCATTACAGTGTTCTTCCTGGTACTTTCCAGGTGGATTGTCAAATTAAAAGGAACAGGTGACTACAGACAGCTATTTGCCGGATTCGGACTTGCCTGGTTTGCAGTTAATCTTTCAATACTTTTCTACCTGGAAGATCTGACTCGTCCATGGGTCCCTATCTTTGTTCTTGGTGCAGCCAGTCTGATAGTAATATTATTAAAAGCGATATTTGACCGCATAGATTTTGACCTTCTCAAAAGCAAGGTCAATATCGCTATTCTATGGGTCCACCTGATGGATGCATCTTCTACCATTGCAGGAATTGACTTTTTGGGATACTACGAAAAGCATGTTGTTCCATCATACCTGATAGACCTTACAGGGACTGCTTTTGTGATGTATCCGTTAAAACTATCTATATTCATTCCGGTATTATATGTACTGGATAATCATTTTGATGAGGACGAGGAATCTGAGACATTAAAGACATTCCTGAAACTTGTGATTATAGTCCTTGGATTATCTCCTGCCTGCAGGAATACAATCAGAATGGCATTTGGAGTATGATCAATGCACGATGAAAATGTAAGAGAGATATTCAGGACATATATCAATGAGTTAAAACCATTTGTGCTCTTTAGTTTTGTAGCATTTTTAATATCAGCTATCGTAGGCTATGTATATTATGCCACAAATCCTTCCTATGCACTTGATTCTCTGGGCGGACTCGAGGAACTTGCAGAAATGCTCCAGGGCCTTTCAGCAATTGAAATAATGCTGCTTATTTTTGTGAACAATGCCGTGAAAATGTTCTTCTCGGTCCTTTTGGGTTTTGCTCTTGGTATCGTTCCTCTGGGATTCCTTGTGTTAAATGGTTTTGTCATTGGCATATTTGCACATTATCAGACTGCAGAGAATGGAGCTCTTTTTGTGATTGCAGGTCTTACACCTCATGGGATTATCGAGGTTCCAATGTTGATAATCTCTTCTGCGGTAGGTATGAAAATAGGATACACAGCGTTTCAGGCTCTGCGCTCTGAACCTGTTGACCTTAAAGCTGAAATTATCAGGGGAATTAAATTTTATCTCCACTGGCTGTTCCCACTTATATTCCTTGCAGCAGTGATAGAGACTTTCATAACACCCGTGGTTATCTACATGGTAAGCGGGATTTGAACTTAATTTAGTCATTTATATACTACAGGCGTAAACAGGTTTATTAACACCAAATACAATGTCTGGGCAAAATCGAGGGTAAATAATGATTGACAGAAAAGAGATCTCAGAGATCATTGAAGATTATGATTTAGATAAGGTCAAGATCGGTGCTGTGGCGTCACATTCAGCACTTGATATCTTTGACGGGGCAATTGAAGAGGATTTCAGGACTTTTGCTGTTTGCCAGCAGGGACGTGAGAAAACCTATACTGATTATTTCAAGTCACAGAGAGACAGCAATGGTAAGGTTGTCCGTGGTATTGTGGACGAGCACATTATGCTGAATAAGTTCAGTGAAACCACAAGTGCAGATGTCCAGAAGAAACTCATAGAAGAAAATGTGCTTTTCATTCCTAACCGTTCATTCACATCATACTGTGGTATCGATGAAGTAGAGAACGATTTCAAAGTACCTCTTGTCGGAAGTAGGAACATGCTCCGCAGTGAAGAGAGGGGTATGGAACGCGACTATTACTGGCTCCTTGAGAAGGCAGGCCTGCCATTCCCTGAAAGGATCAACGATCCACAGGATATTGAGGAACTTGTAATGGTAAAGCTTCCTCACGCAGTAAAGAAGCTTGAAAGAGGTTTCTTCACAGCAGGGACCTATGAAGAATACCAGCAGAAGGCACAGTCACTGCTCAAACAGGGTGTCATCACCCAGGATGCACTTGACAACGCAAGAATTGAGCGTTATGTAATCGGTCCAGTTTTTAACTTTGATATGTTCTACTCACCAGTTGAGACCGAGATGAGCCAGCTTGAGATTCTTGGTATTGACTGGCGTTTTGAAACAAGTCTTGACGGACACGTACGTCTTCCAGCACCACAGCAGATGACACTTGCAGAACACCAGCTTACGCCTGAATATACAGTTTGTGGTCATAACTCAGCAACCCTCAGGGAATCACTTCTTGAGAAGGTCTTTGAGCTTTCCCAGAAATACATTGATGCTGCAAAGAAGCACTATGACCCTGGAGTAATCGGTCCGTTCTGTCTCCAGACATGTGTTGATAAGGATCTTAACTTCTACATATATGATGTAGCACCACGTGTTGGCGGTGGAACAAATGTCCACATGTCAGTTGGTCACCCCTATGGAAATACAACATGGAGAAAGCCAATGAGTACAGGTCGCCGTGTTGCCTTTGAAATAAGAAGAGCAATTGAGACAGACCAGCTTGATAAGATTATCACATAATTTTATCTTTTAGCCCGGTCAGGGTTTATTCTGGCGGGTTCCGGCTAACCTGGCCGGACTTATTTTTATTTATTGCTTTTGAGAATAATAATATACGGAAAGTAATAATAGTCTTTTTATATAATTATTTGCATAATACAATTCACATGCAGATTGACAGAGTTCCTACGGGCATAAAAGAACTTGATGAAATACTCGAAGGTGGTTATCCTGCACAACAGGGCATCCTGGTGAGTGGTCCTCCTGGTTCTGGTAAAAGTATCCTTGCAACCCATTTCCTTTACAGGTCATGTCAGGATGGGAAAAAATGCGTACTTATGCTTACCCAGGTCAATGTAGAAAGTTTTCTTGAACAGGCTCAGAGCATTGGGATAGATTTCAGTTCATGCATTGAAAAAGGGACTCTGCAAATTAACAAATCCTTTGAAACCAGGACAAATAAGATCTACAATGCTGCAAGACATGGAAGTGGAATCGGATTTCTGGAAAAAGACTGTGTGCAGAGTGTTCAGGATATTCCCGAGGACACGGAAATTGTGGTTATTGATAATCTGGATATGCTCTCTCTTTACCATGATATGGAAGAGTTTGCGGATAAGTTCTTTACTATAAATGATATCCTTTTTGATAAAAAATGCACAACTCTTTTTTTGATAGGCCAGGAAGAGAGCGGACAAAAACTGGCTATCGCGCAGCACACTTCTTTTGGTAATATTGAGCTAAGTGTTATCAAAGATAGTGTTACAGGAAAAGGCATGCGGCAAATGTATATACCTAAAATGAGGTGTACTTATCTCTCACTGGAACCTCTTAATTACAAAATAAGTAATCAGGGTATAAAGATTGAGAAGATTTTCCAGAGGGATGAGATAGTAAATGATGCGATCAATTCTTTGATTTGATCGGTCGTCTTTCTTCTGTTCCGGATTTAAATTATAGTAAATTATATACCTTATTAAAAGAATAAGGCATGGTTTGCCATACCAACAGGTATTTGCATTTTCTGGTCTGTTCGAAATCATTTAAATATGATTAATCGAATGATAGACCACAAATCTAAACAGGTAATCCGTTAAAACTTATACTGAAATTATTACACTTTTAAAATATTGCCCAACCGGGAGGGAAATCAAAAATTGAGTCAACCTTGTGTTAATATCGGCATGGTAGGACATGTCGACCATGGAAAAACCACACTTGTCAGCGCGCTGTCAGGAGTGTGGACAGATACCCATAGCGAAGAGATGAAGCGTGGAATATCTATCAGACTGGGCTATGCAGACACCACTTTCAGGAAGTGTCCAAATTGTCCGGAACCTCAGTGTTATACTGTAGAGAAGACCTGTCCGGGATGCGGAGAAGCATCCGAAGAGCTAAGAACCGTATCTTTTGTAGATGCTCCAGGTCACGAGACACTGATGGCTACTATGCTGTCCGGTGCAGCTATTATGGACGGTGCTATTCTTGTTATTGCGGCAAACGAAACATGTCCGCAACCACAGACAAAGGAACACCTGATGGCACTGAACATCATCGGAATCAAGAACATTGTTATCGTGCAGAACAAGATAGACCTAGTACCGAAGGAAAAGGTCATCGAACACTATCACCAGATTAAGGAATTTGTGAAGGGAACAGTTGCTGAGGATGCACCAATTGTGCCAATATCCGCACAGCAGAACATAAATGTCGATGCTCTTATCATGACAATGGAAGAGAAGATCCCTACACCAGTTCATAAGATAGACAAGCCACCTCACATGCTTATTGCAAGATCATTTGATATCAACAAGCCAGGAACACCAATCAAGAAAATAACAGGTGGTGTCATAGGCGGTACGCTTACAGAAGGCATACTGCATCCGGGTGATGAACTAGAGGTCAAGCCAGGTAGAAAGGTTGAGAGTGATGGTATGACCAGATGGGAACCAATTGTTACAAAGGTCTCACTTGTAGTTGCCGGAAAGGACAATGTTGAAGAAGCAACTCCCGGAGGATTGCTTGCAGTAGGCACAACACTTGATCCTACACTTACAAAGAGTGATTCACTTACAGGACAGGTAGCAGGTCTCCCTGGAACTTTGCCACCAACCCGTGATGACCTCAAACTTGAACTTCACCTGCTTGAGAGGGTCGTAGGAGTTTCCGATGAAGAAGTTATCGGACCTATAAAGACCAGTGAGCCATTGATGCTGAATGTAGGCACAGCAACCACAGTTGGTGTAGTTACCAGTGCACGTAAGGACATTGCAGAAGTCAAGCTGAAAAGACCTGTCTGTGCTGAAGGAGAGTCCATGGTTGCTATAAGCAGACGTGTAGGCTCACGCTGGAGACTGATTGGTGTAGGAGTTATCAAGGATTGAAGGTAATTATTGATACTAATGCGTTAATGATCCCCGTCCAGTTCAAAGTAGATATTTTTGAAGAGCTGAAACGTCTTGGATTTGATGTCCATCTCGTTCCAACGGCTGTTATCACTGAACTGGACAACCTGATCAAAAATCTTAAAGGACAGGACAGGATTGCAGCAAAAGTTGCCAGGTCAATGGCACAGAGGTGTGAGACCATCCGTGCAGATGGGCATGCTGATGATGTCATTCTGGAAATGGCCATGGACCTTGATGCTGCAGTACTGACCAATGATATAGGGCTCAGAAGAAGACTTGAACAGGAAAATATCCCGGTTATCTGCCTGCGTCAGAAAAACAGGCTTGAGATTGTATCATAGGTCATGATAGGTCAGTTTAAAATCATATAAGTTGTTATATAATTATACAGGATTATTGGAGTTTTTCATATGTATAAAAAGATGAAGCTTGCCGATACTATTCGTGTTGCACCAGATCTTTTAGGCAAGGATGTTAACGAGAATGTCAAGAATGCTCTGAAACACAAGCTTGAGGGCAGAATAGACAAGGAAATTGGTGCTATCGTTGCTATCACACAGATAAATGAAATCGGTGAAGGTCATATCCTTGTAGGTGACGGTGCAGTATACTACGATGTAAACTTTGATGCAATCGTCTTTGTGCCAACTATCCAGGAAGTTATTGAGGGTGAAGTTGTCGAGACCGTTGACTTTGGTGCTTTTGTAAGTATTGGAGCAATGGATGGCCTCCTGCACGTAAGTCAGGTTACTGATGATTTCATGTCATATGACGGAAAGAATGGCAGGCTTGTCAGCAAGAATGGTGGCAGGGCACTTTCTGAAGGTGATAAGATCAGGGCACGTATCGTTGCTGTGAGTATCAATGAAAGAGAACCAAGGGAAAGTAAGATTGGACTGACAATGCGTCAGCATTCCCTGGGTAAGTTCGAATGGCTGGAAGATGCCAGAAGGCCTTCCGCTGAGAAAGAGTAAACAAAACCGGAGTGCTTTAGATGAGTGAACAGGTTTGTAGGGAATGCCACAGAATCATTAATGGTCAGACATGTCCTATTTGTGGTTCAAGCAATCTCAGTGCTGACTGGAGTGGTATGGTAATTATCATAGATCCGGAACGCTCTGAAATTGCAAAGAAAATTGATGTGAAAGTCCCGGACAGATATGCATTGAAGGTGCGCTAATTGGGCCTTGAGCTTACTTTGCCCGAAACATTACGTCCTCGTTTTCGGGAAAGTTTTGGATGTCTTTACAGAGGTAAAGGCGCCGATACCATTGAAAAACTTTCAGTGGATCTTGGTAGTCCCACAAAACTTATATCCGTGGGTGATGTTACTACCTTCCACTTGCTCAATCATGGAATAATTCCGGACATCCTTGTAGTGGATGACCGAACAAAACGCGGTCCGGCTTCAGATCGGGTCGTGGTGGGTACCAAGCATAAGGGGTTCACCGAAATATCCGTTGACAATCCAGCAGGGGTCATAACCGAAGATTTGATAGATGCCGTAGGAAATGCGCTGAAATCAGATGAACATGTCAGGATATTTGTGCGCGGCGAGGAGGACCTTGCGGCTGTACCTGCAATTCTTATGGCACCGGAAGGTTCAGCTGTTCTTTACGGACAGCCGGACGAAGGTGTTGTACTTGTTAAGATAACATCAGATAAAAAGGAACAAATGGAGGATCTGTTAACGGCAATACTTGACGGACAGAGCTTCACTAATCAGGAAATAGAAACTATTCGGAGGAAACTGAATGGATATCAAAATCATTAAAGAAAAAAATAATGCGCTCCTTAACAGGCGTGAATTAAACCTTGCAGTTACATTCGATGGTGCAACACCATCAAGAAACGATGTTAAAGCTAAACTCGCAGCTATGCTCAATGTACCACTGGAACTTGTCATTGTACAGAAGATGAACAATGAGTTCGGTAAACAGGAAATGAATGTATACGTCAAGATCTATGAAGATGCAGCTCGCATGAAACAGGTAGAGGAAGCATATGTTCTTGAAAGGAACAAGCTCCCTGAGCCTGAAGTAGTTGAGGAAGAAGAAGCTCCTGCTGAGGAAGCAGCTGAAGAAACCACAGAGGAATAATCATGGCAGTAAAAGACTACTATAAAGTAAGCGGCGATTCCATTGAGCGCACACACCAGTCCTGCCCACGCTGCGGTGAGGGAGTTTTCCTTGCAGAGCACAAGGACAGACGTTCATGCGGTAAGTGTGGATACACTGAGTTCAAGAAATAATATTATTCTTTTCAGCAACCCAATGGGTTGCTTTATTTTGTTTATTCTTTTAATTTTCTTATTTTTTGTGTACAGTAGATATACTGTGTATATGTAAGTTTTTATTTTTCCTGAATGATCAAATATTCTTGCGTTTAATGTTTTACACTAATTTTTTTCTTATTTTTACTTGTATGGGAACAGTCATTTTCAAGCTATATAATATGTATTAATTTATTTTATTTTTATTATACATTACTCGGTGGTACATCAAGAATTTTTGTAGCTCTTGCTATCCTTTTTTTGTAAGAACAATCCGAAAGGTTTAATACTAAGTACTATGTTTGCATATATTAGTCTCTAAACAAACAAAAATTAAGTTAACAATAAGTTGCATCATTATATTGTAGATACAATTTATTGAATAAAATATGATACTTAGGAAATTGTTGATACATACAATCTATTAGCAGGGGGATATTATGAGCTACGTATATGCGGCCGTAATCGGCATACTGATAGGCATCTTCATCTTCGGTTTAAAGACCGGAGTTGGATGTGGCTTTTCGACGGTAAAGAAAAAAGATGTTCTAATACTTGCAAGTGGTTATTTCCTTATCTCTGTTATACTTGGAAGTCTTGTAGAAATGGTGGATCAGTCATATCTTGAAGGTATTGCAAGCCTTGGAATGACATTGCACGTTTTCATTGCACTGGTTCTTATTGGTGCAGGCATTTATACACAAAAAAAATGGAACTGCGGTCATGATGTTTCAAAGAAGACTTTCCTTGTAATTTCAGTCCCCTGTCCTGTATGTCTTACAGCTCTTTTCGTATCATGTATGATACTGGCTTCAACTCTTGAAATAAGCGGATGGAAGGTTGGAGTTATTGTAGGACTTGTATTTTTCATTTCAGTAATATCATCAACATTCGTCTTCAGGATGATGAAACGTACACCTGAAGATCTTGGAACTGCAATGATGTTCCTGGGGCTTTTCTATCTTCTCGGAGCAATGATAGTTCCTGCTTATATCAAGGCAAAAAAACTCAGCATGGCACTAAACTGTGGTGGAGATTTCGAGATAGTTCCTCTGTTGATATTATCTATATTCATAATTGGAGGCTATGCACTCAATAGCATAAGAGGTCAATAAAAATGGATGCTACTTCTACGTTGTTTGGTATATTATACACATTTTCAGCATCATTGCTGTATCCGGTAATTATTATCCTGATATTGCTTGTGGTATTTTCTTTGATGCTTATAGGGGAATTCCTCTCAGAGTATGCAAAAAGGCACAGAGATATTGAAAACCTTGAACTTTGCTGCAGTGCTGTCAGGGAACATGTAAGTTCTCAACAATATGATAAGGCAGCAAAGGCACTTCGCAATATTAAGCAGAATTTCATGGTTATGAGCTTTGCAGAATCCGCAGCTGGTCACCTTGAAAAGAACATGTTACCTGCCATTGAATGGCTTTCTCAGGAATATGAGATAAGGATGGCAAAAAGGCTGGAACAGACAAGGATTGTTGCAACAATCTCACCAATGCTTGGTCTTATGGGAACACTTATCCCACTGGGTCCTGCACTAATCGGCCTTTCACAGGGCGACATCGAGCAGCTTGCAAACAATCTTATGATTGCGTTTGCAACAACTGTAATCGGACTTTTTGCAGGTACAATCGGTTACGTTCTCACTCAGGTCAGGAAAAGATGGTACTGGCAGGACATGGCAGATATTGATTACATTCTTGACACCCTGGAGGTTGGAGAGTGACAAAGAGGAGTGTAAGAAGGCACAGACGAACAGGACTCATAAACAATGAGGATGAGCAGAACCCCTTAACCGGGGTTGCCAACCTCTTTGATATTGCCATGGTTTTCTCAGTTGCATTACTTGTAGCACTTGTTATGTCCTACCAGATGCCTGAGCTTCTCAATCCTACAGAGGATATCACTCTTGTAAAAAACCCTGGTCAAAAAGACATGCAGATTATTATTAAGGAAGAAGGCAAACCCATTGAGGTTCTGAATATGACCGATCAGATTGGTGGTGGTCAGGGTGAAGCGCTGGGCACTGCCTATAAATTAGCTGATGGAAGAGTTGTTTACGTACCTGAAGAAGAGGAAGGTGCAGAGGAGGTAGAAACCACTACTTCCGATTAATTTTTTTTCTAACAATAAAACAAGTGGAGTTGTTTTAACTTAAATAATATTTATTTGGTTATGCTATGGGTGGTGTACACAAAGTAAATTGAACATATAAGATGGTGGTCGATGTGATGAAAAAAGAAGCAATTGGTATGAATAATACAAGTTTTGGTAAAATATTGACATTTTTAGGATGTATACTGTTGTTTGCATCATTAACAGCAGTTGTATCGGCTGGAAGTTATGACAATATGGAACTCGTTGCCAATACTACGAGTGACGTGGATGGATACTATACATTAGATGATATTCCAAACGGGAACTATACGCTTATTGGCATTAACGAGTCAGACAGATGGCGCAAGGCAGAATTGGAAATAAGTGTCAATGGAGATCGTTTTGAATATCTCAATACATCAAGCATGGGTGTGGATGAAGATGAAATGACCTATCTTACGAGCTTATTGGACAGGTCTGTAATTACAGGGCAGACTTTCAGGAAGGTCAGGAACGCACCAGAAGAACTGCTGCCATTTACTACTGTTCTGCTATTCAATTCAGTGACCGATGAACTTGTTGCCAATACTACAAGTGATGTTGATGGATACTATACATTAGATGATATTCCAAACGGGAACTATACGCTTATTGGTATTAACGAGTCAGACAGATGGCGCAAGGCAGAAATGGAAATAAGCGTCAACGGAGATCGTTTCGAATATCTCAATACATCAAGCATGGGTGTGGATGAAAATGAAATGACCTATCTTACGAGCTTATTGGACAGGTCTGTAATTACAGGGCAGACTTTCAGGAAGGTCAGGAACGCACCAGAAGAACTGCTGCCATTTACTACTGTTCTGCTATTCAATTCAGTGACCGATGAACTTGTTGCCAATACTACAAGTGATGTTGATGGATACTATAAATTAGATGATATTCCAAACGGGAACTATACGCTTATTGGTATTAACGAGTCAGACAGATGGCGCAAGGCAGAATTGGAAATAAGTGTCAATGGAGATCGTTTTGCATATCTCAATACATCAAGCATGGGTGTGGATGAAGATGAAATGACCTATCTTACGAGCTTATTGGACAGGTCTGTAATTACAGGGCAGACTTTCAGGAAGGTCAGGAACGCACCAGAAGAACTGCTGCCATTTACAACCGTCATTCTGCTGAAAGAAAAAACAAGTCTATATCCCCCTGTTGCTAACTTCTCCGTGAACGAGACGTACGGAGATTGTCCATTAACCGTACAATTCAATGATCTTTCAGAGAATGCAACTTCATGGTACTGGGACTTTGGTGACGGTGAAAATTCAACAGAGCAAAATCCTGTACATACATATGATAGTGTCGGATTCTTTAATGTGAAACTCAAAGTAAGTAATTCACAAGGAAGTAACATTGAAAGACGAATAAATCTGATAACAACTAATCTACCGGATGTCAATCGTACTCATAAAATACTTTTCCTTGTCATAGGTGACGAAGAGGCATTCATGGTAAAAAAAGCCGTTGAAGATATGGGTATGGATGATTGGGTTGATGTATACAGCAGTGGACGTGAGAACAACGTGGAAATTATGTATACACCTTTTGATGAAAACATTACAATGAATAAGTATGACACTGTTTTTGTTACATGGAAAGGTGGAATGAGTTTCCTAGGTGCAAACCTTGAATCCCAGATACATGAAATGATAAATGAAGCCAATCCTGGAACCTTTGTCTATGATCACAACTATGGTCTGGAGGATTTTGATAACATAAATTATGTTAACCACACAAAACATCCATATCTTGAAGACTACTGGATGGAACAATATGATAACAACATTGTCCGCCTGATAACATATTTGTCAGTAGTCGATCTTTCCAAATCTTACGAGGAGTATAATGGTCCTGTTAGAATAGAAAAACCCTCAATAACTCCAACTAATGGAATTGTTCATCCGGATGCCGGATATGAAATATTTGAAAATCTGGAGTCATATCTCGAATGGTATTCTGATGATGAAGGTACACACCATGTATACAATCCTGCAAATTATACCGTTGGAGTAATTTTCTTTGCAAGCCACGATGGTGATATGTGCGATGGTGTTACTGAAGGACTCATTGAAGAGTTGGAATCAAGGGGAGTAAATGTAATTCCTACATTCAGACCGGGAACCATATATGACATGGAAGATGCAGAGCAGTATTTCAAAGCTGAAGACGAATGGAAAGTCGATTCATTCATTGATATCGGAATGGGAGTTTCAAGTATGTCCTCTTCTGTATTCCACACAGAGGCTCTTCAGCAAATGAACGTACCGGTCATTAACGGGATCCAATATCAGGGTACTATCGAAGAATGGGAAGAATCTGCAACTGGTCAGGATGGTAGATTCCAGTATCAAATACCTATCATGGAAATTGGTGGTGAAATTGAATCTATTGTTATCGGCGGAAAGGTATACAATGAAGAAATGGATGCCTGGACTTTCCAACCTATTGACTATCAGATGAAATGGATGGTTAACCGAACTGTTCGATGGATGGACTTGCAGCGTATTGAAAATAAGGATAAGAAAGTGGCTATAATTTACTATAATCACGGGAAACAAGAAGCTATGGTGGCAGCGAACCTCGATGTCGCACCTAGTATCCCTAATTTGCTAATGGCCATGAACGAAAGTGGTTATGATTTGGATGGCATGCAATTAAACAGGTCAGAGTTCACTGATCTTGTTCTTCAACAAGGAAGGAATATAGGAACATGGGCTCCTGGAGAATTAAATAAAATGGTCGAGAACTATGAAGTAGAACTTCTTCCAGTAGAAACCTATCTTAATTGGTTTGATGAACTGGAACCTGATGCACGTCAAAGCGTGATTGACACATGGGGTGAAGCTCCAGGGGAAGGAATGGTCTATGAAAATGAGACCGGACAGTACTTTGTGTTCCCAAAGATAGAGGTCGGCAACGTCCTTATTGCGCCACAACCTACAAGGGGTCTCACTAACGATGACAGTATGCTGTATCATAATCAGTCAGTTCCGCCATCACATAATTACATTGCATTTTATCTCTGGCTGAACGAAGAAGTTGAAGAAGGTGGATATGATACAGATGCTGTTGTCCACTTTGGACGTCATGGTACGCAAGAGTGGCTTGCAGGTAAAAGTGTAGGACTTTCATCCAAAGAATGCTGGCCTGCTATACTGATACAGGATATTCCAGTGGTATATCTTTATGATGTTGGTGGTGTCGGAGAAGGAATTACTGCAAAAAGAAGAGGTAATGCTGTAATGGTTGACCATCTTACGGCTCCTATTGTAAATTCTGGATTATACGGTAATCTTACACTTCTTCACGATACAATGCACAATTATGAAGAGGCTGAAGGTTCACTGAAACAAAAATACAAAGAATCAATTATTGATTATTACGAGGAACTTGATTTTGAGCAGGAATTGGGCACCTCTCCTGAAGACCTGTATGCAATGGAAAATGAATCATTTGATAATTTCATCCTTTATGGCCCTGTGCATGATTATTTGCATGATATAGCAGATTCGTACATGCCTTATGGTCTCCATATTCTTGGTGAAGATATGAGTGATGAAGGACTTATTGCAATGGTGAAATCAATGCTGGGGAAGGATTTCAGAGAGCATATTAATGTAACTGGTCTTTGTGATGACCCTGATGACTTGAGTTCATCCCATTCCCCCAATGTACTTGATGAATTGCTGGAGGATGTTCTTGTTAATGGAACAGATCCTATGGATGTAGTAATTGATAATTTCAATATTGACTATTCCTCCGGCCAGTACTATGCCGATTCCGTTTCCAATGAATCAGGAGTATATGATATTTCATTCATAAAAGATGGAAAGTACACAGTATATGCATTAAAACAGGTTTCAGATGGATGGTTAACAGGAAAAGACTATATTACTATCAAAAATGGAAATTTAGTGTCTGGTATCCAGCTAAATCTTTCGATAAATGAAACTGGTACATATAACCATGAACTTGAATATGTCATTGAAATGCTGGACGACAACCCACATAATAGTGAAACAGGTAGCGGTAGTATATATGGACAGGTTTCTTATCCTGGAATGAGTGGGATTACAGTAAGGTCTGATTCGACAGTTGTGCTTCTAAAAGATGGTGAAGCTATAGATATAAGCATAAGCGATTCTGAGGGCAATTATATTTTTACAAACCTGTCCGATGGAGATTATGTTGTATCTTCAATTTATCAGAGTAGCATTAGTGAAAAATGGTATGTTGATACTGCAAACACTGTGATGTATGATAATAGTAGCAATAATGTTGACCTTTCAATGATCTTTGACAACGAAAATGCTATGGTCACTAAATCATTAATTGGTGAAGTTTCAGGTACAACATATTCAAATGAAACTTTTTCACTTGAACATGACTGTCAGATAGTATTGATAAGGCGTATGTCCGATAATCAAATGACAGTTGTAGAAGATCTCTATAATGCAATAGGGTATGCGAATGCTATTCATGAATCTACGGATGCTGAACTCCAAAGTATGATAAATGCACTGGATGGTAAATACATAGCATCAGCACTGGGAGATGATCCTACCAGAAGTCCTGATGAAGTATTACCTACAGGAAAGAATTTCTACGCATTCAATCCGAATGTTGTCCCAACAAAGGAATCCTGGGACATGGGTAAAGAGCTTGTTGATGAGTTCCTTGAAGAATGGAAAGAAAACCATGAAGGTAAATATCCTGAAAAGGTAGGATTTGTTCTTTGGTCTTCAGAATCCATGAGACATAAAGGTGTAATGGAATCTGAGATTATGTACATGCTGGGGGTCAAACCAGTTTGGGGTTCTTCCGGCAAGGTAGAGGGCGTTGAGATAATTGATGAAGCAAATCTTGGCAGGCCCAGAATCGATGTTGTGGTCACCATGACAGGTGTATACCGTGACAACTGGAAATGGCAGGTACAACTCATGGACAGAGCTGTGAGGCTGGCTGCTCAGGAAGATGCCTCCACATATGAAAACTACGTCAAGGACCATTCTGACCTGATATATGATGCTCTTATGGATACAGGCAACTATGACCCTGCAGAAGCCAAAGAACTTTCTATGTGTAGGCTTTTTGGTCCCGACGACGGAAGCTGGGGAATTGGTGGCTTAACTAATGCTGTAGATGCCAGTGGCAGTTGGGATGATGAAGAGAAACTTGCTAATCTCTATATAGATTCTCTTGGATACATATACGGTGATAACATATGGGCATTGAAAGATACTGAAGTTTTCAGGAATGTTCTTGCAAATACAGAAGCAGTCCTGTTTAGCCGCAGTGGTAATTCCGGACGTGGAAGCAGCAGTGTAATTTTTGATCATACGTATGAATTCTTCGGAGGATTCGGCATGGCTGTGAGAAACATATCCGGATATACGCCTGAGATGTTCATAGTGAACCTGAAAGATCCTAACCTGGCTGCTACTGAGACTCTTGGGAAGTATCTTTCACGAGAACTGCGTTCACAGTACTGGAATCCAGAATATATCAGAGGTATGATGGGCCACGGTTACATAGGTGCTGGTGAGCTTGACAGGATGCTTGAGGACTTCTGGGGACTGACGGTGATGCTTCCGGATGAGGTCACGGACGACATGTGGAATGAATTCTATGATATCTACGTTCAGGATAAGTATGATCTCGGTCTGGATGAATGGTTTGATCAGGAAAACCCATGGGCAAAACAATCCATGGCAGCAAGAATGCTGGAGGCAGCAAGAAAAGATTACTGGGATGCCTCTGATGAGGTTATCCAGAGCCTTGTGAAGGACTATGTCGAATCTGTTGTTAATGACGGTGTAACCTGTTGCCATCACACATGTGGTAACATGCAGCTTGCTGATTTTACAGATGGGTTAATGCAGGCAGCTGGACTCACTCCTGAAATGCAGCAAGCATACAGACAAGCGATGTATGAAGCTACTTTGAGAGATGAATTTTTGACACAGCAACAGACTGATGCGGGTTCATTGAAAAAACAGGATAATTCTCTAAATTCCATCCAAAGATCAATGGCTAGTGGTACATCTAACCAGACTTCAATGTCTGAATCAGGAGGAGCCGGAGTAAATTCTGCAAAACCTGTTGATAATGCTCCTAAATCAACTCCTGATAACTATGTCGAAGGCTATGAAATGACGCAGGAAGTGGTAAATGATGCCGAGAGTGCGAACACTTCGACATTCTCAAGTTCTGACATTCTTGCATCAGTGTTTGTTGTGGGAATCGTAGGTGCCATATATCTGGGATTCTGGAGGAGAAGACAATTCTAAGAACTTTCAGGCGCTTTTATGCGCCTGCTTTTACAATTGTATAATTAAACAGGGTATAGCACGAGAGAAAATTCAGACACTCCCAACAAGCCACCAAGCAAGAATTGGGAGTGTCATCACACGTTATCGGGGGATAACATGCAAATAAAAATAAAATCGATATTGGTATTAAGTATATTGTTGATGGCAGCACTAACAAGTGTTGCTGCTGCAGGAGAGCCGAAAGTAAAATTAACATATATTGGTTACAGTGAAAGTGACGCAATAAAATTAGCCAGTCAGACAAATGACTATAATGATCTTATTGAATACACCTTCATCCCTTACTATGATTCTGGATTAAGCCAGGAACTTATTGATGCTGCCGAAAGTGGTTTCCTTGAAACACAGGACGTTATTTTCTGTCAGAAGTTCTATAGTTTAGTTACTAACAATGACACAGTAAATGCAAGTCTAAAAGCAGCTCATGATAATGGTGCGGACATTTACAGCATTGATCCTATGAGTTCCAGTTACATTCCTCCTTCTTATTTTGATTATTATTCTGATGGTAGCACTGAAGATATCGTTGCAAATTATTACAGCAACATGGGAACAGAAGGCGAAGGACTTGAAAATGCAGAAAATCTGTTAATTTATCTTACAATGCACAAAGACTTGGCCTACATTGGTTACAGTGAGAGCGATGCAATCAAGATGGCAAGCCAGACAAATGACTACAGTGATCTTATAGAATATACTTTCATTCCATACTATGATAGTGATACTAAGGCTATTACTCAGGAACTGATTGATGCTGCCGAAAGCGGATTCCTTGAAAAACAGGATGTTATTTTCTGTCAGAAGTTCTATAGTAAAGTTACCAATAATGTCACAGTCAATGAAAGCCTGAAAGCTGCACATGACCTTGGTACTTCTCTTTATAGCATCGATCCAATGAGTTCCAGCTACATTCCACCTTCATATTTTGATTATTATTCAAATGGTAGTACCAGTGATCTTTTAGCTACCTATTACAGCAATATGGGAACTGAAGGAGAAGGCCTTGAAAATGCAGAAAATCTACTTGTTCATCTTACAATGAACACAAAAATTGCTTACATCGGTTACAGTGAAAGCGATGCAATAAAACTTGCAAGCCAGACAAATGACTACAGTGTTCTTATAGAATATACTTTCATTCCATACTATGATAGTGATACTAAGGCTATTACTCAGGAACTTATTGATGCTGCCGAGAGCGGATTCCTTGAAAAACAGGATGTTATTTTCTGTCAGAAGTTCTATAGTAAAGTTACCAATAATGTCACAGTCAATGAAAGCCTGAAAGCTGCACATGACCTTGGAGCATCGCTTTACAGTATTGATCCTATGAGTTCCAGCTACATTCCACCCTCATATTTTGATTATTATTCAAATGGTAGTACAAGTGATCTTTTAGCTACCTATTACAGCAATATGGGAACTGAAGGAGAAGGCCTTGAAAATGCAGAAGAACTGATACTACACCTTGCAAAATATTCACCTACACAGTTGAAGGTTGCTATTTTAGGTGGCAGTGAGGTGAATTTCAGCGAATTGGTGTTCGTACTAGGTACAGACTTTAATGAAGAATCATTGATGAACGCAGCAACCAGTACGAATATCTCCGAGAACCTGAATATTACTATCTTCACACCTTCTGTTCAGGTTCCTGAAGGGTTTGATTTTTCGAACTACGGAATGATCTTCATCGAATCACAGAACGAATCCACAGTTGAAGACTGGACATCAAGTATAAGTTCCGCTAAAAAAGGTGGTTCAAATATTATAGGCTACAACCTTTCCACCAACATCACATTACCTAACATAGACTTGTATTCTGATGAATATACAGATATTGAGAGGTATTGGGTACAGGGTAATGAAGAAAATATGAAAAACATGCTCACGTTCATGGGACAAAATTTCAGTGGATTATTGGAAAATGAAAGTGTGTCTGAACCAATGATTTTGCAGGAAAAGGTCAATGTTACCTTTATACTCAATTCCAACACCAGGCTGAATGATCTTAGAACAGTGGTAGCTGAAAGAGAAATTATCGCTGAACGTTTCAACGTCACTTTGATGGATGGTGAAGAAGCCACCAATGTAACTGATTTTTCAGATCAGGATGTAATTATTCTTTATATGATAGGCTCTGAACAGATTCCTCTTTTCAAAGAAGCACTTATTGAAGCTCAGAATAGTGGTACGGAAATAGGAACATTTGGAATGGATGCATACAGTGAAGGTATCGGTACAATAGATATGGATAATCACAGTATGATGCAGGATTACTTTGATGAAGGTGGAACTTCCAATATGGAAAGCTGGATTCGATATACAGGAGTAAACTTTGAACAAATTTACATTGAATGTAATCCCGTATCTGAACCGGATATTCCAAATACAGGAATTTATCATCCGGATGCATTTCCAACAATATTCGCAAATTGTGAAGAGTATATCGATTGGTATTCTACAAGGACAGATGGCGGGCATATTTATGACCCTGACGAACCTACCATAGGAATTGCTAACCATGAAATAAATGATAATTCCCTTGCTAATACTGCTGATGATGCACTCATAAGATACATCGAATCAAAAGGTTGTAATGTTATCTATTCAACAGAAGAGGCATTTTTGGATGATGATGAAGACGGCAATAAGGATGCGGATTATTATACATTAAATGGCAGTGTCCTTGTACAATCCATAATTGCATTAAAAGGGTTCTACATAAATTTTGATCTTGAATATGGACAAGAAATTTTCACTGAATACAATGTTCCAATTATAAAAGGAACATACGATCAATATCAGTCAACTTCAGAGTATGTTAACAGTTCACATGGTTTAACCCCTTCATCTCTCTATTATCAGGTTGCATATCCTGAAATAGAAGGTCGTATTGATTACATATGGTTAGCTGGTCTTGATACAGACGAGGAGACTGGAAATGACTATTATAACCCAATAGATGAGCAGATTGAATGGATCTGTGACAGGGCTATTGCATGGGCAGAGCTCGGTGAAATGGATAATTCTGACAAGAAGGTAAGCATCATTTATTACAACCACGAAGGTGGTAAGAACAATATTGGTGCCAGCTATCTGGATATAGGTCCAAGTTTTACATTGCTTCTGGAAAGTATGAAAGAAGCGGGATATGACCTTGGAAACAACACAATTCCTAATGGAAGCAAGTTTATTGACCTGTTCATAACCAGCAGGAATGTTGGATCATGGGCACCTGGTGAACTTGAAAAGGTCATAGAATCCGGTTATGTAACAATGATGCCTGTAGACGACTATCTCCAGTATTACAACGAACTTCCGGAAAGCGTTCGTGAAGAGGTTGAGGAAACATGGGGAGAAGCTCCCGGCGATATCATGACATATGAAAATGCCAGTGGTGAGTATTTTGTCATACCAACAATTCAGCTTGGTAACATCAATTTCATCCCACAGCCAACAAGGGCCGGACTTTCCGATGAGTCACTCATTTACCACAATGAATCCATACCACCAACACACCAGTACCTTGCAACATACTTCTGGATCAACAATGATTATGATGCAGATGCAATGATACACTTTGGTACACATGGTACTCAGGAATGGCTTCCTGGTAAGGAAGTGGGACTATGGAGATATGATTATCCATCTATAATGGCTGCTGAAACTCCTATTATTTATCCATACATCATGGACAATGTAGGGGAAGGTACACAGGCAAAACGCCGTGGTAATGCAGTCATAATCGATCACCTTACTCCTCCGATAATTGAAGCCGGACTTTACGGTGAACTTCAGACTATGCATGACAAGATCCATGAGTACCTTGAAGCAGTAGATGATGGTGATGCAGATATGGCAGCACTCTACCGTAGTACTACCATACAGCTATATGATAACCTTTCAATGGGTGAGGATCTGGGCGTTTCCACCGAAAATCTGACTGCAATGTCGGATGCTGAGTTTGAGAGCTTCGTGGATACAACTTTACACGTATATCTGCATGAACTACAGGATGAACTAATTCCATACGGCTTACACATATTCGGTGTAGCACCTGAAGACTTCAAGCTAGTCTCAATGGTAAAATCAATGCTTGGTGATGACTTCACAGATCATATCTATGATGTACTTTCAGAAGGCACGCAGGAAGAACGGGAAGAAAAAGCAAATGATGATGCTACATTGCTTCTGAATGCAACATTGATCAATGGGGTAAATGTTTCAGATGCTCAATTTGCAGTTCTTGGTCAGAATTACACAAGTATTACAGAAGATTTAGAACTTGCACTCGAATATGCAGATAATCTGGAGCAGACAACCCGTGAGATTAACCAGACACTTAAAGCTCTTAATGCTGGGTACATTGAACCTGCGCCAGGAAATGATCCGATTCGCAACCCAAGCGCATTACCAACTGGAAACAACTTCTATAGTTTCGACCAGAGACTGATACCTGATCAGGAAACACAGGATCAGGGAAGTGCAGTCATGAAGGCATGGCTTGAATCATATTATGAAGAGAATGGAGAATATCCAAATAAGGTTGCCTTTGTTCTGTGGTCTGTGGAAACCATGCGTCACGAAGGTTTGATGGAGGCACAGATATACGAACTTCTTGGTGTCAAACCAGTAAGAAATTCCGGCAGACTCAGTGGAGACTTTACTGTAACTTCTTTGGAAGAACTTGGTCATCCAAGGATTGATGTTGTGATTGTGCCTTCAGGACTTTATCGTGACACTTTCCCATTCCAGCTTGAACTCCTGGATAATGCGGTTCGTACAGTTGCAGATCGTTCTTGGGAAGGAGAAGATAACTATGTGTACACCAATTCAGTTGCAATTGAGGATGCCATGCTTGAATTAGGATATAATGAAACCATTGCACACTATATATCAAGGTCAAGGATATTCAGTGAGGCTGAAGGTACTTATGGTACAGGTGTATCATCAGCAGCAGAAGCCAGTGATACATGGGAAAATTCAACTGAGCTTGCTGATCTGTTTCTCTCCAGAATGTCAAATATCTATGGGGCAGAAGTATGGGGCGACAACTATGAAGATGTGTTTAAGCTCAATCTTGCAGATGTAGATGTAGCAATGCACAGTGATTCATCAAACCTCTATGGTCTTATTGATAACGATGATGTTTACCAGTACCTTGGTGGTCTTGGTCTGGCTATCAGGTCACTTGGTGGTGATGTTTCATTATTCATTGCAGACTATACAAGTGTAGATAATCCTGAAGTTATTACTCTTGAAGAAGCTTTTAGTAGAGAGCTGGCAGCAAGATATCTTAATCCAAACTGGGTAAATGGAATGATGGAATTTGATTATGCTGGTGCTAGGGAACTAATGAAAACAGTTGAGTATATGTGGGGTTGGGAAGCAACGACTCCAGATCTTGTGACAGATTCTGATTGGGACAAGATATATGAAACATATATCCAGGATTCACAGAATATTGGTGTTGATGATTTCCTGAAAGAGAATGCATACCAGTACCAGTCTATGACTGCCAGAATGATTGAAAACATCAGGAAAGGAAGCTGGACTCCTTCAGATCCAGATACATTGAATAATCTTGTCAATGAATATGTCAAATCAGTGGTTGAAAATGGAGTTACTTGTTGTCATCATACATGTGGTAATATGAAGCTTGCTGATTTTACAGATGGGTTAATGCAGGATGCAGGTCTCACTTCGGAAATGCAGGATGCATATAGGCAATTGATGTATGACGCTACCCTCAGGGATGAATTCAAAGTACAGCAACAGACTGATACCAGTTCATTAAAAACACAGGACAACTCTCTGAACTCAGTACAAAGAGCCATGGCAGCAGGTTCCGGTTCATCCAACCAGACAATGATGGCAGATTCAGGAGGAGCTGGAATTGATCCGGATACACCTGTGCAGGATTCCGGAAAGTCAACTCCTGATAACTACGTTGAAGGATATGAGATGACACAGGAGAATGTTAATAGCGACAATAGTGTGAATAGTCCAACATTCTCAAGTTCGGATATTCTGGCATCGGTGTTCACTCTTGGAGCTCTTGGGGCTATATATCTGGGATTCTGGAAGAGAAGGAAATTCTAAGAGACTTTTTTACGCTTTCTAATGAAAGCGTCTTTTTCTTTTTTTATTTGTTTAAAACGAAACGTTTATATGGTTTTCATGTTTTAGTTTTAAAGCTCACATATGTATTGTTGAATTATTTGTTCAACAATTTTGAGTTAATATATAGTAACATTATACATACGGTGGTTCGAAAAAACAATATGTTAGTTTACATGTTGGTACATGATTCTACACATGAATAGATGAAATCATGTTTCAATAGGTTTTTCGAGTTAAATTAGAATCCGAACACGGCGAAATTATGGAGTTTTTGCCTGTTCAGGAATATTTCGGGGGATAATATGAAAACAAAAATATCATCCATATTATTGGCAAGTATACTGTTGTTATTATCGTTAACAACGGTCGTATCGGCGAATGAAAATTATGTGAATATCACTCTCATTACCTATGATGATGCAGAAGTTATAGAGTATGCTAAAACTGCAAATCTCTACAATGAAAGCATAAATGTTCAATATTTCACAACAATGAATAACCTATCAAGCATTGACCTGAGTAATCAGGATGTAATTTTCACCTACATGCTATGGACAGATAGGTACAACGAATTCTCCGATGAGCTGGAGAAAGCAAAGGCTAACGGAACGACTCTTGTGAACATATGTACGTACATTGACACTTCTCTATTTGATTATGTTTTCACTGGGGATGAACCCTACGGAAGTGACGATGAGAAATACTTCTTCAATATTGGAATGAAAGAAGAATTCCTGAGACTTAATGCAGAGAATTTCATAATATATCTTGCAAAAAACTATGGCAACAAGTCAACACTTACGGATAGTTGGGAATGTTCTTCACCTATAACACTTCCACAGGGACTTTACCATCCGGATACTGATATTTACTGGTTTGACACTACAAACGAATATCTGGACTGGTATCAAAACGAATCCAATGGAGAACATTACATCTATGACCCATCCAAGCCTACTGTTGGTGTATGGTTCCATAAATCTGATTACAAAGATGGAAATACCCAAGTTGTCGATGCCTTGATACATGATCTGGAAAGCAAGGGATGTAATGTTATAGCAGGTTTTGACACATTCCTGAATGTAAGCGGATACTATTGTGATGAAAACGGGGAACCATTGGTCCAGTGTATGATTTCTCTTAAAAGCTTTGGAATGGATGTCAGTACATATGAAGGATACGGACTTACAGAGCTGAAAAATCTTGATGTTCCTGTTCTCAAAGGTATGGTTGCAGATCCGGATTCAGGAGATCCTGCAGATGCTAACAGAGGAATCTCTAATGAAGAAGCTGTAAGGAAAACAGTCAGTCCGAACATTGACGGTATTTTTGAATATATTGTACTTGGACAAAGTAATCAGATTAAATACGGTGTTTATGAGTACGAACCAAATGATGCACAAATCGATTGGATGACCAACCGTGCTATCAAATGGACATCACTCAAACGCATGGATAATGCAGACAAAAAGGTTGGTATCATCTATTACAACTATCCATCCGGTAAGGACAACATAGGAGCAAGTTACCTGGATACCATGTCCAGTATGATGAACCTGCTTAACAAAATGAACGACAGTGAATATTCTCTGAGCAATGTTCCGGAGAACAAAACAGTTCTTCAGGATATGATCATGGAGCAGGGAATAAATACAGGTTCCTGGGCACCGGGTGTTCTTGAGGAAATGGTAAACAACCGTACAGAGTGGGGAATTCAACTCATACCAATGGATGAATACAAAGAATGGTTTGAAAATGAGCTTCCACAAAACCTTCAGGATGACGTAATTAATGAATGGGGAGAACCATGGGCAGATGATTTCCCTGATGAGAAAAAACTCATGATGTGGGAAAATGAAACCGGTAAATACATTGTAATCCCGGTAGTCCAGTGCGGAAATGTATGGTTAATGCCACAGCCTGCACGTGGTTCTACTCAGAATGATAACGTACTGTATCACAGTTCCGTTGTTCCGCCTACACACCAGTACATCGCATTCTATCTATGGCTTAACAAGGACTGGAACCCGGATGCAATTATTCATCTTGGTACCCACGGTACACATGAATGGCTTCCGGGACTTGCATACGGTATGAACAGGACAGCAGACTGGGCACCACTTCTTCTACAGGATTTGCCTAACATCTATCCATATATCGTAGCAAACGTTGGTGAAGGACTAACAGCAGAATATCGTGGAAACGCTTTGATAATAGACCACCTCACACCAACTCTGGAACGCGGAGGTCTTCATGGTGATATGGCTGATATTGCAGGAAATATCCAGGTGTACTATGACCCTGCAATAACAGAAGAAGTTAGGAAAGGCTACAGGGAAACAATACTTGACCAGATGGTGGAACTTAATCTGGATAATGATCTCGATGTGAATGAGAGCATGGTTGAGCTCTACAGGAATAATGATACTCTGTTCCAGGTTTTTGTAAAGAATGTGCTCCATGAATATCTGGAAGAGATTTCAGAGGAGAACATACCATATGGTTTCCATATACTCGGAGAAGTTCCACCTATGAATGAAAGTGGTCCGGTAGATGACCAGATGTCTGTAATGGTAAGATCAATGCTTGGAAGCGGTTTTGAAAATCTGATGCTCAGTACTTTCTATTCAGATACAAATGAGTATCCACTTGGAATACCATTCAACGATACAAAGGTCGACTGGCTTGTATGGGAAGTTGTTTCCAACAACACAGATTCCACACAGGCACAGGATATGGTATATGGTTATAATGATTCAGCAGTTACTGCTCTACTTGAAAATGGAATCATACACAGGGATAACCTTCTTGCCTCGGCTAATGAACTTGACAGGGTTCTGGATGCCCTGAATGCAGGCTTTATTCCACCTGGACCTGGAAGAGATCCAATTCAGAATACGGATTCCGTACCAACGGGCCGTAATTTCTATGGAGTGGATTCCAGACTTTATCCATCCCCAACAACATGGGACCTTGGTTCCAGACTTGCAGAGGATCTGCTGGTGGATTACTACAACAAATATGGAGAGTATCCGGAAAAAGTATCCTTCTCAAGATTCGGTGTGGAATTCATAAGGGACCACGGTACTCTTGAAGCTGAAATGCTGTACATGCTTGGAGTAAAACCAGTTTGGGACAGTACTTCCAAACAAGTAATAGATCTTGTGCCGATGAACGAGTCCGAACTTATGCCAAGTTATGGTGAATATCCCGGAAGACCTCGTATCGATATCGTTTATGCGACAGCAGGAATGAGGGATGCCTTCCCTGACAAGATCCAGATGATAGATGAGGCTGTAAGAATTGCAAATACTGCTCCGGCTGGCAACTATACCAACTATGTGAACGAAAGTACACTCTCAATCAGACAGGCATTGATAGAAGCAGGCTATGATAATGAGACTGCTGACCAGTTATCAACAATGCGTTGTTTTGCTGTAATGGATGGAACTTATGAGATAGGTATTGCCAATGCCATAGAAGCCAGTGGCACATGGGATGATGAAGCCCAGATAGGAGAACTTTATCTTAGTAAAATGGGATACGCCTATGGTACGGAACTCTGGGGTCAGAAATGTTCAGATCTTCTCAAACAGAACCTTATGAATGTTGATGCTTCGGTGCATTCTGATTCATCTAACCTCTATGATACTCTGGACAATGATGATTTCTATCAGTACTTCGGAGGACTCAATCTTGCAACCAGGTATGTATCCGGTAAGACTCCGGAAATGTATGTTTCAGATACCAGGGATTCTGCTAATAGTGGAATGGTTACAATGGAACAGTATCTGACCACAAATATGCGTTCCAGATATCTCAACGATAAATGGATAGAAGGCATGATGGAGTATGATTATGCCGGTGCAAGAATGATGGCTGAATTCGTGGACAATCTCTGGGGATGGGAAGTAACTAACCCTGAGCTTGTTGATGACAGTATGTGGGAAACCGTGTATAACACATACATTAATGCCGAAATGAGGGAGTTCTTCAATGCAAACAACCCTGGAGCCTATCAGTCAATGACCGGCAGGATGCTGGAAGCTTATCGTAAGGGATATGTTGATTTCTCAAACGATATTGTCAATGACCTTGTAAATGAGTATTTGAATTCTGTTGCGGACTACGGAGCAACATGCTGCCATCACACGTGCGGTAATCCACTTCTGGATGACTTTGTTCAGGGTAACATGGGTTCAGTCAGCTTTTCAGTTCAGGAACGATACATGCAGCAGATGTATGATGCGACAAAGAGGGACGAATTCAAGGTGCAGCAACCAACTGACACAAGTTCTCTGAAGAGGAAAGATAATTCACTCAACTCTGTCCAAAGAGCAATGGCAAGTGGTTCAGGTTCGTCCAATCAGTCTACAATGGCAGATTCAGGAGGAGCAGGACTTGACTCAGAAACACCTGTTCAGGACAGTTCGATGTCCACTCCGGATAACTACATTGAAGGCTATGAAATGACGCAGGAATCTGTCGATAATGTGGAGGTTTCAAATACTCCTTCCTTCACCAGTTCAGATATACTTGCATCGATATTCGTTGTCGGAACCGTTGGAGTTATCTATCTGGGATTCTGGAGAAGAAGAAAATTCTAAGGACATTTGGCACTTTTTACTAAGTGCCTTCTATTTTATTTATTATGTATGCAATGCCGCATGCACTTTATATATAATTCATAAATATACTATTTTTTTCATAGTCGTTGTATTTTATATAGAAGTTTGTTTGAATATATTTACCAAATACATATTTTCGTAAATATTTCTACGAGTGTTCTTTATACCCAGCACAAAAACAGGAAATGAATACATGACGGATAGGAAAAAAATTGCATTCATCTTCATAATTTTATTGTTTTTTACATCTCTTGCTTCGGCAAACAATGACGACAACATAATCTTTCTCAAAACAGGTCATATTGATACTGATCTGGAAACAGATGCCAATTACACTGAACCGAATACAATGAGTGTTAATTCTGCTAGCGAACTTTCTGGTAGTTCTTACAAATATTATCTGGTTCAATTTGATGGTATTGTGCAGCCAGAGTGGAAAGATGCGGCAGAAGCCACAGGTGCTGTAATTCTGGATTACATTCCTGACAATACATTTGTGCTGAAAATGAATGATACTATTCTGGTTGAGGTTGAATCTCTGGAATTTGTGCGCTGGGTCGGGGAATATTTACCAGAGTATAAGTATGATTTTAGTCTGGAAACAAACGAGAACCAATTATCGATAAATGAAAACCAGATTGAAACGATAAAATTAAACGTATTTCTTTTTGAATCGGCAGACTCTGATGAAATCGCCCGGGAAATCAATGATATTAATGGGGATATTATCAGCAGTTCTGGCAGGATATTGATTATTGTCGTACCTGAAAACCATTTAGATTCACTTGCATCAATAAACGGAATAAGCTGGATAGAGGAATACTCTGAAGTTGTTCTCTTCAACGATGTGGCAGCAGGAATAATGAATGTGGACACAGTACACAACGACATCGGGCTTAATGGAAGCGGACAAATTGTTGCTGTGTGCGATACCGGATTGGATACAGGTGTGGACGACAGTACAATGCATCCTGATTTTGCAGGAAGGATAATAAGTATAATTGACTATTTCGGCGACGGTGCAGCTGATAATGCATCAGCCTGGTATAATGGAGGACACGGAACTCATGTTGCAGGTTCTGTACTTGGTAACGGATCAATGTCAGGTGGCCAGTATAAAGGAATGGCACCTGAAGCAGAATTAGTTTTTGAAGCTGTCCAGAATGGTACCAGTGGAGGTATGAATATTACTTATTCAAATCTCGACGATATTTTCCAGGATGCATACGATCTGGGGGCAAGGATACATACAAACAGCTGGGGTTATGAGACAAGTCTTGGGGATTATATTACTCCTTCCAGGACAGTTGATGAATTCATGTGGGAACATCCTGACATGCTAATATTATTCTCAGCAGGCAATTCAGGAACGGATTCTGACAAAAATGGTGTGATAGATATTAACTCCACCTCGCCTCCGGCAACTTCTAAGAATTGTATCGCAGTAGGTGCATCAGAGAATTACAGGCCTGAGATGATCTCTGCTTATGGTAGTTCTTTTGCACTTCCTATATATGAGGATACAAAAGCAGACAACATAGAAGGTATTGCAGCTTTTAGTAGCAGGGGTCCTACAGACGATGGAAGAATAAAACCTGATGTTGTAGCTCCCGGTACATACATAGCATCCACGAGATCCAGTTACATAAGCTGGTATGACTGGGGACTTATTGATGATAATTATGCATACATGGGTGGAACGAGTATGGCAACACCACTTGTTGCAGGTTCCGCTGCTCTTGTCAGAGAGTACTACACTGAAATGGAACATATATCCAGTCCAAGTGCTGCACTGCTCAAAGCTACTCTTATTAACGGTGCAATTGACATGACTCCGGGTCAATATGGTGAAGGTAGTACCCAGGAAATATACGGAAGACCTGATAATTCCCAGGGATGGGGACGTGTTGACGTCGCAAATTCCGTAATAAATGATTATCCGGAAGTAATTGCATATTCCGATGGTGAATCACTTAGCATGGGTGGGCTATGGACTCATACCTATGATTACATTGAAAGTGGAGAACCATTAAGAGCAACTCTTGTATGGACAGATTACCCTGCTTCTGCAAGTGCGGGTAAATCACTTGTAAACGATCTTGATTTGACAATCACAGACTCTTCAAATTCATATTATGGCAACGACGGTCCTGATCATGTCAATAATGTTGAAGACATCGAACTTGATAGTACATCAGAGGGAGAGTACACATTTGCTGTCGATGCCTATTATGTGCCATATGGTCCGCAGCCCTTTGCACTGGTAGCTTCTTTCACCTGTGATAACAATGAATTCCCGGCTCCGGGCATACTGGCTGACAGCGAGAACACTGCGGTTTCCACAGATGTTGTGCATCCGCAGGGAGTTGATCCTGTTTCTATTGTTATGAAGATAAATGATATTCCGGTAACATTTGTTTCCACTCCGATTACAGATGGATATGAAATAGAATATCAAACTGCTTCATCATATGCAACCGGTGAATACAATGTATCCGTATCAGCCACAACAGAAACAGGACAGGATTTCTCATATTCATGGAATTTCTCAGTTGATGCTGAAAGCTCGAACACTGCTCCTGTTCTTTCAGCTATCGCCGGAAGCACAACTGTCAGTGAAACATATCCTCTGACACTTGAACTTTCAGCAACAGATGCTGACAATGACACACTTACTTTCGGTACTAACGCAAGTTTCGGTGTTCTTAATGGTAATACTTTTACCTGGACTCCCGGTTTTGATGATGCCAGTTCATACGTGGTTGAATTCAATGTAACAGACAACATTGAAGTTGATTCGGAAATTGTCACAATAAATGTAATTAACCTTGACAGAGCACCTGTGCTGTCATCTATAGGTGACAAAACGGTTAATGAAAACAGTCCACTTGTTTTCAGTATCCATGCAACTGATGATGACAATGATACTGTAACATATTATGCAAACGGATTGCCAGAAGATGCTGTTTTTGATACAGGTAGCGGGGATTTCAGCTGGACTCCACAATATGATGAATCAGGAAGTTACAATATAGAATTCATTGCAAGTGCAAATGGAATTAATGATTCGGAAACGATTACAATTACGGTTCTGAATGTTGACAGGGAGCCTGTTTTTGTAGCAACAGGAAATAAGGAAATTGATGAAAACGAGCCACTGGCCTTTACAATTTCTGCGATTGATCCTGACAGACCGTCAACAATAACATATTCCGCAAATGATATGCCAGCAGGAGCTACACTTGATTCAGACTCCGGTGAATTTGCATGGGCACCTTCATACAACCAGTCCGGTACTTATGATGTGGAATTTATAGCCACATCAAATGGTCTTACAGATTCTCAGACTATAACTATCACAGTAAATAATGTTGACAGGGCACCGGTATTTGATACTATTGTCGATAAAACAGTTAGTGAGAATAATACTCTGACTTTTACGATATCAGCAACAGACCCGGACGGTGATGATGTAACTTATTCATCTCCGGATAAACCTTCAGGTTCAATTCTTAATTCAGATTCCGGTGAGTTTACCTGGACTCCTGATTACAATGATGAAGGTTCCTATAATGTAGAGTTTATTGCCAGCTCAAATGCTCTCAATGATTCTGAAACTATCACAATTACAGTTCTCAATGTTGACAGGCCTGTGGAACTGAATCCGGTTGATGATGTTACGGTAAATGAAACAGAACTTGTTGCTTTCCAGATTACAGGAAGTGATCCCGATGGGGATAAGGTAACTTATTCAGCATCAGTTCTTCCGGCCAACTCTTCACTGGATGCTGATTCTGGTGAATTCTCCTGGATGACAGGTTACACTGATTCCGGTATATATGAGATTGGGTTTACTGCCACATCAAACGGGACAACAGACTCGCAAACAATGATAATTACCGTAAATAATGTTGACAGGCCTCCTGAATTAGATTCTATCATCGACAGAACGGTTGATGAAAACAGCAATCTGGTTTTCACGGTTTCAGCCACTGATCCGGATGGTGGCTCAGTAAGCTATTCATCTCCTGATATACCATCAGGTTCCACTCTTGATCCAGAGTCAGGTGAGTTCTCCTGGACTCCCGGTTATTTTGATTCAGGTGCTCACTCTGTAGAGTTCATTGCCACTTCAAATGGTCTTACTGATTCGCAGACAATGACTATCACAGTAAATAATTTAGACAGAGCACCAGTTCTCAACCCAATAGGCAGTAAAACAATTGATGAGAACGAAACCCTCACATTTACAATATCCGCAGCAGATCCGGACGGTGAATCAGTTACATATTCTGTCAACGACCTGCCCACAGGAGCTACTTTTAATACGGCAAACGGCCAGTTTGCCTGGACACCGGGTTATGGTACATCAGGAAACTATGCTGTTGAGTTCATAGCATCTTCTAACGGTCTTGAAGATTCAGAAACTATCACCATCTATGTTGGTAACGTTGACAGGCCACCGGTTCTTAATCCAATAGGCAGTAAAACAATTGATGAGAATGAAACCCTTGCATTTACAATATCTGCAATAGATCCTGATGAAGATGATGTAATCTATTCAGCCAGCATTCTTCCACAGGGTTCAACTTTTGACACATCAAGTGGTGAATTCATATGGACTCCTTCTTATGACGATTCGAAAGAATACACCGTTGAATTCACAGCATCTGCCAATGGTCTTGAAGATACTGAAACTATTACAATCACAGTAAATAATGTCGACAGGGCACCTGTATTAAGTTCAATAGGTGACGTATCAGTCAACGAAAATGAGCCTATAAGCTTTACTATATCTGCAAGCGACCCCGACGGCAATTCTATTACATATATGGCAGAGGATGTACCAGGCGATGCAAGCTTTAATGCTGCAAGCAGACAGTTTACCTGGACACCGGATTACGATGCAGCGGGTTCCTATGATGTGACATTCATTGCTATGTCAAACATTCTCACTGATTCAGAAACCATCACAATTACGGTTCTCAATGTTGACAGGTCTGTGGAACTTGATACCATTGAGGATGTCACGGTAAATGAAAGTGAAATTGTTGAGTTCATAGTTGCTGGAAATGATCCTGATGGTGATGATGTAGGCTACTCTGCATCCACTCTTCCGGCTAATTCGTCTTTTGATGATGAGTCCGGTGAATTCTATTGGATGACAGGTTATAATGATTCAGGTACATATCACATTGAATTTACAGCGACAACCACAGGTTCAACAGATTTACAGTCAATGATAATTACTGTGAATAATGTTGACAGGCCACCTGAACTTGCAAGCATCGGTAACAAGCCTGTAAATGAGAATGAAACTCTAACATTTACTGTCTCAGCAACAGATGCAGACGGAGACTCAATTGTCTATTCTGCAAGCGGCTTGCCGGATGATGCGGTATTTGATACTGTCACAGGAATGTTTGAATGGACAACAGGTTACACAGATGCAGGAAATTACAGCATTAATTTCACTGCTGTTTCAAATGGTCTTAAAGATTCTGAAACTATCAACATTGAAGTGTTAGATGTGAATGCTCCTCCGCAGTTCCAGTCAGCAGCATCACAGACCGTTCAGGTATCCACTGCTCTTCAGTTTACCCTGAATGCAACTGATATTGACAATGATACTCTTGTGTATTCAAACGAAAGTTTGCCTGATGGAGCAGAGTTTAATGCTACAAGTCTTTTGTTTAACTGGACACCATCAGTAAACCAGACTGGAAACTATTATGCTAATTTCACAGTTACTGACAGTCACTATTACGACTATCTCAATGTTTCAATCACAGTAACTAATGCTACAACCAGTGTGGTTACTACAAGCTCTGCCGCCGGCGGTGGCGGAGGAGGAGGCGGTGGTGGCACCTCCGGTGAAGAGTACGAGAACATCGCAGTAAAGGATGTCAGCTCTGTGTTTGTAGGAACAGGTGATGTTATTTTTGAATTCTACAGGGATGGTAACGATATCCGGTATGTCAGTTATGAGTCACTTAAAAATTCAGGAACTATCTCCGCGACCATAGAGGTGCTGGTAGACAAGTCGGCATTTGTCAGCTCACTTCCTTCAGGAGAAATTTACAGGAACATAAACATCTGGGTTGGAAAGGTAGGGTATGCAACTGAAGATAATATTGCAAATCCTGTTATTGGATTCAGGGTTGACAGAGAATGGATAGATGAAAATGATATTGATCCGGATTCTATAGTCCTTAACAGGTATGATGGAGGCTGGAGCAAACTCTCAACCTGGCAGACTGACTCTGATGATAACTACCTGTACTTCGAGGCCAGCACATCAGGATTCTCTTCATTTGTGATTACAGGCGAAACTATGATGCTTGAGAGTACTCTGGATGAAATTGAAACACAATCTTCTGTGAGTGATGTTAGCGAACATGAATCTGGTATTTCAACAGAAATCGAACCGGAGACCAGTTTGAATGCACTTTCAGGCTTCATTTCCTGCTTGATTCTTGTATTTGTCTGCTTCCTCAGAAGGAAGCAGTAATTTTATTTTTTTATTTACCTGACCTGTTTCTAAATATGCCTATATATTTTATTGTACAGTACATATAAATATATTTATGGCTATATCTCTTTATTCTGAATATTACCTGAGGATAGCTTATGCGCAGTAAAAACACGATCCTGACAAGTTTAGTCCTGATACTTCTTATTACATCATTTTCTGCATCTGCAGGGACAAATAATTCTTATCTGACAAACAGTGATACGCTTTTTTTAAAAGCCGGGCACGTAAACACTACATATACGGATGAGGACAATTATGCTTTTCTTTCACTGAATTCTGTTTCTTCTGAAAATACCTATGCATATTACATTGTACAGTTTTCCGGTCCTGTAAGAGATCAATGGAAACAGGACATAATCTCAACAGGTGCAGAGCTTTACACATATGTTCCGAATAATGCATTTGTTGTCAGGATGAATGCAAGTTCAATGGCTCAGGTTAATGAACTGGCTTTTGTAAAATGGATAGGTGAATACAAGTCCACCTACAAATACGACCCGGAAATTGAATCAGGTAGTAGCTTAGAACAAGGATTATATTCAGCTGAAACTGAAGAAAACAAGATATATTATATTTCTCTTTTTTCTGCAGATGAATATGTAAATGTAGTTGAATCACTCGAATCTCTCGGAGTTGAGGTTCTTGGTGGCTACGGAAAAACAATCAGGGTTCAGGTATCAGATTCTCAGATTGATTCTATAGCCGTTATCTCAGGAATAAGCTGGATAGAAGAATATGTCCAGCCGACTTTTGACAATGACATTGCTACAGGAATAATTACTACAGATGTAGTTCATGATACACACGGGCTCAATGGAAGCGGGCAGGTAATTGCGGTTGCGGATACAGGAATAGATGTGGGAGTTGATAATGAGTCCATGCATGCTGACCTGCGGGGAAGGATACTTGCAATATTTGATATTGCAGAAGACGGAGCTGCAGATCTTGCATCCGGGCACGGGACTCATGTTTCAGGTTCGGTGCTTGGAAACGGGAGTCTTTCAGGAGGACAGTATGCAGGAATGGCGCCTGAAGCAAAACTTGTAATGCAGGCTTTGGGAAGTACTTCAGATGGATTGTACCTGCCTTCGGGTGGCCTGGAGGAATTGTTCCAGATGGCCTATAATGAAAGTGCAAGGATACACACTAATAGCTGGGGTTCTGACACAAAAGGATTATACACAGAGTATTCAGAAGCCGTAGACCAGTTCATGTGGGATCATCAGGATATGCTGATACTTTTCTCAGCCGGAAATGAAGGAATTGATTCTGATTCAGATGGAGTAATAGATCCTGATTCAATTGGTTCACCGGCAACTGCCAAGAACTGTCTTACAGTGGGTGCATCTGAAAATGAAAGAGGAGCTACATTCTCAGTACCCCCTTATACAAAATGGGGGCTTGCATGGCCTAATTTTTATCCTGCATCCCCGATATCCGATGATTACATGGCATCGGACAGTGACGGAATTGCTGCTTTCAGCAGTCGTGGCCCAACTGACGATGGCAGGATAAAACCGGATGTAGTTGCTCCGGGTACATTTATTGCGTCCACCAGATCAAGTGTTGCCACAGGAACCGGTTGGGGTCTTATTAACAGCAATTATCTGTATATGGGTGGGACCAGTATGTCAACACCAATTACAGCAGGTTCAGCAGCCCTTGTCAGGGAATATTACACTGAAGTTGAAAACCTCAGTAGTCCTAGCGCTTCATTGCTGAAAGCTACAATAATAAACGGTGCATGCAACATAACACCGGGACAATACGGGACCGGGGATTATCAGGAGGTCAGTGGAAGACCGGATTATTCCCAGGGATGGGGACGTGTTGACATTGAGAACTCAATATATCCGCATTCTCCTGTTGTCATGAGATATTATGATTATATCCCTCTCAATTACAGTGAATCCTGGAATGTGAGTTATGATATACTCCACACTTCCAGGCCGGTGAGGGTAACACTTGTATGGACGGATTATCCGGGTGATTCTCTTGTTGAGATGCAACTGGTTAATAATCTTGATCTTATTGTGGAAGCTCCGGATGGCACATATTATGGAAACGATGCTCCCGATACTGTGAATAATGTAGAAGGTATTGAACTTCTTGAACCGGTTGCAGGCACTTATACAATAATCGTTAACGGAACAAACGTCCCACAGGGTCCGCAGAATTTCTCACTTGTAATTTCTTATGGTGAGCTTAGTAATATCTACATGTATCCTGAACACAATTCTTATACAACGAATGCAAGCACTGATGTTTACATAAATCTGACACATGTGGACGGAATAAATTCAAGTTCCATAGAAATGCAGATTGACGGCTCCTCTGTATCATATTCACTGGAAGCTATTTTTGGTGGATACAAGGTCCAGAACCAGTCCCAGTCATATTCCGAAGGATTCCACAATGTGTCCGTTACTGCGCTTACTGATCTCGATGAAGAACTGAATTACGGATGGAGGTTCTATGTCAGTATTGAGGACAATATACTCACTGTCCAGAGCCCGGTGGAAAATTCAGTGATACAGGATAATATTGTTCAGATAAATGCCAGCAACAATAAGTGGTGTGATTTCTGGTACAGGATTGACAACGGAACAAATTCCACAAGCCAGTCCGGATATTCACTGAATGCAAGCACAGTACTTTCAGAAAATACCCACAATATCACGGTGTATGCTGAGGATATAACAGGTTTCGTGAACTTGACAACTGTAAACTTTACTGTGTTTACCGAATCAGCAGAGATTGATTCCCCTGCATCAGGTTCGATTTACTATCTGCCTGATGACAGTTTTACCCTAAACGGAACAGTTGGAGTTGCAAGTAATGTTTCTGTTTATGTTAACGGTGCCCTGACAAATAATTCAGAGCCTGTTTCTAACGGAATGTTCAATGTAAGTAATGTTCCTCTTTTAAACGGGACAAATACAGTAAATGTAAGTGCAATTTACAATAATTCCCAGAATGAGTACTTTGTATCAAATACCACAGTATATCTCAGTTTAGGGCAGACCACCGACACCAGTTCAGGTGATCAGATTACTGTGACAGTTCCGGGAATTGACACCAATGTGAGCAATCCGGTGTTCAATTTCAACATAAGCGGTACATCCGCAAATCCCGGAAATATTTCTGCTTCTGCAATTAGAGGTACCCAACCCGGAAATGGTTCATATCTTACCGGTACAGTGCTTGATATAAGGGTCTACAATGAGTTCGACCTGAATTATTCATACCAGTTTGGCAGAAACGTTTCCCTGACACTTGGATATGATCCATATCGTGTAAATAACACAGCTAAACTCACAGTTGGCTGGTATGATCCTGATGAGGGAATATGGATTCCTTACAGGAGTATTGCCAATACTACAGCGCATACAGTTACTACAAATATAACTCACCTGAGCATTTATGCTCCACTGGAGGACAATACAGCACCTGTAATAAGCAGTGTTTCAAATTCCAGTACTTCATCAAGTATCACACTTGACTGGAACTCTTCAGATGATACTGATCATGTGGAAGTATGGAGAAGCGGTTCACTTCTTGGAAATTATTCCGGTTCTGAAATGGCAGATACGGGACTTAGTGCCAGCACTCTCTATAATTATAGTCTTCGTGCAGTTGACTATGTAGAAAATACCGGTGAATGGTATAACACCTCAGTAAGAACAAGTGCTGCAACAAGTACTAGCTCCACAAGCACTTCTTCCGGTGGCGGAGGAGGAGGCGGTGGAGGTGGTTCTACTGGTGAAGATGTGGATAACATTGAATTCAAGGATGTACTTTCAGTCTATGCAGGAAAGGATGATCTTGTAGATTATGATTTTACTAAAGATCAGAATGAGATTGATTATGTACGCTACACCTCACTGAAGAATGCAGGTAAGATAAGTGTGACAATAGAGATCTTGAAAAATACATCTGCACTTGTGGACACAGCTGCTTCAGGTTTAGTATACAAGAACATGAATATCTGGGTTGGAAAGACCGGCTATGCTACAGAAAGCAACATCAAGGATCCGGTAATAGGTTTCATGGTCAGTAAAGACTGGGTTGATGATAATGATGTTAACATTGGTACTATTGCCCTTAATCGCTATAGTGATGATGTCTGGAGCAGACTTGAGACTGAGCAGACAGGAGAAAACGCAGATTATTATTACTTTGAGGCAAGTACTCCGGGATTCTCGCCGTTTGCTGTAACTGCAGATATTCCTGTTATTTCAGCTGAAGAACAGGAGACAATAAACCATCAAACCGAAGCTGCATCACCGGACGACGATGAAGAGGGTGAACCGGTATTTTATGAGGAAAACAATACTGAGGATAAAGACACACCAGCGTTTTCCACTACTCTGACATTGTTGATACTTACATTTGCATTCGTATTCATCAGGAAACAGCAAAATTAATATTCAACTCCATCCCATTTAGCGCCGGAGATATCAAGTTGAAAGGAACAGTGCTTGGCATTGAGGGCACTGCGTGGAACCTCAGTGCTGCCATCGTAAATGAGAAAGATGTTATTGCGGAGGTTTCCGATATGTATAAACCTCCTACTGGTGGAATACACCCAAGAGAAGCTGCCCAGCACCACGCAAAGTATGCTTCCTATGTGGTAAAAGGAGTACTTGAGGAAGCAAAGCAGAAAGGACTAGATGCATCAGATATCGATGCGATCTCATTCTCTCAGGGCCCGGGACTTGGGGCTTGTCTGCGTACTGTGGCAACTGCTGCCAGGATGCTTGCAATAAGTCTTGATGTTCCTCTTGTAGGCGTAAATCACTGTCTTGCCCATGTTGAAGTTGGCCGCTGGAAAACACCGGCAACTGATCCGGTTACACTCTATGTAAGTGGTGCAAATTCACAGGTACTGGCTTACAGGATGGGGCGATACAGGGTATTTGGCGAGACACTTGATATCGGACTTGGAAATGCTTTTGATAAATTTGCACGCAGTGCAGGTCTTGGACATCCTGGTGGCCCACAGATAGAGCAATTTGCCAGAAATGCCTCTAATTACATTTCCCTTCCCTATGTTGTAAAAGGAATGGACCTATCATTTTCAGGACTCTCAACTGCAGCAACCGCAGCACTCAAAGATAATTCCATGGAAGATGTGTGTTATTCATTCCAGGAAACCGCTTTTGCAATGGTGGTTGAGGTTACCGAACGTGCACTTGCTCATACAGGAAAGAACGAAGTGCTTCTTGCAGGCGGTGTCGGTGCTAACATGAGACTCAGGGAAATGCTTGATATCATGTGTAACGAACGCGGTGCCAATTTCTATGTTCCTGAAAAGAGGTTCATGGGTGATAACGGAGCCATGATAGCTTATCTCGGACTCCTGATGTATGATTCAGGCAATGTGATTGACGTTGAGAACTCACATGTAAATCCGAACTTCAGGCCGGATGATGTTGATGTAACATGGATTCCAAGGGATTTAGAGGAGGGGATGCAGTCATGAATCTGACCAATGGTGCCGAGGCTGTCGTCAGGGTTGAGGAAGGAGTTCTTATCAAGGAAAGAGTTCCGAAGAACTATCGCCTGAAAGATCTTGATGAGCGCATCAGGAAGGAGAGGACAAAAGCGGAAGCAAGGCTGATATCTGAAGCAAGAAGGGCCGGTGTTCCAACTCCTATCATTTATGATATTGAGAATTCCACAATAAAAATGCAGTACATCGATGGAGTTGCATTGAAACATGTTATCGATGAGAAGCTCAGCGAGCAGATAGGTGTTCTTGTTGCGGAATTGCACTCAGCCGGAATTGTACACGGTGATTTGACAACGTCCAATCTTATACTTTTCAACGATAAAATTTACATGATTGATTTCGGTTTATCCTTTTTTGAAGGCAGTATCGAAGCACGTGGTGTTGATGTGCATGTCCTTTTCAGGACGTTTGAAAGTACGCACAGAGGCCATGAAAAACTTATAGAGGCATTCTGCCGTGGCTACAGGAAAGAATTCGGGCAGGCTGATGAAGTGCTTGAAAGAGTGAAAGAAATAGAGAAGAGGGGAAGATATGCGTAAGATAGTTTTTGTTACTGGTAATAAGGGTAAGTTCAGGGAAGTTAAGGATATACTTGCCACCAAGGGCTTTGAGGTTATACAGAATACAGATGGTTACCCGGAACTCCAGGAAGATGACCTCGAACCAATTGCAGCCTATGGTGCCAGATGGGCATCTGATAAACTCGGACTTCCTGTAATGGTGGATGACTCAGGACTCTTCATCAATGTGCTTAATGGTTTTCCAGGACCTTATTCTGCATTTGTGGAAAAGAATCTTGGAAACCCAAGGGTTCTTAAAATCATGGAAGGTGAAACCGATAGGTCTGCTGTATTCAAGTCGGTGATAGGATACTGTGAACCGGGAGCTGAACCATTTACATTTACAGGAACTGTGGAAGGTAAGATTGCTTTTGAGGAACTTGGAACAGGTGGTTTTGGCTATGATCCGATATTCGATTACAATGGAAAAACATTCGGAGAACTTGGTGATGAATTCAAGAACACAGTTTCACACCGCAGGCGTGCTCTGGATAAGTTTGTAGAGTGGCTGGATTCTCAAAGCTAACTGCCAATTTTGTTAATTTGATTAAGAATACAGGAATGTGAAAAACGTGGGGGTTAAAAAAAGTTCTTTTTTTAGGGATACCAGAGGTATTGACACAGTTCCTTTAAAGATGGTATTCTATCTTGCCATAACGGGTGCTGTTATTTTCCTTATGGCTTTCTCATGGAATAATATGGCTCCTGTTTATTCAGGAGCTAAGGACAGCAAGCAGATTAATTCTGCTGTACTGGAAATAGTGTCCATACAGGACGGATATGCCAGAAATGTTCAGGAAACGAACTCGCTGGAAGGTTCTATATGCAGCATTGAACTTTCATTGCCCGATGTCAGCTTTCTGTCATTTGGCGTGGATCCGGACTCTAATTTAAATGGTAATCTCAGTGATAATTCATGGATTGTTGAGAATAACACCATAATCTGTCAGTATGATAATGGTGCCAGGAATCTGTATCACATTGATGGTGAAACCATCATTTTCAAAAAAGGCAAGCTGGATAATTCTACCGGTTTATGGCTGCCTGATGCAAATACCGAGTCTGCAGGAATCGTGATTGGAGGTCCGATATCAGGTACTTTTAATTTTGAACTGGTATTTGACGATGGAAAATGTACAATTTCACATTTTTAGAATTAGTGAGGTATTATTTATTTACATATAATTTAAAATTGGGCTTTGTAAAAATAGAAAAATGTTCAGATCAACATGAAAATGTCATGTTGATTCTGTTTTGTAAGTAAAATCTGAAACTCAGATAAGTTCTACTGCTGCACCCAGTTCTTTCATAACCTCAAAGAAGTTAGGGAACGAAATGTCCACGGCTTCAGCAGTATCTATAACAGTATCTCCGGCAACCATTCCGGCAATGGTGAGTGCCATTATTATTCTGTGGTCATGCCATCCGTGGAGGTCGGCTCCTCTCAGTGTGCCGCCTGTGATTATAAGCTGGTCTGGTTCTTCACGTACTGAAATGCCCATCTTGGTAAGTTCAAGTGCCATTGCGTGCAGCCTGTCGGTCTCCTTGTAACGGACATGTTCCGCATTTTCGATAACTGTTGTTCCTTCGGCACATGCAGCCAGAACTGCAATTGTTGGTACAAGGTCAGGTGTTGCACCTGCGTCGAATACTGTTGCCTTAAGGCCGTTGCCTGTTATCTCTGCTACACCGCTTTCTTTGTCCCAGGATATTTTAGCACCCATGCGTTCGAGGACATCGATAATTTCAACATCTCCCTGTTTTGATGGGAAGAGATTTTTCACGGTAACAGTTGACCCTGTTACAGCGGCGGCTGCAAGCAGGTATGAAGCTGAAGAGAAATCTCCCGGAACTGTGTATTCTTTCAGGTTGTACTTCTGGTTTGCAGGAATGATGAATTTGATAGTGTTTCCTTCTTCAACGAGGATCTCTGCACCTGCCTGTTCGATGAGTTCCATTGTAACGTCAACATATGGTCTTGATTTCATCTCACCTTTGATGGAGAGTGTTGTGCTCTGTGTGTTCAGTGGACAGGCAATGAGAAGTGCTGATATGAACTGTGAACTGATGGAACCATCAATTGTAGTAATGGCGCCTTTAAGTCCTCCGCGCACTACAATAGGTGCACAGCCGTTTCCTCTTGTGGAATATGCCTCCACGCCAAGTTTATTGAGGACATCAAGGAGGGGCTGGTTTGGCCTGTTTCTGATAGAACTGTCACCTGTAAGTACGGTAACTCCAGTTGTAAGTGCTGATACTGCTGTCATAAAACGCAGTGTTGTTCCCGAGTTTGCCACATCAATAACGTTATTTGGCACGTGAGGCTTACCACTCACTCCTTTTACGTGAATTCTATCCTCGTATTTCTCAATAATTGCTCCTAATGCTTCTGATGCACGGATACTTGCAAGCGTATCGGCTGACATAAGGGGGCGGTGAATCACACAGTCATCGGAGAGTGCGGCAATTGTAATTGCACGATGAGTATAGCTTTTTGATGGTGGTGCGAAGACTTCACCATTTACTTTTGAAGTGCTGACAGATACTTTCATTTTATCCTCTTTGATCTCGGATTACTATAAGTGTAATAGTTAATATCTTAATATCTCATTCCCTGTATTCCTATATTCAGATATTAATTTCAATTAGCTTAATGTAAATATGAGTTTTACCCTAGCTTCCTGTGACAAGATGACTTTCTTAATGATATTCTTATCGATGTGATAAGAATTGCTGTTCCTCTTTTGTTAGAAAAATCGTTTCAGATAACTTAAAACAGCTTCTGTTATAGAATGAATTTGTCATCTCTTCCGCTTTCTTTTTATTATATGCCGCAAAATCTCAGAACTAATAATTGGACATCGGCATATAATATATTGTGCATTACACATCATGGTGCTAAAAATGAAGTGCTATACCATAGGATACGGAAACCGACAGCTTGATGAGTTTATCTTCATGCTGGCAGAGAACAGGATAACTCATCTGGTCGATATAAGAAAGTATCCACAGTCAACTTTCAAGGTATATGATCGGGAATCACTGGAAGACATACTTCCAAAGAACAGTATTCTTTATTATCATTGTGAAGGCGTTGGCGGCATGCGTGAAACCACATATGTGGAGTATATGGACACAGAAGCATTCCAGAGCAGCCTGAAAAAACTGATTTCTCTTATCAGTAAGGTGAATTCTGAAAACGGGAGGATAGTTCTTATGTGTGCTGAAAAAAGCCCAAAAGGTTGTCACAGGCACTACCTTTCAAATAAGCTTGAAGAAAAAGGAATTGAGGTTATCCACCTTGTTGAACAGGGGCAGACAAGCCTCTTTAACTTCTAACTCTATGTTAATTTAATACTATCTTTTCGATTACTGCATTGCATGCAGACGCCTGATACGTTCTTCCGTAGTTGGGTGCGTCCTGAACAGGTTCATCAGCGAGTGTCCTTTTAGCGGGTTTACGATGAACATGTGTGCAGTGGTCTCAGATGCCTGCACATCGTTTCTTCTTGGACGATAGTTATTGCTTCCGTATTCCAGTTTCTCAAGGGCACTGGCAAGAGCCCATGGTTTCTGAGAGATACGAGCTCCCTCCTCATCGGCTGAAAATTCCCTTGATCTTGAGATTGCAAGCTGGATAACCGTTGCTGCAACTGGTGCTACGATAGCAAGTGCAAGGAATCCTATAATATTCCCGCCACCTTCGCTGTCTCTTCCTCCAAAGCCGCCGAATATGGCTGCCCATTTGACCCAGGTTGCTATCATTGTGATAACACCGGCAATGGTTGCTGCAACCGCACTGATAAGCGTGTCTCTGTGTTTTACGTGTGCAAGTTCATGCGCCAGTACACCTTCAAGCTCTTCTGCATCTAACAGGTCAAGTATTCCGGTGGTTGCAGCGACTGCGGCATGCTGTGGATCTCTGCCTGTTGCAAATGCATTTGGCATTGAAGTGTTCACAATATATACTTTTGGCATTGGCAGGTCTGCACGCATAGCAAGTTTCTGTACAATTCCATATAATTGCGGAGCTTCGGCTGCAGTGACTTCCTGAGCATGATACATTTTCAGGACAATTTTATCACTATACCAGTAGCTTCCAAAGTTCATGATGATCGCAAATATGAATGCGATTATCATTCCTGATGTTCCACCAAGCAACTGGCCTACAATAACCAGTAAACCGGTAAGAGATGCCAGTAATAAAGTGGTTTTTAGCATATTTCCCATAATTTTCCTCTTAGATATGATGTCATTTCTAAGTGCAAAATTGTTGTTTGTTCTTCTATAAAAAGGTATCTCTACATCCGGATACTTTTTCCTATGATATAATTTCACAAAAAACAGAAAACAGGTACAAAAGAACTCTTTTTTTGAATAAATCCGGATTACACATAAATAAAATAAAGTGGAAATTTGCCTTTTAAGGCAAAATCCCTGGGACTTCAGACCAGTGCGGGTTTCTCATCACGATCTTTAGGTTCCTCGTTTCCACTTCCATCTGCACAGGCAATACTTGCAGAACTTACACTGCCAACACCCAGAGTTACATCAAGGATGAACTTGTCAACAACCGATTTCATATCATTGGAAAGACATGACAGCTCGTCTGCAGATCTTGAAAGTTCCTGCATGGTTGAATTCTGTTCCTGGACAGACGCTGAAGCTTCCTGCGTACTGGCTGCCGATTCCTCTGAAATGGCACTCACCTCTTGAATAGAAGAGGTTATTTCTTCAATGGAAGCTGATTGTTCCTGTGCGGCAGCAGCAATATCCTGTACCATATTTGCGATCATTCCGCCGGATTCAACTACCTGTTCAATATCAATTGCAACGGTATTCAGAGCTTCTGCTCCATTTGTAACCTCTTCTGAACCCTGCTGGATAGATACAACAGCATTATCAGTTCCTTCCTGTATTTCCGCTATAAGTGTTGATATCTGCTTTGCCGCATTACCTGAATCCTCTGCAAGTTTACGTACTTCATCTGCAACCACGGCAAATCCTCTGCCATGTTCTCCTGCACGTGCAGCTTCAATTGCAGCATTAAGTGCAAGCAGGTTTGTCTGGTCTGCAATATTGGTTATCAGATTGACAATTTCTCCAATCTGCTTGGATTTTCCTGCAAGCTCCATGATAACATCAGATGACTCGCCGGAAGTGTGTTTAATATTTTCCATTTTCTGCAGCAGGTCTTTTGTAGTAGTCCTGAGGTTTTCCATGAGTTCATTTGAACTCTTGGCATTTTCAGCAGCCTTACTGGAATTAGTAGCTACTTCCTGTACTGTCATCGTCATATCTATCATGGCTCTTGAGACCTCTTCTGTTTTTGAGGCCTGGCTTTGAGCACCTTTTGCTATCTCAGAAACTGTATCTTCTATCTGATACGCAGAAGATGTCATTTCTTCTACGGAGGCAGACATTTCCTCGGCAGTGGAAGCCACATTCATAGAACTGTTATGTACAAGTGATACCACGTTATTTAATGATCTTCTGGCATTTTCTATTCCGTCTGTCAGTTTCCTGACGTCTCCTTCAGCAACAAGGGTAAGCGGTTTTGAGAGATCATTATTTGAAATAGCTGCAAGAACTTCACTTGACTCTTCAATCAGGCCCTGGAGCTTATCACCAAAAATGTTGAGGGCATCGGCAAAGTCTTTGAAATCACCTCTTGCCTCAAGTTCAAACCTTGCACCAAGGAGACCTTTACTATATTCGTTAACCAGGCGTATGGCTTCGTTCATTGGTGTGACAAGAGCATCGATTGCTTCATTCACAGCATCAATTGCATCTTTGTATGCACCATTGTATTGTGAGGAATCAGACCTGTATTCAAGATTACCATTCTTTGCTTCATTTCCAAGTTTGACAAATTCATTACCCAGGTTTTCAATATTGCTCATCATTGCAATATAACATGGAATAAGCTCATCATTCTCTGAACGTTTACCCACTTCTTTGAGTCCTTCAAGATCACTCAGGTCACCCTGAGCTATCCTCTTGTTAACGCCCATGACTGTCAATATTCTGTCCCTTACACCGTTAGTAGCAGTCGCAACTTCATCATAGATTCCCTGGTAATCTCCCTCTACCTTTCGCGTATGATCATTATCGACCATCAACTGCAGTATCTCATTACTCTCTACAAGACCACCAAGACCATCGATGCATTCGTTGATATTGTCTTTTATGTGATTGAAGTCTCCCAGGTATTCATCAGTAATCTTTTCAGGTATTTCTCCCTTTGATATCTGTTCAATATAATCTGCTGTCATGTTCAGCGGATCAATAACAGAATCAAATGCGTGGTTTACTGTGGTTATTGCTTCATTGAACAATCCCCTGAAATTATCCGCATTTGCTCTGTAGCGAAGGTTTCCATTTTCAGCAGCATGTCCAAGTTCAATGAACTCATCAGTCATTCCCTTCACATTCTCCATCATTGCAATGGTATAAGGAAGAAGTTTGTCATTTTCTGAGCGTTTTCCAACAGATTTGTATTTATCAAGATCGTTGAAATTTCCTGCAACCATATATTCAAAGGTGCGCTGGATGTTGAGAAGCCTGTTGCGCACTTCATTTACAGCATATATGTTATCCTTGAACACTCCGTTGTATTGTCCGGTAGCTTCAGTTTCAAAGTCATTAACTGCAAGTTTCAGAAGTACGTCTGTTCCTTCATTAAGTGGTTCTGCGATTGAATCCAGGAGGGTGTTCTGTGATTCTATAATTCTTTTGAAGTCTCCTTCGTGCCTGGATGAATCCGCACGCAGATCCATAACACCTTCAATACCTGCCTGGGCAAGTTTTTCAGAATCCTCAATAAGGGCATTAATAGCATCCACGCAGAGGTTGAGGTTATTCTTGAAATCATTGAAAGTGCCTTTGTATTCCCTCTCGATTCGAGGTGGAATGTCTCCCATTGATATCCTTTGTACGTATTTGGACGCGGCAAGAAGCGGTTCCACAACAGCATCCATCAGGCTGTTAAAGCATCCTGTAATGTCCTGTGCATCAGTACAGGATTTTGCAGTTCCAATACGTGCATCAAGATGTCCTTCAAGCGCTTTAGCCAGAATCTCCTGCATTTCACTTCTAATCTGTTCCTGCTCCAATGCTGCAGTTTTCCATTGGATTGCTTCATCAATAAAAGCATTTAGTTCTTCAGCAGCGGCTTTATCTGTATCACTGCCTTGCAAAGGTATTCTGGCTTCAGTATTTCCATTTTTAATAGAAGCCAGCACATCAGGAATCTCTTTAATCACTTTATTTGTGCCAAACATGGTATAGTCACCTTGTTACCGGTAAATTCTGTAGAATTGCGGGAATCACTGTTTATACTGTATATTTTGAACAGATACTTTTTATAACAGTTATCAATTAATTTATGCCAAAGAGGCTATATTAGTCTTATTATAAAAAGATTTCACGATAAAATAATACATTCAGTTATTTCAGGTTTAAGAAATGCAGTTGGTCAAAGTGATAAGAGTTGTTTCAATGAGGTAAATGTCCTCTTATAAGCAAAAAAAGTTTCATTTTGCAAAGATGTAATTCTGGAGCGATCCAACATTTGAATTCAATAGTTAAATCTAAAAAAATCATTTAGATTGCAACAAAAAAGAAAAATAACAGACTTATTTAATTTTTCAGGCTGCTATGATTAAAAAAGACGATGGAACATTTGGAATGTTCCGGTTCATATCTCTTCAATAACAATATCTTCTTCAAGATCCATTTTATTGAGCATTGCTTCCAGTTCAGCAAGATCTGCTTCCAGATCCTGCATTTCAGTGTCAGTGATTCCTACCATTTCTTCACTGAGTAACTCATCGGCAACACTAATGTTTTGGGTATTGTCAGTTTGATCTGTGCTGTCACTTAAATCGCTTTGTTCCTCTGTAGTGCTCTCTTTATCAGCACAACCTGAAATAGCAAGACTGAAGAGCACCAAAGCAATGATAATTAATTTTCTGGTTTTAACCATTATACCACCTATTCTAACTCCGGTTAACTCAGCTCTCAGTCACGTTTGCATCGTCGTTTTCGTCCTCATTACTCTCATCTTCAGAATCTTCATCAGATTCTTCTTCATCATCAACTGAGTCATCATCGCCATCATCTTCCTGCTCATCCTCGGTTTCCGCTTCAAGTTCATCTTCTGAATCTTCATCGTCAGCATCATCGTCATCCACGGCTTTGTATGCCCATTCACCGTCAGTACCTTCAGCTTCGTAAGTTCCCTGACCTGCAAGCACTACTGAACCTGTTCCTTCAGCAAAGAGGTCAATTCCACTTCCTTTTATCATGACTGTAAGGCGGCTTCCCTCAATGTGAATATCACCAGAAAGTCCGATGAATACAAATGCACGATTGTTGTCAGTGCTGTTTCCTGCATCTATATTTGATTCCTCATACTCTTCCTCATCAACATCAATCACAGCATCGTCTGCAAGGTCCTTGACAATAATGTTAACATCTTCTGCAGTGACATCAATTGTAACATTTCCTGAAATTACAACGGTTCCGTTTCCATTTGCTTCAAGTGTTCCTTCGCCGCTAAGTGTGATCAGTCCTTCCCTCTGCTGCTTTATTTCACCAAACATATTGCGCAGGAGTGCATTTGCTTCAGTTATGTCTTTACCTGCTTCTGTAAAGTACTGGTTTGCTTCCCTGATGTTCTCTGAATCAGTACCTTCACCGTGCATGTAAGCATTTCTTGCCTGTTCCTGCTTTTGTTCGGCTGAGGCTATAAGTTCGTTATATTCGGCAAGCATCTCTTCAAGGTCTGTTACATCCTGGCCATTCTGTTCCATTCTGGCAATTTCATTTTCAAGACGATTTGCCATGTTCTTGGATGTCTGAATAACTGTTCCTACCTTGTTGTCAATAACTTTTCCTTTAGAGACTACGCGATCTTTACGTACATCATTCCAGATGCTTCTGATGTTCTTTGCAGCTTCAGCAAGTTCTTTCCTTGTGTCTGCATCCTCAACATTTTCTCTTTCATCCTCAAGCAGATCTATGTAATCCGAATCTTCATCCTCATCAAGGAAAGTAAGTATATAATCTATAGAACTTATCAGGTATTCTTTTGTGGCGTTTATAGCTTCTTCAGTATTAAGGTTAGGATTCTGGGACTTGACGTTTGCAAAATTGCTCTTTGCCGCCTGATAGTTATCTGCAGCGTTAGCAGCGTGAGTATTTGTTATTTCTGCTCTCTTAGTTGTTCCATTCTCTGTTGCATTAACCCTGTCCCTGTCTTTGACCTGTGATTTTCCATTGCTCTGGGAGTCATCACTGCTGTCATCGTCAGTGGTTTTAGCACTGGCACTATTCACTGAACCTTTTATACTTGCATGTTCATTTCCATTTTCTGATGCTGCCATTGCACCCATTGGAATAATGCTTATAAGCATCATTATTACTGCAAAAATCGTAATTATTCGCATTCCCTTTTTTGTTTTGCCCATCATAAGAGTACCCTCCAGTTCTCTTGTATTCAAATCAATATTTTATGATTTTTATGAATATGATTTTAGTTTTTTAATATATAAATATCTGTGAAACGTAAAGATGTGAAAATGGGATAAACCTGTGAAGGCTATCCCATTTATCTCTCCCTTTCTGCTTTCGTTTTACTTTCGTGTTTTAATCATGCAACTTATTCTTCACTGATGCATGATCCATCTCTGGCGTGGATCTGATCTCCAGCTCCGTTGCCAGCACCCTGTCCATTTCCTGCCCCACGAGGCCCTGTTCCGTCGCAAACACCATCGTTTGGACAGTTGTCACAAATTCCATCTCCGTCTTCATCTACAAAGTTGTCGCAGATTCCATCGTTAAGACAGTAGGCACCATCACAACTTCCATCTCTATCTTTATCCTGGTCTCCCATTCCTTTATAATCGCCATATGCTGCCATAGCAGATACTGCAAACAAGCTGAACAACATAAGTGCTGCAGCAATAAGTGAAAGTTTCTTTGTGTTCATATTTATTCTCCCTCTATATTGTTTCTAATTTGCTTTCTTTTATTTTGACCGCAAGCGCAGGCCTGACTTTGCCATGGTAGTATAGTTTTGCGGTTGACATTGTCCTATCTTGGTAGTATAGTTGTTTTCAACCTGCACTTGCAAATCCAGCATTGGCAGAGGGGAATATAAGCATACTTTACTTCATGGAAACTTTATGGATACTTCAATACTGAATAAAGGCTTATAACAGTTTATTTTACTTGATAAAACTTTAGGATACTTCAGATTGCCATTAGAAGTAACTATTATATGGGTGTACTATGTAAATATACATCCTGTGTTGAACAAAAAAATAATCCTGCTTAGCTTGAGTGTTATTTTATTTGCAGCTCTTTGTCTTCCGGCATCAGCTCAGGAGGCAACAATACATGGTGCTGTATATGAGTGGGATTCATTTGATCCGCTTGAGCATGTCATTGTGGAAGTCAATTCAACACCTTCCCAGTCAATGCTTGCAAATTACGGCATTTATTCTTTCAGTCTGGATCCTGGAACCTACCTGATATCGGCAAGTTATTACAGTGGAAATGAACTGGCGGCATACACTGAAGAAGAAATAACCATTACAGATGATGGTGATTATGTATTGGATTTAATTCTGTTTCCGGTATACTCTGATGATCCATTGCTTAATGAAAGCGATTTTACAGAACTTGATGATATAGCCAGTTTTTCAGAGTCCGATGAGGAAACGTCTTCATTCCCGTCAGTAAATTCAGCTTTGATTATTATCGTCCTTCTGATCTTAATTCTTGCAGGAGTCATCATATTTGTAAAACAGAAGAAAGGATCTTCAACACCCGGAAACTCTTCATATGCTGAGTTTTCAGGTGAATTTGAGCCTGATTATGTTGATGACTCAATAGGTGGTCTGGGTGGTTTGCCGGATGATCTGCGTGAAGTTATTTCCATCATTTCAAAGAATGGGGGCAGAATTACGCAAAAAGACCTTCGTACAAAAGTTAAGCATTCTGAAGCCAAAGTCAGTTTAATGGTCTCAGATCTTGAAAGCAGGGGAATTGTACGCAAATTCAAAAAAGGCCGGGGCAATATTATTATTCTTGAAGAGCCAGATTCAGCAGATAATAAGGATTTAAGTTCTGATGTAGCTGACTCATCAAATGAGAGTCCTGATGATGGGAAATGATGAAAAGGCAAACCAAAATATATAACTGCATTTAACGAGTATGGATGTTAGATTCAGAAATAGTTCTATTTATGTATTTATGATTTTATGAGGGTATACATGCGAGTTTCCATGGATATTGAGTTAAAAGATATTCCCGGGCAGTTGCTTCAGGCTTTAAGACCCGTTTCCGAGCTTAAAGGTAATCTGATTTCAGTGGTCCATCACCACGAAAAAAGGACTCCCCGCGGAACCATTCCGGTTCAGCTGGTTTTTGAGATAAAACCGGACAAGCTTGATGATATTGTTTCAAGTCTTGAAGAGAGTGGTATCGGTATCGTACGCATTGATGAGAAGAGATTTTTCGAGCACGGTGCAGTGCTGCTTATAGGACATATAGTCCACACAGACATACAGGATACCATAGATACCATTGACAAGACAGGTTATGCAGAAGTTGTTGATCTTAACCTTTCAATGCCAAAGATAAACATGGCATCTTCTGCTTCATTAAAAATAGATGCTGTAAGCAAGGAGCATATGGAATCAGCTATTGCTATTTTAAAGGAAATAGCAAAAAAGAAGGATCTGCTGGTAATTGAACCTATAAAAAGTCTGGGGGTAGCCTGATGAAAACTATTCGTGTATCAATTATTGGTTTTGGTGCCGTAGGTCAGGGTGTTGCCAGGGTACTGATTGATAAAAAAGAGTACCTTGAAAAAATGGGACTTGATTTTAAAGTGGTTGCTGTTGCAGATTCAAGATCCGCTGCCACTGATGATAATGGTGTTGACCTTAGTTCTGTGCTTTCCAGAAAACAAAATGAAGGTGTTGTAGGTTCTGAGAAGCTCAGTGGTCTTGAAATAATTGAAACAATGGACCACGATATTGTAGTTGAAACTACTCCTACTAATATTATAACAGGTGGCGTTGGTCTCCAGAATATGCTTTCAGCCTTTAAGCATGGAAGGGATCTTGTAACCTCAAACAAAGGTCCACTTGCAATGAAATATGGTGAACTTATTGACGCTGCAAAAGCAGGTGGTTCACATTTCAGATTTGAGGCAACAGTCGGCGGTGCAATGCCGGTTCTTAATCTTGCAAATGATGTGCTTGCAGGAAACACTATTACAAATGTTGAAGGTATTTTCAACGGAACCTGCAATTATATTCTTACTAGAATGATGGAAGAGCATGCTCCTTATGCGCAGATGCTTGCAGAGGCTCAGGAACTTGGCTATGCGGAAACCGATCCGACTTATGATGTGGAGGGAATTGACACCGCATTAAAACTTGTCATACTTGCAAACTGTGTATTCGGTATGAATGCAACACATGAGGATGTGACTATCACCGGAATTACAAAGATAACGCCTGAAGCACTTCTTCTGGCTCAGAATGAGGGCTATGTTATCAAACTGATTGGAGAGGTCAACGACAGCAGGATCAACGTTGCACCAAAACTAGTGCCAATAGATCACCCGCTTGCCGTTGGTGGTTCCCTTAACGTTGCTTCAGTTCAGACTGACCTTTCAGGTCCAATCACTGTAACAGGACGCGGTGCCGGTTCAATTGAAACCGCAAGTGCAATCCTCAGTGATATGATATCTATTTACAGGGACTAAAGTCCGGCATCCATATTACAAGGGTGTATTAATGACAAGTTTCAAAGAATTTGCCAGGGCATGTAAGGTTATTGAAGGAACTCCGGGTTCCCTTGATATGACTGCTCTGGTTGCAGAGTTACTTGTAAAAGTAACTCCTGAAGAACTTCCTGTTGTCACTCATTTTGTAATGGGGGAAATCTTTCCTGCGTGGAGCAGTGAGGAAATAGGTGTTGGTGCAGGTATTCTTTACAGTGCTCTTGCAAAATCAGCAGGACTTTCAGTTGCTGATATCAAGGAGATTGTAAGGGAAACAGGTGACATCGGTGAAACAGCAGTCAAAGCACTGAAAAAAGTTTCAAGCGGCCAGGCTACCTTTTCTTCTTTTATGGAAGACAGTTCTGACCTGTCAATTCTTGAAGTCTATGAAAGGTTCCGGGCTATATCCAAAACATCCGGCAAAGGTTCCCAGACATCTAAGATGAAGAATCTACATTATCTCTTCAATTCCGCATCATCTGAAGAAGTAGGCTACATAGCTCGTATTTCTGTGGAAGAGTTGAGAATTGGAGTGGGTGAAGGAATTGCACGTGACGCAATATCAAAGGCTTTTGATGTTCCGTCTGATGAGATTGAAAGGGCTTTCATGCTTACAAATGACCTCGGCCTTGTGGCTGTAACTGCAAGAGAAGGCGGCAGGGATGCTGTTCAGTCTCTTGGACTTGAACTTAACCGTCCAATCCGCATGATGCTGGCTCAGGTCACACCTGATTTTGACATAGCACTTTCTGATCTCGGAACCGCAGCAGTAGAATGGAAGTTTGATGGTGCCAGGGTTCAGATCCACAAAGAAGGCGACAATATCACACTTTTCTCCCGTAGGCTTGAAAATATAACAGACTCTCTGCCTGATATTGTGGAAGCTGTAAGGGAAAATATTGATGCGGAATCTGCCATACTTGACGGTGAGGCAGTTGCAATTGATGAGAACGGCAGGCCAAGGGCATTTCAGGATATACTGAAACGTTTCAGGAGAAAGTATGATGTACAGTCAACTGCACGTGAAATTCCTCTTATACTGAATCTTTTTGACATAATGTATCTGAACGGTGAGGAGTTGCTTGATCTCCCTCTTGTAGAGAGGAGAGCAAAACTTGAAGGCTGTGTCAGGTCTGGGGACAAAATAAGGGTTGATACCCAGTATATTACAGATGACCTTGACAAAATAATGGAAATCTACAACGAGGCTTTGAAAGCCGGTCATGAAGGTGTCATGATCAAGAACCCGCAGTCTCCTTATTCTCCTGGTAAACGGGGTAAGAACTGGCTCAAGAAAAAGCCGGTAATGGAGACACTGGACCTTGTGGTCATCGGTGCTGAATGGGGCTATGGAAGACGTACAAGTTTCCTTGGTTCCTATGCACTTGCATGCCATGATCCTGATACCGGTCGCTTCCTGCCTGTAGGGCGCGTAGCAACAGGTTTTTCCGATGAGCAGCTTGCAGAGCTTACTGATATGTTTTCTGATCTCATTGTCACAGAAGCTGGCACAGAGGTTGAAATAAAACCTGAAGTAATATTTGAAGTTGCCTTTGAGGAAATACAGAAGAGTGTCAATTATGACTCTGGTTATGCACTTCGTTTCCCAAGACTTGTCAATGTAAGGTCTGATAAATCCATTGAAGATGTGGAAACAATAGGTCGTCTCGAAGAAATGTATCTTGTACAGCGTGAAAGGAACTGAATCTTCATTCACCACGCTTTCTTTTTAATCAAAAGTGTTATTAGGCAATAGTAATTCATCTCAAACATGAGAATCAGAAGTTTTGTTTTTCTTATTTTATTTGTATCCCTTATAAGTCTGATATTTTCAGGTTGTATTGATGAAAATGCAACGGATGATGTTTCAGCGGAAAATGTATCCAGACAGGAAGCAGTAGATGCTGACACCATTGTTTATATTCAGGAATACGCTTTCCATCCGGATTATACAACCATCTCACCAGGTGATACTGTTATGTGGGTAAATAATGACTCGGTGGCATTTATAATAAAAGGAACTCTGGTTGGTGGTGGCAGTTATCAGTCCCCTACCCTCAGGAAAGGTGATACATTTACATATACATTTGAAAACAAAGGTACATACAAGTATGAACTTGTCACTCATCCGTGGACTGATGGCGGTTTCATAGTTGTTGAATGATCTTAGTAATTCTTACTATATTCATTGTGGCCTGTACTTCTTATTATGAAGATTATAGCCACAAAATTCTATTTTTTATGGCAATATAATGTTCCATGTTCTCATTTAGCGAGGCATAACATTTATTTATCATTGTAAAAATGTTTAATGCACGATCTATATACTCTATATAATTCTCTATATGGAATAAATTGAGCAATTTACAAACTAAAAAAGAGTAGTATGTTAAAATGACAGATATCCGCTTGATATTGATACTGTTTCCTGTTGTATTGATTATGAATATAGTAGCTTACTATATTTTTGTTCCTACTAAATACAGGAGAGGACAAAGATCATCTGCCGGAAAAAACACAGACAGCATTTCATTTGTCAGGGAAATATTACCGTACGTAGGTTTTGTTTCTGCTATTTACCTTTTAGTTAAATCACAGGGAATCATTGTCAACAAACTGGTACATTCATTTGGCTTTTCCCTTGATTATGATCTTGCAAAATACATATTAATTCTTGAAGGCAGCAGAGTCAGTATTTTCCAGGCTTTTACAAGTCCCTTACTGACATATGCCAGTTCATTCATCTACATCTTTGGCTTTGCTTTCCTGCTGACTTTCACTTTCATATTCTTCCTGACAACTGATCAGTTAAGGGCGCTGAAAGAATACACCCTTGGAATATCTTTCATTTATATGGTGGCTTTCCCATTCTACATATTCACACCTGTGGAGGTTACAGGTTATACTCTTCCCGGTGTAAGCCCTTTGCTTTACAACCTCAGTCCGTTGATAGTTAATGGATTGAGAAGTGTGGATCCGTTATTTGATAATTGCTTCCCGAGTCTTCATGCAGCTCTTTCGATCCTTGCAATGCTATTCATAATTTTCAGGACAAATCTCAGGAGCCTGAAAGTACTTGTAGTTTTCATAACTCTTGCCATCCAGTTTACCATTTTCTATCTTGGTATTCACTGGATAACTGATTTTGTTGCAGGAACTATACTGGCTCTCTTGAGCTATTATCTCGCCACGAAGTACTATTCCCTGATAGTCTGTAAGTTCCGTAAAGTGTCAGGAGTTTCAGATGAATCCTGAGTGCTATTTCATTTATACTTTGATTACTAATCAGGTGTTACATGAAGGAATCCAAATCCTGCAAATACCCTGATACCCACGATAAGCTGGACCCTGCATTATATGTGCTTTCATTATCCAAATTATTCAAGGATCTGGGAACCGGGATGCTGGCTTTCCTGCTCCCGCTTTATATCGTTGGAATGGATAGTAACTTCTTTTCAGAAACCCCTATCGTTTTCAGGGCCGGACTCATAGCAACAGTTTTTGGTCTGTCAAATGCTCTGTCACAACCTTTCCTTGGCCGTTTGTCTGATAAACTGAACAGAAGAAAACCTTTTGTGATTATAGGGATGGCAGGCTTTACTCTGATATCGTTTATCTATGCAAATACCAGTAATTTTGATTACATGATATTGCTGAGAATTGTCCAGGGAATAACTGTCGGTGCAACTGTTCCTGCTATTGTTGCAATGGTTACTCATCTTTCATCGAAGAGCACAAGAGGAACCGCAATAGGCATCTATTCTACTGTCAGGGGTTTCGGATTTGGTACTGGATCTATTGCAGGTGGTGTAATTGCCAGCTATTTTGGTTATACAACTGCATTCTATGTGTGTGCACTGCTTGGACTTGCAAGTTTTATACTCATATCGTTTTTTGTATCCGAGACTCATAACGGGCAGTCTTCATCTGTATCCCCTAAAGAACCTGCAAAGGGTTTTCAGTTCACTATTCTTTCCATTGCAATGTTCATGATGATGGCAGGTATAATGATAATATTTGCATTCCTGCCGGAATATGAATCAAGATTCGGTACAGGTGAAATCTCCCTTAGCATAGCAGTATCTGCTTATGTAATTGTAAGGGTATTATTCCAGACTCCCATGGGAATGCTGTCTGACAAATTTGGGAGGAAAAAAATAATTGCAATGGGATTATTGCTGAACATTCCCATTGTAATTGGTCTTGGTCGTGTGGAAACCGTGAATCAGCTAATTATTCTGCGTGCAATACAGGGAATATCAATGGCTTCGGTGGAAACACCTGTAATGGCCCTGGCAGTGGATCTTGCAGGAATTTCTGTAAGCTCAAAGGTAAGTTCAATAACAGCATCACAGGCAGCAGGAATGGCACTTGGTCCTATTATGGGAGGTATCCTTGCCGGATACATTTCCTTTGAATTACCATTTTATATCTGTGCTGTAATGCTATTGTTCGCACTCCTGCTTGTCATTGTGGGAATAAAAGAACCGGCAGCAGACTCTAAGTTCAACACAGCAGGTTAAAATTAGGTTTAATTTTAAAAATGGTTAACTGTAGGATATATCATAACACCGGAAAGACTGCTCAATCTCTTTCCTCTCTGTAATATCATAAAAAATGATAACAGCACCAATAATCTCATTTTTCTTATTGGTAACCGGAGAACCTATTATATCTAGTGGTATGCGTGTTTTATCCTTTGAAATAAGGACAGTATCGTTCTCAAGTCCAAAAAAGGCACCTTCTCTGAAAACCTTTCTTGTGGGGTCTTCAACATCCTTATTTCCTTCACAGACAACCTTAAACACTTCATTGATTTTACTTCCGAGTGCTTCTTTTCTGGAATATCCGGTAAGGGCTTCTGCAAGCGGGTTTATATATTTGATGTTTCCGCTCATATCGGTGGATATAACTGCATCACCTATGTTGTCAAGAAGGGAATTGATGCAATTCTCATGGTTGAACTGTTTTTCTTTTTCCCTTTCACGTTTGTAGAGGGCTATCTCTATGTTAGTACGAAGTTCTCTCTCATCAAAGGGTTTGAGTATATGTCCGAAAGGCTCAGTAAGTTTAGCTCTCTGAAGCGTTTTCTCATCAGAATATGCTGTCAGGTAAATAATAGGTATCCCATAATTGTCGCGAATGGTTTTTGCAGCCTCAATACCATCAATTTTACCTTTGAGGACAATATCCATTAAAATAAGATCTGGTTGACACTGATCAATGAAGCTGATGGCATCTTCGCCGCTGTCTGCCATACAGGGCACAGAGTATCCGAAATGTTCCAGACTATCTTTAATATCCAGAGCTACTATTTTTTCATCTTCGACTATCATTATCTTTTCATTAGTCATTAGTAGTCCCTTCTTTTATAGGATATTTTTTTGAATTTGATTTTAAATTCCGTACCGTTTTCTCTTATGAGCTCTATGCTGCCTTCTATCTGTTCCACTAATGAAACAACAAGTTGCATTCCTAATGAGTCCGTGTTCATGAAATCCAGATCTTCCGGGAATCCGATTCCGTTATCCCTGATAGTTAACATGTATTGACCATCGATGTCCGGAATTATCTCGACAAATATTTCCCCCTTATGGTCTTTAAAGGCATGTTTCAGGGAATTTGAAACAATCTCATTAATGATAAGCCCCAGAGGTATGGCTGTATCAATATCCTGTGTTATGTTTTTAATCTTTATATCAATTTTGATATTTTCCGGGTCGCAGCCATATGTATTCAGAAGATATTTAGTCAGTGTTTCTATATATGAAGAAAGTTCAATATTCTCAAGGTCACGGGACTGATATAGCTTTTCATGTGCAATAGCCATTGATTTTGCCCGGTTCTGGCTCTTTTTGAAAGCTTCAATAGTTTCCTTGTCGGTAAATTTCCGGGACTGAAGTCGCAGCATACTTGATATTATCTGTAGATTGTTCTTTACACGGTGATGCACTTCTTTTAGGAGAATATCCTTCCTTCGCATCTCCTCCGCCTGTTTTATTTCCGTAATGTCCTTGACCACCGCAAGAACCTCATCGTCACCAATGACAACGAACCTGACCTCAAAGTCTCTCATCTCTCTTTTTACAGGCATTGTGTAATGCATGGTATGTGTTTTATTTGTCCTGAGTGCCTCTTCAATAATATCCATTTCCATTTCTGCAATGTGTGCAGGAAGCACGTCTTCAAGTGTGATATTTAGGTCAGTCTCAGGTGATTCGTAAATGCAGCTGTCAGTTGAAAGTTTATAATTACATATGGTTCCGTCTTTTTTTACCTGGAACATCATGTCAGGCATGGCCTGCAAAATTGCATTGATGGTTGCATCCCTTTTAATAACAAGTCTCTGTGATTTTTCAAGTGATTCTAGCATCCTGTTAATTGAGCTGCTGAGACTTGCAACTTCATCGCTTCCACCATTTGAAACTTTTTTTCTGAAATCTCCGTTTTCACCAATATCTCTTACTTCGTTCTGGAGTTTCTTAAGTCTGGAAATATGTGAACGTTCAAGCAGCAAAATAACGATTGCCCCAAAAACGATTCCTGTAAACACCAGAACTATCAGGAAATAGTTGATAGCATCGATTCCTTTCTGGTGTATATTTCGAAACATTCCAACTTCAATTGAAAACGCATTGTTTCCGTATACATCAGTAAAAATTGCATAGGAATATATCCGTGCATCATCAGTTACAGTAGTAATACTACTGTTTGAAGCATCATTATTTTTGAAGGATATATTTCCTGAAGTTTCCGTATTCTTTACGTCTTCTATGTTTAGGATGAGGTTTGTAGTTTCATGCAACCTTTCGATTTCTTCAGAATCGATAATCCTACCCATCAGCACAGTTCCTGCTATTTGTCCATGGCCACAATTTTTTACAACAGGCTGTGCGGTTATTATAAGGGGCTGTTCCTTAAATACAATAAATCCGGTCTTTTTGCTACTGCAATTTTCGTGTTCCAGAAGGTATGGATTATTTTGCAGGTGTTCTTCCAGTTCATCTGCAAAAGCAGAATCATTAACGATTACTTTTTCATAAGCTAATGTTTTATTTGCATTGTAAAAGAGCATGAAGTCAAGTCTTTGGTTGATAAAAGTTTCATCCATAAGGTATTTTTCAGTATAATCGCTGTTGTTGCCCTGAATAAAATTAAATGTTTCATCCCATACAGACCAGTCAGCAGTTTTACTTTCCAGATCCTGACTGTCAAGTAATAGGATATTTTTGATGCAGATAGCATTCTCAATGGCATTTTCTTTCTCAAGTTTGTCATAACTGTCAATGACAATGGAATGTGAACTCAGGTATATGAATAATATAAGACCTATAAGAGTTGCACCTATAATGCCAAGTGTTTTTTTCTGCAGTGTTGCCATTTGCTTGCCCTTCAAAATGAATACTTCTTAATCATTTATTTTCTATGCACTGGTTTGTTATATAACAGCCTTATAATTTATATGGCTATATAATTGTTTCTGGCAATTGTGCATTATTCAGTATATGTCTAAAAGAACAGTGCCATTGCATACTCATAATAATCGTTAATTGTCGTAAACATGCACAGTTATGTCGCCAAAATGCAGAAAAAAAGAGAAAGAAATAAGCAGCTTGCAGAAATATTATAGCCCTGCAAGCATCTAATGGCATGGGAAATACAAATCAATAAAAATTAACCAACAACACTCATGTCAGAGACCCTGATGGATGGAGTAATGGTTCCACCAACTTTGCGAACATCAGTTCCTGCTCCGTTGATGTTTTTCAGCATATCGAATATGTTGCCTGAAATCATAAGTGATTTTATTGGTTTGTCCAGTTTTCCATCTTTTATGGTGAACGCATTACGTGCTTCCACAGAAAAATCCCCTGAAATTGAATTTGCAGTGTGGGCACCAATGACTGTGTTCACATAAACACCACTGTCAGTGTCAGCTACTATGTCACAACTCGGGAAATCAATTATGAAATTCCTTGAACCAACAGAAGGTGTTGAAAGATATGAATTGCGTGAAGCATTACCTGTGCTCTCCACGCCATCTTTTCCTGCTGTGTAAGTGTCATACAGATATGACCTGAATGCTCCATTCTCAATGACAGTTGTCTTACGTGATGCAACTCCTTCATCATCGGCAATACCAGTGTCAATACCCCCTTCAAGAAGGCCATCATCGTATATGGAAAGTTTTTCGTCAGCTATAATTTCATCTTTCCTGCCAATGAGGTTAGAACGTCCTTTCTGCACGTTGTCGGCATCAATTGATGGTATGAATGTATTTTCAATGAGGTCTGAGAATGCAAAAGGATGAATGATGACTTCAGTTTTGTGTGGCTCAATGGAAATTGTGTTCTGTGATTTCTTTGCAAGTTCAGCGGCATTCTTTCCAATAGCTGCAAAATCAATGTCATTTTTACGTGATATTGCAAAGTCATATGCAGTAGAAGTTTCACCTTTATTTGTAATGACATCTACAAATCCTGATATGCCTGTACCCTCTTCTGAAACTTCAATTCCATTGCTGTTTAGTATGAGTCTTTCCCCATGGCTTCGGCTGAAACTACCGGATGTAACTATAATTCCGGGTGTAGCTCTTGCAGCTTCTATCATTTCCATTGTGTGACCAATGCATTCGTCAAGTTCCATATTCTGGATATCTCTGTCAAGAATACCTGATACAGCTGGATATTTCTGGTTGGATGGAAGTTCTTTCCAGTCAGGGTCAGCATCCTGTGTTTTTGCAGAGCTGACTGCATTCTTAGCAGCTTCATCAATGTAACTCATAATGTTAGTGCTGGAAAATCCCACCGCGCCGTCAACAATAGCACGAATACCAATTCCTGTTGTGATGTTTTCCTTGGCACCTTCTATCATATCTTTCTGGATATTGACAGATGTTTTCTGGCTTTTCACAATGTATACTTCAGCTTCCTTTGCACCATATTTAATGGCTGCTTGAAGTGCTTTTTCAGCAAGGTCGTACATTTCATGCCCCTCCTACCATTGCTTCGGATATCATAAGATGCGGGGAACCATCGGTGACAGGTACAAGCTGTCCGCCTTTACCACATCTTCCGGAGTTCATTTTAAGGTCGTTTCCTATCATTTTTACATTATTGAGAATCTCAAGGATTCTTCCGGAAAGTGAAACATCCCTGATGAGTGTTGTGAGCTGCCCATCCTCAATAAGGTATCCTTTTTCAGCATTGAACTGGAAAACACCTTCGCCGGTATTCACCTGTCCGCCCCGGGAACCTATAAGATACATTCCATTTCCGATTTCTTCAAGCATTTCCTCAAATTTAGAATTGCCATTGTCAATGTACGTGTTGCTCATACGGACTATCGGTCTGGAATGTCCCTGGGCACGGCAATGTCCTGGTGTGCCTCCAAGTTTTGCTGCAGTTTCTCTTGAGTGAAGGTATGATTTGAGCACTCCGTTTTCTATGAGTGTTGTTTTCTCGGTCTGCGAGCCTTCATCGTCAAAAGGGAAATAACCATATTCATGCATGGTTGGATCATCGATAATTGTTACAAGAGGAGATGCAATTGATTCTCCTATGCGGTTTTCAAGAACTGAGCTTCCTTCAAGTACAAGGTCTGCTTCTGATGCATGTCCGACTGCTTCATGAGCAAAAACACCTGCGAGCTCAGGGTCAAGTATCACCGGCATGTTTCCCCCTTTTGCAGGTTTTGCATCAAGGAGTTGTAATGCACTGTTGGCAGCTTCTTCTGCAAGCTCAGATGCATTGTATTTGTCAAATATCTCATAGCCTGTAACTCCAAAGCGGCTTTCTCTTCCTGCCTGGTAGAGTCCTTCTCTGGAAGCCACAGCACTGATGGCAAACCCGGTGCGTACAACATCATATTCGCCCTCCACGCCTGTGGAATCAGTATACATTACCTTGTAAGATGATTCACTGTACACAGCACTGGTGCTGCTGATTCCTTCTTTTTTAGCATGTTTCCCGAATTCTTTCAGGTTGCTGACTTTTTCTTCAAGTGAAATATCCAGTGGATTTTTCTTAACTTTCGGAGCATTTGAGACAACAGGGCTGGCGATGTCCTGCATTTTTACTTTTTCCTTGGGAGATTTGTCATTCATGCTCACAGCAAGTTCAGAGGCTGCACGTATGGCTTTTTCAACATCAAAATCTCCGTCTGCGGAAGTGAATCCCCAGGAACCACCTTTAAGAGCCCTGACGGCTGCTCCTTTAGTAAAATTGACAGATATCTGCTCGATCTTGCCATTATCAAGGACAATGGACGTTGTAGTCCCTTCAATTATCCTCGTATCAAAAAAGTCTACACTATGCATTATTAACTCCTCACATTATGAATGAAACAAAAATTTAAATAAATGAGTAACAGCCCCTGCTCACACAGGGACTACTTCAGGCATTTCGGTACCTGTCTTGAGGCTGCTGATACTCTTAAGTTTCTCAAGGATTCTTTCCTTTTCAGGACCTACGAGACTGTGTTCTATAACCTCCACAATGTTGGTTACAGGAACTATCTCTATCTGATCCTTGTAAGCATCTTCAATAAGTACGTCATCCTCGTTGGATTTTGGAATAATTACTTTCTTTATGCCTGCTCTTGCTGCTGCTTCTATCTTATAGGTTGCACCGCCGATAGGAAGTACATCTCCTCTTACGGAAAGTGAACCTGTCATAGCTACAGACTGGTCAATAGGAATATTTTCAAGGGCTGATATGACAGCAGTGGCAATGGATATGGATGCACTGTCACCTTCCACACCTTCATAAGTTCCAATGAACTGGATGTGGATGTCATGGTTGATTATGTCCTTACCTGTCACATTCTTGATTACAGCGGACACATTCTGTACAGCTTCCTTTGCAATATCCTTGAGCATACCTGTTGCAATGACCTTACCTTCTGAGTTAGAGAGTGATGGAGCCACTCCTGCCATAATTGGCAGTACGATTCCTGAATCTCCTCCCATTACAGCAAGACCGTTAACTCTTCCAACAGCACTTCCCATCTTCTTGAAAAGCTGATAGTCATTCTTGCGCTCAAGATAACTGTCAGCAAGCTGCTGTTCGATGGACCTTGCCATCTTCTTTGCAGCAAGCACATGCTTTGCAGTAGCAACAGGGGCATCCTCTGAGTGGGCAATGTCACCTGCAACTCTCACAAGACCACCAAGGTCACGAAGTTTCAGTGTGAGATGTCCTTTTCTGCCAGCCCTTCTCTGTGCTTCGCGGATAACTTCATCCACAGCAGTCTGATCAAACGGCGGAATATGACCGTCTCTCATGACTTCCTGTGCCACGAATCTGACAAGGGTCTTGCGGTTATCAGGATTATCTTCCATGGATTCCCTCATAAACAGTTCGTATCCGTAACCCTTTATACGGGATCTGAGTGCAGGATGCATCTTTTCCATTGCGTCAAGATTACCTGCTGCCACCATGATAAAGTCACATGGTACAGGTTCTGTCTTGACAAGAGCACCTGAACTTCTTTCGGACTGTCCGGTAATTGGATATTCCTTTTCCTGGAGTGCTGTAAGCAGGCTCTGCTGTGATTCAAGGCTGAGAGTGTTAATCTCATCAATGAACAGCACACCCTTGTGTGATTTATGAATGTCACCGCTCTCTACCCTGTCGTGAGCAGGTGTTTCAAGACCACCTGACTGGAATGGGTCATGTCTTACATCACCAAGAAGCGCACCTGCGTGTGTTCCTGTTGCATCAAGGAATGGTGCGTGCTCTTTCTGGTAGTTTGAAACAATGAGCTTTGGAATCATCATTTCTTCTTTTGGCATGAACTGGCGCGTAAGGAGCAATATCATTATTGCTGCAATAATACCCCACAGGAGCTGGCCAACGTAGAATGAATAGATAATGATACCGAATACCAGAATCATCATCAGCATATTACGTGACTGGGCCTTTTTCTGTGCTTCCAGTTTGTGTGCCATTACGATCTCCCTACCTTTTCCGGCAGGTACAGAACGTATTTTCGGATTATTGTTATCTTCAGGATTAGGGTATGCGAGTATATCCTGTAGTTCTTCCTTTGGAAGTAGTTCAGCCATCGCCTTTGAAAGCAGGGACTTGCCCGTTCCCGGACTTCCTATCATCATAACGTGCCTTCGCTGGCTTGCTGCTTTTTTTACCACCTCCACCGCATGTTCCTGACCGATTATCTGGTCTATTAAAAGTTCCGGAACATCTATGGAGTCTGTGGTTTCGAAATTGTCCTCGTACAGCTCAATCTCTTCACTAGAATCAGTAGTCTCTTTTTCCATAGTCTTCTCGCAAGTTTTGTGGTTTGTTCACAGTAGTACGTACAAAATATATACTTGACGGTTTTTATAATTATGCAGGTCAAAGTTATTATATTTAATTTGTGAGTAAAGTTAATATGATTATAGTGGCATCAGAATATAAGAAATTATGCCTTCCTTTGTTGCTCCGGACCTGATATTATGAAGCTCACAGCATTTCTGATAATAGTACTTATCATGTCCTTATTTTGGTTTTCGGCCAGTAATGACCTGATATCTAATGGAGAGGAATATCTCCATTTCAACCAGTTCTCAATGAGATTTCAGGGCACTGATGTGGTAATAACTGTTTCTTATGACATGGATATGTTCTCAAGTATATACATATCTCTTCTGGGCACACACAATCTGGAGCCGGCAATTGAGAATTTATTTTATGATTTTGAGAATTTTGAGGTGCTGGAGATTGGCCGAAACAATGCTGTAGTATTTGTAAAGGATGTTTCACGTAAGAATGACGAATATTATCTTTATGATGCACATGATCTGAATGGAACCGTAGATATGCTGACAATGGTTTTCCCAGATGGATCCTCGCAAAGTTTCATGGATGCCAGCTCCACAGAACCTACATTCTATTATGTTTGATGTGCGAAAAACCTTTACCCTCATGTTGCCATATAATATCGAAAGCAATATCTTTTTTGTCCGTGTCGGATGCAGATTTGCTCCAAATCTCTCTTTTTTCATGAGATTGTCACAAGTGTTTTCAGTAATTTGAAGTGTTTCAGGTACGGGTTATGGAGACTTTTCTTTATATACAGGCTCATGTATTCTATCCGTTTACCCAAAAGGTTTATTATCTATTATGCATTATGAGGGGTGCTGATAAGCGCCAAGGCGTGCGATAATAGCACTAAAGTGCTAGAAAGCAGTAAGGTGTTTACAGATATTCGCAAACTGCATAATGGGCTCGTGGTCTAGCTGGTTATGACGTCGCCTTGACATGGCGGAGGTCCGGAGTTCGACTCTCCGCGGGCCCACCAAGACAGTTTTGCAACAGTTAAGTTTAAATGTAAAAGCAGCATTTAGGTGCTTCGGGTCATGATGCCCAGGTAGCTCAGTTGGGAGAGCGCTGCCCTGAAGAGGCAGTTGTCCCCGGTTCAAGTCCGGGTCTGGGCACCTAAGCAAAAGCACACCAGTAGTGTAGCGGTTATCACCGGGCGTTGCCAACGCTCGAACCCGGGTTCGAATCCCGGCTGGTGTACTGACTTTTTTCTTATTCACTCAGTATCCATTAAAGTATAGTATCGATAAGTTCTTTACTTTCACCTTGATAAAAAGCTGATCACCAGATAAGTCAATTTCTGAGGATGTGATATTCAATGTCAAAAGAAAAAACAGATGCAAAGTGCAATTCATGTTGCTGTGGTGGTTCATGTGGTTTTAGCATGTTCAAATTTTGGGTACTTATAGGAGTTTTACTTGGACTGATATGGTATTTTGTTCAATGACCATTATTGACAACCATTATTGACAAATTTGACCGGTCTTTTCTGAATAGTTTATTATCTGGGTGTCCTTTGCATGATAAACGAAAGGTCTGATATGCTTGCCAACGAGAATATAAAAAAGCTTATTTACAGAATGTCAACCCCTGCGATTGTGGGGTTGCTCGTGCAGGCATTTTACAATCTTGTGGACACAATTTTCGTTGGAAGAGGACTTGGAGCAGATAGTTCCCTTGGAATTGCAGGTATTTCTGTTGCATTCCCGGTACAGATGCTCATGATGGGTATTTCCATGGGATTAGGTATTGGAGGAGCCTCGATCATATCACGAGCTCTTGGTATGGGCGACCATAAAAAAGCCGAGAAGGCTCTCGGGAATATGGTAATACTGGTAATAATTTCCAGTGTGATATTCACTATTTTAGGATTGGTATTCATTGATCCTGTACTGAAAGTATTCGGAGCATCGGAGAGCATACTTCCTTTTGCACGGGAGTACACGAAGTACATACTCATGGGGACAATATTCTTTGCATTCTCCGCAGCATTGAGCAATACCATAAGAGCCGAAGGACACGCAAAGTTTGCAATGTCAATCATGCTGATCTCCAGTATTGTGAATATTATACTTGATCCACTTTTTATCTTTGAGTTCAACATGGGAATAATGGGAGCTGCGGTGGCCACGGTAATATCACAGATAGTTGGCTGTGTATTGGTACTTCACTATTATACAAGCAATATCAGCCTGATTCCATTCAGGCTTGCATATATGGTGCCTGATCTTGCTCTTTCCTGGGAGACCGTGAGCATAGGCATGTCAGAATTTATTTTCAACTCAGTTGAAAGTCTGGTTTTCATTCTCCTGAACCAGAGTCTCCTCGTATATGGAGGAGATATGGCCATTGCAGTATTCGGCATCATCATCAAGGTCTTTATGTTAACGCTGATGCCTATAATAGGAATAAAGCATGGCATCCAGCCTATTTTTGGTTTCAATTACGGTGCCGGTAATTTAGAGAGGGTACGGGAAACCGTTTCAATCTCTAACTATATTGTTTTTGGAATGTGTATACTGAGTGTCATTGTTGTATTCCTAATCCCTGAGCAGATTTTCCGCGTTTTCAGCACTGATGCCGGATTGATAGACGTAGGAGTGCCAGCAATAAAAATAAGTTTCCTCATGATGCCATTCATAGGTACTCAGGTTGTGGCAATGGCTCTGCTTCAGTCCCTTGGCAAGTCAAAAGGCTCACTGATGATCACTCTCTCAAGACAGATTTTCTTCCTGCCACCTCTTGTATTCATCTTTCCATTGTACATGGGCCTGACAGGAATATGGGTATCATTTCCAATATCCGACTTTCTCGGATTCGTTGTAGCTGTTATTCTTATGAAAAAGGAAGTTAGTAAACTCGTGGTATCAGTACCACAAGGTGAAAGCTGAGAGTTTAACAAGTTGTTTTTTTTGAATATCTCAATAATTCAAAGACATACACTTAAATAATTCCTCTCCTGATCAATACAGGGAGTGAAAATATGGATGTGAATGAACTATTATTTCAGGGAAATTTAGGTGACTCTTGTTAATGTCATCAGCTTCAATGGTTGGAATAAGCTTTCTTATACTTGGAGTTATACTTTTACTTGGAAAGTGGATAAGAGTCATTTCTCCTCCTCTTCAGAAACTTTTCATTCCCAGTTCCCTCATAGGAGGTTTTCTTGCACTATTTCTGGGATCAGAAGTGCTTGGTAAAATAGCCACATCAACAGGTTATTACGGGACATTTCTTTCAGGTGGCTTATTTCCTCAGGAAATGATTGATATATGGTCCTCTTTACCAGGAATTTTTATCAATCTTATATTTGCAACACTTTTCCTTGGAAAGAAAATACCTTCTCTAAAGAACATATGGTTGCTTGCAGGACCACAGATTGCTCACGGACAGACCATTGCATGGGGTCAATATGTTTTCGGCATACTTGTAACGATTCTTATCCTGACTCCCTTCTTTGGAATAGACCCTACAGCAGGAGCTCTGATTGAGATATCATTTGAAGGTGGTCACGGTACTGCAGCAGGTATGGCCGCTACCTACGAAGAATTCGGATTCACGGATGCTTCAGATCTGGCACTTGGACTTGCAACAATTGGTATACTTTTTGGGGTTATACTTGGTATTCTCCTTCTGAACTATGGAATACGGACAAATAAAACAGCGGTTCTGAATAAGTCTTCAGACATATTTCTTAATGAGAATTACCAGACAGGAATAATCGATTTTGACTCAAGGGAATCAGCCGGAAAAATAACAACAAGACCTGAATCCATAGAACCGCTGTCTCTTCACTTTGGATATGTAGGGATTGCTGTAGGAATTGGCTATATTATTCTGCATCTGTTGATAATTGCAGAAGATCTACTCTGGGGTCAGTCAACGGGCATTTACCTGTTTTCCCATATCCCGCTTTTTCCAATGGCTATGATCGGTGGCATTATTCTACAGTTCCTTCTTGAACGTTTTGATAGGTATCATACACTTGACAGGAATCTCATGATGCGAATACAGGGGCTGTCACTTGACATTCTGATAACCAGTGCAATAGCCACACTTTCCCTTGCAGTTATAGGAAGCAATCTGGTACCATTTCTTATCCTTGCTACCGTGGGAATTGTATGGAATCTGGTAGCTTTCCTGTTTCTCGGTCCTAAAATGATTCCTTCCTACTGGTTTGAAAGAGGTATTGGTAACTTCGGACAATCAATGGGAATGACTGCAAGTGGTCTTTTGCTCATGAGAATTGCAGATCCTGCAAACACATCTCCTGCAATGGAAGGTTTCGGATACAAACAACTTTTATTCGAGCCAATTGTAGGCGGCGGCATCTTCACTGCTGCTTCTGTTCCCCTAATATTCTACTTCGGTCCTCTTCCAATGCTTGCACTGGCGATTATTGTTATGATTTTCTGGAGTTCAATCGGGATTTTTTATTTTGGCAGAAAATGAAAATGTTCTCGCTATTTTCTTTTCGGGGTCAAAGTTTTATCTTATCTTTGACAAACTTAAGATAAACAGGACAGAACCAACGTTTCTTTTCTGTTTAAATGGGAGTGTAAATATGGATATGAATGAACTATTATTTCAGGAAAATGTAGGTGGCTTTGACCTCCTTATCAGGGCACTTTTTGGTACCATAGCAATAATAATCCTTGCAATGGACTTTGTCGAACCGGGTATTTTGCAATGGATATTAGCCATAGTTGCGCTGGTAGGTCTTTTTTCCTCAATAACCAGGCATTGTCTTCCTTATTCGTTGATAGGTTTCAGCACAGCACGAAAGTGATCTTCGTTATATTGTATTTGGAATACAGGTATGCAAGATAACACCGGCTACTGGCTCATAGTTGCATCCCGGAATCATGTCTTTGCAGGAATTCAGGAAGGCTTCACTCAGGCTTCTCACGGCAGGAGTTCCCCTCTGGAAAAGATGAATGTAGGTGACTGGATAGCATACTATTCTCCAAAAAGGATATATGGCGATACCAAACCATATCAGAAATTTGTGGCAATTGCAAAGGTTACCGGGGAGAATGTATTTCAGGTGAAGCTTTCTGATACTTTCAAACCATATAGGCGTGAGGTTCAATACCTGCATGATGTCCATGAAACTGATATCAAACCATTGTTGCCTCAATTGGATTTTATCAAAAATAAATCCCGCTGGGGTCTTTTTCTCAGAAATGGTTTTCGCTCTGTTTCCAGAGATGACTTCTTGCTTATCTGTTCTGAAATGCGTGGCTGATTTTATATGATTTTAACTTTTGCATAGGGTACAAATAATTATTATCTTTGTGTTACAATAATTAAAAGGGATTCATATGGGAGAAAATATCCAATCTGTTAAAGACATAAATTTTGATATCCAAAATGATGTTTTTCCTTCTCCTTCCGACTGGAGAGATGTGTTTATTTATTTTTTACTTGTGGACAGGTTTGACAATAATGAAGAGGCTATAGAGCTTTGCAACCACTTATCTGAGTCAGGAGAACCTGATATTTCAGAAGGTAAAAAGTTCCAGGGCGGTAACATTAAAGGTATAACCAGAAGACTTGATTATATCAGAGTTCTTGGTGCAAATGCAGTCTGGCTCAGTCCTGTATTCAGAAACCGCCAGGAAATGGATGAAAGCTACCATGGATATGGAATACAGGATTTCCTGAAAGTGGACGAAAGATTCGGAACTCTTGAAGACTTTCAGGAACTCGTAAAAGAAGCCCATAGTCGGGGCATGTATGTAATTCAGGACATTATAATCAATCATACGGGAGACAACTGGGAATATCCCGGAGATAATCCTTATTATTACTGGAAAGATGCCCCAGGTCCTTTTGATTTTGGAAAATGGCGTGCTTTTTCTAAAGAATCAGGTTCAAAAGATAGTATCGGTGAGAATGATGCTGTCTGGCCGCTGGAATTTCAGAATTCTGAATACTATAAGAGAAGAGGCCAGATTACTGACTGGAACGACAACGAACAGGCAGTTAATGGAGATTTCTTCACGTTGAAGGAACTGGATGTGCGCAGGTCGGATGTCCTTGATACTCTAATTAAGGTCTACAAGTACTGGATAAAAGAAACCGACATAGATGGTTTCAGAATGGATACGGTGAAACACCTGGAATCCAGTTCCACAGCCATCTTCTGTAATGCAATAAAGGAATATGCCAAGTCTATCGGCAAGCATAATTTCTTCATTTTCGGGGAAATAGTAGGCGATGACGCAACAATACAGAAATATATAGGCCGCAACAGTCGTATTCCGGGAACCAACGAGCGTTTCCCGTCTCTGGATGCAGCTCTTGACTTTCCCCTTTATTTTGTGCTTGAGGAAGTTATTAAGGGCTTCAGTAATCCTGAAGTGCTCAGGAGCAGGTATGAAGCTTTCAGGAACAATTATACAGACCACGGTGAAGCAGGTCGTTATTTTGTGACATTTGTTGATAATCATGATCAGATGATAAGACCATACAGGCGTTTCATGCATGGAAACAGCATTCATCAGCAAGTTGTTCTTGCAATATCTTACCTACTGACAAGTCAGGGCATTCCATGCATATATTATGGGACAGAACAGGGATTCAATGGTGGTGGGGATGATGATGCATATATCCGTGAGTGTATGTTCGGTGGTAGTTGGGGAGCATTTGGAACACAAGGATATCATTTCTTTAATCCTGAAAATCCGATCTATTGCGCGATATCAGAAGTTGCAGGGATAAGAATGTCAGAACCTGCACTCAGATATGGTAGGCAGTATTTCAGACAAGTTTCAGAAAACGGCACAGATTTTTATTATCCATCCTCAGGAAAAAGCATACTGGCTTATTCACGGATACTTGATACAATTGAGATTCTCACTGTCATGAACCTTGATTCAGAATCAGGGGAAAATTGCATAATCATAGATAGCAATCTTCACAGAAAAGGCCAGAAAATGACTAATTTGCTTTGTCCCGGACAGCAATTCATAATTGAACAGTCAGGTGAAACAATGTTTGTAAAAGTAGAGCTTGATGCTTATTCCATGCTTGTTCTAAAATAAGGCAGAAATCGTAGGACAAATACAGTTTAAATTATAAATCAGCAAGCTTTACCAGTTTTATTTATGAAAACATACAAGTAGTTTCAATCAGCTTTTAGTAAGCGGGGAATATATTGGGTCAATATAAATCTGGGAGTTTAACGCTGACAGGCGCAGTTTCACTTGGAACAGGCGTTATGATAGGCGCAGGTATATTTGCACTTCTGGGACAGGTTGCTGAACTTGCAGGGCAATGTTTTCCCGCAGCATTTGTAATTGGCGCGGTTGTTGCAGCATTTAGCTCGTATGCTTACATTAAAACATCAAATGCCTATCCTTCTGCCGGAGGGATTGCAATGTATTTGAAAAAAGCCTATGGTAAAACCGTGATTACAGGCTTTAGTGCGCTACTCATGGCATTTTCCATGGTTATCAACGAAAGTCTTGTTGCACGTACTTTTGGTACATATACGTTACAGTTGTTTGATATTCAGCAAGGAAGTTTTTTAATTCCTGTTTTAGGTGTCATTCTATTGGTTTTTGCATTTATTGTTAACATTTCAGGCAATGATGTCATTGAAAAAATATCATTTAGCATGGCTTTAATCAAAATAGGGGGAATTGCTGTTTTTGGAATAGTCGGTCTGTGGATTGCAGATTTTTCCTTTTCACAAACGTCAGCAGATGTGTCGGCCTTTTCTCCAATGGGATTTCTGGCAGCAATTGCACTTTCCGTTCTTGCTTATAAAGGGTTTACGACCATTACCAACAGTGGTTCTGAAGTAGAGGAACCGCATAAAAATGTGGGAAGGGCAATAATTATATCTCTTTTAATATGCACAATACTTTATCTTTTAGTTTCACTTGCGGTTTCAGGAAGCCTTAGTATTGCTGAAATATCACAGGCAAGAGATTTTGCACTTGCAGAAGCAGCAAGACCTGTCTTTGGCAGCTTTGGCCTGTGGTTTACCGTGTTATTAGCCATAATTGCTACTGTTTCCGGTATTATTGCCAGTGTTTTTGCAGTCTCAAGGATGCTTGCAATGCTAACAGAAATGGAACTTGTTCCACACAGTCATTTTGGTATGCCGGGGACCGTCCAGCAACATACTCTGGTCTATACAATAGTGATTGCTATTATTCTGACAATATTCCTTGATCTTAGTCGTATAGCCTCTCTGGGAGCTATTTTCTATCTTGTAATGGACATAATTCTGCAATGGGGTATTTTGCGTAATTTGCGTAAGGATGTTAAAGCAAATTCCCTGATAATAAGTATAGCAATATTCCTTGATTCCATTGTACTATGTTCACTGGTTCTGTTCAAGGCATCATCTGATAGTATGCTAATTGCACTCGCATTCACAATAATGATTTTTCTGTATATAGCTGAAAAATGGTTCCTTAAGTCAAATGGTACATCTGAATCAAATTAGGACGAGTTTTGTGATAAAAAAGAAGTATAAGAACAAGCTGACTTTCAAAAAGTCACATTTACATTTTTCCCATCATCCACCTCTTAAGCGTGGGAATTAATCTCATATTCATTTCTTTTGCATCTTTTTCAGACATCTTTTCCATTTCAGTCATCATGTGTGTGCATTTGTTGATCATGTCATCCATGCACATATCAGGCTCAGTGAAATCTCCTTTCTGATAACAATGGGTACAATAGGTATTATTCATAGAACCATCTTCATTGGTTCCAAAGTCCATATGTTCTTTCATTGGCATTCCGCAGCTCTGGCACAAATTCATGTTTTCCATGTCCATCATATCCATATTTTCCATATCTTCCATGTCCATGGATTTCATATCCATTGAGTTCATTTTTGTTGAATTCATATCCACAATTACTCCTCACACTGGTTTATTTAACTCTTCTTTATTTGTATTTTTATCTGGTAAATATGTAATGGTGTTTATATGCAAATATGTAAATATTGCACAAAAAAGAAATAGTCTTGAAAAAATGATTGAAAAGTATCAGGAATAAAAAAAGATGATTGAATTTGTACTTTAATTTTTATACAATTTCATAAAGCTGCATTTTTGTGATTTTGTATCAAATATATTGATTTTAGTTTTCAAAATCATTCGGTAATTAAAGAAAGCAATGTTCCCTCATGTTTCAGACACCAGTTGAATTTCCATCATTTGGAACATATACAATGGTACCATCCGGCAACCTGTAAGCAGAACCAAGGTATTCTCCGGTTCCAGTTCCTTTGTTCTCGCTCATATCAAGCACCTGGACTGGTTCACCTGCTTCTTTAATTATCATTTCCATGTTCTTTTCCCCTGGATTTTTAACAATGGTTATGTTTTCTGTAGGACTCAAAAGTTCCGGAAGCTGATAGGACATCACAAGCGCCACCAGAAGTGCAACAGAAAATACCATTGCAATGTCAAAAAGATTTGCAACACCTGTGAGAGGATTTTGTTCCTCATCCTCATAGATCTGCTTTCTGCGATCATTTCTGCTGCGTCTCACTCTTTAGCCTCCAGGGTGTCAAGAATGTAATCAATATCTGCCATATCCTGCCAATACCATCTTTTCCTGATCTGTGTGAGCACATATCCGATACTGCCTGCAAAAAGTCCGATAACAGTTGTTGCGAATGCTATCATCAGGTTGTTGGCCAGTTCCTCGATGTTTCCCTGTGAAAGGCCTATAAGTGCCGGTCCAAGCGGAATCAGGGTTCCCATGAGTCCTACCATTGGTGATATCGTTGCAACAATTCTGGTCTGTTCCAGTCTTTTTGCCATCTTTATTTCGTATTCCTGGACTATCCACTCAAGTGACAGGAGATTTCCTTTTTCTATATGATAAGCAGCACTTAATGCAAAGCTTTTCACAAGGAAATTTTGTTTGATGAGTCTGAGAGAACTTGCAGCTTTTTCGTAATCTTTACTAAGCATATGTTTACGAGTACTGCTGCAGCAGAGTTCAAGTTTTTCTGTATCGCGTTTTCGTTTCAGCAATTCTGAAACAAACTCTCCAATGAGTATCAGTGAATAAACAGCAAGCAGTATCAGTGTTATTATCACCGGGTACAAAAGTGTTGAAGAGAATATGTAGAGTATATCGAAGATGTAGGAAGTGATGTCCATTTTGATGCCTTCTTTAAATCCTGTTTTAGAGCCTAGCGTTATCAGACTATATAAATACCCAATTACTTAAGTTTCTCTGTCTGTATAAAAAATGATTAATATTTACTAAAAAGGGTATGCAATTTGATTATACAGTTTTCGAATAACAGGATCCTTAAAAAATATGAAATCCAGTGAGTAAAAATTATAAAAATATAAAAAAGGGAGTACCTGCAAAAAGCAGGTACAAATTTAACCTGACTTCAAGTTTAAGTTCTTTGCTTATTTGTTTTCTTTCCTGCGTATTAGCATTGCAACAGCAATGAATGCCATTACAGATACAAGAATCCCAGGTCCTGGAATGGAACTCTTTTCAACATCAAAACTTGCTGTAGAACTGCCAACCTGAACTTCATAGGTTCCAGCTTCCTCTTCAGAGACTGTAAATGTCAAAGAAGTTGATTCTCCTGCATCAAGTGAGACACTCTGTGAATCTACAGTTGTTCCATTGATCATAAGCTCAACATTCTTGTCACCTGTTGCTGTTCCTGTGTTTGTTACATCCACAGTTACAGTGACATCTTCACCTGTCTTCACAAGTATCGGGCTTACCTGAAGATTTGAGTATGTGAACTTTGCTTCCAGGGCAAGAACCTCAAGATTCAGTTCTGCATCAAGATAACTGGAGGCTGAAGTTTCAAGTTTGTGCATTCCTGCCTCCTTCACTGTGTAGCTAAGAGTACCGTCTGCACCAGTGCTTCCAATGAGATTGTTATCATAGTAGACCTGTACATCCTCAATGGCGTCACCGCCAATTGCAGTCATAACTGTTATTGTGATGCTGTCTTCTTCTACGACACTCTCAGGTGAAACCTCAATAATTAGCTTCCTTGTAGCATCATCCGAAGAGATTACCTCAACCTTTTCACTGGCGGAAACATATCCGTCCTTTTCAGCAGTAACTGTAAAGGTACCTGCAGTTCCAGGAGTGTAAGAAATTGTTCCGTCAGTTCCTGTAGTTCCAGCTTCATCGTCACCAAACATTACGGTAGCACCACTTACTGCAGCACCTCTGGATGTAACTTCTATCTCTATTTCTTCATCTTCTTCCATCACAGATTCGATTTCAATGGAAAGAGATTCTGTTGGTTCTGTGGAAACTTCCACGAAAGGATAGTAGCGTACATCACCTGAATCTGCTACGTTGAATGCGATATCTCCCATGATATCGATGATGTTTCCTCTTGAGAGTGTAATCGAATCTTCGTTCTTCAGGACAATCTCATCTGATGAGAAACTTGTAACTTCCATCTCACCGAATTTCTCGTTATCTTCTACTTCTACAAGGTCTTCTGATATCTGGAAGATACCTTCAATAAATACCGCATTTGTTTCGGTACCCTGGAATATCTCATCAAAGTGAATAACAATGATTGGTACATCATCTACAGAACCAATGTCTTTCTCATAGACGTAATCATCATCAGAAGATACAATTCCGGTGTCAACTTCATCTCCGTCCTGCAGGAGATTTATCATTACACTATCACCATTGGTATCAACTTCCACAACAGCAAGCTCATATCCTTCTTCCAGTATCAATGAAGAGCCGGAATAAAGTGAGGTCTGACTGTCATCGTCAATGAGTACTTTTGAGAGCTTACCATCGGAAAGCAGGCTTACATCATCGGTAAACTCATTGTCAGGATATCCGGCAAAATATTTCTCTGCCATGAAACCGACGACCTGGAAGTCTCCCCAGTCATCATGCTCAAAACTTACGTCAAGTGGTACACTCCTGTAAACAAGGTCACCATCATCTATTGTCCTTCCACCAAGGTCTTTGATCTCAAGGGATTCGGTTCCAACGCCTTCATCAATGTTGTAGTAGAAACCTTCAAAGTTCAGTGGAGTCCATGTAAGTTCTTCATCCTCTGCCACTGTACCCCTGAGTTCATAGGTTCCCGGGTCGGACATATCAAGTACAGGTCCAAATCTCAGGGTATTGTCGTCTGCAACAATGAATTTCAGTTTACCCATTATGGTGACTGTGTCCCCTCTTCCTAGTGAAATACCATCAGAGTTCTCCATCGTTATCTCGTCAGAACTTAAGGTCTGGACTTCCATCTTTCCAAAAGAATCTCCTGATTCGATTTCCACATAGTCTTCAGATATCTGGAAAACTCCCTCAACAAACACTGCGTTTGTTTCGGTACCCTGGAAAATGTTGTTAAAGTGTACTGCAATTATTGGAACTTCATCATCAGTGCCAATTTCCTTCTCATATACATAATCGTCATCTGCAGATACAATACTTGTATCAATTTCGTCTCCGTCCTGTGAGAGTGTTACCATGACACTGTCACCATTAAGATCGACTTCAACAACTTCAAGCTCATATCCTTCTTCAAGTATGAGTGAGGATCCTGAATAAAGTGAAACTTCATCATCATCGTCAAGCAGTACCTTTGCTAGAATTCCGTCTGATATAAGGCTGACACTGTCATCTGCAAATTCAGTGTCATCGGTGTAGCCTGCAAAGTATCTCTCTGCCATAAATCCGATAACCTGGTATGAACCCCAGTCATCCTGTTCAAATTCAGTGTCAATAGGGGTTGTTGCATATTCAAGGTCACCATCTCCAATGCTTCTGTCACTATCGCTGTCAAGTGTGATGGTGAGTGTTTCTGACCCGACACCTGAGTCAAGGTCATAGTAGAATCCTGAATAAGTTAGTGCTGTCCATGTATATTCAAGGGAGAGATTTTCATCTGCATCCCATATTCTGTTTCCTGTGCTGTTATTTGCTGCCACTGCAGTGCTTGTTAATAAAACCACTGCAACCAGCAATAACATAGGCTTAAAAGCTAAGCTCTTTACTGATTTATTTTCCATTTTCATCATATAATTCCCCCTAATTCTGTTTTTTAATAAGGTATATAATTTATTGAGTTTTACCTATATCAAATTACTCCGTAACATTTATCAATTTATTACTGCGGCATTAAATACAAAAATATATATAAATATATGGGACTATGTAATATGTCTACGAAAAAAGATAGCCTGAGGATTCCTGTACCTCAGGTGATAAAAGAGTCTGTTTATTGAGACTATTTTAATTTTAAAGACCATGAATTTCCATTCTTGGCCATGCAAATCTTGTCTTCTCTTGAAAGCCAGCCAATAGCCATAAATGTCATTTGCTGGTCATATCCATTTTCCTTGAGGTGGCTTTTCAGGTTTGCCATATTGGATTCTCCGTTCTCCAGCAGCTTGTAAACACAACCTGCTGCCTCACCTATACTTAAACACATTTCGTCCATGATATCACTTCATTATATTTTGCTATAAACGTCAACCGTGTTTCTTGCAATAGTATCCCAGCTGAATTTAGTTTTCACAAGTTTCTTTCCGTTTGAACCCATGCTGGGTGTTCGTGAATCCAGGCCATCAAGGGCGTAATTAATTCCCCATGCAATTGAGTCGGGGTTCCTGTAACTCAGGACTCCATTCTGGAAATTATCAACTATTTTTACTGCATCGGTTGCAACAACTGCTTTTGTTGCATCCCAGGATTCAAGGACCACAATTCCGAAGGGTTCGTTTCTGCTTGGGACACATGTCATGTCACATGCATTAGTCCAGTCTTTGAGAACATCATCCGGTGAATAGCCCAGGAAATGGCATGAATTACCTATGTTCAGATCGTTTGCAAGATCCTGGCAATATGGTCTCATTTCCCCTTCTCCAATGAATACGAAGTGAGCTCCCCAGTTGTTTCCGTCAAGCACTTTTGGAATGGCTCTGACCAGCATATCCGGTCCTTTCTGGTAGTGCATCCTGCCGGTGAAAAGTATCACAGGTGCGTAAGGATGTATGCCATAATCCTTTTTTACAGAGCCGGCATCAACCTCTTTTTCCATTTTCCCGGGGGAAATGCCATTTGGAATAATTGAAATCTTGTAGTCAGGTATGCTATAAAGATCCTGAACTTCCCTTTTGAAATTATCAGAAGTAATGATTACCTGTGAGCTATCAAACCCCCCCTGCCATTCCCTGTGGGAAACATCATTGGCTGTCGGAGAGTTTACATGGGAATTTCCATTTCTTCCCCATTCAGTGCTATGATATGTCATTACATACGGTTTTCCAAGCTCATACTTAATGCGGTTTAACACATTTACAGGATGCCAGTCATGGCCGTGGATTACATCAAAATCTCCGAACTCCTTTGAAACCCGGACAAAACGCTCAAACATGGCATCACACATATTGTTCATCTGAGTCAGTATATCTCCTGATTCGTCAAAACGGCATCTCTGGTAATGAACACCATTTATTTCATCGTAGTCCCGGTACCAGGCACTGCGTGTAAAGATGTGCACTTCATGTCCTAATTTAGCAAGCTGCTCTGATAACTCTGTCACATGGGGTGCCAGGCCTCCGACTTTTGCCGAATGGAGACTCTCCCATGAGAACATAGCAATTCTCATTGTTTCCATAATTCCCACACACTTTTTGTAATAAAACCCAAAATTACGTATTAAAATGAATTTAAACTCTCTTAAACATTGCGTATGGAAGTCAATACACAATATATTTAGTTCTATATAGACTCGACATAACAACGTATGATTTCAGCCACACTCCAGGCCTGTGAAACACATCCATTGGGTTTATGAGGCCAGTTACCATCAAACACCTCAGATATTCCACCAATACAGGCCTCATCCTGGTGTTCCTCAATATCTCTGAGCAAATCCCGAAGTTTATCCTTAGTCTCAGTCCTGTCTTTGTAGACTCTTGCATATGCTGTAATATAAGGTCCAAGTAACCACGGCCAGACAGTTCCATTATGGTAAGCTGCATCCCTCTCTTCAGTAGTTCCCCGGTAAAAACCAGTATACCTGCTGTCAGCAGGTGACAGTGTCCTCAGTCCAAAAGGAGTAAGCAGTTCTTCAGTAACTATATCCACAATTCCTTTTTCAAGTTCATACGGAAGCATTGTATGTGTAAGGGAAACAGCAAAAACCTGATTTGGTCTTATGGAAGCATCTTTCCAGTTCTCACCATGACCTGAAATGCAGTCGTAAAGACAGTTCTTTTCAATATAATGGAATTTCTCCCTGAAACTTTCAGCCGTGATTCCAGCAGTTGTTCTAAGACCTGATACATCCCTGCCAAGTTTCTCTCCCATTTCTGCAGCATAGACAAGTGCGTTATACCAGAGTGCATTAATCTCGCAGGCCTTCCCTTTTCTTGGAGTAACTTCCCAGTTGCCGATTTTTGCATCCATCCATGTGAGCTGGCCTGAATGTTCTATCAGTCCGTCATCATCCATCCTGATTTCATAGTCTGTACCGTTGCGGTAATTATCAATAATCTCCATTATAGTCGGCCAGATTTTCCCGATAAATTCAAGATCCCCGGTATAATCCAGATATTTTCCAGCAGCATGAACAAACCACAAAGAAGCATCTACGGTGTTGTAAACAGGTGAATCGGCAGGATTTTCAGGGAAAAGATTAGGTATAAGCCCGCGTCTGCAATTGGACGAAAAAGTAGAGAGTATAGACTTTGCATCATCAAAGCGTCCGGTCACAAGTGTCAGGCCGGGCAATGATATCATGGTATCTCTTCCCCAGTCGCCGAACCAGTGATAACCTGCAATAATGGATCTTGCACCTGTGCTTTTCCTGTTAACAATAAAAGAGTCGCCTGCAATCAGCAGTTTTTGCAAAAAGCTGTCGTTCTCACCTTTATTTGCAATGTCCCGAATCCTTTTTTCTTCCTTGCTTATCAATTCCTCAATTGTCTGCAGGTCTGTTTTTTTCAGGCTTTCTGCGGATTCTGTACTTGCAATCACAAAACATGAGCAATGTTTCTCATTAATTTCGAGTTCAAAATAACCGGGATTAAAATTATCTTCGTGGTAAGGATATCCCCTTGAAATCTCAACTCCATATTCAAAATCATAATACCAGTGTTCATCTGCCAGGTATTGCAAATCTGATACAAGGCCAAATTGCAGATTCGAAGTCTTAATTAATGTATTGTTTTTTTCAGATTCCTGAGTAAAGAAGATATCAGAAGCCTTGGTGAGGTGATGGATTGACCTGCTGTTAACCAGAGGAAGTATTTTAAAAAAAGCCTGCTTTTTTTCAGGATTTTCAATCTCATATTTCACAATTGTAGTATTCTCACCATTTAGCATCAGAATACGTTTTCTGATTGTCAGTCCGCCGGCATTGTAAAGAAAATCCGGCATAGTTTTCACACTAAAGCTTTTCAGGTACTCATTCCCATTCGGATAAATCGTGCCAGGATACCTGTGAACAGCTAGTTTGTGAACACCATCTTCAGTATATAATTCTTCATCAAGGGATGATAGCAGAACAACTCTCTCTACCGGTGGATTCATGGAAGCGACCAGTAGTCCGTGGTACTTTCGTGTATTTGTCCCTATCACAGTGGAAGATGCATATCCACCAAGGCCGTTGGTAATTAGCCATTCCTTTGCTGTTCCTTCATGATAATCTGAAAACATCATGTGTAAGTCCGGTATTATCTATCTCTTTAGAGCTATTGAGTTTCTTTTCTATCTTATCAAGCAGGAGAATATTATCAAGCATAAGTGCGCAGCTCCAGCAAAGTGGGATTGCCCACGCCGGACGACCAGAGTACTTGTTGACCTGTTCCGGCAGCATTCCGGCACTTGTTGTTCCTTTAAGGGACCATTGGATATACTTGAGCGCACCATGAGTGTATTTCCGGTGTTCTTTGTTCTCGACTTCTCCTGAGTCGGGATCAATAATATATGCCATTTCAAGCATTGCTTTTGAAAGCCAGAGAGTTGTAACTATCCAGGGATTTCCTTCAATGTAATTGTCATTAACATATCTCTTGATGCCAAAATGATCGCTAACGGGAACTCGGAGGTACTTCTCTATGTTCTCCATGATGGATTCTATCATTTTCTTCTCCTGCCGAATTTCAGGTGAGAGCATTCCGAAAGGAACAAAAGTACCTATTATACTTGCATCGATTGCAGTGTCAAGCTGTCCGTTGGTAATTCCTCTGGCAAAGTAGCCTTCATCAAGCCAGAATCTTTCAATTGTAGTTTTCTTGATGAATTCAGCTCTTTCTGTCCACCTTTCCGCAAGACCGTTTTCATTATAATCCATTGCCATGTTGGCAGCGCTAAGAAGTCCTGCATAAATTGCAGCATTAGTATAGGTAAAAATACCTGAATGTGATTCCCAGAGGCAAATGCATGGGTCATGAACTCCGTCAGCAGTTCTTCTCATAAGGTATTCAGCAGCATTTAACACGGTAGCCCATACACTGTCCAGAAACTCTTCTTTTATGGGATGATGGAGTGTGCGGTAGTATCTGTCCATTGCAAATATGGTGCTGCCTGTCTCGTCTATTTGAGTTGAAAAACTGAAATTTCCCCACGAAGGTGCTTTATTCCCGTCCAGCCAGTAACGCTGGAACCATGAACCATCATGCATCTGTGTTGCTTTGCACCACTTAAAAAAGAGGGAACAGTATTCAGGATATCCTGATTCCAGCAGGGAAGTGACAATCTCCGCACTGTCCCTGTTCCAGCAGTAACCATAACCCCCGCTCATTTCAAATTCATGATCAAATTCAGGGGATGCTACAAAAGAACCTCTTGCGGGATCATTGAGAATGCTTAATGTGAGTAGTGAACGGTTAAATGCCATTTGAAGTTCGAGTTTGAATTTTTCAAAACCAAGATAGTCAGGAAGTTCAGGGATTACTTTTTTTGAAAGCCATTTAATCCACTTCTCCTGGGTTTCGTTATAGATGTCTGCAAAATTCTCTTTTTGTACCTCTCTCATCTTCCTGTATAAAGTTGGTCTTCTTGAGGCTCCGCCAATGAAAACTGTAAACTCAGCAGTTCTTCCTGGTTCAATATTCAGATCCCATCCCACAGCACAATTAAGGTTGCCTATGTCTTCGTTGTTCCTCTGGAGTTCTCCATCTTCCATGTCATACTTTGCATTTGTCCACCATATTGTGTCCATGGCTTTTCCAATCTGCCATTCCTTAAACAAAGGTTCTGAACTAATTCCAACATAATGACTTTTCCAGTATTGGGCCAGAATTCCGGAATCATAATCACAGAATGCAGAGTTCTTCTTTTTCATTTCCCCTACCTGGAGATTAGAATAGTAGAAGAATTTCCCATGTAAGCCTCTCTGGGAAGTAATTTTATATTTCCTGACAAGAACCGATAACCGGGGATGTACAAAATCAGTAATATCCATTTGCAGCCCGTTTGAATTTTTCATTTCAGTGGTCACAATATTGGTGTTCTCTATGTATTTCTGCTCAGAGACCCATTCCCGGGAATTGGACCATATTAATTGATTTCCATCATGTATACACGCCTGGGACTCTTCCACATGCTGGGCAAAATCTTTTCCCGGATAATAAAAACCAAATATCTCTCCTTTTTTACCTACGGTGACCAGCAGTTTTTCATTTCCGAGGATTGCGTTAGGTTGCCGGATCAATGTGACTCTCCCCTGAGTACGTGCTCTATTTTAACCCCCGCCGGAGCAGGAGATATTACATGCTCGCAGATTTCATCACCCATGCTTTTACATCTGGATTCTCTTACCTGTACTGTTTTTTTCAGGCATTCTGATATGTATCCTGCAAGGAATGCACTGATGTATATGCATGAAGGGACATCACTGTCCCCAAATTCATCTGCAAGGAAAGAATCTGTCATCCTCACAGTTCCGGTAAGTTCGGAAATATTGATTTCATGGTCAATTTTTCCCCAGCCTGCAGCCATGAATAATTCTCCCAGAAGATCAAGGAAGTTGTCATCATTCATCTCTGTCATCTCCTGCATGTATCTGGCAGCTCCGGAACCGTTTCGAATTCCTATCATGGTAAGCAGTCCCTCAGATTGGGGTACCTGTTCATTCATGATGTTGATAATGTCAACAAAAGTCTTTGCCCTGATAATGACTGCTCTTTTACTCAGCAATTGCAGGGGAAAATCCACTGACTGGATGGCTCTATTTTTTGAATAGCCCCATTTGACCGAGAGCACTACATCCATATTTTCAAGTTCTTGTGCAATACTGTCTATATCTCTTCCTTTTTCAGCTTCAGTGAACATAACATACTTGCCCTTTGTCGGATCTTCCGAACTATCAAGGTAGGCAAATCTAATATCAAGTTCTTTCTCAGCAAAAAAAGAAGTTATATCCGCTTCAGAATGCAATGTGTTCTCATAGGCAATTTTGAACCAGACTACGTCCGCTTTCTCATTCACTCTCGAGAACATGTAAAGATCTCTTACCATACATAAACTCCAGAGAATTATATGACATTACACAATATATTATTATGCTGGTGAGTTAAGGGTTTTGAATACCAGGGATTTGAAATCATTAAGTGCTGCCATAAAGTTCACCGCCGCATCGTATGGCGAGTTGTGAATACTGAAATATGAATGCACATCGCCGTCACCAAGCCATTTTGTACTCATGTAGTAATAATGGTCGGATGTAAGCATATGTTTCCATATCCTGAGCAGTTCCGGGTCATTTGTTTTCCTGACATAAGGTTCAAGTAATTTCATTTCCTCAAAACAGCGGCGTTGCATATCATTACCAAGCCAGGCACTGGTATCTCTTTCAATATCAGCCCATGATACCGTGGAAAAGTCTCCTACATCTATCTCTCCCACAGGTTTGTACGCGTCAATGGTTTCTGAAGGCGTGAGGAATCGCATGCCTCTGTCCCTGACTTCACCAGGAAGTGCCCTGAGGAATTCAAATATTCCGGTATCTTCCCACTGGTGTTCACCGAATGTTTCGTAATCCATGAAAATGTTGAGTGTTTCTCCATGGTTCCGGGAAGCCCAGTCTGCCCATTTACTTGCTGTTAACGGATATTCTTCCCACCACTGTGATGAGAAACGATAACCAATATCGTCACTGAGTTTATAGTTACGCATGAGAATTGCAATATCTGAATGCCTTGCCCTGTAGACATAGTCTGGTGACCTTCCGTGGAGTATGGTTTCAATACCTTCTGTCAGAATGGCATCGTATCCGAGTTTTTCAGCAAAGTGTGCAACACTGTTGTTATAAAGCATCTCGGTATTCCTGAATACCCGTGGTGTCACTCCAAGAAGATCTGATATGAGGTCACGGTGCTCTTTAACCTCATCCATGAATTCATCCTTTGATTCAAAAAGTGATGCAAGGGAATGGTAACATGTCTCATCAAGAAATTCAATGCAGTCTGTATCAGCAAGATCCCTGAATGTATCAAGTACATCTTCTCCCCATTCTATGCATTGTTCGAGAAGGGTTCCGGTGACGGACATGCTTGCCCTGAAATATCCGTCAGTGTTGTCAACAAGTTCCAGCAGTGTCCTGTTTGCAGGAATATAGCATTTTCCTGCGACCTTGTGAAAAATCTCTTTATTGACAGTCTCGTCAAAATATCTATCAAATCCCTGCTTGTGATCAGGCCAGAACCATCTCAGCCTGTATGGCTGGTGAACTTCAAAGAAAGGGCATATGGAGTTCATTTTGCTGCCTCCTTTTTCCAGGCTGATTTATTCTGCGTGGCTTCAGTTGCTTCTGTTATAATTATTGCCCGCTCTATATCGGAAAGTATGGACAGATCATTCACTGCACGTTCATACCCAAGCCTTCTCTCCTCGGAATTCATTTCCTGGAATATTTCGCTTTGCTGCAGGTATCTGAAAATTTTTGTAAGCTTCTCTCGTTTGTAATCGTCATCCAGTTTTTCCAGCATCTCGCCTATATCTACCAGTTCATGCATGAAGAGATGCTGTGCATGATTTCCAAGCAGGTTATGCATTCCATAGCGTGCCGTCATTTTTGATTCAAGTGACGGAAGCTCCTGTCTTTTGAAAAGCTCCACAGCTTCCTCAGCCAATAACATTTTCACGCCATGTTTTTTCAGGCAAAGAGGCAGCTCATGCAGGAAATCGAGTATTCCTTCATTGTTCTGGAGATGAGTGTTGATTGCATCGTATTTAATGTAAAGAGTAATAACTTCGCCTTTCATACTTGCAATCCATGATGCAAATTTATCAGCTATCAACGGGTATCCCGGCCATGCCCTGTCTGAGAATTTGATTTCAAGATCCTCACTGAGGTTTATGTGTCTTAAAAGTGTAGGAACTTCATTATCGTAGACATGCATGGGGTCATATCCATTCATTATGTTGTGTGAACCTTCGGAAATAAAACACTTAAATCCCATTTCTTTAAGTGTTTTCATTATCTTTTTATCAAACAAAAGTTCGGTATTAACAAAGGTTTCGGGCTCGTTCCCAAAAACATCCCTGATAGTTTTCACATCCATTTCAACCTGCTTTTTGAATTCGTCAAGAGTTGGGAACAGGCATGATATGGAGTGATAATAAGGTGAAGCTGCAAATGAGACATTTTTGCTCCCAAGTTTTTTGAATCCATCTATTATCTCAGGCTTCAACTTGCATTGCTCAAGAAAAACACCAGAAACATCAAGGGTGTATTTGCCCCCGTTATCTATGGATTTGGACAGTGCTTCATTCAGTGTTTCAATATTTGAAGCAAATTTTGTGAAGTTATGAAACGCTTTTTCCATATCAAAGTATTTTTCGATATGTACATCTCCATAGCCTTCTTTTGGCCAGTACCAGCGAAGAGGTAATGGCAGATGTACCTCAAAACAAATACATACTGCTTTCATGCTTATCAATCTCCATTCCTGAGTCATTATATGTGTTTTTTTGAACACAGCTGCTATTCATCTTTCTGGTCTCCAGTTCACTGGCAAACCATACAGTTCTCTGTGGGAATGCGATTTCTATGCCATTATCCTCAAGTGTCTTCTTGATAACCCAGAGAAGTTTCATTTTCATATCATACCAGTGAGTTGCAGGTGCCCATATCCTGACAATTATGTTGACTGCATTGTCTCCAAGTGTGTCAACAAAGACACTTGGCCCGGGATTTACCAATGCGAATGGTTCCATTTCAATAATATCCTTGATGATTTTTATGGCTTCATCGGCATCATCACTATATCTGATTCCCACTATGTATTCGAATCTTCTTGTAAGGTTTGCAACATAGTTTGTTATGCTGGTGGTGAAAACCGTTTCATTTGGAAGGCGAATATAAAGCCCGTCATAGGTACGTATTATAGTAGAGATTATTTTTATGTCTTCAACATAACCCAGCTTGTTGTCTATATTTACCTGGTCACCTATTTTGATAGGTCTTTCTATCATAAGGAAAACACCGGAAATAAAATTCCCAACGATGCTCTGGCTGGCAAAACCAATAACGATACCAACTACTCCTCCTGCAACAAGAAGACCTGATGTATCAATATTCAGTAGTGGGAAAATTACCCCTACAATGGAAAGGACTATGGCTCCGTAATAGATGGATTTGATAAGAATATTGAGATGTTCCTTGTCCATCTTGTCTTTAAGTGACCTCTGCAGGTATATTGTTATACCCTTTGCTATGACTATGGTAAAGAATAGAATAACTATTACAGTTACTACCTGCAGCACTGGATCTGAAAGTACCGGCATATATGAAGATACAGTATCTACAGCGCTGCTATTATTCATTAATACCAAACTCCATAATTCCCTTTGTGCTTGTCATTGCAAGTTTGCGTGCAGTGTAAAGTTCCATGGAACGCTTGAATCTTGAAGTTGTAGGCTGTGTGCTGAAATCCGTTTCAGCAAGCAGTTTGTTTATTATTTTCATACTGGCTTTCATGCCAAGTCTTTTGTCTCCGTAATAGAGTTTCATACCATAGGCATTGAATACTGCTTTTGAAATTTCGATATGGTAACTTGAATCATTGAGCACATCAAGTTCAATAAATCCTTCATAGAGTATGTCAGTCTCAGGTTCCTCTGTAAAAACATCACTTTCCCAGTGCCTGCATATTATTCCGTTTGTGTGACTTCCGTAAAGTGTGTATTTTATTTTTGTGAATGTTAAGATATCAATGACTTCATAGTTCCCGGGCTTATCAGCTACAAAAACCCCGATTTCAACGGGAAATTTCAGATAGATCTTTTTTCTGTCACCCGCACGAATAATTGCCGGTTTTTTAAAATCAATAAGAAGAGATGATGTTATCTTTTCAGGAAGGTTTACTGGTTCAATAGGATTTATGAGGATATCTGTGTAATTATTGAGGAGGAGCAATTCCTTTTCAACATTTCCATCAAGGATACGTTTGTAGATAAGCTCATCTCCCTGCTTCTCAACTATTATCTCAGTACCTTCGACTTCTCTTGTGAATGGTGGGTGATATAACTCAAACATCTTGGATCTTTACTCGTTTTATTACTCTTTTAATCAAAGCCAGTTCTTCCTGCGGAAATATGCATACATGGAAATGAATATTAATATATTGATAACCCACACAGCCGGATATCCCCATTTCCATCCCAGTTCAGGCATGTAGCTGAAATTCATTCCGTACATTCCGGCAAGGAATGTAAGAGGGATAAATATGGTTGCAATGATGGTGAGTGTTTTCATTACCTCGTTCATTTTGTTGCTGACACTGGATAAATAAACATCCAGAATTCCTGAAAGTATGTCCCTGTATGTTTCAATGGCGTCTGCAACCTGTATTGTGTGGTCATAAACATCCTTGAGGAATACGAATGTCGAATCTTTTATGAGATCTGATTCTGATCGGTCCAGTCCGTTGATAACTTCCCTGAGGGGCCAGACTGATTTGCGCAGGTATATCATTTCCTTTTTCAGGTTGTGTATATTCTGAAGGGTTTCCGGTTCAGGATTATCAACCAGTTCTTCCTCCAGATCCTCAATAATCTCCCCGAATTTTTCAATGATAATAAAGTAATTGTCAACAATGGAGTCAAGCAGTGCATACGCAAGATAATCGGATCCCATCTGCCTTATTCTGCCTTTTGAATTTCGTATTCTCTCCCTGACAAAGTTAAAAGTATCTCCTTCAAGTTCCTGGAACGACAGGACGAAATTCTCTCCCAGAATTATACTTACCTGCTCTGCTTTAACATCAGTTTCTTCACCATCTCCAATCCAGAGCATTTTCAGGACAATATAAATGTAGGAATCGTAATCCTCCATTTTCGGACGCTGAGTTGTGTGTACAATATCTTCCATTACAAGAGGGTGGAGTCCGAAATGTTGTCCCAGTTTTTCAATTATGTCAACCTGGTGGATTCCGTCTATATTTATCCACGTAACAGTAGGATGATCTTTAAATGGGAAACATTCTTCAACATTTTCAACTACGCGTTCCTGATAGTTCTCTTTATCATAGTCGATGATGCTTATTCTGGGCTTCTCGGTTCTTTCCTCTCCGATATGTATCAAAGAACCCGGTGCAAGTCCCGCCTTTTTTGAAGTCTTGTAAAACAATTTCTTCATGTTTTCACCCCACACAAATTCATTATCGTTTTACTTTAAGTATGTGTTACAATTGTTCATTGTACACATCTACTGTAGATTCTGCTATGTTATCCCAGTTGTACCTTGTTCCGATGAGTTTCTGCCCTTCTTTTCCAAGTTCATCGTCTGCATAATTGTTGAATACGTGATTTATTCCCCACGCAATTGATCCAGAATTCTGGTAAACTATGACTCCGTCCCTGAAATTATCAATAAGGGATATAGCATCAGTTGCAACTATATTTTTTCCCGCATCCCATGCCTCAAGAAGGATTATTCCAAAAGGCTCATTGCGGCTTGGTACGCATACCAGGTTACAGGCGTTCATCCACTTTTTCTTCACGGATTCATCAACATAACCAAGAAACCGGCAACTGTCCATAACGTTCAATTCATGCGCAAGTCTTTCGCATTCCGGTCGCATTTCACCTTCACCAATTATAACAAATTTCGCGTCCCATCTGTTTGCCAGCACCGCAGGGATAGTCTGAACGAAAAGATCCGGACCTTTCTGGTAATTCATCCTTCCAACAAAAAGGACAACAGGTGCATACGGATGTATTCCATATTCTTCCTTTAGTTTTCCAGGGTCTACATCCATCTTTATTTTCTCACCCTGTATCCCATTGGGTATTATGGCAATTTTATAGTCCGGAATCTGGTAAAGGTACTGGATTTCTTCTTTTAGCTTTGTAGACGTAGCTATCACTTTTGCAGATTCATAGCCGCCTCTCCATTCCCGGTGGCTGATTTCCATGGCTTCCCACCAATTGCCATGTTTGTTACCGTTCCTGCCCCATTCGGTACTATGGTATGTCATAATAAACGGAATTCCTGATTCCTCTTTCAGTCTGCATACAAGGTTTACGGGATGCCAGTCATGTACATGTGTGAGATCAAATTTTCCAAATTTTCCGGTAGCTTCGGTAAAAGCACTGTACATTGAATCACACATACTGTCCATCTGCTGGACAATACCACCATCAAGGGCGTGGTACACCCTGTGGTAATGCACTCCCTTTATCACTTCGTAAGGCAGCATGTCCTTGTTGCGTGTAAAAATGTGAATGTCATGTCCTTGAAGTGCCAGGGCTTCTGAAAGCTCGGTAACATGGGGAGCCAGCCCTCCGACAGTTATGGAATTCAGGCTTTCCCATGAGAACATGGCTATTCTTAATTTATTTTCCATCAGATCCCTTCTTAATGCAGACTCCTTATTCCGGATTCAGCAAATGCTCTACAGCTATTTCCGGCGGGATAGTATTAATGTATATGTCCGTATTCTTTTCAAAACCCGCTGCAATTGAAGTGATTGGTGCTATCCTGACATTGAAATGATAGCTAAGATCATGCTCTATCTGGAAGAACATGTAATTGTATGCCAGCTCCGGTATTGTCCTGTCAAGCAATTTGACAGCAGTCCGTATGCAGTCTCCCAGGGACATGAGCATCTCGTCAGTGAAAGCAGAGATATGATTCACATGCTTCTTTGGAAGCATCCACATTTCATACTGGTTTTTGGAACAATATGGGGCAATTAGAATAAAATCATCATTCTCATAAACCTGTCTTTCTTTTCCCTGCTCTTTCTCAATAATACGGCAATAAGGGCAACTATTCATCTCAGAAATTGCCTTTTTCTCTTTAACAAGGGATGGCGGCATAAGAGGAACTGCAATTAGCTGTGAATGAGTGTGTTCCAAGGAAGCACCTGCTTTTTTCCCCCAGTTCTTAAAGAGTGATACATATTCAACACCTTCCTGTGACTGATAATGAACAACCCTGTCCCTGTAGGCTTTCATAAGAAGCAGTATTTCTTCGTCAGAAAAAAGGTCTATTTTATTTTCATGGGATGGACTTTCTATTATTACTTCGTGATATCCATATCCTTTTTTAACTTCAAATCCTGAGGATTCAACTTCCGGGGCATCAGGAGATAATGCCGGATAGAGGTTTGGTATACACCTGACCTGCCAGTTTGTAACCAGTTCTTCATCGGTGTCCTTCAGTATTTCTCCGTCTTTGTAAGCAGCCTGTGCTGGAGGTGTCTTATCTTCATGGCCGCCGCAAAATACACAACTGCCTGCTTTCATATCCTCGCCACAGGCTTTCGGTGCGGATGGCCTTTTGGCCCTTCCGGTTGCTATTATGCAGTACTCATCAAGGAAATAGTGTTTACGTATTTCGGACATGTCTCACTCCATTCTTGTTCCGGTTAAAAGCTCATAATACGTCTTTATTGGTTCTTCCCAGTTCATGTCCTTTGCAAGGAGATTTGCTTCCTGGCAAAGAAGGTTGTACTTTACTTTATCATCTGTAAATGTGTCAATGAAATAATCCATTGCAAGAGCGTAATCTGCAATTGATTCCCGGTACGGGATATTGATGTTGTCAACAACGATTACTCCTCCCATTCCCATGACAAGTCTTTTTAAGGTCTTGAGAGCATCACTGAATCCGCATATCTTACTTACGATACTAGGGGTTGCTTCTTTTCCTGCTTCAAGTCCTGTAAGAAGGAAAGGTTCGTATTTTGACGGGAAAACACCGGCAATACATCCTGCCATGAGTTCATCAGATCTCATGTTAAGTCCGCCGTCATGATCAGATATCCACTGGGGATACAGGACAGCTGAGACGTGCCTGCTGCCATCTGTCAGTCTTGAACATTCCAGACCCCTGGCTTTGATCATCTGCTGGAGGCGTATTTCTTCACCCACAAGCGCTTCTTCAGGAAGGTTAATAGGGAAATTCTCCGGTGGATTTGTTTTCGGACCGTGTGCTGCTATTATGAAGCATACCACACGGTATTTATCATCGAGATGCCCTGCATCAATCTCAACCTTGACCATCCTGTCAAGCAGGACAAGTGAATCCAGCAGGTCAGGATAACCTTTGTTCTCGATCTCAATACGCGATATTGAAAAAATAGGTATTATCTTTTCAGGTGGTATTACCTTACCATTGTATACAGCGTACAACTTATCAGAAAGGAAGTTTTGGATTCTGTCCCGGCAATCTGTTTTTTTCTCCCATTCAATATCTTCTTCCTCATCATTATCAATTCCATTGCGGACAACGATAGAATCAATTCCATAGAAGAGTTTTATTTCCTTGCGTGTTGAATCTCCAACAGCAGTGACAACATCAGCAAATCCTGATAATGATTCCAGTTTGGCAAAGTTTACCGGCACGCCACTGTCCCAGGAGCTGTCATTTTCCCTGATCTTCTGAATGGATTTGTGTCCTGAAGATCTTCCCGGAAGTGTTGCATGGTATGTTGCAACGCTTTTGACACTGATTCCAAGTTTTTTAAGCCTTGCAAGTGCATAGAATACACCAAACTCATGACAATGAAGTGAAACGTGTACTTCCGGCATAAGAGATGCAGCAAATTCGGAAATTGCCTTGTCTCCATATTCTTCGGAACTGGAGTCCTTTGATGTTACAAGTTCTTTTACAAATTCAGAGATGGCATAGGATAAATTAACATAATGACTGTATTCCATGCCGTTGCCCATATTCTCATAAGCCATAGAATCCAGGCCAATCAGATCAAATGCTTCTCCTTTGATGGCATTTGCAAGGCATGTTTCTTCTCCTTTGTATTCCACACTGAAACGGCAAAAATCATTTGTCTTGAACATCAGGTGAATTATTCTCACATCATGGACAACTTCAACACCCGGAAATACTTCAATACCTTTTGTTTTCAGGTTTTCGATAGCTTCAAAGATAGGACCTTCAGGTTCCAGTTCTTCCATATAACTCATATCTGTGATACGGTTAAGCCCTTTGTTCCAGTCCGAGCCACTATGACCATAGTAAGGTCCGGCAACAATTATTGTAGGAGCCGGTTTTTCTTCAATGACTCCTTTTGATATCAGACTTGCAAGACTCTTTGCTTCGGCATCAATAACATTCCAGATGCCGCCCATCTTATTGGACTTTGGACCTGCTTCTTCTCCTGCGATAATTATACATTTGCTTTCCAGCATCATTCCCGTCTCCCTTAATTATCTTATGTTCTAAATAGAGTTTCGATTATATATGAAAATAACTGAAAATCTATGATTGTTAACTGTCCTTTTATTTTTAGAAGTTAACAATTATATATTATTATTCATACTATTATATTTATAGTATATACTGAAGCAATTCCTTGGATACTTAAATTATCTCCATAATCATCACAGTTATTCAATATCAAATTCAGATAGAATTAGATATTCTGGCAGGAAAGATGGTCATACGGAATAACAATAATACTCTCCCTGATACACATCAGAAAAATGATGAAGGTTACAGGTCATTATTTGACAATAACCATGCAGTAATGGTGCTGTTTGATCCCGAAACTGCAAACATAGTTGACGCAAACAATGCAGCTTGCAGTTTTTACGGATGGAAGCATGATGAATTGGTTACGAAAAAAATATTCGATATAGCCATGCTACCCGAGCAGGAAATTATTTCTTCAATTGAAATGGCCGTAAACGAGGAACAAAACAGATTTGTTTCTAAAGATAAACTTGCAAATGGTGATGTTCGGGATGTAGAAATCTATGCAATACCAGTTAATATCGGAGGAAAAAACCTTTTATGTGCAATCGTCAATGATGTAACTGAGGATATTAAAGTACACGAAGAGCTGACAAGAAGCCAGATTAAATATCGTTTGCTTGCAGACACAACTTTTGAAGGCATAGTAATTCATGATAATGGAATTACACTGGATGCCAATAGTGCAGTTTCACGTGTAACAGGATATGGATTAGATGAAGTTATTGGTCAGAATATCCTGAAACTTTTGATTCATCCTGATGACCTGAATATAGTTTTTGTGAACATAGCTAATGATAATACTAAGCCTTATGAAGTCCGTGCCATAAAAAAAGACGGAACTGTTTTTCCAATTGAAATCGAAGCACACAGTATAATGCATAATGGCAAGCAGATTCGTGTGGCTGCAGTTCGTGATATTACCGAACGTAAACTCACTGAAGCAAAACTGGAAAATGAACGTATTCTGCTTAAAGGTCTTCTGGATTCCATTCCTGATATGATCTTCTTTAAAAACACCGAAGGAGAATATCTGGGATGCAATCCTGAATTTTCGAAGTTTACAGGCAAAGACAGGGAAGAAATTATCGGGCTAACTTCGTATGACATATTCAGCAAGGAAAAAGCTGATATTTTCACTAAAAATGATGAATTGGCTATCAGGGAAGGAAAAGTAAGATCCGATAAGCTGTGGGAAAAATATCCTGATGGTACAGATATTCTGCTTGATCTGATTAAAGCTCCTCTTATTGATCATTCAGGAAAGATAATCGGTATTGTTGGTGTTGGACATGACATTACTGATAACTGGAAGGCTGAGCAGACTATCAAAGAGATAAATTATCTGAATCAGTCGACCCTTGATTCACTTGATGCAAATGTCTGTGTCCTTGATGAAAAAGGTATCATTATTAAAACAAATTCATCCTGGAAGAAATTTGCCGGCATCAATGAAGAGCTGAGTAATAAATTCAGCGAAGGAAAAAATATTCTTCATTCACTCAGGGAATCCAATGAAGTATTCTATGGTGGTACCCTGGATTTCGCCAACGGTATTGAATGTGTGATGCAGGGATATGAGGATTATTTTGAAGTCGAGTTCCTCTGTCCTTTTGTAGATTATGAACAGTGGTTTGTAACAAAAGTCCGTCCATTTGCCAGCATAGAAGTTTTTCCACGCAAAGTCGTAATTTCCCGCCTGGATATAACGGATATCAAAATTGCAGAGAAGAAATTAAAGGAATACAACGAAAAGCTGAAACTTAAGAACAAGGAACTTGATGAGGCTTTAATGATTGCGGAAGAAGCCACAAGGGCAAAAAGTGAGTTCCTGGCCAATATGTCTCATGAGATCCGCACACCAATGAATGGTGTAATCGGAATGACGACGCTCCTCCTCAGTACTGATCTGGATGAAGAGCAGAAACATTATGTTGATACTGTTCAGAAAAGCGGTGATGCCCTGCTTGAGCTTATCAACGATATTCTTGATATTTCAAAGATAGAAGCAAGAAAATTTGAAATTGAGGAGCTGCCGATTGAGCTGAATGATGTTCTTGAGGAAGTTGCTTCACTTTTAGCTGTTAAAGCTCATGACAAAAACCTTGAATTCATATGTGCAGCTGATCCGGATGTTCCTGGCAATATAATTGCAGATCCGGTCAGATTAAAGCAGATTCTTATAAATCTTGGTGGAAATGCCATTAAGTTTACGCATGAAGGGGAAGTTGTAATCAATGTTTCTCTTGTATCAGAGAATGATTCGCAAACAACATTACTTTTCTCTGTAAAAGATACAGGAATTGGTATTCCTGAAGATAAAAAAGATGTTCTTTTTACAAAATTCAGTCAGGTAGATGCTTCCACTACCAGAAATTACGGTGGCACAGGTCTTGGACTTGCCATTTCAAAAGAGCTTGTTGAAATGATGAACGGGACAATCGGAGTGAACAGTGAACCGGAGAAAGGTTCGCAATTCTGGTTTAAAATCTCATTCACCAAACATTCAAAAGTAAAGACCAGGCCAAAGAACTGCAACAGCATGAAAAACAGCCGTGTTCTTGTTGTTGATGATAATGCTACAAATCGTGAGTATCTTGTAAAATTACTGGGATCATGGGGAATGATTGCAGAGGAAGCAGCAGATGGGCCGGAAGCACTTCTTGTATTATTAAAATCCAGTCAGAATGATATGCCTTTCCATCTGGTATTGCTGGACATGAATATGCCTGAAATGGATGGTCTGTCTCTTGGGAAAATAATCAAGTCTGAAGAGAAACTTCGTGACATTTCGCTGGTAATACTTAGTTCCCTGGGAAAACCTGAAGAATCATGGGCGGAACTTAAAGAGACTTTTGATGCATATATTACAAAACCTGTGAAGGCTTCTGAACTTTATAATAAATTGTGTGCAATCTATGGTGATGGTTATGAGTTGCAGGAGTCAATCTCATCTAATATGGATTCTTCATCTTCATCCGGAAAATTGCCTGACATTAACGCCAGCATACTTCTTGTAGAGGACAATGTGGTAAACCAGCATGTTGCGCAAAGTATGTTACAAAAACTCGGACTGGATGTGGAAATTGCAGATAATGGTATGGAAGCCATTGAAGCTCTCAAAAAGAAAAAATATGATCTTATATTCATGGATGTCCAGATGCCTGTAATGGACGGCCCGGAAGCAACAAGAAACATAAGAAAGATGCAGGGAGCCAGTGGAAAACATACCACTATTATTGCCATGACTGCTCATGCAATGAAGGATGACCGTCAGCGTTGCCTGAAAGCAGGTATGGATGACTATATATCAAAACCAATTAAGATCCAGTCACTTATTGATACCCTTGATTACTGGCTCATAAAAAAACATCCGGAATTACAACAGGATGGTTCTTTATCTGTAAAGCCGGAAAATTCAGAACTTATTTTTGATGATAAATTACTTCTGGAAAACACAATGGACGATATTCAACTAGCAAGAAAAGTAATCTCTATTTTTATGAATAATGCAAACAGGCAATTAGAATCTCTGAAAACTGCCATTCTTACCGGGAATGATGACATTGAAAATCTTGCTCACACATTTAAAGGTGCCAGTGCAAGTGTAGGCGGGATGTCGCTCAGCAATTTTGTTGCAGATATAGAAGCTGAAGCCAAATCCGGTAATGGTTCAGGCATGCAGGATATGATTCCTGAACTTGAAAGGCGATACGAAACTCTGGTGGAAGAATTGAAAAAACTGTGAGTTAAATCAGTTAACTGAAACTTCCTTTTAATTAAAATTATCAGAAAAGCTTTTTATTAACCTTGAAACCATTATTTAACAATACTTTTGAAACTGCATTAGCGGAATAAAACATGAATGAACTAATTATATGGTTTTTGATATTTTTATGTCTGATTCAGTCCGGTGTTTTTTCCGGTCTGACCATTGGAATGTTTGGGCTCAGTCGTCTTCGTCTTGAAATAGAAGCAGAGGCGAAAAATGAGAACGCCAGAAAAGTCCTTGCCCTGAGGCACAATTCCCACCTGTTACTTTCAACGCTTTTGTGGGGTAACGTGGGAATAAACGTACTTCTGGCACTGCTCACAAATTCAGTACTAACAGGAGCTTCAGCTTTTGCTTTCTCCACTGTCTTTATTACACTGTTTGGTGAAATAGCTCCGCAAGCATATTTTACAAGAAACTCTCTGCGTCTGGGTGCTAAACTTTCGCCCCTTGTGAAATTTTATACACTATTGTTGTATCCAGTTGCAAAACCATCTGCAATGCTACTTGATATGTGGCTTGGAAAAGAGAAACTGGAATACTTCAAGGAACGCTCCCTTGGAATAATGCTTAAAAAACACATCGTCTCTGAAAGCAGTGATATCGATCACCTTGAAGGTCTTGGAGCTCTGAATTTCCTGTCAATTGATGACCTTTACATAAAACAGGAAGGTTCTGTTGTAGATCCTTTGAGTATCATATCCATGCCTACTTTTAACGGCCTTGTGGTTTTTCCTGCAAGGGAAAGCCAGGAATTTGAGACTCTTCTTGGACAGATGGCTTCCAGTTCTAAAAAGTGGACTATAATTCTGGATGAGACAGGTGAACCTGTAATGGCAGTGGATTCGGGATCATTTCTCAGGGATGCTATTTACAAAAAGGATAATTTCAATCCCTACAAATACTGTCATCATCCAATAGTTGTCCGCAACCCGGAAGAAAAACTGGGAAGCGTGCTCCATCGACTTACAGTTTATCCTGTAAATGCAGAGGATGACGTCATTGATGACGATCTTATACTTTACTGGAACAGGGATGACCCTGAAAAGATGATAATAACCGGTTCTGATATACTGGGAAGACTTCTCAGGGGTATTGTGGTAAGGGTCGAGTGAACTGCTGTAATGTAAGAATGTATATAGGCAGAAGATATAATATTATTTCAGGAAGGATAGTATCAAATAAATGAATAACTGACATTCATATGGATTTGTTTTGCAGAAGGGTGGTTAAGTGGCAGTGATACAGGATATTTTAGATAATGTTGATCTCTGGGTGAGTGCCGGAATAAATGTCCTGATAGTACTCTTCATCCTTTTGCTTATCAATGTATTTTTCACAATTCTCAGAACGAATCTGATGAAAAAAGCAAAGACCAAAAAACAACGTTCCAATATCAGGATATTTGGTCAGCTTTCAAGATATACCCTGTCACTTCTTGTTATCATATTGGCCATTCTTTCATCTTCAGGTGCCTGGTCCAGTTTTGGTGTGTTCCTTGGGTTGCTTTCAGCAGCCATCGGTTTTGCACTCCAGCAGCCGATTACAGGTATTGCTGCCTGGATAATGGTGGTTACAAAAAGACCTTTTGATATTGGTGACAGGATTATTATAGGCGACGTAAAAGGAGATGTCGTTGACTTCAACCTGACACATGTGCATGTAATGGAGATCGGGGGTCTGATAACCGATGAAGAAAATTCCGGCAGGACTATTATGGTTCCTAACTGGATGTTATTTGAGAAAAACATCATCAACTATACTTCAAATAACGATTTTGTGTTGCACAGTGTTATCGTGAATGTTACCTATGAAAGCAACCTTGACCGTGCAATAGAGATAGCAGATCTTTCTGCAAGAAAATTCCTTGCAGGAACTATCAGTACCAGTCCGGGAGCCCCGAAAGTCAGGGTTGATTTCCAGGCAAGTGGTATTGATGTCCAGGTAAAGTATTTTTCACCTGCAAGGCAATTGCACGAATATTCCTCAAAGATTACAAAAGAGATCTTTGACAGGATAAATGACGCTGAAGATGTTGAAATAGCCTATCCTCATACAGAGGTTGTCTTCAGGAAAAAGGCAATGTAGGTATAACCATAAGTTTGCCCATTATTTTACTTTAAGTTCAAACTGCAAATTTGGATTTACATACAATTATCCTGCAAATTACCATCTGAAGAACCGGTTCACAAATGCCGAATCTTTTCTGATGCCATATTTCCTTAGCTCATCCACTGTAAGCAAGAGTATTGCAAATGGCACTGCAATAAGCACATATTTCATTGAGATTGCAGCGGTGTTGAATACCAGGTTTACAAGTGGGTTGAATATGATGAATGCTAGTATGGCAAGTTCACTTGCAATTCCCACAAGCACCATTTTGTTACTGAAGAATCCTTTTGTTAGTACGGACTGTCTTCTTGTCCGTGATGTGAACACGTTTGCTATCTGGCAGATGATAACTGCTGCAAAGAAAGCAGTGATTGCCTGCATGTAAAGAGTGTCTGTAAACGGCAGGCTTTGTCCCCATGTCCATCCACCGTCAAAGAGTACGGCAAAGTAACATGCAAATCCTGCTGCGGCTTCTATGGGACCCTTGATGCCGTAGGAAGTTAGCAATACCTGTGGCGTCAGGAGCTTTTCATCACTTGAACGTGGCGGACGTTTCATTATGTCTCCTTCTCCCTTCTCAACGGCAAGCGACAGGGCAGGAAGAATATCCGTACCCAGGTCTATGGCAAGAATCAGCTGTACATTCATTGGCAGCGGGAGTGCCAGCAAAACAAATGCGATAAACGGTAAAATTTCAGGAACATTACTTGTAAGGATGTAAGCAATGAACTTCTTGATGTTGTCAAAGACAGTCCTGCCTTCTTCAATTGCGTTGACTATGGTTGCAAAGTTGTCATCAAGCAAAACCATGTCTGCTGCTTCTCTTGCAACATCAGTTCCGCTTCCCATGGCAACTCCCATATCAGCATTCTTCATGGCAGGTGCATCATTTACACCGTCTCCGGTCATTGTGACTATCTCTCCGGCTTCCTGGAAAGCCTGCACTATTTTGAGTTTCTGCACAGGGGAAGTTCGGGCAAATACAATGCTTGGTGCTTTTAATCTATGTGATAGTTCATCTGTTGAAAGCTCTTCCAGTTCCGCACCTGTTATAAGAACGGGATCTTCATGGTCACTGGTAAGTCCAACAGTTGCAGCAATGGAGCGGGCAGTTACAGGATGGTCTCCCGTTATCATAACTACTTTGATGCCTGCAAGATGACATTTCTTTATAGCTTCCGTGGCTTCAGGTCTTGGAGGATCAACAGCACCTGCAAATCCGAGGAAGACAAATCCGTCTTCGTATTCTTTAACACTGTCAGCTTTCCTGTATGCAAATGAAAGAACTCTTTCTCCCCTCTTTGCCATCTCAAGATGTTCAGCCGCAAGTTCCTTTTTCTCATTCTCGTCAAATGTTTCTTCTTTTCCATTAACAAGAACATGACTGCACATATCGAGAATTACTTCGGGAGCACCTTTCATGTAGGCTTCCATAGTTCCTTCAGGTGTCTTGCAGACAACCTGCATCCTCTGCTTTTTGGAATCGAATGGATATTCAGCTGCTCTTGGGTAATCATCTTTTAATTTATCAATATCAGTGAATTCACTTGAATAGACCAGCAGTGAACCTTCGGTAGGGTCTCCTTTGTATCCCGGTTTTTCATCAGTAAGTCTTGAATTATTACATATGGTAGCAACCCTTAGAAGCATTTCAGGCGGCTTCTCTTTGTTCTGCACATCAAGCATTCCTGAGCCTGTGTAAACAGAATGGATTGCCATTTTGTTCTGGGTAAGCGTACCTGTCTTATCAGTACATATTACCGTAGTGGAACCCAGAGTTTCAACGGATTCAAGTTGTTTGATAAGGGCATTTCTCTTTGCCATTCTTTTTGAAGCAAGACTCAGCGCTAATGTGACCGTTGGAAGCAGTCCTTCAGGTACGTTTGCAACAATGATGCCTATGGCAAAGATGAGGTTTGCAAGGAAAGTATCCTGTATCAGGAATCCAACAATAAAGAAGGATATTCCAAGGAAAATAGCAATTGCTGAAATAATCTTGATAAAATCATTAAGCTCTTTGCGTATGGGTGTGTCAACGGAAGCAGTTTGTTCGGTCAAAGCTGCAAGTTTACCTATCTGGGTATCAGAGCCTGTACCGAATATGATAGCTTTTCCATTTCCTGTCTGAACAAGGGTTCCTGAGAAAACCATGTTTCTGCATTCAAGTATATTCGGATGGGTGCAGTCCAGTGATCGGAGTTGTGGTTCAGCTTCTCCTGTTATTGGTGAGTTGTCAACTTTCAGGGAATTCTCTTCTATAAGCCTTCCGTCAGCCGGTACTTTATCTCCTTCTTCAAGGAATATTATGTCACCAACAACAAGGTCTGTGGCAACTATTTCAGTAATTTCTCCATCCCTTAACACCTTTGTTTTCGGAGGTATCAGGTTCTTGAAGCTAGCCATTATCCTTTCGGCCTGATATTCCTGGACAAATGTGAAGGTACCGTTCAGGATTACTACTCCAAGCAGTGCTATGGCAATGAAAATATTGCCCTGTCCCGGGTCAAGCCATTCGGCTATGAATGATAAAATTGAACCAAATAATAGTAGAAGTGAAAAGAAATTCTTGTATTGTTTGAAGTACCTGACTAAGATACTTTGTTTTCCCGTTTCTTCAAAAACGTTCTTTCCGCAAAGCTCGATTCTGTGGTTTGCTTCTTCTGTAGACAAACCTCCAGTTGTCGTATTAAGTCTCTTCAGAATTTCTTCTAAGGACACTCTGTGCTCATCGCCACTGGATTTACACTGGATTTTATTATCGCTAGTCAATCCTATCCCACACTCTTTTATTATTATGGGATTATGCAATAAAATGATTGTGATTGTTAATCTGGTATTGCAGATGGATTACTGGAATGACATGTAAATATTCCAGATGCCTATAGCTACAAAATTCACAGCCATAGCTGCCAGCAAAAGTCCCATCAGCCTTGTAAAAACAAGCATTCCGGTATAACCAAGGAGTTTGTATATTCTTCTTGAGAAATGGAAGAATATCCATGTGATTGCAAAAGTAAGTATGATAGAGATCATAACGATTGCATTCTGGAATATTGAAAGTGCACTTCCCATGAGGACGATTATGGTCGTTATTGTTCCCGGCCCGGTTAAAAGCGGAAGTGCTATAGGGAATATCCAGACATCACTGCGGTCCATTGATTTGTCTATTTCTTTTTCCGTAATACTTTCACGGGAAACTTTTGCCAGTATCATATCAAATGCTACGACGAAAAGGAGTATTCCACCGGCAACTCTAAGTGAGTCAATGCTGACTCCAAAGAAGTTGAGTATCATTTTTCCTGTTACTGCAAAAAACAGAGCAATTGTACAGGCAAGGATAACTGATTTTGTGGCAAGTATGTTTTTTTCTTCCAGTGTTATATCACTGGTCAATGAAACAAATGTGATGACACCGCCTACAGGACTGACTATTGCAAATAAAGTACTGAATGAATAAATGAGGAATGCAATGTTGTCCATTTCTGTTAGTTCTCCTGTACGTCTAAACTCCTTTTCCCAGATTTATAAGATTTATGGTGTCATAGATTACATAGTTTATATTTTCATAAAGTGCGTAACTCTATTGTTAACCTACAATTTTCTCTGTTTTTTGGATAAACGAAGTTTCATTTATATGCTGGTTTACAATATATGTATCTATTTTGTTACACAATTGTAAAATATGCATGGGGTATTTATATTTTCTCGATACATATATATACTAGTTTCCAGAAAAATATAATTTGTCAGAGAATACCTACTCTGGCGTATTTACGGATGTGGGTCATTTGAAATCCATCTAACTACCTCCTTCAAACTTACCACATCCACTTCCATAGTTGCCCTGGCTTGCCAGGGTCACTTCCTTTTATGGCTCCTATCTTAGTGAATATATTTTTAGTGAATATGGACGTTTACAATAAGTGGTTTACATTTGTGGTTTGCAGTTTGTAAAATGGGACATAAATATGGAAAAAAGTCCATTATGAACTGAAAAAAGAGTATACAAAAAAATCATCCATATTTTTGAGTAATGATTTATTCATCAGTTTTGATTGGGAGCCTAAATGAGAATGTACTACCTTTTCCTGCTTCACTCTCAACCCAGATCCTTCCACCATGCAGTTCAATGAGTTCTTTTACAAGTGCAAGTCCAAGGCCTGTGCCTTCAAACCTTCTGGAAATAGAAGTATCAATCTGGCTAAACGGCTTGAAAAGTTTGTTCTGATCTTCCGGTGAAATACCTATGCCTGTATCAGTAATGGACATAATAACATTTTCATCATCGTTACTGAGATTTATATATACATTTCCACCATTATCTGTGAACTTGATAGCGTTTCCAAGGATATTATACATTATCTGTTTTATTTTGGATTTATCAGCAGAAATGAGCGGCATATCGTCCGGCATATCAATATCAACAGCTATGTTCTTGCGGGATGCAAGGCTTTCAGTCATCGTTACAATTTCACTGACAGACTTTCTGATGTCTACTATTTCCGGGTATAGTTCCATTTTTCCTGCTTCTATCTTGGATATGTCAAGAATATCATTTATCAGGTTAAGCAGATGCCGTCCACTCTGGGAAATATGCTGTAAATAATGTTCCTGTTTATCTTCAAGGTTTCCTGCCAGTCCATCCAGAATAATGTCTGAAAATCCAATTATGGAATTGAGAGGTGTACGAAGTTCATGACTCATAGTGGCCAGGAAGTCACTCTTTGAACGACTTGCAGTTTCAGCCTCTATTTTTGCCTGCATCATCTCTTCTTCCGCTTTAATCCTTTCTGTGATATCCCTGCCAACCGCTTGAATGATATTTCCCTGCGCTTCTATCAGTGAACCATTGACATCAAGGTGGATTATACTTCCATCTGATCTAAACATTCGTGTTTCATTACGCCAGCTTTTATTTTCTTTTATTTTTCCTATTGCTAAGGTAGTTTTTTCGATATCTTCCGGAAAAATAAGGTCTATAATATTGATTTTTATCAATTCTTCTTTTGAGTATCCAAACATTTCACAGGTTTTATCATTTACATCAATAACTTTTCCACTCATATCATGAATAAGAACAGCATCATTAGATTTCTCAAAAAGTGCTCTGTATTTCATCTCGCTTCGGATGATTTCCTCTTCGGCCTTTTTGCGTTCACTAATATCCCGGACGATGCCCTGTGCAAGATCATCTTCTCCCTCTATTATCTTTGCATTGACTTCTGCATCAAATATTTCCCCATTAGCTTTCTGGTATTGAGTATATAGGGACGCACTTCCCGTTTCTTTGAAATTTTCCATGCCTGCAGGTCCAAAATTTATATGGTCTGGTGCCAAAAGTTCAACTACATTTTTAGTTTTAAATTGATCTCTGGTATAGCCGAATATCTCACAGGCCTTCTCGTTTACATCAACTATTGTACCATCAATATGATTCAGGAAAATTGCATCATTTGACTGTTCAAAAAGTGCCCTGTATTTTTCTTCATTGCGTTTTAATTTTTCAACTGCTTTTTTCCGTGCAGTAATATCCCTGATAACTAATTGGGATACATCTTCCTGTCCTTTCAGTACTTTAGCACTGACCTCCACATCCAGTACATTTTTCTTGAAGGTAACTGCTTTAAAGGTAAATTTGTTAAGTTCACCCTTGCGGAACAATTTGAGATATTCAAGGGCTTTATCTTTCATTTCAGGCGGAACCAGATCAATAACGTTTATACCATAAAGATCTTCTTCAGTACACTCAAAAACCTCAAGAGCTTTACTATTAAGTTCCTGAATAATACCGCCATATCTCAATAGTAATATTGCCTCATTTGATTGCTCGAAAAGTGCCCTGTATTTTTCTTCATTTCGTTTTATTTCCTCTTTACTTTTCTTGCGTTCTGTGATGTTCTCTGCAAAGAGTACTATACCACCAATTTGTCCCTCTGCAGTTTTCCAGGGTCTTGCTTCCCAGTGTATCCAGTGTCCGCCACTGTTTGGTGGTTTAAAAAAGTCTTCCTCACGGACAATGATTTCTCCTTGTAGGGCACGTTGGTGTAATTCTTTGATTTCATCCTCCATTTCAGGAATCACATCATAATGACACTTGCCAATTATGTCTTTTTCAAGCCCCAGGTCACTAAGCCAGCGATTGCTTACAGAAATATATCTCATGTTTTTATCGAACATTGCCAGTGAAGCGGGTGCATGTTCAATGAAAAGTCTCATAAGTTCTTCATTTTCAATCAGTTTGTTTTCAGCTTCTTTAAGCTCGGTAATGTCCTGGAGTGTACCATATAATTTAACAACTTTATTTTCCTCAATTACAGGTTTTCCGATGCTCCTGATCCACTTTTGTTTCCCACTTTCAGAGATAAATTCAAGTTCGATGTCATATGGCTCATATTTATTAATTGCATCTTCCATGGCGCTTTTGAGTTTTTCCCTGTATTTTGGAGGATAACGATTCATAGCTTTTTCCAGGGAATCTACCTGATCAGTTTCATGTATTGTAAATAGTTCACTTGTCCACGTGGCTTTATTGGATTTCAGATCTAATTCCCATCCTCCAATTTTCCCCATTCTACTGACTTCACTCAGAAGATTACTACTTGCTATCAATTTGTTTTCAGTATTCTTACGAACGGTTATGTCCTGGTATGACCCGGTTATCTTTACAACTTTTCCGTCTCTTAATGTTGGTAAACAGCTTGTCCTGACCCACTTATGGGTTCCATTTGGGGTAATTAATTCCAGTTCCAGATCGTATGGTTTAGCTTCATTTATGGCATCATTAAACGCCTTTTCAATTACTTTTCTTGAATCAGGAGTGTAATATTTAAGTGATTCTTGAACACTGACATGCGATCTGGGTTCAATTTCATGGATTTTGTATATTTCAGATGTCCAGTTACCAATATTTGTTTTAACATCATATTCCCATCCGCCGATTTTTCCGATTCTGCTAACTTCACTTAAAAGTGCTTCACTTTCTTTGAGTTTAAGTTCAGCTTCTTTTCTATCAGTAATATCCTGAAGAGTACCCTGTAGCTTCACAGTTCTGCCATCTTCTATCACAGGGTATCCAATTGTCCTGACCCACTTGCGGGTTCCATTTGGAGTAAATAATTCAACTTCATGATCATAAGATTCATGTTTTTCAATAGCTTCATTGATTGCCTTTTTCAATATTTTTCTGGATTCCGGTGCAAATCTTTTCAATCCATTTTCAATGCCACCAACATTATCATCTTCATATATTTCCAAAATCTCATCAGTTAAGGTCGCTTTTCCTGATTCGATGTCAATTATCCACCCACCAATTTTTCCAAGACGGCTTACTTCACTTAAAAGTTCTTGATTTTTACGCAATTTCTCTTCTGCCAGTTTACGCTCTGAAATATTAGAAGTAGTTCCTGAAAGCAGATAATTTCCATTTTCAAGGGGTTGTGCAGATCCAAGCGAATTCATCCATATGATGCTTCCATCATTGGACACCATTCTGTAATCTATAGAAATCGGGATATCCGGATTCATGAAGGCTTTTTTTATACCTTCCTGTACTCTGGGTAAATCATCTTTGTGAATATGTTCAAAATAACTATTCCAATCATCTCCAATGCTTCCGCTTTCAAATCCGGCCAGAGTTGCAAGAGATTGGGATATATATGAATTGATTGAATTTCCTTCTGAATCAAACGTGGCTTTCCATATGACTGTATCCAGGGAATAGATTATATCCTCATAGTCTTTTTCTTTTTCATACAGAAGTTCTTCAGTTTTCTTCCTTTCCAGAATGTTAATTAGCATATCTCCTGCAATTTTGAGAAGATAAAGTTCCTTTTCTTTCCAGACATGTGCTTTACTTTTCGAATCCATTCCCAAAAAACCTTTAAAAATGCCATATCGGGAAAGGGGGATCAATGCAAGAGCCTTTATTCCAAGACCCCGGAATGTATGTTGTAAAAGGTCCTGTTCTTTTGGAATATCATCAATATCTGAGACACTAATTATCTCTAAGTTGCGCAGTTTATCGGGTACTAACTTTTTCGCATCTATTTTATCATGGAGTGGTATTTTAGATATTATTCCGTCAATATACCATTCGTGTGTTTTTACAATCTGGTCTGCCTCATCAAGAGCGATGAACAAAACAACACGTTCCGCACCTATGAATATTCCAATGTCTTTAAGCGTCCTGTTGATATTTTTGTCAATATCCTCAAAATTGCTGGTTACCAACCGATTCGATATCTTTGAGATAAGTTCATCCTTACGTCTGTCATACTCTATCTCGGATGACGTATCTTTTTCAGTTGTAAGGTCTTCAATTATTGCATGGCATCCATTAACATTTCCATTAGCATCTTTTCGTGGAAATGCCCTGAAACTTAAGAACAGTTCTTTATTCCACTTTGACCTGTAAGTTGTCTCTATAGAAGTGTTCCTGCCTGTTCTGATTGCTTCTTCTACAATTGCAGATATTCCTGATTCCGCAAGAGGCGGGAAGTTTAGAATATTAATTTTCATTGTAGCTTTAGCTGAAGGCGATCCAAGTATTTCTAAAAGAAAATCATTTACAGAAGTAATATTACCTTTCGTATCACACGAAAGTATTCCAAGGGGCAATTCATCAACAAGGTTCTTGAAGTCTTCATTACTACAATTGGGGATTGAGGAATTATTAGTGCCCTTATCATTGCTGTCTGTCATTTTTCATAAAACGGTGTCTTTAAGTCAGTCTTTTTTGAGAGCTTTCACTTTCTATTTGTATAAGTCAGTATTTATATTTTGTTGAACAATATTCGATTTTGCACAGGACTGTCTTAATATTAATCGTGTGACAATCAAGTTCTTATGCATGGAATCCATAATAAATAATGGAGTGCGGGCAGATTTGTTCTTTTTGATTCTGTCCTTTAGTTCATACTCTCAGAGAATGCACTTCTTAAAGGTGATGTATATGGATGAGAAAAAAGACATGAAAAAGCATCTTGAAGATCAGTTCAAGGATATGAAAGACTATATTTCCAGAAACATTAAGGATCTGGAACTGGAAAAGGAATTTGATAAACAGGCAAAAGAGATTAATGAATATCTTGACAGCAGCATGAAGAAATTAAAAGCAAGTGTAGGGGAGAAGCACATGTCAGATGGAGAAACTATCAATATGCCTCTTATAGGCGACAGCGCACCGTCATTTACAGCTGTGACAACAGCAGGTGAAATACATTTCCCGAAAGACTACAAGGGTAAGTGGGTTATACTTTTCAGTCACCCTGCTGACTTTACTCCTGTCTGCACTACAGAATTCATGACATTTTCCAGCATGCAGGGTGAATTCAGTGAACTGAACGCTGAACTTCTGGGTCTTTCAATTGACAGTATCTATGCGCATATTGCATGGCTGCGTACCATCAAGGAAAAAATCGAATACAAGGGTATGAAAGATATGGAAATCAATTTCCCTGTAATTGCCGACCTTAAGATGGAAGTCGCAAAGAAATTCGGCATGGTACAGCCAAATGCATCTGATACCCAGGCTGTCAGGGCTGTATTTATGATTGATCCGAAAGCAAAGATCAGAGCAATTGTTTACTATCCATTATCCAACGGAAGAAACATGGATGAGATCAAAAGACTATTGCTTGCAATGCAGAAATCTGATGCAGAGGGAGTTGCTACACCTGCCAACTGGCAGCCAGGAGACGATGTGATAATACCACCACCGGGATCCTGTGGAACTGCAAAGGAAAGAGTTGAATCAAAAGAAGAAGGCAAGTATTGTCTTGACTGGTTCATGTGCTTTAAGAAACAATCCTGATATAAATGTAGAGGACTCAATGAGTCCTTTTTTATTATTTATATTCAAGCTGAAGGCCGCAACCAACTTCTTTCAGGTTACAAACTCCGGCTAGTGCTATTTTTGAGTTCAGGTCTGTACAATGGCATGCATGGACTTCCTTTGCGTTAAGATTGCGGAAATAGTCAACGGTTCCTTTCATCTTTTTTTCAGGTGGAGTCTGCAAATGGAAACCTCCGATGACATCAATTACTCTGTTGTCACTGCAGACTTTTTTTGCATATTCTATCATGTTGCAGATTCCTGAATGAGAACACCCTGTTACAATAACAAGACCTTGTTGCGTTTTTATTGCAAGTGCCGTGTCGTCAAGAAGTTCATCATCACTTTCTTTTCCATCGATTATTATCTTGCTTTCAGGCGAGTCATTCTCAAAGTCAAATTTCCGTGGAATCTGTCCAAGGAAAACAACATTCTCAGTAATCCATAGTGGCTCGCTGCTTACTCTTAATTTAAATATTCTTGCAATCTTTTCCTCAGAAACAAGTGTCCCGATTTCCTGAACTCCAGAATATGTTCTGCTATTGAATACTAAAGGATGTGCAATCAGGTCCGGCTCCAGATGTTCCAGGCCTTCTATCTGCGCTTCGGTGTAAAGTTTGATAAGAGGATCAAGTCCCCATGTGTGATCCAGATGTGCATGTGACAGTACAATATGGTCGATATCCAGAAGATCGATATTCATTTTTCGTGCATTTAGGATAAATGCATCTGAATAGCCTGTGTCAAAGAGAATCTTTTTCCTGTCAGCTTCAATTAAATAGGAAACTCCCGGTTCGCCCAGTAAGTAACGGTCAATCAGGGTGTTGTTATCTATGAGTACGGTTAGTTTCATAGACTAAAATAAGATTGAAAGGTTAAAAAAGTTATATTTTAAGAGGAAGTGACAAAATGTCACTTTTTCTTCTCTTCTTCAAGCGCCCTACTGACAATTTTCATAGCACAGAGATCACCGCACATGGAACAGGCTTCACTGCCTGTATTCCTGCTGTCTCTGATCTTCTTTGCCTTCTCACCATCAATTGCAAGTTTAAACTGCGCATCCCAATCGAGATTTTTGCGTGCATGTGCCATTTTGTTATCAATTGCTCTTGCACGTTCTTTCTGTCCTTCTTTTGTAAGGTCGGCAGCATGGGCTGCAATTTTTGTAACGATGGTTCCTTCACGGATATCGTCGTTTGTTGGCAATGCAAGATGTTCTGCCGGTGTTGTCATACACAGGAAATCTGTACCACACATGCCAGCAAGTGTACCACCGATTGCTCCGGTTATGTGGTCATATCCCGGTGCAATGTCTGTGACAAGCGGGCCAAGAAGGTAAAGTGGTGCATTGTGACATAGATTCTTCATTCCTTTGACACTTAATTCCACTTCATCTAACGGAACATGTCCGGGACCTTCAACAAAGCACTGGATATTCTCTTCCCTTGTTCTCTTGACAAGCTCACCAAGAGTTATGAATTCCATAAATGAAGGTCCGTCAGATGCATCATGGATACATCCCGGTCTCATGCCATCGCCAAGGCTGATAGCCATATCGTATTCATAGGCAATTTCCATGAGATAATCGTATTCTGCATAGAATGGATTATCTTCTCCGTTATGCAACATCCATGCAAGTGTGAAGGATCCACCACGGCTGACTATATCTGTTATCCTGTCTGCGTTTTTTATTCTCTTAAGGGCATTCTGGTTAACAGCAGCATGTATTGTAACAAAATCAATTCCATCCTTTGCATGTTTGCGTACCGCATTAAACATGTCATCGGAGGTCATGTCAACAACAGCTTTCTGTGAAGATGCTGCCTGGTAAATCGGAACCGAACCAATTGGGATGTTCACTGCATCCATTATCTTTTTCCTGATAAGGTCAAGATCTCCTCCGGTTGAGAGATCCATGAGTGCATCGGCACCAAAGGTTTCTGCGGTCTTTGCCTTCTCAACTTCCTCTTCGATATTGATGTAATCCCTTGAAGTTCCAATATTGGCATTTACTTTAGTACTGAGGTATTTTCCTATACCTACGACCCTGCAGTCCCTTACAGGGTTGTTCGGGATACTTATGGTCCCGTTGGCAACACATGAACAGATGGTCTTAGCATCAATGCCCTCGTCTCTGGCAACGGCTTCCATCTGTGGTGTTATTTTGCCCTTTTTAGCATCTTCCATTTGTGTCATAGTATCTCCTGCATGCAGTGTCTTTTAGGTGCAGATACATTGTAGGGACATATATATGTTTCACAGGACTTATGTAATATTTGAACTTGTTCAGATATTATGTTATGCTTTCTTGAGGGAAAAAGAATGAAACAGCATCCAATAGAATTACTTATCAACAAAGCTGATACTGCTATTAACCAGGAAGATTTCAATACTTTAACAGATATATATGCAGATGATGCTGTTTTAGTTATTCAACCAGGGATGAATGCAGTCGGAAAAGAGCAAATAAGAAAGGCGTTTGAGGGTATTGCCTCTCACTTCGAACATACTCTGGATGTCAGGCAGACAGGAATGAAAATTCTGGAGACGGGGGATACTGCATTGGTTTTGGCAAAAACTCTCGTTTCAGCTAAAGGGCACCCTCTTCAGGAGCGTAAGGCTACATATGTTTTCAGAAAGGATGCAAACGGTGTCTGGTTTTGTGTAATTGATAATTCATATGGGCATGATCTTCTTGATGCCTGAACACAACAAATCATCAGTATATGCTGTTGATTTGTGTTTTTCATTTATGAATCTGATTGAGATTATCCTATACTGCTTCCTATTATTCATCGTAAAATCTTACGCCATGAGATATTGTCGTAGTATAAAATCCTTTTTTTGTATCCTCTTCTTTTGTACTTTCTTGTATGTGCATTGAGTAGAGTTCACCTTTGTAGAATGCTGTTTCTATCGTCAAATGACCATTTTCATCATTCATGTTTATATCCATAATGATGTAAGGTTTCTCTTTGTCGACAGGAAGAGGTTGCTGCACAGAGGCATATTTGGAGTTAATTTCATCCGCAATTGTGTCTGCTTTATTAGCATCCTGATTGACTGTATAGTTCGATAGAATAAACATGACTTTGTTTGTTTCAGGATCTGCCAGTTCTATGGAGTTGTTCTGTATATTATAGCTACAATCTTTTCCCTGTCCATATATCCCAGACATTGTTACTCCATCTTTATTGTATATTCTTCCATTCTCCGGTTGTGTAGAATACGTATGGATATCATATCTGTCAAGATCTGCTGCAAAAAACGTAATTTTTTCATCTTCACCAAAGTCTGCATTGGAATAGACCTCAGCACCGGAATAACTTCTGGAACCACTAAATGTTAATGTTATGGTGCCCGATGATTTCTGAACAAGATTTCCGGAGTGCAGGTATCTTGTATCAATACCTTCCTCCTCAATGGCTTTTTCTGCAATTGCAGTCAATTCTTTTCCATATTCTGATTGAGGGTCTATAATGACATTTTTGCGGGCTTCTGCCATCTCATAATGCACCGCAGCAAAGGAAATTAAAATTATTACAATGCTGATTAATATTATTTTGTAATTTTCTTTAAAGTTCATATTTAGCCCTCAGCATGGTCATTATAGTTTGAAGCATAAGTCAATTGAAATTAGTCCTGCGCTGTTTCTTCCTCATTGTAATACTTTACAGTATGCGAGATCACTACATTGTAAATATCCTGTGTTATTTCTTCTGTATGCAATAAGTATAGTTCCTCTTTATCAAAAAAGACATCAAGGACTATCCAGCTTTCTTTTGTTTCCTGCGTTAAATCTATTACTGCATAAGGCTTCTCTTCACTAACAGAAAGTAGTTGCCTGGCAAAAGGATATTCAGAATTAATCTTTTCTGTTATTGTATCATTCCTGTCTTCATACAGGTTTACTTTGTAATCTGGCAATATGAACACGATATTATCTGTTGCCGGGTCGATAAGTTCTATGGAATCGCCATTTATCCTGTAGTTGTAATCTTTTCCCCATCCTGATTTTTGAATTGTGCCTGAAAAGCTCTTGCTATACTTTCTCCTGTTTTCCGGCAAATGATTTCCGTAGATTCCCATATGATAATTGTAAACGTCATATACGTCAAGATCAGGTTCGAAAAACGTAATGGTTCCCGTATCGGCAAATTCTCCGCATGCGTAGACCTGAGAACTGGAAAAACTCTTTGAACTCTGGAATTTCAGCCTGACAGCATTTGGAGCATACTGAACAATATTTTGAATTGAAGTGTAGTTATTGTCAAAATCTTCGTCCTCGATTGCTTTTTCTGCTATGGATGTCAGTTCCATCCCATATTCTGACTGGGGATCTATTATCTGCCATGGTCTGATTGGAGGCTCAATATTATAGCCAGAAGTTCTGTGATAGTCAGAGATGGCACAAAACATTGCTACAAGCAAAATAGAAAATATCACGAGAATTATCAATATATGCTTGTAGTTCTTTTTTAAGTTCATGCACTGGCCACTAATTTATTTTATGTTTTATTTTATTATATTTTGATATATAATTAATTCGGTAGAAATTATGTGGTCACATCATGTAACTATAACTTCAATTATCACTTTCACCCTGCAAGCTCAATTTTTATCTACAATCAGGACATAGGGTTGCAGCATGTCTATAGTCGTATTTACGGAAAAGAACAAAGCAGCTTCCCAGATAGCAAGTATTCTCAGCGGAGGGCACTTTAACCGGGCTTCGGTGGAAAGTATTCCTGTATATGACTTCAAGATGAACGGCAAAGAATGGAGGATAATGGGACTTGCCGGTCACATCATGGGTTATGATTTTCCTGAGCAGTTTAACAACTGGCGTGAATGCGATCCGGCTGTTCTTTTGGACACTCCTCCTGTAAAAAACGTAACTAAAAAACCATATGCTGCTGCAATATCACTTCTTGCAAGCGGGGCTGAAGAAGTTGTCCTTGCATGCGACTTTGACAGGGAAGGGGAGAATATTGGTTTTGAAGCAAAAGAGATTGCTGAAAGAGTGGCTTCCCTGCCGGTTAAAAGAGCACGCTTTTCATCACTTTCTTCCAGTGAAATCAAAAAAGCATTTTCAAATCTTGTTGAGCCGGATTACAATATGGCAATGTCCGCAGAAGCCCGTCAGATTCTAGATCTTAAAATGGGTGCGGCTTTTACCCGCTTTATGACATTGTCCGTAAGGGAGAAAGCTCGGACAAAAGGTGTTATTTCCATTGGCCCGTGCCAGACACCTACCTGTGGATTTGTCTATGAAAGGGAGAAGCTCATAAAGAACTTTAAACCAAAGGACTTCTGGAAAATAGAGGCAATTTTCAATTCTAACGGTTCAGATTTTACCGGTGTTCACAGGGCCGGAAACATTTATGAAAAAGAAAAAGCAGATGAGATTTTCGCTCGCATAAAAGATTGCAAGACTGGTCTTGTTGACAAGAAACGTGTAAAGGAAGCTCGCACCAATCCTCCTTATCCGTTGAATACAACTGAGTTCCTGAAACGCTCTTCTAAATTCCTGGGTGTGAGTCCGGAGGAGGCACTTGAAACCGCAGAACAGCTTTATCTTTCCGGTTTTACCAGTTATCCCAGGACTGAGACCAATAAGTATGCAGATGATTTTGATTTCAAATCAAAACTGGTGGCTTTTTCATCAGGAATTTATCAGAAATATGCCCTGGAAGTCATCTCTGCAGGAGATATTAGCTGCAGGAATGGCACAAAGGACGGACACGACCACCCTCCTATCCATCCTATCAAGGCAGCTTCAAAAGATGATGTCGAAAGAAGTGTCAGAATGCCCAATGCATGGAAGGTTTATGACCTGATAGTGAGGCATTTTCTTGCAAACCTGATGCAGCCTGCCATTTTTGAGAAAACAAGAATGGAAATACTTGTTGGCGGGGAAATTTTTGATGTAAAAGGTTCAATTCTTAAAAGTGCAGGCTGGCTTGATGTTTATCCATTTGAAACTAAAAATGACAAACTTCTTCCATTCATCGAGGAAAAAGATGAGGTTGACGTAAAGAAGCTAAAAAATACAAAATCCGAGACAACTCCTCCAAAACGCCTGACTGAGGCTGAACTTCTGACTCTGATGGACAAGCATGGTATCGGTACCAAGGCCACAGCTCCAAGTCATATTGAAACCAATAAGAAAAGAGGATATTTTGAAACAAAAGGTAAAACAATAGCCATTCTGGATACTGGCTTTACCCTGATGGATACTCTGGATGCTACGGTTCCTATTCTGGTACAGCCTGAGATTCGGGCACGTATTGAATCTCTTATCCAGGATGTTGAAGATGGCAAAAAATCTCTTGAAAGTGCCCTTGAAGAAGGGACTCTGCTGATCAAAAAAATGTATTCCCAGCTAACATCGAGCAAGGAAGCCATTGCTGCCAGAATGGCAGGTACCATTGTTGATGAACAGGTTGCAACCGATAAGAAAAACTTTGTTGGAACCTGTCCTGAATGTGGAAGGATGCTGCACATGATCAAGACTGACAAGGGACGCTTTGTAGGTTGTACTGGATATCCTGAATGCAAGAATACTTATCCTCTGCCAAAGGCAGGTGCACTTACTGTTCTGCGCTCACAGCAATGTGAAAAAGGTGGTGTTGCGGTAATGAAAGTGGGTAACAAGTATAACTGGGCAGTGGGGATTGGTCCATGTTTTACCTGTGATCTGGAAAAGAAATGTTTCCCTCCTGAAATTGTAGGTCCGTGTCCGGCATGCGATGGTTCGATGTTCCTGATAACCACAAAAGATTCCCGATTCCTTGCTTGTACCAACAGATGCGGGCACACGCAATCTGTGCCTAAATCAGGTAGACTTACTATTCTTGACAGGCTATGTGAGCATTGCGGATGGCACATCCTCCGTGTAAAAGAGCAAAAACAGGATGCTAAGGAGTTTTGCTGTAATCGGAAATGTCCGGGTAAAAGGTAGTCTTTAATGATTAATCAATCAAATTTGAATTCTTGCTAAATCAGTTTTTCTTGATTTAATGCAAAATTTGAAAAAGCCTTATATATGATAAAATCCATTTTAAGGACTAGAGACGAATTGTAGACCTATTTCCTGATCATGTCTACTAAAAAATGGGTCAAGCCGATCTACTACCTCCAATATACCTCCAATTTATCACAATTCGTCTCTGCCTCCAACATTTTTTCTTATTTTCTGATGGGTAGAATATCCAGTTAAATTTTGTTTCCGTATTTTTCACTGAAAACTATGTCTTCAAGTTCTTTTCGTGATGGGCTTTTGCCATTATCTGCGGGTTTGCCTATTGCAAGTACTGCCATAAGCTCCAGAGAAGCAGGACAGTTGAGAATCAAGTTAACTTTATCTGACTGGTTTAGTATCTCACCCAGCCATACTGCACCCAGCCCAAGGTCACAGCAGGCAAGCAGCATGTTCTGAATGGCTGCACCGATGGCCTGTATGTCTTTTGTTTTGTTGTACATTGTTTCGGTGTCAAGGTATACTGCTATTAACAAGGGTGCATCCTGAACTATTTGAGAATAATGCGTGCAGCCTGCGAGTTCTTCCATGGTTTCTTTATCTTTAATAACTATGAATTTCCATGGCTGGTTGTTAAGGCCGGATGGTGCCCATCTTGCTGTCTCCAGTATTATCATGATATTTTCATCGCTTATTGATTCGTCTGTGTATTTTCTGATACTTCTTCTTGAAAGGATTGTGTCAATTACTTCTGGCACATCTATACCTCCGGTTAAAGGGAAATTATTGTAAGATTATTTGTAGTAAAGAATAAAAAAAGGTTGTGTAGACCAATTGGTCTACTTTTCGTTAAGCTCACTGTTAAGCCATGGCATCTTAGCTCTTATTTCTTTACCAATGACTTCCAGTGGGTGTTCTCTGTCTTGCCTCTCCATTGCGGTGAGTACCGGTCTGTTTGCCTTGCCTTCAAGTACGAACTCACGGGCAAATTCTCCGTTCTGGATCCTGTCAAGAGCTTCATACATAGCTTCTCTTGAGAGCTCGTTGATGACCTTTGGACCTACTGTCATTCCACCGTATTCTGCGGTGTTAGATACAGAGTACCACATCTTGTCAAGACCACCCTCGTGGATAAGGTCGACAATGAGCTTAAGCTCGTGGCATGTCTCGAAGTATGCCATCTCTGGCTGGTAACCTGCTTCAACAAGTACTTCGAAGGAAGTCTTGATGAGTGATGCAACACCACCACAAAGGTCTACCTGCTCACCAAAGAGGTCAGTCTCGGTTTCCTCGCGGAAGGATGTCTTGTAGACTCCTGCACGGGTACATCCGACACCTTTTGCGTGTGCAAGTGCCATTTCCATTGCCTTACCGGTTGCGTCCTGATAAACTGCTACAAGACCTGGAACACCAGCTCCATCTACGTAGGTTCTTCTTACAAGGTGTCCCGGGCTCTTTGGAGCTACCATATAGACATCGATGTCTTTCTGTGGAATTATCTGGTTGTAGTGGATGTTGAATCCGTGTGAGAATACTATTGCGTTACCTGCTTCAAGTCCTGGCTCGATATCGTTGTAGTATACCTGTGACTGTACTTCATCAGGGAGGAGAATCTGGATGACATCTGCCATCTTTGCTGCATCTGCAACTGTCATGACCTTAAGGCCATCTTCTTCTGCCTGCTTCCAGCGTCTGCTTCCTTCTCTGAGGCCTACTGTTACGTCAAGTCCTGAGTCATGAAGGTTCTGTGCCTGTGCATGTCCCTGGCTTCCGTAACCCATTACTGCGATCTTTTTACCTTTAAGCAAGTTAAGGTCTGCATCGTTATCATAATACATTTGTGCCATTGTATGTTCCTCTAATCAAAATATATCATTTATAATTAAAACACCTATAAGTGCCTGAATAATTAAGAACTCTTCTGTCCTCTCTTGAGGGCTACTTTTCCGGTTCTTACCATTTCCTTTATTCCAAAGGGTCTGAGTAATTGTTCGATTGCAGTGATCTTGCCGTCATCACCTGTCACTTCAATAATCATTGATTTTGAAGCAACGTCGATGATGCGGGCTCGGAATATGTCTGCTATCTGCATTATTTCGGAACGGTTAGTCACATCTGAATTGACTTTTATTAAAGCCAGTTCTCTATCAACCGATTCTTCAGATTTGAGATCTGTAACTCTGATGACATCGATAAGCTTGTTAAGCTGCTTTGTGACCTGTTCCAGTACTTCATCATCTCCCATGACAACAATGGTCATACGGGAAATTGTAGGGTCATCGGTGACTCCTACCGTAAGGCTGTCAATGTTATAACCTCTTCTGGAGAACATGCCTGCGACTCTTGAGAGTACTCCGTATTTGTTCTCGACCAGAACTGCAAGTGTATGTCTCATTCTTTCCTCTCCAGATCAAGTATTTCGTTGATCGCAGCACCTGCCGGTACCATTGGTGATACGTTTTCTTCCTCTTCAACTATAAAGTCAATGACTGTCGGTCTGCCAGATGCAATAGCTTCTTCGATTACAGGGCGTACTTCGTCACGCTTTGTGGCTCTGAGTCCCAGTGCACCGTATGCTTCTGCAAGTTTAACAAAATCGACACTGTTCTGGATGCATGTTGCAGAATATCTCCTGTTGTGGAAAAGCTCCTGCCATTGTCTTACCATTCCAAGGTATCCATTGTTGAAAACAGCAACAATAACCGGTACGTTTTCCTGAACTGCTGTTGCAAGTTCCTGTGAGTTCATCTGGAATGACCCGTCACCTGCGATATCAAAAACAACTTTATCAGGTCTTGCAATCTTTGCTCCAATGGATGCAGGGAATCCATAACCCATTGTTCCAAGTCCACCTGATGTGATAAATGTTCTTGGTTCACTGAATCTGAAGTACTGTGCAGCCCACATCTGGTGCTGTCCTACTTCAGTAACTATTATTGCGTCTTTGCATGCTTCGGTTATCTGCTCGATAATGTACTGTGGTTTGATTCCGTCACCTGTTGCCGGTTCAACATAATGAAGTGGATGCACTTTCTTCCAGTGTGCTATCCTGTCAAGCCATTTCTCAGATTGTGCGGGTTCGGCATATTTTAGCAATTTCTGAAGTATCCATTTTGCGTCTCCTACTATTGGAACATCAACCTTTACATTCTTTGAAATCTCTGCAGGGTCAATGTCGATGTGGATGATCTTTGCGTTTGAAGCAAAAGCCTTGAGTTTACCGGTTACCCTGTCATCAAACCTTGCACCTACTGCAATAAGAAGGTCAGATTCCTGTATGGCATAGTTTGCATACTTTGCACCGTGCATACCTGGCATTCCAAGGAACAACTCATGTTCTACAGGGAATCCACCCATGCCGGTAAGGGTTGTTGTCACAGGTGCTTTTATTTTCTCTGCAAGCTCAAGAAGTTCTTTGCTGGCATTGGAACTTATGACACCGCCACCTGCATAGATCACAGGATTCTTTGATTCTTTAATTGCAGAAGCTGCTCTTTTTACCTGCTGCAGATTTCCCTGGTATGTTGGTTTGTAACCTTTAAGGTCAACTTTTTCAGGGTAATAGAAGTCGATCTCCTGTACTGTGACATCCTTTGGGAGATCTACCAGTACAGGTCCGGGTCTGCCTGTGGATGCAATATGGAATGCTTCCTTGATTACTTGTGGAAGCTCATTTGCATCCTGCACAAGGTAATTGTGCTTTGTAATTGGCATTGTTATGCCGGTGATATTTGCTTCCTGGAATGCATCATTGCCCAAAAGACTGCTTGGTACCTGTCCGGTGAAAACCACCATTGGTATAGAGTCCATGTATGCGTTTGCAATTCCTGTCACAAGATTTGTCGCACCAGGTCCTGAAGTTGCAATACATACTCCCGTCTTTCCTGTTGCTCTTGCATATCCTTCTGCTGCGTGGGCAGCAGCCTGTTCGTGGCGGACAAGTATGTGACGGATGTCCGCATCATAAAGTTCGTCGTATATGGGGAGCAGTACGCCACCGGGATATCCGAAGATGGTGTCTACACCTTCCCTATACAGGCACTCGATGAGGGCTCGGGCACCTGTCATTTTCTCCGTCGATTCAGTCATATGAAACCTCTGAAATGTAAATTCTCTGCGTAAATTGATAGTATCTGCCTTATATGTTTCTAAAATTTAGATAAGACGGTTAATTCCGTTAAGAACGGCCTCCACGGACGCCATAACAATATCTGTCCTTGAACCTCTGGCTGTAACCATTTTTCCATCCTTTGAAAGCTTTACAAGAACTTCTACAAGAGCATCAGTTCCGCCACTTATAGCATCGACATGATATTCTTCAAGCTGGACATCAGCAATTCCTGATACTCCTTTTTTGATGCTTGCAAAGGCTGCATCAACAGGCCCGTCTCCTATACCTGCCTCTACAACATCCTGGCCTTCAACTTTAAGCTTGACTGATGCTGTTGGGGTAACTTTGTTACCTGATACAACAGTATATTCTTCAAGAATAACTTTTGCTTCTCTCTCGATACTGAGGACTGTTTCAGCTATTGTCTGCAGGTCTGCGTCGGTTACTTTTTTGCCATGATCTCCAAGCTCCTTGACACGGTTAAGTATCTCATGCAGCTGAGAATCATCAACATCAAATCCCATTTCTTTAACGGCAAGGGTTACAGAACTCTTACCTGCATGTTTTCCAAGAACGATCTTCCTTTCCCTTCCGAGTATTTCCGGCTTTATCGGTTCATATGTTTCCGTGTCAGCCAGTAAACCGTGTACGTGGATACCTGCCTCATGGGTAAATGCATTACCACCGGTGAGTGATTTGTTAGGTGCCACAGGTATGCCTGTGAGCCTGCTTACAAGTCTTGAGGTCTTGAAGATCTCTTTTGTATTAATTCCGGTCTTGTGTTTGTATAACCATTCAATGGTCATCACAACTTCTTCCAGTGCAGTATTTCCAGCTCTTTCACCTATTCCATTAATGGTTACATGGGCCTGCTGCGCTCCTCCTCTCAAGGCTGCTATTGTGTTAGCGGTTCCCATGCCAAAGTCATTGTGGCAATGGATACTCACGGGCGCTTTTACTGCAGAGCAAATATCACTGAAAACAAGTTCTGCCTTCTCAGGTACAAGTAAACCTACAGTATCACAATAACATAACCTATCTGCGCCTGCATCGACTCCGTCATTATATAATGACTTAAGGAAATCAACGTCTGCCCTGGAGGCATCTTCACCGCTGAGTTCTACAATAAGGCCATGTTCCTTTGCATATTCTGTGGTCTCAATGGCCATTTTCCTGACGGCTTCCCTGTCTTTTTTCAGCTTCACGTTGATATGCAAGTCTGATACAGGTGCCACCAGGTGAATTGAATCGACATCACATGCCAGTGCATAATCCACATCTGGTTTCATGATTCTACAGTAGCTGCAGATCTCTGCATTTAGCCCTTCAGCAACTACGGCCCTTATGGATTCGCGTTCACCTTCTGAGGTGATTGCTGAGCCTGCCTCGATGACATTAACGCCAAGCTCATCAAGCTTTGTGGCAATGTCTACCTTGTCCTTGCTGGTAAGCGCTACGCCTGGTGTCTGTTCGCCGTCTCTAAGAGTTGTGTCTAAAAACCGGACATTTTCGAATAATATAATCCCTCACGATATTTGTCTGTTACTGAGTAGCAACAGCTTAGAGGGATACACTGAAGTGCTATATATGTATAACGATTAATTTGTCATGATTCATCACGAAAAAGAGCGGGGGATAGATATCCCCGCAAAAAAGTTGAACTAATTAATTCTAAAAATAGTCATTCACACTAAGAATTGCTTTTGCTATAAGATCTGAGCAGCTCTGCAGGTCTGCAAGGTCAAGGACTTCCACAGGGGAGTGGATATATCTTGTTGCAACACTGATTACAGTAGATGGGATTCCATCTCTTGTAAGGTGAATCGCCGTTGCATCTGTTGTGCCACCATCACCGACATCTGTCTGATAATCAATTTCATTCTTTTCTGCGGTTTCAACAAGCCATTTGATGACCTGTGGTGCTGCAATTATGCCTCTTCCTGCTGCATCAGCTATTGTAATAACTCCACCTTTTCCAGTGTCAAGTGAGGATTCATTCTTGCTCATGCCTGGGTGGTCTCCTGGGATTGTAGTGTCAATTGCTATTGCTATATCAGGATCAAGTCCGAACGCAGAGGTACGTGCTCCTTTAAGTCCGACCTCTTCCTGAACGGTTCCTACAGCATAAATGGTTGCTTTTATGTCAAGTTCAGCAATCTGTCTTATGGCATCGATCATTATTGCACAGCCTGCCCTGTTGTCGAATGCTTTGCCTGTTATTTTTCCGTTTGCAAGTTTTCTCACTTCACGGTCCATGGATACCGGTGTTCCGACTATTATGCCCATGTTCGCAGCATCTTCTTTGTCCTTTGCACCGATGTCGATGAACATATCTTTTGCTTCAGGAGGTTTTTTCCTGTCTTCTGGCTTCATAACGTGTGGTGGTTTTGATCCAATTACGCCTGGTATTGGTCCTTTTGTAGTATGGACAATGACTCTCTGGCTATGGAGGGTTGGGTCATACCACCCTCCTATTTTTACAAACTTGAGGAAACCATTGTCATCTATGTATTTGACCATCAGGCCAATTTCATCCATGTGTGCAGCAAGCATTATTGAAGGCCCTTCACCTTTTCTGGTTGCGATGAGATTTCCCATTTTGTCGGTTCTCATTTCATCAACATAAGGTTTGAGCTCTTCTTCAAGAATGGTTTTTATGTTTCCTTCACTACCGGATATCCCATGAGCATTAGATAATTTTGTGATTAATTCTTCCATGATTATCATCTTCTGATGTTATTCAGGGAAGTATGGGTTTAAAAGAATATAAGTTTTAGAGTAGATGAATTAAAACTAGAATAAAAAAGAGAAAAAAGGAGTAAGTTAATTTACTTACTCTTCCTTGCGGCGCTGCATGAAGAATGCGAGACCGATGATTGCAGCTACTGGGAGTGCAATTGTTGGGAATTCCGGAATAGTTTCAATAGTTCTTGAAGCTGTCTGGAATTCTACGGTTTCTCCACCTGCACCTACTTCTATGTAGTAACGTGCTCCTTCTGGTGCATCTTCATCAAGTGAGACTGTTATTACACCTTCATCCATGTAACTGGCTCCACCTGGAATAAATCCATCTGGATTGTATGCAGTATTGAACTCAATAGTCACGTCACTTGCATCTGCTGTTGCTGGTGATCCTGCTCTTACACTTACTTCTTCAATTGTATATTCGAAAAATTGATTGTATTCAGCTGGAATTATTGATGAAGCGTAATAACTGAGTACTATTGATTCTCCTGGCTTCAGAAGTACTGGGTTTGCTGCAACGTTGTTTCCGGCTGCATCATACAAAACTGCCTGGTAGGCAGATGCAGTTCCTGCCATAGCTATTATAGCTATAAAAAGCATTACTAATATTTTCTTCATTTTCGTACCACCTCTTATATTTCAAAGATTTTTACTGTTATGCTTCCTTTGTATTTTTTCTATATATATGTTTGCAATCCCTGTCTGATGTCATACTCATCATTATGATGATATTGCTTTTTTATTATGATACATAAAATGTCCACTCTTCTTTTATTGAATTACCTGCCTGATCAACCACAGTTAATTCTACAGTATTTTCACCATCCAACAAGTCATTGGCCAGATAGAACAGTGAACTATATCCAATTTCGGTATCAGATGTTACATCTACACCATTCACCTTCAAGACTAATAGTGTCTTGTCAATGCCTGTTCTATCGTCAGTGTATGATGCGGTTATTGTGTAGGTGCCTGTTGAAATTGTTTCTCCGTCTTCAGGTGAATAACTTTCGATTTCAGGTTCCTCTCTGTCAATTACAAAAGTATCTTCTTCGTAAAGCTGCTCATCATTAACAGTCTTTGCTTTTGCAATAATCCTCGCAACACCATCATGAGTATCATCGTCAATTTCTATACTATATATATATTCATCATCGTCTTTGCTTTCATAGGTTGTCTCTATTACATACCCATATCTATCAATTATAGTTACTGTTGGTTCTTTTTCTAAAGCTGTAGATGCTGATATACGCAGTTCTGCATCCTCTGAAGTCTTTTCAGGGATTACAGCAATTGTCAGTTCTTCTAATGATTCATCAGTATATAATGTGCCAAATGTATATGCTGTATTGTTGGAGTAGTCTGTTGCTATTACTTCAATATCGAATGTATCCTGAACATCTATTGTGTATTTACTGCTCCATGTTATGTAATCCTCTGTATCAAGAATTATTGTTTCTGCGGAACCGAAGTTTTGTGGGGTTACTATGCATCTTACCTCAGATAACTCCTTATTAGACTCTACTGTCAGGTATGTTGTCTCTGTTGCAGGATTTGGTGTTATGTCCAGTTCAATTTCCGGTGCAGAACTATCAATAGTTGTGCTTGAATCCGGATTAGAGTCTGCTATTTCTTTATTCAATGCATTATCAACAGCTATAGATCTGAAATAGTACGTTGTTCCTTGTTCTCCTTCAAACTCTGCTGAAGTCATTGTTGTTTTTGTAATCCAGTTCTTCCAGGTGGTACCATCAGTGGAGTACTGTATGTTATAGTAGTAAATTCCAGATCCCGAATCAGTTCCATTCCACTCTACAACGAACTTTGAATTACTAGTTTTTGGAAGTGCCAGTACTTTTGAATCGGGAAGTTCAAATTCTACTGTGTTATCTTCCTTTATGTATGGTGATAATGCTGATTCAGGTATGAACGTAACTTCATCTATTATCATTTCAACAGGATAAAGTTGCTGTAATCTTCCTTGCAGAAGTATAAAGGAAAGTGTATTGTTTCCTTCCTGTAATTGAACAGGAACCTCAATATGCTGCCATCCTTCATCACCGTTAACACCGTCAATCCAGACAAGTTCCCTGTTAAACACAATTCTCTTTGACTGTGTTTCATCTTTGTCTTCAGTGCCTTTGGTGTATGTGTCCTTCAGATAACAGGAAAGGATTACATCGGCAGATTCCTCGCTGTATATTATTTGTTCCAGTGTGTGTGTAGCATACTGATCAATTATTCCCTCATAACTTGCATTAATGACATAGGCCTGTGATGCATATATTCCAGATTCATTCAAGTAGTAACCTGTGCCTATTGTGTCATTTGTGGTAGTAAATTCCCATCCGTCTTCAGATTCCATAGATGGGTTTATTATTTCTACGAAATCTATTACTTCATGTTCTTTTGTTGTGACAGGCTCAGTGCTTAATACCTGATTTACCCAGAGATGCACTGTTCTATATGCACGACCTTCTGAATCTTCTTTATATAGTGCAAGTTCCAGTTTCTGCTTTCCCTGCTTTGATTTTGCAGGGGTTATTGTAAGTTCTTCTTCCCACTTTTCCTCGTGGTCCAAGGTTATTTCAATAGTATTGACTGTAGTATCGTCCAGAGTTATTTCAAGCGTGTAATTTTCTTTCGCATATTCAAAATTCTCGATACCTGCAATAATTTGTATAGGATCACTGGTTGAGAAATTCTCCGGGTAGTTTTCAGCCTTGCCATCCGGACCCAATATGTATAATGTTGTGAACGTTTCTTTTTCCCTGGTGGCTTTTGCATAGGCAAACATTGAACCGGCAACGATAATTGAAAGCACCATTGCTATTATAAGTGTTTTTGTTATCTCGGGAGATAACTTTTCACTGGTTTGCAATGCAGGTTTACTTTTATCCCTGGATGGCTTGCGCATAGATGATATCTTTTTCCTATTCCTGGCAGCAAAACGCTTGTCTTCTACAGTTTCATCGTAACAAATTTCTCCTTCTTCCATATCATCATTGCATGTTTCAGGTTCTGTAAGAGAGCGGATAAAATCTTTATAAGAAAAACTAAACTGCTCCTCCACAGGAAGGCGTTTCCTTGCCAGATAAGCTATAATTCCAAATATGAAAGTAAGTAATACAAGTGAAAAGGTAATTGAGTTTGGCCTGAATTTCCATGCAGTAAGGCTGATAAGGAATCCATCAAAAACCATGATGACAATACTAAAACCAACACTTAGTGTGAATCTTTCAATTCCAGAGATTTCCCGGTTTCCGGGGAACATGGCGGAAATAAAAGCATACCCTGGTACAAAAAATATCAATATCAATGCAAAAGGTATCCTTAATGGGGTTTCACTGAAAGGCGGAACCAGGATAAACACGATTGATAGTAATGATATCAGATATATGATTTTCAGATCCTGGGTGTATCTGCATTTATTTTTGCCAAACATTTATTCACTTGTTCCTGTAAGTTATTCTGGTTATGAAATATGAATGAAATATTTATGGGTTGAATGTAATTATTTGCTAAAATATATAAGTATAGGGTGCCATTGTATACCAACTTTGGAATAAAACAGCTTTAATATAAAAATGAGGGATCACCATTAGGAATAATGTATGGATATATCTTCTGCTTATTATAATTACTCTTCCTGTAGTATCAATTTCATTTTACTTAGGAGGTCTGGTGCCGGGAATTTTGAGTTTTTGTATCGTCCTCATATTGTGCAGAATTATCTATCTCTCTTCATCACGTTTTATTTTGAAGTGGTATGGATGTCATGATTTTCCATCCGGGGAATTTGGGAATATCTCTGAAATGTTAGATGCTCTTTGTAGTGTATTCTCTGTAAAAAAGCCAATAATTCATTTATTTGAATCATCCGTTCCTGTAATTTTCACAGTTGGTTCAAAGAGAAAATCTCATATTATTGTTTCCCGCAGGTTGCTGGATCTTCTGGAAAAGGGTGAATTGGAAATGATCTTTGCACGGGAACTATCCCGCATAAAAGAAGGAAAGGTGGCTCAAAACACTTTTGTAGCACTAGTTGCAGGTATCATTGCTTCATTTTCAACTATTGCCTTATGGATGGCTATGCTTGCTGGCTTTGGTCAGGAGAACGATCCCGCCCCAAAATTCATACGATTTGTCGTTATGGGGGTCATTATGCTGCCGTGTTCATTGATTGTTTACGCTGGAGCTTCTGATTCCACTTCAAAAGCTGATACTGATGCAGTTAGAATGATGGGTAAAAAAGTCGAATTATCATCTGCATTAAAAAGACTATATAATGACATACTGCTTAATTCCATGGAGTATTTTAACCCCGGGCATGTACATCTGTATGCTATGAACCCTGTCAAGGTCAATTCATTTTTTGATATTCATCTCTCTCTCTTTGATATGAAGCCTGATCTTTCTTCACGTTTGAAAGCCATTGATGCCATAGGGACTGGTGTAAGTCAGGAAAAGATTATTAGAAAAAGAACGGATGGGGTTGAGGTTTAAACATGTTTACAGAGATCAATTATTTTTATACAAGCCTTAAAGACTGGCAAAAAGCAATGATGTTCAGTTTTATTTCTTATTCAATCATTCTTTTTGGTCTTATTGTGGCTATTACTTTTATATTAAAAGATTTTAAGTTCCTGCTTGTATTGGGACTTAGTTTTGTTTATATGGGCACTGTTATAGTTATGATGTTCATCTTAATCAGGATATTCAAAAAGAGATTAATAGAACGCTGAATGCATTCTATTTTTTATTTTCTGTTTATAATGTACATGATACCGCCTGCAGTGACTGCAAATATCATCCAGCCTATATGTGTGTGGACTACCATCATAACGTCCATTCCATAGAGGTATGCAGTGATATACAAAATAAGTACTCTGATAAGATTTGCAATATATGCGATAAGAACTGCAAAACCCAATAAGCCAAATGTCTTTTTCATGTCCATTTTTTCAATTCTTGAATAACCGGCAACAATGCCTATCAACAGGAACATTGAATAAAGTCCGGAACAAGGTCCGCCTATCACTATGGTCATGGGCTCAGCACCATACAAGATAACAGTTTCTGTGGCTATTATTTCTATTGGGATTCCAAACATTTTTATGAATGCCACAGTTGGCATAAGGACAAAATAATGGTCAAACAGATGCAGGAAATCAATGTTGAAATGTCCGAAGAATGAATAGAATATTAAGTATAATCCGGTAAACACAGAGGATATATAAAATCCAAATTCTCCAAGCTGCTTAAGGTCCTTTTTCCCTGTACCCATTGCTATCAATGAAATTCCAAGGAAAAAAACCATTGAATCAAGTGTTCCCAGTTCGCTGCTGTTTACATAGTTAAATATAAGGTCTGCAGCTACAATGAACCCACCTATGAGCATGAAGTTCCTTGAACTCTGTAATCCTTCTGTTCCTTTTAATTTCATTCTGGAAATCAGGATTGCAGCTATTATAAAAAGTATTACACCCATTATGGTAGAACCTTCACTGAGTTCTATTGTTGCCCCCGTGAAAAGTGCAAGTACTAATAGGATAATTACTAAGTTTTTGTTTTCATCTTGCATTTTTTGTACCCATTTACAGAATCATTAAAATGATATATATATTTGACTGAAGTCCTCATCATCATCATTTTTTGAGCAGGTGCTAACTTTATATAGTTTATAATTTATATTTTGTCTCTGTTTAGTAATCCGTCTAAATAACAGGGTGATATTGTAATATACTATGGGAGTTCCTGTTTCAATAATACTTAATGCACATCAGTTGAATTTGATTACTTAAACACTAAAATGTACATATTGATTATCATCTAACACTGAGGTTCTGTCTTGAGAGATTTCACATTATCCAAATATGAAGAACTTATTAAAGCAATAGGGTCTACGGAATATAAACCTCTGCCAGTCCTTGATTATCTGTCATCACCAGAAGGAAAGTGCATCATACTACGTCATGATGTGGACCGTGCAGTTGACAGGAACCTTGATATGGCAAGGCTGGAAGCAGAATATGGTGTCAGATCAACTTATTATTTCAGACATGTGAAAGATGTTTTTATCCCTTCAGCTATTGAAGAAGTAGCCGACCTTGGTCATGAAGTTGGTTTCCATTATGAGGTAATGGACAAAGCACAGGGTGATAAGGAAAAGGCTCTGGAAATATTCAAAGCAGAACTGGAAGACCTACGTAAATATGCTGAGGTTACAACTGCATGCATGCATGGAAATCCTTTTGCTTCGTGGTCCAACAGGGATCTCTGGAAGGATCATAATTATACAGATTTTGGTATTGTAGGTGAACCTTATTTTTCCATTGATTACAGCAAGGTGCTTTATCTCACAGATACCGGAAGAACCTGGGCGGATCGCAATATCCGTGTAAAGGATGTTCTTGCAAGTCCTGATAATGAACTGAGTGTCAGGTATGGGAAAACCATAAAATCTACAGATGATGTTATTAATCTTGTGAAGCGTGAAGAGGTTGAGCAGATGTGTATCCTTGCACATCCTAACAGGTGGTGTGATGGAATGCTGGGTTGGACCAAAGAGCTTGTCTTCCAGAATCTCAAGAATGTTGGCAAGGCCGGGATTATTCAATACAGGAAACTCAGGCCATAATTATCAGGTGGCAATCTCTATACAAATTTATACTCAGGTGGAAACTATATGTCAATGGATGTTGAATTATTAAATAATGGTAATGAAGACGGATGGAGGGAATTTACTGCTTCTCATGATCATACAGGTATATGGCATACACTTGAATGGCGTGATATACTGGCAAGCGAGTACAAATTCAAATCAAAGTATCTGCTAGCTAAAGACAATGGTGAAGTATGTGGTGTTTTCCCTCTATTCCAGATAAAGAGCCCGATAACAGGTAATCGTATAGTTTCGTTGCCTTTTTCTTATCATTGTGGACCAGTAGCAACTTCTGATGATGCATATCTGGAATTGATCAAGGAGTCACAGAGGGTGGCTGATGATCTGGGATGTAAATATGCAGAAATGAAGATGCTTAATCCGCTTTCTGAAAATGTTGTGAAAAACAGTAATTTGATTGAGAATCTTTATTTTCATACCAGTATTTTAGATCTTTCTTCAAATCCGGACGATAACTGGAAAAAACTTGATTCCAGAAGGACACGATGGGCGGTAAATAAAGCTATCAGGTCAGACGTAACTATTCGTACCGAGACTGATATTAGCGATTTGAAGGCTCATCATAAATTAAAAATATTAACTCGTAAAAAACATGGTTCTCCTGCTCCTTCATTTAAGTTCTTCAAAAAAATAATGGATAGTTTTGAAGATAAAGGAGCAGTTAAGTTGTGGGTTGCTGAACATGAAGATAATGTAATATCCACTCTCATGTTTTACACATATAAAGACATAGTTATGCCTGCATATATTGCATCTAATGATGCTTATAACTCTCTTATGCCCAATAATCTTCTTTATTGGAGATCAATAGAATGGGGCTGTAATAATGGTTTTAAATATTTTGATTTTGGAAGAACTGAACCAAATAATGAATCTTTATTGAGCTTTAAAAGGAAATGGGGATGCAATAATTTTAAGATTCCTTACTATTATTATCCACATCAACCAAAACTCATGTCACAAAACAGGCATGATTCAAAGACAAGTTTCATCAGAAATACCTGGAAGAAAATGCCTGATTCGGTTCTAGAAGTATTGGGTCCTCAACTATTGAAACATGTAGGTTAATTGTTTGTGATTCAAATGAAACTCAATCCATCTCTTATTCCCAGGTTTAATATAGATTATCGTCTGAAAGACATGGTTGCAGGTTTAGGTGCTATTTTCTTAAAGAAGGAAATGGATGATGGAGTTATAAGTTCCATTTTCTCAACAGACAATGTTCAATTTGCAAATTACAGCAGAACAGGTATTTGTCTGATCTTACAATCTCTTAAATTATCGCCAGGTTCTAAAATAGGTGTTCCCTTATATTCCTGTACTGTTGTTTTTGATGCAATTATTAAGGCTGGCCATGTTCCAAAGTTTATTGATATCAATGAAAACTACACTATTGATCCTGATGATTTAGCGGATAAAGTCCATGAAATAGATGCTTTGATTGTGATTCATACTTTTGGGCGACCGGCAGATATGGATTTAATTAAAGAGGTTGCATCTGATATCCCTATTATTGAAGATTGTGCCCATTCTATATTCAGTGAGTATAAAGATACTCTCACAGGTCTTATTGGTGATTATTCATGCTTTAGCCTTCCAAAGTATCTTTCTGCCGGTGGGGGAGGAATGATTTTCACAAATACGGTTTCTAATACTGATGATCTTAAATCCTTAATTAATTCCAGTGAATCTCCTTCTCTTTCTGAAGAGTTGATGCATATCATGGTAATGTATGCCCGGGCTTTTTTTTATCACAAACCATGGTTTGGACTTTTTGCACTTCCAATAGGGTTAAGCATTGAAGGAAAAGTTGATCTCATGGACAAGAAAAGCTTTGACATCAAGAAAATAAATTGTTCTGATAAGTATGTTGCAATTGAAAAGTTAAAAAAATTCGATGCAAAAGTTTCAAAACAAAGAGATAATTCTATGTTTTTGCTAAATGAATTAAGACATAGTCCGTTAACTCTTCCATTTGAAAAACCAGATACTCTTTGCAATTATTATTTGTTCCCCATTTTAGTTCCTGAAGCTTATCAGCGTGATTTACTATGTGATTATTTAAGATCCAATGGTGTGGATTCTTCTACATTATTCAGTCAAACGCCTGAAATTGCTGGAATAAAGTATGGATATGAAGGTGATTGTTCTTTCACAGAAGATATTGCTGGGAGAATATTGACTATTCCAAATCATTACACTCTTTCAAAAAAGGAACTTTCAAAAATAGTAAGTTTGATTGACGCTTATTCATTTCAAAAAAATATCTAAATTAGAAGTCTTTAATATGCAAGAAAAAGGTTATTATTATGATTGTGCATAAAATTATTAAAAAAATAGCTAAGTTTTTTGCATCAACGTTTCCTTCTAATGGTATCAGGATTCTTTTATATCGATATGCTTCTTACAACATTGGAAATGACGTTTACATTGGAAATAATGTCCTTGTAATAGATCGTCTCTCTGATCTACAAAATCTCTTTATCGGTGATCGTGCTTCTATTTCATCCGGAGTGACATTTGTTACTGCTTCTTCTCCAAATAAGTCACGTATAGTACCATATGTGGAAAATGTTTATGGGAAAATAGTCGTAGAAAATGATGCGTGGATTGGTACAGGGGCAATAATACTTCCAAATATTACAATAGGTGAAGGTGCAATTGTAGGTGCCGGGGCTGTAGTAACGAAGGATGTTCCGGCTTTTACTGTAGTTGCAGGAGTGCCTGCTAAAAAAATGAGTGAGGTGATTGTGGATGAAAATTATGCTTGATGTGAGTCACCCCAAAGATATTAATGTTTTTATGAATGTGATTGCTGCCCTTCATGAAGGGGGACATGAAATTAAACTTATTGCAAGGGCTAAAGAGAACACTCAAAAAATAATAGAAAAAAAAGGTCTTAAAGCAGATTATGGTCCGCATTTCACAAAGTTTATTTCAAAAATTATTGGGATTCCATATATTGATTACTGGCTTTTAAAAAAAGCTCTTAATTTCAAACCGGACATTTTTGTAAGCTTTGGTTCTCCTTATTCTGCCCACGTAAGCCGTTTCCTAAGAAAACCTCATATTGCTTTCATTGATACTGAGATTGCAAGCTTTGCAATCAATTTGATGCTTCCGTTTACAGACGCAGTATATACCTCGAATTCTTTTACTCTTGATCTTGGTACTAAACATAATAAATTTAATTCATATCTTGAACTGGCATATTTGTCTCCTTCTTATTTCTCTCCAGATAGATCAATTCTGGATAAATATGAACTCAAAGAAAAGGCATATATTGTCCTTCGTCTTTCAGCTTTGTCTTCTCATCATGATATGAGTGCGCAGGGATTTTCTTTTAGTTCGGAATCTGAGTTAGAAGAATTTATTCAGAAAATGAGTGAATATGGCCGAGTAATTATCTTTTCAGAAAAAACAAACTGGAATATCATATGTCAATATAGCTTAAATATAGATCCTGATGATTTTCATCATATCTTATTCTATTCAAAAATGTGTGTCGGCGAAGGTGCAACAATGGCTTCAGAAGCTGCAATACTAGGTGTACCTGCGATATATGTGTCAAATACAAGGCGTGGATATCTGGATGATCTTGAAAATAATTATGATTTATGTTATACTTTTAGTTCTAAAAATGAAGCGTTAAAAAAAGCTATTTCTATATTTGGTGAGAATGATTATCTGGATAAATGGGAAGAAAAGAGACAATTTATGCTAGCTGACAAGGATGATATTATTAAATATATAGTAAATGAAATAGAAAACAAGGTACAGTGATTTTCTATGGTTTCAAACAGTTATTTTATTGTAACGCCGTGTAAAAACGAGATCTCAAATCTTCCAAAATTGATAGATTCGATTGTATCTCAGAGCATAGTACCTAAGTTATGGATTGTTTATGATGATGGCAGTACAGATGGTTCATCTGAAATACTGGCAGATTTTGAGCAGCAGTATTCCTGGATAAAGATATTAAAAGGTGAAGAATCCCGGAGAGATCTGAGTTTCCATTATGCAAGAATTGTGAACATGGCATTAAATAAAGCTATGGATATTTGTGATGAATGTGAAACTAGTTGCCAATATGCTTCTTTAATAGATGCTGATATGGTTCTGGAAAAACAGTTTTTTGAAAAACTCATTTCACGCTTTGAAGATAACAAAAATCTAGGTGTTGCAAGCGGTAGCGTTGTCTATGATTTTGATGACCTTTCAACTCTGGAAAAAGGAAGAAATGATCTCCCAATTGGGGGTCTTAGAATGTGGAGGATAGAATGTCTCAGGCAATCAAAAGGTTTCCCAATAAGTTACTCTGCAGATGCCGTTTCAAATGTCCTGGCAACTCTTAATGGCTGGGATACGAGGAAATATGATGATATTCTTGGCTTACAAACCCGCCGTACAAGCAGTGCTGAAGGAATGTGGAAAGGATACAGAGTTAAAGGTGAATCCGACTACTTCCGGGATTATCACCCATTTTATGTTTTTTTCAAGTTTGTAAAATATAGTTTTTCTTATCCATTTTACATTGGATTGGCTTATATGGATGGTTATTTGTCGTCTGTCATTCACCACAAAGCCAAATTAGATATACCTGAAGTGAGGCATTATTATCGAAACAAACATAAAGAAGTAATTAATTACTATTTGATCAAATAGGCTCAGATATTTTTATATAATGTTTTGCTGTATATTAACGGGCAAATTGCAAATCTCTCTAATCAAAAAGGTTATGATATGGCTAATCCAATTACAAGGAGCAGTATTGATATTACATCAAAGGGTATTAAATATCTCCTTTTCTTACTATTAATTTTGTTAAATTTAGTTCTCAGGATTCCAAGTATCCCGCATGAGAAAGGATATGATTCATTTTATCTTCACTCTCTCGCCAATTCAATATCGATATTTGGTGATGCGCAATGGTGGGTTCACTGGTTATCAGTATTTGGTTTTTATGCTTATTCATATGCTAGTGCAGTACCATATGCCTTATCGGGAATAAATCAATTGACATCTATAGAAATGGAATTAGTTGTCTTGGTTTATTGTACGATTACAGGTATTATTGCTATATTTACATCATATATTTTAGCAGGAAAAATCTCTAATAAGTTTTCATATAAATACTTTGTAGCATTGTTTTTTTCAGTTGCTCCCGGTGTAATGCTTTTCTCTACATGGGAAGTTAGTAGCAGAGGACTTTTTATTATTTTTTTACCCTTATTTATTTATTTGCTTTTATCTCAAATGGCAGTCTCTAAAAAAACAATGTTGTTGCTTATATTACTGGTTTTCCAATTTGCAGTTCACCATTATGGCTTTATATTGCTACCTATTGTTATGTTATATTTGTTTTTTGTTTTATTAAAGAAAACCAAATATTATACTAAAGCAATAGAGTTATCTCCTTATATTCTTATTATAATGCTTTTTGCACTAATCATTTTGCCTTTTATCAGTAGATCTCTTATTAGTTCTGGTTCTAGGTATAGTTGGCTTATAACCTCCTCAATAACTATAGTCAGACAAGTAGGTCCTATAGCATTTGTTGCAGTAGGTGGATTTATTTATACTTTATTTAAAAAGAACAAGTCCACATATGACCTTTATTTATTATGTTTGTTGACTATGTTCATGCCAGCTATATATTCTCACATTTATGGAGCCTACATCTTATTATTGTTTATTATCTTATTTGTAGGTCCTTCTTTTGTAAATATAGTTGATTTAAACTCCCATAAAAAAGTAGTTTCAGTTTTTTTAGTTACAATTATATTGGTGTCTGTCTCTTTTACAGGCTTTTTTAATCATTATCGTACTGGAGATTCTGAATCATTTTGGTATATGGATGACGGAACATATGTTGCAGGAATATGGGGTAGAGAACACATTCCAGATAATTCATACGGTTTAGATACCGCGTTCCAAACGGGTAGAATGTTTGCGATTTCTGAAGGACATCCTATAACACCCACGGCCAGTGCAGGAAATCTAGCATACGGATTTATTAATGAGAGTGAGATTGAGTATGTTGAATATGGTTTCCTTGACAAAGCCTTCTATTTTGAAGGTCCATACACAGTGAAGCCTGGAACGACTGTATCTGGAAAAATGGAATGGCTTAGGCAAACTGCATCTAATATAGATCAACTACAAGGGTTTGATTATTTTGTTCAAGATAAATATTATTCAAAACCTGTTACTTTTGTGGTTGATAGTCATTACAATAAGATTTATGATGGCTCACGAATAGCAATATGGAGAGATGTTATAACATAATAATATTTATGTTGTTTGTACCACAATTATTAATATATTTATATGATGGATATGTTATAATTAGTGTGGGTTAGATATTAATTAATACCAAATTTAGGAGCTATTCTATATGAAAAATGAGTCTAATGTTATTTTTTACTATCCTTTAGGTGATGGTGCTCCTTCTCTTGTAGGTCGAAATATTTTTTTACAATTATTTAATATGAGAAAATCTCTTCCATTTGATGAACTATCTCTCTATTCTCACTCAAAAAACATAGATTATTTAAAAAATAAATTTGAAGATATCAATATTTATACTGAAAAAGATATTTTTAATGTCTCTTCGGGATTAGTTCACATTCCAATAAGCCCGCTTCTTTTTCCAAACAGTAAATTACTTCTTCATTTATATGCGAAAATGAAAAATATTCCGCTTATTTTCAATTATCATGGTGATATTAGAACCGAGATGGCTTTTGATTTCAAAACAAATAAAAATATTAATTTATCATATGTACCAAGTTATCTTTTCTTGCCTTATATCTTAAAAAGTGCCGATCAACTCATTGTACACTCATATTTATTTAAAAACTTAGTTGCAGATTCATATGGTGTAACCAATTCAAAGGTAATACCAAATGCAGTAGATGATTATTGGTTCTCTTCAGAATATGAACAAATTACTTTAGAAAATGGATTAAAATTATTCTATCATGGTCGGCTCTCTGGTGAAAAAGGAGTAGATATTTTAATTAAAGCAGTTCATAAATACATACATTCTGAAAATAACTTTGAAATAATGTGTTATATATTGCAGGGGATGGTCCTCAAAAAGGATACCTTGAAAAATTGGTACGCAAGCTGGATTTACAACAAAATATTTTTTTACTAGGATTGATTGATAAGAAACAAATAAAAGGATATTTAAGGAAAGTTGATGTTGCAATCTATCCTTCTTTGTGGGATAACTTCCCACTTTCATATATTGAAGCATTTTCATGTGCTGATTGTCCTGTTTTTTTTTCAAGAAAAGCAGGTATTTATGATTTTGTTTCAATCCAAGGGAATAAGTTATGCTCTTTTGATCCATCAGTAGATAATATCTGTAATATTATTTCATTGATAGCTAATGATAGAATAGATTTAGACGTTGTTAATGAGCAAAAAAAATTTGCTATAAGGTACAATTGGCGTAATGTGGTAAATGATTATATTGAGTCATATGCTCAATATTTATATTAATGGTGTTTAAATGGTACTTACAAGGAATAACAAGTGCATTCTTTCAATATGTGATATCTCTCCTTCGAAACTTGGTTCATTTGAAGAGTTCTTAATATCACTTAGCAAAGAACTTTCAATTAATGGATTCAAACATATAATAGTCTTTAGAGATTATCCAATACCTTCTGTTGAGAAATTATTATTAGATGCAGGTGCGGTTATCGAAATACTAAAACCATCTAAGTTAAGCATACTTAACTTATGTTCTTTTTATTCTCTAATTAAAAGAACTCGTCCTGAACTAGTGCATTTTCATTTTTATCCTATCTATACAATTGTAAATTATCTAAAGTTCTTTTATGGTATACCTGTAATCTATACTGATCATATGGGCGGAAAAAAAGCAAAAAACAAAATTAAAAAGTTTTTGCGAAAGCCATATTATTATATCAACTTTCTTATGTTTGATATTGGAATAGATAGAATAATCTGTGTATCTAACTTTGTAAGAAGAAAATATTATGTTGAATATGGCATAAAAAGCACCAAATTAGATGTAATTTATAATGGAATTAATGTTGAAAAGTTCTCTCAAAGAAATGATACTGATCAAATACTGGCTAAGTATGGAATTAAAGACGAGATTGTGATTTCATGTATCGGCTTAAGAACAGATAAAGGCCCTCATTATTTGGCAAAAGCTATCCCTACAATATTGGAGGGGATTAAGAATTTAAAAGTTATTTATGTAGGAGAGGGTGAATGTAAAAAACCAATTCAATCTATTTTAGAGCAACGAAATATTCAAGAAAAGGTTATTTTTACTGGAAATGTTCCTGATTTATCTGAAGTATATAGTATTTCATCAATTGTTGTAGTTCCTTCTATTTTTGAAGAAGCTTTTTGTTTTGTTGCAGCTGAAGCTATGGCATCAGGATGCTGTGTAGTAGCCTTCGATTCAGGGGCTATTAATGAAGTATTGTACGATACAAGTTTTGTAGTTCCAAAAAATTATAAGTTGCTTGGAAATAAGGTTGCAGAATGTTTGAAGTTAAATAATGATTGTCGAATTGGAAAAAAGCATGTTATCGAGAATTTTTCTTTAGATACTAATATTAACCATCATTTAGTATTGTATAACAGTCTAATAAATAATGTTTGAGATTCAAAATCCTATTCTTATCACTTTATTTGAATGCAGCATTTCATCCTCTTTATTAGTTTAACTTAAGTACAGCTCAAATGTGTCTTTTGCAATTTTTTCCCACTGATACTTTATTTCCACTTCTTTTCTACCGTTAACACTCATTTCAATGGATAATTCTTTATTAATTAAAAGTGTTGTAATCTTATCTGCTAAATCGTTTGAATCTCCAACTTTAAATGTACAACCATTTTTATCTTTTATTATATCTTTCATTCCTCCTATTTTCGATGCAATAACTGGGGTTCTACATGCCATAGCTTCTAATACGACTATTCCAAAAGCTTCATATTTAGACGGAACTACACAAATATCTGCAGATTTCATATACGAGAATCTTTCTGCTGAAAGAAAACCTAAAAACTCAATATTTTCCTCAAGTTTGAAGTGAGTTGTCAATTGTTGCAATGTATGCAATTGATTTCCATCACCAATTATATATAATTTTACTGTTGGGTATTTTTTCTTTACCTTTTCAATTGCTTCTATAGCAATATCACAGCCTTTTATTTTAACTAACCTACCAACAAAAATTATTGAAGGTTTTTCTAGATTCTCTCGTTTATGAGTTTCATCTATCATTTCAATATTTATTCCATTTGGAATTATATAAATGGATGGTTTATTGTTGCTAATAGTTTCAATTGATTCCTTTATCGACTTTGAAACAGCTACAACTTTGTCTGCATAAATGATACTTTTTTTTTCGTAATGTAATTGGATAGCGAGTACCGCATATTTATAATATTTTATCAGTGATTTATATTTTACTTCTAATTCCTTCCTAATAGAACCATGGACTGTCAATATTATTTTCTTGTCAATGTTGTTATCACTCTTTTTTAGGTCGGTTAATACCTTTGCATAAGGTAAATATGCTCCATGCACGTGTATAACTTTTGGATTTATTTCTTCTAATTTTTTTAAAACAAGTGATGGCCCAACAAATAAATTAAAATGCAATGTTTGTTCATATTTGATAAAATGTATTTTTATCTTGTTTTCTTCTAAAAATGCATCTCTCTCTGAAAAGCTAATTATATGAATTTCATGTTCTTCCGTTTTTGCTAATTGGGTTGATAAATTATGTATATGATTTTTTATTCCTCCCTCTTCACTAAATGTACCAACCATTGCAATTATCATATTTCATCCTTCTTCATTATTATTTTACTGACTTTATAGCGTTCAATATTTTAGCAAGCACTTTTTTGTCGTATTCATCTACTAAGCCAATATAGTAAGCTATTATTACATATACTAATATTGTAGTTATAACCAAAAGGTGTAGAGATAAAAAATTTGATGTAAAATAGACATATGTACAAACAATAAAAGCCATTTTTAATGACGACTTCATTCCATAATATACTTTATCTATTGTTACATCTTTTGTAATATAATGGAACATAATTGCCATATTCAATGCTTGTGTAATGACTGTTGCAATTGCAGCTCCAACATAACTATAATGGGGTATTAATATATAATTAATCATTATATTCATAAATGCACAAAGAGCTGTAGATATTGTGGTAACTGATTGCTTGTTGGCAGAAACTAATAAGCTACCAAATAAATAATTAATAAAAAGAATTGCAGTAGCCCATGAAAGTATTTTGAATACATCTGCAGATTCTAAAAAGTCGATTCCATAGATCGCTAGTATAATTTCTTCTGATAGTAAATACAAGAACAAAGCTAACAAAAAAGCAGAATTAAAAAGGTATTTTAATGCTTTTAGGTATGTAAAAACAAAAGTTTGTTGCGCTTTTTCAAAATACTGAGACAATAAAGGATACATTGAAATCATAAATGTGCTTGGTATGAAAAGAACAGCTTCAGTTAATCTGAATGCAGAACTATATATCCCTACATCATAGTCTCCTTTCATCATTGATAGCATTATCACGTCTATCCTAAAAAAAATAATTATAAAAAATGATGATAAAGCGAGAGGTAATGATTCTTTTAGTAAACGTTTCCAAAGATTAAAATCAATTTTAAAGCTTGGTTTTATTATCTTTTTTGAAAATATGAACATCAAGAAGCTATGTATTGCATCTGCAAAAACAGTTACAAAAACTAACCATAAAATACCAATGTCCATATAAATAACCGTTAAAACAGCTGCTAATAAAAATATGCGGCTTACCAAACTAAACAATACGGAATACTTCATTTTAAAACTAATTTCATATATTACTCCGTAAGGTGAAATTGCTCCTAGCAAAAGACTTAAGCCTGCAATACTGATTATATTTTTTGTATCTAACGGAATATTTTGTATGTCCGTACTAACGATCGCTAATAAAAAAGCTATTATGGATAAAATAGACGATATAAGTATTGCATTACCTAATATTTTTTCTTTAATTTCATGTTTTCTTGATGTCTCTCTTACAAGTATTGTATGCAAGCCTAAATCAGAAATAATTGTAAAAAAAGAAATATATGCAAACGCAAATGCGTATTTTCCGTATGCTTCTGCTCCTAGATATCTAACTAAATACATTACTGTAAAAAAACTGATTATTTTTGTAGTTACTCTTCCTAGCAACAGAAATCCTGTATTAGCTGCAATTTTTTCAATGGTACCTTTTTCTCGTATATTTTCCATATTATTCTCGCCTATTGATTACAGCTATTTAATAGTTTCCGACATAACTTTTAAGAAGACTATTGTATTATTAAATTAATAGAACTCTTTTTATATATAATCATTTATCTACATGGAAACGTTTTTCTATGTTCATACGTCTTATATCTGTGTACATTATGAGTTGCCATTGGGAATAATTATGATTTACAAAAACGTTAGCAAAAAAATTGCAAAATTGCTGATATTTACATTATCGTTTTCTTTTATGATTTGTGCAGCTTCAGCAGCTTCGAGTGGTTACTATAGTGATGACTATTATCGCTTTAGCAATGGTGATATTTCGCATGTAAGCGAACTAGAAAATAATTCTTACATTGGTTCTCCTTGGGATTCCTCCAATGCAGTTTTAGACACAGATGGAAATTATTTTCAGGTGAACCCAGATGATTCTGTTACATTCAAAAATATGAGACTTTTTACAGGTTATGCTGGGGGTACAATATCCCTTGAAAATGCCACAATATATATTGATAATCCAGATTCATCCCAAGACATGGGTTTTTTATCAGGAACATGGAAAGTATCTAATTCTAATATTTCTTCTATTACAAACTATGTAGATTTCATTTCAAATTTTGATTATTATGATTTACATGATGTTTCTTTCAAAAAACTGAAAAGGTATTCAATTAATATGTTTAATAACAAACCATATTATGGTGACATCTACAATATCTCTATATCTGACTCTAAGAGTGGTTTGATTGTCTATAACAAACTTGATGGTTCAATCTCTCAAATTCAGATTAATAATATGACTCAGCAGTCATTCGAAAGCTACAATGGGACTGGTGTAGAGATTTCTAATGTGAGGATAGTTGATGGAGGGGATTACCTTAATCCAAGCACTGATGGTGTGGCATTTTTATTGAAAGGTGGAAGAAACAATTATGCTCATGATATTTATATCAATGGTTCTGGTTGGAGTAGTTTTGATTTAACTCAAGATGAACACGATACTGTAGTTGAAAATGTTTATGTTGAAAATTCAGGCCATAATGGTGTTGATTTTCATGGACAGTGGAATATAAGCATAACAAATGTGACTGTTGTTGGATCAGATGCCGAGAATTTTTTAATAACAGGTAGAGAAGACTTGTATACAGGAAAGTATAGTGATATTGATTACTCAGTTGGAAATGGGCCAAGTGTCACTCACTCTATATATATAAAGGATTATAGTTCTTATGATTCGCCAGGGGCTGCTCTGGTTGCTCATCGCACTATCAATCTTACTGTTGATAATTTGAACTCGCCAGTAGGCGGTGGCGGTATACAGGCATACAATTCTTTAGGTGTAACTATCATTAACTCTACAGTCGATCATAGCCCTGCTTTCAGTTTTGGAGCAGGTGGAACGTATGGTTCACTCAAAGATCTATATGTAATTGACAGTAAATTTTCATCATACGGAATCCTTTACGTAACTGAAAATGCTCATTTTATTAATACACAAGTACCAAATATTTATTTCTCTACTGGTCTAGAGGCTGAATACAACATGGATTACTATGCTGATGTTAAATTACTTGATTCCAATAACAATATTGTAAGTAATGCTGAAGCTAAATTCTCAGGTGCTGACAGTAGATTATCATCTTTGAATGGAAATGGACACACTACTCAATTATTTTATACTGAAGAAGACGGTCACACCTCATTACCAAATGTTAATAGGGAAAATTCTCCTGTCTTATCCGAATACTACAAAAACTATCCATTTGATGAACATCTTACTGGATCTTATGAAGTTGCATTGAATGCAAATGATGGGAAAAGTTCTGTAACTCTCACAGACATCACACCAGACTCAACCTGGTATCGTGAGAATCCAAACATTCCAACATATACAATCACTGCAATCATTCCTGATGAGAGTAGCACAGAACCACAGATTACTGGATTTGCACCAAGCTCTGACAATCCATTTACAGCAGGTGAATCCAAGAAGTTCCAGGTATGGGCTGATGAGGAACTGACAACCATGAAATGGTATGTAAACGGAAACCTTGTTTCATCAGGTTCAATGGACTATACATGGAAAGTAGAATCTGGTTCAACTACAATTATGTTCTCCGGATTTAATTCAAACGGAGCTGTAGTGCAGACATGGGAAATAACTGAAGGCGAGATTGTTGAAGAAGCACCAGTTTCCTCTGGAACAGGTCTTTCATTCACACCATCAGCAAGTTCACTGACAGCAACAACAGGTGAATCCACAACATTCTCTGTAGAAACAACTCAGGAATTCACAAGTGCAGTCTGGTCTGTTGACGGTACAGAGGTCGAGACCGGTACAACAGGACATGTAGAAGCATGGACAACAGCAGGCACACATACAGTAACCTTTGACGGAACTGCAGCAGCAGGAACTATCTCAAGGTCATGGACAGTAGTCGTGTCTGCAGCAGCAGAATCTGAATACTCATCCATCTCAATATCCCCATCAACTACAACAGTAGCTCCGGGAGAATCATTCAGTCTGGATGTGTATATTGATCCAACCCAGGCTCTTACAGGCTCACAATTTGACCTGCAGTACAGCCAGCTTGCAAGCATCTCTACAGTAGATGAGGGTGACCTGTTCACAGCAAGCGGACTTGCAACAACCTTCCAGTATGACAGTATCAGCAATGCAGAAGGACTTCTGGATAATGTCTATGCAGCCATAGTAGGTAGCGGAACCATCACTTCATCAGGTGTCATGGCAACCATCGAAATGGTAGCAGGTAGCAGTTCAGGTGTACTTGACCTTGGACTTTCCGATGTTATACTTAGTGATGCAAACTCCAATCCTGCAGGATACACAGTATCTAATGCAACAGTTCTGATTGACACAGCTCCACAGTTCACATCTGTCTCTGCACAGACAGTAGAAGAAAAGCAGAGCCTGAGTTTCACAGTAACTGCAAACGATGCAGATGGTGATGACCTTAGCTACTCATCCACATCACTCCCATCCGGTGCAACATTCAACGACGGAAGTTTCAGCTGGACACCATCACAGGGAGATGCAGGTTCATATGTAGCAACATTTGAGGTTACAGACGGATATCTTACAGATACAGTAAGCGTGAGCATAACTGTGACACCACTGAACAACTTACCTGAGATTACTCTCTTTGAACCAGCAGATGGTTCTACATTTGAAGAAGGTTCAATCATTGGTGTGAATGTAGCTGCAACCGATGCAGATGGAGATTCATTGAGTTACATCATTGAAATAGACAGTGTGAAGGTCAGTACAGCTACCAGTTACACATGGACAACAGACTACGAATCCGCAGGAACACATACCATTAAGGTAACAGTAAGCGACGGTACTGATGAAGTCAGTTCATCAGGTACAATAACCATCACAGACGTTCAGCCAAGATGGGATGTAAATGAGGATGGAACTGTCAATGTACTTGACATTACTCTTGTTGGTCAGAACTACGGTCAGACCTACACAGAAAACCTGCCTCGCTGGGATGTAAACCAGGATGGCACTGTAAACATTCAGGACCTTTCAATAGTCTCCGGTCACTTCGGTGAAACAATTTAAGCAAAATTAATTAACTGCCCCTTTTGGGGCACACTTCTTTTTTATTAGTCTTATTCTCTTTTCAGATTACTGCTTGCCAATTTTCTTTTGTTCAATTGCTGTTGTGCAGAATACAAAAATTTGCTCTGTAAAATTCCTATTGATATAAGTAACATAACTTTGCTGTTTTCTATTTTCACAAAAACAATCTTAAATATAATAACAAAGTAGCTATCCGCCGAAGGCGGCACATTGCGATGTCTATGCACAGAAGATTGTTCTAAAAATTATGCCGTTTATGCTGATAATTCCATAGGGGGTCTTTCGATGAAAACATTCTATGATATTCTGCAGGATATTTGTTTTGCTTTATGACAAAACACTGGCTTCACCAGTTCATTCCTCCGTCTCCATCGCTCTACAGAAAATCATTACATTCAGTTCAGTCTGGCAAAAATAGGAATGGATGAATGGTAACGAAAAAATAAGCAAGAATGGAATGTGCACATAGAATGTACAACAAATCGGTAAAAATCTGTTGAGCTTCAATTGCAGCTACTCAGATTCTTCCCGGCAGGAATATTCCAATTGCACAGAATATCATTGTCAAAGCATACATTGCCCATGTAGCTTGCCTTTCAGTCACTCTGCGGTAATAAGGCAAAACCCATTTTAATGTGAGTGCATTTGGTACTTCAAGAGTTCCATCTTCTCTTTCCTTTCCAAATTTAGCCACCGGGAACTTCATAGCTCTCCAGTAGACATACATAAGGAAGTTAATTGTATGCGGGATAAGCATAACAAATCCACTGATGATAAAACCCTGGACCACTATGATAGTTCCAATAGCAGCGCCTATGGTGAGTGAACCCACATTTCCCCAGAATATCTTTGAAGGGTACCTGTCGTACATATAATAACCAAGTGTTGCTCCGGTGACACTTACAACGGCAAAGATGCTGTCCACATCCCCTATAAATACAGACTTTATTATCAGGGAAATAAGCACTATAACGGACAATCCGGAAGCAAGGCCGTTGAATCCCGAGTGCATGTTCACAAGGTTTGAAGCTACAAGGACGTATGTGGGTACAATGAACTGCAGGTAAAGAATTCCCAGTTCAATGTTACCGGCACTTGGGAGTGTGAAGGCTGTATGAGTGGCATACTGGATAAGCGGATATGAACAATAATACATAAGAAGCAGTTTTGTTACCCTGCCAATATCTACCATGTCGTCAAGTATTCCGAAAAGACCAAACATGGCAATAACAATAAGAATTACATAATTTGTTGACGAGAACTTGAAGAACAGTGTGTTTAAAGAGAAACATACCATGGCCACAAGGATGATGGCTATGCCTCCTCTCTCGGGTATCATTGTTACTTCTCTTTTGTAATAATCCCTGGCAATGATGCCTTTGTCTGTAAGTTTTCTTATAAAATAAGGCATTGATACATACGTAGCCAGGAACGGCACTATAAAAGTACTACCAAGAACCAGGGCTAACAGTGTAGAAGGTGAATCCAGATCCAGCATTGTTCAAATCCTCTGAATTATTTAATATTTAATTTATTTTTATGTCCCGCAGCCAACATCATCCGTAGAATTGAAATCTGGCTCTTTATTATCTTTTTTAGTTATTCATTTATTATATATGTATTTACTGCATATGTATTCTATGCAGCCTGTGTCCGGGACGCATTCCAGTTATATAATGTATTTTTCTGCCATAGGTTTTGATTTATATAATAATGTTTTCCTTTATCCGGCATATTGTTTTTTCATAATGATGATGAGTATGATTTATTGCATCGAACATAATTTTATATAGTAGTATCATCTTTGTTTAATTGACAATTGGGTTATTGTCGTAATGTTAGTTACTTCTCTTGCATACATTACATGCTAGTATGCTTTGAGATTGCTATATAGGTGGTACAATGAAATTAATAGAGAAGAAATGCGCAATGTGTGGCAGTCCTATCTATGTTTACGAGGATTATGCTCGTGAGGAGATGTTTTGTACTCTTCACTGCATGGAACGTGCAACATTTGGAACTGTCCCAAGGGGCTTAGAGCAAATACAGACAGTGTACTAAGTCCGATTTTATCTTTTTTTGATTAAGGTTTTATTGTTGTTGTAATTATTCGCTATTGTTGTTATCTACAATTGTTAGCTATTTTAATATGTATTCTCGAGTTATTGTGGCTGGGGTAATATTATATAGAAAGTTCACAGTTTTACGGACATGAAGAAGGTTCTTATTACTGGCGGCATCGGTCAGGTAGGCAGTTATCTTGTTGACAACATGCATGACAACTATGAAGTTACAGTTCTGGATAACCTGTCTTCCGGTAAGGAGCCAGTTCTGCCTTCAAATGTTAGTTTCGTAAAGGAAGATATAAGATCTCCTGAAGCCAGGGAACTTGCTTCTCATAATGATATTATAATTCATACGGCAGCCCAGATAAGTGTTGCCCGTTCCATGTCTGAGCCTTTATTTGATGCAGATAATAACGTATTTGGTACCCTAAATCTTCTTGAAGGTGCCAGGTCCGGTAATATTGAGCGTTTTGTCTACATAAGTTCCGCTGCTGTTTATGGAAATCCGGAATATGTTCCAATTGATGAAAAACATCCTCAAACTCCTATGTCTCCATACGGTGCAAGCAAGCTCTGCGGAGAAAAATATTGCAGCATGTATCATCATGCATATGGTCTTCCAACAGTCAGCATAAGACCCTTCAATATATACAGTCCCAGACAGGATCCTTCAAATCCTTATTCAGGTGTAATTTCTAAATTCATAGGCCGGTTAAAGGAAGGTCTTCCTCCTGTTATTTTCGGTGACGGCTCAAACACCAGAGATTTTGTCTCTGCACATGACGTAGTTGATATGATAACAATGCTTGCAGGCGGTGCCGGTAAAGATGGTGAGGTCTACAATGTGGGGACAGGTACAGTCACCCGTATAGACGAGCTTGCACAGATAGTCCTGGATATATTTGACAGTTCTATGGACATGGAATTCAAAGACCCTATGCCAGGTGACATAAAACACAGTTCATCGTGCATTGAAAAGGCTAAAGCTATCGGTTTTGAACCAAAGGTTGATCTCTACAGGGGACTTGAAGAGATTGTTGGAAAATGACCGGATACTTATTTCAACTTAGTAAGACAATTATAGAATAGAACAACATGCAGAATCTTCTAAAAAACAAATATATTGCATTTATTGCCCTCTATTTTCTTCAATTGATACAGTTAATCCTTAAAATGGTTTCATGGCTGCAACACTTTGATTACATGAAGCACAAAAAGGAGATCCTGATATCTCTGACTATCCTTTACGCAGGATTTATATTTTATTTATCCGCACAGGCTAACCTGAGCATTCCTGCCTCGGTTTTCAAAATACCCATAATGTATGAACTTGCAGATATTGCAAAAAATATGGGTTTTGGTTTTCTGGTAGATATTGCAGATTATGCCCATGGGCACATTGATAAAGTAGCCCATATGTTCCTGTATTTCGGCCTGGGTGTTCTCCTGCACCTGACATTCAAAAACTCTGATAATGTTGTCCTCAGGAAATATGCTGCTCTTTTTGCAGTCATACTTGGTGTAATCTATGGTATAACCGATGAATTTCACCAGTCCTTTGTACCGGGTCGCTCCTCCAGCGTGCATGATCTTCTGGCCGATGGTATAGGTGTGACCATAGCACAGGTGCTTTTTGTAGTACTTATACTGATGAACCTGCGCAGGAAAAAAGATGATAACCGGGAAACAGATCCCGGTGAAAAATAAATACTGTTCAGGGGGATTACTGGTTAATAGGATGGCTGTTTTTGTCACCACGACCTATGCCCTTGTACACAAATCCTGCATTGATGAATGTGTCAGGATCAATAACATTCCTGCCGTCAATGATAACAGTGTTTTCTTTACCTGTGAGTTTCTTAATGTCCTCAGGTTTCAGGCTGAAATACTCTTTGTGACCTGTGAAGATAACAACTGCATCCGCTCCTTTCATAGTCTCATTTGAGTCTTTTAGCAACTCTACATCAGGGTAGTTGAGAACATGCGGGTCATGCACCTTAAGTTCCGCACCAGCTTCAAGAACCATGTCCCTGTAAGGTTCTGATGGCGGGTTGCGTGCATCGTCTGAGTCATTAATAAATGCCCATCCAAGCATGGCTATCTTTGCTCCCTTTATGTCCATATTTATTCTCTTAAGTGCGGCAACAGTCAGGTTGTACATGTGTGCAGGCATGAAGTCATTGACCCTGCGTGCAAGCACATAAATTGATTCTGCATCCTGCGGGTAATCAAGGGCTTCGGTTCCAAGTTTCACCCCACGTTCAAGGTGATATGTATCTTTTGTAAGACAGTGTCCGCCAACACCGGCGCCTGGCCAGAGTATTGCTCTTGTAATGCCTTCTCCTTTCAAACTGTCAATGCCGGCTCTTACGTCATAGACATTTATTCCCATGGCTTCGCAGTAAAGTGCAAGCTGGTTTGCTGCTGCAATTTGCAGGTCCCTGAATGTGTTCTCTGCAGTCTTTGTAACCTCTGCTGCCGTTGCACTCATTGGTATGACCTTGCCCTTTGTGAGCACAGGCGAATAAAGTTCAACTGCCCTGTCAGTGCTTGCTTTGTCAATACCGCCAACAATCCTGTCATGTTCCTGAATATTACGAAGTAATCTTCCAACCATTACTCTTTCAGGAGCATGTGCAAGTGCAAAGTCCTCTCCCGCCTTAAGACCAGATTCTTCTTCAAGAATTTCCCTGGCCATTCCGTCGGTGGTTCCAGGAGTGATTGTTGATTCAAGGACAACGAGTATTCCTGGTTTTAGATATTTGCCCACATTTCGGATACCTTCCTTAAGAGCTCCAAAGTCAGGTTCCAGTGCCTTAGGGTCTGCAAAAGGTGTCTGAATTGCCAGTGTTACAGCATCAAGTTCTGATATTCTGGAAAAGTCAGGGGTACATTCAAATTTACCAGCATCTGTGACCTTTTTCAGGAGATCTTCAAGTCCTGGCTCCTCTCCTTTTAGTGGACTTTCGCCATTGTTTAACATCTCTATCTTGTAACCTGATGAAGGTGAATCTCTCTGGAATCCAAGTACATGGTCAAATTTATCTGAATCCGCGAAAAGAGCTGCTGCGGGGATACCTACATAACCCATTCCTATTACGCCTATCTTTTTTATAGGTCCTTTCTCTTTCAAAATATTCTCGAGTTTCTGGCTCATGATAATCATTCCTTTATATCTATCATTTTTGCTTCTTTGTATGAACTGATGGCCGCAAGACTGACTTTAAGAGCATGTTTTCCATCTGTTCCTGAAGGATTTGGCTGCTTGCCCGTATTAATACAATCAATGAAATATTCAAGTTCATTCCTGAGTGGTTCTTTCTGTTCTATCTTAGCTTTCCTGATCCAGCCACTGTCATGAAGTTCCACAGTCTGATCCATATAATCAAGATATGCAACACCACCAACACCCACGGCTGTAAGCTTTCTAACCTTGTGCGGTGTGAGCCAGTTTACTTCAACAAGCCCTGAAAATTCATGGTCCAGTCTCATATGGATAGTGGCATGGTCCTCAAAGGAGTGAATATCAGCTCCGGCCACTGCGTAGACCTGATTGACATTGGTGCCATAAAGATAAGATATCACATCTATATCATGCACACCTATGTCAAGAATGACACCAACATCCCTTATCCTGGGATTGTAAGGTCCGACTCTTGTGGTGGATATTGAAACAATCTTTCCAAGCAGTCCGGAATCTATAATCTCTTTGAGTTTAATGACAGCAGGATTAAACCTTTCAATATGTCCTACCATAACAAGGAGTCCTTTCTTCTCAGCGGCTTCAATTATGGCATCAGCATTCTCCACGGAATCTGCAATAGGTTTTTCTACAAGCACATGTGCACCTGCTTCAATTGCATCAATGGCAACCTGGCGGTGCATCTTGGTAGGTACGACTATGCTTACCGCATCAACTCCTGAAGCCAGCATTTCTTTGTAATCCGTGAAAGCCTTAGTATTATATTGCTGTGCAAGACTGTCAACAAGATCCTTATCGATATCAGAAATTCCTGCAAGTTCCACACCAGGCATCTCACTGTAGATGCGTATGTGGTTTTTACCCATGGCACCGGCACCGATGACACCTACTCTTAACATTTTTCATCACTCCACAGCTTTATTGCATTAGTTATTGTGTTTATATCATTCTCTGTCACAGCAGGATGGACCGGCAGTGAGAGTACTTCCCTTGAGGCTTTTTCCGTAACCAGCAGATTATCCTTGTATCCAAGTTCTTTGTAATATGGCTGTTTGTGGATAGGTATCGGATAGTATATTCCCGATCCAATTCCTTTCTCTTTGAGATAATCAGATAGCTGGTCTCTGTTTCTTGTTCGTATTGTATATTGGTGGAATACGTGCTGACAACCGTTCCTGACTGCAGGACATTCTATTCCCTCAATTCCCTGTAGCTTATCTGTAAGCAGTTTTGCGTTTCTCTGTCTTGCTTTTATATATGAAGGAAGTCTTTTCAGCTGGACCATTCCGATAGCCGCTGATATGTCAGTCATTCTCAGGTTGTATCCCAGCATTTCGTGAAGATAACGCTGTCTGGAGCCATGTGCACGTATCATGCGAGCCCTGTCAGCAATTTCCTTACTGTTTGTGGTGATTATTCCACCTTCACTTGTGGTCATGTTCTTGGTAGGATAGAAACTGAATGCTCCTGTACCAAAGGAACCAACTTTTTTCCCGTTATATATTGCTCCATGTGCCTGGCACGCGTCTTCGATAAGTATCAGGTCATTATCCTCTGCAATATCTCTCATTGCTTCCATGTCTGCAGGGTGTCCGTAAAGGTGCACCGGCATAATGGCCTTTGTTGACGCTGTTATTTTCTCTTCTATAAGCTGGGGTGCAAGATTGAATGTATCGGCTCTTATGTCAGCAAAAACAGGTTTTGCACCTGTAAAAAGTATAGAATTAGCTGTAGCTATGAAACTGAAAGAGCTTGTAATGACTTCGTCGCCCTTGCCGATGCCATGTGCAAGAAGGGCGGCATGCAAGGCGGCTGTTCCTGAGTTTACTGCCACTGCATATTCTGTTCCGGTGTAGTCGGCAAATTCCTGCTCAAACTCTGCAACCCGGGGTCCCTCGGCAATAATTCCGGAACGCAGCACGTTAGTAACAGCTTCAATTTCAGCCTCTTCCAGCTGTGGTTTTGCAATAGGTATCATGTTCATCACAAATTTCGGTAGTAATTGTAATTAATAATATATTATTCAATAATAAATTAGTTGCATCAAATAGTTTGTATTTATTTAGATTTATATATTGTTTAAAGATTCAAGTTTTTGTGGCAGATCCACTATTTTTGCCGGACATCCTATGGCAAGTTTCCATGCAGGTACATCTTTTGTAACCAATGCTCCGGCAGCTACCATGGCTCCTTCTCCGATTTCCACACCGGGAACCAGTGTGGCATTAGCACCAATAGAAGCACCTTTCCTGATAACAGGTCCTTGCGGGTGATATTCTCCTCTGATGGGGTACTTATCGTTGGCAAGCACAGCACAGGGCCCGATAAAGACTTTATCTTCAATGGTAACATGTGTGGGAATGTACACATTTCCCTGAATGCTGACATTGTTTCCTATTGTAACAGTTCCATCAATTATCACATTTGTTCCAATGAGAACATTGTTTCCTATTGTTGTGTTCTCTCTTATCATGGCATTATGGCCTGTCCTGAAATTATTCCCTGCTATTACATTGCTGAATACAGTTGTCCCTGCCCTGATGAAGGCATTGTCACCTATCACAGCACCTGGTTGTTCATAGTCTTCAATATCTATGCCAGATTTTGTGATTTCCATAAGTGTGCTGTGTTGCGGGTAACCCAATATTACATTTTCAAGGACGACTGATTCTTTCCCTACGCTGCTGGCACCATAAAGTTTAGCAGATTTGTGAACATATGTGTTGTTTTGCATATTCCCCTCAATGATATTGTTTCAAATCTATTTTATTCCAGTCTGTATTGTTTATTATCAATAGAAATACAATAATTTAGTAGTATTATAAGAAAAGCATAATATTTAATTCAATAGATGGTATTCTGCAATTTAAAAATATTAATATCATCTATTATGGATGATTTGTTTATTCACTGTACTGTTCATTAAAAAAAGTTGAGAGATAATCGATCTCTTTCTTCATACCGTCGAGTAGCTCAACAATATTAATTTCTGAGTTACTGTTTGCTGATTTTTCGATGTCTTCAGCTATTGATGCAAGGATGTTAAAACCTGTGTTAAGTGCTGTTCCCTTTGTTTTATGGGCAATAGTACTTACTTCCTCCATATCATTATTAAAGTGCGCAGTACACATTTGTTCATAGTTTTGAACAAATGATTTCACTGCCATTGCTATCAATTTATTGTATAATTCCTTGCTTCCTTCTGTGTTGCTTTGCAGCCAATCAGAATTGAAGTGAGCAGTATTGAGGTTGTTATTATCTCTTTCTTTGTTCCAGTTACTTTCAGTATGTTCTGTGTCACTTTCCTTAAACAGCCACTTTTCACAAACCTGGCGTATTGTTTCAGAAACAATTGGTTTTGGAGCATAGTCATCAAGTCCGGCTTCAAGGCATTTTTCTTCCTCTCCTCTAAATGTTCCGGCTGTTAGCGCTATTATTGGGGTGTGAATGCCTTTTGTTGTTTCAATATTTCTTATCATGGTTGTGGCATCATATCCGCTAATTTCAGGCATTTGTATGTCCATCAGGATCAGGTCCGGTTGCTCATCTCTGAATAACTCCACTGCTTTACTTCCATTAGTTGCTTTCAATATGTCTGCATCTGGCAGAATTCTGGAAATAATGGTGGAAGTAAGAAGCATGTTTGTTTCATTGTCTTCTGCAATGAGTATCTTATACTTCACGTCATGTTTATTTTCAGCTTGTTTCAATTTGTGGTAAATTTCATTTCCAGTATCCTTTTCACCTGACAGCAAATGTACGATACTTTCAATAATTTCTGCTTTTTTTACAGGTTTTGTAATGGTATGGGTTAACTTTTCAGTTGTTTTTCCATTTAATGATTTATCATTTTCCATTTCTTCAACATCATTTATATCTGTTGAATCCTGCATAATTATGGCTGGAATGTTGTGGTAAAAACATGTGATATCAGCACGTATATCCTGTAGCAATTCATTTCCTGTCATAACAGGCATGTGATTATCTAAAATTATTAATTTGATGTCATCCGATTTATCCTTAAAAATATCCAATGCTTCTTTTGCGGAGTAAGCTATTTCTGTGACAACACCTTCATCTTTCAGGATAGATCTGATATTGTGGCAATTTTTAACATTATCATCAACAATGAGTACTTTTCTATATTCAGGAGACTTGTTTTTGTCTGATTTCCCTGTATATTCGTAAGGCATCAATACTGAAAAACTGAAGATACTTCCATTTCCTTCTTCACTGCTAAGTTCAAGTCTGGAACCCATTTTCTCAAGGAGCCGGTTTGAAATACTAAGACCAAGGCCAGTTCCTCCGTATTTTCTGGAAATAGAATTGTCAGCTTGCGAAAAAGCTTCAAATACTTCTTTTTGCCTGTCTGCTGGAATTCCTATACCGGTATCAGTAACAGTGAATCTGATGTCAGCTTTACAATCAGGATGGATCTTGTCTATATGGACCTCCATTTCGACTTCACCGGTGATTGTGAATTTGATGGCATTTCCCAGAAGATTCACAAGCACCTGTCTTAGTCTTATGCGGTCGGCAACGATAAAATCAGGAATCTCTGATGAGATGTTAAGTAAAAGTTCAATTCCCTTTGCATGTGCGGTATACTTCAGCATATCTGCTATCTGTTCACATAACTCTCTAAGGTCGAACTTTTCATTTTCAAGTTCAAGTTTACCGGCTTCTATCTTAGAGATATCAAGCACATCATTTATCAGATCGAGAAGTGAGTTGGCAGATGCCTGTATTGTCTGCATATGATGGAGTTGCGAAGGACTTAGCTGGGACTCAATAAGTAAATCGGAAAATCCTATAATTCCATTTAATGGTGTGCGGATTTCATGACTGATATTGGCAAGGAAATCTGATTTAGCCTGGCTTGCAGCCTTTGCTTTTTCTTCTGCTTTTTTGTTTTCATCTATGCTGATGTGTGTTCCGTAAACATGCAGGGCTTTTCCATCTTTATCATAGCTTGCAACTCTTCCATGAGCACGTACCCATACCCAGTATCCTTTTTTATGCAGCATTCTGTATTCTGCCATATAATGATCGTTTTTCCCGGAAGCTGTGTTTGTGAATTTACTGATGACATCTTCGGAATCATCCAGATGGATGAGCTGTTGCCACATTGTAAGGTTATAATTGGAAAAATCAGTGATTTCGTATCCTGTTATTTTTTTCCAGCTTTCAAGTCCCTGTAGTTCTATGTTTCCTGTCAGCAGATCTACATCCCATATTCCGGCACAAGTGGCATCAAGAGCAATATCAAGTAATTGAGTTCTATTTTTTAATTCATCTTGCGAACGTTTTCTGTCTGTTATGTCTCTGCATACACAGAACAAAAGTTCCCGGTCACCACAAACTGCACTGCTGGAGCTTATCTCTACATCTATTATAGTACCATCTTTTTTCTGGTGCTGGGTTTCAATATACCTGTCATATTTTCGTGTAGATTTCAATGTCCATGGCAGTTGTTCGATGTCTATGTTTTTGTCCCAGTCCCATGCATGCATATTCTTAATTTCATCAAGGGAATACCCAAGCATGTCTGTATAACGCTGGTTTGCTTCATAAACTCCTCCGAGCATGTCAAGGACCACTATGCCATCCATGGAGTCTTTTATTAGTTCATGTTTCCATACTTCTCTTTCAGCGATCTTTTTCTCTGCTTCCTTTTGCTCGGTTATGTCCTGAAGTGTCCCTGCTACAATGTTTTTTTCTGCCTGGTATTCTGCAATTGAAGACATATGACGTATTTCACCATCATATGGCCTTTTCATGTCGAATTCAACATAATATGGTTTGTTGTGCTCTATGAGGTCTTTTAATGCTCTGTCAAGTTCTGGTCTGAATTGAGGGAGAACAAGGGACTGGACTTGACGAATAGTTATACTGTTGTCCTTTAAGCCATATAATCTGAAAGCTTCTTTTGAAGCATGAACTATTCCTGTGTTCATATCAAATTCCCAGCTTCCTGTTTTTCCTATTCTCTGTGCATCACTAAGCCTTTTTTTCTGAATTTGCAGCTCTTCTCTCTCAGCCCTCTTTTCAAGTGCACTGACTATTATTCCTGCAAGGACTTTCAGTAGTGTTATTTGCTCGTCAGACCATTTTTGTTCACGGATGGAATTAAAACCTAAAAAACCGATAATTCCTGAACTTTCAGCAAGTGGTATGTGAAGTGTGGATCTTATGGAATATTCCTTCCACTTATTCTTTTCAGCTTCAGCTTCCGGTGGCAGTTTCTCTGTATCAGGCACGTATATGTGATCGTGTTCTCCGAGTTTATTTTCAAACCATGGATAATCACTAAGTTTCATGTCAATGAAGCTGTCTGCTTGTGGCTCGATTCCATCGCTGCAGCATTCATAGCATTTTTTCAGTGATTTTTTGTCATCAGAATACAGAAATACAAATGCTCTTTCCACTTCAAAGAGTTCCCTGCATTTATCCAATGCCTCATCTATGGTTTTATCCAGTTTATCATCAGAAACGCTCAGGAAGCTGGAACTTATCTTTGACATCATTTTCTGGTATCTGAACTGGAACTGAAGTTTTTCTTCTGTCTTTTTCCTTTCCAGCATCAAGCCGACCTGCCGAGAGAAAACTTCAATTAGCTCTTCATTGAGAAGTTCTTCTTTAGCATGATAGATTAGTACAAAATATCCCAGGTTAAAATCATTTCTGACAATATTGGCAATAATTGTCTGGCCTGTATTGAACGTTTTTTCAAGTAATAATATTGGAGTTTCCGGGAACAATCCTTTTGTAAGTTCATGTATTGATGAGAAACGAGTGATAATACTGTTCTGTATTTTATTTTCCAGGCCTGTTTGCTTGTCCCATACTTTTCCCACAAGTTCCAGATTCAGTATATGACTCGCTTTTTTGATGTGGTCGTTGCTTGCATGGATGCTTTTTGTAACATAAGCATTGATGTTCTCATCAAAAAGAATAAAAGCAGCGTATCTGGCACCAGAAATATTTTTCATCATTTCGGTTATACGATCATAATCCGGTTCATCTGCAGAGCTCTGGAAAAGTTCTTCTGAATAAGCAACCAGCTTTTTCAGCTTAAGATTCTCTTCATAATTTTTAGTCATGATTCCTGCCGTTATGCAAGCTTGTGGACATACAATAAAATCAATGAATGTGGCCTAAGAAAGCGCATTTTTGTATTACAGCATCTCAGTTTTTCAGGTATTTATATATTTTCTACTTGAAAAGGTTTGGTATGGTGTCGAAAATGAATACAGCTTTTGTTTCTTCTTACTGTATTTATTGGGTGACTGTATATGTATTAATTTTCTGATTTTTATTTCAGGAACTGTTTATACAGTACATTTAATGTTTCTCCTCTTCTGCAATTAATCTTTTTCTTTTTTGTATATTATATATGATCGAATTGTTTGGTTCGCAATGACAGCTACTAATATTAGTAGACCCAGCAATTCCGACAGGAACACAAAACTCATTGCAGGAGTGTAGGCATTTTTAAATATGCTGAGGAAGTAGTCAAGTATGCCTGCTGATTGGTATCCATCAGGAAAATGCCAGCCAAACAGGGGCCAGAATAGTGTTTGTGGAGTTGTCCACATCCTGTCTTCCATCAGGTGCATGAAGGAGGCAAAAGGTATTATTAGCAGGTAAGGGTTATTTTTCTTTTTGTAAAAGTAGTATGCTGTTGCCAGGACTAGGAAAAAGAAGAGTAATGTGTGACCATATATCCTGCCGTTTGCAAGTGAATCTGCAAGCAGGACTTCTCCAAGTGGTTTATCCAGAATGTCAGGAAGCATGGCACCGAATACAATTAAAGGAATGTTCAGGTTAAACCGGGGAAAATCAGGAATAACAGGGAACTTTTTGATTAGGATGAATAATCCAAGGGTAATTCCAATATGGCCAAAGATGAACATATTAACTGATATGGTTTGGTTTAAGTATTGTCTTTTATGGTTGGGTGATATTTTGTGTGAGGTAATGTTTTCATATATATGGACACCAGATTTATATAATTATAATTAGTATACTAATCCATGCCATATCCAGCATTTCATCTGTCATTTTTCATTTTCTGTGTATCACTTGTGGGGATATTTGCAATAGCAGGAAGTGGTTTCAGAAGAGAAATGACTCTTAAGGATGCAAAACACCTGGGTCTGCTGTTTTTTGTGGGCAGCGTAGGTTCGGTGTTCCCGGATGTACCTGCTGTGTGGAATTATTTTTTAAATGGTACTCTTCAGCACACAAGGATAGGTTCTGTTCCAACTCACTCATTGCTGTTCGGTATTGTAGCATTTATACTTGCGTTTCTGCTGGGGTATATTTTCTATAGAAATGTGTCCAAGGCTTCATCCATTGGTATTTTTGCAGAAGCTGCTTTCCTGTCACATCTTCTGCTGGATGATATCGCAGATGGTGGACTAACTTACCTGTATCCGGTATATAATGAACCACTTAGTATTTTTTCCGTCATGAATGTGAAACTATCAGGTGTGGACTTCTTCTACTATAATTTCGCATGCTTTGTTTCGGTGTTCTTCATATTCTGTGTGATGTTCATGGCTCTGCTGGCGTTAAAGGATCTTGGATTCGGGTTCAGGTATGAGCCTGTGGAATGAAGTTGTGAGTGTTTTGTTTTGCGTAATCATTTCTATTTTGATGCAAAGTGACTGGTTTTTTATGGTTTTTGGATTGTGCCGCCTTTGGCGGGAAAGCCGTGTTCATAGAACTTCATTAAGTAGTCTTCATATAATTTCCATCTTAAATAGAGGTATTTTGTTTAAAACACCTATTATAATTGGAGATTTATTGCATAAAATCTCCATTTATAATGGAAATATATATATGCTTTTTTGTTGAATACTATCTATGGACACGAAGCAGATAAAGGAACTCATAGTAGAGCAAAAACAGGAGTTTGAAAGAGAAACGCCGGTAATAACACGTCAGAAGATAGAAAAGATAGATAGTTTTTCTGAAATTCCTCATATTGTGCTTATTACTGGCCTGAGAAGGGCTGGAAAAAGTACTCTTCTAAAGGAGATAAAAATACATTATTATCCAGACGAAAGCATATATTACATGAATTTTGAGGATGAAAGGCTGCTTGATTTTAATGTTAGCGACTTCAATATCCTTTACGAGTCATTTCTGGAAGTATCGAAGGAGAGCCGGATATTCTTCTTTGATGAGATACAGAACATACCCAACTGGGAAGCATTTGTGAGGCGAATGTATGACCGTGGTTTCAAGTTCTACATAACCGGGTCTAATTCTTCATTGATGAGTAGAGAGCTTGGGACTAAACTTACAGGAAGACATGTGAAACTTGAGCTTTATCCATTCTCATTCAAGGAACTGATAGCATCTCTGGATATTGAGACAGGGAAGGAATTCTATCTTACCGAGGAAAGAGCAAGGATAAAAAAAGAGTTCAGTCAGTACCTTGAAATTGGTGGTATTCCTGAATACTATATTTACAGGAACAAGGACATAATAAGGACTCTTTATGATAACATTTTGTATAAGGATATTATCGTAAGGTACGGGATAAAAGATGAAGCTGCAATTAAGTCGCTTGCATATTATATCATAACCAATCCCGGAACTGAGATAAGCTATAATCGACTGAAGAATTTTCTGAATATAGGCAGTCAGACTACGGTAAAGAACTATATAGATTATCTGGAGAATTCTTATCTGATATTCACCATAAATGCTTTTGATTACTCTCTTAAAAAGCAGATGTATTCAAAGAAAAAGGTCTACGTAATAGATACAGGTCTTATGAACATTCTTGCATTCAAATTTTCAAGGGATGCAGGCAAAATGCTTGAGAACATAGTGTTCCTTGAACTGAAAAACAGAGAGCATGAAGTTTATTACCATGCGGGTAAGAACGAATGTGATTTCATAATAATGGAGAGTGGAAGTATCACAAAGGCAATACAAGTGACTCAGAGAATTCATGGGTCAAATGAGGGGAGGGAGCTCGGTGGTCTTATAGAAGCCATGGACAGATACAAACTTCAGGAAGGGCTTATACTTACGGAAGACGCTGAAGATGTGTTCGATAAAGATGGTCGGAAAATAATTGTGATGCCTGTCTGGAAATGGCTGCTTGAGTAGGTGAACTGATATTTTATAGTTGTATTGGAACAAGGTGTCTTTGACGGAGGTTTTTGTTAATATGGTGAATACTTACCGATATAAGTATTAGATTATAGCTTAAACTTACTGAAGATAGAAAGGTAAAGCATGCAATACAGGTCTGCTGGGATATGGCTGATGAGAATGCAAGAAAGAGGGAGATCGATGCTCTCTTAACAGCTATGGATACATTTGATCTGCAAGAGGGTCTTATACTCGCCGATGAGGCTGAAGATGAAATAAAGATTGGTGACTGGAAAATAATTGTGAAACCTTTCTGGGTATGGTTGCTTGAGTAGTTGTTTGAGATTAAAACTAAAGCCTAATGTTTTACTGGCAAGTCATCATGTATTTCAGTTATATTTTGATTTACATTCAGCTGATATCTTTCTTTTTCAGTGGCATCGGACCGTGCCGCCTTTGGCGGGGCGATTGCATTGCTTTTGTGATTTACCCAGGTTTATAGGTTCAGAAAATGTTGGATAAAAATACGATGAAGCTCATAGGACACACTGATCAGTAACAAATTAATATAGCAGAAACACCGATGAGTAATATATGCAGTATACAATAGTTCTTGAGATTGCAGAGGAAGGAGGTTACACTGCGCGTTGTCTGGAACTTCCGGCAGCGATAAGTGAAGGCGATACTAAAAAAGAAGCACTGGAAAACATCAAAGAAGCCATTGAGCTTGTGCTTGAAGTTACAAAGGAGCAGGCTGGGGTTCTTGGTGAAATAACTAAGGTTGATGTTGCAAGTGCCTGAATTACCAGTAACTTCAGGAAAGAAAGCTATTAAAGCCCTGACAAAAATGGGCTTTGTAGTTGTCAGGCAAAAAGGAAGCCACGTCTTTTTGCAGCGTGGACCGGATACTGTAACTATACCGTTGCACAATCCTCTTAAAAAGGGAACTCTCAACAGCGTTCTCAAACAGGGTAATGTTTCTTTGGAAGAGTTTCTGTATTATTTGAAATAATGTAGTATTTCAACAGTCTCGCGTATTCATTGTTAGTTACTGTTACCACATTTTTTTGTTTATCAGTGGCATCGTACTGTATCGCCTTTGGTCTATGGTTGCCTTAGTTCTGTAATATCTTTTCCATCTTTTTGGCATCTACCAGTGGCAACCTGGTCATACAGTTACCTCTATCTGTGAAACGCCCACAAACTCAGGGATAGAGACTTTTTCTTCGGGATCCATTTCTTCAAGACAGAGTTCGATTACTTCTTTTAACCTGACATTCAGTTCATCAAGTGTGTCAGCCTGGGTATGAGCTCCTGGAATTCCCGGTACGATAGCAACATAGCAGCCGGTTTCAGGATCCTTTTCTATATATGCAGTATATTTAGTCATCATCTAATTAACCTGTTCTCTATCTGCTTCTTTACTATATATTAACTATGCTGGAATACAATATGGTCGCTCAGTAAATATAGAACGATTGTTTGATATTTTGATTCCATTCTGATAATCTTTCTTATTTAAGTAGTATCGAAATCTGCCGCCTTCGGCGTATGGTCATTCTAGTTTTGTGATCAATTATTAGTAAGTACTCATCATAGTCCATATAGCTACATCAATGCTATGCATTCGGTTTCCTGATACATTATGCACACTTTATATTCGGAAAACTATATATTAATATAAATTATATTTATATTTGCAGGTTTTGATACAGAGGGTTAAACATGAAATGCAAATTCTATGACAAATGTGAGTACGCCAGTTCCAGTGCCATGACATGTAGTGAAGATGGCGGTGGAGTTTATTGTGGCAGGTACAGAATCTTTGCTTCTGATTTATCTTCAAATTCTTCTGTATCTGTAGTTTGCCATCCTTTTGTGCATTTGCGAGATATCTTGAGTAATTAAACTTCTTGATCATATATTTCTAAAGATTATTGTTTTTCTTTTCAGTTTTTTCATATTTTTTAATTGATAAGATTTTTACCATGATTCATGATAGTGTTTTCGTAGTTTTACGAACAAATTATAAATATTTGTAACGAGTTATATTTGACTTATTTTATAAAGCAGTTGACACTAAAAATGAGAAACTTTTATATTCAATAACCTTTATTTACACTGTCAGTAGTACAAAAAACGTATGTGCATAAGAATTCCGGCTCATAATGGCGTTTTTTCATTTGCCCGGTGTGCACAGTAATAAAACGGTGGTTGGATAGGCAATGACAATAGTTGCAGTTATACCTGCATTCAATGAAGAAGTACACATACATGATGTTATTAAAAAGGCCAGGCATTATGTAGATGAGGTGATCTGATATGTCCTCCGAAATAATGGAGTCTGTTGAGCATCCGCTATCAGATGTGCAAAATAACGGACACCTTGCTAATATAGTAATTGATTCTTGCGATTCTAATGGATCTAATGAAAATATTCCTTTTACAGAAGATAACAGTAAGTTAAATACAACTTCTCTTGATCCTGCTGATGTCCAAACAAAGAAAACTGGCAAGGTCATAGCTGCCATGCCAGCTTTCAACGAAGAAAAATTCATAGCCAAAACTGTCCTTGGCTGTAAACCCTATGTTGACGAGGTGGTAGTTGTCAACGATGGCAGTAGTGATGCCACAGCCATGATAGCCACAGCTTGTGGTGCAACAGTAGTCTACCACGAAGTGAACAAAGGCTACGGTGCAGCTATAAGAACCTGCTTTGAAACTGCCAAAGACATGCAAGCCCGTGCCATGGTCATCATAGATTCCGACGGTCAGCACGACCCAGAAGAAATCAAAAAAGTCCTCGAACCTGTTTTAGCCGAAAGAGCTGATGTTTCAATAGGTTCCAGATTCCTCGAAGGCCACAAAGAGGAGAATATCCCCTTCTACCGTACAGTAGGTATGAAAGTCCTGGACATGGCCACCAATCACGGTGGAGGAATGAAATTTAGCGACACCCAGAGCGGCTTCAGGGCATATTCCAATTTAGCTGTCAATAAGATTAAGATTGCAAATTCCGGCATGTCTGCCGGATCTGAGATTTTACTTCAGGTAAAGGATCATGGTTTGAAGGTTGAAGAAGTGCCTATTACTTGCAGGTATGACATTGAAGATACTTCTACGCATAATCCTGTGGTGCATGGGGTTAAGGTGTTGGCAGGGATTATTACTGAAGTGGAGTATAATCATCCATTGGTTTATATTGGGGTGCCTGGGTTATTGTTGCTATTTGCGGCTTTTTTTAATGGATGGTATATACTAACCTCCTACAATAAAGACGGTTTTTTGCCATTTGGACCTACAATTTTAATGGTTTTATTATTTGTTTTAGGATTTTTAGCGGTATCGAGTGCTTTGAATTTACATGCAATGACTCGCTTACTAAGTTCAATTGAAAAAAAAACCTAATATTAAAGTGATGGCTAAAAACGGTGAATGTGTTATGTTTGTAACAGGATTAGTAGTTTATTTATCCATTTTTACATTATTTGTTGGGGTGTAAATAGATGATTGTATGTGTTATTTGCTTAATTAGTAACGGTGGCATGTTACATTATGCTTCTCAACTTTGTAATTCATTATCAAACAATAGTGCCGACAATGAAGTCTTTTTAATTGCACCAACAAACATTAACAGAAAATTGTTTGATTCGAATGTCCAAATAATGGCAATTCCAAATTTAGGAAGGCACGGATACAGAATTGATTTGGTTTGGAAGTATATTCAACAATTAAAACCTGATATTGTCCATCTGACAGTGATTCATCCATTCATCTTACCTATTTTGTACAGTTTAAAAACAAATTTCATGTTTGTTTCAACTATTCATGATGTAGCCTTACATTCCGATCAAGATAATTTATTTCTAAATATGACTACATCTTTCATTGCAAAAGCATCTAATTTAATTTTTGTTCATGGTGAGAAACTAAAATCAGAGCTAAGTGCAACAGGGATCCCCGAAGAAAAAATCTCAGTTGTTCCACATGGAGATTACTCTTTTTTTGGGACTATTAATCAAAAAAATATCCCAGAAGAAACAAATAACATTCTCTTTTTTGGTAGAATTCTGAAATACAAAGGAATCGATTATTTAATAGAAGCAGAACCTATTTTATCTTCCAAAATTTCAGACTTCAAAATAACAGTTGCAGGGAATGGAGACTTTTCACAATATGAAAAAAGAATTGATGATTATAAGCATTTTGAAGTAATAAATGAGTATATCCCTGACGAAAAAGTAGCAGAGTTATTTCAAAGGGCTTCAGTTGTAGTATTGCCATATATTGAAGGATCTCAAAGTGGTATTGTTCCTATCGCATACTCTTTCAAGAAACCAGTGATTGTTACTGACGTAGGATGCATATCAGATGTTGTCGTAGATGGAGTAACAGGTTTTGTTATTCCACCAAAAGACAGCGAATCTCTGGCGCTTGCAATCTTTAAAATCTTGTCTGATGATAATTTGAAGGCCGAAATGAGTGAAAATGCCTATGAATTCATGAAAGGAAAGATGTCTTGGGACGAAGTCGCAAAAAAAACAATTAGTGAATACTTAAAAATCATTAATGCTAATGCAAGGGGTAAGAATGAATATTAAATCATTTTATAAAATGTTAAAATTATCAATATATCTCTTGAGGAAGAAATATAATGATGTGAAATTGAAAAAAAAACTGATGTTGGAAAAAAATGTATTTGTTGGTCCAAATGTTACTATAGATACTGAATACCCTTGGCTTGTTTCAATTGGAAAAAACTCTTATTTAACACGCGGAGTAATAATTTTGTCTCATGATGCTAGTACTAAATTTCATTTAGACTACTCGAAAGTAGGAAAAGTAATTATTGGAGAAAATACTTTTGTTGGAGTCAATAGTGTGATTCTCCCTAATGTTTCTATTGGAGACAATGTAGTAATCGGTGCTGGTAGTGTAGTAACACATGATATTCCAGATGATTGTGTTGCTGCAGGGAACCCTGCCAAAGTAATAGGATCAACTACTTCAATGATTGCAAAACATCGTGAGAACATGAATACATTTCCAATTTATAAAGAGGTTTGGACTTTAAATACAGGCATCACAAATGAAATGAAAGATATTATGAAAGACGATTTGACAAATTCATTTGGTTATATAATTTAAACCTCGAAAAACAATTTGGCGATTTTTATGAACTTATTAGATTTATTCAGAGTGAATAATTTGTCCAATCGTAAATTTTTTACAATTTGTATTTTGATCTTATTACCTTATGATTCCTTATTCCTGATGAATCAATATTTTAACATGAATCTATTGTTCATTCCATATTTTTTGAATTTATTTGGTTTTATTGCTCTTACTTTTATTCCAGGTTTCCTTATACTAAGAGTTCTAAACATTAGAAATTTGGATAAAAGTATTAACTTGATTTTTTCCATCGCCTTAAGCATTTTCTTTATAATGACTCTTGGTTTTGTAGTTAATCTTCTATTACCACTAATTGGCAATAGCAAACCAATTTCTGCTTTACCTTTATTTTATTCTTATAACTTTAGTATATTACTTATGCTAACTTATTCTTATTATCAAAAAGAGAAAACACCCTACTCTGATTTTTTCAGTATCAATTTTTGTCCTTTGGTGCTTATTATCTTCCACCTTCCATTCATAAGCATTATTGGTTCAACCATAATGACTTTTTATGATATTAATACAATCAATATTATTCTTTTTGCACTAATATCCATCACGCCTTCAATTGTACTCTTCAAAAAAACAGGTGATGAGTTTTATCCGCTAATAATCTATTTAGTATCATTTTCAACATTATACAATCTTGCTCTCATATCAAACTACATTTGGGGTTATGACTCGTTTTTTTTATTTTTTGGTGCGAATAAGAGCATTTACGAAGGAATTTGGACGCTAAGCAATTCAACAGTACTACCTCTTTTATTATCTTCCATTTTACTTCCAATATATTCACTGCTTTGTGATCTTGAAATGGTATGGGTATTTAAACTAATGAATCCTTTTATTTATTCCTTTGTACCAGTCACACTATATAGCATATACAAAAAAATTAATTCACTTAGCATAAAATATGATTCATCAATTGCATTTTTATCTACTTTTGTCTTTATGTTCTATTATGGATTTTCTAAGGATCTACCAAATAAACAACATATAGCTGAGTTGTTTCTAGCTTTAATTTTACTTTTATCACTTCTACAAACAAACAGCAAACGTATTTTACTATTAATGCTATGCTTTTCATTAGTTAGTATTCATTATGGAATTTCTTATCTTTTTGTTGTTTCATTACTTATTGTACTGGCTCTACGATTTATTTTTATAGATGGCCGTTTTTCAACAACAAAAAGCACATATAGTTCAACTTTCATATTGTTTTTTATTGTGCTAAGCATATATTGGTACCTTTATACTGCAAATGGACATATATTTACAAACTTTGTAACTGTTCTGCATAACCTCTACCTTAGCTTTTCAAATTTGCTCCAAAGTGATTCAAGATCAGGCATTTCATACGCTCTTTATGCATCTAACAGTAATCTGTGGGCCATATACAAATTAATGCATATATTGTTACAATTTTTTATTGGGGTAGGAATAATAAAATTAGTCGTTTCTTTTATTCAAAGAAAAGTTAATTCTAAAGAAAAAGACTTCTTTATTATATCATTAGTGTTTTATATGTATCTACTAGTTCAAACACTAAAATCTGCAGGGATGGGATTTGATAGAATATTGCAAATCTCCCTTATTTTTTTATCACCTATTGCATATGTGGGTTTTGAAAAAATCATTTGGTTTTTTTATACTGTTGCAGATAGAATTACTAATTCTTATTCCTATGTACAACATTCACATATGCAAAAAATAAGGAGAAATTCTAAAACTGTATTTTCAATGTTTTTGATTTTCTTTTTCTTTTTTAACTCAGGGATTGTATTCGAAATTGCTGCTGATCATGTACCAGAATGTGCTATATCTTTGGAAAAAAATCCAAAGTGGAATGTCTTTTATGATAGCGAAATATCCAATATAAAGTGGCTTCAGGAACATGCCACAGAAAGCAAAATTGGTGTTAATAATGACTGGTTTACTACCATAAAATCTAGAGATGGCATCCTTTTGCGTGGAAGCTATGATCCAAGTGATATGTTGTTAATACATTCCAGGTTTACAAGCCCCAAAAATGCATATATTTTCTTAGGGTACACTTCAAAAGATAAGATGGTTCAAGATAATGAAGAAATAATTATTGAAAAAACGGACATATATAAGTACGTATTGTCTGACTCCGACAAAATATATGTAAATGGAAAATCAGTGGTTTATTATTCTACTGAATAAAATACAAGTATTATACAGTATTTTTTCTGAACACTTCTCAAAACAAGGTTTAACTTTACTACTGGTGTTGCGATGAAAAGTTTATTTAATAATACCCCTATAATTGAAACAGTCCAAGACCCATTAGTTAAAAACTCATTTTTCTTGATGATATCAACCTTAACATCTTCATTCTCAGGGTTTTTTTTCTGGATGATTGTTGCAAGGTATTATCCTGTACAGGATGTTGGTCTAGCGGCAGCAATCATTTCACCAATCGTTCTTATAAGCATCCTATCAATGATGGGGTTCGACATTTCATTAATAAAATATATATCTGAAGTTGAGGAAAAAAAGGATTTGATTAATACTTGTTTTTCTGTGATTCTCATTGTTTCCTTGATATTAACCCTCATATTTGTTGCTGGAATTGAATTATGGAGTCCGTCTCTTTCAATAATCAAAGAAAATAGAAATATAGTACTTTTGTTCTTTGTTTTTTCTCTAGTTCTTCCACTTCAGTTGTTACAAAGCCAAGGTATTTTTGTTGGTTTCAGAATGACAATATTCTCATTCTATCAGGCAATTATTACTCTATTCAGGGTATTACTTCCTCCAATGTTGGTGGTTTATGGCAGTATAGGAATACTTGTTCCTTATGGACTAACTCCAGTATTATCCTTTTTTGCCGGTACTTATTATGTTAAAAAAATATTTCCTTATTCTTTTGAATTAAAAATTAACAAAAATATTTTAATTAAAATATTCTCTTTTTCGAGTGGAAATTATTTATCCAGAATACTTGAAACCCTCCCTACCTTTATTTTACCTATACTGGTTCTCAATAAATTGGGTGCTGAAGCAAATGCTTATTTTTATATTGCATGGCAGATCTCTATGCTAATTATAATATTCTCAAAATCAATATCAAACTCTTTATTTGCTGAGTTGATGTTAACTAAAGAAGATATTTCTGAACTTGTGAAAAAGTCAATCAAAATTATGTCTACTTTACTTGTTTGCTTTATAGGAGGTACTTTTTTATTTGGAAAATACGTCCTTTTATTTTTTGGAAGTGATTATGTGGTAAATTCATTTTCACTACTATGTTTACTGGTTTTTGCCAGTATTCCTTTCTCTTTTAACACAATATATGTGGGAATTATGAGAAGCAGAGGTGACTATTTGATTGCAATCTCTGTTTATGGTTTAACTGCTTTATTGACATTGGTTGGAAGCTTTATCCTAATGAATAATTATGGTTTACTAGGAGTTGCATATTCTTGGAATATTGCTAATATTGCTTCATCGATAATGATCATTTTTATGATGTTTTACGCAAGAATAAAATATATTAAGTCAAAGTAATTTTGGAGTTTTTATCGTGAATGGGTGTGAATCTATTGTTCAAGTAGTAAGTTCAGATTTATGTACAGGTTGTGGGACATGTGTATCCATTTGTCCCCAAGAAGCAATCCAGATGGAAATTGATAAGAAAAAAGGAATTTATATTCCGAAAGTAAATTCTGTTTCATGTAATAATTGTAACTTATGTCTGAATTCCTGCCCAGGGCATAGTGTTGACTTTAAAAATCTGAATTACTCTATATTTGAGAAAAAACCTGAAAACACTTTAATTGGGAATTATCAGCAATTTTATACTGGTTACTCAAAAAACCATGATATACGGCACGATTCCTCATCAGGAGGAGTAATTACTCAGTTGTTAATTTTTGCTTTAGAAAAAGGCATGATTAATGGAGCTCTGGTAACTAAAATGGATAAAGATAATCCTTTAGAGCCTTTTCCTTTTATTGCACGTACAAAGGAGGAAATTGTTAAATCCATGGGTTCTAAATACTGTCCTGTTCCGTTAAACATCGGGCTAAAAGAAATTCTGTCTGCACCAGAAGGGGAAAAATTTGTGGTTGTAGGGCTTCCATGCCATATTCATGGGCTCAAGAAGGCAGCCCAGATTAACAGAAAACTTGCTGATAAGATTCTTTTTACTATTGGAATAATATGTTCCAAATGCCCAAATTTTCTGGCCACTGAATATTTGCTATATAAGTTGAAAATACCCAGATCTGAAGTTACAGGAATTTCATACAGGGGTAATGGATATCCGGGAAGTCTTGAGATATCTCTTGCCGACGGAACAAACAAATTCTATGATTTTTGGGACTACTATGATACATGTTTTGGTCAGTTCTTCGCTCCAACAAGATGTAGACTTTGCATTGATTTTACAAGTGAGTTCTCTGATATTTCATGTGGCGATGTCTTTTATGATAGTGAATTTGAAAAAGACAGTCTTGGTTCTTCTGTGATAATATCAAGAAACTCTTTTAGTGAAGGATTTTTAAAGAATGCAGAATCATATGTAGGTATCAGTCCTGCTTCTGTTTCAAGATTTGTATCTGGTTGTACGCGAAATATTACTTTTAAGAAAAGTGATTTAATACAAAAATCAAAGACTTTAAATTGTGTCATTCCAGATTACAACAGTTATCCATTACTAAAATCAACATTTTATACTAACATGTTTTTATATGTGTATAAAGTAGGCAATTATTTGTCATGCAATAAAAAATACTGGTTCATTTTAAAATCATATGGGAGCGTCATTGGACTCATCAACCTTGCATTTGAAAAAATCAACAAAAAATGAAAGGAGGTATATATTTTAGAAAATAGTGACTGGTTATGCACTATTTTCCAGTTTACAATCCCTTACAGACAAAATTCAGTAATTATACTAACAATCCAGCTGCAAGTTTTCCATTTTCTTCTGCCATTAATTTTATGTTAGGAAGTTTTTCACTTATTGATGAGCTGATATTGTCTCTATTTTCCCAGACTTCATCAATTGTTAAAATTAGTTTTTTTTCATTGATGCTCTGTAATACATATTTTTCCTGTCCGAGCATTTTCATTATGCCAAAAAATTTATGACTATAGGCCAGTCCAATTGTTGGAATACTTTGTGAAGTAGCTCCTACGTTGGCATGCATTTTTTCACCAATAAAAATATCACAGAGACCTATTATACCCTTTACTTCACTGCTGGAATAATCTTCCTGAACAGGGACAACTCTGCTTTTGCTCTTTTCACTTAGTTGTCTATATATTAGGTTTATGGCAGTACGGTCATCGCCAAAGAGTTCGTATTGCTGAGAGATAATATGAGGAACTAGGATAATATTTGCATCATATTTATCGATTAGATGCTCGATAACGGTATTGACCCATGTAAAATCAAGATTCTTTGCTACAAATTTTGAAAAAAAAGATGAATTCTTAATTGTATTTTGAATAAACAAGCCTAATCTGTCAGGTACTATGTACTGGAAAGATGAATACGCAAGCATCATCAGCTTTTTCAGTGAAGACCCTTTATCATTTGCAGTCTTCATCATGCTTATGGCAAAACCGAATGTAGGTTTGGTTTTATCAAAATGTTTATTCTTATCTTCTGTTTCTATTAGTTTAAATGCTTCTTCTCTTTTTATAGGTTCTAAAAGGAAGGCCTGATCAGCTGTTTGACGAACTTTGTTTTCATCAATGCCAAGTTCAATTACGTTTTCATAGGATAACTCTTCTCTTGCACTTATTAGGCTTACTCTGCTGAGGGTGAATTTTGCTATGAATCTATTGAAAGGTTTTTTGAAGGGTCCCAACGATTGAGCATATATGATCGTTGGTCTTTTTAGATATACTGGAATTAGTATTTCTTTTGAGGTTTCAATTATTGATCTGATTCCATAATCATCACTATATGCATCTAAACTGAGATCTACAACAAGATCTGCTTCCTTAAAATGCCTTATATATTTTGAATTGATTAGAAAGTTAAAATTCAATCCGAGTCGATAAAAAAAATTCCAGGTCACACATTTTAAAAGATTAAAATCCATTATTAAGCTATTAACTAACGAATAATATTTTGTTTCAAAAACAGGATTTTCAATCACTTTTACCTTTTTATAAACTGAATTTTCTTTGGATATCTGTATAAAAGTCGAAATATCCGCATCTGGAATATACTTTTTTAGTGTTTCAATCGTTGTTGATACAACTGCAAATGAACCCTTGTTATATTCGCAAGTTCTAGTGTTTCTACAAGCTGATTTTATAATTAATATTTTATGAACCATGATTCCATACCACCTATATGCTCCGTTAATATTGATGCTAGGTAAAAGTAGTTTTTGTTATTACTTCCTTCCATACTCATCATCAAATCTTACAATATCATCTTCATCAACATATTCTCCAAGCTGCACTTCTATTATCTCCAGAGGTATTTTACTTGGATTAGACAACCTGTGCTTCTCACCTGCTCTTATGAAAGTACTCTCTCCAGGTCTAACAAAGAATTTTTTGTCATTTACCTGAACACAGGCCATGCCTTTAACAACTACCCAATGCTCACTTCTGTGGTAGTGCATCTGAAGGCTTAGTTTTCTTTCGGGAAGTACAGTTATATTCTTAATGATATGATTATCTCTGTTATCAAGAACGGTATATGATCCCCAGGGTCGGTAAACAGTTTGTCCAAGTTTAACTCTTTCATCATCCCGTGCTTTGAGTTCGTTGACAACATCTTTGACCTTCTGGCTGCTATCTCTTGGGCAGACAAGTATTGCATCAGGAGTATCCACGACTATCATATCATTTATGTCAATCAGGGAAACAATCTTTCCGGATTTTGAGCGTACCAGATTCCTTTCGGAATTAATACACACAGAGTCACTATCGTTAATTGAATTACAATTTCCTTTTTTATCAAATTCTTCATATATAGCAGCAAAGTTACCGAGGTCACTCCACTTTTGAGTTAGTTTGACGACAGCTACTTTGTCAGAATGCTCCATAATTCCATAGTCTACTGATATGCTTTGAACATTTTTGAAAACAATATCAATATCTTCTATGTCTGAAAATAATTTGTATACGTCTGGAGCATACTTCTTGAGTTCTTCAAAAAATATCTCTGTGTTGAATAAGAACATTCCACTATTCCAGAGACAGCCATCTTCAATATATTTAATAGCAGTTTCTTTATCTGGTTTTTCCCTGAAATCGGATACTTTATATCCTATGCCAAGGGATTCGGCAGGTTTTATGTATCCATATCCGGTATGTGGACTTGTAGGCATTATGGCAAAAGTAACAAGATTATTCTTTGCCAGTTCTTCTGCAGAAGCAATAACATCCATTGCTGATGTATCCAAAATATGATCAGATGAGAAGATGCCTACATTTGCATCTCCGTATCGATCTTTTATTGTTTTCATTCCAAAGGATATGGCAGGAAGCGTGTTTTTTCCAACAGACTCAATCAGAAGATTCTCAGGTGGGAGCTCATATCCAAGTTCCTGTACCTGCCCACTCACAAAGAATCTCTGTTCCTTATTTGTGACTACAAATATCTCCTCAACATCAGATATTTCCAGGCAACGAAGAAATGTATCCTGAAAGAGAGATTTGTCAGTAAGCTTCAAAAACTGTTTTGGGTTTTTTTCACGACTGAGTGGCCAGAGGCGTGTACCGTTTCCTCCTGCAAGGATCAATGATTTCATATTCTCCCCTTCATTATTTTAATATAATCTGTAATCAGAACATTAAGATTAGATATACTATTATATGCCATCATTTTTCCAAACACCCGGACGTTTTTCTCAGGCAAAAATGCCTGTATATTTGTATGCCGTCGGTAATAGTCCATTATACATATTTAAGTTTTGTGAATTTGGTATGTGAAAATTTATAATTATATATAGTAATGATTTGTATAATATCAGTTTATATGGGAATGACAGAATCTCCTTAGGACAGGTTCTTGGGCGAAGGTAAAAATGGGTGAATAATTCGTTATTTTGGGTTTTATAGGAACAGTTCCGATGCAGGCGGCGTATTCCATAACTTCAAAAAAAGAATAGGAGCAAGTAGTCCATTATTATTAAATCAAAATGACCTTATTTTTTCATTATAGCAGATTTCTCCTGCTCTATTCCTGATCAACATCTATTATTCTTGTGATTCTCCTACGGTATAATCAGAATAAGAATGCGCCTGTCACACTCCTGGATGAAATCGGTTTCCAACTCTCCGGTCTTAGTGTTATCCTGACACGTCAAACGTTGTATGGTACAAGTAGTATTCCAAAAAACTCTTATTAAACATCAAATTATCTGCTCTGTAGAAAGCCTTCTTAAAATACTCTGCATCTCCAAAACAAATACTTCCCATACACAAATAATGGGTAATTATTTCTATTCATAAACATATCTATCATTTAGAAAAGAAGGAATGATGACATGAGAGAATTCACAGTGGTCATTGAACAGGACGAAGATGGGATATATGTGGCTTCTGTACCAGAGCTTAATGGATGCCATACACAGGCAGAAACATTGGATGAACTTAACCAGCGTATCAAAGAGGCCATCGAGCTTTATCTTGAAGTTACATCTGATAAAGAACAGGCCGATCATCTTGATCTTGTAGGCATACAGAAGATTCGGGTTGATGCATGAGCAAAATACTACCGAGTTCTGCAAAGAAAGTCATAAAAGCATTGGAATCATTGGGTTTTACTCAGATACGTCAGAAAGGCAGTCATCTTTTCATGCAGCATCCTGATGGGAGAACAACAATTGTTCCTATCCATTCAGGAAAAGACCTGGGAAAAGGTATCTTAAGAAAGATCATAAATGATGCTAAAATAACAAGGGATGAGTGGATCGATCTGATAAACAGTCTCGTTGTATTCTGAGTGCTTTAATATAATCAATTCTTTTCTATGAAGTAAACAATAGTTAGGTTTGACTTGGACAAAGTATCCGCCGCAGGCGGCACATTACCTTACTTCACATAAAAAATACATTCATAAATAAAACTGTATGGCTCATTTTAAATCAAAAGTCTCTTCTAAAATCATCTATCTTTTCTATAGAGTCTATTATATGTGCAATAAAGATTTCAGGATCCTTCATAATATCTTCACTTCTTCTTTAAGGACTCTTTCTTTTATAAGTGGGGTTATGGAGTCATAAGTAATGACCTCGACCTTTCTTAGGGCCACTTTCTCAAGTTCCATTTCTAATCTGGCAAGATCGAAGAGACCTTTTCTCTCCTTGAAATGAACAAGAATATCGATGTCACTATCCTCATCTGCCTCGTTCCTAGCAAACGAACCAAAGATTCCAGCCCTGTCAACGTCATTTTTTAACAGTATTGGGATAATAGTGTCTCTATACTCATTGATCTGATTAACAGTCATATTATCACAATTCATACAATATTGGTGATTATTCTTATTAAGCTTCGTGTAAGATACGTTAAACTTCAGCTCTGTTTTTGTGGGCTGTGTACAACTGTATACAATATAGTAGTTGCTTCAAAATTTATTCATATCTGATATGCATCATCATGGTGTGAAAAATGGACAATTGTAACAGTTCTCTCTTCTATATCTACAGCAAATATAAGGACAAAACTTGTCATAATGTGCACTCTGTAGTATCCTGCAAGCTCATTGCGTAATTGTTTATATCTTGTAGGATTCTCAAGGATCTCAGTTATTTTCTTCGAAAGAACGTTTTGTAAATGTGAATTCTTTCTGGTCAATCGTTTGATCTCTTTTTGGCAGACTGATGTGATTTGAAGAGAATATACCACAACTATCACCGGAATATATCGGATATATCTTTAACCGGGATGCCTGGTTCTTTAGCAATCTTTTTGATTTTATCAATGAATTCTTCTTTCAGGGGTAGCTCATCAACAGGATGCCAGTCGTTCATCTCACAAAAAACAGCATCATCTTCAGAAATCTCTTTATCCCTCATATACGTTTCAAATATCTTGCGTTTCCTAATTCCATCCTGTGCAATCTTAGACCATCTAACCCATGATAATTTATGGATTCTATCATATAGCTCATCATCCAGAGGAACTGTCATGGTTGTCATTAGTTTTCACGACCTCTCTCAAAACTTTCAATTTCTTCAATCACAAGCAATTTCTTCTCAATACTTTCTCTGGCTATCTGAACCCAGTTAATGTCAGGAAAATTATCTATTTCCTTTTTAAGTTCATCTGGAATGGATATAGTAAATCTTTTCATGACAACACCACATGCATAGAACTATGCATTTACACATATATCAACATGATGCTTTGTTAACAAATGGACTGAGCTTATCCATACATACTTAGTCACTTCAGTTTCTATGAATGGTCAATAGTTGGATTAAATTAGTTGGAATCATCCCCCGCAGGCGGTGCATCCCATACCTTCTGATTAAAACAGACACAAAGAACTATCTCTGAATAATTACTCATCCAATCAAAAAACAATAAAAAAAGAGTATGCATGCCTCCATTGGCACACATCAGTAAAATTACTTTTCAATAACCTTCTTATACATCCTTGCCTGGAAGCCATGGTACTTTGCAAAGCCCTCGGCATCCTTCTGGTCAATGGTTGCACTGTCAAAGGATACAAGATCTTCTGAGTAAAGTGCGTATGGGGATGTACGTGCAAGAATAATGACACTGCCCTTGTGCAGTTTTACGGTCACAGTACCTGTAACACGCTGCTGTGTCTTATCAATGAAAGCATTGAGGTCTGCATAAAGTGGTTCGTCAACAAGACCGTAGTAGGCAAGTTCTGACCACTGCTCGTCCACATTTTTCTTGAACTTCAGCTCTGCTCTTGTGAGCACAAGCTTCTCAAGATCCTTGTGGGCTGTAAGCAGTACTGTGGCTGCAGGGTGCTCGTAGTTCTCACGTGCTTTAAGTCCGAGAACACGATCCTCGATCATATCTGTCCTGCCAACACCGTGTGAACCTGCTATCTCGTTGAGCTTGATGATAAGGTCAACACCATTCATCTCCTCACCGTCAAGTGACACAGGAACACCATTCTCAAAACCGATAACAAGTGTCTGGCCTTCAGGGGCTGCTTCAGGGGAAACGGTCCACTGGTAGATTTCCTCAGGTGGGATAAATCCAGGGTCTTCCAGTTTGCCACCTTCGATACTGCGGCTCCAGATGTTCTCGTCAACACTCCATGGTTTTGCAGTTGTAACACCTACTGGTATGCCGTGTTTCTTAGCATATTCAATTTCCCAGTCACGTGTGAGGTTCATGTCCCTCATTGGTGCAATGACATCCATGTCGGTAAGGCGGAATACTGCCTCAAAACGAAGCTGGTCGTTACCCTTTCCGGTACAACCGTGTGCAAGTGCAACAGCACCTTCCTGCTCTGCAATTTCAACGACCTTTTTGGCGATAAGTGGACGTGCAATGGATGTGCCCATAACGTATCCTTCATAGTCACCATTGGCTTTGATTAGAGGGAATATGTAATCGTTGACAAACTCCTCACGAACGTCAAGTGTGAAGTGCTTGTCACTGATCTTCTGTGCCTTCTCTGTAGCCTGTTTAACGTCTTCCTGAGGCTGTCCTACATCTACGGCAACTGTAATAACCTCATCGTAGCCGTATTCCTCTTTGATAAGCGGGATGCACACTGAAGTGTCAAGTCCGCCTGAATAAGCAAGTACTACTTTCTTTGTCATAATTATCTGACCTGTGTAATCCTTAAAAATATAAGAGACCTGGGAATCTAAAAACTCAGGCCATCTCCCTGTGATATTCATTTATTGATTTTACTTCGCCTTCACCCTGCTTCATGGAAACAATTGCGTTAGATGCTGCAATTGCTGCCTGGATTGTGGTGATGTAAGGCACCTTGAAGTCAACTGCTGCACGGCGAATCCTTGAACCATCCTCACGTGAGAGTTTGTCCTCCGGTGTGTTGATGACAAGGTCAACCTCGTATCTGCGCATCATGTCAATGACATTAGGGCTGCCGTCATGCACTTTCTTGACAATTCCCATTTCAATTCCATGTTCTGAAAGGAAATCAGCCGTACCTTTTGTACCAAGAAGCTCAATGCCTGCACTCACAAGTTTCTGTGCTACATCAAGAAGTTCGTCCCTGTCCTCATCCTTTACGGATACAAAGACCTTTCCTGTAAGTGGCAAAAGGTTATCTGCGCTGAGCTGTGCCTTGAAGAATGCTCTTCCGTAATCGGAGTCAACACCCATTACTTCTCCGGTACTCTTCATCTCCGGACCAAGAAGTGGGTCTGCTCCTGGGAGTTTGTCAAATGGCAGGAGAACTTCCTTTACTGAAACATGCTTGACCTTTGGTTCGTCACATGTTGAATATCCCTGCTCTTCAAGTGTCTCGCCCATTATCACACGAGCTGCGATCTTTGCCAGAGGCAGTCCAACAGCTTTGGATACGAATGGAATTGTCCTGCTTGAACGTGGGTTTGCTTCAAGGACGTATATCTTGTCCCCTCTCTTTGCCATTTGTATGTTAACAAGACCCTTAACATTGAGTGCAAGGGCTATCTTGCGGGTATAATCTCGTACGGTTTCAAGTACTTCTTCAGAAAGTGACTGTGGCGGGATAACACATGCGGAGTCACCTGAGTGAACACCTGCTTCCTCGATGTGTTCCATGATTGCTCCGATGAGCACATCCTTTCCGTCACATACTGCATCAACATCGATCTCAACTGCTCCCTCAAGGAAGTCATCAATTAGAATTGGGTGTTCCGGTGAAACCTTTACAGCCTCACGCATGTACCTCTCAAGGTCAGTCTGGTCGTAGACTATTTCCATTGCGCGTCCGCCAAGAACGTATGAAGGACGCACAAGTACAGGATAACCAATTCTTGTTGCAATCTCAATTGCCTGATCCTGTGAGGTTGCATAACCTGCATCCGGCTGGTTAATTCCCAGCTTGCTCATCCTCAGGTTGAATTTCTCACGGTCCTCTGCAACATCGATATCTTCGGGGGATGTACCAAGGATTACAGTCTTAAGGTCAGTGCGCCTCTTAAGTTCCCTTTCAAGTGGTAGTGCAAGGTTAACTGAAGTCTGTCCTCCGAACTGCACAAGCACTGCATCAGGATTCTCTTTCTCGATAACATTCATCACATCTTCAAGTGTAAGTGGCTCGAAGAAGAGTTTGTCTGATGTATCGTAGTCAGTGGATACAGTCTCAGGGTTGTTGTTAATAATATGAGCTTCGATTCCTGCTTCACGGATCGCAGCCACTGCATGTACAGTACAGTAGTCAAACTCAATTCCCTGTCCGATACGTATAGGACCGGAACCAAGGATAACTATCTTCTTGCGGTCAGATGGATCAGCTTCACACATCTGCTCGTAGCATGAGTAATAATAAGGTGTCTCTGCAGCAAACTCTGCTGCACAGGTATCTACCATCTTATATGTGGAAATAATTCCTGCAGCACGCCTCTGGTCATTGACTTCCTCACGGGTCTTGCCGGTGAGTTCTGCAATGCGTGCATCGGTAAGTCCGGTCTGCTTTGCTTCACGTAAAAGTTCATCGGACACTGCTCCGGAGAATCCTTCCTCCCGGATCATGTCTTCCATGTCAATGATATTCTTGAGCTTCTTAATGAAGAAAATATCAATGCCTGTCAGCTCTGAAACATCTTCTATGGAGAATCCATTGCAGAGTGCATGATACATTACAAAGAGACGCTCACTTGTAGGAGTTTTAAGCAGCATCTTAACTTCATTCTCAGACCACTCTTCTGTACCAAGGTCCATGTTGATATCAAGGGAACGTACAGCTTTCAGAAGTGATTCTTCAATTGTACGACCAATTGCCATTACTTCACCGGTACTCTTCATGGCGGTTGTCAGTGTCTTGTCAGCATTGACGAACTTGTCAAATGGCCACCTTGGGATCTTGGTGACAATATAGTCAATGGTAGGCTCAAATGATGCCGGTGTCTTCTTTGTGACATCGTTGAGGATCTCATCCAGTGCCATTCCGATAGCTATCTTTGCTGTAACCTTGGCAATCGGATAACCGGTTGCCTTGGAAGCAAGAGCTGATGAACGTGAAACACGTGGGTTTACTTCAACAATACGATAGTCGCCATCCTTTGCAGCAAACTGGATATTACATCCACCTTCGATGCCGAAGGTCCTGATTATTTTGATAGCTGCAGTCCTGAGCATCTGGTGCTCTTCATCATTGAGGGTCTGTGATGGTGTAACTACAATGGATTCACCTGTGTGAACACCCATTGGGTCCAGGTTTTCCATGTTACATATTACTATACATGTGTCATTTGCATCACGCATGACCTCGTACTCGAATTCCTTCCAGCCCAACACACTTTCTTCAATAAGTACCTGGCTGATACGGCTTCGGCGAAGACCCCTTTCGGTAATCTCAAGGAGTTCTTCCTTTGTGTGTGCAATTCCGCCACCAGCACCACCAAGAGTGTATGCCGGACGGATGATAAGTGGCAAACCGAGCTCATCAATAAGCTCTTCTGCTTCCTTGAGTGTTGAAATTGCCTTGCTGCGTGGAACTTTTTCACCAATGCTCTCCATGGTCTGCTTGAACAGCTCACGGTCTTCGGTGTTCTTGATAGCTTCAAGGTTAGTTCCAAGGAGTTTGACATTATATTTCTCAAGGATTCCTGCTTCAGCAAGTTCACTGGTAATGTTCAGACCTGTCTGACCTCCTATACCTGCAATGAGGCCGTCCGGTCTTTCCTTGGCAATTATCCTCTCCACAGCTTTCACTTCAAGAGGCTCGATGTAAACCGCATCTGCCATTTCAGGGTCGGTCATGATAGTTGCAGGGTTTGAGTTCACAAGTACAACTTCCAGTCCCTCTTCCTTAAGGGACTTGCATGCCTGGCTTCCTGAGAAGTCGAACTCTGCTGCCTGTCCGATCATAATAGGTCCTGAACCTATCAGGAGTATTTTTTTAATGTCGTCACGTTTTGGCATTATTTCTTGCCTCCTGCAAGTTTGAGAACCTTTTCAAAGAAGATCTTTTCAGAATCCATTGGACCCGGATGTGCATCAGGGTGATACTGCACACTGAACATGTCAAGGTATTTGTGTGCTATACCTTCCACTGTTTTATCATTGGTATTATACTGTGTAACTTCCACTTCAGCCTCTTCAAAGGAGTCACCGTCTACTGCAAAACCATGATTCTGGGAAGTGATGTGTACAATTCCGGTCTCAAGGTCCTTAACTGGCTGGTTTGCACCCCTGTGTCCGAACTTAAGTTTATATGTCTCTGCTCCAAGTGCAAGGGACATTATCTGGTGACCAAGACAAATTCCCACAATTGGAAGTTCACCTGTGAAGTGCTTAACTGCAGAAATTGCATCCTGTGCCTGCAATGGGTCTCCCGGACCGTTTGATATGAACAGGAGGTCAGGGTCATAGGATTCTATGGTTGAAATGGATGAGTTTCCTGGTACTACAGTTACATCCATACCCCTTGCCAGCAGACTCCTTTCAATACTGAGCTTACGACCACAGTCCACAAGCACAACATTGAGTGGGTTGTTAGGGTCTCTGCATGGGCTTTCAAGTTTGAAAGGTTCAGGACAGGTTACCTGTGAAATAAAATCAATATCAGAAATGCTCTTTTGTGCACGGGCAAGTCTTACTGCCTCCTCACCGTCATCACTACCGTTGATGAGGGCTGCACGCATAGTTCCATGTTCACGTGTTTTAATAGTAAGCATACGTGTGTCCACGCCTGCGATACCGGGCTTGCCTTCGTCCTCCATAAGCTCATAAATGGTCTTCTTTCCTAAGTGGTGAGATGGCTTGGGACATGCCTCCCTGACCACAAGACCTTCAGCCTTAACAGCATCGGATTCCATACAGTTGCCGCTGACACCGTAATTACCGATGAGAGGATAAGTAAACATAAGAATCTGGCCTTTATATGAAGGATCTGTGAGAGCCTCCTCATAGCCAGTATATTGGGTTGTGAAAACAAGTTCGCCGGAAACGATACCTTCAGCACCAAAGCCGGTGCCTTTTATAATTGTCCCATCTTCTAATCCTAGTACTGCATTCATCTTTAGAACCTGCAAATACATGTAAAGAATAGGCTATAAGCGTTGCGATGGCCTCTCTATTTTTTGTAGAGAGTGAAGGCTTGTTGTTAAAGATTATGAGATCTTACGCAGGAACGTTCCTACTATAAGGACCACAAAGAGGAATGAACCCAAAAGAACTATACCTATGAACTCTCTGGGCTTGTTTGCTGCATAGTCACGCAGTTTGATGACATATTCATTATTGATGACTTTTTCACTGGCAACAGGAGTATCTTCAATTTCTTCAAGCTCAACACTGCCGTTCTCAACAGTCATTACCCATATGTTAAATTCGCCGTCCTTGTTAGAAGCGTAGGCGATTTTAGTTCCGTCAGGACTCCATGCAGGTGCTCTTTCATCTGTAAGGTCACTGGTGAGTTTAATATGTGAACTGCCATCGGCACTTAGTATCCATATGTCATAATCTCCACCGACATTAGACGCATAGACAATAGAGTTTCCATCCGGGCTGTAGGATGGTTCTATATTATTATATGCATCACTGGTAAGTTGCACAGGCCTGAAAGCATTAATGCCAATGGTAAAAATATCTCCCATTGCAGAATAAACAATAGTATTCCCGTCCGGGCTCCATGCAGGAGAATTTTCATCTCCTTGTGCATCAGTAAGTCTTTCCTTATCTGTACCGCCTGATGACATTATCCATATGTCATAGTTTCCGGAAACCCTTGAGGAATATACCACCAGATTCCCATCCGGGCTTAAAGCAGGATTTCTGGAATCAGCCGTTTCGGTAAGTTTCACACCATCACTGCCGTCAATGTTCATTGCGTGAATACTGATGTAGCGTGCGGAAAATGCCTTTTTACTCTCTGCTGCAAAATAGATCTTTGAACCGTCTTCATTAAAGACAGGTTCTCCTTCCCATGCCATGCCGTCATAGAGTTTTTTCTGTCCGGAACCATCACTGTTCATGATCCATATTGCCTGATTAGCAGCATAGACAATTTTACTACCGTCCGGACTCCATGAGGGGTGGTTGGCATTTGTTGTATTTGTAAGTTTTACATCACTCTCAATTACAGGAGCTGCTGATGCATATGAAATGAACAATATTATGAATGATACTAAAAAAGTGAGCAGGAAAATGTTTCTGCATTTTTTGCCTGTAATTTTCCTGCTTATTAAATCCCTTGACTGAATAGTAAAAAGTGGCCACATCAAAAATATATTATGCACCAAGATATTCATTAATCTTTTGTTTTAATATTTCGCTGATAGTCTTGCCGTCTACCTTTCCTCTGACCTCGGTCATGACAACTCCCATAAGAGGTCCGACTGCTGCCATGCCTTTTTCCTTCACGAAATCCTGACGTTCCCTGATTACAGCCTCAACCATGCTTTCAACATCTGACAGGTCAATACTTCCAAGTCCCATCTTCTCTGCTGCATCTTTTGCGCAGAGTCCCGGTTCGCATGCAAGTGCACGGAGCAATGTGTCAATTGCTTCCTTTGCAGCACCGCCTTCTGCTATCAGGGTACAGACATCAATGAAGTGCTTATCTTCAAGATTGTCTATCTCAACTCCGTCACGTTTCAGTTCCGGCAGTGTTCCGGTAAGGGTTCTCACAACAAGTGTTGCGTTGACATTCTCATTGTCTCCAAGGATCTCCATTATCTCTTCAAAGAGTGGCAGGTATGTAGAATATGCAATCTTCTCTGCAAGTTCCCTGTGGAGTCCAAACTCTGATTCAAAACGCTTTGCACGCTCTGTGAGAAGTTCCGGCATTTCAATGGATTCAAAGTACTCCTTTGTGATATTCACCTGTGGAACATCGGTTTCAGGATACATCCTTGCTGCTCCCGGAAGTGGTCTGAGGTAAGAGTTATTTCCATCTGGAAGTGCTCTGCGGGTTTCCTCCGGAACGCCTTCAAGAGCTTCCTTTGCACGGATTATCACACTTTCCATGGCACCTCTTGCACGTACTTCACGGTCAGCGACCATTACAACAGCATCGTTCTCTTCAGCACCAAGTTCTGCACGCATTGCCTGGACTTCCTCTTCGGAAACACCATAGGCAGGAAGTTCATCAGTGTGGAAGATTCCTCCGACACCTGATGTCTTTGCACGGTCTGAGAATTCGGTACCAAGACGTCTTCCGGGCTGAACTTCCCTGCCGACAAATCCGTCAAAACCACGGAGAAGTACAGCATAGACTTTGCCTTTCTTGATTGTCTTCTTGATGACCTTGGATTTTGTTTCCTTGAAAATATCTGTTACATCGAAAATAGTGTCACATACGGATGCATTGCGCTCAAGCAATTCATCCCTCATTTCAATAAGATTGACCTGACGTTCTACTTCACGCTCTACAATGGTCTCTATCATATCGAGTGCCTGAACACCTTTTAGTTCTACACGTGCACCCTTTGCGATTGAAATGTTAACGTCCTGACGTATGGTTCCAAGTCCACGCTTTACCTTTCCGGTGGAACGAAGCAGCATACCTATTTGCTGTGCGGTTTCCTTTGCATGCTGTGGTGAGATAATATCCGGGTCAGTTCCGATCTCAACAAGTGGGATACCAAGACGGTCAAGAGAGTATATTATAGAATCTCCCTGGTCTTCGATCTTCTGGCAAGCCTCCTCTTCAAGACAGAGCACACCGACACCAACAGGGCCTACTGAAGTATCAAGGTAACCATCCTTTGCAAGGAAAGCTGTCCTCTGGAAACCGGATGTGTTGGATCCATCAACTACTATCTTACGCATCATGTGAACCTGGTCAACAGGAACCATGTTCAGCAGTTTAGTGATACTCAGAGCAATTCCCAGAGCTTCCTTATTTACTTCTGTTGGAGGTTCATCATCATTCTCGACAAGACAGGTCGTGTCGTATGCCTTATAGATATACTTACGTCTGAGCTTGGACTGTTCAAGGGCAGCCCTGTCAGTTTCTCCCATTTCACTGGCTGTTGGGCGGAGATAGCGGAAGAACTCATGGTTTGATTCTTCTATATTTCTAATCTGTGTCGGGCAATTGCAGAACAACTTACATTTTGAGTCAAGTTGCTGGTGAATTTCAAGCCCGCATTTCAGGCCAAGTTCTCTGTAATCGAATTTATCGCTCATAAGTAATCTCACCAAGTTAGTTTCGCATACGTCGGTTTACACATCAAACAGCCTCAGGATGTATAAAGTTATTGTTGGAAATCCTTCTTAAATCCGGCAGATACGTTTTTCTCACGTGCCGCAAGTTTTACAAAGTTCACGCCGAGAATCGCGATATTATCTATTTTTCAATTGAAATAAATTTGAGTATATTGTTGTTAATGAATGATTATGAAAAATAATGAAAACGATATGCGAAGCGTTTATATGTTACAATTCTATTGAAAGGGTTGTTAAAATAAATTATTAATCGTGATAAACTACAAAGGTCTTAATATGTCATCCAATATAGAACGCTGCTACCAATGTGGTCAATGTACATCTGTCTGTCCGATGGGAGAACAGGAACAAACTTACAGGATTCGCAGGTTCCTTCAGATGGAAAAGCTTGGTCTTGAAACTGAAGAGAGCATGATGGTTCCATTCATATTTTACTGTACCACCTGTTACAAATGCCAGGATAACTGCCCGCAGGGTGTGAACCTTGTGGACGCAGTTCTGGCTATCAGGGAAAAAGCCGTTCATAAAGGAAAGATGCTTGAAGCTCATAAGAAAGTAGGTCAGATGCTCATAAACTACGGCCATGCTGTACCAACCAATACAGATGCTATGGAGAAGAGAGCACTTCTCGGTCTTGAGGAAAGATCACCTACAGTTCAGGCTTCAATAGAAGGACTCAGCGAAATCAAGACTCTCCTTAGACTTACAGGATTTGACAAGCTAGTTGCAGAATCTGAAGTTGAGAAACTTCCTGAGAGTGCAGCAATGATGCACCAGACATGCTTCACACAGCAGCAGGCAGTTGAGGAGAAAGCATGAGCAACCTGTCCCTTTTCCTCGGCTGTGTGGCACCGAACCGCTATCCAGGTATCGAGGCTGCCACAAAGAAGACCTTTTCAAAACTTGGAATAGAGCTTGATGACCTTGAAGGCGCATCATGTTGTCCTGCTCCAGGAGTTTTCAGGTCATTCGATAAAACCACCTGGCTGACACTTGCTTCCAGAAACATAGCTCTCTCTGAGGAAATGGACGACGACCTGCTTACAATATGTAACGGATGCTACAGCACACTGAAAGAAGCTGAAACAGAACTGAAAAAAGATTCCGGACTAAAAAAAGAAGTCAATGAAAAGCTCTTTGAAACCGGCCATGAGTTCAGGGGCCAGCACGATGTACGCCATGTTATTGAGTATCTCTATCAGAACATTGGTGTTGATGGTATCAGGGAAATGATTTCCAATCCGCTGGACCTCAGGGTCGCAGTTCACTACGGATGTCATCTTGTACAACCTCTCAAGGAAGCAGAGTCCGAGCTTGTCACAGATGACATCACATTCTTTGATGAACTCGTGGAAGCTACAGGTGCTAAGAGTGTTGATTATGAGGATAAGATGATGTGCTGCGGAGCCGGTGGAGGAGCAAGGGCTGCTGTTCAGGATGCAACCCTCAGGATAACCGAGAAAAAGCTCCAGAGTATGACCGAAGCAAAGGTGGATTGTATTGTCAATGCATGTCCCTTCTGCCACCTTCAGTTCGATACAGGACAGCAGGACATCAATAAAGACTCCTGCACAAATTACGAGATTCCAGTTCTGCATTACACCCAACTTCTGGGACTTGCAATGGGTTTCTCACCCGAGGAACTCGGAATTAACCTTAACAGCACAGACACTACTGTGTTCGTTCAAAGGATGAAGGAAGGCTTTGTCACTGCCTGAATTCATCCTTGATCTTCTTTACGATGATAAAAACGGAAAAACGAAACTAAAAACGACTTCAAAAACGGCATTAAAAACGAAATACGGAAAAACGGAAAAACGTACTTTTTATTTTTATTTTTAATCGGCGCTAGTCTACGCCACGAAAAATGGGTGATGAAATTTGGCTCAGAGTGAAATTAACAATAATATAAACACGGATGAAATCGATGAACCCAGAATTGGAGTCTTCATCTGTGAATGCGGAGTTAACATAGGAGGTGTCATTGACTGCCAGGCAGTTGCAGATTATGCAGGCACACTTCCGGATGTAATACGCTCCTCGGTAAACAAATACACCTGCAGTGACTCTGGTCAGTCAGAGATCAAGCAGGCAATTAAGGATAATAATCTCAACCGTGTGCTTGTTGCAGCATGTACACCAAAGACACACGAACCGATATTCAGGGCCTGTGTGGAAGAAGCAGGACTTAACCCTTACCTTTTTGAGTTCGTGAACATCAGGGAACACTGCAGCTGGATACACATGCAGGAAAAGGATGCTGCAACAGAGAAAGCATGCGAACTTGTACGCATGGGTGTTTCCAGAGCATCAAAACTCGAACCCCTGCAATCCAATGAGGTTCCGGTAACAGACACAGCACTCGTTATCGGTGCCGGTGTTGCAGGTATGCAGTCTGCTCTTGATATTGCAGATATGGGTTACAAGGTCTATCTTGTGGAAAAGAATCCATCCATCGGCGGCAAGATGGCACAGCTTGACAAGACTTTCCCGACCAACGATTGCAGTATCTGTATTCTCGGTCCGAAGATGGTAGAGGTTGCCAGGAATAAGAATATCGAGCTTATGACCTATTCCGAAGTTGAGGAGGTTGACGGTTATGTTGGAAACTTTAAGGTAAAGGTCAGGCACAAGGCACGTTACGTTGATACTGATACCTGTACCGGCTGTGGACTCTGTGTCCAGAAATGTCCTGTTGAAGTTCCAAACACCGAGTTCAACGAAGGAATAGGAACCCGTAAAGCAATCTATGTCCCGTTCCCACAGGCTGTTCCACTCAGGGCTGTTGTTGACAGGTCAGTATGTATCGACTGTGGTGCCTGTTCCAGAGCATGCAGCAGCAATTCTGTAATAATGGAACAGCAGGACACATTCTCCGAACTCGACATCGGAGTTATAGTTGTCACAGCAGGTTTTGATGTTTATGACCCGGAGCCAACACACGATTTCGGTTATGGACTTTACGATAATGTAATTACAGGCATGGAGCTTGAACGCCTGATAAATGCCAGCGGACCTACAATGGGTAAGGTTGTCAGACCAGGTGATGTAAAGCCACCGAATAAGGTCGGTTTTATCCAGTGTGTAGGAAGCAGGGACAAGAAACGCAACAGATATTGCTCCAGTTTCTGCTGCATGTACGCCCTTAAGGATGCCCAGCTTATCAGGGAGAAATACCCGGATTCTGAAGTTTACATCATGTATATGGACATGAGAACTCCGTTCAGGAACTATGAGGAATTCTACGACAGGGCAAGGGATATGGGAATCCGCTTCATAAGGGGTAAACCCGGAAAGGTTACCGAGAATGAGGATAATGGCCTGAAGGTACGTGTTGAGGACACGCTTACCAACGATATCATCAACCTTGACCTTGACCTGCTGGTTCTCAGTGTCGGTGCAGTTTCAAGTGAAAGCACCGAACGTATCAGGCAGATCCTTAAAGTAAGCAGGGCTGCTGATGGTTTCATGATGGAAGCGCATCCAAAGCTTAAGCCTGTTGACACTACACTGGATGGTATTTTTATAGGCGGTGTAACCCAGGGGCCAAAGGATATCCCATACTCTGTTTCACAGGGAAGTGCATGTGCAGCCCGTGCATCACGCTATCTGGCACAGGGTAAGGCGATCACTGAAGGAATCACCGTTGAAGTAAATCATGATGTCTGTGTTGCATGTGGACTTTGTGTACCAATGTGTCCTTTCCAGGCACTTTCGATTGAAGATGGAAAACTGAATATCATCAAAGCACTCTGCAAAGGCTGTGGAACATGTGCAGTAGCCTGTCCTACCGGTGCATTGCAGCAGAACCATTTCAGGAATGACCAGCTTCTGGCACAGGTTAAGAATGTATTCACCTTTGAGGAGGAATGAAAATGACAGAGAATAAACAATGGGAACCAAAGATAGTCGCATTCTGCTGTAACTGGTGCAGTTATGGTGGAGCTGACACTGCAGGTATGGGAAGATTCCAGCAGCCTGCATCCCTCAGGATCATTCGTGTCATGTGTTCCGGAAGAATTGACCCGTTGCACGTGTTCAATGCATTCCTCGAAGGTGCTGATGCAGTTCTTGTAACAGGCTGCCATCTCGGAGATTGTCATTATCTAAATGGGAATTACAAAACTCAGGTCAGATATGATTTCATGGAGGACATGGTAAAAGAACTTGGTCTTGAACCTGAAAGACTCCACCTGAGCTGGATAAGTGCCAGTGAAGGTGAGAAATTCGCCAACTTTGTCAGGGAAGTAACAGAACAGGTCAGAAAACTCGGGCCAAGCCCTCTCAAACCAGAAGGAGTGAACTAAAATGGTCGAAGTCGGAGACAAAGTTATAGGTTATTCAACCGATCCCGGAGTTCGAAACAAGGGAGCTTCCGGTGGTCTTGTTACAGCAATTCTTGCAGCAGCTCTTGAAAAGGGACTGGTGGAAGAAGTTGTTGTACTCAAACACATTAACGAGTACGAGGCAATTCCAATAATCACCAGCGATGTTGAAGACGTACTTGCGTCCGCAGGCAGTATGCACACTGTTCCTGTAAACCTTGCAAAGTATGCTGTTGGCAAGAATGTTGCAATGCCAGGAAAACCCTGTGACATCAGGGGTGTTATCGAACAGGCAAAGCGCAACGAGGTCAATATTGACAACACATATCTCATCGGTCTGAACTGCGGAGGAACAATGTACCCTGTTCAGACCCAGGAGATGCTTGTCAACATGTATGATATAGATCCTAAGGATGTCACAGGTGAAAACATCGAGAAAGGAAATCTCATCTTCAGGACAAAATCTGGAGAGGAAAAGGGCATTTCCATTGATGAGCTCGAGGAAGCAGGATACGGAAGACGTCTAAGTTGCCGCTACTGTGACGTTAAGATTCCTGTCAACGCTGATCTTGCATGTGGAAACTGGGGTGTCATCGGTGAGCTCACAGGAAACGCAACCTTCTGTGAAGTAATGAACGAGAAAGGTGTCCGTCTTCTTGAGAATGCCATCGAGGCAGGTTATATAGAGATCGAACCAGCAAGTGAAAAGGCCATAGCCATCAGGGAAAAAGTGAACAATGTCATGCTCTCCATGGGTGAGAAATGGTCAGAGAAGGTATTCACAGAAATTCCTGATGAGCAGCGTACTCAGTATTACATGGAAGAGTTTGCAGACTGCATAAACTGCGGTGCCTGTAAAGAAGTCTGTCCTGCATGTACCTGTGGTGAGGATTCCAAGTGTACAATGTATCACAACCTTGAGGATAATTACAGGATGAGCATGTTCCACATGGTTCGCCTGATGCACCTGTCCGACAGTTGCATTGGTTGTGGTCAGTGTACCGATGTCTGTCCTGCAGATATTCCGGTAACAACAATATTCAGACGCTTTGCAGACAAGTCACAGAAGAAGTACAACTACAAGGCCGGAATGACACTTGAGAGACCACCATTCCTGGAGGTGATGCCAAGATGAAGGAAATGATATACCAGACTATCTGTCCGGGATGTGGTATCGGATGCGGACTTTACATCAGGAAAAATGAAGATGGAAAGTTGAGCATCGACCACATGAAGAGCAGTCCTGTTAATCTGGGAAAACTTTGCAGGTTCGGAATGAAGCTTCCACATTACTATGCTAAAGAGAACAACGCTGTAAGTCAGGTAAACAATTCTGCTGTTGATGCTGAAACTGCTATCAAGGCAGCAGTTGAAATTTTAAAGGAAGCTGACAGCAGCAGTACTGTTCTGTTATCCGTTGGAAATACTACAAATGAAGAACAGATTGCATTTACAAAGCTGGCTGTTACATTAGAGACTATTGTTCAGACTGGTGTGAGCTCTGAATGTCAGAACGTCCCCGAGGCTTCACTTTCTGAAATTGAAAAGGCAAAAAGAATAGTGCTTTTCGTTGACCCTTACGTTCAGTATCCTCTTATTGTCAGGAGACTGCTTACAGCTAAGAAAAATGGTGCAAGCATAGTGTCTGTTGGAACAATGCCGTTGAATCTGGCTGATGAAATTCTTGACCTGAAACCAGAGCAGTATGATGAACTGAAACTCGATAATGAGTCATTGATAATTGCAGATATTCATCCGAATTCAGATATCAAAATGGCAAAGCATCTTCTTGCTCTTGCTCAAAATACCGGTGCAAAGATACAGTTCATGAGACCTTTCATGAACAGTTTCGGAACCGGACTTTCAGGGGATCAGGAAAGTAAGAAGGTCGGTCTTGCAGAACTGCTTGAGGACATAGAACTTGGAAATATCAGGACGCTTGTAACTCTTGAAAGCGACCTTACAGAGCTGATGCCAGATAATGAAGCTACTATTGAATCATTGAAGAAGCTCAATAACCTTATCGTTCTCAGTTCAAGAAGCAGTCCGGTTACTGATCTTGCAAACGTTGTGATTGCCACAGAACCAATTTACAGCAAAGCCGGTACTTTCCTCAATACTGAAGGAAAGCTTCAGGAAAATAGTGGTACAGGCAAAGCCGGTGTGGATGCACTTTCATTGCTCAATGCCGGTATCGGTGGAAAGGCTTTCACTTATGATGAGATGAACTATCTTGTTCTGAAAGCAATTGAAGCTCAGAATGAGAATCCAGCAGTTGCTGCTGAATGTGCAGCTTCCGATGCTAATGTTTCTTCACCTGAAATTCCAGAAGGCATGTACGAGTTAAAGTACCTCTACAATCCTTTTATGTGGTTTGACCAGAAGGATGACAATGATTTTGTTCTCCTTAACAGGAACACTGTCAGGAAACTCGGCCTGAAAAAAGGTGGATATGTGAACCTGAAGAGTGACAGAGGCGAGCTTAAGATGAAGTTCAGGGTTGAAGCACTTCCGGACGGTCTTGTGCTCACAGCAAAGAAGCTTCCTGTAGCTACAGGAGCATCAACTATCATATCAATGGAGGGATGCTAATGCCAGAACTTGACAGTCAGCAGCAGAAAGAGTTCATTGAAGAAATGATGACTAAGAACGAACTCAAAGGAGCTTCCAAGAAGAGGCTCATAAGGTTCCTTGCTGAGAAGTATCAATGGGACCGTCAGAGAGTTCAGTTCAAACTTAAAAGGGCAACATTAGCAGAAAGGTATGCTCAGTCACATTGAATAATGAATAAAATAGGGCTCTGTAGAAATCATGGCATTAAAGGTTAAAGGAAGCAGCAAATTGATTCATCGCAGATCATGAATAACTTGAGTTATCCCGAAGGGTACGGCGAAGCCGGCGTTTTCCCACAAGACTAAACAGAATGATTGGCATGATGCCCTAGAATCTTTTATTTGAAGGAGTTATGCAGCACTATCATCCCAAATACAATATTGTTTGGGATGATTTTCTATATGGGATGGTCGAAATGCGCCGCCTTCGGCGGATAGTTACTTTGTTTTTGGATTTCAGATTGTTTTCATGGACACTATTGTTCTTGTTATCTTAAATTTCAGTTGTTTTATCACCAACCAATCCTAAAAAGTTCATTTCAATCTTTGAAAATGAGTGGATTTTCGAACACTGGCATGTGTTATCCTTGGTATCAGAATACCTTCAACTTATTGAACAGACCACAAGATATAAGCTGCAAACAACAGTTATTATATTGTTATTAGCGGAGTAAAAATATCATGTATTCTCGTAAAGTACTCATTGCAGCATTATTAGGCATTGTTCTTTTGTCCTGTTCCTTTCTCATTTATATATCGCCACTATATTCAGGACAGATTGACCCATTATACTCCGTTCACAACTTTGATGCAAACGAGCATATAGTTACTGTGGAGGTCTTAAATTCACGTGACAAATCGATAATGGAAGAGACATACACACTAGAGTACATGGAATATGCCAGAGAAGAACGACCATTTTTGTCAACACTGCCACTATCTAGTAATAAATTTACCTTCAACGTCACTTTGGACGGTGAAAACATGGGATTGTACCCAATCGAAGTCGAACTCCAAAATACAATGGGTGTAGTAGCTCTGTATGATGAAGATGAAACGGGGAATGTAACACCAGTTTCCGTTTATTGGATAAGGGAGGATTAAAAGGGATTGCTCTTACTTTTTTGCAAGGGCCTTGATTAATTCGTCGTTTTCTTCAAGTACAATCGGTAATAATCTCTCGAATTCCTCGTTAGTCGGGAATCCGCCTGTGGAATGACCTTCAGAGGTCACCGATTTTTTTGTTTCCGACATGCACTTCACTTCCGTGCGAGGGCTTCAATTAGCTTTTCGTGTTGCTTGCACACGATTGGAAAATCTCATCTGCTTCCTTTTCCGAAAGAAGGCCGCCATCTGCCATTTTGAGTTACTTTTTGACCAAATGATTCATGAAAAGTTCAGTTTAACCTCTTTTTAATTTCATCACTGAGCTTTTCAGGATCCTCTTTTTCGATCATCATTCTAAGTTTTACATTATCAAGCAATGGTTTTGCTTTTTCAATACGCTCTTTTGCAAGCTTGAGCAGTGAACCATCAACCTGTGGAAGTTCAACTTCAACGTGTTCCTTGTGAGCTTCAGGTTCAACCTCAAGGGTTCTGGAAACATCGGGATAATTTCTCTTTCCGGTAACCATGGAATCTATCGCATCCTTCCACTGTTCTGCCCACGGGGAATCAGGAACTGGTGTATGATTTACTTTCGTTCTGGAAACTGTCATGACATCCTTGGGACATGCATTGACACATGCACCGCAATAGGTACAGTAGTCATATTTTGCTGCTATCTTTGCTCCTTCTTCCGGTACGTACCAGAGATGGGAAGGACAGACGTTAAAACATCCATGGCATCCTTGCGGATCGCATTTGTCAACGTTGACATCGATCAGACTTAGCTCGCCTTCGAATTGCTTTTTGATATCTACTGCATCATAAGGGCAGACAACCTGACACCATGTGCAGCGTGTACATTTTTCGTCATCTACTGTAACGTTACCTTCAATCTCAGGAGCTTCGCCTCTTTTTTCACCTTTGACCTTGATAGCATCTTCAGGACAAAGGTCCTGGCAGAGCGCACAGTAGTCACATTTATCCTCGTCAACCAGAAGCATATCAAATGGCTGAGGGTCAGTTGGAGTTTTCTCCTTTTCCACAAGCAGGAACGCATCACAGAATTCAGCGCAGACTCCGCAGAAATTGCATTTCTCGGTATCTATCTCTATATCGCCTTCTGCATCTTCCTTAAATGGTGCGATCTCCTCTTTCTTCGGGAACGTGAATTCCACTTCAATGGCTTCCTCAGGACACGCAGCCTTGCAGAGTGCGCATGGCAGGCATTTCTCGTTCATCCTGACATATGAGTCAAATGTAGGGAACTCTTCTTTCTCAGGAAGTTCGCCTTCCTCTGTCATCTTAAAAACATTAACCGGACAGAAATTAGCACACATTGAACAGAATGTGCATTTATCAAGGTCCATCATCACAGGTGGTGCATCCAGACCCGTGGATATTTCCTGCATGGGTCCGAGTTCCAGAGCTGTGGTCGGGCAGATATCTACACAGATTCCACATCCAACGCATCGTTTGTAATCATAATCAAGGAACTTTATGGATTTGCTGCTTATCTGGCGGTAGATGAAATGTGAGCCATCCATATCCATGTCTTTCTCAACACAGAGTGAATTCTCCCTGCACTCTTCGGTCATTGTTCAGCCTCCTTAAGTTCTGAACCTATTGGACCGATCTTCTTCAGGTAATCAACAAAGCCTTCGATGGAATTTGCAAATCTTTCACCTTCAGAAGCTGATATCCATTCAACACTGAGACGTCCGGGGTCAATTCCAACATCTCCAAGGACTTCTTTTAAAGCTTCCATCCTTTGTTTTGCATTATAATTAGCAAAAATATAGTGACATTCCCCAAGACGGCAGCCAGCTACAAGTACTCCGTCTGCACCTCTTTCCAGTGCTTCAAGAACGAAGGATGGATCAACACGTCCTGCACACATAACACGTATAACACGTATATTCGTCGGGTATTGTATCCTTGAAGTACCTGCAAGGTCAGCACAGGTGTAACTGCACCAGTTGCAGAGGAAAGCAACGATTAATGGTGATTCAGATTTGACTTCTGTTGCAGCATGTATCTGAGCTACTATCTGTGCATCGGTACTGTTTCGCATCCATATGGCATCAGCAGGACATGATGCACTGCAAGCTCCGCATCCCATGCATGAGAGTTCGTCAACAACTGCTTTGTGGTCGACCATAGTTATTTTATTAAACTTGCAGGTGTCAGCACAGATTCCACATCCAATGCATTTATCAGGATTCACATGGGCACTGAGTGGGTCCATTTCAAGCTCACCCTTTGAAAGCAATTGCATTGCTTTGGCTGCTGCTCCGCTTCCCTGAGCTATAGATACCTGTATTTCTTTAGGACCGGATGCGCATCCTGCTATGTATATTCCTTTTACGTGGGAATCTACCGGTCTCATCTTCGGATGAGCAATAGAGAAGAAACGGTCTGTACGTCTTGTAAGATTCAGAACTCTTGATATCTTATCAGCATCTTTTACATTCTCCATTCCGGTTGCAAGGACAACAAGGTCTGTTGGTTCTTCGAATAGTTCACTGCTCAATGTGTCCTCATAACGTAGTTTCAGTTTTCCGTCAGAGTCCTGCAGAATTTCTCCTACTTTTCCACGGACAAAATTGATTCCCATTTCCTGGCTGCGTATATAGTATTCCTCGTACATCTCACCGGATGCACGGACATCGATATAATGAATTGTAATATCAACATCAGGGTATCTTTCCTTGAGAAGTTGGGCATTTTTCATGCTGGACATGCAGCATACCCTTGAACAGTATGGATTTCCTACCTGTTCATCCCTTGAACCGACACACTGGATGAAGGACACTTTTTCAGGAACCTTGAGTGTTGAAGGCGAGAGAACTCTGCCTTTTGTGGGACCGGCAGCGTTGAGCAGGCGTTCCAGTTCCATATTTGTGATTACATCTGGATAGATCCCGTAACCATATTCCGGTTTTCTGCTTGCATCGAAGTGACTGTAGCCGGTTGAAAGTATGATTGCTCCCACTGTAAATTCGACTTTTTCCTCTTTCTGATGATAGTGAATCGCATCAGCCGGGCAGGCAAGTTTGCAGAGTCCACATCCTACACAGTATTCATTGTCAATGTAGACTACCTGAGGAACCGCCTGTGGAATTGGCATGTTGATAGCTTTGGTTTTTCCAAGTCCTGAATCGAATCGGTTTGGAACTTCTACGGGGCATACTCGTCCACATTCATCCACACAGCCTTTGCATTTGTCTTCGTCAACATATCTTGGCTGTCTGGTTACTGTTACATTGAAATTTCCAACAGGTCCGCTTACATCAGTTACTTCTGCAAGTGTTATGAGGTCAATGTTCGGATGCTGGTTCACATCCGTCATCTTTGGAGCCAGAACACAGATAGAACAGTCATTGGTCGGGAATACCTCATTGAGGAGTGCCATCTTTCCGCCGATGGTAGGTTCTTTTTCGACCATTATTACATGATGTCCTGAATTCGCCAGTGTGAGAGCGGCTTCAATTCCAGCTACGCCGCCGCCGATTACCATCACATCTTTTTTTGCGGGAACTTTTTTGAGCTGCAGAGGGTCAAGCAGTTTGAGCCTGGCAATTCCCATTCTGATGAGATCGAAGGCTTTCTGGGTTGCCATCTGTGGATTGTCCATGTGGACCCATGAGCATTGCTCACGGATGTTGACCATTTCCAGCATGAAAGGATTGAGACCTGCTTTTTCAAGCACTCTTTTGAAGGTCTGCTCATGCAGGTGAGGAGAACAGGCTGCAACAAGTATGTGATTAAGATCCAGGTCAGTTATGTCCTGGACTATGGAGTCCTGTCCCGAGTCGGAACACATGAATTGTATGTCCTTGACCAGAGCAACGTCATTTAATTCACTGACTTTGTCTCTTAGTGATTCGACGTTGATGGTATGTGCGATATTCAGTCCGCAATGGCAGATATAAACTCCGATTCGCATATTGTTGGCTCCCTATAGCAGGAAATGATGATTTTGATAAAGATATAGTTTTGCATGTTCTTCACTATAGCAACATTAGGCAATAGCATTAGTAAGATAAGGATGAGGATATTCAATAATTAACTTAGTAATCGAAAACTACCTTGACTATATAAGTCAGTTTGACCAATGGCCATAATGGTTATATTATAAATATGCCTATTAGGAAGTGTTTTACCTTCCTGCGCATATGTGCGGGAAACAACTGGGAATTGGGGATGAATGATATCCTCTTCCCTTCCAGTTGCCCTTTTTACTTGATTATTAAATTATTAATGTGCAGCTCGTTTAATTTATGAGAATTAGATTCAAAGCAACAAAATCTAAAACTTGATTATTTCAAACTTATCGGTGGATTATGATTATTCAGGGCGTTTCAGTTTAAACGATGGCCATAATGGTTTTATTATCATTTTGACTTTTAGGAATTGTTTGTACCCAACCAGCACAAACCTGCACGGAAATTGAGGGAAGTGCGGAGGACATTTTTATGTCCTCTCACTCCCTCATTCCACACAAACCATGTCTGACTCCGCAATAAAATTCCTTCATTAGGTTACTTTTTTTTAGTTTAAACGATGGCTAGAAAAGTTATATACTAGTTTTTTTCATCTTTTTGAATAACTAGTGAAAGCTAGTAGGAGTACAAACATGAAAAGAATAGCAATAGCATTTCTAGCATTCTTGCTCTGCGTTTCCGTCGCAAGTGCAAGTTCATCTGAAACAGCAATAGATGCGGTATCATCAGGTTCTGATGGTGGTATTGGAATATTATCAGTAGGATATACAATTACCCAGGGAGAGACTAACTGGCATTACAAACCAATTACTAGTAGTATTCAGAGTTTCAATGTTGACTTGAATTGGGGTGATAAAACCGATTCATTGAAGCTTTACATATATGATCCAAATTACGATTTAATTGGTTACTATTACGATTCAGCTGATGGTAAAAGAGATGGACGTATTAATATTGATGTAGTCGATAATTCTGGAATTGAACAAGGAACTTGGACTTGTCGTGTCTACGGTTATTCCGTTAGCGGAACAGAAGATTATTCTATTTAAAGTACGTAGATTATGTATGTATAAATTATCATACATATTTCTTATTCTTTTTTTGATTGTAGTTGCACCTTCTGCCGGAGAACCTTATGTTCAGCCTCATGGTTCAACTTTTGATTCACAGAAGGACATGACTGGTTTCCAAGGAACGTATCATTTCTGGGATCTCCCTCTATACTTCAAATTCATAGCACTTGGTGCGATCATCCTCGGCCTCGGCTGGAAACTCGTTGCCATTCTCACAGCATGGGCTAAAAAAGATCCCAATAATGAAAATCGCCAGAGAATACTTAGTTTTATTGAAAAAAATCCTGGAAGCACAGTTAATGCGATAGAGACTGATCTTGGTATCAAGCGTGGAACTGTGCGGTATCATGTTAGTAATTTAAAGGATGCGGGCAAAATTCTCATGTTCAGAAACGGGAACTATGTGAGCCTTTTCAGAAATGAGAGCGCACTATGGAATAAGAATCACAAACGTATCGAACCTCATCTGCCGGGGGCAACCTGCAAGAAAGTGTGCAGCGTGATATATGAAAATCCGGGAATAACCAATATGGAGCTTTGTGAGAAACTCGGTCTTTCCAAAGGGGCTGTAAGTTCCCATATCAGGACACTTGAGGAAATCGACTGTCTTGAAGTTGAAATCAGTGGTAAATATAAGAATTATTCCTTAAGGGAAGGTTATCATCCTGATGAGTTACCGCTGTTTGAAAGGATACGCTGAAAACTGGCAAATCTCCATTTTTAGAAGCATCACATTTTTCAAATTTGTCATGAATATTCTAAAATAAATGGGGTCATTAGCCACTATTTTTCAATTACTATATAAATTACATTTAAATATGATTCTTTCTTATATGCACTTCTCACTTGTTTGCTTACTGAAAAGTACAAAGTGAGGGTGGTAATATGATAAAAACAACCCTTTTTAAAAATATAGTGGCTACACTGGTCTGTCTTGCTGTGATTTCAGCAGTTTTCGCTATGCCAGTCAGTGCAGCAACAGAGCCAGGAACTGCTGCTCCGTCAGCAGCGGTTAGAACTGCAAGCGCAGGTCCGATTCCAACAATTGCTTCTTCTACAAGTCTTTCACCTGTAGTTACAGAGACTGGGAAGATCAGCCTTTCAGTAGATGGACTTGGAACAACAGGTACCGGAATCATCCAGGTTGAAAAACCAGAAGGAGCAACTGTAAGATCAGCATATATGGCTGGAGCCTCTCTCTGGTCTGCGGCCCCAATAGCAGATGGTCAGGTAAAAATAGATGGTCAGAATGTAAATTGGGACTACTTCGTTCATAAATATACTTACAATCACTGGGCTGATGTCACTTCCCTTGTAAAAGAAAAGATTGATGTAGCTCCTGCAGGAACAATTGATTTCACATTAACAGAGTACAATTCCTTCAATATTGATGGAACAGTACTTGTTGTGATTTTTGATGATCCTAATCAGGTAGATGATAATACAATTGTTCTCCTTTTCGGTGCCCAGAGTACAGACGGAGATACATTTAACCTGCTACTGGCAGATCCTATTGACAAAAGTGTTCCTGATATGAGTTTTGACATGGGACTTGGTATTTCATTCAGTTATCAATCAGGCTCAGATCAGTACAGCATAGTAGATGTAAATGGACAGAGACTTACATCAGCAGCAGGTGGCGAGGATGATGGTGAATCATCAGACGGAGAACTTCTAACTGTAGGAGGTCTTGGTGACAGCAATAAAAATCCAGCAGATCCGGATGCAAGAGCATATTCCGATCCACGCCAGGATGATGAGTTGTACGACATCCTTCCGTTTGTGAACGATGGTGATAATACAATAACAGTATACACAGAAAATCCATCCGATGACGACAATATTTTCTTTGCATACTTCAACCTGAAATCAACTACAGCTATAGTAGGAGAGGGAATTCTTCTCAGTCCTTCATCAGCAACTGCTACGGTAGGAGATTCCTACACAGTAACCGCAACAGTTCAGGATGACAGTGGAAATCCTGTTGAATCAAAGAGAGTTAACATTAACGTGAAATCTGGACCCCATGCAGGTTACGATTATGCTGGAATTACAGATACCAATGGTCAGGTTAGTTTTACATACACCGGTACAGCTGCAGGAACAGATGTAATTGAAGCAAGTTTCATCGATAATCAGGAAGTAGTAATCACTTCCAACGAGGTAAACTGTGTCTGGGAGGAGTCTGGAAACAACAATAACAACAATGAAATTCCGGAGTTTCCAACCATTGCTCTTCCAATAGCAGCAATAATAGGACTTGCATTTGTCTTCCACAGCAGGAAAGAGGAGTAATAATCTCCTCTGATTTTTTTTGATATATTTTAACCTATTTTTTCCGGTTAGCTTGATTTCTTTTTTCAATGTTGTATTTATACGAGTTTTATACTAGATATATTTATAAAGTCCGGCATCCAACTACATATGGGTAAATGTATGGGAATGGGAGAGTGACATTACCGGTCATAGAATCTGTGTTTTGAAATTTCAGGATTTTGTATCATTTTAGTTAATGAGAATATTTCGTATGCAGTATCCAACTGGAAACTGTCCTCCTTATATGCAAGTATCCACAATATATTGGTATCTTAAAGATACTAATTAAAGGAAGCATGGTGAATAAAATGTTCTGCTATCAATGTGAAGAAACTATGAATGGTACCGGCTGTACAAAGAACGGTGTATGTGGAAAAAAAGGAGAAGTTGCTGACCTTCAGGATGATTTAATCTATCTATTGAAGAGTATTGCTTTCTATAATTCAAAGGCAAGGGCAAACAATCTGAATGATGCAAAGACCGATGAGTTCATCCTTGACGGATTATTTGCAACCATTACAAACACCAATTTCAGTAAAACCGATATTGAAAGACTTATTAATGAAGGATTTGAAATAAAGGATGGCATCAAGCAGAAGCTGATGGATGAAAAAGTAATCAATGAAAAATCCGGCTCATCATTCCCTAGATGGATTAAGAAAAAACTCCTTGGTGCTGCTCCAAATGCCGGTGAGGATTTGCCTGTAATGGCAAAAGTCACACCTGCAACACTGGCCAATATAAATACCGGAATTCTTGCCACTGAGAACGAGGACATCCGCTCCCTCAGGGAACTTTTGATATATGGTCTCAAAGGAATGGCAGCTTACGCTCACCATGCAAACGTCCTTGGATACAAGGATGATGATGTAATGGCATTTATGGAAAAAGCACTCCTTGCCACAATGGATGATGACATGGGTGTCGATGAACTGGTTCCGCTGGTACTCGAATGTGGTTCAGTTGGTGTAACAACTCTTGCACTGCTTGACAAGGCAAACACTACAACCTACGGTAACCCGGAGCCAACCGCAGTCAACATTGGCGTGGGAGAAAAACCTGGTATTCTTATCAGCGGTCATGACCTGAGAGACCTTGAACAGCTCCTTGAACAGACAAAGGGCACAGGTGTTGATGTTTACACTCACGGCGAAATGCTGCCTGCAAATTCTTATCCGGCTTTCAAGAAGTATGATAATTTCGTAGGCAACTACGGTGGTTCATGGTGGAGACAAAAGGAAGAGTTTGAAAAGTTCAATGGTCCTATACTTATGACCACAAACTGTATTGTTCCTCCTAAGGAAAGTTACCTCAACAGGATCTACACAACCGGAATTGTCGGCTTTGATGGTGTAGCACACATAAGTGCCGCTGAGGATGGAGGAAAGGATTTCTCCGCAATCATTGAGCAGGCAAAGGCATGCAGCTCACCTGAACAACTTGAGGAAGGTACTATCATGGGTGGTTTTGCTCATGTATCAGCACTTTCCGTTGCCGACAAGATAATTGAGGCTGTAAAAGACGGCCAGATCAAGAAGTTTGTTGTGATGGCCGGATGTGACGGAAGACACAAAGAGAGAAGCTACTACACAGACTTTGCAGAAGCATTGCCTGATGACACTGTTATTCTTACAGCAGGATGTGCAAAGTATCGCTACAACAAGCTTGCACTTGGAGACATTGGCGGAATACCAAGAGTTATTGATGCAGGTCAGTGTAACGATAGTTACTCACTAGTAGTCATTGCACAGGCTCTTGCAGAAGCCTTTGGTGTTGAGGATATCAACGACCTGCCGGTTGCGTACAATATTGCATGGTATGAGCAGAAAGCATGTCTTGTCCTGCTTGCACTGCTAAGTCTTGGTGTCAAGAACATAATGCTTGGTCCCAAATTCCCGGCATTTGTCTCACCAAATGTACTGAATGTGCTTGTTGAGAACTTCAATATCATGCCAAACACCACAGTAGATGAGGATCTTAAAACCCTCATTTAAATCTTTAACAGCCGTTTCAGGAATGATTATATTAAAATCTCTAATTTCCTTTTTATTTAATATTTAAGGAAGTGTATTATGAAAATTACAAATTATAAAGATGCAGAAAAGAAAGATAACCCTCATGGAGTAACCGTACACAAGCTCTATGACACCGAACATGCCCAGGTTATGCACATGCAGCTCAAGCCCGGTGAAGCTCTAAAGAAGCACTCTACTCCGGTTGATGTTTTCTTCTATGTGCTTGAAGGTGAAGGCATAGTAGAGATTGGTGATGAGCAGGAGACTATAACTAAGGATATGCTGGTGGATAGTCCCGCTAAAATTCCTCACAGGCTCATGAATGAAAGCGACAGTCTGTTCCGTTTCCTTGTGGTAAAGGTGCCACGTCAGACCGAACAGACAAAAATGATGTAAACTGGAAATCACCTTTTGATTTTCCAGTATTCTTTTTTTTCAGCAGGTTATCTGGATAGCCTGACAGGATTCATGGAAGGTGTTGATCGGAGAACCTGCCAGACTACAGGAGGCACAGTTAGATTTATTTCAATTCCCCCACTGTGCAAAATAAAATCAATCTGCATTATATTTATATGTTTATTTATAAAAAATTAGCTTAATCATATAATTTAATTCAAGCAACTGCAGGTTCCATTTAGTCGAAGGCGTTAAATAATGATATCCTGAATATACCATTCATACTATAATTCATTCTATCGGAGATTATCTATGACAGACCTTGCACCAATAATGGAAAAGACCCACGAATGGGCATCAAAATACGCAAAGAAAAAGGGATTTATTCTCAATCCTGACGAAGAAATGCTTATGATGGTTATTGAAGGTCTTTCTAAAAATAAACATGAACATGGGAAGCAGTACTGTCCATGCAGACTGAGAACAGGTGATACCGAAGAAGATCGTAAGATCATCTGTCCATGTGTTTACCATGAGGATGAGATAGAGAATGATGGCAACTGTCACTGTTCCTTGTTCTTCAAAGTCTGATTTTCCTGTAAACAATTAACAAAACAAAATAAAACAACATAGGACTCAGAACCGATTATTTAAATTAACATAAACGAAGGTTGATGATCATGGCAAATGTGATGGAAATATACCAGTTGCTTCCAAAAACAAATTGTAAGGAATGTGGAAAAAGTACATGTATGGCATTTGCTGTGGATTTGCTGGCACGTAAGGTCAGTGTGGATGATTGTCCCCCTCTTGTAAATGATGCTAAGTACAAAGCAGGTTATGACAAACTGTCAGAGATGATAGCTCCTGTTAGCGGTGTAACTGATACGGGCCTTATTGTTCATGAGGATAAATGTATAGGATGTGGAAACTGTGTTGTTGCATGTCCTGTAAATGTAGCCAATGACCCACTTGGAGCTGGCAGTGGGAAAGCACCAACATCTGATAAAGTAATCTTCAAGGTTGAAGATGGTGTTGTTAAAGCCCGCAATGTTCAGGAATGCCGCCGCTTTGGTGAGAACAGGATTCTTTGTGTTGCCTGCATAGATACATGTCCAACCAAGGCCATTGAGTTCGTATGAACTCTTATTTTTCTTATTTTTCAGTGTGGTGATGATTTGAGTGAATATTATGTTTGTACGGGCTGTGCACTTCTTTGTGATGACATAGAAGTTGAAATTGAAAACAGCAAAATAAAAACAGTTCATGCAGCATGCCGTAAAGGTGTTGCCCGCATGAAAGGTTGCAGCGATCCTCTGGAATGTACTGTGGATGGTGAAAAAACTGATGTTGATTCTGCAATTACAAAGGCCGCTGAGATTCTCCGTGAAGCAGAGAACCCATTGATTTTTGGTCATGGTAACTCAAGTTCAGAAGCTCAGAAACTGTCCATCGGTCTTGCAAAAAAGACAGGTGCATATCTGGATGATACTTCATCTTTCTGCCAGGGGCCGGTAATAGAGGCGATACTGCAGGAAAAACTCAGAACATGCACTCTTGATGATATCAGGCACAAGGCTGATGTAATCATATTCTGGGGTGCTGACCCTTCAAACTCACACCCACGTCATCTTTCAAGATATTCTTATTTCCCAAGAGGCAAGGAACGCCAGAGAGGCTGGGAAGAAGACAGGACTGCTATTTGTGTTGATGTCAGGAAATCCGAAACTGCAGTTATCTGTGGTGCCAATCGTTTTTACCAGATACCAATGGGTGGAGATGAAGAGTTTATGGATGCACTGGTAAGTGCACTCTCCAGTAAGGTTCCAAAAACATCATTCGGATTTGATGCAAAGAGAATACTTGAACTTGCAAATGTACTGAAAAAGGCAAAATTCGGTGTAATTTGTGTCGGACTCGGACTAATTTATTCTCTGGAAGATCTGGAGCCATTGTTCCGGTTAATTGACAAACTCAATGAAGTTTCAGAGTTCAGTCTCATGCCAATGGTTGGCCAGTACAATATGAGAGGTTTTAACCAGAATCTTTACGAAGAAACAGGTTTTATCAACCGTGTCAAATTTAATTCAGAAACCGGTGAAGCAAAACACGGACCGGAGTTTTCAGTTGTGGAATCTCTCAGGGAAAAAAGTGTTGATGCTGCACTTATCATAGGTTCCGATCCTCTGTCCAGTCTTCCATTGTCAGTTTCACGATATCTTGCTGATATTCCATTGATTACTATTGATCCATGTAGAAATCTGACCTCATCTAAAGCGGAAGTAACGATACCATGTGCCCTTGGAGGTGTGGAATATGGTGGAACTGCTGTTCGAATGGATGGAGTTGAAGTCGAGCTTAAAAAGATACTTGATACTGAAAATCTCCCGGATGCTGAGATTCTCAGGAAAATCACGGAGGCAATTTAATGGGATTTGGACAATTTCTTGCAGCACCTGAAATTAAACTGAAAGTCATAACGTACAGAGATGTGTTCCAGAACACTGCTCAGGAAACTTCCCGTTTTGGGGAAGAATATGAGAAGTCTTCAGCTGTCATTAAACTGGATCCAAAAGACATTGCTAAACTTTCTATCAAAGATGGTGAGACTGTGATTGTTAAAAATAGCTCTGGAAAAGTTGTTGTCACAGCTGTCAAATCAGATTATGAAGAGTCACATTCAGGGGTTGCTTATATGGTAAACAGTCCATGGTCTAATTCTCTTGTACCTGATGAAACAGGTGGCACCGGAGTTCCAAAATTCAAGAATTTTGAAGTCACAGTTCAGGGTGCCAGGGGAGAAAAAGCTACCGGAATCAGTGAGATTTTCTGATTCCTGAAATCCTGATTTTTCTGTGATTTTTGCAAATGACATTAATTATTGTAGGCATCGTAGATCTGCCAGACCCAGACAATAAGCCCTGTGACATAGCCAATAAGGACAAATTGCAGTACGAAAGAGATTCCCAGTGCAACCCATATACCTATTGCTTTGAATATTTCTCCTTTAATTAATTGCCCAAGACCGGGAATAAAAAATGATAATAGCGCCGGAACGCCGTGTGTTTTTGATCCACCCATGTTAATCACCTTATAGTTTTTAATTATAACATAGCTTATTTGTATAAAAAAGTTGAGATTGCAGGGCATGATTCCTAATTACACGATGTATATAGCAAGGCTTTTAAATAATGTAGGCCATTAGCGAAAGTAGGCGACAAATATATGTTTATGAATCAATTTTTTATTTGCTTCTTTTCATTTAGTAGGTGATATTGTAAATTATGACCTATGTTTGTATATCATCTAAAAATATATATTTGATTAGCTCTAAAACGGTTGAAAAGTAATGCAGGTAATTAGTGTGAACAATCTAACATTTTCTTCTTATTTTGCCCTTTTTTCCGGAGGTTATCCTCACAATGCATAAAATATGTACTGATATAGTAATTGAAGCACCTATCAATGAGGTCTGGGACCTCCTTACAGATTTTCATAATTTTGAAACATGGAATCCTTTTATCACAAAAATAAAAGGAAAACTTGAACTCGGTTCTAAGCTGGAAGTTCATCTTCATCCGCCAGGGACAAAAGGAATTGATATGTCCCCGGTTATTACAAAAGTAGAACCATTTAATGAATTCAGGTGGATAGGAAATCTCTGGGTCAAAGGAATATTTGACGGAGAACATGCCTTCAGGCTTGAAGAACTTGAAAACGGTCGTACAAGGTTAATCCAGTGTGAAAGGTTCAAAGGTATACTTGCTCCGCTGATACTGTATGTGCTGGGTGAGAAAACCCGTGCAGGTTTTGAGAAAATGAATTCAAGTCTGAAAAATGAATGTGAAAAGAGAAACAAGAAGGGCTTCACACAGTGTGTGCCCTCGGCCTGATAACTCTGTTGTCTGAATATTGTTCCATACAGTGCGCTATCCAGCCTGAAACCCTTCCCATTGCAAAGATGGAAGTTGCAAGTTCGGCGGGAATATCAAGATATTTGTACACCACTGCAGAATAGAAATCAACATTCGGATAGATTGGCTTTCCTCTGATTTCTATGAACTCATGGTAAAGAATATGCTCTATTTCTTCTGCCATGTCAAACCAATATGTGTCGCCATTTTCCTCTGCAAGTGCCCTGGCAACATCCTTGTATATTCTTGCTCTGGGATCAAGTGTTTTATACACACGGTGACCAAAACCCATGATCTTTTCTTTATTTTCAAGTTTTCCCAGGGTATAATCTCTTACATTTTCGATGCTTCCGATCTCATCCAGCATGTCCATAACTCCTTTTCTGGCACCGCCATGGAGAGGTCCTTTTAGTGTACAAAGACCACAGATAACCGCTGAGTAAAGATCAGAGAGTGTTGAAGCAGCTATTCTCAGTGCAAATGTAGACGGATTCAGCTCATGCTCAGCACTGAGTATGAGATCTTTTTCCATTGCTTCAGCTTCAAGTTCAGTAGGAATTTTACCGCTTAACATATACAGGAAATTAGCTCCGTGGGATAAATTATCCATAGGTTCAATTGGTTTTTCACCGAAACTTGCCCTGTGCAGGGCTGCAACTATAGTAGGAAATTTTGCAACAAGTCTTATTGACTTATTTTTGTTTGCATCAGGTGTATGATGATTATTTTCCTCATCAAAGTGTGCAGTACAGGATATGGCTGTTCGAAGACCATCCAGGGCTTCAGTACCAAACTCAAACTCTTTCAGCACTTCGATCTGCTTTCCATTAATACGTCGATTCTCTTTAAGCATCCGGGAATATTCGGACAACTCTGCTTCACCGGGAATCTTTCCATTGATGAGAAGATAGGAAACAGCATCATAAGAGAGATCAGCCAGATCCTCTATTTTGATACCCCTATACTTCAGGATTCCCTGGATACCATCTATATAGGAAATTTTGGTATCCAAAGCTACTACGCCTTCTAGGCCTTTTTTCATCTCTTCCATTTAAAAATCCCCCGATGGATCAAATGTACGTTTTGATAGAATATGTTCAATAATACCTTTCAATTGTCCATATATTAAAGTTTGCTTGAATTCAATATGATTTATAATAATTATTTATTAAATCAAGCAAGAAAATCAAAACGAGGGTGGGGAGTGAATTCTCATTCACCCTTTACTCTGTCTCTGAGGAATTTGTGCAGAATTCCTCCATTCATGTAGTATTCAATTTCAATTTCTGAGTTAAGACGGACATCAACCATGAAACTCTTCTCTTCACCATCATCGGACTTTGCTACAACGGTAAGTTCTCCGAATGGTTTGAGTTCTTCAATTCCGGTTATGTCGTATGTCTCTGTTCCGGTAAGTCCAAGCGCCTCAGCTGATTCTCCTTCCTTGAATTGAAGCGGTAGTACACCCATACCTACAAGGTTGCTGCGGTGTATCCTTTCAAATGATTCAGCTATAACAGCTTTAATTCCAAGAAGCTGGGTTCCCTTTGCTGCCCAGTCACGTGAGCTTCCGGTACCGTATTCCTTTCCTGCAACAACAATCAGTGGAATCTTCTGTTCTATATATTTCATTGCAGCATCATAGATTGGCATTTCCTTGTTTTCTGGCAGGTACATTGTCCATGAACCTTCTTTTCCAACAAGTTTGTTCTTAAGACGTACGTTTCCAAAAGTTCCTCTCATCATTACTTCGTGGTTACCACGCCTGGAACCGTATGAGTTGAAGTTCTTTTCATCCACGCCTTTTGCAATTAGGTACTGGCCTGCAGGATATGATGTTGGGATAGAACCGGCAGGTGAAATATGATCTGTAGTTATACTGTCTCCAACATATGCCAGAGCCTTTGAGCTCTTAATATCTGCAAGTGCCTCTACTTCCAATGGGAAATCCTTGAAGAATGGTGGTTCCTGTATGTAGGTGGAATCTGCATCCCAATCGTAGAGCAGACCTTTTGGTGCATCAAGTTCTCTCCAGAGTTCTGTACCCTCATACACGTTGGAGTATTGTTCTTTGAACATCTCAGGTGTGACTGCACCCTGCATGCACTCATTAAGTTCTTCCTTACCTGGCCAGATGTCTTTCAGGTAAACAGGCTGTCCGTTTGGATCACAGGCAATTGGCTCATTTATGAGGTCAATATCAACTGTTCCTGCGAGTGCATATGCTACAACAAGCATTGGGGATGCAAGGTAGTTTGCCTTTATCTGGGAGTTTATCCTGCCTTCAAAGTTCCTGTTACCACTGAGAACTGCTGCAACGGTAAGGTCTTTGTCTTCTATTTCGTTTGAAACAGCCTCTCTAAGTGGTCCGCTGTTACCTATACATGTGAGACATCCGTAGCCAACAAGGTGGAATCCCAGTGCATCAAGATATGGCATAAGACCTGCTTCTTCAAGGTAGTCGGTAACTACACGGGAACCAGGTGCAAGACTTGTCTTGACAAATGGTTTGACCTTAAGTCCCTTTTCAACAGCCTTTTTCGCGAGAAGTCCTGCTCCGATCATAAGTGCAGGGCTGGATGTGTTAGTACATGATGTGATAGAAGCAATTACAACAGAACCATGTGTTACAGAAACAACGTCGTCTGCACACTTGATTTTTGTAATGCCAGTGTGATGTGGATGTGTTATTTCGGAAACACTGTAACCGCCTTCGTTAAGCCAGCGTCCGTAATCAGGATCGGTTTCACATGCTTCCTTTCCGCTCTTTGCAGCGAACACTTCCTTCATAGTCTGGTGGAATGCCCTTGACATTTCAGGAATTGGTATGCGGTCCTGTGGCCTCTTTGGTCCTGCAAGTGATGGTTCCACGGTGCTTATATCAAGTTCAAGTGTAGATGTGAATTCAGGTTCAGGTGCGTCATTTTCAAGGAAGAGTCCCTGCTCTTTACAATACTGCCTGACAAGTTCAACCTGTTCTTCAGTTCTGCCGGTCATGGTCATGTATGCAAGTGTAACTTCATCAACAGGGCAGAATCCCATTGTTGCACCGTACTCTGGAGCCATGTTCGCAAGTACAGCCCTCTCTGTGAGTTCAATGGCCTTGTATCCTGGTCCGTAGAATTCCACGAACTTTCCAACAACTCCATGTTCCCTGAGCATCTGTACGACTGTGAGTACAAGGTCAGTTGCTGAAACGCCTTCCCTGAGTTCTCCAGTGAGCTTGAATCCGACAACTTCAGGAATTGGCATGTAATATGGCTGTCCGAGCATCACAGCTTCAGCTTCAATACCGCCTACTCCCCATCCGAGCACACCAAGTCCGTTGATCATGGTGGTGTGGGAGTCTGTACCTACAAGGGTGTCAGGATAAGCAACAAGTTCGCCGCACTTTTCATTCAGGTGAACAACAGATGCAAGGTACTCAAGATTGACCTGGTGGATGATTCCGCTTGCAGGCGGTACTACTTTCAGGTTATCAAAAGCGTTCTGTGCCCAGTGGAGCAGCTCGTATCTTTCCGTGTTGCGGTGGAACTCATATTTCTCATTGCAGTTACGTGCATATGATGTGCCGTAATAATCTACCTGAATTGAGTGATCGATAACAAGATTTGCAGGAATGACCGGATTAATTGCTGAAGGGTCACCTCCAAGTCTTTCCATTGCTGATCTTATGGCTGCAATATCTACGACTGCAGGAACGCCTGTAAAGTCCTGCATTAAAACTCTTGAAGGAATGAATGGTATATCTACAGCAAGCACACCATCTGGGCTCCAGCTTGCAAGATTTTTGACGTCATCTTCTGTGATAACTTTTCCATCAACGTTTCTCAGGATATCTTCAAGCAGTACTCTGATTGAGTAAGGTAATTTGGAAATATTGGCAATACCTGCCTCTTCAAGCTTTTTTAAGCTATAGAATGTTACCTCTTTATCAGCGATAGTAATAGTTTGTTTAGATCCAAAAGAATCTTTAAGATTATCACATTTCATAAATGTCACCTATTCAAATGCAATTTCAGTTAAGCGGTTATCTGCAAAGTTAAAACCGGGGTTGATACCGGGATCATTAGTATTATACTTTTGAACAGTCCTTTTCACGTGTAATTTTTAAGCATCTGTAAACATTCATGATGCTTTTTGCAGGACTATCTGACTTGGATATAAGAACCCGCATTGGAATAAATAACTTTGCCTTCTGCATGCTACTATTGAAGATATCTTACTGAGGTAAGATTGTGATTTTAATTGAAATAAAAAAGTAGAAGAACATCATTGTTCTTCTGTTAAAATAATTTCGTGTATTAGTTTCTGCGCTGGAAGAACAATGCTATTCCTATAATTGCCAACACCGGAAGTGCAATTGTTGGGAATTCGGGAACTTCTGCGTCATTTTGCTCTCCAATCCATTTTTTAGTAATTTCGTTTGATACCATGTAAGGATATGTAGTAGAGTCAACAAATGCTTTTATGGTATCAGTACCTGGGGTTGAACTGGTATAACTCCAGGTTGCAAGTCCTTTCAGGTCTGTTATATCTGAACCTTTTTTTCCTGCATTAGGACCGCTTATGATTTCAAAGTTCACATTTTCGCCTACTATTGGAAATACTCCATTTTGTGTGCTTTCCACAAGCTTTGCTGTGACTTCATGTGTTTCACCAACATTGTTTGTTGCGGATTCAGGTGTAAGGAAGAAATCTGCTGAACTGAAACTATTTGCTTCTATCAATACAGCAGAATCATACCAAAAGTCTCCGGAATCGGCTATTGCAATTTTGATAGTGTTTACTTCAGAGGGAGTGACCTGTCCTGTAGCTGTTAGTACGCTAGTGAAACCATCAAGCTCTGTGTTGTATGGAATCGGGTTCAGGTCTCCAAAATCATTATCTTTATAGTAGGCAGAACTCTTATTGAGATTTACATTGTTGATTGCAACTGGTTCGTTTGTTTCGGGAATTAATGCAATGTTCTGTCCATTGAGGAAAAATCCAAAAACGTCATTAAAGTTAGTATCTACGTATTCATTATATTCTTCAGATCCGAATACATAATTGAATTCAAGCTGTGATCCTTCAGGAATAAAATCAATCTCAAGGATAGTAGCATCGTGTGTTTCGTATTCAGGGACAAGTCCGTCTAGATCAGTGTCTCCAGCCAGTCCATGAGCTTTAGTTGTGTCATCGGCATTATTTGGGCCCGATGTATCTGCAATATCTCCTGTGCTCAGGATAATCCCCTGTTCAATTCCAAGTACGGATTCAGTATCACTGAATGTACCTATGGCTGTGTTTGCACCTGTGACCCTGATGTCTTTTACGGTGACACCTGATCCAAGTATAGTAGAAACAATCTGTTCTTTGGAGGTTGTATCAAGATCGGTTGTTGTGAAAGTTGAGGTTGAACTTGCAGATGGTGACATCACCATTACTTTAGTTTCAGGATTATCTCTTAGATTTTCAGCTGTTGCTGTGGCACTGGTAATTAATGCCATCAACAATACTATTGTAATTAATACATTTATTTTCATGTCGTACCACCCTACTAGTGCCCAATAACTATGCATTTCCCGGATTATGTCCGGATACTAATTGTATTGGGTATAGGAATAACATTTGTAAAAGAATTTACCTAAGGTATAAAGTTAGTCTTAGTAGATCTGATATTTCTATTTAGACTATGATTTTCTATAGAATAATTTCAATCATAGGAAAATTGTTTATTTTCAGACATTTCAAGACGAAGGAGAAAAAGAAGGAGGAATTGTTTTGTAAGGAACAAAACAATTGGTGTAAGTATTAATTACATTCCGACAACGAGGTTGCCGAAAAAACATACATCATTTTTGGAACCCATTATCGCAGGTCTGAGTACATCGATACCTGACTCTACAATGTGCGATGCTTCAAATATTTCTGCAAGCTGTGACTTACCTTCCTCAAAAAGGTCTCCCACGGCTTTCATGCCTTCCACAAATCCAAATTCTATCAGTTCTACCGGACTAACTCCTGCATCCAGGGCTTCGTGGGCTATCTTTTCGACGGCTGTTTCATCGAGATCCATTACAGCATGCTTTGCCTTGTCAAAGATCTCTTCCTTAGTTGGGTTCATATATCTCACCTATTTTTTGGTGTTTTTCATTTTATTAGGTCATTTTTCTGATTCTTTATTTTTGTTCTTCAAACAATACTCAGGTCAAGTGCCAGTGATAATACAATTGCTATTACAGAGAAAGCAAATATTACCAGGTAATTCATACGTTCCTTTGAAACTGACAAACTCCACATAATATATTGTAGTCCGCGGTAGTCCTCTTCACTCAAAGAAGTCCTATTCTCTATCTTACTGAGCAACTCAAGGTTTCTCAAAACTCCAACCCTGCGTGTTGCAACATGATATCTGTGTGCGAAAAATATCAGATATCCAAGTACTCCCAGGTAGAATAGAGCTTTTGACAAAATCCCGTTGTAATAATCTGCAATTATTATCAACCTAAGGAATACAGCTGAAAACATTCCTAGCCAGAAGTAGAACTGTATCTTCTTCAGACTGTAGCCCTCTGGGATTTGGAGAGTGTTCAAATTCGTAACAGTTTCTGTCATATTATCTATCTGCCTGTTTGTGTTTTGCTTGTTTACTTAACTCTTATTCGTAGTTATTCAGTAAACAGAATCCTTTTACCGTCTTTATAATATTTAAATATTATGTTTATTTTGATCTTGGCTATATTTCAGAATATTGTTACTTAATATAAAATAATCTATGATGTATTGTACAATAATGTTCTTCAAAGACCCATAAGTTTATAAAGTTTACATACTCACTTTAAATGGGTAACATGGGGAAAAATGATAGTCTTAGCCATGGGAATGGAAAAAACACTGGAAATGACAAAACATCTTCAATTCATTCCATGAACATTGCTGTAACTATTGGCATATTTATCATCCTGCTTATAGTATGGGCTCAGTTTTGTCACTGGTATGAGCAGGATCTTTATTCAGAAATAAGAGCTGAAGAGACTAAAACATTAATCTTGCAGGCTGATTCTCTTTCAATAAGTGTTAATAAAAGAATTTCCCTGCTGGAAGGCCTTGCATCTTTTACACAAGTGCACAACAGTTGCGACAGTTTAGAAAAACATTTCACTACTTATATTGAAGGTTTTTATTTCGTATCAGGTGGAATTCGTAATTTTGCGGTTGCACCCGGAGGAATTCAGACTTATATCTATCCTGAATCTGAAGCCGGATCTATGTTAGGTCATGACCTTATCAACGACAGCCGGGAAAATGTGAGAAAAGATGTCAATTTAACTATATCAACAGGAGATTTGATTCTAAGTGGGCCATATGAATTGCGGCAGGGAGGATTTGGGCTGGTGGCCAGGAAAGCCATATACACAGATGGTGATTTCTTCGCCCTGGTGACAATGGTCATAGATATGCCTTACATTTTTGAAGAGACAGGCATAAATTTCAACAATTCCGATATTGCCATGAGAACTGACAATCAAACCATAATTGGCAATCCTGATGTTTTTGAACAGGACCCTGTTACCCAGACTATTTCACTGTATAACAAAGAATGGGAACTTGCCAGAATACCTGAAGGTGGCTGGGAAGCATCTGTTGCCAAACAGGTAGCTCTTTTTAAACTTATAACTATTCTTCCGGTTATTTTAATCTCAATTATGCTCTACTTTGTTTTCAGCAGACAACGGGATCTTGAAACATCCGTAGCTTTACAGACAAGCGAGCTCAGGATGGAAAAAGAGCTAACACAGAAATACCTGGATGATTCCGGTGTGATGTTTTTAATACTTGATATTGATGGGAACATCTCTCTTGTGAACAAAAAGGTGGAGGAACTTTTAGGTTACACCAGATCTGAGATAATAGGTGCTAATTGGCTGGAAATACTCATTCCAAAAAATGATCGCAAGCATATGAAGCAAGTCTGCGATGCAATGCTAGGTAACAAAAATGATGATAGCCAGTATTGCGAATCTGCAACTCTTACTAAAAATGGGAAAGTGAGGTTAGTTATGTGGCATGCATCTGCTATTAAAGATGAGTTTGGTGATATCACAGGAATGCTTGCTGCTGGTAAGGATATTACTGAAAGAAAAGAGACGGAAACCACTCTTAAAAACTTTGCTGAAGAACTTTCAATAAAAAATGATGAATTAAAATCGCTTGACATGCTTAAAAATGAATTCATATCAAATGTAAGTCATGAATTGCGAACTCCTATGAATTCCATAAAAGGATTTGCAGAATTGATGCATAATGGGAATATGGGTGAACTTAACACCGAGCAGAAAAATGCTCTTAGTACAATTATCCAAAGTTCACAGGATCTTGAAAAGCTAATTGATTCTTTACTTTATGTTGCCAGTTCCCGCAAAGAAGGTCTGAAATGCAAATTGGTATATCTGGATCTTAGTAAATTACTTTCTGAAATTGTCAGCAATTTCTCTCACGATGCAGAATCTAAAGGAATAAATCTGTCACTTAATGCAGACCCATCACTTCCTGCAATAAAAGGTGATGAGGAATATCTGGTTAAAGTATTCTGGAACCTGCTTAATAATGCCATCAAGTTTACAGGTTCCGGTGGAAATATCATTCTTTCTGCTTCACTTCTAAGTGACAGGATTCACGTATCAGTGGAAGATACGGGCATTGGTATTCCACATGAAAAACTGGAATCTGTATTTGATGATTTTTACCAGGTAGATGGTTCTCCTACCAGAAAATATGGTGGAGCAGGAATAGGACTTTTCATTAGCAAGAAGATAATTACAAGCCATGGTGGAGACATCTGGCTTGAAAGCACCGAGAATGTCGGAACAACCGTGCATGTGATTCTTCCGGTTCCTGATTAAGAAATGACTGGGTGAACACGTTTAAATCGGGATTGAAGGCATAAAATATCTTTCTGTTATCTGAAAAAGTAAATTCAATAAAACAAGTCAAGTTTATGAAAAAGATTTAAAATAAAAGAAATAATGAAATAAAAGGTTCAGACTTCAAGACAGTCAACAGGCCTTTTAAAGAACGCTTTAATCATTCCGTTGTCATCGATATCCTCTGAGAAACGAATAAGCTCCCAGCCTTCTATTCCAATCTTGTTCAGGTCTTCCTTTGTGCTGTCCCATTCACCGTAGCGAACAGCTTTGATATCATATTCCCATGGTGCCATATTTTTAACCTCTGGTGTGTAATTAAGTTGAGTATATAATTACGTATTATCGCGTTGTATAAATACCTTGTCAAAAAATGTTCTTGCCTATAAATCAAGTTGGCTTGATATCAGGGAGATATCCAAGTGAAGAAAGAGATAGCAAAATTAATTTTCTATCACTAAAGTAGATTGTTTCAAAAAATAAGTGAAAATGAAAATAATATGAAAATTTAAAGATCCGACATCTTCTTTATTTTCTCAATATCTTTTTTGTCTCTGACACCTTCAAAGAGCCTGTCTTTATCTATCCACATGTCAGATGCACTTTGCAGGCCGGCAGATTTGTGCTGTGTGAATTCAATTTTAAAACCTGGTGCAGAAGGAGTTTCAGCGTCAAAAGGTTTGTAGAATGTGTTTTCAAGTAACAACCTTGAAGTACTTTTTCCTTCCATCTCTTCTGCTAATTTATTTTCATCTTTCTTGTTCTCGCTCATATTCTTTAGATTGGATTCATGGTTATTAAAGGATTCTGATGGTCAAATTAAAGAATATTCCAATTAGCATTTGTTATACATAGTTTTATTTATGAGCAACACTATCACAAATAAGGGAGGATATTTGGTTTTTTTACAGATAATTGCCTTATTTCTCGATTCCTGAAGTTTCAATTATAGTAGGTTAGTTGCAAATGAATGAAAGATACACACTCAAAAAAGAAATGTTTATCATCTTCATTGGTGCGGTGCTAGTTGCTATTATCACAGCACACCTTGATCTATTTGAGTTAATCCATGATTTTGCAATATCTCATGAAAAGTGGGAAATAGATGAATTATTCGTATTGAGCATATATTTTTCATTAGCTTTTTCTTTGTTTTCATTCAGAAGGTGGAAGGATGCCTTAAAGGAAATCCAGAACAGAAAGAAACTTGAGCAGGATCTCCTGAAATCAAAGAATGAAGCAGACCAAGCTAAAACCAGTATGGGTAAATTTCTTGTTGATATGAGCCATGAACTTCGTACTCCTTTGAATGCAATTATTGGTTTTTCTGACATTCTTTTTGATGGTATGGTCGGTGAATTGAATGAAAAACAGAAAGATTATGTGTATACAATATCCAAAAGCGGTACACATCTGTTACATCTGATAAACCAGCTGCTTGACCTTGCTAAAATAGAATCGGGAAAGCTTGAGCTAAATATTGAGGAATTTGAGTTGCAGGATCTTTTTGATGAGGTAAGTGCCATAATTGCTGCTCTTGCAAAAAAGAAAAGTATAATTATTTCCTATGAGGTAACTCCTGATCTTGGTTTACTGAATGCTGACAGGCTGAAAATAAAGCAGATATTATTCAATCTCGTGAGTAATGCTATCAAGTTCACTTCTGAAAAAGGATCAGTATCAATTATGGCTAAAAAAATACGAGATAATATAATGCTCATGAAAGTATCGGATACCGGCCCTGGAATGAGCCCCGATGACATGGAAAAAATATTCCGTCCATTTGAGCAGCTAGGTAACGTGGAGGATTCGGGTTATAAAGGAACTGGTCTTGGATTAAGTATTGTTCAGGATCTGGTGTCTTTGCATAAAGGAAAAGTGTGGGTTGAGAGTGAACCCGGAAAAGGATCCGTATTTTTTGTCGAGCTACCTATCTCTGTAAATGAAGTATACTGGCGCAGAAAATAAATCCATGTCATTGTCTTATGGCAGAGCCAGTATAATGAATGCAAGTTCTGCAACTGAAGCAGAGAATATGGGGATGGCCAGATTATCATCTATTTTTACAAAGATTGTCTCAACATAGGTTGCAGTAAATGCCATAAGAAGCGAGATAATAGGATTCTCTAGTAAAAGAATAGCTATTGTAAGGTCTACTATAAATTCAGCTATACAACCTTCCAGACTTTTACCGTTACTAATTCTTATCCTGCCATATTTCTTTCCAATAAGTGCTGCACTCATGTCCCCGAATGTTGTCATAAGGATAGCTGCAAATGCTACATTTTTGCTGAAAACCGAAACTACAATCAGTGCACCAATGGTGAAATAAACATATGAACCGATAGCGGCTTTTTCTTTCTGGCGTAAAACAACATGCAAAACCGGGAGCTTGAATCCCCTGTCAAGTCTCAGGTGTTCGATGCTCAATATCAGCACAAGATATGTTATTAAAAGTATCTGGCATGCCTGTTTTCCCATAAATGCGTAAACAAGAACTATGAGTATTGAAGTAAGGTGTACTCCCTTTCTCATTACTTCGTTAGCAAAAGAAATACCAGTCATTGGCACTACTTTAGTTTACAGGTATATAAAAGAGTTCATTAAGTTAAAATATTTTACGTATATAAAAGCCGGACTGTTCATATTATCTTAATACGGATATTTTAAATATAACTATAACTGAATTTATATATGTAGAGATACCGTTTTGTGGGGAACAGGTCTACGTGTTTACATTGATTTGCCGGGTAATGATACGGGTATCCATGTTATGTATGTTCGAAAATCAGTTCATCTCATAATGAATCCTTTACCGATTATCCAGCTCAGCAGTTTGTATTTTATTTAATGTGTTGAGCCTGTTTTCGCACATGGGTAGGGTGACATGTATGGCAAGATACAAAAGAACAGCAGGGGTTAAGATTACAGCAAAAGCCGAAGGTGTGAAAAATTCGCCTGTTCCACTTAAAGCTGTAGTTTTTACGGATGACGGGAATGAAGTAAAAATACTGGCAGAGAAGAAACTTACAACAGATAAAGTGGATGTGGCATTAAAGCTGGATGCTTCAAAGATGCCTGAGAACTCAAAAATAGCTATTGTTCCCAATGAAATGAAACAGGGAACTCAAATATTAAGGCTTTCTTCATCTGAGAATGCATCGGTTGCCAGCATTAACAAAGAAACCGTTCTATCTCGCAATGGGATTTTAAAAGAGGATGATATTGTTTTAAAGCCAGTTGATCGTGTTCTGGGATTATTGCAACTTAAACACAAAGTCTGCGGTCGTGTATTCAAGACAGATCCCAGCACCGGTGAACAGTGTCCTGTTCCCGGAGCAACGGTGCATGTGTATGATGTTGACCTGAATTTCTTCTGGTGGTATCCAAACCCGGGTCTTCCATGGGGATGGGTATATCCGTTCTTCCCGCACCGCAGGGAAGAAATAGCCACAGCCAAAACAGATGAATGCGGTTATTTCTGTGTGAATATCCCTTATTTTGATATTGACGCGGTTCTCAGGTGGAGATTGCGCTACCGCTGTCTGTGGGAAATTCTGAGAAAACCTTCGGTAATTGAAGCAATTGATCTCGGTGTAAAGCCTGACATACGTTATTATCCCGAGCTTGAAAAGCTCCCTGAAATGCGGGTAAAACCCAGACCGGAACCATGGCCTCCAAATGAGCCTGTGATTAAAGAAACAGAATACAGGAACTTGAAGTCTGCGGATGAGAACGCCATTGGGACGATTTCAGCAGAGATAAAGAAAGAACTTAGTTCAAACATCAATCTCAGCAGCAGTAAAAGTGATCTTTTTACCAAATCCAGATTTGAAGCAGTTCGTGAAAACCTGTTCCGGAAGAATTCTCTTTTCGAACCCGTAAGCCAGGACAAGTCTTCTGTACTTGACAAACCGGCATTCCCAAAATCTATCACTCCTCCCTCACTTCCGGACGATGATCTCCTGATAGAAATGCTCGGTAAGAACAAAAAAGATATCGCATCAACCATGGCTCAGATAAGGGTGTCAAAACCAATAGTAAGACTTCTGCGCTGCTGGCCGGAAATTGTGCCTGAATGGAACCTTTTCCTGGATGTACCTGATATTGTATTCAAGGTTGAACAGGATATTGACGGTGACGGTGTTCCGGAGACTATCTATGAAGAAGGTTATTTTGATGTAAACTGGAACCTCAGTGAATCCACAACCGATGTGCAGATAGAAGCATGGTCAAATGCTATTTGTGTTCCATGCGGCCAGTCTTACCAGCCATGCACAAATGCAGGTATTGTGGGATTCAATGACATTGCAATCGATCCAATGTACTTTGATTCAGAGGGTTATGTGACAGGAGTTAACAGGCCAAAGCAGCTTATCCTGTTCCCTATGCCACATATTACCAGGCCGGATGCTGAGACACCGCTATGCAAGACAATTCGTATTGTAGGCTGTCCGGAATATGGAACTGCCACCTATTATAAGGTCTTCTACACGTATGAGGGCGGAACTGAAACACACTTCACTGAATCATGGCATGTTTACAACATAAGCGCAGGAACCTCGCATCATGTAAAGCCTGATTCAAATGGTTTCTATGAAGTGCTTACTCCGCCGAATGATTATTTCCCATATCATACGCTGATAAACTGGAGGACACATCGCTATCCGGATGGGAAATACGAACTCAGAATGGAACTCTATGATGCAACCCACAATCCAATAGCTGCTGCTCTGGATCCTGTAAAGGTTGTAATAGATAACAGTAAACCTTCGCCAGTGGACTTCCTCAAACTTGAATACAGGGAGGGTGGAGGTGCATGGGAAGAAGCACCTTTGCATTGTCCAATCATCAGGAGGACTGCAGGGTCTGATATTGAACTAAAGGTTCAGTATAATGTGGCTGCAAGCCATCTGAGAGATATAGCCATCAGTTTTACTGGTTGTTCGGGTTCAGTTGGAAGTGACAGTTACTGGCATCAGGCCGTTGATGACAACAACAAGGTACTGGACTGGACAGTTAATGTTCCAGCCACGGTGGATGAAGGAGGATATCGCTTCTACCTTGAAGGACGCAGCAGAGCATTCAGTGGTACAGGAGGACTTGCAAGCAATTGGGAATTCGATACTCTCAGTATGTGGCGCGGCAATTCCCTGCATGTTGTAATTCTCGACAAGTAAAGAATTGCAGTAAAAGCATAATTTGTATTGCAGAAACTAGGAATGCTATTTTCTACAAGATGGCATTCTTGTTCCCTTTTTTGCTACAATCCTTTCCGCTATAATATTATCAAAAATGAGCTGGTATTCTGATGATGAAAAGATTTTAAGTGTATTGGAACTTTGGTTCTGTAGAAAACCGATTTCAAATTTTAATTTAGCATACTAGTAATTGGTTTTAATGATACTGATAAACCTGAGTTGCTTGAAAATGTTAAGCGTTTAGCAAACACATATAAAAAATTAATCCAAGAATACTTAATTTTATTTCATATTTCATTTTTACAGTTTAACATCCCAAACTACCAGTTATTGGGAGGCGATTAATAAATAGAATGGAAACACAAGGTCTATCACAATCGCTTGTATCCATGTTCATGTGGTATTATTTCGAGTATGTATACGACGTCATTTTTAATAGCAAATATCGCCCGATAATAATCTATGAGCAGGCGAGAAAATCAGGTTTGCCTTTATAATTAATGCGATATATTCCTCTTTTTAGCACTTATTGAATCTTCGCCTTAATTTGGCATATATTGAAGCTCTCAAATCAACAGCTAGAAAAACAATTGTGTTTTCATCTGTGAAGTCAAAAACGATTCTGTATTTCCCAATACGGTGTCTATAATGTTCGAAACACTGCAACTGCTTAGTATCAGCATTAAAAGGATTGACTAAAATAACATTCTCGATAGAATTAACAATAGCTTTCACATCTCGAGGATGCTTTTTGTTTACGTCCTTTAAGTCTTTTTTAAAGGCCGTAGTAAAAACACCTTCAAACGTCATTCAATTCCAAGTTCGGCCTTAAGCTCATCAAGGGTACAAACATTACCTTCTTTCAAATCTTTTTTTGCTTCCTCTATGCGTTTAATGGTTCTATGATTCAATGGCACTGAATCAACAGCAATAGATTTGGAAGGATGTATTTTTGTTATTGAACGTGAATGAGTATTTATGGCCATTAATAGAGAATATCCTCCGTTTGCATAAATAAGTTACTACCTATTTCTCCAAACTCTACAATATACTTAGGAATAGTCCTCCTTTGGTATTAGTGCAATATATTCTTAATCTTTAGAACTGATTCTACGGAGTTTAATATTCTGGCCTTTTTTCCATCCTTCAAGGTCAACAATCTCTTTGGGTATGGTTAAAATATATTAACTGCCATTTCACTGTAACTTTGGCATGATTATATCACTATGCTAAAATTAATATTTATTTTTTGTATCAACCATATTAATAACGAATACTAATCAGATGGTATAATGAAAACAGATGAAAAAAGTTCATTAGAGAAACCAGTACAATTATATAGATTTGCTGAAAGGATGGAGAACAGCAGAAAGTCCTTCATCAGGGAGATCTTGAAAGTCACGCAGCAGCCGGAGATTATCTCATTTGCCGGAGGACTGCCAAACCCTGCACTTTTCCCGGCAGAGCAGCTTGCAGCAGCGGCTGCCAAGGTCATGTCAGAGGATGCGGCGAATGTCCTGCAATATAGTACTACAGAAGGGTACCTGCCTTTACGTGAATTCATTGCACAGAGGTATCTTGAAAAGAGCGGACTTGAGATAGATCCATCTGAGATCCTTATAACAAACGGTTCACAGCAGAGTCTGGATCTTATCGGTAAGGTTTTTCTGAATAAAGGAGACAGGGTTGTTATTGAAAGTCCTGGCTATCTTGGCGCCATACAGTCTTTCTCAATATTTGAACCGGAGTTCAGGGAAGTTCCACTTCTGGATGATGGAATAGATATTGATGCTCTTGACAGAACCCTGGAAGAAAGCGATGCAAAACTATTCTACACTGTTCCCACATTCCAGAATCCTTCCGGTGTTACTTATTCAAAAGAGAAAAGGGAAGCAACTGCAAAGGTTCTTGGTAAACATGGAGTTGTCTGTGTTGAGGATAATGCCTACGGTGAACTTAGGTTTGCAGGTGAGGATGTACCTACTATCAGGAATTATCTGGAAAATACAATTCTCATGGGTTCCTTCTCAAAGATAATTGCTCCGGGACTCAGACTTGGCTGGATATGTGCAAAGAAAGATATCATGGAAAGACTTCTTGTTGTAAAACAGGCAGCTGATTTGCATTCCAATTATCTTTCTCAAAGAATTATCTGCCAGTATCTATTGGACAATGACGTTGACAGGCACATCTCAAAGATTAAGGATGCATATGGCTCAAGTCGCGATCACATGATTGACATGATGGCCAGATATTTCCCGGAAGGTATCAGCTATACCAGACCAGAAGGCGGCATGTTTGTCTGGGTAACATTACCTGAAGATGTTTCTTCCATGGATTTATTTGATCTGGCGATAAAAGAGAATGTTGCATTTGTTCCTGGCAGTCCTTTCTATACTAAAGAGGGAGCAGGTTCCAACACACTTAGGCTGAATTATTCCAATTCTGATCCTGATGATATCGAAGAGGGAATCAAAAGACTTGCAGCTTGCATGGAAAAACTTAGCTGTTAAAGTATTGAAAAAAGTAGTTCAAAAAAGGCAGTCATTTCAGGATTAAAAAGAAAAAAGCATCACTCTAAAGTGATTGCTTCTACCGGACAAACGTCAACGCAGTCGCCACAGTCGACACATTCGTTTGCATCAACGACTGCGACGTCATCGTTCATTGAGATAGCTTCTACCGGGCAGGAATTTACACACTGCTCGCATCCTGTACATGTATTCTTATCAACAACAGCTGGCATTTTCTTTCACTCCCTAAGTATCATTTCTATAATATTATGATACTCCTGTTCCAATCAGGGATTATGAAATAAATACCTATCGAGCATTATTGGTGTCAGTTGGTTTGTTGTCAATTGGTAATATTATTGTGAAAATGCTACCTTTTCCCTCTTCGCTTTTCACAGTAATCTTACCATTATGCATTTCTATGAGTTTTCTTACAAGTGAAAGGCCAAGGCCTGTTCCATCATACTGGCGGTTAAGACTGGAATCAATTTGTTTGAATGGTTCAAAAAGGATTTTCTTATTTTCCTGGGAAATGCCAATCCCTGTGTCTTCAACTTGAATGTATAAGTTATTATTTTCCATGTGCGTAGAAAGATACACATATCCACCAGCAGGTGTAAATTTTAGAGAATTTCCTACAAGATTGATAAGTATCTGTTTCAGTTTGCTTTGATCAGCCTGTACGGTAATGTCTTCAATATACTTTGTTTCCAATGATAGTTGTTTTTTTGTTGCAAGAGGTTTAAGGATGGCTATTACTTCCAAGATAAGTTTCTTATCAGAAACCTCTCCATAGTTAAGTTTCATCTCTCCAGCTTCTATCTTTGAAAGGTCCAGTATATCATTGATGATTGTCAGTAAATGTTTTCCACTATTGGAAATGTTGTTTGCATACCTGATCTGTTTATCGTTAAGACCTCCGAAATTTCCTTCGGTAAGCATTTCCGAGAAACCTATTATGGAATTTAGCGGTGTGCGAAGCTCATGACTCATATTTGCAAGAAATTCACTTTTAGCACGGTTAGATGATTCTGCATTCAGTCGTGCCTCAAACTCTTTGTTCTTTTCTTTTATTTCCCACAGGGCTCTGTTATGTAACAGGCAGGCTTCAAGAGAAAATGCGAATTTTGATATAACTTTACTGAGCTGATTTGCTACATAAAGCGGATCTTTCAAATCATTTATCCAGTAAAGCTTAAGAACTCCAAAATCTTTAAGCGGAAAAAGCATGCACATTCCGGAATTAAAACTGTCTTCAATGACTATTTGCTTGAAGTTATCTTCATTTGCACTGACAACGAATGGTATGTTGGGTGTGGTTTCTTTGAAAATGGGATGATATACTGGTATTTTTTTCATATTGGCATAATATTCAGGGTTTGCATAGACCTGGCTTGCATTTTCAGATATTTTAAAATCAAGGAATTCATCTTTTATCCAGACTGAAACAAAATTAACTTTCTTTCTGGACATTAATTTTTTCAGGAAACTATCACAATTTTCGGTTATATCCAGTGAGTTACCAACTGAAAGTGAAAGTTCGTATAACAACGATATCTGGTTAAATATCTCTGCATACTTTTTCTCGTGGTCCATTAAGAACTCCTATAACAATGGTTTTGTTAAAATATTCCAGCACATCTCCTTTCATGGAAGCAATTTCCCCTGCGGAGAGCACACCTTCCGGTATCAGGTCTATATTTTTATTTTCAAGTCCATTTTTAATGGTTGATAGTTCCTCTATAAAATCATCCTGGAGGTAAGATGACCTTCCAATGCAATCCATTACAAGACAATGTTCTGCGTCAATTTCATTTTCTTCCAGACATTCTTTAACAGCCATTTCAGCAGCATGGAGCATTTTCTTCTTATCACTTTTTAATATGTAGAGGACTACATTTTCAGGAATATTGCCTGCACAGACAAGTTCCCCTTTCTCATTGATTTTGAATACTTCCCTTATGAGATCTTCATGCCCTTCAACATAGATTCCAAAAGGGTAGTGACTTAGTACATTATAACCATTGTCAATGTTGATATCAACTTGATAATTTGTCAGGAGCGCTTCCCGATAAACTCCTAAAGCATTTCTCCAGTTCAATTCCTTTATGATGTTATCTTCACTTTTTGTAACAACCAGCGGTCCTATGTCCTGCACCCACCCATGCTGAACGCCGATTTTACATGAAGCATCAAGGAATAAAATTAAAGCAGCATCTTCAAAAAACCCATCAGGGGAAATGATGCATGGTCTTTGTTCCATATCTATAAAACCAGCACCACAACCCAGGTATTCTATTGAGTCTGCAAATAAATTATACATCGAAGTGAGAAAAGGAGAAACATCTGTTGTCATTCCGTCTACTATTATAAAGGCAGTTGTCCCTTTTTTGCACAATGGGCTGAAGGGTGATATACTTTGTTCCAGCTTTTTTTGCGAGGTGTTTATTCCTTTGATTAGTATTGGTTTTTGAATTGTCGGAAGTACATGAACTATAGTTCCAGTATCATATGTATCAGTATTATGTATTATTCCCGGAAATATGGCACCAATAAAATCTATTTTTAGTTTATTTAGTTCAGATACGAGATTATCGATATCTGGAAGATTTCTCTCTGCCATTAGTAAAAGGATAGTTTCATTGTTTTTTACATTCAGGTTTTCAATGGCATCAACAATACCAACAATTTCAGATGACGGAATGTACATATTTATCGTTGTTATTTATGAATTCAGCACAATTGTAGCTATATTTATTTCTCGATGTCTGCATCAAATTATGCGGTTTGTGCAAGATCTGCGATATATTTGAAATGGTTAACATTAGGGATTAGTATAGTATAATATTTATATATTGGCTTGCAAAAGACATATATATTAAAATTATATGTCTGTGTTATTTATATTAGATGTGATGTAAATAGTCTTATTCAGAACGGTAAACCTTTCAGAAAGATTAAATATACTATATACTGTACCTAATAAAAGAAATGCCCGATAAAAAACATACTCCTACGGACATCAAACTTGTCATCGCACTTGTTCTGCTTACAGACATTTTTGTGCTTATTCCTTTCCTGAGTGACAGTCCTATACGTACTGTGCTTGGCCTGCCAATGGTTCTGTTCCTGCCAGGTTATGCTTTGATAGCTGCTCTCTTTCCGGGAAAAGATGATCTTGATGGCATAGAACGCATTGCCCTGAGTTTTGGGCTTAGTATAGCAGTTGTTCCTTTAATCGGTCTGGGTCTGAATTACACTCCCTGGGGCATAAGACTTGTTCCAATACTGGTATTCCTGACAAATTTTACTATACTGATGTCCATTGTGGCAGTCTATAGACGTGAGGCACTGGGAGCAGATGCATTTTCGGTTCCTTTCAGGGAAATGTATGAGTCTGTCATGGCTGAAATTAATGAGAAGCCGGAATCAAGACTCGATAGAATTCTTACGATAATTCTGATAATTTCCATACTTGCATCAGTAATGACTCTTGTATATGTTGTTGTTACACCTAAACAGGGTGAAAAGTTTACTGAATTCTACATATTGGGTCCGGAGAGAATGGCTGATAACTACAAGACTCAGCTTGAGATTGGTGAAAGTGTGGATGTTGTTGTAGGGATAGTTAACCATGAATATTCTGTGGTGAATTATTCTCTTGTGATACGGCTGAATAATGAAACTATTGAAACTCCTCCAAGCCTTAATCATATTGCACTTGCCCATAATGTGACGTGGGAAAAACCGGTTTCATTTGTTCCCGGTATCACCGGCGAGGATATGAAATTACAATATCTGCTTTACCGTGATGACAATATGACAGAACCTTACAGGGATCTGCATCTATGGATAAATGTAACGGAGGCTGCCTGATGAAACACAAGAAACTGAAAGGTTCCTGGAATTTACGTGACAGTTTCAAAAAAGCGAGAACTGAGAATGTAGAGTCTGTTATCCCGGGTTTGACAGATACTTATGTTATTTCTATTGCTATGCTTATGATAATACTTGCGGAATTGCTTTTATATTCCGGGAATTACAGGGCAGGAGTAACATTACATGTCATTACGTTAATTGCATTGTCTGTTTCATCAATATGGATAGATGGGACTCATGTAGCAAGGAGTCTTCAGGTTTTGACATTGCTCCCGATTCTTCGTCTTTTGAACATGTCTATGCCGGTGTTTTCTGAGATGACGATTAATCTTTATGTATACATATATGCTCCATTGATAGTGCCGGCATATCTGGTAATACGTCATCAAAACATCTCAAAAGAGACCTTAGGTGTCCACTTCAAAAATATGGCTAAGTATGTTCCTCTTGCATTTATAGTGGGTATAATTATTGCACAGGGTGAACATTTCACTATTCATGCAGGCAATCTTATACCTGATCTTTCAATTGCAAGTCTTTTAAAGATCTCAATTATCATGATCTTCTTTGTCGGTCTTATGGAGGAACTGGTTTTCAGGTCATTAATTCAAACCAGGTTTTCAGAATCTTTCGGAGACTTTAAGGGATTGTTGCTTGCAAGTCTTTTGTTCGGTGTAATGCACTCTGGTTATGGAACTATTTATGAGATATTTTTCACCGGATTTGCAGGTTTGATATTTGGATATATGTTCCAGAAAACAAACAGTTTACCTTTAATCACACTTGCTCACGGTCTGGTAAACATATTCCTTTTTGGAATAATACCTCTGATGGCCTGAACTATTTCTGCCAGTTTTGTCTATTTATTGTAATTTCTAAAGTATAATTGCATGATATTACATGAGATCTATATTTTTAAAAAAATTTACAGGAATTATTAAATAAATAGATGACCAGTATAATATAAGAATAAATGATTAGTATGTGCGCTAAACATCCCTTAGAATTGTTTATGGAGATGCATCTTATATGATTCACAAAAAAAGCCTGTTCCATAGTCCAACAGGCCTCATGAAAAAAAGTTCATTATTGTTGCTGGTTCTTGTTACCGCTGTATTGTTAATGACATCAACAGCAATGGCAGAAGTTACTAATCTTAGTTATTCACCACCTAATCCTTCTCCTGGAGATACGGTAACTGTTAGTGGGACGGCTTCTCCGAATGAGGAAATATCTGTATCAGTTAGTTTTGAAAAAATTCAATCTGTTTCAGATGGGAGCTATGAGTATCATATAGGAAAAATTACAATACCGGATGGCTCTGAATCTTTTAGCTTAAGGGCAGAAGGTGTTGACAGTCTGGATATAACTCTGTATGTTTTAGGTCAAGGATTGCCATCTCTACCTGTTACTGTGAACAACGGGGTTGCTACTTTTGGAACTAGCAAAATAACAAGTGGCACATATGATATAGGAGTAAGTGGCACTTCTTCAAGTAGCGAAGTTACTCTGAGTTTCGGAGGGAAAGGTTCTATTACTGCAGATTCCGATGGGTATTTTGAATATCCGTATACAACAGAAAACATGCCTGAGGGTAATTTTGCTCTTACGGTAGGTGGGCAGACTCTGTCTATTCCCTTAGGAACAACCGATGGTTCCAGTGATGATGACGACAGTTCCAGTAGTTCATCTTCCACATCTTCATCTTCTTCCACTAAAAAAAGCAGCAGTCACACGGGGACAGAGCTTAAGATTGTTGATGCAGACACACTTGGCAATGATGATGAAGAATCTTCCGGTGTTGGTGATGAAGTTGAGAAGATTCTCCACAATGCTGATATGGAATCCACACAGGATGAAAGCTCAGAAGGTGACAGTGACACCGGTGAGGTAGATGGTTACATTCTGGAAAACAAATCTTCATCAGGTATACAGAGTAAAATCCCGGAACTTGGTGTGATGGGTGCTGTAGTCGGTGTGCTTTGTCTGGGGGCCATTTTTATAGGGTTCCGTAAGAATCGCTATAAGTAATCACTACTATTTTTGATTTTAATTGACCGGGTATTTTTCCGGTCAACATTGTTTATTAACAAATATGGGAATTTAAAAAAGAAAAAGGCATCAGAGTATTTCTGATACCTTGAAGATCACTATTGCTACAAACGATACCAACAACGGCAGGATTGTCATATTTAATGAACAATCCAGAGATTTATTCCACTTGTCAGAAGCAGATAAAATTTCTTTTGCCGAAAGCAACAAGATCAGCGCAACGACGGCCAGTACACCGTATTCCGGCAGTCCTACTGGTGTCGTCATTGACACGGCACTCGCTGCTGAAGATATCGTACTGGTTGTTGTGGTTATTATTGTGCTTGTCAGCATTTGATCTCCACTCGTCTATTAAAACTCCATGATACTATTAATACCTTGTGAAATTATGTTGCTTACTTTTTGTATTTTTAGGATGATATGTCTACAATGTGTTTTTAGGGTGATTTAAAAGCCTATGTCAATTAATTAGTTTTTTTAGCTCCCCTTTGGCAAAATAGCGATTGTTCATATTTTGAACAAAAAGTAATTATATTTTTGTTTTGCTAGTAAGTATATATGTTAAGACACAAGGAAAAAACGAAGGCAAATATCTATGGCATAAAGGGTATGCATAACGTACACTCTTGGCAGGGGCTTGCCATTCATTTTAAGAACAGTTCCCGCGTTATGAAATGTGATGCATATGATACTTGTCAGTCAGACAAAAGATCGCGTGCTTGTTTCTATTCTATAAAAAGGCCGGATGCCATATACATGCTTCAATCTGAGTTCAACGTAAGTATCACCGTGGCGGAGAAACTGATCGATACTCTTGTGGATATGGGAGTTACAAAGGCTTTACGTTGTCGTAAGGTAGATTCATCAGGCTTCTGTGATGAAGGCTGCCGTATGCTTGCGTTTGAAGAGGATATCTGAAGCCCAATCAAAACTTTATTAAGCCAACAGGGTAATTCTGCACCCATGTTTACAATTATTACTGGTGCTCAATTCGGCGATGAAGGTAAAGGTAAGATAGTTGACCTAATATCCGGTAACTATGATCTGGTTGTCCGTTTCCAGGGTGGAAACAATGCGGGACACACTGTTAAAGTAGGTGAGGATGTATACAAGCTTCACCTCATTCCATCTGGTTTTCTTTTAGATTCAAGAGTATTAATAGGTCCGGGTACTGTTGTTAATCCCGAAGTGCTGGCAGAAGAACTTGATATGCTTGCAGAAGGTGGCATTAATTTAGATGCGACAAGGGTAGGTGTCGATGCCAAAGCCAGTATTATAATGCCATATCACATTGAACTGGATGGCCTGAGAGAATCGCAGAGGACTGAAAAGATAGGCACTACAAAACGTGGTATTGGTTTTGCATATATTGATAAGGTTGCCAGGGATGAGGTCCGTATGGGTGATCTTGCTGATAAAGAAAAGTTCCTTAAAAGACTTGAAGATCTGGCAGCATCAAAGGAAGCAGCTATAAAAGAGCTTGGTGGTGATCCTTCTATAGTTATGGATCAGGATCTTATTGACAGGTATGTGAAACTTGGTGAGCGTTTTGCTTCTTATGTAACTGACGTTTCTTATGAAGTTAACAAGGCACTTGATGAAAGTAAAAATGTCCTTGCTGAAGGTGCACAGGGAACTCATCTCGATGTAATTCATGGAACCCAGAAGTTTGTAACTTCTTCCTGTACAATTGCCGGTTCTGCATGTGCCAATATTGGTGTAGGGCCAACAAGGGTTGGTGAAGTGCTGGCGATTGTGAAAGCATATATCACAAGGGTTGGAGAAGGCCCATTACCTACAGAACTCTTTGATGACATCGGTAAGCAGATACAGGATGTTGGTGGGGAGTTTGGTACTACTACCGGCAGATCCAGAAGGTGTGGATGGTTTGACCTTCCACTGCTAAGGAAAGCAATTTACCTGAATGGTTACACATCCATTGCACTCACTAAATTAGATGTTTTATCCAATCTTGACACGGTAAAAGTTTGCGTTGCTTATGAGCTGGATGGAAAAGTAATAGATTATCCTCCTGAAGATACTTCCGAACTTGCAAGATGCAAACCGGTATATGAAGACCTTCAGGGATGGGACAGTGATCTTACCGGTGTGAAGGAATTCAACGATCTTCCACAGACAGCCCAGGACTATGTAACTTATCTTGAAGATAAGATGGGTGTAAAGATAGATATTATTTCTGTAGGTCCTGCAAGGGAGCAGACCTTCAGAAAATAATACTTTTTGGCGAAAACTGCCGAAAAACGTATATACTACTCAATAGTTTAAACATCACAAATCCAGCTGAACTAATCACTTGATGCAATTGAGTCCTGCAGATGGTGGGTATCTTAACAGATATTATAATTCAGGAGAATATTAATGACAACTGTATATGACGTTCCTGCAGCCGAGTTTATAGCAAAGGTAGCAGAAAAGTTGAAAGATAACGATAAAGTAAATGCACCTGAGTGGGCAACATACGTGAAGACAGGTGTGCACAAGGAACTTCCACCAACAGATACTGAATGGTGGTACACAAGATGTGCAGCAGTACTTAGAACTGTATACACTCAGGGCCCAATCGGTGTTGAGAGAATGAGATCTGTCTATGGTGGAAAGAAGGACAGAGGCGTTGCTCCTGGCAAAAAGGCAAAGGGCAGCGGTGCAATAGCAAGAACTGCACTTCAGCAGCTTGAAGAAGCAGGTTTTGTACGCACTCTCAAGAGCGGTCGTGTGGTATCCCCACAGGGACAGTCCATGCTTGACAATGTTGCATATGAGGTAAAACAGGATCTTCTGGAAACCATTCCAGGTCTTGCAAAATACTGAGTGCGATTCCAGTTCGATAACTTCTATAAGGAATCACTGCTTAATCTTATAAGCAAAGGTGACTTTCATGACTGATGACCTTGAAGAGATAAGAAGAAAAAGACTTGCACAAATCCAGCAGCAGCAACAGGCAGCTCAACAACAGGCAGGCGGAGCTGATATGCAGGCTGCAATGCAACAGGAGCAAATGCAGGCTGAGATGGAAGCAAAGAAGCAGGCTCTGATGCGTCAGATCCTGACTCCGGAAGCACGTGAAAGGCTGACAAATCTACGCATGTCCCGTAAGGAACTTGTTGAGCAGCTTGAAAACCAGTTGATCATGCTTGCACAGAGTGGCAGGCTACAATCCATGATCGACGATGAAAAACTCAAACAGCTTCTGGTTCAGATGCAGCCCAAAAAGAGGGAAACTACTATTAAGCGTATGTGAGCGCCCTTCATGCATGTATCGGTAATGTTCAGTGGTGGAAAGGACAGTTCTTTGTCCGCAATACTGCTGGAGCCTTTCTTTGAAGTTGAACTAGTAACATGTAGTTTTTCACTGCTTCCTGTTGGGGAAGTAGCTGCTGAAACTGCAGAAAGGCTTGGTTTTGCGCACAGGATTATCAAACCTGATGTTTCAATTCTTGAAAAGGCATACGATATGATTATGGAGGATGGCTTCCCCAAAAATGCTATCAATTTCATTCACAGAAGCGTTATAGAACATCTGGCGGCCGACTCTAATGTCGCATTCATTGCTGACGGAATTCGCCGTGATGATCGTGTTCCTATGCTTGAATTATCACAGATAAGAAGCATTGAGGATCGGTTTGGTGTTCACTATATATGCCCTTTGAAAGGATTTGGGCGTGCTGCAGTAAATGAACTTGTGAATAAGCATCTGGTCATCGAAGAAGGTCTGAGTGAGGATGTACTTAAAGCAGATTATGAAACTGAACTAAGGGAAATGATAGTTCAAAGTCATGGTTCTGAAAAGATTAAAGAAATATTCCCCACTCATGTACAATCACATGTTATCGAACGCAAGATAAGCGTGAAGGAATGAAACAGCGAACGGAACAACATGATTAAGGATTTATACAATAATTATGTTATAAGTTCAAAATTCAATCGATACTATAATACAAATCATAGCATAGGTGAGACAAGTGAGCCACAATACTAAAGGACAGAAGACAAGGTTGGCAAAAGCACACAGGCAGAACCACAGGGTTCCTACCTGGGTTATCATTAAGACCGGTCGTAAGGTCGTAAGCCATCCAAAGAGAAGACACTGGAGAAGAAGCAGTCTCGATGTGAAATAAGTAGGTGATGATAATGGCAGAAGATATAGTAAAAGAGCAGATCTATACGATCCCTCTCCGTGAAGTGAAGGAATACCCTCGCTGGAAGAGATCAAAGAAGGCTGTAAAAGTTATCAGAGCATACCTTACAAAGCACATGAAAGTTGAGCCTGACATGATCAAGTTAGACAAGACTATCAATGAGAAAGTATGGGAACATGGTTCTGAGAAACCACCTCTCTCCATCCGTATAAGGGCTGCAAAGTTCGAGGATGGCGAAGTTCAGGCGGAACTCGCATAAATGCTCCCGGGTATCATTCCAGTTTAAGAATATAATGTTACGAACTATAACTATACAGGAAAGCCCCGTCATAGGGGCTTTTGCAACATGCACCGAAAATATAGTGCTTGTATCCTTGGGTACGCCTGAGCCTGTCCGTGAAAAGATAGGCCAGTTCTTGCAGGCAAATGTAGTGGAAACCCTTATCAATGGAAGTACTATTGTGGGTTCACTTTGTCGGGGAAATTCCAACGCAGTGCTTGTTCCAATGGATTCCAATGTCAGAGGCATAGAAAAGATCGATGTTCCTGTTGTTGAATTACCAGGTAAGCTGAATGCTATCGGTAATGTTGTGCTTGCAAATGATTTTGCGGCACTTGTACATCCGGAACTCAATGATAAATCTGTGGAAACTATTGAGAAAGCTCTCAAGGTAGATGTTAAAAGAGGCACGATAGGCGGTGCAAAAACTGTAGGGATGGCCGGAGTTGCAACCAATAAAGGTTTGCTTGTAAATCCGAGGGCAACCAGTACCGAGCTTGAAATGCTCGAAGAGTTGTTCGATCTCCCGGTAGATATTGGGACATCCAATTATGGAACTCAAATGGTTGGTTCCGGATTGATTGCAAATTCCAAAGGTTATGTTGCAGGTTCGAAGACTACGGGACATGAACTGGGAAGAATAGAGGATGCCCTGGACTTATTAGAATAATGGTTTTAGGTGATTTAAATGAAGACATTTCAGGTCAAAGGCACATTCAAGGCCGGAATAGCATGGGAAAAGTTTACAAAGGTCATTGAGAGCCAGAACGAGAAGAATGCAGAGGACAAAGTGTATTCACTCGTCGGCAGTCAACATGGTCTTAAAAGAAACTTGATAAAGATCGAAAGTATAACTGAGGCATGATCCATGGCGGATATGAATGGACAGGATCCAAGGGTTCTTGCAAACCAGCACCGTGAGTTTCAAAAGCGTGCGGAGATGGTTCAGCAGCAGATGAGCATGGTCCAGATCTCATTGGAAGATTGTAATAGAGCAATTAACACAATAGATGAGCTTAACACTGTTTCCGCTGGTTCTGAAATAATGTTTCCTATAGGTTCCGGTTCATTTATATATGCCAATATCAGTCACACTGACAAAGCAGTGGTTGATATCGGTGCAGGGTTAACTGTTGAAAGACCTCTTCCTGAAGCAAAGGAAATTCTCCAGCGCCGCAGAGAAAAGCTTACAACAGCTCTTGATAATATGAATAACACCCTTGCCCAGTTAAGCCAGCAGATGCAGGCTATTGAGTCATTCCTTGCAAAGCTCCAGCAGCCACAAGGTAATGCAGGTTCCCAGTGAACCTTTTTTTCTATTTTTTCTATTTTTAACAAACTTGCGAGTTGTATCACGTGTTCAATAAACTCAAGGCAAAACTCAGTGGATTCAAGGATAAGATTGGCAGTAAAATAGATGAAAAAGCTGTAGCTATCGAACCCGTTGAAGAAATTGTAGAGGAAATTGTAGTATCTGATGAAGAGCTGGAATCTCCTGTTTCAATTTCTCCTTCTTCACAGGAAGTATTAGAAGAAAAACCTGAAATTCCAGCTGAAGAAACCCGGACTGATCCAAAAGAGGAGAGCAAAACTACTAAGAAATTTGGTTTCGCACAAAAAGCTAAAGCTCTTGTTTTTGAAAGAGAATTCATTCTGGAAGAGGATGATCTCGAAGAACCTCTCTGGGATCTGGAAATGGCACTTCTTGAGAGTGATATTGCACTTTCAGTCTCAGAAGCAATTGTAAACTCAGTAAAGAGCCAGCTGGTTGGGACCAGAAGACGTATTGGTAGCAATACGGGTAACATTGTTGAAGATGCTCTGAAAAATGCAATCTATGATGTGATGAGTGCCAATGTATTTGACCTTGATGAATATGTGGAAAAAGCTGAAAAGCCGGTACATATTGTTTTTATCGGTATAAACGGAACAGGGAAGACAACTTCAATTGCCAAGCTTTCCAAACGTTTCAAGGATCAGGGCATGTCCGTTGTAGTTGCTGCAGGTGACACATTCAGGGCAGGAGCCATTGATCAGCTTGCAATCCATGCTGAGAAGATTGGCGTAAAGATAATAAAACATCAGGAGCAGGGTGACCCGGCTGCTGTTATTTATGATGCAATGCAGCATGCAAAAGCACATAATGTGGATGTAGTATTATCTGACACCGCAGGCAGGATGCATACCAATATTAACCTCATGGAGCAGCTTAAAAAAGTCTGCCGTGTAGCTCCTCCAGACCTCATTATCTTTGTGGACGAGGCAGTTGCAGGTAATGATGCTGTAGAAAGGGCAGCACAGTTTAATGATGCAGTTCCTATAAGCGGTTCAATTCTGACAAAAACAGATGCCGATTCCAAAGGTGGTGCAGCAATTTCCATTGCATACATCACAGGAAAACCAATATTATTCCTTGGAATGGGACAGGGATATGACGACATTCGCAAATTCGATCCTCAGTGGTTTGTGGATCAGCTTTTTGGAGAATGATTTGCATTCTCTAATTTGCTTTTTTAAAAACAGTTTAAATTAAAAATTGATTCTAATTTAAAATAGGAAAAAAGCTGGCAGTAAATTATCTGCAGCTTTTCTTTAATTCTGATGCAAGTTTCTCTACTCTTTCGTTTACATTCTCACCTGAAGCGATTATGTTTACAAAAGCAGAACCTACAATTACGGCATCAGCACCTGCTTTGATAACTTCTGCAGCCTGCTGTCCGTTGGATATTCCAAACCCAACTGCCTTTGGAACTGTTGTATCAATGCGGGAAAGTATGTTCTTTGTAGACTCTGCAACATCAACTCTTTCTCCGGTGACTCCAAGTCTTGAAACGATATAGACAAAACCGGATGTTTTTTCCAGGTTCTTTTCCATCCTTTTTCCTGTTGTGACGGGTGTGATAAGGAATATCAGGTCAACGCCATTCTGTTTGCATGCAGCATGTAGTTCGTCTGCTTCTTCTGCAGGAAGATCTGGTACAATAATTCCTGTAATTCCTGCCTCAGCACAATCCCTGGCAAATTTCTCGTTTCCTCTTTTGTATATTAGATTATAGTATGTCATGCATACCAGAGGAACATTTTCCTTAATTGATGCTGCCATTTCAAAATAAAGATCCGGGTTCATGCCTGCTTCCAAAGCTCTGGTTGATGCTGCCTGTATCGTAGGTCCGTCTGCAACAGGATCTGAAAATGGAAGACCCAGCTCAACAATATCTGCTCCGCCTTTTACAAGTGCATTTACAATTTCTTTTGTAGCTTCAGATGAAGGATCACCTGCACAGACATAGGCAATAAGTGCCTTTTCATTCCTCTCTTTAAGTTCTGCAAACTTGTCTTCAATTTTCACAGACAATCCTCCTTTGACTCTTCTTCCTTTAATTTAAATACAGTTTCAAGATCCTTATCTCCCCTCCCTGATAGGTTGATAACAACAAGATCACCGAGCTCTCCAAGTTTTCCCATCTTTGCCATTTTCATAAGATAAGCAATTGCATGCGATGATTCAAGTGCAGGGATAATTCCTTCAAGGCGACTGAGTTCATAGAAAGCTTCCAGTGCTTCGTCATCATTTGCATAACATGGAGTTATCCTGCCAATATCTGCCAGATATGCAAGCTCCGGTCCAACTCCTGAATAGTCCAGCCCAGCGGATATGGAGCTGGATTCAAGTATCTGGCCATATTTATCCTGAAGTATGAGTGTATGTGCACCCTGAAGAATACCTTCTTCACCAACACAAAGCGATGCAGAGTGAAGTGCTTCTTTTTCAGTGGTTCTCATTTCTTTACCCCCTGCTTCAACAGGGAAAAGCTTGACTTCCTTGTCCTCAATGAACGGATAAAAAATACCCATTGCATTACTTCCACCACCTGCACAGGCGATAATGGAATCGGGGTATCTTCCTTCTTTTTCCATTATTTGGTCCTTGACTTCCTTTCCAATAACGCTCTGGAAATCACGCACTATCATTGGGTATGGATGCGATCCAACAACTGAACCTATAAGATAATGTGTGTTCTCAACGTTTGTGACCCAGTCTCTGAATGCTTCATTAATCGCATCTTTGAGGGTCTTTGAACCAGATTCAACAGCATTCACTTTAGTGCCCATAAGCTCCATTCTGTAAACATTCATGTGCTGGCGAATAACATCCTTTGCTCCCATGTATACTTCAGATTCAAATCCCATATTGGCAGCAGCCATTGCTGTTGCAGTTCCGTGCTGTCCTGCTCCGGTTTCGGCAATAAGACGTTTCTTTCCCATGTATTTAGCCAGAAGTGCCTGTCCAAGAGTATTGTTTAACTTGTGGGCACCGCCATGAACAAGATCCTCACGTTTCAGATAAATTTTAATTCCGTATTTCTCGCTGAGGTTCTTGGCAAAATAAAGTGGAGTCTCCCTGCCTGCAAACTCTTTCATGTAATAATCAAGTTCTTTTAAAAACTCAGGATCATCCTTGTAACGTTCATAAGCTTCTTCAAGCTCAGTAAGTGCCGGCATGAGCACTTCGGGAACAAACTGTCCTCCGAATTTGCCATACATTGATTTTTTCATTATCATTCTCCGTGTGTTAGTTAATAGTAAAGTGAATCAACAAGCTCTTTTGTTTTTGCATATATTTCTCCGCTTTTAATAATGGATGTGCCTACAAGTACCGCATCAGCCCCGGCTTTAACAACCATTCTTACGTCATCTATGGTATGCATTCCACTTTCACTGATTATAATATGATTTTGTCCGTTTTTTGTATCATAGTCTTTAACAAGCGGTATAAGTTGTAATGTAGTATTTAGATCAATCTCAAGATTGCTTAGATTCCTGTTATTTATTCCAATTATTCTTGTTTTTGATTCAAGCGCATTTTTAAGTTCAGTTTCATTGTGGACTTCAACAAGTGGTTCAAATCCTTTTGACATTGCCATGTCTACCATTTCTTCAAGCTTTTCTCCAAGAATGCCTGCTATTAGTAATATAAGATCGCTTTCAATTTCACTGAATTGGATTTCATCAACAATAAAATCTTTACGTAAAACAGGAAGTGAAATTGCATTTCTCACAGATCTAAGATTATCTGTTGAACCGTGGAAAAACTCTGGCTCAGTCAAAACAGATATTGCTACTGCTCCGGCCCTTTCCATTTCTGCTGCAATTATAGCTGCATCCTCTGGATTAATATCCCTGAGTTTTTTTCCCGGGGATGCAGGCTTTACTTCTGCTATGACTGCAACCTTTCCCCGCTGCTTTCTTTCAGTAATAGCACCAATTATGTCTCTTTTATTGCTATCTCTTTCTTTAACTGAAGACTTAAGCGAAGCTGGTTCTGTTTTAATCTTAAGATTCTGTACTCTTTTTTCAGTAGAGCTAATTATGTCATTTATTACGGCATGCATCAAATAACCACGTATGTTCTGTAATGTACAAAAACGTACATGAATGTAAATCTATATAAGACTGCCGGTCTTCCAACAAAAATAAATCTCCTTGCAGTATTCTTTTGTTGCAAAATATATCAGGAATGTCCTAAAATAAAATCATAAAACAGGATGTGTTTTAGGTATTATTAATTTCTTCTTTCAGGTAAAATTCAATATTATGATCAGTATGGTTTTCCTGCTCAGAGTTGGTCTGCTCATGTATCCCCAGTTTCTCCTGAACTGTCACCGGGGGGAAATAAGCAAGATAGGCAAGTATTGTCCCTATAAAGACAAATAGTCTTGCAAACATTTGCATTGCATCAACAATTGCAATTGTGTCGGTAAGCATAAAGTCGAATACAAAAGAAATAGCTACCAGTGGCAGCGCTGTCCTATACCTGATTCTTTTTGGCATCCTTTGCAGAAATATCAACAGCAGTAATCCCAGTATCATGGAAGTTGGAATAACAAATAACCCCATTAGATACAAATTAATTGCAGCATCACTGTTGATCATGAAAATTGAACCCCATTCAGTAACTATGGGTCCAACTATCCCACTATCATAAAGAAAAGTAAGATATGCTGCTCCTATAAGTGTGAAAAAGAGGGAGATGTATTCTCCTATTTTTTTGCTGCCTGTAATCACATATATTATGAAAAACACAAGCGGTACTGATATAAATGCAAAAGGAATCGCTGTAACAAAATACATTATGGCATCAATTTCCTGATTGTCCATATACGCTGCAAACATTCTGATTGTTGTTGGCAGGTAAGTAAGTCCAACCATCGTCCAGAATACAATCAGTGAAAAAAGAGCAGGCTTGCTATTTTCTTTGTAACTATCTTTGTTTTTAGAAAGTACCCATGCAAATGCAAGGGATGATAATGTAATTGCAAAACATATTGTTCCGTTTAGCAGCAGTCCCGGGTTCATTCCTGTCTACTACTAATTAGTTGCTTTTTATTTATATATTTTCATTGTTCAAAAGTTGCGAGTTTGATGTTTGAGATTTCCAACCAAATGGTATTTATATTATTCATTACTATAATAGTAATATATCCAAAAATATCTGGATATAAGAGGAGGATCGTACATGAAAGCAAACAAAACATTACATTTAAACAAAAATACCAGAGCTCAGGTGGGTATTGGTACTCTTATCATATTCATCGCTATGGTTCTAGTTGCAGCAGTTGCAGCTGCTGTATTGATTCAGACTTCCGGTACGCTTCAACAGAAAGCGCAATCAACCGGTAAACAGGCAACTCAGGAAGTATCATCTAACCTTATGGTAAAAACCATTGAAGGTGTCCGTGCTAAGAACAATCCAACTGATATGTCTGACACAATTGATCTCTTGAAACTCAAAGTCGGTCTTAATGTAGGCAGTTCCCCTGTAGATGTAAATCAGGTAGTTGTATCAATAACTGATGGAACGACTGCAAATAATCTTGTTTATGCAGGAAATGCAAAATCGTATGCTTCAACAGGTGCTAATAATGGTACTATGAGCGACTTTGCGGGTTCTACTGCAGCAGAAAATCTTGAGGAGTTATTGACAGGTAATACTACCGTTTTAACAACTACATTCAACAATTCAGATCACTATTATACTGTAGAGAAGATTCGTGATGAAGACTCATCATTTTCACAGAGCAATCCTGTAATGAATACTGGTGATTTGATTACAGTTTATATTGCAACAACATCTAGCAGTGCAGTATCAACTGGTTATACTGATGTGGGAACAACTAGTGGTATTACAGAATTAAAAACATCAGGACTTTATCTTGTACCGAGGACTACTGTAAACATCGTTCTTACACCGGAATCTGGTGCAGCAACAACTGCAGACTTCGTAGCCCCATCTTCATATGGTGTAAAGGAGACCGTACAATTGTATCCATAATGAATAATGTGCGATTCCTTCGCACATTTTTAGGAGCTGATAAATATGAAAGCAAATAGTAAATTCATAAAATCGGATACAAGCGCACAGGTAGGCATAGGAACTCTGATTATCTTCATTGCAATGGTTCTGGTTGCAGCAGTTGCAGCCGCAGTTCTGATTCAAACATCTGGTACACTGCAGCAGAAAGCTCAATCAACCGGTAAGCAGGCAACTCAGGAAGTTTCATCTAACCTTATGGTCAAAACCATAGAAGGTCTCAGGGCAAAATCTTCATCTACCAATATGGCAGCGAATATTTCTATGCTTGAACTCAAAGTTGGTCTTAATGTTGGAAGTTCTCCTGTAGATGTAAATCAGGTTGTAATATCAATTACTGATGGAACTACTACTAATAATCTGATCTATGCAAATAATGAACAGACATATGGAAGTGCTATGCAGGGTTTCAATGAAAGTGCATCAGCCGCTACAAATGTGCTTCAAATGATGACCAGTAATGGTGGTCCTGGTGACAGTGCTAAATATTTCTTTACAGTAGAAAAGATTCGTGATGAGGATGGTTCTTTCACACAGGGGGAACCTGTTATGAATACGGGAGATCTTGTGACTTTCTATATCTCAACTGTAGCAGTTGGTGATACAGGATTTAGTGATATTGGTTCTTTTAATGTAGCTACTAGTCAGAAAGATACTGGTCTAGTCGTTGCTCCAAGAACTGCTGTCAGTATTGTATTGACGCCTGAATCCGGTGCCGCAACCACTGCTGACTTTATCACGCCATCTTCATATGGTACCAAAGAAAATGTACAGCTGTATCCATAATGTGAGATACTAGTTTTATATCTCACTTTATTTCTTCTTTTTAAAGTCGTATTTTCTAATGTTTCTGATTAATTCTTTTTATCTTAACTTTAGTTTTTCTGAATTTTCATTCTGCTAATCTATTGTTTTAAAAACGATAGTCTGGTCTGGGCTTATAGTCATATTGATGCATCAGAGAAAACCAAAACAAGATTTTTGTTCATCCAGCATAGTTCGATGGTTATTTACTGTAAGCTCTTGCAGGGCATTTATTAATTAGAATACATCAGAATTAATCCGGATATCTTCATAAGTCAATTAATTGTATGAAAAGGAAGAATCATTATACGCAGTTATCAGAACCATTGCAAGTAACTTGCTGAAAATAGATTATTAACGTTTCTGATTCCATGAGAGCTGTTTATAATAGTTAATAAAAAATAGGTTCTGTCGAAAATATATTGAAAACCACTGTCGGTAGCTATAATTCAGCAAAAATAATTACTATTCAGGGGACATCTATAAGTTTTATGGATTTGCATAATTGTTTAAATTTAGAGGATTTTTACAGAGCCAAAAATGAATCTCAGGGCATTCTCTCGATAATCTCGCCCATTCTCTTATTCTTCTTGTAGAATGCGGTGCTGTCTTTAAGGAAATTAGAAGCAGTAATTCCTTTATCAGTAATAACATATCCGCCACGTTTTACCTTTTCAACCAATCCTTCAAGTTGAAATACGGTTTTCATCTTGCTTCCGATGCTACCTTTGTCTGCAAACTGATCGGTGTATTTCCTGATTTCTGAGAATTCTGTAATTTTTCCTTCATTCCTTCCAAGGACTTTCAAGATAAGTCTGTATTGAATATCTCCTGGTCCCTGGTGAATTCCCAATGATTGGTAGAATTCTGCCACTGCCTGTTCAAGTTCGACATCAATATCATCAGACATCTATGCTGTCCTCCTCTCCATCAATGTCGAAATCTTCATCATAAAGCTCGTACTGGTATTTTTTAATACCCAGTTTTTCCTGTAATGTCATTGGTGGGAAATACGCTAGAAATGCCTGTACGGTTCCTATGAGTACAAATATCCTTGCAACAAGCTGCATTACATCCACCATTGTGATCATGTCGGTAAGCATGAAGTCAAATACAAAAGATATTGCTACAAGTGGCAATGCTGTCCTGTATCTGAGATGTTTTGGCATTTTTTGCAGGAATATGAGCAGTAAAAATCCTATGATCATTGCAGTAGGTATCACAAAAAGTCCCATTAAGTATATGTTAATTGCAATGTCACTGTTTATAGTAAACAGAGATGAATAACTTGAAACTATGGGTCCAATTACTCCATTTGTAAAGAGTAGCATTAGGTATGCTGCGCCGAAGAGTACAAAGAGAAGTGAAATGTATGCGCTTATTTTCTTGTTGCCTACTATTACATACAATATGAAAAAGACCAGTGGGACTGCTACAAAGGAAAAAGGAACTGCTGCAAGACTGTACATCACAAGATCCAGATTTTCTCTTCCTAAATATGCAGCTACCATTCTGATGGTGGTAGGCAGGTAAGTAAGTCCTACAAGCGACCATAATATTACAAGTGACCAGAGGGCAGGTTTACTCTTATCATTATGCTCGTCTTCACTGCGGGCAAGCACCCACGCAAAAGCAAATGATGATATTGTTATTGCAAAACATATTGTGGCATTTACTAATAAGCCTGCATTCATCTAATCCCTCTGACTATTATTTACACATTGTTAATATATAATGCTTCCTCACGCCGAACTTGCATAGTTTGACGTTTGAGATTTCCAACCAATCAATATATATATTATTAAATGATATATAAATTCATCCATATATTTGGATTATAGGAGGATATGCATGAAAGCAAACAACGCATTATATTTGAAAAAAAATACCAGAGCTCAGGTGGGTATTGGTACTCTTATCATATTCATCGCTATGGTTCTGGTTGCAGCAGTTGCGGCTGCTGTATTGATTCAGACTTCCGGTACACTTCAGCAAAAAGCTCAGTCAACCGGTAAGCAGGCAACTCAGGAAGTGTCATCTAACTTGATGGTTAAGACCATTGAAGGTGTACGTGCTAAAAACAGTGCTACTGATATGTCCAACACAATTGACCTTTTGAAACTCAAGGTAGGTCTTAATGTAGGTAGTTCTCCTGTTGATGTAAATCAGGTAGTTGTATCAATAACTGATGGAACAACTGCAAATAATCTGGTTTATGCAGGAAATACAAAATCATATGCTGATGCAGGCAATGAAAATGGTGATATGGATTATTTTGGAGATGATGCATCTGGAAATTTAGCCACTCTTCTACAAAATCAATCAACAGTACCTAATACTATTACCAATGCTGATCACTATTTTACAGTAGAAAAGATTCGTGATGAAGATTCTTCCTTCTCGCAGGCTAATCCTGTAATGAATACCGGTGACTTGATTACACTTTATATTGCTACAACATCTAGTGGTGCAACAGGTTATTCCGATCTAGGAACTACCTCTGTAACTTCTGCTCTGAGGTCATCAGGTCTATCTCTGGTCCCGAGGACTACTGTAAACATTGTCCTGACTCCGGAATCTGGTGCAGCAACAACGGCTGACTTTGTCGCACCTTCATCATACGGTGTTAAGGAAACGGTACAGCTCTATCCATAATGTAAGAGAACTGCAGTGCTTTCACTGCAGATCTTTTTCATTAAGAGGTTATCATGATCTCTAATGCCAGCTTTACAAAAGACAATGCTGCCCAGGTGGGTATAGGTACTTTGATTATTTTCATAGCTATGGTGCTGATTGCTGCTGTAGCTGCATCTGTGCTTATCCAGACATCCGGCACACTTCAGCAACAGGCACAGTCAACCGGTAAGCAGGCTACACAGGAAGTATCATCTAATCTGATCGTCAAAAGCATTGAAGGTGTACGTGCAAAAACCGGATCTACTATGGCTTCTAATATGTCCCTTCTTAAAGTAAAAGTGGGCCTTAATGTTGGAAGTTCTCCTGTGGATCTCAATCAGTTAATTATTACAATAACTGATGGAACTAACACAAATGACCTGATATATGCCAATAACGATAAAACATACGGTAGTGCCATGGAAAACTTCTCATCTTCTAACACTGCAAGTGTAAATCTGGGTCATTTACTGACGGACACTCAAAGTTCTCCGGGGGCAAATGGCAGATACTTCTTTACAGTGCAGAAAATAAGAGATGAAGATGTTTCATTTTCACAGGGTAATCCTATAATGAATACAGGTGACCTGGTGACTATTTATGTTTCTGTTGTGTCAGATGGTGACACTTCTTATACAACAATAGATGGTGTAACAACCAGTGGTAACCAGAAAGATTCTAATCTGGATCTAGAACCACGCACTACAGTTACAATAGTGATGACTCCTGAGGCCGGAGCTACTACCATGGCTGAGTTTGTAACTCCTTCATCGTACGGTACCAGAGAAACGATACAATTATATCCTTAAGGTGAAATAATATTCACCTTAACTTTTTTGAGGGATTCTATGTCACAAAAAATTCTATTAATATCTTTGATACTGATTTTGTCATCAATTCCACTTTCATCGGCAGACGCAACTTTCACAAATGAGTTGCAGGTCCACGATACATCAATTGATTTTACAATTAATGAAATATATACGGGTGTCGATGCTGAAGCCTTCAGGCTGGGTCTTGATTATGACAACAATAGCGTCGTAAGTCAAAAGGAAGTTGAGAGTTTTGTTGATGAATTCAAAAGAAACAGCACAGGGCAATATTTGGGTTATGTTTTGATAGATGATGGAAATACAGTTCTTTCTCTGGATTCCTTTGATATGCAGGTTTCAGGTGCGGAAGGTAATGTAAATACTTCGCAGATAAAAGTCACAACTAATATTATTTATGGCGCGCCAGAATCATTGAAATCTGGTACGCATAGTATATGGGTTATTGGGCATCCTGCAATTGAAAAAATGAGCATTTATCTTCCTTCTGAAATGCTGGTGACAGATATTGACGGCATTGATGAACTTCAGACTTCCTGTGATTCAGGAAGGCAGTTAATTGAAGGGCGTAGCGGTATCCGCTCATTTATTGTTGATGGAAGACAGACATTTGAATATGCCGTTATGATTGAAACCGGCAAATCAAAGTTTATTGCAGATTTGTCCCGTTTTCCTTCTTTATTCTAATTTTTATCTTCCTTTCTTTTTTCTAACAAGCAATATATACAATTACTACAAATAAAATTAAGTACTATGTCTATATTATAATTGTATAATAATAATATTTGATAATCTCAGGTGCTTAAATGAAACACAAGTATTGTTCAGTTATCCTAGTATTTGTTATCCTGATTAGCGTGTATAGTAGTGGTTGTGTCAGCAATAATCCAGAAGAAGAAGTACCTGAAACAGTGACCACATTTTTAACTGCCATTAATGATGGAGATTTCAATACGGCTTTTAATATGTACACAGGTAAGGATTTCCTTGCAGTTGCAAGTATTAAAATGATATTCAGCAATAAAGGAATAGAGCCGGGTTCAATTCAAGATATTAACATTGTTTCCCAGGAAATCAGTGAAAATATAGCAGCTGTTGAAGCTGAGTGTACCGTGTCAAATTCAGACGGCGGAACTAGTGTTGTTCCCATATATTTCACACTTCAGAACAGCCAGCTTGGATGGATAGTTACCAGGGTTTCATTCACTGTTCCTTTGACACTGGGCAATGCAGAAGTTGTTGATGTTGAAGTTGAATCTACAAAAATAGATGTAATTGCAAACAATGCTCCGCTTATATTTATTGGCGCTGTAATTATGCTTGGTCTTGGTTTATATATCGATAAGAGAGACAAAGCCAAGAAAAAACAAAACAGCAGGACAATTGATGTTTCAGGTGCAACTCCAATACAGAAAGAAACCATTGCACAATATGTAAAATTTGTTCCTTCACAGCAAATTACAATTGGTAAACCAGCAACGGTTGATGTATGGGTTAAGAACTTCACGCAGCAGCCATACAATGATTTTGCTATCAAAGCTAAGTTTTCAAATTCCCTTGAGCCTGAAAAAATCAACCTTTTCTTTGATACGATAGCTCCAGGGGAAACTGTGAAGCGGACATGGGTAGTGAAACCAAAACTTTCAGGCTGGGCCTCCATTGAAGAACCAACCGTGGTATTCAATTTCGGAGGGAATAAGTACATCGGTGTGCTTGATCCTGTGTGGTTGCAGGTTCAGTAATTTTGTAAAACAATTATATTGTGGGTGATATGGGTGTCTTCAGATGCAGAAAAAAACGAGGAACAAAATAAACAGTTATCTTCTGATGTCATGAAAAAGCTGAATGAGGCATTTTTATCTTATTTTGATGGTGAAAAGCCTGGTAAAAGCAGTATTGACCTTTCAGAAAAGAATGCCATCCTTGATCTTATTAAATCAGGTTTTGTGGATGAAAAAACCGGCAATCAGGAAAAAGGCACTGAAGCCAAAAAAATGATTGTTATAGGTGAAGGTTTTATTGAGGCCGGTGATGAGACTATAACTTATTCTGATTCTCAGGATATGCAAATTGAACCTTCTACCTTCCCTTCATTTGAAGCGAAAGTACCTGATGTTTTGTCCGGTGCTTTTGATGATGTTTCCTACCAATCTGTTGAAATTGAAATGGATGAAGAGAAAAGTAATGTTAAGGATGAAGAAAAGGATTACTCAAAAGCCGTATCCGAGATTCTGCAAAAAACTCCGAAGGTTCCCAAAGTTTCTTCTTACCAGCATTCAGGTAGCTCCCAAACTTCAGATTTGCAGCCACAAGCTCCAAAAACAGTTAGCAAAAAGACAGTAGAGGCAAAACCTGCTCAACAGGTCCCTGTTCCAAAAAAAGAGGTCCCTCCACAGCCAGCAAAGACTGTACAGAAGTCAGATGTACAGGCTCATGCAGGTAAATCTGTACCTAAAGCAGCACCCTCTGAACAGATAAAATCACAAACTCCGGCAAAACCAAAATCAGGAAATGTTGCAAATAATGTTCCTAATCCATCTGTTTCCGGGGTTAATATTAATTCAGGAAAACAGGTTCCAGTTTCTTCTGTAAAACCTGCATCAGCACAGTCGGCTAAAGCTGCTCCTAAACCTCTGGTTTCTAAGGTGTTCCCTCCGGCAAGTCCTGCTTCAAAAACCACTGTTGCAGCAAAAAAGGCTGTTTCTAATGAACCTGCAGGTCCGGTGAACATTGCCTTCCTTTACAGTGAGGATCATATGAAACATGATGCATCATTACTTTCTATTATTACTCACGAGAAACCTGAACGTATAATCAAAGCCATGTGGTACCTGGAAAAGAACAAAGTTTTTACTGATGGCACATGCACGTTAATCAGTGATTTCCAGACTGCTAATGAAGAGGATCTGCACAGGGTTCATGGTAAGGAGTATGTTTCCTTCGTAAAATCATATTCAGGCTCTGGGGGCGGTTTCCTTGGCGACAGTACGTACATGACATCAGGATCTTATGATATCGCAAAAACTGCTGCTGGTGCCGCTATACAGGCCGGGGACCTGCTTGTGGACAAAAAGTTCACCCATGCTTTTGTCCTGACACGTCCTCCCGGTCATCATGCAAGCTCCCAGAAATACGGAGGTTTCTGTCTTTTTAACAATGCAGCAGTGCTTGCAAGGCATCTTCAGCATAACAGGAAAGTTGGGAAAGTGCTGATACTTGACTGGGATGCACATGCAGGTGATGGTACCATGGAAATATTCTATGAAGATCCGACTGTGATGCTTATTTCACTTCATCGCGATCCACATGGATTCTATCCCAGAAAAGGTTTCAGTAATGAAACAGGTGAGAATGCCGGCAAAGGGTATACAATGAATGTAGAAATGCCTGCAGGTTCAAGTAATGAGGAATATATGTATGCTTTTGATGAGGCAGTTATTCCTATGGTTGAACATTTCAATCCGGATTTTATAGTACTTAGCTGTGGTTTTGATGCACATTATCATGAGATGAATATCGGCCTGGCACTGGATTCAGATGCATATCACCAGATGACAGCTAAATTGCATTCGGTCTTTAAAGGACCTGTTGTTTTCCTTCTTGAAGGTGGTTATCATGATTTTAATGGCCAGTTGTGTCATAGTGTTTTGAGTTCTCTGCACGGACGTCCAAATCCGGTTCAGGACAAACAGGAAATATCAAGCTATAAACAGACACAGCAGAAACAGATATTTGCAGAGCTACAGAAAAAGGTTTCAGAAACAAAAAGTCATCATCCGGTTCTGTTATCACAGGAGGCCTGATGACCCGGGTAGGTATCACTTTCAATAAAAACCATCATTTGCATGATTCTTTATTGAATGGCTATCCGTGTCCTGAAAATCCTCAAAGAATCAAGAATATACTGGAATATCTTGAAAGTAGCGGTCTTATTGATGGTGAAATATTCCGTTTTTATGATTCTTCTCCTGCATCTGTCAGGGATATATTAAGGGTGCATACAAGGGAATATGTAGATCTAATCAAAGCATGTACAAGAGATCCGCGGCAGAGCCCTGGTAATGATGTATATGTTTGTCCATCTTCATTTGATGTGACTCTTCATGCATTGGGATGTGTTCTGAAAGCCGGGGACCTGGTTACAACAGGTGAGTGCAGGCATGCTTATGCGCTGATACGTCCGCCGGGACACCATGCAGGTCCTGATTCATGTAATGGGTTCTGCATATTCAACAATTCAGGTATTCTGGCCAGATATATGCTTGAGGAAAAAGGCCTTGAAAGGATCGCCATAATCAATATTGATGCACATGCTTCGGATGGTACATATGCTGCCTTTGAAGCTGATCCGAGAGTTTTGTGCATATCTATGCATCAGGATCAGAAAACACTTTATCCGTTTAAGGGTTTCATCAAAGATATTGGCGTGAGACCTGCGCTTGGATATTGTATAAATATGGAAATGCCTGCTGAATCAGGTAATCCTGAATATTCCCTGTTTTATGATGAGGTTGCTGAAAAAGTACTTGACAAGTTCAACCCACAGTTAATTATTCTGGAGTGCGGTTTTGATGCTTATCATAAAGAACCATTGGCCAAGCTGAACCTCACTGTTGATGGTTACTACAGAATAATATTTAAACTTGCAAGTAAATGGAGCGTTGTAACCCTGCTGGAGGGTGGCTATCATGATGATCTTGGTCTTCTTGCATCCGTTGTCCTGCGTGCATTGGCCGGACTTGAGAATATTAAGGATGAAGTTGATCAGATTGACCTGCTTGCATCAAGACATGCCAAAACCAGAAAAGAGTTTAATAATAATCTGTCCCTTCTAAAAGCCAGGCTGGAGCCATATTGGGGTCACATTTAAAGGATAGTTGGTTAAATGTTCGAACTTGGAAAAAGTGAAGATGGAATTATATTTTATAAACTTGAACATGCTTTTGAGCTTGACAAGTTTACAATAGGTGAATTCACTTATTTCAGGAAATACCTGGGTATGTCTGATTACCTGTCAAATTTCCAGAGCTGGCTTAAAAGACCGACTGTGGTTCTTGTCGTTGCTGTTAAGGATAACACTGTACTTGGCTGGTCCATGAATGAAAAATGGAGCTCTCCTGCAAAGGACAGCAGACCTACATATGTACTTCGTGGGATTGAAGTTTTACCAAAGCTTGCCAGGACAGGTATGGGAAAAAAGATATTCTGTTTTATTTCGGGAATACTTGTCGGACACATTATTACAAAACCGGTAAACAAGATTGCAAAACTGTTTTTTGAGTCACTGGACTTTGTAGAGCCAACTCACAATAGTCCTGTTGATCTGGGTAATTATCCCGGTTACCTTATACTTGAGGAAAGCAGAAAACATGTAGTAGCTTGTGAAGGAATTATCCCTTATGAGGATAATGTAAAAGCATGCAGGCACAAACTTTTCCCTAAGGAGGCAGTTTCAGATTCACTTATTAATATGAAAAAGGAACCTGAAGTATCAGAAGCAGATTCTCCTGTTGAAGGTTCCGGACATGTTACTACAAGTGTTCCCGGTGATAAGCCTCCTGAAGACATGTCAAGTCCTGTGGATTTTGAAGGTAAGTTCCTTGGAGAACAAAAAATGATGTCTCCATGTAAGTGTGGAAATTTCCTTGTGAACAAATATATGGTTTCAGGCAAAAGAAGTGGTACTGCGTTTATATGTACTAATTGCAGTGTTGAAAGGTATTTCCTTCCGATGAAGAAGAAGTAATAAAATTTATTTAAAAGTTGAACTTTTTTATTTTGCGAGATTTTTAGAGCTACCTGCATAATAGAATTCACTCTATTTGTGCAAAAATTACTATTTTTCACATTTCAACAGAAGGGTATTAATACCGTTAATACAATAGTATCTATAATTATAATACTAGATATATAATTTATTCATATGGGGTCTTTTCATTATGGCTCAAGAGCAGGGTATCGCAAAAGTTGATCTTAGTTATATTTATAAAGCAGTGATGATGGGTAATTCCCTTTACTCTGACAACTGGGAGAAAGGTGTTCTCTATCTTACCAACCTTAACCTGTGGTTCTCAGAAGGCGGGGGATGGTTAACAATTCCTTTGAAAAGTGTAAGTATGGTAGGCAGGGAAGTTTCGGATCCAATCCGTGTAAAAGCCCAGCGTACAATCGGGACTTCACACATCCTTATGATAGATTATCTCCAGGCATCATCAGTAGTAGAAGGAGCCACAGCTCCGGCTACCGCTTTACTTGCAGGTAATGAAGCCGTTATCAATACGCTCAAAGCTTATCTGCAACCAATGTGTGGCACACCTCCAAAGAAACAATCACTTTCTGATATTGATAAAAAGCTCCTTTACATGCTTTACACAGGTGTGAACGATTTGCAGAAACTGACATTCTTCATTGGTGTCGATAATGACACCCTTGCAGCCAGTTTCAAGAATTTGAGGGAAGCAAACATGTGTGACACTTCAGGAAAACTTACTGAACAGGGTATAAAGCAGATCAAGGAGATGATGTGAAATGAATCTAATGACCACAGAGGGGGCATTATAAATGGCAGATCCTGGTCTCCCTCCGTTTATGACAAATTCAGCCGGCGGTCCGCCTCCGGCAATGGATGGAAGTTTCGGGCAGTCCATGGGAGCTTTTGGAGCATTGCTGAAACTCCAGCAGAATATTAGTGACAAGTTCCCAAAAGCCAAAGTCCCGTGGAACGAAACAAGAAAGTTCCTTAAAGCAAGCACAATAGAGCTGATAAGGGGAACTTCACTTTATAAGTTCCACATGAAGTTCTTCAAGGATATCGGACTTGGAAACATGCAGCTTATTTCGTATGCACCGATGCATTACATATTTGCAGTTCCCAATAACCCTGTATGTAATTTCTATCCTGCACTGCAGAACCAGAAAGTATGTGTAGCCACAACCGATGCCCTTCACAGGTTCTTCAGGGAAGACCTTGAACTTGAATGCTCTGTTGAGGAAACCGAGTGCATAAAGAATGGTGATCCGGTTTGCAAATTCAAAGTTGACCTCCAGCCTATATCCGCATATCAGGTCATGCTTGATGAGTACGATAAGAAGATCTTATCCGGTATCAGACCGCCTGTTGATGACAATGAACTCAGGGACAGGGTACGGACACTTACAATTTATAAATTACTGGACAGCGGTCGTCTGTCAGAAATTGGTAACGCTTACATGCAGTTTGCCAATAATATGCCGGTACAGGAGAAGGTATTTGACCCTCCGTGGAAACTTCAGGAAGAACTTTCTTCCATAGCTGATTCTCACAGCACTTTTGGTGGTGCTTTTGGTGAAATGGCCAAAAAGATACAGGTGCCAGATAATTCCGCACCGGCTGCACCCAAACCACCTGTATCTGAAGAAACCGCAAAATTACAGGAAGAAGCTAAAAAGACAGACAGCTTTGCCGAGCTTCTTTCTAAAATGAAGAAGGAGCAGCAGTGATTTTTATGGCAGGATACAGATCAGTTTCACCATATTCTCATCTGGATGAATTTGTAGGTGAGAATGTAAGAGTGATTACAACTAGTTCACATTACAGAGGTGAATGTGAAAAAATAGACCGGAAAAATAACAATGTGATTCTTAAAAATGTTGTTAAGAAAAATGAAACCGGATGGGTAGAACTTAGTGACTATATGCTGGTCATGGGTCACTCAATAGAATCGGTCTATATTGAGAAGAGTTTTCCTTTTGACAGTAATGAATCTCTCATTCTTTCAATTGAAAATGGGTCAGAGCTTCCAGATCCTCAACCCGTTATCGAAGGACTGGATGAGTTTGCAGAAAATCTTGAGATTACAGAAATTAGTGAATTAAGCAGCCTCGATGAGGTAATACTTCCGGAGGAATTTAAATGAGCAGTGAAACACGGATACCAACCGGAATTGCAGGTCTTGACAGAGTGATTGAAGGAGGTGTGCGTGATAATTCCACACTCCTGGTTGTAGGTTCCAGTGGTACCGGAAAATCAACCTTTGCAATGCAATATCTGAATTACGGACTTGAGCACGGAGAAAATGGTCTCTATATCAGTATGGAAGAGCCACCTGAGCAAATAATGCGAGAAGCAAAGATGCTTGGATTTAACCTTGATCAGTATTATGAAAAAGAATTATTCTTCTTCCACTCAAAGGGTAAGGATTTTGTCAAACTTGTTGACGAGCAGCTTCCGGCTCTTGTGGAGGCAAATAAGAACTATGCAGTAAAGACGCGTGTAATTATTGATCCTTTGACCCCGCTTATATGGGCGATACAGGACAAGCAGGAACAGCGTGAGATTATCACAAAACTGTTCTACACACTAAAGCAACTTGGTCCGGTTCTTATTACAACAGAAGAACACGCATCTCCCGGTGAGACTATCGGTGAGGATGTATTGATTCCTATCTACATGTCCGATGGTGCAGTTCACCTGACATACAGGCCAATTGGCGGAGCTTTTAACAGGGCTCTTGAAATTGTGAAGATGCGTGCAACCAGGCATGGTGAGGAAGTTTATCCTTACATTTTTGTCCGTGGTGTTGGTGTGGTTGTAAGAACTACGCCTCTGGTATCTGCAGAAGATGTACGCAAGTATGACGATGTCTTTGACAAAGCCATACGCACTGCCGCTGATCTGGGTGCCAGTGAGAGAATGCTTGAAAGGCTTGTATATGTCAAGGAAAACTGGTCATATCCATTCTCCCCGAAGGAAACACTACAGATATTCTTCGAGTCTCAGGGTCTTAATGATGCCATTACCAGGGAAGAACTTGAGAAGCGCAGGGAAGAATCCTCCACAAAAGCTGCAGCACTGGAAGTTTCTGAACTTACGGGTTCCATGCAGCAGGATGAAGATATAGTACCTGAAGAAGAGCCTTCACAGGAAGATGAACCGCTTATTGATATAGACAATCTTAGCGAACTGGAAGAAATGATCCAATGAGTAATTGAGGTGGGTTGACGTGTCGGTTAGAAAAACAAAAGATGACCTTGAGGATGTTTCCCTTTTGAAGTTTGCTCTGGTCGCACAGCTTAAAAGGACACACCAATCCAGTGATGTAGATGTACTGCTCTTTGCCGGTGCTGACGGAAAGATCTATGCATCCTACATACCGGAGAGTATTGGCCCTAAAATATTTGAGCTGACCAATCTTATCAGCAACAACCTGCTGCATGTTAGCCAGCAGCTTGAAATGGGGCTGAAACAGTCAGTAATTGAATACGAGTTTGGCACAGTTATTTTCTCATCAGTGGGACGCGGAGCTCTTTTAATATCCCTGTTTACGGGAAAAGCCGATCTTGCTGAAAATATGGATAAAATTGAAATTGCCAAGGCTGTTATACGTCATGTTTTCGAACAGCGTCCAATGACAAAAGAGCAGCTTGCAACTTATCCTGAAGAAGTGGCAAGTGAATTGCGTATCCTGGCAAAAATCGTGTTTGATGAGATGTATACCCAGTCTTCCGAATACAAGAAGAATATGGAAATACTTGCTGACATCAAAGAGAAGATCACAGGTGTCATGGGCAGGGGAGAAGTTGAGCAGGTACTTGCAATGGCTTTTAACGAAATTGCCTCTTCACCTAAATGGATGACTGAAGACCTGTGGCCGCTTCTTGTTGAAATGATTATCAGGGACCAGATTCGTCCGCTACATGGGGATTATGTAGCGGATGTGTGTGAAGCCGAATGGATACCGGATATTAAACACAAACTTGAGTCCTTCGTGTGACAGGTGAGATGCTATGGATGACGAAATATGCACAATGGAAAAATGTGATACTGAGATTATGGATACAGAAGTTTCACAAAGCAGCTCACGGGATTATGACATGGAGATTAGCGAAGACGAAAAGGCTTCTGATTCTACAGGGTCAATGGAAGACCCAAAAACTTACGTTGAAGATATTACAGATGATAATTTGAAGCAGACCGGTAAGGCAGATGCAGAAATAGGCAACAGTGAAAACATAATGGATGACAGCTCTGCGCATTCAGAAAGACCTGTTCCGGCAGATGCCAAGTCCCTTATAATTGTGGATGATAATTCAGTCCTTCGAAAAAAGAGGGATAAAGGTATTCATGTAGCTTCAGATATTAAGTCCGATCTGGAACTTGCAAATTCTGAACTTGTTACAAGGCTTGAAGATGCGGAAAGTCGTTACAATGAGCTTGAAACTCGTTTATTCATGTTTGAAGAAAAGTTCAACGATATGCAGAAAAAAATGACTGATGAACTTGAATCAAGTGGTGATAAGCTATCCACTTTAGAAAGTGATCTGTATTCTAAAGCACATGAATCTGATTATAAACGACTGAGGCAGGATTTCGATCTTTTTTCCAAGAGACTCAGGCGTGTTGTCCAGGCAGAGGATTCTGTAAATGCCGAATCACTGGACCCTACAAAAGTGCCTTCTGATGTTCTTGAAATCACTTATGCTAAGACCCTGAATGATATTTTAAGTGCTATGATAGCCATTTATGGTGAACGTGAATCTTTTGATATGGTAGAAACTGCAAGGGACAGGGTGCGTGAATTCAGTGCAGGTGTTGACTTTTTCAGGTTCGAGAATGAGGCTTTTATTGTCAGGGGACTTTCAGATGCCATTTCTTCCAAGATAGTTTCTGTTAAGCAGATACATGGCACTTATGTTGAACTGTTTAAAATGCTGTCCCAGTATGTTCCTAATTATAATTCCCAGGATTTCCGTTCTTTTGTTGAGACCGGAAGTCGGGAATATACAATTGAAAAGGTCGTTGCTCACGAAAAACATCTTGACAGGATAGTTTCAGATTTAACCGAACACAAAGGTGAGCTGGACAATCTTACAGAAAATGTTAGCTTTATGGCAGAGCTTCAGAATAACCAGCTTGAAGAAGCTGCTTCCAATACACAACAACTCGAAGAGATCATGGAGCAGATAAAAAGCATTGCAAAGGCTGTGAATCTGCATACCAAAGCAATAACCAAGCTGAATCGTACACTAAAAGAACTGGACTTTACTGAGTCTGTTGCTGCCGCTGCAGAAAAGAGCAGTGAAGAGCTTGCAAACTCACCAATTCCTACGCAGGAAAGTGATGCTCCAAATGCAAGCAAAGAACAAATAATGGCAATTGCAGGCGAAATAGAGTCTTTTAAGGTAGTTGTAGGTGGAATGTTTAATTCCCTGCAGGAACAGCTCCATATCCATATTCCTGGCTATGAGGAATCATTTATTCATGATTATCCTGATGATCAAATTGTACATCAGACTGAAGTTCCTATGCAGGATAATGCCATTGAAGACGTTTTCCCTGAAGATTCTACTGATATTAATTCACAGGCAGATCAATTAGAGCAGGAAGAGTTCTTACCGGAGCCATCAGAAGTCACTCCTGAACCTGATCAGATCTTTGAAAAGCAGTCACCGGCTCAGGCTGAAACAGCTGAACTCACTCCAGAACCGTTGAATCTTGAGGACTTCGCTCCGGATCAGGATAATCTGGTTCCTGAAGCAGAAATACCTGTTGATTTTGAGTCTTCTGAAGTTGTCCCTGAAGAAGTTCCTCTTGTCCTTGAGTCATTGGACCTGAGTCCTGATGCAGCTCCAGTTGATTTTGATTCTCCTGAAGTTGTTCCTGAAGAAGTTCCTCTTGATCTTGAGTCATTGGACCTGAGTCCTGATGAAGTCCCAGTTGATTTTGAATCTTCTGAAGTTGTTCCTGAGGAAGTTCCTCTTGACCTTGAGTCATTGGACCTGAGTCCTGATTCAGCTCCAGTTGATTTTGCATCTCCTGAAGTTGTTCCTGAAGAAGTTCCTCTTGACCTCGAGTCATTGGACCTGAGTCCTGATGCAGTTCCAGTTGATTTTGCATCTCCTGAAGTTGTTCCTGAAGTTGTTCCTGAAGAGTTTCCTCTTGACCTCGAGTCAATGGACCTGAGTCCTGATGCAGCTTCAGTTGGTTTTGAGTCTTCTGAACTTTCCTCTGAAGAAGTTCCTCTTGACCTTGGGTCTTTAGATCTTAGTCCCGATGAAGTCCCGGTTGACTTTGAGTCTTCTGAGGATGTTGCTGAAGAAGTACCTCTTGATCTTGATTCATTGGACCTGAGTCCTGCCGAAGTCCCGGTTGACTTTGAGTCTTCTGAAGATGTTGCTGAAGAAGTTCCTCTTGATCTTGATTCATTGGACCTGAGTCCTGCTGAAGTCCCGGTTGACTTTGAGTCTTCTGACGTTGTTCCTGAAGAAGTTCCTCTTGATCTCGAGTCTCTTGATCTTAGTCCTGATGAGATTTTGGAAAATTCAAAGGGACTGACATTGTCAGAAGCTGACATCGTTACAGAGGAAGCTCCTGAGCAGCCACAGCCCATACGATTAAAAGACATGCCTATAGAGGAAGTTATAATCGGTCAGCTTTCGATTGCAGGTTCAGCAACTCTCAAGCAGCTTGAGAAACAGATAAAGTCAAGTGGTTATCCTATAGACTTTGAAAAGCTCTCTCTTGTAATGGGTTATCTGGAGCAGGAACAGATGGTGGATACTGTCAAAAAAGGTAGATACACTTTCTATTCGGTTGCGGGAACTGTAAATGTTTGAGATCAGATGATTAAAAATGTCAATTGAAGGTATGAACATACTGCACGTAGCAGGAAATGTCAGCTATGGTATACTTGAAGCAGGCTCGTCGGTGGATCAGCTTGACATAGATATTGGAAATTCTGACAATATAGGTTTTAATTATTTCCATAACAAGTTTGGGATGCCATATGATTTTCTGCTAAAAAGCTCCCTGAGTTCAGGTCATTCATTATTTGTAGCAGTAGAAGGCAGCAATAAGCTGCTTGGTTTTGCAAGGTTTGAACAATTATCTGAGGAAACAGAAAAAACCTATCGTGGAAAGACCAATGTAGTGCATCATTCCATTCATCTGTTAAGAAGTGTTGAGATCCATCCTGCACACAGGCATGTTGGTATAGGGCGCCTTCTTTTTGCAACTTCTGTAAATCATTTAAAGACAAATGTAATAACAATGCCAGATAATCCTGGTGCTGCACGCTTCTTCAAAAATAAACTGGGATTTACGACACTTAATCCTAAAAGCAGCGGCCTTTCATCAAGGTATAAAGGATACCTGATGCTTCCGTATCCGCGTGCAAGAAACATGCTGAAAACAATGGCAGGAGATTATCCAAGAATGGTAATGCCTGAGCTGATTGGCAGCTATGAAGCTCTCAAGTTCAGACGAAACATGGGAAAAAACATTACTTCTGATGATATAAGTGATTTTTTGACATTATTTGAAAGTTCCAGAGAACTTCTGGATAGTAAACTGAAAGGCGAAATGAATTCTTTTATCAGGGGATTTGATTTAAAATAACTTAAAATTTCAGGTGATATTTTGGCAAATTTAGATGTCCAGCGTTTGCGTAAGAATTTATTAAAGTATTACGGGAAATTTAACGTATTACCGGCTAATACGTATGAATTATCCTCAAATATGGATGGCGGTAATTGTGCAGATATTATTGATGATATAACCAGTTATCTTCTAAAACCAGCTGAGAGAAACATAAGACTGGAGCTGTCTCAGATTTTCAAGGATTCTGAGAATCCGGAAATACCTTATTTTGAAGTTGTCATGGACATCATGCAGTTTATGAATGAATTTGTTGGTGATCCTCATACCGTGGAGCTTATTTTTGCCAGGGTCAATAATGACGTAGCAAGGAAAAAGCTTGAGGTTGAAGACAAGACCTATTATACTAATGAGGAATGGACTCCTGAAATTGCAGAGTCTGCAATGCAAAAACTAAGGGATATGGGCACTGAGAGGGATTATCAATTAATGGTAGACCAGCTTGCAGATGTGCTTTCTCATTTCACCGATGAGGAAGGTCTGAAAACAGTACGCATGCGACTTAACAATATTATCAAGAATCATTGTAAGCGTGAACTGGATGACATGACTCTTCATCTTTGAGTTCATTTTCCGTGACTATTTCAAAACTTTTATTAAATGCTTACTGGTGTTTCTCTTCTTATTTTTTATCTATTTTAACGGCGTTAAAATAAATAACGCTGTTATTTATTCAAAAGCTATAATGAATAAAAATGCAGTTAATTGATATAACTTGCAAAACATATTATGTAATTGGGGTCAGGGAATAAACACACTGGGGAGTGGGTTTAGTGAGTATTAATCATATAATGAAACCTGTGGTACATATATGATTAATATGCTTCAATTTAGCCTGAAAGAGGTTTGCCATGGATTATACCAACCAACAAAATCGTGGTTTACACCTCTCTTTCAGGCATAATTATAATAATGCTACAATGATAGTAATAATGCTATAATAATGGTTGCTTTGTGTTAGAAAAATCTACTACCTCCTGTAATTGTAATATAACAAGCATTTTTCCTGCAAAGCAACTTCTACAAAAGAAGAGGTGACCGGGATATGATACCGGACATATTCTGGTTAGCTCATGAAACTTAGAAATATGTCACTTTCATGTAATATTGATGTCCTCTTAAAAAGTGATTCCATCCTTTGTGATACTGAACTTGTGCTTACCTGCGATAAAATCACTTCCTCTTTCTTTGATTATCTCAAGGAAACGATAGTTACTCTCATCGTTATCTATGGTACCAAGTGTGATTACTGTATCAAAAAGATATGACCATTGACTTGATTTGATGTTTGCAGCAGGTATTTCACCTGTTGCTATCAGGAGAATATTATTGTCGTCAAACTCCTGAAAAAGGTTCTGTACAAAGGCGCGAAGCTCGGATTTATGGAATGGACGTTCATCAAAGGTACTTTCAATGTCTTCAAGTACATTCATTGTATCTATTACAACTCTGGATGGATTATCTTTCAGAATATTCTCATTGATGTATTCAAAGATTGCAAAATCACCTTTAGCTACAACATCTGAACCAATTGAAAAGATCTTTAGTTTGTCGCCTACAAGTTTTCCATCATAGAATGAGAATGAGGACATGGCTCTGACTATCTTTTCATTTGATTCCGATAATAGTGAGACATAAGCACACTTCTCACCTTTTCTGGCAGCATTGAAAAGTGATTGCATACACAAATTTGTCTTCCCAGTCCCGCAAGAACCTGCAATCAAAATGGATGATGGCTTAATCAGTCCCCCGTAAAGAAGATCATCCAGCTTTGCGATATATGATGGGCTTCTCATTTCATCCACTTTTTTTATTTATGTACTGATATTTTATAAGGTTGTCGTAATATTAAAAAGATTAACGTCAGTTTATCATTTAATATCAAATGTATTTAAGCAAGCTTATATATTATCAGCCCTATTAAATTGGATATTACAATCAAATAATTCTTCTTCATGTTGATTATCATGGCTGACCTTCAAAACAACAACGGGATTTTGGAATATCTTAATGATATAAACGAGCGTTTGAAATTACTGGAATTACGCATTGCAGATCTTGAAGCCCGTAATTCCCCGGCAATCAATGATAAAATGGCTGTTTTCCTGACAGTTCCAGATTCTATCCGTAAATCATTGTTTGCAGTTTCAAAACTGACTTCATGCACAGCAGATGAAGTGAGTGATATCACAGGAAGACATCGCTCAATAGAAAACAAATACCTTAATGAGCTTTACAGGGCCGGATGGCTTGAAAGGGAAAGAAAAGGTAAAAAGATCTATTATTCTCTGAGTAAGAAAGTTGAAAGCAAGAACAATGAACATTGGTCTGCGGTTGAAGAAGTAGAAACCAAACTTGACCAGTTACTTGGGTGAGTAAAATGCTTTTGAGTTTTCATTCTTATAAGGGTGGTACGGGTAAAACGACATTTGTTGGAAATCTGGGGGTCATGCTCTCTCAAAAGGGCAGCAAAGTTTGCATAATCGATACCGATGTAAATGGTCCGGGTCTGCATTCTTTGTTTGATATAAGATATGATATGACACTCATAGATTATCTGCAGGGCGTATGTAGTGCAGATGATATCGTTTATAAATACGGAGAAACTGATGTTTACGTAGTTCCTTCCAAAGCATGTGAAGAAGATATATCTGCAATGTTTAACACACCGGGTGAAGCAAGGGATAAATTACTTGCCCTGGTAAAGAAACTTGGAGAAAAACTGGATATCGATCATTTTCTTTTTGATTGTAGTCCCGGTATCAATAAGTCAAGTCTTTTAACCATGAATATAGTTGACAAGGCTGTAATTGTGTCAACGATTGATATTCAGGATATCAGGGGAACATATGTACTTTCCAGTATGTCTGCAAAACTGGAAACACATGCAGCTCTTCTGTTTAACAGGATACCAGCTGAAAAAAGAGATGATATAATGTCTATTGTTTCTGATTTCAGCAATAAGCTTGGAACAGAGCTTTTAGGACTTATTGCTTATGATGACTATGTTGCTAAATCATGGTCCAGAAAAATAGCAATGCAGGATGATCCTGAATGTGAATATTGCACTGAGTTAAAAAAGATAGCAGAAAAGCTTGTTAACTAAATAATTAAAAATCTGGATAGGATATGTTATAGGGATGTCCTGTATTCCTCAAGACTTTCTCCGACTATCCTGTCAAGTTCTTTCTTTTCTTCGGGTGTAAGACTGAAAATCTCTTTTATTTTGTTCATATCGTCCTGAAGCTGTGTTTCAAGATAGAGTTTGCCATTTTCTATGGAATATCTCATTTCAGGGGATCCATCTATGCTTTTAATTGTCTTGCTTTCTGTTAGCAGGAATACTTTTTTAAAATGAGGTATCAGTTCAGCCTTAACCAGTGGATTGCTGCATTTTTCACCAACCATGGCTATCATGGTGCTATCATATTCTTCACTTTTACGCAAAAGAATTGACAGGAAACGAATATATGGACGTGAATTCTGCTCCTTTTCAAGGTTGCTTATGTCTGATACGAGTATCAGGTGTTTTCCCTGGGTAAGCATCTTTTCAATTTTGATAAGTGCAGTAGTAAAATTCTTAAATATGTAGAATGAACTGGTATTATCTGGAAAATGCTTGCTTTCCAATTCATTTTCATTCCAGCAGATTCGGATTACGGGAATTTTTTCCTCATTTTCTATTTCCTGTGTGATAATTGTCACAAGTTCTGGTGCCTGCAAATCATCCTTATAACAAAAAACTGAACTTTTTCCCCTGAGCACAGCAAGAAAATCTACGAGTGTTCTCTCATGCGTACTAATACCCATCTCTATCGCTACCACTGCCATTTTATTATATGTGATGTATAATTATACTGTACCGGCGAGCATTTATACCTTTCTAATTGATACTGAACTCTCGATGGTTTTTAATTTTTAACAAAAGTTCATCTGATATTTTTGCATAAAGTATTCCTTTTTTCCGAAAGGGTTAATACCTATTGCAGCAGATTTTATTCGAGGTGTTTTCGTATGTCAAAGTTCCATAAAAGAGACTATGAGCGTAAAGGTGAAAAGAAGTACGAAGAACTAGATGCAAAGCTTATACAGGAAAACCTCGAAGATTTGAAATCCCCGGATGGTGAGATCGTAGAGTGACAATAACACTTGATATTGAACTGATCAATTCGGACCTTTCAAATAAAAAACTGACTGTTCCGGTTGATACTACTTATGAAAACGTTCTGGACATTCTTGGTATAAACCAGGAAACTGTCCTTCTTTTAAAAGATAAAAAAGCTGTTCCAATAGATGGAATTGCTGTGCCCGGTAATCTGACCATTATGTGTATTGCTTCACAGGGATGATCCTGACCGGACACACTCAAAAACTTACATTCTTTTTGTAATATCTTTAAGCTTGGTGATGGCGTCCATCGTTGTCTTTGTGTCTTCTATGATCTTCTGTTCATAGTGTTTGATGATATCTTCAACTGGAGCGGAAAGTCTGTAGATCTTAGTAGGTCTGCCTTTTCCAACTGTTTTCTTGTTGTGGATATCAATCCAATTTCTTTCACGCATATGCCTCATGGCAACGCTTACTTCTGGCTGTCTCAGACCGGTGCTCATCTCAATCTCCTGAGAAGATGCTTCTTCCACATTTGAAAGGTAGGTAAGTGTGGTTGCTACATTCCTGGACATTCCCAGGCTTTTCAGTGCTTCAATGAACTTGTAGTCTGTGTCATCAAGTATCTTTACTTCAAAATCTTTCATAATAACCCCTTATTACGTTATGCTCTAATGAGCTCTACCACCTAATATGACATTATTATATTTAAAGTTATATATGCGCAAAATTAAAGCAGATAATAATTAATAATCTTTTCTAAATATGATTAATTTATTCGACAATGTGAATATATTGTTCTTTAATAATATTATCGAGTCGAATTCAGCAACAGGCTTCCCATTGAAAATAGTCTCTCGAATCTTTTTCCCTATAATGTCATCGTTTCCTGGTTCAAGGCGTATCACTACGGAACCGGGATATATATGCTTCATGTGTGAGAATCCGTCAATATCCCCATCTGTAATTCCTATAATCGGAATCCTTAGTCTGTAGAGAATGTCAGCAGCAATGTCTGTTGTATCATCACCTATAGTTACTGCAATATCTGCATCACCTATTAGTTCAAATGTCCTTTCTGCCTCATGGTCGATGATAACGGCTTTTATCTTTCTTAAGCGCTGGTTTCTTTTATTGGTGCTGGGTAGGAAATGTACAATTTTTTCGGAAGCTTCGTGTGATTTTTCCGGAGTTTTTTCTCTCCTGCGAACAGAGAACTTACCACTTCTTAGAGGTCCGCTCTTGACCCAGCATGTACGTAAGTCTATTGGAATTCTGTTATTGTAACCATGAAGTTTTTCAAGGCCATGTTCCTTTATTCTGGCACCTTCAATTTCGCGGATAAAGCCATTCTCACTGATGATACGGATATATTCGGACTCTGCAAATCCTACGATTATTCCGTTGACCATGATCTTTTCACCTACGTGGACGCCGTACACGTTTCTTATGATTCGATGTCCGTGGTCTTCTATACTGATTGGTGTGACAAGTTTAGGGACGTCTTCAAGTTCCATGCCAAACATTTTAGAAAACCTTTCAGCTTCATCCGTGGATTTAAAGTTCCAGGGAACCACTTTGCCATCTGCCAAACCAGGACGTTCAATCTGGATGAGTGGCTTTACATTTCTGTCTTTAATTCTTGAAATGACAATATTTGCAAAAAGAAGACCATTCTCAGTTGTCTTGCCATGGTTTAGTAGTATGACCAGATCCTTTGTCAGGAAGAATTCTTCTATGCACCTGCTGGGTTTGAGACTTTTACTTATATCTATTATGTTCTCAAGGTGTGCATCAAGAACTGCAGTTTTCCCGATGGTTCCTGCCATAACAACAGAAATGTCTCCAAGCTTCTTTATCCTGCTAATAAGTTTTGCAGCCATTCCGGAATCTACTACATCGGGTCCGTGCACGACAATGCCTATTTCCATGATAGGTATTCAGTCTCCCAACTTAAATTAATTATTACGTCTATTATTGCTCACATTGTAGTATCTGAGACTATATCTAATATTGAATTCATTGTTGTTCCTGTCGATAAACTCTTATTCCGCTGTACTGTTTTTGCTACATGAACAATGTTGTACTTACCTGGATTGGACATTCATGTTTCAGGATAGATGTGGATGACATCATGATCCTTATCGATCCATTTATAACAGGAAATCCTTCGGCAAAGGTCAATGTGAATGACCTCTGTCCGGATATTATTGCAGTTACTCACGGACACTGGGATCATCTTGGAGATACTGTGCAAATTGCTAAAAGAACAGGATGCACAGTTGTTTGCATACATGAGTTGTCCCAGTACCTGAAGTCTAAGGATATAAAAACCGAAGGTATGAATATTGGTGGGACAATTGTCATTGGGAATATAAGTTTTACAATGACCAATGCCATGCATTCTTCTTCTATTGATGAAGCCGGAAGGGAGATAGATGGTGGCAAAGCCGCAGGTTTTGTTATAAAAGCAGGTGAAAGGTCAATCTATCATGCAGGAGACACCGGACTATTTGGCGATATGGCACTTATATCCAGATTGTACAATCCGGAAATTGCACTTCTTCCTATAGGTGGGCGTTATACCATGGGACCTGAAGATGCCGCACTGGCAGTGGAGATGTTGCGTCCGGAAATAGTTGTACCAATGCATTACAATACCTATGAAGCTATTTTACAGGATTCACAGTATTTTGCAAGTCTTGTAAAAACAGTGTCCAATGCGGATGTATTTATTATGGAAATTGACTCTCCAATTATTTTATAATGTATCCGCTATAAAATAATTAATTATTCATTTATATACTACGGATAGCTTTATATTTCATTATGTCGAAGGATGATTAGGCAAAAGTCGAGTTACATTTATTTATAACATATATCCCCTCTAGTTCTCGTCATACGGCTTTTGCCACTATAATTAGATTCTGTTGATATTTTGTTCTTTAACTTATGTGCCGCATGATTTATAGGTACTCGGAATAAACTGTACTATTATCTATTATTTAAGGGTTTGCGTTTATTATTCGACTCAATTAGTCTTTATCAATCATTATTAATATATTTTTTAGAAATGTAACTATGTTTCCTATTATTATATATGGAATCGAGTAATTAAGACAACAAAAATGCAATAATGTTGCTTTTTATGTAACAGTGAGAACTATCGAGTAGTGGTAACTATGGATTATGGATTTACGGACCTTGTAAATATAGCAGAACTACGTGAACTTATGGATGGGTTCTGTAAGGATTATAGTATATCCTACACCGTACTTGATACACTTAACAACACAGTTCTGTTCTTGCCTGGAAGTCAGTTTGTACCTTGCAACAGGGAAAACACAATTCAATGTTCAATGTCCGGCGCTCTGCATTATGCAAAAGAGAACTCAGATGCTTTATCAGATGCTAAAAATAACAGAAAAACCTATAATTTATACCGATGTGACCATGATCTGATGCATGCCATGTTTCCATTTGTTTTTGAGAACAGGCACATTGCCTCGATTTATATTGGTCCTTTCCTTCAGGAGCATGAAATAGGTTGTAAGGGAGTTGTGTGTGATGTGCCGGTTCTTTCCAATTCAGACCTGGAGATGTTTATATCACGTTCATACAAATTCCTGGATTTACTTGTAAATGCCGGAAAGCTCAATTTGAAACTCAAAAATTATGAGGCACGTTTTATCGAATATGAAAAAGAGCTTTCTTCAAACAGCGATAAATTAAGTTCTTTAGATAAGATGAAAAAAGAACTTATATCAATTTTCAGTCATGAAATGAGAACACCCCTGTCAATTATTAAAGGCTATAATGAACTTCTCTATGATGGTATCCTGGGACCGGTTTGCAATGAACAGGCCGAAGCCCTTGATAAATCCCTTCTTAATATTAACAAACTTGAAAGGATAGTCGATTCTCTGCAATATATGGGAAATGACCACTCAGATATGCACATATATGATTTCCTTCCGTTGAACCTTTCTGACCTTGTAGAAACTACTCTGGTGCATTCTGCACGTGCACTAAAAGAAAAGAACCTGCAATTGCATACGGAATTTCCTGATGATATGCCTGTTATTCATGGTGACAGCAAAAAACTGTTCCATGCATTGAGTTATCTTCTGGATAATGCAATAAAATTCTCTCCGCAAGGCAGTACGATATCCATATCTGCAAAACAGGAAGAAGACCGCCTGTATCTGAGCATCAGGGATAACGGAGTCGGTATTGCTGAAGAGAATATTCCCCGGATATTTGAGGAATTCTACCAGAATGACAGTTCCCTGACAAGAAAGTATTCAGGTATGGGACTTGGACTTAATATCTGCCAGAGGATAATCAATTGTCATAAAGGCAATATCCGTGTTGAGAGCAGAATTAATGAAGGCTCAACTTTCCACATTGATCTGCCTTTGATTGTTTCGGAAGACAATGTCTTTTATCAGGCTGAATGAATCAGTTTAGTTGACTAAAAAATGACAGACAAAAAATAGGTGTGGGCAATTAATGCCCGAATTTTAAGTTAACTCTTTAATTTCTATTTCTTGTAGCAGACATCAAGGTGTTCCTGTGGTGTTGGTTTTGTCATAAGACTGACAACAATAGCTACTATAAATGCAATTGGGGTAGCTACAAGTATCGGGTCTACGACTGTCCAGGTTCCTGTGAGTATGGTGTCAACACCAAAAAGGGCTTTACTGATTCCAAGTGGGGCAGCTTCTGATTTGTGCACAAAAGCCAGCCAGAAAAGACTACTGAAGGTTCCTACAAGAAGACTTGCGATTGCCCCTTCTTTTGTCATACGTTTCCAGAACAAAGCGCCTGTGTACATTGGCAGGAATGCTGCTGCACAGAGTCCGAAGAAGATTGCAGTTGCACGGGCGATGATACTAATTGGAAGTATGTATGCCAGTACGACACTTGCAAGGATGGTGAATGCAATTGCTGCTCTTGTTATGTTGATGGTCTGTCCAAGCTCTCCCTTTTTAATGAATTCACGGTAAAGGTCATGTCCTATTGAGGTTCCCATTGTGTGGAACTGTGAACTGAGAGTTGACATCGCTGCTGCCAGAAGGGTCAGCAGGAAGAAGACTACAAAGTAATCAGGCATTGCACTGTTAATATATTCAGGCATGATTTTATCGATGTTTCCACCTGCAACCTCAAGGGAGATCATTCCCTGGGTGTTGAAGAAGTAAACATTTGAAAGTGCACCGACAATATATGCGACACCTGCCATCATGAAGATGAAAGGACCGCCTGAAAGAACAGCTCTTTTCAGGGAACGTGTGTTCTTTACGGTCATAAACCTCACAGCAAGCTGTGGCTGTGCAAGTACACCGATACCGACACCAAGTATAATTGTTGATACAAGTGTCCACCATGTTGGTGAACCAAATGCCGGCATTGTGGTCCAGCCGGTGTGACCGATAGCTGCAAAGTTATCCGGTACTAGATATGCCATATTTGTGAGTGCCTGGTGGGCTTCGGTAACTCCGCCAAGTTTGGAATAGGTTATTATGAGCAAAATTGCCATTCCTACAAACATAAGGGCACCCTGCAGGGCATCTGTGTACATAACAGCAATTAGTCCGCCTGTGATTACATATGCTGCAACTATTATTGCAAGAATTAAAATCGCGATATTATAATCGATGTTCAGGGCGGTTTCCATGAAACGTGCACCACCAATCAGCACACTGCCTGCATACAGTGGCATGAATATGGTGATGAGTGCACCTGAAAATCCCTGGATGAACCTTGACTGGAACCTTCTTCCAATAAGTTCAGGGAAGGTGACAGCCTTGAGGTTTACACCCATACGTCTGGTTCTTGATCCAAATACTACAAAGGCGATAAAGATTCCCACGAAAATGTTCATGAAAACCAGCCACAGTATTCCAAGACCAAATGCTCCGGCATAACCTCCGAATCCTATGATGGCTGATGTACTGATAAATGCAGCACCATAGGAGAATGCGAGTACGAAAGGATTCACTTTCCTTCCTGCAAGCATGTAGTCATCATTGTCTTTTGTTTGTTTGTAACCGACCCAGCCCAGGTAGAAAACCACCATCATGTAGGCTAGTACGGCCAGTCCGAGAATAGGAGTACTGACAGCCATCAGTCTTCCTCCCCGTCGTCATCGTTCCAGTGTATAAGTCCATAGATGATGCATCCGATGGCACTTACAAAGCATAAGATATATGCAATCCATATTTGTGGGTCTGTTATTCCCAGCATAATTAGCAACTCCAATAGTAATAATGTCAACTGTTACCATGAAACATACTTTAACTTTTCGATATAATTGAGGAATTAAAAATATCTGTAATGGCATAAATTTTAAATAAAAAAGAGTCACACTATATTTTAGTGTTAAAAACAAGTAGTGTTTGTAACACTGACCTAAAACGGTGCAATGACAAAATCATGTCAGGCACTTCCTCTAAAAAGAGGACATTGCACGTCTTTTTTCTGCGGGCTATATAAGTCCGCTCCTCCTTATTATTGCTAATCAAATAATTTTGATAGATAAATCTCTACCAAAAAAGGGTTTATAGCTAAGTAATCCCTCTACGATTAACTGCATAAAATAAACCATTTATAAGTTGTTTTAAGTTTATTTCGTGAGCAGTAGGCACTATTAACTTCGCAAAAATAGAATATGCTTAAATATGATGCCTTCTCAACGGTACTTAGTTGAGGCAGGAATTTTAAGGCACAACCAACTGTGTACCACCCTTCCCCCCAAACCATTAAAATCCTGCTTCAATTATTGTTGGCCACACTTTCCAGCACCATCCACATCCATTTTGTGGTCAACAATACTTGTTCTTTTAATTCATTGTTTGCAATTAATAAGTCATCAGCAGTTGACTTTTGCCTTTACAAAAACCGCCCTGCTTATCTGTTGCGTCTCAACTGAGAAACCTGCTTTTTCAAAGTGGTCTACCCAGTCCTGAATACCTCTTTCAGTTCCATGATGATGGTCCAGAGGCTCAACTGCCAGTACCGTACCGTTCTTTGAAACTACTCTCTTTACCTCAGAGAGTGCCTTTGGAATATCATCAAGGTGATGTAACATAAAGAAGCATGTCACGGTTTCGTAGCTTTCATCATCAAAAGGAAGCTCATAAACGCTTTCAGCCTTGAATGCCGCATTTTTAATATCATATGCAAAAGCGTTCAGACGGCACTGCTCCATGGTTTTTTCCAGAAGATCAATTCCCATTACCTGTGAATCAGTATTCATCCTTGCCATCTGTAAGGTCAGGCTGCCAACTCCACATCCTACATCAAGTATGGTTTTACCATTAGCTTCCGGAAGTGCAACTTCCATGGTCTGTTTCTTCAATAGTTCCATGCCTGCTTCCGGAAAGTCGGCATCCTGTTTGTCAAATGATGTGTAAGGGACAATACCATAAACCGGAGCATGGTTAGCTGCAAAAAGCCCTTTGAAATAAATCTGCTTGCCATTGATTTTTATAAGTTCAACAACAGACACGCCTGCCGTTTTGCAGAACCTTTTGTTCCATTCATCCCTCTTTTCCGGGAATTTCATATCAAGAGGGGCATGGACAACTATGTAATGCGTGTATTCTTCATAAACCAGACTTTCTGCATCTGTGTCCTCAAGCTCAACAATGCTTACACTCTCTTTCCAGAGAGCAAGGAGCTGCATTGTTTTTTCATCTGCAAAATTTGATACTTTTCCAATGGCTTTCAGTGACATACTGCACACATTTGCATTTTTAAGATATACCTTTAGTGGTTACCGGGTTCTTACTATTATAGCAAGTAGTTTTTATTCAATGTATTTCAAAATCATTTGAAACCATAACCTATAAATAGCATTTCAACATATTTTGAAATAATGACATCTTACATCATAGACCTGGCTTACATTGGCATTGCATCGGTCAGGGAGTACCTTGCATTGCACGTACTTCTTTGCCTTATTCCTGCCTTTTTCCTGGCAGGGGCAATAGCTTCACTCTTCTCGAAAGAGTCCGTACTGAAATTTTTCGGGGCTGACGCACCAAAATATGTTTCCTATTCGGTTGCCGCCGTTTCCGGTTGTCTCCTCGCAGTGTGTAGCTGCACGGTCCTGCCGCTTTTTGCAGGAATCTATAAGAGAGGCGCTGGGATCGGCCCAGCAACTACGTTCCTGTTCTCAGCCCCGGCTATTAATGTACTGGCCATTGTTTATACTGCTAAGATTCTCGGATATGATCTTGGTGTTGCACGAGCTGTCATTGCAATCCTGCTATCAATATTCATCGGCCTTGTAATGTCCTTTGTGTATGAAAGAAAGGATGTTGAGAAAAAAGGAATAAAGACATTCGGTGATGAAAAGCACGCTCACACTGTATGGCTTTTCCTTTTGCTGCTTGCAATCCTTGTAACTCCTGAGATTCTCACAAGCTGGTATCCAATGCTTGCTGTGGAAATTCCACTGATACTTATCACAGTATATGTATCCCTTAAATGGTTTGACAGGGATGAACTTGAAAGCTGGATGGGAGAAACCTGGTTCCTTGTAAAACAAATCACACCGCTTCTGCTTATCGGTGTCTTCTTTGCAGGTATCATTGTTGAGCTTCTTCCGGCAGAATACGTTGTGGAATACGTTGGTGGCAGCAATGTAACTTCCTATATCATTGCTTCAGTTGCTGCGGCTCTTATGTACTTCTCAACACTGACGGAAGTCCCTATCATAAGTGCACTTACCATTCTTGGAATGGGAAAAGGTCCGGCTCTATCAATGCTGCTTGCAGGTCCTGCATTGAGTCTTCCGAATATGATAGTAATAAACAGGATAATGGGATTTCAGAAAGGAATGACATACATAGGTCTCGTTGTCGTGGTAGCAGCAGTGGCAGGATATGTGTTTGGAATGTATATTCTATAAGCAGGCAATTCCAGATGTTCAAAACTGAAATTAAAAACTCTAAAAGATTAAGTCTAAAAGACCCGGTGCTAAGATGAGAATATTATTGATATCCGACATCCACGGAAACAAGGAAGCTCTTGATGCTGCAATGTCAGTTTCTCATGACATGGTGGTCTGTCTTGGTGATCTGGCAGACTACGGTCCATCACCATCAGAATGTATTGATTTTATCATGGAGAACAAAATTGAATCAGTTCTTGGAAACCATGATGCTGCCGTAGGTTCACGTATAGAATGTGGCTGTGGATACAAGTATAAACATCTTTCAGTTGCAACCCGTGATTACACATGGGAAGTGACATCTGAAAAACAGATGGATTTTTTACGTCATCTTCCATTCAGCATTCAGAAAGAAATTGATGGATTAAAACTGTATTTCACACACGGAAGCCCGAGGTCTAATTATGAGTACATGAGACCGCAAACTCCTGATGATGAATTTGAAGAAATGATATGTGGAATTGAGACAGATGTTCTTTTCATAGGACATTCACATCAGCCGTTTGTCAGGAAATTTAAAGATATGCTGATAGTAAATCCTGGTTCAGTAGGCCAGCCAAGAGATGAAAACTGTAAAGCCAGTTGTGCGGTTTTTGACACAGTTTCAGGTGAAGCTGAGTTAATCAGACTTGATTATGATATTGACAAAACATGCCGGAAAATTAAAGAATCAATGCCTCACCCTGAGGAACTGATAGCTATATTAAAGAGAGGGTACTGACATTTCATTACAAGTCTCATTAAAGGACAGGATGTATTCTAATGGTATTTGTTGCAGTTTACGATAAAAAATGTACAGGCTGTGGTTCATGCGTGGATGCATGCCAGAACGATATTCTTGAGCTTAAAGATGGAATCTGCTTCCCGGCAAGGATGAAGTCATGTAAATATTGCCTGGATTGCGTTGCAGCCTGTGATTTTGACGCTATAAAAGTATTCCCTTAAGTAACTGGAAAAATGTTAAAATTTGAAATTCAATAAAGGAGATAAAAGTATGAAAATAGAAATTCTGGGTTCAGGTTGTGCAAAATGTAACAAGACAAAGAAGTTTGTTGAAGAAGCAGTTGCACAGGCTGGCGTTGATGCGGAGATAGTTAAAGTTGAGAATATGGATGATATTATTGCATACGGTGTTCTCATAACTCCTGCTGTTGTAGTTGACGGTGAAGTTAAGATCGTTGGCAGAGTACCAAAAGTCGACGAAGTCCTTGAATGGATCAAAAACTAAGGTGATGAGGTTTTCACATGTCTGAAGGCGTAAAATGTTCATGTGGTTCTGATCATGTAGGAATTTTTCCATGTGCAGGTGCTTCCAATGTTGGCCAGCTAAGCAATGCAGTTGCTGTGGAATTGCACAAGCAGGGTACAGGTACAATGATGTGTACTGTTGGCATTGGTGGAAAAAAGACAGGTCTGCTCAAATCCGCAGAAGGCTGTGAGCGTATCATTGTCATCGATGGTTGCCCTGTAAATTGTGCTAAAGCAACAATGGAAGAAGCAGGTATCGAAATAGACAGACACATTCTGCTTTCAGAACAACTTGATATTAAAAAGAACAAGGATCTTGATCTTGACCCGCAGCAGGTTCAGGATGTACTTGCAAAAGTCTCAGAACTTCTCTGAGACTCTATATTTTTCAAATAGGTTTAGTTTTTGTTAACCTGAATTTGTTTCCAAATTATTTTTTAGATTTCCACAATCTCAACATCAAGTTCAGGATCCAGCAGTGCAACGGTACGTTTGCCAGTGAGTACTCCGGCTGTTTCACCAGGGTTAATCAGAAGCGTGTCATTAATTTCAGTAACACCGGCGTGGTGGGTGTGCCCTCTTACAACCACATCGAAATCCCCGGATTCTGCAAGAGAATCAACAGGTGCTTCATATATTCCGTGAATAAGTGCGATACGCATTCCTTCGATCTCAAGATCACCAAAATCGCCACAGCATTCCGCACCAATTTCATCAAATTTCTGTTTTAGGAGTAACCTGTCACCGTCATTATTCCCAAATACAAAGTACAGGTCTGCCTCAAGTTTGCTGAAAGCAGATGCAGTAAAAGGTGATATTATATCACCTGCATGCAGAACGGTTCTTACTTTCTTCTTATTGAATAATTCCACAGCAGCTTTGATAGCATCCATATTGTCATGTGAATCACTCATAATTCCAATCATTGGTTAATCTCTCCTCCCATTTACCTCTAATTAGAATAGTTTGCAGAGGATTTATTCTTTTTCAGACCGGTATTCTTTTTTTTATCACAATCTTTCCCGGCGACCCAGAAGGACTACTAATGAAATAGAAAACATGCATAGAAGAATACCATTTTGGGATAGTTTTGCAAAACCGGTTTTATCCTTTATGCAGGCAGATGTGGAATCAGAAACATCTTCTATTTCAATCTCCTCTATTTGTTCATTGCTATCATAAGTTGAAGCAGCATTAACAAGATCGTTTTCTGACTCACTTTCCTTTTCCGTATCTGCCAGATTTGCTACATCTGCCGTAATTGCAAACGGGGAGAATCCAGGAGTTTTTGCCTCAAAGAAGTAGAAATCATTGTCTTCCCCGGTCATTTCGGTTTCAAGTATCTGCCACTCATTATCATGGTAGCGGTTCAGACGGATGTCAGTTGTTTTAACATTATTAACCTGCACCCATTTTTTGTGTACAGCAAAGGAGATCTTCATGTTTTCCATATTGCTTTCAGTTGCGTATCCTGCTTTTCCTATCCAGATGTTCATATTTCTGTAGACAAGACCCTCTGGCTTGTATGAAACTGTTGTTGACACATCTTTAAGGATCTCAATGGTGGTGCTGATAAAACCTGCATTCTTAAGTGAGGTGTAGCTGATGCTTTTTACAGGATTATTGCTGTCATCAAAATTGTAAGTGACATCGCTGTTTCCTGTGATATACAATTTGTTGACTTCCTTAAGTTCAATATTGTCGGTGCTCTCTCCTGTGTCTCCACCACCGCCACCTCCTCCACCGCCGGAACTGGCTGATGCATCTTCTGTGGTATCTGTGGTGGAAGTTCCGATAACAATAACCTGTGAATTTTCCACGGTAACCGGGACTTCATTGCCGCTTGCGTCACTTATTATTACATTTGACAGGCTGATACTACTTTCCCCTGCCTGGTCACATGCTGTAAAAGTGATATGTGCAAAGTTTCCGGGAGATTCTATCACAGCCTGCCCCAGGGTGACTGCAAACAGTCCGCTGATAAGTCCCTGCTGGTTATCAACTGTGCCGGGAATAAAAATAGACATAACAGAATTCCTGTCAAAGAAATCGCCTTCTTCAACATTAGTTACTGTTATTACACTGCTGTCAAATTTGAGATCAAGCTGTGCACCTGCAATTGCTGTAGATGGTGTTATGTTGATATAAATTTCAAAATCATCTCCTGCATGTACTTCCTGTGATACCAGTTCAACACTTACGACAGAAGATGCAGATGCCGGAAAAATAAGAATACTTAGAAGAATTGTTGTAACTATTATCTGAATATTCAGAAATCGTGGTTTTAATTGCAGCTTTGTTTTTCTGCTATATTCCCGTTCTTTTCGTACCCTGGTCATTCTCACACCTTTATGTGAGAAATAAATTAGTTATTATATATTTATATTTTATTATTTATGTTGGATACTTAGCAGTATAGATGACAATTTTAAATCATTGCTCTTCAGGAGCCAGTTCGTTTTGAAAAAAGGTCTAAATGCAGGCACTATTATCCAATCTCTCTGCGGATAACTCTTCCAGAGACAGATCGGCAATACAGTTCATGCAAACTCTTTTGCTGCGTATAAGAAGTGCATTTTTAACCGTTTTTCCACATATTTCACATGTGTGCATTTTCCTCTCAATGCAAATTATGGGTTCGTATGATTTAAGCTTTGTTCCCGGAAAGATAGTTTTCCCTTGTGAGGAGAAAATAATGTGAGTCACTATCTTTTTTTTGAACACCGGTCTGCCATTGCATTCCGATTCGTTTTGCAAGGTTCATGGATGCAATATTTTCAGGATGGCAATAAATGCAGATCCTGTCAATATCAAGAACAAGTATCATGTATTCAATTAATTTGTCCATGGCTTCGGTTGCAAATCCATTATTCCTGTATTCAGGGTCAAGGGCATAATATATCTGTGTATCATTTGAGAAATCAACAGCAGCAAATCCACAGGATCCAATAACATTCCCACTTTCCTTCAGGCAGATAGCCATTGCAGCAACAGGTTTTTCAGTTGTATACGAATCTATGAGCATTCCAAGAAAAGCTTCTGTTTCTTCCTGACTCGTATTTGAGGGCATATCGGTTAAACCAATAACCTCTTTATTGTTCAGGAATTGATGCAACTGTTTAAGATCGTCTTCAGTATATCTTCTAATAATGAGACGATCCGTTTCCAGCCTTTGGGGAATCCTCATGCTTTGCTATTTTCCCGACTCATACAAAAAAGTTTTGAAAAATTCCCGCAGGTTTAAAGTAAGCCGGCAATTTTCAGGAAGTTGCTGAAGAGTGTATAACCATTGTTGCTGTATTCCCCGTCCAGCTCATAAAAATCCTGCAAAAGCATGTTTCTGTCAAGCTCCATAAGTTCAGGGTCGTTGTCCAGCCAGACTTCAAACATTTCAGGTGTAAGCTCAAAATGACCCTGAATTCCATAGGCATTCTTACCTGCTTTGATTATCTGGTTTTTGCAATATTTTCCGGTACCCAGCAGTTCTATGTTATCAGTGAGATCTACTGTTTCACCGTGCAGGTGGAATATCTTCAAAGGATTTCCAAGCCCTGCAAACAGTGGATCATTTACAAATTCATCCTGAATGTTTACAGAATAATACTCTCCATCTTCGGATGTGAACCCGATTTCCCTTACTTCATTTTTGCGAATAAGAGCTCCCCGGGACTTTGCAAGAGTCTGCATTCCAAGACATATTCCAAGATAAGGAATTTCCAGGTCAATCGCCTTTTCTATCATTGCAAGTTCCTGGTGCATTTTTTCAGTTTTATCATTGGCACTGTCCGGCCCGCCAAATACAATGAGTGCAGAATAATTGTCAGGTTCAGGAAGATTATCTCCCGCATCCAGATCTACTATGTGGAAACCAATATTGTTTTCATGCAGTATTTTTTCCAGTATCCCGGGTCCTTCCCTGGTGATGTTCTTTACGATAAGCAGGCTCATGAAGACTTAGTATGCAGCATTCGGATAAATGATTTATGAATAAGTTCAGCTATGGAAAAATCACAGCAGTTGTAAAAACAGAATAATAAAAGAGTACCCTGAACAGGATTCCATATTTCGTTTTTTGCCAGGAATCCCGTTCAACGGGTCTGCATACCGGAAAACTCCGGTAACCACCAACCAACTTTTTACCAACCAACCAATCTATCGTACCATACGATAAGAGTAATGCCTGCACGGCTTTTTAAGTCTGATTTTTTTATATTGTAATCAAACTTATTATCTGTTTACCTTGAATTCATTATACATAAATATATCGTTTTTTCAGGATATGCTAATTCTCATAATGATGATGCAGTACTTATTATACTTATTTATTGCTGTATATTTCTGATACAGCCAGCTCAAGGGCGTTCGAATAAAAATGATAGGCTTCATCGTTAAAGCAGATTAACCTGATATCATCAAGCAAGCAACCGTTTTTCATATGTTCAAGAATAGTCCTCACGGCCAGCACAGATGCCCTGTAAACAGGAAAACCATAGGCTCCAATGCTGATTCCAGGGAATGCGATACTTTTGATGTCATATTCCTCTGCCAGCAGAAGGGAATTCCTGTAAGCTCTTACAAGAAACTCGTCCTCTTTCTGATGTCCTCCATTCCATATGGGTCCAACCGTATGTATTACCCATCTGGCAGGGAGCAGATAGCCTCCGGTAATCTTTGCTTCGCCGGTAGGACATCCTCCAAGGGTTCGGCATTCTTCCAGAAGTTTTTCTCCTGCTGCATGGTGAATGGCACCGTCAACACCTCCTCCTCCAAGCAGGGAATTGTTGGCTGCGTTTACTATTGCATCAACTTCCTGCTCAACGATATCACCCAGGATAACACTGATAGTATCATGATAGCTCATGCTAGTTCCTCATTTTATCATGTATTTGCAGATTTTACTATAAAATGAGATTATCAAGATAGTTCTTATCTTTGTTGTGTGATATATTTTATACAGAGCAGGCAGTTTATTGTAAGATCGAGGAGAATTATTTCAGTACCAGTTGCAGAGTGGCATTGTAGAATTGCATTGCAGAATGGTATTGTAAGATGGCATAATAGTTGAATGGAAAATGGCAGGTAGACCTATGGATGAAATCACAGAAATCATACTTTCACATTTCAGGGAAGTCAGTAGCATACCACGATGCTCAAAGAATGAGGAAAAAATTGCCATGTGGCTTAAAGGATGGGCATTGAATCATGGTTTTAGTGTAAAGTTTGATAGTGTGAACAATATTGTTATCGGAGTTCCGGGTTCAAAAGGATGCGAATACCTGCCTTCAATTGTGATACAGGGTCACATGGATATGGTCTGTGAGAAGACTCAGGAAAGTGAACATGATTTCAGCAAGGATCCGATAATTCCTGTTGTGGACGGTGAGTGGCTCAGGGCACAGGGAACAACCCTGGGCGCTGACAACGGAATAGCAATAGCTATTGCACTTTCACTTGCAGAAGATAAAAGTTTACGACATCCCCCACTTGAGCTTCTATTCACAGTGGACGAGGAAACAGGTCTGACCGGGGCTAATGCTCTTACGCCTGATTTCATCTCCGGTGAAATATTGCTCAACGTAGATTCTGAGGATGAGGGTATTTTTACAGTAGGATGTGCCGGGGGTCTTAATACTAAAATTGAGATGCCACTCGTTTTTTCATCTCTGCCTGAAAACATGCTGAGTTTCAACCTGATGGTAGATGGTCTTGCAGGCGGTCATTCAGGTGTTGATATTCATGAAGGGCGTGCAAACGCCAATAAACTAATTGCAGGTGCGCTAAGCCTGATTGCTGGCAAAATGGATCTCAGAATTCAGGGTATAAATGGTGGCTCTGCTCATAATGCAATTCCACGATATGCTCAGGCAACTGTAGCTGTTCCAGCTGATAGGCAGGATGAATTATCTGCAATTGTGTCCGAATATGAAAGCAAATTGAGGTCTGAGTATTCAGAGATTGAATCCGGGATTTCCATTAGAATTGAAGAATCTCCGTCTTCTCTTTCTCCTCCTATTTCTCCTTCTTCTGATTTGCAAAACGAAGGAGCAGATTCTGAAACAACAAACCGGATAATAGGACTTTTGCAGGATCTTCCACATGGAATTGCTTCAATGTCCAAAGATGTGGAAGGACTGGTTGAAACATCAAGCAATCTGGCTACTGTAAATATCAAAGGTAGAGACAAAGAGACAGGCAAAGATGAAGATGGAAAACTTATAATTGTCTCAAGCCAGCGCAGTTCCGTTGATTCTGGACTGGCAGTTCTTACTTCATCAATCGAAAAAACTGCAAAAAAATATGGTGCAGCTTATGAACATAATTCCGGTTATCCACCGTGGCAGCCAGATATGTCTTCACCTTTACTGAAACGCTGCATGGAAGTTTATTCCTCTGTTTTTGATGAAAAGGCAAAGATAGAAGTGATTCATGCAGGTCTTGAGTGTGCTGTTATCGGTTCAAAGTATGAGAATATAGATATGATATCCTTCGGACCTACAATTAAAAATCCCCACTCACCGGATGAATGTCTTTACATTCCTTCCATCAGGAAAATATGGGATTTCATGGTAGTGCTACTGGAATCTTTTACTGAAAAAGAGGAAAAGAAAAAAGGTGGAAAAGGTAAAAAGAAAGGAAAGGCTAAAAAAGGCACAAGCAGAAAGTAAGAATTGAGAAATAAGAATCTCGCAGATCCTGAAAACCCCAGTTATCCCGAAGTGTTTGGCGAAGCTGGCGTTTTCCCATGAGCCTGAATTATATTGTCTGCATCATGTCCCGAATATTTGTAATAATCTTCTGCATAGAAGCGTAGGAATGTACCGTCTTCGGCAGATGCTTCTTTGTTTTTTAGTTTACAGGTTGTTTTTTGGAACTGGCATCCTAAATAGTTTTTTAGGTCATTATTATAATCTATCAGTTACAATATTATTTTATGGAAGGTTTTCCAAGACCGGTACTACTGGTAAGCAGGTGTCTTGAGTTTGATAATGTGCGGTATAACGGGCAGAAGGTCAGCTCTCCTATTGTCCGGGATCTGATGCAATTTGCAGATATGAAAATAGTTTGCCCGGAAGTTGAAATTGGTCTTGGTGTCCCAAGGGAAACACTGAGGATTGTCAGGATAAACGGTGAACATAGGCTTATCCAGACAAAGGGAGGCCTCGATTTCACAGAGAGGATGAATAGTTTTGCTGAAAAGTTCCTTGATGAATTGGGAGAGGTTGATGGTTTTATTTTCAAAGGACTTTCTCCTAGCATGGGTCTTGGGAATGTGAAGGTCTATGGCAAGGCTGAAATGTCCCCGGTTGTTGAAAGGTCTTCAGGATTTTTTGCAGGACATGTTATTGACAGATATCATGGATATCCTATGGAGGAAAGTGAAAGGCTGCTTAACGTACACATCAGGCATCATTTCCTGACAAGTCTCTACGCCTTTGCACATTTTAGGCAAATAAAGAACCAGGGTTCTATGGACTTGCTTATGGACTTTCACAGGAAGAATGTTTTTCTTTTCATGTCATACAGTCCGCTGTTGTTAGATAAAATGTCAGGACTTATTTCAGGAACAGAAAATGAAAAAATGGTTTTTGACGAATATACTTCGCTTTTGAAGGAGATGCTGAGAAAACCAGGTTCTGAAGTCCTGAAAATTGAAACTGCAAAGAAGATGCTTTTAACTTCTGATGACAAAGACAATAACGAAATTCTTTTCTTTGACAATATGCTTAGGCGTTTTAGTGAAAACAGAATAAGCTGGGATGCTGTTATAGAAGTTCTCAGGATGTTTTCTTTCAGGACTCTTGGTGAAGAGTCGCATAAGGACAGGTTCTTGTATCCTTATCCTGAGGAACTGAAAGCACCTGTGGATGAAAGCAGGGGAAAAGATTACTGGGATAACGAATGGAATAAAGAGTAAAGGGTGAAATGATGAACAAATTCGAACTTGAGGTAAGTTATTGCATCGACTGCAAGAAGTGCTGGGATGTTTGTCCTGTGAATAAAGTTACAGAAGGTAATATTTACACTCCGCAGGGCAAAATTGAGAGTCTTGCAAAGATTGCTGCAGGTGAGGAACTTACACAGGAAGAGTACGACAACATCTATCTTTCAACTCGCTGTGGTGCATGTGATGATGTGTGTCCGGTGAATATTCCAATCACAGACATAATCCAGTATGAAAGGCAACTACTGGCAGAGCAGGGCAGGGAGCCTGCAAAGACCACGGCAATTTCAAATAACATAATTGAGCACAACAGCCCAGGAGCCAAAGATCCTGAAAAGAGATTTGACTGGATAACCGATGATCTTGGCATTGCAGAAAGTTCAGAGATAGCTTACATGGCAGGCTGCTGGGTCTCATACAGCCAGCCGGACATTGCCAGAGCTACAATCCGCCTGCTTAATCATGCTGGAATAAGACCCATGATACTTAAAGAAGAGAAATGCTGCGGACTTTTCCTTCTTGATAATGGGCATCTTGAAGATCTTGCAGAGCACGCGAAAAAGTTCGTTGATTATATAGAATCACTTGGGGTGAAGAAGGTAATAGCTTCCTGTCCAGGTTGTTACATGGTTCTTGGTAAGGAGTATCCAAAACTCTATCGTGAACTGAATTTTGAGGTTGAGCATTCCCTTAATGTGTTTAAGGACATGATAGAAGATGGTACACTTAAACCAGAGAAGCTAGAACTGACTGTTTCTGTAAGGGATGCGTGTCCCATGAGAGATTCAAAGGATGTTCCACGTAGTATTCTTGAAAGCATGGGTGTGAAAGTCAATGAACTTTTTGACGGAGAACAGGTATGCTGTGGCGGACCAGGTGGTCTTAAACCTAATTTCCCGGAGATAGCTGATGATATTGCCATGCTGACGGTTCAGGGTTATAAGGACAAGGCTGAGATGCTGGCTTCATACTGTCCTTTCTGTGTTCATCATATGGAAGGGGCCTGCAAGTCAAAGGATGAAGAAATGAAAATTAAGGATGTTTCGGTGCTGCTGGCGGAAAGTGTGTTAGGTGAGGATTTTATTAGAAAATAAAAACCTGATACTACAGGATTTACTGTTCTTGCAGGAATCTTATTTGTTTCAATTGTTTACTTTTTGAGCAAAAGGCAGTAATTTGAATGGAGAAAAGCATTTTTAATGTTTTTTTTCTTATTTTTCCAATCATATTTTTAAATGTATTTTTTGTTTCGATGAGTCTTTATTAAATTAAATTAAATGGATCTCCTCAAGATTGAGTGGGTAATTTAATATTCTGTTCATCCAATCCATATTGGATGGACGATAAACTCTTGATTCAAATGGCTCTGGGAATAACCCCTCCATGGTATGTGAAAGACATTGATCTTAATGTTTCTAAGAAAAGAATGGATATTTATCTAGATTTTACCAAGGGAACGAAGTTCCCTTGCCCAGTTTGCAACAAACTGTGTGATCTCCATGATACCAAAGAAAAAGTATGGAGACACCTTGATTTCTTCCATCATGAAACATACATTCATGCACGAGTTCCCCGAACAAAGTGTGATGGAGATGATGTAAAACTTGTAGAAGTTCCATGGACAAGACAAAATACTGGATTTACATTATTTTTCGAAGCACTAATCGTTGCAATGTCCAAAGAAATGAGTGTTTCTTCAATTGCTGAATTGATCAATATTCATGAAAATTCTGTATGGATAATTCTAGCTCATTATGTTGAAGAAGCCAGAGCAAAGATGGATCTCTCTGAGTTAGATACTATTGGAGTAGATGAAATATCTGTCAAAAAAGGTCACAGCTATGTGACCTTGTTCTATGATCTAAATCAATCAAGAGTAATTCATATTGAAAATGGAAAGAAAAGAAGTGTTTTCAAGAACTTCAGGGAAGTTCTTTCCAGAAAAATAGACCCTGATAATATCAAGTATATTTCAATGGACATGTATCCTGCTTTTAGGGGTGGAGCAAGGGAATATTTCCCAAATGCTAAGATCGTTTACGATAAGTTCCATATTGTCAAAATGATGAATGATGCAATTGATAAGGTTCGAAGAAAGGAGTATCAAACAAATAAAGATCTGGGTAAAACGAGATTCATGTGGTTGAAAAATCCTGAAAATCTATCGGATAGGGAAATAGCTAAGATTCGATCAATCAAAGATTTGGATACTAAAACAGCAAAAGCTTACAGATTTAAGCTTGGACTTCAACGTCTGTGGGATATAAAAAATATAGAGGTAGCGAGGGAATATCTTGACAAATGGCATTATTGGGGAACACATAGCAACATCAAGGAAATTATCACATTGGCCAAGATGATTAAAAGAAATTCTCATGGGATATTGGAATCAATCAAACAAGGTATCAGCAACGGTGTTGTTGAAGGATTGAACAACAAAATTAAAACTGCTTTTAAGAGATCATATGGATTGAAGACTGAGAAGTGTAGGAATACAATGATATTCTTGATGGCGGGTAAACTTCGTTTACCCACACGATGTTAAAGAGAGCCAATTAAATTAAATTAAATTAAATTAAATTAAATTAAATTTAATAGTCTTGCCAGCTATCATTTTTCAGTTCTTGCCACTTTCGATAAGATAGTATTTATATATTTGCATCATATATTATTTTATTAATCTTGCAACTGTGATTAAAAGGAGCAATAAAATGGGTCGTATATTTAATAAATTAGTACTTTTTCTAACAATTTTTTCAGTAGTATTGGCAACTTTAGCACCGGCAATGGCAACAGGTCCTTCTTATTCCGGTTTAAGTAATGTCAATATTCCAGAACAGACGGTCACGATTATTGATAGTGATGTTACTGTAACTAATTCAGATGGTACTGGATTTGGAAGCGGTTACATCGAATTCAATCTATCGAATTCAACTTCCTATGATGACCTGGACATACAAAGTTCAGGCTCTCCAACAACAAGTGGTGCAATCTCTGTAACAGGGAGCAATGTATATGTCGGAACAGGCAGTAGTACTGTTCAGATAGGTACTATTAACTCAACATATGATGGCCAGGATGGTCAAAAACTTAAAATTGACTTTATTACCGAAAGTGGTAGTGTACCAACAAATAATGATTTTGAATCCGGGGATTTGACCGGATGGACCACAGACACATCCATTGCTACAGTTCCAAGTACTCCGGAACTTCTGGCAATAATGGAGCAAACTGCTGATGGAGACCCTGATGCTGATGGTGGTTATGATCTGGATAATACCGGCGATACAATAACCCAGGTAGCATCTATAGATACCAATGCAAATCAAGGAACATATGCCCTGAAGCTTAGCAACGCCGGAGCCCATAGTACACAAGCATATGGTTATGTTTGGGGGCCATCAGCAGTAAGTTCCAGTTTTACGGCTGATGCCGGAGATAAGATATTATTTGACTGGATGGCTACCAATGACGGTGATTGGTATGTGGCTTACGCATTACTCATAGACAACCAAAATAGTGGTAGTACCGTTTTGTTTGCAGACCAGGGTTCAACCAGCAGCTGGCAGACAGAAGAGGTAACTGTAACCCAAAATAGTAATGATTTGCAATTCAAGTTTATTGTTGGTAGTTATGATGCTTCAGGTGGACAGGCTGTTGGAGCTACTATGCGTATTGACAATATTCGTGCAATGCTTGTAACAGATAGTGTTGTTACTTCTCTGGCACGGTCTATCACTCATAATTATACCGACGGCAGTCCTTCAGGAACAGTAACATCTGGAAGAACTCTGACAATAAATGCTGAAGATGCAGACAGTGAGTTATCCTCAACTACAACCACACTTTTCGTTTATGGAGATGCTCCAGTATTCAATTCAGGTACCACCTTCACATTGTCAGAGAATGAGACAAACCAGACAATGGTATTCTATGATGCACAGGCGAATAACTCAGATGGTGGTTCGGATGATCAGGATATCACTTATTCAATCACCGGTGGAGATGGACAGTCTCTGTTTGACATCGATTCTGATGACGGTGAAGTTCGTTTGAACAGTGTTGGTGTGAACACACTGGATTATGAGGCAAAGACCAGTTATTCATTAGAAATTGAGGCTGATGACGGACAGGCTGTAAATGGTACCACAACTCATACAATCACAGTTAATGTTACAGATGTTATCTCCACTTTATCCATTGGAAATGTTAATAATATAACCTGTGACTGGGGCCGGGATTTCAACTTAAATCATTCGATTCTTGCAACAGCAGATCCTGCTAATGGGGTATCTCTGAACTACAATGTTTCATGGATTCCAGACGGCAATCAGGGCGTAGTGGATTCAGGCGACACTGAGTGGCATAATCAGACCCTTTCTAATTCAACTGTTCAGGAAATATCAGTTCTCTTGAATGGAACTTCAACTGATTCTTCTGCAGTTAATGATTCTGATATCTTCACCCTGAATATCACTAACAGGGATATCATAATCACTTCAGACCCTGAGCCTTCATACTCTGTCGATCCGGGAACTCTGATATGGATCAATGCCAGCGCAAAAGGTGAGTATAATGAAACATTTGTAGGTAATGCAGTTTTGACACTAAATGGTAATGCTATAGGCGATCCAAAAGCTGTTACCGATGGTAATGTGAGTTTTAATACGACACGGTCTGCTGGAGGAACTTATAATTTTGCAGTTATGTTCTATAACACAAGTTATTATTACAACACTTCTACCAACAGGTCTGTTTTAACAGTTAATGTTCCTGAAGAAAGTGACTCACACAATCGTGTTTCAACAGGCCCAAGCCTGGATCCTGCAACAGTAAGTTCAACCGATACGTCTGTAAAATATGTAATGGGAGGCACACCTGTAAAATTCGATCTTTCTGGTGGAGACGATCCTGTAATGGCTATAAGCTTTGATGCAAAAGATAATGAAGGTCTTATAGTTTCAAAAGTTCAGGTCTTTAAGGAACGACCATCTGATGTACCTGCACCACAAGGTAGCTCTTATTCTGTCATGAGTATCGACGTTGGTGCCAGTGGGACTATCTCCACACACAATGCTGACAACATCCAGATTCGTTTCAAAGTCAGTCGTGAATGGATAGAGGAGAATAACATTGATGTTTCTACAATACGTATGAGCAGGTATCATGGTGAACAGTGGAATGATCTGCCCACTCATCAGGAAAGAGAAGAAGGTGAGTATATCTATTTCTACGCCGAAACCCCTGGATTCTCAATCTTTGAAGTTGTAGGAGATGAGGTCGCTGAAACCACAGAACAGGTACCTGCATCAGCTCCTTCTGTTGAAGAGCTTGCAGAAGAACCTGTAGAAGAAGAAACGCCGGATACTCCAGGACTCACTGCTTTTGCAGGAATTGTGTTTGTTTCACTTGCGTTCCTGATGAGAAGAAAATAAAATAAGGTTGAAAGAGGGCTTTAAGCTCTCTACACTTTCTTTTTTTACTTTAGTTTCTTTTACATCTTATTTTATATCGTGTAAAAATCTGCCATCTGGACTTTAAGGTGTGCATGTTTTTTCTTAGATTGATATGATTAATCGCAGGTCATGAATAATTTGAATGTTCCGAAAGGTCCGGCAAAGTCGGCACTTTTCCATAAAAATAAACAAAATGATTTGCGTAATACTCAGGAATAGTTTTTGCAGGAGTTCTGTAAAATTCTCAGTTGATATGCAACATTGTTTGTCAACATTTCCTGTATGGAATCATCGAAATATGCCGTCTTCAGCGGATAATTGCTTTGTTTTAGCTCAGTGTTTTTGTGGAAAAATAGCATAAAGGCTGTATCAGCCACAATCAGGATTTCTACAGAGTCAAAAATAATGTCACATATCAGATATGGTATCCGACACAAAAGCGATACACAACTCTTATCTCATCCAGTTCTTTTGCATCGAACTGAATCTCATTATCATTTGCTGAATATTTCATATCTTCAAAATCTTTGAAGACAACTTCACAGTTTATGTTTTCAGAAAGCTGTGATTTGAAATCATCGCATTTCCTTGCGATCTCTATAGCAAGTTTTTCAGTTTCATCTGAACTGAAAACTTCAGCATTAACTGGAGAATAAACAACTTCAGTAGTGAGTTTTTCCCTGTCTATGAGATTCATCCAGAAACCATTCATCACAGTGTTATCAAGCATATAGTCCTTAATCTCGAAACTTTTGCTTATTACATTATTCAAATCAGAACACCTGATATTTTCATAGATCTAAAGACTTAAAACAGTTTTTATGGTACAATTTCAGACAACTTCAATAATGTATAAAAAAAGACATTGCGGAGTAAATCTCCGCACAGTTTAATCTAAGTGAGCTATTAGTTGTCTGCTCCGTTTGGAGAACTTGCAAGGCTGCCACCTAGATAAGCTACGGTTCCGCATATAAGTCCGATGAATACTGGATGGATAAGCGGGTTGCCAAAGAGCTGCCACAGGACAATTGAGCCAAAACTTGCAACGAGGCTGGCGATAAATCCAGTTGATGTACCGCGTTTCCAGTATAGTCCAAAGAATAGTGGTACGAAAACACAGCATGCAATAACTCCCATACTAACAGAAACCAGTGGCACGATAAGTTGTGGTACATCAATTGCAAAGAAAGCGGAGACAATGATAATTATAACTCCGACAATCCTTGTTATCTTGAGTATCTTATCGTCTGTTGTTTCAGGTTTGAAGTACTTCAGTATGTCTGAAGTAAGGGATGTTGTTGTAACAAGTACAATTGCACTCATTGTGGACATTGCGGCTGAAATAGCTGCAAGCAGCACAATACTGTCAAATCCTGCAGGGAGAAGTGATGTTGCAAGGAATGGCACCAGTCCGTCAGGGTTAGCTATGTAAGGTGCAAGCTGTTCCTGACTGAAAGCTCCGTATGCCAGAATTCCCAGTGAGAAAATGCAGAGTGCATAAATTGTGATGGAAATAGGTCCGTAGATTCCTGCAAAACGTACAACTCTCTTATCCTTTGCCGAGAACAGCATTATAAGCAGATCAGGAAGTGCCAGCAGTCCGAGACTAATTGCAAAGGCAGTTCCAAACGTTTTTTGCCATGGAACCATAGCTCCACCCATATTCAGTATGTCTGCCGGGATGGCATTCCATATATCAGCACCACCGCCACTTGAAAGAAGTCCTCCGTACAGGAATACGGCACCAACGAGCATGATAAGTCCCTGAAGGAAACTGATCCATAGAATGGCTGGCAGTCCACCGATCACATAATAGAGGGCGACAATTATGACAGCTATTATTAGTCCCTGAACATAAGTTACTCCGAGAAGTCCCTGGAAAAGATTTGCACATCCCTTGAAGATTGCAACCAGATAAACGGTGTACATCAAGAGCATTATTGCTGCAAGAAGCACCTTTCCTTTCTGTGAATTGTAGCGGCGTTCCAGAAGTTGTGGAACTGTCTTTGCATCGTACTGCTGTGAAGCTGCCCATATTTTAGGTGCAACAAGGAAGGCAATGCATGCAAATGCAACGTGGAAAAATACTGCCCAGATTACCCAGGGAAGTCCGGCAACAAGTCCGTATCCGCCGCCTCCAAGGAATGAGGCTGCACTGAAATATGCTGCCATGTATGCTATACCGATAACAGCAGGGTGTGTGATATTACGGTCAGATATCACGAATCCTGAAAATGTTCCCTGTTTGAGTTTAATTGACAACAGCAGAATTCCGATAACATACAGAACAAGAAGTATATGGTTAATCATGGTCCTGCCTCAGTACGAAAAAGAAAGTTATTCCAAGCATAACAATAACTGCTGCGATTAAATACAGATAAGGCAATGGCATTAGTTTTTCCTCCGTTCATCCAGATAACGGGGTTTGAAGTAAACTTCAGTTAAAATGTTGTGTATCAACACCAAGTATTATTCTCCTCCTTCAATGAACTTATATGTACTATAATGTGCAATAAAAAACATTAATATTTAAAAAGCTTTTGATTACTTTATGCAGAATTAAATGCAATTAAGATGGGCGGTAGCATATATCTATGATGTAGTTCATTTTTAGATGTATATACAGTATCTGTTTATGATCTTATATTTTAATCCAACATTATATGGAATTTAACTATGCCCGAAAAAACAGAACTAGAGAAGCTGGCTGATGAGTATAAAGACAGTTCTCCGCAGGAGATACTCGATTATGCCCTAAACATGTTTGGCAAGGATATTACCATTGCATTCAGTGGCGCCGAGGATGTTGTGCTCATCGACATGGCCACAAAGATAATGCCTGATGTGAGTGTCTTCTCCCTGGATACAGGTCGTCTGCATCCAGAAACGTATCGATTTTTCGATGTTGTAAGAGAACACTATAACCTCCAGCTTGAGATTTTCTTCGCTAATCGGGAGAAGACCGAGGAACTTGTCCTGAAAAAAGGTATGTTCTCATTCTACAAAGACGGACATGCTGAGTGTTGTTCTGTCAGAAAGGTGGATCCTCTCAGGCGTTCACTAAGCACAAGGGCTGCATGGATTACAGGCCAGCGTAAGGATCAGAGTCCTAACACACGTTCAACTATTCCTGTGGTAGAGTTAGATCCTGCGTTTGGGGATGGCAATCTCATAAAGTTCAATCCTCTGGCAAACTGGAGCTCAAAACAGGTATGGGACTATATCAGAGAGAACAATGTCCCTTATAATGAGCTTCATGAGAAAGGTTATGTCAGTATCGGCTGTGAACCATGTACAAGACCTGTCCTGCCGGGACAGCATGAGCGTGAAGGACGCTGGTGGTGGGAAGAGGCTACAAAGAAAGAATGTGGTCTGCATTCAGGAAACATAAAGCCTCAAAACTGAAAGAAGACAGAAGACCGGAATATCATATTAAAGGAAGATTCCAGGGAAAATTAAAAATGTCACTGAAATTACATATAAAATTATTTTTACAAATTAACAGAGGGTCTGAATGATAACTACGGAAGAATCATACCATCTTTCAAATCTGAAAACACTTGAAGCTGAAAGTATTGGTATCATCAGGGAAGTAGCTGCGGAATTCGATAACCCTGTGATGCTGTATTCCGTGGGAAAGGATTCATCGGTAATGACCCATCTTGCCATCAAAGCTTTTTACCCGAAAAAGGTACCTTTTCCGTTGTTGCATATCGATACCGGATACAAGTTTCCTGAAATGTATGAGTTCAGGGACGAATATACAAGGAAAAATGGTCTTGAACTGAGAGTTCACAGGAACGAGGAAGCCCTTGAAAGAGGAGTGAATCCCCTATCAGTTGGAACTGTTAAGTGTTGTGCCGAGCTTAAGACAAAAGCTCTTCTTGATGCATTAAAAGAAGGCGGCTATGATGCTGCATTCGGAGGTGCAAGAAGGGATGAGGAGAAATCAAGGGCAAAGGAGAGGATATATTCTTTCCGTGACAAACATGGTCAGTGGAATCCGAAAAACCAGAAGCCTGAACTCTGGAATCTCTTCAATTCAAAGATAGACCAGGGAGAATCCATAAGGGTGTTCCCACTTTCTAACTGGACAGAGCTTGATATCTGGACCTATATTTATCATGAGAAGATCGATATTGTTCCCCTCTATTTTGCGAAGGAAAGACCTGTTATCGAAAAGAACGGTCAGTTGATTCCAGTTTATACGGACGAGTATGAGGACGAGGTCAGGGATGTTATGTGTCGCTTCAGGACGCTTGGATGCCATTATTGTACAGGCGCAGTGAGATCAGAGGCTGACACTCTGGAGAGGATCATTGAGGAGATGATGGTTGCACGTCACTCCGAACGTATTACAAGGGTGATTGATCACGATCAGGATAGCTCCATGGAGCAAAAGAAGAGGGAGGGATACTTTTGAGTTCCGAATCTCTCATCGAGCAGAGTCAGAACATCGATCTTCTGCGCTTTGCTACTGCAGGTAGTGTCGATGATGGTAAATCCACTCTCATTGGCAGATTATTACATGATTCAAAATCAATATTCGAGGACCAGTTACACACTATTAAGACTTTCTCAAGAACCCACAGGAATCAGGAAATAGATTATTCACTGGTCACCGATGGTCTGAAGTCGGAAAGAGAGCAGGGAATTACTATAGATGTTGCTTACAGGTTCTTTTCCACTCCAAAGAGACGTTTCATTATAGCTGACACTCCGGGTCATGAGCAGTATACAAGGAACATGGCTACAGGTGCATCCAATGCATCCCTTGCCCTGATTCTCATTGATGCAAGGAACGGAGTTGTTACACAGACTAAAAGGCACTCATTTATCTCATCCCTGCTGGGTATCCGTAATTTTGTAATTGCTGTCAACAAGATGGATCTGGTAGACTATTCGGAAGAAGTGTTTGAGAATATTGTGAATGAATTCAATGCATTTGCCGATAAATTATCTGATGAATCTGTTTATTATATTCCAATAAGCGCGCTTGAGGGCGATAATGTCATTGAACGAAGCGAGAATATGCCCTGGTATAAGGGTTCCACATTGCTTGATTATCTGGAGAATGTGAATGTCTCCTGTGGACGTAACCTGAACGATTTCAGGTTCCCTGTCCAGTATGTGAACTGGGGAGGAGGCGATGATTTCAGAGGATATTGCGGTACAATAGCTTCAGGTGTGGTTCACAAGGGCGATAAAATAAGGGTTCTTCCATCCGGTAAGACAAGTACGGTTTCAAGGATTGTCACGTATGATGGAGACCTCGATTATGCCTTCTCTCCTATGGCAGTGACTCTTTGTCTAGAAGATGACATCGATATAAGCCGCAGTGATATGATCGCAAAAGTGGACGACCTACCAGCCATTGCAGGCAGTTTTGAGGCAAATATTGTCTGGATGGATAACACTCCCATGGAGATTGGTAAGGACTATCTTATCAAGCATACAACCAGCATGGTAAAAGGCAATTTCGAAGAAGTTATCCACGAGTTCGACCCGGATGATATCAGTATGAAGTCATCGCAATCCCTGGGACTTAACAGCATCGGTAAGGTTAAGGTTGAATTGAAGAGTCCGGTGTTTGCAGATATCTATTCAGAGAACAGGGCTACGGGTTCGTTCATAGTAATTGACCCGCATACGAATCAAACTGCTGCAGCGGGTATGGTAACAAAATACAAGCAGGTATCACCTGATAAAGGATGCAAGTCTGTAAAGGCAAGGGTAATTTCATATCCTGCTGATAAAAAAGAAGAGGCAAAGGCTAAGTATGACCGTCTTTCCATGCATGGTACACATTGCATCTATGTGGATGACGATCTACTGAAGGAAACTCTCTGTAAGGGAAAACCAGTTGATGTAGGGCAGTATTCTGAAATGATAGAGAACCTGTGTAAGATTGTTACAAAATCAGGTGTATCTGTTGTAATATGCTCGGACCACTTTAAAAGTTAAATTAAGCTAAATGCCATCTGTTCATGGTGGCATTCTTAATCTTTTTTGATTTTTTGATTAGTTCTCTAAACTCCAAAAACCCACCGTCAAAACATTTATATTTCATCAAATAAGTGCATAGGTCAACATTAATTGATTTATGCAATTCATATTCCTATATGAATATCCGTAAATTCATTTTCTAATCTTCTAATTATCTTCATTCGAGAGGAATGACATTGACCGGTAAACGTATACTAATGGGCAACGAAGCCATTGCTTTTGGAGCCATGAAAGCTGGCCTCCAGATTGCAAGCGGTTATCCTGGCACACCATCCAGTGAGGTCATGGAAACAATTATTTCACATGCAAAAAAGTACGGCATTTATGCCGAGTGGGCAACCAATGAGAAAGTAGCGCTTGAAACTGCAGTCGGTGCTGCATATTCCGGTGCCAACACTATTGTAACAATGAAACAGGTCGGTCTGAATGTAGCTTCCGACCCTCTCATGAGTCTTTCCTACATAGGCATCAAAGGTTCACTTGTAATTCTTGTTTCCGATGACCCGGGACCACATTCATCCCAGACAGAGCAGGACACAAGAGCATTCGGTCACTTTTCCAACATTCCTGTTCTTGATCCATCAACCCCACAGGAAGCCTATGACATGACAAAACTGGCCTTTAAGCTTTCACATGAGCTTGAAACTCCGGTAATTTTAAGAACTACAACAAGAGTTTCCCACGGCTGTGAAGATGTTCTCATCGAGGATATCGAGCCAACAGCAAGGGACATTGAAGGTTTTGTGAAGGACACCAGATGGACAATATTCCCGAAGCTGACAGCCCAGCGTCATCCTCTTCTGGAAGAACTTCAGGTAAAAATGTCTGACCACTTTTCAGAGTACTTTAACGATAATACATTCAACTCGATCACAAAAGGAAGCAGCAGGATAGGAATTGCAGCTTTTGGTGTTTCCGCTCTTTATGCAAAGGAAGCAATAAAAGAGCATTCTGATGTTTTCTCCTTTTTTAAATCAGGTACAGCTTATCCTTTTCCTGAAAAAGCAGCCCTGAAATTCATGAAAGGTTTAAACGACCTGATAGTTGTTGAGGAACTTGACCCTTATATGGAAGAACAGTTTCTGCAGATAGCAGGAAAATATCATCTTAATATCAATATCCACGGAAAGAAGAACGGCTCTTTCCCTGTAAGCGGCGAGTATGATGTTGATGTTGTTACAGACAGCATTAATCGTGCACTTGAAAATATAGGTTCTGAAGATGCTGAAAGTGCTGCTGCGAGCATCAGGCTTTCTCATTCTGTAGCAGCTGTAAAACCAGAGGATATTCCAGCTCTTCCTATCCGTGCTCCCACATTATGTGCAGGTTGCATGCACCGCACAGTATTTTACGCTTTTAAGAAAACCGCTGCTAAACTGAAAAAACAGGCGGGTATTGATTCAGTATTTTCCGGTGACATCGGATGTTACACACTTGGAAATGCACGTCCTCTTAATATGGTGGACACCTGCCTCTGTATGGGTGCAGGTATAAGTGTGGCAGCAGGTCTTTCCCATACTCCTGAATTCATGCAGGGTGAGAAAGCAAAACAGGTTGCATTCATAGGTGATTCCACATTCTTCCACTCCGGTATCGCTGCTGTTGTAAGTGCTGTCTATAACAATGCTGATATTACAATTGCAGTTCTTGATAATCGAACAACTGCAATGACAGGACACCAGCCCCATCCCGGTATAGGTTTAACGGCCATGGGCTCACCTGCAAAGATGATTGATATTGCAGAAGTTCTCAAAAGCTGCGGTGTAGGGATGGTCAAAACAATTGAAACTGATGACCTCGATAAGTGTATGGATATAGCCGCCGAGGCGATGGAATTCGAAGGTCCGTCTGCTGTGGTGTTCAAAGGTAAATGCGTTGCAATATGCAAGCCAACAGGACAATATGTTGTTGATGAGGAAAAATGTACCAACTGTAAGTTGTGCATAAACCAGCTTGGTTGTCCTGCAATATTCTCAATATCCTCAGGCATACCGGTAATACAGGATACATGCAGTGGCTGTGGTCTGTGTGCACAGATTTGTCCGGCTGGTGCAATTGTACTGAAGGAGGCCTGAAAATGAAATTCGATATTCTTATAGCAGGTGTTGGTGGCCAGGGTGTTGTATTGGCTTCCCGTTTGCTTGCTACCGCTGCCATGGATGCAGGTTTCCATGTTGCTACTGCTGAGACCATAGGAATGGCACAGAGAGAAGGTTCTGTTACCAGCCATGTAAGAATTGGCGAGGATGTTTCTGGTTCACTGATACCACAGGGAAAAGCAGACTTGCTTATTGGTCTTGAACCTGCAGAGGCTGCAAGGAACATTATTTTCCTCGGCAAAGATGGTAATATGGTTGTCAATGAGCATGCTATAATGCCTTCAACACAGGGTTGCGATGAATATGACCCGGAGAAAATACTGGAGTTCCTGAAAAAAAGTTGTCCACAAACAATTACTGCTGATTTCACTGGACTTGCAAAGGATGCAGGAACATACAAGGCAGCTAACGTTGCCATGATAGCAGCATCTGCAGGTGCTGGTCTTTTGCCGTTCTCTGATGAATATCTGTGGGGTGTACTTGAGAAGATGATTCCTGAAAAGTACAGGGAAGTTAACCGCAGGGTTTTTGACAGAGCCATTGAAAGTGTTTCAAAGAAGGCTGGCAGGGAAATAAACGAGGATAAATAACCACAGGGTGAGTTGAATGTGTAACTGTCACGATAACAACAGCAAGAAGCTTGCAGATAAAGAGAACGATGATGCTGATTACCGCAATCTCTGTGACTATGATACATCCGTGGAAACAAGAACTGCCAGTCTCATGGACCTTCTGAAAAGAGTAACCGAAGGCAGTCCATTTTACAAGAAAAAGTTTGCAGAAGCCGGTGTTGATATTAGCGAGATTAACTCTCTTGAAGATATCAGCAAGCTTCCTTTCACCACAAAAGAAGAACTCAGGGATGCCTATCCATTGGGATTACAAGCTGTTCCAGATGAGGAAGTCGTGAGGATACATTCATCTTCAGGGACAACCGGAAGCCCGGTAATTATTCCTTACACAAAAGGGGATGTAGAAGTCTGGGCTGACATGATGATGCGCTGCTATAAGATGGCAGGGCTTACAAATAAAGACAGGATACAGATAACTCCAGGTTATGGTTTATGGACTGCTGGAATCGGATTCCAGGCTGGTACGGAACTTCTGGGTGCAATGGCTGTTCCTATGGGTCCGGGAAATACTGAAAAGCAACTCCAGATGATGCAGGACCTCAAATCCACAGCTCTTGCAAGCACTTCATCCTATGCTCTCCTACTTGCTGAAGAGATTACAAAAAGAGGGCTGAAAGATAAGATTCACCTGACTACAGGCATTATAGGTTCAGAACGCTGGAGTCCTAAGATGAGGGCCCGTATTGAGAATGAACTGGGAATTGATACATATGACATCTTCGGCCTCACCGAGATATACGGTCCCGGAATTGCTCTTGACTGTTCACTACATGATGGTCTTCATTATTGGTCTGACCATCTGCTCTTTGAGATCATAGACCCTGTAACCGGGGAAACTCTGCCGGATGGAACTCTTGGTGAGCTGGTTATCACCACGCTTACAAAGGAAGGTGCACCGCTCATACGTTACAGGACAAGAGATCTGACTCGTATCTATCCGGAACCATGTAAATGCGGATGTCCTTTCCCGCGTATTGACCGCCTTCTTGGTCGTACTGATGACCGCATCAAGATCAAGGCTGTGAATGTTTACCCCGGACAGATAGAGGATGTAATCATGAGGGTGGAAGGTGTGAGCAGTGAATACCAGATTATCCTTGAAAGAGAAGGTGGAAGGGACAGTATGCTCTTCAGGGTTGAGATAGAGAATGCTGATGATCCTGAGGTCAATAAACAAAGATCAAAACAGATGAACAAGGCTTTCCATGATTTCATCGGTGTAAGCGTTGATGTGGAGTGCGTTCCTATCGGAGCATTGCCACGTAGTGAAAAGAAGAGTAAGAGAGTTATTGATAATAGGGAGATGTGAGTTTACATCACTCTTTATCAACACAGTTTTTACCTTAATCTTAAATTTTTCTTCTGTTATTCGATTATAAAAAATGATAATGTTAGTTATTTTGTTTATTTTCTTTTTTAACTGTTTCTTTACTGAGTTTCATGAATACAGTTCCATAAACATACTAACGTAATTTATTAACTCTATATGTTTATATTTGATGTAGTTCTATTTATCTAAAAAAAGTCATTTTAAATTAAAATATATGGTGTATGTGATATGAAAAAAAGAAAAACTATTGTTTTGGCCATGGTTCTATTTTTATTAGTACAGTTATCTGGTTTTAGCAGTGGATATACTATGAATTCTACTTCAGATAATCCTCCTGAACAACTTCAAATTCCTGATTATGGTCAATATATTTTGCATGATCTGGAGAATGATTCCTCTGTTATTGCTGTTATGGGAGAAATTCCTGAGATTAAACAAGATGAGAAAAAAGAAGAATGGTTACAGCAACTTGATAGATGTATAGATCACTCATCAAATGAACTCCATCTTCAGATGAGAGAAAATGGAGGTATTCTTCTTGGTTATGGATATCATATCTATGGATATATTGTCATAGATATAGATAGTGATCAAAAAGAAAGAGTTGATGATGATGTTATCAATGATTTGTATATGATGGTTAATACTAATTGGATAAATCAAAGTGTATCTAATGTTCCTATTGTTTTTAGGTGGAGTATTACAAAAAATGATGATGCAATAGATGATAGTATTGAATTAAACCCTGCTAATTCTGGAATGATGGTAGAAGAAGAGATCAATCAAACCAACAATACTAATTTGTTAGGTGGAGATGAGAATACAACAAATGAAACAGGAATTGAGGATATTCCTTCGAAAACAACATCGGGATTCACCTTATTTCTTTTAATATTGTGCTTATGCTTTGTTATTTTATTAAATTCATAACAATGAATTGCAAATTAGACTGATAGTCTGGTAAATCTATATGATTCTAAAAAACAAAAGATAAAATAGTGATATTAACTACATCACTCTTTATCCACAAGCACTGCATTGGTGATAACCACCTTTGCAGTGTACTCATCCCTCTCGATGACTTCCATTTCACGAATCTCTATTTTTTTGTGATACATCGGTCCGTCAGTTACAAAACTCTCAAATTCGCCGCCTTCACCGGCAACATTGAGTCCTATCTTCTCGTTGAGCCTGACAAGTTTCTCGATGTCTTTTTCACTGATTATACGCCCGACCCAGCTTTTGTTAAGGCCATACGCAGCTACGCTGCTGAATATGAATTCGAATCCAAGGTCAAGGAGTTGGTACATCTCTTTTTCCTGATCAATGTGCCACAGTGGTGAAAAAGCTTTGAGTCCTAGTTCATCGCAAACCTTCTCGATCCTCTCACGCTGGTAATTTGAATAAAGAGCTCCTGTGATAACTCCTTCAATACCGTACTCATCCTTTGCACGAATGATGGCATTTTTCATGTCATCGAGTTCTTTCTCTTTTTCTCCCTTTGTGAGTTCTTCGATGAGTGGGAGTTCCATTGCTTCTGCCTGAAGGCGTGCAAGGTCAATATTAGGAGTGTGGAACATGTATGAATCAAGGTTCTGGCTCTTGATTGTAATAAGGCACTCAATTGAGTAGTTTTGCTGTTGCATCACATGCATAGCATAGTTGCTGTCCTTACCTGAGCTGAAAAGCACACCAAGTTTGAGGTTTGGCTGTCCGTAGAACTGCTTCAGGTATTCAGTCTTTGTTTTGCATCCTGCTTTCTTTGCAAGTTTCCCGATGGCCTTGTCAAAGCGACTTCCATACTGAGCTGCCTGTTTCCTGCGCTGGTTGACTTCGGCAGGAATACCAATCTCCTCAGCAAGCATGCGCAGTATGAGTTTATTCTGCTCTTCATTTATTTTATATTCAGGTGGGATTTTCAGGCAATAGTCCACAAACCTTTTGTCAAGATAAGGAACACGCAGCTCGATATTGTTGTTCATTGAAACGACATCATCCCGATAGGTGTTTTTTTCGTAGATTTTCAGCACATCAGCATAGCAGTCCCTGCTTATGTCCGTAGAACGCTTATGGCGGTCATAACCTGCGAATATCTCATCGGCTCCTGAACCAGAGAACATTACACGGATGCCATCTTCCCTTGCAGCTACACATGCTGCATACATTGTGAGAGCAACGCCAACTTTTGGGACGTTACTATCTTCAACAAGAGGGACAACATCTTTGAGATATTCCTCAACTTCATCAAGATCAATAATTTTGATTTTCAGGTCAAGTCCCAGTTCATAAGCCATCTTCTTTGCGTATTCTACATCCGGTGGAAGCTGTACTCCTGCAAGACCTGCAGTGTAGCATGTAAAATCAATTCCCGGATTTTTACCCATAAGTTTGCACAGACAGGCGATTATTGTGGAGTCAAGTCCTCCTGAGAACAGGATTCCGAATTTCTCTTCAGGCATCCGTATGGATATTGAATCTTTCAGTTTCTCAAGCATTACTTTTTCAAGTTCTGCCATGCTGCCTTCGTGCTCAGGTATAATAGAGAAGAATTCCCTGTTGAATTTTTCAAGGCTTCCGGTTTTGATGTTGTAAGCCAGTATCTCTCTTGGATTTAGTTCCTTGATATCGGCAAATCCATTTCTTGCAAGTGCTTTTTTCTCAGAGCAAAATGCAAAGCCATCAGAATTACTGTACCAGAGTGGCTTAAGGCCAACAATGTCCCTTGCAATGTAAACTGTATCATCCAGCCAGTAGGCGATTGCATAGACACCAATTACCTCACGGAGCACATCGTCTATGAGCTGCATCATTTCGGTTTCACGGTTTTCGGCTTTCTTCTCGATAAGCTGGATCAGCAGGTCAGTGTCATTTTTGGCTTTGATATCATATTTCTCTGCGAGCTCTTTCCAGTTGTATATCTCACAGTTGGCAGCTATTTTTCCCTTATAAACAAGAGGCTGCAGAACAAAGTTAACCATGGAGTGCAGTCTGTGTCCCATTACGTTTCTCTCAGGGATTTCACTATCTATACTAAGTGAATCGACATCCTCTGCACGGAAAACGTTTTCATTGGTGCAGATTCCAATTCCGTCAAGTCCTCTGTTCTTTGTAATTTCAAGGGAACTCAGAGCATGTTCCAGTGAATTATCATTATTAAAAAAGCCTGTAATTGAGCACATATTCTGATCGGTGACCTGTTTTTAGTTCAAAGAAGCGTTGAAGTCTGATAAATGCTTTGAGTACAGTGGTTTGAATTATAAATAAAGATAAAAATAGGACACAAAAAGTTTATCAAAGTTAACTAACCAAACATATAAAAAGCTCTAAATTAAAAGAATTTAAAGCTAGATTCATTAAGACATAAAATTGTTATCTTTGCTGAGTGTTGAAATGGCAAAAAATATACTCATATCATGTGTTAGTAAGAAACTAGATCATAAATCCAAAGCTGAAGATCTATATATCAGTACTCTTTTTAAATATAATCTGCAGTATGCCAAGTCTCTAGGTGCAGACAGAATATTTATCTTATCTGCTAAACATGGTTTATTGAATCTCGAAGAAGAAATTGAACCTTATAATCAAACTCTGAACAACATGAAAGCTGGGGAAATTAGAAAGTGGTCAAATAAAGTCCTCTCTCAATTGAAAGATTCTACAGACATTAAAAATGATAATTTTCTGTTTCTGGCAGGCGCTTCATACAGAAAAAATCTTTTGCCGCATATATCAAACTACGAAATTCCACTAGAAGGAATGAGAATAGGCGAACAACTACAACATCTCAAGAAATTATGTCAACGATAAATGAGAAGTGTAAAAAGTTGCATCAGTTGTTTAGTGAACTTGAAAGAATGTATTTTCCATTTGATGAAAACAATATTCCAGAGAATGGTATTTACATATTGTTTGAAAAGGCGGAATATGGACATGGTACTGATAGAATAGTACGTGTGGGTACGCATACTGGCAAAAATCAATTGAGATCAAGGCTTAAGCAACATTTCATAAATGAGAATAAAGACCGAAGTATTTTCCGCAAGAATATAGGTCGAACTTTCTTGAATATGGACAATGATACGTTTATTGATCAATGGGAATTAGATCTTACAACGAGAGAAAACAAAGAGAAGTATTTCAATATTATTGATTTTAACAAGCAGGAGAAAACTGAAAAAAGAGTTAGTAAGTATATTCAGGATAATTTTTCCTTTGTTGTATTCGAAGTGAGTGACAAGGATAAAAGGATAGAACTTGAATCCAAATTAATATCTACAATTTCTCTTTGCACCGAATGCAAATCTACTGAAACTTGGTTTGGAAAAAATTCACCAAAGAAAAAGATTAGGGAAAGTGGGTTGTGGTTAGTAAATAACTTGTATAAAACACCACTTTCTGATAATGAAATAGGCCAATTGGAACTAATTCTACATGAATAGCATGCCTAAATTTTTTTCATTATTTAGATGTGCTCAGGGCTTACATTCCAGAGCAACACGTTCTTCGGGTGAAAGTGAGATATAGAATCTCAGAATATCATCAGGGTTCATGTCAAGTCCAAGGTTGTATCCGTTGGCTCTTCCGGCCCTGAGGAAGGTTTCTTCTTTTTCATGCTTTCTGAGCATTAGATCCTGAACCTCTTCGTTGCTGAGCTTTGACATGTCAACTTTCCTGAGAAGACCTATGAGCAGGAAATTGTTTTCTATACGGTCGTAATAGCTCTCTGTCTGGTTTTCTGCCTTCTTTTCAGGCTCGAACAGATATGCTGTTTCTCCATTAGAGTCCGTGTAGGCAAGTGATATATTCCTAAGTACCAGCTTTCCGTTCTCGCATACCAGAATCTTGCGTTCGGTCTTCATTTATTTTCCTCGTTTTGTTTTTAGCAGAACGGGTACAAAACCCCAGGTATTTTCACAAATTGATATTTCCTATCCTGCGAAATTACTAACTGCAATTGATGCTTTCTCAATTTGATATTTAACGTTTTCTCTACTATTCTGTCTAATGAGCATCATTATTATGATATGCCATATTTGGAATGTTGGCATTAGTTACATAAAATGCAACAGATAAAATAGAATGAGATTGTAAATAGTTACAACAGTTGCAGGACAGAGGCATATAATGTTCAGTGAACTCAAAGATACTATCAGGTCATCGATATTACCGCTAGTGAAATGGATACCGCTATCTCCAAACTCTCTCACCATCATTGGTCTTCTTATAAGCATCTGGGCGGCTGTTGTTTTTGCCACAGGCAACATGATAGCAGGAGCTTTACTAATACTCTTCAGCGGTTTCTTTGACATGATAGACGGTGCCGTTGCCAGGGCAAAGAATCGTATGTCAGTATTCGGAGCGGTTCTGGATTCCGTTTGTGACAGGTATGCAGATGCAATTGTATTTGCAGGAATCATTTATGGTTCCGTTACCGGCACTATCGTCCAACCCAGCTTGTTCTCAGTGCCAATGTGGTTCTGGGTTATTTTTGCCGTCATTGGATCATACATGGTGAGTTACGTGCGTTCCAGAGCAGAAAGCGCAGGTGTAAGTTCAATGAATATCGGTATAGCCGAAAGACCTGAACGCATGATTATCCTTGTATTAGGTTCACTTAGTGGATATCTTGTCGAATCCATTGTCCTGATAGTTATTCTTACACACATAACAATGGTGCAGCGTTTGCTCTATGCAAAAAAAGAGCTTTCATGATTTTTTTGTGATGATTTTATTATTGTTTATTATTGTTGTTTTTATTTTTGTATTCAGGAACTGGGAATGATGTCTTCCAATGCAAAGCTTATAATATAAGGCGTTATTATTAATTGCCTAGTTAACTGTTATATTATTATCAATATACATCATCAAATGAGGATTCCAAATGCAATATCAGGCAGATGTAACCATTGAACTTAAAAGCGGTATGCTTGACCCTGAAGGCACAACCATCAAAAGGGCACTTGAACACCTTGGATATGAAACCGAGAGTGTGAAAACAGCTAAGAAATACACAATTGATCTTCAGGCAGAGAACATCCATGATGCCAGAGAGACAGTCGAGCAGATGTGCCAGAAGCTCATCGCAAACCCGATCATCCATAATTATGAAATCTCCCTGAGGGAACTGCAATGAGTATAGGTATTGTACAGTTTGGTGGCAGCAATTGTGACCTTGACGTGTTGCATGTCCTTAAAGATGTAATCGGAGCAGACGCTGAACTCGTATGGTACAAGGAAGAAGACCTTTCTCGTTTTGACGGTATAGTTGTTCCCGGAGGATTCTCATACGGAGATTACCTCAGAGCCGGTGCCATTGCAGCACGTACTCCTATCATGGCTTCAATCAAGAAACTTGCAGAAGCAGGCAAACCTGTAATAGGTATATGCAACGGTTTCCAGGTACTGACCGAATCAGGTCTTCTTGACGGAGCTCTTACAACTAACAACTATCCAAAATTCAAATGTGAATCTACACTTCTGAGAGTTGAGACAACTGACACTCCTTTCACTTCAAAATTCAAGAAAGGTGAGGTAGTCAGCATTCCTATCGCTCACATGGAAGGTAATTTCTACGCAGATGAAGAAACCCTTTCAAAACTTGAAAACAACGATCAGGTTGTATTCAGATACGTGGACAAGGAAGGCAAAGTAACAGACGAGGCAAATCCTAACGGCTCACAGGAAAACATTGCAGGTATTGTAAGTGCAAAGAAGAATGTACTCGGTATGATGCCACACCCTGAGAGAGCTTCAGAGGAAATACTCGGCTCAAAAGACGGTATAAAGATATTCGAATCAATGATGGAATTTATTTCCAAAAATTGATTCTACTCTTTTTTTCAATTAACTTTGATTTATTTTTCATTTTTAACTCTTTATTCCGGGTCACGAATAACTAAAGCGAACACGAAGACTCAGGCGAAGCCGGCACTTTACCATAAGATGAAACAAAGTACTTTGTTTGCTACTCTGAACTTCCTATTTACCAAAAAGTCTGTAAGGCATTTGTATAAAATCATAAATCTTTGGCACAATCTTCTGTATAGAAGCATCGTAATGTGCCGCCTTCGGCGTATGGTTATTTTGTTTTTAGATTAAAGGTTGTTTTTGTGAACCACTCTTGATTATTCCTGCTGATTTTCAGCTTCAGCATTCTTAATAACATTCTCCACCGTCTTCCAGGAATGTCTCACAAAATCAGGTAATTCTCCATTCTCTCCATACCATTCGGCTAGGAACTTCTTAGTTTTAGGATCAGATGGATAGCCGCTTCCAAAATCCACTCCATGTTCAGCTTTTAAATCTTCTATAAGCTGGTCTCTGCGTACCTTGGCAACGATAGATGCAGCAGAAACTATCGGATAACTTGCATCCGCTTTGTGCTTAGAAATTATTGTAAGATTATCAGCTTTTTCAGGATTGTTCTTACGGTATTCTTCCAGAAGTCTGAAGCCAAACCTTTCTTCGTTAACATCGGCAGCATCGGCATAGGCTGTTTCTGGATGAAGCTGTTCAAGCACTTTTGAGAATGCAACCACCATAATATCGTTCATGCTCATAAGAGTCCTGAGCTCATCTATTTGCTCAGCGGATACTTCCAGAACAAAAACCTTCTCAGAATATTTTTCTATCTGGCCTGCAAGCTGTACTCTTTTCTTAGGACTGATTTTTTTTGAATCGGCAACTCCAAGATTCCTTAGTGTACTTTCCTTTGCATCGTCAAGCATAACACCGCCGATACACATTGGTCCTATTACCGGCCCTTTTCCAGCTTCGTCTAATCCGGCTATTTTCATGAACAAATCCTCTCTGCTAACAGTACAAAGGATTCTGATTTTAAAAAAGTATTTGCCAGGGCAGTTTAGTTTCTGCTGTTAGTTTCTGTTTTAAGTTCCTGATATTTTACCTGGCATTTATTTTGTAAAATTGCCTGTTCAGACAAAGAGAGTGAATATCGCATATCCTATTGCCACCATGATAACAGAGTGTTTCAGGCCGGACATAACATTTCCTTCTCCCATGGCACCTGCCATGAGTCCTGAACTCATTCCCTGGATAATGGATGCATGCTTGAAAAGGCGTGTATATGCTTCAAGGTCAAAGCTTCCGAGGAATCCTCCGCTTGATGAGCCCGATTCTGCCATTTGCTGTCCTGCTTCTGCCATCTCGGTAAGGAATGTTGTTGAAATGACAAATATAACGCCGACAAAGACGAAGAACGATATGTAGATGATGACAATGTAGATCATCATACTCATTGCACGTTCTCTTTTCATACCCTGCTCTGACGCTGCATCCCTCGCAGCTACCAGCAGAACCTCGCCGATATCTCCGCTTGACTCGTTTGCCTTTGTGATAAGTGAGAGTGACCTGGTTACAACCTGGGTTCTCAGACGATTTGCAAATCGTATCAGTGCGTCATTTATTTCAAGTCCCCAGAAGATGTCATGCCATATTTTCCTTATTTCCTTGCTCAGTGTATCAGTATCTGACTTCGCCATAAGTCTGATTGAGTCTCTGAGTGTCATACCGGTTTCATTAGTACTGGCAAGTTTCTTCATAAAATCCGGGAAGCTGTTCTCAAGTTTTCTCTTTCTTCTGGATTTTATTTCATGGAATATGGAAAGTGGAATAATGATTATAAACAGTGCCAGTACAATCTTGTCATCGATAAAATCCACAAAGAATGCAGGATTTCTTATCCTGTTCATGTTCATTAGCATTGGCATAAAAACAACGAACAAAGCCAATGGAATTGTAATAACAAGTGTTGTAAGTGGCTCTTTTAACATTGGTTTTAGAGGGTTTAATGCAATACTCTTTAAAGCAAGAGATTTTTTAGACTTAATGAAATCTGTGAAATAGCCTCTGTTGCGGACTTTTTCATCAGTTTCATCTACAAGTTCACCCTCTTCATCATAAACCTGTTTAAGGTTTGCCGGAACATCAGGTATTCCGTGGTCAAGAGTTTCAGTGGTAGGCAGCAGTTTAGGTTCTCCAAGTTCGGTAGGTGTGATAATACTGATCATCACAACAAACATTACAGAACCAATAGGCAGTACAGCGTAAATAATAGCATATACCATGGTGGTGGTTCCTGAACCCATAACGGCCATCATGACACCCATGATGATAATAAACAGCGGACCAGCTACAAAGGCAGTAACGTATGATTCTGCCAGCAGTCCCAGTGTTTCAAGGAATCCTTTCTGGTCAACTTCCGCCTTTATAAGATATTGTTCTGATTTGTCACGGAAATAGTTTGGAATATTACCTCCACTGTCAATAACAGTAAGAAGGTTATACATAAGATCCTGGAACCTGTCAGAAGGTGTTGTATCCGAAGCATTTGAAAGTGCAGTTCTCAGGTCATGTCCGAAATAGTCCATATCCCTTACAATGGCATCTATCTCCTTGGATACTTCTCCGTATGTATCCTCTGACCTTGCAATAGCTCTGAAAACATCGATAATATTCATTCCGCCTTTACTGAGGGCGTACATAAACGTAACAGCATAAGGAAGCTGCATGTCTATCTTGGCTTTTCTTTCACTTGCCTGGAATCCGGGTAAAAGCATGAACAGGCCATAGACGACTCCGCCCATTCCTACTATAAAAATGCCAGTAATGAAAAAACCGACAAATATTTCTTTAAAGGACAGCAACCATGCAAATCTCGGACTGAATGTCAGGTTTGTCAGTTGCTCAGGTAATCCTACAAGTACAACAACAGTGTATGTGAGGAATAACCCGATAAGAGCACCTACAATTCCCGCAACAAGGGAATAGAAGATAGCATTTGATATGTACATCTCATGAGAGATGGGTATACGTGCCTGGTTGAGCTGTGTTTGAAGGTTTTCATAGCTTTCCTTTCTGGCTTTAATCTTATCTCCAATAAGTACATAAGGTATTTTTTTAAATATCTCTACGTAAATTAAGATCTTTTTCACGTAATGGTCAAAATCAAAACTGCTCTTTGATTTTTTGGATTTCTTCTTTTTTCCCTTTTTACCATCACTTAGCGGTTCCTGAGTTGTCTGGGTTTCAGCAGATATGTCCTCTTCTATTTCAGTGATAATCTCTTCAGGGAGATCTTCTGCCTGCCTTTCAGAACTTTCTTTAATCTCAGTCACAATATCACAACCACTTTTCACACCAGCATCATTCAAGTTGTAATTTTTTCAGGACCTTTTCCGGTGTGGACTGGTAAGCATTGATAATGTCCGAAATTTCCTGGAAATCATTGATTCCATTCTCTACCATGTATTCCAGGATCTTCTGGCGATAGTACAATTCCTGATCGACCTTACCCTGTGCCCAACCACGTCTCATCTTGATGTCAAAAAGGGCTTTCGATTCACCTGTGCGGACGAACACGTCTGCCTCAGAATCCCAGACAAAGATATCGTTTGTCCTTATGTTCCTTGTATTCGGATCGATGTCAACAATCTCTACCAGTTTGATGTTCCTTCTTACACGCTTGCCCTTGGTGTACGTCTGTGACTGGATGCTCATGATGTCCAGTGCCTGGATCATTGTACGTGGAACACTGATAGGTGGATTTTCAAGTCTGTGAATGGCAGATGCAACAGAGTCAGCGTGCATTGTTGAGAATGTAGTGTGTCCTGTTGACATTGCCTGGAAAAGAGTGAGTGCTTCCTTACCTCTTACCTCACCCACAAGCAGGAATTCAGGTCTTTGCCTCAGAGCTGCCTTTAGCAGGTCGTACATATCGACGGCTCCTCTTTCATCTGCGGTGAACGAATCCCTGGTGATACTTGGGATCCAGTTTGGATGAGGTAGTTTGAGTTCTCTTGTATCTTCAAGTGTGATGACCTTGGCTTTTTCTGGAATAAAGAGTGAAACTGCGTTAAGTGAAGAGGTCTTACCTGATGCAGTACCACCTGCATAGATCAAACTCTTGTTGTTTTCAATGCAGAGCCAGAGATATGCCATGGATTCTGAGGAGAAAGTTCCCCATTTTATAAGGTCTACAGGTGTTATTGGTGTATCACTGAACTTACGGATGGTAAATGTACTGCCGTGTGCGGTAACACTTGTACCCAGAGTCATCTGGATCCTGGAACCATCCGGCATGGTCGCATCAACCATAGGTTCTGCAACCGAAATGTGTTTACCACTTCTCTGGGCCATCTGGATAATAAAAGAGTTTAGTTCATCTTCTTCATAGACTACATTGGTAGCGATATTCTGGTGCGCCCTGTGATAAAGGAAAATTGGTACGTCATGGCCATTGCCGGACACATCTTCAATGGAGTCATCCATCATCAGGGCATCAATCTTTCCGAACCTGACAAAGTCTCTCTTGATGTAATATGATATTTTTTCCAGCATTGGAGGAGTTATTTCAATGGTGTAATCTTTAATTATGGAACGTATTTTAGACTCAAGTACTGCTTCCTTATCGTCTTCTTCCTCGTTGATTTCTTCCACAAGAAGCACGTCTCTTAACCGGTCTTTAATTTCAAGGAGGAAAGTATGTTCAAAATCAGTAAGTTCAGGTTCTACAATATAGTAAAGATGACTGTTGCGGTCTTCATTGAATAAGATAACGATGAATGCGTATGGTTCATTTACCCAGTAACGCTCAATCTCTTCATATCCTTCCTCGCCTTTAAATTCCGTAATAGGTCCATGTATTTCAGGATCATATGGATCGAGTTCCATCTCGGTTTGTTTGAAGATATTTTTTATTTTGTCAACAAATCCAGGCTTCACTTTCTTTTCATCAGACTGTTCCTGTGCATCCTCTGTTTTATCCTCCGATTCTGATTCGGGACTTTCCGGGGAAATTAGTTCTTCTTCCGGTGCAATGATTTCAATTTCTTCTGTTTGTGTATCTATAGAATCTTCCTTCTCAATTATTTCATCTTCTTCTGGCAGAGGTTCCGGAGTTTTTTCCTCATCACCAGTTCCAGTTATTAATGGTTTTGAAGGGCCGAAATTAGGCGATCTTGGGAGCAAAATTCCAAAATTCTCATCACTTTCTTCTTCATCTGCCTCTTGCTCTTCTTCATCCTCTGCGGTGTTTTCCTCAGTAGTACTGAGCAGTTGAGCAAAATCCTTTTCAAATTTCTCTCTGTCTTTTTCTATTTCCGACATTTCCTTCATTATATCAGTGTTAAGGATTTCATCATCAGTTTCCTGATCACTGGAAACTTCTTCAGTATTTTCTTTTTTAATATGAATGGAAGATTCTTCCTCAGAAACATTAGATTGGTCATCGGCCATTGTTTCACCGCTGGATGGATAATTTGATGTTATAAATCATTGTTAATTAATTCGTAATGTTGAAGGTGCCAGAAGCATGATTGATTATATTATATACTTATTATAATTATACTATACTGGTAATTAAAGGTATTGTAAGAATGTAAATTTCCTGTCTTACAATGCTGTACAGTTTCTGTTTTTTTTGCAATATCTAACAAATTTAATTGCAAAACTGAACGTAACTTTTTATTTTCATCCCTTGCATTTTCGTAGATACTAATTAAGGAAGGGTATGTTCATTGGTATATACTGAATGTTCATAAATTTTAATATAAAACTATAATTATATTCATTATATTGACATGCGTGTCCAAAGTAATCAACTTTTATGAGTTCTAATGTACATGCAGTCAGTTCCGGATTCGGATTTAGAAATGATATCGTAATGCTTATGAGTATTCTCTGGAGAGAACTGGTATTTGGTGGCCATCTCTTTGCTTTAGGGTCAGTTTCTGTTGTAATGGCTTGTTCAATTGTGTTTATGATTCCTGTAAGCTGGGATATTCTTTTTGTGACATATCTTCTGTTCTACGCAATCTACCTTTACGATTATACTCAGGGTGCAAGCTCTGATGAAACTACAAACAGCAGTCGTGCAAAGTATCTGTTATGTAAGAACAAGAGCAAGTGTACAGTCATTATCACTTCTCTGGTACTTCTCACCATAATGATGGTCTTCACATCAGTTATTATAACTATAATTGGAATGTCAATCCTTATTCTTGGTCTTCTCTATGGAAGTCATTTTAAGAAACTCACAAAAAAGATCCCGGCATTTAAGAACGTCTTTGTTTCTATCGTCTGGGCATTCATGGCAATTTTCGCATTCATCTATTATTCAGTGCCAATAACATACGGTGCAATTATGCTTGCACTGTTCGTCTTCATTCGTATGATGAATATACAGATTCTCTTTGATGTAAGAGATTTGGAAGGTGACCGTAAAGATGGCCTTCTGACAGTTCCTGCAATTCTTGGAGACAAGAAATATCCTTTCATTCTCAGACTTATTAACATCGTGTCAGTTGTATTCATACTGGGATGTGTTTTAATCGGTCTTCTGCCGGTTTTCACACTTGCAGTAATTCCAATGTTCTATTACGCTGTAAGTTACATTAACAGGGTTGTAAAGTCCAGAAAAGAATACACATCTTATATCTTTGCAGCATTTGAACCAATTATGTGGTCGATTTTCATCTTTGCTGGAAAGTACGTTACAATGCTCAGTGTTTTCTAAGCATTTAATTCAACATTAAATATGGATCAATATTAGCATTCAATATGTTTCAAGCATAGGGTTCTGATTCCTCTACAAAAAGCAAAAACAAAAAAGAACTCTCCAAACTAACTGCATGTCTCCCTGAAGTCTACATTTAGCTGCATTTAAACACAAATATTAAATGTAAAGGTGGATATGTTCTGCTAGATTATAGCTAGAACAAAACAGGGAAGGAACTGAGGAAAACCCTATGCCTATTATAACCTTACCATATGATGACCTTGAACAATTAACCGGAACAGACAAGGATACAATTATTGAGCGCGTGCCGATGATAGGCGCAGATATCGAGCGTATAGAAGAGGAGTCAATTGATATCGAATTCTTCCCTGACCGCCCGGACCTTTACAGTGTAGAGGGCGTTGCACGTGCATTGCGTGGTTTTCTTGATATAGAACCCGGTTTCAGGGAATATGAGGTCAAGCCTTACACAGTTGAGATTAGAAAAGACGAGAATATAGATTCAGTTCGTCCGGTTTTTGGCTGTGCAATCGTCCGTGGTGTAAATTTCAGTTCAAGTGCTATCAAGACGCTGATGGACCTTCAGGAATCACTCCACTGGGGACTTGGACGTGACCGTAAAAAAGTCTCAATAGGTGTGCACGATCTCTCAAAGGTTCAGCCTCCTTTCAGGTATATTGCAGCAGACCCGGATTTCAGTTTTGTTCCTCTTGATTTTACAGAACCAATGACCATGAGGGAAATACTTGAGAAGCATCCAAAAGGAACACGCTTCGCACATATCCTTGATGGTTTTGACATGTATCCACTTATCCTTGATGCAAACGACAATGTGCTCTCATTCCCGCCAATAATTAACGGTACACTCACAATGGTAACTGAAGATACAACCGATCTTCTGGTGGATGTCACAGGACTTAGCAATGAAGTGTACACTGCACTCAACATAGTCACAACAGCTCTTGCAGAACGTGGCGGAGAAATAGAGTATGTTAAGGTTATCAATGCAGACGGAACCGAGGATATTCCTCTAGACCTGGGCCCAAGAGTAAAGGTGCTTGAAAGAGCAGAGATCGATGGTCTTATTGGTATGGAACTTCCGGCTGACGAGATAATTAACCAGCTTGGAAGAATGGGCTTTGGTGCAAAAGAACTTGAGGACGGACGTATTGAAGTTCAGATACCACGCTACCGTGCAGATATTCTTGATAACTCTGACATCATTGAAGATATCGCAGTCGGATACGGATTTGACAAGATTCCTGCAGTATTTCCGATGAATGCAACAGTAGGCAAGTCTCACATGCTTTCAGACATAAGCACTGATATGCGTGAGATCATGACTGGACTTGGATATCTTCAGGTCATGCCGTTCACACTTACAAGTGACAGGGTTCACTTTGACTGGATGTGCAGGGAAAAGACCGATGATGTCACCTATGTAATGCATCCGATAAGCGAAGACCAGACAATGGTCAGGACAACTATCCTGCCGAATCTCATTGAGATACTTTCCATGAACCAGCACAGGGAGCTTCCACAGAAGATTTTTGAAGCTGGTGATGTTGTTATCAACGGTAAGAACGGCCTGCACCTTGCAGCTGTTTCCATAAGCCCACAGGCAAATTTCACAGAAGTAAGGGAACTTGTGGATGCTCTTATGCGTGAAAGACTTGTGGAATACGAGGTTGTGGAATCAGAAGATCCGGCTTTCATGGAAGGCAGAAGGGCTGACATTCTTGTAAATGGCAAAAAAATAGGTGTCATGGGAGAACTGTTCCCTCAGGTTATAGTTAATTTCGGCCTTGGTCAGCCAGTTGTAGGATTTGAGATCGATCTTCTTGATTGATCTTCATCATTTCAGTTGATGTGTTTACTTCTCACAGAATGATGAGATACATACATTACACCAGCAGTAAGAAAGAGAAAAAACACTCTTATACAGAGTGTTCTTGTTCTTATTTTATAATTTATAATTTATTTCTGCGGAAGAAGAGCAACATAGAAATTACAAGAATGGCTATGTAACCCTCAAATCCAGGAATGGAATTCTCTACAGCAGAATCATCTGGAACTGAATCATCTGGTGAGGGCTGATCCGTGTTACTAGTTGAAGCATCAACATCATCCTCTGATTCAGACATATCTACTATTACAGTATCCTCATCATCTTCTTCCGAAGCTTCGATTGTTTCCTCTGTAACTGCATTTTCTGTAGGTGTATCCTCTATAACAACTCTTTTTACAGGATAGAATACATATCCTCCGTTACTGCCTTTTTCCTTGTCAGAGGACATAAAGAACCAGTCACCTGTAATTGCTGTAGAAGATCCGGCACTTACAGTCATAGTAATAGTATTACTGTTGGATAGTACAAGTCCGGATTCCGTAGCTTCATCGACTTCAAAATTACCGAACTCATCACCGTTTTCTATTTCTGTATAACTGTCCTTGTCTGCAAGCCACGTATATTTGAGAACTGCAAAATTATCCTCCTGGCCTGCGAATATGGAATCTACATATGTCAGGAAATATATATGTTCCGAACCATCTGCACATTCTTGTTCAACAGTGTATATCCTGTCATCTGTTGTAGCTTCTGTTGAAATCACGCCGGTGTCAAGCTCTTCATCGCCCTTGTAAAGGGTAACATAACATTTTGAACCTTCAATGTCCACAGCATTCATCACAAGAGAATATCCATTCTTCATCTCCCACTTATCACCACTTTTAAGTGTCTTCTTATCGGAACTATCCTGTTTCATCAATATCTTTGCAAGCGTAGTAGCATCGTTGTCAACTGCACAGTATGAAGTTCCAAATATGGAGATTGTATAGAATTTTGTCACCTTTGTTACGTTCTGCTCTTCAGAATAGACACTGTATTTTGAAGCAAGCTGACTTGTTGTGTATATAAGTTCACCTTCATCGATTACATTTGCTGTTGGATTGGCTGAACCTATTGCAGGATTTCTTCCGTCATCTTGATAGTACAGGTGTTCCCCGGCACCTTTGACGAGTTGAGTGTACTTATTTGCAGCAAAAAACATTCCGGGAAAAGTAGAATAATCCCAGGAAATATTTCCAGAATCCGTAGAACCGGTATCTATAGGAGCCCCCCTTATATCCACATTTGTGGCCAGACAGGGAGAGGCCGTTGCAAGAACAAAAAGTAGTATTATACTCAATATTATTGTTTTTCCAAATTGTTGTATCATTTTTAGCCTCCGAGTAAGTTCGTCCATCCATAACAACAATTGTTATTTTTAGCGTTATGTTCTAACAAACATAATGGTATTTATAGTTTATCTGAATTCAAAATCTGTAATATTAATGAAAAAATTATGAATTATTTACTTCACAAAATAACAATGCATTTCTGCCACTGTTATAAGCGGAAAGGTTCAGCACTTTCCACTTCCACACGGGACACAGACTTTTCTGTTAATATCAGATATGTCTCTTACAGTGACATCTATACCATAAACAGATGACATTGTCTGACTGTTCACAACCGATGGAACCGGTCCGCAGGCAAGTAGTTTACCACCTGTCAGAGCAACTGCATTGCTGCCTACAAGGAAAGCATGGTCAGGCATGTGAGTGTTCATAACAATCGACATTCCTGATGCTGAAAGTTTCTTTACGGTTTCAAGAACCAACACCTGGTTTCCAAAATCAAGATGCGCAGTAGGTTCATCCAATAATAAAAGTGCTGGTTCCTGTGCAAGAGCACGGGCAATAAGCACCATCTGCCGTTGTCCTCCGCTGAGACTATTCAATGTCCTGTCAGAAAGGTGCTCAACACCGACTGTTTCAAGGGACTTCCATGCAATTTCCATATCATCTTCTCCAGGTGAACCGAAGAGTGAAAGATGAGGTGTTCTTCCCATTACCACAAAATCCAGTACGTCGAATGGGAAAACGGTCTCGTTCTGTTGAGGCACATATCCGACTTTCTTTGCAATAGATCCTGAAGTCATTGTTTGAGTATCTTCACCCTGTATACGGACAGAACCTGCAACAGGTTTGAAAATACCTGCAATGCATTTGATAAGTGTGGATTTACCAACTCCGTTGGGTCCAAGCACACACATTACTTCCCCGCCTTTCATTGAAAATGATACATCCTCAAAGACCGGTCCTTTACCATACGAATATGCCAGTGAATCTACTTCTAAGATTAATTCTAATTCCATCCCATACGCCCCCTTTTCAGAAGGTATGCAAATAACGGTGCACCAAGCAGGGAAGTGATTATTCCCAGCGGTATTTCTGTTGCAGTTACAGTTCTTGCAAGGTCATCTACCAGAAGCATGAAGGATGCACCGATCACCATGCTCATTGGCAGAAGCCGGTTGTAATTCGGACCTACGATCATCCTTGCAATATGTGGTACCACAAGTCCCACCCATCCGATAACACCGCTGATACTCACAGCAGCCGATGTGATAAGAGTGGCACAGATAATAATTATCAGGCGTATCTGGTCAACATTTACTCCAAGAGAGCGTGCTTCTTCATCCCCCAGTGACAGGATATTGATTCTCCATCTCAGGAGGAAAAGCACCAATGTTCCCAGGAGCATTGGTGCAATAATCCAGAGCAGATCGTTATATCTTATTGAAGACAGGCTTCCCATGAGCCAGAACACAATTTCCGGCAGATCATCATAAGGGTCAGCCACGTATTTTGCAAGTGAGATAAGGGCTGTGAATATCGAACCTACGATTATTCCTGAAAGAACGAATACAAGAGTTCCTGTTCCTTTGCTGACCTTTCCCATACTGATGGCTCCAAACATTGCTATCAGTCCACAGGCAAATGACAGCAGTTGTATTGCGAGCTGGCTGTCCCAGAGTAAAATACCTGCACATGCACCAAAACCTGCGCCGGCTCCCACGCCAAGAATATAAGGTGATACCAGTGGATTTCGGAATACTCCCTGGAAAGATACTCCTGCAAGCGAAAGTGATGAACCAACGAGCAAGGATGCTAGAATTCTTGGTAACCTTACACTGAAAAGCACAGTATGTTGTGTGGATACCGGGCTTGCAGTTCCTGATATAAAGGAAATTACTGTATTCACGATATCAGCAATTACAAGTGATGCTGGCATCTGGTACCTGCCAACAAAGAGTGAAGCAACTAATAGCAATATTGGAAGCAAATAAATTGAAATGGTGGCACATCGCCTGTAATCAGGCATGAGTACACCCCGTGAGTTCCCCTGGCCAGATTCCTGAAGATGGCCTGTGGAAAGACCTGTTAGGCTTTGCTTCGCTATAATATATACCGTAGTAACGCCTGTAGAATGTATTTGCTTCCTGTTCAATGTCTATTTCAAGTTTACCAGGATGCAGTTTATCTGCTATATAAAGTAGTCCGAGTATCCAGCGTGGGCTTCCAAAATCCCATGAAGGTGGAAGTGCATAGATTCTCTGCTGCTTTACTGCATCCACTTCAATTCCATAATACTTACAGAGACCATAGAACTCGTATAGCGGACGGGAAAGAAAACCGGAGATGAATATCGTTTTGGGGTTATTGTTGTTGATAAATCCAGGTTCAACATTGAAACCAGGCTTACCTTCTTTCTGAAGTAATTTGTTGATACTCTGCCCTCCGGCAAAATTAACAAGATTGTTTTCCATTCTTCCGGCGTTCAGTGCAAAAAGCGGTGAACCCATGCAATAGTATGCGCTTCCGCCATCATTTTCAGAGGCGACCCGTTCAATAAGCTCAAGACGCTTGCCGATGAATGAGACAAGGTCTTCACCCTTTTCCTGTACGCCCGCCTTGTCAGCAATCAACCTGATATATTCCAGATATGATGTCGGATTCTGTATCATGTGATGGATATCCATGAGAGCTTCTGAGCTGGAAATCTCTTTCCATACTTCAAGCATCCTTTCTTCTTCGGGAATTCCCAGGCATGTAAGGACCGCATGAACCATTCCAAAAGCACGGCTTATCCTGTATCCACCCATAAATCCGGATTCACTGAAGCTTTCGATGGCACCTGTGCCGGTAACTGGAATACTGTGGCCACATTCACAGCTGTAATTGCTCCATGGTTTCAGGAGTCTGGAACCCATGGGGCCGTAGAACTCTCTTTCTATTATTACTTCCCCACATTCAGGACAGAATGTATCCATTAGTCCTGTGCCCGGGGAATTAAAGAGGTAAACATGCTGAAGGTGATCATGCAGGCTGTTGCACAGTCTTTCAGATGCGCCTATGGACGGTTCAAGTGCTATTGGTGCATCGCCAAATGGGATGAATCTCATGAGTTGCAGAGGAATTGAGGTTGATATGTTTGCAAGGGTTCTGGCAACCTGAATAACGTCTTCTTCCTTTCCTTTCATGTAGACTGCTGAGACTTCAACGTGTACGCCCATCCTGTGTAGTTTTTCGATATTACGAAATACTGGTTTTGAGGACAGGACTCCACAATTCCTGTAAGCGTCATCAGAATGTCCCTTTATGCCTACATTCATGAAATTGACAAAACCTGAAAGCTCCTCAATAGTTTCTTCCGTAAAGTAGCAGTTAGAAGAACAACCAATGAGGAGACCTTTTTCTTTTGCTTTAAGTGCCAGTTCGCGGAACATATAGAAATTCGCAGCCGGTTCGTTGAGGGTGGAAACTATTCCAATGCACCCAAGTTTCAGTGCAGTTTCAATAACCTGGTCAGGGCTCAGTGTTGGCCATCCAAGCGACCTTCTTGAAGCCAAAAGTCTTGCAATGCATCCCGGACATTTGAAGTTACAACCTGTGCTGAATACCTGGAGGAATTTTCCTGCAGGATAATAGTGGAGCATGGGTATAGTCTCTATTGAAACAGGAAACGCTCCCAGATACCCAAGTTCTGGATCCTGAATTATTTTGTCACCATCAAGCTGGTAGGTTTTGCATCTGCCGGTACTGTGCTCGTTGATATCACAAGCCATTTCACATATCTTGCACTTCATTTTTTGCCTCCTTTCAATATTACTTATTCAGAACCACCCAGAATCCAGCACCATCATCCACAACCCTGAATAGCAGCCCTGTACTGACACAGGCATTCTTCATTGCCTGCTTGTTCTCCGGGCTGAGCCTTTTTTTAGAACCTTCCTGCCAGCCAGGATCACGTTCTTCCATTGTTTTTGCTATCTGCTGGCGAAGTTCGGCGGTACCAAAACCACCACCTATCCAGGCTTCACCTCCGGGGGCAAGTATTCTGGCAATTTCACTGAAGGCAACAGGTAGATCATTCCAGAAGAATACAGAGCCGCGGCTCACTATGAGATTTGCAAAATCATCATTAAATGGGAGTTTATGCACATCTGCCAATGTTGGTTTTAATCTGTCAGAAACACCGTGTCTGGAAGCTTTTTCCGTTGCCAGTTCGTACATTTTCTCTGAGATGTCCACAGCATAAACCGTAAGAGATGTCTGTTCTGCCAGAGCAATTCCAAGTGATGCAAGCCCGCACCCAAGGTCAATGCATATTCCTTCTTTTATGCCACTGGAAGCAATTATGTCGGATGCTATCACAGGATAAATTGGTGCAAACACATTCTCTGCTATATCCGGGAAATTATGCAACTTATCATCCTGCTTCATGCCAATGCCTCCTCTTCGGGGTAGAGCAAATTCTTCAGTTCTTCATTATTGAGGTCGTAATGGAAGAATTGTGAATAGAACTCAGTTGTTAATTCTTCTAGTTCAGTATCTGGAAACAGTTCCGGGTAGAGTACATTAGCTGTCCATGCAGCTCCTATCACGCGATGTACGCCATATGGTCTGTCTATCCAGCAGAAAGGGTTTTGTGGCGCCAGATATACACGTCCATTCTGCACAGCATCAATATTTGCCCATAATGGATCTGAATAAACAGAATTGTAGAACTCGGAATCTGTTATCAGTATTACTTCAGGGTTCCATTCAGCAACCTGTTCTATGGAAACCGGTGTCATTCCCATTCCTGGTGTTACCTGGCAATCTGCAACATTAATACCGCCGCATATATCGATTACTTCAGAATGCAATGAACCTGATGGATCTGTTTTTAGACCGGTAGATCCTTCTGCATAGTATACACGGACCTTTTCATCGTCCGGAATACTTTCGACTTTGTCATTAATATTGTCAATAACAGATAACCTGAAATTGATGAACTCAGTTGCCTGTTCTCCACAATCAAGCAATTGTCCCAGATATTCGATTGTGTCATCTCCATCTTCTATGGCAATAATTGAACCATTGATAGCAACTACAGGAATGCTTCCGAATTTCTCCTGCCTCTCAGTGACCTGTTCACTGATTTGTCCTTTCTTGTTTACAGTATATCCTTCAATAACAATTTCAGGATTAAGACTGATGACCGTTTCATAGTTTGCTGTCTGGGCACTTCCCCATGAACCGACTACAGAAAGTGAGGTATAAAGCTCATCCATGTGCATGTTGTCCACAGGAGTAAATGTATTCCATGCTGCAAGTTTTTCAGGTGCAAGCATGTACACTAATATTGAATAAGGGCCAGTTGCAGTCACAACACTATCTATCTCAGAAGGAACTGTAAGGTTGCGACCCAGCATATCGGTTACTTCTACAGTCTCCACAGATTCTTCTTGTTGTACTATGGATTGCTGTGTCTGGTCAGTACAACCACTGATTGCGGTTGCTAAAATAAGAATTAATAGAAAGGAACTAACTGGACAGAATTTCTTATCCATTTATTCACCACCTTTTGCTTTATAATTAAAAGAAAGCACAGATAGGAAGGTTTGTGCGAATACCTGTGCTTATCATTAGTTTCTGAACCCGGTTAAGGATTCAACAGTGATTCCATTTCCTCTTCTGTAAGATCATAATGCAGGAACTGTGAATAGAAATCACGTGTAGTTTGTTCCATATCCATATCTTCGAAAAGATCAGGATACAATACGGTGGCCGTCCATGCAGTTCCGATTATGAGATGTGGTCCCTGTGGCCTGTCTATCCAGCAGAATGGGTTAAGGGGTGACAGGTAAACACGCTCGTTCTGTACGGCATCAATGTTCTCCCACAGTGGATCTGAGTAAACTGTATTGTAGAACTGGGCATTTGATGTGAGGATTATTTCAGGATTCCATTCCATCACCTGTTCAATTGAAACAGGTGTCATTCCGTTTCCGGGAGTAAGGGAGCAATTTGCAACATTTATACCTCCACAGATATCGATAACCTGCGAATGTTGTGACCCGGATGGATCGGTTTTAAGACCAGTGGGTCCTTCTGCATAGTAGACTCTTACCTTTTCCTCGTCAGGAATATCGGAGACTTTATTTTCTATTTCATCGAGAATATCAGCCCTGAATTCCATAAAATCGGCTGCCTGTTCCTCACAATCCAGGAGTTCTCCCACGTACTCAATTGTCGGGTCTGATTCTTCTACAAAAATGATTGAATCATCAATGGCAACAACCGGGATATTTCCAAAAGATTCCTGCCTGCGCTTGATTGCTTCATCTATCTGACCATCTGTTGTGTATCCTTCCATTACGATATCAGGATGAATATTGATAATTGTTTCATAATTTCCTGTCTGCGTACCGAACCACCCACCAAGAATTGGTAAATTGAGATATTCATCGTTCATCAATGTGTGGTTAAAAGTGTTAAGAAAATTCCAGCCTGCAACTTTTTCAGGTGCAAGCATGTAAACAAGAATTGTAGAAGGAGGGGATGTAGCGTAAACCGATGTGATCTCTTCGGGTACCGTTAGTTCCCTGCCAAGCATATCCGTGATTTGCACCGTGTTATTTGTAGTAACCTGTACCTGTTCTGCTTCGGTCTGTTCCATGCATCCACATGCAGTAACAGCCAGCAAAACTATCAAAATGAGGAGTAATGTACCATTTTTTACGTTCATGACAACACCTGTTAAACATTAACCGTTTTTACCGATATGTTCTGACGAACACAATGGTATAAAAAGATATGCGCTAAACGGTTTATGAGTTATATATTATATTTTCAATGTAAGGTGTGATAATTTGATTAAAAGATAATTGTCCGTAAAATCTGAGAAGAAAATGACAGCAAGTTGATAGTTAATTATACTTTTTCAATGCTATCAGACACATAATAACCAATATACACAAAATTGAACTAAATCCGGATAAGTATGTTTCATCTTCCAATGTCTCAATAGCTCGATATCTGAACATGAAAACTACAGGAATATTGTCAGTCCCTTCTTGCTTATACCCTTCTTCAATTGTTTGGTAAATCATATCAATTGTTGTATCATTAACTTCAGTTTCCAGGTATTTATCCAGGTAAACAAGCATATATCCATCACTATTATACGCAAGTGCTACTACCGGACCGCCATTTGAAGCCATATATGGTTCAATCAAAGACCCTATCTTTTCTCTATGACTATGAATATCCTCATACCATTCTTTTAGTTCTTCCGAATTCTTTATTTCAGGTATAGTTCCCCGGATAGCAATCAGATCGGGATCATCTTCTAATTCTTCAATAATAATAGTTCTATAGTCTGAGAAATTACTGTTATTTGTAAAAGAAGTATTTTGCTCATTGCTTTCAATTGCTATTGCAGGATCAGATAGAAATACAAATATACAAACCAATAACATAAGCCATTTAATAACTTTATACATTTAAAATCTCTTTAAATTTTATATCAAATATTATCATATATCCATGAATTTATTAATATGTCGGTATATTCGTATCAATGCAAAAAAGTAGTAACTTCCAATTTCGATGCCTGATGTATTCTAAAATCTCAATACTACAAATTCAAAGTCCGGATTAAATAAACAAAGAATTTGAAAAATAAAAAATAATAAACAAAAGAACGGGCCTGCCGCGATTCGAACACGAGTCGATGGGTATCTTCGCACCATTATGGTAACATCGAAGCCCATCAGGATATCCTGGCTACCCTACAGGCCCGCAAGGCAACTACTGATAGCTTCTGGCAGTATTAAAGGTTTCTATTACACATGGCATTATATGATAATTTAAATTAATTATCACTCATAAAAAGTCTGTCAGCATTCTTATCGCCATTAACCAGAGTACAATACCAAATATTTTTTGGAGTGTTTCGGCATTGATCTTGTTATGCATCAGGTACGAACCCAGCTGTGCACCAAGGAATGATGAAACTGATACTGCAGCAATAAGGTTAATATCAGGAGTCCAGGAAGCAACATGTGCTGCAAACGCCGAAATTGATGTGAAAAGGACAATAAAACCGGAACTTGCTGCTGCTCTTTTAATCCCGAATCCAAATATCAACAGCAAAGGAACTATGAAAGTACCTCCACCTATTCCCAGCATTCCGGAAATAGATCCTACAAGAAATCCGAACATAGTGACAAAGATGTATTTTTCCTGTCCTTTAATTTCTTTTTCCTGATACATGAATCGTATTCTGGAAAAGATCATCTCTTCGCCTACAATAAACATAAGCATTGTAAGCATTCCAAGGAGCAACTCTACAGGTGCTATTTGTGTAAAATAGGCTCCTATTTGTGCTCCTGTCATTGATGCGATAATAAACGGAATGGCAATTTTAAAATCCACCAGTTTCTTTCGAATATAGGTAATTGCTGCGGATGCAGAAGTTACTATATTCAGAAGGAGTGCAATGGTAATTGAAAATATGAAATCCCCGGTTACCCAGTAAAAGAAAGGCACATAAAATATTGCCCCACCAAGTCCTATCATTGAGAACAGGATGGAAGCAAAGAAGACAATTACGGCAAAGAATATAGTTTGCATTTACAGACGATCCTTTTGAAAATCACGTTTTCTTCACATATTTATCCTTGAAACGGGATATTTCTTCTCTCCCGCCTACTACTGCAATGATATCACCTTTCAGCATCTTTGTGGATGGAAGTATATCTGTTATAATCTTTCCGTCTCTTTCGATTCCTAAAATAGTACAACCAACTTTATGCCTGAGACTTATATCAGCCACTGTCTTGTTTGCAAGATCATCTGAATTGGTAATCGTGTGTTTTTCAATATCCACACCTTCATAAAGCATGATATCTTCATCCATTTTTTTACATGAGACATCAATACATCTTGAAGTCATTTTTGCAAGCATCTGTCCGGCAACAATAGGCAGCGCAGCAACATAATTTGCACCTGCCTTGTAAATCTTGTCTATGGACTTATATGAATTTGCCCTGGCAATTATTGTTGAATCGGGATTAAGTCCTCTTGATATCAGTGTTGCAAACATCACATGTGTGTCATCATTCAGGGTAACTATGATTGTAGATGCCTGTGGAACACCAGCTTGAATCAGGATTTCTTCCTCAGTTGCATTTCCCACAACATAATCATAGTCAGCATTCTCAAAAGTATGCGCCTGTGAATCAACAACTACGAATTTGATGTTTGCATAAGTTAGTGTTTCAACAACCCTTCTGCCAACATCTCCGGATCCGAGAACTACAATATGATCTTTATGTCCTGGATTTTCCATATAATTTTCCATACATTTACTCCCCGGATTGTGTCAATTTCTTAAGTTTCGATAGCTGTTCATTGGAACCAATTGCAAGGAGCACCGAGTTATCTTTGATAATATCATCGGGTTTAATAATAAATGTCAGGCTTCCACCTTTCCACATTCCAACAACATTTGCACCGGTCTTTTCCCTTATGGCTGCATTTTTCATGGTTTTGCCCATCAACGGGCTTTTCGGATAGATAGGTAATTCAACAATACTGACTCCCTCAAAGAATTCAGTTGCACCGGTTAGCCTGTTAACAAACGGGTCCGCAGCCTTCCTTCCTATGAACCTTCCAAAGAGTTCCTTAGGTGAAACAACACTTGTTGCTCCTGCATATTTCAGGTATTTCTTATTGGCTCTGTCTTCTACAATTGCAATGATATTCACATCGCTGATATTGCGTGCTGTGAGCACAATATTTGCATTCATCTCATCGTTTCTGTTTGCTATCAGGAAACGTGCTTCTTTTATGTTTGCATTTCTGAGGGTTTCTTCCTCACTGACAAGCCCATAGATGGCATGGATATTTCTCTTCAACAGTTCCATCACAAGTTCAGATTCTTCTTCAACAAGGATGTATGGTATGTCGTTTTCTTTCAGCTCCTCAATAAGTGTCTCAATAAGCCTGTTATATCCGCAGATAATTATGTGATCTGTAAGCTTCTTCGAAGCTTTGGAAGGAATATTGGACTGGATCTTTTTTTCCATCCAGGGAATAATTACAAGGGTGAAAAGTATTCCAAATACCAGTGGTATTCCTGTCAACTGGACAAAAACGGCATATAATTTTCCTATTGGGGATGCCATTGTAATATCGCCGTAACCTACTGTTGTAAGAGTGGTTATCACCCAGTAAATAGCATCATAGATATTGACATACTCGGTCTGGCCCTCGTATATCATAATCTCCACAAAGATTATCATGTACACCACTATTATGGCAAGAGCTCCAAGGAATGATTTTAGAAGTGTCTTATGCCAAAGGTGCCTTCTTTTCATGTGAGTTCCCCTGTTATTGTATCAAACAGTTCCTTTCATCCATTCTCAGAATCCGTGTACAAGGTAAGGTCCTATGACCATGAAGATGAATGAGAATAATATCATCATTGCAAATGTGGCTGTAATCAATGCTGACACATTTTCTGCCTTTTCTTCATTTCCTGTGATCTTGTAAATGAAAGCATTCAAAGAATCCCTGAAAACGTGTCCTCCGTCAAGAGGTACGGCTGGAAGGCAGTTGAACAGGCCTACATAGAAGTTAAGCCAGCCTACCCACAGGAGTGTGTTTGCAAGCCAGAATACTCCTATTCCGAAAGGTTCTGCCCATCCAACCGGCACATAGAACTGGGAAAGTGTTTCACTGAAACCCGGGAATCCTTCACCGGCAAACCCACTTATTGGCAGTACAAGAATAATGTACCATCCTGCAAGTCCGCCAAGCATGCTCGGAACACTCTTTAGCAATTCCAGATATCCAGCTGCAGGATATTCACCAACGGAGAACCCAAGTGATGTTTCTACACTTTCTCCTGAAGTAGTTCGCACCCCAAGGAAACCTCTGCCTTCATAATCCGGATGTTCTGCAAGGGTAACTGCATATTCAGTTGTTTCTCCTTCATCGTTTTCAACCACAACTGAAATTTCCTGTCCCGGAGTGCTTTCACTGAGAACTTCGCTGAAATCACTATAAGTATAGATCGGATTCCCATCAATATAGAGAATATGAGTACCTGCTTCCATCCCTGCTGCTTCTGCAGGGTTACTTTCCACTATGCTCTGGATAAGGATGCCTTCGGGTCCAATATCCGTATTTCCAACTTCCAGTTCATAGCTGGACTCTACCCTTTCGGCAGCTGCATAAACAGTTACAGCTGTGCCTGTTTCAAGTCCATCAAGATAATCAAGCATTTCATTTACATTGCTGATTTTCGTATCATCAATTTGTGTTATAATCATGTTTTCCCTGATGCCTGCAGAATATGCGGGGCTATCTTCGGAAATGTCCATGACCATTGTATCTCCAAGAGGTTCCAGTGAACCGAGTACAGGTCCAAAAAGCAGTGCAAATGCCAGAAATGCCACCACGAAGTTTGCCATGACACCTGCAGCAAGTATTCTTGCTCTCTGGGTACGCGTGGCTATTTTTTCATCGGTTTTGACAACTTTCTTTTCTTCTTCTTCTTTTCTGTCAATTACGATTCCAAGTCGCCGGTCTCCATAAGGGTCGTTTTCATCAGTGAGTTCTTCTTCTTCTTTCTTTCCAAAAAGCTCTTCTTCGTCAGGTTCTGCAAAACCACCGATAGGTACAACAGCAAGCAGGATTCCCATGGACTTGACCCTGATATCTTCCACCCTGCATAGTATTGCATGCGAGAATTCATGGACAACGAGAGTGACAAGTAGTGCTATTGTACCCCATACAAGAGGTATGAACTCGTTGACACCAGGTATCAGGAATATGTTCCTTGCGGCATTGAACTTTCCGGGTTCCGGCATTGTATTTGTTTCATATGATGCCAGCATGGCAAGGTCTGAAAGTATAACAAACAAAAACATCGCTATCATTCCTATAAACATAAGTCTGATACCGATGTCTGCATAGATTCTCCATGCTTTTTTAGGTATGGCAAGCTTATCAAGTAATTTCAGTCCTTTTGTAGTCCTGATCATCAGAACAGGGCCATAGGCGCTGATATTGTATTTTTCAAGTATTCCTTTTCTGTCAAGTGCTATTACAACGATCCAGTAAAGCAAAAGAATTGCAACTGCAATGTATATTCCGTCCAAAAAAACTCTCCGGCGTTTGGTATTTTCGGTTGAAGTGTTAATTAGTCAATTTAATATTAACCTTAAATCTTTTTCATGTTCAATTAGATTTGTTTGGTAATTCTTTTTACGAGGTATATATCTTTGTCATATAAAATGATAAGAATGATATATAATTGATTGGGCAGAAATCGAAGTGAAATATTCTGAAATAACCGGTCTTACTATTTTTATGATATAAGTAAATATAAAAATCAAGCAGGTTAAATTTATATAGTTTCTTACTCAAATGTAATATTTAATGTTTGCCAGCTTTCCGGGTCCTATTTTGTAAGATGTTTCAAACTTGCATAAAAGGATAAGTATAAAAAGAATAAAGGAAATATAGCAATTACAGAATTACAAAACGTTGATAAACGTTGATGAATGGTTACAGTAAAATTCGAGCAACAACTAAAAACCAGAACACTATACCGTAATGTTACTAAATCCGTGAGGGGATGAAAGTGCAGTCAATAGTTCAGGAAGCGTTAAAACACACAGAGAAAGAGAAAGCGTACCGCCAGTCAATTGCAATTAACGATGACCAGTTTGATATTCTTGGCCAGCCAAGAATTATGATCGTCGGATGCGGTGGTGCAGGTAATAACACAATCAACAGACTTTACAACATGGGTATTGAGGGTGCTGAGACAGTAGCTATTAACACTGACAAGCAACACCTTGACCTCATTCGTGCAGACAAGAAGATTCTCGTGGGCAAGACTCTTACCCGCGGTCTTGGTGCAGGAGGATACCCTGAAGTTGGTGCAAAGGCAGCAGAACTTGCCCGCGGCACCCTTGAAGAGATCTTCAAAGATGCAGATCTTGTTTTTGTTACAGCAGGTATGGGAGGAGGAACCGGTACTGGTGTCGCTCCTGTAGTAGCTGAGGTCGCAAAGGAGCAGGGCGCAATTGTTGTTGGTATGGTCTCAAGCCCATTCAGAGTTGAAAGGGCAAGAGCAGTTAAGGCAGAGGAAGGACTTGAAGAGTTCCGCCGAGCCGCAGACACTGTTATTGTACTTGACAACAACAGACTCCTTGAGTATGTACCAAATCTCCCAATCGACCAGGCATTCTCAGTAATGGATCAGATTATCTCTGAGACCGTAAAGGGAATCACAGAAACAATCACACAGCCTTCACTTATCAACATTGACTACGCTGACATCAGAGCTATCATGGGATGCGGCGGCGTTGCAGTAATGCTTGTTGGTGAGAGTAAAAACCAGGACAAGAGCGACGATGTAGTTCGTGCAGCACTTAACCACCCACTCCTTGATGTAGATTACAGAGGTGCAACAGGCAGTCTTGTACACATCACAGGTGGCCCGGATCTCAGTCTTAAAGAGGCTGAAGAAATCGCTGCTTCACTCACATACGAGCTTTCTTCCAGTGCAAATGTAATCTGGGGAGCACGTATCAGCCCTGAGTATGAAGGCAGGGTGCGTGTAATGGCTATCATGACAGGTGTCCAGTCAGCACAGATTCTCGGACAGCCACAGTGCAGTAGTATATCATATGATAGTGTACGTGAACCTGTTCATGCAGAGGCACCACGTGCATACAGGCGCGCAAGCCCATCTGTGAACAAGGTCAGCCGCTCCGTTGTTGAGCCAATTCAGTCAAAGAACAACGGCGGATCAATCATTGATATCATTCACTGATTGCTTTAATTAACATCAGTCCGGCATTAAGCCGGATCTGTCAATTTTTCCAAAATAAGTTATTAGGATTGGCAGATATTCTTTTTTACTTTCACTACTATTTCCATTCATGAAAATACTGATAGCTACGGGCAGACTTGCTGAACAGACTGTAAGGAATGCAATAGGTAATCATGCCGATGTTGTTGTTGCCGACACCCAGGTTGCCGCATTCATTACTCCCCGTAAACTGCTTGCTGCGATCAAAGATCAAATTCCAGTTTTTAATTATGATCTGATATTCATTCCTGGTCTTGTTTCCGGAAACTTCGAAAAAACAGAACAGGAGTTGGGATGCAAAATACGTCTTGGTCCCAAACATGCCTATGATCTCGGTTTTGTTCTTCCATTCACGGAAAGCATGGAATTTTCAACAGAAATTCCTGCCTGTGAACTTCTGGCAGACGTAAGACGCGCCATGGCTATTGAAAAGGTTGAAGAAATTGAGGATGCTGCTAATTGTCCACTGAAATTACGTGGAATGAAAATTGGAGGCAATTCCCGTATGAAGGTATTGGCAGAGGTTGTCGATGCCACGGGACTTGCTCCTGAAGCACTTGAACTACGCATCCGTAGTTTTGAAATGAAGGGTGCGGATATGATTGATCTTGGCGCATCCCTGCATGCTAATCCTGATGATGTAAAGCGAGCTATCAATATTGCTCGCAGGACAACGAATCTTCCTGTGAGTATTGACACTCTTGACCCGGTGCTTATCAGGGAAGCCCTCAATTGCGGAATTGACATGGTTCTAAGTCTGGATAGTAGCAATATTGAAGAAATTGCTTCTGAAATTGCTTCTTGTGACATTCCTGCTGTTGTAATACCTGATCAGGGCGAAGCTTATGACAGTCTCATGAAAAACATTGAACTTGCCCGCAAGGCCGGCATTGAGAAACTAATTGCCGATCCGGTACTTGATCCGATAGGTCATGGAATTGCCGTCTCTATTGTAAGATACAAGGAATTCCATGAAAAGAACCCTGATATTCCTGTTTTCTATGGAATAGGCAACGTCACGGAACTTATAGATGTGGATTCCACCGGTGTCAACGCCACACTTTGCGGCATCGGTGCAGACGTAGGAGCAAGTATTCTTTTTACTCCTGAATATAGTAATAAAACACAGGGTTCCATTAATGAGCTCAAAAGAGCATCCCAGATGATGATGCTGGCAAAAGAGCGTGAAAGTTCACCAAAGGATCTGGGAATCGATCTGATTGAGATTAAAGAGAAAAGAAGACGTACTGATTCTGTACTACCGGAAACCTTTGTAAGTGCAGAAAAAAGCAAGATGTGGACTGTTGACCCCAAAGGCAGTATCAGGATAAGCATTATCCCTGATCAATTTGGAATGAAAGACGGATGCATCCTTGCTGAACATGATAATACATCAATTGTCGGAAAGACTGCCAGGGAAGTCATGGACACGATTCTTAAAATGGAACTTGTTTCAAGAATGGAACATGCTGCTTATCTGGGACAGGAACTCAAAAAAGCGGAACTCGCCCTGAAACTGGGAAGAAGTTATGCTCAGGACGATGAGTTTTAGGTATTGTAGAAATCCTTCCTGAAATATGTATTAATTTCTAAACTGATCCGTCATAAATTATGAATAACTTGATTAATCCCGAAGGGTCCGGCGAAGCCAGCGTATTCCCACGATAAGAAATAAAATAATTGACAAATACCCTGTGCCTTTTTCTAAGGATTTCTGCAGAATTCTATGTATAAATTCAAATCACCATTGTGCTTATCTTCTGTGTAGTAATATCGGAATGTGCCGCCTTCGGCGGATAGCTACTTTATTTTTGGATTGCAGGTTGTTTTTATGTACATGAAAATGATCAATGTTTGTGTCCTTATACACAGAAAATCCACAAATCCTAATTTAAAACAATTTACATAGAGGATTCACGTAAAATTAGAATTCAGGAGGAAGTTGCCTCCTGAATCATTTCAAGCGATTGTTCTGCACTCTGCCTGATTGCAGGATATTCTTCTTTATTATCTGCAATCTCGGTGAGTAATTCAACTGCCCTCTTATCTCCGATCTGCCCTAATGAAACTGCTGCCGCCTTTCTGATATCAGGTGAATCTTCTGTATTTTCAAGTGCCTGCATTAGAGATTCCGTAGCATCTTTGTTTGCCATGGTTCCAAGTTCTTCTGTGGCATGGAGTCGTACATTCAGGTATTCTCCCTTATCCTGCATCAGATGTACAAGAACAGGTACTGCTCTGCTGTCATTTGTATGTCCAAGCGCACGTGCTATATCACTACGTGTATACTTGTTTGTTTCATTTGCCAGAGCATCTATCAGATACTCTGTAGAATTTGCATCAGACATGGAGGAAAGATACTTAGCTGCAACAGATCTGACTTCCGAATTATCATCACTCAATGCCAGTGCCAGAGCATCCGATGCATTTTCTCCGGCTATACCTCCCAGAGCGATTGCTGCTTGTTTCCTCACAGGCCACTGGTCATCGTTCAGTAAAAGATACGCAAGTGGTTCGATTGCTACTGATAGGTTTTTCTTTTCTTCTTCTGTTCCTCTAAATGATGATACGATGCTTGACCTGACTTCCATATTTTCGATATCAAATTCATCCAGAAGTATTTTCATAGCCGTTTCTTCGTCAATTTTCATTAATGCCCATGGAACTCTTTTTCTTACATCCTTTCTTTCATTTTCATTTTCCAGTATATGGACAAGAGGTTCGATGGCATCCTTATTTCTTAATTTTCCAAGTGCTCCGATAGCATTTATTCGTACTTTATCTTCCTCAGTACTATCTTCTGCGATGCTAAGAAATATATCATAAACATTCGTTTCCTCAATAGAGCCAAGTGCATGGATTGAATTGATTCTAACCGTTGTATCCCTATTATCAAGATTTTCGATAAGCATCTCTTCTACCGGTGCTCCTAATTTCTTTAGAGCTACAGCTGAATTTGTAACTGTAAATTCATACTCATCCTCCAGGTGATTGGTTAAAGGTTCAATTGCTCTCTCATCACCGATTTCTCCAAGAGACCAGGCAGATTCCGGTTGTATCTGCCATGGTCCATCATCCAGACATTCAATAAGCAATTCAACTGCCCTCTTATCTCCGATCTGCCCAAGCGATTTTGCTGAATTTCCTCGCATGTTTTCTGACTGGCTTTCATTTGCGAGTATATCCATAAGCGGTTCTACTGCTTTTTCATCTCCCAGATCACCTAAAGCAATAGTTGCTGTGATATCAAGAAGATCATCGTCCAGCATTTCAATTAGCATGTCAGTTTGTTCTTCATTTCCTACCTTCCCTAAATATATGGTAACTGACTGACGCAATGAATCCGGTTCTTCAGTATTTTCAATTACTTTTATGAATGGTTTTACAGCTCTGCTGTCTCCTGATTCTCCCAGCATGTAAGCGGCATGTTGTCTGTCATCCTCACTTTCGGATTCATTTTCAAGAACACCTATCCACTGGCTTACATTATCGTTTCTTTCTGTATGGACAAATGATTTGAAAAAATCTATAATCGATGAAAAATTAAGTCCCATCTCTACAATATTGGACGTGTAAACAATTCCTGAATTGTTCTGTCCTATATTATCTAGTGCCTGCTGTGCACTTTCCCTAACTGGAATGAATTCTCTCTCGTCCTCTGCCACCTTTATCAGAACTTCAATAGCTTCTGTATTATTGCTTTTTCCAAGGCCAGTGGCAGCGGCTGATCTCATATAAGGTGAATTATCAGTATTTTCCAATATCTGAATTAAAAGTCCTGTGGAATTGCTGTTTCTAAAATTACCAAGACCTGATATGGCTGAGGTTCGAACACCTATGTATTCATTTTCATCTTCAGCTATTTGAGTGAGTATTGGAATGGCTCGCTGATCTTCCATTATAATTAATGCCTGCACCATTGTATGCCGTGCTGACTGATCAGTTTCATTTCCTAGAGCGCTGATCAATGCTTCAGTTGCATTTTTATCGGGATATTTTTTTAGATTCAATGCAGCAGTATAACGAACAACAGTAGATTCATCATTTAATGCCAATGTATATGCATTTGTTGAATTGCTTCCACTCATCCTTCCAAGTGTAATTGCTGCATGTTGTCTGACTCTCCATTTTTCATCATTCAATAATAGGTATTCTATAGGTTCTATTGCTCTATCTGAGGAAATATCCTCTAAGGAACCCATGATTCTAATCTTTACTTCCGGGTCTGTATCATTCAGGTTATCCAGAAGTGGCTCGATTGCGGCATTTTCATCTGTTCTTCTTAAGACCGATGGAATATTTAGTCTCACTGCCCTTGGTTCATCTGGATCATTCAGTATTTTAATAAGCGGTTCTATGGTATTATTGTCTCTTATATCTCCGAGTGCATTGACTGCAGATGCTCTGACTTCATCATCTTCGTCTCTATTTTCTACGACTTCAAGGAGTTTATCGGTAGCATTTTTTGCTTTTATGTCACCAAGTAGGGTAGCTGAGTTATCTCTGACATCTACATTTCTGTTATTAAGATTATCAATGACAATATCGGTAATTGGCACATTCATTTTCTGAAGTGATTCCGCAGATCTGAGAGTTACTGTATATCTTTTATCTTCAAGTGCATTAGTTAAAGGCTCAATAGCTCTCTCATCTCCCATCTCTCCAAGTGAAGTTGCTGCTGCTGAGGCTAAAGTTTCTTCACCGTTTTTTAATGTGTAAATCAAAAGTTCAATTGCTCTTTCATCTCCGATATCTCCTAAAGAAATAATAGCATACTTGCGGAAATCTACTGAAATATTTGTATCAGCGATAATTTCCATGAGAGGTTCAACGGCTTTGGGATCACCAATTTCTCCCAGTGAAGCAGCAGACCATATTGCTATATCCAAGTTATCATCATCCAGCATTCTGATAAGCAAATCTGTGTCTTTTTCATTCCCGACACTCCCAAGAGTACGAGCAGCAGCACCGCGCAATGATTCGGATTCCTCCGTGTTGACAAGAATTCTTGCAAGTGGTTTTGCAGCTCTGTTGTTTCCTGTTTCACCCAACATATAAACTGCATTTTTTCTATTTCTATCCGTTTCAGAGCTATCTTCAAGAATATCGATACATTTTGTAATGTTCTTATCTTCTTCATTATAAACTATGGATTCAAAAGATTCCACAATGAATGAAAGGATGCTGGAATAGTCGGTTAGCTGACTATCGTTTGTACTCTGATTATTCTGTTCGCTGGAAACACAGGTTCCCGATACAAGAACAAATATGAAGATTGCTACGGCCAGCTTTAATGAAGTCTTACCTGCTGTTTTCATAGTTCGACCTCCAGTACAGAACTATTTTCAGGAACAATTATTTCCTTTTCAGCTATCTGTTCTTTCCAGACAGCAGTAACTTTCACAATATATTGCTTTCCAATTTTCTCCTTAACCACTGCCTGGGCAGGCATGTAACTCTCATCCGAATTCTCGCCGGAACTAAGTTCGATAACTCCAGCGTGCGAATCTTTCCATGTGCTGAAAGAACTTTTAGAATAAGCAGGAACATCAAAATTATTGTTTTCAGAAGACATAACTTCTTTTGTATCAGGATCAATTATACTGATAGTTGTTTCAACATTTTCGGCTCTTCCAAGGCCGCTATTTATCACATAAGCGTCAATATTGTAGATATTCAGCTCTCCGATAGATTCCAGTTCATAATTCAATTCGACTGAAAGTTCGGGAGGTAAAACATCCACAGTAAATGATTCTTCGTCAAGGACAACCTCATTGTTTACAATTCTGATGTGAACATTCTGTTCTCCTGTAACCTGATATCCAAGCAACAGGGTTAGCCTGTTCTCTCCTGGTTCAAGGCTTATTTTATCCTGTGTTGAAATATAATCACTGTAGTGATAACCATTATATCCAAAAACGATGAAAGTATCAGCACTCTTTCCATTTTCATCTACAAAGGCATTTTCAGTTTCAATCTTTACTTCAACATTTTTTGATTCGTTATTCTGTATGACCAGTTCAATTTCGTTCATGCTGTCAGTTCTGATAGTATCCACCCCCAGAGTCCGGGGTGCATTAATCTCGACAATTTTCACATCGACACTACTATCATAGTGCCACCAGATTATGGCAGAAACAAGGATTATTCCTGCAATAATCAACGGAAGTTCTTTTCTCATCTGTTCTCACCCCTTATCTCTTCGGTCAGTGAGATGCAATTTGTCAGGCCATACTTCTGTTTTGAGATTATGCCTTTCTTTTCGAGATTGGAAAGAATACGTGATGTTTTAGCTTTGGAAAAATCAAGTCTGTTCACAAGTTCATTCTGGAGCATCTGTCCGTTATTATCCACAATTGTCCTGACGATTTTTTTCTCATCTCCTTCCAGAGCCATAAGAAGTACTTTTTTCATGTCAGGCGATGTTGCCGATTCTGCTGATTCTTCCCAATCTGAGCTTTCTGTTTTTTTGGCAGATTGCAGTATTTGAGAATTATCTTTTGTTTTTAAATTAATATCAGAATAAGACTCATGAATATTTTTGTATATAAATGGATAGATACCCAGAGACAATAATATCTGGCATAGTGCTAAACCTGAGAAAAAACCGGATAGTAACAACAGGTATGCTTCACCTGTAGTGTAAGAATAAGGAATCTCAATTATCTTGAATGATTCCCCTTCGATTTGTATAACTACAGGAGCATCCTGCAGCAGTGTGCTCACTGCAATTATTCCTGCAAGTATGAGAATTCCTGCTGATATTATTAGTTTTGTTCTTTCCCTTATCAAGTCATCATCTCACTGTTGACAATTATCACAAGGGATGAAACAAATGATATATTTTGACTGTAACAATAGTATGAAACGTATCATTTATTTGAAACCACAGCCCCATCATTCTGTTTTCTTTGTGATTAACTATTATGAAAATCGTTGGAATTTCTAAAATTACAACTGTAATATGGATTATTTTGAACTTAGATATAATTTATTACAAATGTGTTTTTAAATCTGTTCCTGATCCTTCCCTGCTTTGCACTAATATAAGGTGACCCTGTAGATTCTATATTTTCAAAAACAATATCTAGCAGTACTAAATCTATATAGCTAGATTTTTATTCACCGCACCTAATAGTGCTTCGGGGTTGTTGATGAGCGATACATCCGGGAAAAACAAAGAATTTATCTCTTCAGTAAAAAAGCTGCAAAAAGGTATCTTTTCAAATGCAAACAAAAGATGCGATGCTGTAAAGTCCCTTGAAAATCAGGGGGACTCGGATGCTGTACCATATCTTCTGGAAGCACTTGAAAAAGAAACTGACGGACAGGTGAGCACATGCATTATCCAGTCACTTGGTGTTTTTGGTGATTCAAGGGCAACAGAGACCTTATTTGAATTGGTTTTTAATAGTAAGTATAAATCTTCAGATAATCAAAAAACAATTATCTCTTCTCTGGACTCATGTGTTAACGGAAAAAACCTGCCTTTTCTTATAGAAATGCTTTCATCAGGAAGCATTAACAGGAAAAAGTTCTCTGTCCAGTGTATTGGAAAGATAAAAACAGCAGATTCTATTCGTGTGTTAGTCAGGTGTCTCAATGGTAATGATAAAGAAATAAGGGCTCTTGCAACTTCATCCCTGAAGCTTTTTAAGGCCGAGGACATGATTCCATGCATCGCAGAAATTATCGAAAATGCTGACCGGTACTATAAAATCCGTCTGCTCAGTTTAGTTGGAGATACGGGAAGTCCTTTTGCAGTTCCTTTGTTGCTTCAGGTTTTAAAAAGCTCTGATGTTGATGTAAGAAGTAGTGCCACAAAAGCCCTGAACAGTTGTATTAAAAAAGAGTCTGCACCATATCTTATAGATTCGTTGAAAGATGAAAATTTCAATGTTAAATGTGTTGCAATAAAAGAATTACTGGCTCTTAAGGTAGAAATTCCGTCTGCTACATTAAATGAACTTCTCAATGATGAAAACGAGCATGTCAGGAGTTCTGCAGTTGAGGCACTTGTTACTATTGGTAATGACGAAAGTTTGTCTATTCTTGAAAAAGTAGGTCAGGAAGATCCTGATGAATGGGTGCGCAAACTGGCAATGAATCATGTTTTACGTATAAGTAATGAAGTCATGATGGTTGAGGTTGCTTCTCAGGGTGAAGAACTTGCAGAAACTGCAAATGATAATCTGTCAGGTCACAAATCCAATAAACCAGGCAGAAAAAGAAAATTATCTTTTTGTCCTTATTGTGGTGATAGTCTTGAGATGGCAGTTTCACCTCAGTTTTGTCCTTTCTGTGGTGAAAAGTTAAAATCTTAATTATGCATAGTTGTGTTATCTGTGCAATTTCATTTTTAGTGATCATACTGTTGTGGCATTGAAATTATTAGACACCTTTATATAAATGTAGAATTATATTGAATGTTAGATGACAGCCTCAAAAGATAAGATCCTTATTGTTGATGATGAACCTCTGAATGTGGAATTATTGTCTGTATATCTTGGGGATGACTATGATATTGTAACTTCCTATAATGGAAAAGATGCTCTTGCAAAAGTCAAAGATGAATGTCCTGATCTGATATTACTGGACGTAATGATGCCAGAGATGGATGGATATGATGTCTGCAGGGTGATTCGCAATGAGTTCAAAATGGATTTTATACCTATTATAATGGTCACAGCTTTAACCGACAAAGCAGATCACCAGAGAGGAATCGAGGCTGGTGCAGATGATTTTCTGAAAAAACCAGTTGGTAAATTTGAGCTTGAGAAGAAAATTGACTCTCTTCTAAGAATAAAAGAGCAGCATGACAACCTTCTGGTTGAGAAGAACAAAGCGTATTATTACCTTGATTACGTTGGTATTCTGGTAGCTGTTCTTGATCTTGATTTCAAGGTTACTACAATAAATAAGAAAGGATCTGATTTTCTGGGTTACAGTCCTGACAAAATAATTGGCAGGGATTGGATAGAGTCGTTTATCCCTCATGACTGGGTAAGCGATATAAGAGCTCATTACGATGGTCTTGTTTCTGGCAGTATTAAACCCTATGAATATAGTGAGTTTCCCATTATTGTAAATACGGGTGAAGAACGTCTGTTTAGATGCTACGATTCACCTTTGAAGGACAATTCAGGCAATAATGTGGGTATTCTGATATCAGGTGAGGACATCACTGAGATGAGAGAAGCTGAAAAGCAGCTAAAGGAATATGCTTACCAGCTTGAGAGATCTAATGATCTCAAAGACCTTTTTACCGATGTCATGAGGCATGATCTGCTTAATCCCGCAGGTCTTATTAAGTCATTTGTAGAATTACTTTTTGAAATTGAAACTGATGAAAGCAAGAAGAACCTGCTGAACAATGTCAGCACTGCAACTGAAAAACTGATTTCTATGATCGAGGATGCGGCTCATCTTGCTAAACTGGAATCAGTTGATGATATCAGTTTTGTGCGCATTGATTTGAATTCAATGATAAATGACACAGTTAATGGATTTAAACATCAGGCCATGGAAAAGAATATGGAAATTTGTGTCAACATGGATGAATCCTGTTTTGCCCTTGCAAATCCTATGATGGAAAGAGTTTTTGTAAACCTTGTGTCCAATTCCATAAAATACAGTCCTGAAGGCAGCACTATTACAATTTATGTCATGGATATCGGGGACAAGTGGAAGCTAAGTTTCATTGATCAGGGTGACGGAATACCAAACGAAAGCAAGGCAACTGTTTTTGAACGCTTCAAGAGGCTCCATAAGGAAAATATTCGTGGAACTGGTATAGGTCTTGCAATTGTTAAGAGGATTATGGATCTTCATAAAGAGGTCATCGATGTGGATGACAATCCTGAAGGCAAGGGTAGTGTTTTCTGGCTGACGCTTAAGAAAGATTCTTAATTCGCCAGTATTTCTGATTTTTTAAATTGACTTAAGTAGCTTGAATATCATACTTCTTAGCATAAAGTAATCATTAAATTCAACTATGCAAGGAGGTTATATGATGGGAAAATATGGGGAAACCGCCATAAAAGCAGCGAAGGCAATAGCAGCGAACAAAGGAGAAAATCCAGAAGATATTTGGAATCTGATTGCCTCTGATATATTTGGGGCAGGAACTTCTAGTCAGAGAAAAGTTTGTCCACGAAATGCATTTCTGGGCTTATGTGAAGAAGGCTTAATTAGAGGAATACCAAAGGGTAACTATACTGATTCTAAGAAAAATAAAAAATATGCATTAAAAGCTGTTGAGATTCTGAGAGAAACATCAAATTTAGTGCATGACAAAAAAGCTCTTTGGTTAGAAGTCGCCGGTGAATCAAAATCACACAATAGTCAAATGGATGTTGTTATCACTTTATGGAAAAATGGTTTCATTAAAGATGAAAAACTGCTGTGAAATCTCTTAATCAGTAATTTCATATACTTTATAACGCCGATAATAAAAATCAGGATGTAATCATCGATTATTTAGTAAATCGAGTCTTTATCTCAAAAGTAATCACAACTTTCATATCATATATTTTCATATTAGCGAGCAGTGAGTGATACCATAGGTAGCTAATTGAGTATATTTATTGCCTGAAAAGACGGTAGGTATATATGCTCCAGTGCCTAATGTCACTCGATTAACAGGTTAAGAGTGATAAACGTGATAAGTGTCAACGAAAAGGGATTAGCTATAATTGATGAGATGCTTGACTGGGAAGAGGAACTGAAAGTCAAGTCCATAGAGCTTGATAACGGCGCTACTGTCATTGACTGTGGTGTGAATGTAGAAGGTGGATATGATGCAGGTATGTATCTTTCCCGTCTCTGTCTTGCAGATCTTGCAGACATCAGCTACACCAAGTTCGACCTGGACGGTCTTCCGGTACCAGCTATTCAGGTAGCAACAGATCACCCAACCATCGCATGTATGGCATCCCAATACGCAGGCTGGAGAATTGCAGTCGGTAAATATTTCGGTATGGGTTCAGGTCCTGCAAGGGCTCTTGGACTTAAACCAAAAGAACTGTACGAAGAAATTGGCTACAAGGATGACTCCGAATTTGCAGTCCTTGTAATGGAATCAAGTGAAATACCAAACGAAGAGGTTGTTGAGTACATTGCAAAACACTGCAGTGTCGACCCTGAGAACGTCTATATCGCTGTTGCACCAACAGCATCAATTGCAGGATGCGTACAGATCTCAGCACGTATTGTTGAGACAGGTATCCACAAGCTCGAATCCATCGGATACGACATCAACACAATCAAGAGCGGTTTCGGTGTTGCTCCAATTGCACCTGTTGTCGGTGACGATACAAAGTGCATGGGTTCAACCAACGACTGTATCATCTACTGTGGTGAGACATACTACACCGTTGAGTATGGAGATGTTGAGAAACTGGAAGAGCTTGTAAAGAAGGCACCATCCACAACATCAAGGGACTTCGGTAAGCCATTCTACACAACTTTTAAGGAAGCAGAGTTTGACTTCTTCAAGGTTGACGCAGGAATGTTTGCACCAGCAAAGATTACAGTTAATGATGTCAAGAGCAAGAAGTCCTTTACAAGCGGAAGGATCAACCCTGGCATTCTGCTGGAATCCTTCGGCATAAAAGAGATTTAAGCCTTTAACATACTCAAATAATACCGATACAACCTTAAAGGTTGTATTACTTTTTTTCTTTTGGAGATAGTAATGGAAATCATAAGTACTTCAAAAGGTATCGGTGGTCAGCTTACAGAATTCAGGAAACTTGTTAGTGATTCTAAAAAGATTACTTTTATAGGAACCGTTGGTTTCTGTACACCATTTGCCGAGCTTATGGCATTTGTTTTACGAGGCAGCGATAAAGAGACTATTTTCCTTCCGGATCTGCGTGCAGATGAAGCACGTTCAATGGTATTCTCATCATACGGAATGCAGCTTGATGAAAAGGCAGATCCTTCTGCTGATACTGTAGTCATTCTTGGCGGTCTTGCAATGCCAAAGATAGGCGTTGAGCCTGAAAAGATGAAAGAACTTGTTGATGAACTAACCAAAGATGCTGACAAGAAACTTATTATCGGTGTCTGCTTCCAGTCAATGCTAATAAACTGCAACTGGCCAGGTCACATTGACTTTGATTACATAATTGATGCAGATATGACAAACGAGATCAAAAAACTGTAAACTTAAATACCTAATTCTTCTTATTTTATTTTTAAGAAATCCTGGCGTCTACAACAACATGCCAGACGCCCGGGGAATATTTTTTGATTTTACGGCAGTCCAGTATTTCAACCGTCTTTCCAGCTTTCAGAGCTGCAGTTTCTATTCTTTCAACAGGTCTTGAAAACACCATACTTTCAGGTGTTGTTTCATGATAATGGATTATGCCGCCTTCAGGTTTCAGCGCGGCAATACCCGCGTCAAGATAATGGTGTGTTGTGTTCACATATCCCATTAGGACTCTGTTAGCAACTCCTTTTGGTGTCAGTTCCGCACAGTCTCCGTTTCGAGCTTCAACAATGTCCTCTACTTTATTCAGGGATATGTTCTCTTTAAGGTATCCGTAAGACTGCGGGTTTATTTCAACTGCAATGATCTTTTTGGGTTTTGCATGAACTGCCATAGGAATGGTAAAATATCCGATTCCTGCAAACATGTCAACTATTGTCTCATCATTTCCAATATTACTCATGAGCTTCTTTTCATGAAGATTTCCTTTGGAGAACATCACTTTTGTAACATCAAGCTTGAAAAGACAGCCATGTTCTTTGTTAATAGTTTCAGTGTTATTTCCAATAAGGACTTCTCTTTTGGGCAACCTGAACTGGCCGCTTATTCCAAGGTCGCGTACAACTGTATTGCATGAAGGGTACATCTGTAGCAATGCTTCAGCTATCTGCATTTTAAGGTAGTCGATTGAAAAGTCAATAGTGACAACTATAATTTCCCCGACAATCTGCCATCCCGAAGGCAGTTTCTTAAGTTCATCTGCGGATATCTCAGTTTTCAGCAGTTCTTCAAGTGACTGCCATTTATTGTAAAACTCCGCATCTTCCTGTATGAAAGTCTCAAAACCTTCAATGTCTTCAGTAACCGGTATTTCGAGAAAACGCTGGTTTGTGCCAATAAGCTTTATCTTGCGGTGCGGATCCAGTCTTCCTGATTCTGCCAGTTCAATTCTTATTTTTTCCGCATTTTTTAGCGGTACGCGGATACTTTTGTTCATAGTCATTGGGGCGGGGTATATTTTCTCAAAATAATATATAAAGCTACATATGTGATTGTAATCATGTCTTTATATATTGATAAACTCATTCGTTGAATAGCGAACATTTAAATACGTTGTCGTATTTATTCATAAATACATGAACAACGGAGACAACACAGCTATTTTTTCCACTGATATTGGAGTTATTGCTCTTAATGGTTCTGTAAAGATTAAGATACTCGATTTTCTCAAAACAGGCTGTAAATCATTTGATGAAATTGTACAGCATACAGGAAAAGCAAAATCAACAATCTCCGTTCATCTTAACGACCTGAAGACTCAGAATCTCCTTGAGGAAACTATTGATGCTAACGACAAAAGAAAAAAGGTTTATTTCCTGAGATGTCAATACGTGGCATGTTCACAGGAACCGGGAATGAAGCATTATACTGAGATGCTGGATCTTATAGCTTCTCCCGATGTGCATTCTTTTGGTTGTTTAAAATGCCTGTTCCACGCTGTCCAATATGGTTTCAGGGCTCATGGTGTTAATTGTGACCCAATCATGCGTAAGATAGGCAATGATATAGGAAACAGCCTATCAAAAAATATTGTTTCCCAGGAACCTGCCAGTATTCTTCAGGAAATGCTGGATTTCTGGGAGGAAAATGAAATTGGAAGTTTTACCGTCCTTGAAAATGACCCCATTAAACTTGCCGTACACAACTTTTTTGACTGCCGCTCTATCCCCATTAAAGAAAAAACATTATGTTCGTTTGCCCAGGGTGTTTTTGAAGGTGTATTCAGGGCAAAAATGGGCGAGGAATGTGTAATGCAAATGCTCAGCAAATGCAACGACAATTGCGGTTCCTGCCTTTTCCAGATGACAAAATTATAGAACAAAATCCATTTATTCTTCTGTTCGGATTGATATTAAATATCTTGGCTCTCTTTAACATCGTGTGGGTAAACGAAGTTTACCCGCCATCAAGAATATCATTGTATTCCTACACTTCTCAGTCTTCAATCCATATGATCTCTTAAAAGCAGTTTTAATTTTGTTGTTCAATCCTTCAACAACACCGTTGCTGATACCTTGTTTGATTGATTCCAATATCCCATGAGAATTTCTTTTAATCATCTTGGCCAATGTGATAATTTCCTTGATGTTGCTATGTGTTCCCCAATAATGCCATTTGTCAAGATATTCCCTCGCTACCTCTATATTTTTTATATCCCACAGACGTTGAAGTCCAAGCTTAAATCTGTAAGCTTTTGCTGTTTTAGTATCCAAATCTTTGATTGATCGAATCTTAGCTATTTCCCTATCCGATAGATTTTCAGGATTTTTCAACCACATGAATCTCGTTTTACCCAGATCTTTATTTGTTTGATACTCCTTTCTTCGAACCTTATCAATTGCATCATTCATCATTTTGACAATATGGAACTTATCGTAAACGATCTTAGCATTTGGGAAATATTCCCTTGCTCCACCCCTAAAAGCAGGATACATGTCCATTGAAATATACTTGATATTATCAGGGTCTATTTTTCTGGAAAGAACTTCCCTGAAGTTCTTGAAAACACTTCTTTTCTTTCCATTTTCAATATGAATTACTCTTGATTGATTTAGATCATAGAACAAGGTCACATAGCTGTGACCTTTTTTGACAGATATTTCATCTACTCCAATAGTATCTAACTCAGAGAGATCCATCTTTGCTCTGGCTTCTTCAACATAATGAGCTAGAATTATCCATACAGAATTTTCATGAATATTGATCAATTCAGCAATTGAAGAAACACTCATTTCTTTGGACATTGCAACGATTAGTGCTTCGAAAAATAATGTAAATCCAGTATTTTGTCTTGTCCATGGAACTTCTACAAGTTTTACATCATCTCCATCACACTTTGTTCGGGGAACTCGTGCATGAATGTATGTTTCATGATGGAAGAAATCAAGGTGTCTCCATACTTTTTCTTTGGTATCATGGAGATCACACAGTTTGTTGCAAACTGGGCAAGGGAACTTCGTTCCCTTGGTAAAATCTAGATAAATATCCATTCTTTTCTTAGAAACATTAAGATCAATGTCTTTCACATACCATGGAGGGGTTATTCCCAGAGCCATTTGAATCAAGAGTTTATCGTCCATCCAATATGGATTGGATGAACAGAATATTAAATTACCCACTCAATCTTGAGGAGATCCAATATCTTTAATTTGAGGTTCTTACAACCCCAAGCTCACCTTTTACAAGTTTGCCAATAGCAGCAACAATTCCCGGTCCGTCAGTATTTTCCCGGCATGTAATCATGTGTTCCATAAGTCCAAGCCTTTCAATACCATAAATATCTCTTGCATGGCCTGTTTTCTTGATGGCAGCTTTAAGTTCTGATCTGGTTACTGAATTTGCAATAACCCTGTCCTGTTCGGATTTCTTCCAGCTCCACCATAGATCTGCCTGTTCCCTTGTAAAAACCCCAATTTTAGCCTTTTCATCAGTAATCTCTACTTTTACCGGCAGGTGTCTGATTATACCAAAACGGGTAGCTATCTGTTTAGCTGTTCCATTTCCTAGATTGTTGAGATTCTTCCGTGGTATGGTTACAAGAACACCGACATCAACAACAATTTCATCATCATGTATCTGTCGTATGAATCCGTGATAGGTTTCATTTTTGACTATTTCTGTTACTGGTGTGCCGAATTTTTGCATAAGAAAATTAGATGCAAATTCATTATCTTCTCCGGCAATATCAACAGTAAACCAGTTATCATCACTAACAGAGAATTCAGCAGAAGCATCGAGCTCTTTTAACTCATTACTAATCAGCACTTCAGCAGAATGTGTTGCTCTTTCCCTGTTGCCATAAATCTTGATCAATAGTTTGGTGACCATTATTCTTATCCTTAAACTTATTATCCTTAAAATTGTCCTTTTAGTTATTGTTTCATCACAAGGTCAAAGATATTCTGCATCTCTGTAAGCTTATCCAGGCCCTCGTCATCAATGAGCTCCTCATTCTCCTCTATTGAATTTAAGAGTAACTGGATATCCCTGCTGAAAGGACCGATTTTCATTCTCATAACCTGAAGCTCAGTGTCATTTTCTGCAAGATCGTTATAAGTGGTCATAATCTGCTGGTGCAGCCTGTCTATATGATCAAGGGTTGTTTTCCTTGCTTCATCGGTATTTTCTGAATTCCCTTCACCGTTTTCAGTGTTGTTCTCTTCCGATGACTCTTCAGGCGTTTCACCTTCAATTGCCATTATCAGGCTTTTAAGAGCATCTACAACCCTGTAACCATGATCTGTAAGTTCCACATATTTTACACGTCCTTCAACTGAGAATTGTACAAGGCCATGTTCTTCCATTTTGGCCAGTATTTTAGTAGTGTGTGCAAAGGTGGAATTAATCTCTTTAGTTATAACAGATGCATAGGTTTTTTGAAGGGACCAGATAGCCAGAAGGGCAAGGGTTGGTTTTTCCTGTAAAAATAGTTGTTCAGCATATTCTTTTGTCATACGATTTCCCCTCTAATTTAGTTTTTAGAACCCTTGTTTTAAAAAACATCATAATACCCGGAATTATATATTTTAATATATATCATTAAAATAAAAATACTATATATTTCTATCGGATATTAACAATAATTCTTTCTATATCAGGTAGTTCTGCATCCGTTTTAAATGAAGTACCGCTAAAATGCGTTCTTGATGCTTTATATCCATTGTCTCTCAGTGCAGTGATAAGGGTGTCAATGGTTGATGCAGATACTCCAAGTTTCTTACACAGGAGATGCTGGTCATAAAACATAGGAATACTTAGCTCATCCCTGCAGAATTCCAGCATTTTAACGGACATCTCTTTTGTTCCCAGATCTCGCTGTTCCATTTCTTCAATGATCTCATCGCAGAACTCAGGTTCATGTAATTCTCCAAGCCACATGGGTCCGGAAATAAGATATTCTTTACCGCAGAGGCTGCACTTATCGTTGATATGGACAGCAAGCCCATAAACTTTCTCACGGTTCCCACATTCACATTGTGCAATGAATCCCATTTTCTTCAGCATTTTATCTGCCTGTTTTGCTCCTCTTCTGATATGAAGATAAGTTCTTACATAATGCCTGGTAGCATGTGACAGAAGGGGAACCATGGCTTTATCATGAAGTGAAAGCTCCCTTGCAACCCTGCCAAGAAGAATGCGTACTCCCATTTCACTGTGATACTCATTATTAAGTGGAATAGCAGCATATTTTCTGATTCCTGAATTCAGGTGTGCACCGCAAAGAGGTGCTGTATCTGTTGCTGTGACTTCCAGTAAATTTACTACAGAACGGGCAGCAGATGCAAGGAATGGTGCAGGTGTGCCAAAAGGATCGAGGTCAACAATATTGAAATGTTTTTCATGTAACAGAACATTGGCATTTTTGTGACTTGCAAATGTATGGTCACCAATTCCCATATTTTCAATATTTTCCTGTATTAGCTTATAGGCATCTTCACTCCAGTCATTCAGTGTAGTTTCAATGCCAATTTCATTAGCTACTCTTAAGCCTCGTATTCCTGACGCTGAAAGTGCATCAACATAAGTTATTCTCTTCTCAGGGTCAGGTTCCATTCTTTTAAGAAAAGCAGATGTTGCAGCTATGGAAATATCGCGGTTCATTTCCATAACCGGATTAAAAAAAACAGGTGCTGCAGAAGGAGCAAAATTTGCCCCTTCTTCAGGAACAGGAACCAGAACTTCAGTATCTCCTTCTTTAACAGATCTCACATTCATTTGGTTCCCAGAAGATACATTCTTATTTAACAATAATGGTTCCCTTCATTGCGTCCCAGGTTTTCACACTGTATGTAAAGGTACCACTCTCATTGAAAGTGTATATGAAATTTCTCCTGTTAACTATACTTACATTTTCCCAGAGTCCTTCACCGCTTACAAGCGTAAAGGTCCTTACAGGGTCATTATCATTGAACCAGATAACAGAATCACCTTCGTTTATAGTAAGGTTATGTGGTTGCACGTTGAAGTTTCTCATATATACTGTATAGGATTTTGCTCCCTCATATTCAATGACTTCCAGTGTTTCGTCCTCTTCGTCAGAAATGACTTCTTCTTCTTCTTCTTCACCTGATTCCTCAACAGAGACATTGTCAGTATTTTCTGCAACCGTATCATTTGCTGCATCTGTCATCGAATCGTTCATGGATGCATTCTCTTCTGTTGGGGTTTCAGTGTCATCGACACAGCCGGCAACTACCAGAGAAAGCATGACAAGGAGTATCATAAAAAATTTCATCTTCATTGGATCACCTGCATTAGAATATATTTCCGATGGTTAAATAACTTCACTATCACTTTCTATAAGTTGAACATTTATAATTGGAGTATTATTTTGAATTTCAATGTCTATAACAGCAGCAAATCCCAAAGCAGCCATCCCTGGGTTGACAATTGTGGTTTTTCCAGCCTTCTCCACTCCCCTTGCTTCATGTATGTGTCCACACACCATCAGGTCAGCTCTTTCAAGAAATATATTGAGTGCCTTGCATCCTACATTTGTATCCCCTACCATGTCAAGCACCCCAAAAGGAGGAGTATGTGTAAGGGTCACAAGTACTTCATCTGCTTTTACCTCTTCCAGCCTGCTGTTGACGTTATCTTCAAAATCACATTCTTCTATTTCAAATGGTGTGCAGAAAGGGGTGGGGTTAGATCCTCCCATACCTATAAACCTGACACTATCTATTGAGATTGATCTTTTATGCAGGTTAGTGGCTTTTGATTTCTCAATCACTTTGATAATAGACTGATTATCACAGTTGCCGGGGACAGCAAGTATTTGCTGGCTGAACTTTTCAAAAAGTTCAAGTGCCTTTTCATCCGGTCCGAAATTTGTGATGTCACCTGCTATCAGTACCAGATCCACGTCACCTGCAATCTTTAGCAGTGCTTCTATCCTGGAATAGTTTCCATGCGGGTCTGCTATAGCGAACAATCTCATTTTTTGTTATCTCCGGTTTGTACTACTGTTAACTTTTCAGTTAGAAAGAGCGGTCTCCACCAAGAATGCTTCCCAGTGCACTGCTGCCTATGCCTGCAATTCCTGAGGATTCTTCTCGCTGGCTGCTGTTCATGTATCTTGATGCAGCAACTATCCTGTCTGCAAGACGTGAGAACGGCAGGCTCTGGAGATATACTTTTCCAGGTCCGGAAAGTGTTGCCAGTACAAGCCCCTCTCCTCCAAAGAGTGCATTCTTAAAACCGCCTGCCCATGTAATATCGTATCCCACAGTTTCCTCAAATGCGGTAAGACATCCGGTATCCACTCTGATTGTCTCTCCGGGTGCCAGATCTTTTTCTACAATGGCTCCACCTGCGTGTACAAAGGCCATTCCATTACCTTTCAGTCTCTGGAGTATGAATCCTTCTCCTCCGAAAAGTCCTGCTCCTATTTTCTTTGTAAGTGCCATTTCAATTTCAATTCCATTTGCAGCACAGAGGAACGAATCTTTCTGACAGAGGAAACTACCTCCGAACTTACTGAGGTCCAGTGGTATTATCTTACCGGGGTATGGTGCTCCGAATGCCACATATCCTTTATTTTCTCCTTCATGGACAAAACTCGTTATAAAGAAGCTTTCGCCTGTTACAGCACGTTTTAAACCTTTAAGGAGCCCGCCGCCGGTAGAGGTTTCCATTCTGATTCCGGGGCCCATATACATCATAGCACCGGCTTCTGCTCTTACAGCTTCGTTAGGATCCAGTTCTATCTCTACAAGCTGCATGTCGTCGCCAATAATCTTATAATCTATTTCATCAGCCATCTATCATTCCTCTAATTCAATCAATTTACTGTTCCTGAAGAACTTGTGATAGAGATTTGCGTTACCAGTATTTATTGCTTTATCTCAGGTATGCGTATTCTGTGGGCTTTTGCACAACTCAACTTGAATAGTTTAATATAGCTCCTGTGCGTAACCACCAGTTGATAAGTGTGTACCGAAAAAATTTTCCACTTCATTTGAAGCATTATTTGCTTGCACTGCAGGCAAGGAAACACGGCGGGAGGACTCATGATCTGGCAATGAGATTCAAAGGTCCCGAATCAGATATTCTTGATTTCAGTTCCAACACGAATCCACTTGGCACACCGTTCAATTTCCAGGCAAGTAACCTTGACCTGAAACAAGCTGTTTTTGAATCTACAGAAAGGATAGAACAGTATCCTGATAACAGGTACCTGGAACTCAGAACGGCTGCTGCTGCTTATATTGGTCAAAATATTTCTGCAGACAATATTGTGCCTGGAAATGGTACATGTGAACTTTTACGTCTGATTATGGAAACCGTTGTCAATGAAGATGATATTGTAATCACCACTTCACCTTCATCCGGTGAGTATCGCCATATATCAGGGATTTTCGGAGCACGTATCCATTCTTTTACTACTGATGAATTATTAAATCTTCCAAAAATGACACTTGATAAGGCTAAGGTTATTATTCTTGGCAATCCGAATAATCCTACAGGCCGTCTTGTACCCAGGGATAAGCTTTCCGTTTTTGCCCGAAAATGTGCTGAACATGGTACTTTGCTTATTGTTGATGAATCAGCAATTGAACTGTCTGATCCTGATATGAGTATTGCTGACCTGACGCTTGATAATGATTATCTTTTCGTAATAAGGTCGGTATCAAACATTACGGCAATGCCGGGAATCAGACTGGCATACGGAATTGCATCCCTTTCTCTTGCAAACATACTCAATGCTGCACGTCTTTCATGGAACATCGGTGTGACAGACGAAGCTATAGCCCTGGCTTTCTTTAGCATGCCAGGTGGTCCTAATAGTGAATATCTTAAAAGATCCCGTGAGTTTATTAAAAAAGAAAGGGAATACATAGTCAAACGTTTCTCAGGAATTTACGGTTTTGATCCTGTTGAAAGCAGTACTAATTATATACTCATTGATGTAAAGGATCTCTTCCTTGATTCTGTTAGACTCAGCGAAGGGCTGGCTCTGCATGGAATATTGATACGTGAATGTAGTGATTTCTTTGACGGGAATAAACGTTATGTGAGAATATCAGTCCGCTTAAGGGATGATTTCGAAAAATTAATACACACTCTTGATACTGTCTTTGCTGAAACCAGCAGGGAAGATGCAAGGGAAAAACTAGAAGAGACCATAGAGCACGGTGGAAGTTCCTGTGCAGGCCGTGGTACCTGTGAATATTATCCCTGCCATTTTACCGGGCAGGATTGTACTTTCTGTTTCTGTCCGTTTTATGCATGCGAGGAAGAACGGACAGGAGGCAAATGGATCGAAAGCTCCACCGGAGGGCAGGTGTGGAGCTGCGAACATTGTACTTTATTGCATAGACCAAAAGTTGCCAAAATGGTGCTTGATGCACTGATGGCAGATGGAGACACTGATGATAATATAAGGAGGGCATGGAAGGAGATCATTGAGCCCCTGCTTTGATTCTGTGGAGTTAAGCTGAGCAGGTTAATATATTCCCTGATTTCTACATGCTTTGATTATTGTGACAGACCAAAGACCACCGCTTCCGGTAAAAAAATATCTTCTAAGCCTTGAACCATGTGTTCATGGTGGGCTGATTAGAAAAAGTTCCCAGAAATACGGCATTCCCGAATCTGATATTCTGGATGCAAGTGCCAGTCTTAACCCTTTAGGAACCCCTTTTGACCAGCCAGAGCCTGAGCTGAATTTACAGGAGCTTCTGGATAAAGGACTTGAAAAACTTGAGCAGTATCCGGACAACCGCTATCTTGAGTACCGCACGGCTGCAGCAGAATTTGTTGGAATGGGAATGACCTATGAGAACATTATTCCCGGAAACGGTTCAACTGAGATTATACGACTGGTGGCAGAGTGTGTTGTAGCTGAAGGTGATGTTGTACTAATTCCAAGACCTACCTTCAGTGAATATGAATTACAATGCAGTGTAATGGGTGCCAAAATTAAGTACATCGATCAGGATGGTATCTTCAATCTTGAAGATGAGATTCTTGCAGAAGCCAAGATAATCTTTGTGTGTAATCCTAATAACCCGACCGGAAAATTGTTTGACAGAGAAAAGATGGAAAAGCTTGCAGAACAATGTGCAGCTCAAAAGACCATACTCTTTGTGGATGAGGCTTACATTGAACTGGCAGAACCGGAGCAGAGTGTTGCGTATCTTGTGGAAAACAACGATTATCTTTTCATCCAGCGTTCTTTAACAAAATCATTTGCAATTCCGGGAATCAGAATGGGATTCGGAGTTGCTTCTTCTAAATTTGCATGTGTGCTTAACAATGCAAGACTTTCCTGGAACATGGGATGTGTTTCAGATACAATTGCTACTGCCTTGCTAAGTATGAAGGGCGGTGTGAACAGCAAGTATCTCCTTGATTCAAGAGCTTTCATAGAACAGGAACGTGAATTCCTTATGGATAAACTCTCCCGCAGGGGATTCAAACCTGCTGAGAGCTGTGTAAATTACATTTATGTCGATATTACTGATCTCTCTCTTAATTCATCAGAACTTGCAGAAAGAATGGCATCTCATGGTGTACTGATACGTGATTGTGAGTCTTTCCAGAATAATGGCAAGAATCACATAAGAGTGGCAATACGCACAAGGGAAGAGAATGAGCGAATTGCAGATACAATCCGTCAGGTGATTTATGAATGGGGCAGGGAACAGGCTGAGATGCAGCTTCATGAAAACATTAAGGTAGCTGCAAAAGATGGTCGTAAAGGAAGCAATATTGACTGTGACTATTACCCATGCCATTTTGAAGGACAGGACTGCACCTTCTGTTTCTGTCCATTCTATCCGTGTGAGGACAGTCGCACAGGTGGCAACTGGATTGAAAGCTCAAGCGGCGGTCAGGTGTGGAGCTGCCTGAACTGTACTATCGTTCATGAGGAAAAGATAGTTGATGACCTGTTATCCATTTTCATTGCTGAAGGTCTTAGCGATGAAAGTATCAGAAAAGCCTGGAAGGAAGTTATGGAGCAAAATCTATGATCCTGCCGGTGCCGGTACAGCCAGAGGCCAGTGAACTGGTTATAGTGCTTCTTCTAGCCTATGTCCTTGATATTGCAGTTGGTGAACCTCCATTTGCAGTCCATCCTGTTGTCTGGATGGGCAGGTTGATAGGCTTTTTCAAGAAAAATATACCTAAAAGCAATCGCAGACTTTATGGAATATTCATTGGTCTGACAACGATACTTTTCGGGTGTCTGATTGCTTATCTTACAATGTTATTCATGAGTATTGAGTCCATTCCAGCTGTTCTTCGTTATCTTGTGGCTGCTTATTTCCTTAAGGCAACATTTGCAATTCGCTGCCTTTATGGTGCAGCTAATGAAGTAAGAACAGAACTGGATGCAGGTAAACTTGACAGTGCCAGGCAGAAGCTTTCAATGTATGTAAGTCGAAATACTTCAAAGCTGGAAGAGGGACAGGTCTCTTCGGCAATAATCGAGACAACTTCAGAGAATTATGTGGATGGAATTCTTTCTCCTTTGTTGTTCTATGCCTGTTTCGGTCCATACGGGCTCATTGCTGCATACATTTTCAAAGCTACAAGCACTCTGGATTCCATGGTAGGATACACAGATGAACGCCACCTTGAAGTAGGCTGGTTCTCTGCGAAGTTTGATGATGTACTTAACTGGATACCTGCACGTCTTTCTGTGCTCTTCCTGTCAGCTGCAACTCTTGTTGTGAGTCTGGTATATCGTAAAGTCAAGATTCCGGATTACAGGACTGCTCTTAAAACAGGTATCATGGATGGGCTAAAAACTCCCTCTCCTAATTCAGGTTTTCCAATGGCTTCAATTGCAGGTGCCCTGAAAATAAAACTGGAAAAACCAAACACCTATGTTCTTGGTGATGGTTTTGTTTATCCTGTGTCAGAGGATATCAAACTCACATCCTGGATAATCCTTGTGGCATCATTCTTTGCGATTATCGCATCTTCATTAATAATTATACTATAAATGTGTTTAAAATCACAATTACATCTGATATTCAAATCTAAGAATTGAAATCCGGAAATATAACAATCATAACAATCCAATCTCAAACAACAATCTTATAAAGAAATCTCCCCGAAGTGATGGCAATGAAATTATCGGATATAGAATCAAAAGACCTGAAAAAGAACCAGTCCAGGGAACTGGATGGTGAGATCACCAGGGATATAATCGAGATCCTTGAAGAGGAAGGAATAACAGTTCAGATGCTTGTTGATGCGGCACTTGAGCTTTATGCACCACATCCGGGTATAGAAACAAGAGAACTTGCAGAGGAAAAGTTCCTTAAAGAACTTGACATCGCAGTATCCGATCCTAACCTTTGTCTTCTTATCTATTCTGGTGTTTTACTTGAAAAAGAAGGTCAAAAAGGGCGTTTACCCAATATCAGCAGAAGTTCATACGAAAAAGATCTTACATTCATAATTGCTGATGAAGTCCTTGGCATGAGTATTTCCAAGTATATCAGTGGTGATAAAGGAATGTTTGAGTTTGTACGTTTTGACAAACAAAAACCTGGAATTCTTGCAAAGCTTGGTCCCTTCATGGATGACATAATCGGTGGTCTAATAGGCGGTGTATCTGCCAACATGTACACAAGAGCAATGGCAGAAGCAGCTGAAAAGGCTAAGAATGAAAGCAAGAAGAAACCAGATCCTGAAAGCAAAAGTGATGTGATAGCAGGATGAACGGATTCTTATTAGCTCTCAGATCAAGTTTCGGATTCCTTTCTACAATTCCTGTAGGTATCACCATGGAAGGACTCGATGAGTTCTTCAAAAGAACATACCTGCATCTGGTAGTGGGAATTGTTCTTGGATTGTTAATGGGTGCAGTTGCTTATCTTCTTGTAAGTTATCTTCCAATATCTATTGCCTCTGTGCTTGTAATAGCATTCGTTTACTATATTACGGGACTGAACCATCTGGATGGAGTGGCAGACCTTGGTGATGGTCTTACAGCTCATGGTTCTGTGGAAAAGAAACTTAAAGCACTGAAGGACATGTCCTTAGGAATAGGTGGTGTTGCTTATGCCGCTCTTATTATTATTGCATTTTATGCGACTCTGATGGCATTAAATGAACAGTCTGCCATTGCATATGCATCTGTTGCCGACGTTGCAAAAATATTCTTCTTTGCAATGTTTGTCTCAGAGATTAGTGCTATGCAGTCCATGCTGACAGTTGCCGCATTCGGTAAATCAATACATGAAGGACTGGGATCAATACTTATCGAGAATACCACAGTACCTAAATACCTTATAGGATTTGTAATTGGTATTGTTGCCTGTGTTGCAATGTCATTTTATCTTGGTTTTGGTATGACTGGTATAATTCCATTCATTGCAGCTATACTGGCAACTTTTGTATTGCTCAATATCAGCAAGAGACATTTTGGTGGCGTAAATGGTGATGTTATCGGTGCTTCCAATGAGGTAGGAAGGATAATCGCACTTATAGCCGTGACATTGGTAGTGATGTATGGAGGTATTGTTTGGACGCTATAATAATGGCAGGGGGATTTGGAAGCAGGCTTGGTATGGGGGAAAAACCCTGTGTCGAGTTACTTGGAAAGCCTCTGATATCATATGTAATCGATGCGCTGCAAAAAACAGAAAACATAGGCGACATTTACGTTGCTGTATCCCCGGCAACCCCTAAAACCGCATCTTATGTGGAAGAAGAATATGATGGTAAAGTACAGGTGATACCAACAGGTGGTGGCAACTATGTTGGTGATATGGTATATGCTGTGAAGGCCGCCTGTATAAGCGATCCGCTTATGGTACTTATGTCTGATTTACCTCTGCTTACTCCTGAGCTTCTTGAAAAGGTAATTGCTGAATATAAGGTATGTGGTAAGCCGGCTATGTCTATATTTTCTCCGATATCTGTTTGTAAAAGCCTTGGGATAAGGCCTGATACGGTGTTTAATTGGGGTGGTGAAGGAAAGCTGATAGTTCCTTCAGGCGTTAACATACTTGATGGAAAGGATGTAGATCATGAGCAGGATTATGTAAGTCTTGTGATGGATGATGTTGAATTTGCTCTTAATATCAATACGGCTGATGATCTTAAAAGATGTAAAGAAATGATTCTTGAGCGGGATGCTAATTCGATCAAGAATTAAATGAGGATATGTTGGAGTAAAATATTGTTAATGATATTTAATTACAATATCCGTACACTTTATATCTCATAATTACTAATAATCTTAGAGACAGGTTGGAATTGTCTTATTGTGTGTTGGTTGGAGAACTCACAGGCACCTTTTAACGAATAAAAGGTGCCATTCAATTCATTTCTAGGTTTTATGTTTTTTACTGAACTTTTTACTGAAAGTAGTCTTACTTGTTTTTCGGAATAAACCAAAGCATTTAAATCAGGTTTTGGACAAAAACCAATGTTATTTCGGTTGTTATTACAGTAAATACATATGAGGATAGGTTTATGATCAAAAGATTTTACGTGACTTTTATAATGTGTCTGGTAGTTCTGGCTGCAGTCATGATAAGTGGCTGTACAGGATCTGATGACATTGCAAATGAAGATGAAACCCAGGAAGTTGTAGAGGATGTGTTCTCAACTCCTGAAGAAACAGAAGTTGATGACAGCACATTCACCAATTCTATTGACATGGAATTTGTGAAGGTATCTGCCGGTGATTTCCTGATGGGTGCTCCTGAAGATGAAAAATACAGTGATAAGGAAGAGAGACCTGTTCACCAGGTGACCATTGGAAATGATTTCTATATCGGTGTTTATGAAGTAACCCAGGACCAGTGGGAAGAAGTTATGGGTGAGAATCCTTCTTCCTTCACAGGCGATGGGGACCTTCCGGTAGAAAAAGTATCATGGGCACAGGTTAATGAGTTTATTGAAGCTCTCAATGAGATGGAAGGAACTGAAAGCTACCGCCTGCCTACAGAGGCGGAATGGGAGTATGCTGCAAGGGCAGGTACTGACACGGCTTTCTCTTTCGGTGATGATGCTTCGATGATGCCTGATTATGGCTGGTTCGATGATAACTCTGAGGACAAGACAAGGCCGGTAGGTATGAAGGAAGCAAACCCATGGGGTCTCTATGATGTGCATGGAAACGTTGCTGAATGGGTGCAGGATGAATATCACAGTAATTACAACAAAGCACCAACTGACGGTAGTGAATGGACAAATGGTGTAGACAGAAGAGTTATCCGTGGTGGAAGCTGGGATAATGCTGAAGTCAACTGCCGTTCCGCTGCAAGGGAAAGTATCGGTGAGGGAAGCCGTATGAATTATATTGGTTTCCGTCTTGTGAAAGAGATTTGATATCCGGTTTGGGTATCATCCTTTTTTCTTATTTTTGAAGTTTTGAGTTTTAATCATAGAATGTTTTGTTTTTAAATTTAAAACGGCACTGCAACCAGCTACTTCTTCCGCGACGACGAGCGCATAGCCAAGCAGACAGCAAAAATCATGAACCCACTCTCAAACCTATCACTGATACATTCATCTACCTATCACCAATCAGTGATACATATCACTGATACCTATATATAGTTATCACTATATAGTGATAACTAAGATGACACAACAAAGTGGAGACGAACAGAACGACACCCGTGCGTACATCATGGAACATCTGGGGATTCCTGAGGGCGCGGGGGTTGTTGCATCAGGGACTTCCCTGAGCAGTCTGCCATTCAGTCCGGACCTGATACTGGAAAAAGAGGACATGCTCTATGTCATTGAAATAAGGTCAAGGGTAACGATAGATGCGATATCACGGCTGAATCTCTTCCGTGATCTCTGGCAGCGGGAGAAGGGGAGAGGGAAACAGGTCGTGCCTGTGCTTGCTGCAAAATATATCCCGAAGATGGAAGAAGAGCTCATGGATAAACTGGGCATAGAAGCAATAAAGCTTCCCCGGTCACTGGTCTCTGAAAACAGGGAACAGTACACATCGGCCAGTCACAGGATAACATCAGAGAAATCATGGAAAGTAGTATCCCGTCTACTCAAAGAGAAAAAGACATCCATAAGGCAACTTTCCTTAATGGAGAACGTATCCTACGGCTGGGCGCACAAGACCATAAAGGCACTCATACAGCAGAACATAATCAGGCAGGATAACGGTCATGTCAGCATATCCGATGTGAACAAACTCCTCAGCGGCATTGCATGGGAACGTCCGTTCTCCAATCTCATGATCGAAGAGATACGGATAGACTTCGAAGAATCCACAACAGCCGCAAAAGAGATAACATCAGCCCTCAAAGCTCAGAATGACATACCATTCGGCTTCACATCCTACACCGCAGCATCACTGTACACAGGTTACGGAGTACGCCATGATGCCGTATATCTCTACATGCAGGAAGAAAATCTCAGTTACTTCAGGGAACTGTTCACATCCAATTCTGACAAAGGAACTCATGCATACATATACCGTACTGACAGGGACGTCTTCCGTGATGTCCGGGAAAAGGAAGGTATCAGGATAGTATCCCCTTCCCAGACACTGCTTGACCTGGCAGGAATGGGCTACTCTGCAATGGATATAACAAAACAGTTGGTGTCGGTCTATGCCACAATATGAACCCACACAAAGGATAATTGCTCTTTCTCTGGAAGAATTGAATGAGATTATCCGCTACCTGCACGAAAAGAATGATAATCTCAAAGACTCAAACACCGTGCTCATCGGTGGCTGGGCAGTAGATTCCTATAACCCCTGGTTCGGATCAATCGATATAGACCTCATCACAAGCAGCAAAATTCGTAAGAGCATAATGTTCCATCTGCGAGAGAACAGGGGTTTTAAGCCATACAGACTTCCCGGCATCTCCACAAGTGTCCAGAAAATGACCGACGCAGGCCCTGTGATCATCGACTTTGCCACCTGGCAGAAGCCTTTCCCTTTTGAAGGAATCGATGACAACTATCTGGATTTCCGCATCCTTAAAAAGAACACCGAAATGAGAACAATACGTGGCGGTATTGAAATGACCGTTCCAACTCGGGGAGCATTGATCATCCTGAAGCTCAAAGCCATATGGGACCGGCAGTACAGAATCGATAATTTGCTAAGCCATGACCCTTTATGGGAAAATGGAAAACTTATAAAAGACAGGGCAGATATCCTTGCACTGCTTGACCCCGGTCACGGTGGAAGAGAACTGGATATTTACGTGTTCGCTGAGCTGCTAGAAAAGTATCCTTTCCTCGAACAATCCTTACGCACCGTGTACGAAACAAACGAAGGTATCGAAAAATATGGCAGGTTATCGCAAAATGATTCGGATGCTCTCATAAAGCAACTCTTATCACTGGTTAAATGAAGTTGTGAAAATAAGGGCACTGGACCATATGCGTCAACCAGTTCTACGAGATTGAGAACGGTACTGCCACCAGCTACTTCTTCCGTGATGATGAGAGGGATAGCCAAGAAGATTAATGAAGTTATGTTTCCTTCACAATCTTCCATACTTCTTATGCGCCTGCTCTGCCGCCAGAATATCGAAAACATATACTTTATGATTTTCCCGGCTTATCCGGTAGAAAACACGATAACATCCCACCCTCAACCGATATGCAACATTATCAGCACCTTTTATCTCTTTTTTGCTGCCTCTTCCTGTTCCGGGAAAAGGTTCTTTTAATTCTTTGAGTGCTGATTTAATATTCTCTTTGATATCAGGAGGGAGTGTTGTAAAAAGGTCAGGTAGAACTAAAACTTCAAAGCTCATCTATGCTCACAAACTCATCCTTACGCTCAGCCACGACCTTGTGACTGTATTCCACAAGTTCATTGCGGTTATGTTCTCTGATGAGTCCTTCGATCACGGTGTTGTAATCTTCCCCCATGTGACCGATAGAGCGTAATGCATCTCTGGTAGTTCTTTTTACCTGAATTGTAGTGGTTTCACTCATACTTGCACTATAGCTGCTATAGTAGTTATAGGTTTCCAGCGAAAATCTGGTTGAAGGAGGATAGTTCATCTATATTCTTTATACTTACTGAACAGTAACTTACTGCGTGGTAAGATTCTATGACAGCGTGGGAAACAGATATGAGAAATGGATGTTTTTAAAAGATGTCAACAGTTCCTGAATGAGTTGTTTATTAATTACTGTGTTGTAATCTTCTGTACAACTTCATCTTAGATAATTTCCACAAACAATCCTCTGCACATTTTTAACAACATTTAACTACAACCTATGCGACTATCATCCATTATATTTAAATTCAATATTGCAGTAGGATAAGCACAATAGGTTTACACGAAGTGTTTACATAGAATTTCAGACTTAAATTCAGATAACAATTATAATTCACATTCATATGGAGAATCCTAGATGATAGAGGAGATCACCAACCAGTATGACCCAAAGAAAATAGAGGAGAAGGTACACGCTCTCTGGAACGAGCAGAATGCCTATTCCAAGGTACGTGAGCACAGAAAAGGTGGTAAAAAGTTCTTTTTCGTAGACGGTCCGCCATATACAACCGGACATATCCACCTGGGAACAGCCTGGAACAAGATTATCAAGGACTCCATTTTAAGGTACCGTTCCATGAACGGTTTTGACATCGTTGACCGGGCAGGCTGGGATATGCATGGTCTTCCTATTGAGGTAAAAGTGGAAGGTGCACTTGGTTTCACATCCAAGAAGGATATTGAGACCTACGGTGTCGGCAATTTCATAGAGAAATGTAAGGAATTCGCACTTAACCAGAAGGATGACATGACAGACCAGTTTCAGGACCTTGGGGCCTGGCTTGACTGGAACGACCCTTACATGACACTCAGGGATGAGTACATCGAAGCTGCCTGGTGGACAATGAAGCAGGCACAGGAGAAGAGTCTTCTTGAACAGGGTAAGCGTGTTGTCAACTGGTGTCCACGTTGCGAAACTGCCATTGCAGACTCAGAAGTCGAATATGAGGAAAGGAAAGATCCTTCAATATTCGTAAAATTCCCGATAATAGGTGAGGAAAACACCTTTGTGGTCATCTGGACCACAACACCATGGACTATTCCATCAAACGTAGCAGTTGCAGTGCATCCTTCTTTTGAGTACTCAAAGGTAAAAGCAGTAAGTGCGGAAGGAAAAGAGGAAACACTCATAGTCGCTTCCGAGCTTGTTGAGAACGTACTTCGAAAAGGAAGATACACAGATTATGAAGTTCTCGGTACAATGCTTGGTGAGGATCTCACATCACTCTCATACGAAAGTCCGATAGCTGACAAGGTGCCAATACAAGCTGAGATGAAACACAGCATATATCTTGCAGACTATGTGACTGCAGAGAACACAGGTTGTGTACATATAGCTCCTGGACACGGAATGGATGACTTTGAAGTTGGTAAGAAGAATGGTCTTCCAATATTCTGTCCTGTTGGACCAGATGGTCGATACACCGAAGAAGCAGGTGAATATGCAGGAATGCACATTCGTGAAGCTAACAAGGTAGTCATCGAGGATCTTAACGAGCGTGGAAACCTGCTTTCTGAAGGAACAATCGAACACAGGTACGGACATTGCTGGCGCTGTAAGACACCTATCATCTACCTTGCTACCGAACAGTGGTTCATCAAGATCGGTGAACTCAAGGAACAGATGCTTGAAGAGATAGCACAGGTAAAATGGTATCCTGAATGGGCCGGTTCTGCAAGGTTTAAGGACTGGGTAGAAGGAGCACGTGACTGGTGTGTTTCCCGTCAGAGATACTGGGGTATACCAATACCTGTCTGGAAGTGTAATAGCTGTAACAAGATGCACGTAGTCGGTACTAAAGAAGAACTTCAGGAAATGTCCGGTGTCAGCGATGATATCGAACTTCACAGACCTTATGTGGACGAGATCCTGCTTGACTGTGAATGTGGCGGCAAGATGAAGCGTGTTGAAGACGTTTTCGATGTATGGTTTGATTCAGCTGTAGCTTCATGGGCAACACTCAGGTTCCCGCAGCAACAGGAAGATTTCGACAAATGGTGGCCGGCTGATTTTATTACAGAAGGGCAGGACCAGACACGCGGATGGTTCTACTCACAGCTTGGTGCAAGTATGGTTGCATTTGGCAAAGCACCTTACAAGAGTGTGCTCATGCACGGTTTCACCCTTGACAGCGAAGGCAAGAAAATGTCAAAGAGCCTTGGAAATGTCGTAGCTCCAGGTGATGTAATAGAGCAGTTCGGTGCTGATACCCTGCGTAGTTTTGTACTATCTTCAAGTGCTCCGTGGGATGATCTCAAATTCGTAAGCAGTGAATTGGGTAATATCAACAGGACTATCAACATCCTCTGGAATGTTTATCGTTTCCCGCTTCCTTACATGGTGCTTGACAAATTTGATCCGCAGCAGGTTTCACTTGAATCCGTAAAACCACATCTTCGCAAGGAAGACAGGTGGATTCTTTCAAGGGCACAGACACTTGTTGCTGAAGTTGATGATGCAATGTCAAAGTGCACACTGCACAGGGCACTCAGGTCAATCAACGAGTTCGTTCTTGAAGATCTTTCAAGATGGTATATCCAGCTCATCAGGCCAAGAACATGGGTAGAAGCAGATGATCCTGACAAGCTTGCTGTTTATCGTGTACTCTATGATGTATTCGTTCTGACAGCAAAGGTAATTGCACCATTTATGCCACACTTGGCAGAGGAAATGTACCAGAACCTTGTCAGAAATGTAAATCCTGATGCACCGGTAACAATTCACATGAACGACTGGCCACAGGTTGATGAGAATATTGTTGACAGGGAACTTGAAGCTCACATGGACATGGTTCGCTCAATTGTGGAATCCGCATCCAATGCCCGCCAGAAGGTTGGAAGGAAGCTCAGGTGGCCAGTATCACGCATAGTTCTCAGTCCTGTAAACCAGCAGGCAGCAGATGCAGTCACAAACCTGAAATCCGTACTCATGGACCAGACTAACTCCAAGGACATCGTGCTTACCGGAGTAGGGGAATCATGGGATGAACTCGGATTTGAGGCAAATCCCGATCCCGGGAAGATAGGTCCTGTGTTCAAGGGCGATGCCGGCAAGGTTGTTGGTGCAATTAAGCAGGCAGATGCAATGCAGCTTAAGAAAGCACTTGCTCTGGAAGACCAGTTTGAACTGGAGATCCCGGGAGGAACAGCTATTATCAAACCTGAAATGGTCAACTTCATAGAAGCACTGCCTGAAATGGTTGCAAGTGCCCAGTCCAGTGCAGGTATAATCTATGTGGATGCAAACCTGACACGTGAGATCGAATCCGAAGGGTACACAAGGGAAGTTATCCGCAGGGTTCAGGATATGAGGAAGGAACTCAACCTTGCAGTTGATGATAATATCAAGTCCCACATACAGATAAACGATCAGAGAGTTCTTGACCTTGTACTTGACCGCGAACAGTTCATTGCAAAGGAAACCCGTGCAAATGTTCAGGTCATTGGTCTTGATGTTGATACAGCAGGTTCACTTGAAAAAGACTGGGATGTCGAAGGCATATCCATGACCATCGGCATTTCAAAAACAAACTGAGGTTACAATGGACTTCAATGAATGGGAACCCATTTACGAGTCCATACTAAAGGACATGGGCTTTAGCAGGGAAGGTGATGAGCAGGCAGCTCTCATCCTCTCTGCTATGCTCGATACTTCTAATTCTGCAGACATTTCCGAATTAAAAGCACTTATTGAGGGAAAAGATATTCTGGTCTGCGGGAATGCTCCTGTCCTTGCACAGGAACTTGAACTTATCAATCCCGATGATTTTGTGATAATAGCAGCCGATGGAGCTACTGCCGTACTTGTTGATAGAGGGATAATTCCTGATATTATTGTAACCGATCTTGATGGCAATGTTGAAAAAGAGATCATTGCCAACAAGGCAGGGTCAATTATGGTAGTACACAGCCATGGGGACAATATTGACAAACTCCATAGCTATGTCCCACAATTGAACAATATCGTAGGTAGTACTCAGGCTTCTCCACTGGAAAATGTGTTTAATTTCGGTGGTTTCAGTGACGGAGACAGGTGTGCTTATCTGGCAAAGGAATTCGGTGCTGTTAGTATAACTCTTGTTGGTTTTGACTTTGATGATGAAAATGTCAATCCAGTTAAGAAGAGAAAACTAAAATGGGCTCGCCTGCTAATTGAAAGACTAAATCCATAACTCTTTTAAAACTCAATTTATCTTTTTTCCAAGTTACTTACAGGTAACGTTTTATCAGAATCTATTTATATTTTCGTTCTAAATACCTACTGGAGTTGCATGCAAACACTGGTAATATGTATTGACAGGGACAATGACCTTGGAGACAAAGCAAATGTACTTGCTCCACTTATAGGCAGGGAAGCAAACATAGAGGCAGCAGTAAAACTTGCAACGGCAGACCCTGAAGATTCTGATACCAATACTATTTTCGGTGGGGTCAAGATACTTGACGAACTGCTGGCAAAAGGAGTAGATGCAGAGATAATCACCCTTGCAGGCGACAGGAATATCGGTATCATATCTGACCAGAAAATTGCAAATCAGCTTGATATGTTATTAAAAAAGTTCCCTGCAGAATCTGCTATATTTGTTTCTGACGGTGCTGAAGATGAAACACTTATCCCAATTGTCCAGTCCAGAATGAAGATAGATTCTGTCAGGCGTATAGTAGTAATGCAGAGTGCCAATCTTGAAAGCACATATTACATAATCAAGCATGCATTCAATGATCCGAAAATATCCCAGACATTCTTTGTGCCGGTGGGTCTTGCGGCTCTTATTTATGCATTCTTCCTTTTAATTGACTATTCCCAGGGCGCCATAATAGGTATTCTGGCAGCTGTGGGTCTTTACATGCTTTACAGAGGTTTCAGTGATACAGTAGACTTTTACTGGGAAAAACTGAAAGATTCCTTCTATTCAGGCAGGCTTACATTTTTCACCTATGCAACAGCAGCTCTGTTGGTGCTGATTGCCTCATTGGTAGGCCTGATGAATGTGTGGTCCTTATACACTTCACAGGGAATATGGTATTACGGAATTATTCCGCTTATAACGTCTTTCATTAACAGTACTATCTGGATATACGTATTGGCAATTCTGTTTGCAGATGCAGGTAAGATAATTGACTGCAAGCAACACTCAGAGCCAACTTTCAGGTATATGAGTCCTGCATTCTTTGTCACTTCATTAGGATTTCTCCTCTGGGGGGCTACACGTTATCTTATATCCATAAATCCTGTAATGGGAGGAACTGAAACAGGTCTGCAGGACGGTTTGCAGATATTTGTATATTCCATTGTGTTTGCCATAGTTCTTGCACTGGCAGGAATCAGGGTTTCCAGCAAACCCCGGGAACAGGGGAAAAAATCAAAAAGGTAGAAACATGACTGGAAAAGAACTCAATTGTATAAAATCTCCGGATAGTTCACAGTATTCCAAAGAAAACATACAGGACTACAGGGACTTAAATCTTCAGGCTGCCTTGATAGGTGGTGTTGCATTTCCATCCGATAAAATGTCAGAGGAATTGATAGTCAGTACTCCTTATGGTGATGTTACTGCTTATCTCTGTACTATTGGTGAAAAGAATGTTGCATTATTACCCAGGCATTCAGGAAATGATGGTCACCTGCCACCCCATATGATCAATTACAGGGCAAACATTTATGCAATACATAAACTTGGGATTTCAAGGGTAATTTCCACAAATTCAGTGGGAACAATGAAGAATCATCCAATTGGAAGTTTTTTCCTGCCTGAAGACTTTCTTGATTTAACACGTACCCGCCCATCCACATTTTATAATGACAGGACTGTCCATGCAGATGTCACTGAACCATACTGTCCCGAAATAAGAAAATTAATGGGCGATTATCTTGAAATGAATAATATCGGTTATTCTGAAGGTGTTTATGTCTGTACGGAAGGTCCGCGTTTTGAGACCCGGGCAGAGATACGTATGATGAGGCAGTTTGGCGATGTAGTTGGTATGACAGGTTTGCCGGAAGTAGTTCTTGCAAAAGAGATGAACATGTGTTATGCTTCCATCTGTACTATTACCAATAATGCATGTGGTCTTGGAAATGGAAAAATGACAGTAAGTGATGTCCTTGATACACTCGACAAAATAAAAGAAAGGTTGCAGGACATTCTGGCAAGTGTAATTTGCGCACTTCCTGAAACCGATAACAGGTTATGTAATTGCAGGTATGCCTGTTCTGATGCAGAACTTTAAACTTAATTTTTTTAAATCTTCAGGCAATATCCCTGGATGTATCGATCTGGACACCATCACCGATCTTGAATTTTATTATTTCAGTGTTTGGTATCATTCCCCTTATTTTTGGGATGGACAGTTTGCTTATAACTTTGTCAGCGCCCTGATCAAGCATGGATTCAAATATTACGTCACATAAACTGTATACGAATGATCTAAGGCCATCATCATTGCAGGTTGAGCCATAAAGATAGGTAAGACAATTTAGCTCCTTTGTTGTTTCGTATATAACGTTAATTAGCTGTTTTATCAGTCCCTTGTTGGCTGTGAGTCCTGTAAAGAAACAAAAAGAATCAAAGATTATGTTTACATCCTCACCGCTGGAATCGTTTGCAATGTTACGCAGATTATACTCGGTAAATTCCAGTATTTTTGAATCGATAAATTCGTTACTCAGGTTATCAGATATTTCACCGCATGAGGTACAGTAATATTCACTGTATATATCTACGAATATAATGTTTGAAGGATCAAAACCAAGATTAATAACATCATTCAGTACGTATCGTGGCCTTCGGTTTGTTGTGAAGTAATATGTTTTTCTGGATTGGGTGAACTGGTAAAGAAAAATCTCTGACATTGAACGGGGATCAGCTGAAAAAAATGTAAGTGAACCGGCTGGTATTCCTCCTCCAAGTGTTCTGTCAAGGACAAGAATGCCTGTCGATTTCAGGTTAACACCTTTGTGTATAACCTGGTTCTTATCCGGTTTTTTGATGCTGTCATACAGGGAGCCTTCCGAATTATTTCTGAATTCTTCAGCATCAGGAGTAGTATTTTCATTTTCTAACATGTTTTTAGGATCCAGCATAATATGTCCTCTGCTTTGCTACATTTATATATAGTTTAATATTATAAAACTCTTCTTTAACGGTTTAGATAATATGAAATAATATTTGAATAGTTGTATGCTTCTTCAGTACCAACAGTTTTTATAAACTGAAAGTCATCAATGAGCAGCAATGACACTCTGGATACTTGCAAGCCCTGAAAGGTCAAAGATAATTATTCTGCCTATACGGGATAAGAAGAAGGTCCCTCTTTTTGTTGGTGAACTTATCCTGAGGAATACTGATGCAGGCCCACGCCCTCACAAATTCAAGGTAAAAAGTGATGGGAAGGGGGAATACAGGCCACCTTCTGAATTTATAGATCTTTTGAGAATAGCTGACCGTATCATGATAGCAAAGGACGGTGATGAAAAGCAAACATCAGAATTTGTTGAAATGCTTCAGGGATTCCAGCTCAGTGCAGATCTTGTTAATGCCTGCAGGTTCTGTCTCTTAAAAAACAGGTTTAATTTCCTTAACCGACGCTCCATAAGGTATCACAGGGATAAGATATGTGAAGACTGTGCCGGGGAAGAGCTTTACAGGATGCTTAAGAGTTCTCATGTAAACTATGCCGATGAGGCATGTCAGAGGTTTGAGGAAATAATGCTCAAAACTAAGGACCTTGACCGTACAATGGCCATGGTAAGTCCGGAAGATCTTGACCGTGAGCTTACAAGGTTTGATTCCATTGCAGCTAACACAGAGGTTCCTACAGGGAAAATTAAGAGCCTGCCTTTGCATAACAGCTTCAAGAAAATATTGCTTGCAAAATCTGAAACTCTTCTGCCGGTCCAGTCACTGTCCATAGAGAATGGCCTTCTGAAAGGTCAGAGCCAGCTTGTAACTTCAGTGACAGCCACCGGAAAGACACTGATAGCAGAACTTGCAGGTATTGAAAATATACTGCGTGGTAAAGGACGCATGCTTTATCTTGTACCTCTTGTGGCTCTTGCAAACCAGAAATATGACCAGTTTACAAAAAGATATTCTCCAATTGGACTGAAAACCTCCATCAGGGTTGGTAGTGCCCGTATCAAGACCGCAAAAAATGCATCCATGAAAAGAACTCTGGATTCAGATATTATTGTGGGAACATACGAAGGTCTGGATTACCTGCTAAGGACAGGCAGTGCTGACCTGCTTGGAAAAATAGGTACTGTAGTTATTGATGAAGTGCATACAATTGAGGATTCAGAAAGAGGACACCGGCTTGATGGTGTTATTGGCAGGCTGAAATATGTTGCTCCTGGTGCCCAGTTCATTTATCTTTCAGCTACTGTGGCAAAACCTAAGTTGCGTGCAAAACAGTTTGGCGCAAGACTTGTGGAATATGAGTATCGTCCTGTGCCCATTGAAAGGCATCTAATTCTGTGTCCGGAACATTCCAAGAACAAGATTATGACCCGGCTTGTTAGGGAGGAATTTGCCACTACTTCGTCAAAAGGACACAAAGGACAGACTATTATTTTTACCAATTCAAGAAGAAACTGCCATCGTATAGCTGAGGGACTTCCGATATCTGCTGCGGCCTATCATGCCGGTCTTACAAGTCAGGAACGAAAAAAGACTGAGATAGCATTCCTTAAGGGTAAATTGCCTGTTGTGGTTACAACTGCTGCACTTGCTGCCGGAGTTGATTTCCCGGCATCACAGGTTATATTTGAGTCCCTTGCAATGGGTATTGAATGGCTTACAATGCAGGATTTCCTTCAGATGCTCGGACGTGCCGGAAGGCCGGATTACCATGATCGTGGTGAAGTTGTGCTTTTAGCTGTTCCTAATAAGAAGTATTCAGGTGACAAGGGTGATACTGAGGATGCTGTTGCCCTGAAACTGCTTAAAGGCGAGATGGAACATACAAAAGTAGAATATGGGGAAGATGAACAGCTTGAGGAAGTGCTGGCTTCGGTTGCTGTGACTTCATCAAAGAATGATCTCCAAAATATTCATTCATCCATGCTGGCTGATTTTAATGTGGATTATCTTCTTGGCAAACTTGCAAAGAATAAGTTCATTCATAAAAAAGGAGATCTTGTATCTCTCACCAAATTTGGTAAGATAGCAGCAGGACATTTCCTGTCGGTATCAAAGGCTTTCCTTATACGCGATTCTGTTCTTGTGGAACAGGATCCTATTGTTACGGTTTCCAATCTTGAATTCTTTGATTCTGTTTATTACAAATATGCGAATCGCATTTCTTCGGCTTTGAATGTGAACCTTCCTTCCAGGGTGTTTCAGGGTGCTTCCCTGGATATTCTCTTTGAAGGCGAAAATATGGACAAACTGGATGTTACCCTGCGTGACCAGTTGTTCGATTTTGCGGCTGATTTTTTGACATGTAATTGTCGTGATTCCCCGTATTGTGGTTGCGCAGAACGTAAGTTCTCTGAGAAAATAATTTCCATCAGGGCGGAAGGATATGAGCCTGAAGGTATCGTGAAAAAGCTTGAGTATCTTTATGGTATTACGGCTTATCCGGGTGATGTGCTTGGATATCTTGATAATGTGGTACGCAACCTTGAGGCTGTTGAGATGATAGCTTTGGCTTATTCAAAGCGTGATCTATCATACAGAGCAAGGAGTCTTAGAAAACAGGTTGAGGGATAAACTGATTTCTTTCTCTTGCGTTTGAAATGAAAAATTATAATAGTTATGTTGCCAGATTAGAATGCTGTGAGGATATGATATTATGGACAAAGAAAAAAACGAAGGTGTTGTAATGAACAATAAACCGGAAGATGCTAAGAAAAAGAAGACTGTGAGAATCGAACTTCATAAACCTGAGGATTTTAAGCAGGTGTACTCTATCGGAGCTGTAGGCGGTCACAGTCCGTACGATTTCAGGATTGGTTTCTACAATGATATGCCAATGGCAACTGACAAGTCAGGAGAGCAGGTTATTCAGAGAAGACTTGAGACCGAGGTTATTATGTCACCTCTGGCAGCAGTTGAGCTTGTGCGCTGGCTGAATCAGCATATACAGAACTATGAGGCTGCTTTTGGTCCTATTGCAAAGCCGCAGATGGGAGTTAAGAAAAAGCCGGAGCCTGTTCAGGATAGTACTGAGATACAGGGATATATGTAATTCCAGAAGGGTAAGTTCAGTTTTTGTTGAACTAATCATCATTTTGAATTTGATATGAACTGTCAATTATTTATGCAAGAAATCTATACATGTTGTTTGTGGCGAGTATTCGTATCTTTTTGAAGGGATATGTCGCCAAGAATAAATACAATATTGGCTATTTATACTAGCCTGTAAACTGAATAGTTTCAGTAATATTATTCTTTTAAATGAAAGAGAGGATTAATTTTGTTCCCAAGTAAGAAAGTCCAGAAATTAGTTGGATCCAAAGTCCAGGTAGAGATGAAAGGTGACCTTCACCTTCTCGAAGGAACTTTAAAAAGTGCAGACGATTATATGAATCTTCATATGGTCGACACTGTAGAGGTCGCAAACGGTGAGCGTCTGCGTTCCCTTGGTTCAGTCGTGTTGCGTGGAAACAATATCATTCTTGTTGTTCCTATGGAAGAATAAACTCTCAGTGGAAACCAGTATGAGTGTCGAAGAGAGTGCATACAATCTTATTCGTGAGAGCAAAGAAGGTATTTTCCAGAACGAGCTCTGGAAAATGCTGGAAATTGACAGTCGTAAATGTTCCAGGGTAGTTTCTAAGCTCCTTGATGAGGATCTTATTATCCGTGAGCAGGCTGTTTCCAATGGGGCCAGAACTTATCTTTTGAAAGTTAAGGAAGAGGAGAAGCCCTGCTTCGATCTCCTGTTGTCAGGAGAAATGTTCTCTCCTTGCGCCGGATGCAGGGATGCATGCCAGCCTGAGATCTGTGGAAAGCTTACTGCATGGGTCGAAAACCTCAATGATAATGAGGAAACAGGTGAAATGTGCTGATTCCGGCGAAAGGTTTATATAGAATATCTGCTATGTTGGAGTCGCTTCACTAAAGCGAAATCAACGTGCTCCGGTAGTGTAGTCCGGCCAATCATTCCGGCCTTTCGAGCCGAAGACTCGGGTTCGAATCCCGGCCGGAGCACCTTACTCACTTTTCTTATATTTATGTTAAAATAATTAACTATGTTAATCAACAACTCTTTTTATAATTTTATATAGATATACCCTAGAAAAAGTACTATATATTAATCTATAGAGTCTATAAATAGAAAAAATATATAGAGGTTTTTTTATTTTGAGTGTCAGGGTTGTTAAAAAATGGAGATATTAGACAACTATCTTGATGACTGCAAGCTCCGAGGACTTGAGTTGCGCACCTGCCAGACATACAAAAGCAGTGTAAAAGCGTTTTTAACCCAATACCCGGATCCGGTAGCATGTACTAAGGAAGATCTTCTCCAGTACCTGCGACATCTGCAGACCAAGGACATCACAACAGGAACTATAAGGCGGGATTTCTCGGCCATATCCGGCCTGTATGACTGGCTTCTCTTTATGGAAGAGGTAAACGTCAATCCGGTCCTACAAATACGCACACGGTACTTACAGGCACCTTACAGGCAGGAACGGAGACAGATCCCCTCCCTCAAGGAAGTGAGGGAATTAATCGGATCTATTGACTTTGCGTACGTCAGAGAATTAACTTTGGTGGCATTCTTTGCAAAGACAGCAGGTCGCAAAGGCGAGATCCTTGCGTTAGATAAAGATGATATTGACCTTAAAAGAGATCTAATCTATTGGCCTGATAAGAAGAAACGCAAAGAGAGAATAGGATTTATTGATAGTGAATTACATGTGCTTTTAGAAGAGTACTTTAGATTCAGGGAATGGATAGGACCAAAGTCTCCGGCTTTGTTCATCACTGACAATGGCTACAGGATAGACAAAGACTACCCCAATGATGTAATACAGCATTATGCTGAACCTTTGGGCTTGCATGACCGCTCAGGTCCGCTATACAAGAAATTAACCTCACATTGCCTAAGAGGGTTTTTGACCACACAACTGCAGCGTGCGGGCATGGATGAAGTGTATATAATGTGGCTTAGAGGCGACTCGCTTAAAAAGAAAACATGGGCCAGTCATTACCTCGACATTGACCTGGAACTGGTAAGAGATCAGTATGAACGATGCGTTCCTGAACTATTGGGATATGGGTAAAAAATGTACTTACTATAGAAGTATATGTTAATATTTAGCAAGTGTTATTACTGATTGCTGTTTTTCTTTTAAGTGGTGTACAATGGAAAGATCAACAGTAGTAGTAGTTTTATTCATGGTAGGCTCTGGTTTTTATATGTTACAAGCTGAACCAATTATAGAGCAGTGGAGATTTATTCAACCGCAAATTGCACCTATATTTATTGTGTTGGGTGTGTTATACTATCTAATTATCGATTAACTTAATATTTGCCGCTTTGTACAACGATATCAAGCACCAGAATTATGTCTGGATATCTCACAGGCCTGAGCTCAGTTGTCAGCTGCAGAGTGACACAAAAAGGACAATTAAGCTAGCAGCCCCTTCTCCCTCAGCAATATCCTTGCACCAGTGTTCAGGATTGTAGAGACGTTCATATTATTGTCTTGGATGGTTGTGAGGACCTCCGGATCCAGGAGGAGACAAGGATCTGCTTTTACTGCAATGGCGGGGAAATATCCCTGTCCAACCAGTACCTTTTCAATACCGATATTTGCAATATCTGAAGGGTTAAGAGCATTTTTCCTTATGATGTTGGCCAGTTCAGCCTCCAGACGTACCTCCATCCTAACCCGATTTTTAGGCTCAATACATGATAATCTACGCATTACAAGAGAAGATGCCATTTTTTAACACCAGATATATAGAGCTAATTAGTAGTATATATAAATTTCACTTTTATGTATCAGTTTGTTGCTTCTACTGATTCCTTGCCAGCTCTCATTAGGTCATTTAAGAGCATGTCCTTGATTGACTGCAAATCATCCCTGTTGACCTCTTTTTTCTGCTTGATAAATGGAGAATTCTGTGGTGTAATTTTTCCGCTGTAATAGATGGATCCATGTTGCCATCCTTCACCATAGTAGGGTATTTCCATTATATCGGTAAACACCTTATCAGGAAATGCAATTATAGCCTCATTGTTCTCCAGTGTCTCGAATTTCTTGTTATACCTGGATAGCCTGGGCTGTTCTGAGGAAGTGAATGAGCCTCCCCTGTTGATCATGAACCAATTGAACGAAGATCTCACACCTTTGCGGAGCTTGGTCCATCCGTGTGTACTGGCCACAAAGCGAACCCTAAGAGATCTTAATGTCTCGATATTGTACTGTATCTCGGCACCAAAGGCAGCGTGTTTGGAGTCATAGGCCTGTCCCTTTCCAGGTGCAACCCTGTGGAACTCATCATAAAAGATCGAAAGAGGGACAGGCAAATGGTGATCGTGTGCCAGGTCAATAAGCTTGGAGAATATGCTTGTAACTACCGGAGTAAAGTACTGAGGCTTGCGGATGAAAGGCTCTATGCAGAGCACGTTGATCTTTCCACGTTCCAGGGATCTCCACACATCTGCAGGATCTGTGAACCAAGTCTTTGTATATTCCACTGAATCGGATGTAATGTCAATATCCATTCCTTCAGGTAGGAGAATATGCAACGGTCCGAACTGGCCAACCAGGAGAAGCTCATTAGACTTTCCGGCATCGTTCCAGAGAATAGTCTCCTCCGGAGCTCCGGACCTGAGAGCATCCAGGATCCAGATGAGGTCCTGAGTCTTCCCGGATCCAGTGATTCCCAGGTTAAGCAGGTGCTCTCCTGGTCGCTGGATAAATTCCCTCTTGAAACGATCCTGCCAGCTCACTCCAGGCTCTCCATGATTTTGCTTAGCTTCTTTTTCAGGCCGTCACGGTTGTATTTCAACTCACCAATGAACATGCCAACGAACATGCAAGTAAGACCTACAACAAAGCAGGCTTTCTGGTAGTCCAGCCAGGTGATCATTATGTGCTCACTCATCATTATTTCCCCATTTAGTTGCTTTTACCGTCATCAGATTACTTGTTGAGACTAGATTTTCCTTGTCTATCAGTTTGATCAGTGCTGTCCTGGTATCGTCAAGGACCTGCTCATAGGCCAGTCTCTTAGCCATCACAGTGATATCACGGTCCATAATAGGCTCATAGCCTTCTCTCAGGAGCTTCATGTTTTCCCTTATCGGTTTGAGCAAGTCCTCTTTTTTATCCAGCATGGCCTCTACATCAGAAAAAATAATAGCTATCAGGTTGGTCCTCTGGTAAAGAGATCCGTTTGAGTTGTAGATCAGAGACATAAGAGCCTCTGACAGATGAAAAGAAAGAGCTGATTTGGCCATAATATCACTGGTTCCTATTTCTCCTCAACTTATCCCATACGCTTTTTTTAGGCTGCTGAGGGCTGGCCATTTGTATCTGCTCTTTGTCAGTGTCGTGTGGATTGATTATGTATGTGGGCCTTCGAGCATGGCACTCGACAAACTCCTGTCGACCCATACGATCCCTAGACCTGCTAAGGCCTCCATAGTTATCCAGGAAAGACATTGTTTGAGGTAAAGGCAGGACGTTCTCATGGAATGATCTGTACATGGCCATGACGATTATCTGCTGCTCTGACAGGTCCAGCATTGAGTCAGAATCATCTGTGATGAGCTTTGATATCTCCTGGTTCTTCTGAGCCTCGCTGGAGTAATTGCTGGCTGTTGTTTTGAGTAATTCCTTTGCTGTCTCAGAGTCCATATGTTCACCTCAGAAAAAGAGCCCTGTAAAGAATCCAACGCCTATACCTATAAAGAAAGCAAGTCCCAGAGTACGCCTGTCAGGTTTCAGTGTGTAGGCTCTTTGCATCATTGTGGTGTCCAGGATAGCAGCTATCTTCCTGGGACTTGTCTTCATGGTCAGGAGAGAGACTTCCTGCTTGTTCTCTCCCTCGCCTACCTCCTCCGACTCGTCCGATCTGATAAGCTTTACAGAGGTCCCCTTTGCTCCATCAATGAGATAGACATTCTGTGTCTTTTTTCCGTTGATTGTCAGCGTAATTGTTGACTCAGGAAGAGCATATTCCTTATTCACTTTAGGATCCTTGCCGACCTCATCATCTATGTTGATTGTCTGCAGGTCAATACCATCAAGCCCAGGTCTTATAATGAGGGCTTTTGCATTCTCTTTTTTGTCTTTTCTTCCCATACTATAACCTCACAGTGGTTTGATTGCCCCCACAATATCCGCAACCATTTGTACAATCTTTACAAGTAATTCGATGGTGCGTATTGCAAAATTATAAAAGAACTCTATTACAGCTTTGTGCATTGAAATGTAAGTCTCTGCCATATCCCAGATGCTGCTTTTCTTGTCTGTTTTTAGTATAGTTGCAGCCAGAATCAGGAACTCTATTGTCAGAATAGTTGTTTCCGGATACTCGATGAAAAGCAGGTCCAGATAGAAAAAAACCTCTCCAACGATGAAAGCACTCATTTCCAGAGCTGATGCCAGGTAAGGCCCCACTCCTGGAATCATTTCAACGAATGCTAGGATAGAGTCCCAGGCCCAATCAAAGAAAAGCTCAGATGTGCCGCTCAGCCATTCTGCCAGTGATTCTTCTTTTTGCGCCTCAAACTCTTCAAGATCCACATACGTAGCTTTGAAATCAAATTCATTGGAGCAGGATATTTGAACGTCACTAAATGCTCTTCTGGAATAGGCACTCCACAATCCCGTCCATTCTAAGTACTCTTGATAAGTACTGCTGTTTTCACTGACTAAATTATTATCAAAGCTTGCAGTTAGAGGGCTTAATCCTAAATATACATCAACATCAAGTCCGTATCCTAAATCATACTCACCATAAAAATATTGAATATGGATATCCGTATCAGTTGCATACGGCAGAAACTTTTTTAGTGTTTGTGTTTCGGTTGTGCCCGTTGGAGATTCTAGTGTTATATCAAAAGTCCAATAGCCCCATGATTTTGTATTATTGATATAGAGGACATATTCCTCTCCAAAGGAATCCAGCACTATAATGCTATTAAAATCCGAATCAATGTTCCCAAGATCTACTGTACTAATTAAATAGCCATCCACAACCTCATAATCAATGTATGTGATATCATCCTGCTCATAAGTTTCTGCAGCTGTAGCTATGGATGTGAAACACAACAAAAGGAGACAAAGAGCTAAGATCCTAATCTTCATTTTAAACCTTTTTTAATTGCTGCCATGAATACGATTATCATAAGGACAGAGAACATTCCTGGAATAGAAGCCTCAGCTTGCTCTAGTGTTCCTCTCGCTGCCGCCCTTCCTGGCCTGTATTCATCGTCTGAGCTGCTGTCATCGTCTTCATCAGAGAGACCACCGGATGAGCCACTCTCATCCTCTTCCTCTGTCTCTTCTGACGCTCTGGTAAGTTCAATAGATAACACGTTGTTTTCAGCGTCAAAAGTGAAGGTGTCCTGGTAAGTCTCAAAATAGTCCTGTGTTACTTTGATAGTGTATGTCTGGCCATCTGCCAGACCGTTGATCTCAAAGGCTCCTAAATGCGTAACATCGGATTTTGTTTTAGTGCTGTTGTACACTGTCACTGTGGCCTGGGAAATAGATCCTCCATCATCTGCAGCTGACACACTACCGTACAGCGTGGATGACGCTGCAGGAGCTGGAGTCAAATAGGGGTTATAGCTATACGTGGATCCGGAGAAAGTGAAATCTGATACTGTCTTTGTAACGTAGTTAGATGCTGAAACCTCAATATCCCAGGTTCCTTTTGAGATCGTTATGCTATAATCTCCGCTGCTGTCCGTTGTGGTTGTTTCACCTGCAACAGTGACAGTTGCTCCGGAGATCACTGCCTCAGTGCTTGCATCCCTTACACGTCCGTGTAGTGTGGCCTCGCCGGTTGGAGCATTCTCTGTATAAGCATAGTCGTAGCTTAGTGAATTATCATCACTGTCATACGCTCTAATGTAGAACAGCTCGCCATAAGGTCCATTACTTGGAAGCTGATATCCTGCAGATCCATTGCCTGAAACACTGTACTGCTGGAAGTATGTTGCATCTGCAGCAGTTGGACCACTGTGGAACACGATAAAGGAACCTTCTGGCATGTTGTAATAGTTCCATGTCATGTTCTCATCCCTGTCATACGTGTATTTTGTAAATTCCAGGGCTGCACCTTCTGAGGTCATCTGCATTGTTGCATTGCCTATTTCAGTAGGATTAAACAGAACACTTGCACGAGTCATTAACTCGGCTCTGAATTGTCTTGATTCATATGCAGGAACAACATATTGTATTGAGCCTGAATCACTATATACCATTCTTCGCTCTTCCAGCTCCCACACTGTGCTAGTAGGGTTGTAAGACCTAATATCTATGAAGTTTTCACTGCTGGCACTGTAAGAAGGATAGTTATAGGTAATGTTTGCAATATCCCCAGCTGAATATGTGGATTCATCCCATGAAATTGCAGAATCAACTTTAATGGCACTAACATCATCGAAAAAAAATCGTTTAATCTCAGTACCCGTGATGATACTCTGAAATTTGATCTCACAATCTCCTGTATAATTAGAAACATCGATAGAATCAGAATCTGAACCACTTGAAAACGTTTTGACAGACTCCCCATCAATATATAGAACAACATAACTGGAACCTGATGCAGAAGTAAACCACCACCGATAAGTTAACGTATCAACATTTGTTAAATCTACAGTTTGATAAAAACCACTTGGTTGGTATGCACCTTGTAAATAAATATACCCAGCATTAGAACTCACAGAAGCAGCATTACCAAAAAGAGTCCAACCGGTAGAACCATCAGAAAAATTTCCGTTTGAAATTAATTCATCGTCAGCACTTGCAGGCAATACCAGCAAGCAAAAAAACAGTGCCATTAATATTATTTTTCTCATTTTACAACCTCTTGAGCACTACATAAGCACCGCCAAAAACAACTACTGCCCATAGTAAGTACGAGAGCATTGTAGGCATTTGCAGTTTCAATAATTCCAGTGCATTCATTGGATTCTGGAACCATACGTCCTCAGTTGGTCGTATGATGAACACATAGTCTGAGCTGGTGTCAAGCTGCAATGATCCTGTACTGTTTGTTTGAGCTACCAGGACAGCTCCTCCGGCTGTTGGCTGGTAAACTTCAATGTCAATGTTTCTGCCTAACTGAAGATCTGAAAAAGAAATGCTGATGTTGTCTGCAGCTGCAGAGGGAATCAAGAGGGTAACAGCCAGAGTGAAGATCAAAAAGGTGGTGTACTTTTTCGTGTTACCCTCTCCTTAATTTTACCTTTTGAACACCTTGAATGCGCTGGAGATCCCATCCAGGATACTGTCAAACAGTCCAGTAGTAAATCCTACTACAGATAGTATCAATATGATTGGGACTGCTGCCATGATAAGGTTACCAAATGATGGCATGACACCAGTTACACCGTTAACAAGATCTATCATTTCTGTCCAATTGATGGTGGCTGCTGAGGCACTACCTACAAGGCATGTTGCCATGACCATGCAGGTTCCTACCCACAGCAAGGCTCTACTCTTCCACGTTGCATTCTGTTTCTTGTCTGTTCCGCCTTTAACAAGCGCAACACCATTAGCATTTTGATTTGCTTTTGCCATAGTAATCAAATTAGGACTTTTATAGGCATTTTATTTATACAGTGTAGAAAGTACCAGTTTTAACGGTTATTGACAAGATAAGCAAATATTATAATATATACTCAAAAGAAAGTACCAGTTATACCGGTGAATAGTCAATGATACATTAGTATGTACATACTTACACCGAAAATAATTAAATCCAGAGAAAAACGATAGCAGTAAAAAGAAAGAGTGTATTTTGTTCTCCTGGCCTGGACCCCTGGCGCCCTCCGGATCTGACCAGGTGGTTTGCCTGGATTCCTGGGACGTTCCAGGAAGAACTCTGCAGGATCTGCGGCTCAGGTCAAATGGATGCAGGAGAGTGCCAAGAAGATTTAGTTAATTTTTTGTGCAGAGAAAAACATTGTTTAACTGATATTATGGACGAATGCACTAATACCACAGATGTTTTGCAGGTAAGAGATCTCCGAGCTGAATACATCGGCAAGGAAGTTTTCATAAAAGGAATTGTTCATGATTTAGATATGATCAGACCAAAGCTTCTGACAGCTGCTTTCGTGTGCAAGTATTGTGAAACAGAAGTCACAACCGGGCCCTGGGAAGATTCAGTCTGTGAGAATGAAACTTGTGGGAGATCAGATGGATTGATCTTGTCAGATGAAAAATCAATATACACTAATTACTTACAAATGATACTTGCACACATTTTTGAGCATGGGGATAGTGTCAAAAAATATTCAATTTCAGTAGACCTTGAAGGCGACCTGGTGAACGGGATTAATGAAAAAGATGTTGTTATTGTGAAAGGCATACTCAATACCACAGCTGACAAACAAGGCAAGGTTCCAAAGGATCTAGAATACACATTAACTGCCACTTCAATTGAAATACTTGATAAGGGCGAGCCTTCAAAGAATGACACCGAGAACAAAGTAACTCCAAAAGATGCTGGAGAAACTAGTCAAAGAAAAGACATCAAGAAAATCAAAGAGATAATAAAATCAGTAGGTGAAAAGCATCCAGGAGGAAAAGCTCCTTTGAAAGAAGTCTACGCAGAAGCAAACGCACAGCATCAACTTGACCAGAAACGTACTGAAGACCTGATATCAAGGATGAGAAGAAGCGGAGATTTAATAAAACCTGACAAAGAACATGTAAAAGTTGTTTAACATTTCTATTTTTTTAATAATCTCACCAAATGGTGAGTTTTTAAAGATGTAAACTGATTGCATTTTCAACTCTTTTTTAGATATTATAGGTGAGATGTCACCAGTGAGTGAGGTTTGATAGAACATACGTTATCGGGAAAAACAATTTTAAAAACAATTTTAAAAAAACATTTAAAAATAGTTAGTATATAAAAATAGAATATTTTTACCTTACAAGTAACAGGTTTTTAGCCTGTAACCCATCTCATTTAGTTATATTTTTGTAGATGTTTAGCCAGAACCACCTCGACTATTTAAATAAAAACTTTTAATCATGCTACCACCTCACCCCCACCCTCACTCATAGGTGAAGCTAGGTGAAGTAATAACGTGAAAAAAAAGAACATCATTTTACCCTCAATATTACTTTCCCACTCATGTTCTTACCATATACAAAACCAAAGATTTCTGCAGCTGCTTGCATAGCGTCATCAGTGGTCTTTGTATGAAGTTTAACACCCTCTTCCGCAAGGATTGAGCGTGCTTGAGGTCTTGTAATAAATCCAGAGCTTGAAGCCTTAACTGCATCAGCTAGCAGATAAGCTCTCTGTGTGGTCTTATTCACTCCTCCTGACATTACAGCTCTTAGGTGATTAAGTTCATCTGACAGACTCCTATTTTTATCCTTGAGATCCTTGATATTCTCAGCAAGCAAATTAGAAAAAGCGTCAAGGTCTTCCACAATTCTCAATAAACCAGCATAATCATTCTTGAGAGCAGCAACCTCCTCTTTCAGCTGTTCATAGCTTTTATCTTGGTGAGTATCTCTGCTTCCATCCCATACATTGTGATCATCCTTGCCGATATCTCCACTCATAGCAGCACCTCTCTGAGCACTCCTATCATGGCCAGCACAGCAAAAATAGAGAACATTGCAGCCTGTTCCTTCTGTCCGGATCTCCAGTTGTGAGCTACCAGGAGAGGATTAGATACAGACCATGCAAAGTTAGCAGCTCCTACCTGGCCAGCTGCAGCACAGGCAGCTCCCAGGATAGATATGGACGTGTAGATCTTCGGATTCATAGGAACCCCTTAGCACTTTCCAGCTTGCAGTCCGGATGAGTGTCCTTCTGATCATCACCTTCTGCTATCTGTGTCTTTAGGTCGCTGCAATATGTTCCATACATATTTGGAGATCCATAAGGACAGGACCTGCAGTTGTCAACTATGATCAACTTCTGGCCAGTCATTCCTCATCATCTCCCAGACAGAACTTAGCCTGTTTAATGGTGAGCTCATGCCAGGACCTATCTGCAAAGCTATTCTGTCCATTAGCTCTTAACTTATTCAGGAACTCAACAGGGAGTCTGTGTACCTTTCCTTCTGTCCAGTCCACAGGAGCTCTATGTCCCTCATCTTGAAGTTCCTGCAGTTCATCATCAGAATAGTCAGACTCATATATGCACCTGTCAGGTTCAGTATTGCAGATCTTTGCACATGCTCTACAACCAGGACGGCAGGCCTGGCAGATCCAGACTCTTGCAATTAACTCCTGATAACAGGAACCTAGCCATTCCTGCAGCTTCTCAGGTAGTTCCTCATCCGTTACCTTCTCAGAATATCCGCAACAATCAACAAGTAATCTGTACTTGCCATCTTTCCAGACAACATGAAAACCTCTCACAGGTACTCACCTCCTACCCTATCACAGATATCTCTGAGGATCTGCTCTTCAAATTCAACCAATGACAAAATATACAGAGGATACTGCCTTGTTTCCTCATCGTACTCTTTGGCCATTATTAGCATGTCTGAACATTTAGCCAGGAAAGGAAAAGCACTCTCCAATTCAGGTTTAAGGAGCATCCAGTTCCATTCAATCTGTGCAGCTGAATCTCCTTTTACAATAATCACGTGTTTGATAAGAGGAACCCCAAAAGGTCCGGAGGATATTGTAAATTTCATGCAGCACCCTCCCCGAAATACAACAGGTTACATTCTTTCTCAGGTCTAGGACGCTCCCATGGACGCAGAAGAGGATCCAGCATTTCTTTGAGAACATCTTCTTCCTCTTGCAAATATTCCAGTTTAGCCTCAGCCGTAGCCAACTCATCTTCCGCTATTGCCACGTCCCACTCAGCCTCATGAACTTTAGCTTTCAGCTTTTCAAGCTCACTTTGCATCTGCTTTTTTGTAATTGGTCTGTCCTTTCCCCTTCTTATCTTCCTTGCAGCTATTGCTCTATCATAATGTTCTAAAGCTAGTCTGGTGGATAGATTCAAGCCACCACCTCCACAGCTGCAGGAAGGTAAGGATTAATCACTGAGGTTCTGATCTTCGACCAATTCCTGCAACCCTTTGGCATCTTCCAGCCAATCTCTGCAGTAAGTGGTCTAATGTTCTTCAGAACTAATCCATAACAGACCATGCCCTTTTCAAAATAGAATGGAGAGAGGTAGTGACACTCAGAGTATGCATCAAACTTATCCGGATTATCAAAGCGAATAGTGTCTGTAATATCTGCCACAGCTATGATCTTTCCATGAGGGAGGAGTGACTTATTCTTTCCATTTTCCTTTTTGAAGATCTCTCGTCCAAGGACCTTCTCAAAGTATTTCCTGTCTCTCCTCCTGACATGACCCTGTGTCGCATAGATTGCCACAGGACCTCTATAATGGCAGTCTGTAGGCCTTATGTTAAGAACCATAATACCTTCAGCTGCCATAGAAGCAATAGGTTGTCTGAAGGAAAGTACCTTCATCTCATCGATCTCCTCCGGAACATCCAGAGGACATTGTCCCATATTTCCCGGAATCTTTTCTGCCAGGTCACACCAGTAACTCACACGTTCTTTTTTGCCCACAACATCAGTTCTGTAAGGCTGCAGATGGTCACATTTTGAAGCCCTGCAATGCCTGGTTGATGGTGAGAGGCCTTGAAGTGGTCCGGTCATACCTTCACCCCCGGTTTCCATGTAGTATAACTGACAGAAACATCCCTTTCATAACCAAACGGCTTACCACAGTTCTTGCACATATCATCACCTGAATTATGATGATACTCCCATGAATCGAGATCCTCATATCCACACCATGGACAAACTAGATTCCGGGTTCCTTCATGATCGATAGTTTCGCTCACAGCTCTCCCTCCAGGACTTCTTCCGGAACCTCATAGGGAGTGGCAGCCATTTCCTCACACTTAAACAGAACCTCATCAACATGCTCTGCCTGCTTTTCTAATGCAAGCTCCACACCCTCTATTGCATTAATTATCCTGTCAGAACCAGAGCTAAGCACACTAACCAGAGTTGCCAGATGCTTAGAAATTCCTGCAAGTTCATGCCTGCAGGCAGCCAGCTCCTCGCCCATCGGCAAGGCACTGCACATAAGACCACAGCCTTTAATGACTGGGTTGTAGACTCCGCATTCCTCTTTTTTGCACGTGCTGCTTCCAGCAATATGATCAGCAAACGGACATCTTTTATGCTCCACACTGACCACTCCTGAAAACAAAAACAGTTACGGTACCATTATATGTTTCTTTGAACCATTCTCCATCCATCTCGTCTCCAATATTACGCTGCATTAGAGCCCCGTTTTCAACGTAGATTATATAGTCATCAGACCAGGCAGCTTCTGAGATACGAGCTTCAGGATAATAGCTGATTGTATTATTTTCGTTGACATAGATGGGTTGGAAATCAGGACCTGTAGAAACAACCAGAGCACCCATTAAGCCAGCTCCCAAAAATACTCCAACTGCGATCCAAAAAATAAAGTCTCCCCTCATCACTGACCCTCCGGAGAAGTGAGCTTTTGATATGCCAAACTTAGCCCAACAGCGAAAAGAAAACCGAAATAAGCACCCATTACCAAAACATCAATTACATATCCAAATTCCAGTGCAATCCCAATTGGTGTGACACCATGGGCAAAAAACTTGAAATAGAAAATGTGTACAACGGTTGCCAATCCTGCAAGGATCCAGAAGAAATCTGTTTTCGAGTTGCTTACCATCACAGAGCACCTCCAATTACAGAGACATTGTTGCAACACAGGACCAGACCGAGAGCTCCCAGGGAATACCTGGAAACTTTCCACCAGTTGGAAGATCTGCAGGAACGATATACCAGGATAAGAACTGCAAGGACAACCAGTTTATAGAGTATCAAAAACGGATAGCCGTATAAGCTTATACCACTGGCTAAAAAAGGGTTAAGTTCCGGAGCTCCCATCTCCATAGCTATGATGGTGGTGAGAAGATCTCCCAGGACATAGAAGGCCAGAACAGGCCATATTTGTTTAAGGAAGCTCATGCCAGAGCCTCCCTTGCCTTTTCTCTCAGGAAGCGAACAGAACAGAATGCAGGGCTTTTCATGTTGATTACTTCGTCAACCTGGAACATTTCTGTTCCATGCACATAAAGGAACCCTGCTTCATCGTCATAACTTGCATTATCAACTTCCCTGGAGACAGGTGTTCCGGATTTATCCAGTGTGATTATTGAAGCACGGACCATTCAGAATCCCCCGGGGAAAATCTTTACTTTCCTGGTTACTGGCCGTACAGAGGCAACAGTCCGGGACCAGGGATAACGTGTGCCTGTCAGCCTTCGCCTTCCTGCATACTTGTGAGTTTGTTTGTCAGGCCTGACATGGTCCTGAACTATGTAAGGACCTGGCATTATTCATCCCCCCTGTACTTTATGGCAAATTGCTTTATTTCATGTCGTTCTGCAGCATAGAGCAAAACGGTGATAACAAAGGCAGGAATTGGAAGTACTAGCAGTAATTTTGCCAGGTGCGTTATAATATGGCCACTGTCTGGATAAAATGTGCTCACGAGCACTGTTACCGGAAATAAACTAACACCCACAAAAAAAGATGCAAACGCTGTTTTCCACGTCTGAATCCAGGTGATATAGCCAACATCATCGTCCTCCTGCCTCTGGCGTTCTTTATCATCTGCAGGAATATTTTCTGGAAGGGACATTCAGATCACTCCCAGAATTTCTAATTTGATTGCAGCCAGAGTGATGGCCACACCAAAAACAACCATAGAAACACAATACAAAAGTATCCAGAATAAGAAACCGTTTAATATGCCCCATGTGTGATATTTCCAGTCTATGACCGGCTGCAACCAGGAAACAAAAGCATAGCCATCTTCTGATACATCAATTACAGCTGAACCTATATACCTGGGATTCATTCCTGGTACTATACAAACATCATCAAGGTCCGTTTCAGGCTCTATAATAGCTCTCTTTATCTCTGTCTTCAGGAAAGGTTTCTTCAATCAGATCACCTCCTCTTCAGCTTTTTTTAATTTGAAATACTGAGCAAGTATGGCTCTGCGTCTGTACCAGAGACTAATTAACAGGAACATGCAGACGATTAAGAAAAAGATGAAGTCAAAAACATTGTAGAAAATGTAATACAAAACGATAACAGCACCACCACCACCGAAGACACCTATAGATTCAGCTGCAGAAGCAAATAGATCCACTATCTTGTCGTCATATATCGAGACATCCGTGTCAAAATCACGTCTAAGCTCTGGAAGCGGAATACCTGTTAAAAGAGAAGCTGCACGTGCTCCTCCTGGCGACTCTATGAATTTAGGCACTCAGATCACCTCCTGAGCTTCTGGCTCTGTTTGTGGAGTGAATGCAGGAGAGGGGATGGAGGCTGGCGGATGGTGTACGATGTGGCCATTCTCTCCTGCAGTTTCATCGTATAGGAGGGAAGGCAGGAGATCGGCTAAGGGGTTGGTTATGTCAGGGTTTTCTCCTGCCTCTTCATCATTTGTATGGACTTCAGTGAGCATTTCCAGTACAAGGTGGTATGCTGCTTTTTTAGCGATAAAATGGGAATTAATCTGAGTTTGAGAGTTTGGCCTGGCCAGTGATACAATGGTTTTCAGCTCTTTGTTTGCACGCTGGTACTCTTCCATGACCATCTGTACAATCTCTTCCCTGGTGTACTTGTAATCATTATCAGAGCTCATTGCTGACCCTCCAGGAGAGTTATTGCACCGGAGCATTCTGCAGCACGGACTTGTGACTGTGCAATGTGGTCTTTGTAGGTGTCAGGTCCTAGCCTGTTGAAGTGGTCCTGTTTATCCGCTTCATTATCAATGGCCAGTTTGAGGACTTCCACAGCATACTGGTACCTGCTTCTTTCTTCGCTCATGCTCAGTCCTCCAGTATCTCAGAAATGAAGTCAACACCAACGCCTCCGGACTTATCCTTGAGCTTGACAACCCAATCACCAGAACCAAGCTCCCAAGGCTCACTGGCAACAATATGCTCTTCACCTGAAGCTCCTATGTATGGATGGTATATGACACGCATTCCTGGTCTGAGCTGTCCGGGTTCTATGCCATTCATGCCTGGACCTCCTGCATTACTGGCAGGATATAATCAAAATGCAGTTCTTCGAGTTTCTTCTGGTTTTCACTATCAATACGTGCACTAGCATGACTAGAGCTTTCGCTATCTGTGTTAATACTCTTCATTTTGGTAACCTTCTGTTAAGGTGTTGCCAAAGTCTCCAAACTTTGACATCCTGAATTTAATTTATTTTGTATATATACGTTTTGGATAACGACACATTATTATCTTATTAGTATATAGTTCGCAGTCCTACTAAATAAAGTTCAAAATCATTCAAAATCTACAGGAAAAAAAGATATATAGACAAACGTAAATATTGTATGTTGCCTGACATGTGGCTACCTGCTCCAACAGGTTGAAAGCCGAGATTCGTTTTCTTGGTAACCTGCGAATCTCGCAAACGTTACATTAATCGGGTAAGGGAGAGCCGGACGGGATATCATCATCATAATATGAGGTTGTATCCCGGCCGGAGCACCATACAATTTTTACAAATAAATTATTGAAGTTAGCATTCACATTTTCTGTTAAGATTTTGACTGTTTAACTTTGTTGATATCGTTTGTGTAGAAATAAAAACATAATCGATAAATTTACCAATATTACGAATTTCACATTGCAGACGCTAATGTGTCGCACAACTCTGATTCTACTAATACAACCGAGGTTCACATGTCATTTGATGATCTTAATCTAATTTACCCATTACAGCGTGCATTAAAAGAGGAAGGGTACACAACACCTACTCCTATACAAAAACAATCCATACCGCATCTTCTTGGCGGCAGGGACATGATTGGTATTGCCCAGACAGGTACGGGAAAGACTGCTTCATTCATATTACCAATTTTACACAACATGTCAGCAGCTCACAGGAACACACGTAAGAAATATCCACGCGTGCTTGTGCTTGCACCAACAAGAGAGCTTGCAGCCCAGATAGGTGACAGTTTCAGTTCATATGGACGCTATACACGATATAAGCACACAGTTATCTTTGGTGGAGTAGGACAGGGTCCACAGGTTAAAGCCATTTCAAAGGGCGTAGACTCACTTGTAGCGACTCCGGGAAGGCTGCTGGATCTGGTAGACCAGGGACATGTAAATCTCTCAGAGGTTGAGTACTTCGTGCTTGATGAAGCAGACAGGATGCTTGACATGGGATTTGTCAATGACGTCTATAAAGTCGTGGAAATGCTGCCTCAAAAGAGACAGTCGCTTTTCTTCTCAGCAACCATGTCTCCTGACGTTTCAAAACTTGCAAGGAAAATGCTGACAAACCCTGTAACCGTGGAAGTGACTCCTCAGGCAACAACTGTAGAGCGCATAGACCAGTTCGTATTCTTTGTTGATTCAGAGAACAAGAACGAGTTGATACTACAGCTTCTCAGGAGCAAACATCTGGAATGTGTACTTATCTTTACCCGTACAAAGCACAGGGCCAACAAAGTAGCCCAGATGCTTAACAAGAACAGGATTCCTGCTGATGCGATTCATGGAAACAAGTCCCAGACACACCGTACAAAAGCCCTTCAGGATTTTAGATCAGGAAAACTTCGTGTGCTGGTTGCAACAGATATCGCAGCCCGTGGAATTGATGTTGAGGACATTTCACACGTAATCAATTATGACCTGCCAAACATCCCTGAAAGCTATGTACACCGTATCGGTCGTACAGCAAGGGCAGGAGCCGATGGAACAGCATTCTCATTCTGTGCTGCAGATGAACGTGATTTCCTCCGTGAGATTGAGAAATTAATCAGAATGGAGGTAGAAATTGCAGAGCATGAGTACCATTCTGAAAAAGCCAAGAATGCCACCGGTGATAATGCCAAACCTGCACCAAGACAATATGGAAGGCCAAGGGGAAGCGGTTCTAAAAGAGGACAGGGCAGAGGCAAAAATGGAGACAATAAAGGCGGCAGGAAAAGCGGTGGTAATAATCGGAACAAGGATAAAAACGCAGGCAACGATGCCAGCCCCAAAAAATCTTCTCCGAAATCCTCGCCAAACGGTGATGGAAATAAAAAGCCAAAAAGGAATATGAAGGCAAAGTCTATCCAATCCCATAATTCCAGGAGCAAAAATACTTCTACCCGGCAGAAGAGTTCCAGTCAGGGTAATAATAAAGGTGGATCACCGGCTTCCAGATTTGGTAATAAGACATAATAAAAGAAATGATATGTAAACAGGTTACAAACCTGTTACTCTATTTTAGTTTTTTTACAGCAATCGGTAATTGTTATCACTGCATGCGAACCGAAAACACTAATATCTTCTATTAACCTTATACCATCTCATCAGACTGTAAAAATGCAGTCCTCCAATGATCATAAAAAACGTAAGTGACCTTAAATGAAATATATTCTCCAGTTCGCCATTATTCTTGCAATCTGCTATCTTGGTGACCTGATCCACAGTTATTTTCACATCCCAATTCCCGGAAATGTTCTGGGAATGGTCTTGCTCCTGATACTGCTTTTAACAGGAGTTGTCAAGCTTTCTATGATTGAGGATGTAAGCAATTTCCTGCTTAAGCACCTGGCATTTTTCTTTATCCCGGCAGCAGTCGGACTTATTACCTGCTTCACGGTACTTGAAGGAAAATGGACTGCACTTGTGACAATTTCTGTGGTTTCCACTTTTATCATTGCAGTTGTTACCGGTGCGACGGTACAGCTACTTATCAAAAGGAGGCAGTCCCTTGAGTGAGATTATAACTCAGTTTGTCCAGTCTCCTGTATTTGGAATTGGAATATCTCTGCTGACATTTTCCGCAGGTGTTCAGATTTCCAGAAAAACAGGCTCTCCTCTGATGAATCCACTGGTTCTCAGCATGCTTATGATAATAGCCCTGCTTCTGACTTTCCACATAAGTTTTGATGACTACAATAACGGTGGCCAGTTCATATCTTTCTTCCTTGGACCTGCTACTGTCATCCTTGCAGTTCCCCTGTACCGCAAAATTAGTCTGCTGAAGGAAAATGTTGTTCCTATAATTGCCGGAATCAGCATCGGTTCTGCAGCTGGAATTGCCAGCATCATCATTATGTGCAAGATGTTTGGACTTGATGAGATACTCAGTGTTTCCATGATTCCAAAATCAGTTACAACTCCTATTGGAATTGAGATATCCAACCAGCTTGGCGGTCTGCCTTCGGTTACTGTGGCTGCAATTGTCTTTACGGGTGTTGCAGGTGTGTTGCTTGGACCAATGGTCTGCAAGCTGTTCAAAATTGAAAATGAGGTTGCTATTGGTGTGGCTATCGGAACTTCTTCCCACGCTCTTGGAACTACCAAGGCTGTTGAGATTGGCGAAACAGAGGGCGCAATGAGTGGACTTGCAATAGGAATTGCAGGTCTTGTAACTGTATTCCTGGCTCCTCTGCTGGCAAAGCTACTGATGTAGTCGTGTAGTAATTACTGCTATAATTACCATAATATTCGCAGTAGATAGAAACGATTATCTTCTCAGGACGGTATATTTTTACCGGGTAATTCTTATGATCCTTATTCAAAGAAGATATCAGGATGAAGTTGAACAAATAAGTGAGGCAGATGTTGACCGCGTTAAACTGAATCTTGGAATAACAAGAAAAGTCTGCTGCGGTGGCAGGGAAAAGAAGGATTATGACCTTGGCTGGATAGAGAATCCAAAGGACATGAAGCTCACAACTGTAAAGGATTATGAGATCAAGGACAGGGTGCTTGAGGTATGGATTGAACCTTAATCATATTTTTTCTTCAATTTCTATTTCCAAACCGCCAATATATCCGCTTGAAGCATTGAATATGGTTGCAGCAATAAGACCTGTAATAAAACCAAGAATTCCATAGATTAAAGGTGCCAGCAAAACCATACTTAGTATTGCTATTATTTCTGTGGTACCAATACTGCCCATGGTCTGGGTTCCTGCAAATAATATTCCAACTAGTCCAAAAAAGAGGCCTATTACTCCTGTGATGAGTGCAATGACTTTTCCCAGAGAAAATGGATTAATTTTCGTAATATTTACTTCTACCATTTTTACATTCATCTCCTAAATAAATGTAATGTACTGATATCACATAAGAAGATGTTGACAGTAATTGGTTAATGTAATGCAAAAATCATAATTAAAAGTAATAATTAAAAGTAATAATTAAAAAAGGAAAAGGGTTCAGGTAAGTAAAATTACCTGCAGATGAAATATTTCAGTCTACTTCAATTTCCAGTCCGCCGATAAATCCTGTTACGACATTGTATATCAATGCTGTTATTATTCCTGAGATAAGTCCCAGAACTCCATAGAATATAGGCAGTGTTATTATTGATCCAACCCCGAACATAAGTCCTGCAAATGCTCCTTCGTTACCCATAAGGGACCCCATCATTAGTGACATCATGGTCATTATAGCCCCTAATATAAGTCCCATTATTCCATAAACTGCACCAAATATTTTTCCAAGGGATAGAACCCCTATTTTGTTAACATGATGTATTGCTATAAACAAACCCCCTTAACATTACTGTATAAAATCTTCTTAATGGATATAAAGATATTCATTATAATTTTCGTTGAAATCATAGAGATATTTAACATTAAATGAAAAATGCAAAGTATATATTCCAATTCTAACTGTCTTTAAAAGAATCAACCAGTTGAACCAATCTTCACAGAAGATCAGCACTGGTCATGCATCCGCAGTTGGAACAGTAATAAACGATGTTCATTCCAAGCTTTTGTCTTTTAAGCATATTCTTGCAGTTTTTGCAGGATTTTTCCGGCTGATTTTCCATTCTGAGTCCTCCTTCACTAAGCATAGCTTCTTCATACAACATCAAAGATTCCATTCTTGCAGTGTTTTCTCTTGTCCAGTAGCCACATGTTTTACAGACCTGTATCCCATTTGGAAGTCTGTGAAAGTCTCCATGACACTCCGGACACTTTTTTAAAGATCCCATTTTTAATTCCCCTTTATCGTTCTGTCCTCGTATGTTTCATAACTTAGAGAAACATCGCTATTCAACAGTTACTTCACTCACAGGTCAGAAATTCCCTTTTTCTTACCTGATTTTAAATTCAAGCCAGATAGCTCAATTCCCACATTCTTACCTATTTGCACTAATCATATTTAAGGTATTTTAAATATTATTGATAGTATATTTGACAGTTATGAATTTATTTTACTTCTAAATAAAGCACTAAACCAAAAAAGAAAATTCCCTCCATATCACTTCTTCTCTATCCCCTTCTCAACCTCAAGCACCTTCAACCCTATTTTCATCACAGAATCAGGGTTTAGTGAAATTGAATCTATTCCCTCCCGAACCAAAAACTCCGCAAACTCCGGGAAATCGCTTGGAGCCTGGCCGCAGAGACCGCTGTGCTTATTGTTTCGCTTTGCACCCTGTACAGCCATTGATACTATTTTCTTTACAGCTTCATCTCGTTCATCGAAAGAGGAAGCAAGGATCTCAGAATCTCGGTCAACCCCAAGTGTCAGTTGTGTGAGGTCGTTTGAGCCGATGGAAAATCCATCGAAGTACTGGCTAAACTCATCTATTAGCAGGACATTGCTTGGGATTTCGGTCATCATGTAGACCTGAAGGCCATTCTCTCCCCTGACAAGCCCGTTCATTTTCATTTCCTCAAGCACCTTTTCGGCTTCTTCTATACGGCGGCAGAATGGGATCATAAGAATCAGGTTGGTTAGTCCTATATCATCTCTCACTTTTTTCATGGCTTTGCACTCAAGAGCAAAGCCCTCCCGGTAGCGTTCATCGTAATAACGTGAAGCTCCCCTGAAGCCCAACATGGGGTTGTTTTCCCCGAATTCGAAATATTCCCCGCCGATAAGGCTCTCATATTCATTGGACTTGAAGTCGCTCATACGCACAACCACAGGTTTCGGGTGGAATGCTGCAGTAATGGTTGCAACACCCTGGGCGAGTTTCTCCACGAAGAAATCAGCCTTATTCTCGTACCTGCCAGTGAGTTTGTCAATTTCCTCCAGCACTTCCTCATCCTCAACCTTTTCAGGGTGGATAAGCGCCATGGGATGCACCTTGATGTAGCTTGTGATGATGAATTCGAGTCTTGCAAGTCCGATACCGTCATTAGGTATCATGGACAGCGCAAAAGCTTCCTCCGGGTTTCCGAGGTTCATCATGATCTCAGTTTTAGTTTTCTCCAGACCTTCCAGTTCAACAGTCTCAGTATGGAACGGCAGGATTCCTTCATACACTCTGCCTGCATCACCTTCTGCACAGCTCACCGTCACATCCATATTATTTTTCAGGATTTCCGTGGCATTCTCAGCACCGACAACTGCCGGAATACCAAGTTCACGACTCACTATAGCAGCATGGCATGTCCTGCCACCTTTGTTTGTAATAATTGCAGCAGCACGTTTCATGACAGGTTCCCAGTCAGGTGTTGTGGTGTCTGCCACAAGAATTTCTCCGGTGTTAAATTCGCTTAACTGTGAAACATCAGGAATCACATGCACCTTTCCGGCTGCTATCTTAGCTCCAACACTTCTTCCGGTGACAATGACATCTGAGGAATCATCCAGATAATAAGTCTCTAAAACATCCTTTCGCTTCAGGGATTGAACCGTTTCCGGTCTTGCCTGAACTATAAACAGCTCACCTGTCTCACCGTCCTTTGCCCACTCAATATCCATTGGGACGTGTTTTCCTCGTTTCTGGGAGTAGTGGTCTTCAATAGTCACTGCAAAGTTAGCAAGTTGCAGTACTTCCTCATCATTAATACAATACTGCTTTCTTTCAGCCTCAGGAACGTCAACATTACGGGTAAGAACACGGGAATCCCCACGTCCATAGATCATCTTGATCTCTTTGCTTCCTTTTTCCTTCTTGATTATAGGCTTGAAGTTCTCCTTTAGAGTAGGTTTGAAAACATAGAACTCGTCAGGATTTACAAGTCCCTGTACAACGTTTTCACCAAGACCATAGGCTCCGGTGATAAATACAACATTCTCAAAACCGGTTTCCGTATCAATTGTGAATATAACTCCACTGGACGCAAGGTCTGAGCGAACCATTTTCATAACACCAATGGAAAGCCCGACTTTGAAATGGTCAAAACCGTTATTCACCCTGTAGGAAATAGCTCTGTCAGTGAAAAGTGATGCAAAACACCTGTTACAGGAATCTTTCAGTGAATGGTAGCCGTGAATGTTTAGATAGGTTTCCTGCTGTCCTGCAAATGATGCATTGGGAAGGTCTTCTGCTGTTGCAGAACTACGAACTGCCACGTCAGTATCCTCTCCATACTGCTCACAGAGTTTATCGTAAGCATCTTTGACCTCATCCCAGAGATCATCCGGGATTCCCGCATCAAGTATCAGGTTTCTTGCTTTCTTTCCTCTTTTAGCAAGGTCAGTGACATCATCGATATCAAGTCCATGAAGTGTCTTTTTCAGCTCATCAACTATTCCTGCAGACTCTAAAACATGCCAGTATGCATCCGCAGTTATGGCAAAGCCGTTTGGAATTTTGATATCCTTGTTTGTAAGCTCCCTGTACATTTCGCCAAGGGATGCATTTTTGCCTCCAACTAAAGGCACGTCATCGATACTAATTTCCTTAAACCAGCTAACGTATTTGCTGCCTGTCATTTTATACCCACTCGAACCCTAATTTTCTTTAGGTGTAGGTATTATTGTCTTTGAATAGTATTATGATTTGTGGAAGACCGGGATATCAGGATATTTGCCAGGACGATACTATTTTGAAGTGGTCTTTTCATCCATCATTTCCAATGGCATCCACTGGACAAGTTTCCAGAGCATCATCGCAATTCTTCTTTTCCATGTCCGTTTCCGGTTGCTTGAAAACATATGAGTTTGCATTTGCTTCTGCCATCCTGAAATGCCCCGGTGCCCTGTCGACACACAATTGGCAGGATATGCAACTTTTATCCACATAGTAAGGTCCCTCAACATTCTCAGGTACCTTCTCATCTATATTTGCTATATTAGCCTCCCCCTTTTGTGAATTTTAAATATTGGTTTAATTTATACTGCATGATTGATAAGCACTGGGTTCAGATCACCAAAGATATACATTTCAGGATACTACTATAAACAAAGATAGCATAAAACGCACAAAAAATCATCAGGTATCACTAAAAATGGATGGAAAATATGGGCACACAAATAGGCACATTACTCACCAAAAACTCGATAACCTACGAGGAAATTTCAGGAAATGTAATAGCAATAGACGCATACAATACAATTTACCAGTTCCTCAGTGCCATTCGCCAGCGTGACGGTTCAATGCTCACTGATTCTTCAGGTAATCCAGTATCTCACCTTACAGGGCTTTTTTCAAGGACAAGCAGGCTCAGGGAGGCAAATATCAAACCGGTTTACATTTTTGACGGCAAACCACCGGAAATGAAGAAGGATACCCTTGAAAAACGCAAGGAGTGCAAGGAAAATGCAGCCCTAAATTATGAGATTGCCAAGGATGAAGGCAACCTTGAGGATATGAAAAAATACGCCCAGGCTACATCCCGTATAACTCCGCAGATCCTTGCTGATTCAAAAAGGCTGCTTGAACTCATGGGAATCCCCTGGATGCAGGCAGAATCCGAAGCAGAGGCTCAGGCATCTTATATGGTTTCCCGTGGAGATGTGGATTATGTAGGCTCACAGGATTATGATGTTTTCCTGTTTGGAGCCGAGAATGTAATTCGCAATCTTGGAAGTACAGGAAAGCGAAAGTTACCCGGACAGAAGAAGTACGTCACAAAAACTCCCGAACACATCTCACTTTCTTCCAGTCTTGAAGAACTGGAACTAAGCCGTGAGCAGTTGATTGACCTTGCAATCTGCATCGGTACTGATTTTAACGAAGGAATGCACCGTGTAGGTGCAAAAACAGCCCTGAAACTCATCAAAAAACACGGTGACATCGAGACACTTATCAGAGAAGAGGATAAGGATATTCGTGCATGTGCTCCGCTTGAAGAGATAAGGGAGTTTTTCATGAACCCTCCTGTCACAGAGGATTACAGTTTCAAGTGGAAAAAACCTGATTCTGATTCATTGTTCGATTATCTCGTAAACGACAGGGATTTCTCTGAAAAGCAGGTGTTGAAGAACATTCAGGTGTTGGAAGAGAGGGCTGCTTCTGAGTGCCAATCGTGTTTGGGTGATTGGTGAAAAGTATTGCCGGTTGCATGAAATTGAGTGGTGAAGTGGATAAGCCATTTACTATGAATGTTCATGTAAGGGAAAGGTTGGAGAGGTGGGAAGGGTGTTAATATGAAATTTTCAGAATTGGATACTGTAATAACAAAAAAAGCTATTCCTGATAAAGGTATTAAAAAAGGGCACAGAGGTACTGTAATTGTAGCTTTTAGTAAGCCGGATGAAGCTTATGATGTTGAATTTCTGGATGATGCAGGTAATTGGGTAGAAGATGAATTCTTACCGGACGAGCTAGAAAAATATGAATAAATTTCCTTTGTAGGAGATAACAATGGATGAGAATAAAACCCACATGACCGATGAACTTCTCCCAATTAAAAGGTCAAGGAAAAAGCCAAAGGTTGGAGATGTTTTTGTAATTCAGCCAAGAGAATCCATTTATTTTTATGGGAAGGTAATTGAAATCAATAATATATTCCAAAGTATCGAAGGGGTTAACATTGCAGTAATTCTTGTTTACAAACAAGCAACAAAAAAATTAGAATTACCTGATTATTTAGATTCAAATGAACTACTGATTCCTCCACAAATTGTAAACTTTACAGGTTGGACAATGGGCTATTTTTTCACAGTGGGAAATATGGAATTAACTTGTGAAGATTTAAATTTAGATTATGGTTTTGAGAGAAAGCGTAGTGTACTCTCTTATTATTCTGCAATTGGACAAAAATTGGATTATAAACCTTCTACTATAGGATTTTATGGACTTGGTGGTTATGGAGCTGTTGCTTATGAGGTTACAAAAGCTCTTGCAGAGCATCCAGAATTACTTGAAGCTTATGTCTAATAGAATTACCATTTGTTGAGTTGTATTTTATGGAGCTCTCAGAACTTATAGATAAGTATGATTTTCATGATAGCAGTGTCACTAGTTTAGATATGACGGAGTTACCTGAAAAACTAGTTTTATCAATTGAATTGTGCAATTGGAGGCAATCATACTATACAGAAAAGGAACCTGAAATTATCGAAATCATATTAATATTCAAAGAAATCTCCTATTTTGATACGTATCCAAAGCCTTTGGGATTTCTAGATGATGAGATACTTTTAGTGAAATTAACTAAAATCAATGATTATAACGAAAAACTAGAATTCGTGATTTACGATCAAGTATCTGTGAAATCTATTTTTATAACTGCTAAAGAAGTGAATTTTATTAAAACATGAAATCCAAGAAATTTGTTAATTGTTAGTTCTAATCTGACTTCATATACTTTACACGAGAGTTCCGTTTTTTCTAGGTAACTATATCCCAAACTTGCCATGAGCTAGACAGGATTCAAACAAAAGAAAATTCCAATTGATACTTTCTCCAATCCCATTACAACAAATCTCCCCTGCAAAAATTTGAAATCTGATGCACACAGATTTATCTTTACAGAGGTGTGTCAGTGGATAAAGAGCCCAGACCTTCAATAAAAGTATCAAAAAATGGTCCATACATTGCGAAAGACGTTAAAACACTCAGGAATTCAAAGGGTGATTTAATTGAGACAAAACCCGTTATGACACTTTGCAGGTGTGGAGGGTCAGCGAATATGCCATTCTGTGATGGGACACATGCAAAGATAGGTTTTTCCGGGGAAAAAGAAGAAGACCGTGTTCCTGATAAAGTTGAGACTTATGTCGGGAAAAATATCAGCATCCATCGTAACAGAGGTGTGTGTTGTCATGTAGGTTACTGTGTTCACAACCTGCCTGACGTTTTTGAAAGAGGTAGAGATCCGTGGGCAGAACCTGATGCTGCAGATCAGGAAGAGATAGCAGCTCTTATCAGGTCATGTCCTTCCGGTGCATTGAGTTATACTATCAACGGGGAATTGCATAAGGATTACTCGGAAGAGCCGGAAATCTCGATTATGAAAGACGGACCTTACAATGTCACAGGGATAGAACTTAATGATCCAGATGGTTCAGTACCCGAAACACAGGACCATTATTCACTTTGCAGATGCGGTGCATCAAAAAATAAACCATTTTGTGACGGCAGTCACTACGATGTTGAATTCAGGGACGAGAAGAATTGAATCTGCCTGATGATTTTACTTGTCACTTTATTCTATTGACAGGAATGGGCTACCATTAACTTTAAAGCATATGGATAGGGACTTGCAAATTCAGTATTAAGATCATCTACATCGATCTTGGAGTTATCATCATGAAAATACGCGAGCTAATCAGCCAGTATTGCAGCAGTACTGAGAAAAAAGGGAACGGTATCACTATATACACACTCGATGTTCCTGAGCCCATTGAGGCACCTGAATTGTTCAGTTATCTGGGTTACCTGTCAGAGGAACCCTTTAGAAAGATATGGGCCAGTGATCAATACAGGATGATAGCAACTGAGATAGATGGCAAATTAACTGTTTACGAACATGTGAGGATGGCAAACTACAGGATACAGCTGGATGGCCTTCAGGAAAAATATGAGGTGCACAAGGAGGCAGACCTGACAGGACTTGCTGATGCGTTTGCATTTGCCGTTGGTGCACACAATAACGCTACGAGGAAATCCGGTACTCTATATATCTCGCATCCGATGGATGTAGCGTCCATCCTTCTTAAAGAGAATGCACCTCTTGAACTTGTAATGGCAGGATTGCTCCATGATGTTGTTGAAGATACCGATGTTGACATTGAAACAATATCAAGTAAATACGGTCAACAAGTTGCTGATTACGTGAACGCTGTTACCGAACCGGAAGAGCTCAGGCAGCCTGCCAGTGGTAATAAGGCACATACATGGAAGCAGCGCAAGGAACATACCATAAGTGTGATAAAAAGTGCTGACCGGGAGATCAAGCTTCTCTCATGTGCGGACAAGCTTGCAAACATCAGGGATCTCATCAGCGAACTAAGTATAGATGGAGAATGCTTCTGGGACAAGTTCAACGCCCCAAAAAAAGAACAGGAATGGTACTACCGCTCAATGCTGGAAGCTTTCGCTACAGGTCCGCAGACCATAGCAGAAACCCGCGCTTACCGTGAACTTAAAGAATGTGTGGAAGAACTGTTCTAAGTTACAGTGTGTTCATCATCCGGAGTTATAGATCAGAGAGTGATATTGCAACACTCGAAAGGAGATATATTCTCTGGAAAATGAATAACATTCTCCATATGTCACAATCTGAAGCGAAAGCTTTCGGAGTTTCAAGGAGCAGGTTTCAGGGAATCAAACATAGTATAATGGAGACTTGAATCTGAATACTCCGGCGGTGAAGAGGTTACTAAGTTATAACTATAAAACAAAATTTAAATGCGATAAACTACTAAAGCAAATTGAATATGATTGAATTAATTGCGGACATACTATTTATCACATATCTTATTATACTCTTAATAATAGCCTACAAAGGCTTTAATATTTCATTATTGTACAAGGATAATAAATATGGATTAATTGTAATTTCAATTGTATTAATTTACATTGTTTCAGCTATTCTAACATTTCTGGTAATCATTTATACTCCTTATAAATTAGGATTTAATGCATCTGTTAGCAATTATTCTAAATTTGTAATAGCTATGCAACTTGTAATTAGTTCTACTCTAGCATTTTTTGTATCCTCAAGAGTCATGAAAATCACCATTGATTATTTAATAAAAGAAGGAAGGATTATCAAAAAAAGTAATATGTTCCAATATAAAATACATGTAAAATAATGGGGTTAATGATGATTCAACTACTAATTGAAAAAGGATTATTAATTCCTGTAACATTGTTGACATTTGTGTATTTTATATATGCTACAAAAGCTTATAGTGAAGATAAATCAATCAAATCAATTATTTTGATAGTGTTAATATATATTGTAATTCTTATTTTCTTCCTATGGTTCAATAATTTCTTTTCTTAAATAATCTGTCAAAGGTTGGAAATGTGGGGAGGATGATTTAATGGGAGCACGAATATCAATTGGTCTTACATATGGAATTGGAAATTTGAAAACTCTTGTTTACGATGATGCTACCGTTGAAAAATTACAACAAGAATTAAAAAATATAATAGAGTATTTTTTGGATTCCAATGGAACTATCAAAGTTGCAAAATATAGTGAAAATGCGGATGGAGAAAATTGGAAGGAAATTAATTTAGACTCGCTTTTTTTTTCACTGGAAAATCTGAAGGACTTTTCAAGTGGATATTACGGTGAAATTTTACTCAATTCTGAAATAATAAAGGGTAAAAAACTAGATTATACAATAAGAACTGTAAAAGAAACTAATTTTTTTGGTTTTCTTTTGGATATTGAGGAAGCAGATATTTTTAAATCAACCAGTTATCCCGATGAGGAAATAGACAGTATTACAGAAAAGTTGATTACTACAATGTGTAGAATTTATTCTCATTCAAAATATGACTATGCCTTTTGTGATTTGGAAGCACAATTTTATTATCCTCTTGAGATTTTTAAACATTCAGATGGATATATTTATTCGGTAACTATTATTCCAAATTCCGATAGTAACCTTACTGTAATAAAGAGTGATTGGCATATTGATGGTCACAATGCTAGAAAAAAAACTGATAAATACATTTTGTACTCATACTAAATTTTGAGATTTGATTAACTGTTATTATTTGTCACTAGAGTTCCGTTTTTCACACTTACCTATATCCTAAAATTAATTCCCCACAGATACAAGTCAAACCAAAAACTCTTACCTATACACCACATTCAAAAGCTTCAGCGGATCCTTGCTTCTGTTAAACAGATGATATGCCAGTGGGCATGCCAGAGGTCCAAGTATCTCAAAGAGTTTCCTGTTTCTCTGTGAGTGTTTAAGTTTCTGGTGGAGATTTTCCCTTATCAGAATATCATAGGATTCTCCAGTCATGATACTTCTTGCAGCGAAATTTGCACTCTGGAATGCGTATCTCATGCCAAATCCCCAGAGGTAATCCTGAAGGCCGCCGGCTTCGCCTATGAGCATTGCGCCGTTGTCATCGTGGAGAGTTTTTCTGATCTCGAAGTATCCGAAACCTCCGAACTTCCTGCCTGATTTGACTTCTTCAGGGTTGTAGTAGTTGGAAAAGTAATCAATAGTGTTATTCAGGAAATTCTCAGAATCATGCAGGTTCTTATTGTCAAAAACCGTTGCAATAGTAGCTTCACCATTCTTGATGAGGAGATATGAGTAGAAACCTTTTGCAATATCATCACCAAATGCCATGTGGTAATTATCAGGACTGTTAGTCCGGAATTTTATTCCTTTTGCAAAAATGTTCCCTTTTTCAGGACCGGTTGCAATCACATGAACAGGTGTATTCTCATCAGGCATTGTACCATAGAGAATCTTAACTCCCATATTTTTAGCCTGATTCAAAAGGCATGTGTCAAGACAATCATCGGCTGTACCACGTTTTACAAGATAACAGGCATTGTCGCCTGTAAGGGTGCGTATCTTGTCAGAATAGTGAAGGTCAAGTTCGCAAACCGGAACATAATCAAAGGACAGGTCAATTCCGAACGATTTCAGCTCATCAAGTACATCTGTTTCTTCGGACCAGTTTTCTATTCCCTGCCAGTCGCTGTTAAACCTTTTACCTGTGACTTCCCTTTTCTCATAGATATTAACATCATATCCGTTCTTGCGAAGTATTATGGCACAAGCAAGACCGCTTATTCCTCCACCGAGAATGTTTATTTCCCTATCCATTTTAGCACCCTTAAAAGCAGGATTGATGGGAATCCCGCTGAGACTTTTCTGCCTGTTATGCAATAAGAAGTTAAAAGGATTTTGACATTCAGCAATCCTTTATCTTTTCTTTTTTCTTTATTATCTCTTATATTTTCCTTATACTACTCTTCTGCCTCAATTCCCACAGGATGTCCGGAAACTACAGGTGTCTGCTCAATGATTCCCATACCATTGACAACTCCAAACACCAGTCCAAGACAAATACCTGCAATACCGAGGAAAGCATATGCATCATAGAGTGTTCCCGTCTTGAGGATTGGCTGAATAACCAGAGGACTTGCCAGCTGTCCCAGGAAAAGCACGGTGGTAAATCCTGAGAATATCTTTCCACGTGATTCTTCAGGTGCAATTCTTCCAAGCCAGCTAAGGTTTGTAGTGTTTATAATTCCAAAAGCGATTCCTGTTATTATCAGCCCGGCTATAAGAGTTGGCATATCAGGTGCAACCGAGAGGATGAATACGCCTGCTCCCATCATTATGAAGAAAAAGAGATTTGTCTTCATCTCTGTAACAAAACCCGAGACCTTAACCTGCGCCAGTGCTCCAACAGTACCGAATAGTCCTGGAATTGATATCAAAGCACCGATAATCAGGGCTGATGTGATTCCTTTTTCATCCAGTACGAATGGAAGTTTCGTTGGTACTGAAAAGAAAAGCACCATTAGGGTGAATGTAGCGACATAGATAAGAGCAATACTTTTGAGTGGCAGCTTCTTTTCTTTAAAATGCTTTCCAACATTGTTGTTTACAGCATGATGCTTTTCTTCATTATTTTGCTCATTTCCATTACTCTTTTTTGATCCGCTGAGCGATATCATGGCTCCGGGAATTATCAAGAGTGCTATGAGGTAGATGTAAAAAGGTGCATGCCAGCTTATATCTGCAAGAGCGCCGCCTGCAACTTCAAGTACCACAGCCCCAAAACCCATACAGGCAGATTGCAGTCCTATCTTTTTCTTAAGCTCGGCACCGGAATAATTGTCTGCAAGAAGAGCTGTGGCACATATTGTCATTCCTGCGATACCGACACCAAGTAGCACTCTGAAAGCAAGTATAATGTAGAGTGAATTAAGAACAGCACCTGTAGCTCCTATAAATGCAAATATTCCAAGAGCTATCATGAGCATATTCTTTCTGCTGTATTTGTCAGCAAGAATTCCGATGAAAGGTGAACTGATGATTATTCCAAGTGCAGGGAGAGTAACAACCATGGACACAAGCAGGCTTGCTTCCGGTACATCTGAAAAGAATTCCAGCATCTCCGGGAGTGCCGGTGCAACGGCAGCTGAACCCATGATAGTGAGCATGGATGCACTGAGAATGACTATGAGTTTTAAAGTCTCGTATCTTTGAGACTTTTGCTTTGATTTTTGACCTGTTACTGGTTTTTCAGGGGGAATTCCTTCCATTTTCTGTCACCTTTTTCGTAAGCATTTTCGTAGCTGTTTTGTGCGATTTTGCGAAGAAACAATTTTGCCTGTTTTCTCTCTTCTTCCGTAAATCCTGAATATGCAGCTTCTTCCCATTCTCTGTCAATTTGTTCGATTTGAGGAATAAGCTGTTCACCTTTTTCTGTCAGATACACAAGCACAGCCCTGCGGTTATTTTCATCTGGAATACGTCTGACTATCCCATTTTTCTCAAGAACATTTACTGCTCTGGCAACGGTTCCTTTGTCAATGAGCAGTGATCCTGCCATATAATCCTGCGTGATTCCCTGCTGATCGGAAAGTACCATAAGAACATGGAATTGGCCGGATGAGAGGCCAAGTTCTTTCATCTGCTTGTTTATTCTTACAAAATGACTGCGATATGCCATTGAAATGTATGCCCCGAGGGGTATTTCGTCCATTAGTTTTCCTCTTAAATGTTGTCGTAGCAACTGTTGTTACGACATCCTACTGTTAATAACATATTTAAGAATGTTGTTGCAAATAATTCTTTTTCAGAATAGTTTTGTCGACTTTAAATTAGAAAAAAGATGAATGCCAAGGTAATTCAGCATTCTTTTTAGTTAGGATAATTCAAATCCGGATAGGTCTAATTTGGATAAATGCGGATACTGTCAAGTTTTTCCAGTAATTTTCTTCCATTATCGGTAACTGTGTATCTTTTCCATGTTGATTTTTCCGGATTGATACACATGACAAATCCCTGATCTTTGAATTCTTTAAGCGCATGACTGATATTCTGTACAGACCTGTTTGTTTCCTGAGCAATGAATGATGCCTTCAGGATTGTATGTTTTTTCATGGATTCTGTTAAAACCATTCGTCTGTCGACATCAAGCACCCATGCGATAAGCTGGTCATCGATGGTGTTCTGGATATTTTCTTCCTGTTTTATGTTCTCCATTATGGTTGGCACGATGAGTCCTCCGTTTTTTACAACAGTTGTTTATACAACTGTTGTCATGACAACAATAATACAACAAATGCTATTTAAAGGTTATTAATATTAATGTAGAAATTGAATATTTTTAGATATAATAAAATAGTCTACTGTTTTGTCAAAAGATTAAAAATACAGTATCAAAAGCAACGTATTTCTGGAAATCATCTAAGAATGAGACATAAATGAACTGTTATCATATATGGAAATATAGAAAGTTATAGAATAATCCTACTTTTTCTTCTTCTCAAAACATTTCCTGAACTTATCCCGTGAAAACGGCTTTCCATGTCCCGGATAAAAAACACTGCATCCGGTAGCCAGTAACTTTTCCCAGCTTTTGATAAGTTCATTTTCATCATTGGCAAAAGGTGGATAAACTGTTTCTGGAAGCACATTAAAAAGAGTATCACCAACAATTGCAGACTCATCATTGATTATCAAACAGACTGAACCGGAAGTATGACCCGGTGTGTGAATTATCCGAATTGTTAGTTCAGATTTCAAAAGGTCATAATCACCTTCAATTAAAATATCCGGTTTAACTGGAGTGAATTTACCACCAACAGAGAAGAAACGATTTCCAGCATTACTGATGATTTTAAAGAGAAGCATTGTCCCTTTTGGAAAAGGTGTATGCCCATTTTTGAGATAATCAACTGCATCTCTATGAGCTAAAACCTTAGCACCGCTTTTTTCCCTGATTTCAGCAAGGTGGCCTACATGGTCATAATGAGCATGAGTCACGACAATGTAATTAATATCAGTGATTTGAAGTTCTTTTTGTCTCAGGACTTGTTCCAATGGTTTCAGGTTTTTGGAACAGCCAGTATCGATGAGAATAACTAAGTCAGGAGCGGAAACAAGGTAAGCATTGGATTTTCCCATGGGAATAGGAGTTATATTGTAGGCTATATTTGGTGCTGCCATAAAATCCCACTTAAATATGAGATTGTTTTACAGATACTAAAAAGATTGTGTACCATTAAGTTTAAATTTAATATCTTTTCATATAAGCGCTGATGAACTACAACTAAGCATCCTGTTCTATTGAAAGTTGTTAGCTATTAATCGAAGATTTCGAGTCCCGGGTTTTTGCCATTAAGGAGGGCTCATTATGGATTTTAAAGATATTATTGAATTTACACAGAAACCACAGCTATACGCTGAAGGAAATGCAGTTATGTGGACGGATGCCCACATTTCAGAACAGTTGTTGAACATTCATCTCAATCCGGATATCGATCTGGCAAGCAGGCGGAGTTCATCCATTGAGAGTACAGTTGAATGGATTCTCAATCTGCAGAATAAGGAAAAGATGACCATACTCGATCTGGGATGCGGCCCTGGTCTGTATTGCGAACTCATTGCAAAGAGAGGACACAATGTTACAGGAGTCGATTTTTCGAAGAATTCCATTGAGTATGCCAGAAAGCAGGCCGCAAACAAATGTCTGGATATCGAGTATGTGAACCTGAATTATCTCGAACTGAATGAGGATAGCAGATACGATCTTGTGATGATGGTCTTCACAGACTTCGGCGTACTAAAACCACATGAAAGAGAAAAACTTATCAGGAACGTCCACAGGGCCTTAAAGCCAGGTGGAATCTTTGTATTTGATGTTCTGAGTGACAAAAATCTTGAGACAAAAGTCTCAGAAAGATCATGGGAGGTGGAAATGAGTGGATTCTGGAAGGACAGGCCATACCTTATACTTTCAGATTCTTTCCTCTACCCGGATGAGAAGGTTATACTTTACCAGCATATTGTGATTGCTGATGAATCTGAAAATATCGATGTCTATCGCTTCTGGACCCATTTCTTTGCTTCTGATGATCTGAAACAGATATTAAAGCCGGAAGGTTTTGAGGATATCGGTTTTTTTGATGATGTATTGCCGGATATTGATATGTGGAACGGTGATAATGTTATGTTTTGTAAAGTACAAAAAAGATGAAAAATAGATGCTAATAAGCATCTATTCTTTTTTATTTAAGGTTAAATATTCAGTAATTCACAGCCTTTTTCACTGTTCTTATCAGCTTCTCAAACTCATCCTCTTCCGGCAAATGTTTTGCAAATTCCACCAGAGTACAGAGTTCCAGACAATCTTCGATTTCCTTCCATTCCTTTCCCTTCACCTTCAGGTGTCGGATCAATTCTGCATTTGTCACTTCTTTCCTGAGTCCGTAGAAATGACTTAGATATAGTCTCAAAGCCTGGGCAGCAGTTCCATATGCATCTTCTATCTGTCCATCTTCATAGAGATGAACTGATTTATCCACAAGTTCCTTTGCTTCTTTCCTGAAGTCAATTTTCTCCTTTTTCGCTTCAGTATTAACGGCAATTGGCATTTCCTCTGCTTTCTCAGGTTTGTATTTCTTATATGCCAGATAAGCGAGAGCAAGGATTAGTAAAGCAATAATCACATAAAGCGAATAATTGTTGTTTTCCCTGTCCCTGACAAGTTCCACGCTATCCACAGTTTCATCTGTGAATATAGCATTTATCAGGGCAGTTTCGTTCGCTGGATTTGCATATTGTATCTGGAGATCGGTTTCATTACCATTTAGTGAGAAAGTAGCATCTGTTTCTATGAACCCATCGCTTTCCAGTTCCTTCAGATACTTCTGGTATTCTTCATTTCGGGCAAGTATATCTCTTAGATTTTGCCTGTCTTCAGCAGTATCTTCCTGAATCTCCTTGATATCTCCATCTTCCATTTCTCCCTGAATAGTTGCAGTCTCTCCATCTGGCTTTTCATAATTTGCCGTAAAGCTTCCGGTATTGTTTGAAGATGGATTTACACTGACATCTGTCAGGTTATAACCCATATCCTCCAGTTCCTGATTAGCTTCCTGGAAATCCACATTTGATGCAAGATTTTCCTGGAATTCCTGCTTTATTTTCTCTTGTTCCTGAATCTGCTCTTCCATCTGTGCTTTGAGGGCAGAGGTGTCCTGATCCAGCTGGTTGTTCTGTGCAGCCTGCTGGGAGGATTGTGAAGAGGACTGCGTGGAGGACTGCTGGTTCATAAATTGCTGCATCGCCTGTTGCATTTGCTGTTCCTGCTGAGCAAACGGGTCAGTTGACTGCTGGGTGGATGAGGCATCCTGTGATGAACTCTGCACAGCATTTGAATTGCTCTGGATCTCTGATTCATCATCAACAAAATGTACCAGTATATCTCCAAGAGTTACAGTCTTAGCTCCATCTTCATCATAACTGAAAGTAAGCGACACTTTCAGAGTTTCAGGGTCGTCGCTTGTCCCAAAACCGAGATTTGTTCCTGAGTCTCCGGCAGGGACCTGAAAGCTTGTTGATTTTGAATTGGAACTGGAAAAGTGTACAGAACCTGTATTCATCTCCTGGGTGAAAGTAGCCTGCAGCATTCCGTTAATATCAGTTCCATAAGAGTTGTTCATATAGAGAGGAACAGAGGCCTGCTCGCCTGTCAGGAAATAGTATTCATCCTGTGGTAATGTGAAAGTGATATCCTGTGCGGATACCACAGGCATTATCATCAACAGGGATACAAAAACAAAAAGATCTAATGCAATGTTTTTCCTGCTCATTGTAATATCCTCCCTTTTCCGTACCTGTAATAGAGCTGGACAAGTGAGGTCACAAATGCTGCAAAAAAGAACCAGCCCTTGATGTTTGTTTCTTCAGTTTCCCTGCTTATGTTCTCTCCGATGTTCTTGTAGATTTCATCCAGTGTGTCGTCATCAACGGATTTGAAATATTTACCACCCGTCTCTTCTGCGATACTTTGAAGCGTGGCCTCATCGAGTTCCGCATACTGCGGGTTTCCAAACCAGTCATATCCTAGCAAAACCTGACCTGTGGATCCCATTCCTATTGTGTATACCTGAATGTCATTGGCTTTTGCAAACTGTATGGCCTCATCCGGGCTGATATATCCTGCATTGTTAACTCCGTCACTGAGTAAAATCACAACTTTTTTCTTGTTAGGTATGGATGATGCCATGTCAATTCCAAGACTCAGTCCGTCTCCTATGGCAGTAGCTCCCTCTTTTGCTGTAATATCCTGTAGTTTATCTATCACTTTGTCCTTATCAGGACTAAGATAAGCAGCGGTGGTTGCTCCGGATTCAAAGACCACCACTCCTGCATAGTCTTTATCTTTGAGAGATTTAATCAGAATCTCTGCAGATGATTTTGCCGCTTCAAGTCTTGTCGGCTGGTAATCCTGTGCCTGCATACTTCCGGAATTATCCATTACAAGCACAACGTTAACTCCTTCCTTGGTTTGTTCCAGAGGAATGTGGGGATTTGCAAAACCGATTACCATAAGTCCGATGGTAAGCAGTGAGAGGTAAAAGAGGTGCATATCCCTTTTTGATTTCCTGCTATCTCCGATTGCGGATTTAAGGAACGCAAGGTTACTGAACTTTATAGCTTCATTCTTTTTCTGTGTTCTTGCTTTTTTCTGAAGATAATAGATAAGAGGAATTAAAAGCAGGAATAGCAGAATGTAAGGAGAATCAAAACCTGCCATTATCGTATCTCCTTTATTTTTCTGGTTTTAAAGAACTTATTTAGTGCAGCTTCATAAGGTTCATCTGTTACCAGATCTACCATATCAATTTTCAGTTTCCTGAAGAGCTTCTGCAAACTTTCATTATGCTCTTTGACAAGTTCTGCGTAGCGCATTCTTATTTCCTCATCAGAAGTGTCTACAAGTAGTTGCTCACCGGTTTCTTCGTCCTCAAGTTCTATGAGACCAACATCAGGAAGTTCCTGTTCACGTGCATCCATGACCCTTAAAGCCACGATATCATGTCTGTTTTTCATGATGTTCAGGGGTCTGGAGAAATCGTCGGAGATGAAATCTGAAATAACAAAAACAATGCTTCTTCTTTTGAGCATTTTAGATATGGATTCCATGCTCTTCATGATGTCAGTTCTTTTTTCAAGTGGCTCGTAAGAAACCATGTTTCCAAGCAATTTCAGGACATGTTTCCTGCCTTTTCTTGCAGGGATATATTTCTCGACATCGTTTGTAAAGAGGAACAGACCAACATTATCATTGTTCTTCATGGCCGAGAACATCAGGGTTGCAGCAATCTCAGTTGCTTTCTGCATTTTGCTGATATTGCTTCCAAAGCTTCCTGAAGCTGAAACATCTATGGCAAAATAGACACGCAGGTCTCTTTCCTCAACGAATTCTTTAATGAAAGGACGATTGAATCTTGCAGTCACTTTCCAGTCAATGGCACGGACATCGTCTCCTGCCCGGTATTCACGTATCTCTGAAAAATCGATCCCCTGACCTTTGAATACTGAGTGGTAGTTTCCGGCTATCAGTCCGTCAACCTGTTGTTTTGTACTGATCTCTATTTTTCTTACCTGTCTGATAATCTCTTTTGCATGTTGCATGGCACATACCCCAGGTTATTATCGTCTTCGGATTAAACCGGAGGCTTAAGGGACTTTTACTTTTTCGAGTATCTCAGTTATCACGTGGTCGCTGCTAATCTCCTCAACCTCTGCTTCATAGTTGAGAAGCACGCGGTGGCGAAGCACGTGATATGCCACTGCTTTTACGTCCTCAGGTATCACATATCCCCTGCCGCTGAGGACTGCATGTGATTTGGCAGCAAGTATGAGCCAGAGGGATGCACGGGGAGAGGCTCCGTATTCTATATGCCCCTCCGTATCAACGGAATAATTCTGCGGATGACGTGTTGCATCAACTATCCGGGCTACATAGTCCATAATCTTCCTGTCGGCGTATACCTGTGGGATGAAATCCTGTATCTCAATTATCTCGGTTGATGTGAGCATCTTTGAAACGCTGGTTTTGACTCCCTGGGTGAACCTTTCGATAATCTCAATCTCTTCATCCTTTGTTGGATAATCGATGAGAAGTTTTGACATGAACCTGTCAACCTGGGCTTCAGGAAGTTTGTAGGTTCCTTCGGATTCTATAGGGTTCTGTGTTGCCATTACAAGAAAAGGCCGCTGAAGATGGAACGTGTCTCCCTGGATGCTGACCTGTCTTTCCTGCATTGCTTCCAGAAGTGCAGACTGTACTTTAGGAGGGGCACGGTTTATTTCATCAGCAAGAATGAAGTTAGAAAATATAGGACCTTTAAGTGTTGAAAATGAGCTTTCGTTGTGGTTGTATATCTTGGTACCTGTGATATCTGCAGGCAAAAGGTCCGGTGTGAATTGCAGTCGCACAAAATCACATTCGAGGCATTCTGAGATTGTCCTGACCATAAGGGTCTTTGCAAGACCAGGTACTCCTTCAAGAAGCACATGTCCCTGTGACATGAGTGCTATCAGAAGGCTGTCAATAATTTCATTCTGTCCGATTATTGTATTTTGAATCTCTGTTCTTAGTTTCTCAATCTGTTCCGAATAATGGATTGCCTTTTCGTTCAGTTTTTGAATATTCTCGTCCATTTGTTCACCTGCTTTTATGCATGTGATCTTTAAATTTCAGACTATTCAATTCATGCAAACCCCAATTGCATGAATATACTATTTTAGCCATTTTAATTGTACCAAACAAACGGAGAAGTATTACACGTTTTTACTTTATATCTTTTATTCTTATGTATATAGAAATGTTAGGCTGAAAGGTGATAAAGAACCTGTAAATTCTTTTTATCTTTTTCATACTTTAAAAAGAATATCTCTGGAAATGAAGCTTTTATAAAGCTTTATTTTCCATTTTAACACTATAATCTATCTTTTTCCTGTAAAGTATGCTTATATTAAAGCCAGCTAATCAGGGATTTGTCGGCAGAACAGTGACTCGGACTAAGATTCTAGAGTCCTGAAGAAATCTGACAAAAAAGCACTAAAGTTACAAAACGGCGATGGAGGAAATGTAATGAGAGATACATGGATGACATTTGTGGGTCCGATATTGCTATTGTTTGCAATGTTCAGGGCTTTGCTGCAGGTGTTGTTGCCTGAGTTACCAATCAACAATAGGAAAAAATCACTGAAAGGAGGATATGAATGAAACATAAGATCCTGAAAGGTATGGCCTGTGTGGCTGCAACAGCCGTTGTGCTCAAGGCTGTGTTACCTAAAAAGCACGTTAAAGACGAAGAATGATTGCAAGATAAGAAAAACGATTGTTGTAAACTATCCACAATACCACCAATTTGAGATAGGGTTCAAATCCTATCTCAACCACCTTTTCATTAATTTTAAGAAATGATTCTAATTATTTCAGTTTAAAAGATGTACACAAATTAATTTAATATAATTATGGAATTATGGATAAAAAATAAGAAAATAGGATAAAAGAATAGGAAGGTACTTTTATGAAAAATTTTAAACTTTATACACTAATGGTTTTTCTTGTATTAGTGGTTCTGACCTCAGGTTGTACCACTACACAGGAAGAACAAACATCAAGTGATTCAAATTCATCTGATGTTCAAATGGAGGAAATGGGGGAAGCACCAGCAGGAATGGACGGGAATATGACACCGCCAGATGGAATGCCAGAAGGTGAAATGGGTACACCCCCCGGAGGCAGTGGAGGTTCTACCAGTGTAGATACCGGAACTGGAGCATATGTTTTAACTGACGGTGAAGAGCTGGATGGAGGGACATATACATCTATAAATGACGATGAAAATGCAATCAGGGCTGAAGATGAAACCACTGCAACACTTACCGATGTTACCGTAGAGAAGACAGATGGTTCTGCATCAAGTAGTGATGCTTCAAGTTTCTATGGTCTGAATTCTGCAATCCTTGCACTGGATAATGCGGTCCTTTACATCAATGGCGGTTCAGTTACAGCTACAACTGAAGGTTCGAATGGTGTTTTCGCATATGATGGTGCAACAATATACATAGAAGATACTGAGATCGATGTTTCCGGAGGAAATGCCGGTGGTATAGAAGTTGCCGGTGGCGGAACAATGTACGCAACTAACCTCAATGTCTTTTCAACAGTAAAAGCTGCAATACGCAGTGACCGTGGCGGCGGAACAATGGTTGTTGATGGCGGAACATACACAACCAGCGGAAGCTCAGGTGCACCTGCAGTTTACAGCACAGCAGATGTTACAGTAAGCAATGCAACACTTATAGCAGAAACTTCTGAAGCAGTTGTTGTTGAAGGATTGAATTCCGTTGTAATCAACAATTGTGATGTAACAGGAAGCATGGAAGGTGTATATGGCGCTGACAGTTCAGAGAACATCCACAATGTGATGCTATACCAGAGTATGTCCGGTGATGCAGAAGTTGGAACCAGTTCATTCACAATGACTGATGGATCCCTTGTTTCCAACAATGGAGATATGTTCTACGTCACCAATACTGAAAGTGTCATCACTCTGACAAATGTTGACCTGACACTTGCTGATGACACCTACCTTATGGTCATAGCCGGTAACGATGGTTCAAATGGCTGGGGATCTGAAGGTTCCAATGGCGGTATATGCGAAGTCAACTTCAATGAGCAGACTGCAACAGGTGACATAATGGTTGATTCAATATCCGAAATGACCCTGTCAATATCAGACGGTTCAACATATACCGGTGCAATAAACTCAGACGGAACAGAAGCTTCACTGCTATCAGTAACACTCGATGATACAAGCACATGGACACTAACAGGTGACAGCTACGTTACAGAACTCAGTGGAACCACAGATAACATAGATCTGAACGGTTACACACTGTATGTAGATGGCGTTGCTTTCGAGTAAGTTTTTTAGGGATAGAGGGGAAGATTCTCCTCTATTATTTTTAGGATTCAATTTAAATGATATACAGAATAATTGAAGTAACAATTATTGTCTCAATCTTACTCTGCTTGTATTCCTTAAACGAATTTCGTCATATATGTCTGTGTTATCTTCATATTCAATTGTAACTATGACCGCATAGTCTTGTTCATAGTCATCATCATTTATCCATCGCTTTTTACAGACTACAACTAAATACAGAGGATTACTTGTGTCAATGTTATTTTCCTGCTTAAATATTTTTGAGCATCTTTGATGGACACCTTTCTTTCTTAAATTAACTCCTGGATGCAAGTCTATTTTTTTAGACTGCACTTCTTTTTGATTAGGAATTAAATCATCGTCTATATTGTCAAAATCAAGTTTTTCATAGGCAATTTTTAGTGTTTCAAGATCAATGTTTTTGAACAAGTTTACTTCACAAATTGATCCAAGATAATCAATTCTATTTTTGTTAACAGGTGGATTGTAGACAAAAGTTACATCAATTTTTCTGTTACCTCTGTGTGTTGAAAAGTCCTCAGGTAGATATAGTTCATAAATGTGAAAATTGTTTAATTTAACTCTATTTTCACGAGTCAATAAGACTCTGTTAGACTCCGAAAATAATGCTCTGTTTAAATCTGGTTTACCGTACCCATAAATCTTCAATAAATCCAAAGAACTCTGAGCATTTTTATAGAAATCAATTTCAGAAAGAGGAGATGGTCGCATTTCAGGAATAGGTATTTTTGCTGAAGAGAGTAATAACGCTTTTATTAAATTTAGTGATGAATAAGGATATTTATTGATTAATTGAGCTAAAAAATATGCTACTTTTGGAGCACTTAAACTAGTACCTGATCCATGAGAAAAAAGTTTTCCTTCCTTAATCCAATTATAGTTTAAAGTAACAACGTCTGCTTCCTCACCGTAACCACCACCATATTCTACGAAATCTGGTTTAACCATGCCTTGGAAACCAGGGCCGACCCTAGTTCTAGGAGAGGGATAGTCGTGACACAAATCATCATCTTTACAAAAGCGAGCAAGACCAACATTTGCTTCTTTGTACAAGGATCCCACTGTTATGGCTAAAGCTGCTGTTGCTGGATCTATAATACTTGTTTTTCCATCTTTATTTAACAAGTGATTAGGATAATTTTCTGATGAGTTTTCTTCTGCATAGCCATAATTTCCAGCCGAAACAACAAAAATAATATCAAGTTCCTTTGATAACTCATCAAGCAAACTGGCTAAGGTAAATTGATGCCGTTTTTCAAACATGATATATTCTTCATTTCCAAAAGAGATGTTTACTATTTTGCAGTTAGGATAGGCAGAAACAATTTCTCTTACAGAATTATCAAGTTGATGTTCAACTAATTCTTTTTCATTGAATGTCGCATATCCATATCCATCATTAAACAGGATTTTTACTGAAAACAACCATACATCTGATGAAAAATTATTGGTTGAAATACGATTTTTTAAATCTCCATAAACTGCTATTCCAGCTACTTCAGTGCCATGCCCGACATCATCAGAAATAAAATCATCGCTTAATTCTGAAGTATCACTTGCTTTTGCAACCGTTTCATAAGCCACACATTTTTCTAACAGAGGATGATTAGAAAGAATACCAGAATCCAAAACTAAAACGCCACATGAATCATCAGAAGGAGGTGCATCAACAAATAGTTCGTCAATATCTTTTGATAAAATAGATTCTATTTTAATTCTTGGAATCCTGTCTATTTGCTTGACTTCTGGCCATTGAATAATGTTGTTGTAAAGTTCCCAATTCATTTTAATTCGTAATAAGCAAAAACTATTCTTGGTCAAAAGATCAGTAACTTCACCACCATTTTCAAAGATAAATTCATTTAACTTCATAATAAATACATTTAAGGTTGCATCACTCATCCTCCATATTTCTACATTTAAATAACTGATTTCGTTTTTACCAAATGGTTCTTTTTTTAAAATATCCCCTTCTTTTTCTTCTGGAGATATTTTTTCAAATTTCTCAATAGAATAAATGAACTTATAGCTGTCTTCTTGTACATGTTTATCTAGTCTTCTTCGAAACTCATTTAGTTCATCATCAGCACTAAATGCAACCCAAAATCCCTTTTTATCTGGGGATGTTGATATTATGGATATGCCTGCACGACGCAAATGAGCTTTAAATGTTTCTTCATGTACATCTTGATTTGTTTCAATTTTAAAAATTAAGTGTGGCTTCAAATCATTTGGATATAATTTTTTCTTTTTATCCAAGTCATCTTTCAACTGGTTAAATGATTGAAGAATATCATCAGCTGATTCTTGATTGGTTTTGTTTGTTTTTTTTGGTCCACCTGGAAAACGAGGAGGACGACGGACAAAAGAATCGGGAATATAAGACAAACCTAAATGTTCATGTTTTGACTCCATAATTCATTATCCTTGGAAATTATACTTTTTTTCTGATTTTGATAATCAAGAGCTGATTTCATAATTTCAAAATTAACTTCCTTTTTATCCTCTAAGATAATTGTTCGAATGGCTTCTTCACAAACTTGTGCAATATCTGCTGGTGAAAAACCTTCCGAATTATCTACTAAATATTTGAAATCCAAGTCCTTATTTTTGTGGGCAACACTTAAATATCTTTTGAAAATCTCTTCTCTCAGAGATGAGTTTGGTAAAGGAAATAATAAAATATCATCAAATCTTCTCCACATTGCAGAATCAAGAAGATATTCGTGATTAGTAGCAGCTATTAAAAGACTTTTACCATTAAATCCATCCATCATTTGCATAAAATTATTTACTACGCGTTTAATTTCTCCGTGCTCATGTGGGTCGTCTCTTTTTTTACCTATTACATCAAACTCGTCGAAAAGAACAACCCACTCTCCATGTTCAATAAAATCGAATACTTTACGGAGATTGGTTGCTGTTTCTCCTAAAAAAGAAGAAACTATAGAATCAAAATTAACGTGAACCAATGGGTATCCCAATAATGAACTTAAAATATGTGCTGTGAGGGTTTTTCCTGTCCCTGGAGGACCACAAAATAGTACTTTTTGTTTAGGCTTTAAACCATAAGTCGCAAATACATCTCTAGAGTTCATTTCATCAACTAACTTGGATATACGGTGATGCAACTCAGAATCTACTATAACGTCACCTAAATTTAGGTAACTCTCTTTAATTTCTAGAAGTGGAAAACCCTTTTCGCTATCTCGAGGTATTTGAATATTATTTTTATATCTTGAAGATAGTGTAGTAGAATTCAACAAATCTTTTTGATTTTCTGTCTCTAATATTTTCTTCAAGTCTTTTGCTAATAGATGGTGCTTCTTTTTTTGTTCCTCTCTTATAATTTCATTTGCAACTGTACGAAAACCATCTTGATCATTTTCCACAAAGGACTTAAAGATTATTTTTAGTAATTCACTTCTAATAGAATCACCTTTCTGTTACTAAATAATAGGTAACTTTAAAATATATAATATTGTTGAATTTTGGATTACTGCACATTTTATCTGGAATATACGTTGTAAAATAAAAGTGTAATTAATAATGCATGATATTTAATTATATTACTAAATCATTTAATTCCGACTAGATATTTTCTGCAAACAACAACCATTATTTCTTCTCCGTTTTGCTTGTATAGTTTAGAAACAATTCTAACTCAAGTTTTTAGTCAATTTACGGAATAATGAATTTAATGCCGGAATTCCTACTTACTTCCCCTCCCCCAATATTATCAATAACCCAAAATATATATGCTAACCCACCAAAATTATTATCATGAAGACCATAACAAAGCTCAGAATTCTTTATCCGGTATGGACTGTCATAAGCATATTTTCGTTGTTATATGCGCCGACACTTGCAAGCGAATCTACACTCTTTAAAGTTGGTCAGTTAGGTCAGATTGTTGTACAGGTGTTCCAGATAGTGATTGCATTATTGCTGTACAAATTATTCATGGAAACCGATAAGGAACAGTCATCCCTGATAGTCGTATTCGGTTTATTAGGGGTACCTTTCTCAATGATGGCAATAATCATGCCTGAAGCAATGCACTTAGCAGAAGTCTTCTGGGGACTGTGGCTTATACCAATTGGTACACTGGTAATTAAATCAGGAATGTTCCCGAAATGGATTGGATATCTATTATATGTCGGATCCTTAGGGTACCTGGGAGCAACCGTCTCATATTTCCTCATAGGATATGTGCCATCCTTTGTTGATTATTTCACAATGGGTGAGCTTGTCTGGGTAATATGGATAACCTTTGTAGGTGCAAAAGAAGTTCAGAATTGATTTTAAGACAATATATCCGTAATTCGGAAAAAACAGAAAAACTCACTCATTCTTTTTCTGATCTTCAATGGTAAAAGTAAAATTACTGCCCTCTCCCTCTTCACTTTCAAGCCAGACTTTTCCGTTATGCATTTCAACAAACTTTTTTACAAGGGCAAGTCCAAGGCCTGTGCCACCATATCTTCTTTTGCTTGAAGCATCCACCTGTGTAAAAGGACTGAAAATCTCTTCCTGTCTTTCTGCTGAAATTCCAATGCCAGTATCGGTAACAGAAGCCTGTATTCCATTACCTGTCTTTTCTATGCTGACAAAGACCTCACCGTTCTCAGGAGTGAATTTGATAGCATTACTAAGAAGATTGTACAATATCTGCCGGAATTTGACTTTGTCTGCGTGTATATAGACATCATTGATACTGGTATTAAATGTGAGTCTAATGTTCTTTTTATTAGATATTGGATACATGGACTCCAGAGTATCATAAATAAGCTTAGAAACATGGAATTCCTCACATTCTATCATCATTTTACCAGTTTCTATTTTTGACAGGTCAAGAATATCATTTATTATTTCAAGAAGGTTCTTCCCACTTTTATTAATATGTTCCACATATCTACGTTCTTTTTCAGCTGAAGTCACACTCTTCTGTTCTAGTAAGATATCTGAAAAACCTATTATTGCATTAAGAGGAGTGCGAAGTTCATGACTCATATTCGCAAGGAACTGGCTTTTCATATCGTTTGCTTCTTCAGCCAGCATTTTGGCTTCTACTAAAGAGTGCTCTGCTATTTTTTTATCAGTAATATCATTGACAAACATAAGGAATCTATTATCTGTAAGTTTTGCTCCGTCTCTCCTGATCCATATGGCAGTTCCTTCCTTCAGTCTAATTTGCAGTTCAGCGGAAGTATATCCTGTTGTTTTTAGTTCATCCAGACTCTGCCTGGCTCTTGTAAATGATCCCGGTTCAGTGATGTCAATGTAATTCATATGCTTAAGTTCTTCTTCAGCATAACCGGTTAAAATGCAGGCTGCTTTGTTGACATCAAGGTAGTTTCCGTGTTCATCCATGATGAAAATACCGTGTGGTGCACTTTCTACATAGGTTCTGAACTTCCTTTCGCTTTCCCTGAGAGCTTCTTCAGCTTGTTTATGCTCAGTAATATCCTGTAAGGATCCAATTAACCTTACAACTCTTCTATTTTCTATTGTTGGGCGTCCAATAGCCCGTACCCACTTATGATTTCCTTTTACTGTGACTAATTCCAGTTCAAGGTCGTAAGGTATTGCTTTTACAATCGCGTCATTGAATGCTTCTGTAATAATTTTTCTTGAATCTGGTAAGAAATGCTCAACATAATTTTCAATGTTCAAATAAGTACCAAGATCATCTTCATAGATAGAAAAAATTTCAGGTGTAAATTTAGCGGTTCCAGCAATTATATCATAATGCCATCCGCCAATTTTAGCAATATCCCCCACTTCATTGAGAAGAGTTTCTTTATCTTGCAGTTCTATCTCTGCTTTTTTAAGAGTAGTTATGTCCTGAGTTATTCCCAGTATTTTTACAACTTTATCATTTTCAATTACTGGTTTTCCAATTGATCTGATCCATTTATGTGTACCTTTATGAGAAATAATTTCATTCGAAATATCGAATGGCTCTCCTTTTTCGTAGAGTTTGTTGAGATAATTTCGAATTTCATCTCTTGACTTTGGAGGATGAAAACACTTCAATAGGGTTGCAATATTTAATATTTCATCATTATCTAATTCAAAGATCTCTCGGAGCTCAGGTGTCCATTTAACTTCTTTTGTAATAAGATTATTTTCCCATCCACCAATTATTCCTATCTTACCAACTTCACTCAAAAGAGCTTCACTTTCACGTAGTCTTTTTTCAGCAATCTTTTGTTTTGTGATATTTTCAGTAAAGATAAGAACTCCACCAATTGAATCATCGTTTCTCATCCATGGCCAGAGTTCCCACTTAGTCCACATCATACTACCATTTGGTAGCATTATAGCCTCTTCTTCTTTGCGAACATGTTCCCCATTCAGAGCTTTCTGGTGAGCTATTTTAATTTCATCACTCAGGTATGGATATAGTTCATAATGGTGAATCCCTATAATATCCTGGCCAACAGGATTAAAGATCTCTAGCCATTTGTTACTCACAGCCACGTGTCGCAAATTATGGTCTAGCATTAATATCGCTACTGGCGCATGCTCAATGAACAGTTTCAGCTTTCCCTCATTCTCAAGCAATTTTTGTTCATTTTCCCTGTAGGATATAAAAGCTCCAATGCCATCAGCAACCATTTTTATGAGATTGATCTCATTTTCATCCCATTCATGTGTTTTAATAGAATCATCAAATCCTAAAAAGCCCCATAACTTCTGACCGGAAAAAATAGGAATAATTAGTACTGAAAGAATACCATACTCTGAAAGGATTGTTTTCTCCGGATCAACCAGTTTTTCTACCAAAAGTGCAAAGTGTTGTCTGGATTTAAGAACCGGGAGTAATGTAGGTGCAGCTTTATTATAGGGAATCTGTTGCAGATCCGGATTATCTATCTGTGAATCTATACCATCAGAAACTACTTCATATATAAGAGACATACAAAGTTCCTGATCAGGATCAATTTCATTTTTGAAGATGTAGGTTCTGCTATTGTTAGCAACCCTGTGTACTATATCCAGTATCTTGGGTAAGATCTCATCTATACTCCCTGGATTTAGCAGAATTCGCATGCATTGTACTGTAGCATGCTCATACTCAAGCCTTTGTTTAAGTGAAAATTCTGTTTCATCATGAGTTCCATTCTTGTCAGATGGATGTATTTCTGAATCTTCTAGCTCCATTTTTATCAGTTCCCATATCCAACGTTAAAAGTGTACCAAATTAAAAGTGTGCTTTATTATATGTAAAATATATAGTACTCATTATATATAAACAAAACAAATTTGAACAAACGTTTTCTCGGCATTTCAAAATAAATTATATTATCTACCATTTAAGTTCCAACACTCTTAAATACCACTACCTCCAATCCTAAACTAATGCAAAACTCTACCACAACTCACACTTTACGTAATGTATCTGTGTCTTTAGTAGTGGTAGTGCTAAACGCTTGAGCACGATAATCGAAACTTTTCTGGCTCAAGTGCACTGTTTTTTGGTTACTTTACTGATTAGTGTATCCTGCGCCGGGATCGTTTCTTTCACGGAGAATTATAATGGAAGAAATGAATGGAGCAGAAATATTAGTTAAAAGTCTGGAGGACCTCGGGGTCAAACAAATTTTCGGTTACACCGGAGCGGCGATACTGCCGGTTTTCCATGCACTTGAAAAGAGTGACATCGAGATAGTCATTAACTCGAACGAACAGTCAGCAGCTTTCAGTGCAGCTGGTTACTCCCGGTCAGGTAACGAGGTCGGTGTTGCCATAGTCACATCCGGACCTGCGATTACCAACACACTCACAAGTGTCGCCGATGCCTATGGTGACAGCATTCCATTGCTTGTTTTTGCAGGTCAGGTCCCCGGACATAAGATAGGCACCGATTCATTCCAGCATATCAATGTACAGGGCATATTCGGGGAAGCTGCCAAGAAAGTCATGCTTATTTCTGATGGTGATGACCTTGAGTCAATAATCAAAGATGCATATTACTTTGCAAAATCAGGAAAGCCGGGGCCTGTTGTCATAGATATTCCGCTGGATAAACAGCAGAAAATGCATGAGTACCAGGACATGAACGTCATGAGGTTTGAGGAAAGTTATCATGATGACAGGCATCTCTGCGAGGAACAGTGTGAAGAATTCTTCCAGTTATTCCTTAACTCAAAAAGGCCGCTGCTCTATCTTGGAGGAGGTCTCAATTCTGAAGCCGGAAGCCATGCAATCAGGGAGTTTAACAACTACTTCCAGATACCGTCGGTTAACACCCTCATGGCAAAAGGAGTCCTGGATGGTCGGGATGACCTCAATCTCGGAATGCTTGGAATGTTTGGAACACCATACGCCAACATGCTAATACAGGAGAATGATTTCTTCTTTGCAATAGGGGTTCGCTGGGATGACAGGGTTGCAGAGAAAGTTGGTTTTGCAATAGGTACAGACATAGCTTATATCGACATAAATCCTGAGAAAATGCATCAGATAAAGATTGAAAGAGGACCTAAATTCACATTTATCGGAGATGCTGCCACAGCTATCATGGACCTGCTCAACTATGCTAAAAAGCATAACATCACGTTGAACATCTATGAATGGCAGGAACGTGCAAGATTCCTGAAGAGGTCCTGGCCGCTGGATTATAACCGGGAGTCCGAATTTATCCAGTCTGCTGAGGTTATGTCACTTCTGTCAGAATATGTTGATGGCAATACGATGGTTACAACAGGTGTCGGAAATCAGCAGATGCTTGCAGCACAGTATCTTCCAATGCAGAAAGCAAAATCGTTCATGAGTTCTGGGTCCTTTGGAACAATGGGATTCTCCATGCCAACATCCATTGGTGTTCACTATGCTAATCCGCAAGCAAGGGTCATAGCAATAGACGGTGACGGAAGTCTGCGGATGAACCTTGGTGAACTGCATACAATCGCATCACTTGACCTGCCAATCAAGATACTCATGCTCAACAACAGGAGTGATGGAATGGTCCAGAACCTGCAGGATGCAGCTTATGATGGTAAAAGAACAGGAACACAAAGACCAAAGGATGTCCACTTTGCGGAGATTGCAGAGTCTTTCGGGTTTGCTTTTGCTGAAAGGATTGCTGACAGGAAAGATCTGAAAGACGGAATGGAAGCTTTCCTTAACTCAGAAGGACCATGCTTCCTTGAGGTCTGTACAGACAGGGAAGAAGTTCTTTATCCAAAGGTTCCTGCCGGTGGAGCATATAAGGACATGATTCTTGGTCCGTATATTAAGCAGGTTGAAAATGATTCTTAAAAATGTGTATATAGTATATTTGGAACTTTAGAACTGAAATAGAAACAAAAGTGTAATCCATGAAATGAAAATAAAAGGTAAAGAGGAAAGCTGACCCTGACGTTAGCCACCTCTCACTTAATTCGGATCGAAATAAATGTCGTCGAGTTTTTCCAGTAACTCTTTTCCGGCACTTGTAATTGTGTATCTTTTCCATGTGGTTTTTTCAGGATTAAGACACATAATGAAACCTTTTTCGTTGAACTCTTTAAGAGCACGGCTTATGTTCTGTGTCGACCGGTTTGTTTCCTGGGCAATATCAGACGCTTTAAGTATTGGGTGGTTTTTCATTGACTCAAGAACAACAAGGCGTCTATCAACACTAAGTGCCCATGCTATGAGATCCTCATCTGACGTATGATTTTGAGCAGTTTTCTCCATGCTGGGTGCTTCCATCATCTTCAACAAAACAACTCCTCCTTTTTCTGGTTATAAATTTTATCTTGCATTTTTTGAAATGTTCTGGATTCTAGTTGTTTTATTGCATTTTCTGCTTTTTTCATGGTTCAGGTCTCCGGCATCAATAATCTATCATGATTAATGATGGTGTTAGCCATCAGATACCTCATGATTATTCATGCTATTAAACCTTTCCCGAAACTTTTCACAGTCTCTCATAAGTTCTCATATCTTCTCACATTGATTCAACATTTCATTTCTGAAATTTGCTGTTCTGCATTGTTTTGACAGGGCGTTTATTCCTGTCTGAGAGTTAAGGCGGAAGTGCACTTCCGGTCAATGCTATAAAAATTTAGTATTCATTATAATAACTATCAAAAAGAGATTTTAGATATCTATATACATTGAAAAATCTAATGTTTTTTGGGGTATTTTTATGTGGGAGTATCAAAATTTAACATATTTGTATATAGATATTTTTGGAACTAAACAGTTGAAACAAATTAATGCATATTTATTACTTTTACGTTCACTTACATCTATATTATTTGTGTTGCTGTTCCTCTCACCAGCATCAGCATTTTCTGGTGGTGATGGCTCAGAAACAAATCCATATCAGATATCTAATGTCTATGAGTTGCAGGACATGAACCAGAATCTGACTGCACATTATGTACTGATTAATGATATTGATGCAAGCGCTACATCTGAATGGAACGATGGCGCTGGGTTTGAACCGGTTGGGAGTTACAAAACACATCTTCAATTCACAGGTTCTTTGAAAGGAAACAACTACAGTATAAATGATTTATACATCAACAGGTCTTCATCTTTTTATGTAGGATTATTTGGATATACTGGACAGGGTTCTAAAATCAAATATATTGGCCTTACAGAATTTAATGTTACGGGGAATTACTATGTTGGAGGTCTTGCTGGATATAACAATGGTGGCATCATCAGCGATTCACATTCTACTGGAGAAATTACTGGAAGAAATGATGTAGGTGGATTAATTGGTCACAATGATGGCGGTACGATAACCGATTCTTCTTCTTCCGGAGAAATTACCGGATATTTACGTGTTGGTGGAATCGTTGGGTATAATGATAATGGAGTAGTAAGTTGTTCCTATTCAGATGCAAATATTACAGAAGGTTCAGAGGTAGGAGGCCTTATCGGAGTAAACAATCATGGTAGTAGAATTACTTCTTCACATTCTACTGGAAACATTTCTGGATACGATACAGTAGGTGGACTCGTTGGAGGGAATTGTGATAGCGAAGTCATCAATTCCTATTCTACTGGAAATGTCACTGGAGATATGCATATTGGTGGACTCGTTGGAACTAATGGATGGTCCGGGCATGATGGATGCATAATAGATTCTTATTCTACAGGTGATGTTTCCGGAAATGGTCGTATAGGTGGATTGGTTGGAAGGAATTGGTACGGAGAAATAGAAAATTCCTATTCTACAGGTGAAGTTACGGGGTATTATTTTGTCGGTGGACTTCTTGGATATAATGAAGGTGGCACACTAAGCAGAACCAATTCCACTGGAATGGTCATTGGCGATAATCATGTGGGAGGGCTTGTTGGATGGAACTATAATGATGCCATAATAGCGAACTCATATTCTATGGGAGAAGTAATTGGAAACTACTATATCGGCGGGCTTGTTGGCCAGAACTCAGGATCAATTATATCTGATTCTTATTCCAGAGGAAATGTTAGTGCAAATACTAGTGTAGGTGGCCTTGTTGGTTACAATACTGGCAGTGGCACAATAAGCAATTCAGATTCTTCCGGTGACGTTTTAGGAAAGGGAAGGGTAGGTGGCTTAGTTGGATCCAGTAGATATGCTACGATAATAGATTCACATTCTATTGGAAATGTTTTTGGAGTTGACGAGGTGGGTGGACTTGTAGGACATAGTTATCAATCCATTCTTGAAAATACCTATTCCACTGGTGCAGTTTCGGGAAATAATATGGTGGGTGGCCTTGTTGGGTATACTCAATCTTTAGGAGGTTATGAAACATCGATAATAAGTAGTTCATGTTCCTCCGGATATGTCAGTGGAAATGATCAGGTAGGAGGATTTATTGGATCTAATAGCCTGACTACAATAAACAACACATATTCTATTGGAGACGTTATAGGGAACGACCAGGTAGGGGGATTTATAGGATGTAATATGTTCGGTCCAATGACCATAAGCAATTCATATTCTATAGGGGAAGTTTCAGGAAATAGCAGAGCAGGTGGTTTTGTCGGAAGGCATTGGTATAATGCAACGATAAATGATTCTTACTGGAACACTGAAACATCAGGTCAGTCAACAAGTGCAGGTGGGGAAGCTCGAACCATTATTGAAATGAAATATCCTTACATGTCTAATACTTACGTTAACTGGGATTTTGAGAATATATGGTCTATTCATCCTGATATTAATGATGGATACCCATATTTACGTGTATTCATTGATAGAGATATGCCATCAACACCAACAGATCTCTCTTTTAACAAAGGTAATTTCTATGTAAATTGGTCATGGAATTCCGGTGCAAATACAGATTCATTCAATGTCAGTGTAAATGGTATCTGGCATAATGCAACAACATATCATTATTTCAACGACACATCGCTAGATCCACATGGAACATCTTCGATAGTTGTCTATGCTTTCAATAAAAGCAAGAATAAACTATCAAGACCTATTTCATCAAATGTTCAATTAGACAATAATCCTATTACAATAACAGGAATTTATGATATTGAAGTAACTGAAGGAGATATTGTTTCTATATATTCAGATTTTGAAGACCTTGATGGTGATGTGCCATTCTTCAATTGTTCCAGAAAAGATCTTTTCCAGAATTTCAATAATAAAACCGGTGAAGGTTCCTGGCTCACAGGCCATAATGATGCAGGTATCTATGATGTTTTTTTTGAAGTCAGTGATGGACACGGGTCAACAGATTTAAAGTCCATTTGTATTGTTGTCAAAGATGATTCTGAAGAACCAGAGTTTGTTTTTACAATTACAGATAACGTAGATAAAACATCACTTGGTTCTGAACTCGTTTATGAGGTAACATTGAAGAACAAAAGAAGCATGGAACTTACAAATGTTTCAATTCTCAATGATATTCCTTCTGAATTAAATTTTGTATCTGTATCTAATGCTGAATTCAATTTTAGTACCAACAGTGTGACTATGCATGTTGTAAAATTATCTCCAGATGAATCTGTAAGTTTCTTTGTTACAACAAAAGCAGTGGTATGTGGTATTATCACTAATTCTGCTGTAGTAAATTGTGAGCAGCATGAGTCTGCTTATTGTTCAGATATAACTGAGGTTGTAGATGATCAAGAAATACCTGAATTTTCAACAATAACTATCCCAATGTTGGTTATTGTTGGGTTAATGTTGGTAGTTTCAAGGAAGAAGGAATAATATTTTTCTTTTTCCAATTTTATTTTTCTTGCATACTCACGACTGTACATTTATACAAAAAGAAACAATCTTTACTACAGTACAATTTAAACTAAGGTGTGCTTATGAAAAAACAAATAATAATCCTAATTATAACGCTGGCTCTCCTCACTGCAGGATGTGCAGGTATCGGAAGCAGTCCTACAAAGACCGTGGAGAATTTTGCATCAGAATATAGCCAGGAAAACTATGATACCTGTTATGACATGATGTCAACAGCTTACAAAGAAGGGACATCGCTTTCAGATTTTGTAGATATCTGCAAGGATGTAAATCCTGACAAGTATGAGTTTATAGAAGTGACAAATGAATATGTCAACGAGAATACTGCAGTCGTTGATGTTCTTGTAAATGAGTCATCTGTTGCTATCAAATTCTCTCTTGAGAATTTCATTGAAGTTGAACCAGAATACAATGAGGTTACAAAGGAACTTGATCTTGTAAAGCAGGATGATGAATGGAAAATCATAGAGTTCCCATACGCACTGACATGATACATCTATCATTGTCAGTTTTTACCATTGCCATTAAGCAAATATAATCAGGGCACCTAATTAGTAGTGGGGATTAAATGCGTGAGGTAATATTACTGATAACATGTAGTCTTGATGGCTATATTGCAGACGAAGAAGGTAATGTCGACTGGCTGTTGGGTGAAGACGAATATGATTTTGATAGCTTTCTTGCTAAAACAGACACTCTGCTCATGGGACACAAAACCTACAGGCAGGTACTTGGTTTTGGCAAGTGGCCATATGAAGGAAAAGAATGTTACGTTTTTACAACCCGGAGTCCATATCCTGAGGACGAAAAAATAAATGACTGGATTATATTTTCCAACGACCCGGTAGGTGTCACAGAGAATCTTATCCTTGGAACCGGTGGTTTCATATGGGTCGTTGGTGTTTCTTCCATAATATCACCTCTTCTTAACAAAGGACTTATCAGTGAGCTGAGGATTGCAATACAACCAATTATTCTTGGAAAAGGGATCCCTCTTTTCAGAGATATCAGGAAGGACATCAGGCTTGATCTAAAATCATCACAGGAATATGAGTCTGGTATTATAGAACTTGTGTACCATCTGCATAAAAAGTAGATATGATTCTCATTTTTATCATAGAGAAATCAAAAGTTTGTTTCCTAGTATCCACACCATTACTCAATACACTAAGAGTTAATAGTATGGTTGAATACTATATATGTGATAATAGCTAAAGATAATCTATCTCATAACAGAGGGAATGTAAAATGGGAAAAATGATTTACTTCAGTGATGATGAAATTGAATTTTTCAAAGAACTCAGTTTTCGCATAGATCAGGGTGGAGGAATGGCCTGGATTGAAGAACTCGTTCAAAAGGATAAAATAGATATTTATATCAATTTGTGCAAGAAGATTCGCTAGTCTATTTAGTACGGCAAATCTCAAATGTAGAAGTAAAAAATTCACAAAAAAGAAAAACAAATGGGCAAAAGCCCATTTCAAACGTTAACAGTGTCAGTTATTACAGTTTAGAGGTCAGTGGTACTGTTGTAATCTTTGTCTAACCTCTTTTCCCGTATCTGTTAACATATACCTTTTCCAGGTAGTCTTTTCAGGTGTAAGACATTTAATAATGCCTTTATTTTTGAGTTCCTTCAAAGCACGGCTTATGTTTTGAGTTGATCTGTTCGTTTTCTGTGCGACATCAGATGCTTTAATGACCTGATGATTGTCTATAGACTCCATAAGGATGACACGGCGGTCAACACTGAGGATCCAGACAAGTAGTTCCTCTAACGGAGTTGAGCGTGGATTTTCCATTGTTATCTCCTGAGTATGTTTTTTAATCAACTATTACTCTGTGTTCATTGTTTGTTGGTGGTTGTTTCAATGATACTTTTTCTCTCTTAATTCAAAGTTTTAAACTAGCCTGCACATGAGCGAACTCATATTCAGAAGTATATAGTGCAGTGATAATTGTTGAGGGACGGATCAGGTAACCCTCAACAAGCTTTCATCGCACTGATTTCATCAATTATCAGCTTAACAGTCGTGTCCAGTGAACCCTGTACCTTATCCGACAGGTCAAGTGAAATTTCATCGGCCTTCTCAACCTCTATGGCAAAGATCGTAAGCTGGTCTGGCATTTCCTGAACCTGTTCGGCTATGTTAAGCACGTCTGCAAGACTGATATCGTGAACAGACAGACCGTCATTACCGGATTCGGCTCCTTTTACGTCATCGACTGACAACCGATGAACAGAACCGACGTTACCGGCACCCTTGACTGCATCGACTATGATAACATTGCTGGCATCTTCCAGCATGTTTAACATTTCAAGTCCGCAGACACCAGCATCGATAAGTTCAACTTCATCAGGAAGCTCGTCCCTGATCTCGCTTAACTTCTCAATTACATGGATGCCAATTCCGTCATCACCCACAAGGGGATTACCACAACCAAGTATCCGGATCGTAGAATCACCCTCAGGCTTCTGCTTCTGTCTCTGTATTGATGAGCTTTACATAGCTGTGGTCACAGATATCTTCATGTCCACCGATAAAGATCGCTTTGTGGTATTTCCATACCTTTGGATCCATCTCGATGATACCTACGTGGATTATCACTTCTATAATGAAGAAGTAAGCCATTGCAAGGTGAAGTGTACGCATGAAGAATATTGTTCCCATACCAAACAGTGGTGCAACAAAGTCACCTATTGCAAGCAATATTGGGCTTACAGGAATTCCGAAAAATCCCCAGTTGATATTATAGATCACAATACCTGTGAATACAATAACAGCTACTGCCATACCTTCAAACACAAGAAGGAATTTGGTAACAGGGTGGAGTTTTCCAATGTAACCCTTGTTCTTCACATCATATACGGTAAAGGCAGGGTAGTCGCCTTTTCCAATGAAGTTGAGCATAATATGGTACATGTTCTTGAAGTCCTGTGGACCAAGAAGGTACCTGCCTGCAATGTTCATAGCTGAGTGAATAAACTCATTGTGTTCACCTGACTTACATTTCTCACAGTGAGGGACTTCTGTGGTTGCAATGTTGTAAGGGATAAGTACCCAGTTTGCCAGGATGAACACAATGGCAAATATCATATGGATGTAAAGAGCCAGGTGATAGCTCATGAAATCCCAGCCGAGGTAGATCTTAAAACCTGTGAACAACAGGACAAACAGTGAAAGGAGGTGTGCAAAGTGTGCAAACCTCTCAAGGAAGGAATATCTCTCGATATGCCTTTCCCCGTCGTGAAGATTAATTATCCTCTTATCTTCGGGAGTTAGTCTTTGTCTTCTCCTCATTTCCTCCACTCCTTGGATTATACAATTGTGAATGTGCCCTGTTCTTTGCCTTTATTGCTAAGGTCAATTGTGTGAACAGCACATGCGATACATGGGTCAAATGATCTTGCAGTGTGCAGAATTCCTGTTGGGTTGGTGTTGTCAATTCCCATCATATTCTCTGCTGCTGAGATCTTTGTACCGATAAGAGCCTGCTCAAGAGGACCTGCTACACCGTTCTTGTCTCTTGGTGATGCGTTCCATGTGGTTGGAACAACCATCTGGAAGTTTGTTACCATTGAGTCTGAACCGGATTTGATCCAGTGTCCGAGAGCTCCACGAGGTGCTTCCCACAGACCGATACCTTCGGAATCCTTTGCCATTTTCAGGTCAGTGTTCACATAGTATTTTCCGTTTGGATCAAGATCCACGGTCACCCATTTGAGCAACTGTTCTGAGAGTATGAGTGTTTCCTGCATCTTAGCGATCATTCTTGTGAAGCTGTTAGCAGCTGAATAACCGTTGTCCTTGAAGAGGTTCATAAGACCGACTGTAAGTGGCTCTTCCATTGCAAGCATACGGGAAATTGGTCCGACCTCACATGGAATTCCATTGTATCGTGGTGCTTTCATCCATGTGTACTTGCTGTCACTGCCGCCTTCATAACTGATCTCGTCTGCTGTTCTGACAGGTTCTGTAACACCGTCAAATGGATGGAGACCTTCATCAGTTTCGTAGAATGCGTGTGTGGTTTCCTCAGTGATGTACTCATGGTTGAAGGATTTCTTCTCAAGTGAGCTGTTAATGAAAGCAGCCTGCTGGAACCCTGATTTTCCGAATTCTGTTGGGTTGTAACCGTCACCATTCTCAACATCGTAGAATACACCGTATGTCAGGTAACCGACATTCGCATCCTCAGCGTACTGTCCTGTCCTGTCGAATTTGAAAGTTGCAGGAAGTCCGAGTGTTTCTCCGATAAGCTCGGAACCGAATGCTGCAAAGAGTTCAAGGTCTCCCCATCCCTTTGCTTTTGAGAAGTTCTGGGATGCAAGTGAACCGTCCACAACTTCCTGAAGGTGCTCCATAACAAAATTCACAGCTTTCTGTGGGGAGCTTGCTCTGAAAGTGTTGTCAAGCCATGTCTCTGCATCAACACTTAAGGTTGAAGTGTTCACAAAGTCCATGAGGTTAAGATAATAAGAAGTAAGTTTTCCGATGTCAGCAACGGTTGGGAGGTATGTTACACCACCAGCGATGGTTGACATCTGGTGTGGCATTTTTCCACCGATGAGTGCCATTGCTTCTTCGAGATTCTTCTTCTGTTTGATGGCGTTAATGTATCCTGTACCTGGAGTGATAGCTTCTCCGTCCATCTTGTAGCTGATAGGTGCAAAGCGTGAAAGTAACTCTTTCCAGAGTGCAGGGCCTGTGTTGTCTACTGTTGCCAGGATGTCCCTGTAAGCAGGGTTTACTATGTCAGGCATCCACAGTACATAGAAGTGTGTTGCGTGGCTGGTAAGAGTGTTAAGACCCTGGATGATGTTCCTTGTTACAAGTGCGTCTTTTGGTATTGATTCTGCAACACCGAAAAGGTCGTCAAGAGCATTTACTGAAGCCATTGACTGTGCTGTTGGACAGAGACCACAGATTCTCTGGACAAGACGTGCTGCATCCCTTGGATCACGGTTCATCATAATGCGCTCAATACCTCTGAAAAGCATTCCTGAGCTCTGTGCATCTGTAATTACACCATTATCGTCAACTTCAGTTGATACACGGAGGTGTCCTTCGATACGTGTTAATGGATCTACTACTACTTTTGTCATTTTTCATACCTCCTTTACTCTTCCTTGTCCTTGAATACGAATCTGCGCAGTGCGTGTACTCCAACACCTGCTACTGCTGCTGCTGTACCTACCTTTGCTGCTGTGTCAATGGTCACACCGCCCATGAGTGGCTTGTCTTCTCCCATCTCATAGAATGGTGATGTACTGTCAGGGAAACCAGGTTCTGCACATCCGATACATGATGAACCTGCCTGTGTACACATGCTGACACCGTTGTTCCACTTACGGAGTCCACAGTCTGATCTGGTGTATGGTCCTTTACAGCCGACCTTAAGGAGACATCCTTCTCCTGAGAAGTCGTCATCCAGAATGCCTCTGTCATAATAGCCCCTGCGTGGACAGTTGTCGTGCATTGTGTTTGTTTCCGGGAAGAACACTGTTGGACGCTTGTATTTGTCAAGAACTGAATCAAGGTCATTAAGACTGAACTTTCCAAGAATTACTGCTGCAAGTGTGAGAAGTACCCAGTCAGGGTGTGATGGACATCCTGCGATGTTGATGACGGGCTTGTCAATTCCAAGCTCAGTGAGCATTCCCTTGGAGTGGCTTTCCTTTACGAAGTCCACACCTCTGAAATCTGTGAGGTCTGCAATGTCACTGTCTGCTGAATTGATACCACCGAATGCTGCACACATTCCTACAGCCATTATCATACTGGCGTTGCTTGCTGCCTTCTCAAACATATCTTTGAAAGTACGCTCTCCGTACATGCAATATTTACCTGAGCCATCTGGTCCGTTTGCGATTGCGCCTTCTACAACAAGGATGTAGTCTCCTTCCTCAATCGCTTCATCAAGAAGGATCTCTGAGTTAAGTTCTGATGTACCTGCAGGAGCACCATCTACAAAGATTCCCTGGTGAGCCATGATTGTCTCGTGGAATACAAGGTCTACACTGAGCTTGTTGATTGCCTGCATGATGTCAGGGTTTCCTGCATCGAGAAGAGAAGCAGAACATCCGGTACATTCAGCACCGTGAAGCCAGATTACTTTTGTCTTTGAGAGTTCGAGAGCTTTTGTTATCTGGGTGCGGTGTAATCCCAGAAATGTGGACGCTCCGATCGCTCCTACCACCTTGAGGAACGTTCGTCTGTCCATACTTAAGAAGTCCTGTTTTTCTGTTTTTTCCATGGGGCTAAACTCCTATAAATGGATGGATAATTACAATTGTGATTGTTGAACGGAATGTCATGATTGTTCATGCTAATAAAGCTTTTCCACTGTCTCTAATTTTTCATAATATTCTTTAATAATTTCTCACAGCTATTCAGTTTTTAAGTAAGTATCTTTTATATACCACAAGTGCTAATTCAGACTCCATGTGTATTGCAATCCCCGGCAAAGTGACTTCATTGCTGGATGAGTATACTGCCATTGTCGATTTTGGAGGCGTGGAAAGGCAGGTCAAACTTGATCTCCTTGGCGACTGTGATGACGCGCTCCTTGGGCAGTATGTCCTTGTGCATGTTGGCTATGCTATCTCTTTGCTTAGTGAAGAAGAAGGTAAAGAAACCTTAGAGCTCCTTGGAGAGCTTGTTGCAGGAGAATAACAATGTCTGCTGAGTCAGAACTTCTGGAAAAAATACGCACACTCTCTCGTCCCGTTAAGATTATGCACATCTGCGGAACCCATGAGAGAACCATCTCACGCTATGGTTTACGTGACGTTCTGCCAGAAGAGATCGAAGTGCTCAGTGGTCCCGGTTGTCCGGTATGTGTTACTCCTGAAGAAGAAATAGACAGGGCAATCGCTCTGGCAGAAGCAGGTATCATTGTCACCTCATTTGGTGATATGATGCGAGTCCCCGGAAGCAGTGGCAGTCTAATGGATGCCAGGTCAAGGGGATGTGATGTCAGGATGGTATACAGTATTGATGATGCCATTGCCATTGCAGAAAAAGACCCTGAAAGTAAGGTTGTGTTCTTTGCCATTGGTTTTGAAACCACAACACCTACAAATGCAGCAGCGATCCTGCGCAAACCGCCTGAGAATTTCAGCTTGCTGCTAACACACAAACTCACGATTCCTGCAATTGAGGCTTTGATAGATGAGATAGAAGTTGATGCTTTCATTGCTCCCGGACATGTTTGTACTATTATCGGTATTCATCCTTTCGAGCAATTTGCAGAAAAAGGGTTCCCAATAATCGCAGCCGGATTTGAAGCGGATGAGCTGCTTCTTTCTATTCTCATGATACTTGAGCAGTTGAAGGCTGGAGAGTACAAAGTTGAGAATGCATATCCAAGGGCTGTAAAGGATGAAGGAAACGTTCGTGCTCAGGAAATGATGGATAAGGTCTTTAAAGTAACAGACTCTGAATGGCGTGGTCTTGGAACTATCCCGGATTCCGGAATGGTAATGAGGCCTGAATTTTCACAATACAATGCTTCGATTATCTATGCAGACCTTATAGCTGAGAAGATGAAAGACATCTCATACGAAAACTCACTTTCATCACTTTGTCGTTGTGCTGAGATCCTCAAAGGCAAGGAAAAACCGGACAATTGTCCGTTGTTCTCTAAAAAATGCACTCCTTCAAATCCGGTAGGATCGTGTATGGTAAGCCAGGAAGGCATGTGCTACAACTGGTTCCGTTACAGAGGTGTTGACAGTGCATGAGTATTCACTGGCATGTGAGATCATGAATAATGTTCTCTCAATTGCTCAGGAAAACGAGGCAAAGGAAATTAACTCGATTACCGTTGGTGTGGGAAGACTTGCCCACGTGAACCCGGATCAGTTGATGTTCTGCATTGAGTCTTTGTGTGAGGATAATGTCGCAACAGGTGCAGAGATAATCCTCAATGAGATCTATCCTGAAATGCAGTGCCATTGTGGTTATTCAGGCGAAGGTAAACAGTTCTGTATTGTGGGTGATGAGGTTATAGATGATATCAGGGCTTTTCTTGAAGTTCCATGTCCCGAATGCGGAAAAATGATGCATGCATCAGGTGGCAGGGAGCTTATTATCGAAAGTATCGATATCGAACAGTAGATTGACAAAAAACGAACAATTTGGAGACCTTTATTATGTTAATGCATGTGATCAATGTGGGCCATGATGTTCTTAAGGCAAACGATAAGCTTGCAGCCAAGAACCAGAAGCTTCTCGACAAGAATGGTGTTCTGGCAATTAATTTCATGGGAGCCATAGGTTCCGGAAAAACCACACTCATTGAAAAGACGGTTGAGAATCTTGGTGATAAATATCGTCTTGCTGTTATTGCAGGTGATGTGATAGCTGACATGGATGCCGGAAGAATAGCAAAGCTTGGTGTTACTACAATTCCTGTGAACACCGGAAGGGAATGTCACCTTGATGCAAAACTTGTTGAAAAGGCATTGAAATCCATTGACCTCAAGAATATTGACATTCTGCTAATGGAGAATGTTGGAAATCTTATCTGTCCTGCAGATTACAAACTCGGAGAACACCTGCGTGTTGTGGTTGTAAGTGTTACCGAGGGCGATGATATTGTCCTGAAACATCCGGTGATATTCAAGAGCACCGATATTGCAATCATCCATAAGAAAGACCTTGCAGAAGCTGTATTTGCCAGCGCTGAGAAGATGGAAGAGGATGTCAGACATCTCAATTCTGAAATTCCGGTTCTTAAAACTTCAATACACGATGCGCAGAGCATGGAAAAGTGGTTCTCAACCATTTCGTCCATGGCAGACAAACTAATAGAAGAAAAATAAGGACAATAAGGATTGATATTCATGTCCCAAAAAAACAGAATTAGCATGGAACATGGTGCTGGTGGAGAGTTCATGCAGGAACTCATTGGCGGAATAATCCTTCAGAACATCTCCAGACGTTCAGCCGGAACAGTTGGTCTTGATGACCTTGATGACGGTTCAACAATCTCAATACCTGAAGGAATGGGAGATGACTATGAGATCGTTATGACAACCGACAGTCATGTTGTTGACCCTCTATTCTTCCCCGGCGGAGATATTGGCAGACTTGCTGTATGTGGAACTGTAAATGACCTTTCTGTTATGGGTGCAAAGCCGCTGGCTTTGACATGTGCAATTATTGTTCCTGAAGGTTTTGAACTCTCTGAATTTGAAGAGGTCATCAAGTCTATGAACCGTGCAGCAGAAGAAGCTGAGGTTGCCATCATAACCGGGGATACCAAGACAATCCAGGGCAACAAGCTGGATTCTATGATAATCAACACAACAGGTGTTGGAGTCACTCCTAAAGTTGTCAGGGATAACGGCCTCTCTCCTGATGATGTAATCATTGTCACAGGAAATCTTGGTGACCACGGCATAGCTTTACTCTCCCACAGGGAAGGATTTGATTTTGAAACAAAGCTTGTTTCTGATGTCGCTCCAGTTAACGGACTTCTTAAAGCTCCACTAGAACTGAGAACTGAAGACGACCAGCCGGTTATCTGTGCCATGAAAGACCCTACACGTGGAGGTCTGGCCTCAAGCATCAATGAGATGGCTCAGAAAAGCGGTGTAGGTATTATCCTTGAAGAAAGCGATATTCCAATTGATATGGTCGTGAGCACGGCCTGTGAGATGCTCGGATTGAATCCTCTTGAGATAGCCAATGAAGGAAAGGCTGTGATAGGAGTTCGTCCCGAATACGCAGAGCAGGTTCTTGAGCTTTTGAAGTCTCACAAATATGGCCAGAATGCCAGAATAGTTGGTAAGGCTGTCAGCGAGCACAAGGGCAAGGTTCTGCTCAGGACGTCCATTGGAAGCCTGCGTCAGCTTGGAATGCCTGTTGGCGATCCTATTCCAAGAGTCTGCTGAAAGCAGGCTCTAATTGTTTTTTGTATTATTTTGTCTGTAGAAAGCGTCAGAAAAACTTCAATATCTCTTTTCAAGAATTTTATATATATATATATATTTGATTTTTCGTTTTTTTTATCTGATGAAATGTGTAATTGGTGGTATTTTAAAATATTAGGAAACTACCAAAATATAGATTTTTAGATGGGATCAAAACGATAAATTTAAGCTTTGGTAATAATATCTTAATAGTTAGGTGGAAATATGGATAAAGAACCAATTGCAGTTGATGATGCTTATGAAATTAGAGATAATCAGTTTTGGTATAATAATTGCAAATTTCGTAGTCTGATAGAGGGTAAAAATAGCATTGAAGTCAAAATTATCCCTAAACTCGACATTAAAGACATAGGTGAATTTAAAGAGTTTGATAAAGTTAGAGATTTATCCCGGACTCCTCAGACATTCTATCATTCTAATAAAGGAAAAGATGGACGTATAACACTTTCTTACACAATTCCATATGAGCTACAAGAGGTGTGGAATTATCTTAATCATCATATAGCTAGAGTAGAATTAAGGAATGTACAATAAGTTATTTTTTTGTTCTGTGGGAAAATACCGGCTTCGCCGTGCCCTTCTCATTTTGCAGATTCAAAAAAAGGAGTATGTGAAACTCGTTATGAGTATAAGTGAATAAATATGAGAAACGGTTTAAAACAAAAGATAAGTGAGTAAGAACAGGTGTTAAACTCACTTTTTCAGCATGGTATTGATCTCGGCGAGGATCTCATCATCACTCTTGCCGTTTGTGTCAATGCCAAGGTTTGAAGCTACCTGTTTAACATCAGCTTCACTTTTTGTTTCTTCTGCTGGTGTTGTGTTAACCTGGTTCTTAAGGGAACGTTCAAATTCCTTTACTGAAACTTCGGACTCTTTCTGTGCCTTCTTGAACTCACCCATGGATGTTCCCATGGAACGTGCAAGTTCCGGTAATTTGGCAGCTCCAAAGAGCAAAAAGATTACTCCAAAGATCAGTAAAAGTTCAGTAGGGCCTAATCCGCCTATCATTAACTATCACTACTCCGTTTTTATGCGTTTTTGGTATACTTTTGCAGTATACATTTTTAGTATACATTACTAGTATATAATTTATACCGTATGCTAGTACTTTAATATCATTTGGCCTTTGCGGCTTCTTCCATAAGGGAAAGAAGTTCTTCTGTGCTTTTTCCCTGCACATCTATTCCTGCTGATTCTGCAATTTGTCTGATCTTGGTATCCATTTCAGTCGGTTCAGGTTCTTCAGGAGCCTTAGCCGGACTCATATCAAGGTCAGATAATCCAAGTTCAGCTGATAGTTGTGCTTTCTGGAAGTCACCCCATGCTTTTCCTGCAGCCCGCGCAAGTTCTGGAATCTTGTCCGGACCAAAGATAAGCAACGCAGCGACCAAAATTACAACTATCTCGAGCGAACCTATCATGATATCAATAGACCTTAATTCCTTTCTGGAATATATAGTTTATTTGTTCGTCTACTTTGAAACAAGTAATCCTATCTCAAATAACACTACCAGAAGAACTGCACAGACAAGCTGAGCAATGAAAGTGGGGTCTGGTGTAATAAATAATGAGAGTGTCAGAAGTGATGCATACACAAGAAGTCTCATTTTCCGGAGTGTCTGACGCCTGATTATCTGCATTCTGGTTGCAAAGAACATCAAAACAGGTATCTGGAATACAAGTCCTGTACCCGCTATGAGTGTTACTGCAACAGACACTGTCTGCTTTACAGATATCTGATTCTCAGCTACAGTGTCAGATGAAAGGATTATATAATTGAACATAAGCGGCAAAATAAACACAAGTGCAATTGCAGCTCCGGCAATGAAAAACAGGAATGATATCGGGACTACACTTTTTATGAACTTCCTCTCATTTGGATACAATCCCCTTGATGCAAATCTGAAAAGCTCATAAAATGTGAACGGGAACGTAAATGCTAATGCTATCAGTAATGCAATCTTAATCCTGGCAAACATCCATTCAAATGGGGTATAGATATTCATACCAACCTGCTCACCCAGGAACATGCTCCATGCATGGGTTAGCAGATACTCTGTGAATGGATAAGCAATTAGAACACAAAGGATCATTGCACCAACTATGATGGCTAATCGGTTGCGCAGCTCCTTCAGATGGTATCTGACATGTTCACTATAATCTCCTGCAACTCCTATAGTTGCTGAATTTATGGTTTCGGTTTTTTGTTTTTCGTTTTTGTTTTGTTCGTCATCCATAAAATCATAATAGGTTTGGGATATATAGGATAAAAACATTGTACCCGAAAAAACGTAAAGGTGATATTTTGAATTCATTTATGGAAGATATCAGTGTAGTCATAGTTTCACTCAGAAAGAAACTGGCACTGCTGTTCTCAGTTTTCTTTGTTCTTTTCATGATATCTTTCCAGTTTGCAGGTCTAATTATAAGCACCATCAAGGACGACCTCCTGCCGGAAGGAGCAAAGCTTGTCTATGTCTCTCCTCTGGAAATCATGATGCTTAAGATGAAAATAGCATTATTTGTAGGATTGTTCTGTCTGCTTCCATTTTTGATTTTCTTTGCAGTCAGGGCTCTTATGAAAAGGAAACTTGTTACAATCAAAATAAGGAAAGGTCCTGTTGTAATTGTCTCATTCTTTGCTATTCTTTCATTCCTTGCAGGTGCCTCGTATGCATATTTCATTATGCTGCCACTTTTTATCGATTATCTCTACCTGAACGCTGCAGCTTCAGGTGTGATGGCCACTTATTCAATCTTCAGTTTCATATCATTTGCAGTACAGGCTACTCTGATATTTGGTCTTGTCTTTGAGACTCCACTTGTATTGACATTGCTGACACGTTATGATATAGTCCAGTATCAAACCCTTGTAACATACCGAAAACACATCTATGTAGTCTGTCTGATAGTAGGTGCGGTAATCACTCCTCCTGATATCATCAGTCAGATGATGGTAGGTGTGCCTCTGGTGGTTTTCTTCGAGTTAAGTCTTATAATCGTGAGAATCATGGGCGCAGGAAAAGGAAAAAAGAAATAAGTTAGATAGCCACGTGGCTACTCTAAAATGTCATATTATTTTCTTTATCCTCACATTTTACTCTTCACTTTTCAGGCTTGCCACAATTGCCTGTCCCAGTGATATGCCAGCATCTCCACATGGGACTTTTGAGTGAGAAATGAACTTCAGGTCGTTCTCTTTAATTATGTCGCGTATACGATAGCTTATGTGCTCATTATATGCAACACCGCCTGTAAGTCCAACAACATCAATACCAGTTCTTTTTGCCGCCCTTACAGCCATCTCAGAAACTCCACGGGCAAATGCATCTTCATACGCCCATGCAAGTTCAGGTATGGAATACTCATTTTCATTGAGTTTATTGTAAAGCTCAAAAAGCAGCATTCCTGTATCAAACACATTGTCTTTGATAGTAACCGAAAGTTCCAGTGACTTTTCAGTTGCTTTTCTTGCATAAGATTCCAGCTTCATGGCAGGTTCGCCCTGATAACTACGGTATTTACATATTCCAAGGAGTGCTGCCGCTGCATCAAGTACTCTTCCCGAGCTACTGGACATTACAACATTAATGTTCTTTTCCAATTGCTCTCTTACCATTTTAAGTTCCATTTTGCCATGTTTAAGCTCAAACGGTAAGGCAAATAGCTCATCATCGTCAACTAGGCCCCCTAGCATTGAAATAACCATTCTTTCAGGATAATAGGAACAGAAGTCTCCTCCTGGCATAGCATGAGCTTTCAGGTGTCCCTGTCTGCTGTGTTCCGTATAGTTTGCCTGTAATATCTCTCCGCCCCATACAGTTCCATCAGAACCATATCCGACGCCATCAAGGGCAATTCCTATTATCTCAGAATCCCGGTCAAGTTTTGCATCTGCCATGAGGGCTACGAGGTGAGCATGATGGTGCTGCACCGGTACAACATTGTTCCCACCGGTCTCCATTGCAAATTTGGTGGTATTGAAGTGTGGGTGCATGTCACATCCCCAGCTTTCAGGTTCTATGGATGTGAGCTTTGAGAACCGGTTGAAAACTTCCGCATGGTACATGGCAGTCTCATAATGGTTGGTATTTCCAATATGAGGGGAAATATATGCTTTGTTACCTGAAGCAAATATCAAGGTGTTACTAAGTTCTGCGCCAACACCAACAGATGGTCTTATCTCAAAAGGCAGTTCGATGGGTTCAGGAACATATCCACGGGAGCGACGGATGAATACATGATTGTCCTTAAAAGTCCTGATTACTGAGTCATCGATACGATTCTCAATTTTCAGGTTGTGAAGTAGATAATTGTCAGCTATGTGTCCAAGTTCGTGAATAGCCACCTCATCCTCGATGACCATAGGTAATCCAGGAACATTGGCTGATGTCATGATATAAGCATTACTTGATGTGTTTTTGAAGAGCATGTGGTGAATACCTGAATATGGTAGCATCACTCCAACATTATGTAGTTGAGGTGCAATCTCTTCAAGATCATAATCTAAATCTGAATACTTATTTGAATCCTCATTTTTATCAAGTATAAGAACAGGTCTTTTGCTGCTCAGGAGATGTTTTTCTTCGTCGTCATTTATGTGAACTATCTGCCTTGCAGCTTGAATGTCTTTTGCCATAATTGCAAATGGCTGCTGTGGTCTTCCAATTCTGCTTCTCAGCAGTTTTACGGCTTCAGTCTGGAATGCATCACATGAAAGGTGAAATCCACCATATCCTTTGATTGCGAGAATCCTCCCTTCATTGATGGCTTTTGAACAATCGCTAATAGCTTCTTTTCCTTTTGAAATGGAGTTACCTGCGTTATCTGTAAATGTGAGTTCTGGTCCGCAGTCCTGGCAACATATTGTCTGGGCGTGAAAACGGCGGTCAGCAGGTGATGTGTATTCATCATCACATACTGCACACGGTTTGTAATCGAACATGGATGTGCTCTGCCTGTCATACGGCAATGTCCTTGTAAGCGTATATCTGGGGCCGCATTCAGTGCATGAGATAAATGGATACTCGTGGCGTCTGTTTTCAGGATCACCAAGTTCCTGTGTACAGTTCTTGCAGATTCCAATATCCGGAACAAGTATTGAGTTGGGTGTCTTCTCTGTGCTGCTTTTGACAATGGTAAAGTCATTATGGCCTTCAATAGCGATATCTTTTGATTTTATAGAATATATCTGGCTTACTGGAGGATTTTCTGTTTCCAAGTCTAAAAGGAATGAGTCTATATTGCCGCAACTACCTTCAGCTATAATCTCAACTCTTCCTCCGTTATTTTTTACAGAGCCGGAAATACTGTGATTTTTCGCTATGCGGTACACAAATGGCCGAAAACCTACTCCCTGTACGATTCCTTCAACTATAATAAGTCTGGAAACTTTTGACATTGTTTTTTTGTACTCCAATATTCGCCTATGTACGAACAGTTCGTATTTCAGCTTACTTTAAAATAGTTCTATAATCTGAGATTATTAAAAACTAATCTCTCAATTTCTGTATTTTTTAATATAATAATTTATATCTTAAAAAATAGTTATTCATAGCATCAATTGGGTAAAATTGGCTTTTTTTTCTTTAAAAACCAAGCATCTTAAGCATTCTTAAAAGTTTAATATACTATTTATCATATGTTTATTATATATTCAGTTCATAATTTCAAATATGTTCTCATTGCTTTTTATAATTTAAATGCAAAATTTTAGTTCAAACTAAAACAGACTTTTTATTATGCAAAAGTTGATAACTTTCTTAAAAATATATGTGGAAACGATGTTTAATATGTATATACAGCTTAGAGTTTCTTTTATATACTTAAAACACAATTGTGAATTTGTTCCTGATAAGGTCCAGTGAACAATAAGGTACATGAATCTCAATTAATGTGGATGGCCGTAATTGCAGGCATAATTATTGGAAAGAATTGAGGCTAGGTTCTATATACACTATACTGTAGTGTATTTAGACTATAATCTCAACAATGACACAATAATCCACGTAAATGATCATTCTGGTCTATGGTCTGGTTGTTATTCATTCCGGAGAGTTCCTGGCTTTAGTAAGGTAGAACCTGAACGAAAAACGAACTGTAATTTGCATCATTGTGCAGCATGCATGATGTGCTATCAAAAACGAGGTGAAAAACATGAGGTGTCAAATAGCAATAAAACCTGACTCAGATGACCATGTCAGGTGGATATTAAGCGTTGACCGCAGACTTGTGCTGATGGAATATATGAAAAGGAATGTAGTTGGCAAAGCTTCTGATGTTGCTCAGGTAACCAGAAGGTCAACCCAGAACATGAGCCGTGCTATGAAAGAATTCGAAAGCAGAGGTTTAATTGAGTGTATTAATCCTGCAAAAAGCACATGGAAAAAATACATGTTAACCGACGCTGGAAGAAATGTAATAAGGGAAATGGAAGGCAAATTCATCTGAGGTGCCGATAAATCCAGTTTCCACGGACTTTGTTTGTATATATTTGCTATAGGTTCTGTTTGATAGTGTTTCGTACTAACTGCTGGCAATATTGCCTCTGAACTCTCAGTTTTTAGAGGCATATAATTGCTTTTATGAATTCATTTTTAAAAAACCATATTCAAAAAATCATTTTCTTTTAATCTGAATCTTGTGCCAGTTTGCAGTATCCTTCCACAAGTTCAAGGTTTGCGTCAATAACAGATGCCTTAAATTTTTCAAGATTATGGCAGATATCATCAAGTTCATCTACCAGTTTTTGTTCAGTAATAACCTGTCCGTCAGTTACCACTTTACATGATGGTATGTCAACTGCACGAACTGTTGAATTATGCAAAATAACTACATCATCACCTATATTGCAGTCAAAAACAACGGCTCCAAATCCAACAAAACATCGTTCTCCTATTGTGCAGGGTCCATGTACAATGCAGCCATGTGCAAGTGAAGTATTATTTTTGATATCAACTTTTGAACCTCCAAGCCCGTGTATTATTACGGCGTCCTGGACATTACAATTATCTCCGATTACAATAGATGATCCGGGTTCATCAGCCCTGATTATGACATTGTGGGCCACATAAACATTCTCTCCTATTGTAACATCACCTACGATGACTGCATTTTCAGATATCCATGCTGTTTCACTTATCTTAGGATGCTGCTTCTGGGGATTTGGATAAAGCATTTTTTTATTACCACCTTCAATTTAATGCATGTTTCAAATGTACAGATATTCGATTTCCTGCATCTGCACATTTATAGTGACTACTAGTCGAAACATTGTAATGAAAAATAGTGATAATTTATTTATACTTATTGCTAGGGTCAATGGATTGTAAAAATACTTATTATGCATTGAAAAACAATGTAGGATGACTTTTACTCAATATCCTGTGATATTTCAGGTGATTCATCCTGCAAATGCTTCAAATGAAGCTCTGCCGCCGCTTTCTCAGCTTTTCTTTTACTGTTTCCGGAACCCATTGCAAGCAATTTATCATTAAGGTAAAGCCCAACTGTAAATTTTTTCTCATGATCAGGTCCTTCTTCTTCCATCACTTTGTAGATTGGATTTCCAAGTCCATTGTGATGGAATATCTCCTGTATCATGCCTTTGGGATTAAAAGCAGCAATTTTTTCCAGTGCACTGTCAATTTCGAAGAACTGGTAAACAAAATCCTTTGCAGCAGAATAGTTTCCTTCAGCTTCATCAGTCTTGCTGGTATTGTCCTGCCCTCCATCAATGTAAATAGCACCGATAAGTGCTTCCATGATGTCAGATAGTTTTCCGTCAATGTTTACATGCCCTTCTGAAAGGACAAAACGTGAAAGTTTTATTTTTCCTGCCACAGGTTTAAGACTTTCATTGGAAGCCAGTACCGTTCTTATTTTTGTAGCAACTCCTTCTATTGTAAGTCCTTTTAACCTGGCATACTCGTTTATGCCAGTGTCATGAAATGCATGTTCTGCAATTATCAGTCCAAGAACTGAATCACCGAGGTACTCGAGCTTCTCATAGTCTTTGTTCTCAAGTCCGTTAATTTTTCTGAAATCACTCAGTTTCTCCTTATCACCGCTAAAAAGTGAGCCATGTAAAAGTGCCTGTACAAGGTAGCTTTTGTCCTTGAATTTAAAGCTTATAATCTCCTGGAACTCTTCAAGGTCATTCTCATTAACACTCAAATCCGGATTAACTCTCACTTTTTTGCCTCTTTAAACGATGACTGCACTTATGTTTTCATCCTATCTGTTTATTGAGTATAATTGTTTAAAAAATATCCGTAATGCAGGTTGCTGGCACAATGCAGGTTCAAAGAAACAGATCCTGACGTAAAGCATACTATTTTTATATCTGTATTATCAAAATTCAATTATCTAAGTGGGAGTGGTGATTTCACATGGAAAAAGAATGCTGTCCAAAATTTGATCCCATGCCATGGGATGGAAAAGTAATCGAGTGGGATAACAAGAAATTCGTAAAAGACAAAGTGTTAACACTTTTCTATATGCCGGTCAACTTTGGCGGAGTAATGAGAAAGCTTGACAGAAAAGTCAGGGATGCAGGAGCAGGTATTATTGATAATCTCTGTCTATCGGATCATACGTCAAAATGGAACATGGATGTCTATCTTGCAGTTGACAAAAACATACCTGATGCAAATAATATACTGTTGAGTGGAAAGTTCTTAAGCAAAGTCTACGAAGGTCCTTTTAAGGACACTAAGAAATGGTGTGATGATTTTGAAGCTTATGCAAAAGAACAGGGATATGAAATAAAGAAATGGTTCATGTGGTATACTACCTGTCCGAAATGCGCAAAAAAATATGGGAAAAATTATGTTGTGATTATAGCAGAGATTGAGTGAATAAAAGAAAATGAATAGATGTTGTCTTACTCAGTAAAGACAACATTAACCTCATTAACATCCCAGAGGGATTCAAGCTTCTCTGTGACCTCTTCCTTGATGTTTGCTGCAAACTGATGGTTTGACGGCAGGTCAATAAGTATTCTGACAACACCATCGTTGATCTCCATTTTGGTGACCAGCTCGGTCCTGATAATATCCAGCCCTGCCATTGGGTTCATCACATGCTTCAACCTGCTTCTGATAACATCAACAGTGGTTGGTTCCTGTTCACTTACAAGGCCGTGCTTTTCCTCATAATCTCTTATGGCTGCACGAAGTCCTTCTACTGCAAGTACGGAACAATGGGCTTTTACAGGTGGAAGTCCTCCCAGCTCTTCGGTAGCCTCCTGCCAGCTTATCTTTTTAGCTTCTTCAACCGTCTTGCCTTTTGCAAGCTCAGTTATTATGGAGGCTGTTGCAATGTTAGAAGCACATCCGTATGACTCGAATTTGATATCCTCGATTACCTGGGTGTCCGGGTTCACCTGAAGATAGACTGCAACCATGTCTCCACATGCAGGGCTGCCTTCCAGTCCTTTTCCATCCGGATTTTCCATTTTTCCTACATTGCGTGGATTCTTAAAATGCTCAAGTACCTTTTCTGTGTATGGAAATTTCATATTATCGCCTCATGCCTCTTTATTATACAGGGGACTAATGTCCCTGAGTTGCTTTACTATCTCTTTGATTGCATCTACCACAGCATCAACATCATTCATGCTGTTATAGCGTCCGAATGTGAACCTGATGGAGCCGTGTGCCCTTTCGTGATCTCCGCCAATGCCGAGAATAACATGACTTGCTTCCAGTGACCGGCTGAAGCATGCAGACCCGGTGCTTACTGCAAACCCTCTCATATCCAGATGCAGGGTCATTGATTCACCTTCCACGTAATGGAACGTGATATTGGCATTCTGTGGCGTTCTCTGTTTCTTGCTTCCGTTTAGTGTGACATGGGGTATTTCTTCGAAGACTCTTTTTATAGTGTAATCTCTCATCGAAGCCAGAAATTCAGTTTCCTTGTCTGTTACAAGTTCCACTGCTTTTGCAAAACCTACAGCTCCCGGGATATTTTCAAGTCCTGCACGACGATCTGTTTCCTGATAGCCGCCATCCATCCATTTAGTAATGGGTGTACCCTTGCGGATATAAAGTGCACCGACACCTCTTGGTCCGTGGATTGTATGGGCTGACATGCTTATCATGTCTACAGGTGTTTGTGAAACATTAATTGGTACTCGCATGTAGCTGTGCGTTGCATCAGTATGGAAAAGCACATCTTTTTCCTTACATATTTTTGCGATGGCATCAAGGTCCTGAAGAGTACCTATTTCCTGATTTGCATGCTGGATGGATACAAGGACAGTATTATCCCTTATCTTGCTCTTGAGTTCCTCAAGATCCACAAAGCCTTCTGAATCAACACTAATGTAGTCTACACTGTATCCCTGTTTCTCGAGATTTTTAGCAGTATTAAGTACTGCAAAATCCTCTAATTTTGATACGATTATGTGCTCTCCCTTCTTTTTCTTAAGAGCTGCAACAACGCCTTTTATTGCCATATTACTTGATTCTGTGTCACCTGATGTGAATACAATTTCCTCAGGTGTTGCACCCAGGGAATTTGCTATTATTGTCCTGGCTTCTTCAAGACCTTCTTTTGCATCGATTCCCATGGAATATCCAAATTCAGATGTTGCCACTGCATATGTATCAAAGAAATATGGTTTCATTGCATCCAGAACTCTTTCGTCCAGGCGCGTACTGGCTGAATTATCGAGGTAAATCATTTCATCTAACATAGTTACTCCCTGTTTGTTTCTTCAAAATATTGTGATATTTAGATAAATAGGGTAATCTTGGCATCTTTTGCTTCCATTATATAAGTGCCAACAGCACCATATTCGTCTATCCATTGGTTGTTCAATTCCTCTTCCTTGATTCCCATTATTTCCATGGTCATCTCGCAGGCGATTATCTTTCCGCCAAGTTCTTTGTAATCTTCCATCAGTTTTTCAAGTGAAACAACATTGGCTTTTTTCATCCTGCTTTTTACCATCCATTTACCCAGTCCCAGTAAATTCATTCTGGAAAGGGGACCTTTGTCCAGCCCTCCTTTTTTAAGACATTGCAAACCCCAGAATGTAAAAAATATAGATGCTTCCATTCCCATGGAAAGCGCACCGTTTGCAACTATAAGTGCACTATATATCTTGTCAAGGTCACCACTATGTGCAACTATTACTGCCTTTTCTGTCATGTACTACCCACTCTCCCGAAAGTGTCATTTCTTAATTCGGATTGTCCACTCTTTTTCGTTATTTTCATCCACTTCCACAACTTCAAGTCCCATTGCCTCACAGGCCATGGGTATTTCTTTTTTGGAAGCAGAATGTGTCCCTGTTATTACAATTTCATCTCCCGGGGCAGCTTTACGAATTACTTTACGGCATTCTACAAGAGGCACCGGACAGGTCTGTCCCCTAACATCGATGTTTGTTTCTGACATATGATCTTCCCCCATATTCAGAATTTCAGAATATGTTTAACAATAAAATATACTCACTAAGTGTATTTAACAATTGTGAATCAGAAGTTATTACGAATTAGTGAGTAACAATTGCCAGTTCTTCCAAATGTAAATATGGATAATTCATCTTCCTTTAATAAGGCAAAAGAGGCATTATTGGATTTTCCTGTGTATTCCGGGCAAGAAAAAATAGAAAGCATTTTTCGATCAAAGCACCAGGCATGACCTGTAAAAAGTGCTGTATGTCCCCGTATCATTAAGGACAGATCATTTTTGTCCATGAATTCATTAAATACGTCTCCTCCGAAACATTTGGGCCGTGGTCCACGGATAGACGCGCTTATGCCGTCACAACCACTTGGGTCATTCCATAAAAAATGAAAAGCTTCTTCTTTATTTATGCGATTCAGATCAACAGGTCCGGGAATGCCACCGTGCACGCAGAAAATAGAATCATTTATGACAGCAGAAATAGGCATTTCCTCAAATGTGCGGTTTGCAGCAAGGAATAATTCCTCGTCCAGTATTTCATCATAAAAACCATGAACTCTGTTCATTTCTCTTGTTTCATGATTTCCCCTCAGCAGAATAAAAGTTTCAGGCTCCCGTAATTTCATTTTCAGTATCCTTTCGAGAACCTCGGAAGAATGGGGTCCTTTGTCAACGTAGTCCCCAAGAAATACTATGTGATCACATTTCAGCGCTTTGCGAATGTACAGAATAAATTCAAGTGCTTCCAGATTCCCATGAATGTCTCCTACTATCAGGGCTTTCGATGAGTTAATGCGTACCAGTGCTTCCTCAGATGTAAATATCTCAAATGTATTCTGCAAAAGTCTATGTAGCTCTTGCTTCATGGCATCAATTCCTTTTAGTAACTTTATAGCAATTATCTGCCTTTGAATTAGTGTGTGGATTATTCCTTCAGTGTTTTACGTATCAGCAACAGTCCTGTAAGATTTACTGCTCCTATCAGAAATCCTCCTTCTATATAACGAGAGTTCTGATAGGATTTATCACTTTTGGAACGGTGTTCTGATGTTAAGAGTTTGACTGAAATATATGATCCAGCACTGAAAGATTGCTCTACTGTATTGTCCTGTTCTGATAAAGGTTTAAATGTTAGTATATATTCATTATCCGGCTCAATACCCTGAAAAGCAATGTTTTCTCTGACATCATCTTTAAAGAGAATTTCTCCCTCTTTTGTTAAAGATAGTTCGCCTTCTTCCGGAATAATTACTTCAACATTTGTGTAATCTTTAAGTGCAATTGCCTCTCCGTCTGCAAGTCTCAGTTTACCGGGGATGTTTAGTACCTCAAGAATTGTTGGTGCAATGTCTTCCTGTTTGAACTTCCCTTCCACAACAACATTATCAATATCATTTGCAGTTATTGCCAGTGGAACTTTTTGTGATTCAGTCATTACGGAATATTTTTCTGCCTGGTGTCCTCCCTTTGAATCATTGGTAGGGAATGCCATTCCGTGATCACCTGTAAGTACAAAAGCCAGATTGTTGGCAAGGCAGGTTTCATAAAGTGAATAACTTATGTTGTCGATTCCTTCAATACATTCAATATAACCGCTATTCTTTTTGTAATGGCCGGCACTGTCAACAGCACCTGCATTTAATGTGAGTATGTAATTTTGTTCAGGATACTCTTTTTCCATGTATTCAATAACATCAATCCCGGTTTCAATAACCCACGCGTTATATTCAATGTAACGTTCAATAGAGCCTTCCGGATACTGATCAAGTTTTTCCTGTAACCCGGAGGAATGAACCTGCATCAATTCAGTGATTTCAAATGAAATATCTTTATTGTCTTCTGTAATCCTGTTTGTTTGAATGACCATTTCAGGTTCGTTTATGGAGTTTTTTGTGTCATGCATGACTACATTTTGTTTGCTGCAAAAACCACCTGAATCGCCTTTTTCCATAATCGCGAACGTTAGATAATCGTAATCATGAGCTACGTCAAAGAATGTTGTTTCTGAAGAGCCGGTGAGTTCAGAATCCGCACTGGAATATCCTGTGGCAATCACAGAGTGACCACCTTCGGTAAATGTCTGAGGTACTGTTACATCAAGTACCCTGCAACTATTATCGAATATTTCCTGCATTTTAGGTACTTCTGCTTTTTCAAGCATTGAGCCATCTATTGCGTAAGGAGTGTATTCAGGGTACACATAACATGAACTTAAACCATCAACAATGAGAATAATGGCACCATGGGGAGTGTTTACTGACCCTATTTCTGCAACTGTATTTGCTCCTGCCTGGGATGTGAAAATACACAATGCCAGTAAGAGGACACAACACATTGAAAACAGGTGTGATGTATCTGTTTTTCTTTCAGGGATGATCGTTTTTACGTTTTTTATTGGTGCCATCAATCCAAGAAAGAGAGTATCTCCATAATAAAGTTTCTATTTTGTTTTAGTTAATTTGATTTAACTGATATTATTTTTACTACTGTCTTTCAGTAAAAGTGTAAGAACCATAAGCAATGAAGTTCCTGCAAACATTGCAAGATATCCGTATTTTGTAAAGTAGCCCATTATCATGGGTAGGAATGCAAGTCCCATGTATGTAAATGTTGTGAAGATTCCCATGCTCAGTCCTTTGTCCTTTTTACTGATATTCATACAGGAAACTGCTATTGGTAAACCTATCATTGCCATTCCCGATCCTATGCCAAGAAGCGTAAAACCTGGAAGGGGTTGTATAATTGAGATTATGACGCCTGCAGCAGCAAGTATTATGCCTATGTTGATCATTTTTCTGAACTTAATGTTTGACCTTCCTGCAATGAGGTTGGTGGCCATTGAGCTAATATATACTGTAGCTATCACTATGCCAAGTTCCGGTTTGCTGAGCATTCCGCTACTGTATTGTGGGTAATAGGCAAGCATTACTCCGGTGATTCCAAAAATAAAGAATGCAATTATCCATGTTCTGATAAATAATGGATTGAATGCTATATTGAGAATCTTTTTAATTTCAATCAAAAATGTGGTGTTTGAATGTGTTTTTTCTTTTGTTTTCAGGATTAAATTATTTTTATCATTGTTATTATTCTTGTTCTTGTTTTGGAGTGAACTTGTTTTAATAATGCCAAAAATAAACACTATTAACGAAAGCAGGGTGAAAAGTATAATTGCTCCTTTAATGAATTCCTCTGCCAGAAATCCTGCAGCTACGGCACCAGCTGCAAGTCCGGCATTAAGGAGAAAATTGAATTCTCCCAGATATTGATTTTTTTTCTGATATTCGGCAAGCATTGCATATGCTGCTGGGAAAAATGCACCACATGCGCTGCCCTCAAGTATTCTTGCTAGTATCATTATATGGATGTTGTTGGTTACAGTAAGGATTGTGCCGGAAATTGCTGTAAGGGAAATAGCAAAAATGATTATCTTCAGATGTTCATACCTGTCTGCTAAAAATCCGAAAGGTATCAGGGTTAACAATGCTCCGATAAAATAGCCGGAAAAAAGTAAAGTGTATTTAATGGTGCCTGATTCCACCGATGAAGCAGTAGCAATCTCAGGTAATACAGGGATAACGGAATTCGATAAACCCATTATGAGAAACACAGTTGAGTAAATAAAAAAACGTTGTTTTGTCATAGGCTTCTTTCACGGATTTACTGATCATTGGCATGTTATTTAGTTTTAAGTTTTGAAAAAGATTATTTTGGTTTTCTTTATATGGGATGTATTTGTAATTGGATTTACAGTACTTTGTATGATGTTACATTAGATATCAATCTATATACAGTACATCCGAAAGTAGATGAAACTTCCTCTTCGATATTATGCACTATATTTAATAAAATTGAAGAGGACAACATCATATCAACATGTAACCTATTACCATTATTTGCAGTCATCAATAAATAATATTTATAATTAAACATCTAGTTGTACTTGTACATCACATCTTCTAATTGTATAAATAAAGTTTACTTTACCTTGTCATTAATGTCGTTACCTTACATACTCTAAAAGATTTACAAGCATATGTGGAAATTAATAAATCATCAACTTTAACTACTTATTTAGTATTCAAAAATAAATAGCGTTATTTTTAACGATATACCATTGACATATATGCACTAATAATTCTGCCTGGTTGTTATACAATGCATTTAAATGATTTATTTTTTTTCTATGTTTTTCATTTCTGATGTCGTTGGAAGATTACTGTTTATCGCTTTTAAGCTTAGATGAATGAATCTAATTGTAAATACGTTCCGTTTTGAGAATAGAGATAACAAACCCCATTCCTAAAAGGAAAGCTATGATAAATCCAAAGACTCCAAGAAATGGAACGCCCCAGACGAGTGGTTCCATATCAGTTTGCAAAATCAATGATGAACCTATTATTATGGCTGACACAATAAAACTAAATGCAATACGATTACTTGCATCATTAATTTCTTGAGGTAATGTTTCAAGTTCATTATGCCTGAATTTGATATTTAGTTCACCTTTTTCTATTAAAGACAGAATTTGTGATATCTGCATCGGCATTTTGTGCAGTACACGAGAATATTTCGGTACATTCTTTAATGCTGAATTTGTAATATTCTTAGGACTCAAACGTTTTTTCATATATTTTTTTGCATGTGGTTCAAAAACAAGTGCCAGATTAAAATCGGGCATCAGCTGAGAACCAAATCCTGTAATCATAATTGTTCCCCTTAAAAGTAAAGCAACATTTGGTGGAAGTTTTGCATGATGTTCTTGCAATATAACGAATATATCACTAATCATTGATGCTGCATCCATTTGCTTTAAAGATCTGCCGTAGTATTTATCTAAGAATGTTTCAATATCATTTTTTAATCTCTGAGTATCTGCATCACTTCCAATAACATCATACTCATACATAATTTCTACAAACTGCTCAACATCACCCTTTTTCATTGCGAAGAGTGCATCAATAAATCCATTTTGAAGGTCATTCGACAACCGACCAACCATGCCAAAATCAATCAGTGCAATAGTTTCATTGTCCAATATAAAAACATTACCAGGATGAATATCTGCATGAAATAAACCATCTTCAAATATCTGTTTCATAAAGGCGTTGGAACCAATCATTGCTATTTTTTCTCGATCATATCCTAATTTGTCAAGTGATTGAAAATCATTTGCTTTAATGCCATCGATATATTCAAGCGTCAAAATCTTTTGACTACTATAGTTCCAGTATACTTTTGGAATGTAGACTGACTTTTCATCTTTGAAATTATAAGAGAAACGTTCAATATATTGAGCTTCTTGTGTGTAGTCGAGTTCAGTACGAATTGATCTTGAAAACTCATCTACAATTTTGACCAATCCATATTGCTTGGCAGCCTGAACACGTTCTTCAGCAAGTCTGGCAAGACTATTCATAATATCCAGATCTGTTTCAATAATTTTATTGACATGTGGACGTTGGATTTTAACAACCACATTCATACCATCTTTCAACTTAGCTCTATGTACCTGACCTATAGATGCAGCTGCCATTGGTTTACGTTCAAAAGTTTCAAATAAATCATCAAGAGTGGCTCCCAACTCATCTTGAATTACATATTCAACATCTTCCAATGCAAATGAAGGGACATTGTCCTGAAGTTTTGCAAATTCATCTGCATATTCAAGCGGTATCAAATCCTTACGAACACTGAGTATTTGTCCTAATTTCACATAGGTAGGACCAAGTTCTTCAAGTACTTCCCGTAATCTTTCAGGACGTGATACTGCTTCTTCTTTTGATGTATAGAGTTTATTTGAATCTAAGATGTGAATGTGAAACGGACGAAGTTTCAACTGATCAACAAGATAGTCAAATTCATATTTTATCAAAATATCTATTATTTTTTTGTACCTTTTTATCATTGAGTATTTGCGTAGTATACTAAGGTTCATACCGATTCTCCTATTTTTATATAAGATTATAATACGATACAATAAAATATATAATAGATGTATTGATTATTGCGATCTTTAGCAAAATCTCTATTATTTTCTTGTATCGTTTTACTATCAAGTATCTCTGTAGTATACTAAAATACATACAAGGTCACCGATTTCACAATATATTGTGCAGCATTACTGTAAAGTACATCAAAGAAGGCGCAAATAAAATCACCAAGTATAGTTTGCTACAATCCATAGATCTGCGCTCCTTTACCAATTCCGTATTAGATCACAAATCCCGATGTGTCTTCCACCATTCCCTGGCCACTTCCAGTAGTATCCAGTGTAATTACATCATAATTAGTTTCGATTTTAAGATCAATGACTTCTACAAGATTTTCAATGTATTTAAAATCAAAATCTTTCCTGAAGCTGAATGACTTTTTACAGTAGCTTTTCATGACTACAAATACCTTATTTCCTTCAGCAGTAACAATCCACCTTTTATCTTCTTTCTCTGAAGGATATTCATGAACACTAACCTTTTCGAAATAGTGCATTTTCTGAGTCATGGAATCGTAAAAACTCATAGAATTGTAAATATCATATTCCACCCCCATTACCTCAATCGAGGGTACAAAATAAGTCAATATAGAACCATTCCTGAAAACTATCCTTGACCATTTCCATGGAATGAACGGACCAACTACTATGACCTTTTGAGCATAACATTTACCTGAGAAATCGTTACAAGAAAGCTGACCTTCGAAATCAAAATAAAGGTTAGCTAGGCGAAAACCAAACAAACCTTTGAATTGCTCTGACAACTCGGAAATGAATTCAGTATTTTCAGGTTTCTTTATCGTCAGAGAACAAAACTTTTTACCAGCTTCCATAATATTCAGAGAATATTCAGGAAATGAACCACAAAATTCAGCACTGATATTATCATTAAAACAAGCTATAATATCATCCTTAATTTCAATGGTGCAGAGGTCATCTGTAATCGTTCTCTGTTTTTCATCATATTCCCATGAAACACAATAACCCTCTGTTCGGTTATCAGACACTTTGCTATCTTTTATGTAGCGACCATTAACCTCGATGTCACCGTCTGTTCTACCAAACATCAAAAAAAATTGACGTTTTGAGCCATCATTAGCAGTAAATTTCATGAACCAATATTCTTTTCCAAAAAGAGGAAGATCATCAAATGAAAAAAGAAAGTCATCGATATTCTTTCCTGATTTCTTCTTCAAAAAAAGTCTTTCAATACTATTCTTACTTTCTTTCAGTTCATTTATTGAAGCAATAAATGCTTGTTTTTCCTTTTTAGGCAGCGTTTTGATGTAATTGTTTCTTTTTTTTATGAAATTCAGCAACCTATTCTTATCCATACCAACCTGATTTCCAACATCGCTATTTCTAGAATCGTTCTCTGTTAATGTCGGGCTTACAGCTTCTTCAATCATATTTAACACCCATTTTTTCCATTTCTAAAATATTCCACATTCTCCGGTCAGTATATTACAACTGGGGACAGTAAATGTCTATGAGTAAAACGGTTTTGAGAATTTTGCCTCTACTTCCTGTCGATGGATTGTATTATATGCACAGAATGGAATCACACGTCCATCTGGTGTAGCGTAGTGTATTCCACACCTCTGCACCCTCTCGATATCAAAATTATAGGGATCTTGAAAATGCATTGATCCAAGGAACAAACTATTCCTGTGGAAGGGCTTTAAAGCTTCTCCTGTACCTTTATTGAAAAAATCCATTATCATTTTCGTGACATTGATAGACTGTGGAGCAGTTTTCTGATCGATGAAACTGGATATTTTGTGAAGGGCTTTACTAGTAAGACCTGCTTTTTTTATCTGAAAATTCGTATTACTTATCTGAGGGGATATCTCATCTAGATATTCAAACAAACCGTCTACATCCACAAAACGAGTAATAGGAATTAGCTTATCTCCATCTTTGAAAATATATGTAACAGTTCCACAGTGAGGATGTATTGTGAATTGTAGAACTTGTTTGTTCAACATGGCTGCTATGAATCTGGATATTGACGTTGATTGTGGTACAGAGAACCAATCATCCCTGCAGATAGTCCCATTTGTTTGTTCTTCAGTCATTAATAAAAAATCTGGAATTGTAATTCTTTTTTTCTCTCTTTCTGTCTGATCAATGCGACCTGTGAAAGCAACTGGTTGGAAATTGACGCCTTTGATAACATCAAGCCTTTCTGAAGCAAAATTGATTATATTTCCAACTTGATGATCATTTACTTCTTTTATAAGAGTTGGTACCAACACAATGCTCGCAATTCCTGCAGTACGACAGTTGTTTATTGCAGCATTTTTCAATGGAAAGGCATTAAAACCACGTGTAATGTGATAGGGTTCTTCTCCTATACCATCAAATGACAAATAGACAGTCTGAAGACCAGCTGTCCTTAATTTATGTGCAAATTCTACATCCTTTGCAATTCTTACTCCATTAGTGGCAATTTGAATATGTAAAAAATCAAGGTCTTTTGCCATTGATATTAGCTCTGGCAAATCATCACGTACAGTTGGTTCACCACCAGAAAATTGGACCGCACAGCATGGAACAGGTTTCTGATTCTAAGCATAAGTAGCATATTCTGAATCTGTTCTTCATTTGGCTCATAAATGAATCCACTTCTTTTTGCATTCGCAAAACATACAGGACAGTTAAGATTACATCTATTTGTTACATCAATGTTTGCCAGAATAGTGCTGGTTGTATGTTTTTCACATAATCCACAATCAAGAAGATGATTCTCGCTCTTTATTGCAGGATTTAAAACACCTGTGCCTACTACATGAGATTGACAGAACTTATTATAAAGTTCAAAATCAGACCAATAGATATCTTGGAAAGTACCATGATTAGAACAATACTTGGAAAGGTAAACGCTGCCATCTTCTGTGAAAATTTCAGCAGGAATTTTGTCCAAGCATTCCGGACAAAGTGAGATTGTATTTTTTATGTGCAACCTTTGTTTTTTATTTAGCTCATCCGTTTCGCTATTTTTTGAAACTACATTTATACTCAAATTGCAGTCTGTTGTGCATTTGCTAGTCATTTGCTCACCATTTTTATTACTTTTATCTGCTATGGATACGAGACTATTCTATTGATGCAGATTGATTCCACTCTGCATCAATGAAATGCCTGAAAACACGAACATGCTCTTTCCCACAGTACCATGTAGCATTGAGGTTAGGAGGAAATATTTCATCATTGACAGTGACTACAAGAAGTTCTTTCTCATCAACAGAAAGGATACCACCCATTAGAGGACTAGAATTGTTCTTTTTATTATATACACTTTGACTTCAGCACCGGGCAACTCTGTGGCAATTTCATCTGCATAAATTTTATCATTGACAGTTATTTTAACCTTCACGCCCTCACTGATTTTTTCACGAATCTCTTTCCAAATACTGCCCATAATAGGATAAACAGCAACAATTTGGTTCAATGGAACGTATGACGAAGAAAAAAGAATCTCTTTATTGGATGATTCAAGCATTTGAAGTATCTTGTCAGTGACATTCTTCACACCATTAATATTCCATGCCGAGTTATCTTCTAAAGTCCCTTCCTGTTTTTGATAGATATTTTCAAGTTGTTCCAGGGAAAAATCCACAGCAACCGCGTAATCTTTTGTCAACAGAGTGATTATTCTTTCGGGTTCCTGTGCTTTATATCTCATTGGTTTGGAGTTCTGAATCTCGATTAACCCTCTGTTTTTAAGTTTGTCTATTACACCATACACAGCAGAACGTGGGACACCCGAAAGAGTATGGAGGTCAGCTGCATTCCTGCTTCCGTACTGCGTTAGTGCTGCCAGAATTTTGGCTTCATAGGCTGTCAAACCTAATTGTTGCAGAGATTCTATTAACAATTGCATAATAACATTGATATAAGTATCTTCTATTTACTATCTTCGGTACAACAATAAACTAGTATTAAATAACTATTCATATTGTTAGTATTCTATTACTAACAGATATCATGTCTGCAAAAAAAAGATTTGAACAAATTGGAGCTGTGATTGAGAAATGGCCTCTGGGAATAATTATCGTTGCGATTCTCATGATGCTGATTGCATTTCAAGGAGCAGGCTTGATAGAACATAAAAGTGGAACAGACACTTTTGTAGAAAAAGACTCTGACCTCTATCAGAACTATGATCATATCTACAAGCAGAATTTTGGAAACGAAGTTATAATGGTGCTCATCGATTCTGATGATGTAAGGGAATCTGAAGTCATCGAAGCAATTGATGATTTTGATACGCTGATAGCCCGAGATAAGGATGTAGAGAATGTTATCAGTATGGCATCACTGATTAAGAATACTGCATATTCCGTCACCGGCCATTCTGAAATACCCAATAATTACGATTCCATTCTGTCAATAATTGATTTACTGCCTTCTGCTTATGTTGACCAGTTGATGCCTGACAACACGCATACTATTATTATGGTGCAGTTGCCGGGAAACATAGATGAAGACAACAAGGAAAGAGTGCTTACGCGGGTAGAGAGAACAATTGAAGTGGTTGATTTTCCCACAGGCACAAATGCTGTTGCAACAGGTGAACCTGCTTTTATGATTGCGATGTCCGAAGAGATGAGCTCAAGTCTCCAAACAATGCTTATCCTTGCATTTGTCCTGATGATCTTTGCATTGCTTATGGTATTCAGACATGTCAGGTGGTGTCTGATGCCATTGCCTGTAGTTCTTATAGGTTTGATATGGACTTTTGGTGCAATGGGTTATCTGAACATACCCATGACGATGGCATCCATGGCAGTATTCCCAATTCTTATCGGACTTGGTGCCGACTATGCAATTCAGTTCCATAACCGTGTGGAAGAAGAACTTGCAAAAGGTGAGAGTGTCGAAGAAGCCATTATTGATACAATCACACATACTGGTCCTGCTGTTGGGAGTGCTGTTGTAGCCACATGTCTGGGTTTTATCGCTCTTTTAATATCCCCGGTTCCTATGATACAGGATTTCGGCAAAATGAGTCTTGTGGGTGTGCTACTCTGTTACATTGCTTCAATGTTTGTTCTTGTATCCATCTTATACCTACTTGACAGACGAGAAGAGAAAAAGAAACGCAGGTATCCTGCAAGACAGGCTTCTGTAAAAAAAGCAGAACAAAAGGAAACAGCTATTGGGAAAGTACTTTCCCATGTTGCCATGTTCTCTGCAAAAAGACCTTTGATCATCATTGTGCTGGCATCTGTTCTTGCAGCGGGAGGATTGTATGCTGATGAACATGTAGGTGTTCAGACCGAGACAAAGGATTTTGTACCACAGGACATGCGGGCTTTGCAGAATCTGAATAAACTAACAACAGTGGTGGGTGGAATTGATCAGATAAACATTATTGTCAGAACAGATGATGTCCTTGATCCAGACCTGCTGCAATGGATGTTAGATTTTTCTGAAAGAGAAGAAGAAAGCAATAGCTATATAACAGGTTCAAGCAGCATTGCCTCCCTGATCGAATCAAGTCATGGTTCGATTCCCTCAGATAAGGATACCATTACTTCTGTCACTGATAGCATGTCCTCGGTTGTAACGGATCAGTACATCGAAGGAAGCAATCTTGCTGTAATAAACCTGAAACTTGAGAGTGACCTTCCTTCTGAGCAAATCACAACAGCCATTGACCTTGTCAAAAGTGACATGGAATGGTATGATCCTCCAGCAGGTACTACGGTAACTGTCACAGGTTCAAAGGTAATGACAAATTCCATTATAGATGCCCTGACATCCGGCAGGACAACTATGGGTTATCTTGGGATGGTAATTATCTTCTTGGGAATGCTTGTGATCTACAGGGACTGGCTGAAGGCTGTATCCACAATATTACCAATTGTAATGGTAACAGGCTGGATAGGGGGAGTGATGTATCTCCTTGACATGCCATACAATCCGCTGACTGCCACTCTTGGTGCTCTTGCAATAGGCATTGGAGCAGAATTCACAATATTGATGCTTGAACGTTACTTTGAGGAACGTGAAAAAGGCATGGAACCATATGATGCAATGGAAAAGGCTGCATCTTCAGTTGGTCCGGCTATCATTGCATCAGGTTCTACTGTCATATTTGGCTTCTCAGCCCTTATTGTATCCTCGTTCCCAATGATAAGTGATTTTGGAAAAGTTACAGTGATAGCTGTTGCATTTTCCTTGTTGAGCACAGTTATTGTGCTGCCACCCATCATGGTAAACCTTGATAGGTGGAGAATAAAACACCAATCTTCAGATAAATTAGAGAACAAAAATACAAAATATAGCAAGGTGAATGTATGATATCCCTTAAAAATGTAAAGATGCTCACGATAGCACTCTTGGTGCTAAGTTGTATGCATAGTGCGTCTGCAAGCATAGATGAAGACGTTATTTCAGAAATAGCAAGTGATTACTACGATCTTTACGGTTCCCCTCATCTAGTAGCAAACCTCGCCTGCGATGATGTATTTGAGAGAGGTGAAGATGCTGTCCTGTACGTGAACATCATGAACGATGGTCAGATCACAGGACTTGAAGCCGATGAGGATGAGATTGAGGATGATTTCAGAGATGGACAGATTGGTGAGACACTTACCAGGACTTACATGGCAAGTGAACTCGCTTCTGACAGAGCCATTACAAAAGCTGAGGATATAACAGCAACACTTTCACTTGTAGACCCGGATACTCCCATAGACATAAAACTTGATACCCTGCTTCTGGGTTCAATTAGTTCAGGTAAATCCTTAGAATCACCTGCCGAATTCCCTATAGAGGTATATGACAATGCAGAAGCTGGTACTTACAGATTGAAACTCAATGTGAAATACAGGTACCAAAAAGATTCTGCTGTAACTCCTCCCTACGGTGACACATACTACTGGCATGAAGAAATGAACCAGACAATGTACCTTGATATTTTTGTAGAGGAGGAACCATATTTCAAGGTGATAAAGACAGAATCTGGTCTTCAGAAGGGTGATAAGGAAACCATCAACATAACCTATGCGAACATTGGAGATGATGTTGCATACGACTGTATTGCAAGGATAAGTGTTGTGGATCCATTCACAACCAGCGATGACGAAGCATATCTTGGTGACATGTACCCCGGAGATTCAAAGACTGCAACTTTCGAGGTTAATGTGGCAGATGATGCTACAGTGAAACCCTATGCGATCAGCACTGAAGTGAAGTATACTGACAAACACGATGAAAGTCAGTATTCCGATGATCTCAAGGCTTCGGTGAATGTTGGTGAGTCCGAATCCAGCCTGAATGGAACTACTATGTTAGGTGCTGTAGTCCTGGTGGGTATTGTCAGTATACCACTGTATTTAAGGTCCAGAAAAAAGGAGTAGAGATGAAGAAAATAACAAATAGGATGTAATAACGTAAGTACTATGATGAATTCATTAATAGATTCTCTTCAATTGTTTGGCCTCACGTCCTATGAAGCAAAGATCCTTGTTGCACTGACGCAGTACGGAAGCAGGAATGCAGCGGACATCCATGCTCTTTCGGGTGTCCCACGTTCTGCAGTTTATGGTGTGATAGACCGCTTAAATGACAGAGGTATAATCGAGGTCCAGAATACAAAACCGATGCGTTATAGGGCTCTATCCCCAGATATCGTTATTGACAGACTCAAGGCTAACTATGAAGATGCTATCAAGTTTTGCAGGGAACAGCTTGAGAACATCTATAGTGAAAATGCGGAACACACAGAAGAAAACTCTGCATGGAATATCAACGGTGTGAAGAATGTCAATGATAAGATACTGCAAATGATGGAATCTGCTACCGAGGAGATTATTTTTGCATCCTTCTATCCTTCACTAACTCGTGTGATAGAAGTTTACCCTATAATGGATGCCATCAAGGATACTATCCATAAGAAAATTGCTATGGGTGTAAAACTGAAGCTTACAGGACGTGAAAAGAGCCACGTGGGAGATCTTGTAAAGGAGTTTCCTGGAGTACAGGTCCGTACGTACAGCAATGGAAAAAGAACCCAACCTCTTAAAGGTGGAATACTGGTCATTGACAACAAAGGGATACTTGTTATTACTATTAATGATGATGTGGTTCCAATAAGCCTCAATGCCACATGGTACAACGGAAAAGAGCATGTTCAGATCTTCAAGCATTTCGTAGATACCGAGTGGGAATCTTCCACTCCATTTGAAATTGGATGACTGGTTTGCAATATAAAGGCAAAAAAGCAAGGTTCGAATGATTTAACGGAGGCAGGTCAATGATTTTATCTCAATGTTCTTTATTTGGTTCAAGAATGATTGAAGATCTCGTTCAGTATAACATGAATATTTAGCAATTATTTCATGAGATTACACATGAATCCTAAAGTCTTTAACAATAATAAAATAACAATAAAATTGATATTGCTATGTTTGACATACATCACTTTATTTATTTTACTTTTAATTGCCAATATCACATTATATATCATATATTATTAATGTTTATCACCATATAATGATTTATTCAAAATTTGACTCTGTAGAAAACCTATCGAAATCAGCACCTATAGCTAAAATTCTGCGATAGCAATCATTATTAAGGGTTACATATCGAATTTCTATTGACTTGGATAATAGCTTGAATTTTGAGGATTTCTACAAAGCCTTTTAAACAAAACCAATTTAAAGCATTTAGAAACAGTAGTGCTGTATTTGATCCCATCTCTGAAGAAATATCTCTGAATGTTGAAAAAATACTTGCGAAAACAGTATCATCAGATTCTCAATTAGCAAATATCGATTTATCAGAATTAATACAAGAATATAAATCTGGAAATAATGATTTCAATGATCTTATTTTACAAGATGTTTGTAAAACAAACAACTATATCCTCGTCACAAATGATTGCGATTTTCATTGTAATGACATCGATATTCTTACGGCGAATAAAAAGTTGTTAAAATCAAATTGAAATCTTGATGATATTTCTTTTAAGCCCCTCATACTGCACATAGTTCCATATGTGTAGGAAAAACATTCAAGGACGCTAACTTTGAGTGTTGTGATTAAAAAAGTCAGGTGTACGGTCTTGATGAAGATATGACCGTTAATATGTCTGATCATTATATCCTGTTTTGTTAATTTTATGATTGATGGTGATGTGGATTAAGGTGTTATTTCACCTTTTCTCTTTTAAGTATCCTATAGACTTTTTAGTTTCTTTTTGAATAAAACCCTTTTTTAGTTGTTTTAAGTCGAATGTTTTTAAATACGAATGTTACCGTATAGAAATGTAGCGCGGATGATAACCTGCTATAACATACAGGTACCAACTAAGAACCACCCCGAAAACAAAATATTATCCCGCTCACGTTATTGTTGGCCACTCTTCATGCTTTGCTCCCTTTACAACTACTGAAAAAGAGACTTTTGTTGTGGCCAACAATAGTATGTTATCCCCTTGAATACTGATTTTTTCAGTGTTCATACAGTTAATAAATTCAATTATAATGTTGAAAGCTCTACAGGTGTGTTTCAATACATTGAACATCAAAAAAAGGTAATTGTTCTAAAAAGACATTGATTTTGATCCATCTTGCCCTAATATCTTACTTACAACTTGCTCAAACATTGAATCATAATGATACTTATGACAGTACACAAAAGATCAATTCGAAAGCAATAGCCAATAAAAAATTGAAACTCAATGTCCGGATGTGGTAATATGGATGTGTCGAAAATATCAAGATTCAAGTTGGCAAGGGATAGCGATTTCAAACCGATGTCTAATGAAGAAATGTATAGCCGAGAAATTGCAGACTATGGTAGCGAACATTATATGGGATATAGGTTTATGGAACGCCTACCATTAAATCAAAAAATAGTATTATTGGCACTCGCCAAAATACATGAACAGGTATATCCTATCCCTAAATATGTGTACCACTCTGAGATACTCCATGTTTGCATAGAGTGGACGAGAGATACTGAACTTGAAAAGATTAATCTTCCGAATGATACCTATACCACTCTTCCGTTCCCTGTGGGTACTGTTCGGAACTGTTTAGAGGGAATGGCATCGACCTATTTACCTCATTTTGTGGAAGCCCGATACATGTCTAAAAAAGACAAATCAAGAGGATATCGGTTCACTGAACGTTTGTCACTCGACAAGGTAAAGAAAGCCGTGACAAGAGATGAGCCTTTGCTAATCCCTTTACTTGATGCCAAAATTGAATTATAATAATAGATATGTTATGTTTTCGGTATCGTAACACTTAATTTATTTGTGTGAAATCTTCGATGTGATCGCAATTCAAAAGCAATATCCACTAAAACAAGGATTGAAAACAAGAAATGATACTGGAAGAACGGGTTAACGTTCTTCAAAACAATTATTCTTCTGCAATATTTACTTTAACTTTCAAGATGCTGATAGGTTCAAGTTTTTTCCACTCAACTGTGCAACTCTTGTCAAAAACGTAATCATTAACGTTCTTATCTGAGAAAACACCGTCCACGTCATAGACAAAGAAACCTTCCTCACCATTGGTTGAAACAATATTGTCCTGACCGTGAACGTCTTTCACTTCAACAATTGCTGCTTTTTTGAGTGCTTCCAGCAATGTAGCACCTTTTTCAACTTCAACTGTTCTAATAGGTGCGAATATGTTAAGCGCATTGAAAATATTCTTATTGTTAAGCTGCAGAACATGGGTCTTTCCATAAATCTTGCGCTGTATAAGTTCTGCATCTTCCAGTATGTTTGCGTGTTTTGCAGCAACTGGTACAGAAATACTGAGTTCCCTTGTCGAACCATTCTTTAATATCACCAAGATGGTCCAGATTTTTGAGGATTGGAGTTATCGATGCATGAGCAACCTGAACTCCAAGTTTCCCGGGAGACAATTCCACATCTTCAGGTATCACTATAACTTGTTTGTACTCCCACATGCTTTTTCACTCTTTAGATAGCTTTATTTTTTGATAATTTAGTCTTATTTTTTCTAGGCTTGTTCCAGTAAGGGGATTTACATTTTGGACATATCACAGGGTCTTCATTTATTTTAGTACGTGGTACCCATTCATGTCCACATCTTCCACATTTATGTCCATCTTTTTGTATTTTTACAGTTGCCATGTAATAAAAATAACATCTATGATATTTAGATATTACTAAACAGAGTTTTAATAAACTATACTTATAAATTATATAGAATAAACTAGAAGTTTGCTGCGGGCGAGCATGCAACTGTAATTAACAATGAAGATAGAAAACTAATGGCTGCTATTTGACGTTTCCCTTGTCGCTTGAAAGGATCTGAAAATATGCAAGCGTTAATTAAAACCCATAAATTGTATAATATAATTGAAAATAGGAAAAGAAATAGACGAATTCTATAGTCTGTTGCAGCTGTTTTTGTTCTAAATATATTGCACATTCTATAGCTAGTTTCAATACCCCATCTTTTAGAATATAATAAGTACAACTCTTTAATTTCATCAGATGAAAGAGACATATTTGTAGCAAATACACCTATTTCTTTTTCGTCATTTGCTTGGTTATTATTTTTTGACCTTTTATCTGATTCTACAAAAATCAATTTAACTAAAGTACCTTTATTTTTCGATTTCAACCTATATAACCGGGTTGCTGGTAGTTTAACTTTTTCTGCTAATTTTTTTATATTTTTGGATTTTTTTGCAGGCATCAAAAAATGAATATCCATTTTTTTTAATGTTGAGATTATAGCAACCGAATAAAAGCCTCTATCAAAAAAAACTCTGTTAATTTGAACTTTTGATTTAGCATAATACAAAAGATTTTCGACTATAGCTTTTAAATGTTCACTATCACGTGATTCAAGTGGTAATGCCCTTAGAACAAACCTTTTGTTTTTTTCGACTATAGTTACGGTTGCAAATTGATAAGCTTTTGTTGTCCCTCTCTCAGCTTTTGTTCCAACAACCATCTTAGTATCGCGTTTGCCATAAAATTTTATACTTGTCCAATCAATTGCAAGATCAACTTTACTATTAAGTAACCCTTGTTTTTTTGCTTCCCTAAAAATAGAATCAAAAACAAATGTGAATCTTTTTAGTATTTCGTCTATATCATTTTTTTTGATGTGATAACGAACAGTATCTCCATTTGGAACATTTGAATATCCATCAAATATTAATGATTCAGAAGCATTTTCTATAAAATTATTAGTCAATGCTCCTCTCATTACTACATGTAATATGTCTCTATCTGAATAGAGACAATTATGCTTCATGGTAAATAAAATAGAAGGATTTATAATGCTTTTAAAAGCATGTCCTATTTTTGATCCTATAACATTTTTATTTTCATGATTGCTAAAACAGAAATCATCTAGCTTTTTTTGTTTTGTTTTTTCAGTCATTTTCAAATGTCATCTTATTTTTTATCAAGTTTCATTTGAATCACCGAACTTAGCAATGTTTTATTGCTATTTATACTTACTCCAATCTAATCGTACGATTTGTGATATAATATCAAGTATCGTACGAAACTATTAATAAGATTTCGGCCATTTAATTATGAGCAAAAAATGCTTGAGTGGAGACTATGGAAAATCAAAAAAGATCATTAAAAAATACGCAGCGTCCTAGCCATAGAATACCAATCAATGAATTAAACGCAGAATTTCTTAAAAAAAGAAAATCACACATCGAAGAAACAGATATTCTGCAAAATAATAACGAGATCAAAAAGAAAGTTAAAATTAGTTATGATGGGAAGCAGTTTTTAATTCGCATACCAAATGAAATCAGTAAATACTATAGTTTAAGAAAAGGCGATGAAGTAGAGATAATAATTGAAGAAACAAAAACTACGACTGAAACTATCAGAGAAGTTCCCATCACATTAAAGGTAGTCGAAGATGTCAATACTTGAAGAGTCTTTTAACAAATATGAAATAGCAGTTATGTTCGTTTTGTTTAAGGCTGGAAGAGAATTAACGACTTCTCAGGTATCTTCTAAAGCGGACATTGCATGGGCAACTGTTAAGAAATACTTGGATATTTTAGAGGAAGAAGGTTATGTTTACAAAAAAGAAGTAGGAAATAGAGTATATTGGATGTATGCTTCTCATTTTAAAGCACTTTCTGACAAGGAAAAAGAAAAATGGATTCTTTATAGACCAACTCCATTCATTCCAGAAACAAAAATTGTTCAACAAACCCTCCATGATTATCATTAATTATACATCTATTCTTGATTCATTTTTATCAATTTTTCTTGATTTGGTATTTCAAAGGCAAATCATGGATTGATTTTTTGTAGATTAGTCTACATTTTATTCAATAATCTTTTTACAATTATTACAACAAGTCTAATTAGCTTTTAGAAATACTGTTATATGTAAAGTTGCAATTCACGGGATTATATCTTGAAACTAGTTGAAATTAGTTATAATGATAGGTACTTTCGGATGTACTGATATACTAAAGTGCAGATGTTTAAATAATAAAATAAAATGACAACAATTACAATTAATCCAAAGCATATACTTTATTATATACTTTATACTATCTGTTAAAATAAAATTTGTAAAAATCATCTTTATTTTCTTAGTAACTAATAAATAATTGTTAAGTTCTATTTTTATTGCAATATTTTTATTTATTATTTAATGGCCTGTTTAGTATAGACTAAAAGTTACAAAAAATATATTATAAATATATTCTTAATTAAATTCTACGTACTAACTTATTTTGTATTAAAACAAAGAAAAAATGTAAAGTATGTTCGATTATTTTCAAAAACATGTACATTATAAATAATATAAATTAGTTTCTGGTTTTGCATATTTTGTTCTATTTATCTATTAAACTGAGTTTCTATTAACTTTGAATGCATTTTGAATGCCAATCCATTTTATCGTTATGCTTTCTATAGTGCTAATTGCATGAATGGCTATATTGGTATCGTTTTTCTTGTATTTCATTTGATATTCCTGCAATATCTGTAAATTACATACACTATAAGAATATGGATTGAATTATAATGGCTAGTATTTTTCCAGGTACTTTTGTGTAGATAATGTTGGGGTTGGAGTTTGGAACCCCCGTATTCATACATACTATGGAATGGCAAGTTTCAGAAAAACATACCCTTTTTGGCCATTTTCACAAAATGCCATTTTCAATCCTATAGACTATAGGAATATGGATTTATTTTGTTAGGATCTCCTGAATCATAGATTAAACTTTAGAACTTTTACCAAAAAGTAAAGCTCATTTTTAGGACTTGTTCAGAAAATCCGCGCAAATTTTAGATTGGTATTTTCGATGCTGTGACTCTAGAGTAAACGTATCAAAAACTATTAAATAAAAATAGCATAATAAATTTGGTTTTGCAGAGTTCAAACATAGTAAATAATACTTAACTGTAAATTAACTTAGTTAAAATTATAGTAAAGATAATCCTACTCTATTAATTTTAATCTAAAGTAAACACTAATTTCTCTCAACTTCTATAATTTAGTTAGTAACTTCGCCGGATTATAACTGAAAGTAATATCTTGCAACTCAAATAATTATAATTCTGAGATTTTGTTCACAAAATCCCCAAAATTGGCCAAAAATCGCGTTTTTGTTCGCATTGGTACGAAATCAACAATTAATTAAGTATAATTTTATAAATCTATGCCGATGTATTAAGAAATTTGTCACAATCCTAAATTATATGTGTAACAGAATATTGTTACATTGCAATATTCACTAAAGAATAGGATAGATGTAACTAAATATAGTTACATCTTAGTTTTTTGGAGAAACTTTGAAGTTTTCGCAGTACTCATGTAAACTCCTGAGAAATACCATTTCCATAGGTAGTTTTAGTCTGCTACAGTCCACAAAATAAGCTCTTTCTTTAAGTTGAAATTTGGTTAGCGGAATGGAAGTAATATAAACGCTATAATTCAATAATACAAATCTATATATAGAGGAATATATAAAATATAAATGGGTTTAGGGGACTTTTTATTGGGAATAAAAGTTTCTACTATTGGAGGGGGCAATAATTCATAGAACTGAAAAGGACGATTACTCGGAGTGCACTCATTATAATATTTTAACGGGGAACTGTGACCTTTTTAATCGGAAAATTGACTTTAGCGAATCAATGCATTATAAGTGTCTTCTAAAGAAATGTTCAGAATGTCCACTACTTAAAAAAGAAAGAGAAATATCGTAGAACATACATATGGATATTTGTATTTCTTCTTTAACTTAGCATTCATTTAAATTGTTAAATTGGTGCAAACCATATATTCAATCCATATATTCTATGTGTAAGGGACAAGTATATTTTACATAAATCCCTATTTTTTTGCTATCAATTTTTTGCAATGAAATTGGAATCCTTGCACTTATGTATGCTATTTAATGATCGATTTTAGGAGATTATCTATTATTTTTTGTGAAACTTTGAAGTTTTGCAGGATTTAACCTTAGTTTCTATAGTTCCTAACTTATACAACAATTCCATATTAATGGCTAAAATGATAAAAAGAAATTCTCATGGGATATTGGAATCAATTAAACAAGGTATCAGTAATGGTGTTGTTGAAGGATTGAACAACAAGATCAAGACTGCTTTTAAGAGGGCATATGGATTAAACAGAGAAATGCAGGAACACAATGATATTCTTGACGGCGGGTAAACTTCGTTTACCTACACGATGTTAAAGAGATCCATAAATTAGTATTTTTCAATAACATGTTAGTCTTATGGGGCAGGATGAGGAATTACAACAATTGGGTACTGTTTTGCCCCATAAGATACCACTAACCCTTACATATTTTGCATAGACATTTGTGGTTAATAAAAAATTATTTCTCTTCTATTTAATCTTGTAGGAATCTTAGTTTCAGAGCATTTTTTGTTATTTATCCACCGGCATCTTTCTGGATGCAAATGTCAAAAGGAAATTAACTAATATTAAGATAAAGAAAAGAGCTGATAAGGATATTATATTGGTGGTACGAGTTATATCCTCATCAGTAAACCGGGCTAAATTATACTCCCCACTTAATTTATGTAAATACTGCCCGTACGTTACCAAATTGATTTATGTTGCACGGCATTTTACCACAAATCAAGATTCCAATGGTGGTGTTTTTGAGGCCCAAATGACACCACCTCGTCGCTTCCGGCTGGCATCAAAGTTTAAAAGGAAGCGTTAGTTTCATTTATATCGCTTCACAGAGATAAAACTAAAAGAAACTGAGTTACTTAATTAAATGTATGTATCTGATTTAACGGTTCAGTAACAATGTCTGGAATTTTCTGACAACAAAGACCCTGCTTTTGACAATAAATTAAGGATCACAAGCTAATAGGAAAATAAACAAGGCATCATAGTAAAATGATAGCCTTATGAAACAATTATTGGGTTACTGTCATGTCTCATAAGGCAATTGGTAAACCCCCACCAATCTGTTAAATGTCACTGCTGAGCAATGTGACTTCCTGCTGTATGTTCTATTTCTTATTAAATTCTAAGAAGCAATGTTTCAGAACAAAATTATTATTTGGCTTTTGAAGGCATCAAGAGTTGAAGAAAACCTTACGGGGCAGAAAAGTTTGGGTAACTGGGTAATGCCCCATAAGGTAACCACTAATGCCTAATGGTTAATAGAAATTATATTTTCAAAATATTTATGGCAGCAGGAATCTATGTTTAGAATTATTGATAAGGGGATTATTTGTACAATCTAGCAAATATGATAGGTTAGATTTCCTTAAAAATTAGTTATCTGTTAATGAGAAAGTAGACAGGACCTAACATATGATCATTTAAAAATGATTATGTTTCAGTTGGTGCGATATACGGCCTATCTACTAAAAAGGTTTATGTCAGTAGTATATTTATTGTAGTAGGAAATAAAGTTCTGAAACTAAAATTCTAATAGTGATAATTAAGATATGATTGTCTGATAAGTGGCATGTTAGGGTTGGTTGGTTGATTTTGCCAGGATGTGGTTTGCTTATCAGACAATCTCTGTTTTACCTTCCTGAGCATGTTCACAGTGTGAATACTTCTATTTATAAGTTTATTCAACTAATTTTAGTTAATTATATTACATAATGTTAAATTCAAATCAATTGAAATAAGTTGCCTGATAAAGGATGTGGTTTGACAGGTTGGTTGGATTCAGGCTTATCAGGCAACAAGCATTATCCGGATTGTCATAAATACCTGTTTCTGTAAAAAGAAAGGTGCCTGATAAGGGGTGTGTTAGGGTTATTGTTTGGTACTTGATGCTTATCAGGCAACAGGAGGCACAGTTTCTGAACATTTTTATAATCATCTGGTATTTATGTGCAACTGTTACTCTGTATTTTATATTATATATAATTATCTCAACTTATTTGTTGAATATACATAATATATTGTATTTTCACCGAAAAAGAAAGAGAAGTTGTTTAAAAAAGTAAATTATCTGATAAGAATATATGATTGGCGGTGGTAGCGTAATGAGTTTTTCTTATCAGAACAAGGAGGATCAGCAGAAGACTCCAACTCTCTTTTTATGTTTCAAGCTAATTCTATATATAAGTTCAATCGGACTAAGTTAGTATAATTGTAAAATTAAGGTTATTGATTTAATAGTTGAACCAGATTTGTCCCTGTTTACAATTAGAATATAGTGGTGCAGGCACAGTAAAATTTGTAATATAATAAATAAAGGCCTGATAAGAACATGTTAGGGTTAGGTTAGGCAGTTAGTGGTTATCCTTACAGGCCTAAGGAGGACTATTCACTCCTACACTATGCAACAGTTACTTTCAATGCAATACTATTTATAATTTTATTGAGCTATTTTTGTTTATTAGTATAATTCTTATACATTTTTAATTAGTTCTATTCAATAAGAAAACTATGGATCTTAATATACGAACTGGTGCTGCATATCAAAATTAAATGTTTGGTAGATATGAGGGAACAAACAATGGTGGTACAATATAGATGGTTAGTGGGTGTTACATAGCTCTACCAGGAAAATGGATTATATTTATTCCCTCACTATTTGCACATATGCAAATGTTGATATTTATAATTATTGTCTATTTTGTTACTCAAATTGATATAACTTGAGATTTAAGTGTCTGTTTACAGATATAAATTAATTATAATGTGTATTACAATTAATAAAAATAGTAAATTTATCTAAAAAAAATTATGTAGTTTTTTCTATATGTTTTCTATTTAATACCTCTAGCAAATTAGAAAGATATATAGTTTTATAAAAATAGCTTTATTTTATTGTATGCTTATAAAATAAATTATATTAAATGTTAATTTTTATTAGTAAGTGTTGTGTTTTCTTTGATAGTATACTCTTTTACAATAATGGGTATATAACAAACTTTTATATGTTGATCTGTATTCCAAATAACTCATAGAAATCATTATATTTTTTCCTGGCACGATACAGATACTGCCTGACATATTTTTCTCCTCTTGCTTTTGCATACATTGCTGTTGTTTCTGCAGGAGTAAAAATGGTTTCAAGTTTTTTTCTATCGATACTGTCAAGGAATTTGATATTGTTACTGTTATCGATATCAAAGAACTGTACAATTGGTTCTTCTCCCTGCCAGTTCCACAGATTATCGTAAAAAATCGCATAAAGCAAATCGCATTCAGTACATTTACCCGCAACTACCATTCCGTTATCATGGTCATGATAACTGAGACTGATGACATCTGAATTGCAGGAATTGCATATTCCTATAAAGTTACTGTCAAGATTTTCGGGATATAAGTCTATATCATCGATCTGCATTACGTTGTTTTCCAAATCGTATTTTATATTCATATGGTCACCGGAAAAATTGAGAGTTTGAATAATGCATTTATCTTATTAGTCATTTTACTTTTGACTACTTAATATTGGCTTCATACGATAAAAATTTAAAAACATATATATAGATTGAAACACATATAAAAGTTTGTGCTATATATGAGGTGAAGTAATGGACTCAATTCGCGCAAAAATAAAACGAAGATTGCAGAAGTTCATCGAATTGGATGTAAATGGACTACGCAGTCATATACTATCAATTTTCTTAAGTGTAAAAGAGACAACAGTAGATGAGCTGCATGCAAATATCACTGAAAAGTACGATATTTCACGCAGTGCAGTGGCATCCATGGTAGGCTACATTTATTCCAAGCTAGGCGTACTCAGATCTCATAAAGAGTCTTACAAGACTCCAATAGTTTATTCTTTAAAGGAAGAATATGAGGACATGATTCGAACAGCTCTTGAAGCCAGGCCATCATCTTCAGGCTGTTAAATAGTGAATTGCGATTAACAAACCTGATTACAATGTCCATAGTAAAAAACGCACCGCGTACGTCTACTACGATTGTTATACGTTCGGATTCCAATTCCCGTATAACTCACTCCAGAGACCCTTATTATAACCTGATGAGACGACTCTTTCAGGAAGAGGCAACTGCTATTCGTGGTCAGAAGTTTCTCATGCTGGTTGAGGACCGTCAAAAAGCAGGTAATCCTATCAAGACTAGTGAGTGGGAAGCTCTTCTTCAGGAACTCGATATTGGACGTGCTTCATTCTATGCCATGCGCAATAAACTGTTAGGTGCTGGCCTCATTACTCATAAAGACCATGAATATCGCTTATCAGGTCAATTCAGCAAGGATCTTGTTGACATGGCCAGATGGTGGTGGACTGCTGTTCTAAATGAAAATCCGGAAGGTCTGGAATAACCATCCGTCCGATACCTTAATATACAAGCTTTACAATTAAGGAGATGCATTCACCGTAGCCCGGTAGTGTAGTGGTCAATCATGCAGGACTCTGGATCCCGCAACCTCGGTTCGAATCCGTGCCGGGCTACCAAATAACTTCAACTTTTTTTAATAGTTATATTGACATCATTAACTTATTTTCACAAAAATTTTTATTTTGCAATTACAAAAAGTTACATACTCCTGGTTTTTTGGTTCAACTATAAAAAAAGTGTGAGGAGATGACCAGCTAACCAGTCATTCTTCCTGCTTAAAGAAGGAAGTTTTTATTCATCCGGATATAGTGATATCCGCCTTCTCAAGTACCTGATTCAGCTGATTGAGAATCTCTTCCATCTTATCGATTTCCTCGCCATAGCCTGCCCAGTCACCATCTGCAAGATATTCCTGTGCTCTGTTATAATGATCAAGAGCCTGTTTTGCAAGTTCCTTTGCAGTTGTCGGAACCTCCGTTTCCTGTTCAGTATTTTCTTCAGTGCTTATCCTGCCTTCAACAAGCATTTGCAGTGATTCCTGCAGGTCTTCTCCCATAACAACTCTCTGTCCTGAGGAAGCTACAACCCTTCTAAGTTCAGGTATTTCTGACTCTTCGGCACTGATGAATATTGGCTCAGTGTACAATATGGAGTTGCCTATCGGCACAACCAGCAGATTGCCTCTGATGACCCTGGATCCTGTCTGTCCCCAAAGTGTCAGCTGTTCTGAGATGTCAGGGTCCTGATCAATTCTGGATTCGATCTGTGTAGGGCCGTAGATGAGTTCTCCTTTTGGAAGCTCATAATGCTTGAGTTCTCCATAATTCGGATTGTCACATCTGGCTGCTATCCAGGCAATCATATTTTCCCTGTTTCTTGGTGTAAACGGCTGTAAAAGGACATATTCAAGTCCGCCATCGTTTGGAAGCTTTGTGATCATATAATAAGGTTCCATGTCTATGCTGGTTCCACGGTATACTTCCCTTGGTATTTCCCATGCATCCTCTTTATTGTAGAATGTCTCTGCATCCTTCATGTGGTAATTCTCGTAGAGGCCCATCTGCACCTTGAAGAAATCCTTTGGATAGCGTATGTGTTCCTGCAAGCCTTCCGGCATATCGCTGAAAGGTTTGAAAAGGTCAGGGAATATCTTTGAGTAGGTAGTGATCACCGGTTCATTTTCCATAACATAAAAATCCACAGTTCCTTCATAGGCATCTACAACAACCTTCACAGAATTGCGGATATAGTTGATGTTATAGAACTTGTCACCATAGTAGCTCTCTGAATAGGGATATTTGTCAGCAGTGGTATATGCATCGATTATCCAGTAGATCTTTCCTTCATAGATAACCGGATATGGATCACTATCATATTCAAGGAACGGAGCGATTGTTTGTGCTCTGTCCACTATCTGCCTGTGATACATCAGTCTGGAACTGTCATCTATATATTCACTCAGGATGAAATTGTATTCACTGAAAACGAAAGCAAATATCACTTTTTTAACGAATGAATCCAGAAGTATACCACTCTGGCCTTCATATTGTACGAATACGTTCTGCCCTTCTCTCGGATAATCGAATTCATCTTTTCCCGTATCTGATATCTTATAACCGGTTGTTATTTCTCCATAATATATACGTGGGTTATCAACTGAAAACTCTCCTGTTGGTGGAATATCCTGAAGCACGAATTCCGGTCTTCCGTCCTCTGTCTTTGTGCTTACGGGGTTCATAACAACACCGAAACCATGTGTGTAGACCAGACGTTCATTGACCCATGTCTTAGCTTCAGGTGCCAGTTGCATGGTGTCAAGTTCCCTTGCAGAGATCATGTATTGCTGATAACCACCATCCATACTATACCGGTCAGTATCCACATCATTGAAAGTATAATATGTCCTTATCTGCTGAAGCTGTTTGTAGGTCTGTTCTAAGGCTCTACGGTCCCATATGCGAATATTTTCGGTTATATTCGTATTATTCTGGAGTTCTTCAGCGGTAAGGTCGGAATTCGCTTCAAATGGTTTCTCTTCTATGTCCGACAGACCGAAGGCCATTCTGGTATAATTGATGTTGTACTCCAGATATTGTTCTTCAAGCTGAATTTCCGTAGGTTCTACTTTGAACTGCTGGTATATACCTGGTACAAATGAATTTGTAACGATAAAGAGGATTAACAGTACTACGCTTGCAAGCGGTATATTCACTTTCTTCAGTTTGATATTCGCTACCAGGGAGATGGCAGTCAGCATGGACAATAAGGTAAGTATATTGAATATGGGAAGTCTTACATGTACATCCGTGTAGCCTGCACCTGCAACAACACCCTGCTGTGAGAATAATATGTCATATCTGTTAAGGAAGTATCCAAATGCTATCAGTGCGAAAAGGACTGAAAGAAGCAATGAAAGATGGACAAGAACTCTTGCAGGTATTGTATCTTTCAGTCCGCCTGTCTGATAAAGGAAATATGATTCTTCTGCGTCATCTATCTCTATTCCCTCTGACTTGAAGTACGGTTGTAGTCTGAAAAAGTACAGACCAAGGACCAGTATGATGGAACTGATGGCAAGCGTTAGTAATGTCCCGTGAATCATCTGAATGAATGGTAACTGAAATACATAGAACCCAATATCGTTCATGAGGATAGGATCGTCTATTCCGAAGGTTGAACTATTCAGATATAGAAGAATTATTCTCCAGCTGCTGCTGAATGTGAGACCGAATAGCAATGAGAAAGCTGTAATGACTATTAGTATCCCGGAGCTATCCATGTTATTGTACTTAATGTCCTTGTCTTCCAGTATTTTTCTGCTAGAGTTTCCTGCATATCTGGCATTTGCATAAAGGAAGACGAACGCAAGCAGGAATCCCGGTATTATTGCTATCAGTTTCCATTGCAATATCGTTGTGAAAACAGAAGTATATCCTATCATATCGAACCACAGATAGTCAGTATATATGCCTACCAAAGGTCCGATACCTAAAAAGAACGCAACGATCAGGAAAAAAATAATTCTCTTGTCTGTAATTGAAACACCCCGCTATCACTTTTGATTCCTATCTTATATCTAGTACACCCCTGAAAATTTCTACACATACTAAATTTTGAAATTCAAGACTAAATAGAAAAACACATATAGTTAAAAGTTTACTAAAACAACTAAATTAAGTTTGGGTGTGGTTATGAAGTTAAAAAAATTACTATCAGAAGCAGTAACATATGCGATAATTGTCCTTATTCTGTATTACACTGGAAATTGGGATAATTTAGGATTAGTCACTCTTGCGTATTTAATAAGCGTTGTTTTCTGGGAGGTTACGAAGGCTTAGAGTGTTGATTGTTTGTATGGGTGGGCTATTTTTATTATAGATTTTTTGAGTTTACACCAATTAAAACTATTAACAAGAGTCCAATTAAACAATTACATATATTTAGTATACATACTAATCAGATAGAACTTTGGATGTATTTGTATGAACATACTAAGTATTTTATCATTAGTTTTTATTATTGGCACATACATATTCATGTTTTTTCTTTACAAAAATTCAACAAAAATAAGGTCTCTCGGTAATCATATAAACGATTATTTGTCTATTTCTTTACTTATTACGGTAATTGTGATCGTAATATCATCATAAAAAATTGGGAAATAATACGGGCAGTCTGCATAGTTTACTTAATTGTGGGCGGTACTTTTCGGAATATTGAACGTCAGTTTTTTTGGGATGCTTATATTCGTAACTATATTCGTAAAATACGTGGAAAATAAGTTTGCGCCAATTAATATTGATGTCGAAATACTTAAACTCTTGAAAAACTATTAAAAATAAATGGTTAAACCTGCAAATTTAGACGCAAGACATAAAAATACAGAAGATATAAACAGTTTTCTTGAAAGAAGAGATCGTCTTGTACAAACACTCATTATACTAATGGGACTAACAATTGCTAGTCCTATAGTAGTTCCAAAAAACATGCCTTCAATATATTTTCTTATATTTTTTGTGTATATTTTATGCACAATTTTGTTATACTCAGATATTATAGCATCTTCTAAAAGTAATGGGTTGCTGATATCAATTGAATTCACTTTAGCAATGTCGTTCTCTTATTCCTTTGTTTTTGCTTTTGTACTCAATGGATATTATACATCAAATCCGATAGTTGCCAGTATTACCCTTATAGCATTAATGGTGGCAATAGTTTCCTCCATTCATGTAGAAAGTGAACAATACCCCAATTATTACAAAAAACGTTTGATTGATATTCTTTTTGGTCTCATAGGCCCGTTTGCAATCGTAGGTATATTATTGATAGTGGCTTTACAATTGGCTAATTAATAAACAATACTTTTCCTCTGCTAACCAAACCTTTACTAAAAGCAAGACCTTGTTTTGTGAACTGTGGCTTAAAAGCTCATTCCTACGAAAATACTTTGCTCAGCGCCCACTTGGAGAATCACAGCTCAATTCCATAAAACTAACATCCCAATTCAAGCGCATCAATCATCTTTTCAGTGCACTCCGGGTTATTGAATACGAGACGGACGTTTCCGTTTTTAAAATAGTAAAGTTTCATCGTTTCATCGATGTGAGCTCCTCCGGGCTGTATTTCTATAACTTTTGCTGCTGAGGGGGGAGTGTTGTTTAAGGTTATGTCAACGAGTTTTCCAAGACTTTCAAGGCAATCAAGCGATTGATACGGGTTTTTTAATGCTTTCAATTTTATGACAGTTCCGTTTCTTTTTTCCGCATCATCAGTTGGAGAAGTAATATCGATGGGTATCAGACGTCTGCAATCACTTTTAATTCTCTTTAAAATGTGTTCATCATTGTAGAAATACTCATTTTTGATATGGTCGGCTATCTTAAAAGCATCATATGATTCCATATTTTCGATGAAATCCAGAACTTCCTCATAATCGATGGAAATCTTAAGACAATTGTTACTTTCAATCTGGATTATCTGATTCAGGAAGATTTCCTTGATGGCTTGAATAGGAATACTGAGATTCACAGAATCAGTAAAAGGAAACAGGTACAGGGACTGACGACTTGTAGGAGGAATGAGATTACCAAGATGGGAATTAATTTCCCTGACAGTCGATTTTGTTTCTTTCTGGGCATTGTACAGTACTTCGATGGTCTCATTCTGTAAGGTGTACACCTTTGTTCTGTGGTCGTAAGCGTTTTCTGCCATCAGCCGTCCTCTTGGCACTTAAATTATATATATTTTCACCAAAAACCAATCTCTAATCCTGCAATAGTAGATATAAAGAAGCAGGAACAACTTGTATATATAAACAACATCACAACTGAGAATCCATTGAGAGAGGATATATCTTGTCAAATGAAAACACTGAGCATGAAGTCATCACTAAAGAACAGTTGCTCCTGCTAATAGAATCCCGATTTCCCGGAAGAAATTATCATGAGAATTTGCTAAGTGTTTTGAAAAAAGGCAGTTTTCCTCACCATGCTGAATTTCTTAGAACTATCGGGCTGCTGCTTGATAATGACTGGATGATAACAGGACTTTTCCTTGAAAATATACCCACAGCAGCAGAAAACACCGGTCTGGAAGGCATCAGGAAATGGGCAGGAATTGGCTTAAAGTTATTTGATCAGGACAAAGCCCTGGCAATCGCTTATTTTTCATACTCAGCATCTCTCTTGAGTGATTTAAACGTCAGTGAACTGGAAGAGTGGGCTTTAAAAGGCATTACAGTTTTTGAAACCAATCCGGCACAGGCCAAGGATTATTTCTACCTGAAATCAGAAGAATCAAGAGAATTCGTAGAGAATCTCAGAGGTTCTGTGGCACTCAGTGAAATCACCAACATACTCCGGTATTATGCTCTTGGATTGTCAGGTGTTAGTTTCAACATAAAATCCCGCAGAAATCTGGGAGCAGAAGTAGAACCGGATTCTATAAACCCTGTGATTGCAGGCAATACCATCTATCTTGCACCAAGGATTAAGAAATATGGCGAATTTGAGGACAACTACAAAATTTACAAGCTAAGCATCATGCACGAAGTTGGCCATATACGTTTCAGTTCCAATGAACTTGAACGTGACGGAGCAGCAGAACTAATGGAAGATATCAGAAGACGATACTCAACCATGAAAAAGAGGCTCCCGAGTTTAGGAATGCAGGCTGAAGGCAACATTAGTATAGCTGATGTCATAGCCCTCTTTCCAAACCAGGCTCTGGCAGGCACAATACTTGGAATTCTGGAAGATGCCCGGGTTGAGTACAGGATAATGGAAAGCTACAAAGGAGTCAGGATAGACCTTGAAAGAATAAGGCAGCAGATGCTCCTGGCAAGACCTGTTCCATCAGTAAACCTTGAAGAATTCATGGAAGCACTTTTGTGGATATCCATCGGAAAGGAACCCGTTTATGAGTTAAATAAAATAACAAGGCTTCTTCTGGATAAGACAAAACCAATTCTGGAGGAAAGCATCCTCAGAGATGATTCATCAGTACTTGATTCTCTTGAAACAAGCTTTAAGATATACAAATTTCTTGACGAGCATGAAGGACCATTAAGCCAGAAAGAGTACAGGGTATTGAAAAACCTTGACTACCGAGGTGTGAGCATTGGAGCTTACAACAGCAAAGATTCTCTTTCAAACACATCCCATGAGAATATTATCAAGCAATTTATTCCCGAAAGCAAAGTTGGACTGACAGAAGAAAATGCCTCCTTACAGGAAGAAATACTTAAAAGCCAGCCAACTTATGCCGAAAAAAAGAACTGGAACATTCTTGGCAGTTACAGATACGATGAGTGGGATGCTGTCATCAGTGATTATAAAGCAGACTGGTCTGTGGTTAATGAGGTTGAGCCTTTTGGCATGTCAGGTGATTACTACTACGAGGCATCAGAACAATACAGGAATGAGATAGCCCTTATTAAACAAATATTCAACAGGATGAAGCCTGAGACATTCCGCAGAATGAAACAGCAGACAGATGGAACTGAGATAGATATCGATGCCTTTATCGACTTGCTTATCCAGAAAAAATGCGGAATCAATCCTGATGATGGACTCTATATGAGATGGGATAAGCATGAGAGGGATGTTGCAACTCTTTTCCTTGTGGATGTCAGTTATTCCACTCATAAAATGCTAAACTATGAGGAAAAAAGCATACTTGATGTTGAAAAAGATTCTCTCATTATCATGACACAGGCTCTTGAAAGCATCGGTGACAACTACGCTATTTACGCATTTTCCGGAAAGGACAGGGATGATGTTGAATACTTTGTCATAAAGGATTTCAGTGAAGAATTATCAGATACCGTTGCACGCAGGATAAGCCTGCTGGAACCCGTATCAAATACAAGACTTGGGCCTGCAATCCGGCATTCTGTCAGGAAACTTGAAAAGGTGGACGTAAAAACTAAGATAATTATATTGTTATCAGATGGAGAACCTTTCGACATTTCCCGGGGAGAATCTGCATATAAGGAAAACACTGCTGAAGAAGACACAAGGATTGCAATTCAGGAATGCAAGACAAAAGGAATTGACTTTTTTTGCATAACAGTAGATCCTGATCCGGGAAAGTATCTTGAAAACATTTTTTCCGATTTTCAGTACACAATAATTGATGATGCGAGTTCACTTCCAGGGACTCTTCCGGTTTTGTACAAAAGGATAACCACCTGAAATTGGTGGCAAAGCTCAATGATTATCTGAAGAGCTTTTTCCTCTTGCAAGAGACGCAAATATTCCTATTATACAGAAGATTGTGAACAGGATAAATGCATAATGCATGCTGGTAACAAACTGGGGATAATACTCGGAAGTTATCACCACAGGACCGATTACCACTGAAAATATCATCATGGCTATACCCATTGAGAGCATCTGCCCAAGCAGTCTCATGGTGCCGTTCATTCCAGATGCTACCCCATAGAATCTTTTATCAACTGAGCTCATGATAACGTTGGTATTTGGGGATGAGAACAGACCAAATCCTACACCAAGAAGAACAAGTGTTCCTACGATATACCAGAGTGCTGTTGCTTCCGTAACAAAAGTCAATAAGAAAAGTCCGGTTGCTGTAAGTCCCATTCCTGTTGATGCAATTAACCGGGGCTCAATGCGGTCAGAGAGCTTGCCGGCCACAGGTGATATAGCTGCCTGTATGACAGGCTGTGCGATAAGAATCATACCTGCATGTCCGGGAGTAAATCCCTTGGTATACTGCAGGTCAAGACTCAGTAAAAATGTAACTGCATAGGTTGCACTGTAATTTATGAGTGCAGACATATTCGATAGTGCAAAAACACGATTTCTGGTCAGAAGCCTGATATCAAGCACTGGAGTGGGTATACGCATTTCATAAAGAGCAAAGAGCCCGATACCCAGGAGTCCAAGACCTATAAGAGCCGCACCTTTTATTTCAGGGAGACTGGAGAAACCGTACATAACTGCAACAACAGCAGCTCCATAGATTACAGAGCCTGTAAAGTCAAATTTTTCTCCGCGACACTCAGCCCATTCACCTTTGAGTTTCCAGAGTATAAGCAAAACTGCAATGGCACCGATTGGCACATTAACAAGGAAAATACTTCTCCATCCAAGGTGTTGTGTCATAATTCCACCAAGGAACGGACCCATGGAAAGTCCCACATAAACGGCAGTGATGTAGATACCAAGAGCAGTACCCCTTTCTCCTGGAGAGAATACGGAAGTTATAATGGCAGCTCCTGTACCAAAGATCATGGCACTTCCAAGACCCTGAATGACACGGACAGCTATAAGCATCCCTTCTGTGGGAACCATGGTCATTGCCAGTGATGCCAGACTGAAAATAATAATTCCATAAAGGAAAACCTTTTTTCTCCCATATATGTCAGCAATTTTCCCGAAAGGAACCAGAAATACTGCTGATGAAAGTAGATATGCAGTAGCTACCCAGGAAAGTGAAATAGCATCCATATTGAATTCTGCTCCCATGGTTGGTAAAGCGATGTTCACCGCCGAGCCATCAAATGGAGTGATAAAACCTGCGAGTATGGCTATAAGCAGAACTATCTGTTTCTGCGTTTTATCAGCTAAAGGTGATTTCTTAGATGGCTGATTTTCTTCTGGATTTTTACATGTTGGATTAATGTTACCTTTTCTTGCTGCAAGATTTGATTCCATATTTACTTCCTGTTTTGGTTCCATACTTACTTCCATGAGTTTTGTGAGGATTAGCGAATTCCTGTTATAAATAACATTGCAGTTACTGTTATTTTATCCGGATAACAAAATCAATTTACCAAAACACCTAAGTAATGTCGCCACCTCCGATGAATTAAAGTTTACAGAATTAAATATAATTGAATGAAATAAATTTTAATTGAGTTGATAAATATGGCAATTAAAGATGGAGATACAGTAAAGATAGAATATGTAGGTTTGCTTGATGATGGTTCTGTTTTTGATGCTTCAGAGACACACGGTCAGCCTTTAGAATTCACAGTAGGTGAAGGTAATGTGATAAAGGGCTTTGATGAAGCAGTTAAAGGTCTTGAAGTTGGCGAGGAAAAAGAATTCAGGATCGAAGCTAAAGATGCTTATGGAGAATACAATGATGCTCTTAAGGATACAGTTTCCAGGGATCTTGTAAGGTCTGACATGGAAATGGAAGTAGGTAAAACATTCTGGGTACAGTCTCCTCATGGACAGACAATCCCTGCAAAAATTGTTGAGCTGACAGAAGATGAAGTAACCTTTGATCTTAACCATCCACTTGCAGGCAAGGCTCTGACATTTAAGATTATAGTGGTTGAAGCATAATTCTCTGTAATAAAATAACTAACAAAACAACTAACCTAACTGTCTAAATCTTAAATATAATAATGATGATACTCATTATATATCGAAGTATACATATATTTATATAGTAGAAAATAATACTAGGAATTGCAGTCACAAGCTGAAATGCGAAAGACTGCATGACCATATACGGTGGTACGATATGGCCTTGATTGAAATAAACTAAAGCGAAACGTACAAAAGCACATGAACGATAACAAACCTGCCACATTACTCCCACAACCACACACCAGGTTTGTTACGTTCGGGCTTTAGTAAACTTTAGTTAATCACATTCATAATGGAGTATGAGCAAAGGGGATTCAGGCCTTTGGGCCGGGGTTATTGTCATAAAGAATTCCCAGCTTCTTTCTCTTCTTCTCTTGTTTGTTTTTAAAATCTGTTATTAAATGATTTCTAATCTTTGTATTGGATTTTCTCAATAACTTAAAATTCAATTTTAATTCAAAACACATACAGGTTAGTATCAATGAAACAGAGTTCCAAACACTACAAATAGCATCATAGTGGCGGTGGTATTGGATATTATAGAGTACTCGAGTCCTTTTTTCCAGTAAATCCATCCGAATACCATGCTTGACATTCCATTAAAAACTGCAATACGCATAACAAGTGCCGGATCCATTGTTTCTCTGGATAGAAACACATAAATGGTGCTATAAAGCAAGGTTACTAATAAAATAGATATCCAGGCACCAATTTCTGTAGCTTTTCCTTCTGAATTTTTCTTTATTTTCCAGGTAATCCACACAAGGAATGTCATCAAAAAGAACCTTAATACAATCTCTTCAGTGATACCTATGTAAAATGAATACAAAAATCGCTGCCATAGGGGTGGAGTTGTCAGGAAGATGAGTAACGATTCTGAATATCGTGTAAAAACAAGAGTATCCAGAATTATGATTACAAATGATATAATCAGACCCATGAGAATCGAGAACCTGAAAGAGTCTTTAAAATCAGAAGGTAGTTTCCTGTCTTCATAAAGTGAACTAAGCACCGGTGTTTTCAGACCAACTTTTTTTCCAAGATATAATCCTGTAAATATACCAATTAGAAATATGACTGTGGATCTTGCAAACTGTGCCGCCAGAATATTAGGAATTGACATGGCCAGGTCATACAATGCATCACCTGACATTGTAATTCCATAAGGAAGTGCTGCCAGCAATGAGAATTCAGCCACCATAAACAGCAGCCAGTAGATGTTCCAGTCTACAATATCCCTGATATCCTTGAAGCTCATTCCTGCCATCCTTAGTAGTTAAAAAAAGTCACATAGCGTCTTTTGACGCATTAGTGAAGTATTCAATTGCTTGTGCCAGTTCTTTGTTAGTCTTAGCATATTCTTCAATATCAATTTTCTGGAGATATGCATCACATGCCTGTACAAGGGCTTTAGCTCCGTCCTGTGTTCCTCCAGGATGGGCATGTACTCCGGACCCCATTGTTGTTATGAAATCAACATTTCCCATGACATCAATAAAAGGCTTCAGTCTTACAGGATTCAGCCCTCCGGAGACAATAGGACAGCATTTCTTCATGCCTCTCCAGCTATCATCCTCAAGCACAACATGATGTGCCAGATCCACATTCACGATATTGATAGCATCCTTGTCAGTGTCAGGTATCTTGGACCAGCTCTGTTTGAAGAAGTGTCCTTCAGTACTCATGTACTGAATCTCGTGTGCTGCAACTACATCTTCCTCAGGTGTTCCTTTCATTTTACCAACACCTGCTGTACCTGTGTGAATTCCTGAAGCACCGGCGAGCCTTGCAAATTTGGAAAGGACAAGTACTGAGAATCCAAGTGGGTTTTCAGGTCTTGTAAATGCACCATGAGCTGCCCTGTGGAAGTGAATAAAAACATCAAGATATCTTCTTCTGAGTGTCTGCACAGCCATCCAGCCTGCTGTAATCCCGTCGATAAGGAAAGCATAACTTCCGGGCTCAAAACCTGCATTAACTATCATTTCACATCTTTCAATCATGGTGTCAAAATCAGCTGCTGAAACATTGAATGAATGAACCTTTTTATGTCCGGTTTCCCGAACAGCTTTATCCATTGCTTCCTTCACATGTTTTACCATCTTGTCATAGGGACAGAAATCCTGGTTTGCCTGTGGTTCGTCATTTTTGACAAAATCACCGCCACCTACCCAGAAATCGTAACAGACTTCAGCATACTCGGCAGATGTGAGTCCCATCTTTGGTTTGACTATGGTTCCAAGAATAGGCCTGTCATAGACATCAAGGTATTTTCTCATGTCATCAACGGTATAGCTTGGTCCGTCATACTGTTCAAGCATTGACGGAGGGAACCATACATCCAGAAGTTTAAGGGCTGCAACTTCCTTCATTCCGAGAATGTTACCTACGATATAGGTGAGGATGTTCTGTACATTTCCTCCCCTGTCAAAAAGTCTCCATGGATATGCTATCCATACGAGTTCACGTTCTAAGTCAAGTTGATAAACAAGAGCATTCATGACCCGGGAAAATGAGGTCTCGGTATTAACTTTAAAATTAGTACCGGTTGACGATTCGGCTGCAACTTCAGCGGCTGCCTGCAGGATATTGAACTTTCCACCAGGTGTCAGGTGGAAAACTCCGAGAAGATATTCACCATTTGTCGGATCAGGCAGTTCCAGATTTACATATGCTTCCTGTTTGGAGTTGAGCGATTTAACCAGATCTTTGTGAATTGAACTCATATAATAAAAAAGAGCATGCAATGTATTTTAGTTTTTGCAGGGATGAGATCAGGAAAGTGTCAGAATCCCTGCAATAGAAGTTAAAAAGAAGTTATTGGAACGAGGTTATATTAGTGGTAACAAAGAATCTTTAATATGAAATAAAAGGGAGTGTATAATTTGTCACAGGAAAACAATAAACTATATAGTTTAATTTTGGTTCTGGCTATAGCCCTGGCGCTGATGGCAGCGACATTGTATGCAGGATCACAGGGGACAGCACAGGAAAACACAGAACATACAATTTCCATGAGTGGGTATGCGGAACAGAAAGTAGTGCCTGACACTGCATCAATAAGTATCGGAGTTGTAACCCAGGAAATAACAGCAAACGGTTCAAGCAGTGAAAATGCTGTAATAATGAATTCAATAGTAAATGAATTAAAGGCTCTGGGTTTAGAGGATAGGGAAATGCAGACATCTTATGTTTCAGTATCGCCGGTATACAATTATACCGGAGGAAGAACCATAACCGGGTACTCGGCCTCAAATAGTGTGGATATAACCACTAAAAAACTTGACATGATCAATGAGATAATTGACAGGTCTGCTGCAGCCGGAGCTAACCAGATAGGCAGTCTGTCATTCTCCGTGTCAGACACAATGCAGAAAGAACTTCGTGATGAGCTTATTTCAGAAGCTGTAACTGATTCGCGCTTAAAAGCAGATATGCTTGCAAGCAGTCTGAATGTAAAGATTACAGGTGTAAAAACATCATCTGTAAATGATAATAGTGGCATCTCTACTATTTATAGTACAGCACAGGAAATGCCTGTGGCAGAGGAAGCGTCAACTCCGATAAGTCCGGGCGAATCAACTGTTTCAATGTCTGTACAGGTCACTTATATTATTGAGTAATTATTGATTAATGGAAAGTTCTTGATATATACCAAGAACAATAAGAAGGAGAACAATTCCAAAAAGAATGAATTGAGGAACGGAAGCTTTTATCGTTTCTTCTTCTTTTTCTTTTATGCATATTAGCACAAAAACTGTCAGGCTGGCAAGAATTAAAACCAGGATGAAAACTGAGAGTTGTATGTTGAAATAAAAGGCGGAATAGATCATTCCTGCGCCTTCAAGAAACATTACAGCTGAGATCTGATGGTAAGGAACATATCCGGCAATACTTCTTTTTTCTTTAGTGTTGAAGTAGTTTTTTTCGCCAAATACAACATGAAGAATGCACAATACAATTAAAAGTAAACCCGATGCTGCAATTAACAAATTCAAAATCAAGAACCTCTTATTAATTCAGGATATTTATACTTCAAATATTTTTGTATTTTATTTTGGGTTTACTGCATGAAACAGTGACATAACTTTTAATAGAATATCATTTATCAATTAATTATTCTTGTGTTAAAAAAATGAAAGAAAAGTGATCAAATGGAATATGGTAATCTTTTAGGCACTTCAATAAAAACTGTTCTAAGAAACTTTGTTTCCTATGCAATCGCAACGGTGATTCTTAGCGTTGGCTCAATATTATTTGTAACTGCTCCACCGTTGCTTTATGGTTTTGTCATGATGCTTGCAAAAGGCACAAGAAATGAAGTGGTAAAAGGAATGGATATTCTGGATGGATTCAGGAACGGTAATTTTGTCCGTAGCTGGAAATACATGCTTTTTGTGATGATAATTGCTGTTCTAATTTCAATAGTGGCAATGATATTGCTATTTTTTGTCGGAATACTTTCATTTGGACTTATGTTTACACTGGGTTCTTCCAGTTCCTCCATACCCGAATCAGTAATTCTGGCAATAGTGGCTATACTCTATCTTGCAGTTCTCTGTATTGCCCTTATTCCGGTATTTTTCATGCTTTATATGCTGCCACTATATGTAATCAAAGGATATGACATAACAGATGCTTTGTCAGAAAGTGCTGCAATTGTAAAGTCAAACATTATAGCAAGTGTTATAATAAGTCTGATAGTAGGTTTTGTGGCTCTTGTAGGAGTACTTCCGTATTATGCAGGTTTATTTCTGGGATGGCCTGTTGCCTTCAATTTAGTTATCTACATAACCGGTGTTTTACTTACAACTCCATTAAGTCAGCAGATTCTTGTAAACACTACTTTCGAGCTGGCATCATTTCCATTTGAAAAAGAACAAATCAATAAATAAGTTTTGTTTATCATCAAATGGAAAGCTGTACCCACCAAGTATTTATATAATTTATTTCCCATTTTTAATAATAATAATATTCTAAAGATGGTGTGATGAGTAAAATATTGGTGCTTTTTGAAGAAGGTTCTGATACGGCAGAGCTATCAGAAAAACTACAGTCTATGGGACATGTGGTTTGCGAGGCAAAGATCAGCACTAACAGCCTGCAAGAGCATCTTAAATCTTCTTTTGAAACTGACTATGACCTTCTTATTTTAAAAATAAATACAGAGTTTGGAAAAACACTCGTTCAACTTGAACTTATAAGTGAATTATCTACAATTCCTGTTCTTGCTGTAATCTCAAATGTAAATAATCAGCTAATAACGAAGCTCAGATCATTATCATTTTCATCCTGTATTGTATGGCCTGCATCTGATGAACAATTAGCTACTTCTATTCAATTCTGTATTTCAAAAAAGGACAATGAACGCTGGAAAACAGATGAAGATAAAAAGTACGCCCAACGATATCGTACTATTACCGAAATGTCTGTTGATGGCTTTATGTATTTAGACAGGGAAGGCAGCATACTTGATGTAAACAGAAAATATTGTGAAATGTCTGGTTATTCGTACTATGAACTACTGGAAATGAGTGTGTCTGACATTGAAGCAGATATGGATAAAAAAGAAATAACGTACCATATTGACAAAACGATTCTATCCGGCAAGGACCTGTTTGAAACCCATCATCGCAGAAAAGACGGAAAAATAATTAGTGTTGAAATCAGTGCCATTTATACAAGCAGTGAGTCCCATGGCCTTTTCTGTTTTGTAAGGGACATAAGTGATCGTGTAAGATTGGAGAATGATCTAAGGGAAAGTGAAAGAAGTAAATCTGTTCTCCTTTCAAACTTACCGGGTATTGCTTACCGTTGTGAACTTGACAGAGATTGGACAATGCGTTTTATTTCCCAAGGCTGTTTTGAACTTACAGGATACCATGCAGAAGACCTTATTAACAACCGAAAAATATCGTTCAATGACCTTATAGAGCCTGAATACAGGGATTATCTCTGGGAAAAGTGGCAGAGAATCCTGACAAATGGAGAATTCTTCAGGGATGAATACAGGATCAAAACTGCTTCCGGAAAACTAAAGTGGGTGTGGGAACAGGGGAAAGGTGTAGCTGATGAACAGGGCAATGTAATTGCACTGGAAGGTTTCATTACTGATATTACACAGCGAAAACTAATGGAAGAACGTGTAAAAGAGAGTGAAGAGATTTTCAGGACCACCCTTTACAGTATAGGTGACGGAGTAATAACAACCGATACCAACGGTTGTCTTCAGCAGATGAATACAATAGCTGAAGAATTGACGGGTTGGTCTGAGTCTGAAGCAAAAGGAAAAGTGCTTGAAGATATATTTCCGATCATAAATGAGGATAGCAGAAGCGAAGTTGAAATTCCTGTCAGAAAGGTTCTCAGGGAAGGAAAAATCGTTGGGCTGGCAAATCACACTCTTCTTATTTCCAGAAAAGGAAATGAAATCCCCATTGCAGACAGCGGTTCCCCAATAAAAAATGCTTCTGGTGATATATCCGGTGTAGTTCTTGTTTTCCGTGACCAGACTGAAGAACGGGAAGCACAAAGAGCTTTGCAGGAAAGTGAAGCCCGCTTCCGTCTGCTTGTAGAACATGCTCCTGAAGCTATTTTTGTCCAGACAGACAACAAATTCGCATATCTGAATCCGGCAGCTCTGGAATTGTTTGGTGCTGACTCTCCAGAACAATTGATAGGAAATTTTGTTGTTGAGCAATTCCATGCTGATTCACGTTCACAGGTAAAGGAAAGAATAAGCACCCTTGATTCTAAAAAGCAAGCAGCTCCTATAATGGAAGAGATATGTCTGCGTATGGATGGAAGTTCTTTTGTTGCAGAAGTCTCGGCAGTTCCTCTTAATTATGAAGGTAAAAACGGAGCCCTTTTCTTTTTCCGTGACATAACCGAAAGAAAAAGAGCCGAAGAAGAGATACTAAAAGCAAAACTAATGTCGGATAATGCCAACCGCAGTAAGACTGAATTTCTGGCAAATACCAGTCATGAACTTAAAACCCCTCTTAGTTCTATCATTGGGTTTTCTGACCTGCTTCTGGAAGGTGTTTCCGGTGATCTGAATGACAAACAGACAAAATATCTGAAGACCATTTATCAGAGTGGAAACCTTCTTCTTAATTTGATTAATAATATTCTTGATCTTTCGCAAATTGAATTTGGTGAAATGGAACTTAAACTTACTAGATTTGATATTGTACGAGTTGTCCAGGATGTTTATTCTATGATGTTCATATTGTCCGAAAGGAAAGGAGTTTCACTTGAATTAATATCAAATACGGATAAACTTGATGTTGTAGCTGACAGGATCAAGGTAAAAGAGATTCTTTATAATTTGATTGATAATGCATTGAAATTTACTCCTAAAAATGGATCTGTAAATATAAAAATTGACTTGCAGGACGAAAATACAATACTGATATCAGTAAGTGATTCCGGCATTGGTATTGCGGAAGATGACGTTAAAAGGATATTCGAGCCATTTTACCAGGTTGATGGTTCTTCAACACGCAAATACCGGGGCAGTGGTCTTGGTCTTGCTATAATTGAAAAATTTGTGAAAATGCATGGCGGAAATATATGGGTTGAAAGTACGATAGGGGAAGGTAGTGAGTTCTTTTTTACCATCCCTGTTAATCAGGTATGAAACCTTATTTCCACTGCGTTTAATTATGTTACATTCATATCGTAAATGCATTAGATGTTTTTTTTACTAAATATGTAGCTAACTTGCTATGTTCTTGTTTTTTTAGATTTTTTTGCATTAAAAACAATGAAGAATTAGTTTTAAATATTTAAAATACTAATAGGGATGATTTATCAAGTATTTATTTAATATACAGATTTTAAACTGTTATTTAGCTATAATATTCTTAAATAATACTTATTTAGAAACTTAAAAGGAGTAGATATGAGAAAAGTGCAATATGAATTTCCTCTGAGTGAATTCACATCAGAGGCCGACTTTAAAAAGGTTAAAGAGTTTTCTGAAGATAAGGAGACTCCATTTCTTGTTGTAGACCTGTCTAAAGTTGAAAAAATGTATGATGAACTTGTAAGGAATATGCCTTATGTTAAAATACATTATGCAGTAAAGGCAAATCCTATGGATGAGATTATTTCAGTCCTAAGGGATAAAGGATCCAACTTCGATGCTGCAACTGTTTATGAGATTGATCAGCTTCTCAGGCTTGGTGTTGCACCGGAAAGGATCAGTTATGGTAACACAATAAAAAAGGAAAAAGATATTGCATATGCATATCAGAAAGGCATCAGGATGTTTGCAACAGATTCACAGAGTGACCTTCATAAGATAATCAAAAATGCTCCCGGATCACGTGTATTCTTCCGTCTGCTTACTGAAAGCGATGGTGCAGACTGGCCATTATCAAGAAAATTCGGAGCTCACCCTGATGTTATTTATGAGCTTATACTTGAAGCACATGAAAATGGACTTGAACCATATGGTCTTTCTTTTCACGTAGGTTCACAGCAACGTGATATCGGACAATGGGACAACGCTCTTTCAAAATGTAAATACCTCTTTGAAGCTGTGTCACTTCAGGGTATTAAGCTTAAAATGATAAACCTGGGTGGCGGTTTTCCTGCAAAATATATGTCCCCAGCTAACGAACTTGAAACCTATGCACATGAAATACTTCGATTTATACAGGAAGATTTTGGTGAGGAACATCCGGAGATTATAATAGAGCCTGGCAGATCCCTGGTCGCTGACGCAGGTGTTATTGTAACAGAAATCATAATGATTTCAAAGAAAGCAAAACTGAACCAGTACCATTGGGTATATCTGGACATAGGAAAGTTTGGCGGATTAATTGAAACACTTGATGAATGCATAAAATACCCTATATACTCAGAAAGTAAGGGATGTGAAGAAGAAGTAATTCTTGCGGGTCCTACATGTGACAGCATGGATATTCTCTACGAAGATCACAAATATGTTTTCCCTGAAAGTCTCCATGAGAATGAAAGACTTTACATATTCACCACCGGAGCTTATACACAGAGTTATAGTTCCATTGCTTTTAACGGCTTACCACCTTTGAAAGCATACGTTATCTGATAGAAGAGGGCACAGTCCTTCTTTTCTTCATTTTTTACTTTTCTTTTTAGCTTGGAATCTCAGGCTGTTGCCCAGTCACTGTAAACATATTCGTTTTCAGAATTTGAGCCCCATGCCCAAATTCCAACACGGTAGGTTTCACCGGCAGGAACTTTAAGATTTGATATTGTATAGGTCACAGTCTCATCAACATCCAGATCCTCATGTGTCTCTGTCTGGAGATCATCCCATACCATATTTTGAGTCGTAGTTTCCAGGCTGGTATAAATTACTAGATCATGAGCAACATCAGAACCAATATTCGTTACTTCGATTTCAAGATCAGCATAAGTGACATAATTATTTCCCCTTGCATTGCCAGTAAATTTGACCAGAAGTTGCGGGTATGAGTTAAGAACCGGTTTTACTGAAGCTTCAAGGTCGGCATATTCCTCAGGTATCACACCTACTTCCCATCCGGAATTTGTCGTTTCAAGATAATAGTAGCGTACTCCTGAATAATCAAAGTAGCTGCCTTCAAGAGCCTCTGCACCTTTAACTCCCACGCCCATGTGTCCGGGGAATTCAACCAGTGCCACCCCGTATCCCATATCATAAAGCAGAGCTGCCAGTAGAATGGATGAGTCCTCACAGTCTCCTCCACCATGGTAAAGAGTTTCAAAGGGAAAACGTGGATATTCATCGTATCCTGCTGAAGCACTGTCACTTACATAAGGAAGAGATTGCACAAAAGCCATTACAATATATGGAATTTCGTCTCTGCTGTAGCCATTTGCTTGTGCAAGCCCAGCCATTTGTTCTGTAATCATGGATATGAGTTCATCGTCAAAAGGGTCATTTACAAAATGACTGAAATCCCTGTTACGGCTTCTACGGGAATATGCATCATATGCATCAGTATCATATTCATATTCAACTGAGAAATCCGTATTGTCATATTTCCAGCGATATGAACGTGTTATGCTGTTGCTGTTAATCTTTACATCGGTGTGTGTAATTTCACCTTCATATATTCCGGTCTCAAGGAATATTGCAGGATAGATTTCGTAACTGATATTAACAGAAAAACTGCTGTCAGATATTCTGTCTATCCTGATAGTGTAAATGATATTTTCTCCGTTTGTGTCCTTTATGCTGTACGTTTTGTTTTCAAACAGTGTGCCGGTAGTATATTCATTCCCATCTTTTCTAAAAGACAAACGTACATCTTTGTCTTGCTTGCTGATATCCAGAACTTTCAGTGAGTATCCATTATCAATTTCCAGTACTCCTGTTTTCTTGACAGTCTGGATGTAATTATCAGGCTCGGAACCAAGGACTTCAGGAGTCTTATCTGAGCTGGTATTTTGCTCTGTACTTTGTTCTGATACTTCCTGTGCCTGAATATCTGTACATCCGGATGAACTTAAAATTAAAATAATTATAAGTATAATTGTAATTTTAGTCAGAATCACACCCAAAAGCCTGGTCTCTTCCTTGATGTGAATCATCTGTCTATCCTCAGAAAATAGTTGTATTTTACCGGTTACGTATACTTTCCTGTATGGAATAGTATGTGATTTAGAATTAGTTTTATTCAGGTATATTCTTTTTTACCGGTATATTTACTGTAAAACAACTCCCTTTACCGGGTTTACTGTCTACATCGATATTACCATTGTGCATTTCTACAAACTTACTGACAAGAGCAAGTCCAAGGCCTGTTCCTTCATGCTGCCTGCTGTAGAATGAATCTATCTGCTTGAAAGGATGGAACAATATATCCTTATTTTCCTCTGAAATGCCGATTCCCGTATCGCAAACGGTTATTGTCAGAATTTTATCGTTTGCTTCGTTGTTTATATTTGCATTGATATCAACAAGGCCACCAACAGGTGTAAATTTGACAGCATTGCTCAGCAGGTTATAAAGAATCTGTTTTATCTTTGCACGGTCACCATTAACAGAAAGGACACCGGTTACATTGTTTGTCAGCGTGATATTTTTCCTCTGGGCCTGGGAATCCATTATCGTAGTAACTTCATCTACAGCTTCATTAAAATTAAAGCACTCAGGCCTGAGTTCCATTTCACCGGCTTCTATTTTTGAAAGATCCAGAATATCATTTATTATCATTAAAAGATGCTTGCCACTATTGGATATATTTGAAAGGTATTTTTCCTGTTTATCGTTAAGCTCTCCAAATGCACCTTCAAGCAGAAAATCGGAAAAACCTATTATTGAATTCAGAGGTGTACGCAGTTCATGGCTCATGTTTGCAATGAACTCACTTTTAGACTTACTGGCAGTTTCTGCAATTAATTTTGCATCCATGAGCTGAATTTCAGCTTTTTTCTGTTCAGTAATATCCCTTACGTGTTCAAGTATTTTTGATACTTTTCCTTTATTGTCAAAAATAGGTATCACACGTATCTCACGGAACGTACTATCAATTTCATTATGAATCTGATATGTCAGTATTTCTCCTGAATCAAATACATCAAATGGCAAACAAGGATCACACTGTTTATCCTTTTTCAGGAAAGATTTGTAACAAATACTTTCGGAACTCATATCTTCATTTATGAAATATTCATGCCCTTTCCAATTACTCAGGACGATCTGGTGATTCCTGTCTACTACAGCAAGGAGATCAGGAATTGATTCAAATGTACTGGCAAGCAGTTTTTTCTGTTCTTTCAATTCCATGTGTGCTTTTTTAAGCTCAGTAACATCTCTTATCATTCCTGCTACCATTGAAGGAATACCATTTTCATAAACAAGATGTGCATTTACTGAAACATAAACTGTATTGCCATTCTTATTTGCAAGCGTAATCTCATAATGGGATACAAAACCATTCTTTACGATTTCACGAAGAAAATTATTCCTGTCATGAGGATTTTTGTATAGAATTTGAATAGAACGACCCAGTAACTCTTTGTCCGTATATCCAAGATAATGCTGGACAGAAGGACTGATTGTAAGTACAATTCCTCCAAGATCCGCTTCATAATAAATATCATGTATTTCGTTGAATATCCTGTGATACTTTTCTTCGCTTTTTAACAGGAGTTTATCGGTATTGCGATGTTCAAAAGCGTTGACAAAGATCTCCCCGAGATAGTTAAAAAGACGAAGAAGTTCCGGTTCAGTATTCTCAGGTTCAAACGAAGAGCTCAGACAGATGAAACCTATCTTTGCTCTGTGCCCGTATATGGGCACAATTATTAGTGAACGTTTGTTATCTTCATTGAAAAAATCAGATGCTTGTTTTGAGTCACAGTTTAATTTTTTCAAGTCATTATGAGTAAGGAAAAACAGTTTTTTGTCTGAAATAGAAAAGCAACCCGGATTTGCCATTACAAACTGTTTAAGCTTTTCTTCTTTTACTATGTCAGTTGAATTTCTATGCCAGCTATGCTCACAAAATAATTGTCCTCTGGGTGCAAACTGGAAGATGCATATTATGTCTGAATCAGTTATGTTTCCGATGGGTGGCAATGATTCCAGAATATTGTCATCGATCTCTGCCACAGACATATCTTTAAATTTCAAATATGTTTTTTCAATCAGCTCTTCAACCATTTTCCGTTGAAACTGGTTATTGATTTCAGTTTCAGTCAAAATCTCCTCAATAAGAAAAACATAACCTGTGACATTTTTATTGTCATCTGTCTCTGTTTTTGTTCTGATCCTGAGAGTAACATCACTGCCGTTATTTGTGATATGCCTGATAATCTGGTCAGTTTCAGAATTGTTTTCAGAATTGTGAGTGAGAATTTTTTCAAGTATGGATTTAAGTCCGGATTCAACAAGGGAATCCGGCAATAATGAGAATATGTTATTTTGCACTTTTAGATTCTCATATGGAAACCATTGTTTTTCTCTCAGAAATCTGTTTATATATGTGATATTCCCTTTGAGATCAGAACAAATAATACCAATTGGAAGATCAGAAATTATTTTTTTATATCTGTTTAAATCGGACATGTCCTCGGTATTCCATATATCTATATAATTATCAATTATGATTTATTTATTATTAAATAAAGTTTTCCTGATTGACAAAATAATAAAAATACGGAGTCAGTAGTAGAATAAGTAGTAGTTAGATTGCCTGATTTATGATTATTAGCATTTAATCCATATATTCATTCAGGTGAGTTCGTAAGGCTTCTATTTCAGCATTTTGTGGCAATGTGGATATTAGTTTGTCAATAAACCCATGTTTCTTCACAAGACTAAATGTTTCCCTGAAATTAAGATCAAACAGCCAGGCTAGCCGTGTAAGGTTCATATCGTTGCAGGTTTTTACGTGACTGACGCTTGCTACCTTGTTTTGCAGAAGCTCTTTCACAATTACAGTGGAATACTCCGCTTTGTCAGGCAACCCCAGTTCCAGAGCAGGATTTGGTATTTCATCCTTTTGATTATGGTGTTCCAGCAGTACTTTAAATATGTCCAGTTTGTCTGCATCTCTTATGAGTTTAGCATGAAGAAGAGTCCGTTCATCCAGATTGCCTTTTATCCGGAACCTGTTGTGATTAACAACGGCAAGCAGGATTATTTTTTGCTCAGTGGCTGGCAGGTTTGAAAGTATGCCTTCAGATTTTAGAACCTTAACACCTAAGACAGCATGGTTTTCAGAATCACTATCTTTAAAAGTCCTGTATTTGCTTATCTGCTTAAAACGTCCAATATCGTGGAGAAGCGCAATTGTTTTTGCAAGAAAATAGTCACTATCGTCAAGTTTTTCAGAAGCGGCTATCAGGGCTGCATTATCACAAACCCTGATACTGTGCTCTTCTTTTAGTATCACATTCAACTGAATGAAACTATCATCTGTGTAAAATGAGCCGACATAATTATAAAACCATGTTTTCAGTTCATTAAATTTCTCTTCATCCATTTGATGCTAAAATGTTCATTAACAGCATTATATTTTGTGCACTGATTTCAATGTTCAAACCATGTTCAATATAGATTCTATCTATATTTAATATTCAATACTGCAATGAAAAGAGCATTCTGTCATCACTGTCCTTCAGGTAGAGTTTCAATTGTTCTCCCTCAAGCACAACAGAATCTACATTTCCAAGATATGCAAGATATTTGTTGTCAATAGAATCTTCCCCGCATGCCATAAGTGTCATTGGTCCGGGATTTAATGTCATCTGATTATTTTCAAGTACATAAGTTCCGCTTCCTGTGTTGCAGTCAGCAAGAATGTAATATGTACCCTCTTCCATGAATTCGATAGTGTATTTCTTTGGGTCAGGAACAACTAACGGTGTTTTTGCATCTTCTTCAATTGTACCTGTCCACTCCCATGTTACATTGGATATGCTTTCTGCATTAGTTACTATTTTATCCGCATCATTTTCCCGGCTCAGATCTTTGTCCATGCAGGCAGAAACTGAAATTGCCATTGAAATTATGGCAAGAACCACTAATGCTTTTATTACCTTGTCTGTAAACCTCAACATATAACCTCCTGAATTTCAATATAAATGGAAGAAGATTATATATCATCCGGTCAATACCTTTTGTGAGCGCAAACTCAGGGGATGAAACAAATTCCGGACGGAAAAACACATGACGCTATAAATGCAGCAGTTCTGACCATAGTACTTATTGGATTCTACTATGCTTTCAGGGAAGAAATAAATCCTGTAGTTACCTATCTGGATAACTATACAATAGCCGCTTTTTCAATAGCCTATATTTTTGCCACCTTATTTCTGAGTCCTGATCTTGATATCAGCAGTAAACCCTACAAAAGATGGGGCGTCCTCAGGATACTCTGGTGGCCATACAAGGAGTTATTCAAGCACAGGGGTCTTTCTCACCATCCTGTTATCGGGCCTTTGTCTATCGTATTAAACCTGCTTGTTATAGTTGCTGCAGTTTTCCTGCTTATTGGAATTGATTATGAGCTTATACCTTCAAGCCTGATGATAGCAAGTATTGGAGGAATAGTGCTTTCCATAGAGGTTCACATAATTTCTGATAATATGGTCTCAAAATTCAAGTCAATATTCTGATTTCTAGTATTGCAAATTAAAAGCAGTTCTAAGATAAAAATAGTTCAAAGAAAATGAGGATTCAGGAATAAGACAGGAGTTAATTTATCCTGTCCTTGAACTCAGTTTCAATGTGCGCTCCATCGCAAAAAGGTTTGTTTTTAGATTTACCACACCTGCAAAGTGCATAATGATCTAAAGTTTCCGGTCTGGCCCCTTCTTTGTCTTCAAGTTCTATTCCACCAATTGCATGATAGGGACCATTTTTTACCATAAATATTTCCGGGTCATGCGGATAATCCTTATGCAACAGACCTTTAAATGTGTAGCTTAAAGCTCCTGAAGGACAAGTCCTTATGACTCTGGCAATCTCTTCCGGATCAGAAGCATCAGGATCAATCCATGGTTTTTCACCCTTCCTGAAAACTCCTGGTAGTTTCAGGATGCAATGTCCTATGTGGGAGCAAACTGCCCTGTTGTCATGGATTATTATTTCTTTTCCTTCAAAAGACTCGATTTTATCAGGATATTTGCCTGTTTCTTTCTTCCCGGAAAAATCATTATGCAGATGTGCTCCATCACAAAATGGTTTATTCTCAGTATCTCCACATCTGCAAAGTGCCATGAATGGACTTGTTTCTATGAACACGCCCTTTGAATTCCTAATGGTTTTAAGATCTTTTACAATAAAAGGCCCATCTTTTGATACTTTGATGACAGGTTTTTTTTCTTCACCCATGTTTTTACCTTTTTATGTAGATAGCAGCCATCATTCCAAAAACAACAAGTATTATTCCAAATCCCGGTGATTGCACTTCCGTTGCTGAATCTTCAACATCGGATTCGCTGCTTGTTTCTGTTGCAGTTTCAGTATTTGCAGTTGTATCTGTTTCACTTTCCTCATCAGCTGATGAGTTAGCAGCTTCAGCTCCCTCTGTTTCAGTAACTTCTATTATCTCGGGATAATCATCCGAGTCACCTGGAAATGTGAGTGCATTAATTTCTTCAATGTTTGTAAAACCGTCATTGTCTGAATCTAGCTCTTCAATGGCAAGGAAATCTTTTCCATTTTCTGCATAAGCCAGGCCATAACTATCACGAGCACCTCCTCCATTAGGATTTATATGACACATATCGCAGGTTGCAAGTCGTGTATCACGGACATCATATTGCTCTAAAAATGATGCCATGTAATTTGGTCGTGCTAAAGAAGATGTCGTAAAAGAACCCAGAAGAATTGTCAGTAAAACCAATCCCAGAACTAATTTATATTTCATACATAAACTCCATTATTTTTGTATATAGTATTTCAGGCACTCGTTTTATAATTTTCCAGGACGAAGTATTATTTTCTAAAATAGAATGCTGCTATTATTGTGAAAACTGAAATTACTACTTCAAATCCTGGAGTTTGCCGGTCACCTTCAGTGGTTTGGGAAGTTTCTGTAGTATTTTCATTTTCGATATCAGATGTTGCGTTTTCCTGAGTTTCGTTTATTGAACTTTCCTCTATGGGTATTGTTGTCGTTTCATTAACTACAGGTTCTGTGCTTTCTTCAGTTGAATTTTGCACAATCACAGGTTCAACCTGAGGATGATCACTGGAATCCCCAGGGAACGTTAAAGCATTAATCTCCTCAAGATTTGTAAATCCGTCACCATCAGAATCCTGATCTTCAATTCCTCCATAATTTCTGGTGTGGGAATATGCCCTGCCATATGAGTCAAGAGAACCTCCATTAGGCCCGGAATGACACACATCACATGTATCAAGCACCGTATCTGCCGTATCGTAACGCTGATTAAAAGAATACAAATAACTGGATTTAGCCGATGTCACAGGTACGCCAATTAAAATAATGGACACAAAAACAAGTACAAGAATTAATTTACTTTTCATAATTTCACTCCACATTTCCCTATATGTATTATTTCGAGGCAGTAGTATTTAGGCGTTCTTATAAAAGTACGTAGTTTTTATGCTTAAATAAAATAACACCATATAAAATATAAAATTTAATCAAAATACTTATAAAATGTTAGGTACCTTATATTGATGGAAGTGAGGGGAATATGAAGCTTCAAAACTGTTTAATGATATCAATAATTTTATTATTAACTCTTATACCAACTTCAAATGCTGATGTCCTGTTTCCAGGAACTAAAGGTTACAGTAGATGTGTAAGTATCACTAATCTTAATGATTATCCTGATGTTGTTTTTGTTGGTTACGTAACCGGACCATTAGTTCATTGTGAAAATCCATATCTAATCAATTCCAGTGACTGCCTGACAGAATGCTATAAAGCTAATACACTTACGGTTTATGCTATTGAGAAAGAATATTTTGACAGCATAGGATTAGATGAAATTGATTTTGAGTCAGACACAAATATATTGCCTTATACTTTTGATTTTAATATGAATTTTGATGTCACCAGTGATACCAATCCTCTTACAAAAGAGGAAAGATACTATTCTGTAGCAGGGTTTAATGACACTGCACTTATACTCTATGAAGAAAGAAGAGTATCTTTCCATGGTTCAACTGTTTATAAAAATGAAACATTTGATAAGCCTGAAATACCTGAATTGAGGTTGGTTATTAATGAATCAAAAACAAAAATTCAAAAAACCAATTCAGATGATAATAGTTCTGGATTGCAGGAAGAAAACGAAGTGAATGAGACTGAAGTTGTTGTACCGTCAGAAACCAGAGTGACTCTTAAAGATTCAATATTGTGCTTCATCAGAAAACTATTTGGAAATGATTGCTGAATTAATAAAGATCAACTATCGGTCTCATATATATGATCTACGAGTACTTGTTTCTGTTTTCACTTTTTCTGACAATAATTATAGAGACATCTGTTCTTTTCCTGCTAATCAGATTTTATTTCAAAATTGATGATCTCAGCAATTCCCTTCTTTTGTTTGCGGGTATTTTTTCTTCCTTTTCAACAATTCCTTATTTGTGGTTTCTGTTGCCACAATTCATAGATTCATACCAGGATCTGGCTTTAATCGGTGAAATCTCAGTCTTTTTGGTAGAAGCCGTGATTTATTATTTTGTTCTGAAAGTGACAGTTCAAAGAGCTTTGATTCTGTCATTTACATGTAATCTGGTATCATTTATTGTCGGATTGATGGTATTCTAATTCCTCTGGTTTTATCATTCGTAAGTTATATGTGCAACAACATCTATCATAATTTATGATTAATACAAAAATTACATGTGCAGTGATATTTAGTCTTCTTTTCCTATGTATTGGCTGCATAGAAAATAATGACCCGGTTTCTGAAACAAATGCTGTAGATGAAGATTCAACAATGTATGCAAGTTCGGCTGATGAATATGATATTGCAATTGCAAACAATGCATTTGCCTTTGATATGTATTCAAATATTGTAAAAGAAGAGAATCTTGTATTTTCCCCATACAGCATTTTTACTGCAATGGCGATCTGTTATGGTGGTGCTGGAGGGACGACACAGGAACAAATAGCATCTGTGTTCAATTATCCATTGAGTAAACCTGTTCTTGAGGAAGCTTCAAAAAATATGATGGCTACAATCAATTCAGATACTGATAACTATGATTTAAGTACTGCAAATGCTCTCTGGGTTCGCAAAGAGTATCCTTTGAATTCAGAGTTTTCAACAAATTCAAAAGAATACTATGGTGGAAATGTAACAAATCTTGATTTCAGATCTGAACCGGAAGAATCCAGAGTAATAATCAATAATTGGGTTGCTTCGAAAACAAACGACAAAATCAAAGATTTGATTCCAGAAGAACTGATTACCGAAGATACAGCTATAATCATTACAAATGCTGTTTATTTTAAAGGTGCATGGATGAATAAATTTGATACGGCAAATACGGCAAAAAGAGCTTTCTATAATTCCTCCTCAAACGAAAATCCTGTGGATATGATGTATACTCAGGAATTTTTCAGTTATGGTGAATCTGAAAATGCAAAAATCCTAGAACTGCCTTATAAAGGTGATGATTTATGTATGTACATCGTTCTCCCTGAAGAAAACAACATAGAAGAATTTGAAGATACTTTTACTATTTCTGATTATAATGAACTTAAATCGTCCATGGAATCACAGTACATTGTGCATACATACTTACCTAAATTCAAAATCGATGTAAAAACTGAATTGCCAGATACATTGCGGAACATGGGAGTTGTGGATGCATTTGATGGAACCCTGGCTAATTTCTCAGGTATGTATAATGTTCAGTTAGTTCCGGAGGATTATAATCTATGGCTAGATGATGTAATCCACCAGGCGTTTATTGATGTACAGGAAGAGGGTACGGAAGCTGCAGCTTCAACGGCAATTGAAGCAACTGATGGTGCAATTCCAACGGTGCTTGAATTCAAAGCTGATCATCCTTTCATGTTCTTCATTGAGGATAAGCGGACAGGATGCATACTCTTCATGGGAAAAGTTGAGAATCCTGAATATTAAGGAAAAGAGAATTATTTTATTCTCTTTTTTTGATTGTTTTAATATTTTTATATTTCCAATTAGAAGATTGTTTATAGCTTATTATCACCTCTAATAATCATGGAATACCATAACGAGGAATTTGAGGAAGAGACTTTCAAGGATATTGATTTTGCAGACGAATCATTCAAAAATACTAAATTTATTGATTGTGTTTTTGAGAACTGCAAACTATCTAACGTAGATTTGAATAACAGCAGACTTCAGGATGTTCGATTTACAAATTGTAAAATCGTAGGTCTGGATTTTTCAAAATGCAATGACTTTATATTCAGTATAGGATTTGAGAACTGCTATCTTTCGTATTGTTTGTTTTCTGATATGGATCTGGAAAACACTGAGTTTGAAGGCTCTCAGGTTTATGATTGTGATTTCGTAAACACAAATCTTAAAAATGCAAACTTTGAAGATTGCGACCTCACAAACAGTCTTTTCAGAAATGCAAACCTGAGTCATGCATCTTTCAGGAATGCAAAGAACTATTCTATAGACCCTAACAACAATTTCCTCAAAAAGACAAAGTTTTCTATTCCGGAAGTAATCTCACTTTTGAGTGTATATGATATTGAAATAGAATAATTACAAAGCATAAAGAATTACAAAAAAATGATTCTTTTTATATTATTTATTTTAGTATAATAAATAGAATAAAATAGTATATGGACAATTTCTTCTACAAAGTTCAATTTATGGGTTGGAATAGATTGAAAAGTGGGTAATAACATGAAAACGGCATACAAGATTGCAGGTGGTCTGATAATTTCATTTTTATTCTTGTATGTGATATTGCCTTTTTTGATTGTTGGCACTCCCACTCCGTTTTATCAGATAAAGAACACGGATACTGTAGGTCATAAGATTACAGTTGAAATCTTTGACCCGCAAAACCAATCTATACATAAAAATGAATTTTATCTTGGCCCTGAAGAAACGATAAAAAAACCAAAGCCTCCAGTTCTTATTGCAAAGACTTATTTCCTTGATGAGGAGTGTGGCTGTCACGTGAAAAGCACTCTTGATGACAATTCTTCTGTATCTCTGACAATAGACTATAATCCATGGAATGAACCTTATATTTCCATCTCAGAAAATGAATTTGCTATGAAAGAACATAGTATTTGTTCTGAATAATAGCTGCCTTGCTTTTAGAACTTTATTCCGAAAGATACTTTCTAAATATGTTAGCTTCTGCTGTTAAAAAACAGCAAGAAGATAAGGTCCAAATATAAAAGCTTATGAATGAGTATGTCTACATGTTTAGTAAAAGGAATACAAATTTAACTGGCAATCAAATTTAATTTTAGTCAAATGGATAGGTATTTGATGCTTTCTCACGGGGGTTAAATTTTGAAAAAAAAACAACTTATAGATGTTATCTTTGCTTCTGAGAAAAGAAAGAATGTACTTCTCATGTTAAAAGATGGTCCTCAGGAAATGGCAGTTATCCTGGAAGAACTGGACACTAACAGACCGGCATTACTTCCACAGATAAGGATACTTGAAGAACATTCCCTTGTTTATCAATCAGGTGATTCTTACGGGTTGACCACAATTGGCAAAATTGTGGTTGATGAAATGAAACCATTCCTCGATACAATTGAATCACTTAATAAACACAGTGATTATTTAAGTACACACAATACAGAATCAATACCAGATTATCTTTTTGAGCGGATAAGCGAATTAAGGAACTGTAAGATTATAGAACCAAGCCTTGTAAATACATATGAAATTAATAGGGAGTTCTTTGATAAATCAAAGGAATCAAGCTCAATGATGTTCGTTTTCACGTTTATGCATCCTACTTTCCTGGAAATTCTTTCATACTATCTTGTCCGGGAAATTGATATTTCCATGATACTCTCTCGGGAATTGTTTGATAAAGTTAAAAATGAATATCCCGAAGAATTACAAAACACATTGAGCAATAATGGTGTCAAATTTTACGTTTACAATAAGGATATAAAAGTTTCATCACTTTCAATCAGTGATGATTGTTTTGTCCTGAGGCTGCTTTTTGCTAACAATGAATTCAGCAGCAAACAGGTATATTGTTGTCACCCTGAAGCTTACAAATGGAGCCGGGATTTTTTTGATTATTTCATGAAAGATGCTGTCAGAATCACAAGCATATAATATTATTATATCTATATTAAAATATATTTTATATGAACCACTGGACACACGAACGGTATTAGACTGATATTATTTTGGTTGGTTGGGAATTTATAATGATATTCATTAAAGCAGTGGAGTTTTTTCTAAATAATTCAAAACGACCTTATTCAAAACTACCAGAGAGCGTGCTTTTATGAAAAAAGACTTGCTGGATATTATTTTTGCTTCAGAAAAACGAAAAAAAGTCCTTTTGATCTTACATGAGGAAACAAAAGAAATGCCAGTCATACTTTCCATTCTTGACACTACCCGACCGGCATTACTGCCGCAAATGAAAATTCTGAAGGAAAGTAATCTTATTTACCAGTCAGGCGACAGTTACGAGCTCACTAAAATTGGTAAGATTGTAGTTGATGAGATGAAACCTTTCCTGAATACTATTGACACTCTTGACGCAAACAGTCGTTACCTGACCACACACAAAGTTAGTGGTATTCCTGAAGAGTTCCAGAAAAGGATTAGTGACATACAAGGATGCCAGATTGTCGAACCAAGCATAGTTAATTCCCAGGAGTTGAATGCAGAATATTTTCAAGTTGGAATGACATCAAGAGCTGTCTTTTTCGTTTATACTTTCATGCATCCGGGATGTCCCTGGGTTCTACAACAACTTGCAGATAACAATATTCATGTTGAGATTATTTTCACTCAAGATTTGGTAGACAAATTAATTGACGGTTGGCTTGATGAATTCCGTCACTATATTGCTTATGATAATGTTAAATTCTATTTATATGAAAAAGATGTTGATATTTCATCACTTACTGTAACTGATGCAGGTTTTCTTTTGAGGTTGCTGTCAAATAGTAATGAGTTTAGCAATAAGCAGGTTCTTTGTGCGAGTTCGCAGGGAAGACTATGGGGTAAAGAGTTATTTGACTATTACTTAAAAGATTCAAAACCTATCACACATATCTGATAATTTTAATATCCGATATTTTAATGCTTAATTTAAAAAGGTGAAGTGTTGTGAAAAATTCGTTATTAGATGTCATTTTTGCTTCGGAAAAACGAAAAAATGTGCTTGTATTGCTACATAACGGACCTAAAGATATTAGTTTCCTTCTTGGACAATTGAAAACTACAAGAACATCATTGCTTCCTCAACTAAAAATAATGGAAAAACACAACATTCTTTTTCATTCGGGAAGCAATTATGAACTCACAAGAATAGGTAAACTGCTTGCAGATGAAGCAAAGCCTTTACTGGAAACCCTTGAAACCCTGAATGAAGGAGACTCCTACTTCGCCACTCATAATATAGATGGTATCCCTGAACAGTTTCTGAAGCGTATCAGGGAAATAAAGGATTTTGTACTAATAGAACCTGACCATGTTGATGCCCAAAAGCTAAATGCAGAATACCTTGCAGAGGCACTTGGATCAGAGGCCGTTTACTTTGTATTTACTTTCATGCATCCGGGAACTATTCCGGTTTTACAACAATTACTTGATAATAATATCAATGTTTCTGTAATTGATAGTAAAGAGCTTGCTGATAAGTTAATAAATGAAATGCCAGATACTTGCCAGTATTTTCTTTCATTTGATAATCTCAAAATCTACTCATATTCAAAAAATATGGGTGTATGTTCCCTTACAATAACAGATAATGGATTTTTACTTAGATTACTTTTTAGCAATAATGAATTTAGCAATAAACAAATTATCTGTATGAGTCCTGAAGGGCGTAAGTGGGGAAAGGATCTCTATGACTATTACGAGAGAGACGCTGAATTGATAACTGAGATATAAAAAAAAGAAAAGAAAAATGGCTCATGCCAAAGCATATTATATCATTTATTCATAAGTTTCTAAGTTCAGATAAAATAAAGCAGGAACATAAATCCTCTATAAATTACATATAATACTGCAGGAATTCCAACTGCAAGGGTTGCTCTTTTTGTTGACAGGTTTCTTCCGGCTTTCAGTCCGTTTATCCAGATGTATAAAGACAGAATAAACAGTGCTACAGAAACAAGAGTGCTTAATATGTTTAAAGGTAGGTTTGCATACAATAATTCATTTACAAAAACACTGGTATCCCCGGTCTGATCCATAGTTTCTATCATCGAAATTAAATCTATTTTCGAGCTTATTACCCAAAAATACAGGGGGCTGGTAATTGTATCTATGATATATGGGATGAAACCATATGATGTAAATTCAAGTACTCTTTTAAAGCTCCCGGTTCCACGGAAAAAAGCAGAAAACAGATAAAATACTCCGGCAGTGGTAATCCATAAAAAAAGAATTCCAAGAAAAGAAACAATTAAAACGATTAACAAAATCACTATAAGAAACGCATACGTATCAGAAGAAATAGAAGAAAAACCGACTGCTGATTTTGATGAATAATTCGATGCGAAAATAATTAAAATCATAGTCAGCATGAACAATCTGGCAATCCAGAGACCTGTTATAATGTAAAATGGTTTTTTCAGGTCTTCAGGCTCATTCATTTTATTCCTGAAAAATACATTCGGATTTTTAAATAATTCCAGCATACGTTTTAACCAACCTTAAAGAACTAACTCTTAAATCAAATTTTATTAAAATTTTATTTACAAGATTAATAAAGTAGCTCTATAAAAAGATTGCTAAATTAATTAGAAAAGAAAAAATAATGATATTTTTACAATTCAATAGTTTCTGTCACCAAAAATAGCTGACCCAATACGAACCATGGTGGCTCCTTCTTCTATTGCAACCCTGTAGTCACCTGACATTCCCATGGAAAGTTCTTTTAAATCAACGTTATCGAACTTTTCCTGTGTTTCTATTTTAATTTCATCAAAAAGTGCTTTCATTTCTTTAAAATAAGAACGTGCATGTTCTGGCGAAACATAAGGTGGAATACACATCATTCCTGTGACCCGGACATTTTTGAGTAATGCAATTTCATTAATTTCCGGTCTTAGTTCTTCAAGTTTAAAGCCATGTTTCTGCGGCTCGTTGCCAATATTTACCTGGAGAAATATTTCCTGAATTTTATCGATGGCTTCAGCTCTCTTATCTATTTCCTGAGCCACTTTTAGAGAGTCTACAGACTGGATTACATCAAAATATTCCACAGCCTTTTTGACCTTATTAGTCTGCAAATGTCCTATCATGTGTTTTTCACATGGAAGGAGACTGTCGGCTTTTTCTTCGAACTCCTGAACCCTGTTTTCTCCGATTATAGTTGCACCTGCTTTTATAGCCTCATTAATTCTTTCAGTGCCAACGGTTTTTGTAACACAGATGAGTTTTGTGTTTCCAAGTTCATTCAGGACAGAAGTTATGTTTTCAGTGACTGACATTTGATTTCCCGGCGATAAATTTGTAATTTTATGGTTTGTACCACTGATTACTTATTCTCTTATAAGATAAACCGTATTCTGAAATCGTGCCAAAAAATAAATATACTTATTTGTTTTGATTTATTTTTCTATCCAATTTCCGTTGCTGTTCTTTTCATACTTTTGTTTCACAGCAGACCACGCAACACGGTGAGAAACTTCCTCACGAGATGCATCTCCTTTTCTGTCTTTCGGATCTTCATACTGATCCCATGCATTGTTAAATGCTTCTTTGTATATCTCCTGAGCATGTTTTGGCAAATTATCCTTTACACCATCAGGTAATTCACTTAATTTATCGTAAGGCATTTTTTACTCCCCTGAATTATGATCATTTGTTTACGCCATTTTTATTTTCAGTTATTAGTGTATATATGTTTCCTTGCATTTTATTTCTAAATTAATTGTAATCGAAAAGCAAAACTATATATTTAGGTAAAGCCTAACTAAATAATCGGATCGAGATATGACAGGGAATGAAAAACATTTATTTTTGGTTTTTGAAAATCTCTTCAAAATAAAAAGTGAGTGTTCATCTGACATCCTTTGTGGATGCGGAATACCGGACATTACCCTGAAACAGATTGGCTACCTGAAAATAATTGACAGGTATGGAGAAATAACATTCAGTAAACTGGCTGAAGTTACCAGTAACTCCAAGCCCACAATTTCAGAGATGATCAATAAGTTCATTCAAATGGAATGTGTTTATAAAAAAAGATCTCCTGAAGATGGCAGGGTCTTTCATATTTGCCTGACTGAAAAAGGACAGACAATATGTCGCTGCGAACAACATGCTTTGTCCCGGCTGACTCAAAAAATGGCATACTCATTAACTGAGGAGGAGTTAAAAATGCTAATAAACATTCTGGAAAAAGTAAAATGATTTTTTTTGTAAATCATTGATTAGGTAAAGACTAACTAACAATTATCCGCAGCCAAAAAAGCTGGAAATTGAGACTATTATAATGACAACACAAGAAAACAATACAGAAAACGAGAGTATAATAATCAGACTCTCTGAGATAGTAGTCTATCCTGAAAGCAACACCAAATTCCTGGCTGACAGAAATGCCGGCGAGATATTGCTCTCAAAGATGGAAAATGAACAGGAAGCAACATACGCAGTAGGACTGACCCTGAAAGAAGATGCAAAGCTTACTGAAATGAGAGAAGATGATCTTTACAGAATAGGAAACTTACTTGAAATTGAATCCGTAACTCCTGCCCGTGAAGGTTACCTGATATCTGCAAAATCTGCCGGAAGAGTCGAAGTCGCTTCCCTGTATCAGAAAGAGGAAATGTTCTACGCAACATATGAAGAGCTTCCTGACATAGCAGATCTCGATGAGAATATGCGGGAATTTGTCCTTCGCGACATAAAGCGAACGATTAAAAATATCGGAGAAAATTTCCAGCACTCAGAACATTTCCTCAAGCCCATTGATGATATGGATTCAATTGATCAGATAATGGGATATGTCACACCTTATCTGCCTGTAGATATTGAAGAAAAGCAGGCACTGCTTGAAACACTTTCAATTCGTGAACGCTACTTGAAGTTCTTCTACATACTGGTAAAGCAGAAAGAGAACATCCAGCTACAGATGGAACTAGCAAAGAAAGTCGGCGAAAAGATGAACAAAACCCATCGTGAAGCCATGCTGCGTGAACAAATAAAGGTGATAAAGGAAGAACTCAACGAAACCGATGACCCGATTTCAGGTGAAGGTGGCTATCAGGAAAGAATAGACAATTCTGATATGCCGGAAGAGATTCACAAGAAGGCTATTTCAGAAATTAGAAAACTGGAATCTGCAGGTCCCCAGAGTCCTGAAGCTAACATAATCAGGAATTATCTTGACCTTTTGCTTGCTCTCCCGTGGACAAGTGGTGAGAAAAAGGACATCGATATCAACGAAGCACGCAAGGTTCTTGAGAACAATCATAATGGCCTTGAAAAGGTAAAGGAACGAATCATCCAGCACCTTGCTGTAATGAAGCTAAAGCATGAGAAGCAGGGCTCAATAATCTTGTTTACAGGTCCTCCGGGAACAGGTAAGACCAGCCTTGGTAAGAGTATAGCAGATGCTCTAGGCAGGGAATATGTGCGTGTAAGTCTTGGAGGTGTAAAGGATGAAGCTGAGATACGCGGACATCGCAGGACATACATTGGAGCTATGCCAGGAAGAATCCTTCAGGCTATCAAAAAGGCAGGAACCAGAAATCCTGTGTTCATACTGGATGAGATAGACAAGCTTTCATCTTCATACTCAGGAGATCCTGCAAGTGCATTGCTTGAAGTCCTTGACCCGGAGCAAAACAATGCTTTTTCTGATCATTACCTGGAAGTTCCATACGACCTGTCCGAGGTTTTGTTCATAGCAACAGCTAACTCACTTTCAACTATCCCAGGCCCATTGCTTGACAGGATGGAGATAATTGAGATATCAGGCTATACAAAGAATGAGAAGCTTGCAATTGCAAAGGACCATTTGCTTCCGGATATACTGGAAGAACACGGTCTTGATGAGAATATGCTTCAAATCGATGATAAAGCACTGGAAAGCATCATTGATCGTTACACAAGGGAAGCAGGAGTGCGAGGTCTTAAAAAGCAGCTTGCAAGAACTGCAAGATTCGTATCTGAAAAGATCGTATCAGGAACCGCAGAACTTCCCTTTGTTGTACATGTTGACATGCTAAAAGAGATACTTGGTAAGGAACTTATACGTCAGGATGAAGCACGTAAGGAGAATGTACCAGGTGTTGTAACCGGACTCGCATGGACCCCTGTGGGAGGAGATATCCTGTTTATAGAGGGTACTTTCATGCCGGGTAAGGGTAAACTCACCCTTACAGGTCAGCTTGGTGATGTGATGAAGGAATCAGCACAGATCTCACACAGTCTTGTAAAGTCAAGGCTTGCAAACACTGCAAACAGCTTTGATTTTACTGAAAGTGATATTCACATTCATGTACCATCTGGAGCTACTCCCAAGGACGGACCATCCGCAGGTGTTACACTGCTTACTGCACTGACATCTCTTATAACCGGTAAAGCGGTTGATTCCAAACTTGCCATGACAGGTGAAGTCACTCTCAGTGGTGCGGTCCTGCCGGTTGGCGGAATCAAAGAGAAAGTGCTTGCAGCACACAGGGCAGGTATAAAGAAGGTAATTCTTCCACATGAGAATGAACGTGATCTTGAGGATGTGCCTGAGGATGTAAAAACTGAGCTGGAATTCGTACCTGTTGAAACAATTGAAGATGTCCTCAAGGAAGCTCTGGATATTGACCTGCAAAGACCCATGGTCTGCTATTCAGGACAACATCTGCATCATCATGAAATAAGTAAAATTTAATTTTGAATGGAGGCTTCAGGCTTCCGTTCCTCTTTTAATTTGACTTCAGGTCTCAAAAAAACATTCTTTTTCAGAACAATATCCTTCACTTTCCAGTTCAAGGGTAGAATGATATATATGGTACTCCTTTAATTTATTTTTAATAGATAGTCTGATTTCATCAGGTCTATGAAGATATTTATCTTTAACTGCAACATGTGCTGTCAAAATATTTGTCTCACCTTCCATGGACCAGATATGAATATCATGTACTGTTTCTACACCTTCAATAACGAGTATGGATTCTTTGACGGCGTTAATGTCAATTTCTTCTGGAACCCCCTGTAAAAGAAGATTAAAACTTTCCTTTGCGTTTTTAGCAACTCCCCATAGTACAAAAAGTGTGAATCCAACTGTCATCAATGGATCGACAATAGGCATATCCCATAATCTGATTATAACAGACCCTGTAAGAAGGGCTACCCATCCCAGAATATCTTCCATAAGGTGCCATGAAAGTATCTTTTCATTCTGACTTATTCCCTGTTTTAATTTCAAATAACCAAGAATGTTTATTGTAATACCGATCATTGATACCAATATCATACCTTCGGCATTCACGGCTTCCGGGTTCATCAGACGTGGGACCGCCTGAGATAGTATGAACAATGAACCTGCTATAAGAACGATGGTAACAAATATCGCTGATAATAATGACAATCTTCTATATCCGAAGGTCATTCTGTTTGTTGCCGGCTTTTTTGCCTGTTTTTCAGCAAACCAAGCCACGATCAATGCAATACTGTCACCGAAGTCATGCAACGCATCAGCCATCAAAGCAAGACTATTAGTTAATATTCCGCCTACAAGTTCAATTAGTGTAAATAATATATTTAAAGAGGCGGCAAACCCTACATTCTTTTCCCTGTCACCCATACTTTATCTATTGTCTGTATGCCTGTTAAGTTTTCCTTGAGCGTACAGCTTCCCCTGGCATAGATTAGTTTTTTTATATGTGCTATCAATGCTTGGTGAAAGTAAACTAACACTTACAGGTCAGCCTGGTGATGCGATGAAGGAATCTGCACAAACCTCTGGTATGCTATTCTGGACAGCATATCTACATCACTGAATAAGTGAAATTTAATTTTAAATGGAGGTGTTGCCTTCTATTTTTTGATTTAGTTCTCTCTGGATTCACCGTCTTTCATAAGTACTATCATTTCTATTATTAGTACAAAATTTCGTACATTCATTAAGGTGCTAAATCACAAGCAAGAGGGAAAATGCAGGAAACAAATATTACTGATGTTTTACAGGATGATGAAATTGAAATTTGTCCATTGAGCAATGAAAATGGAAGTATGAGACCAGTCATATTAATTGTGCTATTCATAATTTCATGGTCAGTACTTCTGCATTATTATTCACCTGAAGATATTGTAAATTTTATCGGGGTTAACAATATTTATGCTTTTATTTTCCTGATAGCACTTGTTGGCGGAGTTTCTACTTTTACTTCAACCACATTCTACACAGCTTTAATAACAATAGCTGTTGGTGGTGTAAATACAATAATAGTTGCGTTACTTGCAAGTATAGGCCTTACAATTGGGGATTTATTATTCTATTACCTGGGATCACAAAGCAAACAATGCATTAAAAAACGATATGAAAACAAAGTCAACACTTTTGTATCCTATATGGAAAAAACCGGCGATACAATAGTTATGTTTTTAATATTTCTTTATTCACTTACACCACTTCCAAGTGATATACTTGCAATTGCACTTGCAATAGTGGAGTTCCCTTTTAAGAAAATGATAGGTCCACTACTGGTAGGCAATTTTACTTTAATAGTTGTTCTTGTAGAACTTTCAAAATTAGGATATAGTCTTGTGTAATGGATAAAAAATAAAGAAAAAAAGATTAAGCCTTATTCTTCAAGGCTTGCTATGTCTTCTTCTTCTGAGAAAAGGTAATCCTTAAGCTCATGTGCAAATGCATCATCGTGCTGTCTGATCCATTCAAGAATCATTGCTGCATGCTCTTTCTCTTCATCTGCATTGTGGATGAGTATTTTTTTGAGGTTCTCATCGGTGCATGCATCCACTCTCTGGTTATACCAGTCTATAGCTTCGAGTTCCTCTCTTAAAGAATCAATAGCCCTTTTCATGTTCAGAGTCTTTTCGGACATTTTGCTGCGGTCTTCGTGCATCATGTATATCACCTGTATAAGGGTACTGAAATTGTATAAATTTTATGGAAGAAAGCTTCCAGTAACAATACCTTGAAAAAAGACATAATAGATTTTTATCATCTTATCCTTATTTTCTTCAAAAAAGAAAAATGAATAAAATTATTCTTTTTCATAATATGGCTTAAGCCTTGGAATTATCCTGTGCACATGTTTCTGATAATCACGGTACTGATCTCCAAATTGTGCTACAAGCCTGCTTTCCCAGTGAAGTGAACCTATCACAAGGTAAACTGTGGTCAGGATGTAAATTACAAGAAGGTTTGTTGTCATAAAAGGTGTCAACCACATTATAACAAGTCCTGAAAACAGGAAAGGATCTCTTATCCAGCGATAGATTCCGTGGATGTCAAGGTGACCTGCTTCAGGTGAATTTGGTGCTGATAACTGGGCACGCAGCTTAAATCTGTGTGGTGCATCCCTCAAAGCTCTCGGACCAACTATAAAAGCAATTACCTGTCCGGCTACCATTAACCAGCGCCATGGGGATGGTATCACATAAAGAAATTCACCGGGATATTTGTAAAGCACATAGACCAGAGGAATTATGGTTATAACTGCAATTAGATTGTACACCGGCATATAAAGGGTGTCTGCTTTTGAACCTAAAGACCGCCTTATGAAGCGTTTTACTGGAAGGCTGGCAAGCAAACTATGAATAAATGCAAATCCTGCAAGACAAAGAACAAGTATGAAAATAGATGCAAACAAGTCATTCAACCTCCAATTAGATATTGAAATAATGTTCTATTTAGGACTTGTGATGAAATTTTTTTCATAGCATAACACCAGATAGCAAAGATTATATTTATCCTGTGTTCAATGGCTTAAACGTCGCTGTTTTATTCAATATCTTCTCTTTGCTTGAAAGAACAGTATACATGACAATTGACAATGCAAACCTATGTTTATAAATCAGGGTATGATAATGGTTTATATATATGGAGCTGTCAATTATAATAATTGATTAATTATATTTGTATGTGGCTGGTGATACAATTAGCGATAAAAAAGGAAATATGAAATTTGTCATATTGGCAGTTGGTCTGGTGGTATTAGGTAGTATTTTCTGGGTATATGGAAGCTTTTCATTATTCGGACCCAAGGATCTTGGCGTGCGATACACCCACGAAGATTATGTAAGTGCACTTGAGAAAACCGGAATGCAAATTGAATTTGAAGGCATGACCGGTGAAGAACTTGAAGAGTACAAGCAGAACGCAGAAAAGAAATCCATAAATGATTATAACTTTGAATTTTCTGATTACCAGGAAAAACAATTCACGTTAACTGCAGAAGAATCCACAGCGCTTTTAAATGAAATTGCTCCCGGATTCTGGTGGTTCGACAACCTACAGGTAAAAGTCCTGCCTGATGGAACCATGGAAGGATCAAGTACTGCTGATATTGGCAGATTAAAGACAGATCTTTATTCAGATGTTGCCGGTGATGTGCCAATTCCATTACCTGACACCCTTAACATTTACAGTAAGGGAAAAATCAGTGTTACAGATAACAAACTCAGTGGTGACCCTGAAAGTTTCTATCTTGGAGCTGTACCTCTTTCAGAAAAATACCTTGAAGAAGACAGTGTAAACACAATGGAAGAATATTTCCCACGTATCTATACTGTTGTTCCGGGACTTGAAATAAACAGCCTGTCATCCAACTCAGAAGGCGAGTTTGTGTTTGATGGTGTAATTCCACAGAAAGTATCCGTGACTAAAAAATAAGTTTGCGGGGTTTTCTGTTGAAATACATGATGATCAATGGGAAAAGAGAAGAAATTCCTCCTTTCCCACATCACAAAGCTTACGTGTACAGAAGTAAACAGTTTTTTACGGCAAAAGGTGTTGCAAGTCATCTGACAATGGGTGATTTCATCACACTAAAAGAATTATACAACGGTTTCAGGCACAAATGCTCAATCCCAAGAGTTCTTCTTATTGACCCTACAAGTGACTGTAACCTGAGGTGCAAAGGTTGCTGGTCTAAAGATTATGAAAGTGGTCACAACATTTCCTATGAAAAGTTTGATGATATATTGAATCAGGCGGAAGAGCTTGGAATCATGGATTGCCTGATGACAGGTGGAGAACCTCTTCTTAGAAAAGATGACATAATCAAGCTTTGCAGAAAACATAATAAGATGACATTCGGTGCTTTTACCAATGCTACTCTTATTGATGAGGAGTTTGCCGATGTAATGGCTGAACTTGGAAATCTTAATGTTTTTATAAGTATTGAAGGGACTCAGGAGCAGACTGATTTCAGAAGAGGCGAAGGTGTTTACACTAAAGCCATAAAGGCTATGGATATTCTGAGAGAAAGAAACATCGGTTTTGCATTCTCAGCATGTTATCACTCAAAGAACTATAAGACCATAGCAAGTGATGAGTTCCTTGACCTGATGCGTGCAAAGGGAGCATGGTTTGGCTGGCTCTTCCAGTATATTCCTGTTGGAAGCACTGCTGATACTTCACTTATGTGCACAGCAGAAGAACGATCTTATGTGCACAAAAAAATCATGGATTATTGCGAAAAGCAGGATTATGTGATTGTTGATTTCTGGAACAACGGTCATCTTTGCTTCGGATGCATAGGAGCTGGTGTTGGCTTTGCACATATAAACGCAAAAGGTGATATGGAACCGTGTGCTTTCTGCCATTATTCGGATTCTAATATATACGACGTCTCACTTAAGGAGGCACTGCGGTCAAAGTTCTTTACAACATTCAGGGAGGCACAGCCGTTTTCTGATAATCCGCTCCGCCCATGTCCTTTAATAGATAATCCGCAGGCAATTATCGATGTGGTTAAAGCTGGTGGTGCTAAGTCAACTCACCTGGCAAACCCGGAATCTGCCGAGGAGCTTGCCGGTAAGAGCTTTGAACGGGCAAAGGAATGGGAAGAAATGGCAGCTGATCTTTTCCAGGAAATGCCGGAGTACAACCGGAAGAATTTCCCTAAATTTTTGAGGTACTTTGCTTTTAAGAAAGGAATAACCGATGGCAGACGAAGAAAATACTGAACGTTTTAGTGCAGAAGTTCATTTTAAGAATGACTCTGCCCATTGGTTTGTATTCGTGCATGGATTCGGCGGCAGTGCCAGGACATGGAAAAAGCAGATTGAGTTTTTTTCAGGACATTATAACCTGCTTGTTCTTGAGATGCACAAGAAACCGCAATTCAATGAACTTGATATAGATAAAGTTTGCAGGCTTATCAATAGCACATTGGTATATCATGGAGTGAAAAAAGCTCATTTTATGGGCTTCTCCTTTAGTACTCTGATTTGCCTGCGTTTTGCTCTTCTCTATCCTGAAAAGGTTGATACTCTCATCATGGGTGGTGGAATTGTAAAATTCAACCTGAGAACAAACTTCCTGCTTTATCTTGCCATAACCTTCAAACAATGGATAAACTATATGATTCTCTACAGGTTCTTTGCGTACATTATACTTCCAAGGAAGAATCACCGCAGGTCAAGGAGCATTTTTGTAGCTGAAGCCAGAAAACTCGGTTATGATGAATTTTGCAAATGGGTTGATTTGATTCCTGAAACTAAACAAAGTCTGGAATGGCTTGATGAACTTGACAACAATATCCAGGTTCTTTTTGTATCTGGAAGTGAAGATCATCTGTTCTTAAAAGACACACAAAGGCACACTGAAAAAATGGGAAATGCCCGGATTAAAATCATTGAAAACTGTGGTCATGTCTGTTCAATTGAACAATATGACAGGTTTAACAATATTGTTTTTGAATATTTACAACCTGAGATATAGAAATAAAAAGGAACCGGGACATGATAAATCATGTCTCTGGACTTTTTATTCTGAATCAAACTGATTAAAATATTATTGTTATTATCGTTATCATTGTTCATCAGGGAAAACGTCAGCAAGGTAACTTGCTATCACCATATTTACATTTGTATCCCTGGCAGGCATTTTTCCACATTCCATGGCTTCCATTATATGTTTTGGGAAAACATATATCCATCCGCCAGTTTCATCAATTATAGCACGAAGTTTGCTTCCTCCTGCCATAAGGGCAAATCTTAACTGTGAAAGACCTGTCATTTCCTCAGGGACCATGAGCACAATTTTACCGCTGAAGAAATTGTATATCAGGGATTCCTTTATTGCAGGATCGTATTCAACTGCGAACTTCCTGTTGGTTTTTGTGCTTTCCTGCATGTAATCCAAAAGTTTATTGTAAGAATCGCATTCTCTGGTAAACGGAGGAATAAATTGTATGGATTCTGAATCTTCTGTTAGTGTAAGAGAACCAGGATTTACTGATATAGTTTCTTGAATATCAGACTCTGTAATCCCAAAAACTTCCGTATCCTCAAGAATTTTGCCCACAGCTATCTGGAATGTAAGAGGTTCCTGACTTATCTTGCATGAAGAAAAATCCTCAGTATATTGTGTTATCATTGCTTCTATCAAAGCATGCTTAATTTGTGTAGGCATTTTCATAATAGCTACTCCGGATGATTTTAGTTTCTTTAACGAATTTATGATGAAGGGGTTTGTAGACGGAAGTCTCTTACTTAGTTTATAGTATTTAAAATTAATGAGCATTGCTATGCATACCACTGCGTGAAAATAATTAGAAAATAATACAAAAAAGAATCAAAAACTATTGTTAAATCATAAGTAACAGCTTTCAAGTTCCAAACAGGGATTTTAAAAAATAAGCAATTTTCTCAGTGATACTTTTGGATTTGCTAATTTCATCAATATTACTAATGCCACTAACATTCTTGTCTACTTCATTTATAGTTGCTGTTTTGTTTCCAATGTCCGAACTATTCTTTAGTTCCTGATTTATAGTGCTATTCTCACATAGATAAACATCTGAATCTTCCACAGAATTCAAAATTGTCGTATTTACGGACGCATCAGTTTTGCTCATATTTTCATAATCAAAGAACTCGGCACGATTGTCGTTAAGTGAATAATAAGTCCTGAGAACACCTGATTCATCGGGTATGAAATGGAAATATGTTGGCCGTGTCCATTGACTGGAAAAATCATCGGGAAAATCTTCATAGAAAGGGACAGTCATGGATCCATTCACTATTTCAAGCTCATATGTGCGATTGGCCTGAGGTTCATGAATATAAAGCGTGTTTCCTTCTATCATGTAATTGGCCATGTGGGGCTGAAACCTGAACGCAGGTGATGGCGACATGATTACCATTCCCCATCCAGGATGGTTTCTTGCATAATCTATTGAATAATCAAAACATAACCAATCGCTTTTATTTTCGTACAACAGATCCCACTTCTCTTTGTAGGCATCGTAATCAACATCGGTATCAGCGCAGGCAGAATTGATTGTAGATAACAGCAAGAATAGTAGCAAAACAGGTATTTTTTTTATTGCGTTCACTTCCATATATTTTTGCATGCAAATAAACTTTTTTGGATATAAAGCTTATGAAAAATCTTATAAGATTTATCCAGACCATCAGATGACCCTTATTTCATTTCACTGATTCTTTTTTGAATTGTTTTCTTTTACTCTGAAAACCACAATTTTTCTGATAATATCAAATGGAAGTGGTTCTTCTAGTGGAAACTGGACAGAACCTTTAGAATGCTTGTAGATTGAAAGTTCATCCTTAAAAGCTTCAATTCCGGAAGGAGTAGGGTAAAATCCAATATGGTTTTTGTAGGCGGCAAAATGAACCAGAATACCATTTAACCTGAATGTTGGCATCTTGTAACTGATAGTTTCTTCGGCTTGCGGCGCAGTTTCCTGTATTAACTCACGCATCTCTCTTAGTTTATCCTGCACCTCTTTTGGGAACATTGCAATGTATTCATCAATATTATGAAATTCTGTATTTGAAGTGCTTTTTTCCATAATAAAGTGAAGATTCCAGAGATTTTAAACTTAACTGCATATCACAATGCCATCAGAAGACGGAAACCTACGGAGTAAGAACCATAATCCGAATCAAAACTACTTCGGCATGATGAGCGGCATTTTTCAGGATAACTTACCCATCCTCCACCACGCAGGACTATTCCTATACTACCAACTGTTTCCCATGCAGTACCTTCTGCAAGAGCTTCTTCATAATTCCTATGATATCTATTCTGGCACCATTCCCAAACATTACCATACATGTCATGCAGACCCCATGGATTTGGTTTTTTCTGCCCGACAGGATGAGTCCCATCTTGGGAATTCAGATAATACCAGGCATACTCATCAAGTTCCATGTCCTGGCTGCCAAAAAAATATTCAGAATCAATTTTTGCTCTGCATGCATACTCCCATTCTATTTCAGATGGAAGACGGTATTTATCAGTATTTTCCATCTCATTGAGTCTTTTAATAAAATTCCGGACTTCATTCCATGTAATACATTCAACAGGTCTGTCATCACCTTCAAAACAGGAAGGTTCATTTCCCATTACAGTTTTCCACTGCTTTTGAGTTACCTGATATTTTCCAAGGTAGAAAGATTCCTTTATAGTAACTTTAACTGGAATATCATAGCTGAATTCAGATGGATCCAGATAAAATTCTCCGGCAGGAATAAGCATGAAATCCATTCCTACAGAATTTGTTGTGGAAATGGACGGTGCTTTCTCTTTGGCTTTCTCACACATGTTTTTGTTATCCGTGTTCTTTTCCGTATTCAAATGACTATCATCAGTTTTATCAGTATTATTGTTGACTTTTAAAGAACTAAATGAGGACGATTCACAGTTAGGTTAGAAGAATATTTTATCATCAGGGAGTCTGCTTTTTGGTGCAGGCTTATCTGCTGCATAACCTAAAGTTACAATTAGCGTGGGTGTAAGATTAGATTGTAAATCCAGAACCTTGCTGAGGGCATCAGCGTCAAACCCCTGTATGATGCATGAGTCCACACCAAGTGACTTCGCTCCAAAAACAGCACATGCTGCTGTTAGATACACATTTTTTTGTGATTCTGAAAGTTTCTCATCGGCCGACACACGACCAAACATGCCATCAACTGCCATCTGGTAATATTTGATGTTCTGTTCCGGAACCTGAGCTTTTTTCATGCTTTCTATATTTGCCTGGATGTGACTGTCCCAATCAGTGTTTGCGCATAAAATAAGCATATGCGAGCAGCTTGGAACCTGCGTCATTCCACCAAATATATGCGGAGCAAGTTTTTCCTTAATCTCAGCATCGTCTATGATTTTGATCTTCCATGGCTGAACATTAACGGCAGAAGGACTATTTCTGATCATTTCCTTAATGCGCCCCAAAGTGTCATCACTTATCTTTTCATCAGTATATTTTCTGCTGGAATACCTTACTGTTGTCAGTTCTTCAAAATCCATTTTCAAACCTCTTTAAATACTAAATCCTTCCCAAATTATTACCCGCATTTTTTGGATAACTATATGATAATTATATTTTCACCATAGATATCAATTTCCGATTTTGCCTGAGTAAAATTCAATTTCTGATTAATTTCATAAAATTAAAAGTAAGAACAAATTCAAAATGCAGTTTTGTCCATAGATTCTAATATCTATTGTTTACATAGCAATAATATAATAAATTGTAAATTTGAAAAGGTGAGTGTGTATGAAAAAAATACTAACGTTGATATTGGTACTGCTTATGGTTGTTGCCTCATTTAGTGGCATAGCCATGGCAGGTTCAGGCGATGAGAATTACAACGGAGAAGATGGTGAACAGCCCGGCGTCGGAGTCGATACAGGTCCCGGACAGTCAGAAGCTCCTGATACAGGTGACAGGACAAGATTTAAAGATCGCTAACCTGTCGTTTAACTTTTTTGATACCACTAGTTTTACCAATGGTTTTTTGCCATAATCTCAACTTATGTAAAAATAACAATAAGCTTTTTTGGAACGGATTTCCCGTTCCATTTTAGCCATGTTGTTTTTGAATATATTTTTTACTTTTATCCTGTGAACTAACCAATAAACTGGAAGTTCTCAAATTGCCATGGGTCCGGATCATGTTCAACTGCCGGATTTTCCTTAAAGAACACTTTGCGGTTCTTAAGTGGTGTCCAGTCAGATGGCGTTGATATAAAATTACCAAGATATGGCAGGGCAATATTCAATACAAAATCATGTGGAAGATCCTCAGGTGTCCTGATTCCTTCTTTTGGATTTTCAAGCATCCAGAGTACAGCAGCTACTACACCGGCAGCTACCTGTAGTGTGGTTGCATTCTGACCCGGAGCAAGGGACCTTGTATCATCGATACTCAATGCACTTCCGGTCCACCATGAATTGTAAGAATGACCCATCAGAAGGGCACCCAGTATATCTTCACCGGATACTATCTCATTTGTCATTATCCTGAGCTTTGGCTGAAGTTCATAATTACGTCCACGCAACTCAAAGAGAGATGAGAGTGTATCATGACATGGCATGTAAGCGTAATGGATAGTTGGTCTGAATACTGCTTTCTCCTGATCCCATACAGTCAGTAATTTAGAAAGGCCGTATGATTCCCCGTGTCGGATAACCATACCGACAATCTCCTGATCAGGTATCCATGACCTTACCCATGTATTCATACCCATCTGAGGCATGAAAATAACATTCTGCGGACCAAAGTCAGGAACCTGGGCCATTGGTGGCATCTTATTTTCATGCGTGCCCCAGGCGATTTCTACAGGAGCTGTTCCTTCTTCCCTGAGTCCCTCTATGCTCCATGTACCAACAAATTCATCGACTTCCTTTGCCCGGTTAGCAACCTGGGTGTCGCGTTCACTGCAGTGAATGACTTTTACACCAAGTTTGTGAGCCAGGTGAGCAAAGTCTCTTTTCTCAGCAAGTTGTCTAATTTCTTCTGCTTCTTCGGGGGAGACTTTTTTGTCAGCACAGGTACGTTCTGCAATATCCAGTAGTCCCTGCTTTACGAAGTGAGTGATAAGACCCGGGTTTGCACCGTGATCTACAACGGCAGTAGGTGCGTCTTTCCAGTCACGGGAAAGCTCAAGCAATTTCATCTGGCGCAGATACAGGGATTTTTCCAGTAGGCTTCTGTTCAGGAAATCCTCGGTAGGATCCCAGACTTCTACTGATGTGTTTACGTACAGCACATTGTGCTCATGGCACCAGGTGATGATGTCAATAGCATCTATATTCCATGAAAGGTCTATTATCAGGCCATCATTATCCATATGTCTGGATAAAACCTGACTAAGGTTTTCCGGGGTTATCTTCTCACGGACAAATGTTAATCCCTGATTGGTGTATTTCCTCAGGGATTTTGATTTGTCTTCAAAGTCTATTAACGTAATGTTTTCTAACGGAACATCGAGCTTATCCAGTAAAAGCGGCAGGGTGCACTGGGAAACTGAACCATACCCGATGATGAGAACCTTATTTGAGAATTCTGGTTTCATACCTTTGGTACAGGTATCTCTGACATATAACTTTTTGTCTTTCAGGCTTGTTTAAACAGAGTAAATCAAAAGTTATGGATAAATAATAAGGCAAGCATCAAAATATATATTCAAACTGCTTAGATTTGAGTGTTAATTGATTAAAATATAGGTAACAGGAATCTATAGAATTTAAGATGATGATTATGCATTTTACCAAATAAAAGAAGTTACTGTATTTATTTATAGACGCAAAGCTGTTCAATCAGACACCAGAAAGGAATGAGTTTTACAGAATATATAAAAGCGACTTATTCATATTAATTGAACAAATCGCTTTCCCTTTTTACGTTTTTGTGTTTAATTTTATGAAATAAGTAGTCTGTCTACAACTTCGCCTTCTTCTATTGCATCAAGTATTTCCTCAACATCACCTGCTGTAACCTCACCATACCAGATCTGCTGTGGGTAGATCATGACAATTGGTCCCTTCTCGCAAAGACCTACACATCCGGTTGCAGTAACCATCACTTCACCTTCCAGGTCTCTGTCCATTACTTCTTCGGCAAACATTCCTACAAGGTTATGTGATTTCTTGTTCTCGCATACGCCCTTTACCATTCCGTTAAGTCTTGTGCTTGCACAAACGAATATATGAGTTTCTGGTTTTTGCATGAAAATCCTCCTGTTTTAAGTTCTGAGCTATGTCTACAGTGCTAATATACGGAATGCATTTACTGAGGTGATTATATTTAAAACTTATCACTCCATCTAGGTTTAATAAGAACATTACTTGAAAACAACAAATCATAAACAAACATTAAAAAAGCCAGGAACCCTATATGAAGTCTTCATCTTTTATAATTAGAAAGGAAGGAGCAAGTAAATGGGTGATTACAAACTAAGTGATAGTGAGATTAAAACCATTGACGATTGGATAATGGAGAATATTCTCCCGCAAAAAGGAACAAAAAAGACATACGCAAGCTTTGCACTCAAAACCCTGTTTGAGGAATCACCTGCTGGCTTTTTTGTCACCAATAAGCAGTTTAAGGAAGCAATGGTCAGATGTGATTTTTCACCGGTGAATAAAAATAAGTTGAACTGGGATTTCCGTGTTTCCATTAAATCTGAATCCTGATCACGGATTATCTTTTAAGGCTACAAACTTTCCAATAAGACAAGGAAACTGTGGTTTCGAAAACAAAAGAATTGGCAGGCAATTTTCAGATTAAGGTGGTTACAAGGTAATGAAGTTTGATACGGGATCGGATTTTATTCCGTCCAGAATTTACCTTCATTCTTGGCTACGCATTTGTGAAGTTTATTACAAGATCAGGTTTTATCCTGTCATGAATTTTCCTTCATAAAGTCATGCGTTAATGAAGTTTATAGGTAGGGACAGAAGATTTATTCCATCCTGAATGGTACTTCATTTTACAGCTTACTTCCTTGTAACCAATTTATTATATGCACTTATTGGTATAAATTGTTGGCGATCATATTACTATTAATAATTTTCCATAACAAATTATAAACTTAAAACCAGAGATCCTATTTTTAAACATGACCTCTGCTGAAGTTACTTTTGAACCTCATATCAGGGTTCACCAATAATTGATTCTGACATTTATGCAGGATTTTTATCTTCTATCAAAGACAGCACAGTTTTTCTTGAAGACAGGAACATGGAAAGCATTTCAAGCTCATCAAAAGGTATCTGCATCTCTTTTAAAACCGGCTTGAAATGGAAGTCTACAAGTTCTGCTTCATATAATTCTATGTTCTTTTGCCATTCTTCTTTTATCCTTTTTTTTTCTTCATCTGAGACAACAGATCTTGAAAAAGTGTCAATTATCCATTCTGTAAAATCCCGGATTATCAAAAATCCAATCGGACATGGCTGCAGTCCCAGCGAAGTGCCGGATGTGTTGACCTTGAAAGGGTACATACCGCAAACCGTAGGCCTGTTATTATAGACTTCGCATCTGCCGCTGCTATTGAGAAAAGAGCAGGGTGTGTTCATCTGGTAGATTCCTGCAGATAAACTTTCGTTTGTGATATTTTTTGCTTTTTCCTTATCCATAAGAGTCAGGATTTTGACTTCATCCTCAAAAAAGTGAATCTGCCCCTGGCTGCAACAATGTGCTCCGCAGGTTTCAGGGCATTGATAATGCTTCAGAATATTCTGAACTATGCTATATCGAATTGCCTTTTTTACAGCCGTGCTTATTTCCATAAACCTTTTTTCACCAGCTTTAAGCCTATTTAGGCGAGTTTAAACTAATGATGTAAAGAAATACTATGAATTTAATGTTTTTGCTGGTAATAGTAGGCATATACAATATTTAAGCAAAATTAATAGGAATTTAGCAGTTATATTTATGAAAAATCTGTCTTTATCTAGTTTGAATAAATAAGGTATTGAAATATCTTTTTATGGCAAAGAATAACTATAAAAATAGATTTTCAGATGAAAAAACGTAATATGATTGCTTTTTAAACAAAACAAATAGTCGATAGCTGTTTATGCAGAAAACAAAGATGAAAGTGAAATAAGAAGTTAAAACTAACTGTAAGTGGGTAATTAACCTATTAAATGGATTTGTTAACCCATCTAAGCCAGAAGATTTCTGGTATGCCTTCTGCTATGTTATCTTTCTTTCTCAAAGTGTACACTCACATGATAAACTGCATCAAATAGTGAAACATCTTTGTATTTCAATTGATGATTCATATAAATGTTATACATTGGATGTTTGTACGTATCAACAACACGACTTGTTTCTATTTTCACATTTTCTACAAGTACATCCTGTCCTTTAATAACAGAAGATTTGCCACACAATTGATTAATGTTTACTGACATTTCGTTCAGCATTTCATCTTTTATCAATTGGATATAATTAGATGCTGTCATAATAATCCCCAAAATCCTTATATCATCAATATTAGTTATAGTTTTCCAAAAAAGTAAATTTTGCACAATATATTATTATGGCATAATACTTGTTCAACAATTAAACTAATAATAATACATATTAAATAATTATTTTTTAAAAAATAAATGAGAAGAAGTTTGCTTATGAAGTTTTTCAAACATCAACAATTGAACCTTCCGGGAATATTTTCCGGAATATAAAACCAACAAGTGGACCTGCAACAAACACTATTAAAGGATACGCAAATACTGCGTTAATAATAAGATTGTAAACCCATGTCAAAGGTAGTTCTTTTGAAAAACCAACAGTTGATATTGAAAAACATAATGACATTAAGGTTGCCATTCCGGCAACAAAAACCAATGCAGTTATGGCTCGTTTTTGAAAAGGTGTATGATGTTGTTTTTGTAGTTTGAACACCAATTTCATTCCATGTTTTCCTACAATAAAATATTCAAGTGTAAATGCCACTATGAAAGTAGCGGGAAAACTCAGCCAGGTTACTTTTAGTATGTCCGTAGATAGTCCCTGATGAATTGTTATGTTGTATCCTGTCATTACAAATGCCATAAACCAAACATACATGAAAGTATGGATTAGATTCTCTTTTTTGTTTTGTATCAAATTTTCACCTTGTGCATGTGAATTTATTAATAAGAAAGTTTAACACAAGGAGTGTTTATATGTATCAAAAAAATTGACATCTTCTTATAATGGCTCTTAGTTGTCCGGATTTTAGATAAATTTTGTGGCTATTGTTCCTATTGTATTAAACATTATTTATATTCCAGTAATCTGAAAATCCCTTTAGATGGCTTGTAAACCCTGTCAGGGTATTTTTCTACAAGTTTCCAGACACATCCATTAACAGTTTTTGGATGAAATGCAGGATCTGAATCCATGATCATTGAGACCAGTTCTGACCAGCGAAGACCATTAGCATGTTTCTTTAGTAATTCAAGAGCTGTTGCATTTATACGCTCAGTGACTTTAGATGAATGAATACCTGGTTCTATACTTGGTTCTGGGGATTTAACCATAAAACTAATTGATTTTATGCTCATAAATAATTGTTGAAATCAAGGGATAGCCTTTACTCAAGCCTGTTAATCCTCGGAATAAATTAATTCTGATTTTCTCTGTCAAATGTAATATATGCGATAAAAAGCGAATACTAGTGTGAATGTTTACCTGATATTTGCATGGATATGGGCTGCTATGATAGCCACATCTTTCTGGGAAGCGTATGTTGAAGGCAGAAATGCAGGCAACCGCGGGAAGATTGGCTGGACTATCCGGTTTGGTGAACATGTCAGCCTTACAGCATATCATTTCTATCTTTTCTTTGTCATGTGGCCCCTGCTTCTGACCCTGCCACTGGTCATTAATGGATGGGATACCCGGCTTTTCGGGATACTTGTGAGTGCATACTTCACAGGTATTGTTATAGAGGATTTCACCTGGTTTCTGGTGAACCCTGTTGTCAGTTTTTCAGAATGGAACCCGGAATTTGTTAATTATTATCCATGGGTGAAGATTGGAAAGTTTAACCTACCTGTAATGTATATCACTTATCCTATCATCGCATTGCTTGCATGGTGGTTTTTGTGGTCATGATTTGAAGAATTGAAGAATACAACAATGCGGAAATTTTATGAGAGTATAGACAATTCGGAACTTAAATTTCTGTGACTATGAATAGGCATATATACTATCCGCCCTAAGTAAGGGTGCTTATAGAGGCTTAAACTAATTTGATAATTATAAGTTTAGATGGTATTACATTAATCGTATTTACTGTTTTTTCGTATGTTTAACTAAATGGTTGTATTCTTTTTAAGCTAATATTTAACGGAAGTGAAAAATTTGTTTAACAACACACAGTCAACTGCTCCGGTAGAAGCTGGAGAAACTTATGATGTAACAATTGAAGATATCGCAAGAGAAGGCGACGGAATCGCAAGAGTAAGCGGATTTGTCATCTTTGTACCAGAAACAAAGGTAGGCGACGAAGTTACAATTAAAGTTACTAAAGTACTCAGCAAGTTCGCATTTGGCGAATTAGCTTAAATTTACTGTTAATAACTCAATAAAACATATTTTTGAAGACCCGGTTTCGGATCTTCATTCTTTTCCTTTTTTACAATCCTAAAACCTAAACATCAGGTTTTATCTATTGATACCATTTCTATTGTAAATGTCAGGGTCTCGCCTGCAAGTTTGGTATTACAGTCAACGGTAACATTGCTGTCAGTGATATTAACAATTACACCAACCTGATTCTGAGTTGTCACTTTCTGGCCAACTATCGGAGTTATATTAGCTGAATGGAATTGCTCCACAGGCACAGATACCAGAAGTTCCGGACAATAAGCACCATATGCATTTTCCGGCGGGATGGTAACGGTTTTAACCTCACCGGGTTCCATTCCTATAACTGCATCATCAAAACCATCAATAACCTGTCCAGCCCCTGCTGTAAAAGAAAGAGGTTCATAGTCCCTGCCGGATTGGTAAATGCCTTCTTTTATTGCAACTTCTTCCCTGGAAGTGTCAAATACAGTTCCATCATCCAGTGTTCCTGTATAATTTACAGAAACATGATCTCCTGTCTCTACTTTTTGGCTATTTTCAGACTCAGTACACCCACTGATAAGCAATGAACAAATCAATATTATGAATAAGATTTTCTTCATATGACCACACATCCTTATATTGATAAAAATGTGGAACTTCAATGTATTTAAGAATAGTGAATAGTATAATTTTATATTATACAGAAGGACACTACGTTTAAATCTTAATGTCAGTTGTCGGTGTTCTCCTTCATGCGTTTCTTAAAACATACAAATAAGATTACCACAGAAATAATTAACTGGAATACTTTTCCCAGAAATTCAAAAATCATTGCATGGTCAAGATTAAGCAAGTCATCAAAGGATTGTACAGCGGTAAAATATAAAACATCATTTGCGAGTATTGAATAGATAGAAACAATAGCCATTAACGCAAAGCACATATAAATATAATCATAAGTTTCCTTGGTTTTACTGACTATAAATTTTGCCACAAATTTTACTGATTCCCGGTTTGATGTTGATTTATCCTGTGTGCTACTTTTTGTAGCATTATATGATAATTCATCCCTGTTTTTGCTTTTAAAATTGTAATATGACTCAGTAATAATGTATAGTAATGTGAAAAGAATGAGTACAAAAAAACCTATTTTGTAAAAACTGTAAGCATTTTGAAATAGCTCCTGCGAAAAAAAACCAGCTGCTAAACATAATAAACCTAATGACAAAAGGATTAAAGGATATTTGATAGCAAGACTATAGTAATGACTATCATTTTTTCTGGTCTCAATTGTTGCATAATTCAGGAGAATCAGACCTGTCAGTGGCATTAACCACATTACTAAAAATAAAACCACAATCCCGGCTAATTCATCAGTCATTACTTCAGCAACATATTCAGATATTCATATTTGAATTTTTTTATTAATTAAAGAAGTAACTGAAGGAATAAAAGAAAGACAATAGGAATGACAATGAAATTCTAAAAAAGAGGGAAATGTGTAAAAAAGAAAGTTGAGATCATTTTTACTTAATCATTTAGATACATCTCATAAAATCCACCTTCAACTATGCCGCCGTCATTAACCGAAAGATTGCTATTTTCAACAGTTATTGAAAAATTTCCTGCGACATTTTCTCTCTCGAAGGTATCAATTAATTTCAATGCAATACGAGGGCTGTTTTCATAATTAACTATGCGGGTTTCCCCTTTGTATATTTTAATATATTCAATTCTCTCTTCACCCTGATATACTGCGATGGTTGCATATTTTGTTCCGACTGATATATAGTTAATATTGAATATAATGTCATTTACCAGATATCCGTCTCCCATCTGGATCGTACCATTAAATATTTTGTTGCCTTCTATGTTTTCCTGTGACTCATTTTTGACACTTTCAGAAATGTAAGTTATGTTGTTTGATCTAAGCTTTCCAGTCCAGAATTTATGAGTGGTATAGCTACTACCTGTAGGATAATACACAACAGATATTGAATCATTGCCTTTTCTTAACTGTCCCTGCCAATGACCTGCATCATCTACGTTTACTGTATACGATTCCCCGGGCATAATCTCAATAAGTGAATCGTCTCCTATCTCTACACACATCGGCATCGACTCATATTCAACGTCCCATCCATCAGCATAAATAATTTTGTAATTACACTGGTGACGGAATCTATCAACATTAATCGGGTATTTTCCTTCATTTGTTAAACTGAGCTGCAGGTTTGAAAGTTCACTTGTATTTACCGTTTCAGGCGTTAAAGTCAATGTAAGGTTTGCATCCTTGTAGCTTAAAGTATTATTTGCTGTAATTTCAGTTGTCATTTCCGGCCCAGAACACCCAGATACCAAAAGACAAATTGAAACCAGAGCTACAAAAACAATTGATCTTTTATGATCCATCTCATTACCTCACACTATAACAACTTTATAAGTATATGTGGATATTGGTTATTAATTTTGTTGATGTTGTTGGAAACGGATAAAATGATTCTGTTCATGTAAAAGAAAGTTAATAATTGGTGCATACGTCAGAATTCTGGGAAGAGTACTAACAAAAGATTTCATTCTTTGTAGTCATCCAGAGTAAGATATGCACGCATATCATCTTTTTGAATGCCTTCATCACTATATTGCGGGAAATTGGCAACTACATACACTCTTGCATTGTTTATCTTAACATGTGTACTTTCTGACATATTGTCATTAATGCTCTTTTTTGCAACTGTAAATTGACGTGCAAAAGACAATAACTCTTCAGAGGAGTTAAAACCGGATGAATCTAAAAATTCGAAATACTGTTTAAGATCATCCTGATCCCATTCAGTATTCATTATTATATTTGCATCTCCAACATTATCGATTGCAAATGTCCTATTTGCGTCAGAACCGTTTATTGGGACATTAGTATGTATCATGCTCTCTCTGAATTGTCCCCATGTATCAACTATCTTTAAGACGCTTACTAATCTTTCTTTGTGTTCCTCTGACAAACAATGATTTAAGAGGATATTCCTGGAAAAAATTATGCAATTAAGTTGCTCATCCTCAGCACCATACATCGGAGTGAATGCGGAAGATATGATTGCATTCAAATGTGACCTGCCGTATTCTACATCACCAAACTCTTCGATGTTGTTGAGACCTACAAAATGAATCGGTGTTCTGTTAAAGTGGATAAGAGACTCCGTATATTCTAAATTCTCTAATTCATCTTCATCCCTGTAAAATGCGACTTCACCAAATATGTAGCCTGCTTTAGGTCGACTATAAAAATCTATTACTTCCATCTGCTGCACATAGGATGCTATTTCTTCTGCATTATTTAGATCTTCAGCAAAATTATCAATTAAAGATATCTTTTCTTCCGTTAGGGAATTACGTGTATCCACGTATTCATCCCCATCAATCAATTGCACTTGTTTGTTTTCAATACATCCTGTGCATAATATGATTAGAATTAGACAGATAGCACATCCTGATGTTTTATTCATATTCAACAACACCTTTTATATTCCCGGTTATTTATGAAGTTGTGCGACTTAATAAATGTATCTTCATTTGAAAATATATATTTATTTTAATCAAGATAATTCTATTGTTCACTTGCAACAGCTTTGCCATAATTAACCGATTATGTAGATCATCCTGAAGCTAAGTTTGGTGGGGAAACTGGAATACTGGATAAAAGAACAGTTTAGCCTATGACCTTCAAGAGCCTTTCAGATTTCTTGTTGATATGACATCATCCTTATTGAGTCCAAGAAGATAGATAATACAGACTTTATCAGGACTGAGAGCTTAGACCCAGTGGAGCTAAGAAGCTGACTGAATAAGTAAATCTGTAGTTTAATAAAAGGGTTAGCTACAAAGGAAATATGACTATGTGGAGTTATATCATATTCCTAAAAACCAGAGAATTAGCTCAATATCTAACTGACAAAAGAAAGGACATTGATTTCATTGTCCCTCAGTATGAGACAAAGAGACAAGACTCAAGCGACATACGAAAAAAGATTCTAAGCATTTCTTATTCAGACTGGAAAAAACTAGGATTCTCTAAAGGGAACGTTGCATTACATGAAGATAAATGCGAAGGCAGATACTCCTTTTACGCTTAATGCTCATAATAAAGAACGCATGGAACAATGGGAAAAGCTTGTTGCAAGTAGTTGATTTTATTGTCTCTTTTATCTTCTCATGCTATATTTGAGATACAATTCCAAGAGACATTAGATACACTCTTAGGAGACCTTTCTAGAAGATAAATTAAACACTGAAAAGTACCTTGAAAAGGTACGATTAACATAAATTTAAATTTATTAAGTTAAAGTTATGAAGTTGTCTGACATACAGCATTCAAACCATTTTATTGATACATACTTATTATTTATTCAGGGGCTTCTTAGATGCCATCAAAACAGAATATGGAGACATTTCAATAATGGAAAAGATCACTCTTTCAGAACTTGAACAATATCTATGGGATGCAGCAAACATCCTGCGAGGACCTGTAGATGCATCGGATTTCAAGGCATACATATTCCCACTTTTATTCTTCAAGAGAATATCAGATGTCTACGATGAAGAATATAAGCAAGCATTGGATGAGTCTGATGGTGACGAGGAATATGCATCTTTTCCAGAACTGCATGATTACATAATTCCTGAAGGTGCTCATTGGGATGATGTGAAAGAGAAAACTACCAATGTTGGTCAGGCACTCCAGCATGCTTTCAGAGAGATTGAAAAGGAAAATCAGGACAAGTTATACGAGATTTTCGGAGATGTCAACTGGAGTAATAAGGATCGATTATCAGATGAACTACTTATTGATCTGATCGACCATTTCTCAAGCAAGAATCTCTCCAAGAACTATGTTGAACCTGATATGCTGGGTCAGGCTTATGAATATTTAATCAAGAAATTTGCAGACCTTACCAATAGGAAGGCAGGAGAGTTCTATACTCCAAGAACTGTTGTTCATTTAATGGGTAGTATCCTCAAACCACAGGAGAAGGAATCAATATACGATCCTGCATGTGGTTCAGGTGGTATGCTGCTGGAAGCATATCATTATGTCAAGGACAAGGGTGGAGACGAGAGGACACTGAAGCTCTATGGTCAGGAGAAGAACCTTACAACCTCATCCATTGCCAGGATCTCAACATCATCGAATGGATCATATGGCAGGATCATGATGTATACTTCAAGAGTGGGAACATAATATAAGTAGTCTCGATGTTTTGTTTCCGGTATGGTGTGAAAACAACCAACATGTTTGATCTTTGCTATGTCTATAACGCTAGTTACAACGTCCGTTTTTGTGCTTATTATGGTTAGCATATTAATCAAACTAATATTATTCTGATTCATCCATATATATAATTTGTTAAATATAATACTAAATGAACTGTAATGATGTAGTACCAAATCTTCAATCTACATCTCCACTAACACTAACTTCAACGAACACTGTTTTTAAAATTACCTTGAATATCATTATCAATTTCGTCGACAAATCCAGATAATTGAATCTTTTCTCCATCTACTATATATTCTACATTATCAGTCAAAAAAGAGCCATTTCGGTCATAGGTGTCTGTAAAGAAAACAAGTTCTTTATCTGGATCATCAAACCAAGTTCTATTTGGGTAATGTACATTCATTTGAAATGGACCTGCTATTAGAATGTCAATATTATCTAGAAGAGAATTAACATGTTTATCATTAGAATTCAAAAGCTTCTTTGAAGTGTATCCAGAGAAACAAACAACAGATATCTTGTTCTCTTTGACCACTTTCGTAAGTATCCCTAATGAATAGCTTTGCTGAAATGGTTCCCCTCCTGTAAGGGTAATGCCTTCACAGTTGTTGTCCTTGCATAACTTTACAATTTTAAGTGCGAATTTCTCCGGATCTACAAGAGTTTTGGCTACATGTGGTTGAAGTGTGGTGTTAAAACATCCTTTACATCCAATTGTACAACCCTGCACCCAGATCACAATTCTTTTTCCAGGACCATTGACATAGCTACCTACTACCACATCAGCAACATTAAGTAAAGGACTTTCATCCATTGAATCACTCTGTTATATCGAATCTTATCTTTGTTTCAGAATTGCTATCATAACTAACGCGAACATATCTTCCTGGCATCAGGAACTGTTTATTCCTGAAGAGATATCTTGAAAGTGGATTTATTAGATCCCTTTCTGCAGCATTGAGTAATCCTCTGCCTCCATGAGACATTTCAGCACGCTTTTCAAAAAATGTGTATATCTCATTATCAAGAAGTAGATCTACATCGAATTTACTATGTACTATTTCCTGAAGCGGTTTCAATTTCCTTTTGATAATCTCCTGACGGAAAGTCTTGTCCTCAATTGTGTTGAACACAATAATATTATCCCCTATCCTGTTAAGTAACTCAGGTCTCTTAAGAACATTATTGAAATGGTCTTTTACTTCCCTCATATAATCGGATATCATTTCATCATATTCTTTATTGTTATCAACCGTTGAAGCACCAATATTACTTGTAAAAATGATGATACTCTCGGAGAAATAGGCTGTCACACCCTTTCCATCAGTGAGTCTTCCATCTTCAAATATTTGAAGGAATTTATCCAATATCCTTGGATGGGCTTTCTCTATCTCATCGAATAGGAGTACACTAAAAGGTTTTTCCAGAACTGCATTGATAAGCTGACCTCCTTCTTCAAAGCCGACATATCCCGGAGGTGCACCTATAAGTCGCTGATCAGATTCCTCATGACTATACTCGCTCATGTCGAATCTGATACAAGCAGTCTCATCACCAAACAAGAATTCAGCGGTTGCTTTTGCAAGTTCTGTTTTTCCGACTCCAGTAGGTCCAACAAAGAATAACACTCCTTTTGGTTTGCTCATCTTAGCAGAATGTTGTATTCCTGAAAGACCCATTGCAGCTTTTATAATGGTAGTAGCAACATGATCTACAGCATGATCCTGACCTACAACACGGTTTTTAAGTTCTTCTTCGACGTTCAAAAGCTTCTCATCCGACAAATCTTCCCATGGTGACCTGCGCTGTCCGAATCTATAGAGATTTATTAGTTTTTCAGCTGTAAGATTAGGGTTATCATGACCAAGTTTTGTGATTTGCACCATGTCTATGGTCTTCAAACCCTCTGTTAAATCAGCCAAATCATCTATAATCCGGCTCCTTGATTTTTCAGGATCCGACTTTAAGCACATGTCCTCCATATGACCTTCAAAGAACCTTATACGGTCTTTCCTGTCAGGCAGTCCCATATTGAATAATTTTATCCTCGGTTCCGGCTGGTATAATATAGGAGGTATTGAGCTAAGAGTTGATGTAATTATGAAGACCACACATGGAACTTTATTTACAAAGGCAGACGATTTACCCAGACCATGGTCACCTGTGAGCAACATCCCCAATCTTTGAAGAGATGAACGATCTTCAGGAGATAACGGTGTTTGAACTGTTCCAAATTGGAAATCCGTCCAGTCAAGAATAAATGCTGCAGGTTGATCGTTGACTTCCATCACAGGAGTAAGAGCGGCTACGAGTTCATCAAAATCATTGTATGACCGTACTTCTGATTCATTAACGTCAGCATCTAATCCGAGGTCATATTCTTCTTCATCTTCTTGTTGATCCTGATCAGGGTTGATTTCCAACCATTGAGCAAAAGTACGCATCTCAGATTTGTCATTGAATTGTAAGCCTGTTGTATTGTTCCATAATCCAACTACACCAAATCCATTGTCCTTTAAGACCGAACGAAGATGTTGAGGGAGAAGTGAATATCTTGCTTCTTTTGAATCAAAGAATTCATCTCTAGTATTCCCATAGAGAATAATTCCTTTTCTTATCTTCGCTTCTCTCAACAGATTTTCCATTTGAACATTCATATTATTCCCTCATTTTCGCATATATCTGGTCTGTCCACTTCCATATGGGAATTCCTTTGAACCTTTCTTGATCTTATCTGGATTATGCCAGGCAAACTGTTCTATAGATGACTCAATTTCATCTCCTTCATTCAGTTTTTCAATCACACCCTCGATCTCATTCTTACATGTCTGACCAGAATATCCATCAAGGTCAAAGTCAATAGCTCCTTCTGGATATATCTGGAAAAGAACTTTTTTTCCGGAAGGAAGAGTTCCTGTAACATGCACAGCATCTTCTTTCAGAATCGGTTTCTTAATGGAAAAACCCTGTTCTTTGAGAATTGACACTATTTTTCTGACTGTTTCTTTCCTTATTTCTTCTTGCTCATCCATCTTAATTATCAGTTCAATTTCCGAATGAACCTTTGCCAATGTATTTTCAATATCATGAGAGCTTGTAGCAGTATCTCTTAAACTTTCCAGCTTTGAAAGAAGCTTGTCCCTTTCTTTAGAATATTGTGCTGATCGTATTGTTGAAGAAGCAAATATATCGATCATCTCCTCTATCTTCTGATAACTTGCTTTTCTTTCTTCAGACCACTTATTTTCAATGGCTACGACATTAGATATTAATCTATTGAGCTGTGTAGAAATTTCATTAAGATTTGATAATGCTGAATCTGGATCACTCTTGATTACTACTTTTGTTGCATTTATCTGATCTTTTATAACTGAACTATCAGATTCAAAAATATCTGAATAATGTACATTATTCATATACATGTTCAATTTTGATTCCAGCTTTAAAATCATCTGATTGCACTGTTCTCTCACACGCTGCTTTCTAAGTTCTTCTTTTTGTCGTGCTATCATTTCAGCTCTCATTCTTCCATTCATGCTCATTTAATTACCCTCCTCATAATTAGGGAACTGAAGTGTGAATGAACCGGTGTCAGGATCAATCATATAAGCTGTTCTTCGTCTTTGTATCTCATTTTCATATTTTTGATCAAGGCTTCTAAACTCACGGTACATATCATTAGTCATTATCAAGAGATCTTTTTCGATAGCTTTTTTGATAATGAACTCATCATCCGAAACTCCTGCTGGGGCTTGCAAAGCTATCTTTTTATCTATATATGGATTCAATTTATCAAAATCAGGGGCTTTATGTCTTAATCCTGCACCAACAATGATGCGTACATCCTCAAAGCCATACTTGTTCACCAAGTCATCATACGCTTTTAACAATTGCTTGATGCTTCCTTCACCATTTTTGTGATCCTGTCTGGCAACATTACTACCATCAATTATTATTCTTTTAATAGGTGGCATATCCAAAACAAGCTGTGTTCCATGGTCCTTATTTTCAATTGCAGAATTTGATTGCTCATTCTTTAACTGTTTCTCGAACTGTTGCAGTTGCTCTTTTAATCCAAGGAACTTCAAATCGCCTTCTATTTTCTTCCAAGAATTCGTGTTACTTGACAAATATGGATAGGCATAATCCCAAATATCATCCAGGGACATATCTAATAATTTATCATTTCCAAACTGCCTTTTCATATTTGCCAGCAGGAATAGACCAATTGGCGTTTTTTCCAGATCATTGGAGTTTTTTAGCAAATTAAATTCCTGTTCAAGGATATTTTTAATATCTGGAACTGTTATTATTCCTGTCTTTCTCAGTGAAATAAGATTGTTGAACAATGTCTGTATTTGGTTTTTATCAGAAACCATCTCTACATTAGATGGGAAATTCCCTTTGATAAGTGAGTCAATGTTGAATACATTGTCAAAAACCTTGAAATCACTCTTTATTGATTTTATTTCCTTTGGGAACATGGGGTCAAGCAAATCCCAATTTACAGCTTTAAATTTTTTATTTGCTAAGGTACTTAACGTGATTTCTTTTGGTTTGTAGCCATGTTTATGAAGGAATTTGTAGATCTCAAAAAGTTCATTGCTCTCGAAATTATCAATTTGTTCTTCAAGGCCATCATAGATTATCTTTAGATAGTTTTGTTTTATTGAAGGATTGAAAGCACCAATAGCTTCATAGATTTCCTCGACTTCTTTCTTCTTTGAAGGTCTTGGTAGCATACCGATGTATCCATCCACATTTTGTTCAAATATAGCTAATATGTGTTCTATTTCCTCAAGAATGTCGCCTGAATATTGATTATTCTCACTGGTTAGTTTGTTTTTCAGTTCCTTTACATGTTGATATGAATCCTTATTGAGCAATATTCGTTCATAGATTGAACTCCAAGTACTATCTTTAATTTTAGTACCTTTTTCAGTTGTTTTCTTTAAGCGTTGAAGATAAAGCTCTCTGCAATGTAAAATGGTGGAAATATCAAGTTCAATAAGGTCATTAAGGTCAAGATTATCAAGGATTGCTTTATAGACAGGCGCATTTGAGATAATTATATTATTAAATGAAGACAAACGACCCCTTAATTCTTCTATTTCTTTTAATGCATTTTTTGAGGACTTTTTGTCCTTTATGCTATTAGTATTGAGAGAGACCAATATATCATTGAAATGACTCTCATCGGGTCTTAACATAAATTTTCCAATTGCAATAGCTAGTTTCTCACTTGAATTTCCTTTAGAAATGGAAAAGAGATTATATATCTCATTTTCAAAGATACTTGCATCTTTTGTCTTTTCAAGACAGTATAATGGTATTTTATAGCCACTCGCTTCGATAAGTGAAACTATAGCAACTTTGTTGTTAGAGATAATACTATCTGTACCAATGTTAATTTTAGTCACTGGTACAAAAAGCTCTATTGAATTGGGTATTATAAGAGAATTATGATAGGTTGCTTGAATCTCAAATTTAGAATTATTATTCAAGTGAACCATTATATCTGGTTTTATCTTGCTTTTCCTGATATGATTGACTGATGACATATTTGAATTTATCATCCATTTAGGACGTGAGGTCAAAAGCTCATTTATTATCTGATTCTTTTCAGCAAGGGAATATAACCTTGTTCCATCCAGATCATAGCATTGTTTTACAGGTAAATTGCTATATTTAGAAGCTGCTTTTTCGTATTCATCAAGATATTGTTTTAGACCACCTTTTGTGAACAATTGTTCTTTTAATATCTTTTTCAAAAGATCATTGTATTCTTCACCAAATGGATTTTTTGTAATATGAAAATCCAGACCTTTCTTGTTCAAGAATATCTTTAATTCAACATCTGTAATTTTTGTATTTACCTCTTCTATTGAATGGTTTTCTATAGACTGTCCTTTCTCAAGAAGTTTTAGAGCTTTGACATGTTTATTAATTAGTTTATCTGGAATAGTTATCGATGTTTTATCAATATCATAAACAGTATCTTCATGGCGATTCACGAACTCACGTGCATCTATATTCTTTGCACCAACAACCCACTCTTTTGAATGTGGTTCGTAATATATTGGAATACTAATGTTTTGTGGATCACTGACCATCTCCCCTTTTCTGTAAAGTTTTTGCCCCATTTCAGTAATATCATATGTATCACCATTGTTTTGGGATAGAACACCAAGGCCGGTAAGATTATTTGCTACATGCTCAAGGAACTCAACCTTCTCAATACCAAATTCTGTACCAATTTCTTTAAGGGTTGGTTTTGGCTCATCGAGTTCTGAAAGGGGTGCCAGTAATGCCCATTCGAGCAAATGTATCTTTCGTTTTTTGATTGCCTGAGCACTGACCTTGACTTCATTTATATCAAGTCTGTTGCTTATCTTTTTAATTAAAAATGGAGATCCTGTCAAAGTTCCTGCTTCACTCATGTACATCATACCCCCTTACATAAAAGTTACCTGAACTGCACTCTTTTGCAGCGTTCAATATTTCACCATAGGACTTTCTAGGTTGTTTCTTTCCATCGTGGTCAATCTCAACCTCTACTTTCTCAAATGTATTACCTGAACCTACAATTGCCAATAAGGATTGAGCCCTTGAAAAAGCAACATTTATTCTCCTGAACTCTTTGACAAAACTTGTAGGTCCCCTTCGTTCAGGAGATGAGACAAGGCTGACTATCACGATTGGACTTTCCATGCCCTGGAAACGGTCAACTGTACCTATTCTTAGTTTTAAGTTCCTTATCAAGCCTTGATCCTTCAAACTCTGTTCCATTTTCTTTAACATCCTTACCTGTCCTGAATAAAAGGAAATAAGTGCAATTTCATGAATCAGAGTTTCATCTCCGGGATATAACTCAATAAGCTGCTCACTAAAAGAGAGAAGAAGTTCCTTGATAGTATCTACTTCAAATTCGTTGTACCTGGAATTATATTTTGTTTTCTGATCCTTTTTTTCGTCTGTTTCATAATTAGGTACGAGTTTTCCATCTATTCTTTTTTGACCAGTGTCAATCCAAATTAGATGAGATAAGGGTGAAGATAGTTCATTTCCTGTTTTGCCTTTAATTGTCAGGCCATGTTTTCTTGATTCTTCCGGATCCTTAATCCCGCATTCAAGTTTATATCCTACCGGATAGAATTGATTTATAGCATTCATAATGCTTGGATGCATCCTGTATTGCATTGTCAAACGCGCTTTTAATGGATCACTAGCATCCTCGAACATTTCTTTGAAATAAGATGTGGTTACGAGTTTTTCATACCTCTTTACCATTCTCTTAATCTCTTCTTCATCACTTTCAGTTACTGGAAGCTCATCACCTTTTGCATTTATCTTGTACAATGGTGGTAACTGTTGATGATCACCTACAAGGATTATCTGCTTACCAAGAAGCATGGGCATTAGAAGTTCGGGAGGAGTTGCTTTTGAAACCTCATCAATAATAACAAGGTCAAAATTCCTTCCTTCTTTCCCCCAGAATTTGAATTTCCCGGTTTCAGTACAAGTTGCTCCTACAACATTTGCAAGGTCGATATATGTATCCATTAAGGATTCATATTCTTCTTTTGAGGCTGAGTCTATTCTTTTCACCCATTCAGATTGCAGATCAATCCATCGCTTAGATTTGTTTAGCTCTTCTTTCTTGTTAGATTTCTGGGTTTCAAGTGTTGACTTAATATACTGTAATGCATTTTCATCTATTTTGAAATCGCTCTCAAAAAAGCCGGATTTAAATAGTATTTTAGAATTATCCTCTACATCTATTGAAATTGTATCAAGTTGTTTTTCAATATGATTAATTACATTTTCAGCTTTTTTTCTTGATGATAGTAAAGTGTCTAGCTGTGACTCTAAACTTTCATATTCTTTTGTTATGCTCATCAAGTCTGCTTCATTATTGGAGAGTTTATCTTTTAAATGAAGTTCATCAGAAATCTTAAATGAAGCACTTGTAATTATTTTTAGAATAGTACTCATTTGAGTAATTACAGATTCAAACTCTTTTGCAGGTTGAAGAGATGATTGAAGTGTTCCTATCTGCTTTTCCAAATCTGAAGATTGTATCAACTTAAGAATGTCCTGCAAAGATGTAAAATGAAGTCGCAATTTAGAAAGCGTATCTCTCCACAAATCTCCTAATCTCAGCTCATTGTTCTTCTTTTTTAAGTCGTTTATTGTATTATTTATCGCACTTAATTCTGCTGAAAGTCTTCCCATTTCTTCCAAATCAGTCATCCCGGCTATTTTACCAACAATTTCTGACCTTTTAAATTCTAAGTCTTTGATTTCATCATTTTTTAAATGATCAAGTTTCGAAATGAGATCTTTTAATTTATCCAGTTCATCAATAGAAGTGGATATGTTTGTTGAACTGAGATTTTCGATGTAGCTCAGAATTTCACCAATATCAATTACATCAAGCTGCTTTTCGATTTTGATCCCAGCATCATCAAACAAATTTTTAATCTCAACCTGCAGTAAGGGAAGTACATCAGGGAGAACATGTGTAAACGCTACTAAATCTTGCTGTACTGGATACACACCTTTCTGGTCTACTTCCTGCAGAATTGATATTTGCTTTTGCAATGAATTGATCTCTTCTTTCACAATCTGTTTTCTGGAACGTACTTCTTCCAACTTTACATTCAGATCATTAAGTTGTTTTTCTGTAGTTCCTTTTCTTTTTATTTCTTCAGACCTTGATTTAAAACACCTTTCCAGATCTTTGACAGCATGTTCGGAACTCTCCATGTCGATAATCTTTTTCTTATTTTGATCAACGGTATTGCTTACATTCTCTTTTACTGATTGGAACCATTTTGGAACAACATTTTCTTCTACAAAGTCCTGTCCTTCTTCTGTTGTCCTCCTCCCAATCCTTATTGGCATTATCTCTGATCTTTTTGTTGTCAGTCTGCTAAGAGCATTGTCTACCGCAAGATTTGATTGCGAAGCTAGCAGAACTTTTCCTCCTCTGAGAACAGTTTGATAACAAAGTTCTGCGATAACAGTTGTTTTTCCAGTTCCTGGAGGGCCTTGTATCAAACTTATGTCAGGAGAATTCAAGGACGTAGTAAGAGCTTGTAATTGTGAATTATTCAAACTTCCCTCTACAAGATTATCTCTCTGAACCTCCTCGTCCCTTGAAGGAAGCCTTGCCTCGGTTATATCAAAAATGAAATCTTCTAATTTTGGATTTGATGCACTCCCCTCTTTTAATCTTCTAATAGCTTTTTTCTGAAGATTAACAGGCAGCTCATCAGAAAAAAGGGAATTTACAAAAAGACCTTCAGCAGGAAAATTATCTAAAGGATCTTTTTTTGCCCTTTGCTTTTCTTTTGTGTTCTGTTCCTGAGATGGATCGAAGATATATTTTTCAGATAGCTTGATATCAACATCGAACCAATCATTTTTACTCTTCTTATCTTTTGATTTTTTCTTTGCATCCTGCTTTATATTTTGTCTAATGACCTTTGCATCTTTTATAGTACCAAAATCTACAGGATCATTCGTTTCCTCATCTGGTATCCACTTTTTTTCTGCAGGTGTTGGATGATCTAAAATCCTTACTTCATCATCTGTAAAAAAGCTCCTTGCTGCATTATCCGAATAGAATGTGGATGATAATGATATTGTTGCAGTTTGTGAATCAGTACGTCTAATGTTCTTGTATGGAATCCAGGCTTGCTTGCTCCTGACGAAGGATAGATATAGATTTAAATAGCCTTCCCATTCTTCCAATCGTTGTTCAAGATCCTTTCTTCTTGGTACTAATTTGTGCATCCAATTTAAGTCTTCAGCACTCATGTATGTGGAATCAGGAAGTCGCTCATTCCCATCATCAATAACAAGAACCGGGCCTTCAATATTTCCTTCTGTCGGAAGACATCCACGTGATGCTCTTTGGAGATATATTTTTGTTACTTTTAACCTGCTTGAGTTTCTAGTACATTCAAAAAAAACCGTTTGATTGTTAAAAATAAAATGATCATATATTGGAATATCTGGATGTATCCTTAATCTCCAAAAACCAATCTTGTCATGCTCCTGGTCTTTTATTGTTACATTCTCAACCAGAAACGAGACTGTTTTTGAATCTAATTCTTTTAAGAGTTTGATCAGTTTGGTTTTGACAGCTTTCTCATTAGGCTTTTTATTTCTTGCAGTATTTATTCCAAGAGCATTTGCTGTATTAAAATCTATATTGTAGCATTTGATTGTATCTTCATTGAGCAGCAGTCTAATATCCATTTTTTTTGAAGGTAAACCATTGAATGTTAAACTTAAATCCCCAAAATCTCGTACTGAAATAGAACCCGCCATTTTTCATTCCTCTTTGAATATTGATGAGAGCACAATCTACTTTCATGAATTACAGAAAATTATACTCTCTTTGAATAAACGTAATATACATATACACATAATACAGTAATAATATAATAATTTGTTGAATACTATTAATTATGTCAGGAGTTTGTTTGAATTGAACACGAGTATGAATGAGTCTTATCTAAAACTAAAATGGAATATTGCAGGAACTTTTGATGAATTTCCTATGTTTATCAATCAATTAAATGATCAAAAGAAAATGTTACCTGATAACAATAAAAATGATAGAAAGAAAATAGACAACTGGATAAGTCAAATTGATACTATCAACGAAGAAATACAAACTATAAAACTCAAGAAAATCCCATTTTTAGAAAAGAAATTACAGTACACATTCAATGATCCTGATCTTGTAGTCTTAACTTTCATTCAGCCAGGAATTAGAAGTCTTTTTGGAGAACTAAGTAAGTTTTACAAAAAAGCAGGAATAGACTACGATTTTGAAACAGATCTTAATTTGGATCAAGCAGCTAAAGTTCTAGCCTTTATAGGAGATGCTGCAATCGATCTGGCTTTGGCTCAGGTCTTATGGCAGCCAAATATCTCAAATGTGGGAAAACTTACAAAACAGCGTTCAGATATAGCATCAAATGAGAATCTGGCAAAAGTATGCGATAAATGGGATCTATATACATCGAGGATACCGAATAAGGTTTCCCGGACAAATAAAGAGAAAACCAACCATGCAAAAGGAACCATTATTGAAGCACTGTTCGGTGTGATCTATGCTGAATCCGGATTAAACTCAGTTGTTTCTTCAATTGTTGTTCTTAAGTGATCTTTAGAGGAGATATAATGAAAGAAAGTACGAATCCCAGATTAGACCATACCAAGCTAAATAGATTGATTAGCTGGCTCAAATCTGAAAGATCAAGATTGGAGCAAGAAAAAAACACGTTCATTTTTGTAGATGTGCTTGATATCAATACTAAAATAATGCGTGGAAGAACATTTTATTATGCTGATATGCGCGTTTCAAAAAACAGTCTTAATTATCTGGAACGTAGATACAACCCGTTTCTTATACGAGAAAGACGCTCATACAAACTGAACTATGCATTGGGTTCATGTACTAAATGTGAATCTGCAACAGATTTTCGTATGGTCTTTGATAAAAAGCCAACCTTTGAGATAGGAAAATCTTACAAATTAGAAAATATTCCTCCTCTTGATATTATTGATAGAGAGATAGAGATACTGGATGAAATGAAAGAAAAAGAGAGCACATTAAAGGATATACTATTTGGTAATTACAATCTTAAAAATATCTCTTATCAAATCACCGGATACTAAGTTTCACTTGAATAATGGGATTTCATGTTTTTATCACTTTTAGGTGAGCGGTCTTTATCATTAAACTCAGGTTGTTCTCCAAATATTTCAACGTAAGCTGCAATACAATCATATTCATGTTTTGCAACATCCCCCATTATCCGCAAATTCTGTGGGTTGATTTGATTAACATCACAGTGGAATGAGAAAACTGAAACAAAGAGTTTGGATACCAGTTCACGATAAATTGGGTATTTCCTTCTAACACGACAAGCACCACCATGTCCTTCTTTCCATCGAATAGTATTATCAAACTGTTTTAAACGGCTCTTGAGTCCACCCTTTGAGTTTGTCATGCCAATATATGTAATATCAGGAATCCATTCAAAGTTCTTTCCAGAGATATCATATTCTGCAATTGCTATACAATATATACCAGGATAGTTGATTCCAGATAAAATATTCCGATTCTCCCATTTTTCCCACTTCGCAAAATTATAATTGCAACTCATGTTTTCATTACCTTTGATTGCCTATTACATCAGATTCCTCTGAGTATGTCCCACCTGCGCAGCCTCCTAGCATCCCTATAATTTATTACTCATTATCTTGAATAAAAGTTTCTAACTCCTTTTTTTCATTTAATATTGCTTCGTTTTGTGGGTCAATATCAAGTGCTTTATCATAAATATCAAGTGCTTCTCCGTAACGTTCCAGATTGCGTAATGTATGGGCTTTCATATACCATCCAGCAATATTTTGTGGATTAATTCGGAGTAATTTCTCAGAAACTTCAATTGTTTCTTCGTAGCGTTCCATATTATGTAACGCAGTGGCTTTGAAGTGCCAAACATTTTCATCTTGTGGGTCAATTTCAAGCACTTTATTGCAAGTCTCAATTACTTCTTTATAACTTTCGGACTGGTACAAGGCATTAATCTTTAATGACAAAACAGTAGTTTCTAATGACAAAACAGTAGCTTTTAATGACAAAGCATCTTCATTGTCTGGCTCAATCTCTAGTGCTTTATCTAAATATTCAATCCCCTTATCAAAAGATTCAATAGCTTTATCAAAAGATTCAATTGCTTCATCAAAAGATTCAATTGCTTTTTCGTAGTCTTTGTAGTTTTCAACATTTAATGCAGGAGTCATTAATGCAATGGCTTTTGCTAACCAAGCACCCAGGTGTTGTGGGTTAATATCTAGAACTTTATCAAAAGAGTTAATTGCTTCTTCATAGAGTTCCAGAGCGTTCAATGAATTGGCTTTTGCAAACCAAGCATCTTCATTTTGTGGGTTAATATCTAGAGCTTTATCAAAAAAGTTAATTGCTTCTTCGTGGTGTCCCAACTTGCTTAACACAAGACCTTTATCATGCCACAAACCTTCATTTTGTGGATTAATTTCTAGTGCTTTATCATAAGATTCAATTGCTTCATCATAGCATTCCAGCTCATCTAATGCACTGCCTTTAAAGTGCCAACTAACATCATTTTGTGGATTAATTTCTAATGCTTTATCATATGATTCAATTGCTTCATCGTAGCGTTCAAGATCATATAACACAGCGGCTTTATAGCCCCAACTCGCTTCATTTTGTGGATTGATATCTATAGCATTATCAAACGAGTTAATTGCTTCTTCATAACGTTCAAGATTACTTAATGCACTGCCTTTAAAGTGCCAATTCATATCATTTTGTGGATTAATTTCTAGTGCTTTATCATAAGATTCAATTGCTTCTTCGTAGCGTTCAAGATCATGTAACATATCAGCTTTAGCACACCAAGCCTCTTCGTTTTGTGGGTCAATCTCAATTGCTTTATCACAATATTCAATTGTTTCTTCATAGCGTCCTAAATTGCATAACTCTTTAACTTTAAAGTACCAAGTATCTTCAGCATGCGAATTAATTCCTAAATCATTAGATACTTCTTCATTGCATCCTAAAAATGATAATGCTTCTTCTTTATTAAAAAAAGCATCTTTGTTTTGTGGGTTAATTTCGAGGACTTTATCATAAGATTCAATTGCCCCATCATACAAGCCCATATTTCTGAATATTTCAGCTTTATGATACCAAGCATCTTCATTTTGTGGATTGATTCTTATAACTTTGTCATATAACTTTAGAGCTTTGTCATATAACCCAGCTTCACTTAGTGCAATGCCTTTATCTAACAAATTATTTTCTTTTTCTGTTTTTATACTTTGTCTTTCTCCAATTGAAGACTTATCTTCTCTATTTTTGAAAAGCTCTTTATCACCTACGGATGCATTCTCATCAGTGCTTGTATTTACAGATTCCTTTTCTAAATTATTTTCCTTCCCAAATATTTTTGATAGTAAAGTCATGACTATGCCTCCCTTTTAAATTTGTTCATATTTCAGCAATATCAATCATACCATTAGGTAAAGTTCTCAAATGATTCCTATTTAATAAAGAATTCATTACAGATTTTATTCTCTCAGCAACCATTTCGCTAGTGGATCTTATTCCAAACAAACGTGATGTTTGAGTCGCAAGTTCATCCGGAGAAGTAGCATGTTGGGTTTTAAGAACCAGTTTTATAGCTTCTGAGATTTCTTCATCACAAATCATTTCTATCTTTGCAGGAACTCCATTTCCACGTTGACGAACTTTTGGAGTTTGGCGTTCATCTAACCAAAGAAAACCATTGCAATTAGAAAGGTTGCCTCTCTTTTGAGAATAATCTATTGTCCCAAAAATAGCATCTTTTATTTTGTTACCGGTTCTTTTTATTCCATGATTTTCCCTAAGTCTTTTGATTACATCATCTAAATGGACTGGAGACTCAACTTCTAATATCTGAATTATGGCTCTTTCAAGCTCTGAATGTGATAATTCAGGTATCTGCCTAGTTGTATCAATATCAATTGTTGTACATACTTCATATTCAGGAATAAAGTCTAAGGGGGTTTTTTCAGATACTGAAGTATTAATAATCTCTTTTCGTTCTATAATAGTATCTTCTCTCTTAATTTGGCTTTTCAACTGCTTTTTATTTATATTTAGAGGTTTAGAACTTGTCTCGATAATATTATCAATGAAGCTTTTTAATTTTGTCTGGCTACCTTTCCTGTTTCGATACCAATCTGTAGACCATACACGATAAACTTTCCATTCTAAGTTTTCAAGTATTTGCTGGCTCAGTCTATCCCTATCTCGTGCAACATGAGATGAATGATATTTATCAGCATCACATTCGATTCCTAAAATGTATCTTCCTTGACACTTAGAATCAACAATTGCCATATCAACAAGATAGCCTGCACATCCTACCTTCTTTTCTACTTTATAGCCACAATCACAAAGGAAGTCATAAACAGATTTCTCAAAAGATGAACATTGTTCTTTTTCTTTATTAACACTGGAAAGAGTTCTGTTTTCAGCAAAATCCATGAATACCTTTAAAGCTTTAACACCAACGGGTAGCTCACGACTACTATTAAGATCCGTTGCTTTGAAATTAGAAAATACAACACATTTTTCACGTGCACGTGTTATAAGTACATTCAACCTTCTTTCTCCACCCTCTTTATTAAGTGGACCAAAATTAAGTCTAAATTTTCTATTTTCATCGAAGCCATATCCAGTACTGATGAAAATTACATCTCTTTCATCACCCTGTATTGTTTCTAGATTCTTGACAAAGAAATGATCTGGGCGTTTATTATCAAAGAATTCGTTCATCTCAGGATTTTGCATAAGAAGTATATCAACTTCTTCCTGAATTGCTTGCTGTTGTTTTACATTAAAAGTACCAATTCCAAGACTTTTCTCAGGATAATCGTTGAAATGTTCAAAGGCAGCTTTTGCCACAGCTTTAGCTTCTTTCCTATTCATTGAGCTCTTATACACAGTATCAGGAAGATGAACAAACTTCAAACCAAGATTATCCATATCAGCCATAGGAGATGGGTATATTACAAGATTCTGCTCATAAAATTCCTCATTAGAAACTGCAATCAAAGACTCATGTCTGCTACGGTAATGCCAGCGCAGGTTCTTTATTGGAAAACTACGCTTGCATAAATGAAGAATGCTTTCAATATCCGATACTGAAACCACCCCTTCTTCCTCATTATCCTCTATTGAACTAAGCATTTTATCAAAGAAACTTGTCGGTGGAAGCTGACGGGTATCTCCAATTATTACACACTGTTTTGCACGTAATAATGCTCCCAAAGCATCTTCTGGCTTAACCTGACTTGCCTCATCAAATACAACTACATCAAAATCATTAACAACAGGATCCAAAAATTGCGCAATTGAAAGAGGACTCATCATAAAACAAGGTTTAATCTTTTGTATTAAGCCTCCCGTATTCCTCATCAACTGTCTGATAGGCATATGCTTTCGTTTTCTGTTGAATTCCCCTAATAGGATACCTAATTCTGATCCGGGAGATGCACCTGAGTAAATAGAAGGTTGTTTCTCATACAGTAAACGTGCAAGTCTTTGCCTATTCTCTAGAATTAACTCACGGTCAAGTTCTGTAAATGAATCAATTTTCTTTTCATGAAGTTCGCCAATAAAACCTGCTAATGTTTTTCTTTCACGGAATGCACATCTGAGAAGATTTTCAGCAAAAACACCTTCAAAACACGGAACAATATCATTATATTCTATTTGATCTGAATTGACGAGATCTATAATAGGTGAAGCAAATGTATCAAGACATGCATCCCTTTTTATAGTGAATTGTCCCCAGTTCTGAAGCATTGGCATCGCCTCTTTCCATAATTGAAGCTGAGAATCTAAAAATTCAAATGATAAATTATCAAATTCTGAGGCAAAGCTTAATTCATAGTCTAAACCAAGTCTTTTGAATAATTTATCACATTGTATTGTAAAAACATCTGCATTCTGTGTTACTTCCTTAATAGTAGTTTTCAGTTCATCTTTGGAGATACCTGAACTTATATTTTCAAATACATCTTCCTTAAATTCTGATAAACATTGACGGAAAGATAATATCCATTCCTCAAATGAATTCAACGTCTGCAATTCAGTTTGTTCACATTTCCAGTGATGACCAAAAAAGGCAAATCCTTCTTCATTTAAATCTCTTAATTCACTTTTTAGTGTAATACATTTTAAAAGTTCATTAAGATCAAAAATAATATCTTCAGCTTTTTCGGGAGGTGAACTTATATAGAACTCCTTAGTAGAGTTTATCCATTTATCACGCTCTACGATGCCATGTTTCCATTGTTCTAACTGAAGGCTTATGTCCTCAAATGTGGATTTTTGATTTTTAGAAGAAAATAGTAAATTTGGAGAAATACCTATAAGACTTGCTAAATTATCACGCTGTTTTATAAAATTCTCCGTTGCTTTATTTAGTTTCTCGATTAATTCTTCTACATTTTCTCTGGAAATACCAGAACTGACTTTATCAACAACCTGATCATTGAAAGCATCCTTCAATAATTGTTGTCTGAAAGATACAATCCAGTCTGAAAAGGAAGTGAGCATTTGAGGATCACTATCTTCTTCTTTCCAGTGAGAACCAAACAGACTTTGTCCACTATCATTAGACTCATTTATTTCTTTTTTACACTTTAGACATGCATACAAATCATTTAAATCAGAAATAATAATCTCTGTCTTTTTAGGAGCAATGCCTTTGTAAAAAGAATTTATCTCATTTTTCAAGTAACGATATCTGCCATTAAAAACTCTTATAATAAAGAATTTAGCAGACAATTCTTTGTATTCCTTTGTTATAGAATCGATATCCTGTTCAAATGCATTATCACTAAAAGTAGACTCAAGATTCTCTTTTTGTTTTTGGAAATCCTGGACTTTTTTAATCAAGGATTCAGCTTTACTGCTCTGTTCATTCCATTCTTTATTTAATAATACCTTTTTATCTACAGGTTTTGATGCTGCAACAACTCTTGCTGCAGAAATAGAAGAGCTTATTTCTTCTATTGCGAAAGGTTGATGTATTGAACATTTCTCACACACTTCTTCAATTGAACTTTCAAGTTCAAACAATGATTCCTTGCAGTTATCTATAAGTGATTCGATTTCATTTGAATCTAAGTGAACAGATTCATTGTTGGTACTTGCTTTCCAAGGATGATTTAAATATGTAGAATCAAAAAATGGAACTATAGAATATTTATTACATAAATCACTGTACTTTTCAATAAATAAATCTATGTTCTCATCAAATGCTTCCTCTTTGAATATTGTATCAACTAAAGAATTTTGCTTATTGAAATTATCTACTTTTGAAATTAGAGAGGTGACTCTTTCAGGTTCGTTATCCCACCTTTCATTCAATAGAATTTCCTTTTCAATGGGATTTGACATCGCTACAATATCTGAGGCAGAAAGAGAGGATTCAAGTTCTTTTAGCGTCAATGAGATTTTTACTGAGCTGAGTTGGCTAAGAGTACCAATGGAACGAGTCAGATTATCTAAGGATGTCTTACAGTCATTAATCATACCTTCTATTTCTAATTCGTCTGAAGGAAGTACTATTCCTGGATTACAGTCATTCCATTGATGGCTATTAATAGGTGTTACGAGTGGCAATACCTCAGATAGACTTGTAAGAGCATCTATTGCTTCTGACCACTCTTGCTGACTACATTCCTCAACGTTTGATAAAATCAATGGTGGTAAGTCGATTCCTGTTTTTTCAAAATGTCTCAAAGCATCTTCTTTCATACAAAATAAATCGAAAGGAGAACGCCCAATATTAGCAAATGGTTCTCGTAAAGCACTTGCATAGTCATTTAGTTCAGATTTCAGAGATTCCAGCTTACTAAAATGAGTATTTAATGATACGGACTTTGGTTGCGATAAATTAAGAGTACGTTCTAACTCTTTAAGCACTTCTTTTTTATTTGCTTTCTTACTATGCAGTTCTAAACAGAAGTCACCTATGCCAGTCTGATCAAGACGACTCTTTACTACTTCAAGAGCTGCCATTTTTTCACTAACGAAAAGTACTGTTTTTCCTGATGCAAGAAGTTCTGCAATAATATTTGTTATGGTCTGAGATTTTCCTGTGCCTGGAGGACCTTCAACGACCAGATTCATACCTGATTTTACATCTTCTATCACAGCTATTTGGGATGGATCCGCATCCATTACATGATAGATATCCTTTGCCTTGAGTTTGGTATCTACATCTTTTTCTGAGAAACCTAGTGAACATTCATTATCAGATATGCTATTATCAGGATTAAAAATCTCTTTGATCAAAGGATGCTTTGCTGGTGAATTACCTTTTGGCCATGCAACAGGGTCAAGGTCCTTATACATAATAAACTTAGTAAAACTGAAAAATCCCAAATTAATATCAGATAGCACTTTCCATTCGGGTTTCTTTTTAACTGCATCTGTAACTTCCTGATAATACGCATTGATACCTTCTTTTTCATCAGGCATTTGAAAATCAGGGAATGAAATATTATATTCACCAAGTTTTGTTTGAAGGGAAATGTTGGTAAATACGTCTTCTCCTGTCCATGATAACTGAAATGAACCACCTACACCTTTTCGGGTCAGTTCTACAGGAAGTAAAACCAATGGAGCTTTTTTCATTTGGGATGTATCTTTTGGATCATTCCACTCCAGATAACCAAGAGCAAGGTAAAGAATAGTATGTCCTTGTTCTTCAAGGGCCGAGTGTGCTTGCTTGCTGATATAATAAAGTTTTTTTTGGAGGTCTTCGCTTCTCAAAGCAGTTTGAAGATATTTGTCAACATATTTATCTTCTAGATCCATATCTTCTTCTGGCATTTTCCAGAGAACTGAAACATCTTCTGAATCTAAATCAACATTCGATGCATCCAAATTATTATCGTTAGCAATAGCATCATATTCAAACTCTTTTTTCTGGTTAATTCTTTTAGGAAGAAATTCCATTTTCTTTTCTTGAATAACTAGATGATTGTAAATCTCACTTGGAATTTCATCTATAATTTTCATTGTTTTTGTTTTGGATTGACGGAAATTTAAAAGACTATTCCGCATTGTTAGATCCAATAAACCCTGCCGTGCGACTTCCAACTGTTTATTAATAGAACTCATACCATTGCTCCAGGCATTATAATTACGTTTTTTGCGAGAAATAAATTGTATAATTAAACCACATAAATACACATAATCAATTGTATAAATATATTTTGACATATAAATTAAATGGTAACAAAAAATAGTTAAGAATTCCCATTTACTGAACTTGGATTAACAGAATCCTACACACATCTTTTGAATTACCACTTTTAAACCTATATAATAAAAAGTAGTAATAATACTTAAATTCTATGTTTAAGTATTTGTAGATATTTCAATCATACAGTCTCTTTTCACTCATGATCGTTGAACACATCGAAAAATAGAGCGTCCACAAGCTTGTCAGGAATAGCAGTTAATCAGTTTTGCCAGAGAACACAGGATTAAAGGATAGACCTGGTTTTTATGGGTCACACAACCACTAAAGTGTTCAGCACATTCAAGCCAATTAAATTTCATAATCATTAGAAGCTGGGTATCAGTGCAGGATGGTAAGGCAGAATTACGATTATGGATGCTAGGACAAAGGAGTTCTGGCGATCTATAATCGAATTCCTGAGCATGATTATGTGCTTTATTTAGCACACTCCGTATTTCCACACATTAGAGAGCATTTACATTTTCTGAACTTGATATCTCTTTATCAACTGTGAAGTCTTGTTCACCAGCATATATCTTGTTCAAAGCCCTTGAAAAAGCATCCCAATCCCCTTCAAAATCCCTAATCTCATAACTCTTGTTAACGATCTTATCTTTCAAAGCAGGAACTCTGTGGGTTCCATTCTCAACAACAAAATCCCCAAGAATAAGCTTGAGCTGCTCCCAGTCATTATAGAAATACTCCTGCAGCAGAGGTATGATCTTTTTATACCATATGAAATACAGTTTGTCTTTAGCTAAATCCTCTTCCAGATCTGCTAAGTCGCAGAAATAACTGTGACCTATTTGGTGATCCCTATCTATCAAAGCAGAAACCGTGATATTAAGCCCTTCCAGTAATGAGTCGATATTTACTCCGCCAACATTGAACTCGATAATAGAATAATCCGGCATGATCTCCAGGAAAGTGAACCTTCTTCTCAGAGCAATATCCAATAATGCTATAGAACGATCTGCAGTGTTCATAGTTCCTAGAATATAAAGGTTTGAAGGCACAGAGAACTCGGTCTTTGAATACGGAAGCTTTACACTTAGTCCTTTTTTGTTGGCTTCACTACGCTTATCATCTTCGATCAGGGTGATAAGTTCACCAAAAATCTTGGCAATATTTCCTCTGTTGATCTCATCAATGACAAGGACATAATTGTTTTCAGTATCATGTCTGGCCCTTTCACTTATCTCTTTGAAAACACCGGCTTCTACTCTATAGGAAACATCTCCATTGTCATTGACAACTGGTTTTAATCCTTCAATGAAATCCTCGTATCCATATGACTGGTGGAACGTGACGAAAGTGCAGAACTGCTCAATGGTCTTTTCTTCACTAACCCCTTTCTTACTTGAAAGAACATCTACAATTTCAGAGAGGTTTGTTTCAACATATTCTATGCCATCTGGCAATAAATACCACTCACTATTTTCTGTTTTATCAAACAGAATGGGGGAACTTCGGCGTTCATACTTTACGTTTTTACTGTTAGGGTTAGAATGAATTTGTAGTGTGGCCCATAATGATTGAGAAAGACCCTTTTCCCTTTCCTTTATTCTATCAGAGTAAAATATAATGAACTCATCACTTTTTAGATCTGCAACTTTTATCTTCTTCTCTTTGCCCATCAAATACATAGATAATGCAGTGATTTGATACCATGTCAGATCCTGAAGATACTCCATTTTGATATCATCAAATGACTTCGGTTTTGATAGCTGACCTGCCAGGAATGTCTTTATGAATTGCTGAACTGTATATGTTTTTCCGGTGCCGGGAGGACCATACAATATCACATTTTTTGTATGTGACAGTGCACCTGTGAGTAGAGGATTATCCAGAATAGCTGTGGTATCTGTAATATTATTATTAGAACCAATGGAAACATCTTTCTCTTTTAACCATCTGGCAAACAGGTTGACATCTAAATAGGTTGCATCTTCTAAGCCATTGTTTTTTAGATCCTGCAAGATATCAGACACGTATTGTTGCATAGCCAAATACTTTTTTCCGGGGGAAAGATTTTGTCCGCTATCAACGTTCATTTTTGAAAATAATTTATCTGTGAGTGAATTCCATATCCAGAATTTGTCCGGTTGCTTTAAGCACATTAATTCAGTTGAATAGGCACGTCCCAACCCTTTAAATGAAGTAAACAGATTGCTAACATCACTTTCATCTAAGCTGGTTGTTTCGAGAACATCCACCAGCTTTCTTTTAAATTTGTCAAAACCGTCGTTCTCTTGTATTATCCTATCAAACTCAAGACTTCCCAGAGATGTAGCCTCTGTATTTTTCAAAATATCGAAGATGTCTTCTTCAGTCAATGAGTCAACGTTTTCTGTTCTTATTTTATTGTGTACGTTCTCACTACGTGCTATGAAATCATTTCGACTATCTTTCAATTCATCTGAATCCAATTCAGATACGAACGTTTTTATGAGCTGGGAAAGGTCTATTTTATTCTCACTCTCTAGTTCAGCGAATATTTCCTTATACTTTCCATCGAGCTGAATATACTCATTCTTTATTTCTTCCCATTTCCAGTTATCTTTCAGTGGAGTGATGGTCTTTTGAGGGAGATTATAGGAGAGATCCCTTACCTTACCAACGACCAACCATTCAACAAATCGTACATGTCCGTATTCCATTCCGGGATTCTGTGGATCATTTGGTTCAATATATCTGCTTGTGATCTTTCCAATACCCTGGATTCCCTTCTGACCCTTGATAGCAACAGCTATGTCGCCTATTTTCATGTGTTTGTAGAAGTACCAGATAGAGTTCGCATTGTTCATACCATGTACTAATCTTACATCTGCAAGAGACTGATACTTTGAGTAACTATCATCCTCCCATCCGATCGCAATACATTTTTTATTCTGGAACTCTTCCCATAAACGAGCTTCTTCACCCGGTCGTATTAACCATATATTTACCATTCTTAAACCTCTCATAGTATCCCTTTCAGATCGTTTATAAGTTTCATTTTGTTAATTGGATTTGTCAGATCAACTCGTAGGTCCACTGTTGCTATCCTGACCTTGTGACCAGACCCTTGTATTGTATATTCCTCAAGAATTGCTTCATTCCCTCCTGCAGTACGAGGGTAAAGTAAAATGATATTGGAACAACAGTATCTGCTTGCATAAGCAGCCATCTGATACATATCTGAAATAGAGATTCCAAGTTTCCTGTCTTCTTTTTTCAGTTTCTTGTACTTTGTATCGATGATCAATTGTGCCTGACCTTTTTCTTCAATGAGAATATCCGGTCTTAACCAGAACACCTTACCATCTTTTGAATTCCTGGCAAGCTCTTTGCCACCTGCCTGGGAATAGATGCCACAGTTCTGAAGATGATCAGGGAGAATAGATTCCCTGTGTTCTTTGAGAAAACGAGCAATGAATCGCTCAAAAAGCAAGTTCATATCAAAAGTGAATGCAAAAGCACCAGTAGAACCCACCGATGTCTCAACGACATTCCCTTCTATGAACATCTTTGCCAGATTGAAGACCGGCCTGTAATTCTCATTCAACCTCGTGAAGATGACCTTATCAAGCAATGGAAGAGGATTTGATACCAATGATATATCGTCCATTTCCTGATCCAGAATATGCAGATTCCTTCTGTTCTCAAGGTCCCGTGACCTGAGCTTTAACTTATTAACAACGAACTTAAGCACCTGGTTCAGTGGAATGTCCGGACTGAACTCATCATAGTTGACATAGAACAGGTGTTTTTTGAAACTATTGACTGCGATATGTTTCTGTATCAAACACTTTCCCTTAAAGTAAGGAAGATTCTCCTCAACCGAAATATACTGCTTCTGAGCACCTTTCTTGAATATGTCCTGAAGCGTCCTTGTGAACATAAAGGTCAGTATCTCGAACCAGTTTGCCTTCCGGGACTGCATACGAGCTACCTCACTCTCATAGATCGGTATGTCATAACAGTAATGCAGCAGATACAGCAGATTCCTCTGAGCATGCTCCACCTGCCCAGCCTCCGTTAACCCATCCCTGTACATCTTTGGCAGTATTTCTATGGAAAGGTCCCTGACCTGGATCAACCCGACATACTGCTTTGCCTGGAGACTGTTGCGGTGCAGGGTCAGGAGTTCACCGTTTGACTGGTTGAGTTTGTCGATGAGATCGAGGTGATTAGAGTAGGGACTGAGTTTGGAGTAGGAGTAGGGAAGGGATTCGTATTCGAAAAGGGTGATTGTGGACATATTTCATTAAAATGGGAGAGATTATAAACCTATATATAAGGTTAATTGAATGGAAACGTCCTAATATATTACTAACTTTGTAGAACCCTTCTCTTAAATAACAAATATAATCTTGATTAACATTCCAAAGACAAGTGCATTATTCAAGTGAAGGATCCCAATAATCCCAAATTAAAGATGGATAATAAAATCAATCCTCTGAATCGTTATTTTGAGATGTTTTTGTATGTAAAATATTTGAATGCTTCGAAAGTCCACATGATTCCTCTAATTTATCAATGGTAGAATTAGAGTCTCGTATCATTTTAAGTGCATTTTCATAATCTTCCTGTATTAAGGTTCCTGTTTTTTGAGATATTTCCTTTAATGAATTTGGTAATCTAAGTTTTAAGACATCTTGTGGATATATTTCAGCAGTCTGACCGCGTACGATTGATTGTATTTGCTGATAACCTTCATCTGTTCTCAAATACAATAATAAAACATATGGATTTAATATTTTTATGTTATTCACTCTGATGACAGCTATTTTTGCTGAAGCAATGACATTATCGTATACATCGGGAATATAATCAACTATGTCTATTTCATCTCCAATGTATTTTGCAACATGAGCTGCAGATGCCAAAATAATATCATTTTTCTTGATATCCAATGATTCTGAATCTTTGGATTTATACCACCGCTCTGTAACATAGTCTCGATTTTTATCAGACCAATCAACGTTTCTATTAGTTAAACATCTGACTTTTAAAATCTTAATATTTCCTTTATCGAGATAATTCTTTTTTGTAGGAGTTTTCCCAATGAATACATCACATAAGTCCCCTAGTTGAAATGTATCTTCTGTATCCATTTGGAATGAATAATATGACGCATCCATCCTATCAATTAGCTGTTCATTACTAAGCCTCATGGTGAAATATTTGTTTTCAATTTGTTTATTGGTTTCAAAATACTTGCTTACATCTGACACTTCATTTGAATTTATCTTTTCACCCTGCAAATTATAACCAATTGTATTAGGCATTGCAAAGAAAATATTGTGTGTTTTAACTCCTTGCTTTTTTTCAGCAATTAAAACTGATGTCTTAACATTTGCACCAATTGTTTTTACTCTAAATGTTTCTTCAGGTAGGGATACAATAGCTAATACATTAAAACGTGTTACTATCCATTTTCTAATATAATTATCTCTCAAGTTTGAAAACACGCCTTCTGGCAGAACAATTCCAATTTTTCCACCATCTCGCAAAAAATGATAACTTTTTTCAAGCATCAAAATACCTTGGGATTGACCTTTTATGATGTCACCTGTTAAATTCAAATTGTTGTCCCATGCGTGCCCTAGTTCATAATTTTCTAATACAGAAATTTCATTTATTTTTTCACTTGATCCAAAAGGCGGATTGGTTATAACAGTACTGATGTCACTTATATTCGAAAACTCACTACGCTTTTTTCTAATACTGTTTTCACAAAGTATGTTAGTATGTCCGTCCCCTATCAGAACCATGTACAACTTTGAAATTTTAACCAATATTTTTTCGACATCAATTCCAAATACATGACTTGAAGCCCAGTTTTTTATATCGATGTTTTGCTTGCTTAGAGAACTAGATAAATGATTAATTGTATGCGTTAGAAATCTTCCAGAACCACATGCAGGATCTAAAATTACATCCTTTAAAGTAGGCTTTACTATATCTAAAATCATTTCAATTATTGGTTCTGGTGTTAAATATTGATCATTTTCACCCCTATAATAAGGGGATATGAATAATTGGAAAGCCTCTCCCTTTTTGTCAGAACCGCGGATTTTTTGATATTGCAAGCGATAAACAATTTCAGCTAGAAGAGATGGTTCAAGTTCAATTTTATCACTGTCATCAAAAATAGTTGCGAAGTCAACACTTTGTTTGAGTTCATTAAACATTGCCTTTATTCTTGTTTCAAAAGAAAGACAAGAAGATGAGTCGTTAATTTCTTTATATTCACTTTCAAGAATATAAAAATTCAACTCCGCATTATACATTTCATCATATAATTTTATAAACAGTATGTACAAAAATTGCAAAAATATACTTTTTTTATTTTTGATATTACTATTCACCCAAATAAAATCATTTATTGATTTGAATAAACCAATGCTATTTTCTAAATCATCAAGCTCATCAAGAGTTGGAATGACATCTCCATGTTCGTGTCCAAAACGTGGTAAAAGAGGGATTTTGTTCCACTTCCACGTATTTTTATGTTTTACACGCATCCATATTTTTGTATCAACACCATTATGCCATACCAAGTACCTTGCATTAGTTACATTCCCATATGACTTTACTTGCTTTTCTCCTGTTGTTGCTTTATTCTTTTTAACTTCAATTATAGCTTTAATATTCTGCATTTTCGCATCATCATATACAACTATATCAGCTCTCTTCTTTTTATTCGTTTCAACATCAACAACTTCGGTGGAACCATCCTGAATTGAGACTTCAACATCAATATGACTTTCAGGATACTTTAAAGAGTAGAATAAATTTCCCAAATAGCTTTGTCTAACTAATTCTTCTTTTGTCGCATTAATTTCTCTTTTACGCTTTAAGCACTCTATTTTGTCAGTAATGTTGAACACCACACACGATAATTATTATACAAATTATATATTATTATTTTATCTGAGAACTTCAGAAATCATCACTTCTTTTTTTTCTTTAATGTTGTGAGACCTTATAAAATTGATGTTGATAGTTAGTGTTTTGGAATCTAAAAATCGTGACAAATATCCGGCTAAAATCAACTCCTCAACTCACAAATATCTCCATAATCACAAAAACGACAATTCGGCTGTTTAACAACCTCAAAGTCCTCGCTCAATATCCCCGCAACAGCCTCTTTCACCCTATCAACCACTGCATCAACCTCCTTCTCAACAACATCAACCAGTCGCATATCACTCAGCTCAGGATGCACGTAGAAATGTCCGGCCTGCACAGGCAGCTTACCATACTTCTCCTTAACAGCCAGACAATAGAGAGCAAGCTGAACATCCTCTTTCATCTTATTTTTGCTGAGAGTGGTCTTGCCGGTCTTGTAGTCAATGATGATGTACTCGCCATCAGGGGTTTTGTCTATGCGGTCAATGGAACCTGCAAAATGATTGCCGTCCAGCTCCAGGTCGAACCACTGTTCAACATCTATCGTTTCATTGGGATTGGTCTTCTCGTAATCGAACCAGATGTCAAGCATATTCTCCATCTTGTTCTTATCCTGCTGCTCTTGGGTTATGGAAGTGTAGGCTGAACCGTCCCAGTTATCCTTGAGCATGGTTTTTGCATCAGTAACTGAAGGACTCTTGCCCTGCATCTTCTGTCTTATCATTTCCTCGTAGACAGCATGCACACTGGTACCCACATTGAAATATCCCTTCTGAGGAGTGGGTATGCGAAGAACGGAATTGTATTTGAATTTCAGAGGACAGTCCATGTACTCCTTGATCCTGGAAGCCGAGAAACGCATATTCTGGTCAACAAGCGGAGGAACTTTTCCATCCACAAGATCATCCAGTTCAGCAGGCTCCAGCGGGGAAACCTTCAGGAAAGAGTCAATGTCAAAGGCTGCAAGGTTGCCGTTCTTTTCAAGTTCCTTCAGCTGTGCCAGCACGACAACGGACTCAAGTGCCTGATCCAGCTGTCCCTGTCTGGCATACATGCTTACAAGGTTCTCGTACTCTTCCTTCTTCCTCTGCAGGAGTGAAACACTAACAGGACCATGGCTAACACTCGCCTGACCTGCCATAATTATCTCAATTAGCGGATTATTCTCAAAGTCTATCTCAGTAAGGAACTGACTTGGCTTGGAAGGCTTGGCATTGGCTGTATACTGTTCTGGCAATACCAGATACAACTTCTCCTTTGCACGCGTCATGGCAACATATGCAAGCCTGCGTTCCTCCTCAAGATGCAACTCCTTCTCATCAACATTCCTCTGAACACCCTTTGCCATATCCTTTGGTACTGTGAACGGTTTTTTCCTGTACTGCAACGGAAGATGACGTGTAGCAAAATCGCAAACAAAGACAACCTTAGCCTCCTTACCCTTGGACTGGTGAATCGTCATCACCTTAACAGTATTATCCTCACTGGCATCTCCCTCATCGATATCCATACCGAACACAAGGGACAGATACTCCATGACAGCCTCAAATTCCGAACCACCGTCAACAAGCTCCAGGTCGGCCACCAGCTGCACAAGTGAGTTCAGCAACCTGATATTACGCCTGGGATGCTCATCATCCTTAGCAAGCTGAGAGCGATACAGGTCAGTCTTCTGTGTAAGCAGGAACTTCACAGTATCGGAAGGCAGGTGGTTCTTCTTGTATGTCACAACCTCCTCAAGCCGGGAAAGAACGGACTTTACAAGCCCCATCTGTGTAATTCCTGTACTGCTCAGATCATTCAGCAACACAGAGTATATTCCATCACCCTGTGTAGGGTCATTCTTCCTCACCTGCTGTGCAAGAAGATTGATCTTCTGCAGGTTGTGTTCCGTGACACCTTCCCTGAAAAGGATCTTTGCAAAAGAAACACCATTATTGAAAGGATCTGCCATCACCTTCATATAAGCAAGAGCATCCTGAATTACCGGGAAATCGACTAACTGCAGAGACCCCACATATTCCACTGGAATCATCAATGCCTTCAAAGCATCACTGAACTTCTCTCCATCGGCACGCTTCCTTGTGAGTATATAGAAATCCTGATAAGCAAGTCCTTCCTCATCGACAAGCCTCTTGATCTCAGCAGCCACCCACTCAGCCTCACTGTCATCATCCGGTGCCTTCACTGCTTTAACAAGTTCCCCATTACCATTATGCGAGTTAAAATTCTTAATTTCCCTATCCGGATTAAGAGACACAAGTTGTTTGGATAGCTCAACTATCTCAGTAGTAGAACGGTAATTCACTTCCAGAGCTACCTTCTCAAGATCAGAGTAATGTTTCTTCAGCTCCTTCAGATTAGAAAGATATGCGCCCCTGAAACGATATATGCATTGGTCATCGTCGGCCACGCATGTGATTTTACCACTGTCAGCAAGCAGATTCACAAGATGCAGTTGTGCATAATTAGTATCCTGGAACTCATCCACCAGAATGTAATCGTACCTGCTCTTCACATTGTCCCTGATAACATTGTTCTCCTCAAGAAGAGAGCAGGCCATGGAGATCATATCATCATAGTCAACAAAATTATTATTCCACTTATACTCCTGGTAACATCTATAGAATCTTGCAAGATCCTCAAGCTTCAGGAGTTCATCCTCCTCTTCATCAGTAAGTGAAGGAGCTGCTAAACCCTTAGCAACATAATCCTTAATATCATCAGGATCTATCAGATGGTCCTGGAACTGGGAAACACCCTCCATCAGACTGGTGATCAGATCATAAGGAAATGGAGGTATGACCAGATTCTGAAATCCAAAAGTATCGATATTTTGGATACCCCATACATGGGAATGCTCTTTTGAGATAAGTTTTGTACCATAACTGATACCCATATCCAATGGGAATTGACGTATCAGTTCATTGCAAAATGAGTGGAATGTAGAAACACTGATACCACTGCCAATACCTATCTGTTTCTCGATCCTCTCCTGCATCTCACTGGCAGCCTTCTCTGAGAAAGTCAGTGCAAGTATCCTCTCTGCCGGGATACCACCATCAATAAGGCCAACAACTTTCTCAGTAATAGTAAATGTCTTACCGGATCCTGGTCCAGCAAGGATAAGAAGCGGAGTTTTAGTGTGTGTCACTGCCTTCAATTGTTCTGCATTGAGAGTTCCTGATACCAAAATGATTGCTCCGGATTATGTGTAGTAATGTATTTCGCTTATTCATTCATGCTGATTATATTTATAGACTTCCATAAGATATTCTGTAAATTATAATACAACGAGTCAAAGTGATCAAATCCACATCATTTTGCAGCCTCAAAATACTCCCCAAGCACCTGCGTGAATCTACCCAGATCCCTGAATGACAGCGACCCATAGAACCCAGAATTCCCATATTGCAAGTTCATTGCCCAGTGGTCATTCCTATCCAGTACAAACCCCATCATCAATGTCTTGTCACCCATGAACTCCACCATATCCTCATCCGGAATCCTTGGTGGCTGCAAAATAGCTTTTAACTGCATGAGCATCCTGTAAGCTATGTGAGGGTTCATGTCAAACTCAAGATCATGGTCCTTTGTCTTCAGTACAAATCTGTCATCCCGGATATCCAGTTCAATATCCTTTCTTTCTACATCAAGTGTCCATTTCATGTTTTTATCTCCTGGATTATTCATTTTTAAATTATTAGTATCAAAGAAATCTCCAATCTCAATTCCATATATACGTCAGTCCATCCATGATCTTTGCAAGCAGAGTATCATCGAACATGTTGAGGTCACAGCCATAAAAGAAATCAGGCAGCACATAGAAGTTATCAGGGGTCTGAAGAAGAGGCGGTACCTTAACCAGCATGTTCATCTGCCTCATATATCTGATACTGGAATCACTGTCGAAATCAAGTACCTGACAATCAAGTCCTGACTTTTCAACCTCTTCAATGACCTTCATACAGAAGGGGCAATCCATTCTTACAAAAAGCATAGCAGGAACGATCTTCATGTATGACATCTCCTGACAGTATCCACATACTCACATCGGTACAATAGAGACCAGTATGGACCCTTGACAACATCGGTAAGATGATATTCTCCCTCCTCAAGATCGCCAAATGAGAAAATGTCGAGCTGCCCGTTCATTACCACTGCAAAAGCTCCTCGAGTAAAAGTTTCATTTCGTGCAGGAGCCGAGACTAATGACAGCAGTTTACCTTCGTACCACCATTTGTACCCTTTAGGAACCGGAGAGTGACTCTGAACTATCAATTTCATCCAGCTGTAGCAATACATAAATCCTTCATACACAGCCCGTCCAAATGTTTCTGAATCTTTATCCATTTCAGGCGGGAGGAGTTTGATATACTGAAAAGGATCATGTTCTGTTAACTTACCCTGAGCACCTTTTATGATATTTTTTGCACCCAATCCCCCAGGGACTCCACTATTTATACAGAAGATCGATCCATTCACAACTGCCGCTACAGGCATTCTCTCAAAAGTCTGTTTCACAAGAGCAAACAACTCCTGGTCTTTTACCACAGGATCAAGAGGAGAGTTCTTTGCAAGCTCATGTCTTCCCTGAAGCAAAATAACCCTGTCAGGACATTTAATCTTCAACTGGAACAGACGAACCAGGATATCCAGTGAAGGGCTATCAGCTTTCAGGTAACCACCAAGGAATACTATACATCCATTCCCCACATCTTCAAACTCTTTGAGGATAAAGTCAAGTGCCTTTACATCACCAAAAAGTTCACCCACAATAATGACGGGTTCTGAATCCTTATACACAAGTGCCGGTTCAGATGAAAACAGACCTGTGACTTCAGGGATCAGCTTTCTTAATGTCATTGCTGTTTCCTCGAAGTCTGCATCCTCATATGTATCTTTGTTTTTCAATATACCCACCTTTTTTCCACGATCTTGTGACCGCTTGTCATTTCTCAAAAGGGAATCCCAGGTTGTGACCTGGGATATTGATAACCCACTCCCTTTTAGAGAACCCACCAAGTACCACCTATTGTGTGGGTATATTCTAATATACAAACAAAATACTTAAAGATTATGTTTAATTGTTAATTAGATATTTATGTGATGTAGTTCTTATAGAATATACATTAAAATGGAGTTTGAAATATGTCTTTTCTAGACGAAGGTATTGAACTAAGTAATTCGGGATGCTATGAAAAAGCAATCAAAATGTTTGATAAAGCACTTGAGATCAACCCACAAAATGAAGATGCCTGGTACGCTAAAGGTCTTGCATTAACCGAGATGGGATTCCACGAAGAAGTAATCAGATCTTATAGCAAAACACAAGAGATAAATCCACAAAATGAACAACTGTGGAATTATAAAGCCAGTGAATTATCCTGCATTGAATGCTGGGATGAAGCAATTAAAGTATTCGATAAATTATTAGAGATCAATTCACAACACAATGATGCTAGGCGTGCTAAAGGTGATGTACTATTCTACTTAGAACGCTACGAAGAAGCAATTGAAGTGTATGATAAAATACTAGAGCTTCACTTACACGAAAAAAGTTATGATTGGATATTAGTTAGAATGGTCTGTAGTTTATTCAATTTAGAACGCTACGAAGAAGTAATTAAAGTGTGTGATAAAGTACTGGAAATTCATCCACAAGACGAAGAGACCTGGTGTTACAAAGGTTTGGGATTCTCCTATCTTAAACACTCTGAAGAAGCAATTAAAGCTTATGACAAAACACTTGATATCAATCCGCAACATTCAGATGCCTGGTGCGAGAAAGCCCGTTCATTATGTTATCTGAAACGTTATGAAGATGCCGTAGAAGCTTATGATAAGGCACTTGAGATTGGACCACAAAGTGAAATAATATTGGCTGAAAAAAGTAATATCGAATCTCTTTTAAAAAGCTAATACATAACATCACTTTGACTTTTTGTTATTATGTATAATAACCATCCAATTTGTGTACAGTACATATTTATACAAATGAATTATATATTTAAAAATGATTTATCAACTTGACTGTGAAAAATAAGAACAGTTGATTCCAAATTAAACAGCTGAAAATTGCAAAACTGGCAATCATCTGCAAAATTAAAAATGGAGATTAAAAATAATGTCTTTTCTAGATGAAGGAATTGAACTAAGTAACTCTGGACGCTATGAAGAAGCAATAGAAGCTTTTTATAAAGCACCTGAGATTAATCCAGTAAAAAAAAATGTACGGCATTCTAAAGGTCACGTATGGCGAAATCGTGATCGCTATGAAGAAACTATTGAAGCTTTTAATAAGGTATTAGAGGTTGAGCCACAACATGATACCGCTTGGTACTTAAAAGCCAAAGTTCTAATCATTCTTGATCGCTACGAAGAAGCTATTGAAGCTTTTGATAAAGCACTTGAGATTAATCCTCAAAAAGAAGATGTATGGCATTCTAAAGCTCAAGCATTGTACAATCATGAATGCGACGAAGAAGCAATTAAAGCATATGATAAAGTACTCAAAATAAATCCACAAAATAAAGATGCTTGGCACTCTAAGGCTCACGTACTGTGCAATCTTGATCGCTATGAAGAATCACTTCAAACTTATGATAAAGCACTAGAGATTAATCCGAAAAGTGAAGAACTGTGGCACTATAAAGCCAATGAATTATTCTATGATCTAGAACGCTATGAGGAAGCAATTCAAACTTATGATAAAGTATTAGAGATTAATTCACAAAACCAAGGTGCATTGTGTGGTAAAGCCGAAGCATTAAGTCGCATAGGACACTACGAAGAAGCAATAGAAGCTTATGATTATTTATTAAAGATTAGCCCGCAACATGATGCTGCTTGGTGCGGTAAAGGTGATTTATTAAGTCACATAGGACACTATGAAGAGGCAATAGATGCTTATGATAAAGTTTTAGAGCTTCACTTACATGAAAAAGGTAAAGAGTACTTAATGCCTATGATATTAGGCAAAAAAGCCACTAGCTTATTCAGCCTAGAACACTACGAAGAAGCAATTAAAGAGTATGATAAACTACTAGAAATCAATCCACAAGATGTAGATTCTTGGTGCAATAGAGGCATTGGATTATTCAGCCTAGAACGCTACGAGGAAGCACTGAAAGCATTTGATAAAGTACTCGAGATTGAACCACAAGACGAAGGTGCTTTGTGCTTCAAAGCAAGTGGATTATTCCATCTGGAACGTTACGACGAATCAATTAATACGTTTGATAAAGCACTGGAAATCAACTCACAAAATGGTACTGTTTGGTACTTAAAAGCCGAAGCTTTTTTTAAGCTAGAACATTACGAAGAAGCACTGAAAGCATTTGATAATGCACTAAAAATCAACCCACAAAACCAAGGTGCTTGGTTCGGTAAAGCCGAAGCTTTAATTCACCTAAAACACTACGAAGAAGCAATGAAAGCGTTTGATAAAACACTAGAAATTGATCCAGAAGATAAAGCTGTTTGGTTAAGTAAAGGTGATGCATTAAGTCGCATAGAACACTACGATGAAGCAATTGAAGCTTTTGATAAAGCACTTGAGATTGATCCCAAAAATGAAAAAATATTAGCTGCAAAAACTGAGTTAGAATCTCTTTTAAAATCCTGATGCGTAGCTTGTAAAAGCTACACATCTACCAATATCTGCTCTTCCACATGAGGATGCTTTTCCAGCAAAGCATACATATCATCTGATGTTTCGATCGACTCGCACTCGGCAATTAATCTGTCAATAATATGGGGTTCAATGAAGGTATATCGATTAACTATTTCTGCACCTTTCAAACAAGGATTCTCATATCCATCGTTTTCCCATTTAATCAGGATCTCATTCATTTCCCTGTAAAAATGAATAGATATAGTGTTGTCATAATCATAGAACTCAAATTTTTTAGAGTCATAACCTACAACCTCTATCAAAAAGTATGGATTTTCGACATTGGTTATCTGGAAGATATCAAAATCTAAAGATTCATACCTTTCCATGTTTTCAACTATCGGATTTCCGAAAACGGATATCTTCAATGAATCATTAACTGGCTTCCATTTTGCATCCTCAATGAGTGCAAATGCACCCTTATTACCAGATCCACAGTATCCGGGTGTGGAGAATATAGAAAGTAATTTTTCATTGAACCACCATTTGTAGCCTTCCTCTAATTCGGAGCGACCTCTTATTATCATTTCAAGTCCGTTCAGCCTCAGGAACTCCTCACAGATATCCGGACCAAATAACTCTGCTCCACATTTATGCGGAGATTCCTTTAGTCTCCTATCTTCCTGTGGATCATTCCATAAGTAAGGGTGATAATGTTCTTTTTTGATAAGGTCTAAAGTCACAGGATGGCCTATTCCTCCATGAACACAAAAGCACTTTTCATTTAAAACAGCAGCAACTGGCATCTTTTTAAATGTACTGTTCACAAGAGCGAACATCTCATCATCTTCATCCAGATCATCATAAAGTCCTGATAACCTGTTTATTTCTGCAGTTTCGTGTGTTCCTCTTAACAGAAAAACCCAACCCGGGTGCTCAATCTTTAACTGGAATAAGTATTGAAGAATCTCTATGGAACAATTTCCCCCATCAACAAAATCTCCAAGAAAAATCAAAGGTGGGCAATTATTCTCTTCCCATGCTTCTAATATGAATTCCAACGCCTCAAAATTACCAAGTAAATCACCCACTATCATAGCAGATGACCACTCTATCTGGACGACCGCAGGCTCAGATTCAAATAAAGAGGAAACTTCTTCGTTAAGTTCTTTAAACGATTTTTTAAATTCCAGGTCATCCTCATCCACATCCAAAAGCCGTTTCCATTCAAGAGAATGCTTAGCAATCAAAGGATATAGATCATCCAATGTTTCAATCGATCTGCACTCAAGAATCAGTTTTTCAATAGCATTTGATTCGGTGAAGGTGTATACATCTACTATTACTGCTCCCTCACATAATAAACTCTCATCTCCATGATTATAACTAATAACCAGAATGTTATTTCCAGTAAAACGGAATATTATTGATATAGTACAACCTGTTTCAGAATCATAGAATTCAAATATTTTTGAATCATGGCTTATAACCTTCGACAAAAAATATGAATCATCTTTTGACATGCTAAAAACAAATGTATTTAGGTCTACGTCTTGCGTTTTACATTCATTCTGCTCTATAAATACAAATGCTCCATCATTGTATAATCCTTTGTATTCAAGTACTGAGGACAAGGATAATAACTTTTCATCATCGTCTAATTCATTCCACTCTAGTGCTGAGGGTAGGGATATTAATTTTCCATAAAATCCTCCATCATCGTCTAATCCATTGTAGTCAGGTGTTGAGTACAGGGACATTAACTTTCCATCAAACCACCACTTATAACCGTCCTTTAACTCCGAGTGAGCCTTTATTATCATGTCAAGTTTGTTCAATTTCAAGAACTCCTCACAAATGTCCGGACCAAAAACCTGTGCACAAGACCTATGAGGAGATTCTTTTAACCCATTTTCTTCTTGTGGGTCGTTCCACAGGTAAGGATGGTAATGTTCTTTTTTAATTTGATCAAGAGTTACTGGCTCCCCTATTCCTCCATGGACACAAAAAACATCTCCATTTAAAACTGCAGCAATAGGCATCTTTTCAAATGTCCTGTTCACAAGAGTAAATAACTCATCGTCTTTGTCCAGGTCAGCATAAAGTCCATAGTAAGCATTTGTTTCTGCAGTCTCATGATTGCCACGAAGCAGGATGAAATCATCCGGCTGATTGATTTTTAACTTGAACAAATAAGAGAGCAGTTCAACTGAATGAGCACCTCTGTCAACGTAATCTCCGAGAAATATGTATTTTTTGCAATTAAGTTCCTCACCTTTCTTTAATATGAAATCCAATGCTTCAATATTGCCATGAAGGTCGCCTACAATAATGACCGAGGAAAAATCCACATGAACAACAGCTGGTTCAGATTCAAACAAAGACGATACGTTATTGTTAAGCTCACAAAATAATGTTTTTTCCACTAAGATCCCACCGAAATGTATGATTTACTGACAATCAATTGAATGTTCATATTATACTTAAATATATTGTTTAAGTATGTATGTACATATTAATAAAAACTTATATATTGAATTAAACATAATGTTCAATCATGGAAAAAGCAAAGATGTTCACGCATCTGGTGCCGGTTGGATTCTCACCTGACAAACTGATTGAAAGCATCAAACAATTCCCAGTTCACAAGATCATCATCCTGACACACAAAGGTGATGAAGAACAGGAAATGGTACAATCCGCAGTAAAAAGCATTAAGAAGGCTTTCAAAGGATTTGAAGTTGAGAACAGAGTCGTAGAAAGGGAGAACATACTGGAATCTTCACTTGAGATGTTGGATATCATTGAAGCTGAGGTCAAAGCAGGAAGCACTGTAAAGATCAACATTTCAGGCGGCCTGAGAAACATTGGAATATCAGCATACATTGTTTCACTTGTAAGCAATGTTACAATCTATAGTGATATTCCAGAATACACAGATAAAGAGACATATCACCTTAAAGGCATTCTTGACATCCCTCTTTTCCCTATCAAAGACCTTGCCAAAGAACAGTTAAGCATACTTGAAAAACTGGAAAATGGTGTCGAATCTGTTGATGACCTTATCTCCAGATTAAAACCTGAACTTGAAAAAGGAACAACTGATTTTGGTAATGAGAGATCACGTCTCAGCCATCATATTAAGAAGCTAAGCAATGCAGGGTTCATTGAGACTGAAAAGGTCAGTAAGAACCTTGTTATTAATAAAAGTAAGTTGGGTATGATTTATATGAAGGGTAGGGAGATTAAAAGGATGATAAAATAGAAAAAGTGATGTTATTTCAAACATCACACTGCTACGAACTGATATGTTATATAATATGATAGTGATTGCAGCCCAATCATCCATCAAGTTCAATGACACTTACGTCTGGCACTATACTCCTGAACATTTCCACAGTTCCGGGATGGCAGGTAAAATAGAGCACCTGATTTGACATACTAAGCTCATTGATAGAACTGATTGCATTTCTACTTCTTACCGGATCAAAATTTACCAGGATGTCATCAAATATGATGGGCAAGGATTCTGAATGCTTACCTAGCTCCTTGATAAATCCAAATCTTAATGCAAGATAAAGCTGTTCAGCTGTACCTCTGCTCAGTTCATTTATGTTTTTACGCTTTCCAGTCACATCTTCAACATAAATATCCGAAGACCCCAGAGGCGAATATATTCGTTCATATTTTCCCCCTGTGATGTTGGAGAAGAAAGTCTGTGCTTCAGTAATAACAGCTGGCTGTCTTTCTTTTTCATACTTCTCCATTGCCTTAGAGAGAATATGCTGTGCAACAGAATATGTTGACCATTCTCTTGATTTCTCATTAAGCTCTTCTATGAGTGCTCCATGTTCCAAACGTAATTCAGAACCTTCGTTATATCCCTCAAGTGCAGCTATTTGATTTTTGATGCTTCCTTTCTCATCGTTCAGAACATCAAGTCCATCCTCGATCTCATTGATCTTTTCAGTCATCTCAACTACTTGTGCTTTCAGCAGCTCAAGTTTTGAATTCTTTAGCTCATCCATGACCTTCAAATGTTCATCATCATTTCCAGAAAGTTTTCTTATATGTGACTCCGCAACCTCATGTCCTTGTTTTGCATGAACGATTTCATCCCAGATGTTCGCATTTTTGACAAAATCACTTCCATCATCAGAATTTCCTTCTTTAAGAAGAACATTCATGTTTTCAGTAAGACCTGATAGTTTGTTCTCAGCCTCTTTGAGACTTGAAAGAAGTCTATTCATATCAGATGTGAGGGATTCAAGTTTGTTCTTTTTGCTGACCTCTTTTTCCATATCATCGTAGAGAATCTCAAGTTCGGTATCAAAATCAAGCCCGGAATTATCCTTTCCACAAGCATCAAAAATTGATTTTATTCCATCCTCATATGACTCTATAGAACTGCTATATAACTCGATCTTTTCATCCAGCTCTTTTATTTTATTCTGAATCTCATAGCAACTTTTTATTGTTGTGAACATGTCAATAATGCTTTCTGTAGTCATTTCTGGAGACAGATCATACTTTGACAACCACTCGTGCCATTTTTCCAAAACCTTGGTTCTTTCTTCTTCCCTTTCTTTGAGATTATCACTAAAGGTTTCATAGTCTCTTTGAAGATCTTCACGATCCTGAGTTAACTGCTCGACCTTTCCTGTCTTAACATATTCAGTGTCAACGTCACCACGTAACTCAATAATGGCCGTGTCAAGAGAAGACTCTGATATATCATAGTCACAAGTTTCAAGCAAATTCCTGGCATCGTCTTCAAATTCCTTTATGGATTTTTCATATAACAGAATCTGAGATTCAAGCTCTTTTACCGCAGTTTGCTTATCTTTACCCTCTTTAATATGAGCTAACTTATCATGGATATTCTCAGGCTTAATATCAGAATCCAGACTGCATGAAACAAGCCAGTCCGCCCATTCGGTTTGAGCTTTTTGATAAGCAGATCTCATCTCATCCAACTTTGCTTCGAGCTGGGTATGATTTTCATTTGCTACTCCCAAATCCTTTTCTAGATTCTGCTTCTGCAAACTGAGATCTGAAAATGTCTTTAGACCCAAAGCATATTCTTTAAGTTCGTCATATTTGTCTTCAAGCACCGGCATTTCAGGTATATCTTCAAAGCCACAAAGATTAGCATCTTTCAACATTTTTTCTCTGACTGATCGGATTTCTTCCTCTATTTGTCCTTTATTGTTGCCAGAAAAGCCAGCATTCGTGTTATTTGCAGGAAGGTGAGTATCTTTATCAGTGTTTCTCACAGATATTGCATAGATTATTGCTATAATGAACATACCAATACATGCAATTACGCCTCCTTGCAGATTATCATAAACATAACCTACACCAAAAGCTGCAACACCTACAACCGCAAAAGCTCCTGCAGGCCATATCGGCATACGTTGATTACCTGTAGCAGGTGTTTGTTTTATTAACGAAGCAAAATTCTCATCCCTCTCCAAAGACTTAAGCTCCATTTCCTTTTCTTTAAGAGAAGGATATCTTCCCTTCAAACTTTTTAAAGCAGCAAGCATTTCGTGATTTTTATTTTCAGGAATCTGAACATCAATTACATTCATTTTAGAATCGATGTCACTAATATTCTGATCGATTCTTTCAACTTCGCTTTTCATCCACCCAAGCTGAGTTTCAAAATCATGAATATTAGATTCAGTATCATTCAAATTAGATACCATGAGAGCAACATGGTCTCTCATACTATTGGATAGATCAAAATTCTCCAGTATAGATTCATCCCAATCGTTTCCAATTTCACTCAATACCTGAGTGAGCTCTCCATTCCTACTATCCAATTTAATGTTATCAGATTTTATTTTTTCAAGATTATCCCTATATCCAACAACTCTATCTGCTAGTTTCAGGATAGAAGGTCGTTGTTCCAATAAAATTCCAGAAACATGTTCTTGATTTTTGTCTTTTTTGGAAATAGAAGATTCAACAATTTCGATATTTTGACGTAACTTTTTGATTTCTCCATCAACTTCCTGTAGTTCTCCATGACGCTTGCGTACAGTATCAATTGCAGGTATTGATCTATCGAATCCATTCAATTTTTCTTCATTCCAATCAGGCCCAAGTTCCTGAAGCATTGAATCAAATTTTTTCATTTCAGACTTCAATGAAAGTCTCAGGTTAGGAAGCTCAACTTTTTCTGCTCTGTATTTTTCAATTCCTTTAACAAGCTCAGATATAGAATTCTCTTGTGCAAGAAGAGGTTCATCCAGCACAATGTTGTTCTGCTCAGTTTTATTTACTTCAATATCACTTTTCAGTTCTTCAATATTCTCATCAATATCCAGAATCTTCTCTTTGATATTGTCATATCGGTTAAGCCCGTTCTCAGGAAAACTATCAATTACAGGAAGTTCTTGAAGTTTGCTGCTATGAATCTGAAGGTCGACCCAGTCATCCCATATAGATAAAAGAGACTTGACATGTTCCTGTTTTTGCAGGAGAAATGATCTTTGATTTTTTAAATCCGCTATATCTTTTTCCTTGTCCCTTATATCCCCATGCAGCAGATCATACGTGAATTGGCCATCTTCAATCTCAGCGATTTGCTGCTCCAGATTTTTTATTTCATTGAATAGAACATTCATTGCCGGTTTTTTCCCAGTTGGTTTGTACAATTCACCTTTTTTACTATCTAAAAAACTACTAATTCCGGGAATAGATACAGCCCCAATGCCTGTACCTGCACTATATAATTTTCCACTGACAGAATCACCATTAAGCTTGTTAAAATCCTGAAGTTCATCCAGACCAAAAGCATAAACATTTTCAAAAACATCTTTGTCTGCATTACCAAGTATTGCTTGAAGCTCACTCTCACCTTTAATAGTACCATCTGAAAAATGAACTCTCAACCCAGCTTTTTTATTATGTCTTTCAATTGCATAACTGTTCTCATCATCTCCAACAATTGACAGTCTACCACCATGCGAACCGCCATTAAAAGGCAAATAATGATTACAGTTGCTATTTTTACGTGGAAAATCAAAAAACATTCTCCTGATGAATGAGAGCAAAGTAGACTTGCCTGCTTCATTTTTACCATGTAATACAGTAAGTCCTTCGCTAAAATCATTGATAGGAAAATCGTTGAATTTACCGAACCCATCTATATACAGATCAGTTATTCTCATGTTCATCCTCCGGAATCAATTTGTCTAGAAGCAAAGCTTCTGCATCTCTAGCAATTCTAATTATCTCATCTTCATCAAGAGACATTAGAGCGTGTCTTATTTTTCCTTTCCCAAAAAGAGAATGTAAAGGTTCATCAAGTTCCGTAATACCATTACCATCTGAACAAATATCATCTGTTATGCTCAAAAGATCAGAAATAAAGTCTTCTCTCGCTAAAAGACTCTCACGTTCGAATGGAAAAGATGTTTCATCCTTCAATTTTTCTAACCAAACAGAACCAAGACCATTATCATAGTTATCTCGCAGATGTTGTGTAAGATCATCCAAAGAACCATCTTTCATAAGGAATCGTTTCAAAGGACTTCGACCTTGTAGTATTAATCTGCAAATAACATGTCTCCCATCTGCAATTTCAGAAAGTTCATCCATCTTTTCCTCTAGCAGTTCTATAAGATCAGATTCAGATTCCATTTCATCAACAGACAATTCTTCTATATACCAACGAACAGAATCAACCGGAACAAAATCCACATGTACATTCCCTTTTTTACCAACTTCAACTAGCATACAACCCCGCTCTCCAGCTTCACCGGAATCTCTACCCTGTGGATTACCAGAATAGACTATGTATGGATCAGTTTCCATAATCTGATGAGCATGTATGTGGCCAAGGGCCCAATAATCATAATTTGTTTCTTTGAGATCCTGGATAGTACATGGTGAATAAGGATCATGACCTTCCGCCGAACCGACTGTACAATGAAGCAAACCTATTGTAAATGGCGATCCAGGATCCTTCTTATTAAAGTGCTTAACAAGATTTTCTTTGACATGTTTTGTCTGATAGCTTATCCCACTAATATTTGCTATCACACTTCCATTCTTTTCCACTGGAATTGTTTCTACATTGTCACCACTGAAAACCTTGACACTTTCAGGCCATTCCAGACTTGCAGACCACCCATTTAGAGGATCATGATTACCATGGGTTATATATGCTGCAATTCCTGCATCAGAAAGTTTTTTGAGACCTTCAAGGAATTTCAATTGAGCATACAGACTTTTATCGGCACCATCGTATATATCACCGGCAATCAGAAGAAAATCAGCATTTTTTTTAATGCAAAGAGCTATGATATTGTCGTAGGCTTCAAAGGTAGCTTTCATCATTACCTCACTTAATTGAGGATTTATTTCAGAAAGTCCAACAAAAGGACTGTCTAAATGAAGATCAGCAGCATGTACAAAGACAAAGCCATTATCATTATTTGTTTTTGATTTTTTTTCGTTTGCCATATAAAAAAGACCTTTTTAATTTTTGGTTATTAATATGTAAAAATAAATATTTATATTTAATTGTTTATAATTATTTGTAAGTATTTGTTCTCAAAACAGACTTAAAAACATCAATGTCTTCAGTATGGACAGGTATAACCTCTTCAGCTCCTATTTCTTTCAGCATCCATCTAATTTCCTCACCACAGGCATGACCGGAAGCATGTGTATTTTCATGCCTAATGTTAAAATGCCGGATCCAATTCTGCTTTCTGTCCTCATCAAGTTCCATTTCATCGCAGAAAGGATCACATGATGATTTTATCCAGAGCGCATTTGTAGGTTTGATATCTGCAAGCTGTCCTATCTCCCACATGCTCATCGAAACAACATAATCTATAGGTGAATCTTTCAGCTCATCACAGGTAATAGAATTAGATCGCTGGATGTATTCACGCTCCCATACCGCATAATCCTTCTCAACTTGCTCCGGTGCCATACCATTTCTATTAACCAGACCCCAGTTTTTTCTTGGAACAAGAATCTTCACTTCATCCAGACAGAATGGACAATGAGAGCCCAGATTCTCTATGAGATATGCAAGCTTCATTGGAACAACAAAATGCCTTGCGTTCTCCCTTGCTGCATTGAAGATACTGGTGGTACGGTCAATATCTCTGATAGGATGTTCAACAAAGACCATTCCTTCTGATTGGGAGATAAGTTCAGTGATCTTATCTTTGACATCTGCTTCACTATTTCGTTCATTGCTGTTGATTCGTGTCCCTTCGCACAGTAACCATTTAGGTCTGGCTTCACGAGCTTTCTCAACAAATCTCCTGCTGAGGTGTCCGTTCGAACCATGAAACCTGATGTCACCAGTGTAAACAATATTTCCTTCATCAGTATAAATGATGAATCCACAAGCACCAGGCAAAGAATGGTCTACAGGAATCATTTCCACTTCAAGACTTCCGACGGAAATCCTTTCACCTTCTTCCATCACATGAAAATCTCTTTCGTGAATATATTCCTCTTTTTTCCGGTCAACTCTGGAAAGTCCGCCATTCTTATTCCCATAAAATTTGAATGTCTCACATGCATCAACAAGATCTGAAAATGTATTGCTTCCTGTTTCCTGCAGGCATTCAAGTATTATTTTGCTGGCATCCGTACAGTATATTGGAATATCCCATCTCAGAAAATGAATGTACTGTGCATGGTCTGCATGAGCATGTGACAGAAGAACTGCGTCAATCGATCTTTCCTCTTCTTCCCTGCCCATATGTGCAAGATAATCCTCTCTGTAGATGCCTTCCATCTCCGGAAGTAATCCAAATTCAAAGAAGTCACCAAGACCTGAACATTTTCTGGGATTCAGAAATTCCGAGAAGAACAGGCCGTTCTGTTTAAAGCTCATTCCAAAATCAAGGAATACCCTGGTTCCCTTATGCTCAACCAGTATCTTGTTACCGCCAATTTCTCCATCTCCACCCAATACATTGATCGATACCATCATTCCACCATTATAACCTGATCATTGTTGTCCTATACCTTTGACACTAAAAATGTCCTTGATACTATTCAGAACATAATCTGCTTTGGTCTGACAACTTTCATTGATATTTCGATCACCATAAGAAGCATATGCCGTCACCATTCCAACTTGATTTGCAGGTTCTATATCCCTTCGCAGACTATCTCCCACAAAAAGTACCTCTTCGGCTTTGAGTCCTACACTGGAGAGAGCATGATAAAAAACATTTATATCAGGTTTTGAAGTCTTAGTAACATCTGCAGTAATAACATGATCAAACATCTCCATAAGTTCTAATTTCCCAAGCCTTTTTGTAGCATTTCTGTGACTGGCATCTGTGACAATGAACAATCTGAATTTCATCTTCCTGAGCATTTCAAGTGTTTCTTTCACATGAGGATAGAGTTTAATCGACCCGATCTTAGTATCATCATAAATCATTGAGCAGTTTTCATAAACCTCATCAGAATAAACATTTAAATCTACAAGATAATCACGAATATTCTCCGGACTCTCAAAATTATGCATGTTTCTCAAAAAGTACATAAGGAGCTCTTCAGCGTTTCCAGCTCCTATATTAGCTACTATGGCATCACAAGATGCTATCTTAGCCTCTACAAGATCAAAGAGTGTATTGTCCATATCGAACATTATACCCTTTATTTTTCTATTTTCAGATCCATCAATTCTCTGCATATTTCAAGTTCCCTCATAAATGTCTCAAGAAGTTTTCTGTCCTGAAACACCAATTTTAGAGCATCATCGTCTCTCCCTTTATGTCCAAATTCCCCATAGACAATAACAGAATTGCATTTAATGAATCCATTCATAATAGCAAGCCAATAAACAAGTTTTACAAGCTGGTCAGAACTGCATTCTTTTGTATCCAGATGAGAAGGATATTTGAAAAGGAAAAAATCAAGACCTTTTCCCTCACATAAATTAGAAACAAGTGTATCTGCAGTAAGGAATACAACATAAGCATCACTGTCTTCTGCATCAAACTTGTGAATTGCATTGATAATTATTCTGTCGTTTTCTTCGGAATCTTTTGTTGATGGTAAGTCTGATTTAACTTCTGTAAGAGAATGCCTTCTTATATTAGTATACTCTTTCATTGCAACGTAAGCAGCTTTTCTAGATTTTTTCATTTTCTGATTGCCTAATTTCCCCAGAAGATTAGTGTTATAAGTAGCACACTTTTTCATTTCATTAATTTGATTTGGCCTGTATTTGAAATTTATAGCACTTTCAATTTCTTCATAAACCGTGCTAGCAACAAGATAACGATATTTATTTAGGAAACTGGCTTGCGAAGGAAAACCTTGATAAAACATATTCGTATCAAATGCAAAATATACAACCTTGTTTTTATTGACCTTCTCATAAACCAACATCTGATCTTTGAATTCATCCATATTATCATATTGAATGATTCCACTCCAAAGCATGCAATCGCTTATATCTCCATAACTGGGAAACTCATCTGAGCAACTACAATTTTCATACAGATCATAAAAATTTTCATTTTCACACAATAGATTCAGTTTATAACAGTCACCTGAGGTTTTTGCCTTTAGAAGTTTAAGATTAAATAACGGGTACTCAAGGTAAATCGATTCTTTACCAAAGAGGTTTAGCAATATCTGGAGCTCGTCCTTCTGTATAACTACGCTATTTTCTGTGACTTTAGGCTTCATTTATAACAACCTCAGCCTGTTCTTTGAAATCATTCAATTGTTGTATCTGATAAGGGATCATTGTGTATGGTCTGGGAATTATTTCTTTGACTGAAAGATAGAACACATGATCAACCAATGAAAGATTGATTGGTAAAAGAGTACCTGCAACAAGCGTTTTCTTTCCAGGAGTTATGTCAACAGCTACAACATCGCCGGCATTTTTTCTAGCCTTTATTAATTCAACAATGCACTGAACCATTTTCATAAAATCGTTATCAGAGTTAACTTCACATTCATATTCAGAAACAACTTCATATCTGATATCCGGAGAAATGTTGAACTTTTCTGATAATATTTCCAGACCGCTAACCGTAGTGTCTATATCTTGGGCTAGTTCACTGATTTGGCCTTCTGCAAAAAGGACAATCTCATCAGGAAAGAAACCTTTCTCACGAAGTACCGCATGATATGAGTTCAGGACCGCCCATATCGAGCGTCCTAGCATAGTTATGTAGACCTTCTTTTGCCCATTATCTGTCATAGATATCACTTTTTCTTATGATAGAACTATTTGCTTCCCACCCAATGAATCTGCATGTGCCGGATGACAGGTAAATATAATCACCTGCTTATCCTCCGCAAACTTGCGGAGTAGTTCCCCTGTTCTTTGCTGTCTTTCTGGATCCATGTCTACAAACGGATCATCCATTATCAGAAAACCATTTGCTTCCTGAAGGAAATATTTAGCCATTGACAGCCTGAGAGCCAGAGATAGTACATCCTTTGTTCCTGCAGAGAGCAAATCATAATCAAGGACTGCTCCATCATCTCTTACAAATCCACATGGAACACTTTTTCCCTCATCCATTTGCACAGAACTATGTCTGCCATCGGTCATGAATGAAATATATTCCTCGAGATCCTTTTTCAGATCACCATAAGTATCAGAGTCCATATCTTCAAGAATATCCTGAGCAACTTCTTTGATTCTAGCTATAGCTTCGGCTTTTCGGAGTACTTTGTTAAATGCAGCTTCTGCTTCTTTTTTCCGGTCTTCAAGCTCCTCAGCAGATTCATCAGAAGCATCTTTTTCAATCTCAAGACGATGCTGGAGTATTTTGTATCTATTTTCAGTATATTGATTGAATTCATCTTCCACAGATTCATACTCTGAGATAAAATCTTCATCACTATCCATACCCTCAGGAAGAGCTGATAAGCTGTTGATCTCTTTTTCAAGCTCATCCTTGTGAAGGCTTATTTTTCCAAGTTCGAGGAATAGATCGCTCTTTGACTTGTGCTTGGAAACAAGCTCATTAACCTTTTCAGTATGTAATTGTAGCTGATTTTTATAGTTGCCAACATCAATATCAAGCCTTGTTACTTCTTCTACAATAGTAGCAAGAGGTCTGGTTGATGTTTCCAGAGTTGGGTCTACACCAATATGCTCAATTTTCTCGAGGATCGCTTCGTAAGAATCGTCGCCGAGTTCTTTTTCAAAATTCTTGGTAGCGTTCTCAAAGGCACCCACAGCTTCATTGTACTGCTTATTAATTTCTTCAGCTTCATCTAAAGATTTCAAATCGTGATTGGTTAGAAGCTCTATCTTCTTCTTTTTTGCAACTTCAAAGTTTTGAACGACCTTATCTATCTCTTCTGCCCCAGAACTAATCTCAAGTTTCCAGTCGGAGTGCTTAATTTTTATTTTGCCACCTGCTTCAATAACTAAACTCTCGCCTAAAATTAGTTCTTTTGTGTATTCATCATCAAGGTCTTTTAGTATGTTTAATTTGAGGTCAGCCATTGCCTCAAAGTTTGCCCTAAGCTCCCCGGCTTCAACACTTGCTTTCAGTTTGTCTACATCATTGAAGACATCCCTTATGTTTTTAAGTTCGGTGTTATCAAGTTTTTTTACGGATTTTAAAGCTTCTTCAGCATCGTCCATTTCTCCCTTTAGTTTTTCAAGAGATGTAAACTTCTGGACCAATTCTTCATTTTCAGCCTTTATTTCAGCTATCTTTTTTTCCTCTTTCAATTCTGCAAGTTTTGCTTCCGCAAGTGGTATCTTTCCATTGAGTTCTTTAATCTCATTTTCTGATGTAATCCATTCATTGTTATCCTCCGAAAAAGTAGCAATCTTATTCTCTGATAACACAAAATCTGAGATTTTTATACTTCTTTTTCGTGCATCCTCAACTATCTTTTTATTTTCTTTCAGGTACTTGTCCTTCAAAAAAAGTTCCGAATCACAATCTTGCAGATCCCTGTTTAATCTATCAAGTTCCTCTTCATATGCAATTGCATTTTGATACTTTGACTTGAGAGATTCCTTATCGTAAAAAGCACGCAAAACCTTCCCCACACCCTTTACATAAGGGTTTTCAATACCCCTATTGTTCTCTGGATAATTTTGAATACGATCCCAGTGTTCAAAGTAATCTTTGTAAAGTTCATCAGTTTTTTTATTGAACTTTTCAACTGAAACTCCTTCTGTTTCAAACACTGCTTTTCTTATCACATCCCCAAGTGAATTTAGAGTTTCAGAGTCTGATTTCAACTCATCGAGGGTCTTTGCAAGTCCAGACTGATACGTCATTAATACCGACTTATAGGTACCAGGCCCGGCAGCCATAAAAGTCCCTAGTTTTTCGTTTACATTATCCTCATTTGATATCAGGCTTCCATCCGGCAGAACTAATTGTGAGAACTTTGACCCGCCCCAGCTTTTCTTCAAAGTATGAAGCTCTTCATTGTAAAGCAACTGAAGCTCGACATTTGAGGTATCCCCTCCAACCGGGATATGGTTCTTCATCTCATTTTCGAAACTTCTCTTATTGAGTTTTGAAGGTGTGAAAAGAACTTTTTGTATACCACTATAGATAGTTGATTTTCCCGCCTCATTAGGACCGACTATAACATTAAGCCCTTCTTCCAGTACTATTTCCCTGTCAGATAATCCGCCAAATGGGCTCAAGCGAACTTTTTTAATGATCATGACTTCAACTCCTTCATCAACTCATAAGCTACTTGTAAAGCTTCCTGGTCGCTCTCATCCACTGTAAGCTTACTAAGGAGTGAATGAGGAAACGAACCCTCCGTAAACTCTTTTTCAATAAGCTTTGGATCAATAACCTGAGTAACCTCACTATAATCAGGTTTGAAGTAGAAGAGATCTGGAACCATACTTCTGATATCTTTTAACGTCTCATATTCCTCTTCGGATAGACGACCTTTTAACTTAAGTTTGAGTAAAACATTAGAAGTAGCTGTAGGAACTAAGTTGCTTAAAACCAGATCAACCTTTGAATCATGTTCTAATGCCACATCACAATCCATGAAGAAAAAGTTACCTGTAGATATGGAATCTGCCTTAATCTTCTTGTCCTCATCAATTTCAAGTATCCAGGCTTTTCCTTCATGTCGACAATCAAATCCATCAGGTTCAGGAGTTGCAGGATAGAAGATACGGTCTCTTGGCCCGGGTTTAGCAGGATATTGAATGTGTGTGTGACCCATTAACCAGAGATCCATTTCACATTCATCAAGCTGAGCATGTGTCATTGGGAAATATCTACCGTCAAAATCGGGAGAAAAACCATCAAGGCTTCCATGTGCAATTCCTATATGATACAGTATATCCGGGTCTTTTTGTTCATCTTTTATCCATCCAATACAATTTTCACTGGAATGTTTGGAATTGCATGGAGCAGGATAGATATTGACATCAAGGTCATAATGTTGAAGAGATTCCACTTTTTTTGACTTTAGAACTTTCACATTATCGCCTGCATGCCCTTCAAATATTGACCACAGGTCTCCCTCTTCACCAGTTATGTAATCATGGTTTCCAGGGAGCAATGCAAGTATGTTCCCTTGAAAATTATTAAGGATCTGTGCTGTACGCAGAATGTCTTTTTTGGATACTGAGACCTTATCAAAAAGATCCCCAGCAATTACAAACATGTCACACTTTTCTTCGTTTGCTCTCTCTACAAGCCTCTCCAGTGTAAAAAAGCGCATATTTGCAAGATCCTCTTGTACCTCAGGATACCTTGAAAACTTCATTCCTAAATGCACGTCTGAAGTATGAAATATTTTTAAGCTCACCCAAATACCTCCGGTTATATTCTAGATAAATGAGTTTATTATTATATTAATTTATGTAATACATATCTACATTTAGTATAATTAATATTACCAATCACTTTGAGGCACTTGATTTTTTGATTGCCAGAATTCTTTAGTCCTGACATCCATTATAGTCAATCTGCCCCTCCATCCTGCACCAGTATCCAGCATCCACAGATTATGGAATCTTATTGGCTCGAATGAACCAAATGCTTCAGTTGTAGTGTGTCCAACAAAGACCTCATAATACCCACGTATCCTGCGGTATTTAGCAAATGTTATCAATTGCCTCTCCCAGACAAGTTCATGCAAACTCTGTTCTTCAATCGGTTTATGTGGATCAAAACCACCATGAACAAATAGGGATCTCTTCCCGTCAATCGTTTCAATATAATAGGGAACACCGCTATCAATGAACTCTTTATGAGATTCAGGAATAATCTCATCATTATGAAGGCGATAGGAATACAATGTATCTAAGCCACCCTGATGCGTCCACACCGGCAATTCTACACCTGTTTTCAAAAAATCACGGAACCATTCTCCATCATGATTTCCCCAGACATAGACTAAATTCGGCAATTTCCTGAGATATTCTATGACATGATAAGTTTGCATTCCCCCGTCGCAAACATCCCCAAGACAGATCAGCTTATCCTCTTCAGGATCAAAACCGGACTTATCAATGACTTCCATAAGGGCATTGTAGCGTCCATGAATGTCACCTATTACAAAAGTCTTCATTTCAGTACCCCAAAAATCTATCAAATCTTTCCGTTATCGCAATATACAAGAACTCAATCTCTTCATCCGTGTACAGATTGTGTTCTAGTTTTATGATAATATCTCTGCTGACAGCTGAATGTATGAAATCTGTATTGTAGTAACCTTCTATGATGTAATCTCTCATCGCTGTAATGCCTGGAAGGATATCCTCATTATCTGATGCAGGGATCAAATGATCATCTTTTTTGATAATTTTTAAATAGATATCTTTCAAAAACCTTCTTGCGTTACTTATGTTTATGGTCACTGAACCACTCTCATTTTATGATCAATAGCCTATCCAAAGTGTTTGAGTTCCATACTTTAGTACATAATAATTAGTTAAACATAATATTTAAGTATTATTGCTACTTACAATTATACTGGGGATGTCAATAGCAGTAGCAAAAGGAAATTATTCTAAATGTGACGGAAGTGGTAAAATAGATAATTCTCAGAAGATCAGTAAGTTAACAAAAAAACTTGGTAGTGAAATAACATCTGTCCGGAAAAGTACATTAAATGAACTTGCTTCCCTTGGAGAACCAGGCATTCTGGCCATGATAGATGTTCTGGAAGATGATGTTAACTTTATGTACATACATTCTGAGGTCATCAAAACACTGAGCTCTATGGAGGAGCCTGCAGTTCAGTTGATTATTGAATCTCTTGACAGCGAAAGTGATGCTAATATTCAGTGGAAGCTTTTGGAAGCACTGAATGCTATCGGAGAGCCGGCTATCGAACCACTCTTGCAGATGCTGGGGAGCAAGAACCCTGTGGAGAGGTCCAATGCAGCAAGAACATTTGGACTTATGAGTGATAAAAGAGCAATAGAGCCCCTTATAACACTACTTGCTTCAGATAGCGACTGTGGACCGAGAGGAAATGCGGCAGAAGCACTTGGAAAAATAGGTGATGAAAAAGCTACGGATGCATTGATCGAATCATTGAACGATACAGAAGCTTTTGTTAGACGGGAATCAGCAAAAGCACTTGGCAAACTAAAAAACAAAAAAGCAGTTGACCCTCTTATTAAGTTGTTAAAGGATCCTGCATACAAGGTAAGAGCAGATGCTGCTACTGCCCTTAAAGAGATAGGTGATGATAGGGCAGTTGCACCTATGATAGAGGTGTTGGATTCGCGTGGAGGAGGGTGGTACTGGTCCGCAGACTTTTTCATAAAGGCTGCAATTTTGAATTTCAAGAGCATAAGGACAGTTGAACTGCTCATTGAGGCTTTCAGAAGTGACAATATTGACATAAAACAACCTGCTGCTGAAACAGTTGCAAAGATGGGGAATATTGCACTAAAACCTCTTGTTCAAGCATTGGAGGATGAAGACATTGAGGTCAGATATTGTGCTGCCAAAAGTCTCGGATTGAAAGGAGATAAAAGAGCCGTTAAAGCACTCAAGAGAGTTGCTGAAAATGAAAAAGAGGATTGTGATGTTAGAGGAATTGCATGGCTGGCTTTAAAGAGAGTAGATGAAAATAAAAACACACTTCATATTGATGTATAAGATGCTACCAGACTCTTTCGGACATGTCTGTAATAGAATGTTTGTTTGAGTTTAATCATCTGAATATTATTAATATGGAATTCAAGAATTTGATTAAAATCCAGAGTTTTAATTATTTAAAATCAGGTCAGAATTTGATATTTTTAAAGAATAGAGTACATACACCCATGCTTTTCAGTTAAAGCTAAGATGTATGCACTCAAGGGTACCATTCCGATTAGAAAAATGGTACACAGGCTAATCCAGAACAGAGCAGTCCCCCCATGAAATAGGATATATTGAAATAACTACACGGCAGCTGGTCGCCTTGAATATGAATCTTACAAAAGTTTACATATAAATCGGGTTGGTCGAGTGCTTAGCTAATCGCTATTTATTGATAGTCCGACAAGTGTCTTTTGATCATTGATTAATTATAATTGACCTCCTCACTACTGTAAGGATAGAATCAATGACTTATGCGTAGCATATCTCTGATATACGACACAATTAAAACAAACCATATTGTGTAAAACTTAACGTATTGGGGGATTCCCATATACTAAATTCTTCACTCCTCACAATAGTATACGTTGGCATCCATATATATTTATTTCTATTAGACTATAAAAATAATATAATGCTTAAAGTCTCAAAAACAATACCAACTTTTCATAAGGTTATAGTTAATAGTTATGTGATTATTCTGGCAAAAAAGTTACATCTTTTGTTTCTGGAGATTTAGACATGGACTTGCACATGGCAGGAGTAGGTAACTTAATATTTAGTCTAATTCAATCCATACTGCTTATTATTGCAGGATTTTGACTATCAGTTACGGTTCAATAGGTATCTACAGAGCCAGAATTGCTAGATTATGCCTGAAATGGTTGCAATACAAAGTATTTTAATATCCAAGCCCATACAACTTACAAGGGATGCTATTACAGCAGCCACAATTTCTGCAAGGGTGATTTCTAGCGCGAACACGAAGTCACCCTTGCTTATTAGCAATACGACACTATAACCTCATTAGTATCATGCTCTTTGATAGCTTTTTATGCAGCAAAGAGGCTGCCATATGTCATTTTTACCATCAAATTCAAGGAACTATAACAAAGTCAAATTAAGGCAGAGGTTTGCAGGTGTGGATTCATTTTATGTCTGAAGTTTAATTTCATTAAACATACAGAACTTTTCATTAAATCCAGATATCCTGAACAATCAATCGATATGTTTTACCTGAACTATTCAATTGATTTATAGCATCAAAATATTGTAGGTGTGATGTTGCCCCAACCCTATGGCGCAAGTGGAAAATAATTAATTTATTATGTTAACTGAAAATAGAGAATCTCTCAGACGCGCAATAAAAAAGAGTACGAGGGATGGGAGTCGAACCCATGAATCACTAAGAACATGATCTTAAGTCATGCGTCGTTGGCCACTTGACTACCCTCGTATGTTGATTCTTTATTTATTTTTTCTGACTGCTTCTTCTCACTGCGTTTTTGCCCTATGAAGTCCGACGCCATGATTCGAATCGAATCTTAAGTCCGGCGCCTTTGACCAGCTGGGCAACCCTCGCAGTTAGAATAGTAGTGTATGCCGGTCGTGTGGTCTTGAACACCAGATAATAACAATTAAGTTACTTAAGTCTTATTATAGCTGATATGAAAATCACGTTTCTTGGCACAGGTACCGGGATACCTCAGGACGGAAGGGTACAATCCGGTGTATTGCTTAACACAGGGAAAAATCTCCTGCTTTTTGATTGCGGCTGCGGGGTTCTTGGAAGAATCCATGAGAGCGGGTACGAACATAAGGACATAGATGCCATAATAATCACACATCTGCACCTGGACCACGTAGGAGATATACTGGCACTCATCAAGGCCAACTGGCTTTTAGGGAAGACAGACATGCGTATATACGGGCCTCAGGGCACAAAGGAATGGTTTGAGAAGACACTGGACGTTTATGACTATCTCAGGGACAGGTTCACAGTAGAAATAACAGAACTATCGCCAGAAGAGGAATTTATACCACAAGGTACAGAAGGCAATTGTAACTGCAATATCAGGTCTGCTAAGACCGCACACACCGATAATTCCCTTGCCTATCGCATAGAAAGCAGCCACAAAACCGTGGTTTACACAGGCGACACCGAGCCCTGCCAGGAAGTCATGGAACTGGCAGAGGATGCAGATGTACTCATACATGAATGCTCCTTCCCGCTGGGATTCCCCATGACAAACCACACCACACCTGACTTGCTAACACTCATGATGGACGAATATCCCTTAACAGCAAAAAAACTCTATCTCACACACCTCTATCCTCAAATGCAGGGACGTTACAGGGAAGCAACCGACCATATTAGAAAGTACTACAAAGGCGAGGTCATAATCGCAAAAGACCTCATGGTAGTTGAAATTCAGGACGATTGAATTTTAACAGGATTTAATCGTAAAAACTGGATAATAACAAAACAGGATTACAGCAAAAGCAGGATTGATCCACAGATAAATCAGGTTTAAAAGTTAAGCCGGGAATCCGGCTCATACTTTTCAATAATGAATTCAATTCTTAAAGGTTCTCCAGAACTTCAATAATTGCCTCGCCAAACTCTTCAGCGCTTGCCGGATCCCTTCCGGTGACAACATTATCCACAACGATCACACTCTCATCCTCATAGATAGCTCCACCCTTCTCAAGCTCTTTTATAGACTCAGGATCCTTAAACACAGTAGCCCTCTTACTCTCAAGGACACCTGCCCTTGCAAGAACCACAGGAGAAATACAAATAGCGGCAACAACTTTTTCCTGCTCAAATGCCTCTGCGACAAGTTCCCTGAGATTCTTATCAGACCACAGGTACTTTCTTGAACCCGGACCGCCGGATATAACAATTGCATCATACTCTGCAATAATAACTTTATCAATTGCAACATCAGGTTTTACAGACCTTCCAAGAACACCGGAAGCCTCATTGGTGGTTTTACTTGCAATGGTAATAGTTACACCTGCATCCTCAAAAACTTCCCTGGGCTCAAAGAACTCCTCATCCCTGAAACCTTCCTGTGCAACGACCATTAAAACTTTTTTACTATCTAGATCTGATCCTGGCATATTATCACTTTATTATCAACTTCTCCATGTCTATTTTCATCTTTCCGGCTTAGTAATGTCAGACCCAAGAGGATCTTCCAAAATGATCCTATATTTATATACTGACAATTAGATATTTTTACATTTCAAATACTTATAATTGACGCATTTGACGCACAGGTAACGAAAAGACGGAACTAGAATATAAAATCATTGGCAACAGACTGTTAAATAAGAAAAGAAAAAAGTGAATAAGTGAAAGACTGAAAAGAAAAAAAGCACCAATAAAAATAAAAAATAACTATGAAAAATAAAAAGTCAGGAGTGGAAAACACCCCTGGAAACTCATTCCAATACTTTATTCTGTAACATATTTTGAAACAATTTCCTGCATATCAGTTGCCATCTGGGCAAGTTCCTGAGAACTCCTGGTAATCTCCAGCATGGTGGCATTCTGCTGTTCCACTGCTGCTGAGGTCTGTTCAGTACCTGAAGCGGAACCCTGGGAAATTGATGCAACCTCATCAACCGTTGCAGTAACCTCTTCAATAGAAGCAGACTGCTCCTGTGCTGCAGCAGCAATGCTTTCTGCCATCTGGGCAATCCTGTCGCTTTCCTCAACAATTCTCTGAACTGCTTCAACTGTACCTGTAAGTGCAGTCACACCTTCAGCAACCGTTCTGGTACCATCATCCATAGAAGCTACTGCTTCATGTGTACCGTCCTTGATTTCAGTAAGCAGATCTGCAATCTGTGAAGCTGCTGTTCCTGAATTCTCAGCAAGTTTTCTTACCTCATCTGCAACGACAGCAAATCCACGTCCGTGTTCTCCAGCCCTTGCAGCTTCAATTGCAGCATTAAGAGCAAGCAGGTTAGTCTGATCTGCAATATTTGTAATGATGTCAACAATCTCTCCAATCTGGTTGGACTTTGATTCAAGTTCTTTAATTACACTTGATGAACTGTTAGTAGCGTTCTGTATCGCATCCATCTGGGTAAGAAGGTCTCTTGACTGCTGACCTACATTGGCAATGAAATCCCTTGCGGAATTTGCTGCTTCTGCTGCATTCTGAGCATTGTTTGCAATGTCCTGAACACCAATTGTCATGTCATTCATGGTTCTTGCAATATCTTCTGTCCTTGAAGACTGTTCCTGGGAACCTCTTGCAATTTCACCAACGGTATCTGAGATCTCACTTGAAGCTGCTGTCATTTCCTCAATGGAAGCAGACATTTCCTCAGCAGTTGAAGCAACACCATTTGCACTCTTGCTGACAACAGCAATGACAGACGAAAGTGAACTCAATATTTCGTTAAGACCTGAAGGAATTGCTGTAAAGTCAATGTCTACATCTGTTTCAGCCCTTGTGTTAATCTTACCTTCAAGAGCATCATCTGATATCTGCTTGAAATCTGCTACTATCTTCTGGATTCCACCTGAAATAGATCTGCTGATAAGTATTGCAGCTGCAGCGCCAAGTATGGTGAAAACAATTACGGCTCCAACCAGACCGTTTCTGATAGCTCTTACAGGAGCTTCAAACTCGTCAACATAGGTTCCTGTAGCTATGATCCAGTCTTTATCCGGATAATATCCATAGCTCATTACCTTTTCACGGCCTTCCCAGGTGTAAGTGATTCTACCTTCCTTGTTTGCAATCATTTCCTGGATAAAGTCATATTGTGCAACACTCTCTCCCTCAATAGTCGGATGAATAATCTCATTACCTTCGGAATCGATTACATACATATAACCGGTTTCACCAATTACAATTCCAGACATCTGTTCTTTAATCTGAAGGCGATAATCCTCTTCAGGAATACCTATTGAAAGAACACCTATTGTCTTTCCATTTGTATCCTTAATTGGTTTGTAATATGCCAAAAAATACTCTCCGAGAACATTGGCACGTCCGGTGTATGTTTTTCCACTGTTCACAACAGTATTATAAACTTCATCTGATATTCTTGAACCAAGTGCCCGGCTACCATCAGAATTTGTAGTGGTTGTAGATATCCTGGTTGCATATCCGTTCTGTACCTCAAATATTGATACTTCACTACCGGTTTGTTTTTTCACGTTGTCAACGATTTCATTATTTCCATTAACAACGTAATCCTCGCCAAGAACCATATTTCCATCTGATATCGATGGATTTCCACGTGAATAAAATGCTTCTTCTGCAACGCCTGCATTTGAAACCAGGCTTTCTAAGGCTACTGAAAAGACAGCATCTATGTACTGCTCTTCCATCATGACCTGTTCATCAAGTCTTTCGTATAATAAGTCATGAATAGCACTTGAAGTCTGATCGTAAGCGAATATACCAACCGCAGTAACCGGCACTATTGTGAGAATCAACGCAAATATTATAATTTTCTTGCTTATTGTTACGTTTTTAAGATTTAAAGATTTAGTTAAATTCAAAGAACCACATCCGTAAATTTACACATGGTAATGAAGTGTATTTCTTAAATGCAATTGTGTATATATTGCACATCATCTGACTTATATTGTCTGCATAATTATATAAATATACTGGTTCTCATAAATTACTTCTTCAAAATTTAAGCTCGATAATCAAAGATATAGAAAAGATACTATTGAGATTCATGTATATACAAAAGTAATTATGCATTAAATCTGACAAAAAATCTGAGAAACTAAAGTAATAAAACAGATCTGGTGGAGAAAAAGAAAAAAAGAGTAGAGGGGTGCAACCCTCATGTGTATTGTTCAGGCCCATGTGGACCTGTATGCAGTCTTATTATTCAGTAACATATTTTCCAACAATTTCCTGCATATCAGAAGCCATCTCAGCAAGCAACTGTGAGCTCTTGGATATCTCCTGTACTGTTGCACTCTGCTGTTCCATTGCTGCTGAAGTCTGCTGGGTACCTGCAGCTGCTTCCTGGGAAATGGATGCAACTTCATCCACAGTGGCAGTTACTTCCTCAATGGAAGCGGACTGTTCTTCTGCAGCAGCAGCAATATTCTCAGCCATTACAGCTATCCTGTTACTCTCTTCGACAATTTTCTGCACAGCTTCAACTGTGCCTGAAAGTGCAGCTACACCATTTTCTACAGTCTGAGAACCTGCGTCCATGGATGATACTGCTTCATGTGTTCCGTTTTTAATCTCAGTAAGCAATTCTGCGATTTGTGATGCTGCAGTTCCTGAGTTTTCAGCAAGCTTTCTTACCTCATCTGCAACAACAGCAAATCCTCGTCCGTGTTCTCCTGCCCTTGCAGCTTCAATAGCAGCATTAAGAGCAAGCAGGTTGGTCTGATCAGCAATGCTTGTGATAATATCCACAATCTCACCAATCTGGTTGGACTTTGATTCAAGTTCTTTAATTACACTTGATGAAGTGTTGGTGGCACCCTTAATAGCGTCCATCTGGGTAAGCATTTCCTTGGACTGCATGCCTACATTGAAGATAAAGTCCCTGGCAGCATTTGCTGCTTCAGCTGCATTCTGTGCGCTGTTAGCAATATCCTGGACACTGATGGTCATGTCATTCATGGTCTTTGCCACATCATCGGCCCTGGAGGACTGCTCCTGTGAACCCTTTGCAATCTCACCAACAGTATCTGATATTTCTGCTGAAGCAGCAGTCATTTCCTCAATAGAAGCAGACATTTCTTCTGCGGTAGAAGCAACACTATCTGCACTATCCCTGACTACATTAATAACATTGGTAAGCGAATTGAGTATTTCATTCAGACCTGCCGGAATCGCTATGAAATCAATATCTACATCAGGCTCTGCACGTCTGTTAATTTTGCCTTCCAGCGCATCATCTGATATCTGCTTGAAGTCTGTAACAATTTTCTGAATTCCTCTTGAAATGGATCTGCCCATAAGAAGTGCAGCTGCTGAACCCAAAAGTGCAAAGACAACGATTGCCGCAATAAGACCATTTCGGATAGCTCTTACAGGTGCTTCAAATTCATCAATATAAGTTCCTGAAGCAATTATCCAGTCCTTGTCAGGATAATAAGAATAGCTTACTGTTTTCTCACGTCCGTTCCAGATATAGTTGACTCTTCCTTCTTTGTTAGCAACCATCTCTTTTGCAAAGTCGTTTTCAAGGAGGTTGTCACCTTCTATGCTTGGGTGAATTATCACATCACCATTGGAATCCATTACATACATGTATCCGGTTTCACCAAAAACAATACTGGACATCTGCTCTTTTATCCTTAGACGATAAACCTCTTCAGGAATACCTATTGAAAGGATACCAATTGTATTTCCACTTGCATCTTTGACCGGGGTGTAATAAGCCAAAAAATACTCGCCCAGTACACTGGCACGACCTGTGTATGTTTTGCCATTGGTTACAACCGAAGTATATACTTCATCTGATATTCTTGAACCAAGTGCGCGACTGCCATCTGAATTAGTAGTTGTAGTTGAGATTCTCGTTGCATATCCGTCCTGCACTTCGAATATCGATACTTCACTTCCGGTTTGCTTTTTTACATTGTCCACAATTTCAGTATTACCGTTAACAACGTAATCTTCACCAAGAATCATATTTCCATCTGATATGGATGGATTCCCTTGTGAATAAAATGCTTCTTCGGCAACTCCTGCACTTGCCACCAGGTTTTCCTGGGCAATATTAAAAATCGCTTCTACATATTGCTCTTCCATGGATACCTGTTCATCAAGTCTTTCATGCAATTGTTCACGAATAGCATTGGCTGTTTGGTCGTAAGCAAATATTCCAACTGCTGTCATTGGCAGTATAGTAAGGATCAAAGCAAAAGCAATGATCTTCTTGTTAATTGTAATGTTTTTAAAATTCAATCGATCGCATCCCTTTAACTCTATTATTAATTTCCTCTAAGCAATTGCTTAATTAAGTCCTTCAATACAATACACATGTTACTCATTTGCACACAGTATTATATAAATATTAGCTATATAAAAGTAGTGTTGTAAAATTGGACCCGGAATAAAACTGCCGTCTTTCTTTCAAGTACCCACTTTCAACAAGCAGTTCTTTATTTACTAGAAAGAATGAAACTTGTAATGTCGATATACATCTTGAAAAAGAAAAATATGGTAATATTATACTGTATAAATGTTTAACTTCCCTTTAAGACACTAATCTTCAAAGCGACCAAGACGTATCTTTATGAAATTGTATATCTCATCAGCAATATCAATATCACAGCAACTTTCAATACCTTTAAATCCCGGGGATGAATTTGCCTCACAGACCCTGAAATGTTTTCCATCAAAAAGAAGATCAATACCTGCAATATCAAGTCCGAACAATCTTGCGGTTTCTGTTGCAAGCCATTTAACCTCAGGTGTCATGCTAAATCTGGAAACCTGTCCGCCACGTGAATAATTAGCCTTGAAATTATTGTCACTTGATTTCCTTTCAATACATGCAATCGGTCTTCCGCCTACAACAAAGACCCTGAGGTCCTTTCCATGACTGCTTTTGATGAATTCCTGAAGGATTATGTTCAGTTTAGGACTTGTCACGTGTATAAGCCCCATCAGATCATTAAACTGTAATTTATTTTCACACAAAAAAATTCCTTTTCCCATTGAACCGGAAAGTGTCTTCACAACAAGAGGGAACTTCAGGTATTTTTCTACAAGTGTATCATCGATAGGGTATTTTCCAAGCATTGTACGTGGCACAGGAATATTATGACCTGCAAGTATCTGCTGTGAATAGAGTTTATCCTTTACAGTATCAATTGACTGCGCAGAGTTTACGATATATACCCCAAGTTTTTCCAGGTGACGTATAACTGCCATTCCAAAATAAGAAGTTCCTGCACCCATACGTGGTAGAAGGAAATCAGGCAATGGTACAACTTCACCATTAAGCAATATGCTTTTTCTGTCTTCACGTGTAACCAGCAGGTCAAATAGGTCCGGGGACACAACCTCAATATCAATACCTTTTTTCCCTGCTGTCTCTATAAGACGATGAATTTCATAAGCATCCGGGCTCAGGGAATTCTGAGCAGTTTTGTACAGTATCCATCCTTTCAATCGATAAAACCTCTTTGAAGGCTGCACATATTATGCGATTATAAAATAAAAATTGTATGTAATCATAGATGAAGTGAACAAAATCAAAATGAGAATATGACTATTGAAAACAAAAAGAAAACAAAAAATATAATTAAAGGATTCTGGTTTCGTTTCAACCTTGTTCTTTGTAATATTCGTCCCTGGAAGCCACAAAAGCCTTAATATTTTCAACCGGTGTCCGTGGAGCTATACCACAACCAGGTGCAAGTATTCCTGCTCCGTCCTCAATGCATTGTTTTGCTTCCTTTTTTATCTGGTCTGTTGATTTTGATAAAAGGGTAGCAGCAGGTGACAGATTACCTATTAAACAGGCCCTGTCTCCAACAATGCTCTTTGCATAGGAAAGATCAGTCCTTTCCTCAATACTCAAACCTTCAAATCCTGAATTAGCCATTGGATCCAGAATATCTGTGGCATCACCGCAGATATGCAAAATTTTGTGACCTTTCATTTCGGATGTTAGTAAATGGTACTCTGGAAGAACAAGTTCAGTAAACAGAGGTGGTGGCAATAGATCTGGTCCGGCTTCAGAATCTATGATTACTACTGCATCCACACCTCTTTCAAAGAGTAAATTGGAATATTCAATGCAGATCTCTGTCCCAAGCTTCATGAGCCGTTTCAAAAGTTCCTGATCAGTAATACACCAGTGAAGGTAATTCTTTGCACCTGAAAGGTAAAAAGCAATAGAAGCTGGTCCTATCATTCCTGCTACAAGAGGAATATCATCTGAAATCCTGTCTTTGATTATCTCTGCAGTCTTCAGCATTATTTCAATTCTTCTGCTTTTAGCCAGGTCAGCAGGAATTGAGAAGTTTGCTGCATCTTCTTTTGTTTTGCATGGGAAATCCAGCTGGTAAGGTTGCGTATCTATAGACCCTTCATTAAAAATACAGCCCAGGGTTTCAGGGATCACCGTATTGCAAAAAGGAAATCTTACAGCCTCAAGTCCGGCAATTGTATTACCTGCTATTGCAAGTGTTGCCATCATTTCAGGATCATAGTGGGCCTGCGGCCACTTTGAACCTGTAATCTCCATAAGCTCTACAACTCCTGTTTGTGTGACTGAACAGACAGGAACTTTATCAACCTCTTTTCCTTCAAGGGAACGGATAAACCTTTCTTTTGCAGTTAAACCAGACATGTCAGACCTCAGAATATTGTTTAATTATATCTATAAGAACCAATGCATAGAAAGCAATTCCGGTGTACATTTTGGATTAATTACCCTTAAATCAATTTATTTTTAATTTAAAATTATTATATCATTAGAAAAAAATAACAAAGAATATTTAAACTTTTGAGTACTTTCAAAAGTGAGGTAGTTATATATGACAGAACTAGTCCGAAAGATAATTATAGCAATGTCCATACTGGCAATGGTGCTGGTTTCCGGATGTACAGACACGGTGCAGTCAGCTGACCCAGTCAGTCCTGACAATGTATTTGTCAGCACCAACCCTGTAGTTATTAAAGAATTCCAGGAACAGGACATAACACTTACAGTAACGAACAATGATACACAGTCAATTGAATCAGTAACTGTTTCAGGTTTCATACCATTCACAGTTACAGGAACAGGATCACTGAACATAGCAGGTAAAGAAACTACTGCTCAGTCATCAGTCCTGAATGCGAAAATAACGGCACCTGCATTTAACACAGATGTTAATGACTCTGCCGTGACAGTCAGTTACCTTTCCGGAATGGATGAGGAAGGTAAGCAGATTACAAAGACAAAGTCAGTACCAGTTGATGTAATAATAACACCTGATGTACAACTCCAGTTCCTTGGATTTGTTGAGAACATGAGTTCACTGCGTACAGCATCATCCGAAACATGGGAACTTAAGAAAGGAACAAATGCAACCATATCATTCTCTGTAAAGAACCATGGACAGAGTACAATACCAGTGGGTCTTCTGACAGTTGAATTTGACGTGGACAACGAACTCATTGCTAACGATACTTCAATGGAAATTAACGAAGCAATGGCCAGAAGCGGAACATCATACACCAAGGGTATTCAGATACCTGTAAAGGATGATGCTCCAAACGGAGAAACAGATGTCTATGTCAAACTTATGTACGGCGATAATGTTGTAGATGAGCAGACACTTATACTGACAGTCAAGCTGTAGGCGATAACATGAAAGTTATGAACCTTCTGCTTTTCTTTTTCATTTTTGCTTTTTGCGTCTCCAGCGGGTGCATTAACCAAAACATGATCGAAGAAACACCACATCCGGTAATCACCAATGTGGATGTAATGTCGACACCGGCTGACGAAGAGTTCGAACTTAAAGTTACAGCTTACATACAGAACCCATTAACAACTGACACTGGTTCACTTAGCCTTAAAGTGAAATCAAAGGACCCTTCGACAAATCTTATTACTGCAGAACATGAGGAAAGTGTTGGCTATCTGAAGGCACAGGAGCAGTCATACAAGACAGTTTCCTTAAATGTTCCAAAAAGTGGAGAGCAACTTGTTGTTATTGAGCTTTTCGAGGATGGCAGCCTTGTGGATGATTCTTCAACCTATGTCCGCCTGGTTAGTGACGTAAGTGACGAAGTTCCAAATGTAATACTTACTGACCTTATGATCGAAACTATTCAGGCAACTAACTATGGTGAAGATATTATATTTGAAGCATCCCCCGGCCTTTACAATCAGGGAGATGAGGCGAATAAGATAACTGTGGTTGTCACAGCAATTGTTGATGATTACACAAGATATTCAGGCAGTGCAATTGCCTCCAATCTTGAAAATAACCAGAGGACAAGAGCCACTGTAAGAATGACAGTTCCTGCAGATGAATCTTACAGCTTCGATGTGGATGTTATTGTGGACGGTGAAGTTACCTCCAGTGCAGCAACCACTTCATCAATAAAACTGCATGACCTTAAACTCGAAACACCCACGACATACACTCTTGTAGCATCATCTTCACCTATCGAAGAAATGCCAGAAGAAGAGGCAGTGGAAGAAACAGCTACAGAAGATGAAGCTGAAAGTCCCGGATTTGAAACACCAATGTTTATTGTCGCAGTGCTTTGCGCAATGGGAATTCTGAGACGCTGGAAAAAAGACTGCTGATCCAGGAGATCGGCTTTCTTTTCTTTTTTATTTGATAATTCAATAACTTGCACTATTCTGCTATTTTGTTCTGTTTCCGTTTCCAAAAGAGTAATCCAGAACATTGATTCCAAATTTATCAAGCATCTTGGATAACCTGTAAAGCGGAAGTCCGACTACATTGAAAAAGTCGCCTTCAATTCTTTGAACAAGTATTGCGCCTTTTCCCTGAATGGCAAAGGCACCTGCCTTTCCTTCAGTTTCCCCGGTACTGATGTATTTGCTTATTAAAGAATCCGAAATCTGCCGCATCCATATATCCGTACTCTCATGTTCTGTGACTGCTGAACCACTGGCAACATCCATCACAGTGATTCCGGAAATTACCTGTATCTGTTGGCCACTTAATGCCTTAAGCATTCTTCTGGCATCGTCTGTGTCATCTGGTTTGCCCAGAATAGTTCCATCATATACAACAACAGTGTCGGCAGAAATAATGATACCTTCATTCAGTTTTCCTGCAACATCGATTGCTTTTTCCCTTGAGTGATACATTACCAGTTCAGCAGGAGCCAGATCTTCAACTTCTTTCTCGTCATAGGAACTAACTATAATTTCAAAATTCGGACCAATAAGAGTGGAAAGCAGTTCACTTCTTCTTGGGGATGCTGAAGCAAGTATCACTTTTTTCATGATATCAGAATGGCTGGCACATAATATCAGTTATCCGGTAAAAAGAAAAAAGGAGAAAATGTAAAAATATAAAAGTGGAAAAAAGACGGTAACAACGTTACCATCAAAACTTATTCATCAATAATCTCAGCTTCTTCAATCCACTGATCTGGGCCGTTGCCTGAAGTACTGTGGAGTTCGTCAAAGATTGGCATTTTAAGTTGATACCATAATTCCAGGAAACTTAACATGTGATATTTCATGAATACAGCAAATGGCATCCTGATTATAGCTGATGTGAAACTCAAAAGTAATAGCTCCACGATTACAACCGCTATTAACAGTGACCACAATACAGTACCGGATAATACCATATTGAGAATATAGTACAATGCCAGATCTATTGCTCCTAATAGCAACACTAGAATTACGAGTATTATCAGACCAATGATTCCTGCCATAATGGCAACGGCAAAACCTAAAATGCCGCGTCCTATCCAGTAAATGACCATTTGCTTCCAGTCTGCTTTGAATTGGCTGAATACTCTTCCAATTGCAGAAAGCAGACCTGAATCCTGATACATGGAAACCGGGATTGCCATATTTATGAACGAACCAATTATTCCTAAAACAATAATGAATAAAATAACTGCAGCAATAATCGCAAAGATAAAACCTATTATTCCCAATGCACCGGATGCACCTGAATCACCTTCTGCTATAAGGAATATGAAAGGTGCAGTAACAATGACTATCATTAAAATAACCGCAAACACAATTATCAGACGCAGGACATAAAGTGAAAGTCCTTTACCCATAAATTTTTTGAAATATTCACGTATCCTGACTTCATTGCTTACAAGAGATTCCACCAGCACGAATTCCATTGTGCTGCCTATATATCCAAGGATAATTGCTATTAAGAAAATCAGCAGCAAAATCAGAACAAGTGTCATCAGCATTGTCGTGTCAGAAAATGATGAAATGTGATGGGATAAGTTACTTAAAAAATCAGTCAGACTGTCGGGAATCCAGGAGACATCAGGTTCACCTGCGGATGTGTCATATGAACCACCGTTTCCCCCTCCATTAAACCCTCCGGAGCCTCCAATAAAGAAAACTATTATTGCAAGCTTTAACCATTTTGTAATGTCGAAAGGCTCAAAAAGGAAACTTCTCGTCCTTTCCACGGCCCTGTCAATTACATCTACTACATACCAGCTCATGTAAATAAATAGAAAGTGTTTACATATATAACTACTGATTTCCGGTTTCAGTTAAAATATGAATTTATTTGATTTTTTTTCAAAGCACCCAGTATTGTGGCTTTAAGCATAATGAAACCGTCATCATCCGGATAATAGCTTATGGCCCTATCTAAAATCTCCAGAGACTTTTCCGGCATTGATGAATGAAGACATGCATCTGCAAAAATAATAAGGACTTTTTTTGAAAACGGATCTATTGAAAGAGCTTCTTCCAGAATATCAATTCCCCTGTTAGTTTCACCCTTCAGGCATAAAGCCAGTCCTTTCATGGAAAGGGCTTCTTCATCATCCGGTTTTTCTTCAAGAATGACATCCAGGCAGGATATGGCATCCTCATAATTTCCATCTGCTATCAGTATATCTGATTGTCGCATCAGGACGTTTTCATCTATAGAAGAACTTCCCATAATAAAAAGATGGAAACTTATCAGTAATAAATGTTACATTCAAAAAAGGAACATAAGGCAGGATCGGATTCTGCCTTATGTGTTCATGGCAATGCTTCCGAACATTTTTAGTTCGAGTTTGTTTTCATTTGCACAGCATTTGAGAAGAGAAACACCTTTTTCCATAATTCTGGAGGCAGCGAATATATGTAAAAGAGGAACATCTCCCTTCTCATATTGATCTCCAATTTCTTTCATTCCCTCAATAAATCCAAGTTCTATAAGATCAACAGGATCCATGCCGGCATCAACAGCTTCCCTCACAGCTGATTCGGCTTCAATGGTGTCGAAATTAAGAATGGATTCCCGTGCTTTTTGCAATATTTTCTGGAACAATGGTTTTTCTGATTCCATATAAACAGTCCTTTTTAAATGATTTAATCCCTCGTCCAAAGGAAATTGTTGTGCATTTAATTGACATCTGTTGCCATGATCTTTGGATTATATCCAATTTACTTGTTTTAAGACAACTAAATCTGACTACAACTATATCATATATAAATATCACGGTTAAGCCTAATGGATAATAGCATGCAAGCTAACATATATTCAAATTCATAATTTCAGCTTGGTTTTGCATCAGTCATTTTTGTCACCTTTTCCATCACCATATTTATCATGGGTAACTGGCTATGATTCCATAATGTCAGACAGGGAGATTTTATCCACATTTAAATATGTTTCACGTATGAAACAGGAATTCATGCTATCCGAATTAAGGGATTATCTGAAAGAAGAGGCTTCTCTTAAGCAAATACACCAGACACTTATACCGGTTCTTTTCGATCTGGGTGTTGATATCATTCCTGAAGATGATGATTTTCGTATTGTACGCGCATCTCCCGTTAAGCAGATGATACTTAGTGAGGATGAAATTAAAAAGAACGAGCAGTTCTTTAAATCTGCTGCAGTTTCCCGAAAACTTGAGCGTCTTATCGAACAGTATATAGAGAAGAAGACTGGCAAGAACTGGGACGATATACAGACAATGGAGAAAATAAGAAAAGCCATACGCATGCAGAAAGCCAGCTACTGGAACGAAAGCAGTTCCAGAAATATAAGCTATGAAAAAGGCTACAGTGTACTTGGCTATCTGGCATACCAGTTTCCGGTTTATTTCACACAATTCCAGTACCTGCTATATGAAATGGCAAAGGACGGACTCTTAAAGACCCGTATGAAGATAATTGACGTTGGAAGCGGGCCAGGCACAATTCCTTTAGCACTTATCGATATGTACAACCGTCTGGATGACCACAAAGCTGAGATCCACTCTGTTGAACTGTTCGATGAGAATATAGAAGCTTATAATTTCCTGGTGCCACAATATGCAGCCGTTAAATCAAATGTCACGGTAAAAGAGCCCATCAGGACAGATGTATCAAAACTTGATGTCGAAAAACTTCCGGACAATGTTGACCTTATTGTATTTTCCAATGTTCTTAATGAAATGAAAGATTTAAGCCTGGAAGAGAAAGCAGGTCTTGTTAAGAGCATGGCTGAAAAACTTTCACAGGATGGCAATATCATAATCATTGAACCTGCGGACAAAACAAATTCAACCGAACTTCGCAGGCTTACTATTATGCTGAAGAAAATGGGTGTCAGGATATACAGCCCCTGCACATTTTTATGGTCAGGAGAATGCACTCTTGAAAATTGCTGGAGTTTTGAGCAGAAAAAGGATATTAAACCCACAAGACTTATGGAAAAGCTGGCTCAGTGTGATGAACCTTATCGCTATATCAATACTGACATCAAATATTCCTATGCAATACTCAGAAAGGACAAACTTGCAAAACACTTCATCAATTTATCTTCAAAATCAAAGTTTGCCCGCCTGTCACAAATTGAAAAGCACAGCAAAAAACGTATCAATGTAGTTTGTTCTGTAATGTCAGCAGACCTTGGGGATGAGAAATACAAACTTTTCCGTGTGTGTGATGGCAGTTCGAAAAAAGCTGTCTATGCTGTTATCCCGTCCCATAACCTTTCTGAAGATAACGACATTCTCACAAAAGTACCATATGGCAGTATTGTGAAAATATTCAATGTACTTGTCAAATACAATGAAGCAAATGATTCATATAACCTGCTTGTAGGAAAAGGTACTACTATAGAATCACAATATGTTGATGAGAACGAAACTGAAGATTACAACTTATCTGACTGATTTGCATGCATACTAATAACATTTCAGTCTGCACGCCTCCTGAGGTACTGGCACCAGCCGGTGACCCTGAAGCTTTAAGAGCTGCTATCAAAGGAGGAGCAGATGCCGTTTATCTTGGAGTGGGAGAATTCAATGCACGTCAGGGTGCAAAGAACTTCAAAATAGAGGAACTCAGAGAGAATATCGAACTTGCACATTCCTATGGAGTAAAAGTTTTCCTGGCCCTTAATATCCCGCTTAAACAACATGAGATGCAGGAAGCTATCAATGTTGTGCATAAGGCATATTCTTACAAGATTGATGCCATAATTTTAGAGGATCTTGGTCTTTTTTTCCTGCTGAAGGAACACTTCCCAGACCTGCCATTGCACGCAAGCACCCAGATGACAATTCACAATCCACAGGGTGTTGATTTTATTGGCAATGCAGGAGCCTCACGAGTTATCCTTTCAAGGGAACTGACAACCGGGCAGGTCAAAAGCATAATTGACAGAACAAATATTGAAATTGAACTTTTTGTCCACGGTGCCCTTTGTTATTCATTTTCAGGAAGATGTCTGTTCAGCACTGCAATTACTGACAGGAGTGCAAATCGCGGAGCATGTTTCCAGCCATGCAGACGGCAATTCAGGATGTCTGCTGATGGAAAGCTAATTGACAGCAATATTGTAGGTGATTATCCAATAAGCTGTGCCGAGCTCTGTACATTCCCGGGTCTTGAAGATATAATAAAGACTGGTGTTAAAAGTCTTAAAATCGAAGGCAGGATGAAGAAACCTGAATACGTGACTGCCAGCGCAGGAACCTATAAGGCTGTTGCAGAGAAGGTTTGCAAAACCGAAGAGAACTTCACAGACGAAGAACTTGAGGAAATGGAAACCGAACTTGCAAAGTTATTCTACCGGGGTTTTACAAGGGGATTTGTGCTTGGTGAGGAAGATGTAACCCAGCGCAAATATAGTGCAAACTACGGTGCCTATCTTGGAAAAGTTGCAAACATTGTCAAATCCGAAGAAGAGGGAAGACTGACACTTGTACCTGAACAGGATATCAAGGTCAATGATGGTATCAGCATCAACACTAAAATAAGGATAATAGGATGCCGTATTGATGGAATTTTGGTTGATGATAAACCGGTTGATATTGCACATAAAGGAGAAACTGCAACCCTGCTGATAAGTCCCAGGACGAGTAAGTCTGTCAGGAAATCGGATGAAGTATATGTTTCCATGGATCCACAGATGCTTGAAAGGCTGCAGGATATGGAGCTTATGACAACACCCCTGACAATAACTATTCATGCACGTAAAGGGGAGAAACTGAAGATCAAAGTCAAAAGCCGAAGTCTTGAAACTGAAGCTATCGGGGATTATGTTGTAGAGGAAGCTAAAAAAGCTCCCACAAGCAGGGAACAGATAATAACTGCACTTGGAAAGCTGGGCGATACCACTTTCCATGCAGAAGATATAATTCTGGATATAGATGAAAACATATTCATTCCTCTTGGAGCACTTTCCGGAACAAGAAGAGACGCAGTAGATAAACTGTTTGAGTCACGTTTTGATATGCAGGGACGCAATCGTCCTTGTCCTGACGTTTCCACAGGATTTGACAGGAAGAAGAAAGGTAAAAAGAAGACTCAAGCACTCCTGAGTGTTGAGGTTTCAGATATTGACTCTGTAATAGTTGCATCAAAGTCAGGAGCAGATATCATATATGCCCCTATTTCCCTTTTCAGCGAAATGATGAACGAGGAGAATATCCTCAGGACAACGGGACTGAAAGAAAAGGACATTGAACTTGTTCTGGTAACACCTGCCATTTCATTTGAAGAGGATATGCCGGAACTCAAAAAACACATGCAGCAGGTTATTGATGCCGGATTTAAACTTGCGTGTTCCAACTATGGAACAGTACAGCTTGCAAAGGAACTTGGTGCAGGATTTGCAGCACAAAAAGAGTTTAATCCATTTAATGCCTGGACAGCCAATGCATTTGGAAGTTCAGGAGCTTATCGTGTTACGCTTTCAACCGAGCTTAATCTTGAAGAAACTAAAGCAGTTTGCAGGAATACAAATCCAGATGTTCAGGTAGAAGTTCTGGCTTACGGACGTGAACTTTTACTAGTTACAAAAAACGACTTGCTTAAACCTCTTATTCAGGATGGAACAATTAATGAGGATACTGAGGTATTGTTGATAGACAACACCAAGGGTTCATTCCCTGTCATGAGAAAGAATGAACGTACACTTATCTATAATTCCACTGTCCTGAATATGCTGGATAAACTAGAGGAACTATCAGGCACAGGAGCTGATGTTTTAAGGCTTGACCTCTCACTTTATGACAGGGATGACGTCAAGGACATAACACGCAATTTCAGGAAAGCACTTGATGGGAAGCCTATCAAACTGAAAAACACAAGAGAAGAAGAATATGATGAAGGTCATTATTTCAAAGGTGTTCTTTAAAATACATAGTTTAACATAAAAACCATGAGTGCAATATAGTTCATGTAACTTGTAATACAGGTTCTATCTTAAAAGTACAAACAGTACTGATTAAAAACGACAGGTAATTACCATGGCAAGAGAACTTTCCCCCAGAGATATAGCAGTATTGAAGAAAGTAGCTCCTGAGTGCGAAGGGCTTGAATGTGCAGGCTCAAAAGCACCCTATAAATCAATACTACCCCCTCTTTCAAACCATTATGCAAAAAATGAAGAGGATTTCAGGAATAGGATATCAGCCCTGAACAAAGATGATCTTGAGTACCTCCTCTCACTAATAAAAACAGGAGAAGAGAGTCTTGGATGCGTACAACCTCATTATATGACAATATTTATCGAGATGATAACTGAAAAGCTGGGAAAAGAAAGAGCTCAGGAAGTTATGTCTGTTTATGCAATGTGGAACGAGTGCTGATTAAACTCAGCATAATTACTTTTCTTTTTACTATCCCATCTATTCTTCATTTTAATTGTATGCAGTTTTTCTTATTTGTTATTCATTTTATACACTTTTGTGCACAAAATCAACAATATGAATAAATAAAGTACAATGAATAAATAAATATATATAAGGTGTAGTACAATTTTAAATCTTAATTATATAAAAATTCTATAAATATCTACCAGCTAGATGTATATGGATATTTTCATGGGTAACAATTTAACAGTTGAGGAAAGGATAGGGATGTTTAAAAAAGATACAGGATTTCAATCCGAAATAACAGAAGTTCTTGTTCAATTCATGAACGGCAATTTAAATGCCAGAATACAAACACAGTCACGTTCTGAAAACCAGGACGCTGCTGAACAGATAAATTTTTTACTTGACAGTTTTTCAGACATTAACACAAAAGTTGAAGAACTCGAAGAAGCCGCAAGAATCTGTGATAGTTCTGCTCTTCTGGATGAGATTTCCAGTCTGGTGGAAAACGCTGTTGATGGAAAGCTTGATGCAAGGGGAAGAACTGATGATTTTGAAGGTTCTTCAAAAGAAATACTTGGCAGTGTTAACGAGCTCCTTGATGCTGTGATAGGTCCGCTTAATGTTTCAGCAGAATATATTGACCGCATTTCAAAAGGAGATATTCCTGATAAAATTACTGATGAATACCGGGGAGATTTTAACGAGATAAAAAACAACATCAACAAGTGTATAGATTCCGTGAATTTCCTTGTTGAAGACTCCCTTATACTGGCTAATGCAGGAATAGCAGGTCAGCTTGACACAAGGGTTGACGCAAGCCGGCATTCGGGAGATTTCAGGAGAGTTGTTGAAGGTGTAAACAACTGCCTGGACGCTGTGATAGGACCACTGAATGTTACAGCGGAATATGTGGACAGAATAGCAAAAGGAGATATTCCTGACAAAATCACAGATGAGTACAAAGGTGACTTTAACGAAATAAAGAACAACCTGAACCAGTGTATCGATGCAGTAAATTTACTTGTGGATGATGCAATGATGCTGGCAAATGCAGGCGTTGAAGGACAACTGGATACAAGAGCAGATGCAGACAGGCATGCAGGAGACTTCAGAAGAGTTGTTGAAGGTGTAAATAACTGTCTGGACGCTGTAATAGGACCATTAAATGTTACTGCTGAATATGTTGACAGAATAGCAAAAGGAGATATTCCTGATAAAATCACAGATGAGTACAAGGGTGACTTCAACGAAATAAAGAATAACCTGAACCAGTGTATCGATGCTGTCAATTTACTTGTTGCAGATGCAATGATACTGGCAAATGCAGGAATTGAAGGACAACTGGATACAAGAGCAGATGCAGATAGGCATGCAGGAGACTTCAGAAGAGTAGTCGAGGGTGTAAACAACTGCCTGGATGCTGTTATTGGACCACTGAATGTTACTGCTGAATATGTTGACAGAATAGCAAAAGGAGATATACCTGAAATCATTACCGATGATTACAAAGGTGATTTCAACGAAATAAAAAACAACCTGAACCTGTGTATTGCTTCCCTTAGTATGCTTCTTGAAGAAACAGGTTCCCTTATAAACGCTGCTATTATAGGAAAGATAGACACAAGAGGTAATGCTGAGGCTTTTGATGGGAAATATGCTGAACTGGTTGATAACATCAACCGGGTTATTGACACATTAGTTGGTCACATAAACCAGATACCAGCTCCGGTAATGCTGATTGACAGGGACTTCAATATTTCTTACATAAATAATGCAGGAGCTGAAGTACTTGGAATTTCTAAAAAGGAGCTGGTTGGTGAAAAGTGCTATGACCACTTCAAGACAGGAGATTGTCTGACTGAAAAATGTGCCTGTGCCAGAGCTATGGAATCAAATCAGAGTGAAAGCAGCGAGACATTTGCACATCCCGGGGAACAGGAGTTATGCATTGAGTATAACGGCGTTCCAATAAGAAATCAGAGAGGGGAAGTTGTTGGTGCACTTGAAATTGTAGTTGACAAAACTGAAGTCAGAAATGCTATTGAAGATGCTAAGGTTAAGATTGATTACCTCGAAAAAATACCAACACCTGTTATGATAGTTGACAATGATTTCAATGTACAGTTCATGAATAATACTGCTGCTGCTGCGGTTGGATTAACAACCGGGGAATGTCGTGGCCAGAAATGTTTTGATCTTTTTAACACTCCACATTGTAACACGGAAGAATGCAGAGTTAACCGTGCCATGAAAACCGGGGAGATATGTACAGGAGATACGAAAGCAAATCTTCCGGCTGGCACAATTCCAATCAGGTATACCGGTACTGCATTACGCAATGAAGATGGTGAAGTGGTAGGAGCCCTGGAATATGTTCTTGACATCAGTAAAGAAATGGAAATAACAAAAGGAGTTGAAGATCTTGTTAATGCTGCCATCGGAGGAAGACTGGATGAGCGTGCAGACCCGACAATGTTTGAAGGAAATTACAGGACTATAATTGAAGGTGTGAATTCAACACTGGATGCAGTTATCGGACCACTCAATGTTGCAGCAGAATACATTGACAGAATTTCAAAAGGTAACATTCCTGATAAGATAACAGATGAGTATCAGGGAGATTTCAACGAGATTAAGAATAACATCAATCTCTGTATCGATGCTGTGAACATGCTCGTTGAAGATGCAATTATGCTTGCGGATGCAGGTGTTGAAGGCAGACTTGAAACAAGAGCTGACGCGTCAAAACATGGAGGAGATTTCAGGAAGATTGTTGAGGGTGTAAATAATTGCCTGGACGCAATTGTGACTCCGATTGAAGAAACTTCCAGAATAATCCATGATTACGCCGATGGTAAACTTGACAGCAGAACTGCCATAGAAGCCCGTGGTGACTTTAAGAAACTTTCCGATACACTGAATATGTTCGGCGATCAATTGCAGGCTATTATAGAAGATTCAAATGAAGTTCTGGAGGCTATTGCATCCAATGACCTTACAAGAGAAGTGGAAGTGGAAGCTGTCGGAGAATTCAGGAAACTCTCAGAAGGAGTTGAGAACTGCAGACTGGCTCTTAATGATATCGTGGGTAACATGCTGAAGTCAGCACAAAATGTTGCTGCTACAGCAGAGCAGATATCAGCATCATCAGGAGAACTTACTTCTGCAGCTACAGAAATATCATCAACTGTAGAAGGAATGGCAAGGGGTGCACAGGTACAATCCATGAAGACTGAACAGGTTACAAAATCCATGGATGAAATGACAAATGCAGTTCAGGAAGTTGCCGAGAATTCTAATAAAACTGCAAAAACGTCTGTTACCTCAAACCAGCTTATACAGAATCTTGGAAATATCGCCAATAACCTTAAACTCAAAATGAATAGCATAAGAGATGCCTCTGGTGATTCTGCAAACCAGATAAATGCCCTGGCTGAAAAATCAAGTCGTATAGATGAGATTGTTAATCTCATTACCAATATTGCAGACCAGACAAACCTGCTGGCACTTAATGCTGCCATTGAAGCTGCAAGGGCTGGAGAGCACGGACGTGGATTTGCTGTTGTTGCAGATGAAGTAAGGAAACTTGCAGAAGATTCCGGTAACGCTGCAAAACAAATTGCAACCCTTATTCATGAGATGCAGGATGGAACCAATGGTGCAGTAACCTCAATGGAACAGGTGAACACTGAAGTTGCTGTAGGATATGAATCTCTTGAGGAAGCAGTCGAGTCAATAGGCAAGGTTGTTAGTTCCGGAGAAGAAATTATGACCATGGTCCAGATGATGGCAGCACTGGCAGAGCAGCAGGCTTCATCTATTGACCAGGTTGTAACGTCAATTGAAGAGGTTGCTACAATCTCTGAAGAATCGGCAGCTGGAACTCAGCAGACAGCTGCAGCCATACAGCAACAGACAGCATCAATGCAGGAGCTTTCTGCTTCCGCACAGGTATTATCAAGTATTTCTGCTGATATGCAGGTTCTGGTTTCCAAATTCAAGGTCAGCAAAACCACTAAAAAATCTTCCAGGGAAAAACAGGCAGAAGGCAATGAAAGTGTTAATACCATGCTTGTTTGATTTCAAGTCAGAAAATCAGGTGTCATATTTTGCTGAGCTTCTCAAAAAGCTCAGCCATTCCTTTTAAGGTCATATGACCTTTTCTTGTGATCATATAATCTCCGCGTTCACTTCGCTGGACTATCATCCCAGTATCAAGAAGTTTCTGTATGTGGAACAGGAGGTTTCCGCCTCTGAGGCCTGTGGATTTTGATATATCGGAAAAGCTCCGGGCAGATGAGTTCAGCAGTCGAAGAATGCAGAGTCTTTGCCTGTTGGCAAGCGGTTCACAGATCTGGCTTACTATCTCATCAGAGATATTTTCAATGTCCATGGAAACCACAGAAGATTGTTCCTCAACCGGAGATATGCTAAAGGATCTTATGAGGTCCACCTGTTTTTCAAATATCCGTGTTGTAATTTCCAGACAGTTGTCACAGTTCTCAAAAACTGCCATTTCTTTAAGGTTTTCAAATCTTTCTCTGAACTCTGCCAGAGAGACCTCATTTACCCTATCCTCAAGCAAAAGCAAGGCCATTTCCTGAAGAAGACCTGAAAAAGCAGATTTACATGATTCCCCATTCTTACAGCTGGAATCAAGTCCGATTGAAAGATTTTCGTTCGCATCAGCCATCATGTACTGGATGACCGGCCTGGAAAGTCCGCCTTTCATTTCCATGAAAAGAGCATCCGAATATCTGTGACCTGATATTTCAAGTGCCCTGTTGACATCTTTTTTCAGGGATTTTATCTCTGATCTAAGACTCCTGAACTCTTCCAGATAGACGTTTTCCGCAATATTAGCCGCGGCTTTATCATCACTGCTTGCATTACTACTCAAAAATATCCTTCCGTTTTCAGCCTGGTATATAAACATGTTATTAAACTATATTAATCTATACTAACCTGATTTCCAGAAAGATTCAGCATGATTGGATTCGCAGAAAAAATAGTGAACACAATCAAACATGATATATAGATGAAGAGTGTAGGCATGTAAGAAGCTTTACAGCAAGTATTTATTACTGACTTATGGGGATGAATCAACTTGATTTGCTCAGTACTGGATAATGACCTATACAAATTGACCATGCAGATGGCAGTCCTTGAGCTGTTCCCGCAGGCAACCGCAGAATACAGATTCACCAACCGGGGAGGACAGCGCTTCACACCGGAATTTGTGGAAGAGCTTAAAAGACTTATCAAGGAAGAGATTCCTTTATTCCGCCTGACAGATAATGAATATACTTGGCTGAAAGCAGAATGTCCTTTCTTTAAACCCAGTTATGTTGAATATCTCAGAAACTACCGTTTTGATCCTTCTGAAGTTTCTGTGTCCCTGACTGAAGACAATAATCTTGACCTTGTGGTAAAAGGGCCCTGGCACAGCAGCATTCTCTGGGAAATTGTTCTTATGTCAACAATTTCCGAACTTTATTTTGATATGGTTGAAAACGAATGGAAAAACACAGATCCTGAAACAGGCAGGACTTATGACGAACAATTGCAGGATTACGCCAAACTCATGGAGAATATCGGCAGGGAGCTTGAGGAGAACAAATGTAGTTTTTCAGAGTTTGGAACACGCAGGAGACGCAGCTTCAAAATACATGATATAGCTGTTGGGGTATTGCATCAATGCAGGGCATTCTCAGGAACAAGTAACGTTTTTCTTGCGAAGAAATATGGTGTCAGACCTATCGGTACAATAGGCCATGAATGGATAATGGGTACTTCAGCCCTTATGGGAATGCGAAATGCCAATCTTTTTGCACTGGAGAACTGGGTAAATGTTTACAAGGGAAATCTTGGTATTGCTCTTTCGGACACTTTTGGTTCGGAACCTTTTTTCAGGAATTTCAACCTGAAATTGTCCAAACTTTACGATGGTGTAAGACATGATAGTGGTGACCCACTTGTCTTTGCAGACAGGGTGATTGAACACTACAGGAAAATGGGAATTGATCCCCTGACAAAAGTTGTGGTCTTCAGTGATTCACTTTCGGCTTCAGTTGCCATTGAGATTAAGAAGAAATGCGAGGGACGCATAAACTGCAGTTTCGGAATAGGTACAAGTCTTACAAACAACTATGATTTTTTCCGTTCAAGTCCTCCTCTGAATATGGTCATCAAATTACACAGTATCAATGATATACCGGTTGTAAAACTGAGCGATGATGAAGGCAAAGAGACAGGAGATAAAGACGCACTGCGTGTTGCCAATTACATATTTGGCCGCAAAGGACTTGATGACTAGAAAAAGACCGATTAATAAAATATGCCAGGGTTAAATAAATCCAGTAACCTGTGACATAATTCCCAGTGATACCATTAGAAAAACATATACCATTAATATCAAAAAACCTTTCTTAATTTCGACATATGTACTGGTTTTCATAAAGCACTCACCATTTTAATATTAGTTTCCGTACTATATAAACATTCTGAAATAATGATACTTAATAAGATATTATTTTTGTAGTGTACACACACTTTGAGGATAGTTTATGGAATATAAATGCTGTATATGTAGTTGATATCATATCCGATACCTGAAAAATTGAAAATAAGCAAAAAAGCTGTGAGACAATAACCCCATCAACAAACACAACCCCCATCCGCTCATACTCCACTTCTGGTGTTAAATGAAAGATACAAGTTTATAGCGTCCGATTATGGACATGGTCTGAGGGGAGATTTAAGAAACCGGGATAACTTTATCTTTCACTATCATCGTTTTTCCGTTTTTATGTGTTTGTTGACTAATTCTGGTACATATTAATACTTAATAAATATATCCATGAATTGATATATCATAATGATGATATAGAGCAGTAATCTTTGAGATATTTTATCTGATAATCACAGAATAGCGACTAACTATCAAAAAGTGATCGTTTAACCGGAAATGTGTTTCTTATATGATAATACTTATATGTTTGTATAACTATTAGAGTACCTGATAATCAAAACAGACCACAAACTCAGGCTGTAAGAATTAAGAACTACAAAACACGAAATAGTATCAAGGGGAAATAATATGGAAAAAATTAATGAAACAATGAGCGTATACCAGATATTAAGCGAATATCCCTTTTTACTGAAAATATTCAAGCAGCATGGTCTGGGAAAATTCGAGACAAAGGATGTTCTCGAGCAACTCGGACCATTACTGAAACTAAAAACTGCTCTTTCAATGGTATCAGTAAACAAGGATTCATTTATTGAATTACTTAATCAGGCTGTGGCAGACAATGAAGCAAAAGGGGATTTTACTCTTGCAGATGCTCCGCAGAGACAGAAAGAGCTCACAATGCTTGCACTTTTGCCATGTGGCATGAAAATGCCCTTTAACCGTGCTCTTAATGAATTCTCAGCCGAGTACAGCAAACAAACAGGCAATGTACTCCATTCACTAGTAGAAGGAAATGTTAATCATGAACTTTCCTATTATGCGTATATGGACTCGGTCACCTCGGTTGAAGAATTACCGGACATAATCATCAGTTCTGACATTAACAGTTTCTACCATAAACCATTCCAGGAAAACTTCCTGAGTCATGAATATTTTACAGACCTTGGTCCATCTCCAATGAACAGTGATTTTGAAGCAATTGATTTTGCTGACCCTCGTGGACAATTTACTATGGTTTCGGGAAATCTGCTTGTTCTTGTTACAATAGATGAACTCATGGGAGATAACCCAAAACCAGAATCATGGGAAGATATCTTGAAAGAGGAATTCAGGAACAAGGTTGCCATGCGTGGCCAGAATGGATTCTTCTGTAACGGTGTATTGCTTCCGTTCTACCAGATGTATGGTACAGAAGGAATTAAAAAACTGGCATCATCAATTTATCTGGGACTGCACCCATCCCAGATGGTGAAGATGATAGACAGCAAGAAGGATGATGTTCCTCCAATGTATATCATGCCTCATTTCTTTGCCATGAAAATAAAGGACAAGTCCAGGGTCTCAATCACCGTACCAAAAGAAGGTGCGATAGTAAGTCCGGTGCAGATGCTGGTCAAAAAGGAAGCAACTGAAAGGGTAAAGGAAATTACTGATTTCCTGTGTGGAAAAAAATTCGGTGAGATTTCTGCCAGGGCTTTCTTCCCGACTACAAACCCGGAAGTCAAAAATAAAATGGACGATGTAGGTTCACTCTACTGGCTTGGATGGGATTTCCTGCTGAACAATGATATCGGTGCACTCAAAAAAGAGATTGCGGAGGTATTCAACAAACAGTTCATGACAACCGGAGGTGTGATTTGAGACTTGTTACTGTAGCAGGTCCTCCATCTTCAGGAAAAACCAGCATAATTGTCAGGACAATTGAAGATCTCAGGAATAAAGGTTTCACAGTTTGTGTTGTAAAATTCGATTGCCTGTCTTCACAGGACGAAGAGCTCTATTCGTCTTACAGCATCCCTGTCAGAACCGGTCTTTCTGGAGGGCTATGTCCTGATCACTTTTTTGTGAGCAATATTGAAGAAGCTCTGAAATGGGCTGAAGACAGGAAGTTTGACTTCCTGATTACAGAAAGTGCAGGTCTTTGCAACCGTTGTTCTCCTCACATAAAGGATGTTATGGCAATCTGTGTAATTGACAATCTCAGCGGTGTCAATACACCTAAAAAGATTGGACCAATGCTAAAACTTGCAGACATAGTTGTCATCACCAAAGGTGATATTGTATCACAGGCAGAGCGTGAGGTCTTTGCCTATAGAGTTAGACAGGTAAATCCAGGGGCAATGATTATCCACATCAATGGTGTCACGGGACAGGGTAGTTTCTACCTTGCAAAGCAGGTTGAAAAAACCAGTTCAGTTGATACACTACAGGGAGCAACGCTCAGGTTTACCATGCCTGGTGCTTTGTGTTCATATTGTCTTGGTGAGAGAAAAATAGGTGATGACAGGCAGATAGGTGTTTCAAAACTGGTCAATTTCAGAGGAGATGACTAAAATGCGGACTACTCTTCTTAACATGACAATAGATGAGATCATGGAAATGATGCCCTGGATAGAGGATTATTTCTCTTCATATGAAATCAACCCTGCTGAGATTGCAAACCTTAAACTGGAAGAGTTAGGTTCAACGCCTGGAGAGGATTATTTTACAGAAAAAGGAACCAGTTATCATGACTTTATTGACGGTTTCTTCATGTTTATCGAGCAGGTCAAAGCTCTCCAACAGGATAGCGGATTTTCCATCAATTCACTGACTGTACTCCCTGGAAGAAATAAAAATGATGAAAAAGAGGCTTTTTCAGTTGAGCTGAAAAAAGGAAAAGTGACAGCAATTGTCGGCCCTACGGGTTCAGGCAAATCCCGTTTACTTGCTGATATTGAATCCCTTGCACAGAAAGACACACCCACTGGACGAAGCATACTGGTGGACGGACGCTCTCCAACCGATGAAGAACGTTTCTCAACTGAAGGCCGCTTTATAGCTCAACTCTCCCAGAACATGAACTTTGTTATGGATCTAAGTGTTGAGGATTTCCTCACACTACACGCTGAAAGCCGTATGGTTGATGAGATTCACCACATTGTCCGGAAGATATACGATACTGCAAACGTCCTTGCAGGTGAGAGTTTCAGCCGTGAAACGCCGGTTACACAACTATCAGGAGGACAATCCAGAGCATTAATGATAGCAGACACAGCACTTCTGAGTCCTGCATCAGTTGTCCTGATAGACGAAATAGAAAATGCCGGAGTTGATAAGGTAAAATCCCTTGAACTTCTGGTAAGCAATAACAAAATAGTCCTTATCAGCACTCACGACCCACTTCTGGCCCTGTCGGCAGACCAGCGTATTGTCATCAAAAACGGTGGAATCTCAAAACTCCTGAAAACCACAGACGATGAAAAAAAGCACCTTGCCAGTCTTGAGAAAATTGACCGGAAGATCACACTTATGCGAGATCAGTTGAGGACAGGGGAAGAGATTGATTTGAGTGATTTGTTGATTTAGGTTGAATTGGCCAATTCCCCATAATCATATAAGAAATTTGATAAGTATTTATGTTCCATAGTATTAGCTTAAGCACATAACTTCTAAAAACTCTTAGGTGGGTGAGATATCTTTATTAACTTTAAAACAAATCATTTTTATATGGATTACTATTTTTTGAAAAAAAATGAAAACGCATTAGAATCATTTTTAATGTATATTATTTCAACATTATTCTTTTTTTTAGTAATACTAATAAACAATAATCAAGTACCAACAGTAGCTCTTATGCTCTATATTTTGACAGTTCTTTTTGCATATTCTAATAACAACGATAAATCTTCAAGAACTAAAATAATAAACATATTAGAAGTCTGTTTATTTGTAATATTTATTTTTTTATTTGTTGATTGGGTTTGGGGATATCAAATAATAGATATTCAATTTGAGATTAATGACAATAGAATGTTGGTTCTAACAACTTTTTTGTACGTTTATTTAACATATAAGATGATTCGAGGTAATAGCGAAATTTTTGTATTTCAAAAATCTCCTTATCTTAGGATAAATTCTAGTGATAAGCCAAATTACTTAAAAATGGATCTCCTCAAGATTGAGTGGGTAATTTAATATTCTGTTCATCCAATCCATATTGGATGGACGATAAACTCTTGATTCAAATGGCTCTGGGAATAACCCCTCCATGGTATGTGAAAGACATTGATCTTAATGTTTCTAAGAAAAGAATGGATATTTATCTAGATTTTACCAAGGGAACGAAGTTCCCTTGCCCAGTTTGCAACAAACTGTGTGATCTCCATGATACCAAAGAAAAAGTATGGAGACACCTTGATTTCTTCCATCATGAAACATACATTCATGCACGAGTTCCCCGAACAAAGTGTGATGGAGATGATGTAAAACTTGTAGAAGTTCCATGGACAAGACAAAATACTGGATTTACATTATTTTTCGAAGCACTAATCGTTGCAATGTCCAAAGAAATGAGTGTTTCTTCAATTGCTGAATTGATCAATATTCATGAAAATTCTGTATGGATAATTCTAGCTCATTATGTTGAAGAAGCCAGAGCAAAGATGGATCTCTCTGAGTTAGATACTATTGGAGTAGATGAAATATCTGTCAAAAAAGGTCACAGCTATGTGACCTTGTTCTATGATCTAAATCAATCAAGAGTAATTCATATTGAAAATGGAAAGAAAAGAAGTGTTTTCAAGAACTTCAGGGAAGTTCTTTCCAGAAAAATAGACCCTGATAATATCAAGTATATTTCAATGGACATGTATCCTGCTTTTAGGGGTGGAGCAAGGGAATATTTCCCAAATGCTAAGATCGTTTACGATAAGTTCCATATTGTCAAAATGATGAATGATGCAATTGATAAGGTTCGAAGAAAGGAGTATCAAACAAATAAAGATCTGGGTAAAACGAGATTCATGTGGTTGAAAAATCCTGAAAATCTATCGGATAGGGAAATAGCTAAGATTCGATCAATCAAAGATTTGGATACTAAAACAGCAAAAGCTTACAGATTTAAGCTTGGACTTCAACGTCTGTGGGATATAAAAAATATAGAGGTAGCGAGGGAATATCTTGACAAATGGCATTATTGGGGAACACATAGCAACATCAAGGAAATTATCACATTGGCCAAGATGATTAAAAGAAATTCTCATGGGATATTGGAATCAATCAAACAAGGTATCAGCAACGGTGTTGTTGAAGGATTGAACAACAAAATTAAAACTGCTTTTAAGAGATCATATGGATTGAAGACTGAGAAGTGTAGGAATACAATGATATTCTTGATGGCGGGTAAACTTCGTTTACCCACACGATGTTAAAGAGAGCCTTAAAAATTAAAAATACAAGTAATTTCTCAGCTTCTTATGTTTCTATAGATATAGAATTACTATATCCTCTCCCCAATAATCAAATTCAAGTAATTTATACATGGATTAAAAGAAAAATTGATCTTTCTTTATATAAGAAAAAGCAAAACTTCTTTTCTACATGGATATGTGAGATTATAGAACCTGATAGTGAGATAATCGTGGATTATAATGATGAACTATTGTCATTATTGCCCTTAAAAGGAATTAAAACCGATGAGAAGAATATCGTATATTATGCCACTGATGAATTAATTTTTCAGATAATTGTAAAGTTGGCTTATTCTCAAGAAAACGAAATAAAAGTTCGGAAAACAGAATATAAACAATTTCTGTTCAGTTTAAACAGTTCTGAATTTGTATTAATTGCTGATAGTAGCACTCCAGCAAAAAAGCAGTTTTAAAAGATAATATATTGGTAAATAAGTGATAGAGGTGCAATTATACCAATCTAAATATCATATTTTTAACATTCATATTTTATTCATAAACAAAATGAAAGCCAGCGAATTTCAACTGAAAAATAAACTTCTGTTCCTACCTCTGTCCGAATTTGCTATTATCAAAGAGAATGTAAATAAAAGTAAAAACACCGCCATGCACAACCCTTTTATACAAATAAACCCATGATAAAGTGCTTTAAAATAAGACTGTTATTCGCTAAACGTATTGACATTAAATGGCATTTACTTTTACTGTAGATTTCTATTTTGCATTATGTTTTCAGCTACTTCAGGTATTTTAGGCTTTATAAAAAAGGACGTGAATTTAAAATGTTCAATAACAGAGAAGAATCAACTGCTCCAGTAGATGCCGGAGAGACATACGACGTAACAATTGAAGATATCGCAAGAGAGGGTGACGGAATTGCAAGAGTAAGCGGTTTTGTAATCTTCGTACCAGGCACATCCGTAGGCGATGAAGTAAGCATCAAGATCACAAAAGTACTCAGAAAGTTCGCTTTCGGAGAAGTTGCTGAATAAGCAACTTAACTTTTTTATTGAATTATTCAACACTTAAGTTTTCTCTACTGTTTTTACTAATTTCTTTAATCTGCTTGTACTCTTGTATCACAGAGTTGCAAACATCTGAATTATGAAATTATTTTTCAAATACCTAAAACAACTACCTATATCAACTATTTGAAAAATCATAAATAAGCTTCGTACTTATCACAAAAAGAATGGAAGATAATAGTGAAGACAATAATCACTAAAATAGGAAAGCAAAAATCTCATGACTTAAAGATTAAAATCAATTAAAAGATGAATAAAAATTCATCTATTTAAGGAATCCTTTTTTCTCCAGCCAGTTAACCTGTGGTCTGGTGTATTTCCAGATAACATCGGCTTTCTCGTCCTGGATTTCCCATGGAGTAGCAATAACAATATCGCCTTCACGAACCCACATTCTCTTCTTCTTTGAGCCAGGTATCCTGCCCATACGGACAACACCGTCCATACACTGCAACCTTACCCTGTTAGCTCCGAGTAAACTTGAAACAGTTGCAAGAACCTCACCATTGTCTTTACGTGGTGTTCTTACTCTGACAACTTCACCGTCAGTGTTTCCTCCACTTGCGTTACTTTTCCTCTTTTTACTTCTATAATTAGCCAGATTAATACCTCATTGTGAACTGTTTTTGTTTCTGCTTTATTCAAATACAAGACATTAATGACAAATGATGTCTGGATAACACAACATCAAGAATATCCCAGTCAAATAAAACAAACATGCATTACCTGTTACTGAAAAATAATAGGATATTAACAGTTTTTAACAGGTACTTGATTATCGGTAGTCAATAAACAGGGTCATAGTATATAATATGAACCGTAGGATATAAATGAAATTGGGAAAATCCCAATTATTTAATCAGCATACTTCGCCCATATTATACAATAAACCGCATTTCGGAATAATTACCTGTTTTCAGCCAGCATGATCTTAACAAGGCCAGCTGCTATATCCATGGTAGTGCAATCCTCATCAAGCATTTTTTCCACCCAGTGGACATATTTGCCAAGATGTCCTTCATCTATGGTTTCCTTTACTCTGTTTGCAAGCATACCTGCCTTGATTTCCTCGGCATCGCTTCTTGTCGGAACCTTCTTGCACTTTATCTTGGTCTTAGTATACTTCTGGATGCTCTTGATTTTGTAGATCTCCCTTGCAGTTACAAAAGTAAGTGCAATTCCCTGCCTTCCTGCACGGCCGGTTCTACCAATCCTGTGAACATATGATTCTTCATCCTGTGGCATATCAAAATTGAATACAACCTCAATATTCTCCACATCAATACCACGTGCAGCCACATCAGTAGCAACAAGTGTTTCAATTTCACCATTCCTGAAGCTTGCCATTACTTTCTCTCTCTGGTTCTGCTTCATATCACCATGCAAACCATCTGCGAGATAACCTCTGGCTTTCAGAGTGGTAACAAGGTCATCTACCATCCTTTTAGTATTACAGAACACAAGAGATGACTTTACATCATAAATGTCTATCATTCTGCAAAGAACATCAGGTTTCATGTGATGCTTGACCTCAAAATAGGACTGTTCCATGTTTGGCGCAGTAACTACTTTGTGTATTGTCTTTACATGAGTAGGGTTCTGTTGATACTGTTTTGTCAGCCTCATTATTGGCTTTGGCATTGTCGCAGAGAAAAATATAGTCTGTCTTGTATCAGGAACACTGCTGAGAATTGTTTCAATATCTTCCCTGAAACCCATATCCAGCATTTCATCTGCTTCGTCGAGCACTATCATATCCACGCCGTTAAGCTTCAGAGTCTTTCTCTCAATATGATCCATTACTCTTCCAGGAGTTCCAATAACGATATGAACGCCTCTTCTGAGAGCCTTTATCTGTCTGTCAATATTTTGTCCGCCGTAAACCGGAAGTATCTTCACATTAAGATACTTGGCAAGTTTACCCAGCTCTTCTGCAACCTGGTTTGCAAGTTCTCTTGTTGGACAAAGGACAAGTGCCTGTGTCTTCTTGCTGTTAGGGTTTACCATTTCAAGGGCAGGAATTCCAAATGCTGCTGTTTTTCCTGTACCTGTCTGGGCCTGTCCTATGACATCCCTGCCTTCCATAATAAAAGGTATTGCCTGGGTCTGAATAGGAGTTGGTTCCTCAAAACCCAGTTCTTCAATTGCTTTTTCAAGATTTCTTGATAAGTGAAGGTCTTTGAAAGTTGATGATTCCATATTAATAATTCCTGTGATGATACGGCCTTATGCAAAACAAAGGATGAGTTAATTCATCACAGCGGTTTCCAATTTGGCCAGATTTAAAATCGAGTCTATAAACGTTCCAAATTGTTTTGGTAATGCAAAACAAAAAAGATCAGTGCACCCTTAAAGTGCAACAATGGAATTAAGCCTGTCGGTAAAAATGCCAATCTTGAAGGACAAAAGGACAGATAAAGAAAATGTAGTATTTAAATGCAGGATTATTCCTGTGTGATTGACATAAGAATATTGTCAACTTTCAGACACAATTGATGATATGCAGGATTATTTTCAAATTCCATGGCTGTTTTAATAGATCCCAGCTCATCAAGTGCTGTTTCTACTGAAGAATCGTAATCCTTTTCAGCTGCTTTTCTTTCAAGTTTACTGATACTAAGAATTATATCTTCAATCATCCGCGGTTCAATTCTATTTCCGGCGCATGCAACTCCAACTGAACCAATTGAATCAATTATTTTTGCTAATTCACCATCACTATTTCCATCAAGCCCTTTTTGGCCAATATTATAAAGATGATTAGTTACGGTTGAAAGGACGTCCTTCTGATTAACTTCTGCAGCAACGATACCTATCTGCTCCAGTGAAGATGACGCCTGCAATATTGCTTCCATGCTGTCACTTTTTTCAAGCTCATTCCACAGGAACTCGAGATTCATGATGACTATAAAAGCAGCATCTTCATCATAATGATTCAATGTAAATTTTCCAAATCTTGCCAGCCTGGAAAAAATATAATTTGCAATTATTTTGCGCTCGGTATGGTCAAGATCATTATTGGAGAAAATATCTTTAGACCTTAGTCCAATAATATTCAGCCCATTTCTTGTTGTCTCAAAATCATGGTTTAACATTGAACTGCTTACAATATCAATTATGGGCTGTATCGGGTCCTTTTCCAGAGGATCCGCAGCATCTGAGCTAATAGCAGATGTAATGTTGATTGCAGTCAGTTTTGTTGCCTGCATATTCAACAAAGTTGAAGGTTTGAGTGTATTTAGAGTCCTGAAAAGATACGGGAATAATATTGCAAATGAAAAGATGCCTGTGTAATATACAAATGAAATGTGCATATTTATCGCTGCATTACTTTCATCCGGAATTGTTTTTAAAATGAAAAGGCCGTAGCTCATTGATGTAATGTATGTTATCATCAATATCCAGAAATCAGGATTATATGACTTTAGAAGGTCTATCATTCTCACGGAATAAGAGCCTGAAGCCAGTTCCACAGCAACAAGACTTAAAGTCACAATTATTGCCATTATGGCCGCTTCACTCTGAATCAGGGCACTAATCATATATCGTGCACTTGCCATATTGTAATCTGAAGTTCCAAATTCATTGATAAGATAATGAGAAATTCCCGAGCTGAATAGAAACAGAAGAATATAGAATAATATGCGCTGTAACCACAAATGCAGAACATATGTAGAAATCTTTTCGTTTATTGATAATTTAAATGACTTGATTATGTTGATGATATTCATTCCTTTTGCAGTAGCCAGTATTTATGTTAAATATCAAAGCTTAAACTAAGAACTGCAATTTTAATTTGTATCTATTTTTATTCTGTTCTGAGGACTTATGTAATTTTTGGCTGCTACAATAAATCATGATTATTTGTAAATTTGAATAGCAGATATTTATTTATAAACAAAAACCAAAGATAATTAGTGGAGAGTAAACAGGTCTGCAGAGGACAAACTGTTGTTGAAAGACCGATTTGTAAAGTTTATAAGTTAAATTCAAAGCCATAAACGGGGTAATATAATGCCAGAATGGGTAGCTGCTGTTAAAGAAGAAGATCTCAAGGAAGAGAAAATAAAAGTTGTAAACGCAGGTAACAGGCAAATTGCTCTTATTAAAAAGAGCAATGAAATATTTGCAATTGACAATGAATGTCCGCATGAAGGATGCCCACTTAAAAGTGGTTCCCTTGAGGAGTACACACTCAAGTGTGCATGCCATAACTGGGGTTTTGATATAAGGACCGGGGAAAATGTCGATACGGGAGAATATATAGACATGGATGACCCGAAAGTTGAAACCTATGAAACCAAAATTGAAAATGGGATAATCGAAATCCTGGTATAAACATAAGTAACAAGCAACAAGTAACCATAATTTCACTTGCTGAACCTGCAGGATATTTCAACATAAATTGAAGTCATTCTTGAAGAGCGTTAGCTTTTTTTGAATAAAATACCCTTTGATGCTCTCTTTTTCATTCTGGAAAACGAAGAACTCATAACAATATTCATCTGGGTGCTTTCTGAATATTTCCGTTTCTTTTATGGAAAAGTAATTATCATCTCTACAGCTGTATTACCTTTAAATTGATCATTATATTGTCCAGTCTTTTTTTAGATGAACATAATAATCATCCCGGATCTTAAAAATTACAGATTCGTCCATAGGATTGAAGGAGAAATTTAATTAAATTAAATTAAATATTTTTTGGAAGAAAGTTGCAAAATCAGTTCGAACAACAAGAACAATAATATAGAAAAAGAGAGCCATTATAATAACGGGAGGGTTATTTTGAAGAAACTATTAACTATTTTATTATTAGCACTTTTTCTTATAGGTGCCGGCTGTACTGAAACACAGGATGACACTAATAAAAATGCGGTATCTGATGATTCTGTGATAGTGCGTCTTTCATACGGTGCATTCACATTGCCTGAAATGGCAGTTCAGAAAATGGTCATAAATTCCACAGCAATCAATTTCAGCTATTACAATTATCAGGATGAACTGACAGCCAGGTATGTGAAATCAATAGATAAAAAGACCAGAGAAGATTTGATTGCTCTTTTCAATAACAATGATTTCATGGAACTGGACGAACTCTACGAACCTGAAGACGGAGTTCCCATCGTTGCAGATACAGGCGTTCTTGAGATCCAGGTTATGCAGAGTGATACAACAAAGATTGTCAAGGTGGATCCTTATGCATCGCAATACATGCCGGAGAATCTGAATGAAATCAATGATGAACTTATCAGATTGACACAATACGTACTGGCACCAACTGAGGATGAACTGAAAGAAATTGCCAGCGAGTGGATAATGGAAGCACCAACTTACAGTTATGATGGTTCTGATCTTGAATTTGTAGATTACAATGTAAGCCCTGAAAATCCTGCTCAATCTACTTTGAATTATACATTCACAAGTACTCATGGAGGCTATGGAAACAGATCTGAACAGATAGTAACTCAGGTAATCACAGAACATAGTATTGAGGTAATGCTTTACAACAGGAATGTGATATCAGCAACAATTGATGGTGTTTGGGATGAAATTAACCAGGAAATGCTGGAAAAAACTGTCACTATGGCATCAGAAGAGATGAACTGTAATGAGACACCATGGCAGATCTGGTATGCTGAAGGCAATATCAATTTCTTCACGGAACCAACAGAAGAAGAACTTATGATTGCTTACTTTGGGACTGAATATAATATTGAAGTTTTAGAAATGAGTTCCGAAATTACAGGCAATGAAAAATGTCAGTATACAATAAAAATTAAAGAAAGCGCTGTTGAAACACTTTCTGAACTGGGATGGCAGGAGAACTGAAAACTCCTGACAATCCGATTTTTAATTTATTGATTGATAATTATTTTTTATTTTTGCTATTTTTATTTTCAGGTTCATTTAAAATAGAACTTGAAGAAACTCTCAACAGTTACTGTTGTAACGGCTGTATCTGTATTTCCTGCATTATCCATTACTGTTAATGTTAATGTGTATACTCCCGTCCTTGAATATGTGTGGAAGACTGTTTCACCAACTGCTGTGCTGCCATCCCCTAAATCCCAGGTGTATGACATTATAGTTCCATCCGGATCATAGGAATTTGTACCTGCTAATTTTATCTTTTTACCGACTCTTGTAGTATATGGACCACTTGCATCTGCAACAGGTGCTAAGTCAGAAGGAAGAACTTCAATTATCAAAATAATTGTATCTTCCAGATAACCATCACTTGCCGTTACTTCTACAGAATGTTCACCTACCTGACCTGGGTCAGGTGTCCACAGTATGTTGCCTGTAATGTTGTCAAAAGATGCTCCATCAGGAACTGAACTTGCTGAAAATGTCAATATGTCATTATCTGCATCTGCTGCCTGTAATTTCAGATCAAGCAGATTATTCTCAGTAACCTGTACCAGTCCGGGATTTGTTAATACAGGTTTTGAATCAACCAGAACAGTTGCAGGATTAGAAATGAATCCAATAGGATTTGAAGAAGTATCACTCATTATTACATTGCTAAGACCAAAATCAAAGTAACCAGTCTCTTCCCCTGCGACAACAGTCATTTCCGCAACTGTGCCAGCTTCGTTTGCTGACAGGTTTCCAAGAACTGCTGAATATACTGTTCCTGAACCTGTTGATGAAGGAGTGTTTTTTAATTCAAATGCCACAGTTGCTCCGGATTTGGAAAATAAATCCCCTTCATTAACATCAATTAATGAAAAACCCGAAGATGGAAGTGACAGATCAAACTGTACGCCAGATACTGGAGTTACCGGGTTAATATCTATATCTATCGAAAATGTGTTCCCCGGTTCCACCTGGTAACTGGAAGGGTTAACGCTTATTTCACTGATAACAAGATCGGCTGAACTTCCCTCTTCTGTCATCACAGGTAAAATAAGCACAACCATTAAGGTAAATATCGTAAGTAAATGAAATCGTTTTGAAGAATTCATAAAGGCACCTATATGAAGGAACCTTTGTTTGTGCTTATTAGTATGATGTACATAAAATCGCAATTTATGCACACAAAAATATTCATACGGTAAGTTAAGAAGAAGGATATCAGGATAATAAAAACAGAATTAAGAAGATATCAAAGGCTTTACAGAGGGAAGTGTTAGGTACATGCCATAAATTGAAGGTTGTGGAGTTGGAGGTAGAATTGATGGCTTAGTGACCCTTTTTCTGTAAAGCCTATGATTTTTAATTGTGGAGTTAAGTTTGAATTGATAATTGCGAATTATTAATTGAAATGATGAGTGTGAATGTATTCGTTTTTGAAATATGAAAGAAAGAAGTTTTCGTAAAGAAAACTTCTAACACTACGTTTAGAGAGCGTAGTTCTCTGGCTTGAATACTGGAACTTCCTTCTTGAATCTGTCCATGCACTCGCTGAGGAATGTTTCGGATTCTGAGGTGATTGCGTTGAGTTCTGCGGTTGCCTTCTCGAGTGCACCGAGCTCGAACTTTGTCATCTCAAGACCCTCTGCGTTGTTGAGTGTGTCACAGCATGCTACTGCAGCGTTCTTTGCACGGAGGAAGATGTCGTCTCCGTCCTTTACGATTGCTTCACCGACAGCGTATGCGTTGTCGTATGCAAGGACATAGGACTGTGGGTCTCTGAATCTGTCAGAAGCCATGAGGAGGTCTCTGAGGATCTTCTCGTTTCCTGACTTAAGAGCTGTGTTCATAAGAGCACAGTCGTAGTTAAGGGACTCGGACCAGCACTGTACTGTTGTACCACCGAATTCACCGTGGTATTCAACGGACTCGTTTGACCAGAGGTCACAGCACTGCATGATAAGGTTACCCATTACATCTGAGTGTGCACAGGTTGATGTCTTACCTTCAAAGGACATTGGCATACCGGAAATTGCCTTTACGATGATGTTCTCGTATCCACAGTCCTTTCCTGGACCTACTGCGCCAGCTTCGTATGCTGCGAGTGATCTTGGAGCGGAGATTGCTCTTGCGAGGATTGCAAGGGTGTGTGCAAGGTTCTTGTCAAGAAGTCCACCTGCAATGAACATTGCGGTGTTTGCCTGTGCACAGTCTGTGTCACCAGCGGAGACAACGCCCTTCTTCTGTGCTACGCTTGAGATCTCCTGCCAGAGGTAGTCCATGTCCATGGTACCAAGGCAGCCGATTGCGTAGAGCATACCTGGAACATCGTTCCTGAGTACTGCGTAGTCGAAGATTTCCTTTCCACCCATTGATTCGATGGAGAGAAGGTCTGCGCCGCTTTCTGCGATCTGTTCGAATGACTCCATAACGACTGACATCTTGTCGCCTCTGAGCTCCATGAACTCTTTGTGCTCTCTGATGTCACCAGGGGTGTGTCTCAGTGCACATTTGATTCCATATTCTTCATGGTACTCTTCCATGATGGTCTTCTGTGCGTGTGCTACAGCTGCTCCCCATGATGGGTTGTTGGTCATCTGCTGTACGTGCTCTGTCTCAAGTACTACGGATGGGAAACCTACCTGAACCATTCTAGCCATGATATCTTTTGTGATCCTCTGGTACTCGTTTACGAGTTTCTCCATGGACTCACCAGCTTCTGGCCTTGGTGCGTAGTTTACTTCTGCGGTTGTGTATCCTGCTCCGATCTCGAGGTCAAGACCTGCTTTCACAGGTTTCTTTGCGTTTCCGAAGACCATTTCGTCAGCTTCGGAGTATGCCATTGATGTGAATCTGTTAATTGCCATTTTTAATCACCTTAGTGGTTGTGGAATTTCTCTCTGAGTGCTGCAATGTCTGCGCCTGCAAGGATAGCGTCTGCCATCTTTGGTGCATCTGCTGCTTCTTCACCGTATACACCGAGTGAGTAGGTGGATACGAAGTCCTGGTTTACTGCTCCGCCACCACATGCGAATGGCATTGTGATTCCGCTCTCGACGAGAAGGTCGTTGACTTCCTTGAATGCGTACATGGTTGTTGTCATGAGTGCAGTTCCGGTCATCATGATTGGCTCGTGTTCCTTTACAGCTGCAAGTGCTTCTGCGGATGGTACATCTCTTCCGAGGTCGATAACTTCATAGCCGTTTGCTCTGAGGAGTGCTGCGACAATTGACTTTCCGATGTCGTGTACGTCACCTTCTGCGACCATACAGACAACCTTGCCCTTCTGGACAGGTGCTTCGTTGGACTGGCCCTTACAGAACTCGATACCTTCGAGCATTGCATCTGCGGACATCATTACGTTTGGAAGGAAGATTACACCCTGGTCGTAAAGGTCTGTTACTACCTTCATACCTACCATAAGTGCATCGTCGATGAGTGCGATTGGGTCCTTGCCTGCTGCGATAGCTGCCTCGAGACCTTCGATAACATCATCTTCTTCACCCTCAAAGATTGCTTCTGCAATTGGCTTGTATAACTCCTCTTTTGGATAGAGTTCTGCTGCCGCCTCTTCAGGGGTCATTGATTTTTCCATTTTAACGTTGTATCTGATAAGGATACCTTCTTTGTCTACTATTAACATTCTATACCTCCTTCAATTTGGATAGTCTAGTTTATTGAGCTTGGGTCAAGCTCAATCCAATCTACACAAAAAGGTTCTTCCGAACCTCAAATCATGCACTTTTTTTATGTTATATAAAGGTTCCTTCGAGAAGATACCATTATAAAAAGATAACTATTCAGGATTCATAATCCTAATTTAATATATAAAACATATATGACCTATTGATGCTGTTTACTAGCTAAAACTGTTTTTTTGTACATCTTCAGCTACAAATTATAGGTTAATGTTTAAGTATGATGAGCTTAAAACTAAACAGAGGAAACACATATAAAAAGGAATGTATACTAAATAATATGCTTTAGGCAAACACAAAGAAAACACATAATTAACAAACCCTAATGCTATTGATTTATATTTGCAGACAATTTTATTTGTTTTAATAACTCCAGAATAACCAATGCGTTTATATAGAAGCAATATGCCATATTTATAGCTGAAAACAATGAATTTACCAAAGTAACATGAAAAATTCGGGTTTTAGAAAAGAATATGAATGAAAATGAATTTTGCGAGTTATATAATCATCAAATTATATAGTATCGTTGATATTAAATGCTAGATCCGGAAAAAAAAGAAAAATCAACCAAAAGGATTATATTATACCCTTTCGCGGGAGACGCATATCGTTATTGGATTATCATCCAGTTGCCCCATTGAACAATGCATCTCAACTGATACAAGTTCTCCGAAAACAGACTCAAAAGGAATCGTGCAGATCTTTGCCCTGCCTTCCAATATAGATTTTATTTCTGTTGCAGCTTCAATAAGCTCATTCTGAGGATAGAGATTAATAAGACTCATTCCTATAAGATCATGTTCAGAGTAACCAAGCCTATTGAAAGTATGTGGATTTGCATAGAGGAGACAACCATCAGCATCAAGCATGAAAACCATGTCCTCCATGGCATCAAAAATAACCTGAAGATTCCTGATATTTTTCTGGACATCTGCCTGTTCACGCATGCGCCCAATTACAGGACCTATCTGGGATGCAACTGTCTCAAGAGAATCCCTTACTTCAAAAGGAACAGAATAAACGCTATGTGATGACAACATTAATATTGCCACAAGCTCCATCCCATATCTTATCGGTATCAAAGCAGTTGCTTCAAGTCCCTCATAACTCAGTTTCTCACCGGGGATCATGGATGTCAGCTCATAATACCGGGTGTAAAGCGGATATTCTGTCTTCAAAAGACGTGCATGGATAGATTTGCCGCCATAATGTCTTGCACTTTTAACAAAATCAGATGAAAGACCTGAGTGGGCAACAATATTCATATCACCTGTCTGCCCATCTACAAGATAGAGAGCACCACAGTCCAGATTATCCATCTGGGTGGTGAATTCCACAAGCTGGGAAAACATATCCCCTACATCACCAAGCGGACTGAAAAGCATACCTACGTCATTGCCTATCTGCATAAAGTTCTTCACATTCTTCCGCTCGGTAATATCTACAATAATACCCTGAATGTACTGGAGCTTACCTTCAGCATCACGTTTAAGAACAGATCTCTCATCAACCCAGCGTACCTCACCTGCTTTTGTAAGTATGCGATACTCAAATGAAAGGTTCTCCTCACCGGAAAAGATATCATATTCCATGGTGAGTCTTTCCACATCAGATGGATGGATGATATCGCCATAAAGGATCTTGCCTGACATCAGGTCGTCTGCCTGATATCCAAATTGGGATATGTTCTCAGAAACGAATTCAACTTTCCAGTCTTCATCAGGTTTCCAGAAAAAGACAACCGCAGGACTGCTCTTAATTACGGTTTCAAGAACTTTCTGCACCTCTATTAGTTCAAGGAGTTCTCTTTCTTTTTCTTTCTGATCGGTTATGTCCCTGATAATTGCCATTATAGCTGGTGCACCTTCGTGATCAATAATTGAAGAGTTGATTTCAGCAGGAGTGTTGCCTCCTTCTTTTGATACCAGCTCAATCTCATATTTCAGTGAGGACTTCTTTTTCTCAAGACTTTTCCTGAATTTGTTCATAACAAGCCGCTTATATTCTATAGACAGAAAATCTTCAAACGGCCTGCGAAGTATTTCAGTTCTGGAAAAACCAGTTATTTCACAGAACTTTATGTTGGCAAAAATAAGTATACCATTCTGGACAATAATGATACCGTCATTACCTTCTTCTACAAGAGAGGAATATTTCTTTTCCGAAGCTTTGAGTTCAAACTCAGCCTGTTTTCTTTCAGAGATATCCCTGACAGTCATCATTACAGAGGGCTTCTCCTCATGTAAAATATAAGCCAGACTTATTTCTGCCGGGAAAAGATCATGGTTCTTTGTCAGGAATTCAAGTTCGTCATTTCTGCGAATGCTATGTTTATCCTTCATTACTTTTTTAATGCGCTTTCCTATCATGCGCCTGTATTCTACCGGAACAAGATCTGTGAAACTCCTATCAAATAACTCTTCCCGTGAATAACCTGTAAGTTCGGAAAACTTGGAATTTGCAAACTTGAAAGACAGATCATGGAGAATTAATATTCCGTCATTTCCTTTCTCAACAAGAGTAGAATATTTTTCTTCAGATGCCTTAAGCTCAGCTTCTGCACGTTTTCTTTCAGAGATATCCCTGACAGTCACCATCACAGAAGGCTTATGTTCATGTAATATATAGGACAGACTTATTTCAGCGGAAAAAGTTCCACCTTCAGCTTTGATAAACTCAACCTCATCATTGCGTCTTATACTACGCATGTCCTTGAGGACTTTCTTGAGGCGAATACCTATCATACGATGATAATCAAAAGGAACAAAATCCAGAAGGTTTCTATCTGAAAGTTCTTGTTCTTTGATTTCTATCATCTGGGAGAATTTGGAGTTTGCAAAACTAAGTGTCCCTTTCCTGTCTACTATAAGGATACCATCATTTCCCTTTTCTACAAGATTAGAATACTTTTCTTCTGATGCCCTGAGTTTTGCTTCAGCTATTTTCTGGGAAGTTATATCTTCTATTGAAACCAGAATCAACTTCTTTCTGTCCATACCGGTATCAAGTGGACGGGCAGAAAGCCTCATTGTCCTTTCCCCAAGACCATCTATGGTGCATCCTACTTCAACAGAATCGAAGAAATACTCATCCTGCAAAACCCGATCAAAAAATGAACCCAGCTCTTCCTTGTTAGCATTATGCAAATTTAAAAAATGTTTTCCTTCAGTGTTTTCAGGTTTTAACTTAAAAAGTTCATAAAAATACCTATTAGCGGAAAAAACATGAAACGTATTATCAAGAATTAAAAGCGGGCTCTGTATACCATCAACTATACTTTTGCAATAGCTCTTCTCTTTGTCAGTATCAAACTCAAAACTTCTTTTCACCGATATTATGCCATGATAAAGACTAAGATCGTCCCTGGAAATCTTAACGGTTCTTTCGCTAACTTCACAGATTTTACCATCAATTGATCTCAATCTATAATCTGCAATGAAAAATGGATTATTCTCATCTTTAATATACTGAGAATAGCTTTGCCTGATAGCTTCAATATCTGAAGGATAAACAATATCCTCAAAAATGATTTTTCCAGAAATGAATTCATCGGGATGATATCCTAAAAGGGAGATGTTTTCAGAAACTGAAATAACATGCTTTTTATCATCACCTTTCCAGAGAAAAGAGATAACTGCGTCAGACATCCGGCAGTTGGTATTCCCATTCAGTAAAGAATACTTCTTTTCCTGTATTTTTTCAGAGCTGATGATATGACCCCCGCGCCTTGCCAATAATTCTCTTACGCCATTATGTGTGTTTGTATTTGATGTACAGATATAAAGTTAGCAGAAACGTTTGTTATATTCATATGCAAAGGCTCCTTTCATATATTCCATTTAAAGATCGGAAAAAAGGAGATATTAAATACATGGAAGATGCAGATTAATAATTGGCTCTCATCTGAATGCTATGCTTCCTTCAATCCAATCTACACAAGAGGGATTTATCTTTGGATGTGAGCCACCTCTTTTCATTGCACAAGCACGCATTAATAGTTTCAATGTACATGAAACTGTTCCCTTAGCTCATCTATACTTTTGTTCATGAGAATAGAATCTGCAATTTTAGGCACCAATGCGGCATCTTCACAGTATATGCCGAGTTCATAATTCATAACAAAGTCCTGGGTTACAGCGCCCCCTCCACATACAAGAGGGATTCTGATATCATTTTCAAGGAGACGGTTATTAACCTCCATGAAAGAATACATGGTTGTTGTCATCAGGGAAGTGCCGGTTATCATTATAGGATTGTATTTCAATACGGCACTGATTACTTCATCAGTAGGCACATCACTTCCAAGATCAATTACTTCATAACCATTTGACTTCAAAAGCACTGTCAGAATCTTCTTGCCGATATCATGAATATCGCCTTCCACAACATAGGAAACAACAGTTCCCTTCCATTCATGAGTTTTACCGGATATTTGCTTGCAGTATTCAATACCATCGGTCATTGCATGGGATGCGATCATAACATCCGGAAGGAAAAGGTGGCCATCCTCATACAACCGGGATACTATATCCATACCTGCCATAAGGGCATCATCGATGAGGGATATCGGATCTTTGCCTTCTTTGACAGCATCTTTGAGAGTAACTATAACCTCGTCCTCATCACCTTCAAAAACCGCTTCAACTATATTTCTTAATAGAATATCTCTAGGGAATAGTTCTCTTGCTATCTCATCAGGAGTTAACTCTGATTCTAACTTAACATTATACCTGACAAGGATACCCGTAGGGTCTATATCTAGCATTGAACCTCCATTTTTTAAAACTTTTTACTCATAAAGTGCAAGTGTGCAAACCACATTAAAGAATTAATTGTGATTTATAAAGATTGTATATACAAATTGTTGCTGGCTACTAAGATTGTAAAATCTGCTATGTAAAGCTAACGTTCAAAATACAATATAACTTATTTTCTAACGCATCGTCAGCTATGATTAACTAAAGAACCAATCACAAACAGGTTTTATTTAGTCTGGTTTTCTGAAATTAGCAAGTTTTGATTGTGTATATTATATAAAAATTTAAAAAACAGACCTTTATTGCAAGTGTGCAAGATTAATAAAAATAAAAAGAATCAGTAGCATTCTGGCAGCATAATGAAAATAAAAATGAAAATTTAGGAATTCTAATCTGCGGACTTAAAGCTACAAAAAATAAAGTGCAACAAAGAATGGCTTAGTAAATTAAAAAATTATAGATGTCGGTTCTTAATTACTTTGCATCAGGATTCCCTTCCCAGATTCCAAAACCATTCCCCTCGGTATCCTCGCACATTGAAAGGTAACCCATTCCCGGAACAGGCATAGGTTCGGAAACTTTACCGCCTGCAGCCTTTATTTTCTTTATGTATTCATCCAATGATGGAACTTCTATGAAATTTGTAACGCTCTGGCCGGGCTCCTCCCTGTTGCCCATGCCTCCTGCAATACCTTCATTTCCTTCCAGATCCTTGGTTGCAAATATGTAGTATTCCATGTCAGGAAATGGTTTTTCAAATGTCCATCCAAAAAGCTCAGAATAGAATTTCTTTGATCTTTCAAGATTGTCTGTTGGTATGTCTATGTGGACGAATGTTGCCATATGTTAACCCCGTTAACAATTGTATGTTTAAATACATATAAGTTTGTGTATCCATACCAAATGCTTTATAGCCTATATGGCTATTTCCAGTCTATGAGTCCGGGTTCTGAAAAAGCATATTTTGAACTTATAACAGGTTCTGTTCTTTTCGGACTTATGGGAGTTTTTGTGGATTACCTTAGAGCTGTCCCCACAGGACCCATGATATTCTACAAGCAGTTTTTTGGTTTAATTTCGCTGTTTGTCTTCATTATACTAACAGGAAAGTTATCCCAGATAATACCGCGCCGGAAGAAAAAATGCATTCTACTTCTCGGATTTATCAATACATGCACGATATTTTCGTACTTCACCTGCATCAAATATACCAGCTTTTCAGTTGCTATTCTGATGTTATATACAGCACCTATGTATGTTACCCTGCTTTCACCAATTGTATTGAAAGAAAAAATAACAAGAAAAGGTGTTGTTGCATTAGTACTCTCCCTGACCGGTCTTCTCTTTATTGTTGACATGGAAAATGTTATAGCAGGATTGAATCTGGGTCTCTACGGGGGTAGCGGATACCTTATAGGAATTGCCGCAGGTATTCTTTCCGGTTTTTCGTTTGGCACTGAGATAGTAACTATAAGGTACATCAAGGACGACTACTCCAGTGTTGCCCTGCTTTTCTGGTATACTTTTATTGGAGTTATTTTGTTGATACCTTTATCAGGCGGTTTCCCGGAAAGCGTAATCATAGACAATATGCCAATGCTGATTTTCTTTGGTGTTATTAACACCGCCCTGGCGGCGGTTCTTTATGTCAGCGGTATTTCCCAGATAGAAGCACAGAAAGGAAGCATACTTGCCCTGCTCGAACCTGTGAGTGGTATATTTTTTGATATTACAATCGTTCATACACCATTAATTGTCGACACGGTTATCGGATGCGTTTTCATCCTGATAGGGGCTTATGTTGCAGTGATGGAAAAAAGCCCGAAAGTATTTGGGAAGTACTTTAAGATACAGATCTAACTGGCTCTATTTTATTCTTTTTTGTGCATCCGGGAAAAATATCGATAATTAAACTTATATAGCTATTTCAACATATTTTGAAGTACCCATCGTTGAAATGAGATTATTAGTGATGGATTAACAGTGTTAACTTTGAAATACGGAGACCATACCATGAGGATGCTAGAAGAGTTCTTCCCGGAATTTACTGAAAAACTTGATGAGATTGACAAACTTTACGCTGAAAACAGACCAGTGGATGAGAAAACATATCAGTTCCTCTGCTTTGCACTTTCCATTAAAGCCAGATCAAAACCCTGTGTACTCAAACATTTCAAGGGTGCTCTGGATGCCGGAGCAACTGTAAAGGAGCTTTCATATATACTTGCACTCACCATGAGAGAAGCTGCAGGTGCAGATGACTGCTGGACCCATGATGTAATTGGCGACTGGAAGGAAATAATGAAAGGCAATATATGTTGCAGTTGTTCAGGTGATGAAGAGAAATAGATTTTTAATGATACTTTTTCCTATTTCTTTTTTATCTGTTTTTCTTCTTGCTACTTTTTGGATAATACAAAACAGAACTGCTGAAAAAGTGCAATTTTTTCATTTAGACACAAACTTTTAAAAACACCTTGGTTTTATTATTATATTGATTTTACAAGAGAGTGATAAAAATGCCATCACAAGTAACTGTCAATTCTGCAATATGTGGTTTCAAACACAAGATCAATGGAGCTCTTGAAGGAAAAACTGTAATAACAGATATAGAAACTGATTGTTCCAAGGTTGCCAAGATAGCGCATATGGAAATTCCAAAAAAGCAGACCCTAAACATTAAAGAGAATTATGTCATGGACCAGGCACAAAATGTATGCTGTACAACCTGCATAGTTCCGGCAGGAGTCCTGCATGTTTGCAAAATGGAACTGGGTATGCTTTCAAAAACTCTGGCAAAACAATCAGAGAGAGTCAGTATAGAATTTGATGAGGAATAGATGGATTTTTTGTTATCGTTATTGATAATAAAAATAATGATTGGAAATATGGAGGAGTTGGGTGCTTTATGCACCCAAGTAGACTTCATATTCTTATGAAACCGGCAGTCCTATTGGAGAGATGGCAAGTCGTTTTTCGCGATGATTGAACTTATACTGTGTAAGGCGATAAACTCACCGGTTTCATATCGAAAGCAGGGATATCGGCGCCTTTTTTCCCGTATGATGAAAGCTGGTAGGTCATCCTGCTCACCATACATCTTCTGAAATGGTTCAGGTTAATTAGCCTGTACCTCAGTGTTGTTGCTATATCCATGTTTTCACCTTTTCATTGCCTTTATCGGCAGTCCATATCTGACTTTATATTATATAAAACTATCTTCTATTTTGGCTGAAATAACTAAAATTAGAATATACGGAATAACTAAACCCCTATATCAAGCATCCATTTTGCAATAATTCCCACAAAAACAGCTATGGTAAAGCTCAATAGAGTACCTATGAGAATATACTCACTTACCTTACGATCACTTGTATATCTGAAAATGGATTTCGCAGTTACAAGTAAACCTATTGCCTGATATTGTTCCAGCAGCACGAATGTCAGGAGCAGGAATCTCTCAAGCCGTCCTATCCACAGACCTGCATTAAAAAGGCCTTCGCCTTCTTCACCGTCCTTATCATGATGCCATGGTTCTGTAAATTTACCAATCAGTATGCCACTCGGCCAGATTACAACAATATAAGCAAGTATCATAATCCAGGCTCTTGTATTATTCAATTGAATGAACGAAATACCTGTAACTATGTTTTCTAATCCGGTTATCACTGACCAAACGACTATTATTGTTATCAGATGAGCTAACTGATCAATAATAAACCATTTCAGATTGTCCTTGCGTGTGGACTTGAAACCATCTATCAAAAGATGGAAAATCGTATAAAACAAAAACAACCAGAGAAAACCATATGCTCCTGAAATAAGGTATGCAAGCAGGCCTGCGAGGAAGCCGTGTATGTAAAGCCATTTTGAACGCCATTTATTCTCAAAACGATCATTTACCATTGTCCGGTTCTGGAACACAAAATCTGCAAGCACATGCGATAGAAGAAGTCTTGCAAGCAGTGATAAATTTAATACAGCAACATCCATCATTTATTCCCCATAGAGAATATATCCGGATATTCAAATAAGCTTGCATAGTTATCCAGGAACTTCTTCAGGGCATCAAAACCTGCGGCTTTCAGGCTCTGGGAAACAGTTGACTGGGATTTTCCAAGTTTTGATGCAATCTCATCCTGCGTCAGGCCGCCGAGTTTCTCAAAAAGTATCTCCTTCTGAATATCCGTCCATCTGGCAGCCATGTTATCAAAAAAAGCACATTGAGATTCCAGCATCAGGTTCAATGCAGGACTGGCCGTGCTTATAAGAAGATGTTTTTCCTGCTCTTTCATACTATCCAAAGTCTTGCCTGAAAGTCTAAACGCCTGTCCGTCAGCCTCACCTACACTGCCGGATTCCGGAATGTATTCCACACTTCCAATGCCGATTGATATTCTGGCTGCAATTTTTTTATTTATTTTGCTGAAAAACCCTAATTTCAGAAAAAGAAGCACAGATGCCAGCAGAGCATCTTCAGGAGTCCTTAATAATGTCTGGAAACTGTCACCCCGGGATATTTCAAAAGGGAATGAGAGTTCCCCGGCAGGATGGAATTGGTTATTTATAAAAGAGAATGTATCATGCATTATAGAGAGAAGTACCTCTCTGTCACTGTAATTCATATCAGACGAACTTATAAGATCACCTGTAATTACCGCATATAGTTCTCTATTATCTTGCAACGTATATCACTTCCTTTTGGAATCCAGTACAATAAAGATGTCAAGTTTCAAAAGTTATATCCCCTTATATAGTATTTTAAGCTTATTATTTAATAATATCGGTTTTTTAACTTATATTATTTAAATATAAGTTTTAAAAACTATAATCATTGAACACATACGGTTATTAAAACTAAAAGTCCTGTTCTAACTCATAACTACAAGCAGATCCGCAGTTAAATAAAGCTGTATATATCTGGAAATCAATCCTGTAAATAATAACAAAGGGAGATGAAAATTTAAAATGAATATCAGATTATTTACGGTTGCAGCAGTTGTTTTGCTTGTATGCATGACTTGCGGCTGTGTATCAGAAAGCGACGATACAGGTGAGTACGAATCCAACGCAAGTATTGATGACAGCAACACTACAACACCAGACGTAGAAGAACAAACGGGAATCACAGACAATTCTGGTGTTTCCATAGGTACAATGTCAAATGTTACTCAACACTTTTCAGAGAATGAGAGCCAAAGCACAGCCTATGCTATTATTGGCGATACAATAATCGTTACTCTCCAAGAAAATCCAACAACCGGATATTCATGGAATATGACATACAGTGAAGGACTTAAACTTAAAGAGGATGTATACGCTGAAGCAAGTATTAGAGCAGAAATGGTAGGTGCACCAGGTTACCACACATGGATTTTTGAAGTAACCGACATGGATGAGCAGAACATATCCGCAATTTACATACGGCCATGGGAAGAACCTACAGGAACCGAAGACAGTTATGAATTGACCATCGATGTCATTCCGGAAAGTGAACTCATAACTGACACAGGAATTGTGACATACAATAATCTTGAAGGCGGATTTTATGGAATCATAGGCGCTGACGATACAAATTATGACCCGATTAACCTGCCAGATGACTTCAAAACTGATGGAACAGAAATCAGATTCACCGCCTATCAACGTGACGATATGATGAGCTTCCACATGTGGGGACAGATAATAGAACTACGGACCATAAGTCCTATTCTCTAAACCTGAACTTAACTAAAGAAAGGGAGGAACTGTTATATTTAACAGACCTGCCTGACTTTTTTTCCTTTTTCACTTTTTTAAGTATTAATATTTCAGCTTATTCCAGATTGTGCATCAGAGGAAGCATTGAGATATTAAGTGGCTCTCCGAAGGCCCTGTCGCCCGCATCTCCAAGGCCCGGAAGGATGTAACCTTTGTCATTAAGCTCCCTGTCGATTTTTGTAACGTAGATTTCAACATCCGGAAGAGCCTCTTTAAGAGCACTTATACCTTCCGGAGCTGCAAGAATGCCTATGATTACAACTCTTTTTGGATTTCCGCATTTCTTAATCTCTGAAACCGTTTTCAGAAGAGTGGAACCTGTGGCTATCATCGGGTCACAGACAATCACAGTGTCTTCTTCCCTCATGTGAGGGACTTTGATATAACTCATCTCAATGTCAAAATCCGGGGCCTTGCCCCTGGAAGCGGAAACAATGCCTACCCTTGAATGTTCCAGTGTCTTGATGAGACCTTCCATGAGTGGAATAGCCACCCTGAGCACAGTAATAATATACACATGATCCCTATCACCGGAAGCGATACCTTCTGTACTCTCAAGGGGAGTCTCTATTTTCACTTTTTTAAAATCCATTGTCTTTGTGAACTCATAACCCATGTATCTGCCAAGTTTCACAAGATCTTTTCTGAATCGGACATTTTCTGTTTCTTTAGAACGAAGCTCTGTTAGTATCTCCATTAGATAAGGAGAATCTTCAAAGGAATACACACCTTCCCATCTTTTGTCTTCTATCATGTTAACACCCTGATTAGTATCGATTAGTATCAATTTATTTTCATTATCGTAGTATTAGTAGTATCCATCAATTTAGTATGCTCCTATTTGAGCAACTGATCCATTATTATTGCTGAAATAGCACCTACTGCCATTCCGGATTCTAGTATGCTTGCAATAATCTGTGGGAAATTCGCAAGGAATTCTGCAGGAAGCTGAGGAGCTCCAAGTCCCAGAACCAGTGAACTGGCAAGAATAAGCGTGTTCCTGTCATTAAGCTCTACCCTATCCTTGATAAGTTTCAGACCTGTAACACCAATCATTCCGTAAAGTGCTGTTGTAAGTCCTCCGAGAACCGGTGCAGGAATTGATGCCAGCAGACCGGAGAATTTAGGGATCAGTGAAAACAGGATGAGAATTCCGGCACCAATCTGAACGACCTGAACACTTGAAACCCTTGTCAGGGCAACCAAACCAATATTCTCGGAATAACTGGTTGTACCGCATGCACCGAAAACACCTGCAATGGAACAGGACAGACCTTCTGAAGCTATACCATTGTTTATTTTCTTATTGTCAATAGGCAGATCAGCAATTGTTGAGATTGCATGATAGTCACCAACACTCTCAATAATGCTTACCATGAAAGCAAAGAGCAGGATTATGATAGCACTGACATCAAAAACAGGAGTTCCCCATGGAAGCAGTTTTGGAAGACTTACAATAGGCATGCTCTTCACAAGACTGAAATCAACAAGACCAAATGCCATACTCAGAATGTATCCTACAACTACACCTGCAATGACCGGCATTGTCTTGTAGGTTCCTTTTGCCTTGAGAGCTACAAGAATAGTTGTAATGAATGTCACTATAGCAATTATAGAAGAGGGCAGAATACTGGTACCTGCGGCATCAGCGTAATAGTTGAATGTGTACATAACAGCCACATTGGCAAGTGAGAAACCCACAAGCATAATAGTGATTCCCGTAACCAGTGGGGAGAACAGTTTTTTCAGTTTACCGATAAGACCTAAGGCACCGGTTAGTCCTTCAATGATACCACCAACAATAAGAGCGCCTTCTGCAGCCGCCAGGCCAATGCCGGAACCAATGGCAATAAGACCCGGAATAAAAGCAAAACTTGAACCCTGGACAATTGGGAATTTAGAACCTATAAAAGTCTGCAGCAGGGTTGCAATTCCCATTGCAAAAAGAACAGCCTGCATCATCACTGCAATTTCCGAAAGTGAAAGCCCAATGGCAGAACCAACAACCAGAGGGACTGTCACTGTAGCACCAAACATAGCCAGCACGTGCTGGAATCCTAAAACAATCCGCTTCATAACAATCTCCATTAAATGATTTATACCAACCCGATATTCAACTTTAGCAGCCAGACTCTATTCCCATAGATATAACTACCCCATTTTTTCCAGGAAATGATAATTTTCCTGCAGAAATGTTTATTTTTTTAACTTAATATAATTTGGCACTGCTCCTTCTACGGTAAAAACATTTTTTAAGCTTCACGACTGATAGAATTTCAGGAAAGCTGAGAATATGTTCTACTAAATTGAGAGCATGATAAAATCAAAATGGAGTTTTAGAATGGACAAAAAAAATGTTAAGAAGGAAGAAATTGAAGACATAGAAATACCAACTCTTGATGAGCAGATTGACACATGGTGTACAGTACCGGATTCTAATGACGAGAACAAAAGTGCAGCTGATTTTGAAGTTGATGCATGGTGTGATAACACAACTGTGGAAGAAGAAAAGAAGAAAAAGCCAGAGAAAAAAGATTAATTTTTTACTCATTTTAAATGTTTACTTTCACTGTTTACTTACACTTATTTTAATATATTATATTGAATTTTAGAGCAAACTTTATAAATTATTAGTGAGGATTTATAAGCAGGGTATTAAGTAATAGTGGAAGGTTTAAATCTGGCCGGGCAGGGGTGCCCAAGGGAGGAACTACAATCTTTTTCAATTGCCCTGAATAACGTACAATCAGGATAGTGTGAGCTATCCAGGGGGAATAGGTAATGTACGAACCTGTCAGGAAACAAAAGGATATACTCGACAAGTTGAAAAATGTCGATGTAAACGTAGATATCAAATGGGATGAACATACGGGTATCCCATTAAGGGTTAAAGGCTTGCTTGCAAAAGCAGAAAAAAAGGATCCCGGAATGGCTGCCATAGAATTTATGGAAGTTAATAAAGACCTTTATCTGCTAAATTCTGTTAACAAGGAAATGCTTGTGAAAAGGATTGACACCGACCGTATCGGTGCCAGACATGTGCGCATGCAACAGGTATACAAGGAACTGCCTGTTTTTGGCAGTGAAATTATTGTACATATTGATGCTGACGATAATATAAAAGGAACAACCGGAAAGCTAACTCCTGAAATTGACCTGCCGGACAAAGCAAAGGTCACAGGAGAAGAAGCACTGAAGACTGTTCTTGAAGATGACAAAAATAATTCCAGAGGAAAACTGCATGCTGAACCCACACTGATGGTTCTGTCACAATTTGTGAAAGAACCACATCTGGTATGGCATGTTACAGTTGACGGAATTGACAAGGATCTTGTCGGGGATGAAACACCTGCTAAATGGGAATATTTTGTTGATGCACTTAACGGAAAAGTGGTCTGGAAATACAACAACGAACAGGGACACACAAGAACCACAGGTTCAGGAATCGGAACCTATGCCGGTTCTGTCACCATCAACACACTACACGATCACGGCACAGCCAAATACCTGCTTGAGGATCAATGGGTACCAAGTTCTGCAAGAGTTATTACCCATGATGCCAATGGCGGCTATCCTCCTGCTCCTGTTTCGGAAGACAATAATAATAATTGGTCTGCTTCCGGACAGGGGCCTGACGTTGATTGCCACCTTTATACCAGAATGGTTTACGACTACTACTTTACCGTACATGGACGTGACAGCTATGATGATGCAGGAGCTGACATGCACATTTATGCAAACTGCGGAAGCGGCTGGAACAATGCTACATGGAATGGCAGTTATGTCAAAATAGGAAACGGTGACGGTTCAAGATATAACTCACTCTGTGCACTGGATATTATAGCCCACGAGTGGACACATGCGGTCACAGAACATACAGCCGGACTGGTCTACAGCAACGAATCAGGTGCACTTAACGAATCCATGTCAGATGTTTTCGGTGCACTGATATCCGGAAACTGGCTCATAGGCGAAGAGCCCTGGCTGCCGACAACGGCACCAGCCCTGCGTAATATGGAAGATCCGACCAACGGCGGACAATATGACCCTGCAAACCCAATCGATAGTTCCAGAGCAGGCCACCAGCCAGATCACACAGGTGACCAATACACAGGATACTCAGATAACGGTGGAGTCCACATCAACAGTGGAATCATGAACAAAGCTGCTTACCTGATAGCCACCGGAGGGACACACAGGGGAATAAGGATCTGCGAGGGACTTGGTCGTGATGTACTTGGACTCATTTATTATCAGGCCCTCACAACACATCTTGTATCAAGTTCGGATTTCAGCGACATGAGAGATGCAGTACTGGATTCACTTGATGATCTCTACTCAAGCAATCCACATTATTCACGCTGGAGAGCAAGCATAATCAATGCTTTTGCTGCTGTGGGAATAGGTACAGCCGTAACATGCCCGTTCACATGCTGGATAGCACCGATGATCTGTCCACCATCTCCGCACGTACTATGTCCGCCTGCACCAGGATTTGTATGCCCACCGGCACCTTACATCTGCCCACCAGCACCGGACTTTGTATGCCCGCCATCTCCAATGATAGTTTGTCCACCATCGCCATACATAGCCTGTCCGCCATCTCCAGGCCTTTCATGTCTGCCAGGACCGGACCCATTGCCATATGATCCATACATCCGTGTCAAGAATCCAGTAATTACATTGAAAACTGACATTATTGAGATTGTAGGCATCGGACGTGAAACTGCAACCCTGTTTAAGGGAAGTTCGATTTCAACACTGGGAGACTTCCTGAAAGCAACAGAGAACTCAAAGAAGATTGCAGAACTCTCAGAGACACTGGGTATTTCAGAAATCAGGATACATGACTGGAGAAAGAAGACACTTGTGATGCTTGGGGAAATCAAGTGATAGAAAATCATTATGGCATATTGACAGCAGATAATTATAACGTAGAAACCGGAATGAACTGTGGGAGTGTTCTTCCGGATAGATCTGCTGTCCCTTATTTTCCTTTCAGGATAAGTAAGGACAATGATATATGGATTACAAAAGACCCACTTAGTTCTGAAATTCAGGAACTGAATGAAGCTGCATACTGGTTACTCAAAATGTGTGACGGGTACCGGACACTCGATGAGATAATCACACAATTGAGTACTTCTTTTCATTCTGAGCAGGATACTGTGATGAGAAAAAGCAGATCGGTACTTGATGAACTTACAAACAGGGGACTTTTGTGGTGGCGTAGTGAAAGGATGAACTACTGGAAAGTGCCTGCTCCTGCCGGTGTGCTCTGGGACCTTACATCAAAATGCAATCTCAGATGCAGACATTGCGTTGTGAGTGCCGGAGAGGAATGCAACGATGAGCTGGGTTTTGAAGATTGCTGCAGGCTTGTCGATGAGTTTGCTGATTTTGGAGTAGCTCAGCTTATACTCAGCGGCGGTGAACCTATGATTAGAAAAGACTTTTTTGGCATAGCAGAATATGCCGCTTCCAGGAATATACTGATACAGGTAGCCACCAATGGAACACTTGTAGATGAACTTGCTGCTGAGAAGCTTGCAAATATTGGAGCAAGAGCACAGGTTAGTCTTGATTCAAGCATACCGGCCATACATGATACTTTTCGCCAGTCTCTGGGTTCATGGCAAAAGACAGTTGATGGAATTAAATTGCTGGTAAAAGCCGGCGTTCCTGTTACACTGGCAGCCGCAGTAACCGCAATGAATATTGATAATATCCCTGAACTTTATGAACTGGGAAAAGAACTGGGAGTGCATACATTCAGAATCCTGCCCTTTGTTCCTTCAGGACGTGGAATGGAAGCTCTTGATCTGGAAGTAAAACCGGAAAGGATGCAGGAGCTGACAGAATTCCTGCTTGGCAAAAGGGAAGCTGATGGCCCTGAAATTGCACCTATGGAATTTGAGTGTACTTTCCGGCCAATTCCGGAAAAGGGATTTGAGACTGATTCAGATGCACGAATCGGATGTGATGGTGCCATCGGATACTGCACTGTCACTTCAAAAGGAGATGTGCTTCCCTGCAACTATTTTGAGGGAGCAGATGTTGAGAATGTGAAAGACAGGTCTTTCAGGTGGATATGGGATAATTCACGATTCTTAAACTATTTCAGGAGCCTGAAAGCCTCGGACATGAAAGGTGAATGCAGCAGGTGCCAGTGGCTTTCTGTTTGCAGAGGAAGCTGTATTGCGGCAAATTTCACAAGGAGAGATCTTTTCCAGGCAAACTGTCACTGCTGGCTGGTAAATGAAAAATGAATGAAAACATTACAAATTAACAAGTTATTTTTCATAAAGAATATTCCTACAGAGCGGGAGCTGTGAATGATACATAACCGTATTTCCTTCGAATGAAAAGAGAAGTGGAAATACATTTACACCTGCTTCAAGTGCCTTTTCAAAAGTATGGGCAAAATCCGGGTCAATTATACCATTTGCTGTGAAACATTCTGCTTCAGGTCTGAATATGAGAATAAGAATTGCGGCTTCATGACCTTCTGATCTGGCTTTGATAAGTTCATCCAGGTGGCGTTTTCCACGGGTTGTTGGTGCATCAGGAAAAGATGCGGTTGTCTCTTCTGCCAATGTACAGCCTTTTACTTCAATCCAGATATCAGTATCTCCTTTTAACAGGAGATAATCAAGCCTGCTCTCTCCGAACTTCTGTTCAGGAAGAACTTTATCAGCATTACTGAAAAGGTCAACAATATTATTCTCAATTACCCATTCGGATATTTGCCTGTGAAATGCTGAGTTAATTAAAATCCAGTTGTCTCCGGACCTTCCGGCTATCATGTCCCAGCCTGTTTTTCTTTTCGGGTTGCTGGCTTTTCGAAGCAGTACACGGTTTCCGGGGTACAGGATATCAATAAGCCTGCCCGGGTCATGGACGTGAACTTTTTCCTGACTTTTTCTTCCGTTCACATCGATCTCAACAATGGCCAGGAAACGATTTGGTCTTTCAATAAGTATTCCCTGGACATCGGTTTGAATACTGAGAACTTTCTGGAAAGCATTTGTTGTAGAGCTGGTTTTCTGTGACATGATAATCTTTTGGTAATGATTTATTGAAAGAATTAAACTGAAATTAATCCGGATTTAATATGTTTATAAGATTATTACAGGAAAGATATTTAGTAACTATGCCCTGATGTACTTATTTTATCAAATATGTGCATTCGCGCACATATCAAATTGACTAAGTATAAGTATTAAAAAATACATATTGTTTTGAAGTAATACAGAACTACAAAAAATGGAAATTCCATTTTATTGTGTTCAAAACTGTTTCAGGGGTTATAAAGTTGAAATCGGGAATCTGTGGAAAAAATGGTCTTCTGAGTTGTGGTAATTTTTCGTTATCTGCACATTTGTTATCATTATCAAAAATATCAGTAATCTTGCTGTTATTCTTAGCTGCAACGCTGTCTACGGCTGCTGCAACAGCAGACCTTGATTATATGAAAGTTGACATCAACATCAACAATGGGTACGTAATAACAACTGTTGAGCAAAAGCTGACCAATAATGAAGATGAGGCAGATTACGATGATTTCAGCATATATAAACCTGAAGAGGCGTTCATTTCTGATTTCACTTTGTTGATAAATGATAAAGAATACAGCTCGGAAGTGTTGCCAAAAGGAAAAGCTGAAAAGAGTATGATGGAAGCGGTTTCCCAGGGTAAGTCTGCCGGACTTCTGACAGATGAAAAGGGTGGCAGATTTGAATATGCGGTAAACATTCAGGCTGGGCAGAGTATCATTGTGAAACTGACATACGAGCAGGCATTGAAAAAAACGCTAGGAGAATATGAATATGTGCAGCCGCTTTACGTTCAGCATGACCTTGATGATCTCAGCGTTAATGTGAACATTGTATCTGAAAATAAGATAATCAGCCTGGAAACACCGGGATTCAATAATACAAAGATAAATTCTGTTTCTAACACTGAAAAGAGAATCTATTATCGTTCTGATTCAATTCCAAACCGTGACATGAAAATAGTTTTCAGCACCGAAAGTCCTGAACTTACAGGAGACATGCTCTTTTATGAAACTGGTGGACAGGGTTACATGATGCATGTGTTCTCACCTACAGTGGATCAACTTGGGACCCCGGCAATGAATAAGGATATCATTTTTGTGATCGACAAATCCCGGTCAATGGAAGGGAAGAAAATAGAACAGGTTAAGAGTGTATTCTCTGAGATAATATCCGACCTGCCGGAAGAAGACAGGTTCAGTATCATCTTTTTTGATAACCGCATTATGGAGTTTTCAGATGAACTTATGATGGCAAGTAGTGACAACAAGAAAGATGCCATAGATTTTGTTAACAACCTTGATGCCAGTGGCAGAACGGATATTGATGGTGCCCTTGTAAAAGCTCTTGAAATGTTTGATGAGAACAGCGATAGTGTCCCTATTGTTGTTTTCCTGACTGATGGCATACCCACATCCGGAGTTAAGAACACAGATAACATACGCAATGATATAAGCAATGAAAACGATGCGCAGGCAGCAATATTTACCGTTGCTTTTGGTATCGATAAAGATGAAGGTTACTATGATTTCCTTAAAGTCCTGAGTCTTGAGAACTATGGAAAAGCAGATAGTTTTTCAATTTCTGATGATTCCATGGATGATATAAGCAATTTCTATGATACTATTTCTACGCCCCTGATGACTGATATTGAGTACGATTATGACGGAGAGGTAACAGGCATTGTAAACACCGGAGAGAGCAGTCTTTTTGCAGGTTCTGATGCAATTGTACTTGGAAAATATGCATCAGGAACCGGAAGCATAAGTTCCGCGATAACAGGAAGCACACGTTCAGGAACTCAGGAGTTCAGCAACAATTTTGTCGTCAGATCAAGTTCATCCAATTCTTTTATTCCAAGACTCTGGGCGTACGAGAAAATAATGAACCTACTGGACCGTATTGATGTTGAAGGTGAAAAGTCAGAGATGGTTGAAGAGGTCACCGACCTGTCGATGGAATTTGGTTTTGCAACCCCTTACACTTCGCTTTATGTTGAGATGCCGGAAGAGGAAGAACCTGAACCTGCTGCACCACCTGCAGAGTATGAGGCTGTTGCTGAGGAAGTCGAAGAAGAAGAAGAAGCTGTACAGGAAACTATGGTTGAAGAAATACCGCTTGTGGAAGATGAAACTGTAATGGCAGAATCAGATGATGTTGAAGAAAATACTGACAAAGAAGAGACACCGGGATTTGAAATCGTGTATGCCATTATTGGAGTTTTTGCAGCTGCATATTGTAAGTGCCCAGGTTTTTCCAAGAAGTGAAACAGGAGTACAGAACTTCCGGTCTATATTAATATTCACGCACACATATATAATGTAAACGTTGTGTGTTAGACCTGTTACACAATAATACATTTATAAATACCTTATATTTTATATAGGATAAAGCTGAATTTGATAAATATAAATTGAGTAATAAAATAATAAAATAATAAATTGTCCAAAAAATATGAGGAACAAAAATGAACACGTCCCGCAAAATAATTCTTGCTTCCTTAGTATTCGGACTATTTTTCTGGCTCTTTGATAGCTCAGTAGACTATTTATTTTATTATAATGGAACATTTGAGAACTTGCTTATCAACAAAGTCCCGGGACATGAAATATACATTAGATCCACTGTTTTCCTTTTATTCCTTATCTTTGGGATAGTCCTTGCTGACTCCGTATCAAAGATTAATACAGCAAACCATGAACTGAAAGAAAGAGTCAAGGAACTTGATTGCCTCTATGAGATATCATGCATTATAAGGGATAGTTCATCACTTAAAGATGCATTTGAAAAAATAGTGGAGATTATTCCGACTTCATGGCAGTATCCGGAAATAACTAGTTCAAGAATTGTTTTTGCAGATCTGGAAATACGATCTTCTAACTTTGTCCACAGCGATATTAAACTGAGTCATGATATTACAATCGATGGAGAAATAGTCGGTTCTGTAGAAGTATTCTATCTGGAGAACAGAGAAATGGATGGAAATGATCCATTCGTGAAAGAGGAATATGATCTTATAGAAGGTATTGTCAGGGATATCACACAGTTTATTGTCCTGAAGAAAAAGGAAGAAAAAATACTGGAGAGTGAGATTAAACTGCGTACTCTTGTAAACAGTATTCCTGATCTGGTGGCCCTGAAAAATCCTGACGGGACTTACATAAAATGCAACATGAAGTATGAGGCTTTTATCGGGGCTGACAAAAAGGACATTATCGGGAAGAACGACTATATATTTCTTAGTAAGGAACTGGCGGATGATTTCAGAAGACATGAGCAGGAGATTATCGAATCCGGTGAGCTTACCCTGGAAGAAAAGGAGCTTTTCTTTGTAGACGGACACAGCGAAATAGTTGATATTATCCGTGGACCGATTTACAATCCTGACGGCTCCCTTATGGGTTTGTTGTTTGTCGGAAGAGATGTTACCAGGCGAAAGGAAATTGAAATGAGCCTTTTTAAGGATAAGCTGCTTGCCGAGGAACTGAGTGAGGTTAAGGGTAAGTTCCTTGCAAACATGAGTCATGAACTCCGCACACCTCTTAGTTCTATTATTGGTTTTTCTGAAGTTCTTGAAGAGAAAAACTATGGTGAACTGAATGATGAACAGCACAAGTTCGTTATGAATATCCGCAATAGCGGCAACCATCTTCTTGAACTTATCAATAATATACTTGACAATGCAAAGATAGAATCCGGTCAGATGCCTTTTGAGCCCATCAGTTTTGACCTTAGAGATCTTATAGATGAGATTTCCATGCTTGTTGAGCCCATGGCTAAAGCAAAGCCTATAGACCTTGTATCAACTGTTGAGTTTGACCACTTTGAAGTTTATGCTGATAAACTTAAGATGAAACAGATTATGTATAACCTGATAAGCAATGCTATCAAGTTCACACCTGTAAACGGAAAGATATTCATCAATTCCAGGATGAATGATGGTGAGGTACTGATATCTGTTACAGATACAGGAATCGGCATCCCTGCAAACCAGCAACGTAATATTTTTGAGCCTTTCAAACAAGCCGGTACCAGAGATTATTACAAGGGAACCGGCCTTGGACTTTCAATTGTCAAGCAGTTTGTGGAAATGCACGGCGGAAAAATCAGAGTTGAAAGCGAGGTAGGCAACGGAAGCACATTTACTGTGACTTTGCCGGTTACTTCTTCATAGTTCAAAGTTTCTTTCAACAACAATAATTAAATACCCAAACCCTCAAAGAAAGAGGGTGATACATATGGATTGTCTATTCTGTAAGATTGTTGCCGGTGCTATTCCTTCACATAAGGTCTATGAAGACGAGAATGTTTATGCGTTTCTGGATATCTATCCCTGTGCAGAGGGACACACTATTGTGCTTCCGAAAAAGCATTTTGGGAAATTCACTGACATGAGTGAGGAAGATGCTGCTACATTGTTTGCTTCTGTGAACAGGATAGCAAAAACTGTTTCAGAGACACTTGGACTTGAAGGCATGAATATTGGCATCAACAACGGAGAGATTGCCGGACAAACCGTACCGCATGTGCACGTTCACATAATCCCCAGACGTGCAGGTGACGGGGAAGGTAACATGCACACAATCGTGGAATTACATCCATCCACTGACAACCTTGCTGAACTTGCCGAACAGCTCAGGAATTCATTTTAAGCAAACGGCTTTGATCAAATCTAATATAAATAAGATAAAACGCAATCTATTGCATCAATTATTTATTTAACAATCACGTTTATAGTCAAATAATAGTAGGAGAATAAAATATGGCAGATGATGAACAGAAAGTACTCGATGCACTTAAAGATGCAAATAAACCAATGAGACCAGGAGAGATCGCTGAAGCAACCGGTCTTGAAAGCAAGGAAGTAAGCAAGATTCTCAAGACACTCAAAAGCTCAGATGCAGTCTGTACTCCAAAAAGATGCTTCTATGCACACGTTGACTACGAAAAGTCAGAGTAACTTGAAATAAAATTCAATTACTTTCTTTTTTCTCTTTTTATTTCAACCATATACTGTATTTTGAAAATGATTTATCCGGGGCATGATTAACTTGATCAATCCCGAAAGGTACGGCGAAACCGGTATTTTCCAGAAAGATGAAACAAAATATTCTGCACGATGACTTTGAATATTTTCTTTGCAAACCTTCTGTGGGAGTATTAGCATTAATTCACTATTATTTATAATTACATTCTGTGTAGCAGCATTGAAACGCGCCGCCTTCGGCGGATGCTTACTTTATTTTAAGATTGTGGCTGTTTCATTCACTGCTGATTACAGTAACCGTGACTTCTCTTGTCCTTGGACCATCCAGTTCCGCAAGGAAAATACTCTGCCAGGTTCCAAGATGCAAATTGCCATCTATGATTGGAAGAGTTTCACTACTTCCAAGTAACACTGCTTTTAAGTGTGCATCAGCATTGTTATCAATCCTGTCATGTGCATAACCGGCATGTGCAGGGACAAGTATCTTCAGCAATTCGAGTATGTCTGATATTAGACCTGATTCATTCTCATTAACAATAACCGAGGTTGTTGTGTGCTTAGTACTTATCACACAGATTCCATTCTGGACACCGTTTTCATGCAACTGTTCTTTTACCCTGTCCGTGATATCAATAAATTCTATCCTCTTGCCAGTTTTGATCTGCATAGTTGTCACTACTATGAGATAGTATTCTGGCTCTTAATAGCATTATTGTAAGCACCTGATGATAACGAAAAGCTGAAGAAAAATACCACCAAAAATTTTAGACAATAAAGTATATTTACTTAGAAAGTATATGAATATACAATCTTTAATTTTAAGCGTTTATTACGGAGGGGTTTTATTACAAAAATCAGATCAAAAATAATTATAGTAGTTGTTTTGTTATTAGTCAATGGCTTTTCCGGATGTGTGGATAAAGATTTTATTGACAATTCTTCACTCACATCAGGTACATCAAGTAATAATAACAATTCATCTGTAAATTACGATACAGAAATTTTAGAGAAAAATTATTCTACAGTTGAATTACTGCCTCCTTACAATGAATCAAAACCAGAATGGCTCAAAACGAATACATCTAATATAGCTAAAATTGCTCTTGAAGACAATCGTGCAAAGCAATTAATTATGGAAGGTGGGACTGTCATAGGTGTAACATATTCCTGCCACCCTACTTCAGAAAACTATGATGGACCGGGATGTGCTCCTGCATTAAAAATAGAATCAGGAAATAAAATCGTGGATTTTTTAGTTGATGAAGAAAAGGGAGTAGTGCTTGAAACTGTAACCGAAATTACATCTAACTAATAATTTTTGTTTTTAGGAAAAGCAAGTATTCCACTGAGACAATGAGATACTACAAATTTAAAAGAATGAACGCTGAAGCGTTCATTCAAAACCTGTAAGACCCTCAAAATCAAGGGTTGCAAAATAATCATCTATTGTCTCAGCTCTTCTAATCTGCACGAAACTACCATCAGGTCTCAGCAGGAATTCTGCTGATCTGAGCTTACCGTTATAGTTAAAGCCCATGGCATGTCCGTGTGCTCCTGCATCATGGATTACGAGAATGTCGCCTCTCTCTACTTCAGGTAACAGCCTGTCAATGGCAAACTTGTCATTGTTTTCACAGAGGGAACCTGTAACATCGTAGAGCATCTCATGATCTTCATGCTCTTTTCCAAGGACGGTAATGTGATGATAAGCTCCGTATAGAGCTGGACGCATGAGGTTTGCCATACATGCATCAAGACCAACGTAGTCCTTGTAAATATGCTTCATGTGACGTACACTGGAAACAAGATAACCGTATGGTCCTGTGATAACCCTGCCACATTCCAGGAAAATCTTCAGTGGGTGAAGGCCATTTGCCCTGATTGTTTCATCGTAGGCTTCTGCAACACCTTTTGCAATTACATCGTATGGAACCTGTTCCTGTTCCGGCCTGTAAGGAATACCTATTCCACCGCCAAGGTTTACGAACTCAAACTTAATGTCAAGCTCCTTTGACAGCTCGGCAATAAGCTCAAAAAGGATTTTTGCAGTCTCAATAAAATAAGCAGGATCAAGCTCATTGGATGCAACCATTGTGTGCAGACCGAATCTTTTTACACCTTTCTCCTTCATCATTAGATATCCGGTGAAAAGTTGCTCTCTTGTAAATCCATACTTTGCTTCTTCAGGGTTACCGATAATAGCGTTTCCTTCCTTCAAAAGTCCGGGGTTGTAGCGGCAGCAGACAATTTCAGGCAATCCGGCAGACTCTTCCAGAAACTCAATATGACTCAGGTCATCCAGATTAATAATAGCTCCAAGTTCTCTGGCTTTGATGAATTCCTCTGCAGGTGTGTCATTGGAACTGAACATGATATTTTCGCCTACAATGCCGGCCTTTTCGGAAAGCAGAAGTTCAGGCAGGGAACTGCAGTCTGAACCGAAACCTTCGTTTTTAAGCAACTTCATGATATATGGGTTTGGAAGTGCTTTCACAGCGAAATATTCCTTAAAACCATTGACAACACTGAATGCCTTTCTGAGTTTCCTGGCATTTTCTATGATAGCCTTCTCATCATATACATGAAAAGGTGTCGGATACTTTTCGATTAACCCTGTAATCTCTTCCTTTGTGAATGGAACTTGTTTTGACACCATATTATTCCTCTTTAATCTCTGGTTTCTTACATCTCGGTACAAAGATAAATAGTTGATTGGAAAAGACTCTAAAAAAAACAAAACAGGAAGATGGAACATACTATTATTTTTAAGGCAGCCACATTTGAAACGCAGAATATATATACAACTTGTTCGCATAAATTAAAACAATTAAGGTTGCATCAGGCAGTAAAAACAGATAATTGTTACCTTCGAATAGTCCGTTATGAACCCCGTTTCAGAAAAAGAGGTATAGGAATGAATGACAAAGATCATTACTCCGGTGATGACGAAGCGCCTGACAGAATAACAAGCATCGATGAACTGATAGAACACATTATGGAAATGTTCTCAGACAGCATCACAGAAGAAGATGGAAAAACTGTGATACGTGGTTTTACTATCATCGGGCAGCCAGGTAAAAAGCCTACTGTATTCGGGTTCAGTGGACAGCATGAATATGAAGATTCTGATTACGAAGATGATGAAAGAGAAGGTGACTTCTATATCTTCAACCAGGAACCCTTCATAGATATCTTTGAAACCGATGACAAGCTTGTTGTGCTTGCAGACCTTGGCGTTGAGGAAAAGCATGTGGAATATTATCCATATTGCTCCCACGTTGAAATAACTGTGATAACCAAAGATACAGGTTATTCAAGAGTCGTTGATCTGCCATGTGGCGTAGACCCGGAAACCATGGCAGCAAGTTACAAAAACGGCGTACTTGAACTCACATTTGAACTTGCCGCTGATGAAGAATAAGCGGTAATTACCTTATTTTTCTTTTTTTATTTTCAATACTAGTTAATTCTATGATTTTCAGATATCGCTTCACAGTCAAGTACTTAAACACCAATGTCAAATTATCCGAAAAAACAGGAAGATAACATGACAAAGGTAGTTAGAGCAGATGAAAGACATTTTGTTGAAAACGATACAATAAATGGTTACTGGATTTTCTCATATTCAGATTATCTGGATATGAAAAACACACATTTTGGAGACCTCAAGGTTTTCAATGATGAGATATTAAAAGCTGGAAAGTTTTACAAACCAGAGTCACTGAACGATAAGGAAATCGTTACTGTTATTCTTGATGGCGAACTGAACCATGAGGACAGCACCGGTAATAAGGAAGTCTTAAAAGCTGGTGATGTTCAGGTGCTTTCAAGCGGAAGCGGAGCTACTTTTACAGACATGAACATGTCCGGCAAGGACACGCATCTTTTACGTTTGTGGATAGATCCTCTTATGCAAAATATGAAACCTGCATGCAGACAGGAGAATTTTGATATGGAAAGCCGGAAGAATGAACTCGTAGCAATAGCAGGCCAGGGATTTCCAGGAGCAGTAAAACTCAGAGCAAATACCACTGTATATATGTCAAAACTGGATTCCGGAAAAGTTGTAGAGATGCTTACTGATATTTCAAGATACGTATTCATTTATGTACTTGAAGGAGAGATCACAACCTGCGGCGAAAAACTTGCAAAGAACGACCAGATACGCATAAACCAGAATGATACCATCGTTTTGAAAGCAAATTCTGATGCATCTTTTATTCTTGTAGATGCAACAGGAAGTTACTGATTATAAATTTAGAAGGAATTTCACAATGGAAGAACTATCACAGCTTCCAAATATTGGCAGAAAGCTTGAAGAACTCCTGATGCAGGCCGGGATAACAGACCCGGCTGAGCTTAAGAAACTTGGAAGCAAAGCTGCCTTTGAGAGACTTTTACTCATCGATGAGACAGCCTGTATAAACAAGCTTTATGCTCTTGAGGGAGCCTTACAGGGAATTCGCTGGCATCATCTTTCAGAAGATGATAAAAAGAGCCTCAGGGAATATTTTCACTCATTAAAGTAAGATGACAGGTGATTGAAAAAGTCACCCAGTTCATCATATTTCAGGTATGCATATTCGTCAAGTGGCGTTGCCATGTTATTAACAATTACAAGTTTTCCTCCCCCTTTCAGTGAATAAAGCGGGAGGCTTGCTGCCGGCTGGACTACAAGTGATGAACCAATAACCACAAACAAATCTGCTTTTGAACTTGCTTCCAGTGCATTTGTAATTGCAGTCTCATCCAGCATTTCCCCAAAGAATGTTATATCCGGTTTAATAAGACCACTGCATCTGGTACAGTGTGGAACGATTTCTTTTTCCAGAAGAACAGAAACGTCTGCATAGGAATAGTTCTCTCCACATGAAAGACACCTGTGATTTATAGGAGAGCCGTGAATCTCTATTACATTTTTTGAACCTGCTTTCTGGTGAAGCAAATCAATATTCTGGGTGATAACAGAACTTAAGTATCCTTTTTTCTCCATTATAGCCAGGGTTCTGTGTATAAGATTTGGCTCTTTGGTATCAAGGTCATAAATAAATTCCCTGGCATGAGTATAAAAGTATGAAGGATTTTTGTGGAAATATGCCAGGTCAAATATCTTGTTAGCATCATATTTTGCATAGAGACCATTACTGCCTCTGAAATCAGGAATTCCGGAAAAAGTGGATATTCCAGCTCCACTTAGAAAGACACAATTCTCTGACGTTTCCAGAAGGTCAAGAAATTGCTGCATAAAAGTAGTTCATTCCCTACGGATATAACAGTTTTCTTCAATCATTGTTTCGGCATATTTTAACCACATACATTCTGAGATATATAATAGTGTGAATTTGTGCTTATATATAAACTTAGCGTTACTAATGGAACAAAAAAATCTAAGAAAACAAGACTCATGAAGACTTGTCAGTAAATGCACAATATGAAATATTTTTATCCACCATAATTAAATAAATTTATATACTAAAAGAATCAAGAAATGTTATAAAATCATTAGGAAGTTATAGCGGCAACCATATTTCCACTATACTGGCTAATCTGCTTGACCTCAAAAAGTATTAAAATTGTGATCAGGATGAAAAACAAATCCAAAAATAAATTATTGTTAATGATAGTATCTTTTCTGGTGCTTTTGGGATTTGTCCTGTTCCACGTTTATATTTTAGAAGGCGAACAAAAACTTATCTGGATAATTTTTCTGGCAACACTTATCTGTTGTGTTATAGTTCACAATCTGAAAGTAACGTCTTTGAAAAAAGACCTTGAAGCAGAGGTACAAAAAAACAAGGATTCTCACGACAGGCTTGTGATTAAGTATCAGATAGAAAGCACATTGTCAAAAATATCTTCATCACTTTCCTTTGCAGACAACCTGGATGAAAAGATAGAAGAGTCGCTTGGCATGCTTGGTGAACTCTGCACTGCTGATCGTGCATATGTATTCAGAGTCATAGATAATAAAGACACTGTTAACAACACACATGAATGGTGTGCAAAGGGTGTTGAACCGCAAAAAGAGATGCTTCAGAACTTGTCAGGTCATGAGTACCATTGGTGGCTTGAGAAACTTACACAGGAAGGAGCAATTCACATTAAAAATGTTGATGAACTTCCCACGGAAGCCATATCTGAAAAAGAACTGCTTTTAAGCCAGGATATTAAATCACTTATAGCACTTCCATTCTTTATTGAAAATGAAATTGCCGGTTTCATAGGTTTTGATAATGTAAGAGAAACAAATGAATGGACAAAACAGGATATTGAGGTGCTCAATACATATTCCAATATACTTGCCATGGCATTTAAGAAAAATTCCATAGCAGAGGACTTAAACCTTGAAAGACGGCAATTATTATCAATTTTTGACAGCATTGAGGAACCTGTTTATGTTTCGGATCCTTATACATATGAGATCTTATATGTTAATAAATTCCTGAGTCAGATAATAGGAGAGAATCCTGTTGGTCAGAAATGTTATCAGGTACTTCAGGGTTTCAAGGAACCATGTGATTTCTGCACTAATTCCATTATACTCAAAAATAAAAATCAGGCGTACAAATGGGAATATCAGAATCCGATTACTGTAAGAGACTATATTATAATGGATAGAATAATAAAGTGGACAGATGGTAGAAATGCACGTCTGGAAATGGCCCATGATATAAGCGAAATAAAACAGGCAGAACGTGCTATAAAGGAAAGCGAAGAGAATTTCAGGAAAATAATTGACAATTCACCTCTTCCCATAGCCATTATGAATTCTCTTGGAGAAATCAATTATGCAAACCATAAGCTCACTGAAATGATAGGTTACACAATTGATGACATACCAACAATCAGTAAGTGGTGGGATGCAGTTTACCCGGATCCTCAATATCGAAGGAAAGTAAGAGAAAAATGGAATTTAACCTCAAAAGAGAAAGAATCAGGTGTCAGTGGAGAATGGGTCATCAGATGCCGTGATGGAACTGACAGGAATGTTGTTATCTATTTTGCAAAAACTAACGACAACACTGTTTTCATAATAAATGATCTGACTGAACTCAAAAAAGCTCAAAGTGCTTTACTTGTTGACGAGTCATGTCTTGAAACACTACATGAATTAAGCTATATGAATGGATTTTCCATATCTGATATCCGTACTTTTGCACTTAATGAAGGAATGAAGCTTACCGGTAGTGAAGCCGGAGTTCTTGGTTTCTTTGATGATAACAAAAAACTGTCATCCGTTATTGCACAACCTGCAAATATTCTTAAGATGCATGGATTCACAGAGAATGATCTGATATCAGGGCTTGAAAGTTGTCACAGATGGGCAGAATTACTGAAAAATAAAAGGCCACTTGTAATGAATGAGCCGAATGAAATTGAGGTTGAAAGGTGTCCGGATATATTCAGGAAAATGAATATATGGTCCTATCTTGCAGCACCTATCCTCTATGAAAATGAGGTTGTGGGATTTCTGGCAGTAGCCAACAAGGAAGATGACTATACAAAGAATGATGCCAGACAACTTTCACTCATTACCCAGATGATGGGGGGTATGATTTTACTCAAGAATTCAGAGGATGAACTTAAAAAGTACAACAGTAAACTGGAAGACATCAATGAGGAACTCAGAAAGGCAAACGATGAACTTCATTCCCTTGATGAAATGAAGAGTAATTTCCTGGCAACAATGAGCCATGAACTGAAAACTCCTCTTATCTCTATTCTCGGGTTTGGTGAGCTTGTTGGTGATGAAACCCTCGGTCCCTTGAATAAGGAACAGAAACGAGCTATGAGAGTTGTAAACAGCAATTCCGGCCAGTTAAAGCGTCTGATAGAATCATTGCTTTTCATGAGTTCACTGGAAGCGAAGAATTATCAATATGAGTATTCAAGATTGCGTTTATCGCAAATAATAGAAAAAGCCCTTTCCATAATTTCAATGGAAAATACGGATAAGAATCTCACTGTAGAAAATACAATTCCAGACTCATTTCCGTTTATAAGCGGTGATCAAAATTACCTGAGTGAGGTGTTCATCCACCTTATAGATAATGCATTTAAATTCACACCATCAGGTGGCAGAATTTCATTATCCGGCACAAAGGAAGATGGTGAAATACACATCATCATTGAAGATACTGGAATCGGAATACCTGAAACTAAAATAATGAAAACATTTGATAGTTTCTACCAGCTTGACGGTTCACTGGCACGCAGATATGGTGGTGCAGGAATTGGCCTGAATATCTGCAAAAGGGTTACAGAAGACCACGGTGGAAAACTCTGGCTGGAAAGTGCGGAAGGTGTTGGAACTAAAGTCCATGTCATCCTTCCTGTAATGAATTGAATTGTTGATTCTCAGTCCTTCAGTATCATCATTGGATTTCCAATCCCCACTACTACTACCCTGGTCTCCAGTGGCGGATGTGACCAGTTGTCCGGCGAAACTGTTTTCTTTGAGACTGTGATTTTAGTATCCTGTTTTAAGATACCACAACGCATTTCATAATCAAGAACAAGTTCTTTACCGGTACTTGTTGCAAATTCCACTGCATCCCCATAATTCTTAAATCTCCCTCTGCCAACCGGAGAGAACACAAGGAAATCCTCATCAGGATTTTCAAGTGATGCTGGAGTTATCATAATCTCAACTCTTTTGACACCTTTGCCTGCAAGTGCTCCGACTGCATTTCCAACATCTGAAAATTCAGGAACAATGACTTCAGCATCAATCATAGAGCTAAGTTCACTGTCATAAGCCCTGGAAGGACCACCCAGCAAAACAACAGGTATTTCCACTTTGAATTTTGCAGGATATTTGTCGTTAAGCAAGTCTGCAATCATCCCGGCGGGATGATGTGGCAGGATATAAGCCATGAGATCTGCTGCCATGTTCTTTGCCACATGTTCTTTGACCTGTGTGCAGAAATCATATTTTCCTTTCGTAGTATAGCGTGAAAGATTTGCAGCACCAACCTCCGAAGCCTGCGCATCCCACTTTGTATAGACACCCAGAACATGCAGAGCATCTGTGGGAGTAAAACCTATTCCCTGCACAAGCCTTTTTCGTATAAGAGAATCCAGCACTCCATTTGGAATATTCTTCCGCAGGTCTGAACTTATATCGGTAACTGAAACCGGTTCACTACCTATTATAGAGAGAACTTCGCTTTCATCATCAGTAAGATCAAAAGCTTCGTAAGCTGTCCTTACAAAGAATTTAGTTGGCTGGAGATTCTCATCCATATGGTTTCTTGGTACAACCCTGCATCTTTTAAGCTTGTTAAGGAAATCATGATACATTGTTGACGCAACACATAAAGGCAAAACTCTCCGGGGTCCAACATGAATTTGCGTATCCTGAACCCATATGTGACTATCTCCTCCTGTGGCTGATGTTTCCATTTTCATGGCCCTTACCCGGGTTTTCCAGCCACCCACAACAGCGCCGGAACTGCTAATCTCAGGAACTCCATCACGAAGCATTGAAACATCTGTGCTGGTTCCTCCAATATCTATAACAGCACAGGTTTCCATTTTTGACAGGTATGATGCACCCAGAAGACTGGCAGCCGGGCCTGAGAATATAGTTTCTATGGGTTTTTCCAGTGCATCCTCTATATTATAGACAGAGCCGTCACACTTGAGCATCAGAAGACGTGCATCAATTCCGCGACCACGGACATCTTTTACAACTGAATTTACAAACTGGTAGGTTATAGGCATGAGTTGTGCATTAAGGACAGCAGTAACAGCCCTTTCATAAGCACCAAGTTCCTGTGACAGTTCATGACCGCAAACTACTGGCATCCCGGTCATTTTTGTGATTAACTCTTTGACCTGAATCTCATGCTCCGGATTGCGTGCACCAAAATAACCTGACACTGCATAAGCAGATACCTTTGTCCTTGTGCTCCAGACAAAACTCTCAACTGCAGCCACATCTAATTCACAGGCTTCATCACCCCGGGTATCATGTCCTCCCTCTACACATATTACAAATTCAGCAGGGAATTCTGTCTGTGCTGGCTTTTCACCTATTATTAGAAGAGCAACTGAAGTCCCGGTTCCTTCAAGGAGTGAATTTGTGGAAAGGGTTGTGGAAACAGATACAAGATTGACATTCTTCAGTAGTTCTTGATCCAGAGAATCCAGCACATTCTTTATGCCTTCCTGAAGGTCAGGATAAGTTGTAAAAGCCTTTTTTGAATCAACTATCGCACCGTCTGATCCTCTTATAAGTACTGCATCCGTATATGTTCCACCGGCATCTATCCCAAGACCGAAATGCATCTCTTATCACCTGTTTTAAAATAAATTGAAATCCTACTAGTAGATTGTCACATGGATATTTAAGAGTATGTGTTTCAAAACATTTTTAAATACCTGCTGCAATTAAAAAAGGGGGATTAAGATGAGAGTAAAAAGTATAGAGAAGGTTCTTCCATGCATTGCCGACCCATGGAAACTAAGGATCATAGCACACCTTGATGAGACACCTGATCTGGTTTTGATATCAAAATACCTCAATGGTAAGTATTCAGAAGAACTTGGGATGGTAGCACTGCGAATTGGTGAAAAAGAACTTAATTTTTTCAGGAATTCTCAGGTAACAATAAGAATGGTTGATTCGGAAAAAGAAGCTACAGAGCTTGTTAATAATATGCTTGCTGTTGCATACCATAAAGCAATGATATCCGGTGATCTGTGATATTAATAGGACACATTTCTTCTTTTTTCATCCTGAATTTCCATTGATTTACATCCGGCTTAATCTGAAAAACGAGTGTCATCTTAAATGTTCATGATAAATCAATACTTTTTTAACTGAGCATACCATAAGCCTATGAACACGTTTTCGCGATAAAAACAAGAGGACAGTACGATGGCAGACAAGAATATACTAGGTGGTAAAATACGTCAGATACGTGAAATGCAGAACATGTCTGTGGAAGATCTGGCAAATAACAGTAATACAAGCGTTGACCTGATAAACAAACTTGAAGACGGGGCACTTGTTCCCTCACTTACTCCACTCATGCAGATTGCAAGAGCCCTGGGAGTCCGTCTTGGGACATTCCTTGACGATGCACCCCATAACGAACCCGTTGTTGTCAAAAGTGGTGAATCAGATAACATTGTAAGATTTTCAGGCAATTGTGACACATGTGAAAGCAGCACACTTGACTTTTTCTCACTGGCTAAGGATAAAGCTGACAGACACATGGAGCCATTCATCATAGATGTTCACCCAAGATCAGGTGAAATTAATCCATCATCCCACGAGGGAGAGGAATTCATTTACGTGCTTAGCGGCCAGATAGAGATTATTTATGGAAAGGACAGTTACACCCTTTCAACCGGTGACAGCATTTACTATGATTCCGTTGTATCACACCATGTGCATGCAGTCGGAACCGAGGACGCAAAGATTCTGGCAGTCGTATATGCACCCTATTAATCAAGATCAGAAGTAGATAAAAATGTTCAAAACAACTGTTACTCCACGATTCGGCGACATAGACGGACTAAAACACGCCAACAATATTGCCATTGCCATATGGTTCGAGCAGGCCAGAAACCCGGTTTTCAGGCTGTTCACACCTGACCTGGACCTGAGCTATGAGAACTGGAAACTTATCATGGCAAGGACAGAGTATGATTATGTAGGAGAGATGTTCTACGGACACGATGTTGAAATTATCAGCTACGTGTCAAGGATAGGAAACTCTTCCTTTGTAGTTGTGCAGGAAGCATGGCAAAACGGAACAAAGGGCGCTATCGGCAGGTCAACAATTGTGCATTATGACTTTTTGAACAAAAAGTCCGTGCCAATTCCGAATGATATCAGAAAAAAACTTGAAGAGCACCTGCAGGATGAAGATAACAGTTGTAAATAAGTTGTAAATAGATTCTGGAGATTTAACCATGCCTTTTACAAATGATACGATAGGTGGCTTTTTCGAGAAAACTGTCAGAAACGATCCTGACAGGGAATTTGTCATTTATCCTGACAGGGACCTGAGGTTTACCTATAAAGAATTTGATGAACGAGTCAACATGCTGGCTAAAGGCCTGCTTGAACTTGGTATAGAAAAAGGGGACCATGTTGGAATATGGGCTACAAATGTACCTGACTGGCTCACTTTCCTGTTTGCCACTGCAAAGTTAGGAGTTGTTCTGGTCACTGTAAACACCGCATATAAAATACATGAAGTCGAGTATGTGATGAAACAGGCAGACCTGAAAGCTATTGCTATTATTGATGGTTTCAGGGATGTTAGTTACATCGAGACCATCTACGAGCTTGTTCCTGAACTTAAGACACAGAGCCGTGGAAATCTCAGGAGTGAGAAATTCCCACACCTGAAAAATGTTATTTTCATTGGTCAGGAAAAGCACCGTGGAATGTACAGCACCAGAGAACTGTTCCTCCTTGGTCAGCATGGCAGTGATGAAGCAATCAGTGAGATCCTGAATACACTTGATAAAGATGATGTCATCAACATGCAGTACACCTCCGGTACAACAGGTTTTCCAAAGGGTGTAATGCTGACAAACTACAATATTCTCAATAACGGTTACTACATCGGTGAAAGACAGAAATTCACGGCAGAAGACAGGCTTTGCCTTCCGGTACCATTATTCCATTGTTTCGGAATAGTACTTGGTGTACTTGCAACACTGACCCATGGTGGTACACTTGTTATGCTTGAACTCTTTGACCCACTTATGGTACTGGCTGCTGTTCAGAAAGAAAAATGTACAGCCCTTTATGGAGTCCCGACAATGTTCATTGCGGAGTTCAGCCACCCGATGTTTAAGATGTTTGATCTTACATCACTGAGAACCGGTATCATGGCAGGTTCACCATGTCCAATTGAGGCCATGAAACGTGTCATTAATGAAATGCATTGTAAGGACATCACAATCGCTTATGGACTTACAGAAGCATCACCTGTGTTCACACAGACAAGTACCGATGACACAATTGACCGCCGTGTCAGTACAGTGGGAACATCCATGCCTGAAATAGAGGTTAAGATCGTTGACCCTGAAACCGGTGAGATCGTCGGACCCAACGAGCAGGGAGAAATTTGCTGCCGTGGTTACAATGTCATGAAAGGATATTACAAAATGCCTGAAATGACAGAAATTGCCATTGACAAAGACGGATGGCTCCACAGTGGTGACCTTGCAACTGTTGATGAAGATGGTTACTACAAGATTACAGGTCGTATAAAGGATATGATAATCCGCGGTGGAGAGAATATCTACCCAAGAGAAATAGAAGAATTCCTTTTCACCATGCCTGGTGTTAAAAATGCACAGGTTGTGGGCATACCAGATGAAAAATACGGTGAAATAGTCGGTGCTTTTATCGTCAAAGCTGAAGATTCTGACATTACAGAAGAGGATGTCAGGGACTTTGGTCTTGCAAGAATTGCACGCTATAAGGTTCCAAAGCATGTATTCTTCGTGGAAGATTATCCACTCACTGCAAGCGGAAAGATACAGAAGTTCAAACTAAGGGATTTAGCTGTTGAGCTTCTAGAGAAGAAAGAGCAGTGAACAAAGAACCTGAGTACGTAAAATTAAGAACAAAATAAAAAAGGAAAATGATGTGTTATCACATCACTTTTCTTTTGATCTTCTTTTTTGAATTAAGGAAATTGCTATTACTCCGGCAATTCCAGCTATTGCTGAAAGTCCCGTAAATCCTGGAGTACTACTGCTTTCACTATCATCTTCTACAGGTGCTGAAACACTGGCATAAGCCTCGTAGTCCTCATAAACAGCAATTGATGTTCCCATGAAAGCACTGTCATCTGCATAATAGTCCTCTATTTCCGAAAGAAGACTCTGCACATCAGTATCTGTTAAGAAATTCTCATTTACTGAAATGCCGATGAGAGCTTTCCCTTCAGATGCTCTTATTTCACCCATTCTGGAAGCCACAGAATCAATAATATCTGACTTTGTATCAGGGTTTGTTTCCCCCAACTCGTAGGTCTGGAGGATAATAAGGTCTGCTGTTTCTGATACTTCTGAGATGTCAGACAATGTATAAGATGCAGGAATGTCAACAGCAATTGCGAGTTCATCACCTGCAGTTTCCCTGGCATTCTCAAGCAGAAGCAGGTTCAGTGCACAGGCACTATCAATATCTTTTGTACATGGATCAAGAGCAATATCCACTCCATCAAAAGCTGAAAGTGATTTGCTGTTGTAGTCGACTACTTCTTCCAGGACAGCGTTAACATAAATGGAGTTGTCCTCATTGGTATCGCTGTTCGGGTCATTAAAGATCATTGCATAGACCTGCATATCATTGTCGTGTGCTGTCTTGACAAATCTCTCAAGGTTCCAGATATTGTCCTCATTTGTCAGGACCATAATAGTGTTCAATCCGCTTTCTTTCAACTCAACGATGGCATCCTCGTCATAATCAGTTGTATTGAAAATACGGATTGCAGTCATTATACCACTTGAAGGTGTTATGTTAATTCTGGCAGGAGTTTCGATGATAGTTTCTTCAGTACTTTCCTGCATTGAACTCTCCAGTGTAACAACAGGTTCATCAGGAACGAAATTACGCACATATGCATAGTCAATGGATGCATAACCTGTATTGTCTGAAGCGTCAGAATATGAATTTGCAGAGATGTAAACCTTCATGTCCCCAACAGGGACATAATTATACTCTTCAGTTGAGACAATATCCATTTTAGTGTTCCTGACACCATCCTTGTACCATGCTATACTTCCAAGCTCATCTTCCATATACCAGGCAACGCCTATAGTGTACCAGTCACCTTCGGTTTCCCCAATGTCAGCCAGGTCTGAAGGATAATAGCGTACATCTTCCTTATCATTTTTAATAGTCCAGCTAACCTCTGTTTCATTTTCAAGCTCAGATACAGCCAGTATCTGGTTCTTTGTCTCTTTCTGGGGGTCAACAAATCCCTGTGTTATAACAGGACCTCTAATATCTTCTCCGGTAGTTGTTCTTGATCTTTTAACCACAAACATGGAGTTTATTGAAAAATCATCTTCTGATTTAATACTGGAAACATCTTCAGGATGGAATTTAGGAACTATGAGTTTACACACTCCATTGGAAACATCCTGTTCCCCGCCACCTGTTGTGAATGAGTCCCAGTTTGCAAAGACACTGGTACCACTGAAAGTATCAAAAAATACAAAGGTTCCGGGTCCGCTCTGGACATCACTTGCTTTTGGATTACCATAATACATTTTAATTTTGGTGTTGCTTCCTGCCGGAATAGAAGGAACTTTCACCCAAATGGTTGCCTTCTCTCTTTTTGAATCCCACTCTTCTATCCAGTGTTTAAGCTGCGAGTCACCGGATGTAAAACGTATGTCCTGTCCCTCTGACTGTGCAAGTGAAAAATCAAAATTGGAGCTATTCAGGACTATTGGTACCTGATAATTTGTCAGGCTGCTTCCTGAGCTCTCTTTAATAATGATTTCTTCTGAATAGTTCCACTCACCGCCACCTGAATATGTTAATGCTGCGCATGTTTGCACAAATGTCAAACTGGCTACTAATATCAAAATGATACAGATTTGTCTGTTAAATGACATCCTAACGCCGTCCTCGTGTTTTTCTATTAAGTTTGAAAAATAAAGTCCTGAGTATTATTTGCTGTGCGACTGTATAAATCTTGTGCATTTAAATATAACAAATGCCAAACAAAAAATAAAAGAAAAATTAAAATAAAGCTATCAGGAGTGACTGCTGATGAAATGCTGTATAAGTTGTCCTGATATGCTATGAGTTCCCGGAATATTTGGAATCTCATCTTTGGTATACCAACCGGCATCTTCTATCTCGACACCATCTATCTGAATGTCACCTTCTGCATGTTCAGCAGTGAACCCTATCATAAGCGAATCCGGGAAAGGCCATGGCTGGCTTCCAAAGTATTTGACATTCTTGATATTGATGCCTACTTCTTCCATTACTTCCCTTACAACAGCCTGCTCTATTGATTCACCTGGTTCTACAAATCCTGCAATGATACTGTATCTTCCTTTAGGGAAATGAGGAGAACGTGCCAGCAAGAGTTTGTCCTCTTTCTCGATCATGACAATTATTGCAGGAGAAATTTTAGGAAATGATGTGAAGCCGCATTCAGGACACATTTTTGCTCTTTCGGCTTCTTTAAGCGAAGTTTCACTGCCACATCTGCCACAATAAAGAGTGTTTTTATCCCATTCCATAATGTGAACAGCTTTACCGGCAAGTGCAGCTAGAGTTTCTTCAAGAATTCCATTAAGTTCCCTGAGTCCCACAAAACAGGTGTTTTTACTGAGCTTACAGACATCGGCAGCAGTTGATTCAGGTTTGAAAGGATCACCGGACACTGATTCATCTGAGTTTATTGAAGCGTTGAGTTCCATTGAATAACATGAAATGTCCCTGAGTTCACCAAGGTATTGAGTCCTTATTCCTGAAAAATCCAGTTTCTCCATCTCTTTCATCAAAGGTAACCTGTAGTTTCCTTCATCACCAACCAGCAATAACTCACGGTTTTTGAAAGCAAAACAAAAACTGTCACTGTTGTCATCTTTCTGTGGTGGCCGGACCAGTGGCATAAAATCCGAAACCTGAATTGTGTCCTCTGAGCTCATAACTGGATGAATAGATGTTTGGGAATATTTATCAACGTTACCTTAGGACTCGCTTTGTCTGAATATTCATGTTGTTGACTGGAAAATAGATTGAACGTAGTTGATTGTTCGAATACTATGTTGAATAGTCATATTGGGTAATAGCAATGGATAAAAAATGCAACGGTTATTCAAAAATACGAATTTTGACAGAAATTTAAAATATAATACTAAAAACTAGTTATTAAGGTTTTGATAATTAAATTCAATCAGTCCTTTTGGATAATAATTAATGCTATTTCCATTATTACCTTCAAATAATTTCCCTCCGGGATGCAATGTGTTACCTGAACCACTCCAATCAAGACTTAACCAATACTGAACGCCGTTTTCTGTTTCTCTAATTTTATAATTCACGTAACTAATGTCATATCTCTCGCCAATATAGTTTCTAACTTCTTGCAATTGATTAACATCATCCGCAATGTAAATTTCAGGATAAGCATGTCCGTTTAAATAATAGTCATTAGCCACAACTATCCTAGTGTTAAAACCCATATTTTCCATTAAGGCTGACATTAGTATAGAATAATCGTCACAATCTCCTTCATAATCTTTTGTTGTTTGCGAGGCAGTAAAAAAATATTCTCCTGGTTCTTCTTGATATTGCCAGTAATAATTGACGTATTCAAAAGTATAACATATGTCTTCAAGGTCATAACTCGAAGTCTTGCCTGTTATCTTAATAACTTCTTGATCAATTTCACCACTGTTATAATCAATTGCTCGACGGAAATTCTGAGATAGAATTCGGTATTTTTTTGGGTATGCCGTTGTTGCTACTCCAATAGTATCTTTATCCAATGATGGTATATCTGGTGCATTGGTTAATGATTTATAATCATAATCAGAAGGGGATGCACTAGATGAAGGTCTTTCATCTATAAATACACCTACAGTTGCTAAGCCAAAGAATACTATACCAATTAAAGAAATAATTATTATTACAGACCAAACGCCAGATTCTTTTTTTTCTTTTGCGGTTTTTTTGTGGGAAGTATTATCAACTGTATAATTTGACTCAAGATTAGGTTTTACTTGTTGCCCACATTTTGAACAGAAATGATCAAAATCCTTAAGTTCATTTCCACATTTTGTGCAGAACATAATTTCCTCTGAAACAATAGAACTTGAAAAAATTAAAAGTGTTTATTTTTTTATATAAAGCATGAAATATAATATATAATATCATTCTGACCTAACTTCATCAATTGAAACTTCTATTTTTTCCTCTTCGTCTATTAAGTCATTCCATTCAAAACTATTCAAGTTTACAGATTGTCCTTTTTCTCTATGTAGAGATGAGCCCGCAGGTATACTTCCAAGGTAGATTGTACTAGTCTCTAAAACTCTACCATCAAACAAGATTGAATAGTCAACCTGTACATTATCTGCAGTAGCTGTACCAATGTTAGTAACATCAAAATAACAATTTACTATAATTCTTTCATTTGAGTGTTGGTTATATTCATATTCCCATTGTGATTCAACAATAACGTTAGAATACCCGCCTAAATTATCAAGGAATTTGTCTGGATTGACTGTTTCAGATGGAGAAGTAGTAGATGAAGACATACCATCTATAAATCCACCTAAAACCCCTGAACCAACAAAAATTAAAAAAACGACAACAAGAATTGTTGTAACACTCCAATTGTTAGAAGGCTTTTTTTCTTGAATAGGTTTTTCGTCTGATATCCCTATAAAAGGGGTTTTTGATTCAGAATTTTTGTTTGTTGATTGCCCACAACTTGGGCAAAAATTATCAGAGTTTTCAAGTTCATTTCCACAGTTTGAGCAGAACATAATTTTTTAGCCCCCCCTTTTTCGATAATGGCATTTCACTATAATTTGATACTGAGCAAAGTTATCAATTAATTTAATAGTATATATGTATTTCATATATTTAAAATTTAATAAATATAGGAACGTAAATACTAAAATGCCCATAACAATTTCCTCAGCTCCTTAGTCCCAAATTTGAATTTATCAATCAAAATCTGAACCCTCTGAAGCTTCAACTCCTCTTCTTCAATATCATTTGCTTCTAACCCGTTGGATATTCTTGATCCAATCTTCGAACAGAATAATATCCAGTTAATATTTCCAACACACCGCTTAGAACCTTAAAGTTTTAATATATAACCTGCAAAATACTATTAGGTTTAAGGGAATAAACGGGAATGATAAAATGAATTATCTGATACTGGTAAGACACGGACAATCCAGGTGGAACCTTGAGAACAGGTTCACAGGGTGGGTGGATGTACCACTTAGTGAAAAGGGAATCAGGGAAGCAATGGACTGTGCCACAGAACTTGAGAATATGGAGATAGACGTTGCATTCACCTCCAAGCTTATAAGAGCTCAGGAAACACTTTTCCTTATACTTGCAAAGCAGAAGAAAACAGGTGTTTTTCTGCATGAGAGCAAAAAAAGAGATGAATGGTCACACCATCCATCAAGATTTGAAGAAAATGAAATACCTGTTTTTTCAAATGACACCCTCAATGAAAGATTCTATGGGGAGCTTCAGGGACAGAATAAACAGGAAGCAAGGGATAAGTTTGGAGAGGAGCAGGTCTTCATCTGGAGACGTAGCTACGATATCCAGCCACCCGGAGGGGAAAGTCTTAAGGATACCTATGAGCGCACAATTCCTTACTTCAAAGAAGCAATTATCCCACAACTTGAAAATGGAAAAAATGTACTTGTAGCTGCACACGGAAACAGCCTGCGCTCTGTGATAAAATATATTGAAAACATTAGTGACGAAGACATACCTAAACTGGAACTTGCAACAGGTAAGCCAGTATATTATCAGTTCGAAAACGGTAAGTTTACAAAAGAAGAATAAGAGTGAATATTAAATTTTCACTCATAAGGAGAAACTTCATCCGGCATCGGGGATGTGTGCAGTACGCATTCGTCGCCGTGTTTTATTAAGTCCTCTATGGATTTTCGCAGAATTGAAGGGTAGACAAGGCCAACTTCTTCTTTTATTGCATTCCCTTTGCAGAAGAACTTAAAAGTTGGTGTTCCACGCACACCGTATTTCCTGGCAGTCATTGGACTGTCAATTCCGTTCATCTTTACAAAAGTGCAGGACTCATGGAATTCAATTGAGTACTCCTTAAAGTATGGTTCTATTTCCTTGCAATGAACGCAGGTTGGAAGGTAGAACATAACAACCATTGGTTTCTCCTGGTTTTCAATAAGTTCTGCCCAGTTGGAATCATTTGCTTCTAAAATGTTACTTTCAGCCATTTTTATCCTCTCCCATAATAAAAGGGGGCTTTCAGCTATTAAAACTTATCTTCAAAAAAAGAGAACTAACAGGCGTAAATTGCCTGTTTTATTTTGTTTTAACTAAACGAAAAGACTCAGATATTTTCTTTTGCCCAGGTGGCAGCCGCTTCAAGAACAGCATGATTCAGCGGAATAAGCTTTGGCTTTTTGGCAAAGGTCTCTGCAAGTGCTGACTTGAAATGTTCCTCATCAAGTCCTGTAATTCCAAGAGCCATGATAACTCCCAGCATTACAGTGTTTGCAGCCTTCTCTGAACCGGCATCACCTGCAATTTTTACCGCAGGAACAGCTATGCCTTGTACACCTTCAGGAATGTCGCATTCTCCAATCGTTGAATCGTAAAGAATGTATCCGCCTTCCCTTACATCTGCAGCGAACTTTTCAAGTGAAGGACGGTTCATTGCCACAAGTACATCAGGCGTGTAGACTACCGGGGAACCTATGGACTCACCTGAAACCACCACTGAACAATTGGATGTTCCACCGCGCTGCTCAGGTCCGTATGATGGGTACCATGAAACAAAGCGCTGAGCATCACAACCTGCGTGTGCAAGGGTCAATCCCATACTCAGGACACCCTGTCCGCCAAATCCTGCTGCTTTTATCTGGACTTCAGGGAATGAAGGGTCAAGTTTGGCGTCAGGTGATGATTCAGTTTCAAGATTGAAAAGGTCATCAATTGACTTTTTATCAAATGCACTGTCACCTCTGAGCAGTGGTTCTGTCTCATCCGTAAGGTCTCTGAAATTACCAAGTGGGAATTCCTTCTCCATTTCCTCATTCACAAAAGCAGTACTCTGCTCGGAGTTTTGCCTGAGGTTTGTCGGACAGGTTGAAAGAATCTCCACAAATGCATATCCTTTGCCGTCACGCTGGATTTCAAGAGCTTTACGAATAGCCTTGCGAGCTTTTCTAATGTGTGAAATATCAGAAACTGAAACCCTTTCTATAAATACAGGAGCCTTCAGATTATCAAGAAGCTCACACATGTGTAGTGGATAACCTGCAAACCTTGGATCTCTTCCATCGGGACACGTTACTGTTTTCTCTCCAATAAGAGTGGTAGGTGCCATCTGGCCACCTGTCATACCGTAAACTGTGTTATTGACAAAGAAAACTGCCATTTTCTCACCACGGTTTGCTGCCTGCATTGTCTCGTTCAGACCGATTGATGCGAGGTCACCGTCTCCCTGGTAAGCAATAACCACGGAATCGTCCTGTGCCCTTGATACTCCGGTTCCAACAGCAGGAGCACGTCCGTGCGCTACCTGGATGTTTCCACAGTCAAAGTAGTAGTAAGCAAAAACAGCACAACCTACAGGACTTATCATAACACTGCGGTCCTGAATTTCCAGATCATACATAGCTTCGCCGATGAGCTTGTGAATAACACCATGTCCGCATCCCGGACAATAGTGAGTTGCAGTCGGAGCTGCACCACCTTTACGGGTGTATTCTGAGTACAGACCAGCACTCTTAATGACTTTTTCTGCCATTTTTACTCCTCCTCTGCGATCTTTCTGATACTGTCAAGAACCTGATCCATTGTAATCAGATTTCCACCCATACGATACACAAGATCAGTTGGTCTGCTGCATTCAATTGCCAGCTTAATATCCTCAAGCATCTGTCCGTTACTCATCTCAACTGAGACAAATGTACATTCCCTTGAATCTGCAATTGCTTTCAATTCTTCTTTTGGGAACGGGAAAAGTGTCTTTGGCCTGAAAAGACCGACCTTGATGCCTTCCTTTCTTGCCTGGTCAACAGCAGATTTACATATACGACTGCTGATGCCGTATGAAACCAAAATGATATTTGCATCCTTTGTCATGTAATCTTCAAAATCAACTTCCTGCTCTTCAATGGTCGCGTACTTCTCCTGAATCTCATAGTTGAATTCTTCAAGCTGGTTGAAGTCGAGGAAAATAGATGTAACAAGGTTCTCTCTGGTTTCTGCTGTGCCGCTTACAGCCCATTCAGTATCAATTTCAGGTTTTACTGAAACTTCCGGGAACTGCAGGGACTCGACCATCTGTCCAAGAACCCCATCAGCCAGTACTACTACTGGATTGCGGTATTTGAAAGCAAGCTCAAATCCTTTGATAACAAAATCGCACATTTCCTGCACGGAGTTTGGAGCAAGTACTATGTTCTTGTAATTACCATGTCCTCCGCCTTTGACTACCTGACTATAATCTCCCTGTTCAGGACCAATGTTTCCAAGTCCAGGACCTGCTCTCATAATGTCGACTATTACACACGGAAGTTCAGCTCCTGCCATATAGGAAACACCTTCCTGTTTCAGACTGATACCAGGTCCTGATGATGCAGTCATGACCCTGTGACCTGTGGATGCTGCTCCGTAGACCATATTAATGGCAGCTTCTTCTGATTCTGCCTGTACGAATTTCCTTCCAAGCATTGGGAAATACTTGGAAGCTTCCTGCAAAATCTCACTTGCAGGGGTAATAGGATAACCGAAATAACAGTCACAGCCAGCGTATAGTGCTCCTATAACAGCTGCTGTGTTACCTTTTACTAATTGTGTTGCCATTTTCTCACCTTAAGTTCAATCGTCCTTAAGCGGAATGTGTATCTCTATGGCAAGCGGCTCAGGACAGGTATAATAACAGTTAGAACAACCTGTACAGCCCTCGCCTGCATATTCTACATAGTGGTATCCTCTCTCGTTGAGATCGTCACTCATTTTCAGGACACCTTTGGGACATGCTACAATACAACGTCCGCAGGCTTTACACTCTATGATATTGATAACCGGGTATGGTTCTTTTTTGCCTGACATAATTCAAAGCCTCATTTGAATGAATAAAAATAATATCCCGGATAAGGAATATTCCCTAAAGACATTAACTGCCTATTTACTTTATGGTCCGGAACTTAAACAAAAAATGAATGAAAAGGAAAGTTACTGACCTTCCTTATCATGGTCACGAATCTCAACACGCCTTATCTTTCCACTGATGGTCTTTGGAAGTTCAGGTACAAATTCCACAACACGTGGATACTTGTAAGGCGCTGTGACCTTCTTTACATGGTCCTGAAGTTCTTTCTTAAGCTCATCACCGGCTGTATAGTCCTTTGTAAGAACTATGGTTGCCTTGATGACCTGTCCTCTTACCGGGTCAGGAACACCTGTGATAGCACATTCAAGGACAGCAGGATGCTCAATAAGTGCACTTTCAACTTCGAAAGGACCAACACGGTAACCTGATGTCTTTATGATATCATCGGCACGTCCTACGAACCAGTAGTAACCGTCCTCATCTTTCCATGCCATGTCACCTGTGTGATAATAACCGTCATGCCAGACCCTTGCAGTAAGTGTCTCGTCTGAGCGGTATCCGGTAAAGATTCCGGGTGGGTTTCCAAAGCTTGTGTCAATGCAGATCTCACCTTCTTCACCTGCTTCACATGGTTTGCCTTCACCATTCAGGAGCATAATGTCATATTCCGGTGATGGTTTACCCATTGAACCAGGTTTTGGCTCAAGCCACGGATAAGTTGCAACTGAAACAACTGTTTCGGTCTGTCCGAATCCCTCCATGAGCTTCATACCTGTTATCTTGTAGAACTGCTCGTAAACTTCAGGGTTCAGTGGTTCACCTGCTGTGACACAATACTTCAGGCAACTAAAGTCGTAGTTGCTAAGGTCTTCCCTGATAAGGAACCTGTAGATAGTTGGCGGAGCACAGAAAGTTGTAACACCGTATTTGATAGCATTCTCAAGCATTTTATCAGCACTGAATTTCTCATAGTCATAGACAAAGACAGCACTGCCTGCTATCCACTGACCGTATATCTTACCCCAGACACATTTTGCCCAGCCGGAATCAGCAACAGTATAATGGAGACCTTCATCGGTCACATTCTGCCAGTATTTTGCGGTTATAATGTGTGCTAGAGGATAGGTAAAACTGTGCTGTACCATCTTCGGGAAACCGGTGGTTCCTGAAGAGAAATAGTTCAACAGGACATCATCATTAAATGTTGCTTCCTCTCCTGTTGGACGCTCAAAGTCCTCGGATGCTTTTTCCATTTCGTCGGTAAAACCGAGCCATCCTTCTCTTTCAAGGCCGATTACAAGGCGGTTTTTCAATATGCTGCTTACCTCAGCATAAGCCTCATCTACATAATCAAGTACTCCTTCATCAGGTGCACATATTACTGTATTGATAATTGCACGCTCTACCCTGTAGACAACATCCTTCTTTGTGAGCATGTGTGTGGCAGGCACTGCAGTGGCGCCTATCCTGTGAAGTGCAAGTATGCAGAACCAAAACTCATAGCGACTCTTGAGCATGAGCATAACGTTGTCGCCTTTTCTTACACCAAGGCTTTTGAGCATATTTGCAGTTTTATTACTGTAATACTGAAGGTCCCTGAAAGTGAATATCTTTTCTTCACCATTATCATCACACCAGACGAGAGCCTTTTTGTCAGGCTGTTCTTCTGCGTAAACATCCACAACATCATAGGCAAAGTTAAAGTTATCAGGGATGTTGATTTTGAAGTTCGCTTTGAAGTCCTCATAGGACTCGAATTCCACACGGGAAACATATTTTTCAAGTAATGAAGTCATACTACCTCCGAATAAGCATAAGTTAAAACATAAATTAAAGCATCAATTAAAACTAAATTACAATATCACAGCCAGAAACTTTGCAGGTTTGCCACCGAGTGCCTGCATTCCGTGTTCATAGCTGGAATCAAAGAATATGGAATCTCCTTCTTCAAGAACAATCTCGTTGTTATGGATAACCACTTTCAGGGTTCCTTCCAGGACATAATCAAATTCCTGACCTGGATGACTGTTAGTTGAAATTGCTGTACCTTCGGGTTTTGGGTCAACTCTTACAACAAAAGGCTCAGCTTTCTTATGAGCGAAATTTGCAGCAATGTTCTGGTACTTGTAATCTTTGCGGCGCTCTGCACTTACACCCTTATCTTTACGGGTAACTGAGAAAACATGCATTCTTGGAACTTCACCGGTAAGCAATACTGACATGTCTACATTGAGAATCTGGGCGATCTCAAGCAGAATGCTTGCAGGTATATCCTCTTCCCCGGCTTCATAATTAGAATAAGTGTCAACAGACAATGCCAGTTTTCCGGCCATTTCCTCAACGGAAATATCGGAAATATCACGTAATTCCCTTACACGGGCTGCAATTTCTTTGATCTTTTCCTGCATAGAAACACCTTCCTAAATGGCCATATGAATACAAAAAGAGAAACTTCACAGATTGCGCTGCAAAATGCGGTATTTTATCTCAAAAAGAGAATCGCTTCCCGGTATTCTCCAGATAGGTCTGTGAGTTTAAGGGTTACTATTATTTTAATATATTCGTTTAAAACATGTCATGTAATACCATGACATGATACTCTTGTAATTGGTTTTTTCAAAATAAAGACAACAAATCCATTGAAAAACAGGAAAATATATTAATATTATAATAATGGAATAATCATTATCAATATATAGCTTAAAATTTATCTGAAATAAAAAGCAAATCAAAAATCATTATGTAAAAAGCATCGATCGATATGACAGGCATTCCTAATATATTTGAGAACATGGAACATGAATACAGAAGGCAACTACTTCATGCTGCTTTTGGTTTCCTTATACTTCTGTTTCCTTTTATCGGTCCTGAGATCCTTTTGATACTTAGTTTTTTAATGATACTCGCACTGACATTTCTTCCTGAAGACTGGTCCCTTAATCGCTATTTGTATAAAAAACCGCTTCCTGGTGCAAGGGGTATGCTTACGGACAAAATAAACGAGGGACTTAAAAGCGCAAAGAACCTTGCGATATCCGTATTCATCCTGATGCTGATAAGTGCATTACTGGAATTTACGCCTTACAGGCTTCCGTTGTACGTAATAGCAGGTGCAATTGCAATATCCACTTTTGGAACAAGTTCTGCAAACTTCATCAGACATCGCAAGCAACTTCAACTCCTGCGTTGTAAATCAGATGCAGAGGAATCAGAATGCTGCTTACTTCCCTCCAGTATCGTACTCTTGGGTACAGGCATATTGACAGCTTATTTAGCCGGACTTTGGCTTATGCACTGGCAGGATATTACTATAGACCTTAATATGCTATTTTTCCTTGCGGTAATTGGTTCGGTAACAGGAGCACTTTTTGAATCAATTCCATCTAACATCGATAATAACCTTTCTGTACCACTTGGTTCAGGAATGTCAATGTGGCTGTTCAGTTCTTTTGGCTACTCAGTGCCACCGCAGCAGATGTTCTTTGCACTTGTTTTTTCCATGATTCTAGGTTATCTTGCATACAAGACAAAAATAGCTGATCTTTCAGCTCTTTTTAGTGCTACCCTTCTTGGAGTTCTTATAATAGTATTCAGCGAACTTTTCTGGTTCGTCCTGTTGCTCACATTCTTCATACTTGGAGGAGCTTTTACCAAATACAAGTACAGGTACAAGGAATCTATTGGACTTGCACAGTCCAAAGGCGGTGTCAGGAGCTATGAGAATGTTTTCAGCAACAGTACGGCAGCTCTGGTTCTTGCCATATGTTACGGAATATATCCACAATATGCAGACCTGATAATTTTCGCTTACCTGGGCACTGTGGCTACTGCAACCGGGGATACACTTGCAAGTGAGGTTGGAACAACCGCCCATTCCCAGCCAATAATGATAACCACACTGAAACCAACTAATGCCGGTGTTGACGGAGCAGTCACCATACTTGGTGAAATAGCAGCACTTCTTGGTTCCATGGTAATTGGTCTTCTACCTGTTATTTTTGGAAGGGTGGAAGATGCCGGTATGGCAATAGCCATTACAACAGCCGGTGGTTTCCTTGGAACTAATATTGACAGTATTCTTGGTGCAACACTCCAGAAACGAGGTATGCTTTCAAACAGCGGCGTTAATTTTGTTGCTACATTTGCAGGAGCTGCTGTCTCAGGAATAATCTATCTGCTACTGAATTGAGTAAAAATCTGCTCTTCTCTTATATTTACAGGCAATAATATATTGCAAATATTAATATATGATTGATTTATATAAAATATTGGAATAGATGGAATCTTCCTGAATAGTGCAATATTTTAAGTGTGAGGAGAAATGCATTGCAAGGAGAACAACTCAACAGTAACTGAATCTTCGTTTGATGCTGGAAAATGTGAACAGTACCAGTCTATTATTAGTCCGGATAAACTTACCCTGTACAAAGAGCTTCCACTGGGAGTTTTACTTACAGACATGCAGAGATACATTCACTACTGTAACCCTGCATTTACCAGAATTACAGGATTTGCCATAGAAGAAATATATGGATTATCCATGGATGATGTTTTTTGCTGCAATTCCCACAATGACAACAATAATTCAGAAAATAGCATTTCTGAAATAGAGAATGACCAGATATTTACCTGCAAATGGAATACAAAACTAAATATCGAAAAAGATATTCGATGCAAAAAAGTTGATGCAAGAACCGGTAATTCCAAGAAGGAGCTATTTGCATGGTATGTTGAAGATCGCAGTTTCTCTTTTGAAAACAAAGAGAATTTCTGCGTTGATATTGATGAAAACGAATCAGGCCTGCTTTTACATAGAAAACTGGAGATAGAAAAAGTAATATCTTTTATTTCCTCCGCCCTTGTTGCACCTGATAATCTGGATGAAGTTATTGTCGAATCTCTTGGAAAAACATGCAATGTATGCGGAGCAAGCCGCGCTTACCTGTTCCGTTTTGACGATGAAAATTTAACCATGAGCAATACACACGAATGGAATGAGGAAGGAGTTGAAGCCCAGAAAGATAATCTTCAGGATCTGCCACAGGACATGTTTCCCTGGTGGATGGATAAAATCGGAAGAAATGAGATAATTCATGTAAAAGAAGTTTCAAAAATGCCCCCTGAAGCCTCTGCAGAGAAAGAGATCCTGGAAATGCAGGATATAACTTCACTGCTTGTGCTTCCTGTTTATGTAACCGGGAAAGTGAACGGGTTTATTGGTCTTGATAATGTCAAAGACACAGGAAAATGGAGTATAGAAGACGTTACGGTTCTTGGTGCGGTGGCTAACATTATTGGCAGTGCCATTGGACAGCAGGAGGCTCAGGATAAACTGAATGAGCGCAACAGGAAACTGATAAGAGCCTATGAGGAACTAAAATCCATGGAGATAATGAAATATGAATTCATATCTAATCTCAGTCACGAACTCAAAACTCCACTTAATTCTATCCGCGGATACAGCGAAATACTCATTGATAATCAAATTGGGATTTTAAACCAAAAACAAAAAAAGTCAGTTGATGCTATATTCAACAGTTCCAAAAAACTTGGAAATCTTATCGATTCATTGCTTTATATGGCAAGTGTGCTTGCCGGTAAAACATGTTACCAATTCGATCCTATACAAATGGAGAATGTTATAGATAATGCAGTCAGTCACCATGAGTTCGAAGCAACAAAAAGAAAAATAAATTTGCAGAAAAAGGTAACAGAAAATCTTCCTATAATAAATGGTGACGTCTATTTCCTTCCGCAACTAATGTATAAATTGATAGATAATGCTCTAAAATTCACACCTGAAAACGGCAATGTTGAAATCTTTGCCTCTGAGATTGATGATGGAATTCATATTGAAGTAAGTGATACTGGAATTGGAATACCTCTTTCTGAATTAAAGAAAATATTTGATCCATTTTATCAAATTGATGGGTCTGCCACCCGCAGATATGGAGGAAACGGCATTGGACTGCATATAGCTAAAAAAGTGGTTGACGCACATAATGGCAGGATATGGGTCGAGTCAACAGAAGGGAAAGGTACAAGTGTGCATATTTTTCTTCCTGTTGATCCGAAAAACGAATGCTTAATAGAAACTTCTTGCAACACCATTCCTGATAGCTTCGTTTGAAACTGCTTTTGCAATTGTTTTCACAACTTTTTTGTCAAGCGGACCCGGGATTATATAGTTCTCGTCCAGCTCTTCATCCTTTACAATATCGGCAAGTGCATACACAGCAGCCATTTCCATTTCAGGTGTAATGTCAATGGCACAGACATCAAGGGCTCCACGGAAAAGACCCGGAAAACCAAGACAATTGTTAATCTGGTTCGGACAATCCGAACGTCCGGTGGCAACAATCCTCACACCTTCCATTTTAGCTTCAGACGGCATTATTTCAGGGACGGGATTTGCCATGGCAAAGACAATTGGATCTGAAGCCATGGATGCAACCATTTCCCCACTAACAATACCCGGTGCGGAAACACCAATAAATACATCAGCATCCTGCATTGCATCTGCAAGTGTACCTTTGATAACGTGCTTATTGGTTACTTCCGCAAGGTCTTCTTTCTCAGGATTCATGCCTTCCTTTCGACCTTTATGAATAATTCCGTGACTGTCACAAATAAGTAATTTTTCGGGATTTGCACCTGCAAGTATAAGCTTTAATGCTATTGCTTTTCCTGCAGCACCAGCTCCTGAAACAACCACTTTTATCTTACTCATCTTTTTACCTGTGATTTTCAGGGCATTCAGAAGACCGGCAATTACAACAACAGCGGTTCCATGCTGGTCATCATGGAATACAGGAATAGGCAGTTCTTTTCGCAACCTTTCCTCAATAGTGAAACATCTTGGAGCACTTATGTCTTCCAGATTTATACCACCAAATGCAGGTGCGATATTTTTAATTGTTTTTATGATTTCTTCAGTATCTGTAGTATCAATACAAATTGGGACTGCATCTATCCCGGCAAGTTCCCTGAATATCAATGCTTTTCCTTCCATTACCGGAAGCGCTGCATGTGCACCAATATTACCAAGACCCAGAACTGCTGAACCATCGCTGATAACTGCCACAGAATTACGTTTCATTGTGTATTTATAGACATCATCCTGTTTTTTTGCTATTTTTCTGCATGGCTCAGCTACTCCGGGAGTATACGCAAGGCTCAGGTCTTCAATATTATTAAGAGGAACTTTTCCGCATGTACCGATAACTCCACCGGCGTTCTCGTGTAATTCAAGTGACCGTTCGCCCAGGGTATTATCTCCTTCCCTGCAAAGTATTACTTTTGGTTTCTCATCCATTTGCTAACACCTGAAATCATTTTTAGCTTGTCTTCAATCTCTCATAATAATAGTGTTTTGAAAAAATTTATATGTTCTCCATGTATAGAATTAGCAGATGAGCGAAACAATAAAAGGAATTGCCAGAGAAACTCTGGACTTTATCATGGAGGTTAGCAAATCAACTTTTCCAAATGAATTTGCCGGGCTTCTGGAAACAAAAGATGGCATTATTACGGATGTACTTATACTTCCAGGAACTGAGTCCAGTGAAATCAATGCAGTTCTTAAACTCTTTATGATGCCAAATATCTCCGCTGTTGGCTCTGTACACAGCCATCCCAGTTCCATTATAAGACCTTCAAAGGCTGATCTCCGGCTGTTCAGCAAAACCGGAAACCACCATATAATAGTTGGTCACCCTTTCGGACCGGATAACTGGAAGTGCTTTAATGGAAACGGGGAAGAGATTAAGCTGGAAGTGCTTGATGTGGAAATAGAGGATGATGAAATCCTCTGAAAATTTACATCTATTCAAGATATTCCGTACTATTGCACATGTCTCCAAGTACACCGGAGTTTTCTGAGGAAGACAGTGGCAAGAGTACTTCAAATGTGCTTCCTTCACCGGGTTTGCTTTTAAGACTGATTGTGCCTCCCTGTGCTTCCACAAATTTCTTGACAATACTCAGACCAAGCCCGGAACCCTCAAATTTACGGTTAAGCGACCAGTCAAGCTGAACGAAAGCATTGTACAGTCTCTTCTGATCTTCTTCTGATATACCTATTCCATCATCTTTTACAATCAGCTTAAGTTCATTATTCTGGTTCTGTCTGATAATTACAAGAACAGTTCCACCGGATGGTGTGAATTTTATCCCATTACTGATCAGATGGTGCAAAATTGTTTTTATCTTGGACTTATCAGCATATACAACTGTTACAGAAGGATGAATATCAAACTCCAGACTTACACCTTTTTTGAGTGCTTGAGAACTTAGCATCCTCTTTACATCAGACATAAGATTTGGGACTGAAAATAAATCAACATCAAGTTCCATTTTTCCTTCTTCTATCTCAGCAATGTATATCAAAGAATCAACCAGGTCCAGGAATCTGGACCCTGCGAATTTGATAATCTCAGAGAAATGTCTCTGTTCTTCATTCAGAGTTCCGGTTTCTTCTGCCAGAAGAAGATCTGCATACCCCAGAATAAGGTTTAAGGGAGTTCGAAGTTCATGATTCATATTGCAGAGAAACTCGCTCTTTGTGCGTGAAGTATTCTCCGCCAGCATTTTAGCTTCCAGCATTGCCTGTTCAGCCTGTTTGGACAAACTGATATCCTGAAGTGTTTCGATTGCTCCTATGATCTCATTGTTATGATCCCTTATAGGAGCAGCAGTAAAAAGAATCCATCTGCCAATTACGTCAAAATAATCTTCTGCCTGATAACCACCTTCAACAAAAGAAGGTTGCAGCTTTTTATCACCATATACCTTTTCTATGTCATTAAGACAATTATCAACAATAAGATCTGCAAGTACCGGTCTTTTGCTATCATAGAAAGGCATCCAGGAATTTCTGGTTCCAATTATGTCTTTGGATTTTATGCCTGTTGTATTCTCACAGGCTTTGTTCCAGTATATAATATCATGATCTTTGTTAATCACAAATGCCGGAATAGGACTTCCATTTACTATCTGGAACAGTTCATTCTTCTTGTCTTTTAACTCAATCTCGGCACGCTTACGCTCAGTTATATCACGACCGACACCAACAACACCTATGAGTTCATGTTCCTCTGTAAAAAGTGGGGTTTTAAACGTTTCAAGAAGAATTCTTTTTCCATCGGCACGGTCTATCCATTCCACACTTTTATAAGAATGGCCGGATTCAAGCACTCGTTTATCGTTAGAGCGGAAAAAGTCAGCTCTGCTTCTGTCAAAAATATCATGGCTCGTCTTTCCTATAATCTCGCTTGCAGGTTTACCTACATATCTGGAAAACATTTCATTGCATGAAAGAAAAATACCATCTGTATCTTTAAAAAAAACAAGATCAGGAACGGAACGAAGCAATCCTGAAAGAAGAGCTGTTTTTTGAAATAATTCCCGTTTTACCGAGTCGGGTATATCCATTGAGTCTAAATCAGCAATATCATCTACTTTATCATTACCTAACACACCTATTACCCCTACTCTAATTGTCACTTCAAACAGCCCATGGTAAACAAATAAATTGTCTGCCTTTTAACCGGTCCGTAAGTAGCAATTTTTTTGTCCTGTAAAGTAAAGCAATTACTCAGTGCAATATAAATATTTTGCAAAACAGCCCAAAAATTAGCAGTGTTTTATATTGTCAAAAATATATAACCATATTAAAACCCCACATACTAAGAAATTGAAGATACATATTAATTAAATGCTAAATGTTTGTTAAAACTTAAATATAACTATGTATTCTGAACTTTGAATAAAAGGAAAGACATAAGAAAATGATGAAAATGATAGAAACAAGAACCAGGCACAATAAAAAAACAACTAACAAATGTTGTTGTAGATTAATGACATATGAAGGGAAAAGAGCAAATGGATCGTATCATCCATTTATGCTCTTTTCTACACTAGTCCCCAAATAGACCCAATCCTTCTTTGTGGTACAAATCAAACTACACCGTGGTAGCTGAGGAATGAGTAATAGGTTATGAGAGCGATCATCAGTGAAAGGAAGAATGTTCCAAAACTGTATGGGCTGTGATTAACGTAATATTCTGTCATGTTTTATCATGATAGACTAGATCTTATTTGTATATATAGCTAACCCTTATTTATCATGATTAATCATCTCAGATATTATCTGCAAACAATTAACCGACCAATTAACAACTAATATAAGTATGAAGAAAACAAACTGAGTGGGACATCACTCAATGAGGGTTTTTATGGAAAACATGAATGATATCCAAAGATATTTTTCTCAGGAATGTTTCGCATCAAATTCCGGCATGAAAATAACTGAAGTCTCAGAAGGCTATGCTAAAGCCGAAATGAGGATAGAAAAAAGACATCACAATATCCTGGGCACTGTGCACGGCGGAGCAATATTTACACTTGCAGATATGGCATTTGCTGCTGCTTCAAATTCCTATGGGACTGTTGCTGTTGCTATCAATGCCGACATATCTTTTGTCAAAGCCGCAGTAGAAGGCACTCTTTATGCAGAAGCAAAGGAAACATCCATCAACCCGAAAATATCAACCTACGTTGTAAACATTACAGATGACCAGGGAGATACCGTTGCGATATTCAATGGGATGACGTACAGGAAGAAGAATAAACTTCAGATTCCTGAAAAATAGAATTCAAATTTAGTTGAAGTTACGTGTTAATCGGCTAAAAACAATAAAAACAATAATACCAATAAAAAAGAAAGCTGGTTTATCAAACCAGTTCTCTTGGTTGTTTTGTTTCAGGTAATGATGGAAGTTTTGATGAACTGACAAACAGAGGAGAATCGACTTCCTTTGCCCTTTCAAGAAGCAAGTCCTTTCCACGTTTTGTAAGTCCAAAAAGAGGAACAGCACTGCCAACCTGAACCAATGGCTGTACAAGTTCCCGTACATGCTTTGAAGCACAACTTGTCAGGATATCAGTTGAATCAATCAGACCCTGTGCTGCCTGTTTGTTAATACCCGTTACATGTGCACCTATAATCACAAGCTCAATGTCAAGTTCTTTTTCAAGATCACGCAACTGTCTGGCAGTTTCCGGGAAAACAACGGTAACAGCTATTTTCCTGTAGCCAAGTTGTGCTGCTTTTCTGACTCCTGCAACAGGGTCGATTCTGGCAGTTGAAGGGTCAAGGACAATTCCACCACGTTCATTTATTCCGTTAATAGTCTCATCAATAGGTTCTGTTTCAACAAGACCGGAGATACGTGCTCCGATTCCCTGAACAAGATTTGGATTATTGGAAATTACTGTTCCTGCACCATCACATGCGGTAACAGTTGTATCCAGCAGACCACTGGTAAGTCCTGTCATCATTGTTTCTGATGCGCCAAAACCTACGAAAATATCCATGTCAAGCTGACGTTTGTTTGTAAAGAGACCGAAATCCTTTATGCGGAATTCCATATTTTTCCTGATCTCTTCCTTTGTGATTTCAGTTATACCTCGGGTTTTGTCAAAAATAGGACACCAGCCGATTAAAGGTTCACCAACCTCTACAACCTTTTCATTCTCTACAACGACTCTGGCTTTTCCAAGAAGTTCCATGACATGTGGCATTCTTTCACCTGAGATTTGATATTAATATTTATTAAAAGCAATTATAGGATGCTTCTTCTGTCGACAACTTTCTGTGACTTTCCTGCTGTTCTTGGGATAGAACCTTTCTCAACAAGATCCACATTTGTCCTGATATTGAGCACACTCTTGAGTTCGTTCTCTACATGCCTGCGAACAGCTGCAAGGTCTTTAAGTTCACCTGTGAATGCATTCTCCTCAAGCTCTACCCTGACAGTAATTTCATCAAGCATCTTGGCATTCCTGTCAAGAATAACCTGGAAATGTTCTGTGACTTCAGGAATATCCACAATGACATCCTCAATCTGTGATGGGAACACGTTGATACCTCTTACAATGAGCATATCATCTGCCCTTCCAAGAAGCCTTGAAATACGTGGTGTTGTACGACCACATGAGCATTCACTCTCAAGAAGACGTGTAATGTCACCGGTCCTGTATCTTATTATCGGAAGAGCTTCTTTGGTCAGGGATGTGAGTACAAGTTCTCCTTTCTCACCTTCTGCAACCTGCTCACCATTCTCGTCAAGAACTTCAACATAGAAATGGTCACTCCATATGTGAAGACCGTCCTGCTCCTCGCACTCAAAAGCAACACCTGGCCCCATGAGTTCTGAAAGGCCATATGAATCATATGCTTTGATATTAAGAGCATTTTCAAGCTGTTTTCTCGTATTGGATGACCATGGTTCTGCGCCAAAACAACCTACTTTTAAGGAAAGTTTGTCTACAATATCCATGTCCTTTGCTGTTTCTGCAAGATAAAGTGCATAAGAAGGAGTACAGTGAACAGCTGTAACACCGAAGTCAATCATCATCTCAAGTTGCCTGGCTGTATTTCCCGTACCACTTGGCACTGTCATGGCGCCCATTCTTTCAGCACCATAATGGAAACCAAGACCGCCTGTAAAAAGCCCGTAATTAACTGCATTCTGAAAAACATCACTGCTGTCAAGACCTGCCATTGTGAGGTTCCTTGCCATGAGATCTGACCAGTTCTCGATATCATTCTTAGTATAACCAACAACTGTTGGTTTGCCACTTGTACCTGAGGATGCATGAATTCGTACTATGTCCTCTTTTGGCACTGCAAAAAGATTGAATGGATAATTGTCCCTGAGATCAGTTTTTCTTGTTGTTGGTAATTTGCTGATGTCATCAAGTGACTTTATATCATCAGGAGTTATGCCAAGCTGCCTGAACTTATCTTTGTAGAAAGGAACGTTAGTATAGACTGCCGCAGCCGTCTTTTTTAAGCGTTTTAGTTGTAGTTCGGCAAGTTCGTCCTTTTTCATAGTTTCGTATTTTGGCTGCCAGTATCTCATGGAAATATCTCCGCAAAATATCCTCTCATAGGAGTACATCTTTAAATGGTTTGCTATTATGCCACACGCTAACAGGAACCGACCCCATACTCACAGATTGATGCGTGTATACCTACATACATACATCGAGATCTGCACATAAATTTATAATTTTGACTGAATTATTTTAATTCTATGCACAAACATTCTATTTTCATGTACACAAATCAATTTTTAATGTCATAACGGTTTAAACCGTGTACATTCAGTCTTGCACTTAGATAGTGATGAGATCTTCTAAAAAACGTCAGATACTCACAGGAACAACAGTTCTTCTGGTGCTCCTGTGTACCATAAAAATAAGTTCAGCAGCAAGCGGTGATATCATCACCGATATAAGCTCAAATTATGAACTTATTCCTGAAGAGGGAATGGTAAAAGTATCAAAAGAGATCACATTTAACAACAACAATCCTGATACTAAATACTGGAGAGGATTTTACTCCAGCTACAATTCCTACCTTCCTGACGGAGCACTCAACATTGAGGTTTTTGATGATGAGAACAGCATGGCATTCAGTAAATCAGCAGAAGGATATTACGTCTTTTATTTCAACAACAAGGTATGGTATGAGGAAAGTTACACATTCCAGGTTGTTTACGAAATTGAAGTAAACCAGAATACAGCTGTGTTCTCATTAAATGAATACGGTGACAATGTTGAAGTAACCCTGGAAGTACCGGATGACTTTGAAACCCAGCTTAGCAGGGATGATTACAGAGTAGAAGATAAATTGTATTCCAGTGTCTACATTTTTGAAAAGGGGCAAAACTGGGAAAAAGCATGTACTGTCAACTCTGTAAGAGCCTCACCTCGCCTTACATTAAAAGATACAGCCCACCTTACAGAACGTGATGTGGACATTGAGGTCAGATACTGGGAAGGCGAAGAGCAGTGGGCACAGGATATCATGCGGACTAGCATTGAAAGCCTTGAGCTTCTTGAAGAAAAATGGGGTTTTGCATATCCTCCCGAGTATAATATTACAATAACACAGGCAAACCTGACAGAAACCGGTGGTTATGGGGGCTATAATCAGGGGAGAAACGGAATCTGGCTTCTTTACACATCCAACCATGGAATACTTGTTCATGAACTTTCACACTACTGGACACGTGCCTGCAACTTTGACCAGTTGTGGATGGATGAAGGTTATGCAGACCTGTACACATACATAGTTCTCAGTGAGATGGAACCTGACGCCGCAGAATCAAGACGTGACCGCTTCCTTCAAAAATACGAAGATCTCCACGATGAACATGACTTCCCGCTTTCCGACTGGAACACACCACAAACCCTCAATAGTGATAATGAAGAGCATGTGGATTATGGATACAAGAAAGCATTCTCACTAACATACACATTATATGAGACAATTGGTGTAGAAGCACTGCAACAGGCAAACATAGAATTTGTGGAATCAACTAATATTAACAATGCTGATTTCCTTGAGATAATAGAATCTGCTTCATCCGTTGACACAGATTTTGTAGGGGAATACCTGTATAATTAAAATTAAGCTGAAAAGGCTATAAGTTTTTAATGCATACGTAAGAGTATTAAGTTTTTGTGCCAAACTTGTTTATTTATCTCATCAACCATAATAAGTTTCAAATAAATTTAGACATATTTATAAAAATACTTTAAGTAGATATATTTATAAATTAAAGAAGCATAGAATGAATAGGTTAGTGTGGAGATTGCTATATAACGCATTTAGCGAAAGCACCTGCCATTTATTTGCTCATGGGGAAAATGGGAGATGAATGGATACTCAAAAAAAAATGTTGAGATTATAAATAATATAACAGATGTCTTTAGAATATTGTTAAAAGAGCCATCAGTAGAAAAATCTCTGAGTTTACTTGCAGACAAAGTTATAGCTTTTTTTGATGAATCAGAACTGGTTTCCATAAAAATAGGGATGTTTGGAAAAGAATGTCAGCATCCGGATTGTACTGATCATGACATGTCACTTATTAATGAAATTGTCATTAATGGAAAAAGTGAGGGTTTTATAGAATTCAAATTAAAAGGACTTCTTCCTGATGTAAAAGATAACAAAAGCAGGATTGAAGAATATGAAGAACAACTTGGTGTACTCACAAGATTTGTAACACTTGCTTTTGAAAACAGGAATGAAATAATGGAACTGAAGAACCTTGAAAGAGAAATGAGGGATTGTTACAACAAACTTGATGATTATATTTTTGTTATTAATTCTGAAACTAACATAGTCGATTTTAACACCACTTTTCAAGAATGTACAGGATATACATCAGATGAACTTCATCAAATGAATATATCCGGACTTATGGCCCAATGTTCCGTAAGTAAAGAGGTTCCACCTATAATAGAAAAAACGGTTGAGAACGGACATTTTACATTTGAATGTGAGCACCTTTGCAAAAGTGGAGAACGAGTACCCATGAGCATAACCTGCAAGCCATTGGATAGTGAGAAAGAAGAGCTATTCATTTGTGTGGGCAAAGATATATCTGAAACAAAAAACGCAGTCCAGGAACTGCATGAATCTGAAAAGAAATACTCAACCATTGTTGAAAAAGGAAACGATGGTATCCTCATCATACAGAATGGGATCATTAAATTTGCTAATTCCATGATTTCTGAACTCACTGGTTATGACCATGATGAAATAATCAACCAGAGCTACATGAAGTTCAGTCCTGCAAATGATGAGCAGGGAGCATCCGAATGGCTCAAATTGTGTACCAGTAAGGTTGCAGAAAAAGAAATCTTTGACATTAACATTGCAACCAGAGACAATGGAAATATTCCTGTTGAGATTAATGGTTCAATTATCGATTACGAAGCTGAGAAGGCAGAACTTCTCATTATCAGGGATATCAGTGACAGAAAAAGAACTGAAGACCTTCTCAAAAGAGAAAGGGATAAGCTGTACAATTATCTTGATGTTGCAGGTTCCATCATAGGAATTGTGAATACTGATCTTAATGTCATTTTTGTTAATAACAAAGGAGCTGAAGTTCTCGGATACGAAAAAGAAGAGATAATAGGAAAGAACTGGTTTGATTGTTTCCTGCCGGATAGTGTCAGGGAAATTACCAGAAGTAATTTTATCAAGGTAATCAACCACGAGCTGGACCCTCCTAAGTATTTTGAAAATTACCTTTTAACAAAAGACGGTGAAGAAAGACTGATATTCTGGCATGATGTCCCGGTTGAAGATGAGAATGGAAAGCGTATAGGCGTAATCAGTTCAGGAGAGGACATTACAGAGAACAGAAGAATAGAAGCAATGCTGGTTGAATCCGAAAAGAACCTTAAGACAATACTCAACAATGTAGATGACCTTATATATATTTGCAAACCGTATGGTAATTTTGTAGATGTAAACAGAGCAATGGTATCCTCAACAGGTTTTACAAAAGAACAAATGCTTGAAATGTCTCCTGTTGACATTGTAAAGCCTGAAATGAAACAATTGATGGACAGTTATACTGAACGTATTATCAAGGAAAAAAGTGTGATTTTTGAAATTACTTTTGTACTTAAAGATGAAACCACACTCCCACTGGAACTTAATTCCAGGCTTATTGAATATAAAGGCGAGCAGGCGATCCTTTCTGTTGCCAGGAACATAACTGAAAGGAAAAAAGCAGAAGACAGGCTTAAAAGGTATGCAGGCGAACTCAAAAAGTCAAATGACCTCAAAGACCTCTTCACAGATATCATACGCCATGACTTGCTCACGCCTGCAAGTGTTATCAAAGGCTACACAGAAGAACTGCTTGATACAATTAAAGACGAGCAGGCAAGAATGCTGGCACTGAAAGTGAAAAGCAATAATGACAGGCTCATAGAGCTGCTTGAAACTGCCACAACTCTTGCAAAACTTCAGAAACAGGAAGATATAGACTTTGAAGTCATTGACCTGGTACCTGTGTTTAAAATGGTCATAGATGGATTCAGGGATCAAAGCGAAAATAACAAACAGACTGTAAACGTCTATGGACAAACTTGCTGCCCTGCAAGGGCAAATCCTGTTATTGAGGAGGTATTTGCTAATCTATTATCCAACGCCATTAAGTATAGTCCATTAAACAGTATCATAGATATTACTTTCAGTGATGTAGGAAATATGTGGAAGGTGGCTGTTACCGATCGTGGTGCAGGAATTCCGGATTCCGATAAAATATTATTGTTTAATCGGTTCCAGCGTGCCGATAAAAGAGGAATTAAAGGTACAGGACTGGGGCTTGCTATTGTAAAGCGCATAATAGAACTGCATAGCGGAACATATGGTGTGGAAAATAATCCGGAAGGAAAGGGAAGTGTTTTCTGGATCACACTGAATAAATCATTGTAAAATCTTTAATTTAAATTTTTTATATTACTTTTTCCATACACTGAAAATTGAGTGAAATTTGTCGAATCAAATCCTTCATCTATAAATATTAGTGATTTAATAGTAATATTTACAGGGTTGATTGCGTCAGCAAAAGAGAGGGTTTGCTTTTGAAAGTATCAGGATTTCAAATGAACTTATCCTCTGGCATTTTATCTGGTCTAATATGCCAGGTTTCTTTGCAGTGACACATCTGACTTTTGAACGGGGTAGATGATTCTATGGAGAAAAAAGTTCATCATTTGGAGCATTCAGGATACGATTTGTCATTCCTGTGCAATGAAGAAACACTGATTGACTATTTTCTTAAAAATGAAGAAACATATAAAGATCTATTTCAAAATGAAAAAGCTGTGGTACTGTTAATTGATCAAAACAACTGTAAAATACTGGATGCCAACAAAGCTGCTTCTGAATTTTATGGGTGTAGCCAGGAAGAACTAAAAGCTATGGGTATCCAGGACATAGACGTTCATATAATGGAATTAAGTAAAATAGCAGGAAACGACCTTCCCATTGAATGCAAGATTGCCGAAGATAAAAATTACTTTTTTTCAAAACACATGCTTGCAAACGGTGACATTCGTGATGTTAAAATATACAGAAGTGCTCCGCTTGTTGATAAAAATGATATCCACTATGTAGTGGTAAGGGATGTAACCGAGCAAAAAAAAGCTGAAGAGAAGATAATACTATCCTCATTCTCACTTGAAAACAATGCCGATGTTGTTCTGTGGGTAAATGAATTCGGTGATTTGCTTTATGCGAATAAAGCTGCATCTGAGCTTCTTGAGTATTCAGAGGAAGAATTACTCAATATGAATATAAGGGATTTCGATGTCAATTATTCCGAAGATTTATGGAATGAACACTGGAAATACCTTAAAGAGAACATCCATATTACTTTTGAATCTGCTCACCGCTGCTGCAGCGGAAAAATTTACCCTGTGGAAATTACGGCAAATTATCTGGTTTATTATGGAAATGAATACAACTGTGCAGTGATTCGAAACATAAGCAAACGCAAAAAAGCCCAAAGGGCTTTGGCAGATGAAGTGAACTGGCGTCGCAGCCTGATGGAAGAGTCAAGAGACGGAATTGTAATCCTGGATTTGGAAGGAAAAGTTTTCAAAGCAAATCCTGCTTTTGCTAAAATGCTTGGTTACACTCTGGAAGAAATGAAAACATTGCATATATGGGACTGGGCAGAAGGATATTCAAAAGAGGAATTAGTGACACTTCTTATTACAGATGACTTTAAAGGAGGACCTTTTGAAACACGCCAATACAGAAAAGATGGCACACATATAGATGTTGAGATTGCATCTGATTTTATCTATTTTTCTGAAAAGAAACTAGTTCTGTGCATATGCAGAGACATTACAGAACGCAAAAAAGATGAAGAAGAATTAAAACTGGCAAGTTTTTCACTGGAAAATTCAAGTGATGCAGTATTCCGGATGGAAAAAACTGGCCGTATCTTTTATGTCAATAAAGCCTCATGTGAACTGCTTGGGTATTCAGAAGAAGAACTTCTTTCAAAATCTGTATGCGATATAAATCCATTCTTTAAACAGTACACATGGAGTAAGCATTGGAAAAAAATAAAGAATAAGAAAACTTTCCATATTGAAACTTCATTGAAAACCAAATCAGGCAAGATGTGTCCTGTTGATATCACATCTGCTTACATGGATTACAAAGGAAAAGAATACGATTGTGCTTTTGTAAGAGACCTGACAGAAAGCAAGAAAAGAGAAAAAGACCTGCTTGAAAGCAGAGGGCAATTGCGCACATTACTGGACACGATACCTGACCTTGTATGGCTGAAAGATGTAAATAGTAAATACCTTGCCTGCAATGCCGAATTCGAACATCTCTATGGTGCTGAAGAAGAAGAAATCATTGGAAAAGCAGACTATGATTTCGTAGACAAAAAAGTTGCAGATTTTTTTGTCGAGATGGATAGAAAAGCGATAAATGCAGGAAATCCTATTGTATTTGAAGAAGAAGTCGTATATGCCGACGACGGCCACAGAGTATGGCTGGAAACCATCAAAAGTCCGGTTCATGATGAAAATGGACAATTGATAGGCGTACTGGGTGTTGGCAGGAATATAACCCAGAGAAAAAATGCAGAAGATGAATTGAAGAAAGCGAGTCATTCCCTTGAAAATTCCAGCGATGCCGTGGCGTGGCTGGAAAAGAATGGGAACGTATTTTTCATCAACAAAGGTGTATCCAATCTGGTAGGATATCCCAGGGAAGAACTGCTATCAATGTCAATATTTGACTTTGATAAAAGCATTACACAGGAAATGTGGGATGAGCACTGGGAAAAACTGTGTAATGAAAAAACATTACTCATTGAAACCACCATTCCTACAAAATCCGGAAAAATATGTCCGGTAGAGGTCATTTCCAACTATATGAATTATGAAGGCAAAGAATACGATTGCACATTTGTAAGAGACCTGACCGAACGTAAGAAAGCTGAAAAAGGATTGAAACTTGCCTGTTTCTCACTTGAGAATTTCAGTGATGCCGTTTTCTGGACAAGATCAAATGGAGAATTCTTCTTTGTCAATAAATCTGCCTGTAGCCTACTTGGTTATTCTAAAGAAGAACTATTAAACATGTCAGTAACGGATATATCTCCTGATTTGACACCTGAAAAATGGGAAGAGAGCTGGAAACTGGTAAAAGAAAGAAAGAGTTTTACTTTCCAATCCTTGTCTCTGACAAAGGAAAAAACGCTTCTCCCTGTTGAGGTTACTGTCAATCATATGGTTTATGATGGCAAAGAATACAATTATGCCATTGTTAAAGATATTTCTGAGCGTCTGAAATCTGAGAATGCACTTTCTGAGGAAATACACTGGCGTCGTCTTCTCATGGAAGAATCAAGGGATGGAATGGTTATTCTGGAAGGGGATGGAAGTGTCTTTGAGACAAATCGTGCTTTTGCTGAAATGCTGGGATATACCGTCGAAGAAATCCAGAAAATGTATGTGTGGGACTGGGATGCTAATTTTAATCGGCAGCAACTGCTGGAAATGATCCATTGTTCTGATTTCAGAGGATTGTTATTTGAGACAAAACAGAAGTGTAAAGATGGAACTATCCTTAATATCGAAATAAATTCAAATCTCATGGCGTACAGTGGAAAAAAACTTGTCTTTTGTGTCTGCAGGGATATAACAGAAAAGAAAAGATATGCTGATGAGCTTTTGAAAGCAAAGATAACTGCTGAGGAGGCAAGTCTGACCAAAAATGAATTTCTGGCAACAATGAGCCATGAACTAAGGACACCTCTGAACTCCATAATTGGTTTTTCAGAAATTCTGAAGGGAGAGGATTTTGGAAAAATAAACGAAGCACAGGCTGAGTATATTGATTATATTTCTAAAAGTGGGAAGCATCTTCTGAATGTGATTAATGATATTCTGGATCTTTCAAAGATAGAAGCTGGCAGAATGGAACTCAACTACGAACAATTCTATCTTTTAGACTCCATCAATGAAGTAAAGATGTCATTAACACCTCTGGCAATTAAAAAGGAGGTGGATCTTGAGCTTGAATTAGATTCACTGCCTGAAACGATAATTGCTGACAGGACTAAATTACAGGAAATAATCTACAACCTCGCAAGCAATGCAATTAAGTTCACTCCTGAAAAGGGAAAAGTAACAATAAAAGCCAGTACAGATGACAGGTTAATAAGTATTAGTATACAGGACACAGGAATTGGTATTTCCACAGCTGATATGGATAAGCTTTTCCAGCCTTTTAAGCAGATAAAACCGTACATGAATCATGAACTTGAAGGAACAGGCCTCGGTCTGGCCATTACTAAAAAATTCATAGAAATGCATGGAGGTCGTATAAGTGTCCAAAGCAAACCGGGCGATGGAAGCAGTTTTACTTTCACAATACCAAAAGAGCCGGAATATGAAAACATAAATGTTGATGCTTAAAATATTAATTAATAGCATATTCCGTAATATTTTGATTTTGTTGCTATTTTGATGAACTTTTTAACAAAGAATATAAACAATTAGTTCTATAAAAAAGGCATAATTAAATGGTGCCTTGATGATGCCTGCAAAAAATGATAAAAAATCAAATTTTGTTTTCGATACAAAATCAATAGACCTCTGGGATGACGGGGTAATCATACTTTCGCCGGATGGAAAAGTATTTTTTACTAATAAAGCCTGGAAGCACTTTTCTGAGAAACATGAACCCGACGGCCAATGCAAAGAAGGTTCTGATTTTTTTGCATTTTGTAGTGAAAATCCTAACATTAACAGTAAGGAAAAGACAAAAATCATAGAAGCAGGGATTAAAAAAGTCATCTCTGGTAAGAAAAGTTCTTTTAAGACTGAATATTCCTACAAGTACAATGGCAATATAGGATGGTTCCTGTTAAAAGTTCATCCGCTTTCCAGTGAAACACCTACTGGCGTTCTCTTGCACCATATTGACATAACAAAAACAAAGAATAAACTTATAGAAAGCGAAGAACTCCTGAATGATGTGTGCAAGATTGCAAAAATAGGTGGCTGGGAATTTGAAGTCGAATCAGGAACAGGCAAATGGACACCTGAAGTTGCAAAAATACACGAACTTGATCCTGAAATCCCAACTGACACTGATTTCGGATTTACATTTTACCCGCCAGGCTCAAGGGAAATCATTGAAGAAGCAATCAAAAATGTTATTGAGAGAGGAAGACCTTACGACCTTGAACTTGAACTTATTAGTGCAAAAGGCAATCATAAATGGGTGCGAACTACTGGCCACCCTAAGATATGTGAAGGCAAAGTTGTGAAAGTAACCGGTTCTCTTCAGGATATAAGTGATCGCAAACTCGCTGAGAAAGGTCTTGAAATGGAAGCTATGAAAAGACGCATCCTGATTGAGCAGTCTGCAGATGGGATTGTTATTATTGACCACAATGGAAAAGTGTTTGAGGCAAACAAAAAATTTGCCAGCATGCTGGGATACACGGAAGAAGAGATCACTTCACTATATATGTGGGACTGGGATACAGAATACACCCGTGAGCAGTTATTAGAAATGATAAGTCTTGCAGATGAAGTTGGCGTAACCCATGAAACAAGGCAGAGGCGTAAGGATGGAACTCTTATTGATGTGGAAGTAAGTGGAAATGGTGCAATCTTTGGAAAAGAAAAATTAATTTTCTGTGTGTGCAGGGATATTACTGAGAGGAAAAATGCAGAAGAAGCCCTGATTAATGCAAAACAAATGGCAGAAGATGCAAGCACAAGTAAAAGCGAGTTTCTGGCAACCATGAGCCATGAACTGAGAACTCCTCTTAACTCAATTATCGGCTTCTCTGAAATTCTTACACATGAAATAGTAGGTGAGCTGAATGATAAACAATCAGAGTATGTTGAGCACATTTCCAATAGTGGAAAACACCTGCTGGGACTTATAAATTCAATTCTTGATTTCTCGAAGATGGAAGCAGGGAAAATGGAAATTTGTTGTTGTCCGTTCTGTGTCGGCGATGTGGTTGAAGAAGTAAGAGCCACAATAATACCTATTGCTGAAAGAAAGAACATAAAAATCAAAGTCAGTGTTGAGCCTGACCTTACAATGAATGCAGACAGAACTAAATTCAAGCAAATACTTTACAACCTGATAGGAAATGCCATCAAGTTCACTGAACAGGGAGGAACAGTAAGCATTAATGTCAAACAGGTCGGTGATATGATCCATACCAGTGTTAAGGATAATGGAATTGGAATCTCCAGTGAGAATACTGACCGGCTTTTTGAACCATTCAAACAACTTAGCAAGTATAACATCAGAGAACAGGGTGGAACCGGACTTGGCCTTACAATTGTTAAAAAGTATGTGGAAATGCATAAAGGAAAAATCTGGGTTAAGAGTCAACCCGGAAAAGGCAGCACTTTTGAATTCGTCATACCTGTTGAATCAAAAGTTGAAGGTCTCAATTTTTAAATATTTAATTATTTAAACATCTAAATCCAGTAATTACTAAATTTTTCCTGTTCAGAAGAAATGAATCTTCTTTATTTTCCTGCCTGTATATTTTCTGTAAGCATATTCAATTGCAAATGCAAGGAATACCATGACTATTAATACATAGATATCTGCAGGAGAGTTTGTAAGCACATACCAGATAAGTGTAAGTAAAGCTATGACACATGCAACTATACCGGTAATTGATATCCATTTTTTAGCTTTGGTTCTTTTATGAAGACGAACGTTTGCAGCGTTCACTGCACCGAATATCAAAAGGAAACCTGCACTGCCCATTATTGAAATGCTGGAAAGGTCAAAGAGATTAGCCACAAACAGAGTCATAGCTGAAGTCAACAGTAACCCTTCAACAGGACGATTCCATATTTTTTTCTCTAATACTTCCGGCAGTTCACCATCTTTTGCAATAATATAGCTTACCCGTGAAGCACCATATAATGTGGCATTGATTGCAGAAGTTGTAGATAAAAGAGCTGCAACCGCAATCAGGTTGAAGCCAAAACTTCCAAGGAAAGGTTTGGCAGCAACTGCAAGAGCATAATCCTGTGCCTGAACAATGGTATCGGTGGAAACACTTGAAACTGTCACATATGCTATCAGGACATAGAGCAGGATGACAAATAGAACAGCAGAATAGTAAGCATGGGGTAGAGTTTTTTCAGGGTTTTTGATATCATTTGCAGTATTGGCTATTAGTTCGAATCCTTCGTATGCCAGAAAAATTATCATGCCGCCTGCTACAAGTTGAAGCGGGTTTGAACCTAAAGTTACCTGGACAGGTTGTGCCCTTATACTCCAGAGTCCTCCACCTATGAATATTGCAAGAATTGCAACCTTAAATGCTACAATCCATTCTTCTGATTTACCTACAACTTTAGAACCAATAACATTGATTGCTGTCATCAATATCACAATTCCGCTAATAAGAACATGTCGTGAAATTGACTGCATGGAATCCGGGAAAAATGTCGAACCATAGCTGCCAAATGCATAAGCGTAAAGTGATAGCATAACAACATAACTCAGCCAGAGCAGTACATTCAGTCCTCCGGTTATCATACCTGAACCAAATGCCTGGTTAAGAAACTCAACTGTTCCACCCTCCGATGGATAGCGGACTGAGAGTTTTGCATAAGAGTAAGATGTTATTAGTGCCACCAGACCTGCAAGCATAAAAGCAATAGGTGTTCCTCCTTCGCCAAGTTTAACGGCAAGTCCGAGAACTGCGAAGATTCCTCCGCCAACCATTCCACCAACACCTATTGAAACGGCTGAAAGTAGTCCTATACTTTTTGCTGACGAATCATCACTCATAAGTTTTACCGCCATTGGTTCTTGTTTTTAGTATTCTGCTTGAATAGTTCCTGTAAGCCCATTCGACTATAAAGCATAGTGCAAGGACAAAAGCAAAAACCACCAGTGTTGTTATTGAATTTAATATTTCATAATACACCAGTATCACAAAAAAAACTATGCTGCTAAGAAGAGATGCCCCTATAAGATAGCGTTTTGCGCCGGTTTCAGCTACCAGTCTCAGATGAGAAGCATTTACTGCAACATATATTACAAGCAAAGATGCACTTGCAATCATGCTTATTCCTTCCAGGTTCAGAAGATTGATACATAGAATTACAAGACCTGATGTGATGAAAAGCCCTTCTGTACTTCTATTCCACACTTTCCTTTCAAAGAAAGCAGGTAATTCACCTTCTTTTGCAATAAGATAACTTACGTTGGCTCCACCATACAGAGATGCATTGATGGCTGATGATGTTGAAAAAAGAGCTGCAATTGCCATAATTGTAAATCCTGAATTTCCCAGGAAAGGTTGTGCAGCAGCAGCCAGAGCGTAATCTTTAGCTGTTGATATTGTGGAAATTGACAGATTTCCGATAACTGTGATGCTCACAAGCACATAGATACAAATCACAATGATCACACTGAGGTACAATGCCCGTGGAAGTGTCTTTTTAGGGTCAACCATGTCTTCTGCTGCATTGGTTATAAGTCCGAACCCCTGATATGCCAGAAATACTATGCCAGCTCCAAAAAGGATATTTGAAGTTGATGGGAATTCTGAAATTGAAAGATTGGAAGGTTCTATGAAGAAGAGGCCGGAAACTGCAAAAAGCAGAAGTATACCTACTTTAATTGATACTATAAAAAGTTCTGACTTTCCAACAGCCTTTGCACCGATAAAATTGACGGCTGTGAAAATGACTATTATTAATGTGGCAAAAATATTTGTCCATAGACCGGTTGAAGCAACTGGAACTAAAGTCAGTGCATAAAGAGCAAATCCTTTTGCATATAATGCCAGTCCGAATATATACCCTGTCCACAATAACAGATTCAAAGCTCCGGTTAGTATCCCGTCACCAAATCCATGAATCAGAAATTCAACCGGACCGCCTGCTGACGGATATCTGACTCCCAGTTTTGCGTAGGAATAAGTACTTAACAAAGCAATTGCTCCGGCAATTATGAATGATATATAGACTGCATTACCGGATATCTGGGTTGCTGTTCCGAATATTGAGAATATTCCCGCACCTACCATGGCCCCAACACCAATTGAAGTAGCTGACCATAGTCCCATAGATTTGCTTTCTGTCATTAGTAATCATTGTTTTTCTTGATGGCTTGTTATAAAAGTTAGTCCCTTGACTATTATTGAAGAAATCTTAAACTCATTAACATCAAAAAATAAGCAGTGATTTATATAATAATAGACACATGTAATTTGGTAATAAATATTGGTAATCTTTCAATTAAATAAGATTATAGATTTTCCTTTTGATAAATCCAATTCATCAGGAATAACGAGGGATAACTGTGGGAAGGAAGGAAACAGGGTATAAGGCATTATTTGACAACGCCCATGTTATTATGTTACTTATTGACCCTGATAACCTTGATATCGTTGATGCAAACCATGCTGCCTGTGAATTTTATGGCTGGAGTTTTGAGGAAATCACCAGTAAGAAAATTTCCCGGATAAATTCACTGCCGGTTAAAGAAATCTCAGCAGTAGTTCAAAAGGCAATTGATGAGGTACAAAATCACTTTTTCTTTAAACACCGGATTGCCAGCGGTGAAATGCGAGATGTTGAAGTAAATACATTCCCAACCACCATCGAAGAAAAAAATCTTCTCTGTTCCATTATTCGTGATATTACAGAAACTAAAGAATATGAAGAAGCATATGTAGAAAAACTTCAAAAAAGTGAAGAACAGTACAGGGATCTTTTCGCGGAAATACCAATTTCCGCAGTGATACACGATAAGGACACTGGAGAAATAATTGATGCAAATCCTGCAGCTTATACTTCTTTTGGATTTTCATCACTTGATGAATTAAAAGCGAATAATGTCTGGTACGAGTCACCATACTCACTCACTGAAGCCCGGATAATGATACAGAAGGCTTTTTTAGAAGGACCACAGGAGTTTGAGTGGCTTCACAAAAAGAAGGACGGAGAATTTCTTTGGCTTTATGTACGGTTGAGCCCTCTCATAATCAATGGTATTCAAAGAGTTATGGCAGCATCCATTGATATAACTGAACATAAGAACGCAGAAATCGCATTACTGAATAATGAAGGACAGCTTCAGACGCTGATTGATACCATTCCGGACCTGATATGGCTGAAGAATACGGAAGGGATTTACCTAAAGTGCAACCGAAAATTTGAACGTTTCTTTGGTGCAAAAGAAGCAGAAATTATTGGAAAAACTGATTATGATTTTATCGATAAAGAACTTGCAGATTTTTTCAGACAAAATGATAGTGCTGCTTTAGAAGCCAGTGAACCTTCCGTGAATGAAGAACTTATCACCTATGCTGATGATGGGCATAAAGAATATCTTGAAACTATTAAAAGTCCCATGTATGATTCCACTGGAAAACTCATTGGTGTACTAGGTATTGGCAGGGATATTTCTGAAAGGAAAATGTCTGAAGAAAAGCTAAAACTAGCCGATCAGAACTCCAGGCGGACACAAAAAATCTTGCAGGAAGTTATAGAAAGTCCTAAAGAGGTTATCATATTTGCTCTTGATAAAAACTATCGATATATTACATTCAATAAGAACCATCAAATGACGATGAAAAACATATGGAATGTTGAAATTGATATTGGCGCCTGCATGCTTGATTACATCAAAGAATCTTCTGACAAAGAAAAAGCAAAACAAAATTATGACAGGGTACTTGCAGGTGAAGCCTTCACAAGTATTGAAGAATACGGGTACTATTTATTCGAAAGAAGATGGTACGAGAATGTTTACAGTCCTCTCAAAGATGAAGAAGGAAACGTTATTGGACTTACTCTGTTTTTAACAGACATCACAGAACGTAAAATGTCAGAGATGGAGTTACAAAGAAAAGGAATGCAACTGCGTACTGCACAAAGTGTTGGTAATGTCGGAAGCTGGGAAATTGATTTGAACACACTAAAAGTCGATGCTTCAGAGGAAGCAGGAAAAATATACGGACTTGATAATGACACGGAATATACTGTTGAAGATATCAGGGAAATGCCACTGCCCGAATATCATCCAATGCTTGATAAAGCCATGACAAATCTGATTCACAAAAATCTTCCTTATGATATTGAGTTTAAAATCAAAAGGAAGACCGATGGTGAAATTCGTTACATCCACTCTGCTGCTGAATATTTTGCTGAAAGAAATGTTGTTGTTGGAATGATACAGGATATTACAGAGAGAAAAGAAGCAGAAAGGAGGATTGTAGAAGAAGTTACCAGAAGACGTTTGCTTATTGAAAATTCCAATGACGGTATAATTATCCTTAATAAAAATGGAAAAATACTGGAAGCTAATAAAAAGTATGCGGAGATGACTGGATACACTCCAGATGAACTTCTGAAGATGCATGTATGGGAACTGGACGCCAAATGGACACGTAAAGAGATTTATTCTTTCTTTAAGAATTTCGAAGAGAGACCCCAATACTTAGATACAACAATCCGTCGGAAAGATGGTGATTTTATTGATGTGGAAATCAGTTCCAGTATGGAAAACATAAACGGAGAAATACTAATTTTCTCAGTGTGCAGGGATATTACTGAGCGTAAAGAAACTGAAATGGCTTTATTTAGAGCTAAAGCCCTGGCCGAAGAATCAAGCCAGATTAAGTCAGAGTTCATTGCCAATATGAGCCATGAGCTTCGTACACCACTTAACTCTGTTATTGGTTTTTCCCAGGTGCTGAATGATAAGATCTTTGGGGATCTGAATGAAAAACAAAGCCACTATGTATCCAATATATTGAACAGTGGTACTCACCTGCTAAAACTTATTAATGATATACTCGATGTTTCAAAAATAGAATCAGGTAACATGGAATTCTACCCAGAACCAATGAACATGCCTGAAGTCCTTGAAGAAATAACAGTTTTAATGGAACCTCTGATTAAAGAGAAACATATCGATTTTAAAACCAATATTGAATTAGGGAATACTGAAGTTAATGCAGATAAGACTAAAATCAAACAAATTTTGTACAACCTCCTGAGTAATGCCATTAAGTTTACGCCTGAATACGGAAAAGTGTGGGTGGATTCAAAAGTTGTAAATAACAAAATCCAGACATCTATATCTGATAATGGTATTGGTATTGCCCCGGAACAACAAAGCGCCATTTTTGATCCGTTTAAGCAAGTCAGTTCATCAAATAACCGTACACATGGAGGAACGGGACTTGGACTTGCAATTGTTAAGTATTATGTCGAGATGCATTCCGGAGAGATTAGTGTTAAAAGTGATGTTGGGAAAGGTAGTAAGTTCATGTTTACGATTCCAATTTAAATTCACTTACAGGAACAATTGGGAATTACCATGAGAGACAAAGAAACTTCAAAAATTTCCGAAATTCAAAACAATGAAGAGCTCTACAAAGCCTTTTTTGTAGATTCGCCAATCTCAATACTGATACATGACAAGGAAACCGGGGAAATTATTGATGCAAATCCAACAACTCTTAAAATGTATGGTTTTTCAACCCTTGATGAATTAAAAGCAAATGAATTCTGGATGGAACCACCTTATTCATTTAATGAAGCGCTGGATTTGATACACAAAGCTGCGACTGAAGGTCCACAGGAATTTGAATGGCTTAACATAAAAGCAAACGGAGATTTATTCTGGGAAAATATTCGTTTAAGCAAGGTTAAAATTAATGGTATTGAAAGGGTTATGGCAACTACTATTGATATAACCGAACTTAAAAGCGCGAATTCCGCTTTAATGACCAGTGAAAGTCAATTGCGTACACTTGTAGATACTATTCCTGACCTTATATGGTTAAAAGATACAGAAGGCTTTTTCCTTGCCTGTAATACCAAGTTTGAGCGTCTTTATGGTTCAAGGGAATCTGAGATTGTGGGAAAGAGCGATTATGATTTTGTTGATAAAGAAAAAGCTGACTATTTTTTTAAAAAGGACAAAGAAGCAATAGAAGCTGGTGGACCTGTAATATTTGAAGAAAAAGTCATTTATGCATATGACGGACAGGAAGAATATCTGGAAACTATCAAAAGTCCTATGTATGATACCAACGGAAAGCTCATAGGAGTACTTGGTGTCAGCAGGGATATAACCGAAAGAAAAAATTCAGAAGATATTTTACTACAGGCAAAACTGGATGCTGAAGCTGCCAACCAGACAAAATCCGAGTTCCTTGCAAATATGAGCCACGAACTTCGTACACCTCTTAATTCTATTTTCGGATTTTCCCAAATGTTAAATGAAAGGGTACAGGGAGAGCTTAATGATAAACAGGCAAGCTATGTATCCAATATAATGCGAAGCAGTAAACATCTTATTGATCTTATAAACGATATACTTGATCTTTCCAAGGTAGAAGCTGGAAAGATGAAACTTGAGCGTGAGATATTCAATATTGATGAAATGATAGATGAAACAATATCTTCAATGAAACCACTTGCAAAAAACAAAAATATTGATCTTGTTGAGGATATCAGGATAGTGAATAGTGAGATACATGCAGACAGGAAGAAGATCAAAGATATCCTGTACAACCTTCTTTCAAATGCAATTAAATTCACGCCTGAAAATGGAAGAGTTAGTATAAAGGTCAATTATGACAGTGAAACATTAGATATTGATGTCTCAGATACAGGCATTGGTATTTCGGAAAAAGATCAGGAGAAATTATTTGAACCTTTCAGGCAGGTCAATAGTTTCCTGACAAGAGAATTTGAAGGAACCGGGCTTGGTCTTGCAATTGTGAAAAGATATGTCGAAATACATGGCGGAACGCTCAGCCTTAAGAGTAAACCAGGCAAAGGAAGTACCTTTAGTTTTTCTATTCCTATTGGACCTGAAAATGATTAACAATAGTCTTTTAGGACCTAATCTGTTAAACTATCACATTGATATAAGAGCAATAGCAGCAAGAGAAGCCATTATACCTAGCCATTGACGTGGGACAAGTCTCTCTTTTAATATTACACATGCCAAAAGCACCGTAACTCCAGGACTTAGTGATGACAGAATCGTGGCAACATCCAGCCTTCCTGCTACAGAAGCAAGGGCAAACAGGACAACACCTCCTGTGTTGAATATTCCTGCAAGGATAACTAAGAGAATTCCATGTGAAGCTGGTTTGCTGACTTTTTTTGTTGATAGCATGAACACAGCCAGCATAATGAGAGCTGTAATTCTTGAAAACGTCAGTGGCCAGTAAATTCCGGTTGAACTGAATTTATCTATTGAAATAAAGAACAGTCCAAATAGTGTACCTGCAATTGCTATATGTTCCAAATCTTTTGTTTTTAAATCCAATCCTGAATTCATTCTGACAATGAACCATATACCAATGAGTGCAAAAAGAAAGCCTGCGATTTTTAAAGTGTCAGGAAGACCTTCATTTATAGCTGAATATATAACAGGTATGATTATAGCTATTACTGCAGCCAGCGTTGCAACGATGCTCATTTTACCTCTGGCCATGCTCATATAGAGTAAAATAAGTCCTGTAGCTCCGAAAAATCCTGCAAGGCCACCCCACATAAGATTGTTAAGTGAAGGCAGGCTTTCAGAAAACGCCAGTGCAAGGACTGGAAACATAATTATTCCCGTTATCTGTGTGGCAATTACAGCAGAATAAGCGTTTGTCCGCCTGGTAGCACACCCACCTACAAAATCTCCCGCACCCCATGACAGTGCAGATAAAAGCCCAAAAAGGTTTGCAAGATTTTCAACAGGCATCATTTTGTTTCTCCGGTTATTTCCAGATTCACAGAATGCTTGTTTTGTATATTATTTTTAGGTTTGTAAAATGAACAAAAATAATTTGCATAAAGATGTCTGCAAACTGAAGAAAGAATTAATCTCTTAGAATTATAGGCATTGTGTGGATGTTTGCCTTCCGCATTTTGGACAGTAGTAGAGAATATTTGATTGAATATTCAGGCGTTTCAATGGAATTTTGCATTGTGTGCATAGTTGATATTGGACACTTAAAAGTTGCATATTTCTACCCCGTTCCCATTTTATTAAAGTAAAATTTGACTAATAGATAATATTATTCATTAAGATATTAATTGTTATGTGTAACGTATAATGATCATGCTTTGTAGAAAAAATTTTGGATGAAATATTTTTAAAAATACAATTTTAAAATTGCTTGATAGCCTTATCAACAAAAATCAATGGCATTAGAGCACACATATTAATATATAATACCATGTGAATAGAAGTGTAACTTTATTAATTAAACACTTGAGAGGTTTTTGATGGCAGTTAAAAAGCAAGTCGAAAAGTATGCTGTACTTCACTATAGAAATGGAACAACGAGAATAAACGTGTATTTTACTGATGGGACATGGGATAGTTACAAGGATCTTGAACCCACACGCGCAATGTTAATAATAGATATGCTTCGCAATGAGAAGCCAGTTTATTGGACCGAAGGTCCTGACATTCTGTGGACTGGTCGGGAACCGGTAGGAGAAGAAGAGGGTGCTTGAGCACCTCTTCTATTAATTTGGGAATATTATTTTTGAATCAAGAATCAAATCACCCAGAAGAAAGCTGGATAGCTTTTATATTAATCATGCATTTGTTCCAAATGATAAAAATGAAAGAGGATATCCATATTAGGGAAGCAAGAAAATCTGATTTTGATGATGTAATGCGCGTAGAAAAAGAAGCATTCGGTTATGAGAAAGAGGCAATCTTAGTATCTGAACTTCTTGAAGACAAAAGTGCAGCACCAGTTTTATCGTTGTTGGCTTTCAAAAACAATGAAGCGGTTGGACATATTCTATTTACAAAAGCAACTCTAGATGGAAGAACAGCCCCGTTAATATACCTCCTTGCACCTCTTGCAATAAAACCGCAACATCAAAAACAAGGAATAGGTGGAATGTTAGTTAATGAAGGTGTGAAGAAATTGAAAGAAATTGGCGCTGAAATGATATTTGTTCTCGGACATGAAAGTTATTATCCAAAATATGGATTTAAGCAGAATGCCGGGAGTATGGGCTTTGCAGCGCCTTATCCAATTCCCGAAGAGCATGCGGGTGCATGGATGATCTATCCTTTAAGCTCAGAATCTGTTGATGGAATTAAGGGAAGAGTTGTTTGTGCAGATGCCTTGAATAAGCCAGAACATTGGAGAGAGTGAAAGATTTATTCTGTGTGTTTCTGGTGAATGCCGAATTAATAGTTCAGCTTGTATTCTCATGTTGGGGAAAGGTCAGATATTATGGAAATAGTTTAAAACGACAATGTGTTTATTTCAAAAATAATTTGTATTCGGATATGACCTGCTTTTTATGAGCAAGTCACTCCACATATACGCTATTAGAGTTTGTTCTTCTGAAAAATATAGAACGCATACCCATATTCATCAGGACGTTCTCTAAAGAGTTTTATCTCCCTTTTGTTAAACTCAAGTATCATTTCTGCCTCAGTGTTTCCTTTGTACTTATCACTGATTTCATCAACTCTTTTTTCCAGATTGTCATAAAACTCATACCAGACAGAAACTGGAAGTTTAAAGTGATCAATGACATCATATCCTACTGCCTTGATAACTTTTTCAGTATCAGGTATATTCATGATACCGGGATATATTTCCTGCCAGAATTCAACAACTTCCTCAGAAGGTTCGTCTGTGAACCATGTGTTCTCTGTCACTGCCATATAGCCACCTTTTTTCAAGAACTGTTTCCAGTAGCTGATTCCTTTTTCAAAACCAAGGATAAAGATGGAGCCTTCTGCCCAGATTACGTCGAATTCTCCTGTTTCAAATGGCAGGTTATCCATGGATGCACAAACTGTGGTTATCCTGTCATCAACTCCAGCTTCAGCTGCATTTTCCATCAGTTTATCTAAAAATGGCTGGTAAATATCAGTTGCAGTGACATGACAGTCCTTGCAGATACTGGCAAGATGTATTGTCTGCATACCGACACCACATCCAATATCAAGGATCTTAGCACCTGCAGGAAGGGAAGAAATCATATTAAACGCTTTTTCAGTACATTCGTTACTACCGGGACCCTGTCTGGGTAAACCATCAAATATCTCAAAAATTGTGGATTCCATTTTTGCACCTATATTCATCATTTATTTTACTTGATATAAATATGCAATAAAGCCAATATGATTTTTTGATAATTGGATCGATATTTACATTGATACTTACAAATTTATATGTTCAAGCAGTGTTTCTTAATACCACGCAGAATAGATAACAATTTTACTTTACGATAAACTAAAAAGTAGTGAAAAGATGGATGAAAAGTTACTTGCAAATATCGGTTTAAATAAATATGAAAGAACCGTTTACTGGACGCTTTTAAAAAAAGGAGAGCTGGAAGCAAGTAAATTATCACAGTTGTCAAGGGTTCCTATTGGAAAAATCTATGAGGTTTTGAGTGATTTAAACAAATATGGCCTTGTGGAGATCAAACCTTCAAGGCCACGAAAATACAGGACTGTTGATACGAAAATTGCTTTTGAACTTATGTACAAAAGAAAAGAAGAAGAAGCACTCAGTGAGCTCAAACTACTCAGGGAAGCATTTGCTGAAATTGAAAGGCAACTTTCAAGTGGCGATTCTCCAAACCATGTTGAAACAATATTCTGGCCTGACAAGTTCAATGATGATGAACTAAAAGAAACAGTTAATTCATTTTTTGAGGATATTGAGCATGAAATATGTGTTGTTACTCCCAGTAAGTATAAGCCCGGAGTATCAGAACAATATGATGACTCAATGTCAGTATTCAGCAAGGCTTACTTAAATCTGGCACAGCGTGGCATTCATGTTAAAATTCTGGATTCCCATTCCCAACTGTTACCGTCAATAAAAGAAATTGTTACTTCAATAGAAGACGAATCAATCAAAAGTAATGTTCAGAAATTCATGGAAATAAGAATTCTGGAAACAAAGCATGATTTTGTAATCTTTGATTCAAAAACTCTCTTGCTTGATATTGAAGATCAGGTCGATACGGGTACGAGTCTCGGTATGACACAAATTCATGATGAGTCATATACAAGACGTTTCAAGGCTAAATTCGACGACCTCTGGACTAAGGGGAAGCGATTCGATTTAGTATGAACTGGCTAAGGTTATGAGTTTTTTATTAATGACTGCTGGTTTGTATATACCTACAATCACTACATGGTACACTTGAGATATAGACGTGTCACTGCAAAAATCATATGCAAATGGTACCTGAACCTTATGATATCCGAAGGTATACCAGAGAGTATCGCTGACTTTATCCAAGGCAGAGCACCTGTGGCAGTGGCAGTGCGTATTATTTGAATAAGGTTGTACGGGCCAAGGAAGCGTATAGTAAACTTGTGAAAAGGTTTGACGATATATTGGCTTAGTGACTTACAAAATATTAATGTTCGAATTATACTTGGTGCAAAGGATTGAGGAGGACAACATAATGCAGAAAAAAGTGTACTGCTTTGAATGTGCTGCGTATAACTGTATGTTGCTTTTTTTAATATGATACATTTTTGGAAGGTATTTAATTAAAACTATATTGAATATATGAGATACTTATGACTGTTTTTATCTAGAATTATTTAAATAAACTACAGTATTTATTTGAAGATAATGTAAATAAGTCTAAATACTAATATGTTTTTTACCTTCATCATTATCAATATTTTATGTAAACTTCAAAGAAGGAATCAATGATGCGTATAGGTGAAATAAAGTTTGGTAAATATGATATTTTATCCTATGTTTCGATAGTAGTTACAGCCATTTGTATAGTTCTCTATTTACTACCTAATAAAATAGAAGGCATAGAAATTAACAAAATAGACATATTGCTGTATTTATTAGTTTCACTATCGACATTTCTAATTGCTAATGCTAAAAAAAATGATTTAACATGTGATAAAGTAACTCAGATTTCAAATGAAATTACTGTTTTAAAGGAAAACACTGAAAAAATAAATAGAATAGCAGATGATGTTGATCTTTTAAAGAGCGGGACTCCTGCAGTTATCAAACCTATAAATAATCAAGAAGACTTTTATCATCTCTTAAATGCAAGCGTAATCACATCTTCTACTAGAGTATGGGTGACTCATTTGGATCAATGGGCTCCAACTTCACCTAAATTTAGTGATAAAGATCGAGTAAATTATTTTGATAGTGTATTGGAACATATCCAAACTCATCCTGCAATTGATTTCAAAAGAATCATTAGTATCCCTACTAAAGATAAACTGGAATGGGTAGAAAAACTCATTATGGATACAGATGCATATCAGAATCTTCATTTAGCATACATTAGAATAGATGACATTGAAGATATATTTCCATTTTCAGTTGTCAGTTGCCAAATAATTGATGAAAACAAGATGTTTATACTAAATCCTCTTTTAAACCGTGTTCCTCGTAATAGAGGCCAATTCAAAGAATGCCTTTACTTTGAAAACAAAAACATAGTCGGAATATATTCTAACTATTATGAAAAATTGTGGGATAAAATCACACAAAAGGATTCTCTACATGGATGCATTCTAAAAGATGGAACAGGTACAGACAACTTCTACAAGAATAAAAATTGGATCTTGTCTAACATTAAAGAAGAGGAACCTAGAGAAGATAGCTGTAATATTGCAAGTAATAATCAGTCAATTACTAATGGTGTCAGTTCATAGATTTAGAACCTTATGCATTTTTGCTCACATCTCATACAAGGAGATGATGAGCTTTTCTATTTTAAGTAATTCGTTCGTTTCAGGATAGCCTCGTAAAATATACAAATAATCAATATATCCTTAAATGTTTTATTTTGATAGGATTTCTATAGAGTACAATCTATCTTTTCTTTACACACTCATCCCACAATTCTATTCTTTCCCTCCATAAACATGGAGTGTAAAAAGCTATCCATTTCAGCATTCATATTATATAGTGCAAAGTACATCTAGAAAAATTTAATTTTCGTTCATTCAGAATAAGATATACTCAATATACCTTGCTTAAATGCCTGACTTCTGCCTTTTAAGAATTTGAACAAGCAAAATAAGATGTAAACTTGAGAGTTGCTAAGCTCTGCTCAGCACCACTATGCTAGAAAAAATATTGGAAGTCTACAAAAACAAACTACAAGAGAAATAGATAATTTTGGTGGGCCCGATGAGATTCGAACTCATGACCCCCGCCGTGTAAAGGGGTACATTGATAGCGTTTCCGGGGAACGTACCCCCGAATATCAAGGCCAAGAGCCACCGTATGCCACGGAGACATTGCAAGCTGTTTTATTGAACGATCTATGGGCCCACCATCATGAATCTTTCAAGGATTGGTTGAACGCTAAAGACGTTTCTAAGACCACAAAGAGAGATTATTATAACGCCCTTAAACGGTTCTTTTCTACTGAATCTGTTCAGAAACCACAGGACTTTAGGAAGCTCGATCTGAGAGATAAAGAAGAACGCGGACTTCGTAATTTACTGAACTACTTCGAAGATGAAGACATTGATGATGTATGTGGATATACTATTCAGAAATGGAGACGCTATGTCAAAATAAAGAAATCCAATGTCTTTGAAGTCTATGTCACTGATGAGGAGATTCAAGAGGCTTATGAAAGTTATCCTGAGGATTTGAAACCTATCTATAAGCTACTGATATATTCTGGAAATCGTCTATCTCATATTCACAAGATGCTAAAAACCTTTGATGAACGTAATATCGTTGTAGATGGAGAGGTAGCACATTATCCATCGGCAGCTTTCTCATCAGGGACAAAGAAGACTTTTCAGATATATTTCCCCTCAGACTTCATTAGCACGTTGAAGAGTATAGACAAAGTTTATGGATACGATTATTACGCCAAGAGAATAAGGCACAATCGTGTATGCGCAAAAACCATCCGTAAATGGCATCTTAACTTGATGATTAAAGAAGGAGTTACTGAGAGTTTAGCTGATTTTATACAAGGGAGAGCTCCTGCTACAGTAGGAAGTGCTCACTATCTTAATAAAGTACAGCAGTCGAAAGAGGAGTATAGGAGAATTGTGGGGGAGTTAAATAATATCATGCTATAAGTATGTTTAAGTTTGAGATTGTTACAATGCCAATCCATATTTAGTTAAAAGATCACAATATAAATTAAGTACTTAGAAAATTGAAGCGTTACCTCACAGTTGTTAAAGTCTTCACAAAATACAATTTATTCTCTCTAATCTACAAGGATATACATGGGATTAGATATCGTTTAAAAAATGTACTTGCTCCTATGATCAGAAGATTATAGCAATGTTATTAAGCTCAGACTTGTTCTTGAAGAGCTATGGCCTTGCTTTATAAAGTTAAGACAGACACTGAGCAAGCGTTCTAATCTACTTCCACCTACTTACATCACTAAACTGGTAAAGTTCCAGGAAGTAATAGACTCAATGAATGAAATAACATGTATTGGGGATTGAAAGCACAAAGAACATTGGAAGTTTAGAAACATTTTTAAATTTTAAAGACATCCAAAAGACTATGGATTTTTTTTATAGTGAGCGTATTTTAAATCGGTATCCAAGCACAAAAATATTAATAGAATTGTTGAAAGAATTGGATAATGACTATCACATAGATGATACTCACGTATATTTTAATTTTCCAGTTCATTTGAATGATGAAGCAAAATTACTTGAGATGGATTTGTTTTTAATATCTGCAAAGTATGGTATTTTCATATTCAAATGTTTAGGTAATTCTGAAAGAACACTTAATACTGATATTATTACAGAATCGACTGATGAATTAGAAGACATTTATTCTAATATTTATTCAAAGTTAGTTAAAAGTAGGACTTTAAGAAAGAATGTAAGAGAACTAAAGTTTAGCATAAAACCGGTGTTATTCTTTAGTAATGATGACTACAAAAAACTAAATATTGATTTTGAATGGGATGAAGTATCCATCGTAAGTGATCTAGATTCACTTCGACTAATCATTAGAGATAATTCAGAAACAATTGATAACGATAGTTTCACAGAGATTATTTCTATCTTGGAAGGGTCTAAATGTTTAACTAAAAAGAAAGAGGGTATATCTTCAACTACTCCATTAACAAAAGGACAGATTATTGAGCAGATAGAAGCTTCAATATCAACATTTGATAATGAACAAAAAAGAGCAGGATTTAGAATCATAGATGGTCCTCAACGAATAAGAGGATTAGCCGGTTCTGGAAAAACAATTATTTTAGCAATGAAAGCTGCTCAAATTCATTTGACTGAACCAAATGCAGAAATTGTTTTCACATACTATACAAAAAATCTACGCGGATATGTGAAAAATCTAATCACTCTTTTTTACCGACAATTTTCTCTCTTTGACCCTAATTGGGATAAAATTCATATTATGCATGCATGGGGAGGAAGAAACTTAGATGGCGTTTATTACAATACTTGTATAAAAAATGGTTATGTGCCAAAATCATTCACGGATGCTAACAGGCTTTATCGTGATCCTTTTAATGAAGTATGCAAGTTAATCGCTGAGGAAAACTTGGATGAGATGTATGATTATATTCTAATTGATGAAGCACAAGATTTCCCCATTCATTTTTATAGATTGTGCAGAAAGATTGTAAGAAATAACCGAGTAATATGGGCATATGACGAATGTCAAAATATTTTGAATACCAGCCTGCAAAATCCCATAAAAACATTTGGTAAAAAGGCAGATGGTACTCCATATATTGATTTCTCTCACGATGCTGAAAAAGATCAAGATTTGGTTTTACATAAATGTTATAGAAATCCTCGAAAGGTGCTTGTTAGTGCATTTGCACTAGGTATGGGAATTTATTCAAACATAGTTCAATTACCTGAAAGTAAAGAGTTGTGGATTGATTGGGGATTTGATGTCGTTTCAGGAGAATACAATAAAGGAGACGTTATGAAAATAGTACGTCCCGAAAGAAATAGCCCATTACTCAAAAATACTTTAATTGATGCCTCTCAAAATCCGATGAAATGGGATTACTTTGAAAGTTTTGAAGAAGAGTGTACCTATGTAGTTAAACAAATATTAGATGATTTAAAAGAGGGATTAAAACCAGAAGACATCATGGTAATTTCTCTTGATGATAGACATGCACGTGCTTATTTCAATACTATCTCTTCTCTTTTATATGATCAATCAGTAAGTACGTTTAATTTGCTACAGCTACCCACTTATAATACTCAATTTTTTAATGAAGGCGAAATTACTTTGAGTACAGTATACCGTGCAAAAGGAAATGAAGCAGCTCATGTATTTATTGTAGGGATTGATGCTATATTCAAAAATAAAGATTCTAGAATAGCAAGAAATAAAATATTCACTTCAATAACTAGAGCAAAAGCTTGGGTTGATATTACAGGCATAGGGGCACCTGCTAAAGAGTTCTATAATGAAATGAATAAAATTGTAAATAACAATTTTGAATTGAATTTCATTATGCCAGACTTATCAAAATTGGAAACGTTCCAACGAGACTTAGAGCATGAACAGGCCAAATTAAACGATATTTTTAGAAAGTTGGAGGAATCCTCCCAAGAATTAGGCATTGATAAAGAAGAACTATTGAAAGTTCTTCTAGAAAAAGAACAAACGGATTCAAAGGTTAAAAAATGAATCCATCTAATTTCAAAAGAAACATAGAAGAGTCAAAAAATATTTTGTCAATGACTCCTCTACTGAAAAGTTATGCATATATGCATAAGCCTATAAAAACCAAATTTAATAGAATAAAATCAAGAGATGATTTAGTTACTAGTTACTTGGATGAAATTGACAATCTAAATTATACATTCCTATTATCTGATGATTCCTTTTTTCAATTTCAATGTACATTAGATAAAAATTCAAAATTATCTCTTAGATATTGTTATTTTCAATTTCCGTATGATATCTTTGAATATAAAAAATTCATAAAAGAAGAATACGGGTATGACTACGCAGATGTCGGCGACTCTAAAGAGAATGAATATTTCCTGTCAGCAATAAATGCACCAATAAAAGAGAGTATACTATATTTAAGGTATGATTATGCTGAAAATGGATATGTGAATGGTATCCATGGAGCTTCTCATATACACATCGGTTTTTTAAATTCAATTAGGTTAACAGTTGACAAGTTATTAACACCAGAAGCTTTTTTATTTTTCATCTTGAAACAAGTTTATTCTGAAACTTGGAGCGAAATGATAAAACATCACCATTTTAAACGAAAATACAGTAAATTTAAAGAAAACTGTAGTGAATTATGTGAAAGTCTGTTTTCAAGAGACTTAGACAAATACGAGTTATATATGACCTAAATGTATAATAATATTGAGAATTATAAAGTAGGCGATTGACCCATATTGCCTTTGATTTTACTGATGCAAGCATCAGAAGAAGTAAATATCAACATTGACTTCAATAACATACAACCTCCGCCTCTTTCAGGCGCGTCCTTATGCAGCGGTAATCCAATTTGAAATATGACGTGCAGTTACAGATGAATTATGGTATCAGTTACTAAAATCAAGCTTTAATAAACTGTACCAGTTTCTAAAGCAGAACACGCCTATGGGCAGATTCTTTCCAAGGTCTAGTTTTTTCAACACCTTAAATCCATAATAATTAGAACAAGTATAACATTATCTATTGAATATTCACTAAGCCCTGACACAAAAGAAGTTGCTACAGTAGTATTGCTGATAAGCAAGGGCGACTTCCTGTTCGCGCTCGAAATCACCCTTGCAGAAAATGTGGCTGCTCTTGCGACAGCCCCTTTCATACATTTTATATTCATTCATTGTAATAAAACTTTTTTACGTCGGATACTTCTCTCTTTGAATCTATCAAAGAAATTGGATCAAGCCAGGTGATTCAGGAAATAAAATCACAATTACATTACTATCTGAAAAAGCTGAGTGTGTTTTAATAAATAGCAAGATTAATCATAGACAAAAAAACGTGTTAATAAACACGTGTAAAGCGTTGTACATCTTTTGGCATAGGAATAGTTATTTTTGGGTCATCAAGGTCTTTTGAGAAATCCATTATTATGGCCTGTTTCGTATTTTCAGAATGCATTTTAGCCGAGTGAATCATGCTTACAATTTCAACTATTGCTTTGTCACCATTGACTGCTTTTCCACGATAGATTGGACATCTTTCCTCATATATATTGAATGCAAATATTTCATTGTCTCCATACATTATTCTTTCAATCTTGTCCACATCAATTAACATGTTTAAATCAGCTGTTTTTATGAATACTGTATACATATTTAGCTCCTTTTTGATAATAAACAGGGGAAAAGTTCCCCCAACTCATTTTTTGTTCTTTGAGGCTGCAGATTGGGCACGAGATTTAAATCCCTGGTTAGTACCTGTTTTATCTGCATGAGCCTGTATTCTTGAAGCAGCTTTTTGGTTCATTGATCCCTTTGACATATTTCAACCTCCATTTTTTATTTTAAATTCATTCCACCTTGTTCACAATTTATTCTTCATCTTTGGATTCCCATTCAGATGGTCTTTCATCTTCTCCACGGCTCTGCCAGTAAGCATCATTGTTTGGATTGCACTGGTTCGCATGGTTATCTTGATCAGATTGTTTGCTCATTCATTGCTCACCTCCTTTTCTTCTTACAGGCACTTGTTTATGCGAGCAATAATAAAAACCTTTCAAAAGAGTTAAGTAAAGTAAAATTCATTTTGTAAAGTGTAATTGAAAATGCCTTACAACATTTATAATTAAGTGGGATTCAAATGACGGAAGAAAAACTATCAGATGCTGAGTGGAAAGTACTTGAATATTTCATAGTGACTGAAAGCAAAATGATTGAGTTGGTTCTTCAAAAAGACAATAAGCTCACATCTGAAAACCGAAATCTGTTTTCTACATATCCTAGCAGTATCGCAAAAGAAATTGATATTTCTAGGCCAACAGCTGGTGATGCATGCAAGATGTTCTCTAAGATGTCAATACTTGAAGTTGCCAAGCACAATTATACACATAAAAGAGGTGGTAAAAGTAATTTTTATTCGCTTAAGTCAGATCTCTTGACTATTAGAAAGCTTGTAAAACTGATAATAGAACAACTGCCTTACTCTAAAGCTCAGAGACTTCTAGATAATTACTATTTCACCTACAATTTAAATGAATCTCTTGTAAGAGAAGTTCTGTACGAAAAAGATGTAAACATATACCGGACATTTTACGCACTAGATTGGAACATAAATGATGCACAGAGCATAATTAACATTTTTGCGAGGAATGACAGATATTCAGATTATCATGAAATGGCGAGCAATTTTACTCAAAACATTGAGGAATCAATTGGAAGCTATGAGAAAGACAACAAGAAAAATGAATCTCAGTACATAGGTCAAATTAAAGATTTTTGCGATTCATTCTATCAAGACCTGAATGATCCTAATTTTGATGAGATGCAATATTATTTCAAAGAATACGATTTTTACAATTTATCCAAGTCCAGATATTACACTAGTAACTATCCTAATATGCACTATGCATTTATTGATCTGATCTCACCCTTTCCTTTAAAGCTACCAGTTTTTAATGATTCCATAAGTGAAATTGAGAAAATTGAAAAAATAAAAAAATTAAATCTCGATATCTTTTGCTATACATATTATGGTGATGCTTATGAAAAACTTAAGTCATTACCAAGAAGCCTGATATTGGAACTTAACACATCTATTTCACAATTGGAAGAAATACAAATAGAAATAGTTCAAAATTTAAATCAAAATAAAATAGCTATTATAAGTCGTAATGACTTACCTTTTAATGATTTAATAGAAAAGATTCATTATTACAAAAATAAAATTGAAGCAAATCAACTTCAAGACAAGACTCTTTCCCTCTATAATATCATTAAGAAAGATTTAGACGAATTAAACGAGTTAATTAATGAACAATTCAATTCTGTCAAACAACAAAATATAGATGAGTTTTTGGTCGATAGATTAAATTTAATTGAATCAAGATTTAAATTTAGACTTGAAAAACTTGATGAATTAAAAAATATAAAAGAAATAGAAAATCAATATATACTTAATAATTATAGCAATACTTTAAAAGAACACTATTCTGTTTTTCAATATGAAAAATTGATATTACCCATATTGGTTTTGATTCAAAGTTCGCCACTTGCTTTATATGAATTCCTTAATGGTGAGTGGGATTCTTTTGAACTCTCGTTCTTTGGTGATCAACAAAAGACAAAAAATAGTGCTTTTTTAGCAAAACTCATTCATATAGCATTTATTGATATCATTTCTAAGCCACGCTTTTTTGAGAAAGGGATTGTTGAAAGCATTTCTTTTGACTCATATTGTCCTTCATGTATAAATCACTTTGAAACCAGTGGAATTAATGATTATGAAAAATATGTAGAGTACAGGCACAAAATACTTGATGAATATTACAACGAACTCTCCTACAACAAACTAAGAATTATTGAAGGCACTTCTCTTAAAATAAAATTAAAACATATCTATGAGCTAACCCTGTACCTTTCATTTGTTGCTACAGGTAAAAACGAAGATCCTGAGATTTATCCTTCATTGACACTTAATGTTCTCCCTGAAATCGAATACAGCCTTTTTAGAATGAATAGAATTAAAGACATGTGTTCTTTCATTTCAAAACTCAAAAAAACAAATCTACCGGCATATGATCATGTGAGAAAGCTGTTTCCTCTTAAGGTTCAAAACACTATGTTGTATTTAGATTTATCTTGCCCACCTTCTTTGAGGTTAAAGCAAGAGATTTTGAATGAATTTAATCTCATTGTTTTGAAACCTGAATTATATCAAAAAGGAATATTCGATGTTTTCATTGACAGCAGTGATGACTTCAGGGAAGTATTAGATGATTTGTCTAAGAGTGATCTGTCCTTTAAAGATGTAATTCAAATGGTTCATTCTAATTCTTCCTCTGGATTATTGATGAAGTTGCTCGTTAACAATAAGCGTCTATTGGAAAGAATGTTTGAGGATGATATCGAGGCAGATAATTTCTTGAGCTTGTACCACACTGCTGTGGTCTAATTTTATTCATGCACAAGAATCATGGTTAGAACTAAAGATGTGTTTGAAAGAAAAGAAATTGGACGTAAGAGTTAAGCAAGCACCTGCACCCTCTCTTTCAAGCGTGTTCAATGAAAAAATAGAGTTTCTCAAAGGGTACATAGCATTATATGAAGAAAAAAGAAAAGGAGATAAATCATTCACTATAAACAAGCACGTGAGAGAATCGTTAAATCAATGGAATTAATTTCTGAGGTAATTAGGCATAAAACTTTAAATATCTATTAATTTAAAAAGACCTTTGTTTGAACGATAGATATATCCATTTATTCTCAATTCTTTAAATACATCTTCAAAATCAATTTGGGATAAAGTAATTTCTTTTTGTGCTTCTTTTACATCAAAAAAGGTGTCAAAACCGTAGACATCCTCTAGCTTCCTGAATAAAACTCTTCCTCTGACACTTATATCAGCTATTTTTGTGTTCAATGATCTTGTAGCACCAATTTTTTGAGCTTTTCTGTGCATGTCCACCCATAAATCAACTATTTCATTAACATTTTTATTGTCTACTGTGTCTCCTCTTTCAAGCCTCGCAATTGAACGACAAAGTCTAGGTATTGCTGAACCTAAATCTTGTTTATAGGCTACCTCTTTGCTTTTTTTGTATTCCCAATCAATAGCATAAAGCGCATCAGTTACTTTTTTCTCTAATGTATCTGGGATTTCTGGTTCAATCAATAAAGAGTTTATCAAAAACCCCCTCATTAATGGGACATCATTTTTATACCACTCGTCTCGTTCAGGACGTATTTCAGGTTCATAAGGAAGTGCAACGTGTACACGCGTCTCTTTTGGCTCATGAAATGCACAAGAAATTTCAATACTTTCGTTAGAATGTATTGGTTTTTCAGCTTTAGACATTTGGTATTGATTTCGTGATGATATTTTTCTAAAATCTCGGGGAATGAATGCCATTGATCTATAGAAACCATCCCATTGACCACTTTTACCTATAACAGAAGCACTTAACCCTCCTTTTTCATCAAATAATTGAGGGGAACCTAAAGCATACAAAGCTGTACATTCTGCTATATCTTCAATCATACCAAACTGACTTTTATACTGCTTTGAAAAAAAATCAACAAATTCTTGTGGTCGAATTAGATTGGATTTCTTTGCAAATTGTGAGGAATCCATTTCCTTCCATGAGTCGATATACTTTATGATAATTTTAGATAAATTATTTATTTTCCCAAATATCTGATCTTCGGTCTTTGCAACAGAAACCTCTATGAGTTTACCATCTGGAGGCATGGGACAATTTAAAGGAACAAAGATTTCCTCTTTTTTATTTTCTAGAAAAGGTGAGGCAGTTAACTGAAAAAAGCTTTTAGTTCTCTTATTTATTTTAACAAAACCTATATTCTCTCTATTAAAGAGTAGTTCTTTTTCAAGAGAAGCCAACTCAAACCCTCTGTACCTATTTTCAATCCCCATCTTTACACCTTAAAAAGTGATTTAATACAAGCAAATCTTTTATTGTTTATATATCTAAATATTTTATGGTTAGGATTATTGTTTTACTTTTTTGATGTCTGCAAGAATTAGAGTTACGTTTTTTAGCTATTACTTATTACCCAATAACTTATTGAAAGAAGCACAGTTTGAACCAGATGTATACAGAAGGTTGGAAATCGAACAAATATTATCTTCCAGGAATAACGACCACAAACCTTCGCCTCATATAGGCGTCATTTGAAAAGAAGCCTACAGGACATTGATTCGACCATATGACTTTTAACGCTCAACTGAATTTTCTTTATATTGTTCTAAACAAAAATCTATATATCTAATAAGCAATTTTTTAACTGACACAATTATTGAGTAAGTGTTCAAGAAGAAAAAAAATCATAAATCTCTATTAATGGAATGATGGTATGTCAAAAACAGATATCAAAGAAAAAATACAATTAAAAGCAAAAAAAGATTTTCCTATAAATGTGCCTAAAAATTTCAGAATCATTGATGCTAAAGTATCAAGAAGACTAAACAAAAACCGGAAACTTGTTTGTAAGTCATCAGACGGTAAGATTGGAGAGTTGGTTGGCAAGGACTCTTCCGAAAAAAGACTTTGTAGTAAATGCAAATATGTGTATGGGTTAGATGAAAATGGTAAAAATTTCAAGTGCAAACACAGCTGTATCCTTACATTAGAGCATGAAGATTCTGAAAAAGAATACATCCTAGATATTCCATATAGTGCACGAGTAAATTTTTCCCGTTACATAAAATCACTGATAGGTCAAAATTTAGATGTTCCAGATGTGATAACTACAATTACACGTGTTGAGAAAGAGAATTCACTTGGTACAACCTATCTTTTTGAGAGAACATTGCCAGAAAGTGAATGATAATTATGTAACGAATTAATTGGTTCTACAATCGTTGTAGAATCCTTTATTATTCTTGTCCACAAGTAACTCTATAACATCTTTGAAGATTACTTGGAATACCCATTGTGAGGATGTTGAAAGAACGAATATTAGATACGTGAAGTCAGGGAAAGAGGAAGGAATTAAGACCTGATGTTTCAAAAAGAAATAAAATGAAGAGTTAATCAAAGTCCCCTATAGTTTTAACCACATTGGTGTGGTTATTAGAATCAGTTCATCATCTGAGCTGTATATTTAAGCCGGAGCATAAGTTGATGTATTAGGACTATCATAAACTCTGAAGATATGATTATAGACCGCTTCTGCTTTAATCTCAACTTCATTGTCTGAATAACTGTCAGGAAGACCTGTGGTTTCCTCCCAAAGCCAGTCTTTTATATCTGTTTTGAGGGAGTCTCTGGTCGCTTCTTTTTCTCTCCAGTTATCAATATTCAACTTCTCAGCTTTTAAGTGAGAAAGAAGTTCAGATGCTACCTGCCTAATCTTTTTGATATCCTCTTTTGAGATATCTGGTTTGATCAGAAGATCAAAAATAGCAAGACTTTCTTCATCAAGACCTTCACGTATGTAACGTTTTGATTCATCATCCAAGCTTTCAGCAAGCTTCAGTAGTTCTTCAAAAGTTTGTTCTATGGTGACTCGATCCTTCTCATTGTTGTAGTCACTTACAATCTTTTCATATCGATTCTGGAAATTCATGCGCAAAGGATTCTGTCGCATCATTCTTTGAAGTCTTTGTTCTATGACTTCTTTCATGTCATGGACAACTGTGTTCTTAGTTTTGCACCTTTCAAATTCCCTGCGCAGAAGGTCAAAGTCAATTCTACTAATATCATAAGGAGTTCGAGATTCGCCAATTTCATCATCTGTGGGTTTAACAGATTCATCAATGATCCTATGCAGCTCTTTAATGATGTCTGTTATATCTGCTTCTTCTCTTGATTTCTGAAGCATCTTATAGATAATATTGATGGCTTCATATGACTGCCTGTAATCGTTTATGCCTTTTTCACTTAAGCAGAACTTGAACTTTCGGAATACAGCACGAGCCATTATCTCAAATCTTTTACGTGTCTCATCATTTTGATTGATGATCTCCTTTGCTTCATCGATGGCATTTATTTGTCTGAAGCCGGTTTCTTCAGTGATTCTCTCAAGACGGAAATCATGCGATAAAAGATATTCACGTACCATATCGATTGAATTCGTAAGGTCATCCAGAAGTTTCTCAGTTGGATTTGCAGGGTCAACTTCTGGCTGTGGTTCACCATCGATCATATCGCTACCCTTATGACCTGCAAAGACTGCCAGAGCACTCCTGAGATTTTTAAGGATACCACAATAATCGATTATCAATCCGTTGTTCTTGCCTTCGTTCACACGGTTGGCTCTGGCTATAGCCTGCATTAGGGTATGGGCCTTCAGAGGTTTGTCAAGGTAAAGAATAGACAGGCTTGGTACGTCAAAACCTGTTAACCACATGGCACAGACAACAGCTATTCTGAATGGATGCTCTTCCTTTTTGAAGGCAGAATCTACATCAATTCTTTTTCCATCTGCGGTTTCAAAGCCTTCTTTTATCAGCTTTCGGTGAGGAGTGATATCAATGTCCCATTTCCTGAACTTGTCAACCTCTCCCTGCTCCTCACTTATAATTATAGCCATAAGAGTTTCTTTCATCCAATTTATCTTGTTCTGGAGTTGAATCTCTTCCTGTTCATCCTGGATAGTAGCCAGTTCTTTTTCAAGCTCAACAATCTTTTCCTGCCAGTAATGAGCAATTAAATTGTACATTCGACCACAGGTAATCTTGTCGATGCAGATCAACATGGCCTTACCACATTCCCATTGTGTTGAATAATGATTTGTGAAGTCTCTTGCAATCTGATCCAGTCGTTTTTCAGCGGTGATGATGTGATATTCACGTTTGAGTTCTCTTTCAAGTTTTTGGGTTACATCCACATCATCGATCTCAAATTCCTCTAATTTTTCAGCGATACGCTCGTTGATATCGCTTGTAGTGATTCCAAGTCTGTCACCTCTTGCATCATAATAGAGTGGTACAGTGGCATTATCTTCAACAGCTCTCTGGAAATCATAGGTTGAGACATAACCACCAAAGATACGCTTTGTCAGTTCATCATCCTTGAACAGTGGTGTACCTGTAAATCCAAGGAAACTGGCATTTGGCAGTGCATCTCTCATGTTGCGTGCCAGCAGTCCTGATTGTGTCCTGTGTGCTTCATCGGAGAGAACAATTATGTCTTCCCTGGTGGAATAGGGATCTCCGTCAATCTTCTTGTTGAACTTCTGGATCAGAGTGAATACGAAGGCTTTGTGCTCACCAAGCATTTGTTTCAGTTGTTCTCCATCCTTTGGACGGCAGTGTTCTCGGTCATTATCAGCCAGTCCACAACCTGCAAATGTATTGTATATCTGATTGTCAAGATCAGTTCTGTCAGTACATACAAGGAATGTGAAATTTCCACCAAGCTTACGATGGATCTTTTGTGTGAAAAAAGCCATTGAATATGATTTTCCTGCTCCCTGTGTATGCCAGAAAACACCAAGTTTTCCATCAAGCTGCTTTCGATTAATTACCGAATTTATTGCACGATTGACTCCAAGATACTGATGGTTCTTAGCTATGATCTTAGCCACTTTTCCTGAGCTTTCATCAAACAGAACGAAGTTCTCGAATATGTCCATGAAATTGTCTTTACTGCAGATGCCTTTCAGCATCGTTTCCATGTCAACGATTCCTTCGTCTTCTTCTGCAAGCCGTTTCCATTCATGGAAATATTCGTATTTGCTGGAATATGACCCAATCTTTGATTGAATACCGTTCCCGATCATAACTATTGCATTATGGTGGAAAAGATGAGGGACTGTATCCTTGTAGTCTGAAAAATTCTGTTCGTAGGCTTTACGTATGTCTTTATGAACGTTCTTTAATTCAACAAATAGTAAAGGTATGCCATTGACAAATCCTATTATGTCAGCTCTTCTCCTGTAAATTGACCCTTTTATCCAGAGTTCGCGGACTGCCAGGAAATGGTTCTCTCCGGGATTATCAAAATCAAAAACCTTCAGGCGTTTCTTTACAAGATCACCTTTGTCATTTCTAAATTGAACCTGTACCCCATCTTTGAGCATCCTGTACTTGTCTTGATTTATCTGCAAAACTGATTGAGTAACAGAGTAATCAACGATTTGACTAATAGCATCCTGATATACAGAAGAGGGGAGTTCAGGGTTGAATTTTTCAAGTGCTTCTTTTAGATAACGAGTTAGTACTACTTCTTTTTCACTTGTACGACCGAGGGTACCATCATGGCCTAGAACTTCAGTATTGTAGGCATAAACTGAATTCCATCCAAGTTCATCGTGCAGATAGTTTGCTGTTGTCTGCTGCACTAAAGTATCCTCGTTGTACTTTTGCGTCATCAGGAGTACCTCTGCCTTATATAATCCTGTGTTTGACTGGGTGGAAGTTCGGTTGTAGAAGGACCAGTTCGGATATAGAATCGTTCGGTACCATCATCATTTAAGAAAACTGGTGCATTCGCTTTGTCACACTTGAGTACCATTACTCTTGAACTGTTATAGTCTTCAAAGTGTGGATGTATGCTGGTCATTGCCTGTGGTCCCATCCTGCTTTTAACAATATTTACTAAATGCAGACTCATTTTGTCCTCATTCTGGAAATCATCGGCATCAATGCCCACAGCTTTTCCATCATCTGAAACACCGATTATAAGACTGCCTCCATTAGTATTCAGAAAACCTGCCAATGTCTTTAGAACGACACGTTCCATGCGAGGGTCTTTGTTTCCAGTGTGAAGATTTGTCCTCAGAGTGGACTTAAATTCCACTGCAGATGATTCGCCATTCTGGATTAGGCTATCAATATCAAATTCTTCGAAATTTGTATCTGTATCTGCACTTGTTTGCAGAGTCTTATAGCCTTCAGCAATGACCTTTGCCATTAGTTCCCTTCGGCTTTCAAGGAAATCACGATAGTCCAGATTTTCCCAATTTTCTGGTAAAGCGTGCCAGTAATACATGCGAGTTAGTTCGTTGAGTGTGAAACGTGATTTAAAGTCAGGAAGGTATTCAGAGGGTGCTTGATCTGATATCTTAAGGTTATCCCCCCATTCCACAAGTGCATAGTTTGCAATTTGATTTGTATCACGAGTACCTGTTATTCCGTTATTTTTAAGGTATCCTTTAGGGAACAGGTGATGCCGTTCCAGTGATCTCTTTCCTTGAATTGAAGGATCCAACAGTTCGGATACTCTGGTTTTTGAAAAAAGCACTTTTGCATCTAGTAGAACCAAGGATGCATAATATGCGAATAAAGAAGGACTTCGTGAGGATGATGTTGCCATATCATTGGGTAATGTGACACTCCAGTAATCATTAGTAAGAGTTACATCACAAACCTGTTCTAAAATGTTAATAAATTGTTTTCCATCTTTTACATCACGGAAACGTGCAAGATCAAACTCCATATCAGATTCAGGTGATCTTGCAAAGCGACTTGTTACACATGACATGAAGAACCAACGGGCTATGGCTTGGCGTAGATCAAATTCTTCAATTCTGTACTCAGTTTTTCCTATCAAATAGAGCATATAGGCAAACAAGAGATTGTTCTTTGAACTAATCATTTTACCATTTCTGAAGCCTGCCTGACGGACACAGTTCATGAAGTCATGCCAGTATTGAAGGTTCAGTACCTTAGATTGTGCTTCTTTAAGTGCTTCAAACTGCTCTACTCGTCTTTCTTCGCTAAACGTTTCTGTTTCGAGGTCTTTTCCTCTTAGAATAGAATAAACATACTTCAGCCTCGCACGTTTGAAAGCTACTCCTACACTTACTCTTAACAATTGATCAGGTGTTGGTTCAATGAAATGGTTGAATGATGATAGACCACTTTTAGATGGTTTCCTTGCATCTCTGCAAAACATTTCAAGTTCAGTGCGTCCTTCTTCCCAGAATACTGACATTAAAGTCAGTATAAAGTCAGCCTGATTCAGTGATGTACCTTCACTATTGATTCTAACAAAAACTTCAGATACATCCTCTTCCGAGATATTAGCCGCCAGTTCAAGAGCAGTAAAAGGAAAGCTCAAAAGACCCTGTAATTTAGTTATGGCTTTACGTACCTTCTTTACGTGTTCATCCATAACCTCACGTGATTCCCGTAAACCTCCTAAATAGCTATCAACAACTTCGAACAAATCAGTTTCCTGATTCCATAGGACTGAAATGTCAGATATGTAAGAAGGATCCCGTAGGATTGCTGCATCTGCAACCTCGAATTTTTCTTCAAGTGGGTTAAATGCAATACGGATCAGTTCGCTTTCATAATTTTCACGGATGACTGGTACACCTTTAACAACCGCATACAAAGAAGTCAATCGCTGCTGACCATCTACAATAACAAGTCTTGGTGCCTTTTGTTTTGTATCGGTTCCAATTGTACGGGAATCAGCAGCTAATCCATTCTGCCAGAAAAGTAGATATCCTACTGGATATCCCTTGTACATCGAATCGAATAGATTACGTACCTTGGCATTCTTCCAGACAAAAGGTCGCTGGATATCTGGAAGACCAATCTCACCAAGCGATATGAATTTAACAAGTGATCCAAGATCGTAGTCAACTTTTGTAAATACGGTTTCACTCATACAGATATCTCCCCACTCATTAATTTAGGAAGCAAAAGGTCACGGGCTTCTTTTAATTTGAATTGTTGTTTTTTTAATGTTCGAATTTGCTGGAGTATTTGATATGAAAAATCGTAAAACTCTTTTGCAATCATCTTTTCTGGAACTATAATTGGCATTTGACGAAAACGACCTTTACTAATCTCTTTATATGTTGAGCCTCCAGCATGTGCACGAATTTCTTCAACTCTCCACATGAGATTGTACAATAAATACATACGAAGCCATTCTTCATGAGGGATAATGTTAATAAACCCTTGATTTGTGCAAACTTCTTTTTCAATTAATCCAAAAAACCCGACTGAAGCTCTGCTGGTCATCAGAATCGTTTCAGAGGGGACCATGCGTGCAGAAGATGATCTGAGACCTGCTTCCGTTATTTTTCTCTCAGAATCAATGAGTACCAGACAATCATTTTTTGTTATGTCTGAAGGAATTACCCACGTGATATCTCCCCCATCCCAATAATCTGGATTCTTAGTAGAAGGAGTTCCGCCTCCAATTGTATCACATACATCATCAATAATTTTTGTATGCCACCCCTCAGGAACACCATCTATGATCTTGACATGCTCATGACCTGGAAAACGAAGATTAACGAACCATTCTTTGTAAAGCAAACGGGCTGCCTGTTCGAGTAACTCTATGCGGCGCTGGTTGTTTTCAATTAAATCATCGTATGCAGAAAGTATATTAGCAATTTCTCTTTCTGCTTCCAGACTAAACAATGGAATCAAGATGCTGGATAAGTGATTTCTATTTAGTGTGGGTACACTAGCCCCAGCATTAAATGTAGTGAAGTCAATATTCTTCAAGAGATAGTAAATAAAGCGCTCATTATGATTTTTGAAATCTTTAACCCAGAGTGTTGTATTAAGTGGCCAAAAGTCATTAGGGATAAACTGACCGCCTCCAATACTTCCACTGCGTCCAATAACTACACCTGGACCTTTCACCTTTGATTCATTATGATATCCAGTAATACCCCTGGAAGCTACCACAGGGACTGATCCAGCAACTCTCTTGGATGTAGGCAAATCAAAACCACGTTGCAAAGTTATAACTTCATCTAAAGGAACCTTTTTAGTTATTATTTTCAGATTCCCAGCTCCTCAAAGTTCTTCTTAATAATTGCAGCTAATTCAACAGCTTCTTCATTGAGTCCTTCCAATTCAATATGAATTTCATTTATTGTTTCCTCAAAATCAAAGTCTTCATCTTCTTCCTCTGGAGCAATACCCACATAACGTCCAGGAGTCAGGCTCCAATCATTATCTTTTATCTCACTAATATCAACCAACTTCACCAAGCCTTCTACATCACGTAATTTTGCTTCGGGGAAATTGGAGGTGAGCCAGTGTGCATGTCGATAGAAATAGCGAATCTTCTTGAGTTGTTCTACAGCAAAATGGCGTGCTTCATTTGTTTCTTTGAGCTTACTGTTTACATCTCTACTGGACCAGTTTTTGCTTTCTTTGGCACTATATTCATTTTCACAAGTATCAATGAGCTGAGATATGAGTTTGTAAATCAAGTCTGCATCTTTGATAAGATCACGGCTTGTTTCAGCAAGTGGCTCTAGTTCTTCAACAGCTTGATTGAAGCTCACTCTTCCTTCACTTTCACTTTCATATCCTGACTGTTGCTCGTTCAAATTGTTCTTGAAAGCCTCAACATCAGCAATGAATAATGGAAGTTTTTCGTTGAGTTCATTCAATGCTTCTGGTTTATCTGCATCTTCGCTAAGCGTCTCGATGAAGTGGTTCAGTGGTTGATAGAGTTCTTTGATCGCACCAACAAATGCTGGTAATGGCTGGACTTTTCCATCTTCAGTTATACTCTCAAAACATGAATGGCCTTCCTCAAGCATTCTTCTGCAGTAACTATCAATCAAATCAAGAAAACGTTCTGTTTGGCCGCGATATAGCCAGACAATAGAAATTATGTTCTTTTCCTGTTCAGGACTAAAATCATAGATCTTACGTGTCACCTTTCGATAGATGTTCCGAGCATCGATCATGAGAACCTTATCACGGTACTCTTCAGGCTTATTGCGATTCAAGAACCAGAGCTCACAGGGTACTGCCCTTGTATAAAAGAAGTTATTACGAATGGATATCATGGCATCAACATCGCCACTTTCGATGAGTTTCTGTCTGACTTTTTGTTCATCTCCTCCAGCACTGGATGCCTGAGATGACATCACAAATCCTGCTCTGCCATTCTCGTTGAGATAGCTGTAGAAGTAATTGATCCATACGTAGTTGCCGTTGGAGACTTTCTTTTTCTTGTTAACTCCAGGAAGACCAAAAGGAAGACGTGGGTCATTCTTTATCTTCTCAGCATCAATCTCATCAACATTGAATGGGGGATTTGCCATCACAAAGTCAGCCTTTCCAACCATCTCATGAGGGTCTTCATAGTAGGTGATTGCTTTCTGAATATTCCCTTCAAGACCATGTACTGCCAGGTTCATCTTTGCAAGTTTGATGGTTGTGGGGTTCTTTTCCAGTCCATAGAATGTGACCATTTCTGTTGGATTCTTATTCATGTGTTCGATGAAATGAGCACTCTGAACAAACATTCCGCCAGAACCACATGCAGGATCAAGCACTTTACCATGTTCTGGTTCAATGACATTTACAATTGTCTGAACCAGTGAAACAGGAGTGAAGAATTCTCCTCCATCGTGGGCTTTCTGGTCAGCAAATCCAGTGAGGAAATATTCATAGATACGTCCAAAGATATCTCCTGTCGCTTTCTTAAGTGCAGAATCATTAAAAGTCCTTAGTAACTGTCCAAGAACCTCATTATCCAATTCCTTGTACTCGTTTTTGGGAAGAACTCCTTTCAGAGTCTCATAATCTTCCTCTATTGATTCCATTGCATCAAAAATTGCCTGTGATCTATCTTCACTGTCTGGCAATTCAACCAAGTAATCAAATTGAGCTTCTGGTTTTAGGAAAATAGCACCTTTTCCAGAGAAATCTTCTTTTGTGAGTGATCTTGTTTTACCACCACGTTTTGGCAGGGATTTCTCGATATCATCCTTGACATTTAAGTAACGGCTATAGGCATGTCGAAGGAATATCAGTCCCATAACTGGCATGAAGTATTCATTACTGGCGTAGTTAGAATTAGCACGCAGGTTATCTGCGCTTTTCCAGAGACGTTTTTCGATTGCCTCAATACTTTCTAATTGTGACATATAACTGTGAACTCCATTTTGTTAAACGTAGGGGAAATTAAGGATTGAGATACGTATTAAAGCCTCTTGTATGTGTCAATAAGCATATTTAGAACTGATAAAGAATATTTCATTATTGTTTGAACCATTTATAAAAAGGTTACTATTTTAGGCGCTTTGTCCGAAAAATCAATTTGTCCGAATATTCATGATTCTGTCCGAAAAATCGGATTTTTGTCCGATAAAGTATCTCAATGAATAATAGCAAGCCGCTGAAGATAGAGAGGAATGCTTAAAAAATCAGTCAACAAAATTTGCTTTAAAAAATAAGCAGTTAATCGCAATTCCCATATGTATAAAAAAGAAAAGTATTAGTTACTATATGTAATTTCTGTAACGGTTTCAGCTACTACTTCCTTCTCTTCATCAACTAAGAAATCTACGATCTCATTTTCAGACTTAGATTTAATTTTTAAGGCAGGAGCACATCCGATTCCGTCATATCCTTCATAAGTTGGATGGCATGAATAAGTTACTCCTATGATTGTCCCTCCTTCTTGAATCATTTGCTGAACTCGAATATCCTTGAGTGCAATTCTAGCTATATTAGATTCATTTGTTTTGAGCCATTCAGGTTTTGATTCATTATATGGTGGGAGGAGTTTAATTTCGGAATAATTAATATCTAAATTTATTGATGTGTTATTACTTGATTGCATAGATGAATTTTTAGTTGAGTCTTGGTCAATACATCCAAAAGATAAATTGATTAGTAACAAAATGCTTAATGATATAATTATTGATTTATTACTTTTAATTGCAAACACTCCCTATTTTTGATTAGTTACTTCACATGATTATATGTGATACCGTAAAATTATTTTGTATAGTATATATGCATTATATCCATAAGTGCTTTGTCCGAAAATTCATGCTTTTGTCCGAATATTCGGGGTCATTGTCCAATAAATACCCTATTTTTCGGACAAAGCGTATTTTAGGGGAACCCCCTAAAAAAGAAAAATCACTTTTATTCTAACCCCTAATCCTGACAGTTATACTGAATAGGTGGTTCAGGGTGAATATTGGCATTAAATAATCATATTTTCCCAGTTGTTTTACGTAGAATTTTAACTATAGAATCGTTTGAAAGGGTTGAGTGTATAGTTACCCTACATGGGAAGGAGTTCGTTGAATCTATGAAGCTTTTCTCCCCTACAGCCGTTATTTTTTGCCTTAATTTTGAGAGATCATAAACCTGCAAAATGGATTAATCATAGACCTTATATTAACAAAATTGTTTTTTACTAATGGAAACGTATCTTTGGTTTTCTAAGCAGTTTAAGGGTTGATTCTCGTTAAACCTGAGATATCTAATCTTAATTGTACAACGTTATCTATGGTATGTCTTATAGACACATTAAGAAATAGTCTTGGGCTATACATAAGCAGTGTCTTAGCAGTACTAGGTTATAACTAGGGGGTTCAGGATGTAGAATAGAAGTAACAACCGCTATTAACGGTTTATATCAGTCATACTTACAATGTCTTAGCAATATCCTATAAGTATTAGGTTATAACTAGCGGGTTCAGGGTGTAGAATAGAAATAACAACCGCTATTAAGAGTTTATATCAGTCTATGCAGCGGTTATTAACAGTTTAGGAGTAATGTATAGTAACCGCCACTGAACCCCCCTAACACAACTTAGAAGTACTTGCGGACTGTGGGGGACTGCTTTATACTGCTATATATGCGTTATAGACTTAAATAATTTTCGCATTATACTGATTATAACAATATAATTGTGACAATTATGGCGTATAATGTACATATTTATACATAAAAATGCACCGAATGAGAGGATTTTCTTATAAATTTTCTCGATTTTGATGAATTTACACCCTTTATACGTCCTGATTTGCCGCAACTGCCTACTGGTAACTAAGAGTCTGCTGAACAACAGTGCGGATAGAAAGAGAATAAATATCTATCAATATTATTTGTAATGATAAGCTTCACAGCAGTTTCGCCATATGGACGATATTTATTAGTACCAATTATGATATTCCTCCCAGCTGGTACAGACTGATTACCGCTACCCACTGCACACAACTAACACAATATGTCCCTGATCAGCCTTTTAGGTTCCTGAATACTCAATTGTCATAGTTTCGAGTGGTAGAGAGGTTAGGACTCCTTTTATTATTTCCTAGCGGTTTACCAGCAGTAATCGATGGAGCAAAACCTGTTAATAACAATTATAATGTTCCCATCATCAACATTTCTACTGCATCACCTTCTTGTATCCTGCAGTATTTATAGCCACGTAAATACCGCTGAAGTTCCTGCTTAGTCACCTCACCATGTTTCTCTATAACCTTAATCATCTGCTTTTCAAGATGTGAACAGCGCAAAGCTGATGCTATCAGAGAAGTACCAAAGATATAGTGATTCAGGAAGAGGTCCTTCGGTGTTACGAATAGCGTTTTCTGACCGTTAATATCAGTGATCATTCTATCCTTATGATAGAACCTTGCTATACCCTCGCAGTTGGCGAGATACTTAGGGAAGTCACGCCTAGCAGTAGTGAAGACTGTCGGGATATACTTCTTCAGCATTCCACCAGCAGGGTTAACGATCACATCGAACTCAGGAATGTTACTGATGTGCCATTTCAGGCAGGCTTTGAACACCTTATCGACCTGTTTGACATCGAAAGGATTCTCAACATTCTCTGCCTGCCTGTCCATGACACTCTCGGTCTGCTCCTTAGAACCATCGACAGATATCTCAACCATTCTGGACCTGAACTCAGCACCAACGTCATAGTCGTTTGCGGATTCGTCTGCACGACTTACCACGAATGGTCTTGGCGGTAGTACAAACTTTTTGTTGAACCCCTGTATCTGAGCTCTTTCATAAACATACTCTTTGCCTTCTCCCCATGACTTGAAGATCTCAAGCCAGATCTGGTTGACCTTGTTAAGCTCACGGATCTCTACATACCTGGCCTTTTTTATTTCACGTTCCTTGTCAAAGATAGCCTTGTCTGAACCACCTTCGACCACTACTCCGTCTCCTGGCATTAGGGTGTCAAGTACTGCATCCATCAGAGCAGTCTTACCACCTGCTGAAGGTCCGCTGACATATGTGCAGATCTTCGACAGGATAAAGATAGTGAAAAGACTCATCCTTGCCTGATGTTCTCCGACTATTGTATCATCCAGGATGATATTCAAGTCGTAGATCTCCGGCATGGTGATGCTTCTCATCTGCTTGAAACGTTCAAAATCTGCTTCGGTAAGTTCGAGATCTTCCATGAGCTTCTCTTCGAGGACTTGTTGAAAAGCCTCGTCAAGCTCATCCATCCGTTTTTCCTCCGACTAGGATTAGCCGATTACGCCGTCTACTGCAGCGGTAGCTACAACAGCCTGTGCTCTCTCCTTGGAAATGCCTGCAAGGTCTTTGATCTTCATCAGCATTCCTACTGCGAAGTCCTCATCGATTGGCTCACCCAGGGCTTCAGCTTTTGCTATGAGGTTAAGGAGTGCTTCTTCCTCAGCTTCTGTCAGGACAACTTCTTCCGGAGCTGCTTCCTCTTCACCTGCACCACCTTCAATGTCCTCGCCTCTCTCGAATGTAAAGAGTCCGCCATTTCCTGATGGGTTCTCGATCTTGGTTATCTTGGTCATAACGAAAGGTACATCGGTTTTTGCTGCATGGAGTTCCCTGACGTACCTGGAGAACTCGATGTAGCTACCGTATGGAAGTTTTACTTCGTATACCTTGTTTGGATCTTCGTGTTCCATCAGAACTGAGAGCTTCAGCTGGCACTTGATCTTGTTACCATCTTCCATGACTCCATCGTTGAATGGACATTCATTGCAGGATTTGGAATACTAAAAACTGCGATGACAAAGGTACGCATTCCAACATTTAGATTAATGCCCAATCAATAATTATATAACTATTATACAACTTTTCTCTATTAAGAAGGTAAAACTCAATGAAATCCATAGGCAAATCTAAAATCACAAGGCTCAGCCCTAAAAAAGACATCACATATCCTCTAATAAGACTCCCACAATCATACACAGAAATAATCGGAGAAACAGCCCATATCTTCAAAACCGAGTACAACGGCAAGCCTGTATTCATTCTATCTCTAGAAGAAGAATTTGACGGCGAACTCCAAGTTATACAACCCAGCAGTAACTCAGACCTCGAATCCAGACTTCAATCAGTCGAAATCCAGCTCTCACTAATCCAAGAAACAATAGCAATAGAAAAGAGTAATTTTGGTGGGCCCGATGAGATTCGAACTCATGACCCCCGCCGTGTAAAGGCGATGTCATAACCGGCTAGACCACGGGCCCATTGTTTTGCGATTAAGTTGTTCGGTGGCGCTTTCGCCCTCGAGCAACCCCTAGATGTAACTAGTTGTATATAACCTTTATTGATGGATTAGCTGGAAAAAAGGATTAAAATGTGTCTATCACAGAAAAATCCGGCATAAATTTAAAAATATACCCGGATTGGTGAGTATCCTTTAAAAGCAAAAGGACAAAATCATTCATTTCCACTGCCGCAAGTGGAAGGTTTGGAATAACCTGAGAACTTGCCCGTAAGTTCAGTAATCTCAACCTTAATTATGGCAGTTTTGCTGAGAACGCTGTCCGGGTAAGAATCATTAGTTTCGTCTGCATACTTATCCATTAAAAGGTTCAGAGCCTTGGTTTTATCTTCAGGATCGTTGAGAATGGAAGCATTTCCCCATCCTATGATGCTGTAATATTTCATACTCCAGCCACAGCTAGTCGGTGCAGGAGAAACTTCCGCCTTGTATTCCATCTCAAAGCAGACATGGGGGTTCTCAGCCATCATATCAAGCTTTTTACCTTCCTTTGCAGCGTGCAGATAAAGAGCATTGCCATGGTATGCAAAATTCATTGGCACAACATACGGGATATTGTCCCTGCACATACCTATCCTGCACACTATGGATTTATTGAGGATAGTCCCTAACGTCTCCTTGTCTATAATCTGTTTCTCAGACCTTCTCATAGTCATACCTCAGCCCCAATATCTAAAAACCAGAAAAATAAAAAATAAAGATAATAAAAATGTGAAGTTATCAGACAAAATAATCTACAACTACCCTGTTATCATTGATCTTTCCAACGAACTCAGCAACTTTCAGGTGTTCAGGATGAACCTGATATGTTTTGAAAGCTGACTCATCACTGAACTCAGAATAAAGAGTAACATCATAAGCAGCATCTGAAGGAATAGCATTAATTCCTACTTCAATAACACCTATCTCAGGTATCTTCGCTTTAAGAGCCTCTAGTTTCTCTTTCATGAGTTTTGCATTCTCACCTTTGCTGTTACCTTCTGCACTTTCCTTCAATTTCCACATAACTATATGTTTTAACATGGGATTTCCTCGTTTCTGGAAAGGAGAACATTAGTTTTATGCTTAACCATAGAAGGAAGAAACTATGAGAAAAAGCTCATAGATGCCTGATACGTATAAATAATAACAAAGTGAAATAGGGCATTGTAATGGCTTACGACACAAGTGATGAAGACGAAGAATATGAAATAGAAGTCGTCGAGGAATACATAGGAGATTACGGAAGTGTCCGCTCCATAGTGCGTGAGGCGTTGCCATTTGAACTCATGGCAACAATAGGAGGAGTAATATCCGGGCTTATTCTTTCAGGAATGAGCAATGAACTGGAACTAATTCCAGGACTTATTGTGATAACACCGGCAGTACTTGGTATGCGTGGAAACATCTCATGCACCCTTGGTTCCCGTCTTGGAAGTGCCATACACATGGGTCTTATTACAAAAATTGACCGAAATCCAGAGCTAGTCAATAATGTATCAGGCTCCCTTCTTCTAAGTTTTATCATGTCGGTGATCCTTGGAATTACCGGCCATATAATAACTATTGCACTTGGAATGCAAAGTGCAGGTGCAATCACTCTTACGCTTATCGCAGTTCTGGCAGGAGTTTCTTCAGGACTTATTCTCTCAGTTGTTGCAGTGCTGCTGGCACTTGGTATGTTTCGTTTCGGATTTGATCCGGACAACGTTGTAACGCCTGCTATTGCCACCATCGGTGACATAGTATCCATGGTAATGATCTTCATGGCTGCAAAGGTGGTGCTTATGATATGACCTATTATACAGTCAAAGGCATAGTTGGAAGGGGATTCCCAATCCTTCTGGTAACATCCATCATAGGCATATTCTCAGGCCAGATACTAAATATCGAAATTGACAAGATAGTATCAATGCCAATAATACTGGTGCTTATACCGGCACTTATCAAAATCGGTGGAGACACCGGCAGCATGCTTGGAGCAAGACTTTCCTCATCCTTCCACATGGGTCTTGGAAGTCACCTGCACAGGAGTCCTGTTGTCAGGAACAGCGTCTATGCTGCCATTATAGTTGGCCTTGTTGCATGTGTTTTTGTCAGTATCACCGTCTGGATAACCGGAATGCTATTTGACATGAGAATCTCATTCCTGACACTTCTGGCACTCTGCCTCCTCGCAGGTACATTTGAACTTCTGGCAGTATTTTCAGCCACTATAGCCATTGCATTTGCATCTCACAGATTCGGTGTTGACCCCGATGATACAGTAATTCCTCTTATCGCCACACTTGGTGACCTTATAGGAGTCAGCGGTATTTTTATGGCTATGCACATCATGAACCTTATATAATCTGATATAAATACAAAATATATAACAAGTAAATACATATTTAGAATACAATGAACGGTAGAAATCTATGAGTCCAAAGGAAATAAGATATGTTCCACGTAATCTCAAGGACCTCCTGATAGAGATGAAGGATACATCCGAACTCATGGTAGACCTGGCATATTCAGCCATGGTCTATGATGACGAGGATATTGCGGAAGAGGTGGTTCGCCTCGAAGGAAAGATGGACACGCTTGACTATCATATGAAGATAGCTGCCATGCTCAGCACAAGACGTGTTGAGGAAGCAGAGGAAATGTCAGGAGTGCTCCAGGTTGCACGTGCATCGGAAAATATTGCCAACGCAGCAGGAGATATTGCTCAGATAGTACTCAGAGACATAGGCATTCCAATGGAGTTAAAACTGGCAATGCGAGAAGCTGAGGAAACCATCACAAGAGCGACGGTTAGTGAAGATTCAAAACTCGCAGGTATGAACCTTGAAGATATTGAACTTGACACCGAAGCCGGAATGTGGATAATTGCCATACGCCGCAACGACGAATGGATATACGATCCAAATCATGCAACCCGCATAAGACCTGATGACGTTATTTTTTCCAGAGGACATGACGAAGGTGTACCACTTTTTATAGAGCTCGTTACAAACCGCAAATATGTACCAAGGACCATGGAACATGAAAGATTCCTTATCGACCTTGAGAGAGCCGTTGACATAATTGTGGAAATGAAGAACATGGGAGAACTGTCAGTAGGACTTGCATATTCTGCTCTTCTGTTTGATAATGAAGACATAGCCCATGAAGTAAAGGCTCTTGAATCTGAAATGGACAGCATGAAGCATGAACTCCAGCACTGGGTACTTGAAACTGCAAAACACGTGCCCGATGTTAATATTCTCAGAGGACTTCTTCAGCTTGCAAACTCCGCAGAGGCAATTTCAGATGCAGCATACACAATTGCAGATACGGTTCTCAGAGACATCGACCTGCATCCGATCATCACAATCGCTGTCAGGGAATCAGATGAAGTTATAACTAAACTTGTAGTTCAGGACTGTTCACCGATAATTGAGAAGACATTTGGTCAGTTGAAGCTGGAAACTGAAACCGGCGTGCATGTGATGGCTATAAAAAGAGATGACCGGTGGGTCTACAGACCTAATAAGAGAACTGTTGTAAAAGCCGGAGACATACTCATTGCAAGAGGGTCACACACAGGAGAAGAGGCATTATTTGAAATGTGTGCCTGTCCTTTTGAAGGCGAAGAATAAACAAAATAAGAATAACAATAAATTGAATAAAACCTGATCTTTTCAGATCAGGCCATTATTTCTACGGAACCGTCTTTCTTACCGATGTAAACCTCGTCTACATTGGTAAATATTCCGTGTTCCACAACTCCGGCAACCTGGGAAAGAATAGCTGCTGTTACAACAGGATTCTCAATTGTTCCAAGACTTGCATCGATTACAAAGTTACCGTTATCTGTTATTACAGGACCGTCTTTTCTTGCTGCAAGGCGAAGCTCAGGCTTTCCGCCAATCCTGCACACCTGCTGTGAAACATACTCCTTTGCATATGGAAGTACTTCCAGAGGCACATAGTGATTAAGCTGTTCGCTATATTTTGACTCATCTGCAACTACAACAAAACGCTCTGCAGAACGTGAAACAACCTTTTCACGTGTGTGTGCTGCTCCGCCGCCTTTGATGACATTCAGACCTTTATCAATCTGGTCTGCACCGTCAATGGCAATGTCCAGGTTTGGATGTTCTGCAAGTGATGTAAGAGTGATTCCTGCCTGAATTGCAAGCATTTCTGACTGGTATGATGTTACAACTGCAAGGATATCAAGACCTTCGTCAACACGCCTGCCAAGTTCGGCTATTGTGTAGGCTGTTGTTGAACCGGTACCAAGACCGACAACCATGCCATCCTGCACAAGGTCTGCTGCAGCAATTCCTGCAGCTTTCTTCTCAGGACTTTCTCCTGTTGGATTCCTTTCCTTCATAAGTATCACCTTAAAAAGAATTATGGGGAAAGTCTGCGCCTGTCCCTTGGGAAGAGTACGACATCACGAATGTTCTCAGTACCCAGCATAGTCATAACAAGTCTTTCACAACCGATACCCCAACCAGCGTGTGGTGGCATACCATATCTGAAAGCCTTGAGATAGAACTCGAATCCTTCAGGGTCAAGACCCTGTGACTCGATTCTCTCGATGAGAAGTTCAGGAATGTGAATACGCTGTGCACCGGATGAAAGTTCCATTGTCCTGTGCATCATGTCAAATCCCTTTGACAGAATCGGGTTATCCTCATATGGCATCGCATAGAATGGCTTGATCTCTGTTGGCCAGTCGATGATAAAGTAATGCGATTCCCCTGTTTCCTTGAATACGTACTCACCGATTGCGTGTTCGGCAGCTGTTCCAAGGTCATCTCCCCAGTTAAGCATCTCGTCTGTGTTTGCGTTGACAATCTCAATTGCCTCATCATAGGTTACTCTCTTGAATGGCACCTGTGGAACCTTAAGTTCAACATCAAGAACTCCAAGTGAATCGGATGCATTCTCAATTACCTGCTCATAGACGTAAGCAACCATTTCCTCAAGGACTTCCATTACATCGAAGTGATCACAGAAACTTGCTTCGATATCAATGGATGTTGCTTCGTTAAGGTGTCTGCGGGTGTCGTGTTCTTCTGCCCTGAAGATAGGACCAATTTCAAATACCCTGTCAAGTCCACCTGACATGAGAATCTGCTTGAAGAGCTGTGGACTCTGGTTAAGGAAAGCTTCCCTGTCAAAGTATGTGATTGGGAAGAGTGATGTTCCACCTTCTGTTGCTGTTGCCACAACTTTTGGACTGGAAGTTTCAATGAATCCGTTGTCTGTAAGGTAGCCTCTGACTGCCTTGAGGACTTCGTGTCTTATCTTGAAAATGGATGTTGTTCTCTCACGTCTGAGGTCAATGAACCTTGAATCAAGACGGGTGTCAAGTTCAGCTTCTACCTTTCCGGTTGTGTCCATTGGAAGTGGTGAGTCTGCCTCGTTGAGAAGTGTTATCTCATCAGGAATAAGCTCGTAACCGTTTGGTGCTTTTCCTTCCGGCTTTACGCTTCCTGTAATTGAAACCACGGATTCCCTCACAAGCTTTCTTGCCTGCTCCAGAAGTTCTGGGTCTGTCTTCTTTTTTACCAGTGTGATCTGGGATTTGCCTGTACGGTCCCTGACCACAACAAAACAAATTCCACCAAGGTCACGGACCTCGTGAACCCATCCTGCCACGGTAACCTTCTGGTCACCGAGTTCCTCGGGTTTAATCTGTGACGCATAGTGTGTCCTGAGATTTGCTAATGTCATAATATTCACCTGAGTATTGTATTAATATAATAGACTGATTTGCTTCAATAGCTAATTTATTCGTTATAAAGGTTTTCGAATTGAGGTTTTAGATAATGAATCAGAATATACTCTAAAATAATGGTTATGTGGGAGAGTAAATTGATTTTACATATTAATTCATTTAAGATTATAAATGAATAATAAATATTGTAATTAAACAAGCAGTAAACGATTGTTGGAGAAAAGGATATTCAAGCTAAGAAAAAAAATTAGTAAATACCCTCCTAAATAAAATGTTTGGCAATTGTTATTCAACTGCCACTACCTCCACAGAGACAGGAGTAATATTTCCTGTATAATCCTCAAAATATAATTGTATATCAACCATTGTATGAGGATGCGGTATTTCGACAAGATATGAACCCATATTAGTATCATCTACAGCAATATTAAATGTAAATTCATCTTTTGACAATGGCAGGCTCAACAAGAAAGGTCTTTTTTGGAAAACATCACTGTTTGTTTCCAGTTTGTATGTTTCCTTCATCAAAGAGTTATTATCTGAATTTAATATTTCAATGGCTACAGAATGGTTAGTAGTATCATGGTTTTGAATTACAAACAAAGGAGATTCAGGACCCATGAATAAAAAAGGCATGTACAGAATAAATAATATCAACGCAATAAATATGATAGTTCCCACAACAATAAATTTCTTGTCAATAGATTTCATAATTGTTCCTTTTCTATAAGTAGTAGGAATATCATGTAAATAAATTTTATTATCCAGTGTAATTTTAGCAGATGTCCCCGTCTTGGCAAAATATACATGAAACAAAAATAATAATTACAAGAAACTTGAGCAGACCATAACTCACCATAATAGTAACTACAAAGTATTCAAAAAAGTGGAATAATCATAACAATAAAAGCTATGATTTGACATTTTATGCAACAATTTAGCAGTCCTAAAGAACTCTTACAAAATGAAACATTGGAACCTTTATTCAAGGCTCCTCTCATTAATCTCGCACCTGATATCCTGTTTAAGAATATCAACTGCATCATCATAATTCTGTATCTGACCAAGAGTCCACATCATCTTAACAAGTGCAACCTCAGGAAGCATATCCTCGCCTTCAATTGCTCCGGCTTTTAAGATGTCCCTGCCTGTGTCGTATACCCTGTCACATATCCTGCCGTTAAGACACTGGGAAGTGACTATCACGGGGATCTTCTGTTCGGTGGCTCTCTCTATATGTGGAATCCAGTCTGTAGATACGTGTCCAAGACCAGTACCTTCAATGACGATTCCTTTGTAGCCAGCATCGATAAAGTAACCAAGAATATCAGAGCTTGAACCAGGAGTAAATTTCACAAGGGCACATTTCGGTTCGATGGAATCCATAAGTGTCAGTTCCCTTTCATTCCTCTTTACATAGGAAAGACCGGTTGTAATTTCCCCGGTGGAATAATCGACATATCCTATTGGTTCAGAGTTAATTGATCTGAAAGCATCCCTTCTGGATGTATGCATCTTGCGAACCTTGGTTGCACGGTGTATTGAACACTTATCATCTGATGACTCACTGTGCATAACAACGGTCACTTCTGCAATATCACTTACAGCAACCTTTGCAGCGCAAATTGCATTCATGGCATTGTCACTGCTTGGCCTGTCAGCACTTCTCTGGGAACCTACAAACACGATTGGCACAGGAGTGTCTATCATAAATGACAATGCAGCTGCTGAATACATCATGGTGTCAGTACCGTGGGCAACAATAATTCCGTCGGCTCCATTTTTGATCTCTTCAACAACAGCCCTGGCAAGCTCCTGCCAGTAGTCTGCCTTCATATTCTCTGAAAGGATGTTGTAGATTGCCTTGCCACTGAAGTTTGCGATCTCAGTAAGTTCAGGAATTGCCTGCAGGATATCATCTGCTGAGAATTGTGATGTTACAGCACCGGTCCTGTAGTCTATTTTACTGGCAATGGTTCCACCGGTTGAGAGTATGGATACCTTTGGAAGACCTTTTTTAGGTTTTACTTCGTTTACTGCTTTTTTTGCAGTTTCTTCCATGTCAGCTTTCTTCTGTACTACTGTAACAGTGGCACCCTCAGGTTCGATACCTGCATTGTATCCACTGACCATCTTTATAATAATATGACCGGTTGTACTTGGCATTACAATGCCTTCGTATTCCACGCCGGACTTCTCGACCTTTACTCTGTCGCCCTCTTCATAATCCATGATCATCACTTGATTACCTGTAAGTCTAAGTCAAATCTGAATATTAATTCTAACTCTATGATAGGAATTAAATGTAAATAAGTATCTCAAGCCTTTTGTCCTGTATACTTTTCAACAATTCCGTAAAGAACCTTCAATGATTCCTCAATACCGGCGTTCAGCTCTGAGATGCTTGTCTTTGTACCTTCAAGATCTTCAAGACGGGTCTTTATTGCCTTTTCCATTTCTGAAGGTGCAGGACCACCTGTGATTGAACGCCTGTTGATGTTAAGAACAGGATCTAGGGCTTCCTTTACCATTTCCTCAGTAAGGCCTCGACTGCTCAAAGTTTCACCAATTACATCCTTTGCTACTGCATCAACATCAGCAAGTGTAGGGTTTCCATCCCCTCTTGCCAGTACGCCAACAATCTGGTGGGCTGTCCTGAATGGAATTCCACCAGCCCTTACCATAGTGTCTGCGAGTTCCGTTGCTGTTGTAAAACCAAGAACTGACTTTTCAGCCATGCTTTCGGCATTCACATTCATAGTAGCTATCATACCTTTTGTGATACGGACAGCACTCCTGGTAGTCTCAACTGCACGCCACATATTTGGAGTCGCTTCCTGAAGGTCACGGTTGTAGCTTAAAGGAAGTGCCTTGCAGAGAGAAAGCAGAGCCATGAGTGAACCGATTACCGTACCTGCCTTTCCCCTGACAAGTTCAGCAGAATCGGGGTTTTTCTTCTGTGGCATTATTGATGATGTGGATGCATACATATCATCAAGTTCAACAAAGGAAAATTCAGAACTTGACCAGATAATAATTTCCTCTGCCATCTTACTGAGGTTCACCATAATATTGGACATCACAGATGCAGATTCTATCAAAAAGTCACGAGTGCTTACAGCATCCATTGAGTTCCCAAGAAGAGCATCAAATCCTAAAAGTGAACATGTCCTGTCACGGTTGAGATTAAAACCGGTCGATGCGAAAGCTGCTGATCCCAGTGGGGATTTGTTCACCCTTGAGAATGCACTGATAACACGCTCAATATCCCTGCCAATAGCATCTGAGTGTGCAACAAGGTGATGTGCAAAAGTTGTTGGCTGTGCATGCTGCAGGTGAGTAAATCCTGGCATGAGTGTTTCTGTGTTCTCAGATGCACGCTGAAGAAGAATATTTCTAAGACCTGAAAGTTCCTCCATCAGGGAGAGAAGTTCATCCCTGAGTCTTATACGGATACAGGTTGCAACCTCATCATTTCGGGAGCGACCGGAGTGCATTCTTCCTCCTGTATCCTCGCCTACCATGTCAATTAGTCTGGACTCCAGTGAAATATGGATATCCTCATAACTGTGGTCAAGCTGCTCAATGCCTTCTTCCCTGATTTTCAGCAGTCCTGCCAGAATACTGCTGCAATCGTCCTCTTTGATGATTCTCTGTTCATGCAACATGACCGTGTGAGCCATGTCAACAAGGATATCTGCCTCAAATATCCATTTGTCAGCAGACATTGATGATGTAAAATTAAGCATATCTTCATCAGGTGTTGAAGATAAGCGTCCTCTCCGTAAAATATCGCTCATTTGAACCCTCGTGATTGTGAAATATAAATAAAAGTAATCCTGATTTTTAGCGTGGTATTGGTCTAGATACTTAAATAAGAATCGGTTTTTGGAGCTTGCTGAGAGGAAAATGTCATATGATATTGTCAGAGGAGTTTAAGATAAGCTATATATACTAACTTGAATATAATATTGCTAGGAATAATTATATCCGGGATGTATTTGTGCTAATACGTTTCCGTTTTCACTGAGGTGAGAATTAATGACTAATGTAACTGAAAGTTATACTGAAAATATTGACGATGACCTTCATCAACTTGTTATTTTCAACTTAGGTGTTGAAGAGTTCGGCATCAACATCATGCAGGTACAGGAAATTATCCGCATGCCTGACATTACAAGGATACCAAGATCTCCTGAATACGTTAAAGGTGTTATTAACCTGAGAGGTAAGATCATAGTTGTTATGGATCTTGACAGGCGTTTTGGTATGAATGAAACAGAGATGACAGACGACTCAAGAATCGTGGTTGTTGACATCAATGGTACTATAATAGGACTTGTTGTTGACTCCGTAAGCGAAGTTATCCGCCTTAAAGGTTCCAATATTGAACAGACACCTGAGATTATCACACAGAAAATCAATGCAGAATACCTGAAGGGTGTCGGTAAAATGGAAGACAGATTACTCATTCTTCTGAACCTTGAAAACATCATAACAGAAACTGCTGCAGCATAATTGCCTGCAGAATCTTCTTTTTTACAATAAATAATTTCAGGCAAACAGTATGATGCCTGCTACTTCATTTAACTACAGATTACCGTTTGAGAGGAATCAATATGAAAAAAATAAACTTTTACATTCTTTTATTTGTGGCTTTATTGTCCGTTCTAGGAGCAGGGTGCATAAATGAACAGACTGAAGATGTGGCTTCCAACGGCGAAAGCGGAGAAAACGAGGTCACTGGCACAGAAACACAGATAGATACAATCTACCAGTTCTCAGTTATCGATGCACTCCTTGAAGGAGTCTATGACGGCGAAATAACCTGTGGAGAACTTAAAGAGAATGGTGATTTTGGCATGGGTACATTTGATAATCTTGACGGGGAAATGCTGGAACTTGACGGGGTTATCTATCAGGTAAAAGCTGATGGTAACGTTTACGAAGTTCAGGATACTGAAACTTCACCATTTGCAGCAGTTACTTTCTTTGAGACAGACATCCAGGACAGCATAAAAACAGAAATGAACAGCCAGGAACTGGCAGCATTTATTGAAGATATGCTTCCTAGCCAGAACCTTATGTATGCTGTTAAGGTTACTGGGAATTTCTCATACATGAAAACCCGCAGTGTAGCTGCCCAGGAAAAACCATATCCAAAACTTGTTGATGTAACTAAGGACCAGTCAGTTTTTGAGTTTAATGATACAGGAGGAACAATTGTAGGATATTGGATGCCTGAATTTGTTAACGGAATAAATGTCCCGGGATACCACCTGCATTTCATTACAACAGACAGGACAGCCGGAGGACACATACTTGATTATACAATCAGCTCAGGTACAATTGAAATTGACAGTTGTGACAGTTTCTATCTGGAACTGCCGGAGAATGAGAATTATCAGAGCACAGGTCTTTCAGCAGATAATGAGGCTGACCTTGAAGAAGCAGAGAACTGATTTTCCTGTTTTATTGGAAGGGATATGTGAACATCGGTTCCTGTCCCGTCCTCACTTTCTATCCATATTTTTCCATTGTGACTTTCTACTATTACTTTACTGATGTAAAGTCCAAGACCATTTCCGCCATAATTGCGGGTTGAAGAACTATCTATCTGATAGAACTTTGTAAAAAGGGCAGGAATATCATTTTCAGAAATACCAATTCCGGTGTCACCTATAACAATATGAACCTGGTTTTCTTCAACGGATGCAAAAATAGTAATGTCACCACCCTTAGGAGTGAATTTTATGGCATTGTCAATCAAATTGTGAAATACCTGTGGAAGGTAAGTCCTGTCGCCATCGATTAAACAGGAATCAAAAGCTAAATCTGTCATAATTGACAGATTCTTTTCATTTACAGAGTCAGTGGAAATATTCAATACTCCGTTTAATACTGAAACGAGATCAATCTGCTCAAAGTTGTATTTAACATTACCATTCTGGTTGGTACTCACAAACAGCAGCGAATTAATGAGATTCTGCAATTTACGTGTTTTTACAACCACACGTTCAATGGCTTTCATCTGGTCCTCATTCAATTCACCGAGAGTACCATCATAAAGAAGTTCGCTGAACCCTTTAATGGATGTAAGTGGAGTGTTTAGTTCATGTCGCAGGTTGGAAAGGAACTCATCCTTAAGATTATCGAGTGATTTCAATTCCTCATAAGCATGTTCCAGTTCAGTTGTTGATCTCTTAAGAGCATCCTCTGTTTCCTTGCGCTCGGTGATATCACGAATATGGCTTACAGCCATCATCACGTCACCTTTAGTATCATAGACCGGAAATATCCTGAAATCCCGCACCCTGTGGTCACTGGGATCTGTGTGTTCAAATTCGTTCATTGAACCTGTTGAGAACACTTCCTTTATGGGACATGGGTCACATGGCATTAAAGTAGGCCCTAAGGATTCACATACAGGCGGATGAAGATTTTCAGGATTTTGAGGTTCAATTATATCGCCTTTCCAGTTACTTGTGACAATATTCATATCACGATCTATCACAATGATAAGATCCTGAAGTGCATTGAAAGTGCTTGTAAGAAGTTCTTTCTGGTTTTCCAGTTCTTCTTCAAAATTCTTGTTGGCTGTAATGTCTGCTATTAGGCAGATGCCACCATCAATATTGTTTTCTTTTCCCCTGAGTGGCACATAATAAGATCTCAGGTATTTCTCTTTGCCTGAGATAGTGGCAGAATATTCGTTCTCATAGAAAGGGCGCAGATCTGGCGAATTACCTGCCAGTAATCTATTAAGTGAATCATCATTGACAAAATCAAATATTTCCGAACCCAGAACATCTGTTTTCTGAAGCTGGAAAATATTCATAAAACTCCTGTTACAGTGAGTTATAGTTCCTCTACGGTCTACAAAAATACCCAGTGGTGATGCATCAAATATTAGTCTGTATCTTTTCTCGGAATCAAGTAAAGCAGCTTCAACTTTTTTCCTTTCAATAACCTTGCAAAGACGTGAGGTTACAGTATTCAGTAATCTTTGTTCACTGTGAAGAAAAGGACCTATGTCCTGAAAAGGAAGATCTTTTTTGTAGGAAACGCGGATAGCGCCGGCTTTAGCCCCATGGACTAATATTTCACTGGACAATGAATCCCGATGTTTTTCATAACCTTCGGTATGGTATTCATTACCGTCCAGAATTGCACAGGCTTCTGCAAATTCAGGATACAAAAAAGCAGACGGTAATCTTTGGAGAATTCCTTTTAACAGAGATTCAATAGGCACATGAAGATCAAAGAGGTCAGAGATACTGTAAATACATTCCAGCTCTCGTTCTCTTTTTTCCAGAGTGCACAGTTTTTCATCATCGCTAATTGTCCGCACCACGTGAATGTTTGAGTAATATATAATTATAATATATATTTTTGTTATTAATAGATTTTGTTGTGTGCAGGATCTGGCAAAAATAAGGAAAGGTTCTGCCTTATACCATCATATTAAATAGATGCGAATCATAGATGAGGTGCCTAAGATGCCATTAGGCTAAAATATTTTGAATTTATAGGTGAACAAATGTATTCTGACAGGATTAACTCATTGCCCCCATACTTATTTGCCACAATAGACGAAGCTAAAGCAGCAATAAAAGCTAAGGGAGTAGACGTAATAGATCTTGGAGTTGGTGACCCTGACCAGCCGACACCTGATCATATCGTAGATTCCATGTGTGAAGCTGTGCGCATGCCGGAAACACACACATACCCATCATATACAGGTATGATGAGCTTCAGAAAAGCAGCAGCAGACTGGTGTAAAGAAGCAAGAGGACTTGAACTTGACCCTGCTTCAGAAGTACTTACAATGATAGGCTCAAAAGAAGGAGTGGCACATATTCCTCTGGCATTCATTAATCCGGGAGATGTAGCACTTTGCCCGGATCCTGCATATCCTGTATATAAGATAGGGACACAGTTTGCAGGTGGAGAGCCTTGTATCATGCCTCTGCTGGAAGAGAATAATTTTCTTCCTGACTTTGATGCAATACCAAAGGACAAACTTGAAAAAGCAAAGTTAATGTTCCTGAATTATCCTAACAACCCGACATCAGCCATCGCTGACAAAAAGTTCTTTGAAGAGGTTGTTCAGTTTGCAAAGGACAACGACATTGTTGTAATCCACGACAACGCATACTCAGAAATGACCTACGACGGCTACCAGGCACCAAGCTTCCTGAGTGTTGACGGTGCAATGGATGTTGGAATCGAACTTTACTCACTATCAAAGACCTACAACATGACAGGATGGAGACTTGCATTTGCTGTAGGCAACAAAGACATAATTGCCGGTGTAGGTAAGGTAAAGTCAAACGTTGATTCCGGAGCTTTCGATGCTATCCAGATGGCAGGTATCACTGCACTTTCCAGTTCACAGCAGTGTGTTGCTGACATGAACACCATGTATGAGGAAAGAAGAGATGCTCTGCTCAAAGGATTAAACGAAATAGGTCTTGATGTCAAAGCCCCAAAAGCAACATTTTACGTATGGGCACCTGTTCCTGAAGGCTATGATTCAATGGGATTTGCAAAACTGCTTCTTGAGGAAGCGGGTATTGTAGCAACCCCGGGAGTTGGCTTTGGAACATATGGTGAAGGTTATATCAGGTTTGCACTTACACGCTCCGTTGAAAGAATCAATGAAGCAGTTGAAAGGATGAGCAAACTGAATCTCTGATATGCAACCTTTTTCTTTCTTTTTTATTTTACCTTTCTTTTTTGTTTTTGTATCTTTTATTTTCCATTAATTCTTAATTTACGGTTTTTAGGATTTTAGCCAAAATAAGCTAAAATTTCATGTTCAAAGATTATATAGATACATATAATTTGAAATTTAAATATATATTTTAATTTTATTTATTCGAATTTAAGAAATATATGAACATAAGTTCCTGCAATAACTACATTCCACCAATATATATGAGCAAGCTTCTAAGAAAATATGCTTCCTAATAATATCAACTCACACAGTAAAGGATTGTTCAACACAGAAGCGATATATGAATTCTTATACGAAGCCAGGTACATTATCCTGCTTTACATAATCGGGGATTTCCTGACAACATTCCATGCGCTTAGCAATGGATACGGATTTGAAGAAAACGGGATTCTTTCAGGAATTATGGCAAGCCACGGACTATGGTCTTTGCTGGTTGTAAAAATGCTGATACTGGCAGTAGTTTACTGGAACTATTGTTCTATAAAAGCATCAGTTCATTCTTATGCCAGAAAATTATGGAACCTGTCAAGAACAGGAGTAAGCATTTTCGGACTTGTACTTGTGGTCAATAACCTAATGGTAATTACAGTAAGATCAAGCCTGTTCGAGTGCCTGGGCCTTTTCTGATACAGCCTGCTTAATATGGGTAGCTTTCATATTGATAACCATTTCAGCTATATCAGCACTATATTCTGATATACGCTGGAAACTCTCTATTATTTTTCTCTGGCGCTCACCTGAAAGACAATATGCTTTTTCACTGTGCTCAGACTTTTGTATAATCTTGTTTCCAAGAGCAATTGACATCTTGGAAGTTCTCATAACATGATTTGCAAGGTCAGTGTCAATGCTCATTACCGCATTAAAAGAGTCCTGGAACAATTTCTGGGAAAGCAGACCCATTTCTATAATCTCATCATGAATCCCTTTTTCACCGTCCATCTGGATAACACTATGGGAAATTCCCTGCACATGATCACCGATGCGTTCCATGAGTTTAATGATAAGACGGTAACCCAGACAGTCCTTGGAATCCTTAATACCAATCTTACCTGCAAGTGTTGAATCATCAAGTGCCGCTTTTATCTGTCTTACACTTAAAAGATAGAACTTATCAACATCATTGTCCCTCTGGATAATGTCTTTTGCAAGTTCCATATCCGCTTCCTTTAATGCCACAACGGAGTCCTCCATCATGGAATAAATAATGCGGAACATGCTCTGAAGAGACTTTTCAAGGGAAATATCCTGGAAATTCAGCAGGTTCTGGAGTATTATCTCTGTTCTGGTTTCCTCTACGATTTCAATACCAATAAGACGTCTGCGTGCAGATTCTTTCAGATACTTGCGTTCAGCAGCAGAAAATCCACCTGGAGAAAGTATCCTGATAATGTCATAACCTACAAGATAGTTAGCAACTAGTAACCTGAAATTCTCTTCCTGATCCTCAGATGCAGTCATATCCACCTTTGAGCGGACATTCTTTTTCATTTTACTCTGATCAGAGTTTATAAGCAGTGACCTGTCAGGTCTTACGGTGAGAAGCACTGTATCGCCTGCAGTAAGCCCACCTTCCCTTACCCACTCAATGGGAAGAGAAACAATATAAGTAGAGCCACCTGTTAACTGGATCTTTCTTTTGTCTGCTATGTGAATCCTTCCTTTATATGATTTTAAAGAATTGTCAGGTTACCAGATACCTGACTTAGTCTGGAGGTCATGCCGTCATCGTCTGTTATCAGTAGATCGATGGTTACGTTATGATCGTTATATGGGTCAATTCCAGTAGGCCTTACAACCATTCCCTGAAGGTCATAATCATAGAGAGTTGTTGTCCCATTACCTGAATCCTTCCAGATGGCCCATTTATAGCTGGTGATGAAACCGTCAATATCTGTGGAATCGGAAGCATCCAATATAAGGTAGCTATTGGGACTCTGGGTTCCATTTCCATTTTGCAGATACTCAACTTTGAATTGTACTGCTGCCACCGGCATTGGCGGAGAGAAAACTTCCCTGAAAACATTAATGTATGAAGTGATAATTTCGACCCTAACCGGATCCTCTTTAGAAGGTGATGAGCCCGGATACGATATGAAATTCAATGAATATTCGAGATTATAATTTGATGTGTTAATTAGAGTTCCACCTGAATTATTTCCCAGAAATGTTATCTGACGAGTTTCATTGCTCAATGTAATGTTGCCATTTTCGATACAATTTGTTCCGTTTTCATAGGTCAGATTATAAGTGAATGGATATTCTCCAAACGCATCCCATGGATGTTTTTTAAGAGAATATGTAAAATCTATGCTATTATTAGTCCATGCTGCAGTATCAATTGTTTCAATTCCCTGAACATCTATGTCTGAAAAATTAAGATGAACGGTTTTACTTTTAGTTGCAGGTATTTTCAATCTGTGATTTGCATTGTAAACCGCCGGATATCCATTATAAGTATCAAAATTTTCAGATGAATAATCATCATAAGCCCGGAAATAAAGGAAATATCCGTCATTGATGCGGATTGCCGATATGTAGGAATCCTCAATATTGAGATTGAGTATTTTCAGATCAATCGATTCCCATTTAGAACCGTTACCCTGTGGATCAATGGAAACTATTTTGAGGTTTTCGTTCTCAACTGAATTCTGATGGCTTTCAAGATCCATAGCCTGCTTCTGGGTAGTGGATATCATGTAGGCAACACTTGAAGCAGCGATAATAGTAATCAGTATCAATAGCAGAGTGCCAAATACGACAGTAACACCGCGGTTATCATTAAAAAACGCTTTCATATCGTTGCCAGCCATCTGTGATGAGAAGTGTATTACCGATTATATACTTTGTTTCTGTAATATATATAGAACCCTATAGTCTATAGTTTTTGGCATTTTCTTCCAAAACCATTTAAGCAATGATTACTTTTAGGGTTTTGATGGTGCTGACTAGCTTTGGTTTAAAAAACGTACCTTCCAATGTGGTACTATTAGTAGAAGAAGACATCGGAGATGTTAAAAGTGTTTTTTTCCGTAAAATTACTTCTGATGCTCTAAGAAGCGGAAAGAAGGTATTCTATATATCTACCAGAAACTCAGAAAACGACCTGAAAGAAGAAATGAACAAGTTCGATTCTATTACAAAACCTGAGCTTCTAACAGCCATAGGCAACTTTTCAGACCATATTGCCCTTCTGGATATGTGTTATAAGCGTCACAGGCTTTACAGCAGGCTCCACGGGGAGAATAATGGGTCACTATTGCATAACATAAGTGAAGCCGACGTGTGCATCATTGATATGTTCGCCGCACTGTTTGTTCATGAAGATACAGAAGTCATATCCGAAACCATTGAAGCATTAATCAGCATCAGCCGAAAAGAAAACATCACATTCCTGCTTTCAGCAGACATGGGCATACTTCCGGAAAGAGCCGAGAAGATAATCCGCTCCATGGTCGACGGTGTCATCCAGTTCAGAACCGAATATATAGCTGGCAAAATCAACAGATACATCAACATTCCAAAAATGAAAGGCAGCATTCCCCTGAATAAAATGATTGCATACAATGTGACCAGCCAGGGAATCACCATGGATATGAGAGAAAGAGTTGGTTGATTAAAGATATTTTTTGTTATTTTATTTCCACAAAAACAACTGGCAATCAAAAAACAAAGCAGCCATCCGCCGAAGGCGGCACATTCCTTTCCCATCACATATAAGATTCATTCAAATATTGTCGTATTTATTTAGAGTATTACATAAATCTGAGACGAAAGTATTCCAGAGTACGTCGAAATTATTTGTGTATTATGATTGGAAAACGCCGGCTTCGCCGGACCCTTCGGGATGAATCCAGTTATTCATGCCTTCAATGAATCGATTTGTTGTTGCCTTTAAGTTTTAATGGTTGGATTTCTACTTATCCAAAATGATACTTTTTTGGAACAAAAAAAAGGAGATTAGTCTCCTCCTTCATTCACAATTATTGTTGCTGTACCTTGAGATTCACCAGCTGTTGCAGTTACAACATACGTACCTGCAGTTGAACCCGGAACCGGGGACACAGTTACTGTTCCGTCATCCTCAGTCATAGAACTTGTGATCACTCCAGTGGGTGTTATTGTCATTTTGACAAACGTACCTGCAGCAGGATTTCCATCTACATCAGTTATATTGAATATAATTGGCTGCTGTAAGGGAATACCACCCATAACTTCCTGTGCATCGCCTGAAACTACAGTAACCATGTATGTGCTACCCACACCTGCCGGAAGAAGCAATGTAACACATGCAACATAGCTCAAGGCTATCAATATAGCTGAATGTTTGAATCCATGCTTGATCTCACCTTCTGTAATCTGTCCGACTATAAGTCCACCAAAGAGAGCATTAAGTATAATCATATGGAAAAAACCACGCTCAAAGTCAATATCCGAAAGACCTGCACCACCAAGCATTTCCATTCCAACACCCTGAATAAGAGGTAACAGGGATGTTGAGAGAATATATGTCAACATTACGATAATACCCTGAGCAAGGTAGAAAATTACAATATACTGCTTCAAATTTGCTTCCTTTTCTCGCTGGATAGCAATCACTGATCTCATGTCCTCTGAGGTCCGGAATAACAGGTCAGCCACATTACCACCAGTATAAGCAGCCTGAACGACGACGTCAATATATCTGGAAACAAGACGGCTTTTCATTGAATCTGACATTCTGTGCATAGATTCCTCAAAGGATTTTCCAAGCACCATTGAAGATGCAGCATCCTGTGCATGAGTGCTGATTGCTCCAAGATTAGTCTTGGAGAGATTGATAAAACCCTTGACAGGATCTATACCGCCACGCATCAGTTCGGATAGTTTATACAGAAACTCACTGAAAGCGACTTCTCTTTTTTGAAGATTTCTTTTTTCTATGAATGAATCTATAGAATATGGAATAATAGCCACAAGTATTGCAAACACCATAATATGATCCAAATCATCTTTTGGTTTATCCTCTTCAGTTTCTGGTTCTACCTCTTCCTCTTCGGTGGCTACAACCTCACCTCTTTCTGCAGCTTCTGCAGCCTCCATTTCAGCTACAAGTTGCTCATATGCAGCTTGTTTAGCAGCAGCTTCGTCACTAACTGCTGCACCGCCAGCTGCAGCTTCATCAGTTACAAAGGAATGACCGGTAATTAAAGCCATGACCACGATCATTAATGCAATAAAGACAGGGATACCTAATGTGAGATATTCACGCTTGATATCATAACGTATAGTCAGCATTTGATGATAACGCTCTGCTGTCAGACGATATTTTTCAATATTCATAGAGTGCTCCTTGAATATTTCATCCATAATAAAATCAGGAAAACGATGTTTATGAAAGGTAACATGAAGTAAACGAAGAACTGGAACATCTGTTTGGCCGTAAATGGACCAAGATCAATTCCAAGAGCACTTGTAACCACGATCATCAGGACTACAAGTACAACACTCATAACTACTCCACTCAGATAACCTTCACCGTAAACTCCAAGAGAATCCACGAACTCCTGCTGCATTTTTCTCCTCATGTCCATGAGTTCCCTGGATTTCATTTCAAGATAAGTTCGAAGGCCACCACCGGACTGCATGGCATTGGCAAGATCAATGCATATTGCCCTTAGGGATTCAGATGATGTGTTGCGTATGAGGTGATTCATGGCACTTACACCATCTTCACCAAGAACATCCACACGATACATTACTTTACCAAATTCAACTGAAACGTCACCATAGTCCTCGATTGCAACTTTCCTGATAACATCCATAGGTGAAGAACCCGAACTTGCAAGAATGGTCATGTACCCGAGAGTGAAAGGCAGTTCCTGCTCAATATTCATGTTCTTGTTGGAAACTTTGTTGTATAACATGAACGGAAAACCGCTTACGGTTAGTCCGAATGTCAGGAAGGTAAGTACAGATATGTAGACAAGTGGAGATGATGATTTTGTAAAAAGTAAAACTGATAATAAAAACACTATTCCTGAAGCCAGACCTGCGGTAACCAATGCCAGAGACATGAACATTCCCGGAGTAAGCACCATGTCTGCCTGATAGAGTGACTTAGCGATGTCATCCTGTGGTTTTTTGTCTATGTGTTTACCAAAGACATAACAGAACATCTTATATTTTTCAATATACTTGTTAGTACTTCCATCATTGAAAGCCTGATGGACATCGACATCCTGGGTCTTGACCATTTAGTGAGTCATCTCCAGCAATTCATCTTTTTCTCGTGAATACCTTCTGATGGCTCTGGCCACATCCTCATAATCAGTAATTCCATCACGTGCAAGCCCTTCCAGATATCTTGCCCTGAGATCCATTTCCCTTACCAGTTCATACTGATCGATACCAAATTCATCATTGATGTCATCAAACATTGCACTGCTGCCACTGTACTCATACTCATCCGTGATGGGATTCCATTTAAATACAGGATTTGTGATGAGGTCGCCACGTTCAGGATCAAGTTCCACTATTTCTACAATTCTCAGAGCACGTCTGAGGAAATGTTCACCAACTTTGATCATGGAATTAAAAATTACCATATCAACACTGGCAAAAAGGTTCCTTGGCACGTTCATTGGTTCTGATTCAACCCTGGAAAGTAATTCCTGTATAGAACCTGCGTGTATTGTCCCCATACATGGGTGACCTACGGAAATTGCCTGGAAAAGTGTACCGGCTTCAGCACCACGGACCTCACCAACCACTATGTATTCTGGTCTTTGTCTCAAAGCAGCTTTAAGCAGGTCGAAAAGTTCGATATCACCTGCGGATTTTCCACCTTCGCTACTGCCTCCAAAACCTGCTCTTGTGATAGACTGAGTCCAGTTTGGATGCATGAGGTTCATTTCCGCAGTATCTTCAATGGATACAATCTTATATTCCGGTGGAATGAAAGCACCAAGAGCGTTCAGGGTAGTTGTCTTTCCTGAAGCTGTTCCTCCGGCTGCAAGCACAGAACGTTTGTATTCCACCATGAGCCAGAAATAAGCGAGAACTGTAGAATCATAGGTCTTGTAATTCATCAGGTCAATGCATGAAACCGGATTGGATCTGAAACGCCTGATTGTGAATGTGGAACCTCTTTTAGTGACCTCTTTTCCAAGTGTCAGATTTGCACGACTTCCATCTACTAGTGTTGCATCCCTGATAGGCTCCAGTACGGAAATATGCCTGCCTGCTGCCTGTGCCATCCTCATGACAAAATTGTTGAGTTCGATTTCTTCATAGATTACATCCGTTGCAACAGAACCGTAAACCCTGTGGTTGACATAAAGTGGAGTAAAAGGACCGTTACAGGTAATATCTTCAATATACGGATCCTTCATCAAAAGGTCCATCCTGTCAAAGCCCATGTATTTTTTGTGAAGGTAATAGAAGAATTTGTCTTTCTGGGTTTCGGTAAGTTTCAGACGGTAGATGTCAACTATAAGATCAAACCTATCCCTGAGAGCCTCGACACGATCTTCTTCCTCAACGAGAAGAATCTCAGAGTGTGCCATTTTATCAAAAGCATTCTGCACAATGAACATTGCCTCTTTTTCAGATTCACTGAGCGGAGGTTCAAGGCACTGATACTGAAGAGACTCCCCGGTAAATTCAATATGAACATACTGGAACCCGGAAGTAACCTCATAGGTGATGTTAACTTCCTTTTGTGGAACTCCCGGTGCAGGAATTGTGATTTCACCAACGATGAATTCCATCTCTTCGATAATTTCCGGTTTCGGAGATATTATCTGCTCTATCTTTTTAACAAGTGATGAAACAGAAGAGTCATCATTTGGATCTTGTTCCTGTAGTTCTCCAGATTCGATATCATCGTTATCTTCGGTTTCTGGAAGGTTTTTCTTTTTTTTACCGAAATTCAGGTTCAGATCTAGATTGAATTTTGATTTCTTTTTTACAGGTTTTGAGCTTTGTACTTCAGGCTCTTCTATTGAAGCTACTGAATCACTTTTTTTGGAAGATTTCTTTGGCTTTTTACCAATCTTAAAACCAAATTTTTTCTTTTTTTCTGTATTTTCATCTGGATCTGAGACTTCTGATTCCTCAACAATAATATCAGGTTCTGGTTTCAAAGAGATATCACTAATATCGTCTTCAGTATTTAGGGAAAAATCCTCAGATATTTCCTGATTATCTATGATTTCAGGTTCGTCTGAGACCGAAATTATTTCCTCTTCGCTTATGTGACCATTGCCGGAAAACTCCTCCTCTTCTGCGGATTCGATTGTTTCAAATGGCAAGTCTGACACGTATCCAGCACCAGATACTGATGCCCTGTCATCTGCTGTTTCAACTGCCTCAGATGACTTTTTTTTGGTGAATCTAGAGCGCAGTTGAAGTTTAGCCAATTCTGCGCCTCCAGAGAATTAACTTAGCAGTGAGATTAATTAAAAAAACAATCACTATGATTACAAATGCTGCTGCAAATCCTTCTGAAACAGGAATCAAATGGGGCGAATGAAATGATTTGTAAATAGTAAGTGGAAGCGACCCCACTGGATGTTGAAGGGGAAAAATCTTCAATCCAAATATATACTTTTCATCTGGAAGAATCTTGAGTTCTGGCATGAACTGTGAATAACCGGCTGAGAGAATAACAACTGCTGATTCTTCTGCTGCCCTTCCTATTCCTAAAACAACACCAGTAATAATTCCAGTGGTTGCATAAGGTATTGTAATTAATCTAGTAGTATCCCACTTATTTGCTCCAAGAGCATAGCTTGCTTCTTCAATTTCGCGAGGAACTGTGTTTATCGCTTCTTCAGTTGATCTTTCAATAACTGGTAAAATCAATATTGCAAGAGCTATACTGCCTGCAATCAAGGAGTAACCTCCGGTTATATATCTCATTTGTATTACAATAAACATCAGGGCAAATATGCCAAGAACTATAGAAGGAGTGCCCGAAAGTACATCTATCATAAAGGTAAGAGTTTTCACGAGTTTTCCCTGTTTTGCATATCTTTTTAGATAAACTGCCGTTCCAACTGCGAGAGGAGTTGCAAGAATGGTTGAAACTAATGACAATAAAATAGTCCCAGCAACCGCATTTCCAATTCCGCCACCAAGACCTTTTGCAACAGATTCGGGAGTAGTCAAGAAGTAAAGACTCAAGCTAGGCAAACCTCGCATAAAAATCTGACTCAAAATAATAAATAATATTAGTACCGTACTAGCTCCGGCAAGATAACAAATAAATTTGAAGAAAAGTTCCTTTATCTGTCTGGAATTCATATTTTACTCTCCAATTTTCTTGCAGCAAGAATGAACAGGATCTCAATTGCAAAGAGCACCGCAGCTATTGCAAAAAGAGCACTCATATGTTCTGGATTTGCCATTTTTTCACCTGCATCATTCAATATTTTTGAGGTCATGGCATAACTGACACTGAAAATTGTTGTAGGGACACTGACACTATTTCCAAGAAGCATTACGACTGCCATCGTCTCACCCATAGCCCGCATTGTCCCGAGTACTATGGATGCCATTATCCCCCCTGATGCAGAAGGGAGCACGACCTTCCTGACAGTTTCCCAGTGAGTGGCACCAATTGCAAATGAGGCTTCCTTGTATGCAAAAGGCACGGACCTAATGGCATTTTCAGACAATGCAACAATTGTAGGCAAGATCATTACTGCAAGAACCATGGAAGCCAGCAGAACACCATCACCCAAATTAGGATTCGGATCACTGAATATTGGAATGAATCCGAAATTACTGCTAATAAAAGGTTTTAGGTGATCCACCATAAACCTACTCAGGATGACAAAACCAAATATACCGTAGACTACCGAAGGTATACCTACAAGTAATTCGACCATGGTTCGAATCATAGGTGCAATTTTTTTAGGTGCAAACTCCGCAAGAAAAATTGCCGTGAAAATCCCCAGAGGGATAGCAAGTATTAAAGTTACAATCGTAAGTGACAGAGTACCAATAATAAAGAGCCTTATACCATAAATACTGCGAGAATAGTTCCAGACATCACCTATTATGAAATTAATTACACCCTGACTTTGTAGCACAGGAAAAGCAGTGTAAAAAACAAATCCAATAAAGAAGATAACAATTAGAGTTGTAATTATTCCACAAACTGTTAGATAAGCCTGTGCAATTGCAGATCTTACATCCGTTTTCATGATTTACCAATAACTAAAAAAAGAGATTTGTGTCACAAAAGACACAAATCAGTGATTTACTTAGTAGTCTATCTGGGTCCTTGCGTAGTATCCACATTCTGTGAAGTATGGGATTGAACCTGGGCTCATTGCGAAGTCGATAAAGTCACTTTCAAGTGAGCTTGGCTCACCATTGGTGAGGAAATTGAGTGGTCTTGTAAGGTCTTCTTCATAAAGTGTATCATCGCCTCTGAGTACACCTTTGATGTCAGATTCAGTTACAGGTCCAAAGTTATCAATTGCAATAATTGTAACTTCTGTTGAACCCTTTGCAAATCCATAGTCTACAAAGCCGATAGAATTAGCTGTGCCTGCGACCTTGTCGTATACGCCCTGGTTTCCGCTAGCACCAATAGCACTTGAGTCATCTACATCTTTGTCATTATAGTATTCGCCGCCAAGAGCCTTTGCAAATGTTTCTTCTGTTCCACTTGCATCTGATCTCTGGAAGAGAGTAAATTCTGTACCTGAACCTGCAATTGCGAGCTGGCTGCCTGCAGATGGAGTTGCAAGGGTAATTTTACCAGCTGAAGCATTTTCATACATGAATCTGAGGTCAGTAAGAGTGACATTGTTAGATTCATTGATATTTGCATTGTTTGCAATTACTACTACTGCACTGTAACCGATTGTGTGTGTCTCGATATCTGGATAGTCAGCCTTGGTTACATCCTTGGATGCCATACCGATATCAATAAGATCGTTGAGTGCACCGGAGATACCAGCATCAGAACCGCCTTCCTGTACATCTACATTAATGTCACGATCTTCCATGTATGCTTCTGCGATAAGTTCTGCTACAGGTGTTACAGTTGTACTACCTGCGAGACGGAGTGTTGTGGATGATGCAGCCATTGCATCGCCTGCACTTGCGGAGTCAGATACGTCACTTGAGAATGAACCCATGATGGTTCCTACAGCTGCTGCGCCTGCGATTGCTACTACTACTAAAACGAGGGTAGCAACGATAGGTGAAACACCAGCTTCATCGTTGAAAATTTTCTTAAACATATTTATCGTACACCAATTTATTTTATGTTCCTATTCAGAGCGGGGTTTAATCGCTCTGGCACCTAATTGGCATGCGGATATATAATGCTTGTACAAGGAATGTATATAGTACAATAAACCATATAGAATTCCAATATCTCTATATATTGGTGCATATACAACAAATAATTCCATATAAATGTAACTTGGTGAACTATATTCTATTATTAAGAGAGAATGCATTTATAAAAATGACCAAGAGCCATCATATTTTTTGATAATTCAATTAATCAAAAAGTATACAAAAAAAGGTCAATGTATATTGAATTAATAAAATATTTGCAGAAAAGAAGAAAATAGGATTATTTTGAAATTAAAGTGTATACCAGAAGGAATACGACAAGTGCTATACCTATAACTACTGCATACAGATAGTTTTCAACAGCATCTACAGCAGCTCCTTCAGCAATACCAAAAACAGAAGATACACCACTAAGAGCACCTTTAAAAGTATTGCTTACAAATTGCTGTGCTTTGTCAAATATATTGATGATATGGGAAATAATTTTAGATAAGAATGAAGTTGAAGATTCAGTTTCTACTTCCAGTACAACATCAGAAGTATCAGGCATTTCATCATCAACTGAATTGAATTCATCCTCTGTATCATCTTCAGGAAGATTCACAATTTCTGGCTCATCTTCAACAACAGTTATGGGCACTGCAACAGTACTATTTCCGGTAATATCAGCTTCAGTTACCCATCCACCACTCAAAGGTTTCCAGTATTGTTTGATTTCAGCGCCACCTACATAATAAGAAGACTGAGCTTCGCCTTCATAATCCCATATAGACTTAAATTCACAAACAGCTGCCGGAAGATCAGGTAAATCACCGGAAGAGAACTCATATGACATGGAAAGTGATGAGCCAGGAGGAAGCAACACACCCTTTACTGAAACTGTTTGCGTACCATCAACCACCGTTGTACTGAGATCCCACTCGCTAAGAGGCAGATCGCTTCCTTCCAAGCTCTTTTCCAGACTTCCACTCACATAATTCAGATCATCGGGAATGGTATCAGTAAGATTTATCCAGGCTGCACGGTCGCCATCGTTAGATAGATCAAGAGAAACAGTATAATCAGAATCAACATTGGATAATGTTTTATCAACTACTATATGGGGACCATGAACCGTTAAACTTTCAGATCCTGAACTCCATGTAAGATTTTCACCAAAGAAATTTGCAGTAACTACAACTTTGTCAAAGTTGTATTTACCTGGAACTATAGGAACCAACTTCTGACCAATATAATACTGACCATCAGTCTCCATTGAGGAGTAATCACCAGATTCATAAATCTCAGATATTGCAAGATCATCCGGGATAACAGAGAACTGGACATCCATATCATCAATAGCATAAAGACCCATATTGAAAACTCTGGTCCTCAAAAATGAATACTCATCTGCACCCCTAATCTCAAAATCAATTGATGCAGAACTGCTTGTACTTTTATCAAGCTGTTTTACGTACCATGTGCTCATATTTAGTTCTTCATTCACAATTTCCATGGTTACTTTAAGTTCCGGATCTGTGCACTCGAAATCTATTGACTCATTGGCATCAAAATATCCATCTTTTATGTCATATCCACCGGCAGTAGCATTTACATAATAAACCAGATCATAAGGAGAAGTCTTACCGTCCCACTCAGGCGCCACCACTGTAAAATTCATTTCAACAATGTCACCCACTTCAAGGCAGCCTATGTTCTTCTTTAGAATACCATCCCTGTATTCGAAATCCTCTTTTGAGCGTACCCTCATTTCCCCCGTATCTACTTTAAGAATAACATTTTCAACCCAGGCATCACCTGTGTTTTTTACAGTTATATCTATCTTTTTCTCCTCTCCGGGGGCATATTGATCTGAAGAAACACTAACTCCATCTATCATTTCAGAACTTGCAGACAACTCTATTTCTAGTTCAGGCATACCTCTTGAATATAAATTAAGACTTGCTGATGGTGTTTTATATCCATCCACCGAAATACCGGAAATCTCTACTTTAACTTCGTTGTCCCATTCAAGCCAGCTGTCATCATCAGAACCTTCAAGGAAGAGGAACTCTTTGCGCACAATTCCATCCTTTTCAATAGAAATGAGTGCAGATTCAAGACTTTTATCAAAATCATCAGCCCGAAAAGTATAATATTCACCGTTGATCTCTACAGTCTCAACCTGACCCCACTGGACAGTTACACTACCATCACTGATCCATTCGATGCAATAATCAAGATCATCACATGGACACTCTGTATTTGCAGATGCAAGAGGTAGATGTGAAGAGAACAGCAGTAATACTACCATGCATAACAGACAGAGTATGCTTATTTTCGTTTTTCTCACAAACTCCACTCCGTTATTGTGATTTTTTGGATACTTTTCTGGACAGAACGTATATCAGCAGTGCATATCCCGCTAGAGTAACGAAAACAAAGGGTACAGCCATGTTAAAAAAAGAGGAGGCTGTGTACCAGCATGTTGAATAGAAGGTATATAGGGAAAGTACCACCGCTGCCAGCAAACTGACTATTCTCTTCATAATTTGCAGAATACACACGTAATCATATATCCCTTGCACAAAGGAATTACATACAACCATTTCTACTATTGTGTACTAAATAGACTATATAAATGAAGCAACCATTTCCCATTTTCATTTCTACAAAAACAACCATTAAGCTAAAAAAAAGTAAGCATCCGCCGAAGGCGGCACATTCCTATGATTCTTAATAGAAGATTATTACAAGAACTATTGTACTTATCAAGAATTCTACAGACGACACTGTGAAAAAGTACAAACTGTTTGCAGAACATATTGTTTTTTCTGTTGGGAAAACGCCGTCTTCACCGGACCCTTCGGGATAACTCCAGTTATCCATGAACCACGTTCCCAGGTCATCCCCGTTTAAATATTTCATATCCGAATACCGATATGGCAATGATTATGGAAGTCATGGAAAGCATGAAAATCATATTAGAATACGTCTCACTTAGCACAAACCATGACAGACCACCAAGAACATGTGTAAGGCTCATGAGTAGGATAATAAAAACACCTATCGGGTAGATCTCCTCATCTTCAAGGAACTTCAGTATAGTATATCCCATGAAATAATAGAAAACAACAGTTAAAGCCAGATATGGAAGAACGATGTTGTGCCTGACTGCAAATACCAGTGTCGGGCTGAATTCATATTCCAGTATCCTTTCAATGCTGCCTGCAAAATAGAAGGTAAGGGAGTAATCAATAATTACACCCACGCAGAGAAAAAGAGGGATGAGTCTATAATTGCGATAAATCGATAGCAGACTCTGCAATATTTGACGCATAATCCTTTATCCTGCTGAAACTGTCAATTATAAGTTCTATAGACTCCTCAGTTGGGAGCTGGGCAGCACTTATGAGCATTTTGTTGAAGATGTCCTCTCTTCCCATTACATTGTTTGCAATATCACTGTCTGACTGGCGCAAAGCTTCGGTACTATCCATGAAAAGGGATTGACACTCCCTGCACAGGTCAACAAGTATTGCAAGTACTTCCTGAGGCAGACTAATGTAAGAGAAATGCAATGATATTTTAGATATGTGGTCACCGATTCTTTCTATGTCATTGGCAGCAAGCCGGTAATAAAATGATTCAACCAGAGTCTGCTTATCATGTTTTGAAGGTTTCTTAAGGTTCAGACGCTCTACATGTTGCTTTGATACAAGCAGGAACATTCTGTCAAGGTCATCATCACGGGATATTATGTGATTGCATAATTCTTTGTCATTTTCCTCAAAGGCAGATGCCAGTTCATCAAGCATGAGATAAACGAGTGAAGACATCCTCTTGAGCCCTTTTTCAATGGTGAAATCTTCCGTGTCCAGAAAATTCTTGATGACTATTTTTTTCTCATCACCTTCAACCATTTCCAGACCTACAAGACGATGGCAAAGGTCTTTAATTTCCCTGCGTGCTGCTGCCGGAATATCATTACCTGAAATTTCTATTGTCTGGTGATCACTTATTATATACAGACCTACAAGATCTCTTTTTATATGCTCAAGTTCTTTGTTAAATTTTATCTTTTTTGTTTTATTAGAAGATTTTACCCCTGGAGGTTTAAGAAGCAGAGAACCATCTTCCTGATAATAAATGGAAATATGGGATCCAGCTTCCAGTTTTGAGCGAGTGGCCCATTTTTTGGGGAGGGTAACCACATATGTGGATTTTCCTGTGATCTGTACTTTTCTTGTATCCATCTTTTTCACAACCCAAAGGAAGATATGACTAATGGACAGGATTTTGGCTATAAAGCTTACCTTAATAGATAGGTAGAATATACATAATCTATATAGATGAAAATGGTTTTTTAGTATCAAAATCCAGGAACTGTAAAATAGAATGTACTTCCTTTTTCCACGGTAGACTCAACCCAGATTTTTCCTCCGTGCTGGTCAATGATATTTTTAACAATAGCCAGACCAAGTCCGTTGCCGCCATATTTACGGGTCGACGAGGAATCAACCTGATAGAATCTTTCAAAAATCAGATCCTGTTGATCCTCCGGAATTCCAACACCTGTGTCTTTTACATAGACAAGAGCTCCGGTGTCTTCCTGCAAAGTGCCTATCTCTACACTTCCGCCTTTGCCTGTGAACTTCAAAGCATTGTCTAAAACCTTTGTTAAGGCATATGCCAGTTTTTCAGGATCACCCTGTACAAACATATCATTGCCCTTGATAACATTGATATCAAGTCCTGAGGCTTCCATTTTACCATTGAAAGACTTGAAAGCTATATCAACAATACTATTGATGCTTGTTTTGACCATATCCATTTTCTCGAGTTCATCATCAGATCTGGCGACCTCCAGAAGATCCTGTATCATCCAGTTTTGTCTTTCAAGCGCTTTCAGTGACTTTTCAAGGAAAGAATTCCTTTTTTGCATATTCTCTTCATCAATGGCAATTTCCACATAGCCTTTCATGATATTCAAAGGAGTGCGCAATTCATGGGAAATATTTGCTATTATATTACGCTTCATTTGCTCAAGTTTTTTCATTTCAGTAATATCCTTGGCAACTGCAACATATTTTAGCTCATTGCGGTACTCAACAACGGCTATACTCATCATTATTGATTTCATTTTGCCGTTACCGGCCCGGAAATTCATTTCTCTGATAAAAGTGATATTCTTATCAGGAGATTCAAAAAAAGATGTCAAATCCTTATTATCAATAACAAAAGAAAGAACATCATAACCGACAATCCGGTCCATACTTGTTTCAGAGATCTGGATGAAAGCTTCATTGGCAAATTCTATCTTACCACTATTATCGATAACAATTATTCCATCGAGACTCCCTGAAACTATCTTGGTCAGATAATTACGTGTTTCAAGTATCTCTTTTGATGCCTTCTCCTTTTCCTCAATAAGGTATCCAATATGGTCTGCCATGTCATTAAAAGATTTAGCTAACTGGCCTATTTCATTATTTGAACTTATGCAGGCCTTGTGATCCAGATGTCCTTTTCCGAATGTTTCTACTGATTTTTTCAATTCCAGAATAGGATTGGAAACTACAGAACCTGCAAGATACGCAACATAGGAACCAACCACAAGAAGCAATAGTACAAACAAAATGAGATATCTTGTGAATTTATCAGCCGTTGTCCTGATGTTCTCCTGAGACATTCCTACATGAACTTCCCCTGCATTTCCCTCAAGAATAGGACATGAAATATCCCTGATGTATCCCAGTTCAGTATCAAGCAACAGTGTATTGGTTTCATCTACTGCAGGATTTATTCCCTTTAGATCTACAGGAAATCCACCACTAAACGTGTGAACCAGGACTTCACCATGTTCATTAGTTATGAATACATACACAACCTCAGTTTCACTCTCTTTGATGGTTTTCACAAGCCATTGGAGACGAACCTGATTATCGGTAAGTATAGGGTTTACACTATTCTCTGCAAGATTACGGGTTATTGAAATTCCTTTTTCATTGAGCTCAGTTTTCATCATATTTGTCTGCACGACATTAAGGTAAGAACCCATAAGGACACCGAGTACAAGGATTATACTGACAACAGTGAGGATGAGTTTGGTACGGATACTGAAGTCATCAATGCTTGTGACCAGTTTTTCCATTATGTTACTGTTTCTATCTTCCATTTTACTCCTCACAAGTTATTTCCGTACTCTGCATATGTTTCATGGTCCATTTCAACAAACATATTGAAATGCATTTCTTCAAGAACCTCACGACCTTCTCTGGAATCATGCATACCAAGCAATGTCTTAGCTACATCATTCTTTAGTTCCTGATCAATATCCGGATTCACAGCAACTACAGGAACAAGCTGACCTGAAGAAGAATAAATTATACTAAGATCAGAGTAATCTTCAGATGAACTTTCAACCATGTAAGACCACATTATACAATCAATTTCAGCACCATCCAGGCTTCCCTGATGAACCATATCTATAAAATTATCCTGACTATTGCTGTAAATATAACCGGAGAAGAAGTCGTCCGGTGAACCGTCAATAAAAGGATGCATATAATCCGGAACAATGTCACCCCTATTAAAACGATAACTATTGAATGCAAATTTTTTTCCGTGGAGATTCTCAAGGGAATCTATCCCGGAATCCCCTCTTACGATTACCAGTGATGAACAATACAGATCACCATTGATGACAGGCACTGCAACAATTTCAAGACCAAAATCATCATGTCCTGAAAGATAATCTTCCTCTCTCACAAATACAAAATCAAGATAACCGGTTTCAAGCAGATAGTTGATCTCAGCAGGATTATCACGTTGCACAAGTTCAAACTCAAGGTTTGTCTGCTCAGACAGGTAATTTAAAAAATCATTATAATACTCCATTGTTATTTTTGGAGACGCCATGGCGAATACGCCGATACGCACAGGTTTATCGTTGATATCAGATTGTGTTAATGTTTCGGTATTTTTAAGAGAAACTGTCACTGCTTCCTCAGATTCAAAACAACCGCTGGAAATGATTACTGTTGTAAAAATGAGTAGCAGTACAAAAATACATCCACTGCAACGTATTATTGGCTTGTTTTTCATATCAGTATCCCAACAGTCTTAATTGATATTTAAAAATACCTACATAATTATATTACGCAACATAATTTATTTAAACTGGGATTGAAACTATATAAAATCACCTGTTTATCATAAATTGACAGTATTTATATATCGAAACGATTATCTAAATAATGGGTGTGTTAATTGTCTCAAAATAAAAACTACACAATATTTGCCATTATAATAGCATTATTCATATTGATATCTTTATTTTCATTATACGGACAAAACAATGATGAAAATATAAAAAATACGATATCAAGCAATCAAAATAATTACACGGCTGATAGCACAGACACTACTTTAAATGAGATCTTCATTAAAGGCTCTGACACCATTTTACCGGTTTCAATAGCTGAATCTGAATCTTTCATGGAGCTATATCCTGAAAATAAGATAATTGTTATTGGAGGAGGATCATCCCTTGGAATTGCCAGTTTTATTGAAGGAGAAGTGGAGATTGCCATGGCATCAAGAAAAATAAAAGATACTGAAATTGAAAGTGCCATAGATAAAGGAATAAATCCTGTAGAAACAGTCATCGGATGGGATGGAATTGCAGTTATAGTCAATAAAAATAACTCATTTGACAGTTTAACTATTGAGCAACTGAAAAAAATCTATACCGGAGAAGTTACTAACTGGAAAGAGCTTGGTGGCCAGGATGAAGAAATTGAAGTGCTTGTGCGCGATACCAGTTCAGGAACTTACGCTTTTTTCAAAGAACACGTACTTGAAGATGAAGACTACAGTTCTAAAGCGGTGACCGAACCAAATACGGAAGCTATTGTACAGACTGTTGCATCAGATAGTGCAGCCATTGGTTATATAGGACTGGCTTATGCTGATAGTAGCGTGAAAATGCTTGGCCTTGAAACCTCAGAAGGAGTTTTCCATCCGGAGCAGGAATCAATCCTGCAAGGAGAATATCCATTGGCAAGACCACTTCAGTATTACACTAACGGTGAACCAGAAGGGGAAATTGGAGAGTATATAAACTATGTACTGAGTGAACAGGGACAAGTAATAATCAAAGAGATTGGATATCTCCCCATCAACTAAAAATGAATAATGAAAATCGAATTATAATCAAATTCTGGTGGAAAATCATAGAAGGGAGTCAGGACCAATACGTCCACTCCTGATCATATGATCTGCAAGCACAAGTGCCATCATTGACTCTGCAACCGGAACCATTCTTGGCGGGATTGTCGGGTCATGGCGGCCATGTATTTCTACATCGATTTCTTTCATTCCATCCATATCAGCACTTTTCTGGGACTTTGATATGGAAGGAGTGGGTTTTACTGCTATCCTGCAGACCACAGGCATCCCTGTAGATATTCCACCCGTGATTCCGCCGGCGTTGTTCTCTGCAGGAGTTACCTTTCCATTATTGAGTCTAATAGGATCATTCATCTGGCTGCCTTTCATTCCGGCACATTCAAAACCTGCACCAATCTCAACACCCTTTACAGCTCCTATCCCCATCATTGCACAGGCAATATCCGCATCCAGTTTGTCAAATACTGGTTCACCAAGTCCTGCCGGAACACCGGTAGCAATAATTTCCACAATACCACCGATACTGTCACCTTCAAAACGGGCTTTGTTTACCTGCTCCAGCATTTTTTCAGCAGCTTCCGGGTCAGCACAGCGTACAACATTGCTATCAACGTTGCTGCGTATTTCCTCAAATGAGAGTGATTTTGCTTTTACACCACCAAGTTCTGTTACATGAGCAAAAACCTCAACTCCTTTCTGTGACAGGAGTTTCCTGGCAACAGCACCTCCGGCAACCCTGCCGATGGTTTCCCTGCCCGATGACCTTCCACCACCTCGGTGATCACGGATACCATATTTTTCAGTATAAGCAAGATCCGCATGTCCCGGTCTTGGGATGTTCTTTATGTAATCATATGCACTGGATTTTGCATTCTTGTTCCAGACCATCATGGAAACCGGCATTCCGGTTGTTGTTCCATCAATTACACCGGACAGGATCTCTACAGAATCAGATTCGGAACGAGGTGTTGAAACTTCGCTCTGGCCCGGTCTTCGCCTGTCAAGATCTTTTTGAATATCCTCTTCTGAAAGTTCAAGTCCTGCAGGTATGCCGTCAACAACGACTCCAAGGGCTTTTCCATGCGATTCACCCCATGTTGTTATTCTGAAAGAATGTCCGAATGAATTTCCTGGCATAATTGTATAGACCTCTTGATACTATTTATACCGACCGAGTGTGAGCCGGCTCTATATGGACAAGAACATCCTCTATTCCATCAAAATTTTCCCTGATCCTGTATTGCACAATATGGGATATGGTATGTGACTTGTATGTTGTCATTTCAGGATCAACCTCTACATGCAGATCAACAAAAACATTCCCCGGAGGACCACGGGTTCTTATTTTATGGCAATCGATGACACCTTCTACATTTCTAACAACGTTTGCTATTTTCTCAGTATCTATCTGTGACTCATCAGCCAGAATTGACACACTATGGAGGATTATCTCTGCTCCTGCATGCAATATGACCAGTGCTATTAAAACAGAAACAATCGGATCAATAAATGGGTATCCCAGATGGATGGCTACAAGGCCGATAATAACTGAAAGTGAAACATAGATATCACTTTTAGTGTGAGCAGAATCTGCAAGAAGAACTTCACTGTTAAGTTCAATACCTCTCCTGCGCTCGTAAGTTGTCACACCGTAATTGACACACATTGTTCCAAGCATTACTGCAAAACTAATTACAGTTACTTCTGGTGTACTTCCGGTTCCAAACCTATTAAAAGCGGAATGCACAATCTCAAAAGCTACAACTGCAAGTATAACTGCTATTACTATGGATGCCAGAGTCTCAAACTTGCGATGACCGTAGGGGTGTTCCTTGTCAGGTGGCTTGGCTGCAATCTGTATACCTATAAGGCCTACTATATTTGAAACACCATCAAAAAGAGAATGATAACCGTCAGACTGCATACTCAGGACATTGGTATACATTCCGTATGCAATCTTTGCAAAAGAAACGGCAAGGTTCAGGAACAGAATATAGATCATTACATTTCTTATCTGCCTGAAACGTGATTCAATATCATACATCTATTATCTATATGGTTATTAACCATCAACAATATAAACTATATGATTTTTGCATCTATAAAAAGAAGGGGACCCAACATTATTTAAGACTAAGTGGGTTAATATATTAATAGATACATACGGTTATTGGTGATAGTTTTGCTCCAGCATAAAAAAAGATTATTTATACTTATAATAGTGGCAATAATGACAGTTACTGCTTTATTTATTTCCGGATGTCTTGAAACCGCACAGACCACACCTGCAACAATAGATGATGCTGCACTTGAAGCTTATGGATGGTCACAAATATCCATGGAGGAAAAATCTCTTGAGCAAAACATTACAGAGACAACATCAATAGTTTTCAATTCTGCAACTGTCAAATATCATAATGACAGGCTTACATCGGACATCAATGAGCAGGTCCTGGAATTCAAAGAAGATAACAATCTTCCGGTTTCCATAGATATACCTGAAAGCCTGAGTGCACAGATTATTACATATCGCCTTTCATTACCTTCCGGAGCACAACTACCAACTGAACTGGTTTCAAAAATAATGGACAGCAGAATGAACGAAATTCGGGAAAATAATGATATTGAAAACACACAGGAATCTTCCACACGTACAATAACATTGGACGATGGTACAGAAACTGTTGTAAAGATATTCACCGCTTCCGGCAACTCCACAGAATCCGGAATGAAAATGATGGGATTTTTTACTTCATTCTCAAATGATGAGTCCAGCACTTTTGTGATGGGATTCGTTCCTGACGGAGCATATACAGTTGATGCAGGAATTATAAACGGGACCGTGTTCTCAATTGATGGTGAAAATGAAATTGATGAAATGCTTCAGCTTGTAAGCACCATAGAATAAAATCCCAATGGATACAAGAGTTAAGAGTTACTATTAAAGTAACTATATAGTTTGTATAAAAGTGAAAACAACTATAGACCATAAATAGTAGCTTAATAAAGAATAGACAGGAATACAAACTCATTAGAATACCTATATATACGATTTTTAGAATCGTGTGTGATAGGTGTTCTGTTTGAAATTCCTGGCAAGAAAAAACGTTGTGAAACTCATATCTGTTTTTGTACTATCAATTTCTGTGATTTTATTATCAGGCTGCGTTACAAATGATAGTACAAGTAACGAATTGGAACAGGAAATCAGCAATTCCATAGGAATGGATCTCGTCCTGATTCCCTCTGGCAATTTTTACATGGGTTCTGACTCAACTCCACTAGTTGCTTTTGATGACCCGGCACATGAAGTCAGTATTGAAAATTCATTCTACATGGGAAAATACGAAGTCACACAAGCGCAATGGAAAGCTGTCATGGGAACCAGTCCTTCACTCTTTGAAGGAGATGAACTTCCTGTAGAGCAGGTTTCATGGTATGATGCACAGGAATTTATTAGCAAACTGAATGAAATGGAAAATACTGACAGGTATCGTCTTCCAACCGAAGCTGAATGGGAATATGCATGCAAGGCCGGAAATGACACGGATTTTTCGTTTACAAATGAAGCCACCGATCTGGATGAATACGGCTGGTCTGATTCTTACGGCTGGTGTGCTATAAATGCCAATGGAACAACCCATTCAGTGGGAGAGAAAAAAGCCAACTCATGGGGACTTTATGACATGCATGGCAATGTATGGGAATGGGTACAGGACACCTGGCATGACAATTATGATGGTGCTCCGACAGATGGAACAGCCTGGGAAGATGAGAATAGTATAAATCGTGTAGGAAAAGGCGGAAGCCTTATGGACGGACCTAATATCTGTAAAAGTTCTTTCCGCGGCAGCCTTGATGCTGACAGCACATCATATGTGCTTGGATTCAGGATAGTGAAGGAGATTTAGAACTCTCCTTTTTCCCTCTGTAACCGGAAAATATAATTCACATAAATTCTCAGTTCTGAGCATGGTAAAAATTGCAGTCACGGGAAAAGGCGGAGTTGGCAAGACAACACTATCCGGAACTCTGGCAAGAATGCTGGCAAGGGATGGTTATGATGTGCTTGCCATTGATGCGGATGCTGATATGAATCTGGCTTCATCCCTTGGAATAGAGAATGCTCCGAAACCTCTTACCGATTACAAGGACCTCATTGAAGAGAGAGCCGGAGAAAAAGGCGGCATGTTCAAGTTCAACCCGAAAGTTGATGATGTTGTTGATAAGTTTGGTGTTGTTGGACCTGATAATGTCAAAATGCTTGTAATGGGAACTGTGGAAAGAGGTGGAAGCGGTTGCATGTGTCCTGCCTCAGCGTTTTTGAAAGCATTCCTCAGACATATTGTTCTCAAGGACAGCAGCGCTGTAATACTTGACATGGAAGCAGGTATCGAACATCTTGGAAGAGGGACCACACGTGGAATTGACCTTATGATAGTTGTTGTGGAACCTGGTATGCGTTCCATTGAAACTGCCCAGAGGATTAAGGAACTTTCCGAAGGTATCGAGATTAAACATCTTGCTGCAGTCATCAACAAGGGAACTTCCGCTAACATTAAACCAAAGCTGGAAGAGCTTGGAATTCCTGTCCTTGGCCAGATACCATATGATCCCGATCTTGTAGAAGCTGACTTCAACGGCCTTTCGCCTATTGATGTTGGAGGTAAATGGGTCGATTCTGTAACTGATATCAAGAATAATATGCTTGAAATAATCTCAGGTTTTGAGAAAGAGGAATAGATTATATGCCGATAATGAGTTCCTGTGACAAGGTTGAGGCTTATATTACAAAAGATGGCTCTGTTATAAGAGAACTGATCCATCCTCTGGTTCATGGGAATTTTTCTCAGAGCCTTGCAGAAGCCAGAGTTAAACCTGGCAATTCCACTCTTTTACACAGCCATAATTTGACAGAAGAGATATATCATATCCTGGAAGGCACAGGAATACTTACACTTGGACACGAGACTATTGAAGTAAAATCCGGGGATTCAGTCTGTATCTCTCCGGGAACACTACATAATATCACAAACACAGGAGAAAATGAACTCAGATTCCTCTGTTGCTGCTCTCCTGCATATTCCCATGATGACACAGTATTATCAGAATAATAATTTCTTCTTTCAAATCTAGTGAATCCAGATTAGATGAAATAAAGTATCACAGGCAATATAATAACCCCCATTGAGTGTGATTTCCTTATACCCATAAATGACGGGAGCATTCCTATTGGAGTTGCTATCAGAAATACCATCAGACCAAAAAGACCTGTGAATGCAAGGCACATGAAAAACAAAAGTGCAAGTACGGCATAACAGATTATAGAATAATCAAAACCATAAAGCAGTCGATGGATATTATCTCCTAAAAAGACCGTGGAATAATAAGACAGTATAGCGGTCAGTGAGATGGCAAGGAGAAAAAGAATAACCAGAGGAGGATTAAGATCAATACCTCCAAGAAGTTCATTTATAGCTACCATGGCACCACTGCGGGATTTGCCTATTACCACCAGAGCCAGCAAGCCAAAAATTGCATTGCAGGTGTTTACACCTGAAATAGAAACTATGAATTCCTTTGCTGAATCTGTTACGCTGTCAGTTGAAAAGTTATCATCTGGTGAAGTATCCGTACTTCTGTCAAAATCCTCTTTTATGAAAAGACGTGCAAACACTGTGGCGATTGATGAAGACACACCAGGCAACCAGGCTACAAGTGAACCGGAAGTTCCGCCTACTACAATTGCCCTGATGATACGTTTTCTCTCAAGTTCCATTCTTGATTTAAACTGGTAAGGTATCAGGGGCTGGGACATCAGACTTATGATAAGTTGGGATGAACCGAAAAGACCGCTCAAAAGAGGAAGTAGTATTGAAGGTTCACCTATTGAAAGAAATGGATGCATGAGACTTTCTTTATCGAATGCAAAAACACCAAGAAATCCACAGAGCATGAATACAAGTAACGCGCTTAAGGGATATCTCATCCTTTGAAGCAGACCTTGTTTGCCAGGTTCTCCTTTTTCTGTAAATACCATGATTAAAACAACAAGAACCAGAATCCAGGCAATGTATTTCTGAATAAAAGGATAAACAGAACTGAATGCCATGGAAAGCGGATATGCAGTAATAAGGGCCAGAGCCACAGATCCTGCGCTTCCAAGAGCAGACAAACGTATTGCTTCTGCCCCCCTGCCTTCAAGCAATAATGTGTGCCCGGGCAATACTGCAAGTGCCAGGTCATCGCCCGGAGCACCCAGAAATATTGCAGGAATTATGTCGTGGAAGGTATGTGAAAGCGAATTTGCCAGAATCATTGCTGCTACACAGATTAGAGGCAGACCATGTTCGGAGAGAAACGGAGAAAACGTCAGCAAAACCAGTGCGAAATTATTGGTGTGTATCCCCGGAATAAGGCCTGATATAACTCCAAGAAAATAACCTGCAAATACTGATAATAGGAATGTGAATATGGATACCTCTGTTAGTGGCGACATTATTAGTTTCCTGAATGTTTTTGCCCAGAATTATTAGAGTAATACTTAATTTTTATGATTTGAATCTAAAATATATTTGCAATTATAAGAGCTTACCAATAATTGGGAGGAGTTAAATTGCCAGGACAATTTTATATAATAAGATTTCATGTGCATAAATAATGGATTCAAAAACGATCAAATGCAATAAATGCAACAATGATGCAATTATTTTCCAGAAATATTCCGGAATGCACCTTTGCCGGAAGCATTTCATAGAGGATGTTGAACGTAAGATAAAACTTACCATCAGAAAACATTACAGCATCAAGAGAAATGAAGTCATAGCCATTGGACTGAGCGGTGGCAAGGATAGTAGTACAACACTCTATATTCTTCATAAATTATTTGGAAAAAGACCTGATATTGAGCTTGTGGGAATTTCCATAGATGAAGGAATTGCAGGCTATCGTCCTGATACTATTGAATCTGCACGGGAACTTACATCTAAACTTGGTGTCAGACACATTGTCCGCTCATTCAGAGATGAATATGACACCACCATGGATAAGATTGCACCCCAGAAGAGAGAAAAAGGGGCATGCAGCTATTGTGGTGTACTTCGAAAATCACTAATTAATAAGATTGCACTTGAAGTCGGAGCCACAAAACTTGCAATTGGCCACAATCTGGACGATGAGGCACAGACTATTTTGTTAAATCACCTGAAAGGTGACGTTTCCCGTATGGTCAGACTTGCTCCTCCCAAGGAACTTGAAGGACTGGTTCTCAGGATGAAGCCACTGAGACATATACCTGAAAAAGAGATTGCTCTTTATGCTTATCTTCATGATCTTCCCCTTGGATTTGGCGGGTGTCCATATGCACATGAGGCCATGAGAAAAGAAATAAGAGCAATGCTGAATGAATTCGAAGTGAAACACCCCGGTACTAAGTATGCACTTTTAAGTGGTTTTGACAAGGTTTCAGGAATACTTGGAAGAGAATATCCTCAGGAAGGACTTCAAAAGTGCATTATATGCGGCCAGGCATGCACTGAGAATGTCTGCCAGGCATGTAAACTTCTAAAACGTGATCAGTCGTACAATAAGTAATCCTCAAAAGAATACAATTTCCTTTCTGTCCTGTCAAGATAGAAACGTGTAATCCATACAGTTATCAGTGGCTGGATTACTACCGTACTCAGCAGAAGATCAAACAGTGACCATAGTTGTGCAAGTATTTCTACATATGATGTGACTTGTCCTATAAATCCGAGAACAAATGAGATTCCCATAATAATCAACCATAGTCCAACAGATGCCATCTTATTGGACAGCACAAATGACACTCCTGTTTCGATTGCAGTTATAGGGTCAAGTTCATCGGCTACAAGCACGTAATTTACAGCGAAAAGCAGCAGGCTGATGATAATTATGTAAAATGCCCATATGATTATACCCAAAGCTAGCAATGAAACGCTTGCAACAGCCATATCAGGATTTGAAAGAAGAATACTGATATCATCTATGGAAAGAATACCTGGCACGAGGAATATTACGCCTGCAAATATCAGCAAGAGTATCAGTATATTAACAAAAAAAAGATTAATATAATTCCTCTTTCCGGTTGTTATCATGGTGCTTACACTGGTATGTCCTTTTTCCAGTGCCTCTTTGGCCATTCCAATAGCACCGGCCATTATGAAAGCATCAATTACCAGGTATATTAAAAACAGGACAATCGAGAAAATCACTATAAACAGCATGTGTTCATAGAATACGGAATACATAAGGTCAAGCATTTCATCCTGTGTCATGTTTGCCGGATCTACTGTATCTGACATTGCAGGAACAATGAATAGTATCGTGAATAATCCCACAGAAAACATAAAAAAGAGAATAGATGTCACTATTTTCAATATGAATGGCACACACAGGTTGAGATTGCCAGTCCATGTTCCAAATCCCTTTCGAACGAGTGTTCCAATGTCTTCTACCATCAATATTGCTCCGGAGATACTGACAGTACGTTTCTCTATTATATATTCTCATCCCATATTTTTTCCGGAAAAACAGAAGTGCCATATTGATCATAAAGTGTGTAAAAAAATTACTTCTGAGTAAAAGTGCAAGGACAAAACAAAAGATATAAATAGAATTATGCCTTTACTAAATTGTTCATGCGCGGGTGGCTCTTTTCATACACTAAACCCACTCCCACACTTAAACCCCACTCCCCAAATACATTAAACCCAACCACCCGTGCAAACACAATAATCTTTTTTATATGACTTTTCTGTATATACTTTCAATAACAAATTGAGATTCAGCTTTGCATTTTTGATAGCATTTGTCTGATTTTAGTATTAATTTAAGATACAGTTATAGAATACATGCTTAGCGTACTGAAATTATCAAATACGGTAAGAGCAGAAAACAGATATAATAAAAAGAAAAAGAGTTTCCGGCAAAAGCCGGAATTATTTGTTTATTTTACTTAGAACAGTCCTGCACCGATGAACAGAGATGCGAACAGGATTGCAACCATGTTCACTACTTTGATCAGAGCGTTAAGTGCAGGTCCGGATGTGTCCTTGAATGGGTCACCAACAGTGTCACCGACTACAGCTGCCTTGTGAGCTTCTGAGCCTTTTCCACCGTGCTCTCCGTCTTCAATAAGCTTCTTGGCATTGTCCCATGCTCCACCACCGTTGTCCATTGTGAGTGCAAGTAAAAGACCACAGACAATAATACCGATAAGAAGACCACCAAGAGCTGCAGGACCGAGTACAAGACCTACAATAAGTGGTGTGAAGATTGCAAGAGCACCAGGTATTGCCATTTCTTTAATTGCTGCTGCTGTTACGATGTCAACACACTTACCATATTCTGGCTTTGCAGTTCCTTCCATGATTCCTGGAATTTCACGGAACTGGCGGCGAACCTCGTTAACGATCTTGAATGCTGCCTTTCCTACAGCCTGCATTGTTACAGCGCTGAAGACGAATGGAAGCAGTCCACCAATAAAGAGACCTACAAGAACTACTGGCTTTGTAAGACTGAGATCTGCACCTGTAAGGCCTACCTTACCTGTGTAATCTGCGAAAAGTGCAAGTGCACCAAGAGCTGCTGAACCGATTGCGTATCCCTTTGTAACAGCCTTTGTGGTGTTACCTACTGCATCGAGTGCATCAGTGATCTTACGTACGCTGGATGGCATACCTGCCATTTCTGCGATACCACCGGCATTGTCAGTGATTGGACCGTATGAGTCAAGAGCTACTATCATACCGGTTGTTGAGAGCATTGCTGCTGCTGCGATTGCAATTCCGTAAAGACCGATTGCAGGGCTTGCTGCTCCACCTACTATGAAGAATGAAGCCAGAATACCCACAATGATGATGACTACAGGAAGTGCTGTACTCTCAAAACCAATTGCAAGACCGGAAATTACGTTTGTACCGGCACCTGTTTCGGATGCTGCTGCAATTGTCTTTACAGGACGGAATGAAGTTGAAGTGTAATATTCAGTGAAAACCACCATGAGAACCATGATGACTACACCCACAACAGCTGCATAATAGAAACTCATACTCATTTCAAGGTACTGAGTTACGAAGTAGAATGCAATCAAACAAAGAATAGCTGAAACTGCAACTCCCTTGTAAAGAGCTTTCATAATCTTTCCATCACTGCCTACCTTCACAAAGAAAACAGAAATGATGGAAGCAAAGATTGCCACTGAACCAAGAATCAATGGGTAAAGAATTGCGTTAGAGAATGTATCAAGGATGAGTGATCCAAGAAGCATTGATGCGAGAACTGTTACTACGTATGTTTCGAAAAGGTCAGCACCCATACCGGCACAGTCACCAACGTTGTCACCTACGTTGTCAGCAATTACACCAGCGTTACGTGGGTCATCTTCAGGAATTCCTGCTTCAACCTTACCTACAAGGTCTGCACCCACATCGGCTGCCTTGGTGAATATTCCACCGCCAACCCTTGCGAAGAGACTGATAAGACTTGCACCGAAACCGAAACCGACTACAAGATCCACATCACCGTAAAGTATGTAGAAACCACTTGTACCGAGAAGTGCAAGACCGACCACAGCAAGACCTGTTACAGCTCCACCACGGAATGCAACGGACATTGCCTTCTGAAGGCCCTTTGATGCTGCGCTTGCGGTTCTGACGTTTGCCCTTACAGACACGTTCATACCTACGTAACCTGCTGCTGCAGAACTTAGTGCACCAACAAGGAAACCGGCAGCTATCTTGCCACCTTCAGGAAGAAGAGCAAAGATAAGTGCTGCAAGAATGACAGCAACGATTGCTATTGTTTTATATTGACGATTCAAATATGCCATCGCACCCTCCTGGACGGCACCTGCTATTTCCTGCATTTTCTCTGAACCTGCATCCTCACTAAGGACACTTTTTGCAAAGAAACCAGCAAATAACAAACTAACGAGACCAGCAAGAGGGGCAAGATAAATTAATGCTTCCATATTAAAACTCCTCTCAAAGTTTAATTTTATTCTGATTTTAAATGTAAATTTAACTATAAATTTTATAATCGATACTATTATAATAGTTATAAAGCAACAGGTCACTTACAATATGACTTGCTACATAAATGTAACCACGAAGCGTATAATACTGATATATCCTATATAAAGGTAGGCCGAAATTGTGCACACATAATATGAATATGTCGCTGGGAATGGCTACTTACATTCCCCCGCCTATCTGCATCAGCTCAAAATCTATATCTTCAGGAACATCTACCCTGAAAACAAAAACATTATACCTTGATCTTCTGGCAGCCGAGATAGCTGTTTTTTCCTCATGACTAAGGTTTCCATCTGTACTGGCGATGCATAAGGATTTTTTAGAATCTTTCACCAGGAAATCAAAATGATGTCCGTAAGCATTCAGAAACTCCACAAGTTCACTCAATTCCTCCCAGTTTTCACACATATGTGTACTTTTTGTAGCGGAATTGCTGACATACCAGTCCCTGCTCATATAAGGATATGCAGCATATTGATCCCGAAGGTCATCATGTGCCTTGTGTATCTTTGAAATATCAGTATTAAGATCAATCCATTTCCAGCCCTGTTCAGAAAAATAGCGTGACGCTACAATTGACACAATCCTATCCTTATCCTTTTGGTCAAGCTTCATTTTAACACCTGTTGCCTATAATGAGGCTTATGGCATTTATTCTTTGACTATCCTCGTTCTAATGAACATATAAATATAATAAAGAATAGTATAATAAATGCACGGGTGTAAAAAATGGCAGGTATCGCAACCAGAAACAAGTTCAGTCAAGCAACAACAGAAAATGAAGAAGAAAAATATGATATATTCGACTATATTCTGAAAACAGATATGGAATTTGTGCCTAAACCCGATGTAGATTTAACACATGAAAAAATAGAAAATAATCAAGTTATTCAACATTGGCTTCAGAAATATGCTGAAAAGACACAAACAAACTACACCTTCCATATTGAGCAGTATTTATTATATCATAACCTGACACCTGAACAAGCCATCTGTGAAGCCATCAATGATGACGACAAAAACATAATGAAAAGAGAGTATATTCAGCGTATTAACAAATTTTACAACTTGCTTGTTAATATGGAATATGAAAAACCTATGGCTGACGGAACTGTTCAACGTCAAAAATACTCAAACAATGCCATAATTGTAAAACTTGCGGCAGTAAAGTCATTTTATATTAAATTCGGTGTCGATATTCCCCATAAAGCCCTAGACCTACATATTGCCAATTCATCAATCCCAATAAATGAAGACGTTCCAGAAAAAGAAGAAATTGAATATGCTCTGTCACAAACAAAAAGTAAACTGATGGAATGTATAATATATGGACAAACTTCGTCAGGTCTTGCAGGTGTTGACTTACTCAATGTGTCCTTGGGTCAATATTTGAATGGAAAAATTACTGTAAAGAAAGCTATTACAGATGAAAATGGTGGAGAAAAGTTAGTTGATGTTGAACTATGTAGACTGGTGATTCAACGTCAAAAGAATAAATGGCGTGGAGTACATAAATTCATTACATTCTTTAGTCCTGAATGTTGTGAAAAGATAGATTCCTATCTTGAATCAAGGAATAAGCCACCAAGACCAAGTCACAGGAATAAGACGACAATAAAAAGAGCTTATCAAAAAAGGCGATATGATATAGACCTTGAAAATGGAAAAGACCCATATGAGATTCCCCTATTTATACCCAACAAAGTAAGTGACAGGTTCCTTGAGGACCGGGATGAATCCATAAGGAAACTATCTACAGACACAATGCAGAATATGTATAGAGAGCTTGCCGATGCATGTGGAAAGTCGAATGCACAATATGAATTTGGTCTCATTAGAAGTCATAATATGCGTGAGTTTTGCAGTCAGCGACTTGAAAACATGACCAATCGCCCAACTTTTGTGCGTCATATTATGGGTCATAAAAGTGGAAATGTTGAGAAAGCTTACTATAAGAAGCATGAAAAACCATTGACAGATTTCTACATTGAAGAGTGTCTTCCTTTGCTTCAATTCACCGAAACAACAGCAATAAAGCTCATGACCGATGGCGTAATCAGGCTTGAAAAGGCTGAACAAGAAAACGAAGCCCTCAAAGCCAAGGTCGAAGCACAGGACAAGCAACAAGCCGAAATGTCAGAAAGGCTCTCAAAGCTCGAAATTCTTGCTGAAATGCGTCAAAGGTCCGTGGATTCCGTGACTGAAATATGGGATAATCACATTGCAGGGACAAAACGAGACAGTGAAGCAGAGCCAATATCAGGCGAAAACCTGCCTCAATTGCCTGCAAAGTTCGAAATTAAGCCAGACACCAAGGAAAGCATAGAGCAGGAAATCAAGGACTTAGAATGGTACAATGAGCAATACCCAAGCCCCGAAGCTGAAGCTAAGCTCAAGGAATTGCGTGACAAGCTTGCAGGGATGAAATAACCCTGCAACCTTTCACCCTTTCCCTTTTTATTCCGCAACTCTAAGAATCCTTGTATTCCTTGAAGAAATACCCTAACTTTCTTTAAGGTTTTCTTTCCTCTCTCCTGAAATCTGTAATCACGTGAAATACCTATCCTAAAATCCATATACCTCATGGAAAATCCTTGTTCTCGATACCCCAAAGTATATATATTAGCGAAGCAAAATTTTATCCGAATGTGGTCAACACATGCTGTTTTTTGTCCCTATCTGCCTGATTAATTTTATATAGTCTCCTACCTTTAGATAGTGTGAGGAAATTATATGACTAGAACTCGACGAAGTTTCACAATTGAAGATGACCTTCTTCCATTGATAGATGTTGAAAGAGGCTGCTTGAGCCGTTCCGAACTGGTTAATCGTGCCTTGGTGCAGTACTTAGGCACAGATGTAGAACAGGGAATGGAAGCACAGCCAGCACAGTAACAATAACAGAAGAGGCCACCGGCAAGAAGTGAACAAGAACCGATGGCCGAGATGGACCCTAAAACAAAGAAAAGTAAGCATAGGATGATTAAAAACATTTTGTAAAAATTTTAAAAAAATAGTGCGCCGCCATTGTGGGCAAAGACAATGGCAATCGAGCGCCTTAATGAAGTAGTTGTATATACATGAATATAAATGCAGAAATATTTAAACATTTCGGGCTACCGCAGGTCATTCCTGAGTTTCCGTCCCGGTGCATTTCACATGATGAGAATCCACTTTTCACAAACATAATCGATTGCAGACAACCGGGAAGCGGGAAAACGCAAAACGCAGTTGAATATGTCGCTGTACATCCTGAGATGAAGTTCTTGATAATTGGCAATACACATTTGCTGCTTGAGGAAATCAATAGCAGGATAGCGGAAATCAATCCCGCTGCAAAAGGTCGAGTCATTCGAGGATTTTCGAAAGCATGCCCCAAATATGAAACTCATGATGATATCAAAGACGCACACGAGGCAGGAGTGCCCCCAAAGGCCATTTGTATCAGGATGGAATGTCAAAATTCGCCCGGAAGGCCATGTGGATACAGAACGCAATACGAGGGTCTCTTCGATGAATTGGGACAACCTCAAATAAATGTATTGATTCCAATCAACCTGATTGAAGCATTTGATTTTTCTGTTTTTGATTGTATCATAATCGAGGAATCCACAGCTACAAACGGAAAATATGAGAGAGATTATGATTTTGCATTCATCAAAAAAGAGATGGGAAAGTTGCAATATTCTCGGGGTTATGGCAAAAGTGGTTTCCTGAAGTATGAGGACCAATTGGACTTCATTAGAGCCATCAACAAACGGGATGCAAAGGCAATCAAGAAAATGGCCCCGATGCTTCAGGAAGCCATTGACAAGCACAACACCTATACAGCAGTCATGCACCAGAAGCGGAAAATGCAGTCTACGTTCATAGATGATATCGTGAAGGTCCGTCTCAATTCATTGATTATGTGCCTCGAATTCCGCAACGGAAGGATGAAAAAAAGATTGACAAAAATAGAGCAGATAAACCGGGAAATATTGGCGGACAATACCTATCAAGAGGCTCAGATGAAGGAAATATTGGCGGACTTAAATAAACTCAAGAATGATGCACTCAAGAACTATCAACACTCGATTGACATGGAAAAAGCAACGGATACAGACCACTTCCAAGCAACTTGGCAAGAAATCATCTTCTATCAACAGCTTCGGGCCAAATGTGACATCCGGTACAACAATACCACCTTTAGTAAGCGGATTTTCCTACGACAAGTTGAGAACTTTCAGCAGCTATTCCCGGAATACCGACAAGAATCAATCATCGTGGAGAGTGACAACGTGAATCAAGACACACGAATCAAGGTCAAGAACAATAACGGCTTCTACAAAAGCTACATCGAGAGCTACTATAAGCTACATGGCAAAGAATTGAGAAATACAATCAATTATTGGAAGCGTAAAAACAAGAAAATCCTCGCTATCACATTCAAACAACTCGTCAAGAACGGGAAGTTCTGCGGTGTTGATGCATTCTGGTTTGGTGGATTCGGTGGAACTAATGACTTCAGGGATTATGATATACTAATCGTGTTTGGGTCACCGATTCCCCCGGAAAGTTGGTATCAGGAAACATTAGAATCAACATTCCCGGATGAAGAAATGCCGGAAACCATTGAATATGAGGACACCCCGGATTGGAAGCGACCCACCAATGAAATGTTGAGGTTCTTGTTTGATGAGGTCTGGATGATGCAAATTTATAATGACATTCACAGGGTCAGACCGCTTGAACACAATGTCAAAATTATTTGGTTTGGCAAAAATATTCCACCTAAGTTAACCCGTGAATTCACCGTGGAAAATTGAAGTTTTGGTCCAAAATTAGCAAAAAATCATTCCACTAGAAAATTATTTCGAAAAAAACAGCTATGCAGAGTCATCGAAAAAAAGTTACAAAGAAAAAAAACTCGGGTTTTGAAGGCATTTTCAAGCCTACTGCTAACGAGAAGTATTTTAGGGTGGCAAAAATTCTGACTTGAATAATCGATATGCATCGACTGCTTTTAGACCCCAAAATTAACTGTGTAAAGAAAAAAATAACGCTATCAGGAGAGTGCAAAGTTCTGTATATATAATATATTATTTTGACCCCCCCAAACCCCCAATTTGCCACGATTAATATATTTATGGAACCTATGGAACTAAACTCATCAAGTTCAAAGTCAGATTTTCGAGCAAGACCCTTTCAGACCTAAATGTTTAAATCAAACTAACAAACAATTCATTATCATGTCTACAATGCCACAAATCCGCACACCGCTATCCCAAAGCCAAGAAAAGCCCGACACTCATAAGACACAAAACCCAATGCGGGAAAGCGTATTTTCCGATTTTGAGAATGATTTCTGCACCCTCAGATAAGACCGGTCACAGGATTTTGGCTCAAAATTCGGTCTATTTTGCTATTTTCGAGCGACCACTTTTAAGCCCTCAAAGATGTTGAGTGCTACTATGACACTAAAACAGCCCTGAAATCACCGTCATGGATGAATTTGGAAGGGTCTGTTCGAAGATACCGGTGTGCTGATATCTGCCAAAATCACCAATACAGCCTGAAATAATTATACTATTTTGTGAATAATTATACTAATAGTATAATGTTATATTATCAGTTTTCCCGGTCCTCAGATTTCGTGATACCTTCGCAGAGTGCTGCTTTTTTACTCAGCATCCCTTGCGTCCCAGGATTCTTTCAACGTCATTTTTGCGTGCGAATTGGTAACAAACGTGATAACATACTCGATTGACGCCGCACAGTGCCGCAGCACAACGAAAATGTTTATATGTGCACTTTCCAACGTGCACTTATGGCAAAGAAACACATCGATATCATTCGGACGCTCAACGAACATGACAGCCTTACAGCACGTGAAATTTTCGTGGAAACACATCACCATTCGTACAACGGCTTGCGAAATTCACTCACGAAGCTTAACAAGGAAGGTCTGATTGAGGTTGATAAGGGCCAAAAGAGCCATGCCTACAGCATTACTGGTGCAGGCCGTGATTACTTGAGATTGCGAGTATCGCCACTGTTGCCGTTTTACCTCAAGACACTACCTTACTTGATGGACAAACCACAAACAGAAGCCGCATTGTTTGACACATTGGAAGGGTATTATTCCAAGACATATTACACCGAATGCATGGCTACAATGCGGGAAAAGGGCTATGTTGCATGCGATAATGGCATACTATCAGTGGCAGAGAAGGCCATACGTGAGCTTGGACTTTGTGTGATGAGAGGTCAGAAGCCATGAAAGCCAGTATAAGCAAGGGTTCTGTGGGTGAATTGGTGCTTAAGGTACTCATAGAATCCGGGGAAATGTCCGCCGTTGAAATTACGGAATTATCCGAATGCGGCAACGGCAAGACCATAAGAACCGCAATTAGCAGACTTGTTCAAAAGGGATTGGTTGCAAAAAACAGCAATCAGAAGCCGCAAACGTATTTCATCACAGAGGAAGGGGAGCAAGAGTATGTTGCATTGAATCCGGGGGCTGATGTTGAATTGAACGATTGGAGCACATCAAAGGACCATGAAAAGCAGGAGCAGGAAAATGAAAAAGAACAACCAGAAATCACGAAACCAAAGACGGCAAAAGCTGAGAAGCCAAGTGCTGAAGTGCGAATCAAGCAAGACGGTGGAAAGCTGAAATTCACTATTACAATCGAAATAGAGGGCTTATGATGACTAAACTGAAAATCTTGAAGCTGCTCAGTGATACGAGCATGAAACCCAAGGAAATAGCGAAGGAAATAGGAATGAAGGACGGGTATGCTCACATTCACGACTTACGGGACATGGGCTTGATTGAACGGATGGTCGAGCATTGCACCCGATATAGCATCACTGATGCTGGAATTGAGTATCTTAAGGCCGGTGACTATTCCGAAATCCAGCCACCGACCTTGTACGTGGACTCTCTGACCTCGTACATGGCTGAGCATGATGTCCCAATGACAGCACGAGAGCTACATGCGGCACTTCAAGACCCAAGGAACATGTACGATTTCCGCTCTTGGCTATCACATCTTATTATACGAAAATACCTAATTGCTGACAAAACCCTGAGACCTTGCACCTATAGCATCACAAAACGTGGTCGGGAGCACGCCAAGAACCCTGCTGCATATCGAAGTCAAAGGAATCATATGCAATTCAAGTGATATCCGTGTACCGGAGAGTCATTGAAGGATGTAAAAAGCTTAAAATCCAGATACCAAGCTGAAAATGAGCTTAATTTAGAAACAAATAAGTAATACTTACGCATTCAATACTATGTCCTCAATACCACCGCTGTTGATGTCCAACATGGGTGAAACAAACATATCTAGGAAATCAGGGATGAAAACATATCGGGATTGTGACCTAAAAGGGAGAATTCTTAGGCAAGTACAACTTTGCGGGTCACAATCACCCACCGCTCGTGAACTCTTTATTGCCGTGCAGCATCACGATTTTGACTCTTTTCTATCATCCTTACATAGGCTCAAAAAGTATGGATATCTCAGCACCGTGCCGGATTCTCGTCCATATCGCTATCAATTGACCCGGAAGGGCATTGAACACGCACGAGAGCCGTATATTTACAAGATTCGTAAGCAACAGCACTTGCAAGAGCGTATCAGGTCCATTCTTGAGGATGACGAAAGATTCTCTGAGGAAGTCGAAAAAGAAGTACGTACAAGGCTTTCAGAGATTCAAACAGGCACAAGAGAAGCTCCAATTGTTGAAACCGTGACTAAGGAAGCTGATGACTCAGCACTCCGAGAAGAACTTGAGAGCAAGGATAGAACAATTCATGAATTACAGGCCCAAATCCAACATCTGAAGATTCATGCTGCGAATGTCCCAATGAAAGCAGCTACACCCAAGGAAAAGACCCCGGAGCAACAACAAGCTGAGAATGAAAGAATCGATAGACGTAAGAGGCTCGTGAAGTTCTACAGTGGGAAATACTTGGACAGTCAGTTCTTTGAACATTGGAAAGAAATTTATCCTTATAAAATAAAATTCAAAGTTTGGCACTCGGAAAATTCTGTGGAACTGATGAGTTCATCAAACAAAGAGCATAGCCGAGGGCATACATTGGGAAAGTTGCCACCGATGGCGATAATGGATGCTAAGTTCCATATAATTCGAGTAGATGACAAGGGTATCACAATCAGAGGGCGTGGTTTGCCTGACGGTCAAGCAAATCTCAGATGGTGAAGGCTATTAGTGATGAATGCATATTTGCATCTATGACAAAACCTGATGACCAACCCTTCTACAGCCCACAGAATCCCGGACGTGGCATGACTGAAGCGGAAAGAGAAAACGCAAAGAAGATACTTGATGAGCACCGTGAAGAGCTTTTGGCCTTGGGTGACGAATGACTGAAAAAGCCGACAACCCAAAGTATGGACCCGGAAACCTTGGACCCGGAGCAACAGAGGCCGAGCTTGAAGCAATGGTCAAGATTATAGAAAGGGTGGCCCCTTGGGTGTTCGAAATCTCACTCGAAGATTAGTTCGTCCGATACTGAATTAGCACAAAAAGTATCAAAATTCGATATGCTCTTACTTGGTCATTTGTCATATTGTCCCTCTTGTTCTTGATATTTCACTAATCTTAAAATATTTACATTATATATAAATCTATGTATCGGATAAATCCGTATACCTGAGCCTGATTGTGTTTTTGTAGAAATGTATTTAAATGAATTAGTGTAATTTGCTTTTATGGTACAAACAGAAAATGAACTTGACTCGGAAATACTCGCATGGATTTCATCAAGTCTTGATGAGTTGGAATCGAGATGGGATTCCTTGCCACATGAGCGAAAATCTATCATCCTTGGTGTAATCGATGATGCCATGATGGATGTGAACGATGATGCCCTCAGTGACGGATTATTGGACAGATTAGTGGAACTAGAGGAAAGGTCGGAGGAAGAAGCCTGCCACCAGACAGCATTGCCAGCGAATTCCTGACCAGCACTTTATTCACACCGACATTGTAATGACTTAGAGTGCACGGATTTTGAGCCGAGACCATATACAAATTATTTTTATTCGTGAGACCAAATATTAAAGGGTCACTCACACCGCCCGCCACACCCCCTAGGGTGCTTTCACTCAACTTCGGCATCCTACGTGATGCCGCCGTTTCACCTCACCACAAATAGGACTGCAATTTTCTTATTTTGAATTCATAAATCTTTATATACTCTTTTGCCAAACTCATCACATAGTATACAAAAGATATCCAACGCCGCCGAGGTGATTTCATGAAAATCAAGATAATAACACTGCTGTTATTGTTGCTTTTGACACCAATTGCAGCGGCTGATAATGAAAGTATCATCAAGCTCAATCCTACGGACGAGTTCGCCGGATTCCTTGAGAACTCCGATGACCTGCCAATAGGCGAAACTGCGAGTATCAAGATATTCTCGAATCCGGTCAATTGGCTCGTGATTATTGCATCGTATTTGGGTGCTCTGAAGGTCTCATACACCCTTAGTGACGAACTTGATGAGTGTATCATCAATACGGTCATATGTGGCTCTATCGGCTGGATTTTGCCCTGTATAGTGCTCATTGTAGGTCTGAATCCATTCATCCTTAACAATATTCTTGGGTCAGGCTCAGTGTTCCTTGGAGTGCTTGAATTCTTGATATTTGGAGCAATTACAGCAGCGGCAGGAAGTATAGCGAGGTATTTCTAATGACAAGAAAACAAACTAAGTCGAATAGCTCAAGAAATCGTACAGATGATGAAATCTATGGATACTTAATCAAGGGTAGCGTATTGGTTTTTGCTCTGACAGCCCTTGCCTATTTCCTTGATATCGTGAGCTTTTGGAGAGGGACAGGCATTACAATCATTGTAATCGCAATCAACGTCCTGTTTAATATTCTCACGGATGATGATTTCGATGCCGGACGGCTCATAGGCGGAATTATAGGTTTTGGTGTTGGCATAGTGCTGACCGTGACCGTTTCACCCATCACGACACCTGTAGGACTTGCCATGATTGCCTATACTGCCTATCGCCTTGGATGGTTGGGTGAAGATACAGGAAAGAAACTCAGCGGTGGCAAATAAGCCACCGACCATTATTTTAAAGTCAAATAATGCAAAAATAAGTATCAGTTGCGTAATTGGCCTATTAACTCATCGATGTGAGCTTTCATCTCGATTAGTTTGGTGTATTTTGTTTCATCGATGTCTAAGAGTACCTTTTGATGCATTTCATCTTCGAACTGCTTCATGTATTCATCGGTGGTCGGACAAATAGTGTCTCGGAATTCTTTGCTAAAATTCAAAGTTGCATTGATTCTTAAAAGTCCATTCATCCTCTCTAACATACCATTTATCATGGCACACATCCATCCTCGATAGAACTCATCGTTCAGGAACAGTTCAGCGTCCACGTTGAACGAATTGATATCAGTATTAATCAGCATCCTTAATTCATTCTCGATATCCTCTATTTTGCCTTTAGACACGACATTTCGAGGGAATTTGCTGCATTTGATATGTTCTTTTCTCAAGTTGTTATACTCACTCTGATTTGGATTCTGATATGCTTTGACACTCATCACTTTTTGTCACCCTCGTAAATTGATGTATTTTACAGTCATAATTATATGTAAATCACTTATATTTCTTGTGACGTTTCCTGATTTTAGCTTGAAAGATGAATGTTTCAATCATCGGGATTTTGCACGTTTTTGCCTTTCACGTGTCTGCTTTCGCATACGATGCTTATAGTTGTCCCGGAAAATTGGCTCTGATTGGTCCATGAATGAAAGTATATAGTCCTGTATATATGTCACTGAGCCAAGTGATGTGAAAGTATTCCACCCTATCAGATTGATTCACTCATTTCTCAGTCTGCACGGTCCAAAATCCCGGCTGTCATGGATATAACTTAGACTTTACTGTATGTACTCGTACCCTAACATCATTTAAAGTAAACTGTCTAGTAAGAATTCTACCAAACAACCGGTAAGAAAGAAGCCACATACTATTTGTTTTGCATTATTTTGAATTTAGATGTTATCATCTTAAATGTGACAATATTTGAAGGGATAGATAAAATGGATTATTATAATCTTTAGTAGTGACTTTGGCTTTCTCTTTTAATTCATTAATACAATCCTTATATTTTGAGTTTACAATCGCTTCAAGACCTTTTGTTTCAAGTATTTCAATTTCATTTGTCAAGTATCCTTTTGGAACATAAGGAGACCAAAACATATAGTGAACATTGAACTTTAATTGAAGCTTAGAAGCATATTCCTGCATATTAATGAATTTGTTATTTAGTTTAGCAATTGTGTTTTTATTCCCTTTTCCGTAATTGAAACCGTTAAGGTGAGTACTGACTTCACAAAGATATGCATCAAAGGATGTTAAATTCAAAGCCAAAACATCAAATTCATTCATCCCTTTCATTCCGTTATCAGTATTCTTAACATTGTAATTTACAACATCACAGTCTTTTACTACTTGTAAATAAGCCCCTGCAACATATTCCCCAATGTTTGTTTTCATCCAATCCCTCAGCACTCATTGAATCTTTGTAAGCTTGTACTTTATTGGTTCTTCAATGACCACCAATTTTGCTCTTTTGATATTGTTTTCATCAATCCATTCATGTAGATAATTAGTTCCTTTCACATTTTTGTTATCATAGGCTGTCCTTAAATGCTTACATTTAGAAAAAAATGAGTCAGGTAGATGAGAATAGAATGTTTTGCCATCAATTTCAATCTCTATGTCCCTATTAGTTTCATCGAACAAATTATGTACATCTTTTCCAATTTCAACTTGATATCTTTTATTTGGACCATACCAGCTTATCCCACAATCACGATACATTTTGAACACCTTATGCTCTATATTGTTCAAGAATTCAGATAAATCCTGCTGTCTGTGGAGATTTCAGGCACTTTTCCTTGCATTGATACCTTGGGACATCCGAGGCCCTCAAAACCAACATTCAAAACATTCGAAATCGTGTCATGAAGTCGATGGATGTTGTTTTTGTGGTTCATTGTTGTCCTTGTTGTTCTGTGTAGTCAGGTGTTGTAGCTGTTGTAAGTGTCTTCATTGTAGTCAATGACAACACAGACATACACACGGTCTTATTGCGTGCGATAAAATCTTAAAAACGAGAACAGAAGCATTTGTGAGTGGTGCACTATTGATATATTGGATGGTGACCTATATAACACCATGACCAAGGAAAACAAAAAATCGATAACTCCAGAAGGACACAGCACCGGCTGTTTGCCTTCTGATGCTGAATTCGAGCGACTGATGCCTATTGTTTTGAGTGAAAACTCAGAACTTATTGAAGCTCTTGCAAAGAAGTGATGCAATGTTACATGATAACGAAATTGAATTCAAAATTTCAACCCTGCCACGTGGAAATGGGGCTTTGGGGCCTGATTTCACGGCTACGATGCACGACGTCTACGAAAGTATGGAGCCCTTAATGGATGCGTTGAGGAAAGGTTACTGTATTGATGGCAGGTCATTCCGCATAGGTGAAGAGCATCTTTTGCCATCTGATGAGCTTGCATGGTTGAATCAGAAGCTTGTAGAGCGTCATTGTTTGCCTGTTGATAGGTACTAATTCGATGCTAACAAGGGTGTTATCTTATTCTTGATGTGTATTAAAAAGTATCCAGTACAAAGCATCAAAAAGTAAAACAATTCTGATTGCATTTGCACGGGTATTGAAACTGACATCAATTCCATGCAAAGAGCCATGACGACTTAAGCAATCGGTAGAACTTTCCCACTTTTTAGATACATAAAGGTTGCAGTTATTTAAGAAAAATACGGCATAACTAAGCATTAATTTGGTTAATGCTCCAATTTCATATTTCTTAGAAATGAGTTCTTCAAATTCCTTGCACCTTTGTTTCCAGTCTTTGGCCTTTCCGTCATCTTTCAATCCCATATCATTTTGAACAAGTTTATCAGTAATGATTCCTTCTACTTGTGACATCAATAATGTGATGACACTTCCATAAAGTTCATTTTGAAAGGCTTTATTTGCTTCCTCTAGTATGCTTTTTCGTTTCTCAAAACCATCGAATACTATCCATCTATCAAATAGTACTGAAACATCACCATTAGTGATTATCCTTGACATTTCATCATCAAGTACACTTCTGCTCATGTCATTTTCAATCAGAGAACACAATGATGCCATTTTCTTCGATTTGAGTCCTATTGTGAAAGGGATATCATATTTGGATAATTCAGGTATTACTAAGCTTAAATGTCCAAATTGTCCAGTCAAAATATGCTGCAAGTGGCCATTAGCCAACCAATTCCCTTCTTCTTCCCATTCACTTTTATCAAAATCATCATGATTTGGTCTGAAGTTTGCGAATACTGAAAACTGTTTTCCATTTTTACTTAATATAAAATAACCTACAGGTTCATTGTTTATGGTTGGAGCTTCAATTGGACCATAATCCGCTAGCATATCTAAAGAAACTTCACCGCCTTTTTGCACAGAAAAGCCTGGTTTTATCCTTACCCTACCTTTTAAAGAGCATTCTTCATTGAATTGAAAGTTGACTCCATTGTCATTATCAAATACAACAATAAATTTTTTGAATGGATAAGGAGCTGGTATACCAGTCTCTTTGCGTCTTTTCATTTCAGGTATTATCCATATTTCCCATACATGATTTAATAGATTTGAAATAGCCTGAAGTTCTTCACCACTTCTTACAAGTGGTCTTCCTAAATTATCGGTTACCAAGTAAAATTTGGTATGAACATTTACTTGTGTACCTGCGGGGATTGGTTCAAGCTCGATTTCACCAGTGGAAGGTGCCCATTTGATAGAAATAATTTGTTCATAAGGGTCTATTTCAGGAACAGTTTCATGAGGGTATATTTCTTTGAAATCAATAATCGGTCCATCCTCCAATTTCGTTGCATAACCTTCATGAATCAAGATAGCACCAACATAGGATGCAGTAGCAGTCCCAGTTACATTCTCTTGGAGCCATTCACCGACACTGCCTTTGGGTGGATTGACCCTTGATGTACCGATGTTCACAGATTTCCCTCTGAAATGAGTAAGAAGCTGTGAGTACTGTTCAGATGTTATGCGAATCGGATGATTATTTATTCCATAATAGATTGTAGTGCCATTAGCAACTGAACCATCATATTTGAATTCACTTTTTTTTGCCCATGTAGGTAATGTTTTCATTATGCCTCTTGTTGATAATCTCAGAAATCGCAGGTTAATTCTCTTATCTTATCACAATGTTTTCGGATTTTTCCACCGCCAAGATAACCTATATTATCTCTTTTATAATCAGGCCGCATTTCCAATTTGTACCAATTAGAATCAATCCTATAGATTGAATATTTGTGAACATCATTAAGTGGACTGTTCCTATCTTCAAGTACCGCAATCACACTAGTAACCCTGTCTAGTACATCATGTAAAGCTCCTATTCTGTTAGTGCCAATATGAGCACTTTTTATCAAAACTCTTTGTCCATTTAACATAGCTTCGTTACTATCATTTTCAGTATCAAGTAATGAAGTACCTAACAGTTTTGCAGCAAGTTCAGCCATTCGATGTCCAAAAGTATTTCCCGCTCTTCCCGATTCAAGTGTTTGTCCCATACTTGTTTCCCCTCTGCTTCTTGATAAATAGTTTTCAGATTGCAATACAAAATCCTCAAAACCCATATGAAGGTATTCAACATCACCAAATAGCCTCTGATATCTCCTATGTGTATAACCATCCCTACTATCAATGTTAACAACGATTATTTTTGGTTCATTTCCATTCTGTCTAAACAATGACTTTTTCAGCAAGTATTGAATATGAATGTCAGCTTCCGGCATTGAATAGCCAATAAAGTAAACTCTAGTTGCATTTTGAAGTATCTTCTCAGCTTGGAGCCAAATGGATACAAGGAAAGGATTATCATAAGCTTTTGTGAACGTTGGTGGTACTATGATTGGTTTTTGTTCAGATTTACCTTTACAAGAAGGAGAATCGCAATGTTCTGAATGAGTATAGATTTTCATAACACCTTTTTCCTTTGGTGTTATTTTTATTGAATTGCATGTTTGACAATATAGCCAATTTAAGCTACCATGTAATTTGAACAAAAATACTTTTTTTTCACGAGGAATGTACCAAGTATCTTTATCTTCTCGTTTATTTTCATGCCTTTTCTCTTGATTTCTAAAACGGAATCCATAATCAAGGTCAATTGGAGTATTACCTTCACCAAGATTAGTTAAAGCATTGTCCAATAATATGTCATAATTTAAACTAATGAAACTGTATTTTTCCCATTGATTTCGATGTCGAAATAGTCTCATTATAAATTCATTGTGATTGTCTGGCGTCCATCCCTCTTTCAATTTTTCATATAATACTGCACAAACACAATAAATCAAATTATCTCTTAGGACAGTAAGTTTATTCAAGTCCCAGTAAGAAGATATGTTTTCCTGCTTTTGCAATGCAATATCAATTGGTCCAAGAACCTCTTCAAAAGTGGGGATATTTGAATTGTCGTAGTTATTGTGGTAAATATCTTTTAGATATTTTTTAACCATATCCACCCTTTCATAATTATGACTTCCTTCATCATGATGAAGTTTAAAGGACTCCTTCAACAAGTCATTAGTACCAACAGCACCTTCAGATATGGACGCCCCTGCTCCAAAGAAGAAAACAACTTTTTCTTCATTCCTATTTCTTACCCCATCATTCATAATGTAGATTATATTGAACAATGGTATTTACATGTGCCTAAATAATTTTACTTATTGTTCACATCCCTTTTGATAAGCTAAAGCTTTCCTGATAGTAGGATTCTTGGCAGTATGTAGAAAGTTATATTCCACCTTTTTAGACGCAAGTATCAATTAGAAAAATAGTTACCTTAAAACTTCACTTTCTTCTTAATATTACCTACGCTTGAAACCGTCTTCTATTTTTTTGCCTGTACTCTTTTTTATTTTGAAAGCATCTTCTATTTTTTCAGCTTGACTTTTTTCTCTCTTCTTTGCCATGTCAATAACTCCATTTAAATAACGACATTTTCGTCCATTCCATTTATATTTAGTCTACATGATTCCTAGCATGATTATAAAGAAAACATACTTCCTTTATACTATATAGTTCTCAAACTTCAATGCAACAGAAGGTACATTATGTTGCATTTTTGAATTAAGGTTGATTTTGCGTGTTTTTTAAAACCCGGATACCTGAGAGCCTTTAATTTTTGAATTAAAGGACGTAGGAAACGTTTTTAATGTAGTTGTTGCATTTTTGAATGTATGTACTCGAAAGAATGGCTAAGGCCGGAAGAGATTGAGTCAATGCTCGCATTGCCAAATCTCGAAGAAAAATACGAGATATGGCTATTGCTTCTTTATGTCCCGGCTCTGAGGGTCACAGAGGCTTGCAACGTAAGACTACGAGACCTTGACCCGGTATCCGAATCCATTGATGTTTGGCGAGGAAAGGGAAAAAAGGGATACATGGAAAAAGTGCCATGTGACACTATGACCTTGAAAAAAATCATCAGGTATTGTCAGCACAGCAACTTGAAACCCTCGGACTATGTGATGTTCAGCAACAAATCACCCCAAGTTCACCGTTCTCATGTATACAAAACTGTGAACAAGATACTGCATGAAGCCAATATTGACAAGAAATGCGGAACCCATACATTCCGCAGAAGCCGAGCACAGCACATGCTCGATGCTGGCCTGCCTCTTGTATACGTTTCTAAGTTATTGCGACACAAAAACCTGTCAACCACTATGCATTACTTGAATGTCTCAGTGGCAGACATACAGCGTGAAATGAGCAAGATTGAAGACCCAATGCTCAAAATTAGTGCTGTGATTTGAGGTCGTGCCGAGGGTGTCAAATTCGCCCTGTGAGCATCTTTTTTTGATTGCGTGAAGGTTGGTTGCTTCATTGACTTGTAGGTCTTAGAATCGAGTTTTGAGCTCGATTTTTGCACTTTTTGTTAAAAAACCCGAAAACCTTATGAGGTATACGGGTTTTAGTTAGATTATTAGGCATTCATTAGACTGAGTTTAGTCACATTATAATGGCATTTAATCTTATATTAGTATCGTATCCATATGTTCTATTTAATCAACAGGAATCATGCGGGTGGATAATTAAAACAATGAATCGTTTCCGTAGAGGTCATATTTATGCATTTAATAATTTCAATTCCAGTGATTTCTTCTTTAGTTGAATTCTCAGAATTGATTAAAATACTGCCTTCAATCGACACAACCGAACCTGCGGGAACATACCGTTCAATTTCACTGATTAATGACTGCTGAGTTGAAAGTATTCTGGAGTCAGAAGAAAGAACAGGTTCGATAGTATTTACATAGATATCTTCGTTGCCACTATTGTAAAACGTCATGTTGTAGTTATATACTTCAGTAAAGCTATCGTTTCCAGAGTGACCGGACATAACGCTCTCCACAAAAATCAGACCTTCCACCGGTACAGGACCACATGAAAGAGAGCTTACACTAAGTCCTATCAGAACTCCTATAAAAAGAAGTATTGACCCATGCAGAAATCTTTTGTCTATCATTCTTGCCTCCTTTTTCAGATATTTAGTACATTAACTTTCATAAATATGAATTTTCAGTCTTAAACGACTTGGTAAAATAGAGTATTGTTCCATGGAGCAATGGGAGCCTGTGTTCTCAAAATATCAAAAACTGGTTGGTATGGTACAATAATGAGACGATGGTGGTAATTTCAGCTCCCATTGTCTTAGTAACTATATGAAAGACATACTATATAAAATATGACAGGACTAGTCTAAAAAATATAAAATTGAAAATAATAATGTATCGAAATGGAATTCAAAGGAGAACACAAGGAATATAAACGTGAACATAAATATATAAAATTTGAAAATATATTAATTAGTACACTGTACTAAAATTATCAAAATCACAATTAGGAGAAGAAAAATGGACTGTAGGACATGTAGCTATAAAAAAAATATTCCCCTATTTTCTAAATGTGCAGGTGTTCCCGGAAGAACAAGGGTTGGAACTGCATATTACTGTAGCCATCCGGATATGCAAAACCCGGTACCAGTAATTGTTTCTGAAAATATTCTAGAAGGTTGTCCTGTTGACAACAATCACCTTGAACTCAAAAAAGAACTGGAAGAAGCAGGGATTATTGAATCCTGAGTTTTAAAAACACATCGAATTATCGCTTTTTTACCAGAATAATTCTTTTTTTGAAAAATAACTTTCAGCAAATCCCTGTAACCTACATATCTGAGTCTTTTAAAAGATTCAGATATCCGCATTTTCGGATTTTTTATATTCAACAGTTCTTAAAAAATATGCAATTGACCTATTTAGAGAAACTATAAGTATAAATCAATAGCAACCAATCATATGATATTCAAAAGGAGTATCATACGATGCATAAACCGAATATTATACTTTTTATTACACTTGTTACATTAATTATATTAGCCTGTGTAAGTTCAGGATGCCTGTCTGACCCGGAATCTAAATTGCCTGAAACTATGGTCATAAATGACCATGAAAATACAAACAACATTAGTGACATTACAGAAAATAATACAATTGCCGATGAATATAGCAATGACCATAAGAACTTCAGTGAAGAATCGCAACTTACTTCCGTAGGAGATATTGAAGAAAACACAAACATTGAAACTGCTCCTGAACCGGAACCGGTTACAAATAATGTGGAAATGCTGAAAATAGGTTCTTTCAACATCCAGGTATTTGGAGTAACAAAAGCAGGAAAAACAGAAGTTATGGAAACCATTGTAAAGATAGTCCATGACTATGACATTATTGCAATACAGGAAATAAGAGACGCATCTCAGACAAGCTTACCCGCACTTATGGACATGGTGAACTCTGATGGGTATCAATACGATTATGTAATCAGTGAGAGACTTGGAAGAACATCCTCAAAAGAGCAATACGCATACATATTCAATACTGATACTGTTGAAATTACCGGTGATCCTCAGACGTATCCCGAAGCAAATGGAACAGACCCATTCCACAGGGAACCTTTTATTGCAGCTTTCAGTTCCACAGAAGGTAACTTTGACGCAGTCCTTATGGTGATTCACACTGATCCCGATGAAGCCACTGAAGAAATTAATGCGCTGGATGACGTTCTGGAATATTCACAAAATGAGTATCCTTATGAAAAGGATTTTATTATCCTTGGGGATCTGAATGCAGACGGTTCCTATTTTGATGAGGATTCAACAAATGATCTCGATACATATGAATGGATAATAAACAACAGTGTAGATACAACTACAAAATCCACTGATTACAGTTATGACCGTATAATCCTGACTGACAGTTCAGACTTCACAGGCAATAGTGGTGTTTTCAGGTTTGATCTTGAATACGGACTTGATTATAATGAAACTGTGGCAGTATCTGATCACTACCCGGTTTATGCGGAATTTATTGCAGTAAATGACGAGGATTAAAACCGCAAAAAAGATTTTTCAGTAAAAAACCTGAATTTAGAAAAAGGGACATGCAGGATGCATGTCCTTTAGGAATACAAAATCAATTAAGCAAACAGCTGGGTTCCTGCGGTTTTAGCCTGGCCCATAAGCTCTGCATTTTCTTTTGCCTCACCAGGTGCATGGTGTCCGACATCTACAAAGGTACCTTTAACTTCCATTCCAAACATCTGGAGTATCTGGCCAAATTCTTCAAAGACTCCCTTGAAAGCATCTGGTTCCGGGTTGCCCTGTGCACTTACAATAATAGCCTTCTTTCCAGCCTCGATACGGGGTGTGAAATCAGGATTTACAAGTGCCCAGCAGCGGTCAATTACCTGACGCATCTGGCTTGTGAACTGGAAGAAATAAATTGGGGAGCCGAATACAAAGCCATCCGCATTTTTAAGAGCATCGTAGACTTTAGACATGTCATCTTTTAGTTTGCATGCATCAACTTCCCTGCAGTATGTGCATCCCTGGCATCCTTTTATGTTCATTTCATTAATGTAGAATTTCTCCACATCTGCTCCTGCTTCTGCAGCTCCGTCAAGAACCTGCTGGACAAGTACGTCGGTGTTACCGTTCTTTCTTGGACTTCCTACAAAACCTACTACTTTCATTTTGACCATTTCCTTTAAGCTTGAATCGTAAATTACTGTAAAATATTCAAAATGTAGATGTGTATGCACTATATTTATACCGCATACAGTCTTTTTTGATAGTCACTAACAAAAAGTATAGTAATAATAACATCAAGAAAAGGACAAGAAATAAAGAAAACAAAGAGGAGGGAAAACATGGAAAATACTAAAAAAACAGACTGTGGATGCCCTGTGGAAGCAACACTTGGCGTTATTGGAGGAAAATGGAAACCACTTATACTCTGGCAGCTAAAAGAAGATGTTCTTCGCTACAATACACTTCAGCAGATGTTACCCGGCATATCCCCCCGTATGCTGACAAAACAACTTCGTGAACTGGAAGATGATGGAATTGTGAACCGCAAAATGTACCCTGAAATACCTCCCAGAGTCGAGTATTCACTCACAGATTTCGGAAAAACCATCATCCCTGTACTTGAAGCCCTGGCACAGTGGGGACTAACATATATGGACATACAGCAGGACAGAAAATGCGAAGTGAGAAAATAGTTATAAATTGATTTATATATACACCACAAATTATTAAATGCATTAAATATAATATAGCAATGGTATAGTGAATTTTAGTTCTGAGGTGTGGCTTCTTTCTCTGAATCCTCCTAGTTGTCCTCACCCGTCTTAAGCGGTACCCACACCTCAGAAGAATTTACCATGACATTATTTAGACTGGAAAAATATTTTATTTCTTAAAGCATTCTTCTCATGGGTTGCCAATATGAAGATCAAAATGCTGTTAACATTGTTCACATGTATTTTTCTTGCAATATCACTTGCTCTGATATCCGGTTGTGTTGAAGATACGGATGAGACAAAAGAAACTGAAGATCCTGTTGTAGTTGTGAATGAAACTGAATTTGAACAAATAATGGAAGAAGCTAACACAGCTTACGTTAATGCGCTTATATCAACCAGCCAGAAGAACGTAAACGCATCACAATCCTCCATTAATGAACTGGTGAACAAGTTGAGCTATGTATATGATACATACGGAGAAAATCCTCCTGAAATGTATTCTGAAGACAGGAATTGGGAAATAGAGATCAAAAGGTCAGTGCTGATAGCAAAGCATTCACAGGAGATGCTTGAAGAGGGAGATATAGAAGCTTCCCATGAGGGACTTGAACCTATGAGGGATCTTTTCTTCAGTCTGCATGAAAGAAACAACGTTCTGCATATGGGAGATTATCTTACTAGATTCCATATGAACATGGAGGAAGCAATTGACGCTGCAAATGTAAATGATACAGAAACAGTTAGCTCATATATTCCAACTCTTAAAAGTGAATGGCAGGATGTTAAAAATGCAGAAAAACCACCAAGCGCAGATGATAATTACAACCAGTCACTGGCAACTGTAGATACTGCAATAGAAGTTCTTGGAGAATCTGCATCAACCGGAAATTCCACACTGTTGAAGGAAGATGCTGAAAAGCTCAGGCTTGCGTTTGCAAAAGTATTTGCAAAATATGGTGTTGTAATATCCTGAAAGAAAATGAAAAAGGAAGAAAATAAAACGTGCAGATTTTATGCACTTTGATTCCTCAATAAGGGTAGAAGATAAAGAACATTGAACACAGGATAAAAAGTCCCCATGCAATCGGTTTAACTTCACTGCCTTTTCCACTTATGAGTTTGAGCAACGGGAACAGAACAAAACCTGCACAAAGACCCACTCCTAGATTGTAGGTAAAACTCATAAGAACTATTACTGCCATTGCAGGTATCATCTCTGTGAGGTCTTCCATATCTATTTTTTTAATTGCACTCATCATCATAAGACCTACGACTATCAATGCAGGTGCAGTTGCCGCGGAAGGTATAGCTGAGAACAACGGAGAAAAGAAAAGTCCCATGGCAAAAAGTATAGCAACAACAACTGCAGTTAAACCTGTTCGACCACCTTCTTCAATACCGGCAGCAGATTCAATGTAAGTTCCTGTAGTTGTTGTACCTGCAAGAGCAGCAAAGACTGTTGCAAGGGAGTCTGCCAGAAATGGTTTGTCGAGGTCGTGAAGATTTCCCTGCTCATCCATGAAACCTGCTTTCATTGAAACACCGACCAGAGTTCCCATTGTATCCATGAGGTCCATTGTGAACATGGTAAGTATCACAGCAAAAAAGCCCCAGGTGAGTGCACCTGTAATATCAAGCTGAAGGAGTATTGGTGCGATGCTTGGTGGCATACTGATCACCTGTTCAGGTGCCTGTGCAACACCCAGAATGAATCCAAATATTGCCGTTACAAGGATGCCAATGAGAATGGAACCTTTAACGTTCTTTATCATTAGCACACTTATCAGGAGAAAGCCGAAAAGTGCAAGAGCAACAGGTATTGTGTTGAGAGCCCCCACATGCAGAGGAGCTCCTTCGACTCCAAGCGCCACTATTTGTGCATTAACAAGTCCGATAAAAGTAATAAAAAGACCAATACCAACAGCAAAACTGTATTTGAGATTGTCAGGGACAGCATCTATCATTTTCCCCCGCAGGCCTGAAAGTGTCAGAACCGTAAAAAGCACACCACTTATGAATACAGCTCCAAGGGCTGTCTGCCATGAGTATCCTAACACACCTACAACTGTGTAGGCAACAAAAGCATTCTCACCCATATAAGGCGCAATTGCCAGTGGTTTTTTGGCATAGATACCCATTATCAGTGTTCCAAATATCGCAGACAGAATTGTTGCAACCATTGAAGGACCAAATGGTATTCCAGCAGCTTCCAGAATTGCAGGATTTACTACAATAATGTAGGCCAGTGTCATGAAAGTTACAACTCCGGCCATAATTTCTGTCTTTACATCAGTACCATGTTTTTTCAATTCAAAAAAATCTTCCAGTAAGTTTCCTATTTTAAAACCCCCTCAGAATAAGTCAATAATATAAAATACCTAATTTTTAATTGATAGAGACTAATATATAAATATGTTTATTGGAGATAGAAATACAACAAAAAAATAACACTAAAGAAATAGGTTTCCTGTGAATACAGGAAAACGACATTATTCTATGATCATAGAACCGGTTGGCATCATGTCATCCGGCGGTGCAACACCGTGTTCTGCCCTGTAAGCCTTTCTTTTGCATACATCCATTTTTGGTCCTTTGCAATACATGGCAATGAAACCACTGCATGCTGCCTGTTTAGCATTCTGGTATTTGTTGAAGAAACCACATTTTGAAAGTAATTCGCATTCTGTCATAGAAACTCCCTCACATATGATATATAGAAATAATTATATAATGAACCATATATATGTTTTGATAACGGCGTTAACTTATTGCTAAATATAGAGATGGAAATTTTAATTTTTGAAAAAGATAATATTTAAATAAGGATTTTTAACAGGATTTTTTAATTATTTGGCACGAACAAAAATGTTTATTCCATAAAATCAACTTAAAAGTTACTTCAATTTCAAAGCATTAGCACGTTACGGCACTTAGTTGGTTAATGTTAACCAGCCTTAGCTGTTGACTGAACGGCTAAACCTTCACAGATGAGGATTTACTTAAACTTACAAGTTCATATATATTGCAAATTTAAAAAATAGTACAGGAGGAATTTCCCTCCATGTATTCTTTTTAATTCATATCAGGAATTTGAAGGATCCTCAACCTTACCCATAAAAAGAATACATCCGGTTCTACTGTCTTCAATGAAGAAGAGGAACGGATGATTTATCTTAAGCTGAATATCAGTTTCCAGTGCTTCTTCTTCCACCTCTACTATTGTTGCAGCAGCAGCTTCAGTTCCTTTCTCATTAACACCTATATATGCCTGATGTACTACATCTGATATCGACAGACTCATGTCGGACATCCCAGAGAAATCTGCCACATCAGACTGGAAAGCGTCGACAACTCCCATATCCTGCAGAGGTTCATTAAGCTGTGCCTTTGTCTCAAAATTATATTTGGGCATCCACAAATCCAGAACATAATCCTTATTCATACTATCTTTTAACTCATCGTAGTTATCAAGAGTGAAATTGCTTTCAAATTCATCAATATTGTTTTCAGCCGGAAGGACCACATACATACTGAGATCATTCCCTTTGTAAGGTAATTCAAGTATACTGGCCCTTTCGTCTCCAAAATAGTTGAACTTTCCAGCTACATACATGGTATCAACTTCTTTTACCGATAAACTGGAAAGTGTAAATGATCTTTTTCTGGTACCAGCCTCTTCAAATTCTGTCATCCATTTACCATTGAAATAAACGGCATTTGTAATCACAAGCCTTGTATCAGGACTCAGGCTTCCTTCTGCCAGAAGATCAACAATCTTATTATTGGTCTTATTTTCTATCCATTCATTAATAATAAGCCTTGAATTATCAGTTTCATCTATAAAATCCAGGGACTGAACTTTGCCACCATAGTAAGTTTCGGCATTGTTGACATACTGACTCTTTAATGTGTAATCTTCCTGAACCCAGAGAGCATTGGCAGTGTTCAGAATATACTGGTCATTTTCTGAATTGATAGTGACTATCATGTTCTGAGAACTGTTCTCAAGAACCTGTTTATCGAGAGGATAGTAGAACACATCTGAAAGTTGTTTCTGCGTAGAACCTGCAGAACCATCATAACAGATAGCCATAGCAGTGAAGATGCTATAAGGGGAAAATATGGTATTAGCATCATTTTTGATTTTGTCATACATATCAAAGGCAAAGGCATTGTTTGCAGTGGCAATATCAAATTCTTCTGCGGAATTGGCATTTGTCTTTTCTTCAGTCATCGTATCCGTGGTCAGATTATCAGCAATGTCATACTCTTCTGAAGAGTTTGCATTTGTTTCTGTGATGGTTTCTTCCTCCGTAGTAGAATCAGAAACCGTACTGTCTATGCAACCAATGCCTGAGAATATCAGGCATATTAGTAATACAATAGTTAATTTCAAATAAGCCATAATAGAAAATTATTCATAAGTTACTTAAAAATATTTAATATCGAGCATATTTATATAAACATTAATACTAATTCAGCAACTCCAATCCTTGTTTCAGGAAATAGAATGCGAAGACCATATAAACAATTCCCAATGAGCGAATTGTATATAGATAATACTTGCTTTTCAAAAATCCTCTTGATTTTCCCACCATCATTGCAATAACGATTTTAGACCCGACAAGCAAAGCATAAAATCCTGCAATGAAAAATATAGCTGAAAAAGTACTTGCTTCCTGGGCTTTGAAAAGTATTGGCCCGCCTATTGCAATCCAGAAAAGGTATGGATGAGGACTGAGGAAATTGGCAATAATTCCTTTCTTTAAAGAATCAGGTTTTTGTGTATCAAGCTTAAGATTAACACTCTTTGTTTTTAAGGATGAAATTCCAAGGGAAATCAGATAAAGGGAACCTGCCAGACTGATTAATGCAATAACGGGATCGTAATTCTCAAATTTCAGAAGGAAAAGCAGGATTATGGAAACTATAAGAATATCTGTTATAAACGGGGACACTGCAACCTTAATTCCTGCATGTGAACCATGCTTAAGTGATTCAGAAATAGTCATGGCCAACAGCGGACCCGGCGATATACCGGATGCAAATCCCAGAAGTATTCCGGATATCATAAACTCATTTATCAGAACCATATCTCAAATGCGTATTGATTTTAAATGTTTAAAGCTGTTGATTCAAAATTTTATTTCACCGCACCTGTACAAAATATACAGAATGTTAGCAGTGAATAATATATATTTAATACATATATATTAAGTAAGAACTATGATTTGAAAAAATCTCATAATAAGAAAATTAAAAATGCTGATATCAGGAATACGAATAAATGAGTATGATGGCAAATTTTAAATCGAACAAATACCTGGCACTAAAAGTTGCACTTTTCTACATATTTATGGCCACTTTATGGATACTGGGCTCGGATACTGTACTTAGCTGGATAGTAACAGATCCTGACATGTATATGCAATTCCAGACCTATAAAGGAATGTTCTTTGTCATTGCAACAGGTTTCTTGATTTTTTTGTACCTGAATCCTAAAATAAAAGATTTCAATAAGTCAAGAATTAATTTACTTGAAACAGAATCTCTGCTCAAAAAAAGACTGGATTATGAACTGACAACAATCGAATGTATGCGACTGCTTCAGGAACCTGGAGATATTGATGAAATTATGCCACGTATACTGAAAAAAATCCATCATACTGTAAGCAATAGCAGAACCTACATATTCAGAAATGAAGAAGATACAGAACTGGGTCTGTGCATGTCCCAGGTATATGAAGAAGTTTCAGAGGGTATTGAAGCCCAGATAGATAACCCTGAGCTGCAACATCTTCCATATTCAGAAGGCGCTCCGACACTTCTGGAAATAATAGTATCAGGTCAAAATTACTCACATATTGTTGAAGAACTCGAAGAACCTGAAAAATCTATTCTTAAAGATCAGGGAATCCTTGCTATATTGATAATACCGATTTTCTCAGGAGAAAAACTCTGGGGATTTATAGGCTTTGATGACTGCGTTGAAGAGCGCAGGTGGCATAAAGACGATGTGAATCTGCTTAGGGTTGTTGCCGATGGTATTGGTGAAGCTATTTTACGTAGAGACTCTGAAAGAGAACTAATAGATAGTGAAGAAAGATTCAAAGCACTACATAATGCCTCTTTTGGTGGTATTGTAATACATGATAAAGGATTCATTGTAGATGTTAATCAGGGATTTTCAGATATAACCGGTTATTCGCATGATGAACTCATTGGAATGAGCAATTATACCTTAATTGCGGAAGATTGCAGAGAAACTGTAAGGAAGAACATAAATTCAGGATATGAAGAGCCTTACGAAATTACCATGTTAAGAAAAGATGGTACTACTTATCCTGCAAGGATACAGGGTAAAATAATTCCTTACAAAGGACAATACTTCAGAGTTGCAGAAATTAAAGATATAACTGAACAGAAACTATCAGAAGAACTACTTCGTGAGAGTGAGCAGAAACAGGCTGCTATGATAGAAAACATTTCAGATGTTATTGCAATTGCAGACCGGAACGGAATAATCAGATACAAAAGTGCCAACGTTGAAAAATGGTTTGGCTGGAAACCTGAGGAGCTTATTGATACTGACCTATTTGACAAAATTCACCCTGATGAACAGGAAAATACAAAAGACTTTTTCCTGAATATCTTAGACAATAAAAGAGATACTTTTTCCTCAAAGATAAGATACCAATGTAAAGATGGTACATATAATTGGATAGAATTTACCGGAAGAAACCTTCTGGATGATCCTATTATTCAGGGAATATTATTCAACTACCATGATATCACTGAAAAGAAAGAGGCTGAAGATGCACTCCTGGAAAGTGAAAAGAAGTTCCGTACATACATAGAGAATGCTCCTTACGGAATTTTGATCGTGGATGAGAATCAGAAGTTTGTAGAAGTGAACGAAACCATATGCATTATGACTGGCTACCGTGTGGATGAACTCATCGGGATGGACATGTTTAGCAGAGTAGCTCCTCAGTCCAGAGATGAAGCTGTGAAGGGATACCACAAACTAATTACAACAGGTTTTGTCAGTGAAGAATTACTCATCAACCGCAGGATAGGAACTAATTTCTGGATGAGGGTTGATGCGGTAAAACTGTCAGATACCAGATCTATCCTGTTTGCAAGGGATATCACTGAGAGAAAGAATGCCGAGAATGCGGTTCTGGAAAGTGAGAGGAAATTCCGCACATATATAGAGAATGCACCATATGGAATATTCATCGTTAATGAGAAAAACGATACCTTTGAAGAAGTGAATGAAACTGCCTGTATCTTAACGGGATTTTCAGAAGAAGAACTGCTGAAAATGAATGTTTATTCACGTGTAGCTCCTGAATCACAGTATAAAGGTATTCAGGGTTATCATGAGTTGAAATCGAAAGGTTTCTCCAGTGTAGAGTTAAAGATTCTGCAAAAAAATGGTAATGGTGTCTGGATGAGAATTGATTCAGTCAGACTATCTAACGGCCGTTTTATTATGTTTGCCAATGATATTACTGAAAGAAAAGATGCCGAGTTCTCACTCATTGAAGCAAAAATGCTTGCTGAAGAGAACAACAGGATGAAATCCGAATTCCTTGCCAATATGAGCCATGAACTAAGAACACCACTTACAGCAATTATTGGTTTTTCAGATGTATTGAATGATGAGATATTCGGAGAACTTAATTATAAGCAAAAAAGACATGTTAAGCATATAAATAACGGTGGAAGACACCTTTTAGATCTTATTAATGATGTTCTTGACCTGTCAAAGGTGGAAGCAGGAAAAATGGAGCTGAACCGTGAAGTATTCAGCATTTCAGATCTTTTAGGGGATATCAGGGAATCTATATCCCCAATGGCGTTAAAGAAGAATATAGATCTTGAAATAACCAATCATATTGAAAGTCAGGAAATATCTGCTGACAAAATGAAACTTAAACAGATACTGCTAAACCTGCTTAGCAATGCCATTAAATTCACCCCTGATAATGGTAAAGTTTCAGTAACAGCAATAAAGGAAGACAGTGAGATAAAAATATCAGTTTCTGACACTGGAATTGGAATTCCGGAAGATATGCATGAAAGCATTTTCAGTCCTTTCACACAGGTAGATTCTTCAAACAAAAGGGAATATGGCGGAACCGGTCTTGGACTGGCACTTGTTAAACAGTTTGTAGAGATGCATAATGGTAGTATCTGGCTTGAGAGTAATGAAGGTGAAGGCAGTACATTTGTATTTACAATTGAAGACCTTAATTAAAATAAAACCATTTTAGTAACTGTAAATCAATAAACTTCATAATAATTAATTTGTTTCACAACAGATTTTCAGGTTTAAAGCAGGATATAAAAATTGAGGCGCGTGTTTAATCTGCTGATGCTAGTGTGGGAGTGGGTTAGTAAGTTAAAAGTCGAGTAAGCAAATCATTGCGCCTCAAACATAAATAATATAAATTCTATATATACTTTGTTATATAATTTTAAGTAATTAATTTTTACTTTAAGATAACCCACAGGCATAGAACGGCAAAAAGGCACGTGCACCCCTCAGTAAGTATTGGTTGGTATGCGAGTTCCCGCTAAAGACATGACATAAACATGCCACCGTGCCTTATGATTGGAATTAATCAAATATTATTTAAGTTTTTATGAATTGTTCTGATTTGTTAAAAGTGAGATACAGAAATACATTCGCAAAAAGATTAGTATTAGAAACGAATCACAAATCAGTTAGCAAGAAGCTCTTGATTCTGCTCAAATATACTTGAAAATATTTTCATGCTATTTAATTTTTCATTTGCTTTTTCAAGTCTGGCTTTAACGTCATAGAGATCATCTTCAAGGATCTTGATATATGCCATCTGCTGCTCTATTCTAGCATCCTTTTTAATGATATCAAGCTGCTGCCTGTGAATAGTCACCTGCTTGTTAATTTCTTCTTCTGTCTTTTGCTTCAGATGGACAAGTTCCTCTTCACGGGATGAAAACTCCTCTTCCTGCACAGACAAAAGCTCACGAAGGTGCCGGACATATTCCCGCCTGCGTTCTACTTTTTCTGTTTCAACTTCAATATCCATTTCTCCGGAAGCAATCTCTTTTTTTATTGCAGCAATTTCTTTTGCCCTGGAATCAAGCCTCATTCTGGTCCTTTCAAGCCTTTTCTGTTGCTTCTTAAGAGCCAGCTCTTCCTCATACTGGGCACGCAAGAACCTGTATTGTTCACAATTTCTTTGCTGGAGTGATTCCTTATTAATATCGTATTTATCCATACGGGTGGAAAGTTCTGCTTCCAGCTTTAGAAAAGAAACATGTTTCTTTTCATATTCCTTCTTTGCCTGTTTGAGAATTTCACTTTTATTAGCAAGGTTTTCAAACTCTGTTGTGATGAGCTTTTTTGCATCACGTATCCTGTGATATTCTTCAATAATATGAGCTTCATCAGACTTTATTTGTTCTTTTTTCAAAGCTATTTCAGCACGCTTTTTCTCAACATCATCGAGTTGGCTGAAGTAGGAAGCCTTAATGTCTTCAAGATTCTGGAGTTGATTCTGATAGAAAAGTTCCTCGCTCATGTTATAGTCCTTTTTTATGAATGTATTAATCTAAGAAATGGTACTTGTGCTGTATATACAGTGTAATTATGTCGATATATAAAAGAAACATGTCCATAATTTCAAATTCTATTCCCTAATATGAACATTGTGAACATTTAGTGCATAAATAAAAAAATTATACAAATAATAGCAAAATTAATAAAAAAACAAGAAAGTTATAAACTTTCGTTTTAACAACTACAAAAAGAAGTATAAAAATAAAGTATAATGAAACTTACCTAAATGCACAGAAATAGTTCAACTATAATTTTAAAATATAAATATACAAGCAGTAATGCCTTTAAAATATTAAATCAGGAATAACATCCATGATATCAACAAATGCACCCTGCTGTATATACGTTTATGCGTGTGTCTTTTTGTTACCAAAAAGGGATTTAATATTAAGTAGTGTATAAATGAATAGTGCTATCAGCAAACGCATGAGTGCCCCTCCGCTTATTCTTTCTTTAGTACCATTGTTTTTTCCAGGAACCGCACCATACCTGAACTCAAAGCTGTTCCTTTGCTATACCAGGCACCAACAAACAATATTCAAAAGATGAATCTTACATTATTCATCATTATGAATCCCTATTATTGTATATTAGTGCTTATGAGTAATTTTACAAAATGGATCTATATATACATTTCCATTTTGATTTCTAAGAAAAAAGCTTCTTCATCACTTTTTTTCTGTGCACCTGTGAGATTTAACTATTATTGAGTATTTAAAGAAAGGATATGTAATCTATATAGTCTTTATAATCTAATTGTATAATACATAATATCCTAGATACTGCCTATAAATAGAATGAAGGCTTAGTAAAGCCTACTCGCTAAAAAAGGGGAATAAAAAATGATGGGAAAACCGAACAAGCTAGAAACATGCCCTGAATGTAATTCAAAACTGAATGAAAATGAAAATATCCAGTATTGTGAAAACTGTGGTTACTGGACACAAAAAGGAACCGTAAGGTTTGAATCTATTGCTATTTTCGCCTGAGCTGAAATAGCGATTCATTCATCTTTTAGGCATCAAGAATCTTTAGGTATCAAGCGTCAACAAAGTTAAGGCCTTAGGTCTTCATTTTTAAGTTAATAGCAGGTATATGATTCATACTGTATTTAAATAATATATTCAATTACTGAATTTTATCATTATTAACCAGATTATAATTATTATTAGTATTATCACTATTATTACTATTATCATTGATATTATACTTGACAGATTTCCAGTTCGGAATCTGGTTACATTCTATTCAACAGGGAGGTCAAAACCAAAAGTAGAACCTTTTCCAGGTTCACTTTCAACCCAGACGGTTCCATTGTGCATTTCCACAAGCCTCTTCACAATAGCAAGGCCAAGGCCTGTTCCTTCGTATTTCCTGTTGTGAGCATTATCCAGTTGACCAAAGACTGTGAAGAGTTTCTTCTGATCTTCATTGGAAATACCCGGACCTTTGTCAGTTACCTCAAAAGTAACTTTTGATGTTCCAGACTTTACATTAAGATTCACGACACCACCTTCATCTGAGAATTTTATAGCATTGCTGACAAGGTTGAACAGTATCTGTTCCAGTTTAACCTTATCGACTTTGATGTTCTGCAATTTTGACTCCACATTCTTTACGAGATCAATGTTCTTTTTTGAAGCAAGAGAATAACAGGAACCTACCACTTCATCAATAACATCCATTATTGAGATAGCTTCAATAGTTAATTCCATTTTTCCGGCTTCTATCTTAGAAATATCAAGAATATCATTTATAACAGAGAGCAGATGTTTTCCACTACGAGAAACATTAGCAACATACCTTGTCTGTTTAGGGTTTAAAGGACCAAATGTGTTCTCAAGGAGAATATCTGAAAAACCGATTATTGAATTTAGAGGTGTACGCAATTCATGACTCATGTTTGCCAGAAATGCACTTTTTGCGATACTTGCCGATTCTGCCTTTTCAGCCAGATAATTGGCTTTTTCAGTTGCTGCCCGAAGTTCCTCTTCTGCAATTTTACGTTGTGTTATGTCACTTATAATAACCATCTGACCCATTGTATTTCCTCTTTTGTCATGGATGGGAAGAAAAGTGATATTTAACCAGAAAAGTTTCTCGTTTATAGTCTCATTGATTTCAATAATACTTGTGGTACTTGAATCCGGTTTTCTATTCAGAATCCCGCACCAGGGCTCAGATAACTCTGAAACACGCATCCCTACATCTTTTAGTCCAATATTACTTTTTTGCATTGCAGAATTGTTATAGTCTACGATCCTCTGCTCTTTATCAAAAACCACAACACTATCAGGCAGATGTTCAAAAAGAAGACCTCGTGCAAGAGGTGTCAGGTTAAATAATTTGTAACGTGTAAACCCTATGAAAATTATAATGGCGCTTAATGTCAGGGAAAAAGGGGCTGGATCTATACCCCATGGCGACATACCACTCAGATGAATAAGTAAAGTTGCAAACGGCATTAATGAACCGACTATAACTATCATTATCTGCTTACGAAAAACAGGAAGAGTGCCCTGAAGAACACTGAAAAGCATACTTAAACCCAGAATGATACAAAAATTGGCATAGGTAAAATGTACCCAGTACCATATTCCGGGTTGATATCCAAGAACAGGGAACAGACCGCCATATTGTATATAATCGACTTTGTGATACAGGGTATGGTATTCTGTTGTCAGGACGAGCAGGAGAGTTGTAGTTGATATTGATACGAAAAATACTAACAATTTTTTTGGAAACCAGTTTTTTCTGCCACTATAATCTATAATGAATAATAGGAAAAACAGTGGTATGAAAGCTACCCCTAAGTATTCCAGTTTATAGAAGAATAGTAGAGTTGGCAGAGTGTCCGAAGAAATTTCAAATGCATAAAAGAATGAGTAAAAGGCAATTGAGCTCAGGAGCATGCCAATGTATTTTGAACCCGGAGTTGACTTGTAATCTTTGATTATGTAGTAAAGAAGCACACAGACAATTAAACATGATACATACAATGGAATTGAATAAATGTTAAAATACATGTTTGCACCGATAATTGTCTCATTTTTTGATCAACAAAGATAACATTAAACCTAAAATTGCTATACAGTTAATTGCCTTGAAAAAACAGGATCTTATTATGCCTACCAACACCCAAATGAATTCTGATACATAATGCTTCAGATTCACTTGCAATTATTATTGATTGTACAATATATAACATTTATTATTAGCTGTTCAGCAATGGCAGTATAATGAATGGTAAGACAAAAGATAGTTAGTAGACCAATAGCACAGGAAGAGATGATTTTTGAGATGACTATATAGAATAACGATGGAACTGTACATTACATAATGCTATAGTAAATATAGTGTGAAACTATTAGTAGAAAAACGCTATCATGTACCACTACGGGATTAAAATTCCGGTTGTCTTTGCGGCCTGTAGGATCTTGTACATAATAACCCCAAAAAATGACTATCCTACATGTCATTATTTTTACCATAATCTGAAATTGTATTTTTGAATTTGCAATCCTGTTTGCCCTGTAGTTCAACATACTTGAGAGAAGTACCAGTGTAATTGGAATCTCCATCAATACGGATGCATTTAACAGGAATTGCTGTGTGATATCCATACAACCAACTGTTCCTGTCAGAACTTAACTGAGTAGATGTTTCTACCTGGATTACAAGGACTAATTTTAACTATATAGTTCCATTAGCTTACAAATAAGTAAGATGTTATCGAAGAGGAGCTGAAGTTTGGGGTTAAAACGACTTGGAATTTAGTGTACGATATGGGACGTCAATTCGGGACGTTGACGTTCCATACCTTCCTTAGTTGTATTCTGTTATTCCGTATTTTCTACAAGCTTCGATATAATTGATTAAAATGAAAAATTGACAATAACCCCATTGTCTAAATTCAGAATGAATGTTAAAGAGAGCTTTACCCCCACTCCCTTACCACTCATACTCCTTTACTTTTCCGGAGGAGGAAGGAAATGCTGATGTCAGACAGAGAGGGAGAACATCTTTCAGCATTTCCATGCAATCCAATTCCTTACGTTTTTCTGCCGGAGAGATTCCAGATAATTTCCATATCGTACCACCAAATATGGATGATTCCCATAACGTACCACCGCATGGTTTTTTTGTGACATTTGCCGTCTGGCAGTTCTTGCCACAATTCATAGTATTATTTTCTACTATATTAATATATCTATAGTTGAATATATAGTGAGTATCATTATGATGATATACTCTCAGAACAACAGTAGATGGAAGAATCCTGATCAGAAAGATATGTAAAGTGAAATAGAAATAATTAAAAACACACAACGTGATAGTCTATTTTTTGAAATAACCAAGATTTAGTGGAGCTTTAAATGCTCCAATGCATTTCTCCCATAAACTAGGTTTTGACTTAGAATAATCAACTGATTTATCCAATTTGTTAAAATAAACTCGTTCCAAGTCATCCAATATTATGTTAACTCTATCTCTATCAAGCACTGAAATATAGCAATAAGATAAAATCCTTCTTTTTTGAAAATCCAGTTCAAGAACATTTTTTCTAAGAAGTGAAATACCATTAATATCCTGAGACAAAAATTCATCTACGATATTATGTAACTCCCTTACAGATTGTAACTTCAACGGATTACTATCGATTAGCTTGTGTAACCTATCACTTTCGCTTTGTATCATATTATCAAATTAGTTAATCTATGCAATATCATCTATATTTTGTTTTAATGTTATTAATATTAATTCATAGATTAACATCAAAGAAATATTCAAAATATTAGAACTTCAAAAAAAGTATGTCGACGCTGAGGGAGAGATTCGAACTCTCGCAGCGCGTTAGCACTACCGGTTTTCAAGACCGGCGCCGTAGTCCACTTGGCTACCTCAGCATGTCGGATGGTATCTTAATAGCGACCTAAGATATAAGGGTTTTGATAGGAAATCGATATTGACAGTAATTGTCAGCGATTAATTTAAGGTGAATTTTAATTGTTATATAAAGTAAGAAGTTAAGAGGAAGATTATTCCTCTTCAATTTCAGCTTCTTCGTCCTCTGCAGGAGCTTCGGTTGCCTCAGGAGCTTCCTCAACTGCCTCAGGGACGTATGGGTGTCTCTCGACAAATTCAAGGCTTTCAATGCCAAGCTTGTCAATGAGCTCACTTGCGATGGTCATTTTGGATACAATCCATCTCTGGTTGAAACCAAGCTCGATTGGAGTGTAGATTCTGATAAGGTCATCTGTAACCTCAACCTCAATCTCCGGCATGCCTGTGTAGAGTGAAAGCAGACCCTGTGCCTTAGCAACCTTGTCCTCGATCTTCTCTTCGATTGTGTATTCGTACTCAACATCCTTACCTGCAAGAGCATGGTTCATGTCTACACGTACTCTGCGGCCAATAACCTGTGAGATTACACCACGTTTGCCGTTAAGCTCGATAGGCATTCCAGAGTATGGTCTCTGGTCACCGAGCTGTTCCTTAATCTTTGTAACTGAAACAGTCTCAACAAGAGCAGGGTTGTGTGGACCGAATGCCATCTCTGGAGCAATAGTGATTGAACCGGAGTATCCTACTTCCTTACCAATAAAGTCCTCATCAAGACCTTTGATTGTGTGGCCGGAGCCAACGATTACAACATCGCCGCCGTAAACACCGCGTGGGTTGTAGATACCATTGTCTTTTGCAAGCTGTTCATCGGTAGTGTCAAAGATCTGTCCTTCATTGAACTTACCAGTGTAGTTTATCTTTATGAAATCGCCTTTCTCAATTGCCAAATTGATCAACTCAATATAAATTATTTGATTAATAGTCAGATTTATAGATAAAATCCATGAATTGAATTACCTGCACGCTATACTCATAGGCCTTTAAGAATCTTTTGCCAGCAAAACAAAGGAGCAGCTAAAAAGTATATAAAAAGGAAATGCAAGGTATAATCAAAAAGTATCATCCACCACAATACCAAGAACAAACTCCCTTTCAGGATCATCAAGAAGAGTAATTGAAGAAGGAAGCTCCAATAATTCTTCAAAACCGTGGAACATATTCTCAAAAGGAACCCTGGTATCGTGCCAGTCAACCTTTCTGCTGTGGCTCAGTACACCCTTGCCCTCACGATACTTGTAATTATCACGTACCCTGCCAATAGCTACCTGCTTCTCGCACATCAGAGGGATAGCAATCAGGTCATAAATTCTGATATCATTAACAAAATGCAGCACATCCTTAGCCCACACCTCAAGCAAATCAACTGGAGGAGTGCTCAGCCTTGCAAGCAAAGCCTTCTTCATCTGCTCCACACGCTCAAATTCATCGAACTCATGCATTGTAGCATCGAACTGTTTGACCTCATCATCAAACTTCTGGAGCTTAGTATTTAGACGCTTCATTTTTTTGATCATTTCAGGTCTTTCTGTTGAGTAGTCAACATTCTTAATAGCATCCTCAAACTCTTTCCTGAATTTCTGGTCAAATTCCCGGTATTTGTCTCCAAAATGCATATATTTCTTGTAGTTTGGTGACCGGTGCTTGATATCCATTAATTCATCACCGAACAGATCCATGATATGCAGGTTCAGGTCAAAAGAAATAAAATCCCTCTCTATGCAGGACTTTTCCTGCACACCGCAATAACCTGTGCGTACTACCCATACATTGTTCCTGTGTTCGCGTACCATATCTTTCACCATTCAAGAAACCTGATTTAACTTATACTAAATAAAAGATGACTCTATGCTTTCTTACATATTGATAAATAATCATCTAATTACCAGTAATAGTTAGATATATCTAATAGAATGTGGTTTTTGATAAGCATATTGAGTCAAGGATAAAAGAAGTTACGGATAAAATACACTTTTTGGTCCGCAAACTTGTGCAAACTGCAGAAAACAATTCACAAATCCTTAAAACAACCATGACGCCTGAAGATTCCTATGATATTATTGTGGTCGGAGCTGGTCCGGCCGGTTCCACCGCAGCAATGTACGCTGCAGAAAACGACATGTCTGTACTCCTTGTTGAAAAGAAAAAAGATATAGGAGTACCTCTGCAATGCGGGGGTTTCCTTCCGCATTATCCCGTTCTGCAGGAACTGGTTCCAAATGCAGAACTCCCGGTAACCTTAGAAGAAATACCATCAAACTGCATACATGCAACTGCTTCATACCAGCGTTTCATAGCACCAAACGGCCTGTCAAAAGGTTTCGATGTTGACGCTGATGCAATTGACAGGAGACGTTTTGACAAACACCTTGCAAAAGAGGCTGCAAAAGCAGGAGCCGAACTACTTGTTGGGACAAATGTAACCGAAGTGGACGAAACCAGACTCTTCATGGACGGTGCTTTCGGTGAATTTGAAGTAGAAGGCAAAGTCATAATCGGTGCAGACGGACCAAATTCCATAGTTGGAAAAGCTTCCAACATGATCCGTGACCCTGACCCCATGGGAACAGGAACTGCTTTTGAGTATGAGCTCAGTGGAGTTGACATTGACAAAGAAGCCGTTGAGATGTATTTCGGCAAGGATTTCGTTCCTGGCGGATATGCATGGATAATCTCACAGGGAGGAGATACCGCAAACATAGGTGTAGGAATCAGGGAAGCTCTTTTTGAAGAACACCTCTGTGCAAGGGATTATCTTGAACGCTTCATGTACAAGCACCCAATAGCAAGCAAAAAACTTGAAGATGCATCCATAACTTCAGTTGTTGCAGGACTGGTTCCCGTAGGCGGAGCACCGAAAGTAACTGCATCACACAACACACTGATAGCTGGCGATGCCGCAGGTCATATTATCGCAACCAACGGAGGAGGAATATCCACTGCAATGGTCGGTGGAAAACTTGCAGGTGAGACTGCCGCAGAATTCCTCAATGGCAAATGCAGGCTTCAGGAATATGACACAAGATGGAGACAGCAGATGGGACTTGAAATAAAAACCGCAGTCTATGTACGCAAACTTATGGACAAACTCATGCTCTCTGACAGGCTTATGACCACAGCCATTAAAATGATAACACCTGAACAGATGAAAGCCATACAGTGCGGTCAATTGCCTGACCCTGTCCAGAAGACATTAATGAAACTGAATGTGGGACTCAGTTAATGAATATCTTTGTTTACGGTACTCTCAAAAAAGGTGACCCAAATCATGAGCTCCTTGATAGCTCACGTTTTTTGTGTACAACACAGACAACTGAAAGTTACGTGATGCTTGACTTTGGAGCATTCCCGGGAGTTCTCAAACCCGAAAATATATCTCAAATGCCAGTGTCAACTATTAAGGGCGAAGTGTACGAGATAAGCAAAAATACACTGGAAAAGCTGGATATCTATGAAGGTGAGTGGTACTTTAGGGAAGAAATTGTGCTTGAAAACGGGCTCTCGGCTCTCATGTATTTCCTGAAGAAAATCCCGCCTGTCAACTACAAAATAATCACAGATGGAAACTGGTCTGGAAAAAATAGTGGAGGTTACTAGTTGAAAGATGAAAACAAAGAGAATACAATTCCTATGTTTGAAGGCACTATCAGCTATGAAGCATTTGGAAACCTCTATCTTAACATAACCAACCAGTGCAGTGCAAAATGTACATTCTGCATCAGGGAAGGATGTGACGGGGTTTATGGTTACAATCTCCGCCTGTCCAGGGAACCAACTGAACAGGAAATAATATCAGACCTTAAAAAACATGACCTTGACAATTTCAAAGAAGTTGTATTCACAGGTTTTGGCGAACCAACCTGTCGTTTTGATACTGTTCTCCATATAACAGAATGGCTAAACAAAAAAGGAATGCATGTCAGGCTTGACACAAATGGCCATGCGGCACTCATGAATCCCGGCAGGAATATTATAGCGGAGTTAAAAGCAGCTGGCCTTGGTGCTGTTTCAGTTAGCCTAAACGCAGAGTCCGAAGACATATACAACAAAATTTGCAAGCCGGAATATGAAGGGTCATACAGGGCAGTTCTTGATTTTGCAAAAGAAGCGGTAAAAGCAGGAATCAAAACCCGCATGACCGTTGTTGGTCAGGACGGAATTGACATCGATAAATGTGAAAAGATAGCTAATGATATCGGTGCCACTTTCAGGGTCAGATGAATAAAGAATATTACCTGAGTAATGTTTGAAAATAACTTATCCCGTATATGATAGCTTGATGATTACCGAAGCCTTTGGAAGATACTTATTTTGTTTTCTGGTCAGAAATACTTGAACAGGTCATCCCTCTTTTCATTATGCAACCTCTGCCTGATAAGTGATTTCAAAGTTTTAATATCACCTTTTTTTGCACTTATCGGAGCAACGGTGTCAAGCCACTGCCTCCATGGAGGCCGCATGTTGAGTTTATCGCATATCTGGTCCAGTGTCGCATCTAACTCGTTGTTTTTAATCTTGTCAACCTTATTTACAGCCAGGATTATATCAAAACCCAGCTCCCGGAAAAGCTCAAACATCTCGATGTCAATTGGGAGCTCGTTACGCTCCTCCCAGCGTTTTACTATTTCTAAAAATGAAGCGCCATCAATGACAAGCACAGCAACATTAATACGGTCTGTGTTTTTTTCGATATAACGCACTATCTGGTCTTTCACAATATCCTGCTTGCGGTCCTTAACACCGCTCATAAAACCAAACCCAGGCAGATCAGTCAGAAGCAAATCAGAATATCTAACATGAGTGGGTTTCAGTGTCACACCAGGACGCTTGCCTACTTTTACATTCTTTCCTGTAAGCTCCCTCATAATAGAAGACTTACCGACATTGGATCTCCCTGAAAAAATAATCTCGAAATTTATGCCCTCAATCTCATCAGTCTTCTTTGCCATTTATACCGCCATTACTGCCGTTTACACAACCGTTTTTAAGTACCATTATAATTTTGCAGCTCTGCTCTTCTGCACACCTATAGCCTTATCGAACTCGCGAAGGAAAGCATCAAATGATTCCTTAGGAATTCGTGCACCTGCAGCAGATGCATGTCCACCGCCACTTCCTCCGAATGAGGGTGCTATTCTGCGAAGTAAACGATTCAGGTCCACGGATTCTGAATTTCTTGAACGCAGACTCATATCATAAACATTCCTCTTATGGCGGAATTCGGCAGATATGCCCACATCCCGCTGTCCGTAGGAAGCAGCATATATAGCGGATTTTGACATATAACCATTGGGGTCGACCACATAAGCCAGGTTCTGGAGAGTTTTAACTTCATGTTTCACATGAATGCGGAGCTGTTCCTCAAGGTCAGCACCTTCTTTTGCATACTTTAATACACCCGGTATAGCTGTAGGTATCTTATCATGGGACAGCGGCAGAACCAGCTTCCTCTTAAAATCATAGTTCCTTCCTGAATAGATGAGTGCCTGAATAAGTGTGCCGGCCTGGAAAAACAGGCTTCTTTTGTCCCAATCACGCAGCCACTCTTTCACAGAAGGACTGTTATCATAATAATCCCCGATAGCACCATAAATAGCCACCCTGCGCATATCCCTGCTAAGCCTTTTCTGAAGAACCTTATATGTAAGTTCCGAGGCACAAACAGTAAGATCATGATGAAGCCAGTCTGCACTTATGCATTTTTCCGGTAAAGGATGATGATCTATGTACGTAAGATTAGAAACTGATGCAACCTCATGAAGCTTTTTAAACAACTCAGTGCAATGCCTTTCATCAACAGCAATATCGCAAATTACAACGTTTTCATAACCGTCTGCAAGGTTCAGGTCATCTAGGACACCGACAGGAGATGTGAAATAAACATCACCTTCAGGATATGCACTTTTTGCAATAGCACCGGAACATACTCCATCCGAATCCCCATGTGTCAGGATAAGGGTGGATTTGTTTCCATGCTGTCTGGATTTTGTCATGTAAACTACCCTCTTAAACAAATATAGAGTAACTTATAGAAATATTCTCATGCCAGAAAATGACATCATAGTATTTTGTCTTTGGTATTGCTCAAAAATTCCGTAATTTTGTCCAGGATATCATACAGGAATTGCAGTTTACCATGATCCTCCTCTGGCTCGAGAGATTCCTGAGTCTGATTGGAACTTTCATCAGTTACAACCGTTTCCTCAGTATAATCTACATCGTCCTCAATATCCCCACTACCGGCACTTGTTGCCACAACGACATCAGGATCAATAACCTCAAGGAGGATTTTTTTAGAATATGATGTCCCTGAATATTCACTTGAATCTACAAATTTGACAACAGCTGAAGGAATGATAATTTCTCCTCCTTTACCCATTTGCACCGTATATTCTACTGAAAATGTACTGTCCGGATGTAATACAAGACTTCCACCCATTACGCCAGAAATTATTTTACCCCCGACCGGAAGCTGGTCTGTAAGACTTATATAAGCTGCCCTGTCACCTTCGTTAACCACATCAACAGTCATATTTACATTTTCATTCAAATTGACACTATATGCATCAAGCGTCTTACTAACTTTTATGTCAGGACCGTGGACCACAAGAGTGGAAGAATTCATTTCTTTGGAATATACTCTTTCGTTTAACTCTGCATTTATTAAAGTCCCGTTAATCTCATAAGTACCCGGTTTTAATGCTTTTACAGAATATTGAAGCGTCTTTGTACCATATGAGTTAAAAGAGTAATTCCAAACACCGTCTGAATCGGGATCGAATACAAGACCATCGGGCAACACTGCTTTTATAGTGACTGAATCAACCGGTTCCGGCTCCATATGCGTGATATCAAGGATATAATAAGCTCTTTCTCCCATGTATATTTCATCACTGAACTTCTCATCAAATTCAAATGTTGCATCAATTTTTTTAACTATTTTTGGAATTGATCCGGTTGAATTAGAGACAGCAACGCTTAAAACAGTGTACGGTGCCGGTATATCATTGCCTGTAATTATTTCAATTGCAGTGATATTTAATCTGTCGTCAAAAACACTATTATTTGTAAGACCAACTGTATTATTACTTAAAATTGCTCCCCATGAATCTCCATAGACACTGTTGATGGTAAGCATCACATAATCAGTTTCGACATCAATAGGTTTTGCAGGCGAGAAATCCTCAGCTTTTATAAGATAGCCGCTGTGGTTGACCTCATCGCCCCAATAAAGAGTGTACTCCTCCGCATCCAGCCATTCAACATCTTCTGACTGTGCACTTGCAACAATACAGAGGTGTGATAACAGCACAGTCAGTCCTATGAAAAGGAAGATTTGCTGTCTCATAAAGTCATTACCTGTCTTTGCGTTTTGATACGAAATAAACTGCAAACATTGCAAGTATCATAAAGCTTGCTTCAAATCCCGGTTCAACCCTGTCATCCTCTTCATCGTAAATATAATCATCAGTATTGTCATCTGAAATACTTTGTGAAGCACTTGATGAGCTTGATGATGAAGACGAGGACGAACTTTCAGTTGTTACTTCTTCTGAAGGGTCAACAACTGTTATAACAGGCATATTTGAAACCCTTTCACCTTTGTACTCTTCAAAATCAATGAATGTTGCAGTTGTCTCAGGAACTTTAATATCCTCTGTTCCTTCAACTTTTACTATATAAGAATAAGTATAGCTTTTTCCATGTGTTGCAACATCATGGAAACTAAGATCGCCACTAACATAAGTTGCGTTCTCTGGCATTGTTTCGGTTGTAGTTACACTGGCATCCTTTGTTCCCTGGTTTTTCACGGTAACCTTAACTGTAACCTCATCACCGGAACTTACTGATTCAGGACTTACTGTTTTAGTAATAACTATATCAGGTCCGTCAATTTTTAATTTGGGAGTATCTGATTTAAAAGTGTGAGTTTTTCCATTCGGATCAGTAAAAGTAGCCGTTGCAGCAGGGATAGTAAAAGTACCGGTCTTGGTTGGTTTTAAGGTATACTCCAGTATTTTCCCTGCAGTTTCTTTAGAAGTTAAAGACAGTTTTACTTCTGTCTCGACATTATCCTGGACTTCGAGATCGCCTGTCTGCGGATTGTTTAGTGTCACAGAACTCAGGGTGTATATTCCATTGTTCCATATACTCACGGAAACATGAGCAGTTTCATCGATATATATTTCTTCAGTTACAGTTTTTGTGACGAGAAGTTCTACAACAGGCAGAATGGTAATTGTCTCTGTTTCTGAATCTTCATGAATCTCACCATTTATGTCTTCTGACTTTGTAGTTACTGTAATGTCAACATCAGTCTCATCCCAGTATTCAGGAATCTCAAGTTCAATCTCTATCTGGTCAAGCACTTCATCTTCTGCTATTGAAGTAAAGTGATATGATGTCTTACCATCAATAAGTTCCATACCATCGGTATCAATCTCTACTGTAAGATCCTCAGCTTCAGCGTCACCTTCATTGTCTATATCAATAGTTGCAATAATTGAACGGTATGTTACAGTACGTGGATCATATTCATCAGATTCGGTGTCAATAACTATACCCATCTCAGGAATACCTCGATCATAAACTTCGATTGCAGCAGTTGGATTATCCATATTGCCTGTCCATTCATCGAGATTTAGAGTTACTTTCTTAACGAGAATACGAAGGTCATCACCATTTTCACTGTCCCTGTATTCAAAGCCTTCTCCAGCACGTGCAGGGGATTTCTTTTCAAGAATACCGTCACGGTATATGCCTATACTTACGTACTCGTCCTCATTAAAGTCTTCAACTTTTATTGTGTAATCGTCCAGAGTAAGAGTTCCACCCCATTTCAGAGTGCCACTCTTTGCAGCGCTATCGCTCCATTCAATGTCATCAAGCGTATATGCCATTGCAGGTAAACTCAATAAAGCAATAAACGTCAGACAAAACAGACAAAAAAACATTTTACGAATCATAGAAATCCCGGACCTATCGTTTTTAGTACTATATTTTTGGATATAAGGGCTTAAAACCCCTGAGCTGAGAAGGCCTGTCAATGACCTTGGTTCTTGAAGTAGAGTCAGGCATATTCATAAGCGAAGGCCGTAGTATCATTCCTGCAATAGATTTATCAGTTACCACGGAACTTCCATACCCGGAATCTATACGACCATTAGTATTACTAGATATACTTATATCATATACTACTTTCGAATCTTGACGCTCTTTTTCAGCCTCTTTTTTAGAGAGACCTGCATGCATGTCTCTTTCTTTGGCTTTGATGCCTTCTGATTTGCCCGTGGTGTAACGTTCCTTTACCAGTGTGGCAAATCCGGCTGTTTTGGCAAGATCTTCCAGCATGGAATAGCGTTCACTAACCCATCCCAGTTCTGAATGCTTGTGGTAACCTACTTCATAGCCCAGATCATAGGCACTTTTTGTAAGTTCAGCAACCTCAGCATCAGTAAGCTGGGTTTTTTCTTCCTTTTTGGAGAAAAATCTTACCATTTGGATACACCATCATTCAAGAAGGCCACTTATAGCAAGACCCTTATCACCGAAATTAACCGCACGCATGTTACAATCATGCTTTGTACCACGCATTTTGATAATTTGCATTGCACGGGTCATTGTTTTATCATAAAGGAAATTGTGCATGAATATTACACCATGTGCAGCGAACTGCTCAGTAGAGTAAGCACTTGGATCGGTCATCTCGGATATGAGTATGGTCGTGCAGCCGAGTTTCTTAAGATTCCTTATAAAACGGCTCATTTCCTTTTCCTGCAAGGAGAGATCCCTTGTGGTGAACCTGATTGCAGAAACGGAATCTATGACCAGTCTTTTTACATCATACTCTGATACATAGGCTGCGATTTCCCTGAATACCATTGCAGGTGAAGGAGCCTCATGCTCGCCTGCTGATGTTGAAACTTCATAGTCAGGAGTTATGTACTCACTCATCTCATCCATGAAACCATATTCCATCCTCGGACCAAGATCTGCAAAGAGCAGCTTTTTCATCTTGATAAGGGTGAGCACATTCATGGAGTAGTTGGACATATCATCGATAATGTTCTGCGGACTTTCAAGTAAGGTCACATAAAGTCCGGTTTCGCCAAGAGCCGCACCGTGCGCCAGATATTGCACGCAAAAAGTTGTTTTTCCACTGCCTGGTGGACCACTCACCAGATACACACGATCAGAGAGCAGACCGCCCTGCACCAGATCATCAAAACCTTCTATGCCTGTCTTTATCCTCATGAACTATCCTCGAATAACCACTAGTTAGTCTATATATAAGATTTATTTATAATTATACTGTGCATCTATTTGAATGCTTCGATTGTATACACATACAAAAAATAATAGTGAACTTATAGTATTGTGCAAAATTTGCAAAGCTTTTTCCGACAGCTTAAAATCAGTTTGAATTTATTCTTTTTCTATGCAACTAAAAGATGTTATCAGTGTACTGGAGGATATCGCCCCTCCTGAACTGGCGGAAGACTTTGATGTCGGCAGGATAGGTCTGAACCTTGACATGCAGAACGACATTAAAAAGATAGCTGTTGCACTTGATCCTACAGAATATGTACTTAACAGGGCAGCCATGATAGGGGCTGATTTACTTGTCACACACCACACATTGATATTCCATGCAGTGAACTGCATCAATAAAAAACTGGCAGACAGCCTGAAAATTGCACTTGATAACGGGATTTCAATGTACTCAATGCATACAAATTACGATAAGGCTAAAGGCGGAATCAACGATGCACTGGCAAAGAGGCTTGGACTTTCTGATATACAGGAGATCCCCATCGGCCGCATAGGCAGCATTGCTCCATGTTCTGTGGATACTTTTGTCAACCATGTTTCCAAAAGCCTTGGAACCCATGTAATGTTTGCAGGAAACATTAATGAGATAAAAAAAGTAATGGTATTTGGAGGAAGTGGCTTCCGCTCTGAGTACATTGAAACTGCAAGAAGTTTTGGTGCCGATGCCTATGTGTCATCTGAATTAAAGCATGACATAATGCGTTCTTATAGTGACATGCTGCTTGTGGATGCAACACACTACGCCACCGAAAACCCAGGAATGCAGGATCTCTGCCCGTTGCTTGCAGAAAGACTTGGAATTGATGTGGAATTTATAGAGCATGACCCGCTGATAAAGACGATTTAATCTCTGTGATAATATGTCTGAAGAAAAAGACAGAAATACTGATGAAATTGATGAAGATGAACTGGATGAACTCTTCGAGCAGCATGTAAAGAGAAGAGAAGATCCGAAACACCGGGGATACGGTAATTATGAAAGAAGAAGGATTTACAAAGGTCCTTCTGTAAAAAGAGATTGAAGAGAAATCGTTATTCTCTCCTGTCAATTACTTTTTTACCACATTTCTCAGGAACTATTGTCAATTCCCCGCCTTCAAATTCTGCCCTCAGTGGATCGGTTCCCGCTATGCGATCAAGGGTAACGGCTACTGCGGCAACTTCTGAATGAGGCTGGTTTCCAACTGCAACATTCCAGTCGGCCATTTCATAGATTTCAAACGGGACTTTTTCAGCACCAACAACTATCATAAGCTTTTCACAGTCCTTTATCTCAGGAACCGCATCCGGGAGGTTAATCCCATACATTGACAGGTGACAAACCTTGCCGCCGTCTTCTTTCCATTTTTTGATCTCAGCTTTCCAGCTCACATCATTATTAACATAGAAATCACCGCCAAAACGGTTGGAAACATCGGCAATGTTTTCTGAAAGCTTTTTATCATCCGATGCCAAAAGCATACCTTTGGCACCGAAGGCACGTGCTGTCAGGCCAACATGAGTGGTTATCCTCTTGTCACGCTGCGGACGGTGGCCAAGTCTTAATATTACTATTTTTTCAGGCATGTTGATCGTTTTCAGAGTTCTGTTACATCAGCAACTTTCTCAAGAAGCATACCTTCTACAACAATCGGAAGGTCTTCCCTTGCATTTTTAATTGCATCTGCCAGCTTGTCTTCTTTTTCAGCATAGATTGTAAGTACTGGCTGACCAGCTTCAACTGCCTCACCACGCTTCTTGTGAATCCTTACACCTGCACCCTTATCATTTGGGGCGCCTGCAAGCCTTGCAATCTGAACAATGCGCTTGTTATGGAACTCAAGTACATATCCATTTGTAGGAGCCTTCAATTCCGCGGTATACTGGCCTACTTTGATATCCCTGTAAGTTACACTGGGGTCTCCGCCCTGTATCTCAATAATCTCTTTCAGTTTTGCAAATGCTTTGCCGTTTTTCAGGGTTTCTATTGCAAGGTCATGGCCCTGTCCTTTTGCAGCAACACCTCCCATCTCAAGGAGCATACCTGCAAGAACTGCACTCTTTTCAATAAGACTGTTAGGACCTTCCATTGTTTCAAGAACCTGCAATGCTTCAATAACCTCAAGAGCAGGACCAACTGTTCTTCCAACAGGAGAAGCTCCATATGTCAGCGCACAATCAACATCCATACCAAGACGGTCTCCAAGGTTGATAAGGTCCCTTGCAAGTTTCCTTCCGGTTTTCACATCAGGAATCTTAGTACCTGCTCCGGTAGGAATATCCATAACAACTTTCTGTGCTCCGACTGCACCTTTTTTAGCCATTATTGAAGCCAGAAGCTGGCAGTGCGGGTCAATTGAAAGCGGATACTCGATCCTGATAAGTTTGTCATCAGCAGGTGCAATATTAGTTGCACCGCCCCATACGATTACACCACCGACTTTCTCGGTCATTTCCTTGATCTGCTGGGCTGTGAATTCTACGGGAGCCAGAATTTCCATTAGATCTGCTGTTCCGCCTGCACCTGTAATTGCACGGGAACTTGTTTTAGGGATAAGCAAGCCATTAGCTGCAACAATAGGAACAATCAAAAGAGAGATTTTGTTTCCGGGAACTCCACCAATGGAGTGTTTGTCCATGATAGGAGTTGTGGCAAACTCTATGCGTTCACCCGTATCAATCATTGCCCTGGTAAGCCATTCGGTCTCATCCTCACTCATATCTTTAATGTAGGTAGCAGTAAGGAAAGCAGCCAGTTCAATATCATTCAGGTTCTCTTCAACAATATCCTTGACTAGCTCGTAAATCTCATCTCTTTCCAGCCTCTGGCCATCCATAACCTTTCTGATTATGCGTGCGGATTTTGGTTTTTCTGCTGGTTCGACTTCAACTGTTTCTGTCCACTCTTTCTGAAGTTGTTCATGAACTTCATGATACAGCCCTATCATTCCGGGAGCTATCATATCCTCTGTGAAATCAACAATAGCTGTCAGGACTCTGTGATCCCTGATTCTTACCCTGTCACCTTCATTTACTCCCATCTCCTTGGCATCAATGGTATTGAGTACTACCTTGTATTTGCCGACCTTAATATCAATAGGTTGAACTTTTAGCTGCATCATTTCACCTTTAGTATAATATAACAGGGAAATACGCGAAGGAATAAATAGCTTTACGATAAGCCGGAAAAAAAGGTCAGGTATATCTGAAATATACAGGAATTATAGTAATTATGGGAACTATGGAGAGCAGAAAAATAGAAATAAATTATAGATAAGTGGGAAAATCCCAGATACCTGTAATTAATAAATTAGTCTTCAACCGGAACTGGTTGTGCGGTTTCACACTTTGCAGAAAGGCTGCTCTTACCGGTCAGCAAGTTCTTTGTTGTGCAAGCCATCCATTTCCAGTGTAATACCAGATGTATTACTGAGAATGCAACCATCAGTATCCCTATCTGTTCATGCATATGAAGGAGTTCCCTGCTGTCAAATCCAAGGAAACTGGTTCCATGGCTTCCATACATCAGGACAACTCCTGTTACGCTTACTACGACTGACTGTAATAATAGTGGCATATCCACTATATAATTAAGAGTATTTCTTTTCATTTATCCAATCCTCCTTATAATTCTGATATTCCTCTGTTTTTGTTCTTGTTCTCTTTTTCTGATTTTTCAGATATTGTTTTTCAGATTTGTTATTCAGTGTTGTTTGGTGGTATACGATATGAAATTGTGATTTTGTGATTGGTAGAAAGATCACATGTTATTGGTGGTGTACGAGGTGGTACATTGTTGGTGGTTGGTGATGATGGTGGTTGGTGGTTGGTACATTAACATGCGATCTTACAATTCCCAGATTCTCAAATGCAAATATAAACATACTTACCATAGAAAAGACGAAATAAAGCTTTAATTTCAGATTAAAAGAAAATAAAGTTTTGAAATGATGATGAAGCTATAATACTTATTTTCTGACATAATAAATGCCTTATAAAGTTTTATTTTAAATATAATTCACAAAAAAATCTCAAAACATCGAATTTACCGGTTGAATCTACCACTTCATTTAAAACCAATAAATAGTCATACTGTTTCATGGAAAAATTCATGCAGATTGCAATAGATGAAGCAAGGGAGGGAATGGAACACAATCATGGAGGACCTTTCGGGGCAATTATAGTCAAGGACGGAAAAATAATATCCAGAGCACACAACAGGGTATTAGTTACCAATGACCCCACAGCTCATGCTGAAGTCCTGGCAATTCGTCAGGCATCCGAGGTCTTGGACAAATTTGACCTTTCTGACTGTGAGATTTATACAAGTTCACAGCCATGTCCCATGTGTCTTGCAGCAATCTACTGGGCACGAATAACAAAAGTGTATTTTGGAACTAACAAAGAAGATGTTGCAGCAATAGGATTTGATGACAGCCTTTTCTACAAATTTATCAGAGGAGATGCCGACAAGAGTCCGCTGGAAATCATCAACATTGACAGGAAAGAATGTCTCGAACTTCTCAAAGAATGGGATGAAAAAACCGATAAAGAAATGTATTAACTGGCGACACCGGGGAAATTTACATTATACAATCTACATTATATATAGGATGAATTGATGATGATTAAGGCGATTATCAAAATTATCAACACTGGGCAAAACAAAGAGAGTTTGCTGAACTAAGATCAAAGAGAATAAAAGAGGGGAAACGTGGACATAAATCAATTAATCCCGGGAATAATATCATTACTGGTAACCCTCTCGCTAATACTCATCTTTAATTATTTGTTCCACAAAAAGAACCTCTTTTCCAGGGAAAGGATAATTCAGCAGATTATATACATAATAATACTGGCAATCGGACTTTTGCTCACGATATTCACATTGCCAATTAACGTTGAAGACAAGAACCTTGTCCTGACTTTTGTGAGTATTGTCATCGGTGCCATAATCACTTTCTCTTCCACGACTTTTGTGGCAAATGCAATGGCAGGTATTATGCTCCGCCTGATTAATCCGTTCAGGGTAGGAGATTTCATCAAAACCGACGGAACCTTTGGCAGGGTTACAGAGATTTACTTCCTGCATACTCAGGTCCAGTCTATTGACCGTGATCTGATTACAATCCCTAACCTGACACTTGTATCAAAACCCCTGAAAACCATAAGGTCATCAGGTACTATTATTACTACAGGTGTTTCACTGGGATACAATATACCCAGAAAGGATATTGAAAAAAGTCTTCTTCAGGCTGCTGAAACTACAGGACTTGAAAATCCTTTTGTGCATGTAGAGAAACTGGGCGACTTCTCAATAAGCTACAAAGTCGGGGGTCTTCTGAAGGATATTGACAGGATAATCACTGCAAGATCGGATTTTAAGAAGAATGTAATTGATAAGCTGCATAACTCTGACATAGAGATAGTTTCCCCCACATACATGAACCAGAGAGTGTTCAGTGAAGACTACGTGTGCATGCCGCCAAAAGAAGATACAGGAAAAATCACGAGGGAGAAAGAACCTGAGATCCATACTGAAGATATCATCTTTGACAAAGCTATAATGGCCCAGATGCTTGACAGGATTTATACTATAGCAGATAAGCTGCCTGCCCGCAGAAAGGATATGGAAGATAAGATAAAAGAAATCCCTGATGAGGATAAAAGGGCAGAGTTAAAAGAACAGATCGGCATGCTTGCTAAAATTGAAGAAGACATCAACCCTGAAATACAGGATCTTAAAGACCTTCCGGATATAACATCCATGCCAGATGACAAAGATGATGAATATATAGAAAAGCTTGTTACTGCTGAGAAGGACATAACTCTTCTGGACAACAGGCATGAAGACCTTGAGAAGAAAATATTTAAAGCCCTTGAACAAGAATGATGAAAAGATTTTCTTAGATTAGGGTCATTGAGGAACAGAATGAGAATTGGAGTACTCGGGCTTAAAGGCTCATATTCAGAAAAAGCTGCAAAGCAGTGGATTGCAGAAAACGTACCGGGAGAAGATAATAATCTTGAGCATTGCTCGGATATTCAGGATGTTTTTTCCCTGCTGGAAAATGAAGAATGTGACATTGGTGTAGTGCCACTTGAAAATTCAATTGAAGGATCAGTTGGTGTTACCCTTGACCTGCTTCTTGAAAAGGATGTAACCATCATCGGTGAGGCCATTGTTACGATAGAACACTGTCTTCTTTCAAATGGCAGAAAAGAAGATATCAAAGTTATACTTTCACATCCGCAGGCTCTTGGACAGTGCCGCAACTTTGTGAAAAAGACATTCCCGCTTGCAGAGCTGAGAACCACAGGAAGCACGTCCCATGCTGCAAAACTTGCTACGGAATTTGAGGAAATGGCTGCAATAGCCTCCCCGGAAACAGCAGATGTATATAAACTGGATATTCTGATGCCTGATATTCAGGACAGGAAACACAACCATACACGTTTTGTTGTTATTGCAAGATCTGAGACCGCAGAAGATTTAGTCAAATCCCTGAGACTTGTGGATTCGGATATTCCTTACAAAACATCAATAATAGTTTATCTTGACCGCGACCGTCCGGGTGCGCTTTATTCCATACTGGGAGAATTTGCAGGACATAATATCAATCTCACAAGGATAGAGTCAAGACCATCAAAGAAAGTACTGGGAGACTATGTTTTCTACATTGACTTCGAGGGAAAAATAAGCGATGATATTATAAAAGATGCAATATATAACATAGAGTCGAGCGTAGGGATGCTAAAAATGCTTGGTTCTTACCCGGAATTAGATTCCGGTTGTAAATCCAACTGATATATACAGAAAACTAAAATTTACCTTACAGAAAAAAGCGGTGCAATTATGGATACGGACGTCAGGAGTTTTGTTAAAAAACAGGAAGCTGCACTCAAAAAATATCGCAGGTTATACAAAATTCTGGATTTTTTCGGAACTGCAATAATTCTGTATTTATTGTTATTCTATTTCCGCATGGATCAGGTTTTCCCGTATCTCAGTAGTTTTGAAGTCCGTGCAGGAACTTCTTATGATATTCTGGGAATCAGTATTGCATTTGAGACTCTTGCATTATCTTTTGTAGCAGCTTTCTTTTCACTAATTATAACAGTGATTCGTCATCGTAGGGATGATAAGACAAAAGCAATTCCACTTATTGAGAAAAAGAACCCGGAACTGCATGAAAAACTGAGAACCGCATATGATAATGCCAACGAGGGAAACCTCATTGTTGCAGACCTTCTAAGTTCGGTATCATCAAAGATTGCAGTTATTGCTTCATCAGCCCTTCTCATAAAAGGTAAACTGGTAATTGGAGTTGTGCTTATCCTGGTTTCCAGTACAACAACGGTATATGTAGTAGACCATGATGTACGCACCAATCTTTTTGATCAGAGTGAGCTTGGGGATGTAGTAGACAGCATTCCTGGAATAGGTAACGGTGACGATACATCATCCGGAGACGATATTTTTGTTTTCGATGACGAAGGAAGTGATGAAGACAGTAATTCACTTACAGAGAATCTCACAGGAGACACTGCAATAATCATTGAAGATGGGAAAGAAGTTGACCTAACATTACCTGCAGGATCCGGTGTCGGCTTTGTAGAAGGAAACGAATCAGAGGAATCGGACACTGACTTTGACCAGTCATCACCTTACGAGAGAAGTATAATTTCATCCCAGACATATGATGAGGAACTGCCTGATGGCTACGAGACTATCATCAGGGAATACTTTGAAGCTCTGGCAGAGGCAGATTAAATATTTATCATTTATAGTAAAATTTAAAACGAACATAATTTTACAATTTACAAAATTCTATTAATACAACTTAATTCACAGGACAAAGATAAAGGAGATAACAATGGCTAGTGAGATAAACTCAAGGGACCTGTCACAAACATATAAAATGGCTGGTGATATGTTCGTGACCCTTTTCAATGAAATTGGAAAGGTAGTTGTAGGCCAGGCAGAAACGGTAGAACAGATAGTAATCGCAATACTTTGTAACGGGCATGCACTTGTGGAAAGTAATCCGGGTCTTGGAAAAACTCTTACAATTTCCACCATATCAAAATCAATGGACCTGAACTTCAGCAGGATACAGTGTACACCTGACCTTATGCCTGCGGATATCACAGGAACCCAGATAATTGAAGAAAATGACGGACACAAGGAATTTAAGTTCGAATACGGACCTATTTTTGCAAACATCGTGCTTGCTGATGAAATAAACCGTGCTTCACCCAAGACACAGTCATCTTTACTTGAAGCCATGCAGGAAAAGCAGATAACTGTTGGAAATGACACGTACATCCTTGAACAGCCTTTTTTCATACTGGCAACCCAGAACCCCATAGAAATGGAAGGAACTTTCCCGCTTCCAGAAGCCCAGCTTGACAGGTTCCTGCTTAAGATCCTTGTAGATTATCCAAGCTACGAAGATGAGATAGAGATAGTAAACCGCTATACAAAATCAATTTCTCCAAGTGTCAACAAGGTTGTTAACAAGAACACACTGCTTGACCTTCAGAAACTCACAAGGGACGTTCCGGTTGCAGATGACATAAGGAACAGGGCTATCAAAATTGTCATGTCAACACGTATCAGCAGTGAGTTTATTGAATACGGTGCATCCCCAAGGGCATCCATTGGTATTATCCTGGCAGCGAAGGCAAGGGCACTTATCAAAGGACGTAATTACGTCAGTGCCGAGGATATCGATGCCATGGCGTATCCTGTACTCAGACACAGGGTCGTGCTCACTTTCGAAGCTGAAAGAAGAGGCGTGACCACTGACCAGGTTATCAAGAGCATACTTGAGAAGATAAAGTAAGGCTGTTTGCCGTTAACTTACAAGGGCACTTGCAATGAGCGACAAGAGACATAATATTGATGTTGAGTTCTTCAGGCAGCTTGACCGCTTTACCTTCATGGTAAGGAAAAGAATATCAACTGCATATGCTGGTAGCAGACGTTCCATCCATAGTGGAAGAGGACTGGACACCATCGGCTACCGTGAGTATAACCGGGGAGATGAAATAAAGTCCATTGACTGGAAAGCATATGCGAGGTCTGAGAAACTCTATATCAGGCAGTTCGAGGAAGATAAATCCCTGACAACCCATATTCTGCTGGACTGCAGCAAGAGTATGGACTATACGGGTGGAGCTGACCTCAGCAAATTCGAATATGCTACAATGCTTGCCGCTGGCTTTGCCTATCTTGTAACCAAGGACAATGATAAGTTTGCCATATCCACCTTTGCAGAGAATGTCGAGTTCTCAAAACCCAGAAGAGGAAGAAAATATCTGCTCAAAACCATCGAGAGACTTGAAACGGTTCCAATTGGTGGTAAAACAGACATCAATGAATGTACTATACAGTACGGAAAAGCCATACACTCCCGATCACTTGTTATCCTTATCTCCGATTTCATGCAGGATCCTAAAGATATAGAATCCGCAATCTACCGCTTTTCCGATCATGACCTTATACTTGTACAGGTGCTTGACAGGACAGAAAGTTCTCTTGAAATTCACGGGCACAGCAGGCTTATTGACCTTGAATCCGGTGTTAAGCTTGACACATATATCAGCGAGGATTTAAAGAGCGAATACCAGAAAAAGCTCACAGACCACATCAACCACATCGGTGATACATGCAGCAGGGTTGGTGCGGAATTCTACACTTTCACCACTGACATTCCCATTTTCGATGCTTTCTTCCACACAATCAGCCGGAGGAAATGGTAATGCCTTTTGATAATCCAGTGGCACTGGCTGCTCTTGCGAGTGTTATTCCACTTATAATATTGTACCTTCTAAGGCCGAAGCCACTTCAGGTACAGATTCCTTCCCTGATGTTCCTTATGGATATAAAGGAAGAGAAAAAACGATTCTACACGTCCATTTCCAAACTTGTAAAGGACCCGCTATTCTTTATCCAGCTATTTGTGCTAATACTCCTTGCACTTGCAGCTGCTTCTCCTTACTTTGAAAGCCAGGAAGCACTTAGCGGAGATCATACGGTGCTTATCATTGACGGTTCTGCAAGTATGCAGACAGACAACAGGTTCAGTGATGCGATATCAAAAGCAGAGGATTATGTCAGTAAAACAAACACAGTCATTCTTGCAGAAAGCACACCGGTAACAATTATTGAAGAAGCTAATGCCCAGGCAACCTATGATGCACTTGAATCAATGAAGGCACAGGCAACTGTTGCTGACATGTCAAGTGCCATTTCAGCAGCCATGAGAATACTTTCAGACCAGGGAGGAAACATTGTTGTTGTTTCTGATTTTGCAAGCTGGAACGGTGATGACCCGGTAAATTCCATGAAACTTGCTGAGTCCTACGGACTTAATGTGCAGTTCCTCCTTGTCGGCAGGGATGCCGACAACATTGGAATTATCCAGGGAACAATTGAAGTTGAAGATGGTAAGTACAATTATAACGGAGTTATCAAGAACTACCAGAACAGCAGGCAGACTGTTGATGTTGAAATCGAGAATCTTGACAGTGGAAAGACAAGTTCAACCTCCCTTGCAATACCTGCAAGGTCAACAAAGCAGCTTCGCCTTACAAACCTTGGAACCGGCATAACGGAAGTAAGAATTCTTGATGATGACAGCCTGGCGGCAGATAATACTGCTTATATTTCTATTCCTAAAATTTCAGACAGGCAACTGCTCTTTGTGACAGATGTAGATGACCTGCCCTCAAAAATAGCACTTTCACTTATACCAACGATTACTGTTAAAGAACTTGAAGGCGTGCCTGATGACCTTTCAGATTACAGCATCATTGTGATTGCGAATAAAGAAAGAGCACTTGCAAGCAATGAGATACCACTTCTAAGCACTTATCTCAACGCAGGAGGAAAAGTCGTATTCATTGCAAGTGAAGCATTGTCATCTGAAAATGCAAAGACAGAACTTGTAGAGCTTCTTCCCATAATGCCTGAATCCGTGGAAGACACAGATAACGGAGTGACCCTGGAAGTTGTCCAGGATACAAGACTCAGTGAAGACATAAAGTATGACGAAGTGGCAATGTACAAATACCTTAATGTTACGGAAAGGATTGAATCAACAACCCTTGTTGCCACTGAAGATGACGTACCCATGCTGGTATACGGACCTGTTGGTGACGGAACTTCAGTTTATCTTGGAATAAATGACATTGCAGGCGAAGATGCATGGAATAACTTCCACAACCTGCCTGAATATCCTGTATTCTGGTCAAAGCTTGCCGGATGGCTTGGAGGAACCGGAAGTGTACAGGACTATAATCTCAAGACAGGAACTGTTTCAGCGCTGGCAAAGGAACAGGAAATTCAAACTCCAAGCACTACGGATACTGTAAGCCGTGTACTTTATGACGAAGTGGGTGTTTACCAGGTAGCCGGAAAAGAGATTGCTGTAAACTTATACACTGATAAGGAATCTGACACAACGCTTGAAGGCGATGATGTTATTGAACGCTCACAGGCTGACGATGAACCTGGAATTGTACGTGAAAGCTCGTATACAGCAAAGAATTACCTTGATACTTATATGATAATCATTGTTTTTGCATTAGTTATACTGGAGCTTCTTGTAATAAGAAAGAGAGGTGAGCTCTGATGGTAAGTTTTGAAAATCCGGGAATATTCTGGCTTATATTGCCAGTTCTTATTGCAGGACTTTATCTTCTGAAAAAGGGAACTAAAAAAGGACTTATTATATCACGTATCATTGTTGCCATTTTGCTTATTACTGCCCTGGCATCACCTTTCATATTAGTCGCAAGTGTCACTTCAGACGACAATCCGAATATTGTGATAATCTCCGATGAAACAGATAGTATGGAGATATTCTCAAACGAATCAGCAACTGAACTTTATGAAGCTCTTACTGCAAAAACACCGACATCACTTGTACGTCTTACCGGAGACAGCACTGCACTTGGTGATGCCATTGTGCAATATTCCACAGGAGATAACCAGATTGTGCTGGTTTCTGACGGTAACAGCAATACGGGAGAAGATGTGGAAACAGCACTGCAATTTGCACAGGAAATGGGAACCACTGTATACTATGTACAGCCGGAAGTGGAGTACAACGACATCAGTGTTGAAATTGAAGGTGACAAGACCGTTGTACGTAACAACGAGAACCAGTTCAACATCATTGTCACACAGGCACTGGAACAGGAAATCAGGTACACTTATGAACTATACAGCGATGACACACTAATAAGCAGTCGTACCATTACCCAGAAAGAACGTACAAAAACAATACCAATTACACAGGTCACATTCAGAACTCTGGGAGCACACACCCTGAGAGCTGAAATTATACCCTCAAGCTTTGATTATGACCCAATAAATAATGAATTCTACAAAGCGATCTATGCGATCCCAAAACCAAAGATAAGGACAATTGGACTTGATGTTAATTCCCCGCTTGCAGATATATTGCTTAATCTCTACGATGTTTCAAGAACGGGAGAACTTGCAAACATTGACAGTCGCAAGGCAATAGTTGTCGATAATACTCATGCAAACACTTTCAGTGAGAGCGAAGTAGAAGAACTGAAAAGTTTCCTCAACGATGGAAAAGGAATTGTTGTTGTTGGCGGTGACAGTTCCTATAACTTCGGCGACTATCTCAATTCATCCTTTGAAGAAATACTTCCTATTCGCTCTGAGCCAACTGACTGGACTGGCGGAAGAAGTATTGTGCTTGTTCTCGATCTATCAGGTAGTTTTGGAGGAGGAGAAAACATAGCAGTCAATGACTCCAAATCGAGTTTAAACACAAGAAGGATTGACGAAGTATTGTCAATGGCAAATAGCATAGTTAACAACGAGGATCTCCGTGATTCCGATTTATCAGTAGTAGCATTTACAGATACTGTAAATGAAATATCAGATGGATTTGTCACACTATCAAATGAAAATGATAGAGAGGAATTAGTTGATACAATTTCAACCTTAGAAGCCCAACTTACAGATAAGTCACATTTAGAGGAAGCACTTTCATTTGCCGAGGATGAACTTAATCAAAAGGGAGGACAATCTCTTGTGATTATTATTTCTGATGGTGGACTTGGATATGATCCAGAAATATATAGTGATAGTGTGGAAATCTCATCTAGAATGCATGATAATGGAGTAGATTTCATATTTGTTCATGTATATTCAACTCAAAAATATCAGAAGGATAGTAACGGTGATTATTACGCTGAATTATTCATATCCGCAATAGGACAGGATACTGGTTATTACCATACAGAAGAAGATACCTACACAGTAGACATTGATTTTGGAACCGCTGATGAGGATGAACCGGACTTTGAGGAAGAAACTGATTCGGGTGATTTCCCCCTGATAGAACTTAACTCCAAGCATTTCATCACAAAGAACATTGATATTGAAGGCAGTGTCACTGGTTACAATGACGTTACACCAAAAGCCGGAGCTGACAGGCTTATCATAACAAGTACAGGTAAACCAATACTTACCACATGGAGATACGGACTTGGGAGAGTAGCCGCAATAACCACTGATGATGGACTTGGCGGTGACAATATGTGGGCAACTGAGCTTTACTCTGGCAACAACTCCAAACTTATTTCGTCAACTGTTAACTGGGTAATTGGAAATCCAATTGAGGAAAGTGGAGCTGTTGTTGAAGCAGATGACACATGGTATGGTACTCCTACCACAATTGAACTTACAATGTATGATGAAGGTATTCCAACACTGAAGCTTGATGATGAAACACTTGACCTGTCACTTACCGGAACTAATGTCTATGAAGCTGTTATCGAACCGGATTCAATAGGAATGCACTATCTTTCAGGCTATCCGGTGGCAGTGAACTACGCCCTTGAATACAGGAATATGGGAGTAAATGAAGATATGCCAAGTCTTATAATAGCAAATGGTGGGACCATATATGGTTCGGTAACCGAGGCAAGATCAGGTATATTTGAGAAAGCGCAGGAGAATTCTGAAAAACTGGTAAAGGAAAGTGTAAGCCAGAAATACTATTTCCTGATTGCAGCCCTCATATTATTCCTTGGTGAAGTAATCATTAGAAGGATGAAAGAAATAAAGGAAATGAAACAACAGGAAAAAGAAATCAGGCATGAAGACTGAATTCCTGTTAACTTCCCTTTTTTCTTTTTAGATTAATAGTTATTTTTTATTATCAAACCTGTAACTTTATTAATATGTACTTCGCATATACATGCGTAACAATTGCCATGATGCGTACACGAATGAAAAATGAACATGATTGTCATGATGTACTTATTGACAAGGGGATCAGATGACTGATAATCAGAATTTAAAAATTCTGTTTGTAGAAGACGTACCCGAAGACCTGGAACTTGCCAAAAGAAAAATAAAAAGCAGTGGTCTTAGGTTTGAATATTTTCTGGCTGAAAAAGAAGATGAATTTTTAAAAGGCCTGTATGAATTCAAACCTGACATAATCATATCAGACTACATGCTGCCTGAATTTGATGGTATGCGGGCACTTGAACTGGCACTTACATACAACATCAACATACCTTTTATCATCCTTACAGGTTCCATGAACGAGGAAATAGCTGTTGAAGCCATGAAAGCCGGTGCCACAGATTATATTCTCAAGGAACGCATCAGCAGGTTACCATTTGCCATCAGGGAAGCTATTGATGTTAAAAATGCACTGGTTGAAAAGAAAATAGCCCTTGATGCCCTGAAATCCATGTCAGAAATAGTGCAGCAATCCCCGTTTTCTGTTATTTCTACGAATCTGGAAGGGATAATAACAAGCTGGAACAAAGGAGCCGAAAGAATATTCGGTTATACATCCGAAGAAGCTCTGGGCAGGAATGTATCTATTCTCTATCATAAAAATGACTTTGATGTACTGCAAAATTATGTTATAGAACCTTTGCTTGCAAAAGGATACAACCAGATACAAGTCAGGTTATTGCGAAAAGGAGGAGAACTTTTCATTGGGTCTCTCTCACTATGGGTGGTAAAAGACGGCGCAGGGAATCCTATTGGAATGGTGGGTTACACATATGACATCACCAAAGAAGTGGAAGCTGAAAATGAGCTCAGGATAAAAGACCAGGCAATTGAATCCGACATTGATGGAATTGTACTTGTTGACCTGAATGGAAACCTTACATATGCAAATAGTGCAGCGTGCAGTATGTGGGGGTATGCCGACAAAGAAGAGGTTATCGGTAAGAAAATAAAAGATTTTCTGGCGTCAGATGAAGATGGTGAACGAATACTGAATGAACTAAAAGAACATGCTTTTAAATCCGAGTTCAAGGCAATTAGAAAAGACGGCTCTGAGTTTCCTGTATGGTTATCTGCATCAAGAATAAGGGACAGTGATGGAAAGATAGTTTCTTACATGAGTTCACTTGTAGATTATACTGAGAAAAAGAAAGCTGAAGATGCACTTGAAACCAGTGAACAGATGTACCGGCTGCTTGCCGAGAATACACTTGATTGTATCTGGTCCATGGATATGAACCTGAATTTTACATATGGAAACCATGCCGTTTACAATATACTCGGATATCTTCCGGAAGAGTGGATCGGATCAAATTTAAAAGACCATTGTGATGAAGAGAATTTCAATAAAATGAAAGAATATATCGGTATCGGTATGCAAAAAGCCCCAATTTCTGAGGGCATTCGTTTCCAGGTTGACGTGCTTAATAAAGAAGGTCATTCAGTACCCGTAGAAATAATCGGTAAACTAATTTTCGATGAAAACGGAGCACCTGTTTGCTTACAGGGAACAACAAGAGACGTTACTAAAAGAGTGGAAGCCGAAAACGCCCTGAAAGAAAGCGAAGAGAGACTTGAACTTGCACTAAGGGTTTCAGAACATGGATTCTGGGTTTGGGATCTTGACCAGAATGATTTCTATTTCAATCCAAAAGCATACACTATGCTGGGTTATGAAGACAATGAGTTTCCCATGTCAATAGACGTATGGAGTAACATGATGCATCCTGATGACAGGAAGCAGGTAATTCCCGAAATCATTAATTGTGTAAATAAAAGAAAGCCCTTTAGTTTTGAGATACGAATGACAGGTAAATCCAGTGATTGGATCTGGGTGCTGGTAAAGGGAAATACCTTTAATCTGAAAAGTAAAAAGCATTGGGCAATCGGAACCCTTGTTGATATTACAGAAAGGAAGAAGACTGAAGAGCAAATGTTGCTTGCAAGAATAGCAGCCGAGGAAGCTAACCGCTGCAAAAATGAACTGCTGGCAAACATGAACCATGAACTCAGGACACCGCTTAACTCAATCATTGGATTTTCAGATGTACTTCTGACTGGAAGCCTTGGACAGGTCAGCGCTGAACAGGAAAAATACCTTCGTCTTATGAACAACGAAGGTCACAGGCTTTTGAGCCTTATCAACCACGTACTGGACCTTTCAAAAATAGAATCTGATGGTATAACTCTTAATTTTTCAAACTTCGATCCGGTTTTGGTTGCTGAAAATGTTATGGAATCCACAGAGATGCTTGCTAAGAAAAAGAACATAAGAGCAAGCATGAGTACCGATAGAAATATTGGCACTATAACTGCCGATGTTGACAAGTTCAGGGAAATACTCTACAACCTAATAGAAAATGCACTCAAATTCACACCCCAAAGCGGGAATATTATTGTTGTTATGAACAGGAAAGATGAAGAGATAGAAGTTTCAGTTCAGGACACTGGAATTGGGATTGCAGAAGAAGACAGAGAAAGAATATTTGATGCATTTGTGCAGGTGGATGGTTCCACCACAAGAAGATATGGAGGAGCCGGACTTGGGCTTGTACTTGTAAGAGAGTACCTGAAAATGCATAACGGATGCATCCGTGTTGAAAGTGAAGCCGGCAAGGGTAGCAAGTTCATTTTTAAGATTCCCGTATATCCTGTCAGGAAAGAGAAATCTGAATATAAAACCCCTATGAAAAGAGGGATTTGCAGGCCAAAGTACCAGCAACAGTCCCAATCACCTAAACCGTAAGCTTCAAGGATGTTTCTTTTCAATATATTTGTGGAGTTTATCTTATGAAAGTCAGTATTATAGGCGGAGCTACAGGCAGTGGTAAAACCACCCTCATTCTGAAGCTTGCAAAATATCTTAACTTGAAGGGGGAGAAAATCGGAGTCATAGTTCAGGAAACAGGTGAAGTGGATTATGATGAGAAGACACTCACAGAACTTGGAATTAAGACAAGGGAAGTAAACAGTGTGTGCATTCCATGCTCCCTTGACACAGATATTCGAAGTAATCTCCTGACAATACAGGAAGAGTTTAATCCTGATTCCGTTTTCATTGAAGCAGAGGAAACTGTGCTTCCTCACAAACTGAAAGCAGATCTTGAAAGAATGGAACTTACCGACATGAAGATTCTACCCTCTGTTGTACTTGTTGATTCACCTGAATTTGAAACAGCAGACGACCAGCTTACGGAGTATGTCAGAAAACAAACAGCAGGTGCAGAGATTGTTTGCATTGGTAAAGTGTGGTTGGATACTGATGAACATTCCGATGCTGTCAAAGAGCTTATCGGAAAGCTTAACCCTGATGCAAAGGTGCTTAAGTATCCTGAAAGCGATGATGAAAATTTCCTGGCACAATTGCTGGGATAAATTAGTTTTTAGTTTTCTTTTGCATATCTGGCCTGACAGGTAATTCAGAGCTTATATACTCTTCATCTTCTTTTTTTGATGATTTTCAGTTGATTCCCATCCTGAAAACTTCTGAATTTAATCTGCTGCCAATAAAATATAAATTTAAGAGCACATAAATATAAATGTTCAATCGTGTAACATAACACTAAATAATAACTAATAGTAATATTCACAAAGTGAATTATGCAAAATTATATATAACAATGCACCCATCATGAAATAGTGCAAAATAAAGCACATAAAATCCAGAGGAAATAAAATGGACAAAAGAAACTACGGACCAAATACACTGGCTTTACATGCCGGCCAGGAACCTGACCCTGCAACCGGGTCGCGTGCGGTACCAATTTACCAGACAGCATCATACACATTCAGGGACGCAGAACATGCAGCCAATCTTTTCGGACTGAAAGAATCCGGTAACATTTATACCAGGCTCATGAACCCAACCACCGATGTGCTTGAGAAGAGAGTTGCTGCCATTGAAGGTGGCACTGGTGCACTTGCAGTTTCCTCTGGGATGTCCGCCATCACTCTTGCAACACTTGGTGTAACCGGTCCCGGAGATGAGATTGTTGCAGCCAATAACCTCTACGGTGGAACTTATCAGTTATTCAATAACACCTTCAAGAATCTTGCAAGAAAAGTTGCCTTTGTAGATTCAACAAAACCTGAAGAATTCAGAAATGCAATTACTGAAAAAACGAAGGCAATATACACAGAGATAATTGGAAATCCTAAACTTGATATACCAAACCTCGAGGAAATTTCAAAGATAGCACATGAAGCAGGAATACCACTCATAGTTGACAATACAGTGGGAATCGGAATTGTAAAACCAATTGACCTTGGTGCTGATATTGTGGTACTTTCTGCAACCAAATTCCTCGGAGGACATGGAACAACCATCGGGGGAGTGATTGTTGATTCCGGAAATTTCAACTGGGATAATGGAAAGTTCCCCGGACTTACAGAACCGGACCCCGGTTATCACGGACTTAACTACTGGGAAGCATTCGGTGATGTTCCAGAACTTGGAAACGTTGCATTCATAACCAAGATGAGAGTTCACCTGCTGCGTGATCTCGGACCGGCACTTAGTCCTTTTAATTCATTCCTGTTACTTCAGGGACTGGAAACACTTCCACTGAGAGTTGAAAGACATAGCAGTAATGCACTCAAAATTGCAGAGTTCCTGAATAAGCACCCTGCTGTTGATTGGGTGAACTATCCGGGACTTGAAGACCATCCAAGTCATGAACTTGCAACAAAGTACCTGAAAGGAAAATATGGCGCAATTCTTGGGTTTGGAATCAAAGGCGGGCTTGAAGCAGGAAAGAAATTCATTGACAGCGTTGAACTGCTCTCACATCTTGCAAACATTGGTGATGCGAAGACACTTGTTATTCATCCTGCATCTACAACACATCAGCAGTTGACCACTGAAGAAAGAAAGTCCACAGGAGTTACTGAGGATTTTATCCGCATGTCAGTCGGACTTGAGGATGTGGAAGATCTGATAACTGATATCGACCAGGCACTGAAGAGGTCACAGGAACTATGAAGAAAGAATCTGTCGGGATAGTGGAGACTGAGATCTTCAACCTGCCGGGTGAACTGGTGCTTGATAGTGGTAAGAAGCTGAAGAATGTCAATGTAGCTTATGAAACTTATGGAAAACTAAACCCGGAAAAAAGCAATGCAATTCTTATCTGCCATGCACTCACAGGCGATGCGCATGCAGCAGGACTCCATAGTGGTGAAAGCAAAACCGGATGGTGGGATGTGCTTATTGGTCCCGGAAAGACCATTGATACTAACAGGTATTTTGTAATCTGTTCCAATGTACTTGGCGGATGCAAAGGGTCAACCGGACCTTCCTGCATAAACCCTGAAACAGGGAAAGAATACGGGACTTCTTTCCCTTTTATAACCATAAAGGACATGGTAAAAGTTCAGAAGGAGCTTATTGACCACCTTGGAATTAAGAAACTCTTTGCGGTTATCGGCGGTTCAATGGGAGGAACTCAGGTGCTGCAATGGTCTGTGACATATCCTGACAGTTTAAGTAAGGCTATTGTCATTGCAAGTACAGCCAGATCATCACCTCAGCAAATAGCATTCAGCGAGGTTGGAAGAATGGCAATACTCTCTGACCCGGACTGGAACAATGGAGATTATTACTCCGGTAATGCACCTATTCACGGGCTTGCACTGGCCAGAATGATTGGACATATTACCTATCTTAGTGATGATTCCATGCACCATAAATTTGGAAGACGGCTTCAGGATAAAAAGGATCTGGATTACAATCTTGGTTTTGATTTCCAGGTGGAGAGCTACCTTCATTATCAGGGGCAGTCTTTCACAAAAAGATTTGATGCAAATTCCTATCTATACATTACAAAAGCACTGGACTATTTTGATCTTGCAGTGAATGGCTCCCTGATAGAGGGAATGAAGAATGCAAGAGCAAAGTTTCTGGTTGTAGCGGTAAGCTCTGACTGGCTCTACCCGCCTTACCAGTCAAAAGAAGTTGTGTCCGCATTGAGTGCAAATGACATTGATGTGACTTACAGGGAAATTGAGTCCAATTACGGACACGATGCTTTCCTGCTGGAATCCGGGCAATTAGGTTACATTATCGGCAACTTTCTTTCCCATACGCTTGTTTCCGACATAATGAAAAGAGAGATAAAAACCATCAGGAATGGACTTAGTATTGAGGAAACGGCACAGGTAATGTTTGAAAGTGGGATTACACATCTGCCGGTTGTTGATGATGAAAACAAACTTACCGGAATAATAACTTCATGGGATATTTCAAAAGCTGTTGCCCTGAAATGTAATTCCCTTGACAAAATCATGGTAAGGGATGTGATCACGGCAAAAGGAAACGAGGATATTGAAAGTGCTGCAAAGAAAATGGAACAGAATTTCATCTCTGCACTCCCTGTTGTTGATGATAATAACCGGATTATCGGCATCATTGGAAGTGATGAAATCAACCGGATGATAGGCGGGTGTCAGTGAGCATCCATTTCAACTATTTTTGTAGTACTTCTGTTTTTTAGCCTTTTTTTTCAGTTCTTGAAACTCTTTATATATAACTGCAACTTTAATGCAGTACTGTTGATAAATGGAGGTATCAAATGGTTGACTTTGCCTGTAAAGAGTTTGAGATTGAAGCTGTAATAAAATGTGGATTGAACCTGACAAAAGCCGAACTACAGATATTGAAGTATTTCCTGCAATACGGGCAGGACTGGCTTACTACAGAAAAAATTGCTGAAGAGCTTGAACTTAATCTTTCAACTGTCCAGAGAAGTGTGAAGAAACTCTACGAAAGAAAAATTCTCATCCGTTCCCAGAACAACATGGACGGTGGAGGATACTTCTTTGTATACAAGATACGCAGCAAGAAGGACATTCATGAACTTATCATGGAAATCGTCAACAGCTGGGTTAAGAGAGTGGATAGTGAATTGCAGTCATGGGCTGATGAGAATCAGTAGACCAGTAGAATTAGTAATACCACCCCCTGAAAATTGTGCTAATAAAAAACGTCAAAATACTTAGAAAAATTACAATTATCGTAATTATTAAAATTATAAGAGAAAAGAGAGGATGAAAACGTGCTGAAAATTACTCCATATCTTGGAATTCTGGTTATTATCGTGTCAATTGCAGGACTGTGGTTCCCGCTTCTTGGATACTTCCTGCTGCTTGTATTTGCAACGCTGCTTATTACAAGTATCTCCCGCGGAAGATGGTTCTGCGGAAACCTCTGCCCCAGAGGAAGTTTCAATGATTTCTGGGTCGGGAAAATAACACAGGGAAAGAAAATACCTAAAATACTCAGAAGCTACTGGGTCAGAATACCCATCTTCATGCTTATGATGGGATTTATGGGTTACAGACTCCTTAACACCCACGGACTTATTAACCAGATAGGCATGGTTTTTGTCATCATGTGCCTGGTTACAACTTCAATCGCACTGGTCGCAGGAACAACATTCAGCCCCCGAACATGGTGTACATTCTGCCCAATGGGAACCGTCCAGAACCTCATCGGTGGTAAAAAGTACCAGCTCCAGACAGATGAATCAAAGTGCATCAACTGTAACAAGTGCGAAAAGGTCTGCCCGATGCAGCTCGATGTCCATACAAATGGTCCAAAACCTGACTGTATCAAGTGCGGAAGATGCATAACAGCATGTCCAACCAAAGCACTGTCATTTAAAGCTTAAAGCCTGAATATCTTTCCTGATTCTTCAGGCTCTACCTCCTATTTTTCATTTTGATTTTTCGTTTTAGTGACAAAAGCGATTCTTAATCAAAAAACAAAGTAACAATCCGCCGAAGGCGGCACATTCCGATGCTTATGCACAGAAAATTATTCCAAAGACAATTACTAATAGATAAATATGCAGAAGTTCAGGAAGAAGGTGCAAGATATTTGCACATTATTTTGTATATTTTTATGGTAAAACGCCGGCTTCGCCGGACCCTTCGGGTTCATTCAACTTATTCTATTTGTTATTTCTATTCTTTACTGTTCTTCACTGTCCTTACAGATACAGAACTCACAAAATGAGATCCCGGTTTCAGTTTGTTTGTCCTTGACCGGACAATAATAAAAAGTTCCATCCTCAGTTATCTTCAGACCACCGGGAAATACCATTCCCACAGGGTGTAGTGGTTTTCTGACTATGAAAGTAAGGTAGATGTGAACGATGCTAATAAACCGATTCATAGCATCTTTTTTTCTGTCATCAGTATCGTTTTTCTCTTTTATGCTGCTAAGAGCTTTTTCGTATTCTTCTGGGTCGATTTCCTGAATTATAATTTCATCTGGCCTGCATTTTCGGATTTCCAGGAAGCTCTCATAGAGAAATACAAAATAATCGGCTGAATAGATAGTTTTGTAAGGCTCTGGAACGTGTTCTACAGCTTCCATTGCATAGGCTCGTGCAAGACTTATGTCTGCATTGCTGATGCTTAGGCTGTCTTTTTGTAGAGAAAGAAGGAGTTCGGTTGTATTCATTGCTACACTAAACAGTACTGCCCATGTGTTAACCTTTTTTACTAACAAGACATAAAAGAACTCTTAGCTAATTCTTATTATATATGTGGCAAATCCAACCAAAGAAGAGAGAATCAATATGCATCCCGGCAAAGCAAGGCGTGATTATAACGACATTGAATCTATCCTGAACTACAGGAAAGATATCATCTTCAAAGAACATGCTTCCAAACTGGATATCTTCCAGGACTCAATTGAACTGTTGTTTTACCTGACAAAAGTCCTTAATGCCGGATTCCTTGCTGAGTTCAAAAGAACAGGCAAAAGACTCGAAGGTCCAAGAACTATTATACCTGTGCTGTTTGAGCGAAATAACCATAATTTGCTTGCAGCCTACAAGTTAGCATGCATCGGTCTGAATAATCCTGCTTATCTTAATCTGAGAACTGTTTTTGAGGGAATTACCCAGATCTACCTGCTTCACCTGACAGACAGGGAAGCGTACATTTTCTATAAACAGCAGTTGGGCACGCTCACGGAGACGGAAGAAAAAGAGTTAAAAAACAAACATCACTGGCTCAGACCATCAAGAATACGTGAACTATTGTACACCGGTGAAAAGAAGAAACAAGTTGATGATTTTTATATACTCATCTCCAATGCAGCTCACCCCGGAATAAAAAGAGCAATGGGTGATTTTGATTACCGTGAAGAAGTAACTCTTGACGTGCTATCCATTTCCCTGGCTCTGTCGGCTGCCAGCCTTATGAGTATCAAGAACATCTATTCTTCCATGATCGGTGAGGAAGAAGTGGCGGAGATCGATGATTTACTGGACAGGGTGGTGCAGGAATTGGATGGGGAGGTTCTGGATATTAGTCCGAATCATGCGGGTTTTGAGAAAGAATGGGGATAATAGGTAAGTTTAATTTTTTGTACGCTATTATATTTTATGGATTTAAGTAATGAAATAAAATATTTCAAAAAAGGTATATAGAACTGTCCTCTATGTTACAATTGAAACTTGTTCAGGAGTTCCTTATTAACATGTATTCTATTTTATCAAATAGGGAAATTGCAACAATAATTTGGTTTACTTTATTTTTTGCATATTTAGTATCCCAAAAAAATTTAAGGCAACATATCCATCTAATTATAAAAAATGCCTTGAAAACTAAATTACTACTATACTTTCTTTCATATTTGGTATTCATAGTCTCAATAATTATTATATTATACAATTTCAATTTCTGGGAGGTTACATACCTTAAAGACACGATAATATGGTTTATTTTTTCAGGATTGCCACTTGGCGCATTTGTAATAACGAATAAGATAGACAACGGTTTCTGGAAAAAATTACTTATAGAAAATCTAAAACTAATAGTCATTGTTGAGTTTATTATCAATTCATTCGTTTTTCCACTAATAATTGAGTTATTTTTACTGCCATTTATAGTAATTGTAGTAGTATTCAATACATATGCACAATATTATGAAAAAGGAAAAGTTTTTGAAAAGCCCACAAATATCATTTTATCACTTGTTGGTTTATTCCTTTTGTCTTATTCTTTCTATATGTTGCTATCTGAAATGGACTCAATTGTGAATGTAAGCTATATCAAAAGTTTTTTGTTTCCTGTGATTTATTCAATTGTATCTGTACCATACCTATATTTTTTAAAAGTTATTACACAATATGAATTAATTTTCATGAGATTAAAGCTTGGAATAAAAAGAACTAGGAAACTTAACTTACTAATTAAATTACGTTTAATTTTGTTTTGTAATATTAATATCAAAAAACTGCAGGTAGCTACGAACATGAATAATTACAATTTAATGTCAATATCATCAAAAAACGATATTGATGATATGATTAGAAGTTATAAGCTAAAAGACAAAAAATTAGAAAAACCTACAGACATAGAATTTGAGATATACAATTATTTTGAAGATCTTTGTAATGCTGAGTGGAGCAAAGTGGATATGAACAAAACCAATCAAATTGTTGATGAATATAAAATTACGCAGGATGTTGCAAAACATTATAGTATTTCTAAGGAAGAAGTAGATTATATTTGGTTGAAAGTTAGTGAGTATCAAAGACTTAAAAATTAAAGTTGTCTTCCATAAAATTATTATCTTTCTCTGCTTTTACGTTTTTATTGCCATGATAAATATCTATACGTTTAAACTTCAACTCTCCTTCATTTGCTTAATTCTTCAAATAAGCCGCCACTCCTATGCTTAATTCCTATTTGGCGTGCATTCTCAGGAGTTAGTTTGCCAAAACTCGGAGTTACATCTACCTCATCAAAAGAAATCACACCCTAACCCCACACAGCCGAATAAGCATTTAATCAATGAAAAACAATATTCAGCATACTTATTAAATTGAAATATGAGGGGGAGTCTACATAATGAAAATGAGCTTACAAGCTTTATGTAAAATTATGCTGCTGGCTGTTACTTTTATGCTTTTCTGCCACACTGCGGCAGCATATACCACAATTGAAGGTGGAGACACAATTGTTATTGATGATGTAATTGATGACGACATAATCGTTGCCGGTGGAAATATCATCATCGAAGGAACCGTCAATGGTGATGTTGTTGCTGCCGGTGGTACGGTTGAAGTGAAAGGAACTATTGAACAAGACCTCATCGTTGCTGCAGGAGATGTGACTATCAGCGGTACTGTAGGCGATGATGTAAGAGTTGCATCAGGAACACTCACAATCTATGGAGATGTTCAGGATGATGTACTCTCAGCTACCGGAAAGACAACTCTTGCCGATGGAGGATACATTGGGGGAGACCTCTCAGCCGCTTCAGGAAAAGTTACTATTCTCGGAGACATCGATGGTAATATCGAAGCTTCTGCAGAAGAGATCGATCTTCAAGGTAATATTGGAGGAGATGCAGACCTGAATGCTGAGAAAATATCAATATCATCTGAAGCATCCATAGATGGTAATCTTGAATACAAAAGCAAATCCGAAACTAAGATAGAAGAAGGAACAGTCGGGAACAATGTTCAGTATACAAAGATGGAATACCGTGACAATGGAGGAATTGTCTCATCCCTGTTAAGCGGACTAATTTCGTATCTAGGACTGGTTCTGATAGGTCTTATAGGACTTGCAATATGGCCTGAGTACATGAAAAATATCGCTGCTAAAACTTCCGAATCTCCGGGAAAGGCATTTTTAACCGGATTGCTGGTATTGATACTGGCATTCATAATTGCATTCCTGCTCTTTGTTACTATTATCGGAATTCCACTGGGACTTATAATGCTGATCACTCTTGTAGTAATGCTATACGTTTCAAGGATAATAGCTTCAATATGGATAGGGCGTTACCTGCTGGATAAAATGGGCAAAAGTTCAAGGACAATGAATGAAATGGCATTTGGGCTTCTGGTGCTGCTACTTGTCAGTGCTATCCCCATAATCGGTGGTCTTGTATATCTGGCTGCAACACTGATTCCTTTCGGTAACATCTACATGACAGCAAGAAACTGATTTTTCAGTTTCTATCTTTACTTTTTTAATCAATTTTATATAAACATTTAATAAGCATGAATGCATATTAGAAGCCGGACATTTTAAGTAAAAATAAGAAACGAGAGATTAAAAATTAATATTTCTTTGACTGTATTCTGAGGGACGAACTAGTGTACGTTATAGACACGAACCAATTAACATTGTTAATCAGGATTATGAATTTTTTTCACGGAGCTGTTATTTAAATGAGTGAAAAACAAGCTTATGATGCAAGCAATATTCAGGTACTTGAAGGACTGGAAGCTGTTCGCAAACGTCCGAGCATGTACATCGGAAGTATCGATGGCAGGGGACTTCACCATCTGGTCTACGAAGTGGTGGACAATAGTATCGATGAAGCACTGGCCGGATATTGTACACAGATAGACGTATCAATAAACCATGACGGGACCATCACAGTCCTGGATAACGGACGAGGTATTCCGGTTGGAATGCATCCGAAATACAATAAATCCGCACTTGAAGTTGTAATGACCATCCTCCACGCAGGTGGTAAATTTAACAAGGACACCTACAAAGTTTCAGGTGGTCTGCACGGAGTCGGTGTTTCAGTCGTGAACGCACTTTCCGAGTGGATGGAAGCTGAGGTTCAACGTGACGGGAAAATTTACTACCAGCGCTATGAGCGTGGAACTCCTACGGATGAACTTCTGGAGATTGGAGAAACTTCCACAACAGGTACAAAAATAACCTTCATGCCGGATTCAAGGATATTTGAAACTACAAAATTCGTGTATGAAACTCTTGCAACAAGGCTTCGTGAACTTGCATTCCTCAACAGGGGAATAAAAATAAGCATATCTGATGACCGTGAGGAAGAAAGGGTCGAAGAAAAATTCGAGTACGAAGGCGGAATCATTTCTTTCGTGGAACACCTGAACCATAATAAGAACTCACTTCACGAACCACCGATATACTTTGAAAGAACAAAGGACGATACTGTTGTTGAAATTTCAATGCAGTACACAGATAGTTATGCCGAATCTGTTTTCTCATTTGTCAACAACATCAACACCCACGAAGGTGGCACGCACCTTGTTGGATTTAAAGCAGCACTCACAAGGGTTGCTAATGATTACATAAAAAAGAACAACCTTACAAAAGGAGATGCAAAACTTTCAGGCGACGATATTCGTGAAGGTCTGACAGCGATTATCAGTGTCAAGATTACAGAACCACAATTCGAAGGGCAGACCAAGACTAAACTTGGTAACAGCGAAGTTAAGGGAATTGTGGAATCCATGGTTTCAGAAGGACTTTCCGAATACATGGAAGAGAACCCTAAAGTTGCCACTGCCATCCTCCAGAAAGCTCTGGATGCACAACGTGCAAGGGAAGCAGCAAAGAAGGCTAGGGAACTCACACGCAGAAAGAGTGCCCTTGATGTCAGCACACTTCCGGGAAAACTGGCAGATTGTTCCGAGAAGGATCCATCCGTAAGTGAACTCTATCTTGTAGAGGGAGACTCTGCAGGCGGTTCTGCAAAGCAGGGAAGAGATCGTAAGAATCAGGCTATCCTGCCACTCAGGGGTAAGATTCTCAACGTTGAAAAAGCACGTTTAGCAAAAATCCTCAAGAATAACGAGATTCTTGCATTCATAACTGCAATGGGTACCGGAATTGGTGATGACTACGACATCGAAAAAGCACGTTACCACAAAGTAATCATCATGACTGATGCTGATGTTGACGGAGCTCACATCAGGACTCTCATACTTACATTATTCTACAGGTACATGAAACCCATGATAGATGCCGGTTATGTGTACATTGCACAGCCTCCTCTTTACAAGATAAAGAAGGGCAAGGCAGAGTATTATGTTTATTCTGACCGTGAACTTGCAGCAAAACTGGAAGAGATTGGTGACAAGGGCGTTGGTATACAGCGTTACAAGGGTCTTGGTGAAATGAATCCTGAACAGCTCTGGGAAACAACAATGAACCCTGAGACAAGAACACTGCTTCAGGTCACCATGGAAGATGCTGTTGCTGCTGATGAAATGTTCACCATCCTTATGGGTGATGACGTAGCGCCACGTAAACACTTCATTACAACGCATGCAAAGGACGTTGCGAACCTGGATGTCTGAGGTGAAGAAAAATGGCAGATAATATTGATGATAATAATATTCAGGACGATGGGGAGAAAAATCCTCAGCAGGAACTTACCTTTGATATCCAGCCAACTGATACAGGCGAGAAGATAGTTCCCGTTCTTATTGAAGACGAGATGAAGAACTCATTCATGGATTATGCCATGAGTGTAATTGTAAGCCGTGCTCTGCCGGATGCAAAGGACGGTCTCAAACCAGTTCACCGAAGAATTCTCTATGCCATGAAAGAGGCAGGAATTACCTATGACAAGGCTTACAAGAAGTCAGCCCGTGTAGTGGGAGACGTTCTTGGTAAGTACCACCCACATGGTGATTCCGCTGTTTATGATTCCCTTGTCAGGATGGTTCAGGATTTCTCACTGAGATATCCGTTCATAGACGGACAGGGTAACTTCGGTTCAATAGATGGTGATTCCGCTGCTGCTATGCGTTACACTGAGGTCCGCATGGACAAGATATGTGATGAGATGCTCCTGGATATCGATAAGGAGACTATTGCAACACGTCCCAATTATGACGGTTCACTTGAAGAGCCGGTTGTGCTTCCTGCAAAACTTCCAAACCTGCTTATTAACGGGTCAACAGGTATTGCAGTTGGAATGGCAACTAACATGGCACCACATAATCTTACAGAGGTTATCAATGCAACCATGATGATGATCGAGAACCCTGAGGTAACAATACCTGAACTTATGACAGCAATCAAGGGACCGGACTTCCCGACTGGCGGTGTCATACAGGGTAAACAAGGTATCAAATCAGCTTATGAGACCGGACGTGGAAGAGTTCAGGTCAGGGCTGTTGCTGAGATCGAGGAAATGAAAAAAGACAAGTACCGAATAGTTGTCTCCGAACTTCCATATCAGGTTAACAAAGCAAAACTCATTGAGGACATTGCAAGCCTTGTCAGGGACAAGAAAGTTACTGGTGTTTCCGACCTGCGTGATGAATCAGACCGTGAAGGTATCAGGGTTGTAGTGGAACTGACACGTGGAACAAATGCAAATGTAGTGCTTAACCAGTTGTACAAGCACACCCAGATGCAGACAACTTTTGGTATTATTAACCTCGCACTTGTGGATGATATTCCAAGAGAACTTAACCTGAAACAGATACTTCGCATTTATCTTGATCACCGTATTGACGTTATCCTTAAGCGTACCCAGTTCATGTTGAAAAAAGCAGAGGACAGGGCTCATATACTCAAAGGTCTCAAGATTGCCCTTGACCATCTGGATGAAGTTATTTCTCTTATCCGATCTTCCGCCAATGTTGATGAAGCAAAGGAAGGACTCATTTCAAAGTTCGGTCTTGATGAAATACAGGCAAAGGCTATCCTTGATATGCGTTTGCAGAAGCTCACCGGTCTTGAAAGGCAAAAGATCGATGATGAATATGACGAACTTCTCAAGCAGATTGCTGAGTATAAGGCAATTATTGAAAGTGATGAAAGAAAATATGTAATTATCAGGGACGAACTTACTGACCTGAGAGAGCGTTTCGGTGACGAGCGCAGAACTGCAATTAAATCTTCTGTAGAGGAACTTGAAACCGAGGACCTTATTCCTGAAGCTGAGATGGTTGTAACTATCACAAACAGCGGCTACATCAAGAGGCTTCCTGTTGACACATATTCCAAGCAGCACAGGGGCGGAAAAGGTGTCATTGGAATGGATACCAAGGATGAGGATTTCGTTGTGGATATCTTTGTTGCATCTACCCACGATTATATCATGTTCTTCACAAACCAGGGTCGTGTACACTGGCGTAAAGTCTACGAGATTCCTGAAGGCAGCAGGCAGTCCCGTGGAAAAGCCATTGTGAATTTGCTTGAACTTGGAGAAGGTGAACTTGTAACAGCGATGATAACGGTAAACGAGTTCAAGGAAGACGAATTCCTGTTCATGGCAACCCGTACAGGTACTGTGAAAAAGAGCCAGCTTTCTGATTTCAGCAACCCACGTAAGAAGGGAATTATTGCCATAAGTCTTGTTGAAGGTGATGAACTTGTCAACGTTGCACTTACAGATGGTTCCAGAGAAATGATGATGGTATCACAACATGGAAAAGCTATCAGATTCCCTGAAGAAGAGGTACGTGTCATGGGCAGATCCGCCAAGGGTGTCCGTGGAATGAACCTTGAAGAAGGCGATATGGTAGTAAGTCTTGATGTTGTGGACGATGATACCGCACTTCTCACAATAACCGAGAATGGTTTTGGAAAGAGAACAGAATTCGATGAATACAGGGCCATGCACAGGGGTGGACGAGGTGTGATAACCATTGTTACAAGTCTGCGTAACGGACCTGTCATCAATGTAAAGGCAGTTCATGAAGATGACGATGTCATACTAACAAGCTCAGAAGGCATAATCATTAGAATACCTGTGAAGGATGTACGTATCCAGGGCAGGAACACCCAGGGTGTTAAGATCATGAACGTGCGTGCCAGCGACAAAGTCGTAGGAGTAGCAAGAATCAGACCTGATGAAGAGTAGATGTAAATGCTTTTAAGCATTAACTATATCTAGTAGGCTGAATAGGTAGGCATTAAATCAAGAACTGAACTATAACTATATTATAACTAATTCAGGATGATATTATGGAACTTGAGAAATTAAGACACGGTACCGAGCTTATTAAGCGCGGCTTTGCAAAGATGCAGAAAGGCGGCGTCATTATGGATGTTGTAAACGCTGATCAGGCAAAGATCGCAGAAGAGGCCGGTGCTGTTGCAGTTATGGCACTTCAGGCTGTTCCTGCAGACATCAGGAAAGAGGGTGGAGTTGCAAGGATGGCAGATCCACAGATAGTAGCAGACATAATTGATGCTGTTACAATCCCTGTTATGGGAAAGGCACGTATCGGTCACTTTGTTGAAGCTGAGATCCTTCAGGAGCTTGGTGTTGACATGGTTGATGAGTCTGAAGTACTCACACCTGCAGATAACAAATACCACATTGACAAGACAGAATTCACAGTTCCTTTCGTATGTGGTGCAAGAAACCTTGGCGAAGCACTCCGCAGAATTAACGAAGGTGCTGCAATGATCCGTACAAAGGGCGAAGCAGGAACCGGAGATGTCAGCGAGGCTGTCAAACACATGAAACAGATCATGGGTGAAGTACGCTCACTTAAAGGTAAGACAAAGGAAGAACTCATAGCAGTTGCCCGTCATATCGAAGCACCTATTGAGCTTGTTCTTGAAACTGCAGAGATGCAGCGTATTCCTGTTGTAAACTTTGCAGCTGGCGGTGTTGCAACACCTGCAGATGCAGCTCTTATGATGCGCATGGGTGCTGACGGTGTTTTTGTCGGTTCAGGAATCTTTAAGTCTGAGAATCCTGAGAAGATGGCAAAGGCAATCGTTGAAGCTGTAAACAACTACGACAAGCCAGCAGTACTTGCAGAAGTATCCAAGGGCATTGGCGCAGGAATGAAAGGAATCAGTGTTGATTCTATTCCTGAAGGAGATATCCTTCAGACCCGTGGATGGTAACCCCATCCCCAATTCTTATTTATTCTGATTATTATTATTGTTGTGATTTATTTTATTTACAATACTAACCTTACATACTAACTAAAACGTGATCATATGAAAATAGGTGTTATTGCTATTCAGGGAGATGTTTCCGAACACGTTGAGGCTCTTGAAAATGCCCTCAGGCAGCGTGGAGAGAATGGAGAAGTTGTTACTATCAAACACAAGGGAATCGTCCCTGAATGTGATGCACTTGTACTTCCAGGCGGAGAAAGCACAACCCTTGGAAAGCTGCTCATGCGTGAAGGCATCGCCGATGAGATTAGAGAGATGAACGCAGCAGGCAAACCAATCATGGGAACCTGTGCCGGTCTTATTCTTCTGGCAACTGCCGGAGACGAGCAGGTAGCCAAAACCCACCAGCACCTTTTAGGACTCATGGACACCACAGTCAACCGAAATGCCTTCGGAAGACAGCGTGATTCCTTTGAGATCGGACTTGAACTCCCATTCCTCGACACATCATACAACGCAGTGTTCATCAGAGCACCGGGAATCGTTGAAGCAGGAGATGATGTAAAAGTCCTTGCTAAAATCGATGATATGATCGTAGCTGCTGAACAGGGAAATGTTCTGGCACTGGCATTCCATCCTGAACTTACTGAGGATCTGAGGGTTCACCAGTATTTCTTGGATAAGCTGTTTTGATTTTATATTTTAATAACTTTGACTGTAGCTGGATTATCTTACCCCGGAAACTGCTAGAAATCCAGTTCAGCTAAAAAGTCCAATTCTGCTATTTTTGTATACAACCATCCGCACAGTCAATTCACATCATAATTGGCGCTTTAAATACCGTATCACTGGTTACATGCAATGTTTCATGTTTCTGAAACCTGTTTCAGAGTAAATCAAAATACCGTTTCAGCCTTCTATTGTCATATTTCCGATTTGCAGGAAATATTCATTGAGGTCAAATATGAATGCTGGATATCATAAAAACGAAAAAGAAGTACCAAGGATAGGAAGCACAAAAAGATCTTTGATCTTTTTATTAACCTTTACATTTGTATTCACTACATTTTCTTTTTTAGCTACAGCTGAATCTGTCAAAATTGCAGATATGAACGATTTTGAGAAGGAAGGATGGATTGAAGAAATCCTGGATCTTCCGGCAAATGATGAAATAGAACTGGACAATTATACTATCAGTTACAACCAGTTTTTTTCTAATAGCACAAATACAGCCTTCATTGAACAAATATCAATATCAGAAAAAAGGATTGATAAACATGGTTCTGAAAAGTATTACCTGATAAAGTCTTTTACCGGAAATGAAAAGATAAAGGAGCTAAAAAACAAGAGCATTTTACTTGACAGAGATACTATTGTAATCAATATCGAATCCTATGAATATAGTAAGCTCAAATTAAAAATATGTTCAAAAAGAGACGTTTTCTCTGAAATAAATATATCAACAACTGTTCCGGAATTTATACTTCTTTATCAGGATGAGACTATTAGTATTCCTATAAAAATTAACAACAGTGAGCTCATAGACGAAATAATATCCCTCAAGGCTTCCGAATCTGATTTTTACGCTCATAAATTCATTGATGATGGCTTCAGAGTAAACAAAATAAAACTTAATTCCGGAGAGATAAAAGATATTACTCTGGAATTAAAGATTGACAAATATTGCACTCCCGGAGATTACAATTTCACAATAAATGCTTCCGGAAGGTCATCCTCACTTCTCAGTATTCCTTTTACCGTGGAGGAAAACACAAACAAGTCTGAAAAAAGTCTTGCTGTTCAACTCTCAAAACTCTATGTTTCAGGTAAAGCCGGATCTGAACTAACCATACCTATAAGAGTTACAAATACCGGTGATACAGACTTGAAAGAAATTAAACTTGAAATAAAATCTCCGGCGGAGAACTGGGATGTCGAAGTCACTGAAAAAAAGATAGATTTTCTGAAATCAAAAGAGTACGAGACTGTAGACTTAACCGTACGAATTCCAGCCTCTGCGGAGAACGGGGATTACTTTGTGGACATAAAAGGAGCAACTGACGGAGTGGAAACTGTAGACACAAAATTGCGTGTAAATGTGAAACCACAATCAAATTCAGCATGGGTAGGAATTGGAATTATCATTTCAGTTGTATTATGTTTATCTATTGTATATAGAAAATATGGAAGAAGATAATATGAAGAAAATACTTGAAATAACAAACGTTACCAAAAAATATGAGGACCTGACGGCAGTGGATAACATATCTCTAGATATCTATGAAGGTGATATGATAGGGCTCCTTGGACATAACGGAGCAGGTAAAACAACGCTTCTTGTAATGCTTGCGGGATTAACACTTCAGACATCTGGAAGTATAAAAATTCTTGGCCAGGATATCGAAAAAAACATGATGCTGCTAAAAAAGAACATCAGTTTTCTTCCGGACAACACAACTTATTATGAAAATCTGACAGCAAGACAAAACCTTGAGTATTATTGTGAACTTGCGGATGTTGATAAATCCAGAGTCTCCGAGCTTCTTGAACTTGTTGGCATGAGCAAATGGGCAGATAAGAAAGTAGGTGAATTCTCAAAAGGAATGACACAAAAGATAGGATTTGCACAAATGCTAGTTAAAGATCCTAAAATCATTTTTCTTGATGAACCCACGTCAGGCCTGGACCCTAAAGCCCAGGCAGAAATGAATGCACTCCTGAGAAAATTGAATCAAAAAGGGATTGCAATAGTTGTTTCTTCTCATGTATTATCAGAGATCAAAGATCTCTGCTTAAAAGTTGCTATAATGAAACAAGGACAGTTGGTGGCATATGATACTCTTGAGAATCTCTCTAAACAGGAAAATCATAATGTCATCAGACTTGAAACAAAAGATGCCGACAAAACTGCAAGCCTTCTTAATTCAATGAAAGATCTGTCATTTGTCCAGGAGAATAACATATTCAGAATCAGTTCCGATTATGATATCAGAGATACAATTGGTTCTGAACTTTATAAAAACCAGATTCCAATTCTCACTCTGGGTTATGAAACTGAAGATATCTATGATGTCTTTGATAAGTATTATCAGGTGGTTTAAATGAAAAACAGCAAAGTAGCAGTAATTGCAAAAAAAGAATTCTTTGACAGCATGAAAAGCAGAACCTTCCTCACCATATTCGGGATATTCCTGGTTTTAATGCTTGCTTCCTCAGTTACCGGTGTTAATAATTTCAGCGAGCAACTCGAGAATTATCAAAAAATGCAGGCTGAAAATCAGGGAGCGGAAGAAGAAAACATTTTTACATACTTCCCAGAGCCTGAACTGACATCAATACTATTTCAGCAAATGGTGACACATATAGGAATAATAGGTTCAATACTGGCTATAATCCTTGGATATAATACCATTTCAGGAGAAAGAGAAAGGGGAAACCTGAAGCTTCTACTGTCATATCCCCTGTACAGAGAAGATGTAATCAATGGTAAACTTCTTGGAAAGATTGGAGTACTGGTGTTAACACTCGTAATCACATCAATATTGTCAGTTGCCGTGGCACTGGTTATGGGAATGAATTTAACGGGTTCCGATCTTGTTGCCATTACAGTATTCATGGTAATTTCAATTATGTATCTGGTCACATTCCTGGGAATAAGCATCTTTTTTTCCACCATCTCTAAAAACGGAGCAAGCTCAATGCTCAACACATTCATGTTCTGGATAATAAGTACAATGATAATTACTTCTTTTTCAGGTGCAGTTGCGGATGCAGTGGTTCCAGTGGAGGAAACAACATACTATGCAGTAAATGCCATGGATACTGTTGTTGTTACTACTGTTGGTGATGACTTTGTATCTGCAAATGGAGATCAAGGAGAAAGCATGTACGATAGATTTCAAAGAAGATGGAAAATTCAGAATATGATAGAATCTTTCATATCGCCGACCCAGAACTATGAACAGATAACTAGCGCCATTGTTGGAAATGATATGAGCAATATTATGCTTTCATCTGTTTCCTCACAAAGCGAAGCCAGCATGTATGAGATCCTGATGGGCAAGATAAGCAATATTATTGCAATGCTTGTATGGCTGATAGTTTCACTTGTGGCAACATATATGGCTTTTATGAGACAGGATATAAGATAGGTTAAAACATAATCAATGGGAGCTTTTGGGTTATTAAAAAATCACATATTCCCATCAAAAAATGGGATAATGAATTACTCTGTGTCTGAGTACATATGTATAAAAATGTACTCATTTCTTATTTTCACAAACTTACCCATATACAAAAATGATAAATATAAACAACACATGATTAAAAATTTATATTAACGGGAAAAATATGAAACAATATAAATTTAGTGTGATAATTCTTGTGCTGACACTCTGCATAATTGCTATTGCACTTGGTTATGCTGGTAGCAAGAACATTCCTGCAGAGAGTGCTACAACTGTCAATATAAAAATAAGTTCTGCCGGAATGGTCATTCCCCAATATATGATTACCAGTGAAGTGGAAAATATATTGCTTGAGATTGATCAGGAATACCCTGGTAGTGTTATATATTCTGACTACGAAGTAACATTGGTTGATTACGATGCGATTAACAAATTCAAGCAATCCATAGATGAGAACGAGGTTGACTTCGATCTGGATTCTGTTTATTCATTTTACAATCTTGATAGCGGCGCAGTGATATCTAATATCGAGTTTTCCCCAGTATACAATTCAATAACCATATCCTATGATGAACTGGACAAATTACTAAACGGAGACAATGATACAGTTTCGTATTATAGAGACTTGTTAAATAACAGCCAATCTGACATATTAAATCCTGATGAAAACGTAACTACCATCATTGTTTGTGATGCCTATAATGCATCAAATGGAAAAAACAGTGTAGCCTTCGTCACAATTAACTCATCTGGAGAATAACAATGGACAGAAAGGAACTGGTATATGCAATAATTCTTGCCGTATCATTGTTCTCTCTTTCATTGGTTCTTTTTTCCCAGGGAACTACCAGTCTTTCTGTTTCTCTGAGTGATGAAAAGCCTTTTGCCGTCATTATCCCAACGATGTTCACGATGAATAAAGTGCTCATAATGATTGTGCTAGCCTCAATTGGAGCCCATAGCCTTACTATGCTCACTTCACGCCTTGAACAAATCCAGGAGTCATCAAATCCAGTGCTAATTGAAGCAAGGAATGAAATAAAATACCAGACTGCCTACGAAGAAGAGGAAAAGGGGAGACTTTTTAGCAATGATGGTGTCCACAAAAAAATAGAGCCATCGCAAAAGCTGGATTTAAATGAAGATCAGGTAAATGCATTACCATTCAACGAAACAGAGCATAAAAAGAAAGTTATTACAGATGTACTCCAGGGTGACGAGAAAGAACTATATTTAATAGTCTGTGAGAAAAAAGAGATACTGCAAAGTGAACTTGTGCTTGAGTCTGGTCTTTCGAAAGTAAAGGTGAGCAGGTTATTGCAGAAACTGGAACGAAAGTCACTTCTGGTAAGAAGACCTTATGGAAATACCAATAAGGTAATACTCACCGAGTAATTCCACAAGGATTCTTTTCTGAAAATGTAAGATGAATTATAATAATCTCTAGAAAATCAAATCATGAAAATCCATTCACAAGAATTGGGTATTTTAAGATTTAATGAAGCAGGTCTTATTATTCTTTGTTTATTTTTCAAGTGATACTTGATGAAAAAGCTTAAGCTTGATTAAAGAGTACAATTACTGTACTTTTTATTTTGAAACGTAGAGGTAATATCGATGGTTAAATTAACAGATGAGATGAAAACAGAGTTTGAAAAGATGAAGATCTTCCCACTGGCAACCGCATCAAAAGACGGTGTTCCAAACGTAATTCCTATTGGAATGTGCTTCCTTCAGGAAGATTTAGAGACAATCTGGATCGTGGACAACTTCTTCCTCAAGACAATGGAGAACCTCAGGGCAAATCCAAAATGTGCAATATATGTATGGGGACCGGAGATCAATGGTTGCTTCCAGGTCAAAGGAGACGTAAAGATCATTGACCGTGGAGAGGAATATGATGAAATGCGCAAGATGGTAAAAGCAAAGAGCGACCGTTTCCCTGCTAAATTCCTTGTCAAGATGAAGATCACAGACGTCTTTGAATGTAAGAGCGGCCCTGATGCCGGAAAGAAGTTACTCTAAGTAACTTCCATTACTTCTTTTTAACTCTATTTCTACTGCCCCGTAGGAGATACTGCTACTCGTTTTGGACTCAACAATTTTTAATAACTGAGATATTTCAATCGTATTCTGTACAGCAGCATCGGAATATGCCGCCTTTGGCGGATGGTTACTTTGCTTTTAGATTGCCGGTTGTTTTTGTGGAAATGAAAAAGAGAAATTTCTGTATCACTCATATAAATAGGATTTCTACAGGCTCCCTTAGTAGGAAGTTATTTATAGTAAACATGCCAAGGAAGTGTCGTTATGTTATGTCAAACATAACACTCCGAACATTGCTACTTGGAATGATGTTGTGCTCGAAAGGGCATAACATACATTCAAGATTGATTTTAAGGAGAGGATTGGATGGTAAATAAAAAACACATTATAGTTTTCTTATTATTGATTTCCTGTATCCTGTTTCTGGGTTGTGTTGATTCAACAAGTGATTCCGTAAGCGATCAGGATGAATCAGTTTCAGACTCAGGTAATTTAGGTGAACAGGTAAGTGAAGAACCACTTCTGGTGTACTGTGGTGCCGGAATGCGTAAGCCAATGGATGAAATTGGAGTTTTATTCGAAGAAGAATATGATGTTCCTGTACAGTACAATTATGCCGGGTCCAACACACTTCTGACTCAGATTGAACTTACAGGTGAAGGTGATGTTTACATGCCAGGTGCAACCTATTACTTTGAAGTAGCAGCCGAAAAAGGATTTGTTGACAACTCCAGCAATGTTGCATATCATGTCCCTGTAATTATCACTCCGCTGGATAACCCTGCAAACATCGATAGTCTTGATGATCTCGCAAATGATGATGTCAGTGTTGTGCTTGGAGATCCACAAGCAGCAGCCATCGGTGTATTATGTGATAAGATGTTGACAAAGAAAGGTATCTATAACCAGACTGAAGATAACGTTGTTGCAAGAGGGGCAACAGTCAATGAACTTGTAACATACATCACACTTGGCCAGGCAGATGCTTCAATAGTATGGGAAGACCTTGTCAGGAATAATGATGCTGTAAATGTAATAGAAATTGCAGAGGACGATAACATCATAAAGATAGTTCCAATAGCAACCCTGACAACATCTGAGAATCTGGAAATTGCTGCTGAATTTGTAGACTTTGTGGTTTCAGATGAAGGTCACAGTATTTTTGAAGAATATGGATTCACACTTTATCCAGATGAAAAGTATGCCTATTTGGATGCTAACTGAATCTGATGAACAAATTTGAGATAAATCTAAAAAATAAAATTAAAAACAATAAAAACGAAGCAGGTGCATTAATGCAAAGAACCGGATTTAAGCATGCAAATCTTATTCTCATGCTCCTGCTTACTCTTTTCGTTTCCACTCTGATATTTCAGATAATCACTCACACAGATCCGGTAAGTCTTATCACAAATATAATTTCCCTGGAAATTCAATTTGCAATTCGTCTCAGCTTGCTGACATCTGCAATTTCAACTTTAATGTGCATACTGATAGCAGTTCCGGTTTCATATTCACTTGCAAGATATCATTTCCGTGGAAAGGCTATTATCAATACGGTTCTCGATCTGCCAATGGCACTACCTCCAATTGTTGCAGGACTTGGCTTGCTGCTTATATTCGGTACAACCAGTGTTGGGAGCTTTCTGGCGGATGTGGGACTTAAGTTCGTATTCACAGTTCCCGGGATAATCATGGCGCAGTTTGCAGTGAATATTTCCCTGATGCTCAGGATAATGCGTTCAACTTTTGAAGGTATTAATCCAAGATACGAACATGTGGCACAGACACTTGGTTGCACGCCTTTCCAGGCTTTTATCAGGACAACACTTCCTCTTTCAAAGAATGGAATGATCGCAGGTTCGGTCATAACATGGTCAAGAGGAATGGGGGAATTCGGTGCGGTGCTAATGCTTGCAGGAGCTACCAGAATGAAGACTGAGACGCTTCCAATAGCTCTTTACCTGAACATGTCTTCAGGTGAACTTGACCTTGCAATTGCTGCTGCAACCATATTGATACTAATTTCAGGGGTAACTCTCTATCTATTCGAACGCAAGGGAGGATTGGCAAAGCTCTACTAGGCATTATAGTTAATTAGGTTTGCTGAACGGTTAATATGATAGAAGTAAGTGATCTTTCAATTAAACTTGGCGAGTTTGAACTTGAAAGCATAAACCTTTGTGTAAAAGAAGGGGAATATTTCTGCATACTTGGTCCCACAGGATCCGGTAAGACAATACTTCTGGAATCGATTGCAGGTATATATTATCCGGATCTGGGTTCTATATTGATCAACAATTATGATGTAACCTGTCTTCTTCCAAAAGACAGGAATATAAGTATGGTCTATCAGGATTTCATGCTGTTTCCCAATATGGATATCAGGGGAAATATAGGATTCGGACTTCAGTACAAGGGTTTTGATAAATCTGAAATTGAGGAAAAGGTTGAAAGAATAGCAGAGCTTCTTGGAATAGCATACCTGCTTGACCGTCATCCTTCAACATTGAGCGGCGGGGAAAAGCAAAGAACGGCAATAGCACGGGCAATTATAACGGAACCTGATCTTCTTCTGTTAGATGAACCTCTGTCTGCTCTTGATTCAGGAACAAAGGCTCGTCTGAGGCAGGAACTCCTGCGGATACACCAGTTAAAGAAAACAACTACCATCCATGTGACTCATAGTTTTGAAGAGGCCTTCGCCCTTGCCGACAGAATAGCCATCATGCATGACGGTAAAATTCATCAGATAGGTACGCCAGATGAAGTTTTCAGAAAGCCGAATTCGGCTTTTGTTGCTGATTTTGTAGGTGTTGAGAACATTTTCCACGGAACATCAGTTATCAGGGATGAACTGGCAGAGATAGGGGTTAATGGACTAACCATTATTTCAAGCACACTCAAATCAGGTGATGTGAGTGTTTCTATCAGACCGGAGGATATCCTGCTGTCAAAAGACCCTATTGATTCAAGTGCCCAGAATTCATTCAGTGGTGTTCTGACTGAAATTACCAGAATGAAGTCAACTGTCAATCTTGTGATTGACACAGGAATTCCTTTAAGAGTTGTGCTTACAAAAAGAGCCTATGATGATATGGGTCTTTACCCGGGATCATGGGTTCATCTTACTTTCAAGGCTTCAGCCACTCATATTATCTGAATATGTTAAGCCTGACAAATAATTGGAAAACAAAGAACAATGCAACCATCCGCCAAAGGCGGCATATTCCGATGCTGCTGTACAGAATACAATTACAAAGGTTATTGCTTTTATACAAAGAATTGTACAGAAATACTGAAAAGAAAATGCAGGGTTTTGTAGATGACTACGAAGTACTATTAAGTACACTGTCGTTCTAAAGAGGACAAAAACCAGTTGAGTAAAAACGAGAAAATATGTAGTCCGGAAGAACTACATACATCCGTTAAAATTACAGTTTTTATTATTCCATCGATTCAGCTATCTGAATAATTTCATTCCGGTCAAGAGAAGCACTGAGAGTAAGCATAGCATTATCGTGTTTCCATTGAAGCATTAAAGAATTATCATACATGGAATAGAGATCAGCTTCCTCCCCATTGACAGAGACTGTTTCACTTTCCAGAATTATTGAATTCTGATCTATTTCTCCACTATAGAATATTTCAGTTATTATGATACCATTGTCATCATAAGAATACATCAGCGTAACTGATTCATCAATGTCTGCTGAAATAGAAGTATTACTAAACATTACGTTATTTAATTCGTAACCTACAGGTAAATAAGAAGGAGTGGTAATTTCATAGTCCGATAAATTCTGTGCCTCTTCAAGTGTCATTGAAACAGGAAGCATGTCATCAAAATTATCAATCTCTGTGACCTCTGCACCTTCAGGTATCTCGAATTCGAATTCATCATCAGATATGCCAGTATTTATTTCAAAATTTCTGTATTCTACAGTAATCTGATAGGTATCTTCTGTACCCATTTCTATTTTTAATGGAGTCCATGTTTCATCATCTACCCAGACTTTCATATCTGATGCATACAGGCTGTCTTCTTCATCTTTTGGGACCAGCATTAATATAAAAGTGTCTCTGCCATCAACATTTTCAGTACCTACAAGTGAGACATCGGTTTCGTTTAAAATATCCCCAATAATTAATGAGTAATCCATCTCAAGGTCATCAAAAACTTCCGGCATTGTCATAATTGTAACCTTGTTAGCGTCTGGGTAATATATCCACATTTTCTCTCCATCGGAGACTGTTACCTGACCTGCCATCTCTTCTGGATAGACAACAACACTTTTAGTCTTATCAGGCATCTTCTGGAGTGTCTCATACTCCATCTCCTGAGTTCCAGCTTCATTTGTCATTGTCATATGAACTGTAGCAGACATATCCTCAATGCCTGCCTGCTTTTCCTGCATTTTCTCAGCTATCTGATCAGCAGTGAAATCCTCACCTATACAACCTGAATTAAAAAGTACTGTGCTTACTAAAAGTAATACAAATAGTATTTTAAATCTCATTTTCATTCATCCACCCATAATTAAAATTACTGGCATTTCAGATATGCCAACAACATAATTATAATTTTTATATAAAATTAAAATTTTACATGTTTTGGATGGAAGATTTATATTTAAGAATTATGGCCTATAGTTCCAACTATAGTAATACTAAAAAATAAAATAAAGTTAAATAATTTTCAAAAATAGATAATAATAATAATAATAATAATAATAATAAATAATCTTTTAAACAAGATTATTCAGAATCAGTCAACAAAGATTCTCTGAATGATTCTATTTTTTTCTGGTCAAAAAGTCCTTCCACTTCTTCACACATTACCAGAATGCGCTCCATATCGGAAACCTCCGGATCACCGTGGAAATAATCATCAAGAGAACAGATATCGAATATCTTATCCATTGACCTTATCTCTTCATTGAGTTCTTCCGGTACTTTCATTAACATCTCAACAGTATCCATCAGACATGTATAATTGTGGTTGTAGGGTTCCATATCATAAAGGTAACAGAGTGCCACAAGATAACGTTCAAGAGCCAGTGAAGCTACATTGAAAACTACAGTGTGATCCTGTCCCTGTTCCAGAAATAGTTTAGCCCTGCGAAGGTATGCTTTGGAGTCACGATACTCCTTTTCAAAATCATCAAATCTTGATCTCTTCTCCATAAGTTCCAGTCTCATCATTAGCCTCCTCATCAGGACATTGTGAATTAATTCAGTATATAACTATCAGCAGCTACGAATCCTAGTTGAATAGGAATGCTATTTCCTAATTATCAAATATATAACTGACGGTAAATGATGAACTCATCATTAATCTTACTTTAAGAAGTGAATGCAAAACGTATAAGAGCTATTGACTCACTAATATATTTATAAGTAACAATTTACAAGATAATTGGCATCAAGGTAGAAAGGTGGTTCAACTGAAGCTGGGACCTCTTAATGATATTACAAGATCCCTCACCTATACACTTCAAAATGAAGCAGGTGGAAGAACTGGAATATTTTTTCAGTTTTACGTATTCCTCTGGGTCATGTTTACTACATTCTTAACAGTGACCCGCATACTTTCAGTTACCAGCAGACCTGATCCGATATATCTTGCCAGTGCACCAATGTATATTATCATTCTATACCTGCCTATCTATGCCTTCTGGATTTATGAAAAAAAAATAGGCATTGAAAGACGAAGAATCAGGGAAATGCAGGTAGTGGATTCTGTTACTGTTGACTATAAGTTTGCAGATTCTGTTGAACTGGGATTTAAAAACCCACTTTACCTCAGGGTAAATAATCCTACTGACAAGAAAATCGAGAATATCTGGATGAGAACTGTTTTTCCGGCAACAGTTCTTTGCAGTAAACCAGTCCTCTGCCTTGGCTCACTTGAACCCGGATCATCAATCTGTGCAAATATTTCATTTGTCCCTCTGGTAGCAGGTAATCTTTCCATGGGATATTATGACCTATACTTTGAGGTCGATGGACACAAACACCAGAAACCACCATACTTTTACGAGAACATAAAAATTAACCACAGTTATCTTCCACTAAATGTTGATATTGGAAACAAATTCAGATTTGGGCACGATAGCAAAATTACATTCAATCTTATTAACAAATCAAATATCGAACTTGGGGAATTGCATGTCAAGTGTTCATTCCCTGAACACATTAACTATGATAGTGCTTTTTCCGAAACAAAAAACCTCTCACCAGGATCGGTTTTCAATACTGAATACCGCATAACTCCTGCAAAAGGTGGAGAAGTTGACTTTGGAAAATATGAAGTTTTTTTTAAGATCGGGGGAAACAACTGCAAAGTAGAACCAGTGTCATTTGGAAAATACTATATCCAGACCCCCGAGGTTAATGTCAGGATCAAAATACCGGAATCATTGTATAGCGAAGTTGGCAATTCCATTGGTATATATGTTGACAATAAATCAGATGATATTCTGCATAATGTATGCTTCAATAGCTGTTTCTCATCATTTATAGAGTGTCATGATCCAAATGCCTGCATAGGAGAAATACAAGCTCATTCATCTGGTTTTACATCTCTTGTAGTAAAACCGATAAATCCTGGAAAAATTGATTTTGGAAATCTTAATTTCTCATTTGAAGTTAATGAAATAATCTGCCGTCAGGAACCCTTTGATCTTGGGGTACACAAAGTAGTATAAGAAAGAAATGTAAAGTCTGTTTATAAAAAAGATAAATAAAGAGTGAAAAGCTCACTCTTCTGTTGCTGCTTCAACTTCGTCTGCTGGCTCTTCATCGCCGCCGAGAATCTTTTCTATTGTGTCACTGCCATATTCTGCAACGACTGTGTTGATCTGGACAATGTCCGGTGCAACTTCTTTTCCGCGCATCATCTTTCTGCGGCGTACACCCTTTGATACAGGAGAGTATCCTGTTCCGTTTGCAACAAGAACCTTCTGTCTTTTTGGTCCAGGAAGGTCTGGTCTCATAACCATTCCACTTTTGTCGCTTCCACCTGTTATTTTCAATGTATATCCCGGAAGACCGACAAGTGATCCCTCAACTGTTTCTCCGATTGATTTTCCAACGAATTTATTGGCTTCAGCGCCTGTGACATCAAACTGGTATGACTTTGTCTTAGGGTCTGCAACCACTACTTTAAAATCTGCCATATTTTTTCCTCCTTATGGTTTTATTTTTCCTGTGTTTGTTATGATCTTTCTAAATGAATTGTGCATCCCATCTTTTACTTTGCCCAGAAAGGATTACCCCTTCTTTTTATTGCAAGGAATGCATCAAGTGCTTCTAATTCATCTGCCGTCATTGAGTCGTAAATTTCATGTTCCATTTTCTTTGCATGTCTTTCAGGGACATTTACAAAGAGTGTATCCTCTTCCTTAATCTGCCTTCCAACTGTAGGTCCTTCAATACCCATTGCAACTTCCATACCAATTTTAGCTTCGGAAATATTTTCTCCGCGCATCTGAAGGCCTTTTACCTTACCAACAACTTCTCCGTCTGCATTGGTAATGTCCACACCAGTTTTTACTACGCCGGCAATAATCTTAACACCTACAACTGCAGGCTTGCTCTGGCGGAATGTACAGTCAGGCATAATCTGGAATCTTCCGGGTTTTGTGATAGTATCGGATATCTCTTTCTCAGCCAGTTCCTTCTGCTTCTTAACCCAGTCTTTGTAGTCATCTATCAAACGATATATTACATCGTTTAAGAAAAGTTTTACATCTGTTGACTGAAGCTTTTCCTTTGCATCAGGAAGGATTTTCACATTGAAACCTACGATTACTGAGAAGAACGGATCCTCAATTGCAGTTACTTCGACAATATCCCTGTTACTGACATCGCCTACGTTTGCTTTTCTTATTGGAATGTCTTCTTTCTTCAGCTCGTTAACAAGTGCTTCAAGTGAACCAATGGTATCCGCCTTGATAGTGATTCCTATTGTATCTGTATCTATCTGGACATCTGCGATCTCGCTCTTAATCTCTTCTGTGATTGCATCAATGGTATCCGTACTTACAACCCTCACAGGAGAGCCTGCAAGAGCACCTTCAAGGTTAGGAGCGGATATCTTGACACCAACTGCTGCCGTGACTTCAGAAACCTGCTGGAATTTTTCCTCAGCCTTGATCTCTGAAAGAGGGCGTGGTTTAAGCAATGCCCTTATCTTTGTCTGGATAGGGTCTCCAAGACTTCCCACAACAATAGTGTCACCTTTTTTGATGGTTCCATCATAAAGAATTATGTCAAGTGTAGTTCCAAGACCTTTTTCTTCCTTTACTTCAAGGACTGTACCTGTTCCCGGAGCTGTTGCATCATAGTGCAGGTTGCCCTCAAGGAATCTCTGTGCAAGTCCGAGAAGAATCATAAGTACATCAGCAATGCCTTCGCCTGTTGCTGCACTTATTGGAATGACACCGATATTACGCTGGAAATCATTCACCCTGTCATACCTTTCAGAGTTAAAACCAATATTGTAAAGTTCTCCTATAAGCTCATAAAGCTTGTTATCAAGATCAGACTTTACACGTTCACTCTGTTTGTTATATGTAGCAAGGAAAGGAAGATTCTTGTTAGCTTCCCAGCCATGGATCCTGTCTATTTTATTAGCAACAACCACAAAAGGAGTCTTGAATCTCTTGAGGATATGGAGACTCTCTATTGTCTGTGGCATGAAACCTTCATTGACATCAACAATGACAATAGCAAGATCTGCAAGAGCACCACCTCTGCTTCGAAGAGATGTGAATGCATGATGCCCGGGAGTATCAATAAAAAGAAGACCCGGTACTATGAACTTGTCTTTTAGTGAAGGATCCCCACACTTGTTTACAATATTATCTATGGGAACCTCAGTTGCACCTATATGCTGGGTAATAGCACCTGCTTCACCATCAGCAACAGCGCTACCTCTAATCCTGTCAAGTAAGCTGGTTTTGCCGTGGTCGACATGTCCCATTACAGAAACGATTGGTGTACGTAGATTTTCATTTACAGCCATGTGCAAACCCCTTCAAAGATTATCCGGATAGTTGGAAATGAATTTAAAGGAAAGAATTTTCAGGATATTTGCAACAAGCAAACACCCTGGCTCTAACCTTTTTACTCGTAGAGACAGACCTCATCGATCTTGGTATAATTAACTATCTCTGAATCCTTGAAATGGATAGCTATCTCACGCTGTGCGGATTCTGTTGAATCCGATGCATGAACGACATTTCTGCCGGTCTCTACTGCAAAGTCTCCCCTGATTGTACCAGGAAGTGCTTCTACAGGGTTTGTTGCACCATTTACTGCACGCATGATTGCAATAGCATTCTTACCTTCAACAACCAATGAGACGGATGGCCCCGATGTTACGTATTCTATAAGTGAAGCAAAGAAAGGTCTTTCAACATGTTCCTTGTAGTGCTCCTTTGCACTTTCCTCACTCATGACACCAAGTCTCATAGCTGCGATCTTAAGACCACGTTTCTCAATTCTTGAAATGATCTCGCCCATAAGTCCGCGCTGTACTGCGTCCGGTTTGATCATAATATATGTCTGTTCCATTTAGAACACCCGATTATGCTTTCTTCAAGTATATTCTGCCCTGTTCGGTCCAGACGGTACGTCTTGGTAATCTTCCAAGTTCAAAATTGCTTTCGCATTTGGATGTGCAGAAATAATATGATGAGCCATCCTTTTTCACAAAGAGCTTACCTGTACCTGGTTCAAGAAGTTCACCGCAAAATGAACATTTTCTCTGTTCCATATCAGTCACCTCATCTGGTAGTCAGTTTCTTGGCTTCTCTGGAAGTTTCGATCAACATCAGAATGTCACCGATTCTTACAGGACCAACGCAATTACGGGTGATTATACGGCCCTTGTCACGTCCTTCGAGTACGCGACACTGGATCTGGCTGGCTTCACCATGCATACCGGTGTTTCCGATTACATCGATGACTTCAGCCGCATAGCCTGTATCTTCGTCTGCCATAACGATACCTCACGTATCAGGTTTATTTAAGTGCACTTACTTTCTGTGCGACATCTTCAACTGTTTCGCTACCCTTGCCAGCATCTACAATAGCGACTGCAGAGCAAGCGACACCGATTCCACAGGCTGCACCGAGCTCTTTCTGCTCTTTTACATAAATGTATGCAGTGTTCTTCTCTTCACAGAGAGGTGCAATATGTGCAATGACTTCAGCAGGATCGACATCCTCAGCAATTACTGCGAGCTTTGTAATGCCTCTCTCAATAGCTTTTGTCACTTCATTTATTCCTTTCTTTAATTTGCCTGTATCTCTTGCAAGTTCTACACTCTCGAGCGCCTTGTTAGCGAGTTCTTCTGGAACGTCAAATTTTGCTGCCATATTATTTTCTCCTTCGAAACCATGCTGTATACTCATGGTTTTTCATTATTCATTGTGTGCCGCCAATGCGACTAATTGGCCAATTACGATTGTAACAATGTTAATCAATAAGTAAACTGACACAAAGTTATATGCCAAAGTAATGGCTGTGAATTACTGCATTCTTAAACTATTGTTTTTATAGAATGCGCAATTGGAGTCATAAAATAACCTGTTCAGGTATAAACCTTGTGGCAGGAAAACAAAAAAGGAAGTCAGATCAGAAAAGATAATAGCATATCTTTACTGACCAATTTTACTATAATAATATCAATAATACTGTTCCATTGCAAGACTATAGAAGTTAGAAGTATTGGCTGTAACAACTACCTTTGCTATCCTTCCTTCATCGACAATTTCCACATCATACATAAGGTTTCTTTCAGTACTATTATCTTCAAGCGATGTTATTTTATCAAGCGTAGTATCAAGAGGATTCAGGAAAACCTCAGTCTTGGAATAATTTCCATCTCCCATATTCCTGAACTCAACATAGTGCTGATCAGCTATCAAATCTTCAGAACTCAGCATCTGGTATTCCGCACCCGAATCCACATAAGACATGATTTCTGAGTATTCAGTGGAAACATTGGCTGTACCTGATGAAACATCTATCACTTTTGTAAGACTGCTTGCTGAGCCCAGGAGAGTTGGAGTTCCAATAACATTATAAAGATCTCCACCTCTGGAAAGTATCTCATATCCGTTATATGAATCAGCTACCATGTACTCGAAACCAACCGTTTCTGGATTCAACACATGTGCCTCAAAAGCAAAATCATCACTGTTAGAAGCTGAATATCGCTTGACTATCAAAGTATTATAAACTGAATACAGATCAGTGATATTAGGAGCAAAGACCTGAAGAGGGGTGTTATACACTCTCGCATAATCCACATAAGCTATATTCGTTACTCCCTCCGGAGTTATTGCCAGTCCGTCTGAAATTGAATTCAAATCTGCACTAAAATGTGTTCCATCGATAACTTCAAAGCCTGGTGCATCCTGCACATCTGTAACTGTATCTTCAACATCGTTGGAATCTCCTATAAAGCTTGCAACGAAGTATGAAAAAATGGACATAACCATTATAGCAGCTAAAAAAATTGCTCCGTATTTTTGATTCATTCATTCTCCTCAAATAATTGATTAACTGGATTAAATAAACCTTATTCAAAGTATAAATAAAAATAGGAAAGATCAGATTGCATTTTCTCCGATCTTTGCAATAGTGGCATCAATATCAGCCTTAAGCTCATCCGGAATACCCTGGATACCAACATCAAGGAAACCTCTGACGATCATACCCACTGCATCTTCTTCGGTAAGACCTCTTGCCATCAGATATTCTATCTGCTCCCGCGCAATTCTTCCCACAGCAGCCTCGTGTGACAGTTCAATATCCTCAACATTTGCCTCAAGTATAGGAATAGCCCTCTGCATTCCTCCACCAAGAACAAGTCCGTGACATTCAAGATGACCTTTTGCATTATTTGCATTACCTATCATCTCACCACGGGCAATAGCAGCACCACCTGTGGTAATTGTCCTTGAAATAAGCTCAGCTTTTGTATCCTCCGCATTGAATATTACTTTGCTTCCAAGGTCAAGTTCCGAACCCGGATGTGCAACAGCAATAGTATTCAGCCTTGCAAAAGCACCCTTGCCTTCAAGAATTACCGTAGGATATGACTGTACTGATTTTACAGGCTTCAAGGTTACATAATTACTGATATATGACCCGCCTTCTTCAACGTGAACAACAGTCCTTGGCCTGACACCTATCTCTTCACCCCAGTTATGTATCATTGTGAAATTAAGGGTAGCTCCCTTTTTCACATACATTTCAGAGATTCCAAGATGAAGACCTTTCTCAATTCCATGCTTTGTGGAACATCCTGTAATAACATCAAGTTCTGCTCCCTCTTCAACAATAACAATATTGTGAACTGTCTGAGATACCTGTTTGGAACCGATGAGAAGACATGTCTGCACAGGCATTTTTGATTTCTTGCCTGCAGGGGCCCTAATGAAGTATCCGTTTGCATCCTGAAGATAACTCATTGCGGTATACTTGTCCTTATCAGGTTCTACAAGCTTCCATGAGTAGTCTTTTACCCAATCATGAACCTTCATTGCATCACGCAATGACATTAGCTCGACAACATCATCGTCACGGAGAGATGAATGCGTTACAGCATTGTTAAGCATCAGGAAACTACCTGATCTATTATCCTCTGAAGGTGTGAATCCTACATTAAGAAGAGTTCTCTGATCCTCTTCACTCAGCTCTTCGAGGTCATCAGCACTTTCTTCCTTATCTGATGCAAGCCCATAGTCATTAAGGTCAAAATCCTCACCGTATGCTGCATTTTTCTTGAGGGCTGCTTCTGCCTTCTTTCTCATATCTTCATCAGCTTGCATTTTATACACTCCTCATATCCCTGTTCTTTTATTTCAGTGAGCATTTCACGTGGGTTTCCTGAGCACATAACTGTTCCATTGCACAGTATGTAACCTCTGTCAGGTTCAATATAATCAAGTACCTGACCGGTGTGTGTAATCACAAGTGCGGATTTTCCGTGTTTGCACCTGTCACCAGCACATTTGCAATCTTTCTGAAGAAGATTATTGATGGTTTTTCCAAGCTGTTCGATACTTACGAGATCTACACCTGACTCCGGTTCATCAAGTAATACGAAATCAGGATTTTGTGCAGAAAGCTGAAGAAGCTCAGATCTTTTAATCTCTCCACCTGAGAAACCTACATTAACATCTCTTTCATAGAAACGAACCATATCAATGGTTTCGGCGAGCTCTTCGGTATCTTTCATATCCTTGGAAATGACATTCAAAAGATCATAAAGTTTAACTCCACTCATATTAGGAGGTCTCTGGGTCATGATACCCATACCCATCTGCGCTCTTTCATAGACCGACATATGGGTGATATCCTCTCCTTTGAAGATTATTTCTCCTTCTACAACATTATAGCCACTGAATCCCATCAGTGTCATGAGTAGAGCGGATTTGCCTGCTCCGTTTGGCCCGAAAAGAACGTTAGTGTAACCGGCTTCAACATTAAGGTCAACGCCTTTTAATATCCTTCGGCCGCCGATTTCAACTGTTAGATTATTGATCTCCAGCATAATATGGCCTCCTTTTTTGTGACAATATACCCATGAAAGCAGCTTTCACGGGAATCCTGCTTTATTATACGGGTTATCGGTTAAAAACCTATTGAAATTTGGGATAATAACACCCTGAAATTATGAAATAATTCGATACCCAGCCAGAGATATACTTTTGATAGTTACCTACAAAGACCTGTAATGAAATAAGTTTACAAGCCCAGTTCCTTAGCAATTTCCTGAAATTCCTTACCTTTATCCGTTGTGACATACATATTGCCTTTCTGCTCTATGAGACCATTCTCCTGTAAAAGGGAAAGATACCTGTTCACAACTTCGAAATTCAGATTTGCACGGTATACTATATGTGTTTTTTTTGCCCCCTCTAGCGCAGCCCGTAAGATCTCAACACTTATGGCCGTTCTGCTCCTTCTTATAATAACCACATCCACTACAAAAATATCATTATATTATCATTAGTATTTGCCCTTGTTTTTGAGGTGAACTTTTTTAAGGTATTAAATAATGGATTAGCCGATATTTGTTACCGGCTTTCCAGACTATTTTTCAGTTAAGTTATTCATTTTTTTTGCGAATCAATATCCCTGCAACTACAAGCATTGAACCTATACCAACAACTGTAGGGAAATCAGCGCTTTGTGCTTCTGTTTCTTCCACCGGAACAGATTCTTCCTCTTCAGCAACTTCTTCTTCGGCAAGGGTATCCTCAACACTACTCATAGCTTCTTCCTCAGGAATTTCTTCAGCGACCTCCCCAACAGGAGTTTCTTCCTCTACAGAAGCTGATGAAAAACCACCACCACCAGAGGTAGTCTTTGTGGATTCTGAAGAACTGCTGCTTGTACTTGTTGTTGCCTGAAGATTGACAGTGACTATGTCACCAGCATTCATACTGGAAATATCCACATCTTCTGTTTTTATATTGTTCACATACAATGTCACACTACTACATTCTTCTAATACAGAGGAAATTCCCAACTTATTATCCCTTGTATCACTGTAATAGCCTGCATTATCAACTGTGGTAGTACCTACCACTTCTTCACCACACATTGCCTTGATAACTGTTCCTGCAGGAGCAGGATTACCATCAATAGTAACAGTTCCCTCAAGGACAATAGGCGGATTGGCCGAGGCCACACCTGCTAATAATATGCAAATTAGAATGATTTTAGTTGTTAAAGCAAAGATCCGAATTTTATTCATGTTACCACCTAAGAAATAAAAAGTGAGATACAAATTGTATCTCACATTGAATTGTCTCCTTTGTTTGTCTCGTTAACCGAGCAGACACTCCTCCTGTACCAGGACATAGAATCCTTCGTATGCATCCATCTGGAAATCATAGATCGTCACAAAGTTTCCGGTCAATGATGAACCGTCCTCAATGTTCAAACCTATGTATGCATAGTTGTTTGCAGAAGGTACCCATGGACCCATTACCTTGAGACAGTCATCGCCAATTGCCATGAGAGCAATATCTGCAGACTGTGCTTCAAGAGCGGTGTGTCCAATAGCATTCCATCCTGGATAGAGCTGAAGTGTTGCCGGTGTTGCTGGAACTGTTGTTGACTTCTGGATATATGTCTCAAGAATTATGACATCTTCATCCATAGCATTGTGGATCCAGTATCCCTTAAGTGGTTCAAACTCAGTTGGAATTACCATTGTGTTTACTCCACTTGAAAGGTCATCGTAGAATACTGCATCAATCACAGTGCTGTCAAAGTCAGTAAGTACGTCAGCAACAGCTGGGTTCTCAAGTGCTTCAGGTACTGAAATGAAATTCCATCCTGGCTTCAAGAGAATTCCTGCCGGGTTGTAGACAGTGACACATATGATCTCAAATGATGTGTCCTGACCATCATCGATTGTAGCCTTTATGAGGTAGGTCCCATCAGGAACGGTAGTTGAATCGAATACAACACTCCATCCATCTGTTCCGTCAGTATCTACTCCAAGTACACTCCAGTCTTCACCGACATCATCAGCGTTGCAGTCACCATCAAGATCTGCAAAGATCTCAAATGTAGCACTTACAACATCATCGTCACCAGAGTCATCTTCAACTGAGATAATCTCTACCTGTGAAAGTGTTTCACCGGATGTGTGTGATGTGATGTCAGCTATTGGTGGAATTGCAGGTACGATCTTTACCTCGACTGAACCGTCTACTTCTGTCAGATCATCAATAGCTGTTGAGCCATCTACCATAGTAGAGTCCATAAGGTCAAGTGCATAAGTTCCATCTGTAGCTCCTGTTTTAACTACAAAGTCAAGAGTCAATAGAGCACCTGACTGTGTTGCCGGAGTTTTATCTGCTGCTGAGAAAGAAATCTCACCATCATCTGTCATATCCTTGATGAGGATGACATCTGAACTTTCAGCACCCATGAGACCGGAGTAACTGGCTCCTGTAAGACTTAGAGTACTGCTATCATATGCAAGATTAAATTCTACTGCAGAGACAGTGTAGGACTGTGAGTTTATCATTACAGTTGCCTGGAATGTCTCACCTTCAGCAAAAGTACCTGCATCAGCAACTACTTCTATTGATGGTTCATCCTCAACAACTACCTCACCTATCTGTGCCTCTCCGTCATTTTCAGCCACTCCACCAAGAGCAGAGCCACCACTTACTAATGAGATGTCAGAAAGGTCCAGATCATAGAGTCCATCAGCCGCACCAGCCTTTACTTCAAAGTTGACAGTAAGGACAGTACCTGCCAGTGCTGAAGGAGTACTTGATGTAGCTGCTGCTACAAAGGACAAGCTTCCATCATCTGTTGCCAAATCCCCTACTAAAAGGACATCTGAACCATCGGTGCCCATAAGACCTGAGTATGTAGCTCCTGTCATAGTAAGAACACTTGTATCATAGTCCAGATCGAATTCCAGTGCTTCAACTGGAGAACCAGCGGAGTCTACAACCACTTCAACCGCAAAGGTGTCTGATGGAGATAGATCGTCTGTAAGTGCTGGATCAACAGACAAAGAGGGAGCTGCTGCTGCAAGACCAATGCCTACCATGAAACATGCTAAGAATATCAAAAGGGAAGTAGCAGAAACTACAAAGCCCTTCATCTTTTCATTTGTCATGATTTCACCTCGGGTTAGTCGAATTCATATGCCTGTGCGAACTGTGCAAAGTCAATGATGTTAATCTCGCCATCGTTATTGAAGTCGAAAACCTCATCATAATTCTCAGCATTGTTGTATGCCTGAGCGAACATTGCAAAGTCAATGATAGTCACATGACCATCTTCATTGTAGTCACCCTTCATACCATTCTCGCCAGAGAATACTGCACCTTCTGCCTGGTTCATGTAAAGACCAACACCGTTTGATGGGTCGTGGTAGAACATGAGCCTCTGGACATCTGCACTGCGGTATTCTTCATCGAATTCTTCCTCACAGAGATCAGAGTTTGGAGCAGTGAATGAACTGGTTACCAGATAGTCTCCAATTCCATTGTAGTTCCATACATCCGGATAGACGAATTCCTTGTATTCATCTGGCATTGTGCGGATGTGCAGCCACTTCCATGATTCATCGCAGCCATTTACAAGACTGACGGCGCTCTCTGCTGGTACTGTGTAATCGACACTGCATTCACAGAGTATCTCAAAGAGGTTGCTGTGGAATCTCTCTTCAGTCTCTGGTGCACTTGTGTAATAGATGTCAAGTGCTGGCTGGACTGGAGATACACGGGATCCTATATTGGTATCGTCATCATAGTAGCATGTGTAATCATTCACGTTGAATGGTTCAAGATCAATGTCATCGATCATCTTGAAGTCACCATTGAATGGTGGCAGCAGTGGGAGAGTTTCCATTGGCTGGACAGGTTCCTTAATAATTGAAAGGTCACCAAGGTCAACTTCATACTCTTCTGGAAGTGGGTTCCTTATTGTGATATACTTGAAAGTGTTCACAAGTGTGGAGTTAGTACAACATTCGTCGTCTCCCTCTTCAAAGGTGCTACCATAAATCATAGCAACATCATATTCTGCACCGTCAACAAAGAATGATTCACCAGTGTAAAGTACACGTCCAACTGTCACATACACATAGTCCTCACTTACTGAATCTGCAGTCAGGAACCATGGGTATTCAAAGATTCCCGGATGGTTGACAATAGCAACGTGCCTGCCAGCACAAATTGCTCCGCCTGGGACAATGCTTGCCTGGTAGTTCTGCTCAATGAGCTGTGGCTCATCATTACCAGTGTAGTAAATGTCCATTGTCAATGTGATCAATGGGTTGGAATTTAGACCTGAAAGGGCAACATCCTTTACGACAACCTTGTGGTCAAGGAACTGTATTTCGGAGTTGACACCTGCTGCATTCTGTACGCCTGTCTGGAGCTGGATTGAATCTGCTGAAGCGATTGCAATGTCAGTACGTCCATCATCGTTGAAATCGGTGACTGCTCTCAGATCAACCATTTCATCGTCTCCATCACCATCGATATCCATGCCGTCAAGACCGATCTGTGAATCGTCATTGTCAGCAATTGGGAACCAGAATTTAGTCCAGTGTGAACCGCTTGCAACATGATCAAGTGGACATTCTGCATCGAGTGGATCAAGAGCTGTACCTTCAGTTGGCTCGTAAGCCAGGTCTGTAAGCATGTAAGTGTACTCAACAACTACATCATCAGTTACTCTCTGGTAATCATATGATTCATCAAGCCATACATCACCAGCAGGTTCATGATAATCTGGATCGAACCACTGTCTGATGAATACCTTTTCAGTAGAATCTACATTCTTTACCAGAACTCCTTCAACTGATGCAGAGTGAGTGTATACTGCAGGGTTCATTGTGACAAAGTCCATGTCCGGAGCCTCATCGTTGAGTGGATCAAATGGTCCTTCAGGATTGTCTTCTGAGTATGGGAATGTTGCATCCATCATATCAGCTACATCTGCAGAACCGCCATAGAGTCTGACACCGTTGGTGTCTGCATCTATCTCATTGACATAGATGTCTTCGATTCCAGTTTCCTGATCATATTCGAACATCATTCTCTTGTCAAGTTCCTCCATTGAAAGGCATCCGTAATTCTCATAGCAGAATCTTGTGTATGGTGCCTCAAATGAGCTTGTAAAGATGAAGTCTGCATAGCTGCCGCTTACATCAGGAAGAGCCGGATAGACAAATTCCTTGTACTGATCTGGCATTGTCATAATGTCAAGCCACTGCCACTCTTCAGTCTGGCCTTCATCAAGAATCTCAAAGAGGTTTGTATCAAACCTTGCTTCAGTATCTTCATCAACGAAGTAGATCTCAAGAGCATCAGCTGTCAGCTTTCGGTCACCAGCATTTGTGCCATCATCATAATAGCATGTGTATGTGTGATCAATGATGCCTGTGTACTGTGGTGCTGGAAGATCGATATCATCGATCATTATGTGTTCCCTGTTGAAAGGTGGCAGAAGTGGAATCATTTCATTTGCACTTACGCTTTCCTTAATTACAGAGAGGTCACCAAGGTCTACATCATAGTCTTCAGGAACAGGATTTCTGATAGTGATGTATTTTACAGTATTGTCATATTCATAGTCACCATAGCATTCACTGCCGAAAATAGCTGCAACGTCATATTCTGCGCCGTCTACAAAGAAGCTCTCTCCCTGATAGAGTACACGTCCTACTGTTACATATGCGTAGTTCATGCTTACTGCATCTGCTCTGAGGAACCATGAGTAGTCACTGTTAGGTGTTGCGTCAGCAACTGTGTGTCTGCTTGCGACCAGATAGTCACCAGGAACAATGCTTGCCTGATAATTCTTCTCAATGAGCTGAGGTTCATCATTACCAGTGTAGTATACATCAAGAGTAAGGGTTATAAGTGGATTTGAATTGAGACCGCTGATAGCTACGTCCTTAACTAAGACTTTGTGATCAAGGAACTGTAGTTCATCACCGACCTTAAGCTGCATTGAATCTGTGGCGATCATTGCATCCTTATATCCATCCTGATTGAGGTCTCCTGCTACTTCAAGGTGTACCATGTCATCTGTACCGTCTCCGTCAGCATCCATACCGTCAAGACCTATCTGAGCATCATCATTGTCAGCAATTGGGAACCAGAACTTGGTCCAGTATGAATCGGTCTGTGGATCCATTGCGGTTCCTTCTATTGGCTGGTAGTCAACTTTACTGACCATCATATAGGTATATTCGGTTACAATGTCATTTGAAGTTCTGACATAGTCACCTTCGTCAAGCCAGACGAAACCTGTTGGTTCCTCATAGTTTGGAACGAAATATTGTCTTGCGAACACTTTTTCGTAGGCATTTGCATGGTTAACCACAATTCCATCCTCGAAAAGTGCCGGGTTGAATGTCATGAAGTCCTTGTAAGGTGCTTCAGGACTTAGTGGATCGAATGGTCCTTCAGGCGTTTCGTATGGGAAGTTTGGAGTTGCCATTCCGTCTTCACCATAGAGCCTGATTGTATTTACATCTGCAGCAAAAGCAGTCTGAACCATTGCCATACTAGTCAGGATGACTAGAGCAATAGCTAAGAGCCTCTGCTGGCTTTTAAACTCCATATTTTCCTATCCTCCTTCTTATATAGATATTAAGAGGGTACCACTAACAATTCCCACATTTAAACGAGACTACGTCTAAACGAGGTTTGTTTAAGGCACCAGATTAAGTTGCCCTGGACAATAACCCATTGACAACCCCATGAAATACTATGAGATTTAATGATATATACTCATAAGAAGAAAAAATTCAGAAGTATTATTGGTAGTTTTGTTAAGTACTATTGTTAAAGAACAAAGTTACCAAAAATACAGAAAAAGAGTCCTGCAAATGGAAGAAAAAATAGCAAAAAAATTCTATTTGCCTCATTATTAACATTGACAAATTTGTGAATTGTATGATATTAGTCCATTTATGACAAATACTACATAAGTAAATACCATACTAAATACTAGATTTATCACAACTTAAAGAAGATAAATATCATACATCACTGAACAAACAAACATGATAAATGTGCATAAATATAACACATTGCTAACACATTACTTGTGAAACATAATAATAGGATTAGAGAAAAGAATGAAATTATAAAATTATAAAGTTTTAAAGAAATATATCTACTGAAATATATCCGAGATGAAAGGAGCAGGTCAAATTCATAAACCTCTCCTTTATCTCTTCTTCTCTTTGCTTGCTTGTTGGTGGTACCTGATAGTATAGTGGTACTAAGGATTATGTCCCCTAAAAAGTTGGGGATGACGGAGACAAATTTTCGACCACCATTTCTTTCATAGTTTTCAAATCTAATAAAGTTTAAAGAAACTAAAATGAGGAAGAATGTTTAGTACCAGATATTAGTAAAAAATACACATAATAAAGATTTATTTTTCTGATTTTAACTGTAGTCTGGCTATCATTCCTGTAAAAAATGCGTACACAAATATAATAACACCAAGCCAGATAAGAGGTTCTCCTATGTTCGTCCTGTCAAGATAACTTAAAGAGAGACCTGCGGCAAGTATAACTATGGTTACTTTTAGCAAGCTCCGGTTTCTTTTAAGAATTGCAATATTTCTCTGCCTGTTTTTCATATAACTCTTCTTTTCCTGATTCATGCTATCACTTGACCTTGATTATCATATCTGCTGCCTTACGAACTCTATTAAACACGGCTGCACCAATTCCTCTGGAATCAAATGAACCATCTACTATAATAATATCGACATTTTTAAGATCAAGAAAACGTAAGCCGTAAAATAGATTTTTTGCAGCCTGTTCTGGTTTATCCTTTCCACCAATTGAGAATGATTCTGTTTCAGAAAAATGCTTCCCGGATTCTTCTGTTAGCATCAGTCCGGTTTTTGCATCCCTCATGCTTAGATCTTCAACAAGTTCTTTTATCTTTCTGACAACTGCATCATTTTCGCCTTCTACCAAAATTACCCCGGCTTTAGGAGAATAATGAGTATATTTCATCCCCGGGGAACGAACGGTTTCACTTTCAGGATGGACCTTGTCATCATATGCAATATTCACATTCCCTATACAGTTTTCAACCTCTTCTTTACTTATCTTCCCCGGCCTGAGGATTGCAGGTACCTCAGAAGTTACGTCAACAACAGTTGATTCAAGACCTATTATCACATCGCCTCCATCAACAACAGCATCTATTCTGCCTGAAAGGTCTGCAATAACATGCTCTGCCGACGTAGGGCTTGGTTTTCCGGACAGATTTGCACTTGGAGCAGCCAGTGGTTTGCCTGATCTTTTGATAAGCTCAATTGCAATTTTGTTTTCAGGAACCCTTATTGCAACTGTATCAAGTCCACCAGTAGTCACATCGGGAACTATCTTTTTCCTTTGCATTATAATAGTAAGAGGACCAGGCCAGAAGCTATCCATCAGCAATGATGCTTTTTCCGGGATTTCAAGAACAAGAGATTTACAGTCTTCCCTGGAAGCAATGTGAACTATAAGCGGGTTATCAGCAGGTCTGCCTTTAGCTTCAAATATCTGCATCACAGCTTTTTCGTCCAGAGCATTAGCTCCAAGCCCATATACAGTCTCTGTTGGAAAAGCAACAGTTCCACCATGTGAAAGTATTTTCGCTGCTTCATCAAGAGCTTCGGGTTCAAGCTTTTCACTTACGTAGAAGACCTTTGTATCTTTCATCATATTATAGCAATCGCCATGGTTTTTAATAAGTTAGGGATAATCATTAAGAACAAAATGAACTCTAATGAACCAGAATACTCATAAGCTTTATTGTTCATTTGCACGAAAATATCGATAAAATAAGAAAGACATTTATGCCACTGTTATATGTTGATTATCCCTTTTAGGCATTAATTAATTCTGTATCCAACATTAGAGGGAATACTTATATAGTATTATTTCGTTTACTCGCGCTGTGAGCGGGTCTGTTTTTAACCCCACTCCCACACTAACCCCCACTCCCCAACCCGCTCACAGATAAAACAGGGAGTTAGATTCACACTGTTAAATATTAATTAGTATGAAATATTTAGTATATACAGATTGAACTTTAGTGTTGAGGCTTTGAAACCAATATAATCCTTGTTGTTAATGATTTTAAAATTCAACCTGAAAGTATCTGGTAAAAGTTGATAGCTAAGGAATTATCATATAAATAATCCTCTAAAATGGATTTAGAAATAAAAAAGATGTGCTGGTGCAAAACTGATGCACCAGCTCTTTCATTTAATCTTTCGTTACCTGTTCATTAATATAACTAGTCTTCTTCTGGAGGCGGGCAGGCTGCCTCGCAAGCCTTTCCATACTCATCAATAACTGATTCCTTGCACAGACCAACACCGTGCCTGTGAGCTGCACGACTTATCATGTGAGCTGCAACCGGAGAGGTTACCAGAATGAAAAGTGCTACTGTTATCGCCTTAACACCCATTGGTGAAAAGCCTACTTTAAGCAATATACTTAACATTACGCCAAAAGCACCAAGCGTTCCAATCTTCGTAGTTGTATGCAACCTATTATAAACATCAGGAAGACGTGCAAGCCCGAGCATTGCAAGGAATACGAAGAAAAGTCCTATTATAAGGACTATATTACTCACCAGTTCCAGAGCCATGGATAAAGTACTCAAAATACCACCCCTTCATCGAGATATTTTGCAATCGTGACCGTTCCTACAAAGGATATTACAGCAAGTACAAGTGCAACATCCATGAAGAAAACGGACTCCTTTACATATGAGTAGATACCAAGCATGACAACAATAACAGTTGTCATTGCGTCCAGGGCTACCACCCTGTCAGGAATGGTTGGTCCTTTGATAACCCTGTAAAGACAGGGTATGAAGGATATTACCATGAAGATTAGTGAATATTCAAGCAGGTTCATTCGAATGCCTCCATTGTATATTTTTCCAGGTCCTCTCTTATGGACTGGGCTACCCCTTCCGGATCAGTTGCATCTATAGCATGTACATAAAGGATGGATTTATCCTCTGATACATCGATGGTCAGTGTACCAGGTGTAAGAGTAATGGTATTTGCAATGGCAGTGATACCAATGTCTGTCTTTGAATCAATTGGTACTGCGATGATACCCGGTTTAATATTAATCTTTGGCTGAAGTACTATCTTTGCAACCATGATATTCGCCTTTATGATCTCCACCATAAGCACATAAAGGAACTTTATCTGGGCAGGTATCTTTTTTATTGCGTTACCGAAAGAGAATTCCTGATCAAATGGGAACAAGACCTTGAACGGCCTGATAATGAATGGCGCAATAATAAGTCCCAGTATGAAGTTGTTAACACTTACAGTACCGTGGACAAAACACCATACAAGAGCAAGTATAGCTGAGTAAGCAATATATCTTTTCATCTTACCACCCTCGTCATTACAGCATCAATATACGGTTGCGGATCAAGTATCTGATGGGCTGTTGCGTTTGCAAGTGCTATCAATGGTTCTGCATACACTCCGAATGCTACGACAGTCAGTGCTAACACAACTATTGGAAGTGCCATCAGAAATGATGTTCCGTGATGAGAATATTCCCCATACTTTTCAACATCTCTTTTCTCTCCCCAGAACATTAGTAACATTGCCCTGAACATATAGAAGAGAGTGAATATTGCAAAGAAAAGTGCAATTCCTATTGCAAAATAGTACTGTTCACCAATACCTGCATCAAAAAGACTGAGCTTGGCAATGAAACCTCCAAGTGGTGGCATTCCTGCAATTGACATTGCCCCTACCAGGAACATAAGTGACATTAGCGGTGCACTATCGACCATGCCGCCCATTTTTCTCATATCTCTGGTTCCTGCGTGATGAATAATTCCGCCTGAGGTAAGGAACAACATTGACTTTGCTATTGCATGGTTTACAAGATAGACAAGTGCTGCCGTTATTCCGTAAATGCTTCCAAAACTGATACCAAGGAAAACATATCCTATCTGGCTTACACTTGAGTATGCAAGCAGGCGTTTTACATCTGTCTGTGCCACTGCTGAAATTGCTCCGACAACAATGGTTGCCAGCGCAAGATACATGATGACAGGCTTGAAAATATCAAGAGTATCAATGAATATAAGGAAGAATACCCTGAGCATTCCGTATGCTCCCACCTTGATAAGCACACCACTAAGCATTGCGCTTATTGGTGATGGTGCTGTAGGGTGCACATCCGGAAGCCAGTAGTGAAGCGGGAATATTGCAGCTTTATTACCAAAAACCACAACAAACATCAGAGCAATGGCAAAAACATGCCATGGAAGCGTTCCTGCCGCACTCATTGCACTGAGTTTGACTGAAATATCAGCCATGTTCAGTGTTCCCGTTGTTGCGTAAAGTGAAGATACTGCAATGAGCATCACAATCGAACTTACCATATTGAGCACGAGGTACTTGAAAGTAGCTTCCATTTTATCGGAACTCTTTGTCACGCCACCCTGCTCATTTGCTATTACAAGTCCGCATGATGAGAGTAGTAGTATCTCAAAGAATACGAAAAGGTTAAAGATATCACCTGTAAGAAATGAACCGTTCAGTCCTGCCACAAGCAAACTGAAAAGCGGATAATATGATGCACTCAGTGACTTTTTCTCAATGTAATCAAGTGAGTATATCAGCGCAAGGAATGATACGAATGATGTGAGCACGACCATTCCTGAACTTAGAAGGTCAGCTACCAGTATGATTCCGTATTTTCCCCATTCTCCTACTTCATAGGCCTGAATTCCACCAGACCATACCTGAGAAAGCAGAATTACACTAAGAATCAGCATTGCAAATGAAACAGCAACACTTATTGCTTTCTGTATGCCAGGCTGCTTTCTGAGAAGTATCATAAGAGCAGCTACAAGAATAGGAGTAGCTATCAGTATGATAGGAATATGAGTTGACAGGTTCATCCCCAGAGCCTCCTAAGTTCCTTAATGTCAGTTGTTCCATATTCCTCGTAAATGCGGTATGCAAGGATCAGGATGAATGCTGTTGTAGCCAGACTGATAACAATGGCTGTGAGTACAAGAGCCTGCACCAGAGGGTCAACATAATCTACGTGATGACCTGCTTCTATAATAGGCGCAAGTATTCCCTGTGAAAGAGAATCTGTAAAGATAGTTCCTGTTGCTTCTGTTGCACCATGTCCACCATCATCTGTAATTATTGGCACTTTTGTTCCGGAGAAAACTCCTGCTGAAACTATCAGAAGGTTAACTGCATGTGATAGAACACCAAGTCCGATAATAACCCTTACAATATCACGGCGCAGTATAAGGAAAGTACCGATACCGAACAGAATTGCTATTGTAAGAGAGAGCAATGTATTGTTCATTCGTCATCACCTACGTTTTTGAAGATGGAAAGCAATCCACCGATTACCACGAAATAAACTCCTATATCAAAAAGACCGGCTGATACCAGTTCGATTTCTCCGAAGAATGGCAGGTGGACAAATTCCACAGCACTCCTGAAGAAGTTGTGTGAAAAGGCAATTGCTGAGAAAGCTGTAAGTGCAGCCAGCAATAAGCCAAATCCAAACCAGTTACCCCAGTCCGGGTTAAAGAATGATTTTATGTATTTAAGACCGAATGCCACGTAAGTCAGTGCAATAACTGAAGCGAACATGACACCGCCAATGAATCCTCCCCCTGGATTGTTGTGTCCCGCAAGTAAGAGGGATATCGAGAAGAGGATAACCAAAGGTAAGCATATCTTTGTTATTGTTTTTGTAATCAGGGTTGTCATTCGTCCTCACCCCTGCTGTGTATAAGATTATAAACACCAAGTGCTGCAAGACAGAGCACAGAGATTTCACCAAGAGTATCGTATCCTCTGAAGTCCACGATAATAACGTTCACAATGTTGTGACCGCCTGCAAGTGTAAGACTCTTCTCTATGAAATAATAGGAGAGAGACTCAAATGGTGCAACTATTCCTTGTGTTGCGTTAATCAGCATAATGAAGATCATTGCTGATACAGCCACAGATATTACAAGATCCCGTGCAAGTGTTGTCGAAGGGATATGTTCCTTGAATTTCTGCGGAATCTTTACAATTGCCAGCAGGAAGATAATAGTTGAAAGGGTTTCTACAAGAACCTGTGTTAGAGCCAGGTCAGGTGCCTGCAGGTATATGAACAATAAAGCAACCAGATAGCCAAGACCTGAAAGCGATATTATGGCAGGTATGTATCTTGGAAGTAATGCTGCTCCAAGAGCTGCAACTATCATGAACAGGAATATCAGAGCTTCGTAAAGCGGGACATCGAAATTAAGGTTCTGCGGTACAAGACTTGTTGCAAGCATAATTGCAGGAATTGCAAACATTGCAAGTGTCAAAAGCAGAAGTGCCAGAACATAGGTCTTTATCGGACCAGGCTGCATCCTGTTTGAGAATTTGGATGTAACACTTTTTGCATTGTTCACTGCACCATCATAGTAATAATTGACACTTACCCATGGGAACCTTGCATTGAACCTGTTCTGCCATTCTGCGATCCTGTCATACTGAGTGTAGATAAGGATACCCAGAATGAATGTTGCTATGGTCATCATCAGTGATGTTGTGAAGCCATGCCAGAGCTTAACATGAAGGTGAGCTTCCTCAAGAGTAATTCCTGAAACTGTAGGCTCAATGAAATTGTGTATCGGAATTGAAGGTACGAGTCCGAACAGTATAATAAGACCTGCAAGGAAAATAGCCGGTGCAAGCATTATCATTGAAGGATCATGTATGTGTTCAGGCAGTCCCTTTGCTGGTCTTTTACCAAGGAAAATGCCATCTATAAGTTTGATTGAATAAGCGAATGTGAATACACCACCAAGTACCGCAAGTGCCGGGATGAGTACTGTGTATGGTCCGCCAAGGAGATGACCCATTTCAACGGATGCCTCGTAGAACATTTCCTTACTCAGGAAACCGTTAAGAGGTGGAATACCCGCCATGGATAATGCTCCGATTGTCGCCACTATGAATGTTATTGGCATTTCCTTACGCAAACCACCCATTTTCGTAATATCCCTTGTCGCCGTTTCATGTGCTACTATACCTGCTACAAGGAAAAGACATGCCTTGAATGTTGCGTGGTTGAGAAGATGGAATGTTGCAGCAGCCACACCAATTCCTGGTTCCTCGTGTGTTGTGTAGCCGTACATTGTCATAAGATAAGCAAGCTGACTGATTGTTGAATATGCCAGAATTCCTTTGATGTCAGTCTGCCTGAATGCAAGGAAACCTGCAAGAAGCATTGTGAATATTCCTACACCACTTACCAGGATGAACCAGGCTTCCGTACCTGAGAACATCGGGTGTATCCTTGCTACGAGATAAATACCGGCCTTTACCATTGTGGCTGAGTGCAGGAATGCACTGACCGGAGTTGGTGCTTCCATTGCATTTGGGAGCCATATGTAAAACGGACCCTGTGCTGACTTTGAAGCAGCACCGATGAATATGAGAATAAGTGCATAAATGAAAAAATTATGACTTTGCAGGGCTTCCCTTATGGATTCATTATGTAATATTGTGGGAATGTCAAATGTTCCGGTGATAGCGTGTAACACCAAGAATCCTGCAAGCATGAATAAACCGCCTGAAGCGGTGATAAGCATTGATTTGGTTGCTCCGTACACAGACATTGGCCTGTTACGCCAGTAACCGATAAGCATGAATGAAGTTATGCTGGTAAGTTCCCAGAATATGAAAAGTTGAATAGTATTAGCAGAGAACACCATACCGAGCATTGATCCCATGAAGAAAAGGAGCTGCTGATAATATCTTGGAAGATCTTCTTTCTTTGACATGTACCCATTGGAGTATGACATGATAATAACACCAATGCCAGATACGATGAAACCGAACATGACACTCAGACCATCGGCATAGAAAGAGAGATTAACTCCCATTGAAGGAAGCCATTCGATAGTTCCCTGAATAGTCTCCCCGTGTATAATTTCCGGTGCAACCTGAGCAATCAACAGTAAACTCAGCAATGCAGTGGCGGAAGCGTACCATCCTACTTTTTCCTTTAGAAGTTTTTCAACGGCAGGCAATATACCGGCCAAAATAAATGGCAAAAAAACCGCTATAGTAATTGCTGTAAACGAATCCATGACACCTTACATTTAAGTTCCTATATATAATGTTTTTTAATGTGAATTATTATTTATGAAGAATTATTGGTAATAGCCGTAGCATTGAAATTATAAAATAAATGAAGTAATTATTACAACATAACATTTATATGCAAGTGACAACTGCCGGCAATATTGTTGCAAAGAATCAGATGATAATGACAGGAATAGAGAAATATAATGATTTTTATTATTCCTTATTCAATTACTCAGGAGATACTATGAAACAAAACTCATCTTCCTATTTCTTTTATATCAGGTCATTTCCAGGTAAAGTCAAACCATCATTCTTAGTTTGTCTTGCACTGGTACTTTTCATAATGTCAATGACCACATCTGCCATTGCACTTACTTCTGGTAATGAGACATTAGCTACTGAATCTATGATGACTGAACAGGGAAATGTTTCCGAATACAGTCACCTGATAGAAGTAAGTCTTCTGAACACCGGATACATTGTCGTTAGTGAATCAATGGTGTATCTTATAGATTCAATTGAAGATGAGGATTTTAATCAAACTGAAATAAAACTCTGGCTACCTGAAAATGCTGAAATTATGCAATTCCAGGTTGTGGATATGAGTAGTACTAGTTCTGCTGTACCTGTTAATTTTACAAGGGATGATAATTACCTGTATTTTTATTCAGATGATAATGAAGCTTCCAGCGAAATGCCACTCCTTTACGGCATAAGATATGTATTACCTGATACCGGAGATGAAGTTCTCCGGAAGGTCATTTACAAAAATGGAGAACTTGAGCAGCCAATATCCAGGCTCATTCTTACAGTATACCATGATGAAAACACAGGTATCAGTCTTAGTTCTGAGAATGGAGTTTTGCTCATAGCAGATGATACTGTAATGGAAGCGAATTATAGTACATACACCTGGAGCACACCGGAATTCAATGAATTTACAATTTTTCGGGAAGAAAAGGAACCTGTACAAAACACTGCAGCCTCAGATACTAATCTGACAATACCAATTCTGATCGTGATTATAATTGTAGCACCAGCCGCATTTTATTATACAAGAAAATATGCCCCACAAAATTCAAAGGACATTAATGAACTGCAAGACCTCTATGATGCAGAAATGACTGTACTTTCACAAATAAAGAAGGACAGGAAAAATAATAAACTCAGTCAGGAAGAGTTTGAAAAACTTAATAAAAAACACAGTGAGAATGCATCTAAGATAAAGAGAGAAATGGAGAATATGAAAAAGACCTAATGGTCTTCATATACTTTTTCTTTTTTCGGCTCAAACTCACCAATGTCGGCTGTAAGCCACCCGATATCATAACTCTGCCCGCAACTTGGGCATATCAGTCCAAGTCTTGCTTTACCATCTTTTATTTCCTTAAAATATACATGGAAACCACGCTGATACCCACAGTTAATGCATTCCCTAAAATAGCTGTCTTCTGAGCCCATAATTAAGATTCTGAATGCTGGAATAAATCATTGTCGATATCAAAATATGATATATTTGACTCTGTCAAAACTACTTTAAATTTAATCTGAATATTGCAGTCCATACGGAATTATCTATAATGTATCATAATTAATTATGGTTTTTAAACAGACTACAAAATTTAATTTCTGGGGTTATAATGTAAAATAAAACTTTATAACACATTTAATCAACTAAATATCAGCCATTATAGCTTTATTCATATTTCAAACCTTTATTCTCTTTTAATCATAAATTAAAGCTTTATTCCATCTTTTTTATTATAAGTATCTTTATATTTGCATTTGAGAATTCTCGAATTGTAAGATCGCATGTTAGCGTAACACCAACCACCATCATCACCAAACAACAATGTACCACCATACATATCGTACACCAGATAACATGTGATCTTTCTTACAATCACAAATTCATATCGTCTACCACAAAAAATCATCTTGAAAAAATCAGGAGATTATTGAAGACGGTCAAAATCACAAGGAGGATTGCAATGGAACCAATACGAAAGTTCAATCGGTTTGAATTGAAGTATCTGCTAACAATGGAGCAAACACGCGAATTCAAACAGCAGCTCGAGGCGTATATGTTTCCTGACCAGTATGCCTGGAATTCAGGAGACTACGTAATCTCAAGTCTGTACTATGACAGCCCGGATCTTCAATGTTATTGGGAAAAGATTGACGGACTGAAATTTAGAAAAAAACTCAGGGTTCGCATATACGAAACTGAAGAGAGCATAACAGAAGATTCCATAGTATTCGTCGAGATCAAACAGCGTTACGACAAAACAATACAGAAACGCAGGATTGCGATACCTTACAGGGATGCTATGGCACTCTGTGACGAACATCGTCTTCCTGATGAGTATGATGAAAGGGACAGACCTGTCATGGAAGAGGTCCTCGGAATGATCGAGGAAAGAAATCTCCAGCCAACACTCATAACAAGTTATTTCAGACATGCGTACACGGGAGCTGAATTTGACAACGGCCTGAGGGTGACTTTTGACTCGAACATAAGATACAGAGTCAATGACCTGGACCTGGCCTCCAAGCAACTTGGAAGATATATAGTATCCCCGGACCGGGTGATACTTGAGATAAAAGTCAATGAGAGAGTTCCTTACTGGCTTACAGAACTGATCGCCCAGAACAATTACAGACTCATCAGAATCAGCAAGTACTGCACAGGACTGGATGTAGCAAGCGAATTCCCCCAAAGAATAGAGGTTTACTAAAATGACAATAGATATTGAAAGTCTATTCGATTTTGAAGACCTGAGTGGAACCTTCACGGCCACCGACGTTTTTGTGGGCCTGGTCTTAGGTTTCATATTACTGGCAGGCATCGGATGGCTGTACAAACGAACGCATAAAGGAACATCTTACACCCAGAGTTACGTCCACACTCTCATCATGATGGGACTGATAGTAGACGTAATCATGCTCATTGTGGGCTCAAACATCGCACGTGCGTTCTCACTTGTCGGTGCACTGTCCATCATACGTTTCAGAAATGCAGTGAAAGAAATCCGTGACATTGGTTTCATATTCTTCGCTATGGCGATAGGTATGGCAATGGGTACAAGATTCTACATGCTGGCAATCATCGCAACCGGAGTAATCGGAAGTCTTATCTTCATAATGTATGAATTTGACTGGTTTGCAAGACCTGCAATGAGCCAGATATTGAAAATACAGCTTGACAGAGATGTTGATTTCGAAGAACTGTTTGACAAGGTATTCGTCAAATACACACAATCAGCAGACCTGATAGGGATAGATTCAGTCCGTTCAGGAACAGTGACTGAACTCGTCTATAGCGTAATACCCAAGAAAAAAATCAACAGGCATGAGTTTATCCAATCCATAAAAAATCTGAACGGAAACCAGAAAGTATTCCTGGTAACCGGTTACAACACCACAGACCTATGAAATTGTGAGAGACCTGTAAAATAGTATGAGGTAAAGAAAATGAAAAAGTACATTTTGATTGTAGGAGCCTTACTAGCCTTATTACTTATTTTTTTAAGTGCAGAAGGAAGTATTGTCTCCACAATTACAGGAGAAAGTAATAACAATTTAAGTGGTGAAGGAAGTACTGTCTCTACAATTACCGAAGAAAGTAATGATGATAGTTCCATATATGTAGCAAGTTCAGAATTTACTGACAGGGATTTAGAACAAGAAGCAGATTTAGAAGATGCAACATATATAGAAGCGAAGTCAGACACTGATATTACAATATCTGAAGAAGGTGTTTATGTAATAAGCGGAGATGCTACTGAAGTTACTATATATGTAGATGTAGAAGATGAAAGCAAAGTCCAGATTGTCTTAGGTGGTGTAAATATCGTTAATGAAGATATGCCAGTCATTTACGTCAAGTCAGCAGACAAAGTGTTCATTACTACTACGGATACCGTAAATTATATGGAAACATCAGGGTCTTTTGTTAGTGACGGCGAGACAAATCTCGATGCAGTCATATTTTCAAAGGATGATTTGGTTTTCAATGGTGTCGGCTCTTTAGAAATAGTTTCGTCTGAAAACGGAATTAGTAGTAAAGATGATCTTAAGGTAACGGGAGGAACTTATTATGTTACTTCAGAACTGGATTCAACTCCGACTACCATATCCATGGCTCCAAGATATGCTATTTGCCTGAGTGTACCGGCACCAATAGCAACTACCCTTTCAACGTTCTCTGGTACTTCAACAGTTCTTCCAGCCATATCTCTAACTTCTATAGTTGCTAATTCCTGTTCTTCATATGTCTGAATACTTTGTGAAGTAGAGGAACTATCTGTACAGCCCGACACAAAGGATGAAATAACTACCAATATTAAAGCAAAAAGCAATGTTCTATTTTTATTCATAATTATTCTCCGAAATTTGAAACGAAATATCGTTAGCATAGCTTGTATAAATGTATTTCTATTTGCTAACATAAAACAGCTTAATGAAAAGATTTATATATATAAATTATAAGAGTGCGAAAGGTTTTCCTGTTACATATGTGTTGTATATGAAATGAAAAATTACGCAGTCTAATAAATATTCCAAAAACAGCGGGATATTTTCAACGAGGTATTATGAAAGCTATAGAAGTCAAAGAACTAAGCAAATTATATCCACCGGATATTCATGCGGTTGATAATATCACTTTTTCTATTGATGATGGTGAAATCTTTGGCCTTCTGGGGCCAAATGGTGCTGGTAAAACTACAACTCTCAAAGCAATAACAACTTTAGGAAAGCCAAGTACCGGTTCTATCAAATCATTTGGAGTAGATGTTGTAAAGTTCCCAAAAAAAGCCAGGCAGATGTTTGGATATGTTCCACAGGCAGTGTCTGCAGATGGTGACCTTACAGGTTATGAGAACCTTCTCATATTTGCTAAATTATTCTACGTAAATAAGAATGAGCGTGAAAAAAGAATAAACAATGCTCTTGAGTACATGGGTCTTTCTGACAGAAGCCAGGATCTCGTAAAACACTATTCCGGCGGGATGATGAGAAGACTTGAGATTGCTCAGGCCCTGGTAAACAGACCTAAAGTACTTTTTCTTGATGAACCAAGCATAGGACTGGATCCTTCCTCTAAAAGACAGGTCTGGAAATACATTAAAAGGCTGAATGAAGAATTCGGAATGACTGTAGTTATTACAACCCATGATATGCTCGAAGCTGACGAACTCTGTCACAGGATAGCTATAATGAACTCCGGGAAAATAGCAGTAATAGATACACCTTTCCTGTTAAAGAAATCAATCGGAGGAGATATTATATCCCTTAACTTAATGGAAAGTGGCCAGAATGTATCACTTCCGCATGATCTGGGATTGATAATAGGTAGCGATGATGATAATCGTATATTGATATCTACAGACAATTCTGAAACTGCTATTCCTAAGATAATCAGGCATTTTGAGGGTAATGGAACCCTTGTCAGTTCTGTAACTGTTAATAAACAAACACTGGACGATGTTTTTATGAAATATGCAAGATCAAGCCTTCATCCCCAGGGTTCCATGAAGGATAATCACTCTGTACGCAGGAGTTTTGTGAGGCGTGGAAGATGACCTGCACAAATGACATCTATAATTTTGCATATAGTGCACTTGCAATAGTTGAAATGGAAATAAGGAAGATACGTCATGATTCAACTGAACTGTGGACCAGAGGTGTTCAACCTGCATTATGGCTTGTTCTCTTTGGAGAAGTTTTCAACAGAGTCCGTGATCTGTCAATTCCGGGTTATGATTATATCCAATTCCTAACTCCGGGAGTGCTTGCACAGTCTGTCCTCTTCATTGCGATATTCTATGGAATAACCCTTGTATGGGAACGGGATGTAGGATTATTGGCCAAATTACTTTCAACTCCCTCTCCCCGATCTTCAATAGTAGTTGGGAAAGCTCTGGCGGCAGGTGTAAGAGGAGTGTTTCAGGCAATTATGGTCTTTACACTGGCAGTATTTATGGGGGTAAACCTGCGACACAATCTTTTGAATATGGTGGGTGTTTTTGTAGTGATTATCCTACTTGCAATGTGTTTTTCAAGTTTCTCCATGTGCCTTGCATCATTGCTGAAAACAAGGGAAAAGATGATGGGAATAGGCCAGATGATAACTATGCCATTGTTTTTTGGTAGCAATGCAATCTATCCCATAACCCTGATGCCACCATGGCTTCAGTCTGTGTCTAAACTTAATCCTTTAACCTATGTGGTTGATGCACTTAGAGCCCTGCTTCTGACCGGAGATTATTCAAATATTCCTGATGACATAGCATTTCTGTCTGTAATCACTTTCGTTCTTGTAATCCTTGCTTCAATTTCCATTAGCAGATTGCTTGAATAAGTTATAGGAAAGTTACTTTTGCAAATAAGCAAGTTTTTTGCTTAAATTTTCACCTAATTCGTTTTCCTTTCAGTATAAGATAAATAAATGCAGGTGCTCCCAAAAAAGATGTAAGAACAGCAACCGGAAGCTGATATGGCTGTATTATGACTCTGGCTATGGTGTCAGCGCTAAGCAGTAGTAGTGAGCCAGCTACGATACTGCCTGTTAAAAGAAATCTGTGGTCGTCACCAATAAGCCGCCGTGCCATGTGAGGACAAATTAGTCCCACAAAACCGATGACTCCAAGGAATGCCACGGTTGTGGCTGTTACAAGGGAAGCACACATCATCCCCCTGATTCTTACTTTATCCACGTCCACTCCAAGGCCTTTTGCAGTATCATCGCCTGCATCGATGGCATTGTATTTCCAGCGGTTCAATGCAAAATATATGCTTGCTACAATAACAACAGCAGAAATAAGTCCAAGTTCACTCCAGCTTGCTCTTGCTGTGTCCCCAAAGGCCCAGAACACTATAGATGATAGCTGAGTTTCATCCGCAAAGTACTGAAGGAACATTGTTCCTGCTGAAAAAAGAGAGCCCATTGCCACTCCTACGAGTATCATTGTTTCAGAGGTATTTCCTCTTAATTTTGCAAACATGAGGATGACAAAAGTAACAAGCATCGCAGATGAGAATGCAGCGATAGTTGTTATGTAGGGGTTATTTATGATTATATCACTACTGCTGGTGCTTCCTGTGCCCAGGAGCATAATAGAAAATGCTGCTCCAAAGGCGGAAGCGTTTGAAATACCTAATGTGAAAGGGGAACCAAGAGGATTACGTAAAATAGATTGCATAACCACTCCGGTAATAGCCAATCCGGCACCTGCTACAATAGCTGTGAGTATTTGAGGAAGGCGTATGTTCCAGACTATACTGTCAAAGGTGGTTGAAACCGTATAACCTGTAAGCGTCCTTACTACATCTGTAACTGGAATAGCTACAGTTCCCGTTGCTATTGAAATTACTGCAATTGCCATGACAAGCGCAATCCCTGCTATTATGCAGGTTGCTTTCCTGCCGGTGTGCTCTTTGTATTGACTGGCTATGTCCCCTTGCACATAGTTCATTTTCTCACCAAGATCAAGTTTACTCAAATTCCATGCTTACGTATGCAGGAGTCTCGGAAATAGTCAACATTGTTTCATAAACTGACTTTCCTTTATTCTCATCACCTTCACATACAAGGAAACCATAGATCTCTGCAGCTTTATCCTCTACTGTAACATCCTCAAACTGTTCCGGGAAGAGAATAGTTCCTGCAAAGTATGCATCTACAAGTGCAGTATCAGGGTTGTGTGAGTAGAACTTGTAAGGCAGCACTCCGTAAACATTTCCATTCTGGAATGCTGAAAGCTGGTGGTAGGTTTCATCATGTTCAAGCTGGTAAGGGGCGTAATTCTCTCCATAGAACATGCTGGGTCGCAGTTCTAAAAATATGATTTCAGGGTCCCATACAAGTATGCTTTCTTTTGAGACTTTCTCCACGCTCATATTGTCAGGATTATATGCTACGTTCTTTGCGTTGATGAAATAGAGTGAAGGATGATGTGAGTCGGTATTCAGGAAATCGTATGAACCGGAACTACCTACACCACCGGCATAACATGATATCTTCTCTTCATCGGGCACATCTACTGTACGTTCATTGAGGTCTGCTATCCCTGCATCCATAAAAGATATTACCTCTTCAGCTCTTTCCTCTTTATCCATTACCTCACCCATTATGCGAAGTACCTGGTACATGTCTTCTCTTTCTTCTACCATGTCCCCCTCTGCGAGTGCAACCACAGGAATACCTGTTTTATCCTGTAATTCATCAGGGTCGTATCCGTCTGCTGCATATATCTGGAAAATGACTTCCGGTTGTGGGTCAAGGGTCAGAATAGCTTCAAGGTTCTCGCCTCCGTATTTACCAAAGGTTGGATAGTCCTCAAAATAGTTGTTTGCAACAGCGTATGCTTTGCCCACAGATACTTTGTATTCCATGCTGTCAACTGCGACAATCTTGCCCTGTGCTTCAAGGTATGTAAGGTATCTAAGTGCACCACCGCCTGAACAAATTACAGCCTCAGGATTTTTTGGCACATCAACCGTTCTCCCTACTGAATCTGTTACAGTAATTGTTTTTGATTCCGTTATGGCTTCTTCCTGTGCCTGAATGCTTTGGGACGCTGTATCATCATCCACACATCCTGAAACAAAGGCTGAAACCATAATTAGTGCGATTAAAAAAGTTACTGGAATTTTTTTGCTTCCACTCATGTTAGTACTCCTATTCAAAAGTAACAGGTTCAGTATAGTATTGAATTATATATGTTTTTCTAATAGATTACAATAATTAGGATGATACTTATATACAATCGTATTAAACTATTATAGGAGATTCTTTTTGAAAAGAAGCACAAATGATATTATGATCTCCTAAAAAATGAGAATAAAGAATCTTTCAAATTAACAACATAAACAATGGGTTTATCCACAATGTTTATCAGAGAATTACCGGTATATACCGAATGTTTCTGATCTTAATTTTATTGAAATGTGCCAGATTATCTACTGACTATTTTCATATCAAACATTTAGATATAAAAGGCTATTCTTTGTAGTAGCAGATTCGAATTCATAATAGATATATAGCTGTAAATATTCTCGAAAATATATCCAACATCAGCTCTTGATAATTATTTTGCTGAAAGACTATCTTGATGAAGATTATCGGGTATGGTTGAAATCGTAGGATTAATGGATGAAATGAAACAAAGATCTTTCATGAAAACATGTATCTCTGTTGATAATAAAATGAAATAACTTTGAGACAAAGAAAGAGGAAAAAGATCAAATGAGAGTAACGTAGAAAAATGGAATGTGAATTTAACAGAGAATTGTATCATAACAGAAATCTGGTTGAAATGATGTTCTCTGTTTGTCAAAATGAGGAGTTCTACAAAGCCTAACTAGTATCATTTTAAATAAGCTATTTCTCAACTAAAGGTTTTGAGATTCCTTTGTAATAATCAAAAAGTTCGTTTCCCCAATCTAAAGAGGCGTTATCAGAACTTAGTAATTCCCTATAATCGTATTTTCCATTTAAATTGAAGAAAATAATTGTCATCTCTTCATCACCGAGAACAATTTCGGGAGGATTTATTTCTTCTTCTATCATGAAAAAATAAACATTTTCATAATAATTTAGACTTTTAAGTTCATCTCCGAAACTCTCGTTCATCTTCTCATAAGTGTGTTTTTCAAAAATCAGCAATATCTCAATATTTTTCTCGGCAAAATCTTTGAGGATTCTGGGAGCTTCCGGATCAAACAATGAAATAACAATTTTTAAACGTCTTTTCACGGCAGTATTTTCAAGAAAATGCTTAAGAGGTTCAAACATGGAATCAAGTGAAAGGGTAAGAACACTCGAATATTCAAGCTCGCCCATCCTTTTTGCCAGATGATGAGGTACGGCCTGTAAATTCCGGGTAACCCAGTAATCACTTTCAGACGAAAAAGTATTCACCATTTTCAATAGAGGCATTAGAGAAGTTATCATCAGCTGCCCGTTATTTGATAATCGATAATCATTATCTTTTTGAAAAATCAATCCAGCATCTTTTAGCTCTTTCACAGGTTGCTTCAATAAGTTCCAGTTTGCTTCAAGAGCTTCAACAATTTCCTCACGGGTTTTTGAACCTTTGGATAGATAAAGCATAAGATCTCTTCTTTTTTCGGATAACATTATAGTATCAATGATGGATGATCTCATTTTTTTATTCCATTATTTTAATTTTTAGTAACAGGCTCTGCAATGTTCATGTAACATCGGCATAGTTCTTGACCCCATTCTATGGCTTTTTTATCATTACTCATCAATTCTTTATTACCATATATCCCATCATTTTTAAAAAATCCCAGCAACAAAAAGTTATCTTGTGCCACTATCATTGGTCTCAGAATGCCATCTTCGCAAACGAATAACTGGCAATTTGGTGAGTTCAAATGTAATTCATATTCATGAGGAAATTCCTTTTCCATTTTTTCCAGGATTGATCTCGTTAATATCATACATACTTTTTTTCCATTTTTTATTGGCTCTAAAAAATTGCTTGGTAATGTCGGTGGTAAAAAAGGCATGTATATGAGGAATTCTTTTGCAGTTGAAATGGTTTTCCTGAGTGGATCAGGGCAATCAAAGATGTCATCAAGGTCATAAACATGTAATTCACTGTTTTTAAGTTCACCAATCCTGCGATATAATTTTTCAGGAATTTGGGTCAGATCATTATTTTCCCAATAATCAGGATCAATTTCAATTAATTCGGCAGTGTCAATAAAAGATTGCAGGTTTTCAAGATTTAATTCCCCTATACCAGATAATTTGTACAAACCGTCGGCTTCAATTATTATGCCAGCTTTAATTAGTTTCTTTATCTCCGGGACTATCAATCTGGAGTTGATATTAAAATGTGACTTAATTTGGTCGATGTCTTTCGATCCATCTTGCAAATAATGTAATAGATTCAATCTCTTTTCTGAGAGCCATATATAGTTGATTTCCGAAGATTGCATTTTAATCGAATAATCCTTTTGTTATGTAGTGAATTGACATTCTAATTTTCATTATACTTTCAGAGTGTTCTACATTTAATAGTGCACATGTATGTACTATATAAGTGTTTCTATTATATAATTTCCATTGTTTTTGTATCAGATTTTCTGGAGTAACTGCTGTATATTGTTATCTCAGATTTATCAATTGAAATAATAGCTCAAATTGAAAAAGAAACGTTTTAGTTACAGAAATATTAATATTGCAGAAAATAGTTATATAAACATTATGGTCCAAATTGAACTTATCATAATTCATGTATAAGACGGAGTGAGCATATTTGTTAATATATTTTCAATCCACATATCAATATACTTAGTGGACTTTTTTCAAGAGAACATTTTTTCTCTTCTTTTCTCTTCATTATTTCAGTTATAAATTCGCTTGATGTATAAGGCACGAACCACATGCAAAAGTATGTATTCCATGTATTCGGGGGAAAGTATGAAACTATTACTATCTGAAGTCGATATCCGTAGGTTATTGACAAGAGCATAGTCCATTTTCCTATATACAATAAGCTAATTCGTTTAATTACAAGCTTATAGAATGCGATTTGCAACGACTGCAAATTTTCAGTAATTTTGTAGTGTCTTAGTTTATCGAATAGTGGTAGCTATGTAATTCTGTAAGTATGGAGGTTAAAAAATGTCAAATGAAGATGTGTTTGAAAAATTAGCTGAATGTGTCGTCGAGAATGATGAAGACACAGGTGCTGGTTTAATAGGACAGGCAATAGCAGATGGTGTAAATCCTGTTGAAATCATTGAGAAGGGTCTGTCCGCAGGAATGTTGGAGGTTGGAAACCGTTTTGAAGATGGTGAAATTTTCCTTCCACAGGTAATGATGGCAGCAGCTTTGATGACTAAGCTTGTGGCAAAGGTGCAAGAGCATATCCCTGCAGGAGAAAAAGCTGCAAGTAATGGAAAAATTGTTCTTGGTACAGTAGAGGGAGATGTACACGATATTGGAAAGAATATCGTAAAAGTGCTTCTTCAGGCAAATGGTTATGAAGTCTTTGATCTGGGTAGAGACGCTCCTCTTACCTCATTCATTGAGAAAGCCAAGGAAGTTGATGCAGATGTAGTTGCATCTTCTGCATTGATGACAGGTACAATGGCATTCCAGGCTGACATCGAAAATATGCTTAAAGAAGCTGGTATCCGTGACAGGGTAAAGACCATGGTCGGTGGGGCACCTTGTACCGAACACTGGAGAGAGAAGATTGGTGCTGATGTTTATGCATCAAATGCCAGTGACGCTGTTCAGAAAGTCCGTGAAGCACTAACCAACTAAAGTCAGAAGGAGGATTTTAATGTCAAAGATTCACACCCGTATGGGTGATGGAAGACGTGTTGAAATGACACGTGAAGAAATAAAAGCTGAGATTGAGGACGGTAACAACAACGCTGCAACTAAAGGTAAAGTCCCAAGTCTTACGGATGATGAACTTGATCATCTTGTGGATATTTTTACCACACCTGAAAGGTTTGTCAGCGTAAATCCAGAAGATCTTGTCGTCATGAGTACAGATGTAGCACCTGATACTATCTTCATGAACTACAGTGAATATGGTGGTGTGGGAGTTCCTACTGATACTGTCACTGCACAAATGATCGCTGAGAGAGTATGTGGTTCAGACTGTGTTCAGAATGCTTTCAGAGGTGGAAATCTCAAAGGTACAAGTGTTTCTATTATGCAGGTAAGGCAGGATATTGAAGCTCTTGCTATGAACACAATTGCTCCTATAATATACACCACCATGCCAAACATGGGAGCTTACTTCAAACCTGATGGTCCTTTCGATAACTGTGGAGACCTCATGGCTGCCGGTAAGATCAAGGAAGGCCAGGAGACCTACGAAGCTATTGTTCCATCTATTGTAAAAGATGCAATGTACATCTCTGAGATGGTAACCAGTATCGGTGCAGACTGTATAAACCTTGATACTGCCGCCGCCGCTGGAGATGCAGAATTCCAAGCAGTACTTGAAGCTACTGAAAAGATTACAAAAGAACTTGGTCTTCCTGTCCTTATCAACATGTCAAACCATTTCGTCATGGGTATGCATGGAGAGGTAGAATATAATGGTAAGAGACTTGCCGGAATGATGCCACATGATCAGGCAAAAGTTGTTGAAGAATCCGGGGCATCCGTCTACGGTCCTGTAGTCAACACCAACACCAAGAAATCTGTAGCATGGAACGTTGCAAAAGCGGCAGCAGTTATGAAAGAATGTGGTAAACAGTCAAATCTTCCTATACATCCCAACCTTGGTATGGGTGTATGTGGAGCACCTATGGCGGAGATTCCTCCTATTGATGCGGTTTCAAGAGCAGCAAAGGCTCTAGTAGAAGTTGGCCGTGTCGATGGTTTTTAGTGCGGACTTGGGGATCCCGTTGGGTTCCTCATAAGCAATGAAATGTCTGTTGGCATGCACGGAATAAGAACTGCTGGTGATCTTGTATTGAGAATGCAGATCTCCAAGAAGATGAGACTGAACGAAGCAAAGGAATATGTTGCCAAGAAGCTGGGAACTGACGTATACACGCTCTCTGATGAATATGCAATGAAAGAGATCAGAGAAGAATTGGGTATTGGAACTATCAATGCTGTTCCTGGTCAACCCAAAGGTCTGAAGGCAAAGGCAAAGATCGCTGAGCTGCTTGACATCAAGATTCCTTGTGTAGACTTGATGAGGTAAGCATAGGCAGTATTTTTTGAGTAGAAAATTAATGATGTGATCTAAGGAGGTGTGTTACTTCTTTACCACACTTCCCTAACACACCTACCTCCTTAGGTCTGAATGCATACACTTCCTGAAGATCACATTTGAATAATATTTAAGGTAGGTGAAAGAATGGATTCAAATTTGGAAGCAATTATCAAAAAAGAAAATAAAAATAGAATCACATGGGGTTTCATCATTGCATTCCTCTGTTCAGTATTATGGGGAATTGCATATGTAGCATTCACAATGCAGTGGATCGTTCCTCCTTTCGGTGACATGTCCGCATTCCCTGAAGGTGCAATGGGTATGCTGGTAGCAACAGCTACAATTCTTACATTCCAGATAGCCCTTACAGTTATTATTTTGAGTATCTTTTATCTGGGTGGAACGGGAAAATTTGCAGATTTCCCAAGAACAGCTTCTGCATTTAAGATATCTAAATGGTATGCTTTTGCAGCAGTCCTTGGTGGCCCGATTGCAATCTATGGTACAACTCTGGCAATTGGATATATTGGAGCAGCATTTGCAGCATCAGCTGCACTTCTCAGTTCAGTAATAGGTGCTTTTGCAGCTAAGTTCTGGTATGGCGAGAATATTACTAAAAGAGCATGGACAGGCATTGCTATCATGGTTGTCGGTGGTGTCTTTATATTAAACCCACCACAAACGATTGCAGAAATAACAAACCCTGCTGCTCCCGATGGTCTTTGGCTGGGATATCTCGGTGCAATTGCATCATTTATCGGATGGGGTATTGAAGGTGCTATAGCAGGGCGTGTTATCGATCTGACTGATTCTGACACAGGTCTACAGACACGGTTCTTAGCAGAACTTGGAATCTGGTTGGTAATTATCTGGCCTGTTTATATTCTTCTTATAGGACCTGGTGCTGTATATACCGCTCTGAGTGCTGCTCTTGCGAGCCCTTCGTTCCTTATATGGACATCACTTGCAGTTCTTTCAGGTAATTTCTCATATGTATTCATGTGGAAGAGTTATCCACTGATAGGTGTCGGTCGTGGAATGAGTGTTTCTACACTTTATGTACTCTTTGCAATAATTGCTCTGTATGTGTTTATGGGAATTCCAACTGCATGGTGGGTTATTCTTGGTGCTGTTATTGCAGTTGCAGGGATTTTTGTCATGTATTGGGACAGCGGTGATTCACTACTGGAATCTACCCGTTCAGATTGAAATGTACTCTAAGAGGTGACAACAAAATGACAAAATTACCTATGAAATCAAGACTTGTACAGATTCTATCCGAACAAAAGGAAGCATGGGATTATGAACTAATCACAAAGCTTCTTGCAGAATATGGTAAATCCGGTGATTACTGGAAATGGATGGCTCGTTTCTGGATGGCAGAGCTCTCATGTGGTGGCATATTCAGTATTGTGGATGTTGCTGCTGATGATGGGAAACGTTTTGCAAAAGGAAAAGTTTTGTACAGGTACAGTCTGACTGATTTTGGACAGGCACGTGTCAATGAACTTCTGGGGGCTTAAAATGTTTCATATAGATGGTGTATGGGCATTTGCAGGTGCAGACTATGTGTATCTTGCTTTGGTCTTGTTACTTGATCTGCTGGCACTCTACATAGGACGGACTTTTACCAGAAAAATATGAATGGAGTTGGAGGATGAAGTTGGCTCATCCTCTATTATTTATGATAATTCAAATGCAAAAATAGATTCGCAGGAAATATACTTGATTTGCGATTAAGGACGAGAGTTATCGTGGAGTCTGACAAAACACACTCCACTTTTAACAAATAAGATTATAATATTCCTGATACTGGGCAGAGCTGCTTATATTTGGAAGTTAAATTGTAATCAAGATCCAAACTAAGGAACTTTATACAGAGATGTGAATGGTAAAGTGTACATATACTGAAAAACAGCAGAAATTTTACTTTTCAAGTTGAAATTCCTTATTTTTTGAAATATTTACTCTGATTTTTGAAATCATAATTTTGAAAATATTCCTTTAATTTCATAGCATCACAGCATTGCTTAAATATTATTAAAGCTTCAAGAAAACCTGCTATAAATGTTTTAACCAATTTTCATAATAAAAACAGCTTTTTGTTATTCATATTTATTTTTTGACAGCAGATATTACTTGTAAAAGCATGAATCAATTGTATTTGAAGGAATAAACTGCAAGTACAGACATGGTCTACCATATGCATTAACAAAATCATTTTTAGCAATCCTTTTTCCTATATACTATTAGGTATCTCGTTAAATTAGTAGCTTACAAGAATGCGATTTGTAGAATAAAGTAGCATTATACCCTCAATTTCCGTGTAGTGTTAATAATTTGTTTTTGTAGGCATGGAGGCAGAGCATGGCAAAATTACCTATGAAATCAAGACTTGTTCAGATTCTTTCAGAACAAAAGGAAGCCTGGGATTATGAACTAATCACAAAGCTTCTTGCAGAATATGGGAAATCCGGCGATTACTGGAAATGGATGGCTCGTTTCTGGATGGCAGAGCTCTCATGTGGTGGCATATTCAGTATTGTAGATGTTGCTGATGATGATGGGAAACGTTTTGCAAAAGGAAAAGTTTTGTACAGGTACAGTCTGACTGATTTTGGACAGGCACGTGTCAATGAACTTCTGGGGGCTTAATATGTTTCATATAGATGGTGTATGGGCATTTGCAGGTGCAGACTATGTATATCTTGCTTTGGTCTTGTTACTTGATCTGCTGGCACTCTACATAGGACGGACTTTTACCAGAAAAATATGAGTAAATCTGGATGATTAAATTAGTCATCCGTTATTAATCGAAGGAGATAGAAATTATGGTTGGTATGGTTGATGACTTAGAAAAAGTTATGAGAAATGAGAATAAAAGCCGTGTAAGATGGGGCTTTATATGGGCATTTACCTGTGCCGTTCTCTGGGGTCTTGGATATGTGTCTCTCTCAATGTTATGGATAGTTCCACCATTTGGAGACTGGATGATATTTCCAGAAGGAGCTTCAGGTTATCTTGTAGCAACTATCATAATGACGGCTTGTACGGCCATAACATTCTCAGTAGTATTAACATTTGTATGGGTAGGTGGACAAAGTAAACTTGCGGACCTCCCAAGAACTATTTTATTCTTTAAGGTGTCAAAATGGTATGCGCTTGCTGCTGCTTTTGGTGGACCTATCGCAATATTTGGTTCAACTATAGCAGTAGGATATATCGGTGCTGCATTCGCTGCATCGGCTGCTCTTCTTTGCAGTGTGGTAGGCGCAATAGTAGCTAAATTGTGGTATGGTGAAAATATTACCAGAAGAGCATGGGCTGGAATCTGTATGATTATTATTGGAGGTATATTCATATGGAACCCATCCCAGATGCTAGCTGAAATAATGAATCCAGCAGCTCCTGATGGCATTTGGATAGGTTATGTAGGTGGAGTAATGTCAGCTATTGGATGGGGTATGGAAGGAGCTGTTGCAGCTCGTGCACTTGATATTACAGATGCAGATACCGGTTTAGTTGTTCGTTTTATCTCCGAAGCACTCCTATGGATCTTTGTACTCTGGCCGATCTCAATGCTTGTCTTTGGAATAGATACAATGGCCACGGTCATAGTAGCAACATTATCCAGTCCATCTTTCCTTATTTGGATTGTAATTACCGGTTTGTCACTGGGACTATGCTATATTGCACTGTACAAGTCCTTTCCTCTGATAGGAGTAGGTCGTGGATTGAGTGTCTCAACTCTCTATGTTCCATTTGCCATGGTGAGCCTTTATGTCTTTATGGGAGCGCCAATTGCATGGTGGCTTGTTCTTGGTGCGATGATTGCAGTTCTTGGTACCTTTGTAATGTATTGGGAAAGTGGAGATTCTCTTTTAGAGTGTACTCGTGACTGCAAACCTGCTCTTAATGAACTGAAGCACGATTAAAAATATAGAGACAATAATTAAAAGCAAAAGTACTAGATTTTTTGTGGGGTGTAAAAACACCCCATATTTGATATAAGTATCTAAAACTGGAAAGATGGTTATCAGGAAAGATACATAACTTGTCAATTTTGGTTTGATGTTTTAATCAAATTTTCATATTCGCTACTTTTATTAAATCTTAAATCATGTCTTTACATTATTAACTTCCTTTCATTTTACTATAACTAGATTTCTGATTCATATTCCAAAGCAACTTAGCATATTTTTCAACACAAAGTCAGTAACTTTTGTATTATATTTATTCTAAGCAGCACAGACCATATGTAAAAGCATGAATCTGATGTAGTAGAAGTTACAACATGAAATTACGTATATAGTCTAAATCATGAATATATTCATTAACAAAGTCATCTTCTGTTTTTTTAACAATCCTTTTTCCTATATACCATTAGGTATCTCGTTTAATTAGTAGCTTACAAGAATGCGTTTCGTACAATTACGTGGCACTATACCATTGATTTTCCGTATAGTGTTAACTATGTATTTTTGTAATTGTGGAGGTAAAAAAAATGTCAAATAGATTTAAATTCGAACTTTTTGATGGCGAAGGTATCGAAGCCATTCATCAGACAACAACAAAAATTTAGATTTTTAGTTAGCATTGACCTACTGTAAAAGGATGAATCGTCTGCAACCGTATGGATGACATATAATCATGTAAGTAATATGTACCTGCTTTTAAGATGTAAACAAGCATATTCTCTATTCATTGTGATTATCCTTTTTCCTTTATACTATTAGATACTTCGATAAATTGTAGCTTACTGGGCTGCTATTTGCATAAAATAGTTACGATTAAAATAAAGGAAAATCATACATGACAGAATATAATCCTAAAGAAAGATTGGCTCGTGCATTAACAGGTCAACCTGTAGACCGGATGCCTGCTATTTGTGTAACTCAAACAGGCACTGTAGAGCAGATGGAAGCTTGTGGTGCTTTCTGGCCAGAGGCTAACAGTGATGCAGAAAAAATGGCTGCACTAGCCGAAGCAGGTCACACCGTAGTTGGATTTGAGGCTGTACGTGTACCTTTTGACATCACTGCCGAAGCTGAGTTTTTTGGCTGTGAGATAAAAGAAGGTACAAAAGAACAGCAGCCATCCGTTGTTGGACATGTAGTAAAAACCATTGAAGACATCGAAAAACTCAAAGACTACGACATGAGCGAAGGCAGAATAAACGTAGTGTGTGATGCAATAAAACTGCTTGCGGATAAATACGCCAGTGATCTACCTATCATGGGCAGTATGATTGGTCCATTCTCACTTGCACAGCATATCAATGGTGATGATTGGTTCATGGCTATCATGACAAATGAGAAATTTGGCCTTGCTCTTATGGACTTTGTTACAGATTTCAATGTTGCATATGCACAGAAGATGGTCGAAAATGGTGCTGACACAATGGTCATCATTGACCCTACAGCAAGTTACCAGTTGATAGGTGCAGAATTTTACGAGAAGTTCGTGGTCCCATTCCACAGAAGAATTGTTGATGCAATGCATGAAATGGACGTTCCAGTAGTGTTGCATGTATGCGGTGATACCACCAAGGGACTTTCACTCATGGAAACATGTGGTGTCGATGCTATTAGTGTTGACCAAAATGTTGATGCTGCTGCTGCAGTTTCAAAAGTTGAGAAGGCTGTCATTGTAGGAAACCTTGATCCTGTAAATATGCTTTGGAATAAGACACCTGAGGCTATCAAGGAAGAGTCAAAGAAGATTCTTGATGCAGGAATAGGTCTCCTTGCACCAGGATGTGGTACTGTCAGCAAGACCCCAACTGAAAACTTGCAGGCAATGATAGAGATGGCAAAAAACCACACGTATTAATGGTAATTCCTCCAGGTTGAATCCTTCATATGGGTAGTGAAATTTTTGCCTGGAGAATTATATCTACACAATGTTAGGTTCGAATGGTATACCTCCTTCAATATTGCTAAGTCAGAAATCAGCAAAAAAGATTTCTTCCCTTTGATGTAAAGGGTCTACATCCATCTTGATGAAGCAAACAACACCTGTAGAATTTCACCTCCACAACTCCTTTGCCCTAGGCAAGAGAGTTTGAAATTCTACGAACCTAACTCCTTTTTAAATTATTGATAATAGCAAATACGCGATCCTAAAGGAAGTGAATCAATGCATCTCACCAACAAAAACCACAATTGGATACTCGAATATCTGGGATTTTAGGAATTGATTGGAAAAAAGCTTAGACTCCAGGAGCTGGTAGCATGGAAAGAAAGCCACTTGATACACTTATTGGTAAAAGCGGATTATGGGTGTCACGCAATGGACGCCTTCACGGAGTGAAGAAGTGCGAAACATCACAGAAGTACATTAGAATAGAAATGGATTGTGGAGATATTATTACTGTACGCAATTCCAGAAACAGCAGTTCTGCAAGAGCCCTTAGAACTCACAAGTTCCACAAACCCTGCAAGCGCTGTCGCCTGTCAGAAGACAGAATTAATGAATTCTCAAAGAATATCTCAAGAAAAGATGAAAACGAGATAAAAATTGTTCACTCTTTCAGACTGAAACCTGAAAATACGAATCATAAAACTGATCTAGATGTTGCAGAGGTTGCCAGGATCGCAAAAGTATCTCCTTCTAACATTCATAATCAACCAAAGGCTGGAACTAATTCTACTAGTGCTAATAACCCTAAATCACTTCCCGAATCAAGTAGAAGAGATTCCAGCCCTTCAAATCCTGGTAATAATTCCAAGGCTAAGAAAACATCTTCCCAACCACAACCTAAGTCAAAGAAAACTGAGTTCACACCTCTGCAAAAGAACAGGATACTCTCACTTTTAGGTCCCGGAGAAATGATATCATTCTCAAAGGAAAAAAGGTCCTTTGCAGAACTTGAATCCACCCTGACCCTCCAGCGTAAGAAGGATATCAGGGAGATGTACGAAGACAGCCGTGAAAATCTGCTTGGAAAACTTGAGAGAACAATAACAGAGTTTTTCGTGGATATGGGCTTCCTCGAAGTAAAATCTCCAATTCTCATTCCATTCGAATACATGGAAAGGATGGGAGTTGGTGAGGACAAGAAGCTCTCAGAGCAGATATTCAGGGTTGGAGACAACATGTGCCTGCGACCAATGCTTGCTCCCGGACTCTACAACCACCTGAGAAAGTTCGATAATGTGCTTCCTGATCCTGTCAGGATTTTTGAGATTGGCCCCTGCTACCGTAAGGAATCTGACGGAAACAGCCACCTTGAAGAATTCACAATGCTCAATTTCTGCCAGATGGGATCCAACTGCACAAGGGACGAGCTTGAGTACCTGATAAAGGAACTCCTGGATTTCCTGGGAATTGAATTCGAGATCGTTGCAGACAGCTGCATGGTCTATGGTGACACCATCGATGTGATGCACAAGAATATGGAACTCTCATCCGCCGTCGTAGGCCCGGTCCCAATGGACATGGACTGGGGAGTAGACAAACCCTGGATCGGAGCCGGTTTTGGTCTTGAAAGGCTGCTTAAAGTAAAACATGATTTCAAGAACATCAAACGTGCAGCCAGATCAGAATCATACTACAACGGAATAAGCATCAACCTGTGAGGTGGAACCATGATAAAGGACATTAATTACTGGGATCTTGACATTATCGCTGAAAATATAATAAACGGAAAGAAGCTCACCGACGACAACCTCAGAGAGCTCCTTTCCCTGACAGAAGAAGAAGACATAGAGAAGCTGCAATACGTTGCAAGAAAAGTGAGAGATCATTATTTCGGGAACAAGGTCTTCCTCTACAGCTTCGTTTACTTCTCAACCCACTGCAAGAACAATTGTGCCTTCTGCTATTACAATAAGTGTAACAACATACAGCGCTATCGCCTTGATCTTGAGGAGATACGCAGCATAGCAAGAGCCATCAGGAACGAGAAGATTCACATGGTAGATCTTACCATGGGAGAGGATCCTTATTTCCACAATAATCCTGAAAAGTTCGTTGATGTCGTAAGGGCAGTAAAGGAAGAAACAGGACTTCCAATTATGATCTCTCCCGGAGTCATGGATGACAGGACTCTCAGCAGGCTGCATGAAAGTGGAGCCGATTTCCTTGCACTTTACCAGGAAACACACGATGAAGAACTCTACCGGAAACTGAGGGTCGGACAATCATTTGATGAAAGGAATCATGCCAGGGAATTTGCCAGAACCAAAGGTTACTGCGTTGAAGATGGAATCCTCACCGGCGTTGGAAATGATATTGAATCAACCATAATCTCACTTCGCGGAATGCAAAAGGGGCAGCCTGACATGGTCCGTGTCATGACCTTTGTTCCACAGGAAGGAACTCCTCTTGAACTTGTGTCACAGCAGTCCAGCCTTTCCGAACTGAAGATAATCTCAGTACTCAGACTGATGTTCCCTGATAAACTCATACCAGCATCCCTTGACCTTGAAGGAATCGATGGCATGGTCCACCGCCTGAATGCAGGTGCAAATGTTGTAACATCCATCATATCCGCAGATTCCTCACTTGAAGGCGTTGTCAACTATGACAGGGAACTTGAGGAAAGGGACAGGGACTCAAAGAGCGTCATCAAGCGCCTGAGGTCCATGGGCATGGAACCTGCAAGCCAGGATGAGTTTAACAGGATCATCGAAAAGCAGCAGGTAACTCCTGTAAGAATCCCGGTGGCTGCACTATGACAACAATATGTATAATTGGTGGCAAGCTCCAGGGTTTTGAGGTCACTTACCTTGCACACAAGGCAGGCATGAATGTAGTGCTTGTGGACCGCAGGGAAAAGCCTCTCATACGCAGGGTTGTTGACATTTTTCACTGCTTTGATGTTGTCAGAGAACCTGAAAAGCTCATCCAACTCTCAGAAAATGTGGATGCTATAATCCCTGTGAACGAGAACCTTGAAACAATAGAATTTCTCAGGAGCATAAAGGACGAGCTTGCTTGTCCTGTACTCTTTGATTTTGATGCCTATCACATCAGCATGGACAAGAAGCGTTCCAAGGACTATTTCAAGTCAATCAATATTCCGACTCCTGCGGACAAGCCCACCAGCCCGCCATATTTTGTGAAGCCTCCGTGTGAGAGCAGCAGTATCGGGACATCTATAATATATGATGACAAGAATCTTGAAGGACTTGACCCTTCAATGCTCATTGAGGAATATGTTGAGGGTGATGTTATTTCTCTTGAAGTGATAGGTGATGGAACTAACTTTGCAGTTGTAAAGGAAACGAAGATTCATATCGATGGCACCTACGACTGCCACATGGTTACTCCTATTGATAATTATCCTGAGTTCAGGAAGATCACATATGAACTTGCTAAGAACCTCGATCTCCGGGGAATAATGGACGTTGAAGCAATAGACAGCCCCAGGGGACTTAAGGTACTGGAAATAGATGCAAGGTTCCCGAGCCAGACGCCCACAGCCGTTTATCACTCTACCGGGGTCAACCTTGTTGAGATGCTCATGCAGGCGTTTCTGGGAGAAGTTCAGGAATCTGACATGGTTCCTGAGACTAACTACTGCATTTACGAGCACCTTTTACTTGAAAATGGAGAATTGAAACCTGTTGGTGAGCATGTGCTCTCACAGGGAGACGAATACGTGCAGTTCCATAATTCAGAAGGACTTGAAATATTCGAGTCCAGAGGAGAGAACAAGAACAGTGTTTTCACCCTCATAAGTTACGGAACTGACAGAGAAGAGACTGAAAAGATAAGACAGAATGGAATGGAAATGATCATCGGTCATTTCATGAACAGAGAACAGGAGGAATGAAAATGGCACTTTTAACACCGGAAGACCTTGAGAATCTTTCAATGCAACTTGAAGAGAACGATGAGATCGCAAAAAGGGTTACTGGTCTTGATATCAAAGGTATATGCGAGGCACTTTACAGCACACAGCCCGGTACTGAAAAAGTTGCGATCATTCCTATAACTGCCGGCAATGGTATTATCAGCAATTTCACATCGTCACTCCTGTTCATAGTCCGGTATTTCGGCTTTGAAGGTTTCATAACAGAACACCCTGATGTCACAGGTTACTATGAAGCAGTTTCTCAGGGTGCTGATATCATAATGATGGCAGATGACCACATTTTCACAGCCCACAATCTGAGGAATGAGAAAATAGTAAGCAACCACGTTGCAACAGGTGTTATTTACGCTGATATCGCTTCCAGATACAAGGAAGCCAATTCAAAGGATATACTTGTTATCGGACTCGGAAGGGTTGGTTATGCAGGAGCATGCCATCTTGTGAACAAGGGATTCAATGTTTACGCATGCGATCCAAACAAGGAATTCCTGCAAAAGGCTGTGGATGAACTTGGAATCAAGCCCTATTGTAGCGATGACAGGAAGAAGTTCTCAATGGTCTTTGAGGCAACACCGAATGCAAACACAATATCAGAGGGTATGATCGAAGAAAGATGTCTTGTCTCAACCCCGGGAATTCCCTGCGGACTTCCACCTGAGATCGGACAGAAGTATCACGTTGACCTTGTTATGGAGCCTCTTGTAATTGGAGTGGCTTCTATGCTGTATTCTGTGATCCAGAATTAAAGTTGTAAGTATAAGTCTAAAATCGAAGTCTAAGTTTAAATTGGAAATGGAGTGCTGAGAAAATGTATGTGATTTCCCTTGACCTTGGAACAAGTGGTTTCAGGTCACAGCTCATTGATCTTGAGAAACAGGAAACTGTAAAGACTGTAATCACAATGGGACACCCGCTTCCTGGTGGAAATGTGATGGACCACCTTGATTTTGCGATCACCACCGGAACGGATGTGGCCCACAGGCTTTTCATCGAAACTGTGAAAGAGATACTTGAAAAATTCGATGTTGAACCTGAAAAGATCCAGCGTATAGCTGTTTGCGGTAATCCTATACAGCTCTCACTTTTCCAGAACATGGAGATAAGGGATCTTGCGTATGCAGGTGAGAACAAACAGAAATCCCTTGGTGTTAAGGATGTGAAAAGAGATGCAAGGATCTTCCCTGCAAACGAGATTTTCAGAAACATCTATCCAATGGATAACTGTGAGATAGTAATTCCTCCGGCAATCAAACACGAGATTGGTGCAGATGCCCTTGCAATGATGCTGGAGACAGATTTCATCCACCAGACTGAACCATGTCTTGTAACTGATTACGGAACAAATGCTGAGATGGCGCTGAAGATCGGCGAGAGAATAATAACTGCAAGTGCAGCAGCCGGTCCTGCAATCGAGGGACAGGGAATTGCATGTGGAATGCTTGCAGGTCCGGGGGCTATCAGCGATATCAATGTTGAGAACGGGCACTGGAGACTCACTGTTCTTGATGACACAATGACTCCCGGAAAAGGTCCTCTTGTTGATCCGGTAAGTGGGGAGACCATTGAAGAAGGTGAACTTACTCCAAAAGGTATCACTGGTACAGGTGTTATTTCCACAATGGCACTGGCTATCAAGGAAGGACTTATTGAGAAACTTCCAAAATTACCCAACGGAAAACTGATACTTGGTGATGGTATTGTCATCAACGATGCGGATGTTGAGGAAGTCGGTAAGGCGATCGGCGCAATCCGCGCAGCCCATATGACACTCATGGTCGAGTCCGGCCTGAAATATGAGAATCTGAGATACTCATACATGTCAGGTGCAACCGGCACATATGTTGATGCTGATAAAGCACGACACATAGGTTCTGTTCCCGGTTTTTCAAAGGGAATAATTCAGTTCGGTAACACTTCCATCGGACTTGCAAGGAAGCTTGCCATCGATGTTTCAAAACTGGATGAGGTCATTGCAGTTGCAAAGAAGATACATGCAGATCACCTGATGATGGCAACAAGTGAGACTTTTAAGGATATCTATGTCTGCGAACTCTCAACATGGCAGCAGGGAATGCCTAGTGAAATGTATGCCCAGATGCTGGAAATGTATGGTATTCCCGTGTTCCCGCAGGACCTTGAGAAAGTTGAAATCGAAAGAAGGGTTTCCAGGGATATCGATGACGTCGGTTATCTTGGACTGGATATTGTGAAGGATATCGGTATCACACTCGAAGCTCCGGTGGAAAAATGTATACTTTGCCAGGAGTGTGTTGAAGAATGCCCTGAGAATGCACTGGAAATTATTGAGGAAAACGGTGCAAGGATCGTCAATATCGATAGTCAGCACTGCCTTGGTACGAGTTGCAGGCGCTGCGAGATTATCTGTCCAGAGCAGACAATGAATCACAGTATCTTGAAAATAAAGAAAAAGAAGTAGCATGGTAAATTAAAGTAACATTTCATTTTTGAAGTTACAGATGATTTTTCGATTATGTAACATTCTAAAGCTATAATATTGTTTATAAGGTGAACACATGGATAAAATGGAACTGATTAAAAGAAATGTACAAGAAGTAGTAACTGAAGAAGAACTTGAAAGCCTACTAAATGAAAAAGAACATCCAACAGCATATGTTGGATATGAACCAAGTGGCAAAATTCATATGGGTCATGTTCTTACTGTGAATAAGCTGTTGGACCTTCAAAATACCGGATTTGAGATTACGGTGTTGCTGGCTGACTTACACGCATACATGAATCAAAAGGGAACTATGGAAGAGGTTCGTGAAATCGCGGATTATAATAAGCGCTGCTTCATTGCACTTGGCCTTGATCCTGAGAGGACAAAATTTGTTTATGGCACTGATTTCCAGCTGGATCCTGAATATACGTTAAATGTACTGAAACTAACATGCACTGCATCTCTTAACAGGGCAAGAAGAAGCATGAATGAGGTTGGTCGCAAGATGGATGATCCGAAAGTATCTCAGATGGTGTATCCTATGATGCAGGCTGTTGATATTGCCATGCTGGGGATTGATGTGGCCGTTGGAGGAATTGATCAAAGAAAGATTCACATGCTTGCAAGGGAAGGTTTACCGGGATTAGGATACAAAGCACCTTTATGTATACATATTCCAATTTTGCTGGGGTTGGATGGCACTAAAATGGCATCTTCTAATGATAACTACATATCCATAGATGATACTGCAGATTCCATTTCAAAGAAGATTAAAAAAGCATACTGTCCAGCAGGTGTTACTGAAGACAATCCTGTGCTTCAGTTGTTCAAGTATCATATATTCCCTCGATATGATGAAGTCATTATCTACAGGTCGGATAAATATGGTGGTGAGATCTCATTCAAAGATTATCAGGAACTTGAATCTGCTTTTTTAAACGAAACACTTCACCCTGTAGATTTGAAAAATTGTGCTGCACAATACGTGAATGATATTCTTGAACCTGTTAGAGAAGTGTTGTAATAAGTGAAGCACATTACTAAAAAAAGAATGACATATCCAAAACGTTTATCAGAAAACATCTTCAAGAAAGACCCATGATTAAAGGTATAATTTTCGACTCCGACGGAGTTCTGGTTAACTCGATGCCATTTCATGCAAAGGCATGGGTAGAAGTTTTTGCAGAATACGGTATCGAAGTTACCGAGGAAGACATCTATGAGATTGAAGGCTCAAATCATGTAGGAGTTATTAACATCTTTTTTGGCAAAGCTGGAAGGACACCGGAGCCTGAGATTTATGCTGAAATACTCGAAAAGAAAAGAGCACATTTCCTTGAAAATAACCGTGCCGAAGTTTTTGAAGGTATGTATGACTGCCTCAGTTCCCTTAAAAACAAGTTCAAACTAGCAGTTGCATCAGGTGCCGACAGGACAATTGTTACATCACTTATGGATAAGTTCTATCCGGGAGTATTTGACGCTATTATTTCCGGAGAAGATGTTGAAAATGGAAAGCCTGACCCTGAGCCTTATGAAAAGGCAATTGCAAAACTAGGACTCAGTAAAGATGAATGTCTTGTTGTAGAAAATGCACCTCTTGGTGTGGAATCAGCAAAGAATGCAGGCGTCTTTTGTGTAGGAATTCCTACTTATCTTGATGAATCTAAGCTTAAGGAAGCTGATTTTGTAGTTAGGAATCATTCTGAACTTATTGAGTACCTGACAGATTTAAAAGACAATAGTGCATGATTTAAAAAATAAAATGTTTCTGCTCAAAAAGTTTATTTAGTTTAGGTATTTCCATACCTATATGAAATTTTATCCCACCATACTGATTTTGTGTACTCTGTTATTAATATTGTCCGGCTGCATTGAAGACAATTCTGTGGATTCTTTGATAAATGATCTGGACAATGAAAATGCGAGTATAAAGAATACTGCAATAGAAAAACTTTCACAAAAAGGTGATGAGAATACAATTTCATCCCTGATACAGGTGACCAGCAATAATAGCAATCCAGTCGAAAAAAGGAAAAATGCAATTAAAGTCCTTGGAACGATTGGAAATAACCAGGCCTCTGAACTCTTGCTTAACATTTCTCTGGACAAAGGAGAAGAGAAAACAGTGAGAATGGCATCAATACTTGCTCTTGGAGAGATTGGCAACGAAACCATGCTCATGCCTCTTGCAAATCTCAGTTATGGTGATGACGGACTTATCTTTTACCATGTTGCATATGTGTTTGATCAAGTAGAAAACGATAAAGAAAACGTTTATGCAAGTTATGGAAAGCTTCCATACCCTTTGAGTGAAGATCAAAGGCTCTACAGGAACAATGTAGGTGAAATAATGGATGAATTCAGTTTGAACAATGGTTCACCTATAATTGAAAATGCTACAACTATCATGAGAAGCTATAATATCAAAAGTGGTTATATAGAAATTGCAAGTGACGTTGAGCCTGAAATCTCCGAAATGAATGTGATTTATGAAATTTATGACATCGAAGCAAAAAAGAGAGGTATCAATCAGGTGCCTGTAAGATTTGTATATTGTGGAGTCGCAGTAATGCCAGTATGCTGGTATAACGTAACAGACTTGGAAGATATGAATTTTACGTACCTATATACAGTTGATGATGATGGTGATGTCGAAAGTCGCATTTATACTACAGACGTCAATTTTACAAATCTGTCCAATTAAATCTGATATCCCATATTTAAAAAAGAGAACAGATACGGTTATACCAACCGTACTGTTTCAAGGTTTGTAAGTGCTTTTGTCTCAAGCTTGTTCTTTTTGTGAAGGGAACTTGCAAGGTCTATGCATGAACGCTCGTCACCATGTTCGGTGTAGACTCTTTCGGGACGTGGCTTCATCTTCTGGATATAAGACATAAGCTGCCTCCTGTCTGAGTGACCGGAGAAACCGTCAACAACCTCAACGTTCATGTTCATTTTTACAACATGGGTGCCTTCTCTTGTAGAAATTGGAATTTCCTTCCATCCTTTCTGGATTCTTCTACCAAGAGTTCCATCAGCCTGATAACCTACGAAAACAAGTGTGTTATTCTCATTCTCAGCAAATGCTTTGAAATACTCGATAACCGGACCTGCATTCATCATACCTGATGTGGAAAGAATTACACATGGATGTGGTTCCTCGATAATCTTCTGGCGCAGTTCATTGGAATCTACGGGCTTGAAACACTCTGAAAGGAATGGGTTCTGACCTTTCTGGAAAATAAGCTTACGCAGGTCATTATTAAGATACTCAGGATATGTTGCATGGATTGCAGTTGCTTCCCAGATCATACCGTCCAGATAAACAGGAACATTTGGTATGATTCCCTTACGTATTGCATCCTCAAGAACTATCATTACTTCCTGACTTCTTCCTACTGCAAAGGCAGGGATTAGAACGATTCCATCCTTCTTCAGTGTGGAATTGACAATGTTCTGCAGGTTTTGTTCAGCTTCCTGAAGTGAAGGCTGTGTTGCATTGGAGTTTCCATATGTGGATTCCATGATAACACTCTCAACACGTGGGAACCTGTTAACTGCTGCATCGAAAAGTCTTGTCTTCTCATACTTGAAGTCACCTGTGACAACAACATTGTGAAGACCGTCACCAATATGGAAGTGGGATACCGCAGAACCTAAAATGTGTCCTGCATTGTGGAATGTAAGTTTGATATCAGGAGCAATGTCTGTCACTTCCTCATAATCAAGAACAATTGTGTGTTTCAGTCCTTCCCTGACATCCGCTGAAGCGTAAGGAGGCCTCTTGCCCTCCTTTGCAGCCACATCAATGTAGTCAAGCTGCAACAATGCCATGAGATCCCTTGTTGGAGGGGTGCAGTAAATTGGTCCTTCAAATCCATACTTGTAAAGAAGTGGAACAAGACCCTGATGGTCAAGGTGAGCATGTGTCAGTACCACAGCATCAATCTGGTTGATTGGATATGCTTCTGGCACATAGAGATAAGGAGTCATGTTGTCATCAGAACCGACATTGACACCACAATCTATCATTATGCGTGATTCAGGAGTTGATATAATAAAACAGCTTCTTCCTACTTCTTTTGCGCCACCAAGAGAGGTTACTCGTACCCACTCATCTTTGGAAGTGCATCCCCTGTGGATCTTTCTTCCAACTGATTTGAGAATATCTTTTCTCTCTTTGTGATTGGTACGCATGAACTCACGTATGTTTTGTACTGTACGTGATTTTATAGGAGGAGTTCTCACAACTTTAGGAGTCCATCCTATCTTTTTAGTTATCTCCCTGAGAGTCTCTCCATGTTTTCCAATTACAAGACCGGGCTTTTCAGCTTCTATTATCACTTCACCTACATCAGGATCGAAGTGATAATTGGAAACACCTGATTCTTCCGGAACAGTTTTTAATATTTTATCAATTGATTCCTCAGGTGGCATAAGCACCTTTGGATCAGGACGTACAACAATACGTGTCCTCAGTGCTTTTGCCAGGTTCCTGACAATATTACCGTTATCTGCAAACTTTTTAGGCTCTTCTGTGTAAACAACTAACTGGGGGCCTTCAAACTCAACACTAGAAATAGTAGTACCGCTAGGTAATTTTTCTTCTATTTTCTTCTTCAGATCAGATAGTACTTCTTCTACCGCCATTAAAACAGCCTTCCTTATAAAAAAGTGAAAAATGATATAGTTAAAAGAACTATATTTAAAATATTAGCTAAATGAAAAATTAAAGGAGTATTGAACCTATTTAGAATTCTTCCCTCATTTTCTTAACTTCATCCATATCAAGTCTTGTATATTTATCTTCGTTAATAACAACCACATCAATGTTCTCACCGGATGCAGAGTCTCTCTTCATTGCATTGTGAAGTGCTCTAACAGCCAGTTCAACACCTTCTTCTGTGGACATATTCTCTCTGTACCTGTCCTCAAGTACACCATATGCAAACGGGGAACCTGAGCCGGTGGATACAGCCTTTGTTTCTTCTATACTACCACCAAGGGCATCAAGTGAATATATTGAAGGTCCGTTCTTGTCATATCCACCAACAAGAAGCTGCACCATCAAAGGATAGTATCTCTGTCCACTGAGCATGTTGGATAAGAGTGTTGTGAGACCCTTAATGGTCATGGACTCTTTTCGCCTCATTTTGTACAACTTAGACTCTACACTCATGACCCTTACGATCTGCTGTGCATCTCCCACGGAGCCTGCAATGGTCATTGCAACCCTGTCATCAATCTGGTATACCTTCTTTGCAGTTTTACTTGCAATGAAATTCCCCATTGTTGCACGCTGTTCGGTTGCAAGAACAACACCGTCTTTGCAAACTATCCCTACAGTGGTTGTACCTTTGTAATGTTTATCATTAACCATTAATTATACCTCATACAAAAATGAGAAAATAAATTGAAAAATGTACAATGCATGACATGCATCAGTTATCCATTAGCAATTTTTATATATATATTTATCCCTTGCCAAGTATAATTCCAATTTCCTCAGCAAGTGCCTTCACACGATTGATGCTTTCCCTGTTCATCCCTTTCTTTTCCATTTTATGCATACGCTTTTCAATGGAGATCCTTTTAGTACCCACTAAAAGGTTATCAGCATGAGCCACAATCTTCTGTTCCAGAGTTACAGGAATGTAATCATCATCCGGAAGATGCAAATCCCTTGCTTCATCCCGCATGATTCCTGCACCTACATGTCTTTTGATTATTTCCTGTATTTCAGTTTCAAGACCGTAAGACTTTGCAAGTTCAACACCTAGGATAGCATGATCAATTCCATGGCTCTGGGCTCTGCCAAGGTCGTGAAGAAGACCTCCTATTTCCACAAGATAAAGATCAAGCTCCTTTCCCTGAGATTTCATCCCGGCTGCAAGTTCCAGAGCAACACCTGAAACTGCAATGCAATGAGCTATAACTTTATCATTGCATCCAGATTCTTTCAAAATATTAAGAGCAGCTTCCCTGGAGATCATTTTTCTTTGCCAAGGAATGCAAGACGCTTTTCAATCTTATTGATAAATTCAGCATTGTCCTCATACATCATATCCTCGCCGCAGTAAGGGCAAAGGAATTCACATTCAGTAGCTTCATTAAAATTCAGGCGGATGCAACCTTCAGGACAACCATAGAAAACATTTTCCTCTTCAAACTCAACTCTGGACTTGAGGTTCTTTACAAGTCTTTTCTTCTCTTTAAGAAGCTGAGGTCCAATATCGGTCATATCAAGTGTCCAGAGGTAAGTAAGCCACCCACTACTGGAATCACGCTCACGCCTGCATATTGCAAGCTTGTTTTCATTAAGGATAAAAAGGGTTCTTCGGACTATGTTCAAAAGAATACCAGTGGCTTCTGCAATCTGTTCATCGGTAACTTCGCCCTCGGGCATGTTCTCTACCATCTGCAGTCCATCTTCACCCACCAGCCGGACGAGATAACCTCTGACAACCGGATCATTCAAATCTATCAAAAAATTTCACCTCATGATGTGCATGTTTAATGCAATTTACTTAAATATTAACCTTTGCTTGGGAATTCTGTCCGATACAAAACATCAATACCTGTTTAAAGTCATTATTCAGGATTCAAGTAAATTCAATGATTCACGTATAAACATGACGCTATCTTTCATCTTACAGATAACTTCATCACGACTTTTTCCCGAACTCAACACAGATATAACAGGTTCATCAGTTCCAATAGCCTGACCTGCAACCGGAACATCACATACATTTATTTCAAGCAGCATATCCCGAACAGTTTCAGTCATTAACATTTTCCTGTCCGAATATAAAATGCCTCGCCCAGCATACTTATTTTTACTGCTATTTTCTTTTTCGTCTTTTATTTCAGAAGACATCTCAATAATTCCTTCAAATGCCTTCAAATGTGCATCCAGAAGATTGATGCCCGTTGCCATTTCAACCGAGTCAAGACTACCCTGGAAACGTGCATTCACTTCGATCACAACAGGCCCATCATCCGTAATTATAAAATCAACACCATTGGAACCCACAAGTCCTAATTCAAGTATCATATTTTCAGCAATATGTTTCATTTCCGATGCATGCGGAGTTTCAAACGGAGTTATATTACCGCAATATGCAAACGGCATTTCAGTAAGCCAGGACGTACCAATAAGCTGTTCATTCACAGCGATTGCAACAGCCCTGTCCTTTGTAGATAAAACCGAAACACTTGCCGGAATACCTTCAACAAATTCCTGTGCTATTATCTTGCTCTTACCAGGCGGCATCCCAGCTTCATTCAACTTTGTTCCCAGAAGCAAAAGATCTTCCGGACTCTTAACTTTCATGTTGAATATTCCGCCACCTGAAGATGCAGGTTTTACCATTACCGGAAACTCCAGCATTCCAATATCTTGGAGAAGCACGGTTTCGGGATGAGCTATCCTTCTATTTTTCAGAAAAATAGAAAATAGATGTTTGTCAGATACTTCTGCCATTATCCGTGGATCATTTCCAAGAATCCAGTATGGAAGTCTTTCAAAACCTATGGTTTCAAAACCTGAACCCGGAATTATAGCATCAAAATCAACGCCAAATCCTTCTATTAGCCCTGTAATTTCATCAAGCCTGATTTTACTTGCATCAAAACCTTCACCAATATCCAGTTTTACAAAACCTTTTGCACATTGCTGCAGGTCATGGTCACAAAAAGCATCAATCGCATACATGTTGTATCCGGCCCTGAAACCCGAACAAACAATATTACGGGTGCTAAAACCAATTACTAGTATGTTCATCATAATTCCACAGACCAGATAATTAAAGGTCAGCAATAGCAAGGAGACCTTTTTCAGTCTTAACAACAGGTATTTCAGTTCCCGGATCTGCAGAGAACAATACAGGTTTCCTGACTGTCACTGTTTCATAAGTATCCGGATCAAGCACCATCAGGTCTTCATTTTCTATTGCAACTAGCATTGTTTTTGGAAGATCCTTTCTCTTTGCAATAAGTGTTGCACCATTAATTTCTTCAGGAGTAGCTGTAAAACGAGCTCCGGTTTCAACATCTATTCCGGTTACATTTTTTGAGAACTTCCTAATCTCAATGATCCTTCCTTTGTGATCAATAATATCCTGAGGCATAAATTCCGGCAGGCGTAACGAAAAAGTTATGCGATAGATATCCTTTCCATCTTTCATTCCCTGCAAAGAAGCTGACTCGGAAAAACTTCCACCCAGATGAGAAGTTATTTCCTTGCAGATATGTCTTGCTGCATTAGAAGAGCCAACGTAAAGATCAGTACCTTCCTTAAGTTCCAGGGAACTGGATATGAATGCAAGCCTGTCACCCTTATTAATCAACCTTTCAAGGACAGAACCTGCTATATTGATACATTCCTGTTTCTCTTCGTCAGATGGAATACGGTTGGTGGCACGTATCTGTAGTATGGCCTCGAAATAGCCACCTGATATTCTGCTACACATATCGCATGACTCACGGATTACCCGGACTTCTGTTTTAAGTTCCTGATGGAACATCTCATCAAGCAATAAAGCATCAACTTCAATATGAACTTTGTAAAGGTAAGGAGTCTGTGCCCTTGGCTCAATATATACCTCTATATCCTCTGCCATTTCATGCACAAAAAGTGCATCCTCTACAGCACGTATTACTATCTCTTCGAGACTGCCATGGTCTACCCATTTATTCTTTACATTGCGGGCCCCACAAGTAGGACATAACTTCGCATGCATTACAGGTGCTATTTCAGCAAGAGTGAAATTTTCCAGAAAACACTCCTTACAGTGACCTTGGAATAGCTTTGTAGTGGATTTTCCGCATTTTGGGCATACGATATTGTTCATCGGCTCTGATACCATGCTTAGTTAAATATTGTTTTCGCTCAGATATAATTATGTTCCGGGAACATTAGGTAAAATCCTGATTCACAATCATGAATCTAAATTAATTACGTATCAATTCATAATTCATTCTTCCGGCACCTATTTTCTCAGCAAATTCCAGATGTATCATAGGGTCTATTCCCCACACGTTGTTGACACAGCCTCCACCATCATGCTTCATCCTTTCATTAACAAGATCAAGACTGGCTTTATCAAGAGCTACCGGATCCTTAGATGCTGCAATTCCAACATCCCCGGCAAATGCAGGAGATGAGAAATTAAAGCAGTCACATCCGGGAGTGAGATCAAATATCCAGTTAATATATCCTATCTTGCCTGGGAGTAGTTTGATGGGACCATAAGCTGCTTCACCAAGTTTTTCCTGCATCCGTACCGGAGAATCTGCAGGAGGGACAATGGCACCAAAATTGCAACTGGCAAAACATGCTAATTCTCCACGACACAAATCATGATCCACAATTGCTTTTCCGTCTACTACGGAAAGAGCATCCCATGGACAGACATCAACACATTTTCTGCAGCCTACACATTTATCGACATCTATAGAAGGTCTTGCTACTTTATGGACCGCAGTCTTTCCTGCCTTGTCCAGGCAACCCATCCCCAAGTTCTTGACAGCCGCACCAAAACCTGATGCAGGATGTCCTTTGCAATGGGATATCACGATCATAGAATCTGCACTTGCTATTGCTGATGCAACTGTAATACTGTCAATAACTTCCCCGCCTATATCAACATAAACTGAATCATCGCCATGAATACCATCAGCACAGATAAATGGAGCACCCATAGTCCCCAGGGAAAAACCATTAGTAGCAGCCGTATTAAGAACATCTACACCATTGAATCTCTTGCTGGGATAGAGTACAGTAGTGTCGGTGACAAACGGAATGCCGCCTGCTTTTTTTACAAGATCCACAACTGTCTTTACTATCACGGGGCGAACATAAGTCGTGTTTCCAAGTTCTCCGGGATGTATTTTTATGGCAACAATATCACCTTCGGAAACTGGCGATATTTCCGGAAACAGGTTAGTTACCTGATCTATCTGGGTATTCATAGGACCGATGTCCTCTGCAGCTTTGAAAAAAACTTGGCTCATAAATTCTTCTCCAGTATATGGTTTACAATCTAACATATTTATACATACTTCAGTTATGTGGACAGACCATGTATTTTATATATTAGAATACATAATAATAAATATATTAAACATGTGTTGATGTAAAACAGACTAATTATTCAATAACAGAGACAGCACAAATAATAAAATATCCTTAAAAACGCAATTAATGAAGCTCCCAATTTGTTAGAAACAAAAAGTACCCAAAACACAAATATCTATATATATTTTACAGATATAAATAGATTATATGCATCTTGTATATATCTGTGCATGGAGTATTAGAGTTTGAGAAAAGAAAAAAGGAGAGAATAAATGAAAAATATAAAAAAGTGTATGGAAATATATGCAAATTCCACAATAGGCGCATCAGAAGCCGGTCTCAAGCTGATAAAAAACGGTCAGTATAGAAACAATATGGATGAGGAAGACATAGAGTTTGCACGTTTCATGATAGGTGGAATGGGTGCAAAATAAAGCAGACATATAGACCATATTTGCCAATTTTAAGCGTGGGAGAAACATGAAAATAGAAGAAAGTCTGTGCTGTGAATTTTGCAATACCGAACTTAAGAGACAGCTGATAGGATCAAATGTATTCTACTACTGTAAGGATTGCGGAAGGATTACTTCCGCAAAAGATCTGGTAACAATCAGAATAAACGATGATGGAGTAAAAGCATGTGTATGATAGAGGAACTTGGGTATTCTGAAGAAAACAAAAAAATATACTGTACAAGCTGCATTATTTTCCAGAAAACAGGGAAATGCGAATTCCTGAACTACCTTGAATCAAAAATAACTGCAGATCTTAACAATGAGTATTTTCAGGAAATATTAATAGATGATTGCGGATTTTAATACTGAATAAAACCGCAGTCAATTTATATTATTCTATGAACCAATCCACGTAAGCAAGCAGCTCTTTTTTATCCCAATTACCAATCTTTTGTGGACTATCATTACGACTTCCGCCAAATACATCCGATTTTTGGTTATCATCAAGAACATGAACTTTGTATTGTCCTTCATCACTATCACGGATAAAATATCCAGGACTCATTGATTCCGATTTTTTCCACATACTGATTTTAGAATAATCCCACAAACAGTTTGCCCATTCTGCCATTTTTTCAATATGCTCGTCTTTCACATCCACAATGTCACCCATAATGACACAATGCATTCCATTACGTGTAAGTTCCATGCTATTGTGAGTTCTTACTATCAAGTCCATTTTATCCCAGATTAACGATATTCAAATAATATAATAATTTTTTGTTCAGAAATATCTTTTCAGATAAAACAAAAATAGTAAAAAGCGACAAAAATAGCCAAAAAAGTAAATTAAAGATGCTATGCAAAAATCATAGCATCTCAAAGTTTAAGAGATCAGATTATTTCTTCTGTGGTGGCCAGTTCTTTTCCATCCAGCCAGGGATCCTACCGGAATCTGCAGGACCTACCATCACATTAGCACCTGTTGCATCTTCCACATCACCCTGCAGACGTGCTGCAAGTCCGGGGATGACAACAGTGTTGTGGCTTGTGTCATTCTTCAGATCGAATCCGGAATCCTCGATTCCCTTCTTGATCTTCTCGGCGGTAAGCTGCCCACCGGCTACTGCAGCCTCTACACCGATACCGTCGGTATCAATTGCCCAGAGGAAACAGTCGATCTTGTTGGATGCGATATCACTCTCTACTGTGTAGTATGTGCGAGCAAAGTTGGTTGTAACGAGAACTGGTGAATCTGCGGTTGGTTCTCCTACCTTGTACATACCCGGATCTACTGTGACCGGCTTTCTTGGGTCAGTATAGATTGTGTCACGGATGTGCAGTTCAGGCAGCATTGCATATGGCTCTGTGCTGTGGAGGATCATTATGTCACCGTACTTGATGGTGAATACTGAAGCAACCACTGTTTCCCAGTAAGATGCGCTTACAGGGTCATCGTGTGCCATCCATGCTGTGAATGGAACTGCCATAATTGGGTAAGCGATCTCGCGGTCACCGTCAATTCCAGCCCTGCGAACCTTGAGGAAATTGGTAAGTGTCTGTTTGAGCTGCTTGCCGGTTGGGAATGTTCCCGGATCGAGTACAAGTTTCTCAGTACCCATTTCTGCAAATGTCTTTGCCAGTGTCTTGAGCATGTCAAGGTCATCTGGTGCAAAGAGTGTTACAGGTACATCGTACTCAAGTGCGAGATCCCCGACTTCCTTCCAGTTGTCCTTGTTTGCTGCGTAGAGCAGTGGGTTCCTGTCCTTTGAAACTTCAAGACCAGCCTTTAAGACTGCAGGATCAAATGAACAGAGAATGATTGGCAGGTCTGTTGTCTCAACTACCTTCTTAACTGCTGCTGCAAACTTAGCAGGGTCTTTGGATGTGCAACGTACTGCAATCATGTCTACGGTGAGGAAGTTTCCTACATAGAACTTCTTGAAGTCCTGGATGTATTTTACCCTCTCCACGAGGTCCTTCTCATCCATGCTGTCAGTTACATCATATGCAAACTGTGTCTGGTTGAAGAATGTAAGCTTGTGCCTGTAGAGAACATCGTCTCCACCTATCTTTGCTATCTTGTCACCGACACCAATCTCAACTTCCCTGATCTCAGGAGCAAGGAGTGCATCGAGCTCTTCGTACTTCTTCTTGAATTTAGCTTCAAGGATTGGCTTACAGTCAGTAAGTTTGTGTGACCTGTCGATAAGGTGTGCTGCAAAAGCCATACACGTAGCTTCACCACATTCACCACAGTTAGTAGCTGGCAGGAATTTGTAAGCTTCCAGTGGACTGTTAATTTTCATTTATCACACCTCCGCTCCAATCCAATTGGTGATGTCTATCTCTTCGGACTCGATGGAACCGTAGAGTGTCTGTGTAATTTCCTTGAGCACCTGTACAGATGTTGGGTGCATCATCATGAACATATCGTTACCTGCAAGTGAGAGTGCAAGACCTGTGACAATTTCCCAGATAGGTCCACGGTACTCCCTTGGTCCCCAGTCAGAGTCCTGGTTAAGCGGGGATGAGACCATCCATGCCTCACGAGCACCCCATGCGTTGGTGGTACCGGATGACATTGGGAATGTCAGTTCGTCGTCGCCCATAAGACCTGCAAGTCTTATACGCTCCATGTTAGTGTAAGCGTAGTCAAGACCATAACCAAGTGCTGCTGTGGTTGGGTCCATTACAATTCTTTCTCTTGGGACATTACACTGCTTCATAAGCTTCCTGTTAAGCTCTTTCTGAGCGTTGATCTCAAGCTGTGTCCAGGAAAGTACATTGTGTCCGTAGTCCATGGCTGCCTTTGCAATCCTCTCATAGTCAAGGTTCAGACTTGCGGATGCAAGGAGTACTCTTTCTCCTTCTGCAACTTCTGCTGCCTTCTCGAGTACTTCAGGGTCCTTCTCAGGGTTGCCTGAACCACCGATAACGATTGGTACGTCAACTGCCTGAAGAACATCCTCGACAACCTTTGCTGCTTCCTTTGCAGGAGTGTCGTTGATGAGCGGGTCAGTTGAAATTAAGTGAATTGTTACCATATCTGCGTTAAAGTCACGCACGACCTTCTTTGCCCATTCTGCAGGGTCGTTGATAACATCCTCGTAGTTGCCTTTTACTGCCTTAGCCATACCTATTGGCATGTCGAAAACGTCCATTGTGACGTAGTTTCTGTGTGGCATTTCTGCATCGAAGTAATATGGAAGTGCGTTCTCTCCACCAATGGTCACGGTGCTCTTTCTCGTTCCACCGTCACCTGATGTTGCACCAAGTGTTACTTCCTGTATTGGGTTCTTCCAGTTGTCTACCTTTGCAACCTCAAATTTGGAAGCAAGGAGTTCCTGTATCTTCGGAGAAGTTGGAAGTGCTTCTGGCTGTGGCATCTCTCCCATTCCGAAAGCAGATGCGAACAACTGTTCAGCAGGGAATCCAAGCATCCTTCCGATGTTGGCCATGTGCAGGGATATCTGGGAGATCTCATTTCCCAGTGCATAAGCGAGTGCAGGATTAAGACCTCCACCGCCTGTGATATTAAGCTCGATGTCACCTTCGATGGTCACACCTTCAAGTGACTCCACATCGAGGTCCTGCAAAATATCACTGAGCTGTGATAATTTCATTTTCTTTGTCATGTGCATTCCACCTAATGATAAATTTGTTACAAACCAAGTTTCTGAGCGATCTTCTCAACTTCCTGTACTGCAACGGAATCGTCAGGAAGATCAAATAAAGGTTCCCCGGCGAGATCTCTTTCCACGATCATCTCATCCACAGGGATCATTCCTATTAATTCAAGACCGAGTTCTTCAGCAGTACTGGAGATCCTCTCACGGTTTGCATCTGTGACCTTATTTGCAATAACGTAAATGTTGGAAACATCGGTTTCCAGCTCGTTAACAAGTTCCCTGATACGCTCAGCAGTCCTAAGACCCCTGCGTGAACCATCTGTAACAACCACAAGATCATCTACGTTCCTGAAGATTTTCCTGCTGAAATGTTCCAGACCGGCTTCAGCATCGATGATGAGTACGTCATAGTTTGTTACAAGCTTGTTCATGATACCACGAAGCAGGTTGTTAACATAACAGTAGCATCCAGAACCTTCAGGCCTTCCCATGACCAGCAGGTCATATCCTGGCATTTCTTCAAGGATCTCATAGAGTTTTCCTTCCAGTATGGATTCCTTGTTGATGTCAGGAGGAAGGTTATCACGTTCCTCATGCATGTACTCTTTTATGTCACCAATTGTTTTGGTGGTATCACACCCGAGAGTTTCCGGGAGATTGGTATCAGGGTCCGCATCAACGGCAAGGACTACCTTGTCACCCTTTGTAAGTTGACGAATGAGAAGACTGGTCGTTGCCGTCTTCCCTGTTCCGCCTTTACCTGTCACTGCAATTATCTTAGCCACAGAAGACCTCTCTTAGTCCTGTTTCTTAATGATAACTTTCTCAATGCTTACTTTTGCATTCTTAAGGACGATCTTAACACCGCCGGATCCACCGCCGCTCATCATTGGCATGGAAGGCATGAAGTTGGTTGGCATCTGCATCTGTGGTGCAAATCCAGCCTGTGGAGCTGATTCAGCTGCTTCTTCCTCTTCCGGTGCTTCCTCTTCTTCCTCTACCCATCTCTCAAGAATTGGGTGATTCTTTTCCTTGAGGAAGTTTCTGAGACTCTCTACATCTGCCGCATCCTCTTCGGTTGCAACCATGTCACGCATCTCTTCAGGAATATCGTTAAGTACCTTGTCCTTGAGCATCTTTGGCATCCATACAACTCTGTCCCAGCCACCATCAGCTTCGATGAACTTTGGTGAACGGAAGTAATTAACACCGATTCCAAGGAAACCTACTACCTGCTTACCTCCACCGGTCTGTCCTGCCATGGTTGAGAACTGGAGACCATTTGGTGCTGTACCTGCAAAGTCCCTGTCTACCCATCCGATACCGTCTACTTCTGGTATGTAGAAACCTACTACTTCGAAGCATCCACAGGATGTGTGTGGGTATTCAAAGAATGAGTGGAGCTTTATACGGTCATATTCACCGCTTGAAAGTCTCTTTGCTGCTTCATTGACACCGGTGTATTCTCCGGATTCTGCGTCAATGACATCTCCCTTTGGAATTGCAAACTGAGGACCTTCAGGGTCTACCTTTGCAGCTGCCCTTCCATCGAACCAGTTGATAGCACCACAAAGTGAGATCCTGTCAGGGGTAACTACACAAACATTGGTAGGAGCGAATGATGCACAAAGGGTACATCCGTAGAATGTGTCGACATCCTCATCATGAAGGTCACGGGTCCTTTCATCCCTTGCCTTGTAGACTGCTCTTGCGTTGTCGATCTCCTTGTCGATCTCAGCTTCATCTGTGATGTAGATAGCCTCTACAGCCTCTATGAATGGAAGCTCGTTCTTAAAGAGCATCATAATAGCCTTTGCAACGGACTCGAAGGATGTCATGCCCTTTGCAACAGCGTCCTTGCTTACCCTCATCCAGACATCGTCTCTCTGGTTAAGGTGCATGAAACCCTGTATATAGTTCTGGAATTCGTGGTTCCTTCTTTCAACAATTGACTCAAGATCAGCTTCTACAAGCTCTCCTGCGATCTTGTAGACCATTGCAAGAGGATATCTTGAACCTTCTTCCATGTCTGAAAGGTCCGGACCGATAAGTGTGAACTTGTTATCCTCAACTTCGCTCATCTCAGCTGCTCTTACAAGCTCAAATCCTTTGGATTTAGGTCCACCGAGTTCCACGTGCATACCGTCTTTTCTAATCCTCTCTCCTTCAAACATAGGAGATATTTCAAAAGGGAATTCATCTGCCATGATTAGTTCTCCGTATTGTCACCTTAAAGTTAAATTATAAATTATCAATAAATTCGTCAAGCGCCTCGAGATAGACTTCCGGTTTAAGATTTCCGAAAGACAGTGTTGCATTCTGCATGAAATTTCTCTCGATAGCTATGGTCTTCAGATCTGTGAAGTTCTTGATACCGGCAAGTACCTGATTAAGATAGTACTTTTTGTGACCGATAAAAAGAATTGTATCATAGGAACCCTGCCCGTCAAGACCGCCCCAGTTCTTGTCACCAAGGAAGTGGCCAAGTGAGTGGACATTGATATATTTTGCACCGATGTCCTTGTCAACAAGTGCAGTGATGGAATGTCCGGTAGCTGCTACCGGAACACCCTTTCTTGCAATTGCAATTGTTTTCTCGACAAGTTTCTCATCTTTCAGGATCTCAGATCCTACTACCATAAGAGGTCTCTTAGCCTTGGTAATAAGCTTTCCTGCTACATTTGGGTTGACAGGTTTTGCTACATTTCGTCCCCATGTTGCATATATCTGGGTGTTTTTAGTTGTATCCACCATTTAGCATTCCCCCTTGCAGAGTCTCTTTACATTTGTAGGCTGGGATGAAACATCGGATTTCATTGTTGGTCCTGAAAGGATCTTCTTACGCTTCCAGTCAATCTCCCATCCATGGTCTGCCTCAAGGATCTTAAGAAGCTCTTCACGCTTTGCAAGCGGAAGGTCTGTCTCTGTCCTTACAAACTTGTACCAGTCGTCAGGCCTGTGACCGAGATACTTCTGGCTTAGTTCCATGTAGTGAGTGAGTTTGATCATCCTACCCATGTTGTTATCGGATGGACGGATACAGTTCTTTGCAAGCATTGGGAGCAGCTCTTCAATGGATTCTGCTGTTGTAAGCAGGAACTCTGGTGCTGCAGGAATTGGCATCTCCGAACCGTCTCTTGCATCGTATACCTTCCAGTCATCTTCCTGGTAAGGTTTACCAATAAGAGCTCTTCTGTACTTGGAACCGTGTGGTCCAACTACTACAGGAATACCGAGTCTGTTACATCCTGATGCAATGGATGCTGCCTTCTGGGAGTATGCTCCCCATGCAACACCAACAGCACCGATACGGTTTGTGATGTAATCAGCAATTTCTTCGTAGTTACCTGAAACGTTCCTCTGAGCAAAAATAGCAGCTACCTTAATTGCTGTTCCTGTGATGTGCGAGTTTGAAACACATGAACCTACGTTAATGAGGTTACCGGCAAGGAACTTTGCAGGATACTTCTCATAGAGAGTCTCACCGTCTTCGTTCTTGTACATACCAAGGTCCATTGCAGAACATCCTGACATTACAACGATGTAGTTCCTCTTGAGCATCTCATCTGCTACTGTGTAAAGGTCTCTTGTACCATCAGGATAGTTGGAACACCCTACCATTGCAACAATACCTGGTGTTGTTCCCAGTACAAGGTTGACACCTTCCTCACGGATTTCAGGGTCACTAATCTGACCTCTTCCTGCACGCATAAGGCCCTTCTCCTCACGGATGAGTTTCTGGGATGCCTTCTCTATCATATTAAGTACAGGAATATCCTTTGGACATGCCTGGTCACAGCGTCCGCAGGCAATACACTTGTCATGCAGGTACTCAAACTTGCTGAAGTCCTTGTCAACACCTGCTCTCATTGCCTCCATGATCGGGAGGTTGTCAGGACAATCCATCTCACAAGCGCCACACTGGACACACTTTGCGGAAAGTTCCTGAAGTTCGTCATCGCCTGGAAGTGCCTTGATACCCATTTCCTCGCGTATCTTTGACATCTTGATAGCAAGTTCAGGTGCAACTTCTCCGAGTACATCGAAGTCAAGAATAAGTGCTCCTGGCTCTTTGAAAGTTGAAAGGTCTTCAATGATATCTGCAGCACTGTCGTTTGACCTGTTACGCAGACCGTACATAATCTTTTCGTTAGTGGTGATTACAGGAATAGAGAGCTTCTTTGCCTCATCGAGGACATCTGCCCTGACACACTGTTCGTCAACAACAATAACATCAGGCACACCGGACCTTATCATCTTGAGTTCCTTTGCAAGGGTACCGATGACCTTAGCCTGTGGTTTCTGGCCCTGATCTGTCTGGTAACGTGTCATGTCAATTGCAGTACAGCAAAGTCCTGCAAGCTCCATCTTGTCTTCAAGACCGTGGTCGTGTATGTAATCCATAATGTTAGTAACACCTGCTACATTGTGACCGATAACAACAAGCACCGGTTTGCTTGAGTCAATGCAACCCATTCCAATCTCTACAAGGGGAGCCTCAGGATCTGACTTTGGCATTCCAAGACATGATATCTGTGCAAGGTCGGATACTTCCATACCTACGTGGTCAAGCATACCACCGTGGAGAATCTTTGACTCGAAATCGATTGCTGCTCCTTCCTGACCTGCGTGGATGGTTGCGAGCAACTGTGTGAGCTGTTCCTCAACATAGTCCATTACTTCTTCAAGGTCACCAAGCGTCTCTGGCTTAATACCTGTTACAGCCTGTGTATTTGGTGCAATCAGGTTTGATGGACCAACTTCTATTGGCTTGTCCTCACCATAAAGATGAATCAGGTGGTGAAGGATGTGACGTCCGTGTCCTGCGTGTGCTGCAGCACCGGTAATTACCCTGAGAAGTGTCTCACGTGCCTGGTGTGCTTCCATGTTGATACCACATGCACCTTCCTTGTTGTTTGAAAGGTCACATTTACCAAAGGTACAGTAACAACACTGGTCACAGACTGGTGTGTAAACTGGCTGGTAACGGGACAGAAGTGTGTAGTCCCAGTCTCTCAGACCTGAGATGCCCGGCTTTGGAGTTGGACCTACCTCAACCCCTTCTTCTTTTGCCTTTTTCTCAATGGCACCTACGATCTTACCGATTGTAATCTGAACATTTTCCAAATCATCAATAGAAAATTGTCCAGCTTCTAAGTCGCTCATGTTTGTTTTGTCCTCCTTTGTAGATGTCGAAGTGCTACTAAAAAACACTATTTTATGATTTATTATGAATTATCTCTAAATTCGTAATATTTTTGAAACTGTAGTGTAGGATGTTCTAATAACACCATCCCCTATAAAAAAGTTTCCGGAATCTATCATGATTATTTGTTACCATTCATTCAATGTTTCACATCATGAGTCCGGTCAAAAAGATATATACGTACATATGAGTAATAAGTGACAACAATATACGATTTTAACATATAAGTGTTCCGATAACTGTCACGATTATTCTTGACATACCAATGCCCTACTATCGCGTATTTTTAGGAAATGGTTTTATTTAATGCCGTTCTACCATGAAGGAGCATTTAATCACGGTGAATCATTTGGACAAAAAATGCTGGATATGTGGCAAGGAAGAGGCAATACCCTTTAAATGTCGTTTTTGCGGAAAAACATTTTGTTCAAGACACAGACTACCTGAGCAACATGCATGCGAAGGCCTTGAACAGCTAAAAAAAGAAGGATATAGCAACGGAAGTTCTGCTTATGGAACTGACAGTACCGATGACATATTTAAGGATGCTTTAAAAAGCACTGCTAAATATGCGGCCAGGAGCGCAGTCAGAGGAGTTGGAAGTAATATAAAGTATTCCATGAAAAACAGTCCTGCAATGGCCATCATTTACCTGTGTATTTTCTCGTTTATCCTGCAGATATTCATATCAGGATACATGCAGCTATTACAGCTTGTACCGGCATTTGTATTACAAAGGCCTTGGACACTTGTAACACATATGTTTGTGCATTCCGGTTTCACTCACCTTTTCTTCAACATGCTTGTACTGTTCTTTTTCGGACCGGAAATGGAAAGAAGAGCCGGTAAGAAAATATTCCTTTACGTGTATTTCACCGCAGGCTTGGTAGCTGCTATTGCATATACTTTAACCAGCAGTAGTCCTTATACACCAGTAGTAGGTGCCAGTGGTGCAATTATGGGAATATTTGCAGCGCTTGCGCTCATAGCACCGGATATAAGAGTATATGTATATTTCATTCCGATGCAGATCACACATGCACTGATACTCTTCATACTCTTAGACTTCCTCCTGCTTGGGTCAAATGACATGGTTGCTCACACGGCACATCTTAGTGGAGCCCTTGTGGGACTTCTCATGGGAAGCAGGATAAAGAGAGCACAAAATCGATATAACTACAATGACACATATTACAGAAGGTGATACTGTTGGCTGCAGCCTCACACCTTGCCAGGGTTTTTCCAAGACCTGAAGAAGGTGAGACAATACCCATTCAATTTATTGACATGCAGGAAAAGCTTGCCGGCTGGTCACCTGAACTTAAAAGATCTGTATATGTAGATGATTTTAAAGATACCGATGGCCTGAAAAGAGTGAGGGAAGTCCACCTGCTCAGAGTCTACAACTGGCTTCTGGATGGTGAAAGTCTTATTGAACTTTCTGATATGGAAAAAGCCCAGTTTGAAGAAGTGATGGATACGTTTATAAAAGATGGCGGTGAAATTCTTTTTACAAGAAAAAGAATGAGTGGGAGGTTTGTAAACTACTTCATCCTTGGTGATGAAAGAAGGTCGCGGTCAAGTATCAAAAAGCATTATCTGGCGGAGATTATAGATAATTAAGATCTGCCTCTTGCTGCAAAGCGGATAACACTTTAGTAAACTTATATTCAACAGTGCCATCATATGGCCACATCAGTAATTATTATATTCTATTAGATGTTATCCCCATTATTAACAGTTATAAATTACCAATATCAACCTGGTATATATTACCATAAATTATCGGAAAATGATCTTCCGATAACGAGCATTACTCATAATCATTCATATTACAATTATAGCGAGGCATCATGGCCAATGTTAAAACCGGACTTAATTCAATAGTCAAATATCTTAGTACAAAAAAGGAAACCGGAAGAAGAAGTATCGGGCTTCTTGTTGACGGTCCTAACGTGCTCCGAAAGGAGTTCAACGTAAATCTAGAAGAGATCAGGGATGTACTGAAAGAATACGGAAATGTTAAAATTGGGAGAGTATTCCTGAACCAGTACGCATCTGACAAACTTGTGGAAGCAATTGAGAACAACGGATTTGAACCAATCATATGTTCAAGCGATGTGGACGTAAGGCTTGCTGTAGAAGGAATGGAACTCGTCTACAATCCCACTATTGACACAATGGCACTTGTAACAAGGGACGCAGATTTCAAACCTCTTCTGAACAAAGCCAACGAACATGGAAAAGAAACAATCATTTTTGGCGTTGAACCGGGATTTTCCACTGCTCTTAGAAATTCAGCTGATTATGTCATCTTACTGGAAAACGACGAAATGAATTATTACGATGATTCACATTTTGAGGATGAAGATGATGACGACATTGAGTTTAACAACAACAATGATGTCGGCCAGAATTCCCGTAGAAAAAATGAAGCATTAATTGACTATTAATGCTTTTTACTGATTTTTAGTTTCATTGATCATAGTTTCCAGCCTGGAAGGGGAAATTCCATGCTTGGTTTCAGTACAGTTCTTAATCCTGTCAAGAAGTACGGTAAGTTCCTCATTGGAAAGCGTATGTCCCATTTCTTCAACAATACCTTTCAGGGCTTTCATACCTGTGTGTTTGCCCACTATAAGATGGCGTTTTCCACCTACCATTTCAGGACTGAACAGTTCATAAGTACGTGGTTCTTCAAGAATAGCGCAAACATGAATGCCTGATTCATGTGAAAATGCATGTTCACCAACAATCGCCTTGGTAACCGAAGGTTTAAGCCCGGAATACTGGTTCACCATTTCTGACAGCTCTGTCAGTTTAGTAGTATCATACCTGTCAATTCCATACTGTACCCTGAGTGCAACCAGAACTTCTTCAAGCGAAGCATTACCTGCACGCTCACCAATCGAATTTACAGTTGTATGAAGCTGCTTTGCACCCGCCTCCGCTGCAGCAAGAGTATTTGCAGTTGCCATTCCAAGATCATTGTGACAGTGGATACAGATAGGAGTATTTACAGCTTTTTTGATTTCACTAACAAGATAATATGTACTGCTGGGATTGAGAATACCAATGGTATCTGCAATACTCACATAATCAACTTTGTATTCTTCGGCGGCCTTGAATGCCTTTTTAAGAACTTCAATATCAGTTCTTGTACCGTCTTCCGCTGCAAATCTCACACCAACACCATGGTCCTTTGCATACTGGACAGCTTCCATTGCAGCAGAGAACATTTCCTCGCAGCTTTTATGGTATTTATGTTTCAGGTGAAGATCTGACATTGCAATAAATATACTGATAAAATCAACATCACAGTCAACAGCAACTTCAACATCACTTACCCTTGATCTTGAAAGACAGCATGTCCTGGAATTAAGACCCATATTGGCTATTTCCTTGACTATTTCTTTCTCACCAGCTGAGACAACAGGGAAGCCTGCTTCTATAATATCAACGCCAACTGAGTCAAGCTTTGTAGCAAGGGCAATTTTTTCCTCCCTTGTAAAGACCACTCCCGGTGTCTGCTCACCGTCCCTGAGTGTCACATCACATATCTCAATATCAAGAGGTGGCAAGTTCAAATAATCCATAAGCTTGTTTCTTGAGTAATCTTTATTTTCTGACATGCATCTGACTCCTTTGATTGCTGGTCAATTTCCAGTTCCATTATATAACTGTTAGGTTTTTTAAGATAATTTCTTCTTTTTCCACAAATGTTCAAGAGCAATGTTTATTAAGAAATTAGAAGGCAATTTTATGCTGATTTTGTGTATTTTCATTTAAACCAGGAATCACATTAAAGGTTGCGCAATCTTAAACCTCATGATAGTTTACTCTGCACCTTTTCATAGAACCCGTTAATAGAGCTGCTCACAAACCTTGCAGGATTCTCAGCCCTTGTAACCGTAACAAGATCATTCTCCACCATGTTGTAGGAATGCTGGCCATCAATTACCAGTGCAGCTTCCTTTTCAGGAATTGTCATCTCAACTTTAATACTGCTGTTACCGGGTACTATCCAGGGTCTTGCTGAAAGCTTAAAAGGTGCAATTGGCACAATTATTGATGCATCCACTCGTGGATCTACAATTGGCCCTCCTGCACTCATTGCATAAGCCGTTGAACCTGTTGGTGTTGCAACTACAATACCATCAGCCCTCATATCCTCAATTTCCGATTCATCAACTGCAATCCTGAAAGTAAGAATCTTTGCCGGTCTTGCTGTTATGAGAACGATCTCATTTGTTGCATCCTGTAACCTTTTACCGTTCAAATAAACACTCAGGCGTGAACGCTCCGTGTAACTAAAACCTTTAAGAACATCAGCAATGTCTTTAATAGCATCTTCAGGAGGAACATCCACCAGAAAACCCAGTGTACCCAGATTTATGCCCAGAACCGGGAGAGGATCTTCCATCTTTGAAATGTTGCGAAGCACTGTACCATCACCACCAACTGAGATGATAAGCTGTACACCTGCATTCTGCATCTGCTCAACCGGAAGACAATTATCAGTTATACCCAGATGCTGACCGGTTTTTGGTGAAAAGAAGATCTCCACTTTTGAGTTAAACTCATCATAGATCTTCCTGACCATATCAAGAGCATCCTGCTGGTCAAATCGCGATACAATACCTATTTTACTTACCTTCATTTGTTATCCCTGTTGAAAGCTTTAAGATACTATCATGTGCAAGTCCGTTGGATGCTATCACGCAAACCCTGCTTAATAATTGGTTTTCTAACTTTAAAGGGTAACCGTTCCCATCGGTGACAGTTCCACCGGCTTCCTCTATCATGAGTTTACCGGCCGCAATATCAGTCATACGCATGGTACCCCTGACATCTGCAAAAGCATCAATTTTTCCTGCTGCAACATAACACAACTCAAGTGCCACACTACCCAGTGACCTGATTCGCCTCACATTCCCAGAAAGGCATGAAGCAGCAGAAATATTTTGCCTGTAACCATAAACACTGACACAGAATTTCCGAATATCAGAATTATCGGATGTTTTCAGTTTTGTCCCATTGAAATAAGCCCCTTTACCATGTTCTGCATAAAATGTATCCCCATTGGCAAGATTTCGGACATACCCGAATATTATATCATTAAGGTCAGTTGAAGCTATGGCAAGTGAAATACTATAAAAAGGAATACCCTGCACGGCATTGTACGTACCGTCTATCGGATCGATTATAAGTGTCAAATCAGGAAGCTCTGGAGAATGACCTACAATCTTCTCCCCGGCCTCTTCACTGATAATTCTGAAAGGACTGTCTTCCTTTCCCAGAACTTCAAAAATAGCTTTTTCCGAAACGTCATCAATGAGTTTCGTAGGTGTACCATCGGCACCCATGTAAAGGATCTTGCCGGCCTCATCTGTGCCGACAATATCCCTGACAGACACATGCACTGCTTTTGCTATCCTTTCACTCAGTTCCAGGAATTCATTGCCGGAGTGCATGTAATCTGTAAAGTAGTGACGAAATTAAAGTCCCATTGCCTTGTTGGTCTTTGCTATGGACTTCGCACCGTCTGTCTCGATCTCTGTCAATGCACGGATAGCATCGACATTCTCTGGAATTACATCAGACTCCTGGTGAATTGCCTGGAAGAAGTACAGTTCACCTTCATACATCGTAACAGATTCTTCCCAGATACAGTTCTCCCACATGTCGCCTCTTGGACGTCCCATATCCTTTCCAAGCTCCATGATTTCAGCAGTAGAACCAATGCCCTGTCCAATCATCCTTACACGTGGCTGTTTTGCAAGAAGTGCCTTCACATCTTCAGTACTGCAGTCCTTTTCCATCTCGATGTTCAGGGTGTGAAGGTGCATAAGCGTTGTTGGAAGTTTTACAGCTGTTGATGTGATATTGATGTGTGGAATTACGGACTTTACATCCGGACCGTGGTGTGAAGGGAGCTTGATTGGGTTTGGAACAATAGCATTAATAGGACCGTTCTTTACATCATTTGGATCTGCAGACCTTCTCATGAGTGTTACTCTTACCTTCTTTACACCATATTCCTGATCAAGAGGATAGATTACCCTGCACAGACCTGTTGTATTACAGGAAACAACTCTTACAAAATCCCTGCCGAGTGCTTCTTCATAATTAGCTTCAGCATTAAATGAGCAACCTGCAAGTTCATGTTTCTCGCCGCCCTGCCACATTGCCTTAACGCCTGCTTTCTCATAAAGAGCCTTGTTCTTTTCACCGATTCCACCTGGAGTACAGTCAACAACGACATCTGCTTCTGCGATCATGTCATCGATTGAACCTGCAGCAGGAATTCCTGCCTTCTTCATGTCATCTACCCTGTCAGCTAAGGTATAGACATTGTAACCTTTGTCATGTGCAACGAAAGCCTCATAATTTGGTCTTGTCTTTGCAATGCCTATTATTTCCATGTCATCCTGCATGGTAACAGCATCAGCAACACGTTTACCAATTGTACCATATCCATTTATTGCAACTTTTACTTTTGACATATTAGTTCCTTCCTATCTTTTCGTCCTTAATTTTAATATTAGTACCTCAATAATTGTGAATGGAATCTTAAATTCACTTAAATATACAATGTCTTTTATGTATATTAAAATCATTTGTGAAGTGTAGCTTCACCAGTTCCAAAATTGATCTCTTTTACAGACCCTTTTACAGTCTCGCTCTCTCCAAATATACCGTAGACTGTAACGGAATCACCTTCAACAACAAGTCTTGTTACCGATTCCATAACTACATCACGGTTCTCACCGTCAATGAGGATGACCTTTAGCTCACACATACTTATTCCCTCTTTAAATGCTTACTCAAATAAACGGGCTACAGAACAGCCCTTTGGAGCCCCGATATCTTCTCCCACCGGGTCACACTTCACCTTTAGTAAATATGCGATTGGTCTATAACTCTCTTCTGACATGGTCTCGTAATTTGCCATGCCTTTACTGATGATAAGTGAAGCATTGTCCAGTGCATCCTTAAGTTCCTCAGGAGCTTCCTGAAGGCGAACACCTATTGCATTGGACCCGGTTGTCAGAACACGGTCGACTTTGTCTGCAATTCCAAACTCCTCAATCTCTTCCATGGTCACATCGTTGAGTATTGGTGCACCCCTTACAACGAGAGTGATTTTTCCGCCCATTTTTTTAATAATCTCAAAAACAAGAGTGTCAATAAGAATCTCACCACAGTTATCTGCAAGATAGACAACATTGCTGAGTTTATCCAGCATCCTGTCTGTATCATCTATGTCCAGGCCACGCTCGAAGTGGTCCTTAAATGTTTCATCGAAAACATCAATAGGAACTTCAAGACCCATTACACCATAGTCAAAATAGTTACCAATGACTGCCGCAAGCACTGCGCGTTTAAATGTAGCAATATCATCCCCTTCACCGTTGAAAACATGAGAGCGTATTACAGGCATGAACCTTTCAGCGGTCTTGCTACTGAGTTCTTTCATGCTTTTGTACGGATCATTATCATCCAGAATTTCGTAGGCTTTCCTGTGCATGGGAGTGGATAGTTCTGCCGCAGGCATTCCCGGCTCATAGAGTGAATTGAGCGTTTTTATTCCTCCGAGAATTGCTTTCTGGATCAGCTCTTCGTTATCAGTTGACAGTTCTGCTTCCTGGTGAACCCGGGATAACAGGCAATATGAACATCTTGGGTGAACTTTCATCGGACCATTCCTGTGTGAGTTGTCTGTCGTGTATTTTTATCATCTGCTATAAGCTTAACCTTGCCAGTATCCTGAAATAGTCCGAAAAAGAAAAAAAGCTTTGTGTGTATCTATAGTCTGATAAGGATTTAAGATAATTATGAACTACAAAAGTATTTCAAAGTTTAAACGTTTTAAATTGAAAACCGAGCATGGGCGCTACATTATATTAGGAAGTATCGATGGCATACTGGCTATTCTTGGTGTTGTCATAGGTACATCACATGTGGCAGATGACCCGGCAATTGTTATTAATGCCGCACTTGGAGGAGCTGTTGCCCTGGCACTCACAAACGGAGTCGGATCATATCTTGCTGAAAGTGCAGTGGAGTTTGGCAAACTGGCAGAACTGGAAAAACCACTTCTTCGAAGTCTTAACAGGACAAAAATAGAAGAAGAAACTAAAAAGAAAATATGGAGCGATTCCATATTCCACGGCGGAGCAAGTTTCTGCGGCTCATTGGTACCAATACTTCCTTTCCTTCTTCTGGACGAATACTCACTTGAAGTGGCAGTGGTATTGAGTATATCAGTGCTCTCAGTACTTGGAGTGTACTCTGGAAAACTTGCAAAGCAGAGCATGATCAAACACTCAGTGCGCATGGTCGGACTGGGAATAATGATCGTAACTGCGGTTACTGTACTTGGACTGGAGTAATGAATATTGGATTTGAAAATATTATCAAATTAACCATAGATTTGTTTTGAATTATAATAAAATAATTTAGCAAAGCTTAAGAACAATATAGTTCAGTAATCACTTTAGCCAGTCAAAATTAATTTCTGGTACACAGTAAAACTAGAAGGTGGTTACTTATTAAACACGGAAAAAATTTGTTATTGGTAGTTGGTACTATGATTATTTCCTGCATGCTGGTGAGCACAGTATCAGGGCAAACCTACAGTGGAGTTGAGTTTAGCTCAGGAGACTCTTCTTTTGCAGATGAAATTGTGGAATATCAATTAAATGGTGGTGCAGAAGATGGGAACATCAGCCGGATACTTGGAATTCCTGACAGGAAATCCGTGAGTCTCGGAGCCTATGGTTCTGTGGTTCTTAAATTTACAGATAATGCTCTTACATGTTCAGGAGATGAACAGGACGATCTGGTAGTTTATGAAGCCGGAACTTCTGCCCAGGAAATAGTAGAGGTATTTATCAGCGTGGATGGAAATGAATGGATTAGGGTAGGAACCGGAAACAGAAAAAGCTTCTTTGATATTGACTCTGTTGCGGGAGTTAAATACGGAGAAAAATACAGTTACGTCAAAATTGTGGACTACACAGGACTTAATATTGGTAGCTCATACGAAGGTGCTGACATGGATGCAGTGGGAGCTATAACTTCAACAGGCCCTGCAACAAATGAAGAAAGCAACAATGAACTTCCTGTATCACAGACCGAAATACCGGAATTCCCTACAATAGCTACCCCAATGCTTGCCATTATGGGACTTGCTCTGATTAGTAGTAGGAAAAAACAGTAAAAACAATAGTATAAGCTATTGTTTATTTTCTTTTTTTATTTACAGGTTAATCACTATTTTCACTCATGTTTAAATCACATGGAAATATATAATGACCCTCATGCTTGTAACGGTTGTATTATTGCTGGTAAGCCTTGTGATGATCACAAAAGGAGCAGATTGGTTTGTGGAATCTGCCGTAACTATTTCTGAAAAAAGCGGCATCCCTAAAATAATAATTGGCGCTACCATTGTCAGCTTTGCAACCACTGCACCGGAATTTACAGTTTCTGCCATGGCAGCCTATCTTGATCACGTTGAAATGACTGTAGGAAATGCAGTCGGTTCTGCAATCTGTAACATAGGACTTGTACTTGGCACGGTAATTGCCATTAAGGCAATACCTATAGAACTTCATGGCTTTACACGCAAAGGCGGATTCATGATTGGTTCTGCCTTGCTGTTGTTAGCAGTTTCATATGATGGTGTGGTAAGCTCTTTTGACGGGATACTCCTGTTGCTTGTGTTCGTTGGATTCATGTATTATAATTTCCGTCTTCAACGTGCAGTCTTTGACGGTAATGAAGAGCTCAGGGAAAAAGTGCCTCTAAGTGACTTAAAAAAAGATATTGTTCTTTTCATAACTGGTGCGTTATTTGTAGTAATCGGCAGTAGAATACTTGTTGATGCGGGAATTACCATTGCAGAATGGCTCGGTATTCCTGAAATGATTATAGCTCTTACACTGGTGGCACTTGGAACATCCCTTCCTGAATTAATTACCGCAGTTTCAGCTACCTTAAAAGGACATCAGGACATATCAATAGGAAACATACTCGGTGCCAATACAATGGACATTGCACTCATCCTTGGAGCATCTTCGCAGATAAGACCTCTCACAATACTTTCACAGTCATTGAATTATGATTTTCCGATAATGATCGCATTGATGCTGATTCTGATAATTTTTGGTATCACAGGGAAAAAACTGGAAAGATGGGAAGGTGGAGTTATCCTTGGAGTTTATGTGGGCTACATAGCTGGCCTGTTCACTCTTTTCAACTAAAAAGTGTAATAACGAATGTAATGACAAAACGATAAATTTAAGTTACGACACTTGCTAGTTCTAATAGAAAGGTGGTATATTATGAAAAATAAATTTATGATATTCATTTTGTTGCTGGTACTGTCCCTTGCAGTATCCGGATGTAGCGATAAAGAAGAGACAATTACTGTTCAGGATGAAGAAGGTAATGATGTGGATATTACCTACACAGAAGGTTCAGAAGATGAAGTCTGCCCTGTAGGTTCAACCATCACAATGAGCAATCCAAACACCGGTGAAGGCATGGTTATGGAAATTGTAGGTACTGAAGTCATAGAAGGAGTAGAAATGTGCCACATGGTTGCTGATATAAACGCCGAAGATGGAGAAGTAGCTAAAATGGAGATGTACACTCCGATTAATGATGATGATGAAAGCTTCATCATGACTTATTATGATGAGGATGGCAATGTCCTGTCAGAAATGAAATTCATGGACGGAAAAATGACTATGACGGACGAGAACGGTGAAACTTTTGAAATGACCGGAGGAATGGGAGAATAATCCTGTTTCCTCATTTTACTCATCCTTATTCTACTTTTTAATTAAAACTCACTGTTTTCTTCAGTATTCTTTTCTGAATTGATTTTAAATAGGATAATTACCATGAGTAATAACTATGCAATTGCCGTCCCCAGATGAACTGAAACAGAAAAGGATTGATCTCGGCCTGACGCAGAGTGACCTTGCAAAACGTGCAGGAGTAAGTCAGCCACTTATTGCAAGAATAGAAGCAGGAGATGTGGATCCCAGGTTATCAACTCTCAGGAAAATAATCGATGTTTTTAATGATATCGAAAAAGAGGACATATACCTCAGGGACATCATGAACAGAGAGCTTATTTCTGTTGATCCTAACGAGAGTATTGATAAAGCTGTCAGCATCATGGAAAAATACAATATTTCCCAGATACCTGTAATTAAGGACGGAATTTCAGTTGGCAGTATATCTGAAGAGATGATCGTCAGGTCCATGGCTAACAAAAAAGCATCTGAGGTATCACATATGAAAATAGGTGATATTATGGGAGATTCCTTCCCGACACTTTCCCCGGGAACTGATGTTAAGACAGCATCTTATATGCTTGAGAAACATCCTGCAGTACTCGTACTGGAAAAAGGGCAGGTTGCAGGTGTTGTTACCAAATACGATATTCTTAAATTGCTGAGTGAATGAGTTTTATGATATACAAATTCAGGGGAAACAATGAGTAAGGCTTACAAAATTGGGAAAATTATTGGAATACCTATAAAAATAGACATTTCATTTCTAATTGTACTGCCTTTATTTGCATGGTTCTTTTCTTCATATGTACAGCCATTTGGATTCGCAGGTGTCCAGCCTGAGATAATGAAATATGCTTTTTCATTGCTGACTGCAATTCTGCTTTTTGTATCCGTACTGGTACATGAACTTGCACACTCATATTTCAGTCTGCTATTCGGAGGAAGTATTAAAGAGATAAGACTCCATCTGCTTGGAGGAGTCGCTTCCATGAATCGAGAGGTTAAGGAGCCATTGAAGGTAATGGTAATTGTAGCCGCAGGACCGCTTTCAAGCATAATACTTGGAGTATTGCTTCTCGTTTTGAATTATATTTTAAACCCTGCATCCTTTACAGAAGGAAATACAACATTATTGATGCTTTTTATTCTGGGATACGTCAATATTTTCATGGGGCTTTTCAACCTGATTCCTGCATTCCCAATGGATGGAGGAAGAATACTAAGGGCTTTTCTTTCATTGTTTATGGATTATGTTAAAGCAACAGAGAAAGCCGTTTTAATTGGAAAGATAATTGCTGTTTTATTGGGAGTATTTGGTTTATTCACTGATTTGTGGTTACTGCTTATTGCATTATACATCTACGGCAATGCAAGCAGAGAAGAGCAGCTGGTAAAAATGATATATAGCAAATTTTAGAATTTGCTCAAGTAAATTTTCTCCAGTCTAACACAGATGCTAACATTCATGATTATTAATTATAAGGTTCAGTCCAATTCTAATAAATTTAAATATTAAGAAATCCAATGAGATTGATGTAATTATATAATAATATCGTAATATATTGTAGATTTTAGGCTGGATGGAAAAAATGAAAACAAAATTAATAGCATTAGTAGCAATGCTCACAATATGCATTGTGGCACTTTCAGGATGTACTGATATCAGTGACTCCTACAAACCCGGAAGTTTCGGAGCGACCGAGGAAGAACAACAGATAGTGGATGCAGTTACTGAAAAATATGGTGACATGACAGCCAGCGGAGAACCAAGACTCCTTGAAGTGATGATGACTTCATCAACTGTAAACTTCATACCTGTTGATAAAGTACTCAAATACTCAAAAGACTCAGAAGAATTGTATGCATGGTTCATCTATGACAACTTCAATTACGATACAATAAGTGTGGAATGGATTTACCTTGAATCTGATTATTCAATTTACACATTCGAGTCTGAAACCGGAGAAGACTTTGGACGTGGAACTTTCATTCTTGAACAACCGGATGACGGTTGGCCGCTCGGAGATTACAGAGTGGTAATTAGTGGCGCAGGCATTGAAGAATCAGTAGACTTTGAAATTATAGACGGAGCAACCGTTTCAGAACCATTTGATCTGCTGAACGGTGCAACTGTTGACAGCCATAAAGCAGATTTCGGAAACTCAGGTACAAGTGACGAAACACCAGCTCCGCAAAGCGGATTCACAGCCGAAAGCACATCGCACAGCTTTGTGGGTGAATGGTCTTCCAACTGGGGTGACATGGAATTCTGGGAATCAGACGGCAAGATATATGGTGAGTACACACACGATGCAGGTAGACTTGAAGGTGTTGTGAACGGCGATGTATTCATAGGAACATGGTCTGAAAGCCCTTCATACGCAGAACCAAACGATGCAGGTGATGTGGAAATTAAACTCAGCAGTGATGGGAATTCATTTGAAGGAAACTGGAGATACGGCTCAGACAGTTCAACATGGAGCGGGGGATGGACAGGAACCAGAGTAGGAGAATCAATGACTACAACAAGCTCAGCTTCATCAGGTGTTACACCTGGATGGTACCTTGTTACAGTTGAAGATTACGGAGATAAAGTAATCAGCACAAATGACTACTACTCATACGATGTCGACTATGAGAGAGGTAATGTCTGGACAAGTAACACCGGAGATCACGGTGAAACAGTACAGGTCAGAACCATCAGTGATGAACCAGAAGACTTCTATGCTGCTGAAGAAGAAATCGTTATCAATGTCAGAAAAGAGGGTGAACTTATAGCACCAGACGATCTCGGGCTTTATGATACAAGTTCTATTGGTATAGACTTTGCTGATGTAGCTGTTGACAGAGGAACCTCAAGCTCGTATTCCCTTGAAGATGAAACGTACGGAGCATATTTCAAGATGGGATGGGGCGATCAAACAGGTGATATTAAAGAAGGTACATTCAAGGCAAATGCCCCGGGAGCAGATGCATTTGGAGGTTCATTCAGAATACTTTATTACTATTCTAATGGAGGAACCTACAGAACAAACTACATCTACGAATGGAAAGAGTAATTCTCTTCCATTTCTCTTTTTTAATTATTCCACAATATTTGTTTGAACTATTCCTTATTCGCCCCTACTTTATCGTATCCTGCTGAATTACCTGCAAAGCGAATGTTTCTTATAAATTCAAAGATTCTATGATGTTATTTGCTGAATGGAATTGGCTGAAATATGTATATCCTTTATGGAATCAGAAATTGAACTGAGAGTCCATAATAGGTTTATATAATAGGGTTGCATATCAGGCAAAAGTTGCCGCATGGACAAGATGCCCACAGGCAAATAGAATTTCATATTTCAATTACATTAACACTAATATAATCAGGAGATTAATATGGATCTTGAAGATACACTTCTTATGATGCCAGGACCGGTTCCGGTCGCACCTCGCGTTCTCAGGGCAATGTCAAAACCTATGATTAATCACAGGGGAACAGAGTTCTCAGCAATGTTTGATGATTGCCGTGAAATTCTTGCCGATGTTTTCCAGACAAAGAATGATATTTTCATTTTAAGTGGCTCAGGTACTGCTGCAATGGAAGCTGCTGTTGGATGTACTGTAGGAAAGGATGATGTTGTAGTTGCCCTTGAAAATGGTAAATTCGGAGAGAGATTCAAGGACATTGCTGCAAGATACGGAAAAGTAAACGCACTTGAAAATGAGTGGGGACATTCCTTTAACCTTGAAGAAATTGAGAAAAAACTTGAGGAAGGTGCAAAGGCAATTACTCTTGTCCACAACGAAACATCCGTAGGCATTCAGAACCCGGCAGAAGAAATAGGAAAACTCGCAAAGAAGTACGATGCTCTCTTTATTATGGATGGTGTTACAACCCTTGGAGGAGACACTGTGAAAGTAGATGACTGGGGCGTTGACATTGCTGTTGTAGGTTCACAGAAATGTCTTGCTGCACCGCCAGGACTTTCCATGATCTCTGTCAGCGAAAAAGCACTTGAAGCAATGAACGAGAAGGATGCACTTCCATATTATCTTGATCTTAAAGCACACAAAAAGAGTGCTGATAAGTCACAGACACCATACACACCAGGAGTTCCTTTATTCTTCGGTCTTCAGGAAGCACTCCACATTGTAAAGGAAGAAGGTATGGAAGCAAGGATCAACCGCCATGCAACAGGTGCAAAAGCAATCAGGGCTGCTGCAGATGCAATGGGACTTGAAATGTTCCCACAGCTTAATGATGAACACAGTCATTATTCAAACACAGTATCCGCAATGAAAGCTCCGGAAGGAGTAAGTGGAAATGATATTAAGAAAGACCTGATGGCAAAAGGAATCACCATCGCTGGTGGCCAGGCACATCTTAGCGGCAAGATCTTCAGGATAGGAAGCATGGGTAATGTCCAGCCAAAGGACATTATGCTCACAATACAGGAACTTGAAATGACCCTGGTGAAAAGAGGAGTTGTTTCTGAATTCGGAGCTGGCGTTGAAGCAGCAGCAGAAGTGCTGAACACACTTTAATTTCAAAAAATATCCGGATATAATCAGGCAAGTACAGGTAAAGCATGGCAACAATAGGAGTCGTTGACACAACATTTGCACGCTTCAATATGGGAAAAGCAGCCATAGATGAGATACAGCAGAACGCCACTGCAAAGATTATACGCAGGACTGTTCCCGGTATCAAGGATCTTCCGGTTGCTGCTAAAAAGCTAATTGAGGAAGAAGGATGCGATATAGTCATGGCTCTTGGCATGCCAGGCAGTAAAGAACAGGACAAGATCTGTGCCCACGAAGCATCCACCGGAATAATCCAGGCACAGCTTATGACAAACACCCATATCATAGAGGTCTTTGTCCATGAGGATGAAGCAAAGGATGAGAACGAGCTTGTTTTCCTCATGGAACAGAGATCAAGGGAACATGCACTTAATGTCGTTAAAATGCTGTGCAGACCTGAAAAAATGATAAAGGAAGCAGGCACCGGTCAGAGACAGGGGTTTGAAGATGTTGGTCCTGCAAGGATGTAAAAGGACAGAAACCAACAGAAAGTTAATATTAAATTTAAATCTAAACTTTAAGTGATTATTATGACAATAAAATTGGGATTTGTAATAGCTGAATTTAACAGGGATCTTACATTCCAGATGGAAATGCTTGGTGAAGAGCATGCTAAGTTCCTCGGAGCAGAGGTTGTAGAAAAGATCCTGGTTCCAGGAGTATATGATATGCCACTGGCTATCAAGAAACTCTGTGAGCGCAATGACATCGATGCTGTTGCCACCATGGGAATTGTCATCGAAGGTGCAACCCAGCACGATGAAATTGTTGTTCAGCATGCAGCAAGAAAGATAACTGATCTTTCACTGGAATACAACAAGCCTGTTACACTGGGAATTGCAGGACCCGGTATGACCAGAATGGAAGCACACCAGCGTGTGGATTACGGAAAGCGTGCTGTTGAGGCAGCTGTCAAGCTTGTACAGCGCCTGTAAGTATCAAAAGTTAAACTACAAAACATTATATTTAGAATTTCAAAGTGCAAAACTAAAAATGGTTGTGTTAATTGCATGGCATCATCAAGGTTAAAGAGGGTGGAAGAATCAGCAACGATGAAAGCTGCAAATACTGCCAACAAAATGAAAGAGGATGGTATTGATGTTATCAGTTTCACTTTAGGTGAACCTGATTTTGATACTCCTAAGCATATTTGTGACGCGGCAGCAGATGCAATGTACAGGGGGGAGACACACTATGCACCCGGAGCAGGAATCTCCGAACTGAAAAAAACTATTGCAAATAAGCTTTGCACAGAGAATAAACTGGATGCTAAAACTTCAGAAATTATCGTAACACCTGGTGCTAAACAGGCTATTTTTGAAGTCATGATGTCAGTTCTTGACGACAATGATGAAGCAATACTCTTTGATCCTGCATGGGTTTCATACGATCCTGCCATTAAATTTGCAGGTGCGAACACCAGATGGGTTCCAACTGACACTGAAAATGGTTTTAAGCCCATTGATCTTGAAGAGTACATCAATGAAAAAACAAAGCTCATTGTAGTCAACAGTCCCGGCAACCCAACAGGTGCTGTTTATGATAAGCAGACACTCAAAAATATAGCTGACATTGCCATTGACAATGACATCCTTGTACTTTCCGATGAAATATATGAGAAGATAATCTACGACCAGGAACATATCAGCATAGGTTCGTTTGAAGGGATGCAGGACAGAACCATCACTGTTAACGGTTTCTCAAAAGCCTATGCAATGACAGGCTGGAGACTTGGTTATGTTCATGCGAGATCCGATGTTATCAAACCCATGCTAAAGATCCAGTCACATTCAGTAAGCAGTGCAACCAGTTTTGTACAGTACGGTGGCATTGCAGCGCTTGAAGGACCACAAGAACCTGTAGCTGAAATGGTTGAAAGGTTCAGGATGAGAAGAGATGTTCTTGTGGATGGCCTGAATGAAATTGGAATCAAGTGCCAGAAACCTGGCGGTGCTTTCTATGCATTTGCAGATGTCAGCGAGTACGGAGATGGAAATTCCATTGCTGAAAAACTCCTGCTGGATGCACACGTAGCAGTCACCCCTGGATCAGCTTTCGGAGAAAGTGGTAAGAACTTCATCAGAATTTCCTACGCCACATCAATAGAGAGAATACAGGAAGGTCTGGAAAGGATTAAGACAGCACTTGTCTGATCCTGTCCTTTTTTCAATTAATTTATTATTTGCATAATTACTGAAAGATGATTTGAGGAACGATTATTCCTGATATCTTTCGAGCACTTTTTTAACTATTTTCCCACTGCCGCATAAAAGACAGTTAAGCGATGTCTCAATTCTGACAACCTTGCAATCAAAACCTCTGGAACGAAGTTCCTTTTCAAGATGGCCGGCATCGAAACCCTGATCGTATCCAAGTGCAATAATATCCGGTTTGATTTGCATAATTGGATCAAAAATATCAGATTCACTACCTAGAAGAGCTTTATCCACTATTTTCAGAGAACTGACCATTTCCAGTCTTTGCTCATCCGGTATTATTGGTTTTGGTTTATGTCTTATCATGGACTCTCTGGCAACGATAACGTAAAGCTTGTCACCAAGTTTTTTTGCTTCGCTAAGATAATGGATATGGCCCGGATGAAGCAGATCGAATGTTCCTGTTGCAAGTACTTTTACCAAAACATCACCTGTATGCTGCCTCCTATAAACAATCATCTATTATAAAGATAGCTCAAGCTTTAGTTTTTAAAAAGATATTCAGCTAAAAATATAGCGATAATCTAAATTAATATTATATGCAAACTTATATAGTATATACACATAATTTAATTGTTAAAATGTTACACAAGCAACGTCCTGTGCACCGGATAATTTATAAATTTAATACGAAAACATTTTAAATCAGTATGATTCCTCTGTTATGGAATAATATGGTGACTGCATGAGAATTTATAATAAAACAATAACGATTCTGGGAATTATTTTTATTTTCCTCTTTTTCCTCACTGCATCAGTCACCCATTATGTATTTTTAACGCATACTGAAGAAGTCGAAAGTAATGTTTTACAGGACAATGCTCTAAGAGTCCAGCGAGCTTTTGAAAATGAAGTAAAGCACATTGATAAGAATACTTACGATTGGGCTACATGGGATGATACGTATGAGTTTATACAGAATAGAAATAATGAATATATCAAATCCAACATTGATGATATCGAAACACTATTAACACTCGATATAAATTTCATGCTTTTCTACAACAAAGATGGAGAACTTGTTTATGGACTTGCCTGTGATCTTGAAAATGAAGAGGAAATTAACCTTTCACCAGAACTTCTTAGAGATATCGAAAATAATAGTGTAATCTTAAACCACACCTATATTGAATCATCTTATTCAGGAATCATTGAACTCTCAAATTCAACTCTCATAATTGCATCCAGGCCTATTACAAAAAGTGATTATGGAGGACCTATTCAAGGGACACTGATCACTGGACGTTTCCTTGACGAATCATTTATTGAACCAATAGAAGAGCAGACACTCCTTCCAATAGATTTCCAGAAACTTGGTAACAGAAACCTGCCGCCAGATTATGCAGCAGTAAAAGAACAGGTACTGGATGATGGGTACGCAACAATGATTGAAGAGAAAAATGGCTTTATTAATGCCTATTTCCTTGTAAATGACATAAATGGTGAACCTGCCCTCATATTCAAAACAAAAATGGAAAGAGTGATTTATAAAGAAGGCCTGGCAACAATATTTACTACGTTTTACCTTTCACTCATAATATCAATAACATTTGCATTTTTACTTCTTGCACTCCTGAATAAAAACCTGATTTCACGAATAACATCTCTTAAGAATGGAATTAAGGAAATTGACTTCAATGCGGATATAAAATCCCGTCTAAGAAAGGAAGGAAATGATGAGCTCTCCGAACTTGCAGACAATATTAATTCAATGCTGGATTCCCTGCAGGAAAAAAGTATAATATTCCAGTCAACAATTGAATCTGTATCCTATGGTCTCATTGCGTTTGATAGAAATGCAAAAGTCCTTTTCATGAATCCGGAATACAGGCACATATTTAATCTTCCGTCTTATATTGGACCTGAAACTGACGGGGATACCATACTTAAAGAAATCCTGAATTTAGCTGAGAATCCTGAAGCTGTAGAAAACGAAGTCAATAGAAGGAAATATTCAGCTGATTCTAACAGATCATTATTGAAACTCAGGGATGGAAGAACAATTCAGACATATTCAATTCCACTTGTAATTAACAATGAAATCTATGGCAGGATATATGCCCACAATGATATTACGGAAATACTTCTTCATGAGAAAGAACTCAGGAATGAAATAAACAGAAGAGAAGATGCTGAAGAAAAGTTGAGGCTAAGCGAAGAGAAATTCTCAAAAATAGCAACATCAGCCAATGATGCAATAATAATGCTCAACAATGAAGGTAAGACTATATTCTGGAATGAAGCAGCTACCCGGATGTTCGGATATTCAGAAAGTGAGATCATTGGTCAGGAAGTCCATAGCTTCATTGCACCTGATAAATACATTGATGAATACAAAGCAGGCTTTAAGATCTTCACTAAAACCGGACATGGAGAAGTTGTTGGAAATACTATTGAGCTTGAGGGAAAACGTAAGGATGGAACAGAGTTCCCGATTGAACTTTCCCTTTCTTCCATGCAGCTTTCAGACGGATCATGGAATGCAGTAGCAATTATTCGTGATGTTACTGAAAGAAAAAAGATCGATGAAATGGAACATGAGATTCTTGAAAGATTAACAACCATCATTAACAATATCAACAGCGGCATACTCCTTATAGATAAAGAGAACAAAACAATAGCAGATGTGAATCCTGTTGCTGCAAAAATGATAGGACTTCCCAGAGAGGAAATTATAGGCAATGTCTGTCATAAATTCGTTTGTAACGCACTCGAAAACCAGTGTCCTATAATTGATCTGCGTCAAAAAGTAGACAAATCAGAGAGAATACTTCTGGACAAAGACGGAAATGAAATACCTGTAATCAAATCCGTGGTTTCTGTAAAACTTAAAGGAAAAGAATACCTTGTTGAAAGTTTTTACGACATTTCCGGAAGGAAAAAAGTTGAAGAAGCACTTATTAATGCTAAAATTGCAGCAGAGGAATCTGACAGGTCTAAAAGCGAGTTTTTGACAAATATGAGCCATGAGCTTCGCACACCTCTAAATTCAATTATCGGATTTTCCGACATGCTACTGCATATTGGAGACCATGATTTTAACAGGAAACAGACAAGGTATCTTAACAACATATCCAACAGTGGAAAGCATTTACTTGAAGTTATCAATGATATTCTGGATATTTCCAAAATAGAAGCTGGCAGAATGGACCTTTCAATTGAAGAGACAAATGTTGTTGAGATCATGGACGAAATCATGAAAAATGTCTCTTCATTAGTAGAACAGAAAAACCTGACACTTGAATTTGAGATTGAAGATGATGTTACTATTATAGAAACGGACAAACTCAAATTCAAACAGATATTGTACAACCTGATAGGCAATGCAATTAAGTTCACAATGGAAGGTGGAAATATCAGGGTAACAGCAAAAAGAACTCTTAACATGATAGAAGTGGCGGTAACGGATACCGGTATTGGTATACCCGAAGCTGACCAGAAAGATTTGTTTGAACCTTTCAGACAGGTTGATTCTGCGCTAAGCAGAAACTACCAGGGTTCTGGCCTGGGACTTGCAATTGTCAAAAAATACCTTGAAATGCAGAAAGGTTCTATACGGGTTGAAAGTGAACCTGATGTAGGTTCATCATTCATATTTGAATTGCCTATCTATAACAATTCCTGAAATACAAAATAAAAAAAGATAGTAAAAAAAGATATGAGATAACTTGTAATCACTCTTTTATCTTTCCAACAACCGGGAAATTATCCAGTGCATCTGTTTCATGAGGAGCTTCCAGATCAAGAGATTCAGTTAAATCTGTTCCTGCTTCATGCAAGCCCATGTGTTCTCCTGATTCCCAGAACTCACTTGCAGTCACATCATAAACCTGGCCTGCATAAACAACATAAACTTTCTCATTATCAGTGCCATTGTATTTGGCTACTTCTTCAAGTGTAAATTCCTGCATATCCTCACCACTCTACAATCATCTTTCAAATAAATAGACTTTTGGGTATTTATTCCACTATTAAAGTAAAAATAAGATCGAAAGTACTTATTTGAAAAAACAGCCACCCTGCGTACCTGTCTTTTCAAAATACTGTTGATGATATTCCTCTGCCCTGTAAAACGGACCAGCAGGCAGTATCTGTGTTACTACAGGATTTTTGAAGCGATTTGATAGTTCCAGTTCATTTTTAGAGAAAATAGCTTTATTCTTCTGGTCTTCGTTATGATAGAATATAGCAGAACGGTACTGAGTCCCAACATCCGGGCCTTGCTTATTTAGACTTGTTGGATCATGCAGTTCCCAGAAAAGTTCCAGCAGCTTCTCATATGGAACTATAGTTGAATTGAAAAGAAGTTCCACAGCTTCAGCATGTCCCGTATTACCCATACAGACTTCTTTGTAAGTAGGATTTTCTTTGTTCCCGCCAGTGTAACCGACCTGTGTGAATTCAACACCCTGCACTTTTCTGAATACTGCTTCCACACCCCAGAAACAACCTGCTGCAAATGTTGCTTTTTCATAGCCCTTGCCAAGTAATTCCTCTTGAGATAGCATCCCATCACCTATGAAAAGGTGAGCATGCATAAGCCATAAATGTTTCTGTTAATGGGATTTTACAAGAACTTCGTCTTTAATATCCGAATAACATTTTTCAAAAAGGCTTTGTCCACCTTCAACTTCAAGTACTTCAAAGTCAAAGATTTCTGCAAACTCGTCGACTTTTTCATCAAAATTCTCGGTGTAAGTGAGTCCGGTCCTGACCTTTGCAACCCTTTTATACCCCGTGACCTCATTGACCTTTCTAAGCATCTTTATGGTCTTTTCAGGTTTCTCAGGATCAACTCTCATAATCTCACGCCATGCATGAGCAAACATTGGAGTAAAAAGAAACGTCCCATGCTCGCTGAACTTTTTAAGCGTCGCCAGATATTCCTGACAGCCTCCAAGGGTTGCACCAACACAATCGTCCACGGTGCGTGTTTCATCCCTGAGTATTCTCACAGGACATGTTCCTTCAAGGTGTGCATAATCTGCTTCTATTTTATCAAACACATTACCGCATAAACCGTAGAACATCAGGATAGCATTTGAACATGTACTCAATTCATCTAATAATTTATAGATTTCAGCTTTGAGTATTTTGGGGAACTCATGGAGTGCAAGTTCAACCATATAGATCATTACTGTATACTGTTCAGGATTATTCCTGTAACTCTCCGTGTCAGAACGAATTTTTGCAGGTGAAATTATACGAAAATCAATACCTGATTTTCTAAGCTTAAAAACAAAATCGTCTTCCTGACCGTTACCAACTACAAGAATCTCATCCACGGAACTATCATTTTCAAGTATGTGCACGATCTCATCCTGAAGTATCTTGCACGACAGTATTGTCAGTAATGGCATATCACTATGTTTTCACTACTGGTTATTGACCCTTTTGCCTGTTTTCCATAAATGCAGATAAAAAGCCTATGAAAAATGGGGAGTGATTAAATATATCCCAGTGACAGAGCCATTTCCCTGATAAAAGCATAATCGCTGTTATTAGCTTCTACATATAAGGCATGCCCTTCGCGCACATCCATGAAATTCTGAAATGTCTCAGGAGATTTTTCATGCATTTCAAGGAAAGCATTCTTGATTTTCTCTTTGAGTGCAGGGTCCATATCTCTTCTCACTGAAATCGGATCTGTGGGAATAGGATCGGATTCCCAGATAATTATAATATTATTTTCTGAAGAGTTATCATCTTCGAAATAACGCTCATAGGTTGACGATGACACTGCACCGGAATTAATAATATTGCCTGACAGTACAGCATCTATAGTGTTATCGTGTCCCCCGGAAAACAATGTGTTCTTGAAATCGCCATCAGGGTCAACACCCTGTGATAACAGATATCCGCGAGGAATAAGATTACCTGAAGTAGAAGCAGGATTTACAAAAGCAAATGATATATTCAGAGAATTGTTTACCAGATAGTCAATACCAGTAATGTCTGACTTTCTGTTAGTGATAATGTAGCTGTTGTAAGTTTCAAGATTACCATCGGCATTCCCACCAGCTACAATGATTTCAGAACCTGAACGCTCAGCTGAAATGACTGCAGAAAATGGACCAAAAAAGGCGATGTCCAGTTTTCCTGCTTCCATTGCATCTATAATAGCATAATAATCTGTACTTTTTATAGTTACTACATCCATTCCAAGTTCCGAACCAAGATATTCTTCTACAGCAGTAAACTGTTTGGTAACTTCCACAGGAGTGTCCCACAATATAAGTCCGATTCTTAGTTCATTCTGTGAACTCGGATCTTCAACAGGTTCCTGTTCTTCTACACATCCGGATAGAAGGACTGCACTCAGAATTAATGCAATTATTAAAATATAGAATCTCTTTATATGGTTCTGAAAACATTCATAGTTAAATTCATTCCTTTATTGAATGCAAGTACCTTGGCATTTCTTATTATAGCATCTGATTTTAATCTGGACAATGATGATGCATGATATTTAATAAATACATAAACTTATGAGATTTTATGCAAATTAACCATAACTACATATATCATCTTCCAAGAGATATAAATGATAGTATAAAAACAATGAATCCGCATGGAATACCTATAAACAGTGAAAAATAAATAGTATCTTCCAGTGCCTGAGTAACAATTATAGTAACCAATAAGGAAATAACCAGACTTATAATCAGAGATTTTAGAACTTTCATTGTTATTAACTTGCTCTTTTATTGCTTTAAGAGATTCGATAGAAATAATACTAATTCAATATTATGACAGGTTGATATTATGAATGAATTAATCATAACTCCATGAAGGTATAAAAATGAAAGATGAAAATGATTTAAGATGTGAAATCACTGTTAGGCACACAGATGAGAAGGATATTCCTCTTATAATGAATCTTGTACGGTCCCTGGCTGATTTTGAAGACCTGAGTGATCACGTCCTTTCAACAGAAAAAACTCTTCATGAAGCCCTTTTCGGCGAAAGAGTATATGCAGAAGCCATAATAGCCGAAATTGACAGGAAACCCGCAGGTTTCATTATATTTTTCCATAACTTTTCCTCATTTACCGGTAAACCCGGACTCTATATTGAAGACATTTTCGTCTATCCTGAATATCGCGGCAAGGGTGTAGGTAAAGCACTTATGGTCCATTGCGGAAAAATTGCCAGGGAACGAAACTGTGGCAGACTGGAGTGGAGTGTACTTGACTGGAATCCCGCAAGAAAATTCTATGAACATATGGGCGGTGAACACCAGAAAGAGTGGCTTCTGTACAGGCTTGATGAAAAAGGTATAGACGAGCTTGCCGAAAGAAGATAGTATTCAGCGATAAAGAAAGTCAAAAATAATAAAATCAGCAAAAATTAGAACAAAATAATAGTATGAAAAGATCATGTCCCTGGCATTTCAATATCATATTGTACAATGCCAGGTAGATCTAAAATAAACAGGATTAAGCATCTGTTGTTTCGTTGGTAGCTTCTTCGGTTGCAGCTTCTTCAGCAGCTTCCTCTGTTGCTTCTTCTTCGGTTGCTTCTTCCTCAGTTACATCTGCTTCCATGTCTTCTTCGGTTGCATTCTCAGCAACATCTGCTTCCATGTCATCTTCTGCAACTTCTTCAGTTACATTCTCGTTTACAGCATCTTCTGCTACTTCTTCTGCATTTTCTGCGTGTTCATCTGCTGCTTCTTCTGTTGTGTCTGCACAACCTGATACGGCTACAAGTCCGATCATCAGGAAAACCATAAGTATGCTTAAAAATTTCTTCATGTTACGTCTCCGATCACTACGAATCTATATATTCTATAGACGTCTACGGATAAACCATAAATTACTTAAGTTTTTCGATATGCAATGTTTCTTGATATCATATTTTTAAAGAAATAATATCCAGAGAAATTGCGGTTTCTGAGAAAGTTAATCTGCATCAAATGATGATAAAATAAATATAAAAAGCATGTGGATAGACGGTTTAAAAGGTTTTAAAGACACATACAGTGTGCATAAGGACGTTTTTATAATTGAACAGGATGATGAAAAACTTGAGATGGATATGAATGACGATAAATCAATCCATCTAACACTTTATGATGAAGCAACTCCTGTGGCAACTGGAAGATTATTTGCCTATGGAGAAGGATTTCATATTGGGAGAATATCTGTCCTGAAAGAATAACTAAAGATGAAACTTGTCATCTGAAAATAAAAATGTAACAACAAAAAGAATCACAAGTAAAAGGTAACTCCTTTCACTCGATAAACACCATGGCGGCTATAACAGTTGTCCATTTGCCATCCTTATCACCGTATGCGGTCTGGCAATAATGTGTAGTGTCTATAATATGACCGCTTGCCTTGTAGACCTGTTCCCTTTCCTGCCATGCACAATCTGAATCGAATTCAATTCCAAGAGTGGTTGCAAGCATTGTTGCTGCAATATCTTCAGCATATTCACCGGCTATCTCTTCATTTTCCCCGAAAGAGTGATGTTCTGAAATATATCCGTAATTATTTTCATTTACAGGGACTGCAGTGCCAACAGCTGCTGCAATAAGTCTGTGAGGCTCTTTTGTTTCATTGCGTGCAAGAACGCAATGTACAATTTCTCCTGCGGGCAGATCTTTAACTCCTTCTTCACGCGATACTAATTTACAGTTTGGAGGAAGTATGCTGGAAACGGTAACAAGATTATATTTCTGAATAAGTGCCTCACGCAGTGCCAATTCAAAAGATGCTAATTTATCTTTATGAACACCAACACCTTTAGTCAAAAAGCATTTTTTTGGAACCATTTCAATCATCGCATTATATATTATTCATCTGTGTTTACATTTACAGAAATTTATCGTTTTCGACATTTCTAAGTATAAACTGGAACTGATAACATCAATCCAAAAGCATACTTGAAATTGTATCTTTATATATGAAGATTATGAGTGCTTGAAAAACAATAATAGGAGATTTTTTCCTTCTAAAGTTGATTTGCAGGTGTAAGATATTAAAGGATGAACTCCTTAACAAAGCGCGGAGCAGACTAAAAATGGATATTTCCCGGCTGGTAGAAAAAATAAAATCATCAAGAAGATATGATGGGCAAATTACACACATAGAGGATGTACCAGCCAGAGAGCCATCTTACAAAGAACTGGAGATGAATCCACTTATAAGATATGCTTTGAACCAGAAAGGAATCCAGCAACTGTACGCACATCAGGCTGAAGCTGTTGAGATGACAAGAAAACGGGAAAATATCGTCCTTTCCACAAGCACTGCCAGCGGAAAATCATTATGCTACATGCTTCCTGTTTTTGAAAGCCTGCTTAAAGAACCGCATGCAACTGCACTATACATATCACCCCTGAACGCTCTTGTAAACGATCAGCTTGATACTTTCAGGGAACTGAGTCAGACAATGACTTTGAACGTCAAAATTGACCGTTTTGTAGGCTCAATGACAAAAGCTGAAAAGGATGCCGTAAAGCATGGAAATACAAAAATCATATTTACAAATCCTGAAATGCTTCATTTGAGTTTCCTTCAATGGAAGCAACAGTGGAGACAGTTCCTTTCCAATCTTAATTATATCATCATTGATGAGAGTCATTCATACAGCGGTGTCATGGGAAGCCATATGGCAAACCTTCTCAGAAGACTGAATCGTATTTGTGATAACTATGGTGCCAAACCCCTTTACATCTGCTGCACGGCCACAATCGGAAATCCGGTTGAACACAGTTCCGCCCTTACAGGCAGGAAAATGACACTTATCGACAACGATAGTTCCGGCCAGGGTGCACAGAAATTTATGTTCTGGAACCCGCCCCTGTACTCACGTGCAAGAAATTTCACCCAGAGAAAAGCCAGCTTTGGGGAAACTGTAGACCTTTTTACAACTTTTGTGCAGAGTGATCTCCAGACAATTGTCTTTGCAAGGTCCAGGCAGAAAGTTGAAAGGATGTACGTGCAGGCAAGAAATACACTTGCAGAAAGAGGTGTGGATAAAACTATCAGCCCCTATCGTGGAGGTTACCACGGAAACGAACGCGAAGATATCGAAAAAGGACTTGCTTCCGGTGAAATAGAAGGAGTGATATCCACCAACGCCCTTGAACTTGGAATAGACATCGGTGGGCTGGATGCCTGTATAATGGATGGTTTTCCCGGGACTATTATGAGTGCCAGGCAGCAGGCAGGAAGAGCTGGACGTGGAAGCAGGGAAAGTATAGTTACCCTTGTAGCAGATTCCAATGCTCTTGACCAGTACTACATGAGAAATCCCGGGGATTTTTTCAGGCGTGATTGTGAGGAAGCTGTCATAAATGTTTCAAACCGCTACATCCAGGCAGGTCATCTGCTCTGTGCAGCAAGGGAACTGCCGCTAAAACCTGAAGACAAAGAATATTTCGGACCTGAATTTGATACTATTGTGCAGGTTCTTGAAGAAGAAGGCCTTCTGGAAGGAGAATTTGAGAAGCGTTCACGTGACCCGGCTCCACACATGAAAATATCCATAAGAAATATTGAAAATGACAGTTACACCATAATTGATAAGGCTACCAGAAAACCGCTTGAGAAAGATATCGAAAGGTTAAGAGCATACAGGGAAGCTTTTGAAGGTGCGGTCTATATCAATAAAGGTAAGCCCTATTGTGTCACAAAACTGGACCACGATAAAAAAGAGATTCATGTTGAACCGGCAAGTGATGGATACTACACAAGAGCCATGGTCGATTCGGATATTGTTGTCAGGGAAGTAGTTGAAACAAAAGACCTGCCCTCATGTCCTGAAGTGAAAGTTGGTTTTGGAGATGTTGATGTCACACAACAGGTAACAGGTTACAGGAAAATACAGCAGAGGTCAGATACTGAGCTTGGTCAGCATTCACTGGAAATGCCACAGTTCAGTCTTGAGACTGAAGCCATATGGCTTGAACTGCCATATTCTTTTACAGCCCTTGTTAATGAACATGAACGTGACCTTGCAGGAGGAATCCATGCAATTGAGCATGCAATCATCGCAATGTACCCGTTACATCTTTTAGCTGACAGAAATGATGTTGGTGGAGTTTCAACACCATCACATCCTGATATCTCAGGCAACAGCGGTATTTTTGTGTATGACGGACATCCCGGTGGCGTTGGTTATGCTGAAAGTGGTTATGGGAGGATCACTGAAATGCTTGAGGTCACACTGAAATCAATAGAAAGCTGTCCATGTTATGATGGATGTCCATCATGTATCCAGTCTCCTAAATGTGGAAACAACAATAATCCACTGGACAAGGATGCTGCAATAATGATCCTGAGGAAGATGCTCGGCAAACCAGTATATATCCCGCAGAAAAAGAAAGTAACAAGAAAGGTTGAAAGACCTGTGAAAGATGAAAGTTACGTACCTGTGCAGAGAGATCCGAAGGACAGGCCATTTGACCATACTGCAGCACTGAACAGGGCAAGGAGAAAACTCAGGCAGCGTGACCGTAAGAGTGCTGATGAGTGGATTAGGGAAGGCATCAAAGCCGGAAAAGAAAAAGATCATGAACTGGCTTTTGAATGCTTCTCAGCTGCCCTGCAACTTCAGCCTTCAAATGCAACAGCACTAATGAATAAAGGTATGACATGCCTGAGACTCGGACAGAACCAGATGGCATTAACTATTTTCAACAAACTCATAAGCCGGGGATATGGGAAAAGTGTTGTATGGAAGCACAAGGGAATAGCTCTTCACCGCCTTGGTGATTTTGTCGGTGCTGTAGAAATGTTCGATGAAGCTCTTAAAGAAAAGCCTGATGATATAAAACTTCAGGAACTCAGACAAAAGTCCTATGAGAAGACCCTGAAATAGAAGTTCATCAACCCTTTGCTTTTTCGATGTACTTTATCAGGTCATGTAAAGGTTTTGTGCCACCGGATATCAAAAAGCCTGTAACTGTGATGTCGATTATCGGAGAAACTGCCACACCCAGCATCAGTAGAAAGCGTATCTGCAAAATGAAGGCCAGAATAATTCCAAGAAAAGATGTCATAAGGAATATCTCAAGGACCATACGATTGTCCCTTTGATTGCGATATTTTAACTGGCTTTGAAGTTCATCATATAACCTGTCTTCTCTGTCCTTATCGCAGTCAACACCAAGCCTGGATTTTATTTTTTCTATCTTAAAAGAAGTTACCTCTATGTCAGCTTTAGTATCATCATACGACCGCATTAGTTTTATGATCGAATCTGTAATTCGTTCAATCACCTGAGCAGCCACATAAAATATTGCAAATACATTAATTACGGACATTGCCTCACCTGAGATATTCAAAATAACCGAATAAATATAATATATCTGATGAATGCAATGGTATATATCAATTCCTAATAATTTTCAAAGAAAAGAAACTGAACTCTTATAGAGTTCAATTTTTAAAAAGATTCAATTGATTTTATGCTTCAACAACAGTGATGCTGAAAGTAAGTGCTTTTCCAGCAAGAGGATGATTCATGTCAAGTGTAAGTGTTTCATCTGTCACTTCAGTTATCTTTGCAGGCATCTGCTGACCATCTGCAGTACCTACCACAATTGTCATACCTGCTGTTATCTCGGTGTCACACTGAAGCATGGATTTTGGAACTGTCTGTGTCATGGCTGGATTTGGTTCGCCGTATGCATCAGCAGCTTCAATTCTGAATGTCTTTTCTTCCCCAACTTCCATTCCCTTTACAGCCTCATCAAAACCTGAAATGACCTGACCTGCACCAACTGTAAATTCAAGAGGTGCATCGTGGTTTTCAGAACTATCAAAAACAGTACCGTCATCAAGTGTGCCGGTATATGAAATTTTTATTGTATCTCCGTCTTTTATTGCCAAAAATATCAACTCAGTTTATAAAAATAAGTTAGCACTCATTTAGCTCAAGGACGTGGGGACTTTACTTAGGTGTTTTGGTGAAAAATGCATGCAGTTGTCATTCCAAGTTTTAAAGTAGGATTGCTGACAATATGAATATTAGATTAGGACTTAGAAGTCCCACAAATCCCGAAAACTGGAGAAAAAACATGACTGATAAAGATCTGACAAAATCATTACAAGAAACTGCTTTTGAAATGAATGCTGACATTATTGGATTTGCAGATCCGGCATGTTTTCTGAACCCTGAATACACAGGAAATAAACCACAGGATGTAATGTCCGATGTCAAATCAGTTCTTGTCCTTGGAGTCAGTGTCCCACGAGGTGCATTTGAAACATTACCAGCAGGAAGAGCAGAATACACAAATACTCTTATGGCAGGTACTGCAACCCTAAGAGTAATAGCATTCCAGCTTGCAAAACTCATTGAGAAAAAAGGCTACAAAGCTACAATATTACCATCCGAGGGAAGTGAATTCGGCTACTGGTATGCCAATAAAGAGACACTGAAAGCCAATATGTCAATCAAATATGCTGCATACCATGCAGGTATCAGCAACTTCGGCATGAACCATTTACTTATAAGTAAGGAGTACGGTCCAAAGGTCCGCATGACTGCAATATTAACAGACGCTGAGCTTGATAATGAGACTGATATTACCTTGCCTTTTGTCCATGAGCATTGCAGCAGTTGCCTGAAATGCATTAAAATATGTCCTGTTGGAGCACTTTCAGAAGACGGAACAATTGACAGGCACAAATGTGCAGATTATATGTTCAACACTCTTGGAGGACTCAGGTGCGGAATGTGCATAAAGGTCTGTCCACTATAAAGACAGAACCAAAAAGAAAATTGGCATCAATGATGCCTTGTTGATTTAAAAGGAGTAAAAACATCTTTGATGTTTGAAGTAGACTCAGGCAAGAGTATATTCATTACTTATTTTATCGATGCTTGCTTCCGGCTGATAAGTCTGTCCACCTCTGGAACTACTGGAATCCAATATGAATTTATCAACTACAGACTTCATCTCTCTTGCAAGAGATGAGAGATCTTCTGCAGAATGTGAAAGATCCTGCATGGTGGCATTCTGTTCATGCACAGCAGCTGATGCTTCTTCAGTTCCATTAGCCGATTCCTCAGATATGGCACTTACTTCTTCAATCGATGACGTTACTTCCTCTATTGAAGCTGCCTGCTCCTCTGCGGCTGCAGCAATATCCTGAACCATATTAGCAATCATGTTTCCGGCTTCAACCACTTTTTCAACCACTTCAACTACTTCAGTCAGAGCGGCAGAACCGGTTTCTACCTCATTAACACCCTGGTTCATGGAAGTTACTGCATTGTGAGTGCCGGTCTGGATTTCGGAAATCAGTGATTCGATTTGTTTTGCAGCATTTCCTGAATCTTCTGCCAGCTTCCTTACCTCATCTGCAACAACCGCAAACCCACGGCCATGTTCACCTGCACGGGCTGCTTCAATAGCTGCATTGAGAGCCAGAAGATTGGTCTGGTCAGCAATATTGGTAATAAGACTGACTATCTCACCAATTTGCCTGGACTTGGAATCAAGTTCCATTATAACACTGGAAGAATCCCCTGTAGCACTTTTTATTGAGTTCATTTTTGCAAACAAATCTCTTGCTATAGCTCCTAAATTATTTATGAGATCATTGGAGTCCTTTGCACTATCAGCTGCCTTTTGGGAATTTTTGGCTACTTCCTGTACCGTCATTGTCATGTCAACCATTGCACGTGTAACCTCTTCAGTCTTAGAAGCCTGGTTCTGGGAACCCTGTGCAATATCAGAAACTGTTTCAGCTATCTGGTGTGATGAAGATGTCATTTCCTCAATTGATGCAGACATTTCCTCAGATGTTGCTGCAACATCCCTTGAGCTTTCATGGGCCAGCGAAACCACATCGTTCAATGAATTTCTTGTCTTTTCAATTCCATCAGTCAGAACTTTGAACTCGCCTATTCCATGGACTTTAACCGGTCTGCTCAGGTTATTATTGGAAATGGCTTCAAGCACTTCGGATGAATCTGCAATAATTGATTGCAACTCCTGCCCGAAACTGTCAAGTGTTGAAGAAAATTCATGGAAATCACCCTTTGTTTCAAAGCTGAACCTGGCATCAAGATGACCTTCCGAATAATTGTGAACAATATCCATTGATTCTTTCAGAGGAGTTACCAATGCATCTATTGCAAGATTTACCGTATCAATTGCCTCCTTGAACCCGCCTTCAAATTCAGAACTTGATGCACGATATTTGATATGACCGGCTTCCGCTGCATTTCCAAGTTTAATGAACTCGTCAACAATACCCTGAATATTACTTAGCATTGATATGTAACAGGGAACCAGTTCATCATTTTCCGAACGCTTCCCCATTTTCTGAAGGCCTTCAAGATCACTCATATCGCCAATAGCGATCTTCTTGTTCATGCTCATAATAGTCAGCAGCCTTTCATGAATACTATTGGTTGCAGATGCAACCTCCTCAAATATTCCCTGATACTGCCCTTCTACTTTTCTTGTATGATCATTATAGACCATTAACTGCAGGACTTCGTTGCTTTCAACAAGTCCTCCAAGGCCGTCAATACAACTATTAAGGTTGTTCTTGATTTCGTTGAAGTCACCATAATATTCATCTGTGATTTTTTCAGGAATGTCACCTTTTGAGATACGTTCTACATATTCTGCCGTCACATTCAGCGGGCTTATAACAGCATCAAAAGCACCATTTACAGTTGATACTGCTTCATTGAACATACCCTGGAATCTAGTATTATCTGCACGATAATCGAGTTTGCCATTTTCAGCTGACTGGCCAAGCAGTATGAACTCATCAGTCATTCCTTTTATTGTTTCCATCATACTAACCATGGAAGGAAGAAGTCTGTCATTTTCAGAGCGCTTTCCAATCTGCTTATACATTTCAAGGTCATTGAAATTTCCTTTTGACATATCTTCCAATGTATGCTGCACGTTCATTAATCTCGCACGAACTTCATTTACAGCCTGCATATTTTCTGCAAATATTCCCTGATACTCAGTTTCCACATTGTCCTGAAAATCATTAACCCCATATTTTTTCAGAATGGAAATGCTTTCATTCAGAGGTTTAACAATATTGTCAAGCATGCTATTGATTATTCCTGCAAGTTCAGCCGAATTGGAATTAAAATCATCTGTTTCCAGACGGAAGTTTAAATTTCCTATCGCAGTTGCATTCAGAGCAGCCTTCATTTCTTGTGATAGTTTTGTTTGCTCATCAGCTTCAGTTTTCCATTCCAAAGCCCTGTCCAGAAAACTGTTAAAAGCCTCAGCAAAGTCTCTGTCTTTACCATTCCGATGTAAGCTTAACCTTGCATCTTCTTTACCGGACTCAATAGAATCCAGAACGTTGATGATTTCTCTTTTTTGTTTATCATTCCCTAACATATTTTCACCACATAAAACAGGTATTGAACCTGTTTCAGATCTGCACATACCAACCACAACATATCAAACATTATAGATTAGTACCTGCAAACAGTATTAATATATTAATAATATAAAAGTGTATCATTAAACATAAAAGTGTGATACACTGTGACATCCTTAACTGATTATTCATATTTGGCTAATACAAATGTATGTATAACAGCATAAACCAATAGATAGCAATTAATCTACAGAATTGATCATAAAAAGAGGGAATTTGATGAACAGAATATACAAATATTATCCTGAAGATTTTGGCGAACTGAGTGTAAAAGTCATTCATATGAACCTTATATTCGATGTTTTTGATGATCATACAAAAGTGACATCCGACCTGAAATTGCAAACCCTCGACAAACCCATTGATAAACTTGAGCTTAACTGCAAGAAACTGGAAATACTGTCAGTAAGCTGCAGTGAATATGAAATTGACCACGAATACAAAATTAAAGACGATATCCTGCTAATCAAATTCAAGCAAAATGTACCCGAAAACACTGAAATTGTAATTCATACAGAAACTATCTGCAGGCCAACAGATAATATTCTGGAAGGGCTCTATTATGATGAAACACCTGCAGGTGCTCCGCCACAACAGATTACCCAGTGCCAGCAGTGGGGATTCCAGCGCATTGTTCCATGCATTGACGACATGACCGCAAAGTGCACCTATACTACAACCATCATTGCCGATGGGAGATACACAAATCTCATCACCAACGGAGATATCATAGAGGAAAGACACTCTGTGGGAAATGGCAGGGATATGATAGTCTACGATAACTCTGTAACTCCAATGGCGACCTATCTTTTCTTCCTGGGTGTTGGCACATATGATACATTCAAAAAGGAATTTGAATACCCTGAAGGCGATACCTTTGATCTGGAATTACTTGTACCTCCTGGCTCTGACCCTGTGATTGCCGGAAGGTCACTTGATGTCCTTTACGACTCAATTATGTGGATGTATCTCTTTACAGGCCCTGAACAATATAAACAGCCTGAAAAGCGCAAAGCTATCATGGATATGATCAAGGAGAGAGATCTTCTTAAAAATGAAGGTGAAACTGCAAGTGAAAAACTGGAAAAAATAAGGAAAGAACTGAAAAAAGCTGTTTCATTAATTAAACCGGGATACAAGTACACAGGAACTGTTTACAGGGAAATCGGAATGCAGAACTCCAATTTCGGCGGAATGGAAAACGTAGGAAACACCACTATCAGTACCAATCGTATAATGCCATTCCCTCAAATGACAGATACTGCTTTTGAATATCTCATGAGGGTTAAGGTGCATGAATTTTACCATAACCTGAACGGGTCTGAGGTCACAGGCCGGAGTCCTTTTGAAATATGGCTTAACGAAGCTGTTACTGTTCACATTGAAAGGATGTACCATGCTTATCACTTTGGTGAGGAATACAGCCGTCTTGGTGAAGTGCTTACTCTACTGGCACCGGGTTCCGGAACTTTTGCACTTGACAGGGGAGCAGCTTCAATGCCAATAATCCCTGAAGGGTTCAATGACCCGGACGACCTCATCAGTTCAGTTACATACGTTAAAGCTCCTGAATTTGTGAATATGATCGAGACCATGATGGGAAAGGAGACTTTTGTAAAAGCTCTGGATTCTTACCACTGCAAATTCAAACACTCAAATGCCTCAAGCTGGCAGTGGCTTGATGAGATGGAAAAAGCTTCCGGCATGGATATCAAGGACATGGCAAATATATGGCTTAAACAAACACAGTTCCCGGTGCTTCATGTTGATTCTTCATACAGTGAAGATGAAAGAAAATGTACTTTATCCTTTAAACAGGAAGTTCCTGAAGGAAAATCCTTCTGGGAATTGCCAATATGTGCAGCCCTTGTTGATGAAAATGGAAACGACCTTGCGCAAGTCATGGAGCGCATGACAGCCGGGGAACAGGAAATTGTGATTGAAAATGTTGACAGGCCCGCATTCCTTTCCCTTAACCGCAACTATTCATTCTTTGGAAAGGTCGTTCATGATGCAAGTATTGATGAGTTGATTCTGCAGGCTAAAACGGACTCTGACCTGATAAACCGGTTCCTTGCATTCTACAGGATAGTGGATTCTGAAAAGATGAAACTTATAAGAGATAGTGATGCTCTGCCATCTGAAGAATTCATAGATCTTTTCCATGAACTTATAATGGATCTCGACCTGATGGAAAGAGCAGGTTCACAATTCCTGGCCATCTTTGAATCTGTGGAAGATGATAAGTTTTCACACAGCTACCAGTTGTTGTACGAAGTTAAACAAAGAATTTTAAAAGCCATCGCGAGCAGACATGAAGAAAGTCTCATGTCACTGTATGAAGCTTGCAATGCAAAAATCAGTGATAGTTTAGATTACCTTGAAGGGCAGGTTCATGCTATCAAGTGCAGACAGGTTAAGAATAAATGTCTGTCTATTCTTTCAACTCTTGATACTCCGGCTATTCATGACATTATCAGGAAGCAGTTTGAAACTGCACAAAATGCCACAGATAAACTAACTGCTTTTGGACTTTATCTTGACAGTTCTGCATCTGACAAAATAGAGCTTATGCAGAATTACCAGAAGGAAGCTGAAAAGAACCCGGTCAGCTGGGAAGCTTACCTGAGAGTTATCGGGGGAAGCAGCGGGGATGATGTAACTGACCTGGTAAAACAGGTTGAAAAATCCAAAACTTTCAGGATAGAGCAGGCAAATGACCAGAGAGCACTCTTTGCAAGTTTTGCTTTCAACAGGAAAAAATCCCTGCAAACTGAAAAGGGAAGAGAGCTTCTAAGTGAAATCGTTCCAAAACTGGCGACGGTGAATGAATATAATACTGTGGCAATTCTCAATGTGCTGGCCAACATTGACAGGATGGAAGATGAATATCATATACCCCTTGTGGAAATGATGTTCGGTTTCCTGAACAAGCTTGACCCTGAAAACAACCCGAGTGTATATAACAGGATAAGAAAGATATTGCTCAATACTCCAAGTGCTGTGGCAAAGTATGAGGAGATCAACGGGAAGGTTGACCTGAGTTGAAACCTGATTTCTTCATTATGAAACAACATCATAATGAAGAATACAGGACGATTTCCTGAATGTGGGTATAAGGCTCATAAAATGACCTTTCATGCCCCATCTTTTTTTCTCCACATCCATGTAGTAAAGAGTATCACGATGTTTAATATTTGAATTCCAGCATTCGATTTCAGAAACATCGTTCAGACCCCAGACAAAATCTGCTTTTACATGCTTTATAGTATCATGCCATTTTGAATGCTTACAAGCCCACTGGCTTACTGCATCAAAATGGATTTCAGAACCCGGAAAATGACTGGCAAGATTACAGATCACAGATTTTACCTGAGACTTTGAGAAATACATCAACACTCCTTCAATTACAAAAATAAAATTACCCTGAGGATGATTGTCTGCCAGTATCGCCATCCATTCGCTTTCAAGCATTGAAGCACTTATGTACTTCTGATTTGACTTTGCCGGCAAAAGGATCTGTCTTAATTTTATGACCTCAGGAAGATCAAGCTCATAGAAAACAGCCTTTTTGCTGTTAGAAAGTCTCTGGTAACGTGTATCAAGCCCGCAGCCTATCAGGACAACCACAGGATGCTGGTGTTTTTCAATAAAGCCAGACACTTTCGTATCAAAGTGACGAACTCTTATTGAAGTCCCGATACCACTCATTTTTCCTTTGCTGAATTTTGAAAAGTCATAATCGATTTTGCTGACAAGATCTTCAGCTGTCGGGTCACTGATAATTCCACCCGGATTTTTAGTCTCTTCGCTTCGCATGTATAAAGTGATAAATAAAGTCTCAGCTATTTCATTTGAAATCTGAGGCCTTATTTTAGGAATTAAAGATTCTTTCATTATTTCACTCCCTGAAAATGATTTTACTGAATTACATTATTTACGACCTTTTATTTTCATAACCCCTAACAAGACCACAAGAGTTACCATAAATGCAACTGCAATTCCTGAAACCGAAGATATTGCAGAGGTCTCTTTTGGAGTAGCAGGTATGGATTCTCCGGAGGAAACAGGTACATTATCTGCAGTACTTTCAAGTATTCCATTGTCGTTTTCATCAACAACATTGACATCTGCATCTTCAGCTTCTCCTGATTCAACTGATGAAGCAGAGGTTCCCATGTTACCTGAAGTACCGGAAGATGAACTGCTCTTACTGCTACCAGTTTCTGAATCTGATGAAGCAGAGACTGAAAGATCAAGACTTACAGTGTCACCGGGGTTTGAGTTACTAAAATCCGCACCCGAAATCCCGGATTCAACTCCATCCACATAAAACTTTATATTTTCATAATCCGCAGGCTCACATGTTACAACAAGCTTTGTACCTGGCTGATCCCCATAAACCCCATCCGAAACTACCGTGGCACTTCCGATAACCTGTCCGTCAAGTTCTGCTGTTATTTCAGTTCCTGCTGCTGCCGCCTCATCTCCCGTGCTGACACTGCCTTCAATTATCAAGGGAAGGGAAGGAACAGTACTTGAATCTGCAGATGCAGGAATGGCAGACATTCCCACAACTACCATCATAAGTATAACCAGACATCTCGTATTGTAAAAACTGTGAATTCCAAATTTTAAAAACATTTTTTCACCTTAAACCCTAATAGGAAAAAGAGGAAGAAGAAGATGGGAAAATACCCATCTTCAACTCATTCCAATCCATTCTCCGTCATCCATTCATCAGAAACCGTACAATATTGTCTCCTGTGTTACCAGAATCCAGTATCCATTATAGGGGGCCATCTCAAAAGAGTCAGTGCCTACATGACTGCCGGAAATTACTCCTGTTTCACCATTATGTCCCACATAACCGTAAGACATGGTTTCGGAATAATAAGGACCTTTGATCAATGAATATGAATCATCCATTGACTGAAGTGTCATTTCCGCAGACAGGGAATCTGCAGCATCACTATATCCTATGGCATTCCAGCCTTTGTGCAGGCTTATTGTTGCAGGAACTGCTGGTACTGCGGGCTTGAGTTTGTCACTTGAAACAAACTGTGAATATCCAAGAGAATTCTTGATCCAGTAAGCCTTAAGGGGCTCCAGTTCTGTGAAATCAACTCCACCCTGTTCCCACATTCCTGATGATGTGTTATAGTATAATACCACATCATATTCAATATCCTCAAATACAGAATCAACTGATGCATCATTTAGTTCAGAAGGAACTGAGATGAAATTCCAGCCTGAGGATATTGGAAGCCCATCGGAAAGAGATGTTGAAACATCAAATAATTCCTCAGAAGGACCATAGGTCATCTTTTCCTGCATCATAGATTTCAGCAGTTTAAAAGCACTTTTTTCTTCTGCGGTTGCCGTTCCAAGTTTTGCCTTCGTTCTCAGTTCATACATATTGTCATAAAAGACATCATCACTGATGGAAACCTCTATGGAGTCCCCGCTTGATTTCTGAATGAAAGTGTAATCATAGTTTTCAGGTATGATATACGTTTCATCCGTACCTTCAGGAGCATCAATTGTGTAATCTTCTGTCAGGTTACCAAGAATGTACAGGAATACTTCCTCATGCCCGTCAGAAGGATGTGCACTGATTATGCTCACGTCGCCTCTATGTGGTATACCTTCCCATACATCCTCAAATGAGAATGCTTCAAGGGAAGAACGATATGCACATACTCCACAAAGACATGCTTCAAGGTCATCAAAGGATATTGTTACAAGCTCTTCATCATCATATATTGAAATTTCAGGATATGAAAGCTCTTTTGCAACCATGACTTCTATCCAGTCACCAACATTGCTGTGAGGAATAAGAGCCCTGCTGCCTTCTTCCGGATAGCTGTAATCCATGTCTTCCAGAAGACGTGGGATTTTTGTGTTTGTGTAATACCCTTCACATGCAAATACCGGAATAATAATAGCATGGGATGACTCGGAAACGTTACTGACAACATTACTTATTTCAAATGATGTAAGTTCCTCATTTGACTCGTCTACATTGATAAATCCATATCTTACATCTTCGATATTGATGCCCATACTATGCCTTAAAATGAGTTTTGCTTTTTCTGAAAGGGATGCTGAGCTTTCATTCCAGCCTTCAAGATCTTCACCTGTGGTACCGTGCAAAGCAAGTATAACAGTTTCGTTCTCTGCATCCTGCACCAGTTCAGCGGCACGGTCTGCGATTATTTTTGCAATGAATGAGTGATCGTCCATTGCACCTGTCATGATAATCTCAGACTCTGTATCCACCTGAACCAGTCCTTCCTCAGGTGCTTCACTTGTAAGACCAAGAATGTACTGAATCTCACCGATGTGGCCGCTGTTTGATGAAATAAACAGTGGAACTGCGACTATCTTTGTTACACCCTGTTCTTCCAGTTTATCCACTGCATCTGGAAGAGTTTCATTTTCCACCATTTCAAGGAACCCGATCTCTATTGGATAAGCAAGGTTCGTATCTTCAACTGCGGTTCTGACTGCATTGCACCAGGTCTCGCTTGTACTTCCATGAGCCACCACAAGAACTCCAATGGTTTCACTGCCTGACTCTTCTGAAGAATCACTGGCACCAGCGGGCAAACTAATTGTCAATACCACCATAAAGACCACCAGAACAGTTGTAATACTCTTTGAAATTATTTTTTGCCTATTTTTCATATATCGTCACATCCTATTGGATGCTATTCAATAATGGCATTAGGAATATAGATAGGAATTCCTAATAATATTTGTTTTTGGTTTGAAACCTAACTTTTGGGGAAAACAAAAGCTAGCTATAAACCGAGTATTCATGGAGTAATTATTGGATCCTGATTTTTAATCTAAAAAATGTAGTCACTGCGAAAAAGGTAAATAGAATAAAAATATAGTAGGTTTTGCTACCATGCAGCAACTATATTCAAAAGCACATTCGGCTTCCTGATAGAGCTACATAGGTCACTTTCTACAGCAGTGCAACATTATTTTTCAAACTGCTGCATGGTAGCTTCCGCACACTACTATTTTTTCAAATATGTAAACAACTTGATTGTTCAGAAGATCTTTTGTAATTGTGATTTTTTTTGAATACTATCCACTTTTGTTTAAATTCAACTGATCAAAAAATAGGGATTCCTGTAAATACTAACATTGTTAGACCACTTGTTATCTATACCTAATAATTATTAGAGTACCTATTGAATATCAGGTGTATTACATAATTATGCATCTGTTTTTGAAGTATTTTAAAAAAAAACATTCAGACAAAGTACAGTAAGTGGTGGATATGAAAAATAAACGGAAGTTAATAATATTTCTTTTTATGGCATTGACCGTGCTTGCAGGCTCACTGTGTGCAAGCGCAGGCAGTGAAGAACTAAATGAGTCTCAGGAAGAGGATCCTACAACAAATCTTGACATAACAGGGAATCCGAAGATAGCATTCATTGTAGTAGGTGACGAATTCGTATACATGTTCAAAAATGCTTCTGAACAACTGGAGCTAAGTGAAAATGGAGTAAACGTTTCAGTCTATGGATACTCAAGAGAATCTAGTATAAATGTATCATACAGTACTTTGCCGGATGAACTTGACCTTGGGGATTTTGATGTAATTGTCCTCGGTTCAATGACAGCTATGTCATTTATGGCTGAAAGTGTCCAGCCTCAGGTAGAAAAGATAGTAAACGAAACAAAAAGAGAAGATGCCATCGTCATAGACATGGGAGGCTTCGGGCTTGGAACCGTGGATCTAGAAGAGCACCCTTATCTTGTGGGATACTGGGACAATTGGATATCTATCAATTCCCAGCGAATGCTTACGTATATACTCATAGCATTCTGTGATGCAGAAGGGACTATAGAAGCTCCTGCAGGAATCCCATCGAACGGAATATATCATCCGGATGCAGACCTACCTTTTGAAAATATAACACAGTACATAGAGTGGTACACCAGTGATGATGGAAACCATCATGTTTACAACCCTGAAAATATCACCATCGGTATTCCTTTTGTAGTAAACACTAATGGAATGATCGGTAACAATGTTGTAAATGATGCGGTAAGGAGACTTGAATCAAGAGGAGTTAATGTGATACCTGCATACATGCACTGGGTACTATACAGTAACACCTCTGATTATTTTGAGTATGAAGGAGAATGGATAGTTGATGCTTTTATTGACATGGGTTCAGGTATTATGATATCCAGCGGCATGATACAGAACACAGAGTACCTCCAGGACATCAATGTCCCGGTAATAAATGCGATACTTTTTCAGGGAACCCTTGAAGAATGGGAGAATAGTAACACCGGCACTGATTATAGATTCCATTACCAGATACCTATTATGGAAATGGGTGGGCATATCGAATCCATTGTTGTGAGTGGCCAGAGATACAATGAACGATATGGCGTCATGATGGACGAACCTATTCCATCTCAGATGGAATGGCTGATAGACCGAACCCTCAACTGGGTAAATCTAAAACATATAGATAATAGTAATCGCAAGGTTGCACTTATCTACTATCATAATTCTCCGGGAAGGGATGGTGCTATGGTTGCAAATAATCTTGATGTTGCTCCAAGCATATCTATCCTGCTGGAAGAGATGGAAGAACGGGACTATAACCTTGATAACAGTACACCGGATCAGGATGAGCTTCTTGAACTGGTGCTTAAGCAGGGAAGGAATATCGGTGTATGGGCACCTGATGAGCTCGAAAAAATAGTAAGTACCAATGAAACCGAGCTCTTACCTGTTGAAGAGTATATGGAAATGTTCAACCAGCTACCCGAAAATGCAAGAAATGATGTTATAGACACCTGGGGCGAAGCTCCGGGGAATGTAATGGTCTACGAGAATGAGAGTGGGAAGTATTTCTTATTCCCGAAGATTTCCATGGGTAATATCCTGCTTGCACCCCAACCTACTCGTGGTGCATCCAACAATACAGACATACTTTACCATGATCAGACAATGCCTCCAAACCACCAGTACATAGCATTTTACCTCTGGCTTCAACATAAATATAATGCAGATGTAGTAATTCATTTCGGACAGCATGGCACACAGGAATGGCTCAAGGGCAAAGGTGTAGGACTTTCAGCAACCGAGGACTGGCCGGCTCTTACAATCGGTGACATGCCTGTGGTTTATATCTATAATGTTGGGGGTATAGCCGAAGGGGTTGTTGCAAAAAGGAGAGGTAATGCCGTTATTGTCGATCATGCAACCCCTGCCATTGTTGAATCAGGACTATACGGTAATCTTTCGAATTTGCATCAGAAGATACACCTGTACACAGAAGCCGATCAACTCGATGACTCTATGAAAGATGAATACAGAGCGGGAATTATCGAAATTTACAATAGTCTGGGACTGGAAAGCGATTTGGGTACGAGTTCATCAGATCTTGCAGAGATGACAGAAGAAGAATTTGAGTCTTTTGTGATTACAGGAGAAGTTCATGAATACCTGCATGAGATATCTTCTGAGTACATGCCATACGGATTACACATCCTTGGACAGGTGCTTGAAGGAGATGAACTGGTCTCTATGGTCAAATCGTTACTTGGAAGTGGTTTTGTAAATGATGTGGCAAAAGTATACGAAAATGATGCTGCACTTGATGCTGCACATTCACCAAATGTACTTGACATGATGCTTGCAGACATGCTGCTGAACAACACTGATCCTGACACTGTAATGCAGACGTACCTGAACATAACTGAATATGTCTCATCAACAGAGATCATTGGAACAACTATCACTGATGAACAGGGATACTATAGTTTCGACAATCTTTCAGATGGCAGTTATTCTGCAGTCTCAGTAACAGAACTTTCGGGCATGGGTAGTGTGTTCTACAAAAAAGGGTCACATGAACTTACTATAAGCAGTAATGGAACCGTAGATTGCGATATAAAACTGGAAATTTCTGATGAGGACAGTGTTTCAGAAGTAAGGGAGCTTGCCGGAAATTCTTCTGTTTCAGGTCAGGCCTATTACATATCAGGAATGAACGGAAACAGAGTGAACACATCAAACGCAAGTGTGCTACTCATACAGCAGTCTGTGATATCTGAAACCACTACAGATGACGATGGCTACTTCATATTTACAGATGTTTCGGAAGGAGAGTACACTGTTGTTGCATATACCACTCTTTCAGGGATGGGGGCGTATTTCTACAAAGCAGGAGAAAACGAACTAACTATCAAGAAAGAAAATGCGAGCTGTGAGATCAAACTGGGAAGCTCAGATGAGGAAACTGTAAACTCACTGGAAAGCCAAAGGGGAAACAAAACATTAACAGGCCAGGCCTATTACATTTCAGGAATGAGCGGAAACAGGGTCAACTCTTCTGATGCACTTGTTGTACTTATAAAAGAGCACAAAGAAGACGCACCAGATACATTGACCATCAGAGATGATCTTGAAAAAGCCCTCCTCTATGCAGAGAATCTTAGAGAATGCAGTGTTGAGACTTCCAGAGTACTGGATGCACTGGAGGGACAATACATACCACCGGGTCTTGGTGACGATCCTGTGAGAAGTCCCAGTGTATTGCCATCAGGTCGTAATTTCTATTCATTCAACCCGTACATTGTGCCTACAGAAGAGGCATGGAGTGCAGGAGTAAAACTTGCAGATGCATTTCTGGAGGAATGGAAGACCAACCACGGTGGAGAGTATCCTAAAAAGGTAGGTTTTGTCATGTGGTCAGCAGAGACCATGAGACATAAAGGAATTATGGAATCCGAGATACTTTATCTGATGGGTATGAAACCGGTCTGGGATGATTACGGGAATTTTGTAGATGTGGAGGCTATTACCTGTGAAGAGCTGACGCATCCCCGTATAGATGTAGTAGTTACTATGACAGGAGTGTACAGGGAAACCTGGGAACTTCAGGTTGAACTGATGGACAGGGCAGTGAGAAAAACCGTAGCTTTGAATGAAACTGATTGCACATGGCCAAATTATATAAAAGAGGATTCTGAGGTTCTGTATGAATATCTCATGGAAACCGGGAACTATACTGAGGAACAGGCAAAAATTCTGTCAGAATCCCGTATCTTTGGTCCTCCTTCCGGTTCATGGGGTGTCGGCGGACTGACAACTGCCACTGGTAGAAGTGATACATGGGATAGCGAAAGTGATCTTGCAGACCTTTACCTTCGTTCAATGTCCAATGTTTATGGAGAAGCAGTATGGGGTGAACAGCATACAGACCTTTTCACACAGGTACTCAGCGGCACAGAAGCTCTCCTATTTAGCAGAAGTGGTAACGATGGGCGTGGAAGCAGTGGAGTTGTCTTTGATCATGTCTACGAGTTTTTTGGCGGGATGGGAATGGCAATACGTACTATTGACGGACAGACACCAGAAATGTATATTGTTAACCTGAAGGATTCCGCAGATATGAAAACTGAGACCATGGCAGCATACCTTTCCCGTGAAATGCGTTCCACGTACTACAATTCGAAGTGGATAGAAGGTATGATGAATCATGGATACGCCGGAGCACAGGAATTTGAAAGTGTGCTGAGCGACTTATGGGGACTTGAGGTTACCACAGGAGCCGTTACCGATGAAATGTGGCAACAGCTGTATGATATCTATGTCACGGATTCGTATGACCTTGGTATGGAGGAATGGTTCAATTCTGAGAATCCATGGGCTCGCCAGACAATGCTTGCTCAAATGCTGGATGCTACAAGGACCGAGTACTGGGATGCTTCTAACGAAGTAATACAAAACCTGGCCAATGAATATCAGCAATCTATGGAGGAATATGGACCATGCTGCTGTGCACTTTGCTGTGGAAATGCATTGCTGGATGATTATGTACAGGGAATGGTTACCGTCCCGGGAATGATCTCCGAAACAAGTCAGCAGAGCTCATCTGGTGGAAGTGGAACAGGCAGTGCCAGAGTAATTGAAGCAAGCAGCAAAGCCGGAGAAAATTCAGGCAACCAGACTGCAACATCAGATGGAGGCTATGGACTTGATTCATCACAGCCGGATACACTTCATTCAACTGACAACTATGTTGAAGGGAAAGTCATGCAGCATGAATCCACATCCAGTGATGCAAGCTCCTCTGGCATGTCTTTCTCAGGAGCTTCCTTGATAGGAACCTTGATTGTTGTTCTGACTTTTGGAGTGATATATACAGGTTTCAGGAGAAACAAATGAAGAATTATAAAGGCATCCGCTTACACGGGTGCTTTTTAATTTTTTGATTTGAGATTATAGATTTTTGAAATAAAAATGAGGAAATAAAATGGAAATAGCTTATGCTATGGTTATAGGTGTACTGATATCCATCCTTATCTTCGGATTGAAAACAGGGGCAGGATGTGGATTTTCCAGTATTGGAAAGAAAAACGTACTAATTATAAGTGGCTCATACTTTGTCTTGTCCCTGATACTAGGGGCTTTTGCAGGACACCTTGAAACAGAAGGTTTTGAAGACCTGTCCCGTATGGGAATGGCAGTACATTCGATACTGGCAATTTTACTGATAGTGACCGGAATATACACGAACAAAAAATGGAATTGTGGCTGCGATGTATCAAAGCATACATTCGTACTTCTTTCTCTCCCATGTCCTGTTTGTCTTTCAGCCCTTTTACTTTCATGCATGCTTCTTGTCACTACCCTTGAAGTCAGCGGATTGTGGGTAGGACTGCTTGTAGGAACGGTGTTCTTCATTTCAGTAATCAGTTCTGCATCCATATTCAGGAAAATGGGAAAAGGACCGGATACACTTGGAAATATCATGCTATTCCTAGGTATTTTTTACCTTTTAGGTGTACTGCTGATTCCTGCATTTATCAAAATGCAATCTATGAACATAACACCGGTCTCAGGTGAAAGTGTGGGAATAACACCTTTCCTTGTATTCGGGATACTCATCCTTGGTGGATATCTGAAAGAGAAGATAAGGAGGCATTCATAATGGCATTTGAGTCTTATGTATTCCAGACGCTGTATATATTTTCAGCTTCGTTATTATATCCGGTGATTATCACATTGATCCTGCTGGTAGTTTTCTCCCTGTCTTTGATAGGAGAATTCCTCTCCGAATACTCAAAAAGGAATCGTGACCCTGCCAATCTGGAACAATGTTGTACTGTTGTAAGAAAGAATGTTGGCTCACAGGATTTCAAAAAGGCTGCAGTATCCCTGCAAAAAATCAAACAGAATCAGATGGTAATAGATTTTGCAAACGCGGCCTCAAAACATCTTGAAAATAACATGCTACCTTCCATCGAATGGCTGGCACAGGAATTTGAGATCAAAATGTCAAAGAGACTGGAACAGACAAGAATAGTTGCTACTATTTCACCGATGCTTGGACTTATGGGTACCCTTATACCACTTGGACCTGCACTCATCGGACTATCTAACGGCGACATAGAACAGCTTGCAAACAATCTCATGATAGCCTTTGCTACAACGGTTGTAGGCCTTTTCGCAGGAAGCATTGGATATGTTCTCACCCAGATCAGAAAAAGATGGTACTGGCAGGACATGGCAGACATAGATTACATTTTAGAGACTCTGGAGGTTAAAGCTTGAAGAGAAAAAGCCGAAGAAGACTCATAGATAACGAAGATGAGCAAAATCCCCTTACAGGGGTTGCTAATCTTTTTGACATAGCCATGGTGTTTTCCGTAGCTCTTCTTGTGGCACTTGTTATGTCCTACCAGATGCCTGAATTGCTAAACCCTAATGAGGACATAACCATTGTCAAGAATCCGGGACAACAGGACATGAAAATCATAATCAAGGATGAAGGGAAACCCATTGAGGTCTTGAACATGACAGATCAGGTGGGTGGTGGAACAGGAGAATCTCTTGGGACAGCATACAAACTAGCCGACGGCAGAGTTATCTATGTGCCTGAAGACAGCGAAGAATCAGCGGAAAACAAGTAGAATCAAAGTTCCGGTCTTCTCGACCGGACAAACTTTTTCATTTTTTCAATTGTCACGTCATGAAGTTGCTGTTCAAGGACAAGAGCATCTTTTTCTGCAATACTCTCAGGGACATGTATGATGTCCATGAGAAGGGATTTCAGATGGTCATGCCTGTTCTCCGCAATCCTTGCTACATTGTTTCCTTTTGAAGTAAGGTTCACACTTCCGTATTTTACATAGCTTACATAACCTTCTTTATCCAGGCGTTTTACCATTTCAGTTGCACTTGGAGCCCTGACATTCATTGCTCCTGCAATATCCTTAATGCGTGCATAGCCTTTTTCAGATTCGATAGTCATTATAGCTTTCAAATAGTTCTCTGCTTTTCTCGATAGCATCATCCATCCAGCCTTAACCTTTTTGACAATACTGAAATATTTCATTCCATCAAATATAATCTCAAATCTGCTGATCCACAGAAACGGAAGATGTTCCCATAATGTTGTCATATTTTACCGCAGGAGCAGAACTTCGCATCTTCCATCCTCCTGCCTGTTGTTGCATCATCCATAACCTCTGGTACAACCCTCCTCCTGATACAAGTAAGTCATGTGTCCCGGATTCGGATATTTTTCCGTCATCCAGAACAAGTATCTGGTCCGCATTTTCTATGGACTTAAACCGGTGTGCAATAACAATAAGAGTACGCCCCCTTACCAGATTCTCCAGAGCCTCCTGGATGACTGCTTCATTTTCAGGATCCAGTGATGCCGTTGCCTCATCCAGCAGGACTATAGGTGCATCTTTCAGGATTGCCCTTGCAATTGATATTCTCTGGCGCTCACCACCTGAAAGTGAGCTGCCACCTTCACTTACAATCGTATCATAACCCTGCGGAAGTTTTTCAATAAACTCATCACAGCGTGCAAGTCTTGCAGCTTTCTTTATTTCCTCAAGTGTAGCATACTGCTTACCCACCCGTATATTATTAGCTATAGTGTCATTGAAAAGATACACATCCTGAAATACCATTGATATACGGGAAAGGAGAAGATCAGGATTAAGCTCTTTAACCGGAACTCCACCAATACTAATGGAACCTGACTGGACATCCCAGAAACGCGCTATCAGGTTTATCATTGTTGATTTTCCGGAACCTGAAAGTCCTACAAGAGCTGTCATGGAGTTCACCGGAAAACGACAGTTTATGTTTTTCAGGACATCTTTGTCTTTGTAACGGAAACTGACATTATTGAACTCAATTGTGTTATCATCAGGAAGTTCCTGTTCGGCATCAAACGGCAATTCTTCTGCTGTCAGGACCTCACCAATGCGGTCAATTGAAAGACGTGTGTAGCGCATCAGGACAAGGATAGGTCCAAGCTTTTTGATCGGAGCAAAGAAATAATACCCAAGTACTGCAAAAGTAAAAAGTTCCGGTATTGATATATCACCTGTAAGAGTCATTGTGGCTCCAGCTGACAGCATGATCAGGTATCCTGCATCCAGCAGTAACAGGAAGATCTGGACAGGAATTCCGGCATATACTTCACTTTTGAAACTGAGTTTTTTCAGTTTTCTCATGGTGTTGTCAAGTATGCTGAATTTGTCACCTGTCATATCATATGATTTGAGCAGTTTTACAGAGCGTGCATATTCAAGTATCCTTGAGGAAGTCTGATTAATAGCTGTTACATGCTCCATTCCAAGTGCGGCTATTATCCGCCGGGCCAGAATTACAAAAAATGCAGCAATAAGCACAGACAGCAGCATTATACCGGCCATTTCCGCATTCACATATATCAGGAACAGGCCAATAAGCACAGGCACTACCACTGAAGTAACTATATCCGGCAGGTTATGTGATAATGTTGTTTCTGCCTGGCTGACATCATGCAAAAGACGGCCTGTGACATCTCCCGGATCCTTCTGTTTGAAAAAACCAAGCGGAAGACGCCTGAGCTTATTTCCCAGAACAATACGCAGGTCAGTTGAGATAGAGTAAGCACGTACATAGTTATTGGTCTGGCTTATCACAGTTAACATCAGGTAAAGTACGAATGCTGAAATATAGAAAGCAAATAATTCCCATAGATAGGAAAAATCATGTGCCGTATTGTTTAACACCGGTAGTACCAATCCCAGGATGAACAGGTAAAGCAGACCATTGAATAATCCCCTGGGAATATCGGACAGGAAATTAAGGCCAACTATGCTTAAGATGTCTTTCCTGTTATCAGCATATAAATCCCATGATTTATTTTCTTTCATTTAATCACTCTCCTTGTCTGAAAGTTTCCAGTGTCTTGCTTTTGTATGGGCTTTCCACATCTGGTAATAAAGACCTTTATTTTCCAGGAGTTGATCGTGGGTACCCTGCTCTTCAACCTCACCGTGATTGACAACAAGAATAGAATCCGCATTAACAATAGTAGAAAGACGATGGGCAATCACAACAACTGTTTTACCGGCCATGAGCTTTGAAAAAGCTTCCTGCATCCGTGTTTCATTTTCTGCATCTGCATAGGAACTGGCTTCATCCAGAAGGATTACCGGAGGGTCTTTGAGTATCACCCGTGCCAGAGCTATGCGTTGTTTTTCTCCCCCGCTCAGGTGAACTTCGCCACCCTCGCCTATGACGGTATCATAACCATTGGGAAGAGAAAGTATGAAATCATGACATGCGGCTGCCCTGGCAGCTTTCTCAATGGACTCCTGAGTCACATCAGTCTTTCCCATACGGATGTTTTCCCTTACAGTATCAGTGAGCATCTGCACTTCCTGGAAAACAGTCCCAACTGTCCGGTTCACACCAGCAGTGCCCATATCCCGGAGATCAATACCTCCGATACGGATTGTTCCGCATGAAACATCCCACATTCTTGCCATGAGGTTTACAAGGGTCGTCTTACCAGCTCCACTTGGGCCTACTATTGCTGTAAAGGACCCTTCAGGAATAACGGTATTGATATTTGAAAGAACCTCAGAGTTGTGATATCTGAAACAAACATCATTGAGTTCGATACCATATCTGTCGGGAATAATTGGACTGGAAGGTTCAGGAAGTGGTTTTTCGTTAAGTATTGATTCAATCCTTTTTGCACCCTCAAATATGTACTCAGAGTGGGAAACGGTCATTATGAAAGGAATGAACTCACACATACAACCGGTACCAAGCAAAAGGAAAAGAATCATGGTGGATACATTAATTTCCCCCATTTGCAGAAGGTAAAGTCCTGTGGGAATTACAAATATCCCACCACCAACAACTATGGCAGAAAATGTAGCCCAATACGGGGTACTTTTCTTTGAGATTTTCAGGACGAATTTCCTGTAATCAAGAACCGAGAATTTCAGCCTTCTGAACGAATCCAGTGTAAGATTAAAAACCTTCACCGCAGGCATTCCCTGTACATATTCCACACTTGTGGAATTCATTTTCTCAAGAGAGTCATGGTATTCCCTGAAAGATTCACGACGTTGTTGACCTGTACCGGCGCCACTCCACATCATTTTGACCAGTATCAGGCCAAGAGGCAATGGAATTGCGGCGGCAATGGCCAGACGCCAGTCAACCGTAAAAAGAAAAGCAAGTGTTACCAGTGGAAGCACCAGGCCAGAGACCATGTCAGGAATGTGATGAGCAACAAAATTTTCGATGGTTTCAACGTCTTCCTGTATGATCTTACGGACCCTTCCTGTATTATTGGATGACCAGAATCCCATTGGCAAAGTTCCAATGTGTTCCGTAAGACGTTTACGTATAATGTAGAGAAGGTCAAAGGCTGCAATGTGACTGGAAACAAAACTGGAAATTACCAGTATATATCGCAGCACTATTGCCAGAAATCCATAAAACAGCATCTCTATTACAGGTTCAAAGGATGCATTTACCCCTGCATTCAGGTAGTACCTGATAATGTAAAAGATGATTACGTAAGGGACAATGTATAATACAGAACCTAACGCAGCCAGGATTACCGACAATATAAATTCGATCTTCTTTTGTTTGAACGTTTCCAGTAATAATTCCATTTTAAACTACCTCTGACAGGGATGCAAAATAACCAACCACAGAATTCTATCCATAGAATTAACAAGATAAATTAGTTATGACTAATATTACAAGATATATCTACATACATTAGATATAAAGGTTTTTGCAGATTAATAAAAAGAAACAAGGCAGATACATTTAATCAGAATGTAACATGCTTCTAATAATGTTTTTCAAAATAAAATATGTATGATATTCGTTATTATAAATTCAGAAAAACACAAACCCGGATTATTCCAGCAGAGAAAATAACAAAGCTTTATATATAATCCATTATTTACTAGTTTTTACTAGACATTGTAGTCTTCCCTAAAATACCAACTGGAATTCCAGATGCTAATGCAAAAACCGGGAGACTCAGTAAAAAGAAATGATTGGTGTTAAACATGACAAAAACAATAATTGCATATGGTAGTACCACGGGGAGCACACAGACGCTTGCAGAAGAAATCGAAAGTACATTCAATAAAAATGGTTTTGATGCCAGACTTGTGAATATCACTGACATTGAACCTCCTGAAATTACAGGCTACGATCTGATAGTGTTAGGATGTTCCACCTGGGGAGAAGGTGAACTGCAGGATGATTTCATTCCCTTTGAACGCGAAATGGATGGGCTGAAACTTGAAGGAAAAAAAGCTGCCTGTTTTGGGCCGGGAGACAGTGATTACGTTTTCTTCTGTGAGGCAGTAAATATTCTTGAAGCGAGGCTTGAATCATGCGGAGCAGAACTTGTCGCGGAAGGATTGAAAATTGACGGGGATGTTGATGACCAGCTTGACCTGGCATCTGAGTGGGCAGAAAAACTCCTTGCTAATATAAGCTGATAAAACATAAAATGCAATATTTATGGAAATTTATAGTACAACTGTTTATAATCATGTGCTCATTAACTAAAAATGAACAATTCTTTGACATTAAACAGATAGAATAATTCCTTTTTTTATTTTTTGCGTAATGCCTCATTTTGTGCATTCTAAAAAGATCGTGCATTAAGTCAGGATAGAATCTGCTATATCTTGATTTTTTTCAGTATCCTTTTATTTTATTTGCTATACGGAATTTTTCATAGAGGTTTTCACCGTTAATACATAAGTATATATTACATGCCGTTTAGTGCTACGAATAAATTAAAAAATAACATTAAAACTGATGATTTATTATTTTTGTAATAATAACAATAGCAATTCTATCTCAATGTAAAACACCCCAAAAGAAGGAGTTCAAAATGGAACACGGAAAAATAGACTGGAATGAAATATGGAAAGAACGAATGGCTGCCCAACACTCAGCAAACAAAGAAGTTGAGAACAACCTGTGGAACAAAAAGGACAACGCCGAAAGATTCTGGAAAAGAACTCAGAAATTCTCTGACAGAACACAACTTACTCTGGAAGAACTTCCGCTAACACCACAGTCCAGGGTACTTGATATTGGTGCAGGGCCCGGAAGACTCTCAATACCTATTGCAGAAAGGGTTGCACACGTAACGGCTGTTGAACCGGCAGAAGGTATGAGAAATCTGCTTCTTAATAATGTTACTGAAAAAGGAATAACTAACCTTGACTGCGTCAGCAAACGCTGGGAAGACCTTGACGTTGAGAAAGACCTTGACGGTCCTTATGATATTGTCATTGCATCATTCTCTCTTGGTATGCCGGATATAAGGGATGCCATTCAAAAAATGGAACAGGCTTCTTCAAAACATGTTTACCTATACTGGTTTGCAGGAACCAGTCCCTGGGAAGAACATTCTGTAAACCTGTGGCCATACCTGTACGGAACTAATTATACATGCGGTCCTAAATGCGATGTATTATACAACGTTCTCTACGATATGGGAATCTATCCGGATATGGCAGTGTTCCCTATGGAATACACAAATGATTTTACATCCATGGACGAAGCCATGGATTTCTTCAAATCAAGATATACAATTGAGACACCTGAGCAGGAAGCTATTCTTTATAATTATCTCAGGGATGAGCTCTCATGGGAAAATGGCAGCATCTCTGAAAAAGCCGATTCCACACGCGTGCGGATCTGCTGGGAAAAGAAACAGAACAATTAGGAGCTGAGAGTTTGAAAATACTGATATGCGGAAAAGGCGGATGTGGTAAAAGCACGTTAACATCATTGCTGGCTCAGGCAATGTCCAGAGATGGATACAATGTACTTGTGGTTGACAATGACGAATCCAATTTCGGACTTCACAGGCAGTTGGGAGTGGAACTTCCAGAGGATTTCCTGAATTTTTTTGGCGGGAAAAAAGATCTTGTTGAAAGAATGAAAGCTTCATTTTCAACCGGAGAAGAAGTAAAGTTCTTTGACAACAGATGGGAAATTGCAGACATACCCGGTGAATACGTCTCAAAAACAGACAACATTTCACTGATGGCTGTTGGAAAGATACACGACTTCGGAGAAGGGTGTGCCTGTCCAATGGGAGTTCTTTCAAAGCATCTGATAAAGAATATTGATGCAGGAACCAATGATATTGTTTTAGTTGACACCGAGGCCGGAATAGAACATTTTGGCAGGGGAGTGGAGGAAGGATGCGATGCACTTCTAATGGTAATTGATCCGTCCTATGAGTCCATCTGTCTTTCTGAAAAGATAAGCAGCCTTGCAGAAGCTGCCGGGAAAGACCTCTATTATGTACTTAATAGAGTTGAAGGAAAAACTAAAACCGTGCTTTGTGAAAAAGTTCCTGAAGACCGAATTATTGCAACTCTTCCTGTGATGGTTTCTGTTTTTAAAGCCGGACTTCTTGGTGAAAAATTCCAGGTGGATGTGCCTGAGGTTGAAGAAATCTGTGGTTTTTTGAAGAATATAAGTAGCACTTAGAATTTCACTTAAATTTCACTTCACTTGTTAAATAATTGAACTGTAATTTTTGAAATTAAGAGGATAATATGTACATAAAGCAATTTGTTGTTGGTATAAGCCTGCTGGTTTTTTTAGTTGCCAGTATCGGTTTTGCTTCCTGCTCGGAACTTATTGACGTTGAAAGGCATGTGCCTTCTGATTTTTCTGAAAGCGAAATGGCAGAGATTACGCTGGAAATAACAGGAGAGAGCCCGTTTATTCTGGGTATAGTGGAAACTATTCCACAGGGGTTCACTTTCCCTGAATCAGATGCAGATATATCAAGTGCCACGTCTTTTAAAGTTGACAGGGATGCAGGAAAAATCTCTTTCTCAGTGACTGACGTTACTGAAGTAAAATATAATGTAATTCCTTCTGATGATGCTGAAAACTCGTTTGAAGGATATTGGGTTGACATGCTTTACCAGACACAGGAATTAAATGAAGGAAAAGAACGATGGGTTCCAGTAACTGATCCTAATTCTGCTTCAAGCGGACAGAGTTCCACTGCAGATTCTTCCAGAGATTCTGAATCCGGCGTGGAATCCAGTGTACCGGGTTTTAGTTTCTTTTTGGCTTCGGTCTCTATTTTTGTATGTGTTCTTTTAGTAAGGAAAAACAACCCAGGAGAGAAGGAAGAATGAGTAAAAGCAGATTTTTTTTGATTGGAATGATAGTACTTGCCTGCTCATTTATCTCCATGATGAATGCTACCGCAATAGGCTCCAGTCTTCCATGCGATGATAGTGACGGAGTATTGACTGAAAGCGAGGTTTCAGATGCAATATGTGACTATATGCTTGAAGAAGGAGACTACACTCTGGATGATGTTGGAGATGCTGCATATATACTTACATTCTGGGATGGGAGACCAAAAACAGTTACTGACTATAACGATAGGGAAGTTATTTTTTACAGACCTATTGAAAGAATAATCACAACTAACCCTGATAATTCGAGAATTGTTATTGCGCTGGGTGATCTTGATAAACTGGTTTCTTCAGATGAGTGCACACGCGGACAATGTGTGCTCCCAAGAGATTCAAATGACGAGAAAATTGCTACAGATGCCTGGGAAGCTCTTCAGATATATGGAGGAGGGGAACTCGATGATCTGCCTGAGACAAACACTCGTTATGAAATCGACTATGAAACAATGGCTCTTCTTCAACCGGACATTGTTTTAGACACTACTTCTGCTAACAGAGGCGAACTGATAGAGGAAAAGATAGGGTGTCCGTGCGTAGAAGCGGGTTCCGGATTTACTTTCGCACAGAATTATGATCATATAGAACTGCTGGGGACTGTACTTGACAGAAAAGAGAGAGCTGATGAACTGAATGAATTTATACGATCCAAAGTTGAAATGATTGAATCAGTAACTTCACAAATGGATGAAAGTGAAAAGCCGACAGTTTATTTTGCTCCAAGAGGAGCTACAAAAGGTTTTTATGATTCAGTTGAAGGAAGAGACTTTACCCGTACCGAAGCCGTTTACGAACCATTAACCATTGCAGGAGGAATAAATCTTGCAAAGGACTGTACAGGTTCTAACATCAATGTTGCTCCTGAGCAGATTGTTGTATGGGAACCTGAAGTAATCTTCGTCGCAATCGGTACATGGGATGGAGATAGTGGTGTTGGTTTTGTAACGGAGACCCCGGAACTTTCAGAGATTCCTGCTGTAAAGAACGAACAGGTCTACGATTGTTTCTATCCTTATTGCAGAGGCAGGCCTATTGACAAGACTTTATTCAATTTGATTTATATGGCAAAACGCCTTCATCCGGAAGAATTCAGTGACATTGATCTGGAAGCTGAAGGGAATGAGATATATGAGCAGTTCCTTGGAGTTGATGGTTTGTTCTCCGAACTTGTAGAATATCAGACGTTTCCCAAAGAAGTGTATTAAGAATCAAATGTAATTTACAGAAAATGAACATGCCTGCAGTCCAGACTGCAATGCATGTTTATTTATCTCTATTTTTAGGTGAAAAAGATGTCGAACCTCTTTAAAAAAAAGGTCAAACACAATACAGAACACTTGGAAAGTTCTGATAATAAGCAGCAATCAGATGCAAGGGATAATTACCAGCGTTATTTAGGACGAAAAATAATTCTCATAATCGGCCTATTTGCCCTTGTTGTTTTCCTGGGAGCTTTTTTCGTTACAATAGGTCCTCTTGAAGTCTCTGTAATTGAAGTTTACAAAATTCTCTTGTCCAGATATTTCCCCGATTCATTTATGGTCTCAGGTTTGCCTTCACAGATTGTCTGGAATATTCGCTTACCCAGAATTGTTGCAGGTATTTTCGCAGGTTTTGGCCTGGGAATATGCGGATGCGTAATGCAATCCGTCTTGAAAAATCCCCTGGCAAGTCCGTTTACACTTGGTATTTCCTCAGGAGCAAGTTTTGGAGTAGCAGTTGCTGCGGTACTTGGTGTTGGGGTAATAAGTGGTCCTTACCTGCTTGTTGGTAATGCTTTCTTATTTGCTATGCTGTGTGCTCTGTTTATCATTGCTCTTGCAACTCTTAAAGGAGCTACTTCTGAAACTCTCATACTTGCAGGAATTGCCATAAATTATCTTTTCAGCTCTCTTCGTGAATTATTCGAATATTTTGCAACAGACGAGCAGCTTCGACTTATGGTAAGCTGGGGGATGGGAGACCTGTCTGCTTTTTCCTGGAGTAATTTTTTCCTGATGCTGGGGATTTTTGTTATTTGTGCTCCCCTGCTCTACCTAAAAGCAAACGATCTGAATATTATGGTGATAGGAGATGAAAATGCGAAGAGTCTGGGTATTGATGCAAACAAAGTAAGAATGTTCTGCATGCTGCTTTCAAGTCTTCTGATAGCAACGATTGTTTGCTTTACAGGAACTATCGCTTTCATCGGACTGGTTGCACCGCATATGGCTCGTATGGTGATTGGTTCTGATCACAAATACCTCTTTCCGGCCTCCGGTTTACTGGGAGCTCTTATTCTAATATCTGCTGACGTCACTGGTATGAACATAATAAGTCCGACCATCATTCCGACAGGTATTATGACCTCTCTGCTTGGAGTACCGTTCTTCATGTACCTCATTCTCAAAAGAAAACGCAAGGAGTTCTGGTAAAATGGTTACGGTGAATGTAAACAATGTCACTTTTGGCTATAACAGCACAAAAATACTTCAAAATGTATCAGTCGATATTGACAGATCAAGTTTTGTCAGTATTGTTGGACCAAACGGAGCAGGCAAATCAACGCTGCTTAAATGTGTTAACAAGATTCTCAAACCTGAATCCGGAGAGATTCTTGTTGACAGAAACAGCATTCATGAAATGAAACGGATGGAAGTGGCAAGAAACGTTGCCTACGTCCCTCAAAGTTCGAACAGGGTCTTCCCTACAACTGTATTTGAAACAGTTATGATGGGAAGACGACCTCATCTCGGATGGTTCAGTAACGAAGATGATAAGGAAAAAGTCTGGCAGGTTCTTGAGGAAATGGGGCTCGATGACCTTGCTTTACGTAATTTTGACGAACTTAGTGGAGGCCAGCAGCAAAAAATCCTGATCGCAAGAGCATTGGCACAGGAAACAGGGGTTATTCTCCTTGACGAACCCACAAGTAATCTTGATATCTGGCATCAGCTTGATGTTATGGAAAATGTGAGAGCTCTTGTCAATAACAAAAACGTGACAGCTTTGATGGTTGTCCATGACCTCAATATGGCTTCCAAGTATTCAGACTGGATCCTGATGATGAAAAACGGGGAAATCGTCTCTGCCGGGAATCCGGCTTCGGTGCTTACCTGTGATAATATTGAACAGGTCTACGGTGTTGAAGCACATGTGCATACACATGCAGGAATTCCGTATGTGATGCCACTCAAGCAGGTGGGACTGGCAGCTGATTCCTGCATGATGAAGGCTGAAGACGGATTAAAAGCTTAGGAGAATGAAAATGTTTGAAGTTTTCAGGAAAAGTTCGCAATTAACGGACAGAAACGAAACCAATATTGAAACATTCTCTGATATACGAAAATATGGAATTCTATTCATATTTTTCGTGACTTTGTTTTTTGCAGCAGCTATTGCTATGGTTATGGGAGCTTATGATATTTCTTTTACAGATGTCTATGCCACCATATTCGCAAATATAGGACTCTTTGGTGATATTTCCAATGTCAGTAAATTGCATAACACAATCATATGGAACATTCGTCTCCCGCGAGTTCTGCTTGCAATAACTGTCGGAGCTGCACTTGCAAGTTCAGGTGCGGTTTTCCAGGGATGTTTTCGAAACCCGCTTGTTGAACCTTATATTCTTGGAGTATCATCCGGTGCTGCATTTGGTGCAGCACTTGGAATTGTTTATCCTTCTGTTTTCAGCTCAGTTCAGATATCCGCATTCGTATTCGGTTCTCTTGCAGTGCTGGCTGCATACACCCTTGCAAGGACACGTGGCCAAACACCAATCGTGACCCTGATACTTGGAGGAGTAATAATCGGATCGATTTTTTCAGCACTTGTATCCCTGCTAAAATACATGGCAAATGACTCTGCTCTGCGTGAAATCGTGTTCTGGCTTATGGGAGGATTCTACTATGCAACCTGGCAGGATGTGTTTCTCACTGTTCCAATAGTTTTCATTTCATTCCTGATAATGTGGATGTATTCATGGAAACTCAACATCCTTTCAATGGGAGATGAAGAAGCAAAAGCACTGGGTGTCAATCCTGAAAAGTCAAAACTTATCATAATCACCATTGCAACACTTGTGACTGCCGTAGCTGTTTCTACTGTAGGCATAATCGCATGGGTCGGACTTATGATGCCACATGCTGCCAGGATGATACTCGGACCGGATAACCGGTTTGTTATCCCATCTGCTGCTATGCTTGGAAGCATCTACCTTATTGTCTGTGATACGATGGCAAGAACATTGACAACTTCGGAGATTCCGGTAGGAATTATAACTTCGATAGTCGGTGCACCATATCTGTGTTATCTCCTGCGAAATAAAGGAAGATCATTACTGGGGTGATAAGATGCTGAAAGTAAAAAATATCCATTTTAACTATGGAAGCAGCAAAATTCTGAATGACCTGTCTTTCAACGTTGAAGAAGGACAGTTATGCGGGCTTTTCGGACCTAATGGCTGCGGGAAAACAACGCTTTTCAAATGCTGTATGAATTTCCTGAAATACCACACTGGTTCAGTTGTCATGGATGGTGTGGATATTAAAGAATGTAGCATCGAGGATATGGCAAAAATCGTTGCCTATGTTCCCCAGGAGCATAAACCTCCATTTCCATATCTTGTAAAAGAAGTTGTCCTGATGGGAAGAACTCCTCACCTTGGAGGATTTTTTGGCATTAATCGTGATGACAAGGAAAAAGCATGGAATGCTCTGAAATTACTTGACATTTCCCATCTGGCAGATCAACCTTACAATCAATTATCAGGAGGGCAACGTCAGATGGTATTGATAGCAAGGGCAATTGCACAGGAAACAAGAATTATTTTTCTGGATGAACCAACATCTGCCCTGGATTTTAGCAACCAGATGAGAATCTGGAACCTGATGAGAAAAGTCAAAGATCAGGGCATAACGATTCTTGCGTGCAGCCACGATCCTAACCACGTATCCTGGTTCTGTGACAAAGTAGTAGTGATGAACAGGAGTGGTATTCTCTGTCAGGGTCCGCCACATGATGTGATAACAGAATCCGTACTCAATGATGTTTATCAGGATATGTGTTCAGTCAGGTCTTTTGAAGGCATAAGAATGGTATTGCCAAGAAGCGTGTCTGCCAGAGTTGGATAGCACCAATCACTTTTTTCTTTTTTATTGAGGATTTAAAATGAAATCAAAGGTACAGTATATTGCAGTGTTGGGTATATTGCTGTGCATTCTGTTAAGTGCCGGATGTACTGAGAATATGACCGATAATAGTATTGTTTCAGATGACACAAATAGCGATGAACAATACAGAACAGTTGTTGACAGCCGTGGAGTCGAAGTCCAGATTCCAGCAAATATTAAACGCGTTGCTACTGTCAGCGATGGTCTGGTAGAAGGTGTAATGACATCCATCGGTGTCCAGGATACACTGGTAGGGGTCGGCTCGAGCTGTCTTCAACGTAATTTCAATTACACATATGAAACCGTTAGTGGAGAAACTTATGAATACAAGAACGGAATGAACCCCGTAACATATCTCAATCCATGGATCATGGATCTTCCACTCTTTGTTTCATCTGGTTCTGCAGTGAACTATGAAACCCTTGCAAGCCTTGAGCCTGATGTGGTGATAGTTCGTGTTGGAAGTTGTTCTTTACGATATCTTGACGATGAAAATACACAGAAAAGCATTGAAACTATGGAATCACTTGGTTTTCCGATAGTTGTTCTTTATGATCCGAATTGTTATGATTCTCCAGACATGGCCACCATCTCCGATGAAATAAACATAATCGGCCAGATTTTTGGAAAAGAAGATGAAACTCAGATCATTGCAGATTACCTTGAAGAACAACTCAGTTTTGTAAGTGAGCGGACACAGGACATTCAGGCAGATGAAAAAACTGATGTGCTGGTATTTGGAGCATCACCTAAAGTACGAGGAGAAGGCGGAGCTGGACAGGTATTTGGACTTGATACTTTTGAATCATTCTTTATTGAAGATATAGTGAATGCTAACAATGCTTTCCAGGAAGAAGGATATTTTAAAACGGTAAGTGCAGAGCATCTGCTGGCATTGAACCCTGATGTTATTGTTCTATGTACAGCCTCAGGATACCATCCACCACTTGAACTTTACCAGGCACCTTATTACCAGAATCTGCAGGAAATGGATGCAATCCAAAATAGGAGAGTAGTAGCCCTTCCATGGTCACCATGTAATTGTGCGAAAAGGCTGGAATACCCTATAGATGTAATGGTTATTGCAACCGGCACTTATCCTGAGCTGTTTGAAGATGTGGAGCTTGATGAATGGCTTATTACATTCTACCAGAATGTCTATGGTGTCGATGTTGAAACAGCAAAGCAGCTGCGTTCAGCACAATGGATGGACTGGACTATAGATGAATGTCAAAGTTGTCCCTGAACTTCAATCTACATTTAACTAAGAAAGAAATATTCAAGTTCTAAATAAAAAACTTGATTCCATACATAATCATGGCACATTGGTATGATTATGTATCTTTTTTTGTTCCGGATTTATTATTAAACTATAAAGCATGCTTAGCTGTTTAGTTTTACTTTGATAATAAGAAATATGTTAAAATCACAATCAATTTAATTAATAGAATATTTAGTAATACTTTTATAGAATAATGTAATATCGAATCTAGTTCATGTAACCTATAATATTTACAATTGATTATTGAATATATCACAAACATAAAGGTGTAAAATAATGAATAAAAACAGGTTATTGGTATTATTTTCAGTATTCATGATATCTCTGTTCTTAATGACAGCAGGTTGTGTTGATCAGGAAGATACTCAGGCCAGTATTACAACTGCAGGCACAGATACAGGATCAGAGAAAGTGGATGTTGTCCGTTTGAGCGGTGGAGATTATGGTTATCCGCAGCCATTCTCAATATATCCAAGAGGTCCGGGTTCATCAAAGGTTGGAATGATCTTTGACAGTCTGGTAGAAAGAGATGAAGTTGGTATTATTCCATGGCTGGCTGAAAGCTGGGATGTAAATGAAGACGGAACAGAATACACATTCAATCTCCGTGAAGGAATAAGCTGGAGTGACGGAGAACCATTCACAGCTAATGATATTAAATTCACATTTGATTACGAACAGGAATATGTACCTATCGCAGGTGGAATGGAAGCAGGAGTTGTAGACAACGTTCAGGTCGTGGATGATAATACTGTAACATTTGTACTGACCCAGCCGGTTTGCACATTCCTTTACAAACTTACAAGTTTTAAAATCATACCTCAGCACATATACGAAGATATAACAGATCCTGCCAGTTACCTTGAACCAGAAGCAGTTATCGGTACAGGGCCTTTCCTTCTTGAAGAATACAACCAGGAACATGGAACATACAGGTTTGTAACAAATGAAAAGTTCTGGGGACCAGATACATCTGTGGAAGCAGTTGAATTTATTCCAGTCAGTGATGCACTTGTTTCCTTTGAACAGGGTGAGATCGATTTTACAAGCATATCACCTGATACACTTGAACGCTTTACATCAGACTCTGAAATAAGAGTTGTGCAGCAACCTGCTTTCTGGGGATACCAGTTCTATTTCAACATGAACAAATGTACAGAGCTTAATGATAAACTGATAAGACAGGCGTTTGTTTATGCAATCGACCGCGAAGAACTCGTGGAAAAGATCGGCAGAGGTGCAGGAAAACCTGGTAAAATGGGTATACTCTCTGAAGACCATATCTGGTACAACCCTGATCAGCCGGAATATTCATACAATCCTGAAAAAGCCGGTGAATTACTTGAAAAAGCAGGATGGACCGATACTGATGGAGATGGAATCCGTGACAAGGATGGGGAAAAACTCTCATACGTATTGTCTCTTGGAAGCAGCGAGGTCCGTATTGGAGAACTTATAAAAGAGAGACTCAGCGAAGTTGGAATTGATGTTCAGGTACAGGCTCTTGAAAGCAAATCACGTGATGCAAACCTGAAAACCGGAGACTTCGAGCTTGCCATAAGCGGCTTTGGAGGATGGGGAAAAGATGCAGATTACCTCCGTACAAGATACTGTGATGAAACTTCAGAAACCAACAGTGTATCGTCTGCTGCATCAGTATTTGGTTACCACAATGAAACCCTGAATGCTCTTGGTGCTCAGGAATTGCAGGAACTTGATGACGAGGCACGCAAGGAAATAGTCTACGAAATGCAGACAGTACTTGCTGAAGATGTGCCTGCAATACCACTCTATTACACTACAAAATACGATGCATGGCGAATTTCAACTTATGATGGATGGATAAATATGTATGACCATCACGCAAGAACACACAGTATTCTTTCATATATCCAGAGGGATGGAATTGCAGCAAAAAGATAACATTAGCAACCTTGTTGATTGCTGGAACAAAGCATCCAGAAATGGATTAAATATTCTGGATGAAGGAAGGATGGCAGAAGTCTGGAACAAACGTTCTGCAACCTATGCCAGAAATCAGGAAAAGAATAGAAGACAGAAGAAAACCGAGCAAATAATTTCATTCCTTGATGAATGCGGTTTTAAGCCACAAGGAGCAAAGGTTCTTGATATCGGGTGCGGACCTGGAACCCTCTCCCTTCCTCTTTCAAGGATGGGAGCGGATGTAACCTCACTTGATATCTCTTCCGGAATGCTTGAAAGATTGAAAGATTCGGTAAAGCAGGAATCACTTCCAATAGACATTATTGAATGTTCATGGTGGACAGCAGATATAGATGAGCTTGGATTCAGGAATAAATTCGATCTCGTAATTGCTTCCATGACACCGGGAATCAGGGATGTTGAGAGCTTTGAGAGAATGATGGCATGTTCAAAGAAGTTCTGTTATTACAGTAACTTCCTGAGAAGAGAGGAAGATAAAGCGTATCGCGATATCCGAAGCTCAATACTCGGTGAAAAGTCTGAGAACAATATGAACGGACTGAACTTCCCGTTCATGTATCTCTACCTTGCAGGCTACATGCCATCTGTCAAAATCAACCATGACGAATGGAAAGAAGAAGCAAGCTGGCAGGAAACTGCTGACCGCGCAATAGATTTCATAGGACGAGGCCGGGATTTTGACGATGGAACAAAACAAAAGATAATGGATTATTATCAAAATGTCGCTGTCGATGGAATGTACCTTTCAGAGTCAGATGTGTACACTGGCATGATGGTCTGGGAAATTTAAGGCAGGGTGGTCGGATGAAAAATGACAGGAATTCATTTGTTTTCAGGCTAGTATTAACCCTTTTTGTAATTCTTGTCATTAATTTCTTCCTTCCACGAATGATGCCGGGTGACCCATTCTCCACAACTTCTGATGACGATTCCGGAGATGAGGTTATTATAATGACAGAAGAACAGCGGCAGTATTACATGAACTATTATGGACTTGACAAACCAGTACACGAACAGTTTCTGGTATATCTGAAGAATCTGCTTAAGGCTGACCTTGGCAGAAGCATATACTATAAAATGCCGGTTAGTGATGTGATAATGCTGCATCTTCCATGGACCATGTTTATCGTCCTTGCATCAACAGTGATCAGTACGATTGCCGGAGTTATCCTTGGAACATTTTCGGCAAAGAACCGGAAAAAGGGAAGTGACAGGATAATGATGACTGGCCTGATAGCTTTTGCCGAGATACCATCATTTTTGCTTGGACTGATTATGCTGCTCATCTTTAGCGTACATCTCAGACTTTTTCCTCTTGCAGGTGCTATCACACCCTTCGCACATTATAGTGGTTTAGGGGAACAGCTATGGGACATATTGTATCATGCCTGCCTACCTGTTATGACTCTTTCACTTGCACAGCTCACAGGTGTCTATTTACTTACCAGAAATACCTTGATCACAGTTACCACTAAAGATTATATCAGGACTGCAAGGGCAAAAGGACTGGGTGAAAAGACCGTGTGGACCAGACATGCACTTCGCAATGCACTTCTTCCGGTAGTAACCAGAGCAGGTTTTATGATAGGTATCATGATGGGAGGTGTTGTGCTGGTAGAAAGTGTCTTTTCTTATCCGGGAATAGGAATGACACTTCGAAGTGCTGTTGTTGGTCGTGATTATCCGCTCATTCAGGGAATTTTGCTTGTAATTGCAGTTTCCATACTTATCTGCAACCTGCTGGTTGACAAAATATACAGTAAACTTGACCCAAGGGTTACGATATGACAGATAGCATCAATACCTCCGGCTATGATAGAATGATAGCTTATATTCAAGCCTTGAATATTTACAGGATCAGTCTTAACCTGAACAATACATTCTCAAAATTCAGTATGGAAGGTAAGATCGGTGTCATTGGAATTCTTGCAATAATCCTGATGGCCGTTTTTGCCCCAATGATAACACTTTACCCGCCCCAGAAAATTACAGGCGATTCACTGGAAGCACCTGGATCAGTTCATATTCTAGGTACCGATGAACTTGGAATGGATATCTGGTCACAGATATGTTACGGTGCAAGAATGAGCCTTACAATAGGCCTTGCAGTTGCATTTGTTTCAGGTTTTGGAGGTGGAGCTCTCGGCGTGCTGGCCGGATATATCGGAGGACACATCGATCAGGCACTAATGAGAATAATTGATGTGACAATGGCACTTCCAAGTTTCCCACTGCTTATCGTAATATCTGCATTTCTCGGGCCAAGTGTTCTTAATGTGATTCTTATACTTGTACTGTTCAGCTGGGCAAAACCCGCACGTATTGCTCGTTCCCAGACACTGGCTATCAAGAAGAACAGCTATATCATTGCTGCCCGTAACTACGGTGCAAGTCCATTTTACATTCTCCGAAAACACATTTTTCCAGAGGTAATGCCGGTTTTGTTCGTTCTTATAATCGGCATATCATCACATGCCATAATAGCCGAAGCAGGACTTGCATTTCTGGGACTCGGAGACCCCACATCCAAAAGCTGGGGTATGATGCTTAATAGTGCAACCAGTTTTAGCTCGATATATTTTACACCTTACTGGCAATGGTGGCTATTGCCTCCGTTGTTCATGCTTATTCTCCTTCTGCTGTGTCTTGCATTCATAAGCAGGGATATGGAGAGAATACTGGATCCTAAATTAAAGATTAAGAAAGGGATTTGATTATGAGTCTGCTTAAAATCAATGATCTGAAATGTCATTACCAGACAGATACTCACACTGTAAAGGCAGTTGATAGTGTTTCTTTTGAAATAAAAGAAGGAGAGATTCTTGGAATCGTGGGAGAATCAGGAAGTGGAAAAACAACTGCTGCACTAAGTATCATGGGACTTCTTCCGGAAAACACGGCTATCAAAGGAGAGATTATCTACAATGAAAAGGTGATCTCCTCTTTATCAGAAGCTGAAATGGACAGGTTCCGATGGAAAGATATAGCAATCGTTTTTCAGAATGGAATTGAAGTACTTAACCCTGTTATGAAAGTTGGTATTCAGGTGATGGAACCAATGAACAGGCACCTTGATATCAGTCAAGATGAAACACGGAGCAAATGTGCTGATCTTTTCAGGGCTGTCCATCTTGATCCAAAATGGATGGATTCATACCCTCATCAGCTTTCCGGAGGCATGAGGCAGAGAGTACTTCTTGCAATGGCACTTTCATGCGATCCTAAATTACTGATATTAGACGAGGTTACTTCCGCACTTGATGCTTTTACCAGGAAAGAGATAAGAGATCTTCTTGTTGAGCTTCAGAAAAAAAATGGTTATACAATGTTGATGATATCACACGACATCACTTTTGTGTCTTCTGTGGCATCAAGGGTTGCTGTCATGTATTCAGGAAGAGTTGTTGAAACCGGACCTGTAAAAGATATTCTTGTATCACCCAGACATCCATATACAAGGGGACTTGTTCATTCAACACCTGATATTTTCGTATACAAGGATCTCTGGGGAATTCCCGGTGATATCCACACAAACAGCGATTTTACAGGCTGTCCTTTCTTCTCAAGATGTAATCAAAAGATCAAGAAATGCAATGAATCAGCTCCTGAACTTGTACCTGTCGGAGATGAAAGAGAAATTGCATGCCATAGAGGAGGTGTGGCAGAACTCCTAAAAGCTAAAGACCTGAATTACAGTTATCAGCTTCCTGATGGACAATACCTAAAAGCAGTTAATGATGTTGATCTGGAAATAATGGAAGGGGAAGTCCTGGCAATTGTCGGACAGACAGGCTCAGGCAAGTCCACCCTTGCACACATCCTTGCAAACGTGATTAAGCCGGAAAATGGAACAGTAACTTTCATGAATGAGAGCAGCAACAAGGCAAATTATGGAAACAAACTCAACGGAATCCAGATAGTGTTCCAGGATCCTTTCAATTCAACCAGCAACAGGTTCACTGTACTTGATGCTATCAAAGAACCTCTTGACATTAACAAAATCTGGCCTAAGGAAGAACGTGTAGAAATGGCGAAAAATGCCCTTGAACTCGTCCACCTTCCATGTACAGATGCTTTTCTCAATAAATATTGTGGTGAACTCAGTGGCGGGCAGAGACAAAGAGTAGCACTTGCCAGAGCCATGGTTATGCAGCCAAAACTCCTTATTGCAGATGAAGTTACCTCAGCACTGGATGTTTCGACTTCTGCAAATGTAATGCGCCTTTTAAAAGGACTCCAGAACAGGCGAGGATTTGCAATGATCTATATTTCACATGATCTTTCCATGACATTGAAAATTGCTGACAGAATAGCAGTGATGAATCATGGGAGGATCGTTGAAATGGGCAATTCCCACGAAGTTATGCTTTCACCTTCTGATGAGTATACTAAAAGACTTATTGATTCAAAGATCTCTGTTTGAAGGTTTTGCATACTATGAATTCAATAACAATTAACAGCCTTACTAAAAAGTATGGAGATTTTACGGCTGTGGATGATGTTTCATTTTACATTGATGATGGTGAAATTTTTGGTCTTCTGGGACCAAATGGTGCTGGTAAAACCACGACCTTAAAAGCAATAACAACTTTAGGAAAACCAAGTTCCGGTTCTATCACAGCTTTTGGTATAGACGTTGTAAGATCACCAAGGCAAGCCAGGAAGATGTTTGGATATGTTCCACAGGCAATATCTGCAGATGGAGACCTTACAGGTTATGAAAACCTTCTCATATTTGCCAAATTATTCTACGTGAGCAAAAATGAACGTGAGAAAAGGATTAACAATGCCCTTGAATACATGGACCTTGCAGACAGAAGCCATGATCTTGTTAAACACTATTCTGGCGGAATGATGAGGAGACTGGAAATTGCACAGGCTCTGGTTAACAGGCCTAGAGTACTTTTTCTTGATGAGCCAAGCATTGGGCTGGATCCTTCTTCTAAAAGGCAGGTATGGAAATACATTAAAAGACTGAATGAAGAATTTGGAATGACTGTAGTCATTACAACCCATGACATGCTCGAAGCCGATGAACTCTGTCACAGGATAGCTATAATGAATTCCGGGAAGATAGCAGTAATAAATACACCTTTCCTTTTGAAGCAATCCATAGGTGGAGATATCGTATCCCTGGGCCTAACGGAAAGTGATAAAAATGTGTCAATTCCAGATGATTTGGGTTTGATAATCGGCAACGATGATGACTGTATACTGATATCCACAGAAAATGCAGAAACTGCTATTCCTAAGATAATAAGACATTTTGAAGCTAATGGAATTGTTGTCAGTTCTGTAACTGTCAATAAACAAACACTGGACGATGTTTTTATGAAGTATGCAAGATCGAGCCTTCAGTCCCAGGGTTCCATGAAAGATACTCGCTCTGTACGCAGAAGTTTTGTGAGGCGGGGAAGATGACCTATACAAGTGAAATTTATAATTTCGCATACAGTGCTCTTTCGATAGTTGAAATGGAAATACGGAAAATCCGTCATGATTCAACTGAACTGTGGACCAGAGGCGTCCAACCTGCATTATGGCTTGTCCTTTTTGGAGAAGTTTTCAACCGGGTTCGTGACCTGTCAATCCCAGGTTACGACTACATTCAGTTTCTCACACCTGGCGTACTGGCGCAGTCTGTACTCTTTATCTCCATATTCTACGGGATAACTCTTGTATGGGAAAAGGATGTGGGATTATTGGCCAAATTACTTTCAACCCCCTCACCCCGTTCTTCAATAGTAGTTGGTAAAGCTCTGGCTGCAGGAGTAAGAGGCATATTCCAGGCATTAATGGTCTTTACACTGGCACTTTTTATGGGTGTTAACCTACGACACAATCTTTTGAATATGATGGGCGTTTTTGTAGTGATAATATTGCTTGCAATGTGCTTTTCAAGTTTCTCAATGTGCCTTGCATCATTTCTGAAGACAAGGGAAAAGATGATGGGAATTGGTCAGATGATAACTATGCCGTTATTTTTTGGCAGCAACGCGATCTATCCTATAACCCTGATGCCACCATGGCTCCAGTCCATATCAAAATTAAATCCTTTAACATATGTGGTTGATGCGCTTAGAGCACTGCTTCTGACAGGAGATTATTCAAATATTCCTGATGACATAGCATTTCTATCTGTAATTACTTTAGCCCTTGTAGTCCTTGCTTCAATTTCGGTCAGCAGGTTGCTTGAATAGGAAGGCGATAACTAGACAATGGATATATTGGTTAAAAATATATTCAAATCAACATTCAGAACAAAGTGTAGAGGTTTCGGTTTTTCCAACTGTTGCAGACAAAAGCAGTGACCTTGTATATTCATGGCAGCAATCAGAAATTATCTGTTTTCTGGAACCGTATTCGACAATTTTTCCTTCTTTCATGACAGCAATATTGTCTGATATATATGCAGCTGCAGCAATATCGTGTGTGATAAACATGAAAGTAATGCCCATTTTTTCTTTCATGTCAAGCATCAGGTTGAGGATATCAACCCCAATGGATGCATCAAGCATTGATATTGGTTCATCGGCAATTATCATGTCAGGTTCTGTGATTATTGCCCTTGCTATTGCAACTCTCTGGCGTTGTCCTCCACTAAGTGTATGTGGATATTTATGGAGAAAACTCTCAACTGGTGTGAGTCCAACAGATTCAAGAGCACAAACAATCTTGTTTCTATCAGCATTTTTACCGTTTTGAATAATACAAGGTTCTGCCACGAGCTGTTCAACTGTCATCATATGACTTAGAGAATCATAAGGGTCCTGGAATATCACCTGAACAACAGGTTTGCCGTTTTCTGTGGAATTATTGTTGATATCTGCAAAAGAGATATTTCCGGAAGTCGGCTTCAATAGACCCAGTATCAGTTTTCCAAGAGTTGTTTTTCCACTTCCGCTTTCACCGATGATTCCAAGCACTTCACCTTTTTTCACAGCAAGGGAAACATTATCAAGAGCTTTTACCTCAGAGTCATTCCTCAAAATGCCTTTACCTCTGAACACCTTGCTGAGATTGTCTATTTTTATGAGACAGGAATCTTCCATTATTATCACTCCAAATGGCACTCTGAATTAGATTCCAGATGACATGCTACTTTCACACTACCTGTACATTCAGGAGGTCTTACAGTCCTGCATATTTCTGAAACCCTGTCACAGCGTTCCATAAACTCGCAGACTTCATACTTCTTCAAAGTTGAAGGTGGAGTGCCTGATATTCCTTTCACCCTCACGGGCTCACACATCAGAGGTAATCTTGAAGCCAGAAGTTTCCGGGTATACGGATGAACAGGATTGTTAAGAATTTCATCCCTGGTACCTGTTTCCACAATTTTTCCCGCATACATGATGTAAATCCTGTCACATATTCTGGAAATAGTATGCAGGTCATGGGAAATCACAAGCATGGATGTGTGTTTCTTCTGTACTACATCCTTTAGTAGTTCGATAATTTTCAGTTGAACAGTTGCATCCAGTGCGGTGGTCGGCTCATCAGCAATGATTAGTTCAGGTGAAAGGAGCATTGAAAGTGCGATCATTATTCTTTGTCGCTGTCCACCACTGAATTCATAGGGACAGGAATTCATTCTTGAAGGATTGATACCTACCATTTCAAGTGACTTTTCAGTCAATGAAAGCATGTCCTCACGGGACATATTTGTATGAGCTTTAATTGTCTCAAAGAATTGTGACTTTATTTTCACAAGTGGGTTAAGTGCATTCATTGAAGACTGGGGAACAAATCCGATGCTTTTTCCCCTGACTTGGCGCATCTTTTCCTTTTTGATGCTGTCAATCCTCTCTCCCATAAAGCTGATATTTCCTGACATATGCCTGTTGTGGGAATTTATATCCAGAACTGTCATGGCAAGTGTGGATTTTCCAGAACCTGATTCGCCTATGAGACCTACAATTTCTCCTTTGTCTATGTTGAAATCCACATTCTTGAGTACGTAATGCATGCCTTCCTTCGTTGAAAAATCAACATTCAGTCCTTTAACATCAAGCAATGACATCATTTTTCACCTTCCAGTGCCTGTCCAACAAGCACAAAAGAGAGCACCAATAAAGTGATACATAGTCCGGCAGGCATCAGCCACCACATCCACGCATCTGTGAAAAATACCAGCGGATATGATACTGCATATTTTATCATGGTCCCCCAGCTTGGAAATGAAGGATCTCCAAGACCCAGGAATGCAAGACCTGATTCTGAAAGTATGGCACGGATGGATTGCATAACAACTGTGGTTATCATTATCGGATACAGGTCAGGAACTATGTGTTTTTTGATTACATACCAGTTACCAGCTCCTGAGACTCTGGCAAAGTCCACATGACCTGAGACTCTCAATGTTTTTGTCTGGGCCCTGGTGATTCTTGCACCGACAGGCCATCCCATTACAATAAGAATGAAAATAATATTCCAGAGACTTGGACTCAGATACGCTGCAAGTATCAGGATAAGAGGCAGGTCCGGTATCATGAGGAAAATATCAACTCCTCTCATCATGACCCTGTCAAAGTTCCCACCGGTGTACCCTGAAAATACACCTGCAAGAGTACCAATCACCAAAACTCCGAAAGAGACCATAAGGGCTACCATCAGCGAAGTTCTTGATCCGTAGACAAGATTGGAAAATATGTCTTTTCCAACATCATCGGTTCCAAGGAGATGTTCACTACTGGGCTTAAGTAAAGGACTGCTGGATACATCAGCAGGTGAATAGGGCGTGATTAACGGTGCTGCAATTGCAACGAAAATGAAAGAACAAAGAATGACAAGTCCGGTAATACCTTTTGGACTTTTCAATCTCTGGAACAACGTTTTTTCGTGCATTTCACTCCTGCCCCGTTCTTCCGTCAATATAGGAACATGCAATGTCAGCTGCATAGTTACATGCCAGTACCACCAGTGACATGAATATGAAAGCTCCCTGAAGTACAGGATAATCACGTTCTATAAATGAATTGTAGACTAACAGCCCCATTCCAGGATATGAGAATACGGTTTCTATGAACACCGTACCTGCCACCATAAAACCAAGCATTGCTGCTATCTGGTTTATTACCGGTACAATTGAATTGATAAGCACATGTTTTTTTATTGTCCGATCTTTTAGTCCTCTGGCTTCCGCCATGAGCACATACGGTTTTCCAAGTTGCTGAACACAGACGTTCCTTACAAGCAAGTATGTACCAGGCATTTCAAAAGCAGCAAGACAGAGCATCGGCAGTGCAAGATGTGAAAGGACATCCAGTGCATAATCACTGAACCCTGCATAGTTCATGTACGGGGTTATTGCACCTGAAGTGGGGAACCATCCTGTCTTGTATCCGAAGACAAATATCATGATAGCTCCAAGGAAAAATGCAGGTATCGACCTGAAAAATGGCATTATCACAAGGAGGGCATGGTCCAGTTTCTCCCCTCGTTTCCAGGCAGATTCAAGGCCGATGATAATCCCGAAAATAGTTGAAAATACAAGAGCAGTGCCCATGAGCAGTATAGTCCATGGAAGTCTGCCTATAAGAATGTCAACTACAGGTACATTATAGAAAATAGAATAACCGAAATCAAGATGCAATGCATCTAAGATGTAATGTATGAACTGAATATGGAGAGGGTCATTAAGATGATAGTATTCCATCAACTTGTATTTCATTTCCTCATCGATGACCACAGGAAGATCAGCACTCTGGCTGCCTGTGATACTGAGTAGTGGTCCACCTGGCATTACCCGGGGAAGAAAAAAATTGATTGCAAGGATCAGGAAAAAAGTGATGGCATACTCCAGTCCCCTGGATATTATATGCCCTGACCTTTTCCTGTCCATTGCTCTTTATCTCTCCTGCTTTTCCCTGTTTAGCTATTCCCGCGGCGTATCAGGATGAAGGCACATGCAAAGATTGCAACTGAACCAAGGATTCCTATGCTTGAAGCTGCATTCTCTGTTGTTCCTTCAGCAGTGTCATCGTTGGCACCGTTCCAGGTTCCATAGATGAAAACAAGTTTGTTGTATTCGGTTGGCACACCGCCACCTACTCCACCATCTGTATAGAAGAAGCCGGTTACTGTGTCCTTACTGGTTGCACTGTAAACGTTCCTGTACATGAGCGGAATCGTTGGCACGTTGTCAGCTATAAGAACCTGCATCTTGTCAACCAGTTCCTTACGCTCATCCTCATCCATTGTGCTCATCTGCTCTTCTGCAAGAGCCATGAACTCCGAATTGTTCCATCCGGTTGATGTCGGGAATGAGTTCAACATTCTGGCAGGGTCTGTGGATGTACCGTGTGAGTATATTGCAAGGTCAAAATTGCCTGCACCGACCAGTCCGTCTACGGTTTTGGTATCTCCCGGTTTAAGAGTTATACTGATACCAATGTCCTTCAGGTATGTCTGGACAAGTTCAGCAATCCTCTGGCTCTGCTGGTCAGAAGAATACAATAACTGGAAATCAAGTGGGTTTCCTTCTGAATCCAGTCTTATACCATCACTGTTAGTCTCAGAATAACCTGCATCATCCAGCATCTGATTGGCTTTTTCAATATCATGTTCATACTGGGTTACATCAGGATTATACCAGCTTGAATAAGGAGGAACATATCCCGGATTTCCTTCAATTCCACCACCATGAAGTACTCTGCCCTCAATATCCGAACAATTCAGTGAATAATAAATTGCCTGGCGAACAGTTGTATCATTGAGTATTGTATTTGAAGGAATATTGAATCTCAGGCGGTAAACCCAGTAACCTGGTCCGCTGATAACCTCCATGTTGTCTGATTCATCAAGTGCCTGAACCTGATCGAGAGTGAGGCCTGATTCATCCACTTCCCCTGTCTTCAGGGAAATAACAACATCGGATGTTTTGACATAGATGAGAGTGTCTATAATTGGTTCGCCAAGGAAGTAATCCTTGTTAGCAGTGTATTTGTAGGACTGCTGATCCGTGTCATAATCTTCAAGAATGAAAGGCCCTGTACCTATTGCAGCCTCATCTTCCATGTATTTACTTGGGTCTTCAACATCTTCCCAGATGTGTTCTGGCATTATTGGGATGACTGCTGCAACCTGTTGCATGAAAGGTGCATAAGGATAATTAAGTGTGATAACAACAGTATGTTCATCGAGAGCCTCAACACTGTTAATTACGCCAGTGTTATACCAGCTTGAACCTATAGGACTTATTGATGCTTTTCCTTTTATGTAATCCATTGTGAAAACGACATCATCTGCTGTGAATGGTTCACCATCATGCCATGTTACTCCTTCTCTCAGGTGGAATGTCCATTCAAGACCATCATCGGAACTTTCCCATGATTCAGCAAGCAGACCTGTGAAATCTCCTGACTCTTCCGGCCACACAAGTGCATCAAAACAGTAGCTTGTCATTATGTAGCCAGGTCCGCGTGGATAGAATGTCAATGGGGAAGGAAATCCCCAGTCTGCTGTTGAGCTTGTTCCCCAGCTAGCGGTGAACACTTTTTCTTCACTGCTGTCTTCACCTGAAGCTGATGCAGGCATGAGTAATCCTGCGATTACTGTGCTTACAAGAAGTAATGATATGAAAAGAGAAATTGATCTTTTACTCAATTTCATCCTTACCATCCTCTGTTGTATTCCTCATAACAAGGGATACAGATATATTCACCATTCTGCACTCTGGCTCTGGATTCAGCCATCATTTCACCACATTTTGTACACTGGACTGAATTGAATATCCTTGCTTTTCCTGGAATCTCCGCATCAACGAATTTGACCTCAAACATCTCCTCAACAGGTGTGTTTCTCATTGTGACTGAAATGCCATCCATCCTTTCCCTGAACTCTTTTACCTCTTTATCAGTAGCAGTTCCTGACATTACCTTAGGACGGAGGTCACTTACTTTCGGGTCGATGTTGTCAATATTAAAACTTGCTTTAAGGGCTACTCTTACAGCTTTTTTGCTGTCACGGCAGATGAATGTGAATACCTGTTTTGCATGGTCCTTGTAAATGAGATTGCCTTTACCTATTGTGCAGCCCGTAAGCACCTGAACTGCATCAACTCCACAGGCATCGTTTTCCACGATGGTGACAAGTTCCTCGTCAATGTCCCTTTCGGTATGCAGTTTTTCAATACCTGCTTTTGCTGCGATGTAACCAATTGTAAGGCCAGGACAGACGTGTCCGTGGAACTTCGCAGCATCTTCAAATGAAGCAATTTCTCTAGTTGTGTTTTCGGTAGAACAATCTGATGACATGATAATCACGAATGGTAAAAGTAAGTAATACATATAATAGTTTTCGTGTTATTAGATTTTACTTGAATATAATAATAACATCGATAATTTGACATCAAATATTGCAAATCATATGATAACACAAATTATACGATACCAGTAATATTGTGAACTAAAAATCAATAAAAAAGATAAAAAGAATAAATGTGCAGACATCATTTTATCTGATATTAAGTAGAATCATTTTCCCTGTACATTTTAGCAAGCGGGTCTTTTCCCTGGGGAAACATTGCACTGAAAGGTTCGAATTTTCCAAGTTCTTCAACTGTGCAGAAATGCATGCCATCATCTGCACCCATCATCATTAAAGGACAGGCTTTGTTCACATTGCATAATCCAGTCTCATCATATACTTCATCTTCAACTTCCAGGTGGACAACTTTTCCCATAATAAGTATGTAGCTGACTTCTTCATACAGTTTGAAAAGTTCACACTCCATCCATGCATAAGATCCTTTTATTCCGGGAGCACTGATCTTTTTTGAGGGTTTTTCCTCAAGACCTGCAAATTCAAATTCATCCTGATCGGCAGGAATAGCTTTTGCAGTTGGTATAACCTTGTCTGCAAAATCTGCACCGGCAAGATTAACGACAAATTCTCCTGTTTCTCTGATATTATCCAGTGTGTCTCTTCTTTTTGCCGTTGCTATACATATAAGGTCAAGAGGTCTTAGTACCGGCATTACACAGCCATACGGAGCAATGTTTCTTACACCTTCCTTACTTACCGTAGAGATGAAAGCAACAGGAAGAGGCATTACAGATTCTCTTTTGAATGGTTTTAATTCCATAGTTTTCACCATTTTATTTACAGATTTTAGTAATACCATAATACAATAAATAGCTATTAGTTGTTATTTTTATGTTTATTCGTAACATTGATATATGAAGAAATCCTATTTAGAACCAGACAGGTCGAACACTATCACAACAATAACTAGAAGTTCTCCGAAATATATTCTGTATAGCATGTTAGTGGTTCACGCATAACTGCTGTGTTTGGCCTGTTAATATTGGCCAATTTATTTACCAAGACCTTCCACTTTAATTGGCCAATCCTCCTATTCTACGGAAAAAAGGCTTCAGATTATTAAGTTTATAGAATAAGTAAAAATTATGAATTTTACAGTAAATATACTACAATGACGTATAAATAACCGTAAAAATACATAGAGAATTGCAATAAAAAATAGTTCTCCCGTATAAGAGTAAATTAGCATTATAATATAATTACATCAATTTGTAGCATAGAAACTAAGATGTATAACTAAAATAAAGCACTATATATAGTATTGTTACTACTTCTTAATAAATTATTTCTTTAGAAATATAGATTCGTAGGTAGGTTTCCAGGTATTTTGCAGGTTGCAGAATTTATGAATACGGATACATCAAGGAGTTACCAAATGGTTGAAAAGACTAACATGATTAAAGTGGTAGGTAATGAAACAAGATTAAAAATACTGGATTCACTTTCTTCCAAAGATAAACACATCACAGAAATTGCAAATGAGCTTGGAATTTCATGTACAAGTATTTCCAAGCATGTACGGGTACTGGAAGAAGCGAAGCTTGTTGAAAGAAATATATTTGGTAAAAGTCATGTTCTTTCACTTCCAAATAAAGTGAATAAAAAAATAATTAATCAAGACTATTCATCAGATTTGGAATTGTACATTCTGGATAATTATTATTTGGTTTGATAAAACCAACTACTATTTTTCACCACCAATTCAGAGTCATTCACACTCCGGCAAAGATGCCATTCAAAATGCCATTATTACTTAAAAAGCTAATAGCTATGAGGTAAAATCCACTCTATAAATACAACTTTTTTCAGATGCTCCGTGTTAATTTTGGTATGAGATTTTTCAATTTAATATTACATCATCCATGAAAAATACCTTGTTAACCGGTGATTGAACATGAATGGAAAAACAGATGAAAAAACTATCATCTCATCTATGGAAAACAGCCAGGTTGAAGTAAAAAATGATAGCTGGCTTTCAAAAGAATTATTATGGCAAACATCTGGTGGAGAAAGGGTTTTCCTTCATGAGAAGTCGATTGTCGTGGAACTGCCATCTGGTAGAAATACGCTCACTACATCCTGGTTAAATGGAGGATACCGGAACGATATTCGCTACATATATAATCATCAGGTTCTGCATGAATCTGATGTTGACCATGAAGTTTCCTCTCTAGAAGGAGGAGGAATTTCAGCTTATGCTGCGCTGGTTTCAAAAAAGCTGGGACTTGATCCACTATATTCTACCGGTCTTATGACGGCAGCTAATATGAAAAACGTGGCAATAGTAACCCACAATTTCAGAGATCTTGAAGTTACAGCAATTATCACCGGTGGAATTGAGGTTAATGGGGGGCGTGCAGGGGATCCCGCAACATATTATCAGGAAAATGGACAGTTTACCATGATTCCCGGGACAATTAACACCATTTTACTCATCGGTGCCAATGTCCCACATTATGCCATGGTGAACGCGGTAGTTACAGCTAGTGAAGCTAAAGCCGTTGCAGTAAATGAACTTATGGCTCCCAGCCAGTATTCTCAGGGAATCGCCACCGGGTCAGGAACAGATATGATAGCTGTGGTTTCTGATAATACCAGCCATCTGTATCTTGACGACTCCGGAAAACATTCCAAACTCGGGGAGCTCATAGGAAAATGTGTGAAAGAAGCTACCAAAAAGGCCCTTGCACAGCAATCTGACCTTACATCGCAGACCCAATGCAATATGTTAGTTCGGCTTGAAAGATTTGGAATTGATGAGAAAAAATACTGGAAAGAAGCTTCTTCCATGGAAGGGGAAAACAGGAAAACACAATTTGTTGAAGAGCTCAGGATTATTGCAAAAAATCCTGCACTTGTGAGTCTAACAACATCCCTGCTCCATATTGTTGATGAAATATCGTGGGGATTGCTTCCTGAGAAAGCCGGTAAAAAAGCTGCACTTTCACTTATGAAAAGTATTCCTGAAATTTTACCTTGCAATAAACAGCCGCCATTTTACAAACTCCTCAACGAACAAGACAGTATACTTGACAACTGGGTACGTGTTACAGCCTGGGTCTGTAAAAATGGAAAATGTTATGCAGAAGAAAATCACGGCGAGAGTGAAAATTAAAATAAATTACCCAGTATGAACCGGAGAGAATTCAATGAATAGAAATTATGTTTTTGTTTTGCTTATACTTTTGATCTGTAGTCCCTTATCAGGATGCATAGGAGACAGCAGTCAGGAAACAAATAATCCTGTCAATGAAGACTACAATTCTTCAAAAGATTATTTTCCTGACAAGATAGACATAGAATATGCACAGGGATTCACAGTTGAATATCATAATAATTACAAACTTGTAACTGTGATGGACTCTGTTACAAACAATGAATATTCATACATACTTGTGCAAAAGGGAACTCCTGTTCCTGAGCATGATGAAGATTCCGTTGTAATTGAAATACCTGTAGAAAGTGTTGCTGCTCTTTCAACAACACATTTGCCAGCTCTTGAGATTATCGGAGAGACAGACAAACTCAAAGCTGTCAGCTCTTTTACATATATAAATTCGGTTCCTGTAAGGCAAATGATTGAAGAGGGAACTATAGAAGAAGTAGGAACCGGCAGCTACATGAATACCGAAGCAATGGTCAGGATAAATCCGGATCTTGTTTTTACTCTCACTACAGGTGTCCCTTACGATGACAAACATATAGACAATCTGATTGATATCGGTATAAAACCCGTAGTTGTTGATGAATACAAAGAAGAATCCGCACTTGCCGGAGCAGAATGGATCAAGTTCATATCCCTGTTTTTCAATGCGGAAGATGAAGCTAATGAATATTTTGATCAGGTTGCAAATGACTATAACGAACTTGCAGAAATGACAAAATCTGTAGAAAACAGACCGGTTGTAATGAGTGGAATGGCATGGGAAGGTACATGGTACGTACCTGGTGGGAACAGCCTGATAGCCCAGTACATCGATGATGCCGGAGCTAGCTATTTCTGGAATGACAATAATGACACGGGTACTTTAACTCTTGATTTTGAAGCAGTATTTGACATGGGCAAAGATGCTGACTACTGGGTTTCTTCAGGAACCTGGAACAACTTAGAGGAGCTTGAAGCTGAAGATTCTCTTTACATAGAATTTAATTCAGTAAACAATGGAACTGTCTATTCCAGTTACTACAAGGTCAACGAAAACGGAGGGAACGACTATTATGAATCCGGAGTTGTGAGACCTGATCTGGTACTGGCTGATTTTGTAAAAATGTTCCATCCCGAATTAATTCCGGACCATGAAATGGTTTATCATAAGAGGGTAGAATGAAAAAAACTGAAAAACAAGATTTGAATAAAAAAATGCAATTAAAGAATCATTCACAGAGAACAGCACTGCTCCTGGGATTCTTTCTTATTGCATTGTTTTTTTTCTTTGTGCTAGACCTTGTATTCGGATCAGTAAACATTCCACTTGGTGAAACTCTTTCAGTACTACTCGGGAATACTCCGGTAGATGATTCATCAAAGATAATAATAATGGATCTGAGACTTCCAAGGGCATTAGCGGCTGTTTTTGGTGGTGCTGCACTGGCAGTTGCAGGTCTTCTGATGCAGACATTATTCAGGAATCCCCTTGCAGGACCATTTATTCTTGGAATCAGTTCAGGTGCAAGCCTTGGAGTTGCCATAGTAATTCTTCTATTTGGAGGAGTTTCTGCAGCAACACTCCCACAAATGCTTCGAAGCCTTGGTTTTCTGGGTAGTGCCACAGTTGCCATGGCAGCATTTCTTGGGTCTTCAGCGGTGCTTATGATAGTACTTTTCGTATCGCGAAAAATAGAGAGCAATGTCACAATTCTCATTTTAGGACTGATGTTCGGTTACATCACAAACGCCCTGGTTACAATCCTTATACACTTCAGTGACCCTGAAAAAGTAAAAGCATTTTCAGAATGGACTTTTGGTACTTTTGATATCAGATGGACGGAAATAAGCATACTTGCCCCCGTGATTATAATCGCCCTGATATTTGCATTTTTACTTACAAAGCCCCTGAATGCTTTGCTGCTGGGCGAAGAATATGCTACCAGTATGGGAATGAACTTCAGCAAAACACGGAGCTACCTGATAATTATCACAGCCCTTCTTGCAGGTGTTGTAACTGCTTTCTGCGGACCAATCACTTTCCTTGGCGTGGCTGTTCCACATCTTTGCAGAGGAATTTTTGTCACTGCCGATCACAGGATACTGGTACCGGGATGCACATTAATCGGAGGAGGACTTGCATTATTTGCAGATATGATAGCACATCTTCCGGGAAGTAGTCTTACTTTGCCGTTAAGTTCAGTTACATCAATGCTTGGAGCACCTGTTATCATATGGGTCATACTTTACGGTAACAAACTTGGAAGAGGTGTTTCCGTTTGAAAGATGCACCTCTTATATCAACATCAGACCTCTCAATAGGTTACAAACACAGGAACAAGGAATCCACAATAGTCTCCAGTAATCTTAATTTGGATTTGATGTCTGGAGAACTTGTCTGTCTTATTGGTCCAAATGGTGCCGGTAAATCAACTTTAATAAGAACACTTATTGGAATGCAACCCGGTATTTCAGGTGATGTACATCTTGCAGGAAAATTACTGAGTGATTACAGTGCCATAGAAAAAGCCAGGGTTTTAAGTGTGGTATTAACATCACAGGTATCAATTTCACATTTCAGGGCTTTTGATGTTGCATCCTTAGGCCGTTATCCGCATACAGGATGGTCAGGCACTTTATCAGAAAAGGACAGGGAGATAGTATCCTATTCATTAGCAGCAGTTGGTGCCAGTGAACTTTCCTCACGTTACATGTCAGAACTAAGTGACGGAGAAAAACAGAAAGTGATGATCGCACGTGGACTGGCCCAGGACCCTTCAGTACTTATTCTTGATGAACCAACTGCATTTCTTGATATGCCACACAAAATTGAGATAATGAGAATTCTTAAATCACTTTCACGTCATCCGGGCAGAGCTGTTCTGCTTTCGATTCATGATCTTGATATTGCCATGCGAACAGCTGATAAAATATGGCTTTTTAATAAAAATGGAGATTTTTATTCAGGTGCTCCTGAAGATCTTATTTTAAAAGGTGTTTTCGGATCGGCTTTTGAAATGGGAGGAGTACATTTTGATAATAAAAAAGGGACATTTGTTATTTCTCCTGAACAAAAAGGAAATGTCACCCTCATAGGGGAAGACAATAATGACAATAACGAATTTATCTGGACATCTCATGCACTTGAACGTGCAGGATACAGTATCTGCAGTGATGGTAACTGTGATATTACTATTGAGATCCAGAATAACAATGGAGATACTTGCTGGAGATATTTAAATCATACAGCAGAACATGATTTCTTTTCCATTGCAGATATGATACAGTTCCTGTGCAGGACACACGAAAAAGATAGCAATGAAAAGCAGATAACTGATAATTTCTCCACCAGGCTTTCAGGAGGAATCAGTCTCCAGTGATCCAGATTGCAATCTACGGAAAAGGTGGTATCGGCAAATCCACCATCTCAGCAAATCTTTCGGCTGCCCTTGGAAACAGGGGAAAACGTGTACTACAGGTAGGCTGTGATCCTAAACATGATTCCACCAGACTTCTTCTGGATGGAGAATCAATACCTACTGTACTGGATTATATCCGCGATACGTATCCAGACCATCGAAAACTTGATGACATACTTTTCAGAGGGTATGCAGACATAGCCTGTGTAGAAGCCGGAGGGCCGGAACCCGGGGTTGGATGTGCAGGCAGGGGAATCCTGAGCACTTTTGAAATCCTTGAAAAACTGGGAATTGAAGAAATACCTTTTGATATTAAGCTCTATGATGTCCTGGGGGATGTTGTATGTGGAGGATTTGCAGTTCCTATAAGAAAAGAATATGCTGATGCCATATACATTGTAAGCTCAGGAGAATACATGGCACTGTATGCTGCCAACAATATTCTTCGCGGAATCAGTAATTTTGATGATAATTCACCGCGGGTTGCAGGAATTATCCATAATAGCAGGGGACTGGAGCATGAAAATGAAAAAGTAAGAGCCTTTGCCGATGCCGTTGGATTACCAGTGGTTACTTCGATTCCCAGGGATGAATTGTTTGCTGAAGCTGAAAAAGAAGGATGCACAGTTATACAGGGATATCCTATGTCTGTACCTTCGTTCTTATTTAAGCAACTTGCAGATCATGTTGAAAAGGTATCTAATGAGGACATCAGTCTTTTCAAAGCAAATCCGCTTAGCAATGAAAAAATGGAAAAGATAGTTCTTGGGAGAGTTCATAGTTTTAAACAGAATAAAAAAAATTTAGCTGCAAGTCAAAAACCACTGCACTTTGAAATACCTGAGAGAAAACAAAAATCCCTGGTAAATAAGAAAAGCCATTTTTTAACAAAAAATGTTAAAAACAAAAAACCACTCCAGGGATGTTCATTTGCGGGTGCTGTCACTGTAACTTCCAGAATAACCGATGCACTGACAATAGTTCATGGTCCTGGGAGCTGTGCACATATTGCATCCCATTTTCTCAATAACTCGCTGCTTAACGCCAGTTCAAGATATGGAATTGTTCCCTCAGAAAGTGAGGGAAAAAATCTTGTTTCTACTGAAATGAGTGAAAAATCCTTCATCTTTGGAGGAATTGACAAGCTTGCGATGTGCATTGAAGAAGCCTGTATGAAAGGATGGAATACCATTTTCGTTGTCACTACATGTCCTTCTGGACTTATAGGGGATGATGTCGAACAGGCAGCATTAAGAGTGAAACAAAAATTCCCTGAAACAGATATACTCCCAATAGAAGTAGATGGTAATCTTGCAGGTGATTTTTCACAGGGAATTGTTGAAGCATATAAAATAATTAGCAATATGATAGACCCGGTCATTAAAGAAAACGAAGATAAATCCCTAGTTAATATTGTAGGGGAAAAAACACTGTCAGGAAATCTAAATTCAAATTATGGAATTATTAAAGAACTTCTTGGAAGTATAGGAGTTGAAGTCAATTGCCGTTTTGTGTCAACTACAACTGTTGACGAAATCAGGAAATTCAAAAGGGCTTCATTGAATATTCTGGCACATAACGACGATTCTGGCACTGTTTTAAAGAGATTATTGGAATCAAATGCAGGTGTCGAATTCTTTGGTCTTCCGTTTCCCATAGGTTTTAATGAAACTGCTGAGTGGCTGGATCTACTTGCAGATCGCTTTGATACTGAAATAAGATCAGAAGAATTAATTGCCTGCCATAAGAATTTATATTTTTCCGAAATCGAAAACCTGCGTCCTATTCTGAAAGGAAAGAGAGTGATAATAAGTTCTTTTTCCTTGAATCTTGACTGGATAATTGATACAATCATAGATCTTGGAATGGAACTGGTAAAAGTAGGCCTGATTGCATCATCATATGATGATTTCAGAAGCAAATATATTGGGATATTGCCATTGGAATATGATTATACTACCGAAAAAAGGCAAAAGGATATAGAAGCACTTAACCCTGATCTTGTATTATCAAATTATCCACCTATGATGACAAAAGATGGAGTTCATCATGATGCCATACCTATTTCTCCTGATGTAGGTTTTTATAGCGGACTTGTAATGGCCAGACGATGGGGAACACTCATGAGACTTCCGGTTGTAGAAGGATGGAAACTGGATGGAGTTGACGTGTCATGACACTAACAGCAGATGCATTTACCGGTTCACTGCTGGCAGTGGAAGGTATTAAAGATGCAGCAGTTGTATTAAACGGCCCAACAGGTTGCAAGTTCTATCATTCACATATTTCCGATTGCCAATACCCAAGAGCTTCCTCTTTTGACCCGCTTGGCTATACAGAAGAATTCTATTTCGGCCAGCCACGGGTACCATGCACCTATCTTGAGGGTGAGGATTACGTTGCCGGCTCAACTGAAAAATTACGGAGAATTCTCCCTGCTATTGCAGCAAAAAGTGAGGATATGCTTGTTATTTTAAATTCACCGGGAGCTTCTTTGATAGGGGATGACCTTAAAAAGTTCATTGGTTCTGCCGGCCTGTCAAACCGTTGTATAGCTATTGAGAATGCTGGATATTCATCACCTGTCTGTGAAGGATTTGAGCAAACTGTAATAGAGATCCTCAAATGGATGAATCTTGAAGAGAATTTGAATAATTCAAATCCGGTAAAGGTGAATCTTATTGGAATCTCACTTTACAATAGTAACTGGGACAGTACAGTATATGAATTAAGAAGAATTCTTTCGTTTTTGAATATTGAGATCGAAGCTGTCATTTGTGCCGGAACAAGTCTTAAGGAACTGCAAAAATCCACATCTGCCGTATGCAACATTGTAGTTTTTCCGGAATATGGCCTTGAAATTGCAAAATGGTATGAAGAAAAACTTGGCATCCCATATGTTTTATCCCCGGCAGGTGCTCCTGTCGGATATGATGCAACTGAAATATGGATTGAGAAAATTGCATCGTTTATGGAGCTGGATTCATCTCATGCTATCGAAATTTTAAGAAATGAACGGAAAAAGCATTATCATAAAATCTCACGTTTTCATTCTCTTACAGGCCTTCCAAAAGGTGCAACATTTGCAATCAATGGGGATAGTTCAGTTGTTTTGCCTTTAACAAAATGGCTGTATGAATATCTGGGAATGGCACCGTTTAGCGTAAAAACATTACCGGGATCTAAACCTGAGATTGAAAGTCAGATTATTGATTTTCTTGAAAAAACAGGATTTTCAGAGTCCTGGAATAAGTTTTGTGACGATGAACAGGTTGATATCGTAATTTCCGACGGGCACACAGTCAGGATGATGCAGGAAAAAAGTCTGTGCAAAAAAGGTATTGAGATTGCTATGCCATCATCAGGATACTTGAATTTCCTGCCAAGAACATACGTTGGAATTAATGGTGCTTTATTTTTACTGGAAGAGATATTCAATGGTTTAAGGAGGAGACCATTATAGTTTTTCATATTAAGACCCTGAATAATTGCAGAGTATTTTATTAGTCCTCCAGGTGAAGTTGAAGCAAATCATGGTTTTCTTTAGGTAAAAATGCAAGGAAAAAATGTGTGATTACATCTGCTAACTTGAATGTTCTTGCATTTAGAAAACAGAAATATTTGATATAGCAATTACAATCGTTTTCAGATTGTAACTGCTATCTTTTTTTAGATTAATTGGTTAAATCACTTTCAGGCTATTAGCTTTCAAGCCATAAATGAATCAAATACTGTAGTCTTTCAGTAGTTATTGTTTCATTTGTATTCTCAAATGACATGTCATTCAGCCAGTAATGTATAGCTTGCTGAAGTTCATTTGTACTTATAAGCAGATGCCTGAAAGAAAATTCGTTGGCTGGGTTTAAATTGTGGAAGGTGTAGATGAAGAAAAAAGGGGTTGCCAGCCAACCGGCCAAATAACGTGTTGACAGAAAAATATTGGTTGCAATGAAGGATGGTCAACTACATTATTTGGCTCCTGCGACTTAATTGGTAATTGTAATATTTAAGCGTATGATTTGCGATAATATCTGTTAGCTTAAACTATAATGATTTGAAGCGTTTATTTTACTCTGTGATTTTAAACTTGATTCTATTTCATTTTGGGTGCCAACAACTTAATTTTTTATTCAAAACATGTCACATTGTTGTTTGCTTTTGAGATAATAAATAGAGATTATTCGAAACATATATATCATCATAAATAATCATGCATATTATGTCCTATGAAAATGTCAAAATCCTCAATGCACTTGAAAATGAAACACGTTTGAAAATGTTTAAACATATAAATAAAGAGGATATGCACATCTCAAAAGTGGCAAGAATATTAGAGATTTCTATTCCTGTGGCATCTAAACATGCCAGTATACTTGAAGATGCAAATCTTATCGAAAGAAAAATTTTTGGAAAAACACATGTCCTTTCCAGCAAAAATAAAAAATTATTCAAATTTGCAGAGGAATCAAAAGAAGTAATAACTAAGGATTATCAAAAAATATTCAATACAGTAGAGTCACTTCGAAGAATTGCATCGGATGAATAAGTTCCTCAATTGCAACTTGATGAAAATGTTTAAAAAACTTTTAATATGTATTATTTTCACGATCTTCTGCATTTACTCTGTAGCAAATGTCAGCGCTGTAGGAGTCGGTGTTAGTCCTGCAAACATGAGCTTTGATGCACATGTAGGAATAACGGAGTATCAATCTCTTTTTGTAATAAACGACGGACAAAGCATATCAGATTACAGAGTATACGTTGATGACCAATACGTAGACTGGTTTTCCATATCACCCAACAACTTCACACTCCAGCCTGGAGAACATAAAGAAGTGATCATTGGACTTAAACCACCTGTTTCAGCAAACGGAAACTATGATATGAAAGCCTATGTCATAGCTTCAGCACCCTCTTCTGACTTTGAAGTCGGCAGTGGAATAAAGATACCGGTAAAAATAAATGTCTCAAATAAAGGCTTATTCTACGCTTCAGGAGCCATATTAGTACTGGCTGTCGGAATGATACTTACCGGAACCAGATGGAATAGAAAAAGAAAACAGAATCGGGTTAATTTGAATACTGCTGAGATTAGAATTGCTGATACGGCGGTTGCATCCTCTGTTGTTGATGAAGTTGATAATGATGATGTTGATGTGGTTTCAGAGTTGAATGATAACAGTAATTCAAAAAGTAGCAAGTGAACCATTCAAGTACTCTTATAATGATACATATTGCATCGCTCATTTTAGATTTGGTTTCACAGAAAGTACGCTTCACATTAAATTTATGACATCATTATTTAAAAGTGAATCAATTCCTCTAGTATTGCTTATAAGTGAATTCGTAAGGATATTACTTCTATATATTTCAATGAATTGTTACAGCAAATAATAAAACTGTTTTATTCACACGGAGAACAAATAGAGATTAATTTGGCTTTGTAGAGAGAAATAATTCTCGTTTTTTTAGCAATAAATGTAAATAATCCTACCTAGAAGGCAGGAAAAATTAAAAACAAATTCAACTAGTAAACCCTCTATTACATGAATTCGGATATTTATATAACATCTGTTCCCTCCGGCATTTCAAGATCATCAACCCAATAATCAAGCAACAAATCTTTTCTTGCTTCGGTAATTTCAGCTCCAGTAATAGGTGCAGGCTCATTACTTGAATAGCAATGTATTGCTTCCAAGAGTTCACTTGTCGTTATATATAATCCGTTATCAGAATCCATATCATTCCACGGATTCCAATCTATCACATTAACTTGAGAATCCCCATAGATATTTGTGCTAATCACTTCATTGGAAGAGATAAAACCAGAGATATTATAAATTCCAGTTGTTAGATTAGAAGGTACCAGAACATCATAAGTAATACTAAGATTTGTTTTTCCAGAAATAGTGGATGAGTTTAACCAAGTATCAGTTGAATTATCAAAATTCCAACCACTATTAACTTCTGATATTATACTCCAATCCAAAGGAAGATTTTCATGCAATTCAAGGCAATTAATCTGTTGATCAGATGCCATATCAACCGCTATATTGACAACCACATTAAAACTGCTATTTGCTGTCACATTGTAAGTATAAATTGTTCTGTTTGCTAAAATAAGCGGAGAAGTATCAGTGCCCTCTGGCATTTCAATGCCATTAACCCAATAATCAAGCAATAACTCTTTTCTTGCTTCGTTAACCTCAGCCCCCGTAATAGGTGCAGGATAATTGCTTATTGAGCAGTTAATTGCTTCTTGAAGCTCACTAGTGGTTATGAATAAACCATCATCTGAATCTGGCTCGTTCCATGGATTCCAATCCTTTTGTGCATGAATTAATGATACATTATCAATTTCAACTTTTGCTGTAGCAATAGATGGTTGTAATGGAGCTGTAGAATAAAGTCTTAATGTTACATTGTGATACCCAATATAATTGGACACATCTACTGATTCTATTTTCCACACATTAATTATAGATGAATTATTAAACAGTGGAATAGCAGTAACATCGTCATCTACATAGAATTCTAATTGAGAATATGCACTGTTATTAGAAGTTCCTGAATATTCGTATGTACACTGATGATTGAAAGTAAAATAGTCTATATCTGTTAAATTGACATTTTGTGTCAAGGAAATAGAAGAAGTTGATATGAAGCAAGTATTTGTAAACAGCTCACATCCATATGTTCCTGAATAGTTATGTTCTTCTGAAACATTGTATGTATGTATATGGGTTCCTGGTCCACTTTCATCTGTAGTTACAGTCCATCCGGATACGTCTCCAGTTTCAAAACCACCATTTATTATTTGACCTGAGGAAATGTGAGTACTGTTTGACACATTAATAACTTTAATCAAAGATGCATTATTCTGCTGCTCATCTTCAATTACAAGCTTTATTTTGTTCAATCCTTCAGTGTCAAATACATGATTGACTATTTTTCCAGATGTTGCATTGGCAATGTCATCATTGAATATCCAGGTATATGATGATATGTTTGTTTCAATTGTACCCTGAACTACATAACTATCAGACGCGTTGAAATTTACTGAATTTCCAACAGTCGGACGGAATGAACTATTTCCATCATAACAGAATAATGGCATTAGCTGATTATCCTGATAATAGACATAAATTCCATATCCAATATTTCCTTGTGTATCAACTGGGTATATCATATACATTGCTTCTGACTTTGAAGAAACATAGGTATTAGATGTTATATTTTGTAGCAACGCTGCATTCTGGTAAATACTAAAGTGATCAAGTGAATATGTTCCATTTTCGGTCTCCCATTCGAAGATAATTGAATCATTACCCTGATAATTAACATCCAGGTTAATAATTTCTACAGGTTCAATTACTGACACATTTTCTGTAAGGATTGCACTATTACCTGAAGTATCATATGCAGATATACTAACTGAATGGGTACCTACTGAGGTATTTACAGTAGAATTCAACATTCCAGTAAGCATATTATAGCTGAAGTTCTGCTGGTTTCCATCTACATATAAAGTAATTGAAGAAGAATTGATACCTGATCCCGAATCGGTAATTCTTGCAGATACTTGCACTTTATCATACTGCTTTAGAGATGCATTCCATTGTAAAACAGGAACTGTTTGATCATATCCTGCAGCATAAGTTCCAAAGCATGATATGTTTGTTTCTGCTTCATTAGACGTTTCATTTATAGTTGAATCTAAAGGTAACCACGCATTAAAGGAATCATTCCATTTGTAAATAGAAATATTGGTTTCATCTGTAATTCCTGAGTCATCGTAGTTGAGCATTAATATCGCTTCCTTCTCTAGTGTAACGTTATATGGTTGCAAGTCCGTAATGTTCCCAATTACAAAGTCTGCTCCACTTATACTTGTTACAACACTTGAAGATACTCCCATAGTACTGAACATTTGAACGGTTGCTGTTTCTGGTTCACTGGTTTCAAAGGAGGTAACAGAAATATTTCCATTCAGTGCCTGAGGGATAGAAATACTTCCACCTGAAAATATAATATCTGAAGCAGAGCTAATTTCTAACACCAATGTATTTACCGCAGACTGCAAAGCTGTTCCAACGGGTTCAAGAAGTTCACCAAATATGTCTGTGAGGGCATGAGTAGAATCGTCAACATAGCTATCATATGAATATTTTTCTACTGTATATGGATTTTTATTGTATATTTGCTTTTTTTCAGTAACATAATTGTTTGCTGTCCCAAGTTCAATACCTTTGTGTAAGGAAAGCTTAACTGACGCTACTGTCACACTTAGGGGGATGTCAATTCCATGAGAATCATCCTTTGTTTCCTGTATACTAATGTTACCTGTAGTGAAAGAAGTTGATTTATCAAAGAAATCTGTGAATCCGGCATATGATTTAAACTCCTCAGTTTGGAATGGGTTTAAAACATTAGATTCTGTAATATCACCATAATCATAAATTACCTGCCGGGTAGTACTTTCTCCTGAATATACATTATCTTTGATTACCGCTTTTCCATATACTCTATCATTTTCATCATAACCAAAGATAACAGTTTGATCTAGTTCACTACTCCACCCACTATCGAACCATTCATCTATTAATGATCCTATTGGGCCTGTTGAATCAACCTCGGCACTTCTAACACGTTGTATTAAACATTCTTGATAATTTATTTCTGGATAATATCTACTTTTTGAAGATCCACTAATCTCTCCACTAACTCCTAGATTAGCTAATGTGGCAGAAGCATTTATGTTCTTGGTAGGATGATCTTTTACGATTCCAATACTGAATAGATCAACACTAACACCAGAAAATGTTGCTATTCCTGACTCATAGTAATCGATAGAAAGGTCTTCTTCAATCTGTGTTGTCGCGGAATCAATCGCTTTATATATTAGGGGATTATTGCTATCTGCAACACTTGAGAGAATATACAATGCACTTTCCAGTTTTTCACTATCTTCTGCATTTTCATAATCTACATGAACTTGTGAACCTTTCATTGTTGTAAAACCTGTATATAAATCTGCACTAAGCATGGATGCCTCGACTGGACCTACTTGCGCTTCAAAACCAGAAGTAGTTGTTCCTGTAGTTAGCGTTGTATCTATGTCCCTATTCATAATCAGATTTGAGTCCAAGATTCCAGAAGTCAGCTTAAAGTCTTTCTTTACATCAGTATCAGCATATACATAATATCCAACACCTCCCCCGCTATTTTTACTTATATACCATGATGTGGAGTAATCACGAGGCAAGACCTCAAGTGAGAAATTGAAAAGCAAAGGATTGATTTCATATACCTCGTTAGCGATTGATAATGTTATATTGGAAGCTGAAATATCATAACTTCCTTCACTAAATCCTTCTTCTTCGGTATCAATAGAAACATTAAATATTCCATTTTTGTCAGGTTGTGAATATGTCAGGTATTCGGAATCCATTGATATTGTGGAATAGGGTATTGTCTGATACCATCTATAATAAGTTCCTCCTATCTCCACCTGTGACGTTCCTGTGAATAGAGAGTGGCAGTTGTCATCAATGACATAAACAATTGTGATCGATTTTTCAACTTCATTCCCTTCATAATCTCTTGCAACAACAGTAACAGTATTTTCCCCTTCAAGCAAGGATATATTTGCATTCCAATTAGTAGTACCGTTGGCAAGAATTCCATTTACTGTGACTTTAGATACTCCTACATCATCAGTTGCAGTTCCTATGAGAGTAATAGTATTGTTAAGTGTTATTTCTTCATCTGAATGTGAAGTTATAGATGCTTCTGGTAATGTTGTATCATGTTCACTTACTTCAAAAATTTTGACAGCAGAACCTGATACATATACAGTATCATGAGTTACATCCATATCCCAAACATAATCTTCTGTGAAATTTTTTTGTCCTGCTAAATAGGGAGATTCTGGATCACTTATATCTATTACATCCAGACCATAATTATCATCTCCAAAATCTTCTACAAGATATACATAGCTATGCTGATCACCGATAGAATCCCTATTTAAGTCAATACACACTCCATCTCCTGCTGTTTGATACAAACTTAAGTATGTTGGATTTAATGGATCAGTGACATCAAGAACAACGAGACCACTATCAACAGCCAGATACACATAATCAGGTTGAGGTTCAGGTTGATACGAACTATAGCTTACTGCAAGACTAGAAAGACCTGATAAATTATCAGAATAAGATACTATAGACCCCGTTGACATATTAATTATGAGAAGACCACTAAGTTCTCTAAATACATAATCACCTACAACCTCATAATTTGATTCTTCAGCGGGTTTAGGACTATAAAAGTATCCAGATGCAAATTCAGGATTTAATGGATCACTTACATTTACTCTTCGCATTCCCGAAAAGTCTTCCACAACTACGTTTTCATTTTGATATTCTACCTGGAAGTGAGAATTAGTATATTGAATATGAAGCCCTCCAACAGAAGATAGCATCTGTGGAATGGATTTGTTAGTAACATTTACGATACGAAGAGATTTAGAAGCAGCATCAAATACATAAGCATAACCTTCAGGAGATACGGCTATTGAATCTGCCCTGTATGAACTTGTGTATATACAGTTTGTATTACTTGTATTGCTAACATTTACAATATCAAACCCACCAGAATAACAAGCAACGTACAAATAATCATCAATTACATCTATGTCAGAGTAACTACTGCCAGCATAGCTTCCAACAAGGTCCACACTTACCTGTTCTTCTGATGCTGAACCTATGCTAATTGTCAATAAGAAAGACAAGATTAGAACACAAAACATTAAACTTCTTTTTGCATACACATTATTCTCTCCAAATGTTATAACTATTCATTACATCCAAATTTTTAGCAAAGCTATAGAAGAATATAAAATAAACATATAAAAGAATATCATAATTGGTTATAGATATTATATAAATTGATAACATATTGACATTGTAGAAATCCTTATTTTGGCAACAAGTATAACCTTGACATACCTGTCAAGGTTATAGTAGCTTGAATTAGACTTTTTTCAGTTGATTCCAATACTTTTTTGCCTTATCCCTTCACCACATTTTCTTTTCAGAATTGAGAACATAGTTTCAACCAAATTTCTGTTATGATACAATTCTCCGTCAAATTTTCATTCCATTTTTCTACGATGCTTTCCTTTGATCTTTTTTCATTTTCTCAAAGGTATCATAGCTATAGAATCCAGTTGTTCTCTTGTTATTGAATGTATGTCTTCTGAATAGTAGCCTTTATCCATTACATAATATTTGGATTTATGATTCTTATGGCATTGCTTCAGCAATGCCATTGCATGCTTTGCATCATGAACCGGTTTACCTGAGATCTTAAAACCAGTAATTATGAATTTTTCAGTATCAACAGAGATACTTATTTTCAGGAAAGATCTTCGTTTCTTTCAGAACTATTAAGTCATACACAGAACATGTTAGGGACTTTCCAGATAATCAATGAGAAAGCACTGAAAAAGCATGATATTGCAACGTATCATAAGATATACTTAATCTAAAAAATACCAAATATCTAAAAAGCAGCTGTTAATTGGCATTCAACAGCTAAATAGAGACTATCAAACTAGATTTTTGATTCTAAAATTCGATATTGAGAATTTGTAATAAATAACAACTCCTTGATTACATGTAGGAAGCTCAATTTCGCTATTTTACAAGTAATCAAGGACTATTTGTCTGATAAATTAAAAAACTGCGCAAATTATTAAGCAACTGTAATTACGCTATCACCTGCAATGGTACTTGTTCGATAAACGATGTTTCCACCTACATCTTCAATTCCAGAGACTTCGCCGGAGATTGAATATGTTCCAGCTGTAGCACTTGATGGCACAGTTACATCATAAACAACTGTCATAGTTTCGCTTGGACTTAAAGACCCAAGATAAATCCATTCGATGGTTGAACTTTTATAGATCATGTAACCACTATCAACTTCAGTAACTGTCCAGCCGGAAGGAACATCTTCATCTATTGCAGGAGCAGAAATATCTGCATCACCCACACAGGTCATAGTCATTGTAACCCTGAAAGTATCTCCTGCCTGAACTGTACTATCACTAATTGTTCTGTCCCCTGTAAGATCAGCATCTGCTAATGCAGGAGATACGAAAATCATAGTGCATACTAATGCCGCTAAGATTACTAAATAATTTCTTTTCATGCGTTTCTTCACTCCATTTAATTCAATTCCAAAATTCAGAACATCTTGTACAGACGAAATGTCCAATATATTATGTATAGATTTTAGAATTATTTTGAACATCTGCCCAACTACAGAAATAATAAACTTTATTCTGTGGATAAAAAAATTAGACATTATCACCAATAGTTAAGTTAAAGAATATAATAGTATTCAATTTATTAATATATATTATCCATTAGACTAAAATGACACTGTAGAAAACCTATCAAAATTCATATTAGTAAGATGAAATTAGGATTGTTCAGCACTGTCATGCAATACATTTCAAATTATTGGATACCCAAATAAACGACAGAATATGAAGAATTTCTACAGAGTCAAAAATAGGCATTTATAGTATATAACTATGCTTAGATACCAATACCACATAGGAATATTCTTTAACCCTACTATATGCCCACGAAAATAATTATGGAAGAGAAGAAGTTAGAAAGTCAATCATTAATGATATGTTCCATAATAGAAGCATTAATGTGTCACATAACATTCTTTTGTATGCTGGTGCTGGTTTTGGTAAATTTACTTTTTCTATGCACATTAAAGACTTGTTAGATAAGCACTTGTCCACTATGTCAAGAAGTTCTTTTTTCTGTCCGGCTGTAATCTCTGCGTTTTGTATTCTGACCTGAATAACAAAAAGTATGATCTACGACTATATTGTATGGGTTCAAGACTATCCTCTACTCCATTGTATTATAGGAATATGGTGCGGGAACTATTTAATTTATTGTGATTGTTTCTTTTCCTTCAGGCAAATAAAAAGCATGAGAGCACACGAATAAATAAGAGGTTTTGCTGTTGTGGTTTCAATACCACTAGGCGTTGGAATATCAGAATAGTAAATAGTTGCATGCACACTATAATTTGAGCTATTTGTGATAATATTGGCCTGTGAAGCATTCTCATTAAGAACAATAGTGAAATTCTTTGTTTCTGTTAAAAGCTCCGATGAATTGAATTGGCTATTGCAGGACACATTAAACGTAAAATTAGCATCCTGAGGAACATAGACAGGGGCAGAAATATTGCCCTCAGTGGTAAAACTGTAAAACTCAACCCCATCATAGTAATAATGGGGTACAGGATAACCACCAGCCCAATATGATGCACAATACATAATATCGGTAGAAGTCAAATAATCTAGTCCTGCAATAGTCTGATTCACAATAGGATCATAAATCGTGTATTCCGCAGAAGAATAAGCAAAGAACTTATGACCGTCATAAGTCTGAGTTTGAACAGGATACCCATTACTACGACAGGAGACATACATCATATACGCATCCTGACTAATTGGTGTTTTTTCTGTTACCTGCATTACTGAATCTGGCACATCCCCTAGGGAACCATTATCATAATTTGATATTGAAATATCAATATAGGATACATTCACTTCACTGAAATTGATACTATAATTGCCGGAGAGGTTGTTTTGAGAATAGCTTACGTTTGCAGCAGAATTCCACGGATTCCAATCTTTTTGTTTATGAACTAACAATATATTATCAATCTCAACTTTTGTCGATAAACTGGATGGTTGGTATGCATGCTCAAAAAGTTTTATAAAAATATTATGATTTCCAGAATAATTGGATACATACACTGACTCCTGCTTCCACACATTTGAAAATGGGATTATAGTCATATTATCATCCACATAGAATTCTAACTGGGCATATCCGCCGGGACATCCATTTGCATATGTTTGATTGTGGTAAAAAGTTACATATTCTACATTTGTCAAATTAACACTTTGTGTTAAAGAAATACTGGAATTTAGATAATTACGACCTGAACTGTCAGTTAAACTGGCATTTAGTTCACACCCATATATACCGGAGTAATTGTGCTTTTCTGCAATTTCATAATGAGAGCATCCTTCTGTACACACACTCCAGCCATATAGATCTCCGGTTTCAAAGCCACCGTTGGTTACATTATCATCGAATACATGAATATAAGATATCTTTGTTTCAGTTCCATAAGCAGTTCCATTTCCAACTGTCAGAGAAACATTATATATTCCGGGGGACGTATACGTATGAGTTACATTCTGTGTAACATAATCTACAACATTATCTCCATCAATATCCCACTCCCAAATATCCCCACTGGTTGATAAATCAGTGAAATTTACTGTAAATGGAGTGGAACCAGAATTACAATCAGACATGAAATTAACCCAACTGGAATCTGAGACCTCAAACTCAAAATATTCTTGCCTGATTATATCATCTTTTATTGCTTCTACTATTAATTCATAAGTACCTTCCTGTAAAAGATAAACGGTACTTCCTTCATAACTTCCATTACCCAAATTATTCAAATATATATCAGTTGTGTTTTGATCTGGCAATGTCATATAAGCAACTACACTAGCATTTTCAATTCCGCTTGTATTATTGTAGAGATTGGCTGCAATATTGACTTTCTCTCCAGTATAATATGCCTCCTTGTCAATACTTACATCAAATTTACTGGATGTGTTTACATCTACCAATAATACATATTCTTTGGTGGCCGAATACGTTGAACTCATGTTGTATGTCCAATTACCGGAAAGTTGTTTTTCTATCTTATAAACAACATAATCATCTGAATTAACATAGATAATTTCAGAATCATTTGTACCTGTAGAACTGCTGGAATTCAGAGAAACTTCCGTGCCGTTTGGATAGTAGAGTATCAAAGACAGACTGTTATCTGTTGTGCTTAAAGTTACTATATTTGAATCTTCGACATAGTCAAGACCATTTTCCGTTTCATTTTCATCCAGCAATGTAAGAGTGGATGTAGCCAATGATGCGGTTTCCACATCAGTGTCGGTAATGTAGAATATTAAATCTGTAGCATCGACCGAGTAATCAGTTGTAAAAGATCCTTCAATACTTTCTCCAGAAGATATTGTTCCTGTTTCTCTCTGTATTTGATATATGTCAGAGATGCACCTTCTGATTCTTATATAAGTCTCCATTATCACACAGCTTGCTTTTGTTTTATAATATTCGCCTCCAGTGGATTGAGCAATGCTTTTCATTAAGTCTTCATTAGCACTGTCACTATGAGCTATTGTATATATCGGCCATCCATTTGAGACATATGAATTAACGACCAAAGAAGGATAACTAGCTCTTCCATCACTCAATAGTATAGCCGTTTTAGTATGCGTAGATATAGCATTTGCTCCATTCAGCTGGTTGTATCCTGTGTTCAATCCCACACCAATATTTGTACCCCCTAAACTGTCGATTGCATTAATTGCGGATTTTAAAGAATTCCTGTTATTCCCAACATTACAAAGAGCTGCTCTTAAATGTGAATAAGAATCAAAATCCACAACTGCTATCTGATCATCATCGTTTGCCAAGTCCACAAACAACCTTGCGGCCATTTTTCTTAAATTATTTGGATCTGTCGATGTCATACTTCCTGAACTATCTATCACAAGCGCAATATCTGCAAGTCCGTCACCCAGATTCAGTACGAGATCTTTTTCGTTTGTGCTTGCGGTGTTTGAAACTCCGAATTTACTGTATGTGAAACTTACTTCAAGGTCATGCCTTCCTGGGTTGTACTGTGCAGGGTCTACAGTCAGCCGGTAGACACTCTGGGAAAGACTTACCATGGAAATCGATTCTGCAGCCACCCCACCTATGCTTATTTCAAAATTCTGGGCTGTTGGGGCTGCAAACGGAGCATATGAGAAAGGAATGCTTCCGTCAAGCACCATGACGTTGAATTGAATGGTGTCCGATTCATCTTCTACAATCATATCAATAGGTGTTATTTCCAGAACAGTTGGAAGAGTATGCACCTGATTGCTTCCATCCAGCTGCCCGTCATAGTAGTTTGATGCCAGTTTTAAGTGTTTTGTAGTTCCATCCATCCCGGAATCATCTATTTCAAGTTTCCATATCTCAGTGGAATCACAGTTGTACCCGATATTCTCACGAATAAGGGGACTGGCACACGGCAGGGTTTCAACTGTTGTTGTGAATCCTACGGGGCTCAGGTCAACATCAATGTTTGCAGCAGTTTCCCACCAAACGGAAGTGAACACATCCCCATGACGACTATAATTACTTCCTTCCTCTACAGGTATCAGGAATATCGCCGACCCACCTGCAGGAACGGAATAGTCCAGTGTTTCTACATCATCCAGGGAAAGCTGGAAGTCCCCTGTTTCATCCAGCCCCGATACCACAATAACTGTTTCGTCATGTTTGTCAGCATTGGTTACGGTTGTATTGGAATTAACATCAGAATTCGTGGGGTCGTTAATGTATCCCCTTACCGCAGCTTTGCCATCAGCAATACGAATGGAATTAACATAGAAATCCTCATCAAGACTTACATCAAAAGCATCGGCAGTAGATTCTATCCTGTAATAAGCCGATGACCACTGATCCATATTTGCCTGTGAAAAAGAATGACTGCCTCCACTGTAAGTATATGAGTCCACTGGATTTATCTGTATATCCAGAGCATCATACCCCCAACTCTCATTTTGTGAACGGTCGTCTACATAGTTAGCAATCAGCCAATTGCTGAAGACCTCTTCAAAAGTAACTCCCGCAGGAAGAGCATCTTCTACGGAATCTATTCCCGTATCGCTATCAGTGAGGATGTCGGATATTATAGCATTGCCACCGTACTGCTCACTGAGGTACCATGTGAAAAGAAATGAAGAACCGTATTGTGCATCTCTGACTGTACCCTCATCGTATTGTAGCCAATTAAGGTTAACTTCCGAATAGTTTTGTTCAAACCAATAGATTCTTGCATCAAGACTGTTAGTTTGAGGAACACCAAATAGTGCTAATTGACTGTATTGTGCTAGACCCTCGTTGAGCCAGAGTTCTTCATCATCGTTATAGTAGTAATTTGACAAATGGGTAAGTTCATGTGGCAACGTTTCTATGTGGTCTACCCTATTTATGTTAAAGTAAATCATGTCTTTATGATTGCTGTTATTTACATTAAGTTGATCACCTTGCCTGAAGTATCCAAATGGTGCTTCATCTACAGGACGTCTAGAATTCAAATCAAGTATTAGAATATATATTTTTGAGTCACCATCAACATCTGGAAATTCTGCATTTAGCTGGTTTTCTATGAAATCTATGGAATCATCCACGGTTTCACAAACAGTAGTGAGTTCTGACATGGAGATTGAATAACCGCTTTCAATGTATATGTAGGCTCCATCGCAATTAACAGATGTGTTTAATTCTGCAGTTACGTTTTCCCAAACAGAGGGAGTAACTCCAGAGTTATTAACCCAGAAATAATCAATTTGATTTGCCATTGCTAGGCTTTTCACCTGTGGAGTTAAAGGGTCATTATTGCCTTGATCAGCAAGTCTAGGACCAACTTCGTCCGGTAAATATGTAGCCACGTAATACGAGCCATCTACATAAGTTATATTATCATTTGTATTTCCCATCCCTGTCCCTGATAACATGAAAATTATCAGCAAAACTTGAGCTATATGCACCATTTTCATATTTTTATCTCCTTATTCTAACCAAAAAGAATCACCAACATTATAAGAAACGATATTTTTTTCAGATTCAAATGCAGTTTCATCCCCTACTACGAGAGACCAATGTGACAAGATACCGTTGCCCCACGTGTGCAGTTCAACATTGTAGGTATTGTTTTTGATTGCTGCACAAGGTGGTTTTACAATATCCTGATAATTTGCTGGATTTTCCCCACTTGGAGACTCATGAGGAATTTCACTGACACTTACTAGAATTAGAGAATCAAAAAACGACAGATACAAACCTGAAACCTCAATAGCATTGGTTTCATCGTCAATAACAGGTTTTTCAAATTCAAACATGCTGGGGAAGCTACTCCACATTCCAAATGTGGTTCCATTTGGACTAACTACTATTGATACACTGGTGGAAGAACCATCCCATTTAGACGTTGCCGAATACACTTCGTACCCTTCAAAATATTCATAAAACAAAGGACTCAGACTCTTCTCTGAAACGGTGGAATCATATTCATATTGTGTTTCATCTGCAAAGATTTCCTCAGCCTTCTCAATCGCAGCTTCTTCCAATTCAGGAGTCCATGACTGTGTGAACTGATAATCAACTTCAGTATAATTCCCTGAAACTTCGTCTGTCTCATTTGCTTCGATAAACTTGCTGGCAGCACGAACACCCCATGAATCATAACCTTCAACTAACAGGACATTTGTTTGCGAATTCCATGGATTGGTGATTATTTCAATCGAGCCGTTACCTTCTCCCTGAAATGTCCTGTTCTCGCTGATAGTATAGCTGAGATTGTAAACTTCACCAAACATTGTGTTGGAATTGCGGTTTCCCATCACAACGATATTTGAAGATTTTCTGTCGTCATCTGTGATGTTAGAATACTGTATGATATCGGAATCTGGAAATGCATTTTGTAGTCTTAATGCTGACATGTAATCAAGGAAAGTGATTCCATCCTGAACAGCAATCAGGGTATTTTCATTTGCAAGTGTAGAAATATCTGAAAGGTTCAGGTTTCTTGGAGAAAGTTCCGGTTCGGTTTGTGATTCGTTGCTTGCATTTTGAGTTCCGTTTGTATCTATGCAACCGGACGAGAATGTGAGCAGGAAGAGAAGCATTAGAAGCAGCAATTTGGATTTTGTATTCATGCGATCACCCCTATATCCATGAATCATATTTTTTGAAATGATGCATCGACATAATTTATATTAAGAATAAAGTATTTATATTAGTTTCTGTTATTTAAATATGCAAAAATACAGTATAGCTATTGGCTTGTTAGATAACATAAAAAAATATGAACCAATAAAACATATTTAAAGATTTATTTCCAGTATTCATACTACATGTTAAACATATAAAAAATATAATTACATATTCGAAAATAATAAAATAGAATTAGCAAATAGCAACAATCCCCCAATCAAGGAATCGTTATCGTTACATCAGAACTACTCATCCTGACACTCATATTGTAGAAAGATGCTCTGACAAGACCATCGTCCAGTATTTCCACATCTCCCTGAGTTGAAAGGTAACTGTACCAGGCACTTGGATACTCAGAGCATATCGTAAGATTTGTTACTTCTACAAATGGGTAAGTTTTTTCTTCATGGTCTTCAACCTGAAGGTTTACGGTGGAAATGCCATTTCCGCCCATACTGTCGGCAACTCCAACCACATTGAATGTCTGGATATTCAGAAGCTTTGTATCTTTATCCACTGTGATGAAAGGTCTGGATCTTACCAGTGATTCATTGCTTGTGGATTGCTGCAATATTACAGCTCCGTTTTCAAAAATGAAATCCTGATCTATCCAGAAGTTATTTGATGAACTGTATTTAAAAGACCCTGTTGTAAAATTCATAATTTTGTTCTTGGTGTATCTTATCTCAGAATATTCATATGGAGGTAATTTTTCGTATTCTATCAGGAACGAGCCGTCAAGCATGAGAGTGAATGGTGTTTCAGCATCTTCTAACATGTCCGAAAAACCATAAACCGGACTTAAAATGTCGAATGTGAAAAACTCATCAGTATCTACTAAAGGAGTTGGAACATAACCATAAAAAAAAGGGTTTCCATCATGATAAGTCTCTATAAATAAAGTACTATCACCAGTCCACTCAGCAGAAAGATTATTGTCATTATCCATATCAATTTCATAAGTGACAGGAAGACCTCTTTCTTTTACAAGGAAGAAAGATGAAACAGATGTTAAGTTATCTAAAGGAGTGAATGAAACTGAATAAAATCGGTTCTCAGGTTCTGCTACATTGATCATTGAAATATTTAACCAGCTACTGTTTGGATCAACTGTCAATGTTCCACTTGAAGAAACAGAGGGACCATATGGCATTTCCTTGCCTCCTAAAGGAATCTGGACCTTTTCGTTTGAAGTTCCTGAAGCAGCAAGTGACGCTATTTTTACAAAACTGTCTCTCACTTCCTGCATGTGCTGGATGTCATTTTCAGAGCCCAGTGAAGGTACATAGTAAGCATTGATGGCAGAAATGAACGTTGTTAGGACTGCAAGAATCAAAATTGCAGCTATTACCGTTGAAACTGCATCGCTTGATGAAACCAGTTTTCTGATCATACTCTTCTGACCTCACCTATAGCTATTATTGCCTTCTGATGAATTACCGTGACTTTTACGTCACTCATATTGATACTTGAAGCAGTACTTGAACTAAGATATAATGTATCCGGGAATTTCCAGAAGCTTTCATTGCTAAGCTCAGTTAACCTGTAATCCTTTTTATCAAAAATGTTGGAAGCATTACTGATCTCAATCCGCACATCATTGGTCCTGATAGGATCTCCTCCAACATGTGTAATATCTATTACACCGATGTCAGTCTGGTTAAAACTCATTTCAACTTCAAGGTGAGGTGGACGTTCGTCCGGCAGAAGAGCATATATACCTATTGAAAGGACTGCTGCCAGGGTCACAACCATTGCAAGTTTGAGTACTTCACCAATCATTTCCGAAGCCATTTTTCCACCTAGTAATTCATAAGCATTGTAAAGCAGGCAAAGGTAATTGCAAGGAATATGACAGAATGCTTAAGACCTGAAAAGAGATTACCATGAGCCATTTCACCAAGTATCAGACCTGAAAAGAAACCTAATATACCACATGTATTGAACATAGTCGAGGTAATCTGATCGACATTAAGCATATTATCGCCGCCAAGCCCTGACATTGAAGGTATGAACTGTGTTGAGAATGAATAACAGACATACATAAACGTTCCAAAAGCAATGTAAACGGTTGCCAGGTAAATGAAACCCGTATGGAACCTGTCATCTCTGAGTTTAAGCATGTTCTCGGTATCTTCTGCAGCTATTAGAAGCACGTCTCTGGTATCATCACTTACCTCAGTAGCCTTTACAAGAAGAGTTACTGCCCTTCTAAGAGCCGGAGTTCCAATCCTGTTCTCAAAACGTGAAAGGGCATCCTTCATCTCACCGCCCCATTCCATATCCAGCCAGACCCTTTTTACTTCACCTGACAATAATCCCACATCAGATTTCAAAAGGAGACTTATTGCATGGTTTATGGGGATGCCCATCTCATTTACTTCAGCAAGACGCCTGAGAAAATCCGGGACAGCTTTGTCAAGTTTTGATAGTTTTCTCATCTTATATTCATGGGCAAGTGATACCGGAAGCAAAGCAATGATTATAGACAGGACTATCTGCTTGTTCAGGTCATCCGATGTCATCAAAAAAGGAAGTGTCATTAACGGAACGCTCAGAATAAAAGCATAGACTGGTTTTTCAAGTATCGGTGCCAGAGGGTTCTTTAATTTACCAATTATTTTTCTTTTCAATTTTTTATTATTGTATTTCTTAAGGTTTGATTCATAATTTTCTTCATCTATTTCCTCTTCATCCATTTGCTGTGACTTTCTCTGCGTCTCCCTGTTTACATAATGAATTCCAAGTTCTTCTTTTGGAGAAATGGAATCAATAAGCACAATTAGTGCAATAGAACCCAAAGGCAGACCAAGGTATAATGCCTGGAACAAATATGAGGTCTGGCTGAGATTGAGCAGACCAATGGTCACAAGTGTAATGAGTAAAAATATTGGGACTGCAACAAAGGCAACCACATATACTTCAGAGATAATCTCCAGTGTTTTTATAAACATTTCCTGGGTTTTTTTCGCATGCAGGAAATATTGTTCGGTTTTAACAGCAAAATACTGATGAATGTCACTTCCACCCTGTATCATTGGGACGAGGTTTTCAAGAAAATCATGAAATGTCCTGGAAGGAGTATATTTTGCAGTGTTTTTCACGGCTTTTACAAGGTCATGACCCAGAAGCTCCACATCCCTCACTATATAAAGAGCCTCGGTTGCAATTTCACCATATATATGTGGATTCTCCGCCAGTTCCTTGATAGTTTCATAAATTGGGGTTCCACCTTTTGTCATTCCATAGCAAAAAGATGAGGCATGTGGTAACAGTACATCTATTTTGGTTGCACGTGAATAAGCAATGAAACGTGGATACTGGAGATAAGACCAGTAAACAAGGCAAGCTGAGACAATTGGGAGAACGGCATATGTAATACTTGAAAATATTACTCCCTGATATGTTTTTAGTAAACCGAATATTGGGATATCCACCAGATACTGCATTAGAAACAGAGATACAAGTACAGTTGTATAGGTCTGAAACGCATATAATGCTCCCTGCTCAACATATGTGGAGTAATGTATATCCATTCTTGCCGATCTGAGACTGGTTATAAGATAATCATACTTATCAGAACGCTTTTTTGCGTATCTCCTGACAAAACTAAAGTTTATCAGTGAATCATACATGTTAGAAAACTCCATGTCATAACTCACCTGAATCCAACAATCTGATTACTTTTTCAGGATCCTTGTTGTAAGAATTAATCAAACGAATAAACTGGTAATAATCCCTGATACCTTTTTCAAGCATCAAATCAAGAAACATGGTTCTTCGTTTAAGTTCTTCATTGACTCTTGATTCAGACCAGCCTAATTTGTGGCCTATATCATGAAGAACTTTTGAACTTTTAAATTCAAAAGAGTCCTTTACCGGATCCCACAAAAAAGTATCTTTCAATTTGATGCCATTTGTTACACCAATTACTTCTGATACATGTGACGCTTTTCTTTTTTCTATACCATTTTCGTATATGTTGGACTGCATGGAAATAATGTCCAGTGCACTGAACATTGCAGGTGGTACATTTATGGGAGGATTTGTAAATCTGTTAATAACTTCCTGTGGTGCACCTGCGTGGAATGTAGAACATGTTGCATGGCCTGCATTCATAGCCTGGAAAAGGGTTTGTGATTCACGACCCCTGACTTCTCCTACCAGCAAATATTCGGGTCTTTGCCTCAGTGATGCACGCAAAAGGTCTTCCAGATCTATAGTACCCATTTTGTTTACTGCTAATCCATCTCTTGTTATCGTAGATATCCAGTTCTTATGAGGGAGATTAATCTCAGGGGTATCTTCAAGAGTGACTATCCTGATATTCATAGGAATGAAAAGGCAAATTGCGTTTAGCGATGAAGTCTTCCCGGTAGCAGTACCACCACAAAAAAGGATACTTTTTCCGTGTTCCATGCAGAACCAGAAATAAGCCATCATTTCCGATGAGAATGTATTCCAGGAGATCAGATCAAGAGGCGTTAGTGGCACTTTTTTTTGCCTGCGGATGCTGAAGGAACTTCCTCTGGGGCTTATATCGTGGCCATATGTGATATTAATACGAGAACCATCACGCATTATTGTGTCCAGTATAGGAGTTGATCTCGAAAGATGCCTAGAACTTTGCTGTGCTATCAGTGTAACAAAGTGATCAAGATCTTCATCATTTGAAAAGACAACATTGGTTTTGATATTCCCATATGCTTTATGGTAAACGAATATCGGGATGTTGACTCCATTACACCACACATCCTCAATCTTGCTGTCTTTCATAATTCCGCTTATGGAACCAAAGTCGATAAAATCACGTTTAAGGTAATAATAGATTTTCTCAAATGTCCTTGCCTGAAGATCAAAATATTCTGTCAGTGTACGCTTTGTGTTTTCTCTCAGAAGTTGATAGCGATCAATTGAAGTGAGATCTGACTCGCCTTCAATGTTTGAAATTGTCATTTGGTCTCCCATGACATTATTGAATTCTTCAAGCAATGTTTTTTCGAATTTGTTCAGTTTTGGTTCAACCAGATGATAATGAATTGCATTCTTCTGTTTATCCTTCAATATACAGACAAGACAATATGGCTCATCTACCCAGTAACGTTCCAGTTCTTCCATGTGAGACGGAGCTGTAAAAGAGACAAGGTCATCTATTATTTCAGACATATCAAAAAGCAAATCATCGTTTCCCCTGGAGAAATGAGCGGTAATTCCTTTCATGATGTCAGATTTTTCCGGCATGCTGGCCGATGCGATAATTTGCATTACTGAACTGTTAAATTTATTGATGATTGCCTTCATATACAGAACCCCGTTTTTTTCGTTTTTAGTCCAGTTAGCTGATTTAATTTATTGAATTTGAAGCAGGATTAATTGCTGTTTCAAATTATTTGATCTACTGCAATACCAGGACATCCGACATTGCAGCACATATGCAAAAATCAATTGCAATAGTTACATAGTCAGGACTGAAACTGCAATTTAGTAGAAAATATGTGTGACAGGTTCTATAAAAAAAAGAGTATTTGGATTAGAAATAGTACCTTTTTAGCTAACAAACCTGTGAAATTAACCGAGCTTATTTTTGCTATGACCAGAAACTATTGTATTAGAAAAAGTTCATTATATGTCGGGAGAATGATGTGTAAACATTTATTCCCGAATTATCTACAATTTCACCCTGAATAATTGTTACAGGAATTCTGATACCTGCTCCAATACCTAATTTGCTGTTATCAGAACAAGCAGCAATGCTAATTTTAAGAGAAATATTACCAGATGTAACTTCTGGTGGACTACAAGTTACTGTAACTTCTTTTGTCATACCCGGTGAAAGGTCAAAAGATGATGGAGAAATTCTGATAAGGTCAGAGTATTTATCATCTGTATAAACAGTATAAGTCGAAAACTCATTACCATTGTTAATGATGCTAATGTTTTTCTGGAAAATCCCTTCTTTCAAATCAAACTCAAGGTTGTGCGGGGATGCTCCCACCGATACAGCTGATGTAGTCTGAACTAAAAGAAGGACAGAAAAAATAGTTAGTATTGATTTAAAGGCTAGTTTTTTAGTGCTATAATAAGTCACAAATAATAATATATTATTAAATAATATATAATTTTTGGGGTAGCAAATAATTTCAGGATTTAGATTTCAAAATGCAGAAAAATAGAATGGAACCTTAAGGCTCCATTACAATATTAGTGGAAAATACAGTATTTTCAGTGTTCACATCAATTATTGCAATCTCAAACGTCTCACCGACATAAATCCATTGCTGACCCAGTACCGGAACCTTCTCACCATCTGAATTTGTATCGAAATCAAACTTGTATGTCGCAGTTTGACCTGGTTGTAAGGCTATTTTATCCATTCCATCTCCTCTATTCTCCTGCTCTGCTGGATAGAAAGTAAGATTTTCGTTTGAAAGATAGCCGGTCATTTTTGGAATACCATGAGAAATCATAATCTTGATGTCTTCCTTATAGATAACATCTCCACCCATATGCTTTATAGTAATAATTCCATCTGATTCCGAACATGCTACGTCAAAAACAGCACTAGTAGGGTCATCTTTTGTCTGAACACTACCCGCAAAACTACTGACGGCAGCAGCAAGGATCACTGTCACAACAATCATCAACATGACACCAATTACAGGACTAACTGCACTGTCATTACCAATTGATTTTCTGTTTGCTTTCATCCAGTCACCACCACATCTTTCGTGAAAATAACCTTGTTAGTTGGCATATGAACAATCTTTATAGTTACAACATCACCAGCATGGATTGTTCGAGTACTTATATCTAAACTTCCACTACCATCGCCATCGCACCAATCTGCAAACATTGCTTGCATTCCAGTTTTATACTTGCCACCAACATAGCAATCATAAATTCCGTCATCTTCATTCCAAAAATAATCTGAAAAATAATTAGAATATTCATCTGCAACCATAGTCATTCCAGGTTCCATTATAAATTCTCCGAAAAACTGACCTGATGTTGCAAAATTGCCAAGGTTCCAGAAAGGCGAGGTTCCTGCTCCACTAAATGCACCAGAAAATGTGTTATTCGAATTTGGTAAAACTTCCATTGTTTTAATATCTCCACGAGCATTCGGATTTATTGTTATAATCTTCAGATCAGAAGTTGGTATCTTATCACCTGTGATCTCCGTAATTGCAATATAACTCATATTAGCACTATTATTGTAAGGTATATCCACACGCATCTCTACATCAAATGAAGCAGAAGGTACAGCCTCTGAGCCTTTCAACATGCCAGTACTGTAGGAACTGACGGCGGCTGCAAGGATAACGGTGACAACAACCATTAGCATCACACCAATTACAGGTGATGCTGCCGACAAATTATTTATAAATTTATTTGACTTTTTCATTGTTTCACCTCAGGGTAGTAGTGTGATTTTAGTAGAATAGATAGTCTGACCTGAATTTAAGTCTATGATAGTTATCCTGAAGGGCTCACCTAGTTCCACTTCCTGGAATATTTCCTCTCCATCGAAAGTTACGAAATCATTAGATGAGGAATGTGTGAAATTGACCTTTGCTTCATCCCCGGGATTTAAAAAATTGCTATTCGAAATAAATGTAACATTATCAGAATCAATAAATCCTGATGTTGAAGGATATCCTGACTCTATTTCTACCCGTATATTCCTCCTGTCAATTGTATCGCCGCCCATATGCTCAAGATGAACAAAACCATCCTGAATAGATGCTTCGGCCATCAATGTAACCTGAGGTGCCATTTCCTGAGATTTCATACTGTTAGAATATGAACTCACAGCAGCAGCAAGTATGATCGTAACAACAATCATCAGCATCACGCCAATAACAGGAGATACTGCATTTCTATCAGAAAAAAATCTATGATCTTTATTCAATCAGACCACCTCTACATCAGACTCAAAAATTACTTTCCCACTTGGAATATCCACAAGGCTAACCGTAATAAAATCACCAGAACTGATATTTTCCCAACCAGATATTACGGCTTCTATACCAGTGTCATAACTAGATACATCATTTTCATTGCAATCAGCAATCATCACAACACCGGGTCTGAGAATGTAATTCCCAAAATTAACCTCCTCGTCCTGTCCAAACTCTCCAATTGCAGGGTTGCTCCAATAAGGAGAAACACTAGTAATAATTGGAGTATTACCATTAACTACATCCGTATTATCCACATTTGGATAAACTTCTTTCAGATAGAAATCATTGTTACCACCAGTGTATGAGGTTATTATCTTGAGATCTTTTGTATCAATGGAATCTCCAGTTATCTCTTTGATTTTCATAAAAGAAATATTTTCACCTCCGATATCCACCCCTTTTTTTATCTGTACTTCAAATGTAGCAGAGGGAGCTGTTTTTGTGCCACTCACAAGCCCACCGCTGTATGAACTTACTGCAGCAGCAAGGATAACAGTGACCACCACCATGAGCATTACACCAATTACAGGCGAGGCAGCGAGATTATTATCTAAAAATGTTTTTCGTTGTTTCATATGTATCATATGTAACTCCACCTTACAATATCATGAAAAATCGAAGAATATTCGTTTTTACAAAAATAGGTCATTATTAGATGTATATAAACCACATAATTATGATTAGATATGTTAGCTTTTATGAAAAAATAGGTATGAATTAGTTAAAATAAAGAAGAGGGAAAAATCCCCCATAGTGAAAATTATTTTCAGCTTATTTCAGCCCAGAAAACAAGCTTTCCTTCCATTGAACCTATGCCAATAAAATCATCAGGTACATTCAGGGCTGCCTGCACAGTTTTTGTGGTTTCAGATTCAACAAGGTTTGAGTACCCGTCCCATGTACCGGAATTTAGCATAAGACCATCAACATATAAATCCTTTGCAACATCTGTCACCTGAGCTGTAACAGTGGCATCGGCTGCGCCTTTATTTTTAATGTGCAAAGTGTGCTCATCACTAACCTCACCAGCTGAAAGTGTACCGAAATTCATTGTACCCGGAGTAACCTCTATAGATATTGAAGGGATTATAGTTGCACTTAGCGAAACTGATGTGGCTTCATAGGAATTGTAAGAGTCATCATCTTCTTCATCACTAACAGTGATGTAAGCTACTTCAGTTAGTGCATCACTATTGCTATCATCGTCATAAATTATCAATTTTACAGTGTAAGAACCATTTTCTGTATAAGTATGAACAGGATCTTGCTCAGTAGAATCAATAACGTTATCTCCGTCAAAATCCCATTGCCACGCACTTACATTTCCTGAAGATTGATCTGTAAACTGCACCGATAGCGGTGCTTGCCCTGAAGTTATATTTACAGTAAAATCTGCTTCCAGTGAAGTTCCACTGCTTCCACCACCGCTTTTAATAGTAATATAATCAGTCTTTGTTTCCACATCACTGTCACTATTACTAGATGATATCAATTTTACAGTATAAGTACCAGCACTCTGGTAGGTGTAAACTGGATTCTGTTCTGTTGAATCAATTGAATTATCACCATCAAAATCCCATTGCCACGATGTAGCATTCGTTGATTTGTCAGTAAACTTTACTGTCAAAGGCACTTTTCCTGATGTAATATTTGCAGTAAAATCCGCTATTACTTCGGGAGTACTGGTTTCTGAACTTACAGTCACCTGTGTATCACCGAGCACTGTAATGTAATTATAAGCTTCTGGAGCAACATATCCTGAAATAGTGTAAACACCATCATCCGTATCATCAGGAACCATTACTGAATACTCAACTGTTTTTGATTCACCTGATTGCAACATACTTACCCATGCCCATTCAGTTGTATTCACATTAAAAAGACTACCATCGTTATCTAATGATCCAATTGTCCAGCCATCTGGCAGCGTCTCACGGAGAAGAGGACCGATGACATCAGCATTCATTTTTAGAGTCACACTCACATTGAATGTCTCCCCAGGAGTAACATTCATATTAGATATTTCTCGCACTGCAGTTATATCACCTGCCGCATAAGCAGGAGTTGAAAGTGACATTACGAGACACAGAAATGTTGGAAAAATAATATAAATATGTACTTTTTCTTTAACCATCATACTATCTCCTTTTTTATTGTACTAACCAATCATGAATTAATTCTTGAAATCGATCTCCTGTTAACTCTTCACCTGTTTCAGGCACAGGAGTCATTGTGAGCCAGCATTTGACTGCAGCATGAAACTCATCCCCTGTGATAATGATGCCTTCATCGGAATCTATATCATTCCAGGGATTCCAATCAGTTGAATTCTGTTCTGTAACAGTTATGTAAGACTTTTTTAGTTCAATATCACTACCTTTGGAATTGCTCACCTTTAACGAGACAGCGTACACCCCAGATTGATTGAAAACGTACACTGGATTTTGTTCAATAGAATCAACAGTACCATCATTTTCAAAATCCCATTCCCAGGATGATGCATTAACAGAAGCATCGGAAAAAGCCACTGATAATGGAGATTCTCCTATTGTTACATTTGATGTAAAGGCTGCTTTTGGTAGTATACTTGTACTGAGATTCCCAAATGCATACACCCTTCCATCATCACCGATCGTATATACAATTCCATCAGAAATAGCAGGAGAAGCACCCCCACCATTATAGCTCCAAAGAACTTCTCCTGAAAAAGCATCTAGAGCATAAGTATAGTCATAACTGAAAGAAGTCTTCGTTTTTCCAACAAACACCTTTCCACCAGCTACAGCAGGAGAATTACTCCAACCACCAAGGTCATCATCATCTTCATCGGTTTCCCATACAGTTTCACCAGTAGTAGCATTAAAACAATATACTCGACGTGTACTATAGCCACCAGTTAAGTATATGTTACCATATGCACAAGCAGGACAAGAATCAGTTCTTCTTATTGTTTTTTCCCACAGAACAGTGCCATCATGTTTGTCCATTGCATAAATACCACCATCTCCATACCAATTATATTTCGTGAAATATACAATATCATTGTAAATACTTGCAGTCCCACTAGGTTCATTATAAACTGACTTGTGCCATATCAACTCTCCTGTATCTGCATCAACACAATAGAGATCACCTTTGTTCTCTTGCATCTTGCAAGATGCAAAATACACCATCCCTTCAGAATATGCAGGCGTAACAAGTGCATTGCCATTTACTTTATAAGACCAAATCTCTGTTCCATTTGACTCATACGAACAATAGTAATGACTTCCAGAATAATCTCCCACATAGACTTTTCCATTAACAATCATGTTTCCTCCGTTAACAGAATCATATCTTGCACAGGAAACATTGCCATTATAATAACATGGAGAAGCCCATGAGGAATAATCTGCACTTCCAGAACCATAACCTCCCACATATTCCCCTGTATACATATCAAGTGCTTTTATTTCAGGACCGTCAATGGTAGCATACAACCCGTTTTCATCGCAGTTTACAAACACTTTACCTTCAGCTACAACTGGCGAAGAACTGGTAACCGCATCGATAGCAGCGCTTACCCATAATAATTCATTTGTATCAGGTGCATTTCCAGGATAAAAACCAGTATGCTCCACATCCTTATGGAATTGATACCAGTTAAAATCAATATTTTCATACTCAGAAGAAACTGATTGTACCAATACATTATTATTTTCATTTGACTCATTTATCTTGCAATTATAATCAACTGTTGTCACAACCTGATAGATTCCATATTCAGGAGGAAGCCATGTGAAAGCAACAGAAGTGTTTTCACCTGCTTTGAGGGAGGTTACTATCTGATATGCAAGTTCGTTACCATCTATTGCCAGTGAAACTCCAAAACTACCCGCATCCGAGGTTCCGCTGTTCTCAATGCGAACTCGTATTCTGTTTGGTTGTTCTGCAACTACAGTTTCGGAATCAAAAGATATTGGTACAAGATCTGAAGCATTACCATTATCATCTGAAACATAATTTTCAAATTTAGCCATTAAAGGATAATTATCTTCAACAATAGAATCTAAGAATGCATATGACGTATCACCAATACCATCCTGATTCAAATCGTCACCATCATATGTATCCCAATAATTTCCAAGAAAAGTGGTATAGTTAGAGTTGTTGATAAAGTATGAATAGAAATCAGTAGTATTCCAAATAACTGATGAAGGTGTAATACTTGCTACAATATCAGCATCGTTTGAATAAAAATTATTTAAATATATTTTATTGCCACTACCAGACCCCCATAAATCAATAGCACAGGTGTTGTTCTGGAAATTGTTCTTTGATACAGTATTAGACTTACTACCAATATAAAGACAAAGTGCAACACAATCGTTATCTGAAAAGACATTTCCCGTAAATGTACCTCCATTACCTAAACTATAAATGGCAAAATAATCTCCAGTGCATTTTTTAACGATGTTATTTTCAAAAACAAGATTATCACTGCCTTTACTAATGAAAATTCCATATTTATGGGTCAAACTATCAAATATACAATTGACGATGTTACAATCATCTGCTTCCACTTCAACACCATTAGAACTATTAATTACAGATACCCCTTCAAGTGTACAACCGGAAGCCTGCATTTCAATATTATCTCCAGAAAGATCAAATATTACATTTTTAGGATCAGAACCAACTATATAAATATCATTTTTAGTGAAGTCTATTTTTCCATAGGTCCCATCCTCAAGATATATTGTGTCACCTGATAATGCATTGGAAAGTGTGTCTGAAAGGGTGGAATCATTTGTAGCAGTCCAGACTGTAGCAGAACATGATACTGTCATTAACAGAAATACTAAATTGATTAGTATAATTTTACAGAACCTTTTTCCTTTTCCAATTAACATTCTTCCCCCTACAACACCTATCGAACACAGAAATTATGACATTAATATTTGATAAGTGAATATAAGATGCATTTTGCTATTCAGCTTTTTAGACTCATGATTTTGTAAGCCATTTATTGATTAATATCTGGATTCTGTCACCATCAATAGTAGCTCCCGTAGTTGGTGCACCCTCTCGAGTAATCCAGCAGTGAATAGCTTGCTGGAACTCATCACTACTTAACTTTTTTTCAGAATCAGAATATGGATCATCCCATGGATTCCACTCGGCAAGAGCAAAAAGATAACCGGCATCATTTCCATAATAGATAACACCATCTTTTATTACAACACCATGAAGAGTGTAATCATTCTTTTCTTCAGATGGTTGGTAATACCATTGAAGATCAGGTTCGATATTTTCAGTTGAATCTTTAAAACAATAAACTCTGCTATCTTCTGTGTTGGTTGTAAAATAAATGTATATGTCTCCATATGCATCTTCATATGCAGTAGAAATTACCGGTGATGCCTGAATACCACCATTTGCTGTATAGTTCCAGATTACTGACAGATCTGATTCATTCAGACAATAAAAATCATGATTACCTGTAAATTTGCCTGTTCCAACGTATATTCTTCCATTATAAACTGCTGGAGTAGAAGTACTTGAACCAATATAGACTTTATTTGCATCAGAGGTATCAAATTTACCTGAATATTCTACTCCAATATAGAAACAGTAACCAGCTTCTGAAACTGAATAAATACGCCCGGTTTTGGGAGAATATGTGATTGAGGCTCTTATTTCTTCCCGTTCACCATTGTAGCCAAATCCTAATAATTCTGAGACATTAACCTCATCAATTAATGTGCCATCGTCTTTATCTATCGATGTTATGTGGAGTGCATCATCCCCATATATAACGGAATTTTCAATTATTGTAGCTCCGGCATAATAGTATCCTTTTTCATCTGATGAGGAAACTCTTGACCAGACTTCGTTACCTGATTCGTCATAGCAGTAATATTTTCTATCCCCTTCCCCTTCACTTATCCATTCTCCAAAATAGATCTTACCATCATTATACAACACTGGGGTGTTTAACTGTGTTTTGTTTAGACTATCACTGCTTATGGTCTGGTTCCAGAGTTCTTCTCCCGTTAAAGCATCAAATGAATATACCCGCCCAAAAGAAACAACAAATAATTTACCATTACCATATGCGGGGGTACCAAGAACAGCAGTATCTCCAACATAGATATTCTTTGACCATTCCATATCCCCGTTATATGCATTGACAGCATAGACCGTATCATTAGCGACTACATACACCAGATCATCAACCACAATAGGTTGCACATCTATTCCTAACGCTTCATCAATGTTGTAAGTATACGTAGACCATGATTCCGTTTCATCGGGTTCCTGTATAGCTGCTCTGTCGGAAGTCACTCCGTTATTATAAATACCAGACTGAAACTGGGGCCAATCAGTATTAGTAAAAAGCAAGTCACCATCTACAGTCACTTCGCTATCTCCGGCAACTTCAGAACTAGACACAACAAAATCAGTATCTTCGAAAAATTGTCCATAAACTTCCCCGATAATAGAATAAGTACCACCGCTGATTGTTTCCGGAACCTGTACTTCATATACAATAGTCCTTCCTGAATCAGGAGATAAAGTACCATACATCATGAGCCACCCACAAGGGTCATCCTCATCTTTTTCCTGATATATCATTTCATCATTATCTATTGGAATTACTGTCCAACTATCCGGCAGATACTCCTGCAGGCCTGCAGCCGTAAATTCTTCTGATGATGAATTTATAACAACTGTGACCTGAAAACTATCACCTGGCTCTACAGTTGATGGTTCAATTGTCCGTATTGCAGTTATTTCTTCTGCAGCCATTGATATTGAAGTGAAAGAGAGTATAAAGTAAATAGAAATGAATAAAATTGAAATACATCTTCCTTTTTCCATATTAGTACCACCATAATCAGCAAAAACCAAGTATATTGAAACTTTATTTTCGTCTGTATTCTTGATACTATATGAACATTGAATAATCAATAAGATATGTTAGTTTATAAGATAAATAATATGATTTTCTTTATTGATAAAATCTTATTCTCCTGTCAACTGTACAATACTGATTGTTAATTCGTCCACAACATATACCTGTGCCATAAATAGTATTAAAAAAGTATAATCATTGATTTTCACTCAATTGTATTCGCCTTTTCTAACCAAGAAAAGAATACATGGAAAACGGAAATTTATTAGTTGTAAATTCAATAAAAATTCGAACACATGTGTTGTATCGAAAATAATGAAGAGATACAAGGTAAATTAGATAAAGATTTACTAAAAATTAAGTTAAAAAGAAAACTGAATTAAATTAATAATTCAGTCTTACCAGAACAATGGCAATGAGTATCTGGATTTCCAGTAAGAAACTATATACATTAACTCATTTTGCGATACCTTTTCATTTGTCTGTGGAATCAAATAATTGCTTTTCCAATAAGAAATAGCAGTCATAGCCTCCACCATTGACACCTGCTGTTCTGACGTAGAAGCTGGATCATTCCATGGGAACTGGTCACCTCCCACACAGTAAAGATAGCCGCCATCTGTTCCGAAATATGCTTTACCCTGAGAAACAGCGACACCCTGCAGAATATAGCCAGTGTCCGGCGGATTGTACTCCCATACAAGATTACCATCACCATCAAGACAGTATAACGTACCATTATTATTTGCTGATGTGAAGTAGATATATGGTGTATCATAATATGTTGAAACTACAGGAGAAGATTTCACACCACCTGATACGCTATATGACCATATTTCATCGCCCGTGCTGTCATCCAGACAGATCAATTCTCCCGGGTTATAATGTTCTCCCTGTCCAACATACACTTTTCCATCATATACTGCAGGTGTAGAAGTGCTGAAGATTTGCTCAGAACACCACCCATGATCTGAAAAAGTTCCATCTGTTGAATCAAACATTATTTTCCATACATAACCTGTAGGTTGTCCACTTTCTGATGTGGTGTATACATATCCATCGTTATACATCACAGAAGAACGAAATACCCCCGGATCAGCTTTTGCAAAAGATATTTCAGAGCTGACAGTACTATTAAGTGAAATCTCATCGGCAAGTTCTCCGGTTTTTCTGTCAAGACTTATGAGTCCACCTTCATGTGTGGAGAAAACAACATAATCACCAATAACAGAGGCCCCATTCCATATGAATCCCACTGTATCGGTAATTGGATATTTCCATAGAAGCGTGCCCAGATCATCATAGCAATAATAATATTTCGTATCAGAGTCCAGTGAAATACCTTCTCCAAGGTAAATTCTGTGATCATAATATGTTATCGGGCACTCAAAACTGTCATCTGTAACGTTTACAGTCCACAGGAGATCACCTTCACTGGAGTTATAAGCATATAGATTACCTCCATATGTTGCAACAAAAATATTACCATCGCCATATGCAGGAGTTGCAGAATGCAAATCTGCACTTTCCCAGGTAAACTTGGACCATCCTGTATTATCTTCATATTCCCCGGTAGTCTTGTCATAGGCAAATACTGCACCACTGGAAGATATTACATAGACCATATTCCCCTTAATTATAGGAGGAATATCAATGCAACCATCAAAGTCATCTGCACTCCATTTAACTTTAACTGAATTATCACATGGTGCATAAGCAGTTGTTATTCCATTATTGGAACTGTCACGCTGGAACTGTGACCAATCATTATCAGATAAAACCTCTACAGATGTTTCAGGTTTTACTTCAATAGACTGTATCAGTTCATTGTTACTCTCATCTTCTTCTTCAACCACACTGTTAACATCGACAGTTATTGTCAGGTCAGAGCTTCCGGTGGCTGAAGGAAGCCAATTAAACACAACATCTGTGCTCTGGGCCGGACCGAGAGAAGAAATTGTTTCACTTGCGAGTACTGTTGTGCCTTCCTTGACTTCAACGGTGAATGGATCTGCAATCATATAACCCATATTTGACACAGTTGCAGTCAGTTCATATGGCTGGTTAATATAAACTGTAGAAATACTAAGTTCTGATGGAACCAGATCAGGATTACCACTCTGAACCTCTACATCAATAGACATTTCATTGTTTGTAGTACTGATTTCAGTTATGCCATCGGAAGAAGTGACTAAAGTGATTTCATAATTGCCTGATTCAATAGGAGTCCAGTCAAAACTTACGGATTGGCTGCATGCTCCTCCAAGCACTGAAATAGTCTGACTGTCAATTTCATTACCATTAACCTGTAAGGATACAGAAACATCGTCTACATATTTATTTCCAGCATTGCTTATAGTCGCTGTAATTTCATTGGAATAATAAGGATAGGCAATTCCTGTAGGTAATTCCAGATCACCTGCTACTATATCAATAGTCGGTGTGGCTTCCGAATAAGCATACACTTTTCCACCTCTGAGTATAGTATAGATATTACCATCTGATATTGCAGTAGAGCCACCGGCTGCCTTCCATAATACATCACCTGTATATGCATTGAGTTCAACCAAACCTGTGAATCCACCAGTTGTTGTTGAACTGAATTGTGTACCAGCAAATACTTTTCCATCTGCTACAGAAACCGAATCAGTCCAGCCACCAGCGCCTTTGGTGTTCCATATGATCGAACCATTGCTAGCATTTATACAATATACATTGTTAGGAGCTGAGACGTATATATTCCCATATGCTATTGCAGGGGTGGAATCAGTACTGCCAATATTAGTCGTCCAGATTACAGAACCATCTTCCATACTAAGAGCACTTACTGAAGCTGACCCATAGAAATTAAATGCTGTAGCATACAACCGGCCATCGTCCCCAAGAGCAGCAGAGCCACAGGCACTATCAAAAGGCTGATCCCATATTTTCTCACCTGTTGTTGCGTCTACACAATAGATGTGACCACCGGGGGTTGCCAGATAATCCCAGCAGGTAAGGTAAATCTTTCCATCCTTATATGCCGGTGTACCCTGTGCATATGAGTAAGAATACGATTCATGATCTACGGTAAAATTCCATAATTCTGTTCCTGTTTCCTCGTCCAGACAATAGTAATGCATATCATTCCAATCATTGCAGAATACTTTGCCGTCAGCAATCAATGGACCACCATTACAGGAAGCCATGTTACCCGGAAGTTTGAAAGCCCATTTTATAGTTCCGTTTTCAGCATAAACACATGTAGTGTTCAGACCTGTGGATGTAAAGACCATGCCATCGTGATAGGCAGGAGATGACCAGGAACCATACTGTATAGGATCTACAGGTGTACTCCACTGCACTTCACCGGTAATCTCATCAATTGCTTTAAGCTTATTATCAGCACAGTTTACGAATACCATTCCTTCAGCGACAACCGGTGCGGAATCGCCAACTGCATTCACACTTACGTTCCACAACTCATCATATGCTTCTGGTAGTGATTCAGGATAAAATCCAGTATGTGCCATGTCTTTTTGGAATTGATGCCATGTGGTTGATCCACTTTCTTCAGCCAGTCCCACTGGTATAAAGAAAAGTGTCAGCATAACCACAGCCATAATAGGAATTATGTTCTGTATTTTCTTTTTCATGTTTATACCTCCAGGGCAGAGAAGTTTTTACAGATAACTAAATACCGAGATTGTTTGTTGGAATCCAAATGTGAAAACTGCATCCAACCATTCACAGAACCCTGAATTTAATTAGTGTCTTCCCCACCAACCAACACAATTTGTATATTATTAGTATGTGAGCTTGCTTTTGAAGCTTTCAACTTTTAAAATTTGTTGGAAATCAGAATTGATAAAAGGTAATTTCTATACCTATATTAATTTGTAAAAACAGGAAAGAAATGTTATACTAATAACTAACAAAGATTGTTGTTCAAAAAAGAAAACATCACCCGGGTTTCCCCGGATGTTTTAGAAATTCTAACTTTATTTTACTGGATCAACCAGAGGTGGATGACTTCCTGCATTCTGTCAGATGTCATTTCTGCACCTGTCTGTGGAATGTCTATCTTGTTTATCCAGCATTTGATTGCTTCCTGAAGTTCTGAGCCGGTTACAACTTCATCTTCTTCTGAACCGATATCATCCCATGGGTTCCAGTCCTCGGTAAGTTCGATGCTTGAATCACCAAGTACGTTAATATCATCGACATCCACGTTATTGACATAAGCAGATACAACACCGTCAAACTCGTAGTCATCGAGTGACTCACCGGCAGGGTACTGGATAACATATTTGATTGTCTTTGAGTCGCCTGCATTCATTGAGCCTGCCCACATCCATTCATAGGTATCAGGATCGTCAGATTCCCTGAAAAGGGCACCATCTTCGTCTGCACTTGTAAGTATCCAGTCGGAAGGTACTGTTTCGATAAGATAGAGTGCTTCAAGATACTCGTGGCTGTGATTGTGACTGTGACAAGTGTTGAATTATATTGATCAGAGTCAACGTTGAAGGTCTGGTACTTAATTGTCCTCTGGGCATCGATTGGTGTCTCATCATTTACTGTGATGCTGACGGAATAGAACACCTTGTCAAGGTCCTGGGCAAAGGTTTCTGTGTCCCATGGTGCGTAGTAGAAGCTGACAACGTCACCGTCTGAGACGGAGTTAAGACCAAGACCGTAGTCAGTAGCTTCACCGTTGACATAGATTCCCCAGCTTGCTCCTGGCCAGGACTGTGCTTCGATTCCTCCGATGCTTTCAAGGTAGAAACTGCCATAATCAGCATATGAGTCATCGTTGATGTAATATTCAACTCCTGATTCAAGAAGTGCACCAAGACATGTGCGCTGGCTGACAGGATAGGTCTCACTTGAATCTGATGCTGTAAAGTCAATGTCTGTCTCCATAACGGTTACGTTACCACTGTAGAGTTCGTTGAAAAGCTCAGATTCAATTTCACCATTACTAAATGCTGCCATGAGAGGGTATTCATCAGTACCTGATGCACCAGGACTGTAAGATGAGTCACCTATACCATCACCATCAGCATCTGAACCTGTGTAGGTATCGTAGTAGTTACCAAGGATACTGCTGTAGCTGTTGCCCTGATAAGTATAGTCGATAGCTTCAGGAGAGTGCCAGGTCAGGGATACTGTACCGTCATTAACATCGCGTACATAGGGTTCAGAGCAATCAATGAAATTATTAAGGTACAACGTCAGAGTTGCATCACCCGACACACTAATAGGACTAGAACCAGCCATCAGAGTTGATGTTGATTCAAAAAAATTTCCTCTTATTACTACATCATCACAATTTTTTACCATAACAGGATTGCCCATTCCATAATAGTTTGTAACAATATTATTTTCAATAACAACATCGCTAGTATCTGAAACTATTAATGCATTCATCATAGATGTTGAAGATAAATTCTGGAAAACATTTCCACTAACCTCAATTGAATCAAAACGAGATGCAGATATTAGTCCCGCATTAGTTAGAGTATTATTCTTAAAGGTAAAACTTCCAGAATATGACCCTACTAAAAGAACCTGATAGCCACTAAAAGTACAGTTTTCAACTAGAACTATTCCTATGGCATCGAAAGAATGTAATGAAGAATCCTTTACAGTTAGATTTACAGTATTTTCACCGTCTCCTATATCGTGTAAAGACATACCTTCGATCTCAGAATCGTTTCCACCTGTTAAATCCACTGTACTGGCATCAACAACATCCTTACCATCACCTATTATGTGGACATTATCAGGTAATGAAACGTCATCTCCTGAATATGTACCTTCGTGCCAGTAGATTGTTGCACCATCTGCTGCGTTCTCTATCTTGGTTTTGTAATCGTCTCCTTCATTAATGTGAACAACACTTGCTGCTGCAATTGTAACGGAATTGTCACCTTCTGTGGTGTTACTGCACATATCAAAAGAACCACCTACGTCTTCCATTGCTTTTACCAAACCTGTTATTGAATATGTGCCTGCGGTGGCGTTTTCAGGTACTGTAACATCATATACAATAGTTACAGGGACAGCAGGGTCAAGAGTTGAACCGGATTCGTCCACCCATGTGTGGTTTCCATCCTCTATGACATGAGAGAGTCCGTCATTATCAATTGTAGTAAGGATCCAGTGGTCCGGAAGGTCTTCCAGTATACCTGCCGTTCTCATACTGGTGCCTGTTGCAGTCAGGCTGACTGTTACCTCAAAGGTTTCCCCCGGATTTACCGTACTTGTATTTATTGTTCGTTCACCCACAACACCTGCCATTGCGGGAGATGCAAGAACCGCAACGCAGGCCAGCGTCATTAATAACATTAAAGAGAGTTTTCTCATAGATTTTTTCACTCCGTTTGTTTGTACTCCAACTTCCACCGGACTTTGATAGAAAAAGATTCTCAGAATGTGATTTGCACTGAAAATGGAATTTAATTGATATCTTATACGATTATGTTTGCTTTTCTAACCAAGGCCGGAATGTATGGAGGAAATGAGAAAGTTATTCTTTATAAATGCAAGAAAAATGCAAACAAATGTGTTTAAAAAAGATAACAATATGAATTTGATTTTTATCAAACAAAAAAGAAAACATCACCCGGGTTTCCCCGGATGTTTTAGAAATTCTAACTTTATTTTACTGGATCAACCAGAGGTGGATGACTTCCTGCATTCTGTCAGATGTCATTTCTGCACCTGTCTGTGGAATGTCTATCTTGTTTATCCAGCATTTGATTGCTTCCTGAAGTTCTGAGCCGGTTACAACTTCATCTTCTTCTGAACCGATATCATCCCATGGGTTCCAGTCCTCGGTAAGTTCGATGCTTGAATCACCAAGTACGTTAATATCATCGACATCCACGTTATTGACATAAGCAGATACAACACCGTCAAACTCGTAGTCATCGAGTGACTCACCGGCAGGGTACTGGATAACATATTTGATTGTCTTTGAGTCGCCTGCATTCATTGAACCTGCCCACATCCATTCATAAGTGTCAGGATCGTCAGATTCCCTGAACAGGGCACCATCTTCGTCTGCACTTGTAAGTACCCAGTCGGAAGGTACTGTTTCGATAAGATAGAGTGCTTCAAGATACTCGTTGGCTGTGATTGTGACTGTGACAAGTGTTGAATTATATTGGTCTGAATCAACGTTGAAGGTCTGGTACTTAATTGTCCTCTGGGCATCGATTGGCGTCTCATCATTTACTGTGATGCTGACGGAATAGAATACCTTGTCAAGGTCCTGGGCAAAGGTTTCTGTGTCCCATGGTGCGTAGTAGAAACTGACAACGTCACCGTCTGAGACGGAGTTAAGACCAAGACCGTAGTCAGTAGCTTCACCGTTGACATAGATTCCCCAGCTTGCTCCTGGCCAGGACTGTGCTTCGATTCCTCCGATGCTTTCAAGGTAGAAACTGCCATAGTCTGCATATGAGTCATCGTTGATGTAATATTCAACTCCTGATTCAAGAAGTGCACCAAGACATGTGCGCTGACTGACAGGATAGGTATCACCTGAATCTGATGCCGTAAAGTCAATATCTGTCTCCATAACGGTTACGTTACCGCTGTAGAGTTCATTGAAAAGCTCAGATTCAATTTCACCATCAGTAAATGCAGCCATGAGTGGATATTCATCAGTACCTGATGCACCAGGACTGTAAGATGAGTCACCTATACCATCACCATCAGCATCTGAACCTGTGTAGGTGTCGTAGTAGTTACCAAGGATACTGCTGTAGCTGTTGCCCTGATAGGTATAGTCGATAGCTTCAGGAGATTGCCAGTTAATAGTTGCTGAACCAGCTACGTAAGAGGAGGAATCATCATAGAAATTATTTTGGAATAGTTCTACATTGGAATTATCATCAACCCGAATTGGGCTTAAAGAATCATACTTTGATGAAATGCTTTCAAAATTGTTTTCTGATATAACAAAGTGACCTTCACCTATAGATAAGGGTGCATATTTTCCACTGTAATTAGCAATTGTATTTTTTTCAACTACACATTCATTTCCATCAATACTTATTAAAGTACTTGCAGAAGGATACAATGCATCATAGAAAACATTATCGTTGACTTCAATATTATCATAACCAGTAAGAACTATTGTAATTCTGTAATTACCATCTGCTGTTCCAATAAATGAATTATTACTAAGAACAACATTTCCATAATTCAATCCATTTGACTGAATCGTCAACATATCAGAAGATGTACAATTCTCAACTACAAGGTTACCCTGTGACAGTATCCCACGAAACTCACAATCGTTTATTGTTGCGTTTGTAATATAATTATTATAATAACCAATAATGGTAATTGAAATACTTTCTACTTCTAAGTTTTCTCCACTGACTAAATATGATTGAACATCTACAACATCCTTGCCATCACCTATTATGTGTACATTATTTGGTACAGATATACTGGATGAACCTGAATATGTACCTTCGTGCCAGTAGATTGTTGCACCATCTGCTGCGTTCTCTATCTTGGTTTTGTAATCGTCTCCTTCATTAATGTGAACAACACTTGCTGCTGCAATTGTAACGGAATTGTCACCTTCTGTGGTGTTACTGCACATATCAAAAGAACCACCTACGTCTTCCATTGCTTTTACCAAACCTGTTATTGAATATGTGCCTGCGGTGGCGTTTTCAGGTACTGTAACATCATATACAATAGTTACAGGGACAGCAGGGTCAAGAGTTGAACCGGATTCGTCCACCCATGTGTGGTTTCCATCCTCTATGACATGAGAGAGTCCGTCATTATCAATTGTAGTAAGGATCCAGTGGTCCGGAAGGTCTTCCAGTATACCTGCCGTTCTCATACTGGTGCCTGTTGCAGTCAGGCTGACTGTTACCTCAAAGGTTTCCCCCGGATTTACCGTACTTGTATTTATTGTTCGTTCACCCACAACACCTGCCATTGCGGGAGATGCAAGAACCGCAACGCAGGCCAGCGTCATTAATAACATTAAAGAGAGTTTTCTCATAGATTTTTTCACTCCGTTTGTTTGTACTCCAACTTCCACCGGACTTTGATAGAAAAAGATTCTCAGAATGTGATTTGCACTGAAAATGGAATTTAATTGATATCTTATACGATTATGTTTGCTTTTCTAACCAAGGCCGGAATGTATGGAGGAAATGAGAAAGTTATTCTTTATAAATGCAAGAAAAATGCAAACAAATGTGTTTAAAAAAGATAACAATATGAATTTGATTTTTATCAAACAAAAAAGAAAACATCACCCGGGTTTCCCCGGATGTTTTAGAAATTCTAACTTTATTTTACTGGATCAACCAGAGGTGGATGACTTCCTGCATTCTGTCAGATGTCATTTCTGCACCTGTCTGTGGAATGTCTATCTTGTTTATCCAGCATTTGATTGCTTCCTGAAGTTCTGAGCCGGTTACAACTTCATCTTCTTCTGAACCGATATCATCCCATGGGTTCCAGTCCTCGGTAAGTTCGATGCTTGAATCACCAAGTACGTTAATATCATCGACATCCACGTTATTGACATAAGCAGATACAACACCGTCAAACTCGTAGTCATCGAGTGACTCACCGGCAGGGTACTGGATAACATATTTGATTGTCTTTGAGTCGCCTGCATTCATTGAGCCTGCCCACATCCATTCATAGGTATCAGGATCGTCAGATTCCCTGAAAAGGGCACCATCTTCGTCTGCACTTGTAAGTATCCAGTCGGAAGGTACTGTTTCGATAAGATAGAGTGCTTCAAGATACTCGTTGGCTGTGATTGTGACTGTGACAAGTGTTGAATTATATTGATCAGAGTCAACGTTGAAGGTCTGGTACTTAATTGTCCTCTGGGCATCGATTGGTGTCTCATCATTTACTGTGATGCTGACGGAATAGAACACCTTGTCAAGGTCCTGGGCAAAGGTTTCTGTGTCCCATGGTGCGTAGTAGAAGCTGACAACGTCACCGTCTGAGACGGAGTTAAGACCAAGACCGTAGTCAGTAGCTTCACCGTTGACATAGATTCCCCAGCTTGCTCCTGGCCAGGACTGTGCTTCGATTCCTCCGATGCTTTCAAGGTAGAAACTGCCATAATCAGCATATGAGTCATCGTTGATGTAATATTCAACTCCTGATTCAAGAAGTGCACCAAGACATGTGCGCTGGCTGACAGGATAGGTCTCACTTGAATCTGATGCTGTAAAGTCAATGTCTGTCTCCATAACGGTTACGTTACCACTGTAGAGTTCGTTGAAAAGCTCAGATTCAATTTCACCATTACTAAATGCTGCCATGAGAGGGTATTCATCAGTACCTGATGCACCAGGACTGTAAGATGAGTCACCTATACCATCACCATCAGCATCTGAACCTGTGTAGGTATCGTAGTAGTTACCAAGGATACTGCTGTAGCTGTTGCCCTGATAAGTATAGTCGATAGCTTCAGGAGAGTGCCAGGTCAGGGACACTGTGGCACCGTTTGCCATATCTGTATTTACATACGGAGTAGAACAGTTGAAGAAGTTATTTTGATACACTGTGAAATCAGTTGCACCTGCAGCTGCAATGGGACTAGAACCAGTATATGTAGATGAAACAGTGTCAATTGTATTTCCTCTTATGACTACATCACCACCAACAGATATTGGTGCCACCATTCCAGCGTAATTTTCAATTACATTGTTTTCAATGACAGTAGTGGAGGTATCAGTAGCCATTGTAATTAATCCCATATTAGAAGCCGAATCATAATTTAGGAAAGTATTACCGATAATTTCTGCATTATCAAAATCACCAAATACTATGCTTCCCATACCATAGGCGCTCCCATCGAAAGTATTGTATTTTATGATGAGATTTCCATAGTTCAATCCATATACTTGTAAATTTATGTTACCATTATTAGAGGTAGAGGTACAGTTTTCAACGTATATATTACCTTCAGCATAAAGACTTGTAATACCACAATCTGCCACAGTTAAATTTGTAACTTTATAATTAGTACTGCCAAAAACATGTACAGTCAATCCTTCTGCTTCGATGTTTTCTCCATCAAGCAATTTCTCTTGAAAAATAACAACATCCTTTCCATCACCTATTATGTGGACATTATCAGGTAATGAAACGTCATCTCCTGAATATGTACCTTCATGCCAGTAGATTGTTGCACCAGCAGCAGCATTCTCGATCTTGCTTTTATAATCGTCTCCGTCGTTAATGTGAACAACACTTGCTGCTGCAATTGTAACGGAATTGTCACCTTTTGTGGTGTTACTGCACATATCAAAAGAACCACCAACGTCTTCCATTGCCTTTACCAGACCAGTTATTGAATATGTGCCTGCGGTGGCGTTTTCAGGTACTGTAACATCATATACAATAGTTACAGGGACAGCAGGGTCCAGAGTTGAACCGGATTCATCCACCCACGTATGATTTCCATCTTCTATGACATGAGAGAGTCCGTCATTGTCAATTGTCGTAAGGGTCCAGTAGTCCGGAAGGTCTTCCAGTATACCTGCCGTTCTCATACTGGTGCCTGTTGCAGTCAGGCTGACTGTTACCTCAAAGGTTTCCCCCGGATTAACAGTACTTGTATTTATTGTTCGTTCACCCACAACACCTGCCATTGCGGGAGATGCAAGAACCGCAATGCAGGCCAGCGTCATTAATAGCATTAAAGAGAGTTTTCTCATAGATTTTTTCACTCCGTTTATTTGTACTCCAACTTCCACCGGACTTTGATAGAAAAAGATTCTCAGAATGTGATTTGCACTGAGAAAGGAATTCGATTGATATCTTATACGATTATGTTTGCTTTTCTAACCAAGACCGGAATATGAATAATATGTGAGAAATCAATGCTATATAATACACCCAATAATGGAAACATATGTTATTCTTTATAGTAATAACAAATGAATAATTAATAGAAGAAGAAAAGAAAAAAATGCAAGGTAATCCTACGGATTACCTTGAATATACTTAAGCTGATGCTACAAACACTTTCTTATTGTCATTACCGAAAGTGATATATCCATCAGCAGCAGCTATTCCCTGAAGTGTATAGCCTGAACCAGCTGGTATCCAAGAACCGCTGTCACTAAAAGAGTTGGTATACCTATCAAATTCGTACCAGTAGAGGCCTCCAGTACCACTATTATGTGTGACATATACACGCTCTGTGAATAATATATCATACAAGCTATTGCCGGTATTTGTAGTCACGACAGGTGATGCCTTGATAGAAGATCCTAATGCAGTAGTTGTAGCTACTGGTTCATATTGGGTGAAGAAACCATCCTCCTCGTCTGCTCTATCGATTTCATATACCCTTACACTACCATCATCACTTGCAACATAAAGTTCTGATACACTTACAGCTATCGATGTTGTGGTCCTTGAACTAATCATGGAAGTATTGTCATAATCTCCAAAATCACCTGTGCTTGCGTTGAATTCAACACCAACAACATATGATTCACTTCCAGTGGGTGATGCTGTTACCGGGAAGAATATCATATTATCATCGGTAAATAACCCAGTCCATGTTCCTGGATCAATAACTGCAGCACCACGAGACATCAATGAAATGCCCATTTCGGTTGAAGCATCAAAGCTGTCTTCCAGTGTACCGTCATTCTTATCGTATGAGCGTACAACTCCTGCGTCATCGGATATTATTACGTAATCATCTGTAATAGCCGGAGCTGTGTAGTAGTGACCGTATCCTGTTGTGTCTGACCAGATTTCTGCACCGGTAGCTGCATTCATACAGTAGAAACCGCCCTGCTGTGCGACGTAGGTCCAGCTGGCTACTTCTGTCATGTTTGCGGCAGCGACGTAGATTTTGCCGTCATCGTATTTGATTGGGCTGTTAAGCTGGTATTCATCAGGAATCAATGCATCATTGTACCAGATAACTGCACCTGTAGCTGCGTTAAGAGCGTATACAGTTGTGTCTGTGGTTGTGTTTCCGTATGAAAGGCCAACGTACAGTCTGTTGTTGTCACCATCATATGCAGGTGTACCAATCTCAAAGGAACTTACATCTCCACCAATTGCTGTGTTAACCCATTCAACCTCTTCGTTTACAAGGTCAAAAGCAAACACAGTACCGTTAGAATATACATAGTAAGCAATTCCGTTTCCGATAACCGGTGCGGAATCAAATCCTGTCCATCCCGTAGCAGTATCAGTGAAAGTCCAGTTGTCACTGAAATCAGTAGGAAGGTCATCGTCTGTAACACCATTATTGTTGTTATTTCCCTGGAATGAAGCCCAGTCATCGGCAGAAGCTGCTGATGTTAACATTACAAAAACTACCCCTATGCTCAATAAGAGCATCCAGATATTTCTATTTCTCATCTTTGTATTTCTCCCAAAATTTGGTATTTAATACATCTTGAGGAACATGGCCATTGAAAGTACCTAATTCCCCAAACTCTATATTTGTCCACCATCAATGAAAACACAACAAGTATTTTCATTTGGAATAATAAAAATTAATATTAAAACATATAAACATACTTATTTTGTTCATATATGTTACCTATAAAGGAGATATCTAATTTAATAAAATTATACAGATAAAACAAAAACGAGATTCTCCTTAAATGAAATACAAATCAAAAAGAAAGAAAGGAAGGAAGAAAGTATGATAAATAATAATTTAATGCCAGTATCACATTGGGTATTTAGACTTCCAGTATGAAACAATAAGCATTATCTCATCCTGAGATATCCTGTGATCAGTATCAGGAATAACATAACCGGATTTCCAGTAAGAAATCGCAGTCATCACCTCATTCTGAGAAATAAGATTTCCTGACTCAGAATCAGGATCATTCCATGGATTCCAGTCAACACTAATACAATCCTCAACTGTTCTTGTATGTATGAAAACAGAATTTCCTGCCGTTAATGAAACATTGTAACTTCCGGATTTATTATAGGTATGCACCGGGTCTTTAATACCATAATCTTCAATTCCGTCACCATCCACATCCCATGACCATGAAGTAGCATCTGAAGAAGTATCCGTGAACTGCACAGTTAAAGGAAAATCTCCGTAAGTAACATTTACTTCAAAATCCGCAAACACATGTTGCTCTTTAACACTTTGACTATTGGCAAGCCCAAACAGGTAGCCACCATCATTTCCAAAGAAAAGCCATCCGTCAGAAATAACGACTCCCTGCAGGATATAATTATTCATCCCATTTGATGGCAGATAGTTCCATTGTTCCATAGCTTCAGTATTACCCGGATAGTCTTTTAGACAATAGACAGTTCCATCTGCACAATTAGTTGTAAAATAAATATATACCTCACCGTCACCGTCATCATACGCCCTTGAAATTGCAGGAGATGCCTTAACCCCGGCATTTGTTTCAAAATTCCATATCTCACTCAGGTCAGATTCATCCAGACAATAAAGTTTTCCCTCTGTCCAGCCGCCACAACCAACATAGACCCTGCCATTAAAAAACGAAGGAGTTGAAGTACATGCACCATCCAATTGAGCATAATTACTATCATACACATTGAAAGAACCAGTCTGATCAAAACCTATAGAATAACAATAACCACCTTTCGAAGTTAAAAAAAGCTTTTCTGAATCAGAATCATAGCTCACAGAAGATTTGAACTCTCCTGCATCATCTATAGAGAACATCTCACTGACATTAACCTCATCTATTAAAGAACCGTCATCCTTGTCCAAGGAAGTAAGATAACCTTTGGAATCCACAAATATTACAAAGTCCTCTACAACAGCAGGACCTGCCCAGTAATATCCACCTCCTGATGCTGCATCCTTTGACCAGCATTCATCTCCTGTATCCGTATAACAATAGAAAGTTCCATCATTACCATATTTATCCAAACAGTCCCCAAAATATATACGATGAGAATCATAAACTATTGGAGTATACAACCAGTTGCCAATTTGATCAGTTTCCCATATAAGCTCTCCATTCAAAGAATCAAGAGCATACACTTTACCGTTCTCTCTTGGAATGAACAAAGTACCATTACCATATGCAGGTGAACCCAACTGATAGCTAATTTGCTCAATAGTAGTGCTCCACACCACACTTCCACTGTTTTTTTGAATTGCAGATACATTACCACCTGGAAACACCATGTATAATATGTCATCAACGACAACAGAAGGGCAATCAACAGCTTCACCTGAAAAAAGCCTGTTCCACGACATACTTGAGGGAGTTGTAATAGGTGCCCTATCACAAGTTAAACCACTATTACAACTATCTTTCTGGAACTCTGTCCAGTCAGAAGCAAATGAAATATCTGCCATTGTCAGAGATGCGATCAACAGACATGACAGAAATACAACTAACTTCATACAAGCCACCATTTTTCACAATATTTTTCATTACGCTCTGCTTAAAATTACATTGAATAATTACACTTCCAGTTGGAAATGATAAGCATGATCTCATCCTGTGATATACTATGACCAGTCTCAGGAATGACATAATTAGATTTCCAGTAGGAAACAGCAATCATAACCTCATCCTGAGAAATATAACTTCCCCGATCTGAATCAGGATCATTCCACGGATTCCAGTCAGCTACTGTAATAAAACCTACTTTTGACTCCATATCATATCCACCATGATTGCTTACATTAAGACTTACAGTATAATTTCCCTCTTCTGAATAAACATGGACAGGATTCTGTTCTGTAGACAATGAAGTACCATCACCAAAGTCCCATTCCCATGAATCCGGGTTGTTGGTTGAAATATCAGAGAACTGTACAGTCAGACTTATGTTACCTGAAGTTACGTTTGCAGTAAAATCACATTCCGGCACAGGGATAACAGTTGCAACCCATGGAATATAGTCTACATTATCATTTACTGCATTTCCAACACCAGATGGATTGGTAGTTTCATGGTAAGGACCTGAATCATCACCCCACCAGTTGTAGGTAGCATTAATCTCTTCCAGTGCATGGTTCACAACACCACCGTATGCTGAACCATCTGTACCACTATATGTCTGGACGTTATCGGTTATGTTCGCTCCGGTGATCACTACGTTTATAGGCCCTGCATTGTTCTTATCAGGTTCACCAATACGTATACCTCGTTCGTTGAATGAATAGTTACCACCATTGATCTGCACACCATCAAGAACTGCATCATTAGGTGAAATATAACTGCCATCATCTCTTGCCTTGATCATAATTCCTGCACCTTCATTATATCCAAGACCATTGTTAGTAACAGTCAGGTTATTGAACACAAGGTTGGCATAGTTACCTGCCTTCAGATTGATATCAAAACCACCATTCCATATCTGGTTCCAGAAATCGCTCTTACCGTTATTATCAACAAGAACATTATTGAAAGTTGAATCTGACAGCTTTTCAACATAGATACCTTTATAATCATTTTCACTGAAACTGCTATCATCTACAGTGACAAACTGCACATTACTGGTTTCGTTTATGTCAACGGTTTTAGCAAAGTACCATCCATAATCACAGTTATCAAATGTGGAATCCTTCACTACAAAATGACTAAGGCTTGCATCAGTTGCAACCTTAAGGCCTATCTCATTCTCAACTGTGTGAGTGATTGCACCAACCACATTAACATTATCAAACTCAATATAAGAAACACTGTCATTATTGTGTACCTCAAAACCGTAAACACCGTCAGGTACTACCCTTATGTTTTTTATTAAGACAGTATCTTCTTCAGATGCTCCTGAAGCTGATAATTTGACAATTCTTTCATCCACATTCTTTTGCAATATGGAATCCACAAGCGGGTCATCTCCGCTTCCGCTACCAACTAAAGATACCTTCCTGTTGACATCAATATTCTCACTGTAAGTACCAGGCAACAGATAAATGGTGTCAACAAGGTCTGCAACTTCTATGGCATCCTGAATGCTTCCGTAAGGAGTAACATAGTATGTCATTGGTGTTGTATCAAATTCAGCTCCAAGCCATGGAGAATACACTGCATTGTCAGTGACATTATCCCCGGTTCCGACTGAATTGGTAGTTTCATGGTAAGGGCCGGTAGCATCTCCCCACCAGTTAAGTGCTGCATTAACTTCCGTAATATTAACATCTATATAAAGACCGGAATCACCATTTCCAGCAATATTATTATTGTGAATCTCTATATTGACCGGATCAGGAATATCATACCCCGGATTCCATATCTCATAATCATATACACTTATTCCATCGTAGAGATTATTCAGAATATCATTATTCTCAACGACAACAGTGTCTACACAATTGGCAATATCAATACCATATTCATTGTTCTCTACAAGATTATTGGTAACTGTAATGTCTGAACATGTGTTTGCCCAGACTTCGGATGAATATAGCTCTATTGGATAATCAGTCACACTTATAGCAACTTCATTATCATGGACATAATTGCCATCAACTGTCACATTGCTTGTATCTACAACCATAATAGCAGTTCCTGACCAGTCAGTTCCCGGCCATCCGCAATGAGATACATCATTACCCTGTATAAGTCCACTTGCACCGTAACCAAATTGAATACCATTGGGTGCCCATGTAATATCCTCACCATTATACGGACCGATAACAGTGTTGCCTATTACTTCATTATCACCGGAGTAAAGTCCGATACCTCCACGGGCAAACTGATCTATCAGATTATCCTGGATAGTAATGTTCATGGAACCATACCCTAGAATACCAAAAGTTTCCTTTCCATCTACCAGAATATTGACAAAATTGTTATCGTGGATAGAAGAAAGTATTTCACTATTATCCCGATTAACGTTCCTGCATATTACACTGCTCCACCTCTGTGATGGTGCAAAATTATTTGCATCAATAGTAAAACCGGACATTTCAACAGTAATGCACTCTGAACCATATACCGTATCATTAGAACTTGAATATGTTCCACCCAAAAGTCCTACTACATATTCAAATGTCTTCGAAGACTCAGCAATAGTTATTATTTCAGGAGACTGCGGACATTTTATCGTAGCACCTTCAGGTGCTTGCAGTTTGACGCTTTTATTAACAGTAATACTTTCTTCATATATGCCTGGCATCACAGAAATTGTATCACCCGGCAATGCATCATCTATTGCATCCTGTATCGTAGGATATACAACAATAGTACTTGCTACAGAAACACCACCTGAATTCTCTGCATAATTACAATCTACTACTAAAGTAGATGCTTCAGCAAATCCAATACACATAAAAATGATAGATAGAGTAAATACTACCCAAATAACTTTCCCAATTTTCATAAAACCACCATCTAAAATTAAGTTTGTAAAATAAATTTCATTTTTCAAGTGGGTTTAACAGAACATCTTATTTAAACATGGAAAAGTCAATAAGATATGTTATATGTAGAGCTTATAAAATGAGATTCAACACTTCTAAATCTGAATCCAAAATAAAACTCTAGACACTGCATATCGCAAATGAGGAAAAACCAGGCGTATCGGATTCAAAGATAAAATGTTCATCAGTTTCTTCAACCATTTCAGTAGGCAGATTTTGCCACATGCCATCTGCAAATCTGAAAAGAGTTATAGAGGAAATTTCTATTTCATTTTCTTCTATCCATAAGCGTTTTACCTTAAAACCTATCAAAGGAGTATCCAATGTCAACGGATCAACTCCTTCTGCAACAATCCAGATATTCAGATGCTTATATACGATTCCAGGCGGATCACTTTTCACAAGAAGTGAACGGTTCCTCAGTACTTCCACCTTAACTTCCACAGTATCAGAATAATTTTTTGTTTTTAAGCGAATATATTCTACAGGATTTTCTTCAGCATCAAAATAATAAGAAGTAAAGCCATCTGGAGAGATTTCACATGAAAGTGTATCCTTAAAAATAACATTTTCATATTTATTCTTCCTGAAAGAAAGGAAACCTTTTCTTTCCCCAATGTAAGTTCCCGTAACTGCTAATATTAAAAACAGACACAATATCCATATCCATGTATGGATACCTGATGATGAGGCATTAGTTGGAATCTGTTCCAAACCAAGAGACCCATTAGATGAAGAAATATCTTCTTCTGATGTTGAACGTAACGAATTTTCAACTGCGTTTGATGATGATTCTTTTTTGATACCTGTAATAGCAAATGGTGAAAATCCAGGTGTTTCCGATTCAAAATAGAGATAATCTTCGTCCTCTTTCACTTTTTGTGTTTCAAGTTCTTTCCAATTATTATCATTGTACCGGTACAGGGAAATCATTGATGACTGGATATCATTATCTGACACCCATGATTTTTCAACTTTAAAGGAAATTACTGCATTTTCAATGTTATCTGATGTTGCAAATCCTGTGTCACCAACCCAGATATTCATATACTTATACACCTCACCAGGAGGTGCTTCTGATACCAGGGTTGAAATTCCTTTAAGAATTTCAATTGTAGTGCTTACAACCCCGGAATTTTTCAAAGCAATAAAACTAATAGACTTTATAGGATTATCATTTGAGTTAAAAGAAAAAGTCGTAACTTTTTTAGCCAGTACATTCTGGCTTTTGGATACTTTATCCAGAATATTATCGTAATCTTCTCCAAAATAACCTCCTCCGCTGACATATCTTCCACTTGAAGAACTGCTACCGGCACTATCTGAGGATGATATTGAAGTAACATTCCATATCCATTCTTTTTGTGCACTTCCATTCTCGTTTTCAGCAAAAATTGTAAGATTATGTAATCCGTTTGGTGCTGAAGAACAATAGTAGGATGAATTCATAGAACTACAGTTTATCTGCACAATCACATCATCAAGAATCCATGTGATATTTGCGATCTCATCAGTAGTAATTTCGAATAATCTTGAAGCACCTGTTTGATCTGTTATATAGGAACTAGATGGAGATATCAAAGAAATTATGATTCTGGGATAAGCAATGATATAATCTGTTTTTTTATCAGTACTATTTCCATAATTATTTCCGGCTTCAAGAGAAACAGTATAATTTCCAGCATCAGTGTATGTGTGTACAACATTCCTGTCTGTTGAGTAAGTTCCATCACCAAAATCCCATTTCCATGAAGTGGCATTCAAAGACTGGTCTGTGAACATTACTGTTAAAGGGATCTTTCCATTTGTCACGTTACTTGCAAAATTCACAGTTGGAAAAAGATCGTTAGCTTCATTCTTAATTGTAATCACTATGGTTTCTGAATCCGTAGAATAACCATCTGAAACCGAAAATGAAATTTTATATTTGCCAGCTTCAATTCCGGTTGTGTTCCATTCAAAGACATTCCCATAAAGTGTTCCAAATTCGGCATTTGTTGAATATGTTAATTTGTCATTGTCTGAATCAGAAGCATGAATAATAATCTTTACTATATCGGAACTATTTACACTTATATCCCCTATGTTTTCAAGAACTGGAGCATTATTTTCTTTCATTTCTGCCCAGAATATTAGTTTTCCTTCCATTGAACCGATGCCAACAAATTCTTCCGGTACGTTTAGTTGCACGCCGGATTCAACATAATCATCCCTTGATATTTCTTTTTCATAACCAATCCAGGAAGTATTATCAAGTTCCAGGCCGTCCACATAAAGGTCTTTTGCAACGTCAATAACTTCAGAAGTAACATAAGTCTTTGAACTTCCTTTATTGAATATTGTAAGCTTATGCACCTCACTGGACATGCCAGCAGATAATTTTCCAAAATCAATTGTATCCGGAGTAACTATTATCGAGACTGAAGGACTTATTTTAGTAGAAAGAGAAACCACTGTTGCTTCTGAATAGGTTTCTATTTTAGTAACAACAGTTGAATTAACAGTTGAATTCTGAACTTGTTCTGAAGCATTTACAGGAAATACAAATAAGGCCAGGAAAAGTAAAAAAATAGAAAGTGATAATGTGCTTTTTTCCATCCCGTATTCACCTATTAGTTTTCCTGCAAAAAAAAGGTAGAATTATCTTCTACCTTTCGTTGTAGCAAAAATACCAGCAATAATTACTCCGGCAATACTTGCTAAAACTCCAAATCCAGGGGAACTTTGTGTTGATTCCACAGGAATTGTTGATTCTTCATCAATATCTTCAACTGTGGATTCAAGTTCCTCCACATCTTCTGCTGCAGATGAAGAAACAGATGTCTTTTCATTACTTACCGGAGCAGCAATGGCAAATGGTGAGAAACCCGGTGTTTCTGCTTCAAAGTGAACACTGGTATCATCTTCACTCAGAACACTTGTATCAAGTTCATTCCATGAATCATCTGAATATCTATAAAGAATAATATCGTCAGATGTAACACCATTTTCTTCCATCCATTCTTTCTTAACACTGAATCCTATGACAGGATCCTCAATGTTATCAGATGTTGCAAAACCAACTTTGCCTACCCAGATATTCATATTCTGATAAACAAGTCCTGGTGTGTCAGAATCTGCAAATGATGACCTGTCATTAAGAACCTCAATTGTAGTGGAAATCTTCCCGGAGTTTTTAAGACCGGTAAACTGTACATATTCTATTGCATTTTCATCAGATGAGAAATCATATTTAATGACACTTCCTTTGTTGATGAATACACTTTCTACTTCCTTTTTCAGAATATTTTCATACTCTTCACCGGAGGTTCCACCGCCACCTCCTCCACCGCTGGAGGATGAGGAAGTACTTGAAGAAGATGAGGATGAAGAATCATCAGTAGATGTCGAGGATGATAAAACTTCTATTTTTTGATCTCCTATTGTAGTTGATGTAATTCTGTCGCCAGTATTGCTATTGAGTCCGGAAATAATTCCATAAACAGAATAGGAACCGGCTGATGCTGTATCGGGAACCTCAACATAATATGTAATACTCATTTGTTCGCCTTCATCTACTTTTTTGGTCCAGAGCCATGTGGCTAACGAATCATCTTTACTATAGGTACTGTTACCATAATTTCCGCTACTTATTGCCCATCCCTCAGGTAGGTTTTCTTCAATTTTAGGTGCATCAATCTCTTCTTGGAAATATACATAAATTGTTACCGTGAAAGTATCACCTGCATCGACAGACAATTCAGATATGCTTCTTGTAGCTGTAATTTCATCAGAACCTAAAGCATTGGTTCCACATAAAATTAAAATCAGCAATGAAAGCGCAAAACCAGTTATTATCTTTTTAGCTATCATAAGTACTCCTTATTGTAACGAAACTTAGTGTTTTTAAAAGAAACATATTTCTTATATATAAACATAATGAAATTGTACAAGAGGTCATAATCATCATTATGATTATAAACAATAGTTAGTACAATATTTATATTGATGTTAAACTAATATGTAAAATCTTAAATACAAAGGAACAATAGCAATAAAAATGCAAAAGATATCTGATAAGATCAGAAAACTATCAAGCATTAGAAATAAGCATAAAAGACCTTCAGATACAGTTGCCCAAGAAACAGATGAATTAGAGCCAATTGTATCATTTGAACCTGATATCGATACTGAAGAAATAGAACGCTATTGGGTCGATGAGCCTTATGTATTTATTTCTATCTTAAAATATGACAATGATCTGTTTTACCATGTTGTTGAACCTGAACTTAATGAAATCGAAAGATCAGTACTTGATGAGGTTCTGTTCACAATAGGTGACGTACTCACCCTGAAACAAGTAAAAGATCTGGATAAAATTGATAGGGACAACAAATACAAGCTCCTTAAAGAAAAAATAAAAGAATTACTTTCTGACTATTCACAGATATCAGGAAATTCTTTTGAGAAAATATTCTACTATATAAAAAGAGATTTCATTGATTTTGGAAAGATAGGTTCCATCATGAAGGATCCTAATATCGAAGATGCATGGTGCAATGGTGTGGGGATTCCTGTTTATATTTTTCATTCAACCTATGGGAATCTTATAACTAACATTACATTCGAGAGTGATGAAAATATAGCTGCCTTTGTTATGAGAGTCGCACACCAAAGCTCAAGACATATTTCTAAATCCTCTCCGATACTTGACACAGTAATGCAGGACGGATCCAGGATTAATATCACATATGGACATGAAATCAGTCCAAAAGGAAGCTCTTTCAGTATAAGAAAGCAAAAAAAAGTCCCTTTAACTCCTCTTGACCTGATTGCCTGGAATACTTTTTCCTCGGATATTATGGCTTATTTCTGGCTTTGTATGGAAAATGGGAAAAATATACTGATATGCGGTGGTACGGCAAGTGGAAAAACATCCACCATGAATGCTGTCTGCATGTTTATTCCTTTAAACGTCAGAGTTGTAACTTTAGAGGATACGCGGGAAATACAGTTGCCACATGAGAACTGGATACCAATGGTTACCCGTGGAGGAATCTCACAGGATAATGTTGGAAACATTGATCTGGAAGATCTTCTGCGGGCCTCCCTGAGACAAAGACCTGACTATTTACTGGTTGGGGAAGTCAGGGGTAGCGAGTCACAAATATTATTCCAGGCGATGAATGCAGGCCATGCTACATGTTCAACTTTCCATGCAGGTTCTCCTACAGAAGTAATAAACCGATTTACAAATCCACCAATTAATGTTCCTGCAGCCATGTTTACAGCATTAGATATAATATGTATGCAGTCTACGACGTTTGAAAGTGGTACTGAAATAAGGAAAGTATCCAAAATAGCTGAAGTTACAGGTGTTTCAGAATCAATTGACATTCAGGATGTATTCATATGGAGCAAACTAAATGATCATTTTGAATATCACCAGTCCAAAGTTCTTGATGAAATAAAATCAAGAAGAGGATGGAATGAAGTAGATTTAGAAAATAATCTCAATAAAAGAAAATATTTTCTGGAAACTTTAATAGCAAAAAATATCCGGGGTTACAATGAAATCATATTTTGGATAAATTATTTCAATAGTTCTCCTGAAATAAGCATACAGGAATTAAATCACCAGTAATCATACTTAAGTCATAGTTGAGCAAGAACAATAAGCAAAACATATATAGACATTCATCTTTAGTAAAGAAATATGACAGATAATACTAACGAAGAATTGAAAGAAGATGAGAAATCTAATTTTTTAAAATTATTCTATGCACTTGATAGCAAAACAAGATTAGCCATTATTCAAAGTTTATTTGAAAATGAGAAACATATTTCAGAAATTGCCCGTGAGCAAAAAATCTCAGTGCCTGTTGCAGCAAAGCATGTTAACATCCTGGAAGATGCAAATCTTGTTAAAAGAAATATTTATGGAAAAACTCATGTTCTGGAATTAAACAATAAGGATGTGGCCAAATCACTTGATATTCTGGCACCAACTAAGACTGTAGAGGTCAAAAAAGGAACAAATCTTCTGGATGCTCTGAAGGAAGTTGCCATTATCGAAACAAAAAAATTACGAGGAAAAGACCATGTAATCTCAACTAATGGAGATGAGGGGTTTTTTATTTATGAACTGGATGGACAGTTTTGTGATCAAACAGTTCAGAATTGCATATTCAGAAAAGATGTAACTGTTGTCTGGAAAAAACTGGAACCTGTGGCAAAATTATGCTTAAATATCAAAGTGAGAGATGATGACTAAGACAGATTTATGCAAAAAAGATAATTATCTAAATCGTGGAAGAAACACTTATTCTTACTAACTAAAATAAAATTATTAAAACAAAATTGTTTTCAAACATACTCATTCCTTGCCTCCACCATGGCAAGAAGATTTCTCAAAGGTGTCTCCGGAGCCAGCCCACATCCCGGAGCAAGGATGTCGATATCAGTATCAAGACATTCAAAAGCCTCTTTTCTAACATCATTTGGTGTTTTTATATATAGAGTATGTGCAGTTGAAATGTTCCCTATTACAGCTATATTATTACTGTGTGCGCTATTTACCACATATTCCAGATCCTTCACATTTTCTTCCACGCTTATAGCACTGAAACCGCATTCAAGGATATCCGGAACTATACTATCAATTTCACCACAAATATGTAGAATACTATGACCTTGTATGTTTTCATTGAATCTGACTAATTCAGGTTTTATAATTTCTCTAAATGCAGCAGGCCCTATCATCTCCGGAGAAGACGTGGCATCTGCAAGCACCACTGCATCCGCACCTGAAAGAAAATAGGCGTTGGCACAGGTAATACAGGCATCAACACATTTTTCTACAATTTTCCTTGCAATTTCAGGTTTCTTTACAGTTAATTTTAAAAATGGTTTTATTTCACAAAGATAAGAAGAAAGATCAGCAGGCCCTTCAATGCCTGCAACAATAGGAACTGACAATCCTTTATCATTTTTAAGAAGTGAAATTGCTTCCATTACAACATGTATTCTTCCTTTTTCCAGCAGATCAACTGGTACATCAAACTCTGCAGGGTCTTTTTCAAAAGGATGAGTTATTATCGATGGTGTCCTTGCTTTTGTGCCGATATCAATTTGACATCCAAGTGCCTCACCGACAACTGTCACATCAAATGGAATGCGTATGACCTCAAGTTTTGCAACAGTATGTAAAGAAGAAGCAAGTTTTGCCATTTTTTTCGGATTGCTGTCTGCTTCAGGCCTGCTGGCTCCGGAAATTTCCATCAAATCAAGTATTGCTGATGTGGTGACAGTGCCTGTAAGAGGAGTGTTAACTTTTTTTCCATCAAGTATATCCTGGAATTTCTTTAAAATATAAGATTCGGTTTCGCTAATGTAATACCATCCTTAAAATTACATCTGTTTCAGATATATTTAGATGCAAATCTGATAAAAAGGATCCTATATTCAGTTTAAAATGATATAACCCTTAATTATCATTAGAGAAAAACTAAATGTTTTTAAGTGGGCCTAACCGGATTCGAACCGGTGACCGCTCGGTTATGAGCCGAGCGCTCTAACCTGGCTAAGCTACAGGCCCAATACGAGAAAAGTTTGAAGCGCCGCAAACAGGGCTCGAACCTGTGACATTCTGGTTAACAGCCAGACACTCTACCAACTGAGTTATTGCGGCTCTCAGCATGGCGCTCACGCGCGAATCCTTCTAATGCACTTATTGCTTTTAAACCTTTTGATTGCACGGCTTTGTTGGTCCAATTTTGGCCTGGTTTTAACCCTATATTTACACAATATTTACCCTGAAAAACCAGGTCATCATTATTATGATGATTATATATCATGAAACATATATGTTCCAATGGAAACGAAGGGGTAGAGAACAGTATTAGCTTAATATACAGTAACACCATAAAGTTACAAACCCAATATTTTTCAAAAGTGTCTATTCAATAGAATGTCCTGACATACCTAATCATCTGACACAATATTAACAGAAGCGCCGCAACGCGGGCAAGCACCCTTGTCCGTCAGTTCATAAGACTCTAATCCAAACATACCTCTTTTTATAAGCAATTCTCCACATTCAGGACAAAAAGTATGTTCGTGACCATTTCCCGGAACATTGCCTATATACACATATTTAATACCTTCTTCCCTTGCGATGAAATAAGCCTTTTCCAGTGTTTCTACAGGAGTTGACCTAATATCCTGCAACTTGTAGTAAGGATGAAAACGTGTAAAATGAACTGGAGTGTCTGCACCCAGATTCTCGTTAATCCACTTAGACATTTCACGTATCTCATTTTCAGAATCATTGAGAGTAGGGATAACCAGATTAATAACTTCCACATGCATTCCAAGCTCCTTTGCAAGTTTTGCAGACTTAAGAACAGGAGCAAGTTTAGCACTTGTAATATTCCTGTAGAACTCCTCAGTAAAAGCCTTGATATCAACCCTGAAAGCGTCAAGATATGGAGCTATTGTTTCCAGAGCTTCCCTAGTTATGTATCCATTTGTAACGTAAACCGTACCAAGTCCCTTTTCCTTTGCAAGCCTGGCGCAATCATAAGTGTACTCAAACCATATTGTCGGCTCATTATAAGTCCATGCAATTGACCTTGCGCCGGAAGACACAGCTCTTTGCACAGCCTTTTCAGGGCTTATTTCAATGGCATTAGCCTCATCAATACTTATCTGTGAAATTGTCCAGTTCTGACAATGCTTACACCTGAAATTACATCCTATGGTCCCAAGAGAATAAACAAGTGAGCCAGGATAAAAATGATACAACGGTTTTTTCTCAATCGGATCAAGAGCTTCGCTTGAAACAACATTATAATTCAGCGTGTAAAGAGTCCCGTCCCGGTTCTCCCTCACAGCACAAAAACCACGCTTACCAGGTGATATCCTGCACCTGTGGGCACATAAATTACATCGGACCTTACCGTCATCAAGTTTCTCATAGAGCATAGCTTCCTTTATCATCAGAAATCCCCTTTTAAAGATTTGATTTCATTATTGATGAAACTAAGCATTGATAAAAAATAAGCACACAATTAACTCTAAAATAATAAACTAAGTATTATCTTAAATATGTCAGGACAAAAGATTCAGCCTCGCATCAAAAAATGTCTTTGTAACATTTATCATGATATCTTCACCGGAATTTCCTTCAAGGATAAATACAACTGCAGTGTCATTAGAACTTACAGAGTATTCCGCCGAATCAATTCCTGCATCATCAGCCAGCGCTTCAAAATAACTTTCCCAGGACGCGGGATATGATGTCTGAATTGTCATTGTCATATCAGTAAACATGACACCATCCCAGTAAAGAGACTCTGAACCATTTGTCCTGAAATTAACCTCTTCAATAGAATTACTGCTGATAGCTTTTCTGGGACCGTTCAGATCAATTACATTAAATTCCACAGTTATATTACTGGAATTTTGTGTCTTTCTTATATCCATCTGAGGACCAAGACGCATTAATGAAAAACTATCCTGGGCCAGAATGAGAGCTCCACCCTCATAGACATATTTCTGGTCTATAAAATAATGATTATCAGACCTGTAATTTACAGTTCCAAGATCAAGGAGGAAAGGATCACTATTGTAATCTATTCCCGGAGTGGTACCCACAATATTAATTTCAAAATCATCATCGTTTATAGTAAGTCTTCCACTGGATTTTTCAGGACTGAACATGGGCAATGAAGCCCCACCCATCTTAACAGGAACACTTACGGAAAGGCTTGTGGAAGGTTCAGTTCTTGCATAACCTGAAAGGATATCAAGTTCATTTTTCATCCCTGCCATATCATAAAAGACATCGTCCATATGTGACTGTTCCGCAGAGGTTTTCCACTCAGGAATATACTGCACATAAACAAGAGTTATCACAGATACCACTATACCAAAAAGAAGGACAGCAGAGATTGCAGCAGAAATAGCTCTTTCATTGCCAAGGAAATCTCTTAAATCCTTATGCTTCCTCTGGCAGCAACCGCTTTTTATTTTTATCATGGATTTGTCCTCGCATAGTAATCTGCCATATCTGACTCATCCAGTGTTACATTGTATATCTCCACCTCATCGAGATAACCACGGAAATAATAGTTATTGCTTCCATAGTTCTGCCTGCCCATCCACAAATCATAATTATTTGGCACAAGTTGATAACCGTTCATTGAAAGTGACTCTACAAATGTAGCATCTTTGTAGAAGCTCACATCATTTCCATCAGCAACAACACCTATCTGATACCATGTATTTTTCTGAAGATTCATTCCTGTAGTTTCAACATAATGATAACCTGAACTTGTCCATTCAAACCAGAGTTCTCCACTACTGACAAAAACGTCAAAGTTGTCCTGATCATTTGCTCCTTTACCGATAATACAATAGTCATTATTATTATTTGCAAGTCTTAACCAGAATATCAGACTCACATTCTGGTCAAAATCAAGGGAATTGTCATCTGAAACGACAAGATAATCACCATTACCGTCAAAATACATCGCTGAATTATTTATTGCTGTGCCGACAGACCATTTTGCATCTTGGATAGAAGCATCATTGCCATCAACACTGTCATAAGCAACTGAACCTGAACCTTCATCGAATTTCCATCTTGAAACAGGAATCACAGATGATGTTCCTGGTTCTTCTGTCTCTTCCGGAGGGAAAAGCTCGTAATAACCACTACAGGTAATATAGGTGTTAGAAGGATTGAAATTGATCTCAGTGCTTCCTGAACCATAGAAACCGATGTTTGAAATATTGATACCGGAATTATTGGTTTGCCAGTTAATGATTGTGTCACTATCCGCTTTAAGATAGGTCTGGCTGCTATAAGATGGAAGTTCATATTTTAGAGTTGAATAATAATTCGAGATTGGATAAACATAGATATTTGTGACCAGACCTGTGTCCTGCAATACATCGTTTATGTACAGATTAACGTTCAGGTTGAAATTTGATATGGAATCACTACCACCCATGGAAATATGTCCTGAAGTCTGGTCATTTACAACTTCAAGTTTGACTTCATCAGATAGAGCCAGGTTGTACCTGGTACCGTCTATATCTACATACCGGTAATTGCCGTCATTTGTAAAGCTGATATAGCCGCCGTCCTTAATTACGCCGCCTATTGAGTTTTTATTCAGGATTATACTGTTTGCAAATATACCCGATGGTGCCACAACAGTTACTCCCTGGGAAAAACTGTCTGTATTACCATCATCATCAGTAACAGTAAGACTTATTGTATAGGTTCCTGCGGAAGAGTACTGGTGTGAAGGATCCTGAACTGTAGAAGTTCCTCCGTCACCGAAATTCCATGACCATGCAACAACTGTTCCATCTGAATCTGTAGACTGATCTGTAAAGGTAACCGTTTGAAGTACTCCGGGACTTGCTGGTGAATATGTGAAATCAGCAACCGGATCATATTGTGATGGTGTGACATTGCCACCTGATCCAGACCCTGAACCCATTTCGAGTTCTTCTCCAAGAAGAGAACCGCTTTCAATAACTAGATTGGAATCCGTTTGCAGTAAAATCATGCCAACGTAATCATCCTCATTGATGGTCGTGTTCCAGAGAAGATCCGTATCAATTACAATGGTTTGTCCAAGGTGCCAGCTATTGCTTCCTATTATCTGCTTCAGTTGTGACGAGGATATATCCCTGCGTGTGCCATTCAGATTAAGGACTAATTCCACTTTATCAAGGTCAATATTCTCACCGCCTGAATGCCTCAGATAGACAGTATCTGAACTGACATCCACCCAGCCATCTACATCTGCATGCACAGCATCTTCTGATTCAAGATAGGAGAATACAAACACAGCTATTACAGAAAATGCAAGTACAGCTATAGCTGTCAAAAGTATCTCACCGATTATTTCGGAAACTGCATTTTCATCATGGAATATTTCCATGATTCCAGATTTTTCATTTTTAAGCTGTGTTCCCATGTATTTCACCTCAGATGAAGAATGCAAAGAGTATGTAAGCAATTGACATCATCATGATGGAATGCTTATATCCTGAATGAATGGTTCCGCCTCCCATTTTCCCTGCTACCAGACCTGAACAGAAACCCTGTATCATAGCTGCATGGAAAAATATCAGGGTATATTTGTCAAGGTCAAAAGCAGTCGACAAGCTTAGACCTGAAATTGCACCTTCTGTGGATGCAGGCATTGCCGGCAGGAAATAAGCTGCCAGTATGTAAACTATGAACAGAAAAACCATGAAAGCTATGTAAATAATAAAGATGTAAACAAACATCTCTGCATTACGTTCTTTTTTAAGTTGCCTCTGGATGTCAGCATCATGAGCTGCAATTGCCAGCACGCTTTTTACGTCACCTGTAGCCTCATTGGCTTTGATTATGAGATTAATGATACGTCTGGTCATTTCCGTACGTATCCTGAACTCAAATTTTTTCAGTGCATCATCAAGCTTTGCTCCCCATGAAATATCATTTACAAGACGTTTTACTTCTGAATGAAGGATACCTATCTTAAGCTGCATGCTCATGACAATAGCATCGACTAGAAGAATTCCAGCCTCATTTATGCTTGCCAGGTTATTGAGAAAATCAGGAATGTGATTTTCAATCTGATTTACGCGATAGGTTCGTAGTTCATCAAAAATTATGAAAGGAACAAGCAGAATAATAAGTGCTATGAATATCTGATCGTCGATTATGCTTACAGTCAGAACATTGAAGCTATTTATATAGAGAATGTTTGCAACATTTATGTACTCATTAACGGTATAGAATAGGTACACTAGTGAAACAGGTACAGTAATGAATAAAACATGAGATGGATTATTTGTGAAAAGAGCCAGTGGATGTGTAACCTTATCAATGAACTTCACAATTCTGGCATAATTGCGCATTTTTTTCCTTTTGACTTCTTCATCTGATTCTCCTGCTTTTAATGGAATATGGGAAAAAATATCCAGTTTTTTTTCCACAACATAGAAATCAGGAATCTTCGGATTATCATTTGTCAGTGAATTAAGCAGAAGAAGGAAAATAACGGTTCCTATCGGGATAATCAGGTAAACTATCAGATTTAGAATACTAGCTGAGCTTGAACTTACAAGTCCCAGTACTACAAGAATAGTTATCAAAAACAGCGGGCCTGCAACAAACGCTGAGATATATACTTCTGCAAGCACACTAAGAGTTTCAAAGAATATTTTCTGCTCTTTTGTAGCGGTGAGTCGGTACTGGTCATTCTTTGCCTTGAGATATGAGCTTACATCACCACCGCTGGTCACAATGGAAGTCATTCCATCCAGAAAATCCTTAAATTTCTTGGAAGGGGTTCGCTGTCCAGCACGGTCAAAAGCCTGAAGAAGATCGGTACCATAGTATTCCATGTCCTTTACGATATAACCCACTTCTTCTGCCGCAGCACCATAAATGTAATAGTTCTGTGCCAGTGACTTCATGATATCAATAAGATTCATTCCACCACCATGGCTCATTGCATAGAGATATGCAGTAGTGTGTGGAAGAGACTGGTTAATGAGTGTTCCCCTTACATTTGCTTGTACTTCAGGTATTGACATGAAAATGTAATATGTCAATGAGGAGGCTATTACAGCAAAAAGAACAGCCAGCCCGATACTTAGTAATAAATGAAAATTCGACCAGATCCAGGGAATTTCAGTACCAACACCTAACATATAGGGCCTGACGTTTCCAAGAAGGTAATATCCGGCAAGCAGTCCGACAAAACCGGCAAACAGTGCCATTATAAACGAAAAGAAATAAGTCTGGGCAATGTATTGTTCTATCAGCATACCCAGCCCTGCTTTGCGTATTAAAAGACGCTGATCCTCGTATCGATGGATGTGTCTCCTCACATATTTTCCGAATATAAGGTGTGCGGCTGAGTCGATGATATCCATACCAGATTCCCCTACATGTTCTGTTCTATCATTGTCTGAAATGTATCGGCTTCTATGGCTTCAATAACAGATTCAGGATTTGCATCATAAGCCTGTACTACCAGTGAAATCCTTACATAATCTCTCATGTTCTTCTCTCGGAGATATGTAAGAATGCGGACTCTGTTATCCAGTTCAGTTGCAAGTTTGTTCCTGTCCCAGCCTCTTGCAACCATAACCTTGTTCAGGGTGTACGAATCCCCAGTCTTAATGAAAGTGTCACTAATAGGGTCCCAGCGGTAGAGTTCGTTTATTCGGATGTAACCGGTTTTGGCATCTATACCTGTAAATTCCACAAGACTCTGTGTTCTGCGGACCCTTTTGTTATTTACAAATGTCTGCATCTGGATACTCAGGATATCAAGTGACTGGAGCATTACATGAGGAACATTAAGCGGGGGACTGTCAAGCCTGTTGACAACAGTCTGAACGTCACCTGCGTGCATTGTGGAATATGTTGCATGTCCCGTGGATATGGCCTGGAACAGTGTGAGAGCTTCCTCACCCCTGATTTCTCCTACAAGAATGTATTCCGGTCTCTGCCTGAGGGCTGAACGCAGCAGGTCATACATGGATATTTCACCCAAACTGTTCACATTAAGTGGCTTGCGTGTAACTCCTGCTATCCAGTTATCATGATGGAGTGTGAGTTCCCTTGTATCTTCAATGGAGACAACCTTTGACAATGGAGGTATGAAGAGTGAAACTGCATTAAGCAGGGATGTTTTTCCTGATGCGGTACCGCCTGCAAATATGGCACAATCTCCATTTTCCATTGCAAGCCAGAAATAGGCCATCATTTCAATGTTACAGGTGTCATAATTCACAAGATCAATAGGAGTAATTGGATCCCCACGGAACTTCCTGATGGTAAAAGAACTTCCCCTTGTTGTTATTTCTTTTCCAAGGGTTGCCTGAAGACGTGACCCATCAGGGAGTGTTGCATCCACCATTGGTTCGCCAACAGAGATGTGCTTACCGCTTTTCTGACAGAGCTTTATTACAAGCGAATTGAGTTCCTCTTCACTGAAAGCAATATTTGTCTTTATATTACGGTATTTATTATGATACATGAAAACCGGGACTTCTATTCCATCACATGAAATATCCTCTATACCCGGATCCAGCATCAGTGAGTTTATACGGTCGTGGCCAAGGAAATTACGTTTAAGATAATAGAATATCTTGTAGGTTGAAGAGATTTCCAGGCTCGCATGATACCTGTTAAAAAGGGCGAGTGCATTCTCCATCAGCACAGTTTCTTTGTTTCTGTCGGTGCTGACACCACCAAGACTCAGGATGTCCTGAAGATCGTCATATACTCTTTCAAGAATATCTTTTTCATATAAGGTCAGCGTTGGCTCAACCACGTGATAATAGTAGATGTTGCCCTTTTCCAGTATGCTGATGAATGAATAAGGTTCGTTTACCCAGTAACGTTCAACCTCCTGGTATCCGTCAGGAATTTCAAATTCCACCAGCAGACCGTGTATTTCAGGTTCATAATCAGGAAGTCTTGTACGTGGATGAATTATTGAATTAATTCCTGATTTGATATCAGTAACCAGAGTAGACAATCTGGAAGACTTTTTATCATCTATGGGGACTTCTTCGTTTTCAGTAAGAAGTTTTTCATCAATAATTAGATCCTGAGGTTCCATCATCGATTATTATATAATCGCTAGTATATAAAAAGTCTTTGATTTTTATTTTTATAAATATGTTGAAACAGATTTGCTTATCAAATATTCAAGCTACTTCAATTCCCACTTCCATAGGATACTCAGAATTATTGATAAAATTGAAGTATAATTTCTCAGATGAACCAAGTCCCGTAGAACGTGCCACAGTTGCAGATTCCTCAAATTCATAATCTCCATCAAGTACTACAACATACCGGTGTTTTCCCAGAACTTCACTGATATCTGGAGATACTATTACCTCACCCGGGGATATTGAATATTCCTCACTAAATATCAATGAGCTTGAAGGATTGAATACCTCAATTGAAATATTGTGTTCCAGATTGTCCTCATTGCTTATCTCAAAAGTCAGTGGGTCGATAGGATACTCTTCATGCCGTTGTTCCTCTTTCTTATAGTCGGTCATGTAAACAACGTAAATCATTTTGTTGTCTACTATATCCCATGAAGGTGCTATTTGATAAGAGTGCGTACCAAGATCAACATAGCATGAAAAAGCATTTTCACCAAAGGAGAATTCAGCCTGATTGGCTGCTACACCATTGGCATATCCACGGTAGTAACCATCCGCTTTGTCAGATTCAAAAATTATAATACTTACATCCTCATCCAATAGCTTGAGACTAAGATTACCATTATCAAGCGCTTGCCTTAGATTGTCGACATTAACTGTTACAGCTTTATACTCATCCCAGTGTGCTTGTGCATCTTCTTCAGCTATAGTATAATCTACATAGGTGAGAATTTCATCTTCAGCTGAGAAATTTGCGTATAAAAGCCCCTCAATTGTAAATATGACAAATACAATTGCAATTAAGGAAAGTGCTGTCTTATCAGATGTTATTTTACTCCACTCCACATTAATATAATGTGAAATACTGCATTTAATTTATTTAAGCTTTATCAAAATAAAATAACTATGTGTGGCTTTAATCAATAGACTACTTAAAAAGTAAGAAAAGAAAATGAACTATCCCGCAATTAAGCCGGAAGTTCAAGTTTACCGAAATTCTCTTCGTAACGTGCCTTCATGACATCCCATGTTGGAAGGTCGGTCTGGCATCCGATGCTCTGAACAGCAAAAGAAGCAACTGTAGAACCAATCTTACCACAAACTTCCAGTGGGTATCCACGTGTGTAAGCAAGAAGGAAACCGGCTCTGTAAGCGTCACCTGCACCTGTCGGGTCAAGTGCTTTCACGGTAACTACAGGAATTGTTACCTCAGTTCCATTGTTATAAATTTTACTGCCGCTTGCATCGTAAGTTACAATAACTGTTTCGATCATGCTGAGAATATCGTCCATTGATTTCCCGGTCATCTCACAGACACGCTGTATCTCATGTTTGTTTGTAAAGAGAATATTGGTATTTTCAAGGATGCTTTCAAGATTTTCCCTTGAATATGTTATAAGGTCCTGTCCGGGGTCGAATGAAACGAACTTTGCCTTTTTAGCAATCTTTGCGTTATATGTTGAATCTGATGTTGCAAGGTGTACAAAATCAACTTCCGGTGGCTCCAGACCTTTAAGCTCTATGGACGCTCCCCAGTGGAAATATGTACTCTGGTTATGCTCCCTGTCTGTGAAAACAAAGGCTCTTGTGCTTTTATGCTCAGGGAATCTGTAGAGAAGTGACAGATCAACACCGAACTTTTCAAATTCAGCTTCATATCCAGATGAAGCAAAATCTCCTCCCACTGCGGATATAAGCTGAGCATTTCCTCCAAGTATTGCTATTGCAACTGCAATATTGGCAGCTCCGCCTCCATAATACTGGTTGTAATCTATTATAGGATGGGATTCATTGTGTACTGCAATATTTTCTACATCAAAAAGGAGATCAATAGCTGCATGCCCTACAACAGTTATTACCCGGTCCATGTTAACACCTTACTCGAATTCCTCTACATCCACAACAGCGAGAGGAACATCTCTTAATGCACGACCAATAACTGATTTTGCAATTCTGGCTGCGTGCTCCGGACTTTCAGCATCAAATACTTTCATTTCAAGAACAAGACCAACAATTGCGGTGTTAGCAGCAATGAAAACACTGGTAATTGGTTCTTCACATGCAGGACAGAAAGTTGTTCCGATGTCTACTTCCACATAATCCAGTTTAGGATTCAGGCGTTTTCCTGCTTCAGAAATTGCAACACCAATTGCATCATCTGCGGATTTTACGTCTCTAACCAACCAGGCGGCTTCAAGTGTAACATGATAATTTGACATTATATCTCTCCAATTTAAACTTCATTTCTTCTTCAATTAAATATAACTTAATAGAACTTATATTTCATATTGTAAACAACACGTCATCGTCGACATCAAACAGGCCAAGTCTTGCTCCTGCGTCAAGCCATGCATGTCCGTAACTGAAACAGACAAGGGCATTGACAGGGTCATCAATTTCAACAAAATGAAGACCATCATTATAGTATGAACTTGCCATATTACGATAATCTCCGGCTACCGTATACATATGAGATTGTGGAATCGGGGCAACTTTGGCCTTTTCCAGAGCTTCCCTTAATAGTCGCTCATATCTCTTAACTTTTTCATTCAGGTCAGCAGCCATATAAGATCACCCTGTTCAACGTAATTCATAGTTATTATCTGTTCGCCCTGAAAAGCTTTTTAAAGAGCTTTCCTCCGCCCTCAGACTCCTCACCGTTTGTGGCTTCAACGCGTGGTGGTCTTGATGGCTGTCTTTTTGGAGGAGGTGTGAAATTTGTGTCCTGAGTCGGAGAATCAACTACCGGAATATCCAGAACATCGTGTTCATGTGATTCCACTGTAGTTGCAGCGGGCACAGGCCTGCGTACCGAAGTTGGAACTACCGGTTCATGACTTTGACCTGCTACTAACTCAGGTGGTGGTGGTGGAGTTGGAGTCCGTGCAGCCTTGAGAACATTGACAGATTCACCACCGTGCTTGGATTTTCTTATTCTGATATCAACAAGCACAGGCCTTTCAATTTCATTGCTAACAAGCATGGCAACACCCGGAGGCAAACGCATGAGTTCTTCCTCAACATAGGAAGTTACACCCTCCAGACCCTTGCTTATAGCCTTAAGGTCGTTGGGGTTTGTGACTTTCATTATAACCTGAGTTCCACACTGAGAGAGAACATTCTTGTCAACTCTTGCAGGTCTCTGGGAAACAACCATCATACCAAGACCGAACTTACGACCTTCTGATGCGATTGTCCTGAGAATGTCAGTACTGGTGGTTTTACTGAAACCTTTTTCAGGAGCATAATTATGTGCTTCCTCAACAACGAGCATACCAGGCGGGATCTGGTTGAGCTTACGTGCCTCAAAAAGACCGGAACAAAGACTGGCAACAATCATGCTCTGAAGTTCGGGAGCAACTCCCTTGAAGTCAATTACTGCAGCTTTTCCTTTCTGGAAAAGTTCGCTTATGGAAGTTGGATTAGGGGATAGGATATTTGTATCCCTTATCTGTTCAAGGGCATTGATAACAATCCACTTTGCCTTGCTTTTATCGTTACCAACCTCAAATATAATATCATCAATCGTGTATGTCTCCATCTCAGCACGTAGTTTCTGAATTGCTTCATATAATATACCAGTGTGTGTGGTTGAGAAATTATCAGGGAAGACCGACGTCAGATCCTTGACAGTAAGATTCATACCATTGAGCCTGAACAACTCATCTGCATCGGGATTGATTGCCTTGCTTGCAGGAGTATATACTGTTACATTTTTCCCGTAACCCTTGGGTTTTACACCAAACCGCTTGAAATCTTCAGGACTGCCTTCACCTTCAACCTTCAAAGATGAATATTCGCTGTGCGGATCTATTATAAGCATTGGAATATTGTGATCAAGCAGCTCTTCCAGCAGCACGGATGCAGTATATGATTTTCCACTTCCGGTTTTTGCCAGGATACTACAGTGTTTCTGAACAAGACTATTGACGCTCAACTGCACTTTAATATTAGTGCCTTCAAGCATACCGATACTCATTTCGTTCCCCGTAAGTCCGAGCACTGATCTTGTAAGTCCCTCGTCTGCTGCAAAAATGGGGCTTCCAGGACTGAAAGGTATCACCGGTGCACGCAGCATTCCGATCTCATCTCTGGAACCGATTATCATTACCTCAGCAACGATCTTGTCATCACTTTTATCTGCACGCTGTCCCTTCATTGCCTCTTCGATAGAAAATGAATCACTGTATCGTTTTATGGCCATTACCTGACCAAGTACCCATGTGTGATCTTTCTCTTCCGACGACGCATCATGCCATACTTTGACGTATGCGCCCCTGTATACTTTGGAACTGTCAAAAACCATTACTTTGAACTCAAAGGTTCCTGTTTCTCCAAAAATAACGCCTACTGAACCTCTTACCATTTTTCATCCCTCAAATTCATGGTCTTCGCTATTATGTTTATTATGTATTATTATATCTTCCCTCAGTCATCAAGCCCTTCAAGGATCTCAGCAGGTGCACCAAGTAGTTCAACAAGGGCTTCTGCTTCGATAAAATGAAGTGATGCGGGAATGACAAGTATATGTAAAGGCTCTCCGAAATCCTCGTCCTTCAATGCATGGGCATATCCTGCCTTTACAACAGGCGCTTCTGAGCCTGCCCTTGCAATACCCACAGCAATGGCATTCTCCATGATACCCTCACCCCTTTTTTCCTCTACCTGAAGAAGCAGGGAAAGAGCCTGGTTCACTGTCATGTAACCTTTATCCTTATCGATGTCGAGGAAAACAAGAGTATGCATATTGTGCTTTTTGTTAAGCTTGATAGTATCATAAGGAGTCTCTGATATTACTGTAACACCGCGACTGCTGGTAAAGGGATGAGGAATTGTCGATGCTTTTCCGAAACGATAGTTCTGAAGACATGAAAGACCACAGATTGCTGAGGCAATAGATGAGCCGTGTATAAGTTTAGTCTCAATACCCAGGTTCTTTGCACGAAGTCGCAGATCAACGTGGGTTGTGGAAACCATTGTGTCGCCTCCTGTGAGGAAAGCCACGTTCTTATCTTTAGCTTCAGCAAGCCAATCAGGAGATATTTCCACATCTTCCCTTGAAAGAAGGTTTACCTTTTTTCCATAGAGTGATTCAAGTTCTTCCAGTGAACTACCCATCAGTCTTGATGTGTAGAATTCAGCAAATACCATATCAGCATTTTTTATAGCTTCAAGTCCTTTCAGGGAGATATCTTTCTCATCAAAAAGGCCCAGTCCTATGAAAGTAAGCATAGTCCGCAGATATGTCCTAATGGAATAAATGCTTTGAGAATGACATAGAATAATTAAAGAAGCATTAATGTATGTCCGGAGGGACAGCAGAGTGGTTAGTAATGGAAATAAGAGTCGCAATGTTTTTATAGAACCACATACAGTTAGTTTCACTCATACATGGAAATGTAGAATTATACTGATTGAATTTATTTATACTATTGGAGGTCCGAAGTCATGGCAGGATATGGTAATCAACAACAACCAATAATCATCGTTGATCCTAGTAAAGAGCGCACAACAGGAAAAGACGCATTATCAATGAATATCGCTTCTGCAAAAGCAGTTGCAGGTATTGTGAAAACAACCCTTGGTCCAAAAGGCATGGACAAGATGATGGTAAACATCATGGGTGATATCACCCTTACAAACGACGGTGCAACAATTCTTGAGGAAATGGAAATTGAACACCCAACCGCAAGAATGATTGTCGAGGTTGCAAAGACACAGGAAAAGATGGCAGGTGACGGTACCACCAGTGCTGTTGTAATGGCAGGCGCACTGCTTGATAAAGCACAGAAGCTTATTGAGACCGGTGTTCACCCAACGGTCCTTGTAAAAGGTTACGCAATGGCAACCGAGAAAGCTCTTGAGACACTCAAGAATTACGCAGTCACCGTTGAGAAAACTGACAGGGAAATGCTTGAGAAAATTGCAAACACATCCATCACAGGCAAAGCATCTGAAATGGCAAGGGGTCACCTTGCACAGATCTGTGTTGATGCTATCTATGCAATAGAGCATGAAGGAAAGGTCGATGTTGACAAGGACATTGTACTGGCAAAGGAAGTTGGCGGAACTCTTGATGATACCGAGCTTATCAATGGTATTTCAATCAGGAAAGAAGCACTCCACAATGAAATGCCACGCCGCATTGAGAATGCAAAAATAGCTCTTATTGATACTGAACTTGTTTTCGCAAAGACAAACACAACATCCAAGCTCCATGTTGACAGTGCTGAGCAGTTGTTTGACTTCAAGGAACAGGAAAAAGCAAACTTCAGGAAAACCATCCAGAAAATAATTGACACCGGAGCAAATGTTGTATTCTGTTCAAAGAAGATAGAAGATTATGCACTCCACTTCTTCAAGGAAGCTAACATGTATGCAACAAGACGTGTCAAGGATGAGGACATGGAAGTACTTTCATACTCAACCGGTGCAGCTCTTGTAAGGAACGTCAATGAAATCACAGCTGACGACCTTGGATATGCAGAACTCGTTGAGCAGGAAGACGAGCATGAGGAGAAGACCTATATCAAGGGATTCAAAGATGCAAAAACCATGACAATCGTCATAAAAGGCGGTACAGAGCATGTTACTGATAACATTGAGCGTGTATTTGATGATGCCCTCCACGTAGTAAAGTCAGTCTATGAGGACGGCACCATCGTTCCTGGTGGCGGAGCTTCTGAAATAGAGGTTGCACAGGCACTCAGGAAGTATGCAGCAAGTGTTGAAGGCCGTGAACAGCTTGCAATCGGGGCATTCGCTGATGCAATAGAAGAGCTTCCAAAAGCAATTGCTGATAACTGTGGTTTCGACACAATTGATACAATCATTAACCTCCGTGCAAAACACGGAACTGTGAAGAACGCAGGCCTTGATGTGGAGACAGGAGATGTTATTGACATGCTGGAAAAAGGCATTGTTGACCCTCTCAGAGTCAAGACACAGGCGATCAAATCCGCATCAGAAGCAGCACTTATTGTACTTCGTGTTGATGATATGCTTCGTGCAAAGGAACAGGCCATGATGGATGTCAAGCCTGAGCACAACGTACACAACTACGATGCAACAGGTATGCTGTAAAGAGGTTTAACCTCTTTTCATTCTTTTTTTGTTTTTATTCTTTTTTGATTTTAGCTTTATTATCCAGGCATTATTATGCTCTTTTCTGATTAGACCAAATGTTATTTGTAATAAATCGATATGTTGCGGCTAAATTACATATCATCTAAAAAATAGAAATGATTAATCATGATAAATAGCGAAACGTATATATACTATCGATATGTAGTATATCATGATAAATCATGACAGAACACTACTACAACAACAACATAAATCTTAGTAAATTTGCCGGAATGTTGACCGCCCTTGCAGCTGCAATGATGGTATACTATTCACTCATGGCATGATTTATATCCTGCCATGAGAAACTTTTAATTACAATAATTTCTTTCCTCCAAACCCATTTTGGCCAAACTGGGAACTTAAAAAAACCCATATGTTTTTGTAACTATGTTAATTCATAATCATATCTGATCATCTGAAAGACCATAGAACTTCTTATAATCATCAATTGCTTTTCTAGCTTGCTTCGGATACCTTTCAAGCATACAAGTAAGGAATTCATCCCGTGAAGTGAACTCCTTCATCTGATTGATTATCTTTCTTGCATATTCCTTTGAGACAGGGTTCTGTTTCTGAATCTCAAAAGTTAGACAAAGTGCATCCTGTGGGAAATATTTCCTGCGGATGTATGGTGCTACGGATCCCAGCAGTACATCATGGTCAAGTCTGCTAAAAGCCGGAACACCTATGCTTTTAAGCCGATTGACACCGGTTAAAGCCTCAAGATTTTCTGCAGAGTAGGAATGAATCTCAATGTAGACCTCCGGTTTAAGCTCTTCTACAGCTTCAATGATAGGAATGCCAATTTCTGAAAAATACCTGTCATCCAGTGTTGAGATATAAGTACCATTATTTACAAGCGGAATTACTGCAAGTGTACCTTTTTGCGGAGCTTCTATATTCTCAAGAATATCGGAGGTATCTCTCCATTCCTCACCATGCAGGCCTGCGACAAATAACCTGACAGGTTTTCCTTCTCCAAGTATCCTGTATGACATATTCTCAACTCATTTTTGGCATTTTGGATTATTTTCTAACATTATGTGCGGTTTTCTGTGCGATTATGTATATCTCCTGCCTCTCCGATTCCAGGACATCAAGTATCTTTACGCCAAGAGATTCAACCTTAGCAAGTATGGGTTTACTGTTCTTCTCTTTTCCCATTTTGATGACCTGAAGCAACTTACCGTTGTCCCTGAGCAGCGGTAACACTCTTTCAAGGGCTGCCAGAGAATCCATTGGCTCAAGCGTCATATCACTGAGAATCACATCAACATGCTCAGGTGACATTTCATTAAGAGGAATCTGGAACACATCACCAAACATCACGGTGACATTTTCCTTTTCATTTACAACTTTGCCAAGTTCATAGTCAAAGTCCCTGCTGAACTCCACTCCTTTTACTGATAAGGCTATCTCAGATGCCATCATCAGGAATCCCCCTGCACTGGACCCCAGATCTAGTACACGATCTCCCGGAGATATCACACCTGTTGCATCCTGAATTCTCTTTAGCTTGAAGTAGCCCCGGGGCATATCCAGACCTTCATCGACATCAATCTCAGAATCTGCACTGATGTCCTTTGAGGGTTTTTTGATGACTGTGCCATCAACCCTGACACTCCCGTTGAGTATGGCAGTCTTGGCTCGTCCTCGCGACTTAAAGAGTCCTGTTTCCACAAGATATGTATCCAGTCTCATGGTTCAATTAATAAGGAAACGTACTATTTATATTATAGTTCCACATTGAACGAAAAGTTTCACAAAAGATGCGTTTCTCAGGAACGATACAATGATAAAGAAATTCACCTCCCTCTTCCCGGTATGGGCTATTCTGCTTTCAGTTGTGGCTTTCATCTATCCTTCCATTTTTTCACCATACAAAAGTGCCATAACCCCGCTTCTGGGAGTTGTGATGTTTGGCATGGGCATCACCCTTTCTGCAAATGATTTCCTGCTGGTGCTCAAAAGACCAAAAGTCATTGTGCTCGGAACCGCATTGCAATATATTCTGATGCCACTTCTCGCATTCATAATTTCATACTTACTAAATCTCCCTCTTGAGATTATGGCAGGAATGGTGCTACTTGGAGCCTGCCCCGGTGGAACTGCATCAAATGTGATATGCTATCTTGCAAAAGGAGACGTAGCTCTGTCAATCACACTTACATCGGTTTCCACACTACTTGCATTCATCCTGACACCTGCACTCACATGGCTTTACATCGGACAGGCAGTGCCTGTTGCAGTTGGTAGTATGATGCTGAGTATAGTTAAAATAGTACTTGTGCCCGTGGCACTTGGAATTATCCTGAACACATTCTTTGATAAACATATCGAGCGTTTCAGGCATGCATTCCCTGCATTATCTGTAGCCACAATCGTGTTCATCATCGCAATAATAATCGCCCTGAACAAAGACAGCATCCTCGTTGCCGGAAAACTGGTGATAGTTGCTGTCATCCTTCACAATGGATTCGGACTTGCCAGCGGATACTTGCTTTCAAAGAAACTTGGTTTTGATGAGAAAGATGCAAGGACTATTGCAATAGAGGTTGGAATGCAGAATTCTGGGCTGAGCGTTGCTCTTGCTGTGAAGTATTTTTCTGCGCTGGCGGCTCTGCCGGGTGCTTTGTTTAGTATATGGCATAATATTTCAGGGTCTGCCCTTGCTGCTTACTGGTCACATGACAATGAGTTTAATTGATTTGTTAACTTCAAATGGAAAAACAGTAAAATTACTGTTTACTATCTTTTGCCATCTCTACGGTTCATACGCAGAATTTGTTTTAATCTCATGGAATTTAATTTATTACCAACATTCAGGGAAAAGAGGAATATCTAGAGCACAGTCATTCAAGTTATCTATGTATTTTTGAAATTCTACATCCTTAAAATCCATTCCTGAACGAACTCTATTATTAGTGATACCTTCTGTTATTAACTCAACAGTCTCTTTTGGTAATTTCAACTGATATGTTGCAATTAAAACTGACATTAATTCATAAATCTGTTTTGTGACGGCATAGTGATCCATACCTTTGAACGGATTATGAGCAAAATGATTTCTTTGATGTTGTACGAAGTCAAGTATTTCACGTGAACGCTTATGTTGATATGAAGGTAATTTTAATTTTAAGTCTTTTAAGACATAGATTTTTGCAGTTTCAAATGAGCGGTTTCCACGATTACTTTCATCTTTTGGATCAGCTCTGTATAAACTAAGATAATCATCCCAATTTATCTTTAAAGAACAAATTTTTAGAAGATATTCATATGCTACACCAAATAACGTGTAAGTTATCTTCATATCCATAAATTCTCTATTCTCTGCAACCTGTATCAGATAAAGAAATTTAGAAAACACTTTCATGTTATCATTTAGGAAATTCTCTTTATCTTCATCCTTGAAGTTATCAAACACACTATAATCATTATGAAAAACTCTATGCTCGTTGCAAATCCTATTTAGATCAAGATATCGATCAATGTTGATGTTATCGTTTTTCTTTGAAGACAAATTATGCACTCACCTAAAATATTGACAAATTATACACATATAGTTGCATATATAATTATATTAATTATTCTTTTTAATATGTAGCCTTAAAATATATATTCAAAATAGCAATCATATCTTAATCAAAATAATTCATAAGCTTGATGTTTTTGAAGTATTAAAAATTTTAAGCTCAGTAGGATCAGATAGTAGTAGCCTAATACTTGCTGTATTTCTATCATATTCAAGATTATCTTTTACTTCAGTTCCTATAGTCTGATTTAGTGTCACAATTGTTACATCATAATCATAAACTGCAAGTGTAGTGCCCTCAGCATCTAAAAAAACTGCAATGTTATCTTCTTCATCAAAATTAAAAAAGATTTTATTTCCAGATACCATTGTACCAGAATCTTGAAAAGTACTGACAGAATAACATTTGTTGTATCCTGTATTGTAAAAAGAGTAAATTATTGCAGTATCATAGTCTGAAGGAAATGTGTTTAAGCTATTACTCATGTCTATTGTTTTATCTGCAAGATTATTGCGTACTTTTAGCGTCAATGGCATAATAGTATTAGTTGTGGTGATTTCTAAAGCCTTGCCTGAATAACTAATATCTCCTAAATTATTTTCCATTAGACCAGTCATCCTTTCCGTCAATGGTTTTTGTTTTTCATTAACAAATACTAAAGGAACAATAGAGCCCATATTACTAATTGAAGTATGAGACACATTACTGTTTATTACTTGGAAATTGATTTCAAGAACAGTAACATTCTGTACTTGCTCAACGACTTCGTTTGGAGAAAAAAATAGTAATGCAACAACTAATAATATTGATACAAAATAAAATGCATATCTAACTTTTTTATTTTCATCTAGTATCCTTATATACTTGCTTCGTTGATTTTCTCTTATAGGATATATTTCATTTTGGTTCTTTAAAGGTGCAGATGGAAAATGAACTATCATAAATAGTACAGAAAACTCTATAAAAGCAACTATTATTGATGATACAAGTGAAAATAAATGAAACTCACCGATATTAGATGTAACAATTGAAATCTGGGATTTACTAAAAGCAACAACAGAAAAAGACACTAATAATATTCCTACGATAAAACCTTTTAATATATCTTTTATTTCCTTTATTTGTCTTGGGATTTTTATCTCAAAAGGTAATTCCAGCGAATCAAACAAAGAAAATTCTTTTCCATGAAGTTCTAGTAAATACAACATACGATATAAAAGTAAAATTGATAAACAAAATGAAGGTATCATGTAAGTACCATATTCAGGATATATTTCCCATGTAGTTTTAGGAAAAAAGCTATTTAAAATACTATATGTCCCTATGGCTAAAAATGAGACCGATAAATAATATATTAGAACTAATACAATAAATGAAACTATCTTTTGCTTAATAGTTTTCCATCTAAATTTTGCTTCAAATAATGCTAAACTTAGACAAGTAAAGATGAATATCATAGCAAAACTAATGAGGCTATATAAGAGAATATAATATTTGTTATATTCATTATTTTGATAAGAAATCACCACGTATAAAGGTAATATTAAAAATAAACAAAAAATAAAGGTGGATAGCTTATTTTTAAGATTATGTTTTTCTTTATCAGATGGTTCTAAGATTTTCTCATCACCCATAATTAATGCATCTATATGGTATTATTTATATTGATTGATTTTTGTGGGTCTGCGTTTGCAAGTTTATCACTTTTTTTGATATTAATACCTTTTTTTCTAGATAATATCATAAAAATACTATATGGTATATATACAAAACCTAAATTCACAAAACAAGTTTATACAATGCAAACCGATGCTTCTCCCACAATGGTGATGATTTGTTAAAGGCTGTAATATTCGATATGGATGGCGTGCTTGTTGATTCTATGTCAGATCATGCGGAAGCTGTCCAGCATATTTTTGATGAAATTGGCGTTGAAATGGATAAGCAGGATATCTTCGAGAGAGAAGGAGAGAGAACCGTTGACATAGTGAGATTCCTTCTTCAGAAAGGAAGCGCAGACGCATCACAATTTGACATATCGGATATCGTAGAGAGATATATTGAAGAATTTAACAGGATAGCAGAATTCAAGGTTTTTGATGGGATGCCAGAGTGTCTCAGTGGTCTTAAAGATAAATTCAAGCTTGCTGTTGTTTCAGGCTCAGACAGACCAATTGTTCAGGATATTATTCAATCCGAATATCCGGGAATATTCAGGGAACTTGTTACAGCCGATGATGTACAAAGAGGAAAACCTGAACCAGACCCATACCTTAAAGCAATAGAAATGCTCGGGATTTCAAGCCATGAAGCTATCGTGATAGAAAATGCACCAATGGGAGTTGAATCTGCCAAAAAAGCAGGATTATGTTGTATGGCAGTACCTACATACCTTGATGCTGAAAAATTCCATCAGGCAGACATGGTTATTGAAAACCACACCCGCCTTGTAGAGTTCCTGAATGAACTGGAACCGTCTTATGACTGTTCACGGTCGGATTTATCAAAATCGTAATTGCACTTAATTCCACTCTCATCGGAACACAGGTTACATGAAACACATTTTGCGACCTCAGTATCACCATTTTTGAACTTTGATACAAGGTCAGGTTCACAAATAAGAGGTCTGCAAAGTGACACCATATCGACATATCCGTCAGTTAATAGCTGTTCCATGACATACTTTGAGCGTATACCGCCTACAACCATTACAGGAACATCAACCGCTTCCTTTATCATTTTAGAATAGCCCCTGTAATATGCTTCTGCATCAGCAGTGTTTATTTTGGTTCTGAACATCTGCTGCCCGGCTTCTACAATTCCACCGCTGACCTCTATTGCACAAACGCCATTTGAGGCAAGGATCTTTGCTATCTCTACACATTCCGGTGCATCAAGAACATTTTTTGTACCCTCAGGGAAACCATCGGTTGCATTAAGCTTGACAAGTATCGGGAACTCATCACCTATCATCTCATGTATCCTGTCAATGATATCAAGGATAATCTGTGTCCTCTTCTCAGTTGAACCTCCCCACCTGTCCTTTCGCCTGTTTGTGTACGGAGAAATAAAATTACTGAGCAGGAAACCATGAGCTGCATGCAATTGAACTCCGTCAAAACCTGCTTCCTTTGCTCTTCTTGCTGCGTTGGCAAAGTCCTCTATGGTCTGAAGCACTTCTTCCTCGGTCATTTCCTCAGGAGTAGTACCATTCCTCTTGTTTGTAACAGCAGATGGTGCCAGTATCACAGGATTGTCGGCGGTCATCATTGTCTGCCTGCCACCGTGAACTATCTGGACAACTATCTTGCTTCCATACTCATGAACTCTTGAGACTATCTTCCTGTAAGGTTCTATGAATTTGTCATCATAGATTCCCTGCTGAAGGTTGTCACTTTTCCCATTAGGATTCACATATGCATATCCGGTTATTATAAGCCCGACTTCTCCACGTGCAAGCTCTTCATACATATCACCAATCCTGTTGGTCGGTGTGCCATCTGACTCTGCCATCCACTCATGGGTAGCGGAACGTACAAAACGATTAGGAACTTCCATATTCCCCAGCATAATAGGTTCGAACAACATGCATTAATATTGATAGCAGGAGCTTATATGCTTTTTCTTAGCTCAGGAACGCTGGTATTTCATTTCTTCAAGCTCTTCCTTCAATGCTTCATTGTTGATCCTGTAGATCAGCATTGAAGTAAATAGCAAAGCAAAAGCAAGCATGTTAACAGCAAGTGTCAACTGAAGTGAAGTTCCTTCAAGTCCACCACCACTGCTTCCGTATGATGAGCCACCAAACATCAGCGGGTGGGCTGAACGCCAGAGCCTGATGGACAGGAAACTGAGAGGAACTGATATGAAACCTACAATTCCAAATACAGCCGCAAGACGTGCTCTCTTTTCAGGTTCCTCAAGTGCCTGACGAAGCATCAGGTAGGCGAGATAGATAAGGAAAAGTGCAAGTGAGGTTGTAAGCCTTGGCTCCCATATCCAGTACCAGCCCCATGTTGCTTTGGCCCATATAGAACCTGTTACAAGTACAAGGAATGCAAAAACCACACCTACCTCGGCGGCAGAATGGGCAACGATGTCCCATTTGCTGCTGTTTCCTTTAAGGTGCATTATACTGGCAATAAAAACAACAGTGAACGCAAGATATGATACCATTGCAATTGGCAGGTGGAAATAGAATATCTTGAAACTGCTGTCAAGTATCTCACCGGCATTCCCTTTCATCTGGGGCACATAGAAAAATATCATCCCGATGGCAATTAACATAACAGGAGCCGTGATGATTGCAAGTATCTTTTCTTTTTTCCCGTCAATGAGCATGATTGTTCCTCTGCCTAATTAAAACTCCTTGTTTAAATGCTTTTCATACATCAAACATGCTGAAAATAATTGTTGAAGAACACCAGTATAACTTGTTATGAATTTTCTATCCTTAATCCTTTAGACTCCACAACTTCGACAAAAGCTTTAGAATTCTCCACAGTAAAACCAATTCTAGTTCTTTGAGTTGACATTTTGATGAAAAATATAAGATCCCTGCCTGACCTGTTCCAGTCCTGAGGGAACCAGGTTACAAAATCACCGGAACCCCAATATCGCCATTTTCCGTTAGCTAAAGTTGGCTGTCGTTTCTCTATTCTGAGTATATCCTGAAACTTCACGAACTTTGCCTGCCCTAAAGGAAAATAATACTTCTTAACCCGTATACCTTTGTCATCTACATCTACTAGTTTATCAGAATATATCAGATTAGCTTCCATGTTTCCTCAATGAACTTTGCCCTGTTACTAGGGTATTGTCTCCAAAATTTATATCCATAACGTTGGGACCTGATGAGAGATTGTATTATTCAAATGTGAAGAAGAGAACATAAATTGCATTCTGCAAAGTCTAGTATTACTAATAATAACAAAAGTATTAAATATAAAGATAAAATATCACAATTCGTTTATTGAATAAAAATAACAATAATACTTGTAATACTGCATTTTCTGGATTTTTTGATTTCAAATTCAAAAATAAACAACGGAAAATGTGAACAAACAGGTTGAAGCTAGAAAATTTATACAGGAGCATTTATGATGAAAAAGTCATTAGGCATTTTACTGGCAGGAATGCTATTAATCGGGGTAGTTGCAATTTCAGGGTGTACGGATAGCACAGTGGAAGTCGCAGGTACTGAAGAAACGATAACAAGAACAGATGAATTGATTGCTGCAGTCGGAACTCATGGTGGAGAACCTGAATCCGGTTTTAATCCAGTTACAGGCTGGGGTTATAATCATGAGCCTTTGATCCAGAGTACACTTTTTAAAAAAGACAGCACTGCATCTCTTATAAATGACCTTGCTATAGATTACTCAGTAAGTGAAGACGGTTTAACATGGACTGTCACAATAAGGGATGATGTAAAATTCCATGACGGTGAGCCACTTACAGCTGAAGATGTGGCATTCACATTCAATACTGCAGCAGATGCAAGCGGAGATGTTGATCTTTCAATGCTTGATGAAGCTACAGCTACAGATGATAATACTATTGAATTCAAATTAAACGATAATCAGGCTACATTTATCAACAAACTTGCAGTAATCGGGATTGTTCCTGAACATGCATATGATGAGAATTATGGTCAGAATCCAATCGGTTCCGGTCCTTACCAGTTCGTACAATGGGATAAAGGACAGCAGGTAATTCTGGAAGCAAATCCTGATTACTACGGAGATGAACCTTACTTCAAAAAACTCACCATTGTTTTCATGGAAGCAGATACTGCCTTTGCAGCTGCTAAATCCGGTCAGATAGACCTGGCTGAAATCCCGGCATCCTATGCAAATCAGGAAGTTGACGGAATGAAAATAGTAGCTCTTGAGTCTATCGATGCCCGTGGAATTAGTTTCCCTACACAGCCAGACACAGGTGAAACATCTGAAGATGGATACGCTATTGGAAACGATGTCACATCTGACATTGCTATCAGAAAAGCACTTAACATCGGAATTGACAGGCAGACTCTGGTAGATGGTGCACTGAACGGACAGGGTGAAGAGGAATTCACAGGTGTTGACAAGTTACCATGGGGAAATGAAGAAGCTATTATTGAAGACGGAAACGTTGAGGAAGCAAAGAAAATATTAAGCGATGCCGGATGGGAAGATACTGACGGTGATGGCATTGTAGAAAAGGACGGCGTTAAGGCTGAATTTACTCTCCTGTACGCTGCCAGTGCACAGGAAAGGCAGGCTCTCGCTGTTGCTGTTTCTGAGGAAGCAAAGGAGCTTGGAATCAATATAATTCCTGAGGGTGCAAGCTGGGACAAAATCGATACCCTTGCTCTTTCAACCCCTGTTGTTTTCGGTTACGGTTCACTTGACCCAACCGACCTATACTTGAAATACTACAGTGAAAGCTACGATCCTTCAAGCTACAACAACATAATAATGTACAGCAACCCGACCGTAGATTCCTATTTAAGAAACGCAATTACCAGCTCAGACCAGGATATTGCAAATGAGAACTGGCAACTGGCAGCATGGGACGGTGAAACAGGATTCTCTCCAAAAGGCGATGCTACCTGGATGTGGATGGCAACACTTGATTACCTCTATATCATGGATGAGGACCTTGACATAGGAACTCCTAAAATACAGCCACACGGCGCTGATATTTTTGGAAATATCCTGGAATGGAAACGCACGGAAAACTAAATTTGAGGTTTCGTGAAACTGAGGATAAATTATCCTCAGTTTAACCTTTTTTAATGATTTAATTGGCTTTTCAAAAATCAAATCCACAAGAAATCACACAAAACCACAAACTTGCCGGAATGGATATTGGAGGTTAAAAATTGTGAATTACAGGAAATTAAGTATTTTTATGGGGAAAAAAACCCTCAAATTAGTTTTTCTTTTAATTGTTGTTTGCATAGCCAGTTTCTGGATCGTGGAGCAATCACCCATCGATCCGGTCAGGGCCTATATAGGGGAAATGAGTATTCAGCCGGAACAAAAAGCAAAGCTGGAAGAATATTGGGGTGTAAACACTCCTGCTCATGAAAAGTTCCTTAACTGGGCTGAAAATTTACTAAAAGGAGATCTAGGCACTTCACTGATATACAGGATGCCTGTGACTGAGGTTGTTAAAGAACGTTTTACAGCTTCTCTTATACTTATGGCTTCTTCATGGTTGCTATCAGGAGTTCTGGGTTTTGCTTTAGGAATACTAGCAGGAATGAAAAACGGAACCCTGATTGACAAAGCAATAAAAGTTTACTGTTATATTCTGCTTGCCGCTCCTACATTCTGGCTGGCATTGATATTCTTACTGATATTTGCTGTGAATTTAGGATGGTTCCCTGTAGGGCTCAGTGTGCCCATAGGTGTTGCAAGTGAAGATGTGACCTTTTTTGACCGCATTCATCATTTGATCCTTCCGACTGTAACCCTGAGCTTACTTGGAGTTGCCTCTATCGCGATGTTCACTCGTGAAAAATTGATAGAGGTCATGGAAAGCGATTATGTGCTATTTGCAAAGGCAAGAGGAGAAACAGGATTTGACCTGATAAAAAGACATGGGATAAGAAATGTTGCACTTCCTGCCATTACATTACAGTTCTTAGGATTCAGCGAATTATTTGGTGGAGCCGTTCTTGTTGAGCAGGTATTCTCATATCCCGGTATCGGTCAGGCTGCTGTTGCAGCAGGTTTAAGATCTGATGTTCCTCTACTTTTGGCAATTGTCATCATCAGCGCATTGTTCGTCTATTCAGGAAACCTGATAGCAGATATAATCTATGAATTTGTAGACCCCAGAATAAAACAGCAGGAGAGGAGAACATGAGCACTGCTGTTGCAAATGTTAACAGGGGACTGTTTAAAGGGTTCAACCTGCGCCAGAAAACAATCATGCTGATAAGTTGTCTGTCTTTATTATTACTTTCAATTGTGATTTCCAGTTCATTCATAGACGATAATGCATTGTCAACTGATTTTCAATCAAAGAACCTTGCACCTTCTCTTGAACACCCATTTGGGACTGACTGGATGGGAAGGGATATGTTTGTGCGAACTCTTGGAGGACTGGGATTAAGTATAGTCATCGGAGCCTTGGCTTCCTCTATCAGTACTGTGTTCAGTGTGATCTTAGGTTTATTTTCCAGCATAGGTAAAATCGAGGATTCAATTGTATCATGGCTGGTTGATTTATTCCTTTCAATACCACATCTTCTGTTGATTATTTTGATTTCCATAGGACTTGGAGGAGGAGCAACAGGTGTTATCATGGCTGTTGCATTAACACACTGGACAAGTCTCACACGTGTTGTAAGAGCAGAAATCAAGCAGATAAAAACCCAGGAATATATCCATATATCAAGGAATTTTGGCAAATCCAGATGGTGGATAGCTAAGAAACATATTCTTCCTCACCTTGTTCCTCAATTTGTTCTGGGTACCATTATAATGTTCCCACATGCAATACTGCACGAGGCTTCAGTAACTTTCCTTGGTTTCGGGCTTTCACCACATCAGCCTGCAATTGGCATTATCCTGTCAGAATCAATGAAGTATCTGTCAGCAGGATACTGGTGGCTTGCATTTTTCCCGGGATTATCACTTCTGATCGTAATTCTTGCATTTGACCTGATCGGAGAAAATATGGGAAAGATACTGGACCCGAAAAGAGCACATGAGTAAGTGAAAACAAATCATGAATTATCGGTAAATCAATCTATCAAACAATAAGTCAATCAAATTATTAAAGAGGTGAAGTATGACAAATACATCTCAAATTAACGCTGAAAAAAAGGAGAAATCTGAAGCCCTGCTAAAGGTCAAGGATATTTCCCTTTCTTTCATTCAATATGCTGCGGGACTAAGGCAAACAGAGCTAAAAGTGATATCCAATTTGAGCATGGAAGCTTACAGTGGTGAGATTCTAGCTGTTGTTGGGTCCAGCGGTTCCGGGAAAAGTCTCCTGGCACATTCTATTTTAGGTATTCTTCCATCAAACGCAAAGCTTACTGGCACTATGGAATACAATGGCCAGAATCTAACTCAGAAAGAAAAAGAGGAACTCAGAGGTAAGGAAATTGTCCTAATTCCACAATCAACCACATATCTTGATCCTTTGATGAGAATTTCCAGTCAGGTCATAGGAAGTGTTGATGATAAGAATTCAGAATCAAGGAAGAAGCTTCAGAGAGAGATATTCAAGAAATATGACCTGAAACCTGAAGTAGAAAAGATGTTCCCTCATGAACTTTCAGGAGGAATGATAAGAAGAGTCCTTGTTTCAACTGCTGTGATGAGTTCCTCAAAGATTGTGATAGCAGACGAACCAACACCTGGACTGGATGAAAAGAACCTGAATGAAACTCTGGGATATTTCAAGGATATGGCAAACAAAGGATATGCAGTTATCCTCATAACCCACGATATTGAAGCTGCACTAAAAATCTCTGATAAGATCGCTATCTTTTACGCTGGTACAATTCTGGAAATTGCAAATACAGATGACTTTTCAGGGGAAGGGGAAAAACTAAGGCATCAATACACGAAGGCACTATGGAATGCCCTGCCACAAAACAAGTTCCAGGCTATAAAAGGTCATCAACCAATGCAGGATGAAGTGCTTGAAGGATGTTTCTTTTATGAAAGATGTACTACAAGAGGAGAAGTTTGCTCAAAGTGCGTTCCTGAGTTAAAAATGTTCAACGGCGGCATGGTGAGGTGCAATAATGTATCTTAAAGGCGAAAATATCAGTTTCGGATACAAAGAGAACAATTTGATCCTACAGGATGTGGACATTTCTCTGGGCAGCGGAGAGGTGTTGGGACTGGTGGGAGACAGCGGATGTGGCAAATCAACCTTAAGCAAGATACTGGCTGGATATGAGAAAAACTACAATGGGAATGTAAGTGTAGACGGAAATAAAATCTCATCTAATGGATATAATCCTGTACAGTTAATCTTTCAGCACCCTGAAAAAGCTGTTAATCCTAAATGGAAAATGAAGGATATACTGAAAGAAGGACATGATGTTTCCCCAGATATTCTGGATGCTTTTGGAATTAAGGAGAACTGGCTTAACAGGTGGCCTAATGAACTTTCAGGGGGGGAGCTACAGAGATTTGCTCTTGCAAGGGCCCTTGGACCAAAAACAAAATTCCTGATAGCTGATGAGATTACAACCATGGTAGATGCCATTACACAGGCCCAGATATGGCAGAGCATTTTAGGCATCGTTGAAGAACTGGATATCGGAGTTCTCGTTGTTAGCCATGATAAAAGTCTGATCAACAGATTATGCCATGATGTTTTGTATATGTCAGACCTGAATAAATGTTGAATTTTCTTTTTTAATGTGATAGGAATCAATTCTGATAATTCAGAATTCCTAATCCATCACAGTATATTCAAACACAAGCTGTCCCACAACAAAGAATATCAGGTCATACACAACAAGCAACCTGAGTTCCGAAGCAATACTACCAATTCCACCGTCTGTGAGTATTGACCCTGTTGCCATGACAGCAGGAATTATCACAGGAATTATTAATGGCAACAAAAGAACCGGGAGCATTATTTCCCTTGCTCTTGTGCTTGCTGACAATGCTGAAAGCAGGGTTCCAACACTTACAAAACCGAAAGTTCCCAGGAAGATTACAAGTGCAAGTCCCGGAATACCACTGATGTTGTAGTTGAACAAAACGATGAAGATTGGTATTGTGAGCAATTCAACAATGAACATCAGGACAGCATTTGATATTGTTTTCCCGATGTAGATTGAGCTTCTGTCGATAGGTGAGAGTTTCAGTCCTTCAAGACAACCGTTTTCCATCTCACCTGCAAAAGAACGTGAAAGTCCAAGGGTTCCTGCAAAGGTGAAAGCCACCCAGAGAATGCCGGGAGCAAGTTTTCCAACAAGTTCTGTCTGGCTTAGAACATCACCGAATGAGATGCTGAAAATAACTATAACGATAAGCGAGAAGATGAGCATGGAATTGAGCATCTGTTTTGTGCGAAACTCCGACCTGAGATCCTTTGCTGCAATGTAGAGGCTTTTCTTCATAATCTCACCACAGTACTTTAGACGTTACTAATGCCCTCTGCATCGGTATCCTTTTCCACTATGGAAAGGTACCTTTCTTTGAACTCTTCCAAGCTTTTAATTTCAGTTTTTAGTTTATCGAAGCAAATTTCTCCCCTATCCATTATGAGCATGCGGTCGCATAGTTCAAAAGCACGCTCGATATTGTGGGTTATCATAATCCTTGTAACATCAGAATCTCCGGTACTCATGAGCACACGCTCAAAATTAGCAGCAGCATGCTGGTCGAGTCCAGTATATGGCTCATCCATGAGTAAAATTTCAGGCTGGTGCAAAAGTGCCCTTGCAATTGAAAGCCTCTGTTTCATTCCTCTTGAAAATGAACCGGCACGCTCATCGGAACGCTGAAGAAGATTTGCACTTTTCAGAATGGAATCAACTCTTGAGTCGATGTTATTATTCTCAATTCCGTACATCCGGGCAAAAAAAACAAGGTTCTCCCTTGCTGTCAGTTCATCGTAAAGATAAGTATCGTGTGAAATAGCACCAATCATTCCCCTTATTTTATCAGGGTGCTTTTTGGCATCAATTCCATTAACAAGCACACTTCCCCTGGAAGGAGTGATGATTGTGGACATTATTTTGAGAAGAGTGGTCTTACCGGCTCCGTTAGGACCGAATATTGTAACAAACTCACCTTTTTTGATCTCAAGGTTGATATTGCTCAATGCTTTCCTTCGCCCGAAGCTCTTTGAAAGACCGTTAATTGAGATGATGCTGTCCATTGGAGCCATTTGAGCTATATTTACAGCTTCAGGTTATATAAATTAACGTTCCGGCCTGCAAATTATCTTTCAAATGCAGGTCCACCAACATCTGCGTTGTTGTTGTAGCCGGCAGTTTCCCAGTATCCTTTGTAAGGCTCATCGGTAACCTCTATTGAAGTAATCCATTTTGCCCATTTGTAGCCGTATTTACTCTCAGCTACAAGCTGTAGTGGAAATCCCCTGTCTGCGGGCAGAGTGATATCGTTTAGTTCATAGGCAAGCATGATGTCATTGTCCACAATGTAATCAAAATCAAGACTTGTGGAATAGCCATCGGCTGAGTAGAATATAATTGTAGTTGCACTGTTGTTTACACCGGTCTCGTTGAACAATGTGTTCATGGTTACACCGGTCCATTTTGCATCGAATCCCCATCCTTCAACACAATCCATGCGCACGAACCTTGAAACTGAAGGATATGCAAGCAACTTATCATAAGTAAAGCTCATGGGCTTATCCACCATTCCATAAATCCTGAGTTCGTATGTGTCCTTATCTATGTACTGGGTACCTTTAATCCCATTATTTCGTTGTTCTGAAATGGGAGTCAGTTCCTTTCCGTCAAAAACAGTAGCTTCATCTGATGTATTGGTTTCTTGCTGCTTCTGCTGTGAATCTTCAGTACATCCACTAACTGAAAGAACCAGAATCAATATACAACTGACTAAAAGTTTAAATTGTCTGAGTTGAACCATGATTTACCCCCTGACTCAGATACATTCGAGAAGTTCTATTCCTTTGTCACTCAAGGAATATTTGTCCTCTATAAGATTCAGGAATTCCCCATTAATAAGAAACTCTGTGTGATACTTGAACACCTTTTCATCAAGCTCCGTATTTTCCAGAATCTCACTCCTTGTAGCTCCAAATACACCAATTGCCCTGATAAGTTGACGTCTTATTGGATGTGAAGCTGCCTTGTGAGCAAGTTCATGTTCGGCTTTGACCCTTTCTCTTTCTGAAGGCTTTGTATCAAGAAGACTATCGAGATCGTCATCCAGCATTTCCTACTCCTCCTATTTTCATTATGAAATTATAATGTAAAAAGTGTTGTGCAGGAAATACGTATACTCTTTGGTAAAAATCATAAAACAAAATAAAAAACTTAGAAACTAAGACCCGGAATAGTTAAGAGAAAGAATAATTAAGAGAAAAGAACTCAGATGCTTGCTTTCGCACTTCATTTATATTTAGGAGAATATAAATGCTGGCGGTTGAAAGCAAACAATTTAGTTAATGCAAGAGGGTGCATTTATCTGAGGGGATCGTTGGTGCCAGCATTTATATTAATGTGATATAGCCACTGCTTTTTCTGTTGTGCAGACATGTTTTATCTCCATTTCAGATGCTTTTTGTGACTCTTTTGCGACGATTCCCGGGTCAGCAGGCAGAAATGTAAGACTTCCATTTTTGTATCTCATGGGAGATCCGATTGCCTTGTAATACTCGTTCTTAAGGCTCTGTATTGCCGCTACCACGGTTTCGTTATCATACTTCGAATTGCCAAGGTTTGCAAATGCTACGCCAAGCAGCAGATTATTTGCATGCAAAGCAAGGTGCAATTGCCATGTGTCCTTGTCAACGAACTCATGAATTTTAATATCCATAACCAAATTGCTCTCATTTTCCCTCAATGTCACAATCTCCTTGTAATTGACTGCAATCACTACATTATATGAACTCATATAAAAGTAGTTTGTTATTATATTTAGAATGATGTACATGAATAAAATTAGCATGTACTTAATACTGAACATCATGTTCACAGAATCACTCAAACATGCCCACTGGCAGTGGTTTGTTATACTGAACATTCCTTTTCAGATAAACATCATAATTTTCGCTATCAGTATAGAATACAAAAATATATTCAGTCTTAAAATAAGCCCAGTACTGAGCAAAAGGATTACGTGCATCACTTAGAACTACAGTGACATTGGAATCATAAGTGGAAACATTATACACCGGGTAGTCTACCTCTCCCGGAAGACTTGAATTATACAGTAACTGCGCTCTTGTTATGTACGTAGCAGAGGAATCCTGATCACAATAACACTTGTCCACAAATCTTTCTTTATCCACACCAGACCAGTAATTTGAAATGAGTATTTTATATGTGGTCTCATTGAACTCATAAGCTGAAAGAAAGATTCCAGGAGAAATAGGATAAGAATCCTGATAGCTGATTTCGTGACCTTCTGTCTTTTCAAGATCTGAAACCAAAACTGCTTTTGCAAGCGGATTGAAAACGCACCATATGACAAATATTGTCAGTAATTTCCTGTAAAGCGACCTGTGTTCACCTTTTGAACTACCATTAAACCAGCCACCATTTACCTGAAGAAGCGAGCGTATATGAGAATTTACTTTTGAAGATGAATTATTTCTATTACCAAAAACACCATTGTTTTTGTTTGCACGGACACGACCCAGCATAATATAGAACAGCGGTATAAATGATATGACCGTGATCAGGGGATCGAAGAAATCAATTGCACCTATTGTTGACGTTTCTTTTATGAAAGGAAAAAGTGGCCTCATTTTCCAGCTTGTAACATAATCCAGATATATATGGCTCAGTATGGCAGCACCTGAAGCGATAATAAGCATCCGGTCTTTTTCCCGATACCATATATAAATTGTTACAAACAAGGCAAAAATAAGGGAATGCATGAACTCCCTGTGACCCATCATATAGTAGAGAACGTTATACACCTGGTGATTAAGGTGTCCGTCTATTGCAAGGAATAATACATTCAATATGAAATCCAGATCAGGCAGTATTGACATGAAAGCAACTATTTTTATCTGCCTTTTATTTAGTCCTGCAACTGATGCTATCAGTAACCCGATTCCCAGATGTGACAGTGTATTTACCATCCTGTCATCTTCACCCAATATAAAATATGTTACTATTTCTTTTTATATTTTTGGAGGATGCTGGATAATTAAATGTCCAAATGCCAGATTTAACCAATATAAGATCTGACAAACTAGTATTTGCCTAATATGTACCTAAAACTTGCCTAAGGTTTTAGCCATAAGTCTGTGAAACCCATGAATACTTGCTCCGCTTCCAAGATACATCATAGGACATCTTCCGGTGATTATCCTGAGATTTGGATCATATTCCAGGTGATTAACATCACAGGTATCAGTCTTCCAGTGAACCCAGAAATCAATAATTCCCTTTTCAGCCAGCTTCTCAATAACTCTTGCAGGTTCCCGTTTCGTAATGCCTATAACCACATTCCTTACACCATCAGGAACCTCTGGTATATTCTGGATTGAACCTTCAACTGGCTTATCAGAGTAATCAAGCACTGTAACTGCTCTCCCTCTTTTTTTAAGTTCATCAATTGTCCATTTAATGGCAGGTTTCGTACCATCTGTAATAACCAGGAAATTATCCCTTTCCCAGAACTTTTCCTGCTTTGTAAGCATGCTATACTTCCTCTTTTTACTTCCCTGAAAGAAGTTAGATGTCATGATATAAGAGTTCTTGCGAAAAAGCACTAAGGAGATGCTTCAGAATGATAAAAAGGAATAAAGAGCAAAAAATTGAAAAATATATGGCGAAGTTATTATTCGCCAATTAATGTTTACTCTCTTTTGAATACGAAAGCAAGTCCAATAATTGCAGCTATTGGCAGAGCAATTGTTGGGAATTCTGGTATTTCCTCTGTGTTTGGAACATCTGCTGTGACCTTGATGTCAAGGAAACTTGCTGTTCCGCGGTCTCTTCCCTTAATTGCGATAAGGTTTGTACCCTCCAACAGTATGCTGTCATCTACTTCAAACACAAAACTGCCCAAACTTGGACATCCTTCATGTGTCTGCATACCATTTGATACATCCACACCGTTGACAAAAATCTGAACATCGTTGTCAATGGCAACAGAAATCTTCATATTACTTGTGCCTGCAGGAAGATTGAGTTCCTTTCTTACAGCAATATATGTGTTAACTGGCCATTCCGTCTTTACATACTGTTCATCTGTGAGAACACAACCAGAATAGATTGAACCAAAACCTGCAATTCCTGAAGCAAATTCGGAATCATCAAAATTAAAGGTTGTAAAGTCATCTGATTCATCTTTGTCAATGATCTTGTATTTGTAACCAGAATCACCATAAGGGATGACAACTGTGTCTTCAGTAGCCATTGCTGTCATCGACAGTGTTGCTGTGAGAAGAAAAATACTTACGAGTGAGAGAGCGAAGACTCTCTTAACATTGAAATTCGTTTTTGTTTTCATGCGTACCACCATTCGGACCAGACACCGAAAGAACATGACAGAACTCCATATTGCTTTATGTGCAGATATGCAATATGTCAGAAATTTCTTTCAGCATTGAACCGATCTTGTTGGCTTTAAAATGCGTGAGAAGTATATAACAGTTGTGATATTGTGCACCATATAAAATTACTACAATAGATATAATAAGAGAAGTTTATCCCAGCACGATTTATAGATCATACCAATGAGATATATTTAGTATGCAATAGCAGATTTCAACTAAAAATGAATTCAAAATAAAAAGATTGCTTTTTGTGCGAAAGCAGAAAATGGAAGAAAAAATTAACTGAATATTTCATCCAGGTCTTTAAGGCAAATATCAACATCGAACTCTTTCAGTTTGTAGAATTTCTTGGCACGGTTATCATTATCCTCAAGTCTCAGGTCACTTTCAACAAAACCGGCTTTTTCCAGCCTTTTCAGGTGAAGCTGGATGACCTGACGTGACAGATCAAGATCCTTTGCCAGATCATATATGTATCTCTCCCTTTCTGAGAGCAGATACAGGAGTTTTAACCTGACCGGATGAGAAATAGCTTCTCCGATAGTTATTATTTGCTGAAGTGTTTTTGTCATCTGAGAACCTGCCGTACTTAGTTCTGTAATCTTAAATAAGAGAACGGATAATTGATCTAAATATCATCAAGTTTATCCTTTATATCCTGAACCATTTTTTTGACGTCCTCTACATCCTTTTCAACCCTGGCAAGACGTTCATTGTTTTCTGAGCCGCCTGAACCGGACTTATTCAGAAGTGTAACTGTCACCCAGACAACTAAAAAGATAATTATTATGTTCAAAAGCAGACCCCATATTCCAAAACCATACATGCCAGTGCCCATCATATCATACATAATTAGTTTCACCCTTAAAAATTTAAAAATTATATTTCTAATAAGGAATTATATGGAAAGATGAGTATTACTACTTTTCTACCTTCCACACTTGTTTATTGAATCCTGGAGACACTTATCAGTACCTATAACCGCAGCCGCCGGAACCACCGTAGCTTCCACCACGCATGCCACGTCCACCCTGATAGTACTGGCCCTGATATGTGGCATCTGCATAGAAGTCTTCGATTACTTCGCCAGTGTAGGCATCTATACGACCCTGTTTTACAGTATCATCTTCTGTGTAAGTAAATACCCACCATCTTCCCATCTGGTAGACACTTGATTCTGATATATCCTGTCCGGTTACATCTTCTGCAATAGTAATAGCATCATCTATATTGTCTACTTCAATATCAGCTGCTGCTCCATCAGTTACATATGATCCATAAACCGGGCAGTCTGCATATCCATAACCGTTCATGTATCCATTTGCATATCCGACACATTGTCCAGCCCATCTGGACATCTGTGCGAAGAAAGTAGTGTCATCAGTATCATCTGTTGCTGCGCTTGCCATCCCAATCCCTGCAATTGCCATAATAAGCATTCCAGCAAGGAGGATTGTTGTAGTTTTTTTCATTTTTTACACCTTCCTGTATCGCAGGAATATATCATCCTGCATATGTAGCCTTAACACTACATATGTATGACATATCAGTATTTAAGCATTGTGTTTAACTGCGAACATAGACAGCTTTTTAGCAGTTCTGAAAAGCTCTGGAAAAAACAGAGAAGAAATAAGAGTATACACATTAAATATTACCAAGAAATTAAGATATATGATAAAATTTATTACGACCTATTGTCTATTAACTTGAAAATAATCTAACTTTTTCTAAAATAAAGAAAATGAGCGTTTTAAGAATGGATGAAGAAGAAACCATAGAAGCGTATGCAGTCACAGACTCAAACATTGTCAACAGACTTACTTCATTTTTAGGAATACCATTTATTATTGTATTCGGATGGCTGAATAACAAATATGTAAGCGTTTTTTCAGTGGAACATAACGACCACAGGCTTGTTGTTCTATATTCAGGAATCTGCCCGGTTATAAAAAATGACAGACTTCGAATTACAGGCAAAATGAGTCATGGAGGGAAAATCGGAGTATATGGCATGATAATGACGGCCTATAATATCGAAAATCTGGACACCGGAGACATATACGAAAAAATATGAACCTTATAGGTAAATTAATGTAGAAAAATCCTGCTTTAAATTTCAGAACAACTTTACCTTCTTCCCAATTCCCAGCTCCAGAGCTTTTGTATATACCATATTAGCAGTCACAAGATCCTGTACTGCAAGCCCGGTGGAATCAAATATTGTAATATCATCGTCAGACAGGCGACCTTTTTTAACACCTGCGACAATTTCTCCAAGTTCTGCATGGATGTCTGATTCTGAGATTACTTCCTGCGACAGTGGCACATTTACCTCTCCGGAATGCGATGCCTGTACGATATCATCTACAATTATCCTTGCCTTTTTCATGATAGAGGACTCCAGTTCCTGTTTACCCACAGCATCAGCACCGATGGCATTAATATGTGTGCCTTCATGTATCCATTCAGCTTTTACAACCGGCTCTCTTACAGGTGTTGTTGTAACAAGGACATCGCAGTCACATACATCCTTAATACTCTGCTTTCGCTTAAAGTCGCAGCGGACTACTTTTTTCATATCCTTTTCAAAGGAATCACAATGACCAGTATTTCTGCATGTAATCTTAACTTCCTCGATATCCATTACTTCTGACAATGCAAGCAATTGAGTTCGTGCCTGGCCTCCTGTGCCAACCATTCCAACCACATGGGAATCTTTTCGTGCAAGATACTTTGCAGCAACTCCGCCTGCAGCACCGGTCCTCATGTCAGTTACATGTGTACCATCCATGATAGCAAGAGGAGCACCGGTTTCTGTGGAATTGAGAACTATGACGGCCATCACAGTTGGAAGTCCTTTTTCACGGTTATCAGGGTGCACATTGACTATTTTTACACCTGCAATATCTTTTACTTCCATAAACGATGGCATGGTACGCAGGTCTCCATTGTGATTTTCAAAATAGAGATAAGACTTTGGAGGCATCTGTACCTTTTTAAGTCCATGTTCCCTGAAACCATTTTCCACAGCAGACAGGGTAAGAGGCATATTGATTACATTTTTAACATCAGACTGATCAAGCCACAGAACATCCATTTCTACAACACTCCTTCTATCCAAAATATATGAAATATGTTGGTACGATAGAATAAAATACTGTTCATCCTAATTTTAGTGAATATATATTATATATTATAAGAAATGTAATATAATACGTGATGGAAAAGAATCCAAATGACATTTCAAGGAAAGACATTTCAGAACTTGTGAGTAAAGGAGAAAAACTACTGGAACTGCTGGAAGAAATGCCTGCGAATAACGAGCATGAATACCAGAAAAACCGGAATATTTTCACTTCTGAATATGTAAAATGGTATGCAAAATGTCTTCCACTCATTCGGAGTATGGTACCTGACAAAGCTACCAGATTTGAAAGTCTGTATCACACTAACAAACGTACGGGAATGAACGAATACACATATACTGTACAGGATTATATTCATGGCATCTATTTTAAGGACAGGCCAAAAAGCTATACTGATTCAATTATCACTAAAAGGCTGAAAGAACAGATGTCCATTTTGGAGACATCTGTAGCAAGAAGCAGTGATTTTACATTTGAAATGGAAAGCTTTGTAAAAATAAACCCTATAAATAGAGTGGATTCATCTTCTATTGTAAAACAAAATAAGCTAATAGATATCGATTTTTTCGATGATCATTACAATTCCATACGCACGGAAATTAATAGCTGTTATAAACAGGGTTTTTACATGGCAAGTCTTGAACTATCAAAAAGACTCATAAACAGCCTTCTTGTAGATCTTATAAGAAGCAATTTTCCCCTTGCAGGAGAAGGCCACAGATCCCTTTATTATGATTATCTGAAAGAGGACTTCAGGGATACGGATGAACTACTAAAAGCACTCTCTGATAAAAAACAGGACTTCAATATAAACCCTGAAGCTATTGATTATTTAATAGAACTCATCGGTCCCATGGAACCAAAGAAAAAACCGGAGTCCCATAGTTTCGGAGCTATCCCTAAAAGAGAAAATATCCAGGCTCTTAAAATTGAGGAAACTATGGAACTCATAATCGAAATTATTGATTTTATCAAGAAATAATTCATCTATTTAATTCCAGGAATAGTTATGACAGAGGATAACATATCGTTCAGGGAAGTTAAAAAAGAGAATCTGGAACTTAAAAACCGAGTTAAAGAGATGGAACTATCTTTTGATTCTTTTAAAAAAGAAAAGGAAAAGGAATTACTCCAAAAAACTGTTCTGCTTGAAAGATTAGTGAACTCTGTACCTGAACTTGTCCATTGGAAAGACGAAAATGGAAAGTTTCTCCTTTGTAACGCAGAACTGGCAAAATCCTTTGGAATGAAAATAGAAGAGATTATTGGGAAAACTGATTATGATATACTAAGCAAAAAGGATGCAGACGCAATTAGAAGAATTGATCAAAAAATCATCATGGAAAAACAACCCCATATAAATGAAGAGTTGATTACTTTTCCCGATGGAACTAAAAGGTTATTTGAAACTTATAAAGCACCCCTTTATACTGAAAAAGACGAATTTATTGGCACAATGGGAATAAGCAGGGACATAACACTGCAAAGAAAAGAAGAAGAAGAATTTACCAGAGCTCATGAACAACTTCTTTCGGTAATTGAAGCCTTCGATGACCCTGCATATGTTGCTGACCCTGTTACCTATGAACTTCTTTTTGCCAACAGGGCAATCAAAAAAGATATGGGAGAGAATATAATCGGTGAAAAATGCTACAGTGCCCTTCAGGGATTCGATTCACCCTGTGCATTCTGTACTAATCATCTGATATTTGAAGAGAATATTGGTAAAACTCATGTATGGGAGATACAGAACATCAAAACCAAGCGTTGGTATCGTTGCATCGACAAAGCCATCGAATGGCCAGATGGGAGAATGGTCCGATTTGAAATGGCTGTTGACATCCACAGGGAAAGGATGGCACAAAAGGCATTGCAGGAAAGTGAGGAAAAATACAGGACATATGTAAATGCTTCACCTCAGCCTATTTTTGTTATTGACTTTGAAGGAAAATGCATAGATGTAAATCCTGCGGCCTGTAAAATTACAGGCTATTCCAGAAAGAAAATACTAAATATGCATTTTTACGATCTGTTCCCAAAAAATGAAAAACTCCATCATGAAAACAATTTCAAGCAACTGAAAACTAATGGTCGATTCTCCGGTGAATTTGAAGTAGAAAATAAAAATGGAACTAAATTTTATCTTGTTATCGAAGCACTGATAATACCAGATAATCGTATTCTTACAATGTGCACAGATATCACGGGGAGGATAAAAGCAGAAGAAGAGATACTTCAGGCAAAAATTAATGCGGAAGCTTCAAACAGGACTAAGACCGAGTTCCTTGCCAATATGAGTCATGAGTTGCGTACGCCGCTAAATTCTGTGATTGGATTTGCAGACATGATGAGAAGTCAGGTGGCAGGAGATATTAACGAAAAACAGGCAGGATATCTGTCAAACATTTCCCACAGTGGAAAACACCTGCTTAACATCATAAACGAGATTCTGGATATTTCAAAGATAGAATCCGGGAAAATGAAACTATATAAAGAAGATGTATTACTGGTTGAAACCTATGCAGAAATCATCGCCACACTTCAGCATATTGCAAGCAGAAAAGAAATAAAGCTTGATGTTTCACCCTGGCCTGAGAATGAATATGCATATGCTGACAGGGCAAAACTGAAGCAGATACTCTATAACCTTGTGGGTAATGCCATCAAATTCACCAATGAAGGAGGTTCGGTGACAATAGGAACAAAAAATGACGGGAAATTTATCCAGATATCTGTTTCAGACACTGGAATTGGAATTGCACCTGATGGGTTAGAGAGATTGTTCAAACCATTTACACAGCTTGAATCCTTTGAATCTAGAACTTATGAAGGAACAGGACTTGGTCTTGCACTTTCAAAAGAACTTGTAGAGCTACACGGCGGAAAGATTACTGCTGAAAGTGAACCTGGCAAAGGAAGCACTTTTATTTTTACATTGCCATCTGCAAAAACAGCGGATTAATCATAAATATTTATAAACTTTTTTAAGCTCTTTGAAACTTACATTAAGTTCAAACTGATTCGAAGTTAAAGTAAATGTTTTATCTGTTTAGATTCATTTAGACTTATGGGGGCGTGAGGAGTCTATGAAAAATAACAACACATTTGTAGGTATATTAGTACTGTTAACAATCATACTGGTTACTATTGCCACTTTTACACTGGGATGTGCCGAACCACCGGAAATCCCTGACAATGAGTCAGTTCTTACTGAAGAAAACAGCAGTAAGTACATTTACGGGGATGCAACCGTAGAAAACATACAGATATTGATACTTGAATCATTTCCTGTCCAGGTGCATGTGACTGCAACAGGATACCTGCCTGATGGATGCACATCCATAAATGAGAAAACAGTCTCATATGATGAAGAAACAAAGAGTTTTACAGTTGAAATAACAACCATAAGACCGGCAGATGAAATGTGCACTGAAGCACTTGTTCCATTTGAAGAAACCATTGCTCTTGAGGTGTACGGTCTTGAAAAGGGTACCTATACAGTGGATGTAAATGGAATTACCGATGAATTCGAACTTCAGATGGATAATATTCCACAGGAATGAGTACTTCAGCTCATTCCTTTTCTGCCTTTGATGAAAGATTTTCCACATTCCTGATGCAAGAAAGAAGATCCTGCTTTTTGAATATTCCTTTCTGCATTATAAAAGACACATTCTTATCAAGTTCGTCTTTCTCATGAACATCAAGATCCTTTGCAGTACAGACTATTATAGGAATATCAATGGTACTTGGATGCTTCTTTAATTCTTTGATAACATCAAAACCATCTATTACCGGCATCATGAGATCAAGTATAATTACATCAGGAGAGGATTTAAGCGCCTTTTCAATACCTTCTTTGCCACTTGAAGCCACAATCACGTTGTAGCCTTCCGTTGAAAGCATGGAATCCATGAGTTCCAGCACAGAAGGTTCATCGTCTATGGCAAGTACATTCACCTTTTCAAATGACTTAAGTGTCTTTAGTCTGTCAAGTGATGAAAGAAGTCCTTCCCTGTCAATTGGTTTTACGAAATAATCAAAGGCTCCCCATATCACACCCAGATCCCTTTCATCCACTATGGAAACAATAACGACTGGTATGTCCTCGGTTCCTTTTTCCTTTTTAAGATTCCTGAGAACATCCCATCCATCCATTTCAGGCATCATTATATCAAGGGTGATTGCGAAAGGATGAAGTTTCTTTGCAAATTCAAGAGCCTCTTTTCCATTATCTGCAAACCTGACATTGTAACCTGCATCCCTTAATGTAAAAGAAAGAATTTCCTGAGATTTTTTATCATCTTCAACCACAAGAATGAGTGGACGGTAGTTATCTTCATTTTCAACACTTTTAATTCCGGATGTTATTGGACAGACTGTCCCACTTACCTCATACTCTTCAGTAGTTTCACCATTGGATTCAGAGACACAGACAGGAGAACTTGCATCAAAATCAATAGGTATCTCAAAGATAAAAGAAGAACCAGAACCTATCTCACTCTCAACCCATATATTTCCATGATGCTGTTCTATGAAATTTTTAACCAGGACAAGACCAAGCCCCGTACCCTCATAAACCCTGCAGCTTGATGAATCTATCTGGGTGAATGCCTTGAAGAGTTTTTCCTGATTCTCTTTTGATATACCTATTCCATTATCCTTTATTTCGACACGTACACAATCACCCTGCAAAGTGACGTAGATAAAAACAGAGCCTTCATTGTCTGTAAACTTGATAGAATTACTCAAAAGATTATAGATAATCTGTTTGAATTTTCCTTTGTCTGCATTTATTGTAATTGCATCAGGAACCATGTTGATTTCAAGATTGATATCCTTTTTATGAGCCAGTGGAGAAATAATTGATTTAATCTCATCCAGTGAATCACCTATTTCGAATTTTTCCGGATGAAGTGTCATCTTTCCGGCTTCAATCTTGGAAAGATCTAGAATATCATTGATAAGACTGAGCAAATGTCTTCCACTCTTGGAGATATTGCCAACATACCTTTGTTGCTTACCATTAAGGGAACCAAATGTTTCTTCTGCCAGTATATCTGCAAATCCGATAACTGAATTTAGAGGAGTACGCAGCTCATGGCTCATATTGGCAAGGAACTCACTCTTGGTACGGCTTGCTTCTTCAGCTGTTTTTTTTGCAGCCAGCAGGGCTGCTTCAGCTTCTTTCCTTTCAGATATATCCACTAGAACACCGGCAATATGAAGTGGCTCTCCTTCCTCAGAATACTCAACGACCTTACCTTTGTTGGAGACCCATCTATATTTGCCATCCTTTCCACGTATGCGATATTCACATTCAGCCACATCGGTTGTTTTATTAATAATATTTTCAATTGCTGATGCTGCACATCCCAGATCAGCAGAATGAATTTGCTGTTTCATCCAGTCAAAACTACTACCTATCTCTTCCTCATCAAATCCAATTATGTCTGCATATCTTTTGTTAAAAATAAGATAATCTTCCTTAAGGTTTACATCCCATGAACCCTCATTGCTGCCTTCAAGAACTCTTTTAAGGTGCTGTTCACTTTCCCGGAGAGACTTTTCCATATATCTCCTTTTAAGCACCATTGCCATGAGTGTTGAGTACATATTCAGGGTATCAAAATCATCATCATGCCACTGCCGTGTTCCTTCAACTTCATCCAGACCTACAAATCCTATAAGTTTGCCTTCTGTGAATACCGGGAGAACAAGAACTGATTTTATGTCCTGCATCTCAAGTATTTCTTTTTCAGCAGAAGCTTCGGGAGGTAATGATGAAATATCATTTATGTTTATCATTTCATCATTCTTCAGCCTGGACATCCACCATGGGAACATATCAGCGGGTAAATCCTGTAATTCATCTTTCTGGGCTTCTATACCTTCTGAACACCATTCATGAGTATTGCTCATTGTTCCATCATTTTCATTGAAAACAAAAAGGTAGACACGATTTGCTCCGCAAAGAGTTCCAATTTCCATCAAAGATATGTCTATTGCCACATCAACATCCCCGGGATATGTGAACATTGAAGAAACAGTAAGCATTGTCTTTTCAATGGAATGTTTTCTTTTCAGTAGCTCTTCAGCTTCATTCTTGGAAACGATTTCATTTTGAAGCTTGGAATTCAGGTTATTAACATAGAACACACTTGCAATTGCAATTATAAGCAAAAACAGTACACCTGCCAGGAAATATTTCATTCTGTCGAGTGTTGCCATCAGGTCTATTTGACCCTGATAAGGGCCTTCATTTATTTCCATCAGGCACTGAAGTACTGAACTGTAATCCTGTGGCACTGTCCAGCCGGCAACATCACCGATCTTGCTGTCAGGCGAGAGTGAAGAAGGCATGCTGAGTAATGAAACAGAAACTCTTTCTGAAATCGATTTTGACGTATGGGGACATTTTGCAATTACCCAGCCAGGATACAGTCTTGTGCTTACTAAAAAAGGATAATCATCATAATTCTGCGGGTGAACAACTTTGAGCTCATCAAAATCAATTTTATCTTCCATGTACATTCTTTCAAGAATACCGGAAGGAACTATCCCTACATCATAATCTCCATTTAATACTGAATAAACTATTTCCTCCGGGTTATTATTAAAGTCTAAAGATGCAAAATCATTTTCCGGAAAAATACGATGTTCTGTAAATTCCCTTTTTGCAAGCCACCATCCTTCTTTGGAAGGAGTTTCTACCACAAGAAAAGAAAGCCCCGTGGTGTCAGGCAAATTTTCAATATCTTCCCGATCATTCTCAGTAATAATTACACTACCCAGAAAAGATGTTAAGTCCTGTACCACATAATCCGGTGGCAGATATGTAACGGTTTCCATAGTTGCAATATTACTAATTCCATTAGAATACTCAAGAGTAACATATGTTGCCGGATCAACAATTACAAAATCAATTTCATCAGATGAAATTCCTTCCTGCATGGAATCAAAATCCATAGGAACCATATTGAATGTGAACTCCGGCATTTCAGATGACAGGTATGCATCAGTGCCATTAAGTCTTGCAAAAGGCTTGACATGTAACTCGTCTGACAGCACAGCAATAGTGATTGTATCTTCTTCAGCTAAAGCTCCCGGACTAATGGTACTCAAAAGTATGATAGATAAGAAAATGGAAAATGAAATCAGTTTTTTCAACTTTTTCAAGTTCATCTTCACATTCCCCCCTTACAAGAACCAGAAGAGTTAGCTTCACCGGATGGCTTTTCAAGTTTTCCAAGAATACCAAGAAGATCCTCTTTTGAGAATGCACCCTTTTGAAGTATGGTGAAAGCATTGCTGTTAAGATAGTCCGCCTCATCAGACTCTATATCCTTAGCAGTGCATACTATCAATGGTATGTTTATTGTCCTTGAATCAGATTTTAATGTTGATATAACATCAAAACCGTTTACATCAGGCATCATCAAATCAACTATCAGGACATCGGGATGAGTTTCAAATGCCTTGCTGATACCTTCCTGACCACCACCGGCAGTAATCACACCATATCCGAATGAACGTATCATCTCGGAAAGCATTTCAACCACCATTGGATCATCATCGATAACCAGAGCCTTAAACGATGTTTTTCCGGACTTTGTAACAAGATTAGAAAGAAGTCCCAGCAAGCGATCAGAATCGACAGGTTTTGTCAGGTGATCCACAATACCAACAATCATGCCGATATCCTTTTCACCAAGTGATGAAAGAACCAACACTGGAATTGAAGACGTGCAATCGTCTTTTTTCAGGTTTTCCAGTATTTCGGTACCATCCATACCAGGCAGATTCAGATCAAGAGTGATGGCAAAAGGATGCACTTCTTTTGCAATTTCAAGTGCTTCTGCACCATCTTCTGCCAGAATTAACCTGAAACCTGCATCGTTTAACATAAAACTCAGAAGTTCTCTGGAATTCGGATCATCTTCCACCACAAGGATAAGTGGTTCCGAGCCATCTGAATTTTCCGGTTCAAGAATTACCAGATCATCTGCCGAACTTATTGTTGACGTTTGGACGATATCTTCTGAGTTCTCATCTGTAATCAATCTGGCATTTAGATCCTTTTCTTTGAGATTCAGAGGTACTTCAATATAGAATGTCGAACCTTTACCCTGCTCACTTTCAACATCAATTGTACCACCATGAAGTTTAAGAAGGTTCTTTACAAGAGCAAGGCCAAGACCTGTACCCTCAAACTTCCGTGTACTTGCCGAGTCAAGTTGTACAAATGGATGGAAGAGTTTTTCCTGGTCATCACTGGATATACCAATACCGTTATCTTTGACACTCAGCAAAAGTATCTGGTCTTTCATTGAAATATCTACATGAACTTTACCATTATCAGGAGTAAATTTTATTGCATTGCCAATTATATTGTACATTATTTGTTTCAGTTTGCTCCTGTCGGCGTTTATGAAAATACTCCTGGGTCTCATGTTGAATTCAAGATTAATATTTTTCTTTGATGAGAGTGGTTTCATCATTAGATGGATATCAGATACCAGATCAGAAAAATCAAATATTTCATAGAAAAGTTCCATCTTTCCTGCTTCTATTTTTGAAATATCCAGAATATCATTAATCAGATTCAACAGGTGTTTTCCACTATGGGATATGTTTGCCATAAACCTGCCTTGCTTGTCATTAAGTTCTCCAAAACTTCCGTCAAGCAACAGATCAGAGAAGCCTATGACTGAATTCAGGGGAGTGCGCAGCTCATGGCTCATGGTTGCGAGAAATTCGCTCTTAGTCCTGTTTGCAGCCTCCGCGTTAATCTTTGCATCAATCAGCTCATTTTCAGTTTTCTTTATGTCGGTAATATCTATGAAACTTTCAATGAAGAGTTCACGGCCAGATAGATTAACAATTTCCACAGATTTCAGAATAGGGACTTTTGTACCATCTGAACGTATAATCACACGTTCTGATGTGTCAATGGACTGACCAAGATCAGTAATCGGACAACTACCAATTTGACTGGGACAAATGAATTTATGACACAGACTGCCTATCAGGTCTTCTTTTTTATGCTGAACTATTTCCAGAGCAGTGATGTTAACATCTACTATCTCATGAGTATTGGCATCGATGACAACTACTCCACAATTTATATTGTCTATAATAAGACTCATCCTTTCCTGATTTTCATGTTCCAGTCTTTCTATTTCTTTTCTTTCGGTAATATCACGAATGATAAGCTGGACTATCAAGTCTTTTTTATCCACAAGAGTAGCACTTACTTCAGCATCTATCTGTTCTCCATTTGCTTTTTTTATCTGAATCTCAGCTTTACTGAAGTTATATTTTATTGAATCCCTGATAATTGTATGTAGCAATTCCAGCTGGTCATTATTTACCAGATCATTTAATTCTATGCCAACAATGGCATGATCTGTTACACATGCAAAAGTGCACGCTTTTTCATTAAGATCCTGAATCATTCCATCTTTCACGATAAAAATTGCATCATTGGAATGTTCAAAGAGTAACCTGAACCTGCGTTCTTTATCGCGAAGAAGGTCTTCGGATTTCTTGCTCTCAGTAATATCCCTGAAACTAAGAATTCGGCCAATGACTTTGTCTTTTCCAAATAAGGGGAATGTAGAAACTTCAAAATATGTATTATCAGTGAACTGTAAAACAACAACATTACTTACTGTAGTCATGTGATATTTTCGCAACATGGAAAACAGATGATCATAATTGACAATTCTGTCTTTAAGATGATTAAATAGCTTAAGGCCATCTTTCTCAGCAAGTGTGTGTTCCGGAATATCCCATAGTTCAATAAACTTAGATTTGAAATGAGTCATTTTGTAGTTTTCATCTATGACAATGACACCTTCAGAAACAGATTCTATAATTGAAGAAAGAAGACTTTCTCTTGCATTGAGAGTTTCAGCCAGATGATCTATGCTTGAAGCAAGTGATGATATTTCATCATTTCCCGGAATATCTGTACTTTCATAAGATGACAGATCAGTCTCTGCTGCATCTACATTGTTCTTTAGGATGGTTAAACGGGAAAGGATGCCATTTTCCAGAAACACAGTTCCCGCTGTTCCATAAAGAATACCTGCAAAAATGATTGCATAAAGAAGATAAGCAAATGTGGCCTTAGCCTTCTGGTGTATTATACGCGGACTGGGCTCTGTAGAAATCCTTATTTTGACAATAAGTATAACCATGACATATCTGTCAAGGTTATGCACTAATAGTTTGAATTTTACTTCTTTCAGTTGATTCCAATACTTTTTTGCCCTTATTTCCTCACCATATTTCCTTTTCAGGACAGAGAACATTGTTTCAACCAGATTTCTGTTATGATACAAATCTTTATCAAATTCCCATACCATTTTTCTGCGGTACCCTCCTTTTATTCTCTTCCTCTTTCTTTGTCTCAAAGGAATCATGGCTATGGATTCAAGTTGTTCTCTTGTTAGTGAATGTATATTTTCAGAATCGTATCCTTTATCCATCACATAGTACTTTGATCTACGAGTTTTATGGCATTGCCGCAGCAATGCCATTGCATGCTTTGCATCATGAACTGGTTTACCTGATATCCTGAATCCAGTAATTATGAACTTTCCAGTATCAACAGAGATACTTGTTTTCAGGAAAGATCTTCGCTTCTTTCCCGTCCTCCAGGAATAATAATAGCTACAATGTCCACTAGTAAATCCGCTTGAATCAATAGCAGTGATCTCTATTTGTTCTCCATGGGAATAGAACAGCTTTAGTGTTTGGTGCAATAGTCCACTGAAGTAGATAGATTTTAGTCTTGTAATGAATTTGTGGAGAGTAGTAAAATGTGGAATCTGTTTTAGTCCAATTCTCTCTTTAACTTTATCCATTAATTCTACAATTTCTACGATATCCCGATAATCTTCATCAAGATACTCTTTCAACAAAACCAATGTCAAGAGCTGATGCTGAGTGTATTTTCTTTTAGAATATTTACAGCTATATATCTGGAGGTGTGAGTTTCCTGATACAGCTAACGCTGTATCAACAAACTTTAAGTACTTATTAGACAAAACACAATCATCCCCTATGTGTTTTCTGTGGTAAGTAATACTCAGGGGATTTATTATTTTTAAATTAGTATGCTAAAATAAAATCCGAAGTAGGTTTTCTACAGAGCCGCGGACTGGATATTTCAAGAAGAAGGGCGGGTTCCCCATAAATGTCATTAATCACAGTATATCCAAGAACAGTATTCTCGCTAATTGGTTCGATGTGAATCTTTTCAGGAGTAGTTGTTGACAAAGCTATTTTATTAAGAGTACTTTCATCTAAACTGGAACCTTGCAGGACTTTATAGTTCAATGGAGTATTGTGTACATCTGTAAAGAAGTCGGCCATTTCAGGAGTAAAATAATATCCGGTTATAAGCGTACCCATGGAACTGGAATTACTTAATGAATCCTTGATAGGACGTGATGAAAAAATAAGAGGACCTTCAGGCAATATTATAATACCAGAGGGAGCATAGTTGTTAGATTCTGATGGTAATAAGGGATTTTCCCCCGAAAGTATTGAAAGCAATTCTGAGGAAAATTCGGTTTCTGTTTCCTGATAAGAATCATATGTTTTTTTGAAAACAATATTGTTGGAATTATCAAGAAAGACTATCATATTAAGATGCATTGCTTTCATGTCTTCATTTTCCAGATTAGACTCGACATAAGTAGAATCATTTGTTGACATGAATTCACTTGTAGCCACACTAGAAGCCATTCCCTGAGTCAGCATTTCAAGGTTAAAACTTGCCTGTTCAAAAAACTCTGTAGCTTTATCCATGTCATCCGTAACAGTCTGACGTTCAAGATCGTCAAAACTATGGAAAATAATCGAACCTGCACTGATATACAAAGTAAGAATCAGGAAAAATAGAGTCAAACTGAAAATTATCAATGTCTTAGAGCGTAATTTCATGGCTCAACCTCAAGAACTATTACGCAAAAAGAGGATCAGTTTGAAGTTTCAAGGTGATATTGGATCTTTTCCTTAAAACTGTGGATATCTATTGGTTTGGAAATGTAATCGATGCATCCGGCAGCAATAAAACGCTCATCGTCACCGCGCATGGAATGTGCAGTCAAAGCTATTACCGGAATATCTTTTGTAGCTTCATCTTCCTTTAATCGTGAAAGAACTTCAAGTCCGTCCATTTTAGGCAACTGAATGTCCAGAAGGATCAGGTCAAACTCTTTCTCTTTTACCTTTTCCAGGGCTATGAACCCATCCTCTGCAGGAGTTACTTCATATCCATAGGACTCCAGCAGATCCACAGTGAGTTCCATGTTTACAGGATTGTCCTCAATTACAAGTATGTTGCACATTTTTTCCCTCGAAATATTAGCTCCCGCTTTGCTTTTAATCTTAAAACATCAGCAATATTCAGGGAGAATATTGAAATGTATTTAGGATCTGATACGGGTGATAAATATAATAAATGGATGATAATATTATGTAGTTGGTTACTCTATAAAAGCATATCGCACACCAATATTCACAATTAACATTTTCCAAATGTTGAACTATTTCTTACAAAAAATAACAGAACTGGATGGTGAGAAAATTAATCAGCAATGACGGAGTTTTACATAAGAACCATACAAGAGCTAATTCATATCCAGGTTAAAGATCAATTGAGGCATACTGAATGAAAGATAAAATTACGGACATACACCAGTCACCTTTCAGGATGGTGCTTGCAATAACCGGAGGAGGAACTGAAGCTATCGGAGAACTTCTACGCCATGGCAGAGGTTCGGACACTCTTCTTGAAGCCATTGTGCCTTACAGTAAGGAATCTTTACATGAACTGATAGGGAAAAAACCGGATAGTTATGTTTCTGCTGAAACCGCAAAGGATATGGCAATGTCAGCATATCGCCGTGCATTGCTGCTGGATTCCAGAACTGAAAAAGCAGAACCATTGAACCTGATAGGAATTGGCGTCACATGTAAACTTGTAAAGCAGGGAGATGAACGTGAAGGCAGGCAACATGAAGTATATTTTGCAAGTCAGTCATACTACAAAACTACTGTATCAGGTGTTTCTTTTGAAAAGAAAGGAAGCAGGGAAGAAGAGGAAAGTATTACAGCAAATTTCATCTTAAACAGAATAGCATCCCTGTGTAAACCGGAAAAATATGCAAAAGACGCCAACATGGAAGATAATACGAAAGATAGAACACTTATTATCGATAAAGAAACTGAAGCCGATGGTGAGACCTCAGAGCTGTTTCTAAATACACTGGAAAGTATTAATTCCGGGAAGAATTCACCACAAAAAGTAAATCTGGGAAAAAATTCCAACAAGCCATGCATTATTATGTCAGGTTCTTTTAACCCATGCCACAAGAACCATATTGAAATGGCAATGATAGCTTCTGAAAAATATGGCATGCCTGTGGATTTTGAAATATCCCTTGCCAATGTTGACAAGCCACCTATTGACTACATATCCCTGAAGGAAAGAGTGGATTCTGTCAGGGTTTGTATACAGGATATGGGAAAGGGGTCGGCAGGAAATATATATCTGAGTAACTCTCCACTTTTTGCTGATAAGGCTATTCTGTTCCCGGATTCTGTTTTTTTAATAGGGACTGACACCCTGAACAGGCTCTTTAATGTCAATTATTACAGAGAAGGTGAAGACATGCAGAGTCTTATCGATCATTTCAGGAAGTATAATATAAGGTTCCTGGTTTTCAGGAGAAAGGATGCGCAAATCTGCATTGAGATTGATATCCCGGATATCTGCGATATAGTCTCCTATGATTGCTACAATGATGACGGTACATCATCAACAAAGATACGAAATGAAAGAAAATGCAGTTTCAAATAATTCTACAGGCATCGTATATTGAAGGGCACCCTCTCATGTCATTCGTTTTTATAATATCTGCATTCACTGCTTTTGCAAGTTTATGAACAATGGCCTTTGATTTTGCTACACATTCAGCGTCCATATCATTCCAGTTACCGGATGATATGTTGTCAAGTGTCTTCTTCAGCATTAAAATTTCATCTTTTGATACGCATTCATTACTGTCTACACAGTAGTCATTTTCTTTACTCAGGTTCTTTAAATTACAGAGTATGGCATCCAGCCTGGAGCTTGTGAGCTCTTCATTAAACCTGTGCTCAGACGGATTTACATTTTCTCTCTGATAATGAACTTCCGCCAGGAACAGGAACCTGTCACATTCGTAGAACCAGTCTCTAACGTCATATAATAAATTCATACCCACACTGTGTAATGTATTGACATCCATAATATAAAAGAGTATGGAAGTAACAATGTTACTTATTTAATGACATGTTAGCAACATATAAACAGAAAAATATAATTCCTGAAAACTATCTCTAAAGTATATAAGAACATTAGCTAAATTCTGATAATTAAAGGTCTTCACTATTTATCAGGAAATATGAGCACCAGAGTTTCTCATCCCTGTAACTGAGCATACTTATTCTTTCCCTTGTCATTATATCAAATAATTTTTCTATACCCGGCGGATAGGATCCCATTGGATTAAGGGGCACAAGAGGTTCACCGTCAACCATTTCCACATAATACAGATCAGAACTAAAATTCCGTATAAAACTAATGTCATAAGCAATAAAAACAGCAATTATGTCCTGCATTAAAACAGGAGGAGTAAAATGTTCCAGATCCCTTTCTGTCAGCTCTGTGAGAGTGTTGTCCATGAATATGAATAAACCATATGCAATAAAAGTAATTTGTTACGGCTAATGCAAATATACATAGCTCTGTTGGAATAGTCTGAAAGTTACAACGTGAATAATACAATCAAAAACCGAATTATTCTAACTATACGTTTTGTTGTATATTTCAAATTTGAAATATCAAATAGCGCGCACTTAAATAAACCATAAGAAAAAAACATAAAATGATTACACATGATTAGTCCTAATTTGTAAGCCATACATAAGTATGAACAGTCATACATTTCAAGAATAAGAGTATGAATATGTAATCATAAACTCAAAGTTCAACTAACATCAGTTGAATTGGCAATAATGCAAAAACATACTAGTATGAAAAAAGAAAATCAGTAGGTCTTGCGGTTGTGACCCTGTTCTATAGACATTTTCAGGACTTCTGGTTCCCGGGACCCAAGCATAAGGCGCTTCCCATTTCTAAATTCAATCATCAGACCCTTGTTACCACTTATATTGTAGGCTTTGCCGTTTCGACCATACCTTATACCCCACCCACCATAATCCCTGAGTGGTCTATATCTCACAGCTTCAGCGGACAGTATATCGCTAAAAGGAAAATGCCTGAATGAAAGATGGAATGGGAAAAACTTCACGTAAAGACCGCTGTTGCGCACAACAACCACAAGACGGATGGACAGCATGAAAATAGGGAAAATAATTCCCATACCAATAAGGATTGCTATCATTCCTTCATCAGATGCAGGATTGCTGCCAAAAGGGCGGCCATACACAAGCTGTTCTATAGCGCCGTACCATGTCATCCCCGTGGTCACAAGTAATAATGCCAGTAACCATATTTGCCTGAATTTCTGTACTTCCCTGAATATGACAGAGTCTGCAGAACCATCGTAAGTCATCAACAAAAATAAGAAACTGAAAATATATAATCATTGTTAATATTCTGACCCGTGAGGAGAGCAAAATGTATTCTATCATCTACACCACAACTTCAAGCAAAGAGGAAGCAAAAAATATTGCCAGGGAACTTGTGGAAAACAAACTTGCGGCCTGTGTCAATATACACGCCATTGATTCTGTTTATGCATGGGAAGACAACGTTGAAGAGGATATGGAGTTTGCACTCTCAATAAAGACTTTAACTTCAAAAACACAGGATATAACCAACCATATCAGAAAGCTGCATAGCTATGAACTTCCTGCAATCATCTCATGGAAAATAAACGGGGAAGCTGAATACCTGAGATGGATATCCGAGAGCGTTGTGTAAGACGATTAAAGAAAAAAATGGAAAATATGAAAAACAAAATACATGAAAATGAATCAATGCAGAGAAACTGCATCAATTCAAAAAACTAAGTTCTTTTTATTCCGTTTTCTGTTGGATGATAGTCCTTACAGGGAATGGAATCTCAATACCTTCTTTTTCAAATTCAGCATTGATTTTAGTGTTGACTTCGTTTATTACAGTAAATTTTTCTCCGGGATGAGTTACCCACATTATCATGGCAAAGTCCAGGCTGAAATCGCCGTGATTATCGAACCTGACATAAGGTGCAGGATCATCCAGCACAAAATTGACATCTTTTGCAATGCCAGTCAGAATTTCCCTGACTTTCTCTACATCAGAACCATAAGCAACACCTATTGTCACTTTGACCATCATTGTCTCTTCAGGAGAAGTGTAATTTGTTATTTTGCTGTTGGCAATTATGTTGTTAGGGATTACAATCATGTTGTTATAGAGGTTCTTGATTCTGGTACTGCGTATACCTATTTCCTGTACTATGCCTATCTCACCGTCATCAATTTCTATCCTGTCCCCGGGCTTGAATGGCTGGTCAAAGTAAATTGAAAGACCACCGAAAAACTGGGAAATTGTATCCTGTGCTGCAAAAGCAACTGCCAGACCCACAATACCTGCTGATGCAAAAAGTGGAAGAATGTCCGCATCCCACACACCTTTCAATATTGCAAGGACTCCGAAGAAGACAATTAGCACATCAAGTATATTCTTGAATAGGGGAAGAAGCTCATCATCCATCCTGGTGTCTGTTTTTCTGACAAGATGAGAGAATACATACTTGAAGAGTATTTTATCTATTTTTAGCAGGGCAAAAATCCATAAAATACCCAGGACTGTTAGCAGAAGACCCATAATAATTTCTATGGCGGCATTTCCAGGGAGCACAATTTCTGCAGCTATGAAAGCTCCCACAAATGCAACTGTATAGAATATCGGTTTTTTAAGAGCATCAACAATGAGGTCGTCACAATCATAACTAGTCTTTGCAGCGTAATGAAGGAAGACCTTTTCAAATAAAAGATCTGCAATAAAAGCCAGTATTACAGATGCAACTATTACAATTGTTGCAGCCGCAATATCCGAACCAAAAATACCGGATTGTGACTGCACGAATTGATTAATGTAAACAGGGATTGTGTTGTTCAGAAACATGCTGCTTGGTTTGAATAAAATATATATAAACTTTTTTAAACATACAACAGGTTTAGAGAGTGGAATACCAGCAAGAAGGATAATATAGGGAACTGCAAATAATGCGGATAATGAAAGAACGCAATTCTGATGTCGCAGTCACGTGGATAGAGAAAGGGCTTAGTGAGAAGGACCCTGAAAAGAAACTACATTATTTTGGTCTGGCACTTGAGCTTGATCCGAAAAACCCGGTGGCACTCAACAACAAGGGCATGCTACTGTATAAGAAAGGGAAATTTCACGAAGCTATTGAGTGTTATGATAAAATACTCAAACAGTACAACATGTCCAGGTATCTTCCTGCTCTTTATAACAAAGCCCTGGCATTAAAGAAAATGGAACGTTTTGAGGCTGCACTTACTTTTATGAACAGGGCACTGAAACAGCAGCCAGACAATGATAAGATTAAACTGCATGTCGAAAACCTTACACTAATTGTTGAAGGAAAAGAAGAAATAAAACCACGTAAAGAAACTCAGATTCCAATAGAGAAACTTGCTGTTAACCAGGTTTACGTCCAATGGGAACCTCCTGCAGTAAGTACACTGCTTGCATATGAAATGAAATGCAGCCAGAAGGATATAAAATACTACAAAGGATTCGGGGAAGATCTTGTAAAGGAAAAGATTATTCAGGACAAACTCAACAGAAGAGCATATTGCTGTGGAACATGCCGATACCATAAAAATGAACTCTGCCAGCACAAGGACACTAAAGCAATGTCGATTTCTCTAAATGCCATATGCAGGAACTTCAGGCCAGAATAAGAATGGATAAAAAATAGAAAATAAAAAACAAAAAGAAATTGAAAAGGGTATCATAGGACACCCAGATCTGTCAGACGCTCAGGAAGATACCTGTCCGTCACAAAATCCAGACCTTTTCCTGCAAAGGCCTGCTGTTCGGCTTTTTTGTTAATTTCAAGCTGGAGACTTATCTGCTCTTTCCAGTAATCGCTGGCAAACCTTGGATCTGTAAGCTCACTTCTCAGGGCTGCAACGTCCTTGTCTGTAAGCTTATCAGTGGACAGTTCATATTCCACAATATCAGAAGGTTGAACACCAACAAACTGAGCACCCGGTGTTGCCATATGCTCTGAAAGATGAGCACTTTTAATAGCACCATAAGCCACCGATGCAAAGATACGATATGACCATGGGTCACCATCAGTAAAGACTACTACAGGAATATTCATCTCCTCATTCATCCTCTTGATGATACGACGCGTGGAACGTGCAGGTTGCCCTTTCAGGTGCACAAGAATGGCATCATTTCTTTCATCAAAACCATTCTCAATAAGCCTGGCATACATACCACCAGTCTCAACGGCAATGATGAATTTTGCATCCGTATCAAGGAATTCGATATTTTCAACGTTGAACGGAATCTGATAACCACTTTCACCTATGTCTTCCTGACAATGAATCACACGGTCGCCACGCTTAGTTTCTTCACGCAGGCGTATGGGGCCGAACATTGTTGCACCATCTTCTTCAGGGCGCATGTGGAAATATTCCCTCTGAAGACCGGAAATTATCTCAAGATCTTCGATGAGCCTGTCACTTTCAGGCTGTTCACGGAATTTTGCTATATCCCAGTTCTCTGAGATATAATACAACTCTCTTAAAGTAGATCCCCTGTTCTGCCCCAGGTGGTTTTTTACCAGAAAATCTATAACATGACTGGTTTTCAATAACTGGAAAGCACCTTTTACAGTCTTTGCGCTTCTTTCGGTTTCCCTGTCACCATAAACCCATACATCACTATCTTCACTGTATTCTATGTTGGCTTTTGTACGACTGGGAAGAGATACACTCGGAACTACCTCATCAGTAAATTGATCATACAGTTCACCTGCAAGACCGAGTAAACGGCCGCTTGCAATCTCATCATGTTCTTTTTTCTGCGTAGAAAGATTATCTGCCATTTATTTACCCCCTGATAGCTTTTGCACCGGTAACAACTTCTTCATCAAGACCCTCCACTATCAAAGTGGGTAATTTTGCTATCTCAGCTTCACTGAGTGTTGCTACAGAGTAACTGAGGACTTTAGACGCACCTGGTGAAACACTTAGCTTCCATATATAATCAAAATCACTACCCATGCTTATCACCTTGGGCTGCGGCACTGCATTTTCGATTTCAAAAGGCACCATATCATGTACATTAAAATTTTGTTTTTTACTGGTGTAATTCTTAGCCCTGATAGATATCTTTGCACCACCATTACCATCAGGTTCCACTATCCTGTCTACAAGAAGATTACCCATGACCTTTGCAACCACAGGATTTATGTCAGGAACATCGCGTTCAAGAGTTTCAGCAAGTTTGCTGGCCATTTTTGGCAGCACCTTTGTGATAATAACCTCTTTTTCACGCCTCTTTTTGAGATCATTACGTTTGTTAAGATACCTGTTCATCTTTCTGGCTACTTCCTTAATGGCAAGCTCTATCTCATCCCTTATTTCAGGAATTTCTGCCACAGCATCCTTGGATTCGGAAGTGAAAGGAACATTGGTTGATGCTACGTGAACTAAAATAACCACAGGACCTGTTGGAAGTCCTCCGCCTGGCTGGCTCAGACCATACTGCTTCCACTTAACAGACTCAATCGCATGAGTAATAACACATCCACCTTGCTGATACAGGAGCGGAACCCTGTTGGCAAAGCGCATGATATCCACACGGTCTTCTTTTTGGAGTTCACCACCAAAGGCGATACCAACTTCAACAATAAAAGGATTACCTGAGAATACAGATGCGGTTCTGGTGGTTGTGGCTATGAAATCAACACTGAACTCCTTCTCAAGTCCTTTGTAGATAAGTTCCTCACCAATAGGAGAAAGACAATCTGTAGGTGGAGCCATTATCTTTACCCTGGAGAATGCATCCAGCAATTTACGGGACTGGTCCCTTGTCATCTCATGCGGATCAAGTTCCGGGTCAAGTCCTGAGGCCTTGCATATTTCTTCTGCGGCAAGATGACCAATCTTTGAGAATGAGTAACGCAGGAAGGGGGAAAGCTTCTGTCTTTCAGTATACCTCAGCATTTTCATCAGAGTACCAAGCTCAATACCATGCGGATGAGGCAGTATCTCTTTTGCAGGAACCGGAAGTTTGTCCGTGGCCCTTTCAAAAGTTTCCTGGTTTCCATCCGGTTCAATCAGGGTAATTCTTGCATGAGGATTTACGATTGCAGTGGCTTTCAGATACTCATAGATGGACTGGCGTCTTCCCTTTACATAGGAAGCTTCCATTTCCATTTCAATGCGAGTACCATGTGGCCTGTCCCAGTCTACCACATCATCCCTGATAATCTCAGGATCGTTGGTACTGGTGTTTATCATTAACTCGTAATAGTGTGCAGGTTTTCCATGACCTATTTTAGACGTAATCTTTGTATGGTGACCTGATGTCAGTTGTGAATAAAGCACCGATGCCGATATACCTATACCCTGCTGTCCACGACTTTGTTTTAGAGCATGGAACCTTGAGCCGTAGAGGAGTTTTGCAAAGACCTTTGGAATCTGCTCTTTGATGATACCAGGCCCGTTGTCTTCCACGATGATTACCACGTTGTCTTTGCCCGAGCGTTCTATATGAAGGAAAATGTCAGGAAGTATTTCTGATTCCTCACATGCATCAAGGGAGTTATCCACTGCTTCCTTGACCGTTGTTATTAGACTGCGCGGGGCTGAATCAAAACCCAGAATTTGCCTGTTCTTTTCAAAGAACTCTGCAACGCTTATTGATTTCTGGTTTTTGGCAAGTTCTTCTGCAATTGGATTATCCATAAAAGTATCTTCCTCGTCCGTTATTGGTCACTATCCCTTGTGACCAGAAAACAATAACCACGAATATATAAAAATGTTTTTTCAGGATCATGGATACGTCTTTTCCATGATCCCAGGTTTTGAGCAAATTATGCTACTTACAGTGATTGCATATAAATTAAAAGTGAAGTGAAATCTATTTCAGCTCTGCACCCACAATTGTCTGGGTTGCGGTTACTGATTCTGTTTCACGTATAAGATCGACTATGCTGTTAAGATTACCAAGGTCATCAACCTCAATAATCACAACAAAGTCATATTCTCCAAAAACGTGATAGATGTCCTTTATACCTTCTATTCTGTTGAGTTCGTTAAAAGCTGTCCTTTCACTACCTGGCAGCACATTAACCATAGTTACGCCTATTACCATTTTATCACTTAGACAGAAGTAGGATACAAAGTATTTAGAAGTTTTCAATAATTCATTTGAGCCTCAGAAAAGAAGAAAATATCTAATAAATATAATCGACATCAAGAGCCATGTTTCAAAAATCACCTCATCATAATGATGAGTATGAGAATAATCTTTATATACTAAGAATATCATACTAGAAATTGATGAGCGGGTTATCCTCTTTTTGACAATAACCCCCACTCCCCAACCCGCTCATACTCCACTCCACTTTTCTGATACACAATATTAAAAATCAATCAGCTTGGGCTTTGTTTTTAAATATCCTCCAACCATTTGGGAAAAATCAATAATTATGACCGGATTTGTATGAACAAGCATACATATGAATACTGCTGATTTATAAAAATAACAGAGTACTTTTTTCTTTAATGTTGCACAATTCATACAGAATAATACAACAATCCAAAAAAAAGTAAATGATGATATTTCATTCATGCAGCAAATTTCATTTGAAAACAGACATTACAAATCAATCGTTTATCTTATAGGGAATAATACATCTAGAGCTCTAGAAGATGAAGCCTATAAAATACAAATCAATAAACGATACCATCCAACTTTACAGAAAATAGTATTCAATTATAAATATAGAAATAATAATAGATAATTCAAAGTTGATTATTGCACATGAATAATAGTAAATAGATATTAGAGAATATATTATAGAATATATTCAATTGATAGCAAATTCGCAGCCCCATGATAATCAACCGAAACATCAAAGATACAATCAATTAATCAATCAATCACGATTAAACCCAAAAAACTCAGAAATCAAATAATGTTTTTTGTGGTTTTGCTGCGACTTCCTTTTTGGCCGGTGCTGTTACGTCATCCTTCTTAGCGGAGTCATTCCCAAAAGCAGAATCTAATGAAGTATTATTAGAAGCTGGCAACTTATCAAAACTAAGTTGAGAAGGATCTTTCTTTGGTGCAGATTTTTGAACAAAAAATTCAGGTTCATCTGTGGGAATGAAAGCCTGACGCTTATACTGTGCATCATCATACAATGCCTGAAGCTTTTTTGTGACCTTCTTTGCCCCCAGCAGATGGAGCATTTCATCCATATCCAGCCCAAGAACAGCCACAACATCAGCAGCATATTCATCTTCCTGAATAAGACGTGAATACATACCTGCCACCTCAAGACGTGAATAACGCATTGATTCATTGCAATGAGAACCAATTTTAACAGCAATATTGTTCCTCATATTGCGCCTGGAACGCATTTGTCCCATCTTACGCCACAAAGATGGTGGCTGATATTTTACAAAACCTCCACGCACCCTGGTTTTAGAAACCACAGTCCCACCAGTCATAAGCATGCCTGCATAACGCCACATGCGATAGTTCTGGCGCCTGCGTACGCGTCCGAGGAAACGATCCGAGCGGGAAAGATAGGAATACACGGCAATAATATCAGGAGTGAGAGATTCTTCACCTTTTCCAGTGTATTGGTATGGAAGATTTTCATCAACCCAGTGAATTAGATCCTCTGGAGTTTCATCAAGATTATATGTTGCTTCCAGTGCAGAGGAAACATCCTTGCCCTTGAATATCCTTCCAACCACTTTGAATATGGACTCTTTGTTATCACGTTCAGACGTGGAAATATCCTCAATATTGATCTCGGTACGCCCCATTGCAATGGCCTGGAGATCATTGACAGCACTTCTGAAATCACCATCCGCAGATTCAGCTATTTTCTCAATAACACCCACACCGCACATGATACCTTCCTGCGATGCAATTTTCTTTAATGCCGGAACCATAGAACGGGATTGTACAGATCCAAATTTAAGTTCAAGACATAAAGAACGTACAGTAGATGAAAGACCGTAAACATCATTGGCTATCAGGATAATAGGCTGACTGGCTTTCTTTATAACATCAACTATTGCACGTGCCCCGCCGCGGTCACTGTTACCGTGCAGATTATCAGCTTCATCAAGAATTATGAGTCTCTTATCAGACGTACCTGTAAGTGTTTTCATCGTAGATGCAGAACCTGCAACCTTTTCAATAACACCTGCAGTTCTCTGGTCACTGGCATTAAGCTCAATGACTTCCCAGTTCATATCCCTGGCAAGAGCATGTGCAGACGAGGTTTTACCAATACCGGCCTGACCGTGCAATATTACTGCTCTTTTTTCAGGAGTGCCATATTCCCACTGCTCTCCCCAGTTCCTGAGATCATCTATCACTTTCTTGTGGCCAACTACATCGCCCAGTGAGACTGGCCTGTACTTCTCTGCCCATTCCATCTGCACATTCATGTTATTACCCAATATTCAGGAAAAGTAATTAATGTTTGCACCACTTTGTTGTTCTGATTGATATTATTGATGGTAGAGGTATCATCCATGGGATCGAAAAGTACAGAAAATCTCCTGGGCCTTATAGAAAAAAGGGCATTAAAGAATCGGGCAAGAGTTGCCATAGGAGTACGCAACCCAAATCCCAAAATGCTGAAGAGTGCCAGGGATGCACACGTTGCAGGGTACGCACATGTGATGCTGGTGGGCAACAAAAAAGAAATCGAAGAGATAGGAACCGATCTTGAGATAGTTGGAACAAACGATCCAGAAAGAACCATCGGAGACCTGCTTAAATCCAGATATGTGGATGCTGCAGTTAGAGGTACGGCAGGAGCATCGCAAACATTATCACACCTCAAAAAGATACTGAATCAGGAAAACCTTCACAGAATCGCATTGTTACAGACAAATGAAGGAACACCTTTTTTCATAGCGCCTGTAGGAATAGATGAAGGAAATGAACTGGCTGACAAAATTGATTTTATCAAACTTGGCGTGGAGTACATAAGAAGATTCAACATTGAGCCAGTCGTAGGAATCCTTTCCGGCGGGAGACTTGGAGATCTTGGACGTAACAGCCGTGTTGACCAGACGCTTGCTGAAGGAGACTTCATTGTAAATAGAATAAGAGAACAGGGAATAGAGGCAAAGCATTATACTATTCTAATTGAAGATGCAATTAAGGAGGCAAACTTCATACTGGCCCCTGACGGGATTTCAGGAAACCTGATATTCAGAACTCTTGTATTTCTGGGCGGAGGATACGGGTTTGGAGCACCGGTACTAATGGATGATTATGTATTTGTTGACACATCCAGAGTAGGCGGTCACTACACTAAGGCAATAATGCTTGCCAGTGCACTGGTTGATAAAGAAAATACGAATATTAATGACCAGTGACAACAATAATTTATACAGGATGCATACAATCTAATTTATTAAATACTTATTAAATTCATTTTAATCCATAGCAATAGTATTGCAACAATTAATAGTGCATAGGGAATGAGAGATATGGAAGCTGTACTGATAAAAGGAAAAACAATTGCTTCTGCATGGTCTCAGCTGATCCGCGAGATCTATGAGAAGGGAGAGGAACATAAGCCGGACTATAAGACAATGACAAAGAGAGTTCATGCCACCATATGTATTGAAGACGTGAACAATAATCAGGTTAGTCCTGCTGTACCCTTTGGAGAGAATCTTATAGCTAAATACAAGGAAGAACTTACAGAAGAATACGCAGACTGGTACAGTTCTCTTGAAGACGATGATAAGAGAAAATTTGACTACTGCTATGCCAAACAGTTATTCAGATACGGACAGGCAGCATATGACAGTGTAAATGCAAATGTAAGCAACCTGCGCCCAGGATCAAGGAGACATGTGGGCGTACTCTGGGAAAATGAAACACATATTCCTAAATTTGAAGACCAGCCCTGCTGGATTGCCTACAAGCTGGAACAATTGAATGACACGCAGGTGAGAATATACCTTCTTTACAGATCATGGGACGCTTTCGGAGGATTCCCGGCAAACATCCCGGCTATTGTCGAAGGATTTAAAAAAGTGTTCAAAGAACATGAACTTGACATCGAAATCGAATCACTTATTGCAACAGGATGGGATACACACATCTACGACACTGACTTACAGGCAGTGGAAAAAATATTCAAAACAAATGAATTATGCCCATTATGTAAGTGCATAACTCCAAAACATTCATTCATCCAAACCACTAAAGGTAAGGCTTGCCCGGAATGTAAGAAATCCATGTAATCTTACATTCATATTCTTTTTTAATGATCAAACATCCATCCTGATATCTCAATAACATGTTCATTGCTTTAGTGTAACGTCTTTTGATCTCGTATTCATATAACAATCATACACAATAAGCAACAATCATAATTTTTAAAATATATATTAGTTAATTATATATGTATGAAATATGCATACATTAATGTGATTCCACTAATCCGAGTTTCAGGGAGAGACATATCATGAAAAGACTTACTATCAGCATGTCCGATGAGCTTTTTGACAAACTGGACGTAATTGAAAACAAAAGCCTGTTCATCAGAAAGCTTATAGAAAGAGAACTTGACGCCGTGGATAATTTCTCTTCAGAAGAAGTTATTCCCTGGAGCGAAGGATTCAGTATTCTCAAAAAAGATGTTAATACAATATTCAGCCGACTTGAACAAATGGAAAACAAACTTGCAGGAATAAGCCCTGCACAAGAGAATGAACCATTGATGCAGGAATCTTTAAAGCCCCTTCTACAGGAAACTTCTGAACAAATACATGAACCACAGGATAATCTTGCACAGAATATTATCAGTCATGAAATTCCGGAACCTGTTGAACAAGTACTCGCGGAGGATATTGGCACTCAGAACATAAGTGAAAATATTGGTTCAAATCATCCGGACATGCCTGTCCCGGTTATGAATGGTACCGATATCAACATGGAAGATATGCGTGAAAATACCAGCAATGAACTTGAGATGGAGAGTTTCAAAACTGAAGATATGGGAATGATTGAAACAGAAATCCCTGAACCAGCAGTAGCAACAAATATACAGGAAACTGCCAACAATGCACCATCGATTGAAACCACTGAGCAGAACTTCAATCCGATGGAAAATATCAGCGTAGAGGAACAGATAACTCCAAAAGAAAGTACAGTTTTATTTGAAAATACGGAAGAAACATTTAACCCACCTATACCTGAAATGAAGAGGGAAAGTTCGGTAGATGCTGAAATTCCACACGAGCATAAACTCTCAGAACTGGTTGCAGAAAAAATACATAAGGAAACAGAAGTTGAAAACACTTCTTTAAAAGAGGCTGAAAAAAATCCTTTATTCATGCCCCCTGAAGGAGAAATGCAACAAACAGAGTTCCAGATGCCAGAATTGAAGCCACCGGAGCAAGAAGCAGAACAACAGGAGTTCCAGATGCCAGAATTGAAGCCACCGGAGCAAGAAGCAGAACAACAGGAGTTCCAGATGCCAGAATTGAAACCACTGGAGCAAGAAATGACACAACAGGAATTCCAGATGCCAGAATTGAAACCACCGGAGCAAGAAGCAGAACAACAGGAGTTCCAGATGCCAGAGTTTAAGCCACCGGAACAAGAAGCAGAACAACCGGAATTCCAGATGCCAGAATTGAAACCGCCGGAGCAAGAAGCAGAACAACAGGAATTCCAGATGCCAGAATTGAAACCGCCGGGGCAAGAAACAGAACAACCGGAGTTCCAGATGCCAGAGTTTAAGCCACCGGAACAAGAAGCAGAACAACCGGAGTTCCAGATGCCAGAGTTTAAGCCACCGAAGCAAGAAGCAGAACAACCGGAGTTCCAGATGCCAGAGTTTAAGCCACCGGAACAGGAGCTGGGACAAACGGCATTTGCGATGCCGGAGCTAGAAACATCAGGATCACCAGCAATGCCAGATACAAATGAAGCTGAGTTAGTTATGCCGGAAATGAAAGCACCTGAAATGCCGCCTATTGCCGGAGAATCGATGCCACCATTTAATACAGGAACAGAAGCTGCACCTGAAATACAAACTGAAACAGCTCAGATGCAAGCATCAAAAGTTTCACCTGATGTAAATCAGAGTGCAGGGACTAAGCCGGACAAACTGGAAACCAATATTCTAATGTATATGCCACGCGGAGCTAAAGTTAAAAAAGAGATCATAAAGAGTCTGGTATCACGCCAGTTCAGTCAGGAAGACATTGACAGGAAGATACAGGAACTGGTTGCAAGAGAAATACTCATACTTAAGCAGGAAAATGGTGTTGAACAGCTTCACAGACTAAAGTAAAACCAGTAGTGATATCGGACTGGATGTGAACATCAGATTAGGCCGGATCTTTCAGAAGACATTTCTGAAAAGATAATTCCTGATGAGCATTGTTTGCAAACATTACGGGAAGTGTCAAAGCAACTACTGCAAACAAGCCTGCCGCATAGACTACATGTGTTCAGACCGGATACAGAACCACATATAGCACAAATACCCACTCTTTCCATTAAGGAATAGTCTTGTAATTTTAAATAAAAATCCATCGGTCAAGCATAAAAAAGAAAGAAAGAGCATATCTGTTAGGATCTACCCTGACACATTATAATATAAAAATAAAAATGGCACTATTCGATAATAGCACCCTTGTTCGCGGAACTTACAAATTTTCTGTACCTTGCAAGGTAACCGGTAACCTTCTTTTCCAACGGGACAAAAGTTTTCCTGCGCTCTGCAAGCTCTTCTTCAGATACCTTCAGGTCAAGTTTTCTTGCAGGAATGTCTATCTCGATTATATCGCCTTCTTTTACAAGACCAATGGGACCGCCTTCCTGTGCTTCAGGAGAGATGTGACCGATACATGGACCCCGGGTTCCACCGGAGAAACGACCATCTGTAACAAGAGCAACTTTATCGATAAGACCCATTCCGGCAATAGCTGATGTTGGAGATAGCATCTCACGCATTCCAGGACCACCTTTTGGACCTTCATAGCGTATAACAACAACATCACCGGCAACAATCTTCTTGGCAAGGATTGCAGCCATTGCATCTTCCTCACTGTCAAATACCCTTGCAGGTCCACTGTGCTTTAGCATCTTTGGGTCAACTGCTGCCTGTTTGACAACTGATCCATCAGGAGCAAGACTTCCTTTAAGTACGGCAATTCCACCTTCTTCATGGATTGGAGATTCCATTGTACCCATAATTCTTGCATTGAGTTTTGGATTTACAATGATAAGCTCTGATAGGTTATCCCCAACAGTCTTACCATTAACTGTTTTTTCATCAAGATTAAGACTGGACTGGAGCCTGGACATGATTGCCTGGACACCGCCTGCCCTTTCAAAGTCAAGCATGTAATTTTCTCCGCCAGGTTTGAGAGAGATAAGATGAGGAGTGCTTTTACTGAGCCTGTCAAATACATCAAGGCTAAGCTCAAGTCCAAAGGCATGGGCAATTGCAGGAAGGTGAAGTGTAGTATTAGTACTGCCACCGATTGCCATATCTACCATTATGGCATTTTCAAATGATTTCATTGTGACAACGCTACGAGGATTAAGACCTTCATTAACCATTGAAACAATCCTTTCACCTGATTCTTTTGCAAGCCTTATTTTCTTAGCATCTGCTGCATGGGCAGTTCCACACCCTGGAAGACTCATACCAAGTGCCTCAGTCATACATGCCATGGTGTTTGCAGTGTACATCCCGGCACATGAACCAGCACCACTGCATGAGCAGTCTTCGAGGAGTTTCAGTTTTTCATCTGATACTTTTTCAGACTGGCATTCTCCGACTCCTTCAAATACAGATATGAGATCCCTTGGCTCATCATCAACATAACCCGGAATCATTGGACCGCCTGTAACCACAATTGCAGGAATGTCAAGGCTTCCTGCTGCCATAAGGTGACCGGGAGTAATCTTGTCACATGCTGTTATCATAACCATTCCATCAAGCTGGTGACCCTGAAGGACAAGCTCTATGGAATCTTCGATTGCCTCACGGCTTGGGAGGGAATATTTCATTCCTTCGTGACCCATGGCAATTCCGTCACAAATACCTATAGTATGGAATTCAAATGGGACACCACCGGCACTTCTGATACCTGCCTTTACGGCCTCTGCAACTTTGTCAAGATGAATATGACCGGGGATGAGTTCATTCCTGGAGTTTACAACTGCAATGAACGGCTTTTTCATTTCAGAATCTGTTACACCGGTTGCCTTCAAAAGAGAACGGTGAGGCGCGCGTTCGAGTCCTTTCTTTGTCTTGTCACTTCTCATTGGAAAACCTCGTTTGATGCATTCACAGCATGCTTACAACTAATATAGGTAATGGAAAAAGGAATATATAAGAAGTGTGTGCCGCCAAAACATTGGAAATGTGAATATTCAAATACAACAACAAATGCTAACCGTTTTTAATACGTATAATACTAAAGCATAATATACCATATCATGAAGATATTTATGACATATTGCGTGTGCATACAAATATGAATAAGCTTACAGAATTTCATATAAATCATACATATTGTATTCTTTAATAGCTGACATAATATTACATGTATGCAGCATCAGAAATGAAGAATTCAGTAAGTGTATCGTTAATAGACTCAAAATAGAATTGCCACCGTACTAAGCAGATTTGTCAATAATTTCATTTTGCAATTATAATCCTGACATCCTCAATTTGAACAGCAATTCAACAACAAAAGACATAGTTGAAAACTGTTTTGTTTAATCCATTATATACTGACCGTCTGATTAAATATGCTTAAAGACCTATAGGACATCATATTGGAAATTGATGGGAAATATACACAACCATGGAAAAACAGCAACAGTAAGCACACAAATAAAACAAATATAATAGAAAATAGATACTTGCATATATACAAAGTAATAGATACATCATATCCAATATAATGCAATAAAGATAATATTTCGTACACATATTAATCTGATTTTTTAGTAAAAAACAAGAAGAGAAGCATGAGAGCAGTAATAATTGACGGATATGTGGACGAGCCGGCATGTTTCGGAGTTCCACCTTACATTTCCCCATACATCAGATACATAGCAGGTGCCTTAAGAGAAAACGGATTTCAGGAAGAAAATATAGCATATTTTACAATTGATAATCTGCGCAAAGATATCACCGAGGCACCCAGACTCATAAATCGGGCAGACATAGTTGTAGTTCTTGCCGGTATGACAGTTCCAGGCAAATACCTGCGTTCAACACCTATCAATTTAGGCGAGATAGAAAGCATATTCAGTGCCACCAATGGAACTAAAATACTGGGAGGACCCATCAGGCTTGGTTTCTCGCTGGAAGGTGGAAAGAAAGCTGAATGTGATATTATAACTAACACAGATGTGTGTATTTCAAGCAAGGACATAGAGGCTTTTGTCTTTGATACAACAGGAGACAGTGCACAGTCTCCGGAAGATTTTGAACATCGATTCAGAACCGTTGAAGAGATAGGAAGATGGAGTACAAAAGGCAGTTTTATTATCAAAAAACATCCTGATTATCCTAATGTGATGTGTGAAATTGAAACATACAGAGGTTGTGGACGTAAGCAGCACTGTTCATTCTGCACGGAACCATCATACGGAAACTCGGATTACCGGCCAATTAAGGATGTCGTATCAGAAGTTTCAGAACTCTATAAACACGGTGCAAAGTTTTTCAGAATAGGAAGACAGCCTGACATTCTAAGCTATCATGCAAAGGACAAAGGAGGAGAAATGCCTGAACCTGATCCACAGGCCATACATTCCCTGTACAAAGGAATCAGAAACGTTGCGCCCGATCTGAAAGTACTCCACATGGATAATGCCAATCCAGGAACAATTGCAGCTTATCCGGAACTAACCAGGGAGATCTTTAAAACCATCGTAAAATATCATACACCGGGAGATGTGGCGGCACTTGGAATGGAAAGCGCGGATCCTGAAGTAGTAAGAGCTAATGGTCTTAAAGCAATGCCTGAGGAAATATTTGAAGCTATCAAAATCATTAATGATGCAGGAAGAAGCAGAGGAGTTAACGGAATGCCTGAACTCCTCCCAGGAATCAATATTGTTCACGGACTTATGGGAGAATCAAAAAAGACATTTGAACTAAACTACGAATTCCTCAAGAAAGTTCTTGACGAAGATCTTCTCCTTCGAAGAATAAATATACGCCAGGTGATGGCATTTCCAGGCACCCATATGTATGGGAATGACGAACTTGTAAGAAAGCACAAGCAGATATTCCTGAAATATAAGGAAAAGATCCGAAAAGAAATCGATATGCCAATGCTCAAAAAAATAATTCCTGCAGGTACTGTACTCAAGAACCTGATGTGTGAATTAAATAGCGAAAGAATTTGTTTTGGCAGGCAGATGGGATCATACCCCTTGCTTGTAGGAATTCCCGCAAACCAGGAACTTGGAAAGTTCATAGATGTTACAGTAACAAGACATGGCCACCGATCCATTACAGGAATACCATATCCACTGAACATCAACACTGCTTCAATGTCACTTTTACAGGAACTGCCAGGAATAGGTAAGAAACAAGCCAATCTTATCAATAGGGAAATGCCTTTTAAAAACGCAGAAGATTTTGTTGATAGGACGGGAAAAGAAGAATTACTTCCATACATCGGCTTCTAAAAGCCTATTTTAGGAAGTTCTTGATAAAATCAGTATCCTTCAAAATCTTGAAACTAACAAAACCACCTACGCAAATATTCATATAGAAAGTGAAAGCCCTCCAGGCAATTACTGCAATTCCAAGTAATGATGACGGAATGAAAAGAGAAAAAGCAGTTGTTCCTGCAAACTCAGCAACTCCGCTTGCACCAGGAGTTGCAGGTATGACAAGTAAGACCATAACTATAATCTGTGATGCAAAGACTATGAGCGGATCAGGGTGCTGGTTAAGACCAAGCAATATCACATAAAGCATGGAGAAATCTACAAACCAGAAGACTATTGTGTATAAGACTCCAAAAGAAAGCCCACGCCTGCCATCAGTTAGCAATATTGAAATGCTGTCATGAAAATGCTCAAGCTCAGAGTCAACTCTTTTTATGATTTTTTCTAATGCAGCATCTGTTTTCCTTCCCAAAAACGGAGCCATCCTCTTTACAACAAAATAAACTACATTTTTAGTTGGATCTGGTTTCCATATAGCATACAAGGTAAGAAACAGTATGAAAGTAAGACCTAATTCTGCAAAGATAAACATGGCATCAAAAACAGAATCATTGAGAACACCGCGTATGACATATATGGAAACTGGTGCTAAAGCGAGGATAAGTATGCCATCAAGTATTCTCTCCCCAAGAACAACAGCTGTGGCTCTTCCTAGTGGAATCTTTTCTTCATGAAGGAGGTGGATTCTTAAAGGCTCACCACCTAAAGAAGAAGGCGTGATAGATGCTGCCAGAGTACCTGATGTTACTATTTCACAAGCTTTAGTATAGCCAACATCAAAACCAAGTGCTTTACAAAGTGAACGTGTACGCATACCCCATACTACATAGCTAAGAGCATGTACGCATGCAGCAGCTAAGATATAAACAGGTTTTATCTGCATAAGGGCAGACAAAGTATTTGAATCAAAAGTAAATGCAACAACGATCAAACCCGATACAAGACTTATTAGTAAAGATATGAGAATCCATTTCTCAATTTTATTCATGACCCCAACCCTGCATAAATGTGTGATGTGTATGAATCAATGCATACACAATCAATACTATATAATTACAATCAACGAAATTCATTCACCAAGCATATCTTCTTTTACACTTGTCCCTGTGGAGATAGATCTTTTTGGCCAGATCCTCACATTAGAATGAACTGTAACATCATTTTCGATATTGACTTCCGGACCAATAACAGTTCCGTTTTCAAGACTACAGTTGTCACCTACAACAGTACCATTATCAATAATAGAACCGGAAACATTTGAATTATGCCCTATTGACACGTTATTGAACATATAAGAAGATAATATTCGAGTATCATTGTTGATGGTACAATTGGAACCTATTGCCGTATATGGTCCGATAAGAACGTTATCACCTATAGTCGTATTTTCACCAATAACTATAGGACCCACAATCGCAGAATTGGACCCGACAGTCACGTTATGACCAAGAGAAACAGGACCTTTTATACGGGCATCCAGTGTTTTAAAATGACCTTCAATTGTAGTTCCGGGGAGTGACTCCAACATCCAGCGTTGTGCCTGCCTGTAAGCCTGTGGGCTTCCAACATCAGTCCATCTGCCCCTGGCAAGAATACCGTTTATCTTCCGTTTTTTCTCAAGTATATCCGGGAAAAGATCCTTCGCAAAATCATATTGTTTGCCTTCCGGAATCCAGTCAAATATTTCCGGATCACATACATAAATACCTGTACTTGCAAGATTACTGAATATTTCACCGGGCCCTGGTTTTTCAAGGAAACGTCTGATCCTGTTATTCACATCCATATCTGCGATACCGAATTCACGAGGATCATCAATGGATAAAAGCCCGATTGTTACAAGTGCATCCGTCATTTCATGGAACCTGTACATCTCCCTTAAATTCAGGTTGAGTACATGATCGCCTCCAAGAACTATAAACGGACTGTCACGAAGATATTCCTCTGCATTCTTAACGCCTCCGGCAGTCCCAAGTTTTTCATCTTCATAAACATAATCGATATGGACTCCGAATATTCTCCCATCACCTAACTGCTCCTCGATTTTTTCAGCCATATACCCGAGGGTTATTACAATATCGTTGAAACCTTCTTTTGAAAGGTGTTCTATTAAATGTACAACAGACGGTTTGTTAAGAATAGGAATACTTGGTTTTGGACGGGCAAAAGTTAAGGGACGAAGCCTTGTCCCCTCTCCACCACACATAATACAGGCTTTCATATTTTAGTATGAGGGTATTTTTTACATATATGTTTAGCGGATTATTAAACTAAAAAATATAGAATCCGAAAGCAATTAAAGGACTGTTACGTCACTACTGCTATCTACAACAACTTCAATCTCACCTTCATACTCTGAAACTGTTCCGGATATCAGTACCCTGTCATTTACTTCAACCATCGAGTCAACATCATTGGAACCGCTGCCTGATGGTACAAACACTTTAACTGAACCTGAACCATAATCCACATCCATTAGCAAATGGTCACCTGAATAAGTGAAGCGTTTTGTGAGAATATCACCTTCAAGCCTTACTTTATCCCCTGGAACAGAAGATGAACTAAAAGAAATAGAATCATCTGAAGGACTCCCGGAATAAAAATAAGTATATGCAATGGCCAGAGAGAAAAGGGCCATGCATAAAAGAATAACTACAATTTTTTCTTCTTTTTCCATAATCAAACCTGATCAGGCATCTTCAGATCCTTCTATTGAAACCAGTTCAATATCAAAGATAAGAGTCTTACCAGCAAGATGATGATTAAAGTCAACTGTCACGTTTGTTTCGTTGACATTCAGAATAACTCCCGGATAACCCTGGGCATATATAGTTTCACCAACAACAGGAGTCATATTTACTGCTTCAAAGTCTTCAACTTTGTATGATATAATACGTTCATCCTTCACTTCACCATAAGCTTCTTCAGATGGAATTGTAACAGTTTTCTCTTCACCTACTTTCATACCAATTACAGCAGCATCAAAACCATCGATCATCTGACCCGCACCTGCAACAAAAGAAAGAGGTTTGTATTCCCTGAGAGAATTGTAAATTCCATTTTCCTGGGCAATATCTGCTTTTGAAGTATCAAAAACAGTTCCATCCTCAAGCATGCCGGTGTAATTTACAGAAATATTGTCACCTATTTGTACTACCCTGGAGTTAGCAGGGTTGTCAGAATCTGTACAACCACTTGTTAGCAGCATACCTGTTAAAAGTAAAAGAAGGAATATTTTTTTCACACAATCACCAATTAAGTTAATTAATACTTTTCATAACACTGGAAGCAGACTCATAACCCACAACAAGAATTATTGATACAGACATACATGAGTAGGTTTTTGCTATATAAGGTTACTGAAAATCTTTTAATTTAAACTATTTTGCTGTTAGTAAATGTATTTACGAATGTAAATTGTCAAGAAAAGATTAATATATAAAGTAATACCATAATTATTGTGCAATTGTTACGAGTAATACAACTCATAAACCAATTATTCGGTGAAGCTGATGCGACAACTACCCATATTTAAAAAGTTTATTTCATACACAAATGCCCAAATAGGAATTGGAACTCTTATTATATTTATTGCAATGGTTCTTGTTGCAGCAGTTGCCGCAGCAGTACTGATAACAACTTCAGGAGTTTTACAACAGGAAGCCCAATATACAGGAAGGGAAGCTACCAAAGAAGTTTCATCTAACCTTATGATACAGAAGGTTGAGGGGTTCCGGTCAAAGAACAGCAGTACGGATATGGCAAATTCGATCGATCTCCTCAAAATAACACTTGGATTAAGGGCTGCAAGCGAACCTGTTGATCTTTCTGCCCTTGTTATAAGTATTACAGACGGGTACCAGACAAATAATGTAATTTATGCGGGCAACAGGAATAGCCTCGCACCACGCGCAGATTTTGATGGAAATATGTCAGGCTTCAGCGCAGATAAGGATGTAAACCTTTATAAACTTGTAACAGAGAACACAACCATAGGAAACACAGAAATAAATGTAACCTATACAAATGCAAAATACTATTTTACAGTTGACACAATCAGAGATGAAGATGACTCTTTTTCACAATCTTCACCCGTAATTACAACAGGAGATTTTGTAGTAATCTATGTAGCAACAGTATCCCCAACATCAGTCAACACAGGATACACAACACTCTATGAGATGAATGTTGCATCTTCATTGCAATCTTCAGGACTTAACCTGATTCCTCGCGCCTCAATAAATCTGGCAATGACACCAGAAGCAGGTGCTTCAACAAATGCAGACTTTATTCTCCCTACGACATTTGGAAGCTATGAAGCAGTGCAGCTTTACCCATAAGAAAAATATAGATCTTATTGAACGGCATCTGTAAAAAAGTGTGGTGGACTGGTCGGGAATTGAACCCGAGGCCTCTACCATGCCAAGGTAGCGATCTTCCCCTGATCTACCAGCCCGGAATATCATGCCTTAGAACACATTATGTATCATAAAGCTAACGCCATAAAATTACAACGAATAGGTTCTGTCTAAAAAATTTCTTTTGATTTTTCGATTCCGAGCGAAACGTTAAAGTATTTGGATGCGTATTTGGAGTGTCGCGTGATGAAGGCGACACACAAAACGCATAACACAGGCAAATTGGGCCCGTAGCTTAGCTAGGTGGAGCGCACGGCTGATAACCGTGAGGCCCTGAGTTCGAATCTCAGCGGGCCCACCAATCAAACCTGTACTTTTCTTTGTTAATAATTGTTTTCAAGGAAGTTATATGTTAATTAATTTTCAATCCCATAAATCTAATCTTTTCTGAGCATTTTCTGATTTATACCCGGATCTATGCCTAAAATCGTCCATTAGCTCTTTTGCTATTTCTTTTTATGACTATCAGAAATATTCATACCCTGATTATCTTATGGACGAAAATATATCATCAAAAATAGATGTTAAAGACTTACTATTTTAATATAAAAAATATTAATATATAATAACTACTTATAATAGTGGTTAGTGTAAACAATATTTCAGGGTACAGGCAGGACTAAAAAGCACTATACCAAATTCCAAAAACAGAAATACCTGTGTAAAAGCCCTGAATGAACGAATCCGAACAAAACGAAACAATTCATATAATCGGTGATTTACAATGAGAGAGAAAAAACCAACTGGCATGAGTGAAAAGGAGTATGAGATCGTAGAACTGCTCAGGAAATTAGATATAAACAGACCTGTAGCCCTGACTCTTGCCTGCCTCTCCAGTGGAGAAGAAATAACCTCCCGTGAAATAGAAAAGAATTCCAGCCTTAGACAACCTGAAGTCAGTATTGCAATGAGATACCTTAAAGACAACAATTGGGTGGACATTCGGGAAGAAAAGAAAACAGAAGGAAAAGGCAGACCTGTTAAATTATACAGACTTGTCACACCACTGGAAGATATTGTGCAGAGCATTGAGCAGAGAGTGCTTCTTGAAAGCAGATACGTACTCAATAATATTGAAAAGCTGAAAAGGCTTGCATAATCATTTGATTTAGCCAATTAAACTATTTTGCTGCTTCATGCAGCAAAAACTATTTTTTACAGATAGAGCATATCATCAAATACTAATTTGCTTCTATCGAAGATTTTAAGTTAATAAGGTAGTGTATCATCGCTATTACACTAATCTGCAATTATATAATGGAGTTAATCTTTTGAGCACTATAAGTGAGAAAATTTTTAGCCGTGCATCCGGCAAGAATGCGAAAGCAAACGATTTTGTTATCGCAGACGTGGATTTTGCCATGGCACATGACGGTACAAGTGTCCTTGCAGTTAAATCATTCAAGGAAATGGAAGAAGAAAAGGTCTGGAACCCTGATAAGATAATTATTCCCTTTGACCATTTGACACCTGCAAACACAGATACCACTGCTGCACTCCACCACGAGATCCGCGAATGGATAAAAGAGCAGAAAATAAGTAATTTCTATGATGTAGGAGAAGGAATCTGTCACCAGTTACTCCCTGAGAACGGATTTGCCCTCCCTGGAAAACTTGTAGTAGGTGCAGATTCACACTCATGTACCTACGGCGCATTCGGAGCCTTTGGAACCGGCGTAGGTGCCACAGACATGTCAGAGATATTTGCATCAGGAAAACTCTGGTTCAAGGTTCCTGAAAGCTTAAAAATAACAGCTGAGGGCAATTTTAAAAGCGGAGTCTATGCAAAGGATCTTATCCTGAAAATAATAGGCACACTGGGTGTTGCAGGTGCTACTTACAAAGCTGCTGAATTCTACGGAACTGCAATTGATTCAATGTCCATGTCAGGACGTATGACACTCAGCAATATGGCCATAGAGATGGGCGGTAAAGCCGGAATTATACCACCGGACAAAACGACATTTGACTTCCTTGAAGGAATAGCATCTGAAGAATATGAGCCTGTTTATGCTAGTGAAGATGCTGTATACTCGGATGAATACACCTTCAATGTAAATGAACTTGAACCTCAAATTGCATTACCACACCAGGTTGACAACGTCAATGACATAGGTGACATAAAGCCGACAAAACTTGACCAGGCATTCATAGGTACCTGTACCAACGGCAGGCTGGAAGATCTTGAAGTTGCCGCATCCATCCTTAAACGAGAAAAGGTAGCCATACGTACACTCATTGTACCCGCGTCCCGCAATGTGCTGATAGAAGCTGTCAGAAAGGGTATTATTGAGACCCTGCTGGAAGCAGGAGCTGTGATTGGTTCTCCAGGATGCGGACCTTGCCTTGGAGGACACATGGGAGTTATCGGCAAAGGTGAAACCTGCATATCTACAGCCAACAGGAACTTTAAGGGAAGAATGGGTACTGGCGGATTTATTTATCTGGCATCCCCTGCAACTGCTGCTGCGTCTGCCCTTACCGGTGAGATTACTGATCCGCGCGAAATCTGATATCTTATTAACACATATATAACAGTGGAGTTAGCAAAATGGAACTTGACAAGCCAAAACTTGAGCACCTAATGGAACATTGGATAGAACATAATGACAGCCACAGCAAGAGTTTCAATGAATGGGCGGGAAAAATTGAAGCTGCAGGATATGCAGATATAGCCGAAGATGTCAGAAGTGCTGCAAAGAAAATGGACGAATGCTCTGTTTTGCTTGAAACTGCAAGACAGAAGCTTGAATGAGCAGGATGTGTTAATGACAGGTAAAACGCTCAATCTCTTTGGGATTATTCTGGTAGCATGTGTAATCTGCCTCTGCGGAGTTGTAAGCGCTGCTACCAGTGCCAGTGTACTTCCATCAGTGGAGACTGTAGCCCCCGGAGAAGAGTTTACACTTGATGTATATGTCAAGCCTGATACACTGGTTGCAGGTGTCCAGTTTGATCTGAACTATGACTGTTCGCTCGTATCCATAGAGAGTATTGACGAAGGAGATTTCCTTTCAAGCACGGGCTCACCAGTGATGTTCAACCCCGGAAACATTGACAATAATGAGGGAGTTACCACTGAAATTTATGGTACCCTTATTATGGGCGATGGTACATCGGATGAAGGCACTTTCTGTACCATAAAACTGAAAGCATCCGAAGAGACGGGAACCTGTCAAATCAGAATCGAAAATATCATTTTAGGGGACAACCAAGGTGATGAGATAGATGCGGTCACCTATGATGCACTCATAAGTATCAGTGAAGAAGAAATTTCTGACAGAGATAACGACAACGAAGAAGGTACTGAGTTAAACATAATTGACAGAGAGGATGACAATGTAGATTCCCCTGTAGGTGAGGGAACTGTTCAGACTGCTGAAGAAGAAACAACACTTCAGAGTATTCAGGACACAGCAGAAAGCACTGAAACTCAGCAGGCTTCTGCACCTGAAGCTGAGAGCAGTACATCAAACATCAGTATACTTACAGTTGCAGCAATTACATTTCTGGCCCTGGCATATGTCCTTGACAGAAAAAGAAAATAAAAAATGAGTTTAAGGGATGACTCACTTTTCTTTAAGATTTTTTAACCTGATTGTATTGAGTAACAACTCAGCGTTTATCTTCCAAGTTCAGCATGGGCTTTTGCAAGATGACCTGCGGCCTGTGCACCTACAAGTGATATCTCACCGGCAAGCACAGCAGAAGCAATTATCTCTGCAAGCTTTTTAGCATTAGACCCGGGAGGCGTACCTGAGCCATTCACACCAAGAATTCTCAGGCATTCATGCTGAGGTCCCAGATTAGTGCCGCCTCCCACAGTGCCGATGGCCATTGCAGGAAGGGTTACTGAACAGTAGACATCACCATATTTTGTCAGTTCCATGGTTGTTATAGTACTACTGCCTTCTACCACATGAGCAGGATCCTGACCGCATGCAATGTACATTGCAGCTATGATGTTAGCAGCATGAGCATTATATCCAAGGGAACCTGCGCGTGCTGAACCAAGCAGGTTCTTGCGGTAATTTACCTCTACCATAGTCTCAGGTTTGCATTTCAGACGCTTTTCCACAAGTTCGGCAGGTATTGTCACATCGGCAACGACAGTTTTTCCCCTCCCAAGAATATTGTTTATTGCCGCAGGCTTCTTGTCAACACACATATTGCCCGAAAGGGAAATAGGAATTGCACCAAACTCATCCTTGATTAAATTAAGAACCGCATCTGTTGCAATGGTAACCATATTCATGCCCATGGCATCTTTTGTGTCATAGGAAAAACGGACATATACCGAATTGCCGGTCACAAATGGTTTTACATCAACTAACTCACCAAAGCGGGTTGTCTCAGATGCCTTTGCTTTCATACGGGACAGGACATCAGGATCCTGCAACCAGTCTGAAAACTCTTTTGCCTTGATAACATTTTCAAGTCTGAAAACCGGAGCACGAGTCATTACATCCTGAAATACCCGGACATTTGAACCACCGGACTTTGTAATAACTGAGCAACCCCTGTTCACACTGGCAATAAGTGCCCCTTCTGTGGTTGCCAGAGGAAGACGGAATTCATCACTGGCGAACTCACCATTTACTTTAAGTGGACCCGCAACACCCAGAGGCACCTGAATTACACCTATCATGTTTTCTACATTTTTCTTAGTTGCACTCTCGACATCAATTGAAAAATTCTGTATATGATCAAAATCAAATCCTGATAATTCCTCAAGAGAAAACCTTCTGATCATAACAGCCGTTTCCTTGTCAGTAAGAGAGTCAAGTTTATGATAAGAAATCTCGCCGGAAATTACCCCTTCAAGCAACTCTTTTTTTTCCCTGTTCAAATCCATTCTTGATGTCATATATAAGCTCCAATAAACTCCAGTGAATTAAACAAACAGCATCCCATAACGTTTTTTATAAATGTGAACTTGGCATCAATAATACAAATAGTTCACGCCCAATTGTTTCCTGCCTTAGATAAGGAGATGATTTACCAGGAATTAAAATTAAATACGTGATTTTTTATATTAGGATAACATAATAAACAATATTCTAAAATGTACGGATGATAATCAATAAGTTCTATCTTTAAAGGACTTAATCATTAAGAGAAATTGTTTGGGATATGACTATTAAATATTGATCAGAGAGATATAAAAGAGTGGTAATATGACAGATGCCGATCCATCAGAAAGAGTGAGTTCCGGTATTACCGGACTGGATGAAATGTTACGCGGAGGATTCTTTAAAGGAACTGCAAATGTCGTATCAGGTGATTCTGGTACAGGTAAAACGATATTTGGAACACAGTTCATTGTAGAGGGAGCAAAGAATGGTGAAAAGGTAATGTGCATCATCACCTCTGAAGAATCTAAATCTATTGTAAAAGAAATGAAAACATCATTTGGATGGAATCTTGAAGAATATGTTGAACAAGGACTTTTGACCTTTGTAGACATCACTGACCCAAGTCTTCGTCTCCAGAAGAGTGTTGAAATTGCACCATCTGAGCTAATCAAAAGCTTCAAGAAACTTATTGAAAGCAAGATTGAAGATATTCAGCCAACTCGTATCTTCATAGATTCAGTTGAAGCACTTTTCCTTGCAATCGAATCAAATTATAAGTTAAGAACCCTTATTGATGACGTGTTCAGCATATTCCGCAAGCACAATGTTACTTCTGTAATTACAGTCGGAGCAATGTTCGGGCTTGATGAAATGGTAGAATACGGTGCTGATTCTGTTGTAAAACTGGGACGTATCATGGCAGGAAACAACCTTCAACGTTCAATCTATGTTATGAAGATGAGAGGATCCGGCACAATTAACGAGGTCCGTGTACTCAGCATCTCAGACAGTGGCATGGCAGTTCTGGCCCAGTCCCCATATCTGGAATAAGTGGCATTTGTATTCTGCCACTTTTATCTGTTTTTTACTGTTTCTAATTTATCTTCGCATTTATCCAATAATCTATAAAATACGATCTCAGAAAATGATTTTAATTTAAAATTGAAGTAAAAATAGGCAATATACACAATTAAATGATATACCAGTCGTTATCATTTACATTGGTGTTTTCTTCTTCTTCCTCTGAGATTTTTGTTTCGGAAACAGCTCGGAATAACTCTTTTCCCACATATGATGCAATGGCATCAGAAAAGTCCTGAAGGTAGCTTGCCTGGTTAAGACTTCCGTAAATGAATTTCTTACCTGGCTGAACATGTGAGTTAATTGTTTCCTCTTCAGGAACAATTGTTACTTCAACACCGGACATCTCAACTGCAAGTTCCATTGCTTTTCTGAAATCACCGATACAATAAGCAATGCGGTACCTGTAATTGTCCCGGGTCTTCTCAAGATACTCTGCCAGTCTCTGGCTTTCCATTTTGATAAAATCCCTTTTTATTTTGGCAACATTACATTTTCCGAGCATGAACTGGTAATCCATGAAAGGGTATTCAGTATCAAGTTCACGCGGGGTTATGCCGCATGTACCAAAAACCACAACATGGACTTGTTCCGGCTTCAGCATTTCGAATATGACTTTATCGAATATCTTGTGAGAAGGACTTTCATGATATGGTTTCTTTTTTGCGCAGGGAACAAAGATACAAAACTCCCTGACCGGTGCTTTGTACTCAGTCAGTATCCACTCATTTGCGCGTATCATGTCAGGATGATAGATAATTTCATCAGTGTCCAGCGGCAGACTGGACCGTTCATCTTCTGGTATTATTGTCAAGCACAGGAGAATCTGGCAAACTATATATATAATTGACGCAATCTCTATTCGGTTTTGTGCAAACTGTACAACAGTACAGGCACAGTTTTTAGGATACTTATTACAAATTTATGAGGAAAAACATGGCAAGTTCTATACCTGAAATGCTGAGAGCGGAATGTAAATGCGAAGATATGGCAAAGTGTGTTCTCGGTTTGAAAGAGCTTGACATCAGTACCTACAAAGCTCTTCTTGAAAACGGACCAATGACCGCAGAAAAACTCGGGGAACTTCTTGGTCGTGAGCGTAGCACAGCATATCGTTCATTGCAAAACCTGATATCAGCAGGTCTTGTTTACAGGGAAACTAAATCCATATCTATTGGTGGATATTATTATGAATATGTGGGCATCGAACCGGTTGTTGTAAAAGAAATGATCCGCAAGAATATAGACCAGTGGTACGAGAAAATGAATGACCTTATTGAGAACTTTGATAAGGAACTGCTTTCCTGATACACACATGGAGTTTTTTTAATTATCGCAGTTAGTAGCTATATTTGCGTTTATATTTCCAAGTTATTTTTAGAGTTAATAATTATATAATATTAATGCATATGTAACTGTTACACATTGTGTTCAATACAGCACAGAACACAAAATAGCAAACAACTATCTCTTGCAGAGTGGGATCATGAGAGATGCAGACAAGAACAAAGAGCAGTTAATTAAGGAACTGCAAGAACTCAGAATTAAATATGAGGACACTTTTAGTAAGCATGAGCCTTCATGCGGCACCATAAATGAGAGTATAAAAAATGATCTCATTGAAACTGAAGAGAATTACAAGCAATTACTTTCATCGATATCAAGCATAATCTGGAAAGCGGATATAGATAAAGGTGAATTTAAAAACTTATATATTTCTCCGGTTGCTGACACAATTTTTGGACTTGAACCCGATACGATTAACAACAATTGGGAAATATTTCTTTCTTTTATCCATCCGGATGATGCTGATACCTTACATGAAAAAATACTAAATGGCATCAAAAAAGGTTCCCCTAAAATCAATTTTGAATTTAGGGCAAAGCGAAAAGACGGGACAAATCTATGGTTCTATTGTACCTGCACCATCATTAAAAAGAATGATGTAGCCCAGGTTTTTGGAAATACCGTTGATATTACCGAACGTAAAAGAATAGAGCAGGAATTAAAGAATAAGAGCAATGAGCTCAGCCAGATAGTGAACAGTTTCCCCGTACCGATGTTTGTTATTAATAAAGAACATGAAGTTACATACTGGAATAAAGCATGCGAAAAAGCAACTGCCATATCAGCCAAAAGAATGATTGGAACAAAAGATCCGTGGCTGGCATTTTATCCAAAGAAAAGACCAGTCATGGCTGATATGATAGTTGATAGGAATATGGAAAGTATCATTGATTTATATGAAGAAAAGAGTCTCAAAGACTCATTCATAGAAGGAGGATACGAAGCTGTAGACTTCTTCCCGCTTTTAAACAAATGGCTCTATTTCACTGCTGCTCCACTGAAGGACATGGACAGGAACATAATAGGAGCCATTGAGACTTTACAGGATAAAACTATTGAAAAGCAAGCAGAGGATGCTCTTATATCTGCCAAGATGCTTGCAGAAAATGCCTCACGTACAAAAAGTGAGTTCCTTTCCAACGTAAGCCATGAATTAAGGACACCACTGAGTCTTATTTTAGGATATTCTGACCTGTTACTTGAAGAGAATGAATTGATGGACGAGCAACAGGCAAAGTTTGCCGGAATAATCAAATCAGGTGGATCAAGACTTCTTGACATGATCAACTCCCTGATATATATTTCAGAAATTGAAGATGGAAAAATGGAACTTGAGATAAGTGACTTCTCCCTGCCGGAAATGGTTTACGACATACAGAAAGTTGCAAGATCCATTGCAATCAAGAAAAACGTAAAACTTGATTTTACACTGGATCCTGCTGTCAGAACAATATACGCGGATAAATCCAAACTAAAGATAATATTCCATCACCTGATTACAAATGCCATAAAATTCACACCAGAACAGGGAAGAATATGGGTGGATATAAGGCATGAAAACGGAAGTGCACTTCTTATTGACGTAAAAGATAACGGAATTGGAATTTCTGAAGATGACAAGGCAAAACTCTTTGATACTTTTGTTCAGCTTGATGGTTCTCCGACCCGCAGATACGGAGGAAGCGGACTGGGCCTTGCCCTTGTGAAGAAACTGGTGGAGATCCATAAAGGAAGTATCTGGATTGAGAGTGAACCCGGAAAGGGAAGCACTTTCCATCTGGTAATTCCTGCGCAGAATGAGATAATAAAGAGAACTAATGTGTTACTACATCCAACGGTAGTCTAAAAGAAAATACACTACCTTTTCCAGGTTCACTTTCCACAGAAACATCACCGCCGTGCATTTCAACAAATCTTTTTACAAGTGAAAGTCCAAGCCCAGTTCCATCATATTTTCTTGATATCGTAGAATCAATCTGCTGGAAAGGCATGAAAAGTTTCTTCAGATCATCCGGTGCAATACCTATCCCGTCATCTATTACCGAGAACTCAGCCATGTCTCCTTTAAGGCATGCTTTCAACATAACATGACCACCATCAGGAGTAAACTTAATGGCGTTACTTGCAAGATTGAATAGTATTTGCTTAAAACGAACCCTGTCGGCTGTAAGAGATAATGTCTTTGGCTCAATGGAAATGCTGATTTCAATATTCTTTTTTCTTGCAAATGGGGAAACTATGTTAAAGACATTGCCAAATTTCTCTTCCACAGAGAATGTCTCATAATGTATTTCCATTTTTCCGGATTCTACTTTTGAAATGTCAAGAATATCATTGATAAGCTTTAAAAGATGTTTACCGCTATGGGATATATGACCAAGGGACCGCTTCTGCTGGTAGTTCAGATCACCGTATGATTCATCAAGCAGAAGATCGGAGTACCCGATGACAGCGTTAAGAGGCGTACGCAGTTCATGGCTCATGGTTGCAAGGAATTCACTCTTTGTCCTGTTGGCCTCTTCAGCCATAATCTTAGAATTAATTATAGCCTCTTCAGCAGATTTACGTTCGGAAATATCCTGGAAGTTTTCAAGGATAAACTGGTTCCCTTCGATGAAAATTCTTTTTGAGTTTTTAAGGATCGGAGTTTTGGTACCATTTTTGCATTTTATAGCAGTATCCATTCCCTGGAAACCTTCAAGACCATCTACCCATATGGGACATTTTTTGGACAAAGAACCTTTGGGACAGACTATATCACATAGTTGCCCTATTAATTCCTCTCTTTTGTATCCTGTTATTTCGCAGGTACGCTGGTTCACATCCTCGATAATATAATCCTTTCCTATAATGAGAGTTCCGCCAGGCATGTTTTCATATAATACTTTGAAGCGTTCTTCTATTTCCTTAAGGGTTTTCTCTGTATTTTTACTCTCGCTGATATCGTCAAGATAAAGAATTACTTTACTTCCCGTTTCAAGAGGAACATAAACTGTTGACACAAAAAAATCTCTTCTGGTAATAGTTTCATCAGGCAGAAGAATATCCATATTACCTTCAACATGACGATGGTCTTTACCAGTCTCTAAAGTATCGATAACAATATTTCGGATAGAGCAACGTGAACATTCGGGAGTATTTCCACATCCATTGCCACGAACAGAGTTCACACATGAAAAAATGTCACCACCCTGCATACCCAATACTGATGAAGGATCGCGGCCTATTAATGCAGCGCCTGCCTTGTTAATTTTTTCAATACGATAATTATCACCTATGACCAGCATCAAATTAGGTGCATACTCAAAAGCAGCATCTGTTATCTTTTTAAGATCCAAATCATCAGGATTTTCATCTGATTTTCCTGGTTTACAATCCTCAGGAACATTAACATTTTCCAGAACCATAATTTATCCCTGTTCAGAGTTATTCCAGATGAATAAAAGCCACCTTATACATTCTCCCAGATTATGCTTATCTTTTCTGTAAGACCGTATATTCAAGCAGTTATATATGGCACTTAAGAGAGAAGTTTTTCTCAATACCTGAATAACAATAATTTTTATTTATTTCCTTCCAACCAACTAATTAGCAAAGACCAACAACAGTTATAGTCCATAATCAATAGTTACTAATGCATACTGCATATATTAATTAGTGTATAAAAATATACTGGCATTATATGCAGCAAACTTTCTAATGTCACGTAATTACAGTAACAGGTATGTCGGACATGCAAACATTGCAAACATAATGTTTTTTTGACATGTGCTTTAGAAATTATTTTATAAAAACGTTGCTATTTTAGGCTGATTGTTGGATCGGAAAAGAACAGAAATTCTTGATTTGCAGGATAGTTCAAAAAAGAAAAACGAAGATAAATAAATCAATTAGTATTCATTATTATATTAATTGTATAACAACCTCTGGTTTACAACTTTTATGAATTGAAATATCAATAATACAAGTCAGATACTGATCTTCCTGAACAGATAGGAACCCACTACAACCATAAGAACAGTGAACCCTGAAAGAACCCCAAAACTTACAGCAGGATCAATCTGGGAGGTTCCAAGAAGACCATACCTTATACCTTCTACACCATATGTAAGAGGATCCAGTAGTGTAAGTGACTTTACCCATTCCGGCAGGCTGTCTATTGGGAATAAGGCACCTGACAGGCCAAATATAGGGAAGATAACAAAGTTCATGATAAGCTGGAATCCATGCATATCCTCCATTCTTGAGGCAATTGCAATTCCAAAAGCTGTAAAAGCAAGACCAATTAATGTCATGAAAATTATCGCCACAATAAATCCGGGAATATTACTGATTTCCAGTCCCATGAAAAGTGAGAGTACAAGAATAATAAGACCCTGAATTACGGCTGTTGTAGCTCCTCCAACTGTCTGACCGAGCATTATTTCAAATCTTGACACAGGTGCCACAAGAGTTTCTTTAAGGAAACCGAACTGCTTGTCCCATATTATTTGTATGCCTGCAAAGACAGATGTGAAAAGAACACTCATGGAAATTATACCCGGCATGATAAAGCCAATGTAGCCCTGCTCCATTCCAGGCATGACAACAACAGAATTCAGACCGAATCCAAGTACAAGGAAGAGGAATAGCGGCATACCAAGACTGCCAATTAGTCTGCTTTTTGAACGAATATAACGTTTTACGCTCCTGAGCCATATAGTATAAACGATATCCATTTTATCTCCTCCCTGCCTTTCGCATCATTCGCATTTGATCTTTAGAACTTGCTTCCTCTTCCCTGATGGTTCTGCCTGTAAAATGCAGGAAAACATCTTCAAGGGTTGGTTTGTGAATAGAAAGGGATTTGATTTCAATATCATTTGCAGATGCAATATTTACGATATTTGCAACATGTTTTTCAGCATTCTGTATTCCGATGGTTATTGATGAATCATGAAGTTCAATACTTTTAATCTCAGGCATGGATTTTATTGCTGAATAGAGAGCATCCCTTTCAGGTGATACGAGAGTTATCACATCACCACCAATATCATTTTTGAGATTTTCAGAGGTATCCATAGCTATTATCCTGCCTTTGTCAATTATGGCTATACGATGACAGAGCTTGTCAGCTTCCTCCATGTAATGAGTTGTAAGGATTATGGTGATACCTTTTTCTTTGTTCAGTCTGTCAATGTAGTCCCATAGGTGGTTTCTTGTCTGTGGGTCAAGGCCAAGGGTTGGCTCATCAAGGAAAAGAACCTGTGGTTCGTGCATCAGACCACGTGCTATCTCTAAACGTCGCCTCATCCCTCCTGAGTATGTTTTCACAAGATTGTCTTTTTTATCGAAAAGTTCCACAAGCTTCAGGAGTTCAGTTATTTTCTTTTGCCTCGCTCTTTTAGGAATCCTGTATAGCCTTCCATGAAAATCCATATTTTCATAAGCAGTAAGCTCCTCATCAAGGCTCTGATCCTGAAAAACGATTCCTATGGATTTCCGGACATTGTCCTGATCCTTCAATATGTCAAAACCATTCACTGATGCTTTCCCTGAACTTGGAGGAAGCATTGTTGAAAGCATGGACATTGTTGTGGTTTTCCCGGCTCCATTAGGACCGAGCAGACCAAATACTTCACCTTTTTTTATGCTGAAAGACAGGTCATCTACGGCAGTGAAATCAGCAAATTTCCGTACCAGATTCTCAACTTTAATTGCATACATTTTTCATACACCAATGCCTTCAAATATGATATCGATTTTTGAGGAAATATCTCCTGAAAATGAATAGTCGGTTTCTGAGTGTAACCAGGTCATGAGACTGTGGAAGTAGACCGCATAGATAGTTTCTGATGCCAGCTTTGGATCAATATTGGATTTAATGGCACCTTTGTCAATGCCTTCTCGTATGAAGCCTCCAAGCATATTGATGAACTGTTCATGTTTCTTATTTCTGACAGATTCATCCGCTGGTTTTTTCCCGGAGGAAATTATCATTTTTCTATGCTCAAAGGCTAATAACCTTAGGAGTTCCCTGTCTTTTTCATAATATTCAGCCACAAGAACAAGAAATTCCCTGATTTTTTCCCTTGATGAAATGTCACGAAGCATTTGCTCTTTCATGATACTAACTATGAATTCTTCCCTTTGTTCTTTGAAATAAAAGAGAAGTGATTCTTTTGTAGGGAAATAATTGAAAAAAGTACCTTTGGCAATACCTGCTTCTTTAGTAATTTCATCAACCGTTGTGCACTCAAATCCTTTTTCCTTAAACAGTCGACTGGATATTTCAAATATCCTGTTACGGGTTTCTTTTTTCTTTTTCTCTCGCAGGGACATGGAACCTCATCAATCACTACTAAACATGACTGGAGTCATAAATGACTGCAGTCATATTTAAACATTGTCAATACCAGAAACTAGATAAAATACCTGTTTGAGACTAGAATCCGGAGTAAATAACATGGATGAACACCCATTAAAAATAATACAGGACAAAGACACCGATTTATTCAACATAATTGAATCAACTATTGAAAATGCACTTTCGGAAGGCAGCATGCCATTGAAATACAAATTTCTTATTGCCATGGCACTTGATGCTGACCATGGAGCCGTAGACGGAGTAAAAGTGCTTGCAATCCAGGCAATGGAAGCGGGTGCAACAAAAGAAGAGGTTATGGAAGCAGTGCGCATTGCGAACTACATTGGTGGCATTGGAAGTGTTTACACCGCAGCCAATGCCCTGAGAGACATATTATAGATAAAAGTTATCAGTAAAGGAGTAAAATATATTACTTCCTGCTATGCGATAGCAGAACATAATCTTTTCATTTTTTACATTCAGCATACGCATTTCAATCATTTTGATTCTACATCACCGGATTCAGAATCATTATCTCATAATTGAGGTAAGCTGCGAAAGACACCCAGATGATATAAGGAACCAGCAATACACCTGCAGGTCTTGAAATCCTGTAGAACTGTATAATATTAACAACTATCAGGATCCAGAGTAATGTGATTCCTGCAAGTCCCAATCGTGGAGACTGTAATCCAAAGAAGAGGTAAGACCATATAAAATTAAAGAACAACTGGACGATAAATATTGACATGGCGGTTTTTACCTGTGAAACAGACCATCCTTTTTGCCAGACAATATAGAATGCGATTCCCATTAAAAGGTAAAGAAGAGTCCACACGATTGAAAAACTCCAGTTTGGAGGAACAAGTGCAGGTTTTTCCAGATATGCATACCATGTTGGAATTGAACTTACTGTAATAAATCCACCGAGTATTCCGGGTATCTGGCAGACGATTATTGAGATAATTAATTGTTTCCAATTAACATTTGAAGCTTTCATTTTTAAATTACTCCCACATACATATCATATTAAATAGCACTTAAACTTAAGCATGAAACATCATAATCTTAATACAGCCAATTTGCCATAAATGTATGATATTTCATACAATCATGATATGTAATCACACATCTGATTACAAACTCGTATTCTGCACCTTTGAATCATAATCAGCATACACTCCTGTGAATACTATCATAAAAGTTACGATGATAGAGGACATATATATCCACAGAAGTACCACAAGTATTGATCCAATTGTCCCGTAAACGGTTGTGATATTGCTGTAGGAAAGATAGATACCAATCACATATTTTCCCAGTGTCAGTAAAAGTACTGTTAAAAATGAACCGGTAAATACATACTTGAGATTCACCCTGGCATCGGGAAGTACCCTGAAGAGATACATGAAAAGAACAATAAGTGTTATGAAATTTATACCAAAACTTGCATACTGAACAGTACCCACTGATATTGAAAATGCTGTCTGTAAAGCATCGGATATCACAAAGAAGATCATTTCAAAAAGAGTGCTCACGGATACAAGCATCCCAAATGCAAGGGCTGCAATCAGAGCGGATAGTCTTGTATGGAAAAAGTTATGCAACCAGTGTTTGTTTGAAGGAGCGAGATTCCACATTTTGTTTATCAGTTTCTTTATCTGGAAGAAGATGTTGCCTGCACTCCAGAGGTAGATCAGAAAACTGAACACAATACCAAAGTTACTGGGAGTACTCACAGAAAGCTGTGTAAAAAGAGAATTTAAAGTTTCTATTGCAACGTCATCTGCAAATACTGATGCATCCGTTAAGATAGCTGCTTTCAATAATTGTTGTTTCAGGAAGATGCTTCCCATAAATAATGTGAAAAGAAGCAAAGATGGAAGACCGATAAGTGCGTGGAAGGAAAGTGATGCGCTATTTGTTATCCCATCCTCTATGGTCCATTTATCCAGCGTTGTTTTCATAATCTCTTGAAATTGAGAAAGCATTTATAAGAATATTTATGTTATAGAATATATTAGTTATCAGAAGAAATAAAAGAATACATAGATAATAGCCTTAAATATCATAAGAAAGAATGGAAGAAGTAATGAATAATTCCAGTAAAATGGCACAGGCATTACTGATACTTGCAATACTTGCAGCAGTCCTTTTGTATGCACTGTATCCTTACATAAACGCATTTTTCGGTGCATTTATTCTATATGTTGTCTTCAAACCTTTGTACACTTACCTTATTACAAAACAGAAGATCAACAAAAGAGTGGCTGCTTTTACAATAATACTTCTTACTATTGTCCTTATACTGATACCTCTTTATTTCCTTATGACTATAATTATAATCCAGATACAGAGTGTTATATTTGATACGGATACTTTACTGGCACAATTGGCAAATATCAATACCTACGTAGAACAATTTAGTTCAGCCACTCTGCCAATCGGGATCAATTTACAGGAAAAGCTCACAGAGATTGTGACAGCTGCAGCAAACTATTTCAGCATTTTACTTGTTAATGCTGTCCAGAGTATCGGACAGAGAATTATAGAATTTGTAATCATGTATTTCCTGCTCTATTATCTGCTGGTTGGCATAAATTCAACTTGTTCTGCCAAACTTACAAATGCAATACCATTCAGCAGGGAAAATACAGAACTGCTACAAAAGGAATTTACAAATATTGTCAATGCAACACTCATAAGTTCAGGAATAATTGCTGTAGTCCAGGGTGGGTTGCTTACAATCACATTCCTTCTGTTTGGAGTTTCCGGAGCATTCCTCTGGGGATTTATAGCTATGATCCTTTCATTCCTACCTGTTGTAGGAGCACCGATAATCTGGATCCCTGCCGTTATAGTTCAGATAATTCAGCAGGACTATCTTGCAGCCGTAGGAATACTTATCGGCGGCGTTATTATTAGTTCTATTGACAATTTCCTCAGACCAGCCATACAGGACAAAGTTGGAAAAATCCACCCACTTGAATCACTCATCGGAGTTATTATAGGCCTGAACCTGTTTGGACTTCTGGGAATTATCATAGGGCCTTTACTGATTTCTTATGTTGTCCTTATGGCAAAGATGTTCAACGAAGAGTATCTGTCTGAAAATAAAACAGATACAGATTAACTGTATTTTCAGAGAAAGTTATTAATTCACAAGCGATTATGGGCAATTTATATATACATGTTTTACGGAATACAATTGCTGAGTTCCTTGTGATGACATATGGAAAATTCAAGCACAATAGTGAATTTCGAAGTGATCCTGTGCTACCTACAAAAGAATATCTTGATCGAGCAATTGAAACTGTATTAAGTCTCAATGATAAAGAAGCATGCAAAATTGCATATGAAGCACTGAAACTTGGAATTGATACTCAATATCTTTTAGAGCATGGTTTTCATGCTGCTCTCTCTTTAATGAAGGATATGTTCGATGAAGGTAAAGTTTATCTCCCACATATGATTGCGGCTGCCGACGCTGTGCAAGCTGCAACTAAGATTTTGATTCCAAACCCCGGCGAGAACATTCTCAAAAATTCAAAAGGTATTGTGCTTCTTGGCACCATAGAGGGAGACATCCATTCTATAGGAAAGGACATCGTTGCAACATCCCTTCAGCTAAACGGCTATGAAGTTATCGATCTTGGAGTGGATGTGCCAGTGGACACCTTTGTTGAAATGGCAATAAAATTCAACCCGGATGTGGTAGCAACATCTGCCCTTATGGCAATCACCATGACAAACCAGATGACACTGGAAGAGAGTCTCAGGGAAGCAGGCATCAGGGATAAATTGAAGACGATGGTTGGAGGAACACCTGTCACTCTGGAATGGGCCAGAGAAATAGGTGCTGACATATATGGTGACAATGCGTCCGATGCACTCAGAAAAGTAAATTCCATCATGTGGCCTGAAAATAAACAACAATTAATCGTAGATAAAAAAAATAGTTCTGAAAATATCTGTTACTGATGATAATATAATTCTGATACAGTCTGTTTTTTGAGTTATCAGAAGTTGTAGAAAACAGGAAATTACAAGCCGAAGAATCAGAACGCAGGCAAAAAGAAAGCTTTTTGGGAGAGATGATGTTAGGGAATGCAGAGGGAATCTGCCTGCGTTCTGTTATTTTAGACGTTTTTTCGTTTTTTCTTCAGCGATTTTCCGATGAACACATCGTACCACCTATGGTCAGCAAAGCCCTGGTCAATGAGGTTTTGTGACCGCACACCATAGTATCAAATACTGATATATAAATATATCTACATTGTAGTATATTATGAGACTCATCATTATGAGATTTTAAATTTTGGGAGAAATAGAACAAACCCAATCAATATAATGATTTTTGCAGATAACTGGATAAATATTTATATTGATATCTGCTTCTTTAAACCATGAAAATATTCAATTAATCAATAATTCATTTAGAATGAAATTAATAAATGAATTTAAAATTGATCAATCTCATCGCTTCAAAGGGGTTTTCATGAAGATAGAATGATAACAAACCGAAGTCATCTTTAATAAACAAAATGAGCTGATGTCTTGAAAGCAAAATCAAAAGAGATAAAAACTTATCTTGAAGATGAAAACAATTTCGATTTAAATGAAGTTAACAAAAAAATATTGGATTCTAATTTCACACAAGAACATAATGAATACGATATTAATGAAGCTATTGCTGATTTTCAGTATATCAAAGATATATTGATTCAAAGTATTGATGAAGGTATTCTGGATACTTACAGCTTCAATACAAGAACTAATTTACTCAAAAACTTGAATCATGTTCAAACTCACATCAATAATATCATTAATGCAAATCAAAATTCAGTTCCTACTTTGTTGGACAATATCCAAAATTTGAAAAATCTTGTTTTTCTTAATTTAAATCTTGATTTAAAAGTTAAGACATTAGTAGATTATGAGAAAAAAAGAAATGAACTAATGAAGATTCAAATTAAATATAATTCTCTATTATTGGAAATTGAAAGAGCATCGGAACTATACGAAAAAACAAAAGAACAGATACAGGAATTTAATAACAATGTTACTGACAGCAAAAAATTAGTTGGGCAACACAATGCTTTAGATAAGGAAATGCAACAAAAAAATAGAGAAATCACTAACATATCAAATCAAATAAATACACTATTCAATCAAGTTAATTCTCAATCAAACCTAGTAAACGATTTTGCCACAACGGTTAAAGAACAATCTAAAAAGCTAGAAGAATCTGAGACTAAAACAAATTTAATAATACAGAATAATGAAGAGTTAGAACAAAAAATAACTGATCTATTGAGTTCCGCTGTTGGTGGTGCGTTAGGAAAAACATTTGGAGAAAGAAAAGCAGAGCTCAAAAAAGAAGTTCATTCTTGGAAATGGTGGACACTCCTTTCAATAGGTTTCTTATTCATTGCTGCCGGAGCTGTTTATTTCGAGATATTGAGTGGAATAAACGAAACTACAACCCTTATTTCAAAAATTGCATTGTTGATTCCTGCGTCAGCCGCCGTTTGGTTTGCAGCCTCAAATTATAATCGTGAAAGAAAATTGCTTGAAGAATATGCATTTAAATCCTCTATTTCATTATCATTAGACTCATATAGAAAAGTTTTAAATGAAGAATTAGATGATAAAGAGCGTGACAAGATAGCAGGGTTTTTGATTGCTTCAATGGACAAAATATATTCATCGCCTTTGGAAAATATTTCAAAGCATTCACCAAAAGATGGAGATATAGAAGTTTCTGCGTTTGAAAGAATAATGAATTCTGTAAGCCACATCATCAAATAAAATAGACAAAATCAACAAAATTTATTTAAAAACAGAGAACAGCCATAACACTGTTCAAAGCCCATTAACAAACGCTTCAATCCTCACCAAAGCTTCTTCAATTTCTTCTCTGGAAGTTGCGTATGAGCACCTCAAAAAACCTGTGCCGGCTTCACCAAACACGTTGCCGGGAATTGTAACGACCTTCTGCTCGTTCATGAGTCGTTCCGCAAACTCCTCGGAGCTAAGGCCTGTGTCCCGGACGCTTGGAAACACGTAAAATGCACCTTTTGGTTCAAAGCATTTGAGTCCGATTTTGTTAAGGCCACTAACAATCAGATGTCGGCGACGGTCGTAATCACGGACCATTTTTTCCATTTCGTGCTTGCCGTTTTTGAGGGCTTCGATTGCACCAATTTGTGCGGTTATTGGAGCACATAGCATTGAATACTGGTGTATCAGCATCATAGCACTGATAATCTTGGGGGATGCCATTGCATATGCCAACCTGAAACCGGTCATTGCGTAAGCCTTGGAGAAACCGTTCAACAGGATTGTCCTGTCACGCATTCCTTCAAGAGATGAAAAACATGTGTGTCCACCATTATAGGTCAGACAATCATAGACCTCATCTGAGATTACCATGATATCGTGTTCACACACAACATCTGCAATAGCCTCAAGGTCAGCTTTGCCCATGGTTGCACCGGTAGGGTTATTCGGATAATTAATGAGAACTGCTTTTGTCTTTGGAGTGATTGCTGCTTCAAGTTCCTCGGCAGTGAGTTTAAAATTATTTTCAAGCTTTGTGGAAATAATTACAGGAACTCCTCCTGCAAACATTATCGAAGGAACGTATGCAACATATGAAGGCTGCACAACGATAATCTCATCACCCGGATTGGTAATTGCTCGAATAGCCACATCAAGGGCTTCGCTTACACCGGAAGTAACAAGAATCTCTGAATTTGGATTGTAATTAACTCCATACTTTGAAGCATAATGATCTGCCAGCTCTTCACGAAGCTCAACAAGACCATAATTTGAAGTATATGAGGTTTCACCACATTCAAGTGAGTGAATGCACGCTTCCCTTATGTGCCAGGGAGTCACATAATCCGGCTCACCTACACCAAGGGAGATAACATCTTCCAGACCTGACGCAAGATCAAAGTAGCGACGAATGCCTGATGGAGGCACCTTGTTCATAACATCAGCTACAAATTTAGAAGGGGTGCATGCTTTTCTCATATATTATACATCCTGTAATGTGACTCAATAATAAATTATGGAGTCACCGGTAAACGTGAAACATGGTCCTGCTCATGAAGGATTACACCATCCTCTTTGTATGTTTTCAGGACAAAGTGAGTTGTTGTATGCTGTACCTGTTCAAGAGTTGAAATCTTCTCGGCAACGAAGAAAGCAACTTCTTTCATTGTCTTTCCAGATACCGTAAGTGAAAGATCGTATTGCCCGGATAGAAGTCTCACTGAACGGACTTCAGGGAACTTATACAGACGTTCAACAAGAGGCTGGTAACCTATTGACCTTTCAAGGCTGACCTTAAGCTCGATAATCGCATAGACATACTCATCACCGGCAAGATCCCAGTCAATTACAGTCTTATACTTGCGGATGATTCCGCTTTCTTCAAGCTCTTTTACAATCCTGTCAACTTTGTCTATAGTAAGTCCTGTGAGGGTCGCAATTTCTTCATGACTTATTCTTGCATCCTCTTCCAGACATTCCAGAACATGACGTGTATTATTATCCATCATTTATTAGCAACCCCATAACACCAGACAATCAAATTAAAAAGAAAAAAGAATGCCCGATTACTCGAGCAATACCGCGTTCACAACTCCATCCTGACCAGGACGGCTTGTGATCTTTGCATTACCAAGAGGAGTCTTGATAACTGAGCCCTTTGTAAGGATGTTACGCCTGACGTAGTGCTCGTTTGCAGTATTTCCGGTGACGGTTTCGATGGTAGTCTTCTGGGTCTTACCCTGGGCATCTGTTACATTTGCAACATTGCACTGGAGAAGCCTTACCTTTCTGTTTCCGCCTCTTGTAGAAACATTCTTTCTTTTTGTTTCATTGATGTGAGTGTCAGCAGATTCGCGACCAAGCTCGAACTTTCTTTTGCTGCGAGCAGACTTGATTTTAGCACCTGTGTAGGTTCTTCTAGATCTACCTTGCCATTTCATGATATATCCTCTTATGATTGTTATATAATTATGAATTGAATTAACCTTGTAACTCGGATTAAATCTGGTATGATTTATGGACGTTCCTTTAATAATAAGATGCTATATGAACTTTACGAGTGATGAAATACATATACTCCCTGTACAGAAAAGCAAAAATGAGAAGAAGAATCAGCTTTTCCATAACCTCACATAGACAATTCATAAATAAGTCCAGCGCTTATATTAATGTATGCTTCGCGTAACATTTCTTGGAACGGGAGGATCACTTCCAACCCCGGAACGCAATCCATCGGCCATCATTATTAATCGTGAAGGCGAGCTTATGCTTTTTGATTGCGGAGAAGGGACACAACAACAGATGATGCGGGCCAAAACGGGGATGAAAGCACTGTCATCCATATTCATAACACATTTTCATGCCGACCACATACTTGGAATTCCCGGCCTTATACAGACAATGTCTTTCCACGGAAGAACAGAACCACTGAAGATATACGGCCCTCACTGGGTTCATGAATTTGCAAGGATACTCAGTTCCCTTGGATACTACAAACTGAAATTTGAGATAGATGCTATTGACCTGTCACCGGGAGATGTAGTAAAAAGAGACGATTACTCCATTGTAGCACTCAAAACCGAACACAGTATACCAAGCCTTGGATATGCACTGGTTGAAAACATGCGACCCGGCAGATTTGACCGCCAGAAAGCTATTGAACTTGGAGTATCGCCCGGACCGCTTTTCTCAAAACTCCATAAAGGAGAAGCAGTAGAAGTAGATGGAAAAACAATAAATTCTGAAGATGTAGTTGGGGAGATGAGACCCGGCAGGAAAATAGTCTATACAGGAGACACACGTCCCTGCAAGGCAATACTTGAAGCGAGTAAAGATGCAGACCTTCTTATTCATGATTCAACACTTGCCAGCGACCAGCAACAGTGGGCTATCGAGTCTATGCACTCTACATCAGAAGAAGCAGCAAAACTTGCAAAAGAAGCTGATGTCCTGAAACTTGTACTTACCCACATAAGTTCCAGGTATTCAGATAATCCGACACATTTGCTTGAAGAAGCTAAGAAGATATTTGATAATGTAATTGTTGCCAATGACCTGATGGAACTTGACGTACCCTTCCGGGACAAAAACTGAACAGGGTAATCAGGAAAATAAAAGTAGAAAAGGGAACTGGATCTATTTAAAGGAAGGTCCAGTCAAGTCTCTTATCATTTGCATCGTAAAGTGAAACTTCCATTGATATTTCCATATCTTCAAGATCATATGGCAGGCGTTTTATACCAATATAAAGAGTGTCTCCCGGACCATAATCAAATCCTTCTGGTTTGACCTTGCCGAAATACGCACGACCACCAGACTCTACCTCTTGAACAGTGACTCCTTTCCACATAAGAGTGTCAATTACATTTACAATGACACATTCGAAACGGTCAGATTCATTTACCTCAGACATAGCTCTCCGATATATTTGTCAGCTTTTAAAAAGATAATCCTAGAAAAAGACACTTTCAGATCAGATGTACATCCTGTCAGCATTTGTTGGTGCAGGAATGTTCTTGAGTTTTTTCACAGAAGCATAAAGGTCATCCTGAATAACATAGTCCCTGTCCTCAATAATAACATTATGAAGAGCAGTCTTCAACACCTTGCTTACAAGATCCCTTCCGGAAAGTCCTTCGGTCATTTTTGCAATGGCAGACAGATCAAGGTCCTTCACAGGTATGGGAAATGTCTTTACATTGGATTCCAGAATCGAAAGACGTTCCTTCTCATCCGGTAGTGTGAACTCAATCTCTTCCTCAAATCTGCTCCTAACGGCAGGATCAATAGTACCTGTGCGGTTGGTGGCACCTATGGTACAAACACCTTCTCGTTCAACAATACCGTCCATCTCAGTCAGCAAGGCATTGACTATCTCTGCAACATCACCACGCAGCTCCTGATGTCTGCGGTCAAGTGCAATGGCATCAAGCTCGTCTATGAAAATGATACATGGAGCCATTTCCTGAGCACGGTCGTACAACTGATGAATCTGCCTGGCACCTTCACCTACAAATTCACCGATAAGTTCCGTTGCTTTTACAGGAAGAATAGGAACATGTGCTTTATTTGCAAGTGCCTTTGCAAGCATAGTTTTTCCGGTACCTGACGGACCGAAGAAAAGTACATTTCTTGGTGCCCATTTACCGAATTTCTCAGGTGCTTCCAGAAAACGTTCAATTAACTTGCACTTCTTGCGTGCATTTTGCTGCCCGATAACGTTATCAAAGGTGACATCACTTCTGAACTCAACAGCAGGAGTACTGCTAATTACGGTTTCATTCACAATTATATGTGTATTCTGACCGATGACAGAAGCAGGTGGTTCAACATCAGTCACCTTGTATGCAAAATCAGGAAACATCCTGCGGTCAAAGAGATAATCACCTTTGTGCGCGGTGTAACCCTTCCACTGTTCACGTGCATAGTGTTCGAAAACTCCCGGATCTGTAATTTCAGGATATTCATCGAGAAGACTTGTCATTGGATAACCGGCAGGCTCCAGGATGAGAAAATCTGCTGTACTTTCCCCAGGTTCAGAACTTGATTCCCTGCTGGATTTGCTAGTGGTTTTCTGGGCAGTCCTTACTATATGTATCATCTCTTTTATTTTCTAATACTTATTGATTTAAGAAAGCTATTAAAGCTAACCCTTAAACCTCTTTTAAAGTTCAAAAGAGGTTTATGGCCTAAAAGACCGGAGTTTCATCACATACTGTAATCCTGAATTTAAAATATGCGGTTAAATAAAACTCTATAAAATATTAGAACAAAGAAGCAAACGAATGATAAATATAGTTAGAAATACTATAATAATAGATTGATGATGCATGAACGCACACTGAAAAACATGAAGATCACCAGTGTGGTAAACACTGTCCTTATTCTGATAATCAGCATATTCGGATTAGTATTAGTTGTACCTTTTGTGCTTGCTAAGGATACGAATTCCCTGATTGTCAGTTTAGCTTTGATAACTTCCACGTTCACAATAATCATCTATGCAAGTAAGCAGATAGAAAAGAAGAATACAGAACTGGAAATGAAGATAAGCGAACTGGACGAAATGCATAAAGAACTTAATGAAAAGCATCACGGTTTGGAGTATCTCGTTTCCCGCAACACCAGAATAGAGAACATGATATCTTCACTTATCTCAATGTTCATCAAACCGGGAAACATAGAAGGAACCCTGGATGAGATTTTAAAGAAAACAGCTTCATTCTGTAATGCCGAATATTGCTACCTTTTTTTATTCAAAGCAAATGGTGACCCATATATATCCCATAGCTGGAAAAGTGAAGGAAATCCTGAGAAGAAAAGTGTTTTTGAATCAACAGCTTACTCAAAATTCCCATGGACAGGAAAAAAGATTGTTCAAAAGAAGATGGTACACATTTCTAAAGAAGAACACCTTCTGGCTGCTGCTGACAAAGAAAGAAACATTGTCTTATCAGATGGCATCCAGTCATTGATGATAGTCCCGGTAGAATCTGAATCAGAATGTATAGGATTTATCAGTATAGAAAGTATATCAAGCAAAAATGATTGCAACCTTGATAATATCCAGACATTGAAAGTTTTGTCTGAGATTATGAGCACAGCACTTAATCACAGGTCATTCCTTAAAGACCTTGGACTTTTTAAAGACCTCATTAACAGGTCTAATGACTTCATTTTTATTATAGATATGGAAAAGAACCGTATCCTTGATGCAAATGAAACTGCATGCAAAGAACTTGGATACTCCATTGATGAGCTGACCGTCATGGAAGAAAAGGATCTTAATTTGCTTTTTGAGGACACATTCTGGAAAAATGACCTTCGAGATCTTGCAGGAGACAGATACCTGCAACCAGGCCAGACACTAACAAAAAAGGATGGAACAAAGATTCCAGCAGAGATGAATATTACTTTTGTAACCCATGACCACCATAATTATGCCCTTGCTGTTGTGCGTGACATTGCAGCACGTCTGGATATGGAAAGCAGGCTTGCAAAGACAAAGCAGGTCATGGAACTTGCCATGGAAGGGGCGGATCTTGGAATGTGGGACTGGAACCTCAGGACAGACGAGGTTATGTATAATGAACGCTGGGCAGAAATGATCGGTTACGATGTCAAAGATATTGAAAAAAACATAATGAGCTGGAAAAAACTCATTCATCCTGATGATCTGGAATTGGTAGATAATACTGTTAGTGAGCATATAAACCGTGAGACACCTTTTTTTGAAGCGGAATTCCGTATGAAAAACAGCAAAGACAGGTGGCAGTGGATACTTGCCAGAGGTAAAATCACAGAATGGAATAATGAACAGCCATTCAGGTTTACCGGTACTACAATGGATCTTGATGAAAGAAAGAAAGTAGAGGAAGAACTACGACATTCCAATGAACTAAAAGACCTGTTCACCGATATCATGCGCCATGACCTGCTAAATCCTGCAGGAAACATCAGAGGATTTTCAGAAGTACTCTACGAGATGGAAGATGACCCTAAAAAAGTGAAAATAATAAACAGAGTACAGAGTAATACTAACAGGCTCATTGACATGATAGAAACTGCTGCCAAGTTTGCAAAGCTTGAAGCAACAGAAGAGCTGGAATTAAAAGGAATTGATATTATGGCAAGCATGAGGAATGTCATAGAACAATTCGAGCACCAACTTCACGATAAGAATATGACACTTCACGTCAGGGCAGACGGAAGTTACCCTGCGATGCTCAATCCTATTGTAGAGGAAATTTTTGCCAATTACATATCCAATGCTATTAAATACAGTCCTGAAAACTCAGAGATAAACATTGATGTTGTTGACCTGAATTATGTGTGGATGGTAACTGTGGCAGATTCAGGAGAAGGAATATCAGATGATGCAAAACCACTCGTTTTTGACCGTTTTAAGAGAGTTAATAAGAGCGGAGTTAAAGGAACAGGACTTGGGCTTGCCATTGTTAAGAAGATAGCTGAGCTTCTTGGAGGAACAGTAGGTGTTGAAGACAACCCGGAAGGAACTGGCAGCATGTTCTGGGTAAAGCTGAAAAAGTGCCATGAAATGCTGGAAGATGATACATCATCCGCCATAGGAATTGAAATTTCAACCGGAACTAATGTGAACCAGAATACAAAGACAGAAATACACCCGATGTTGCATTAGGTTTAAGGAATATAATTGACATCAGAAGCCCTTGATATCTAATATCGCGTGAGGAAATAAGATGGAACTTGATGAACTAATCATAACAAGGGCTATAGTTGATGAATTTTCAAAGGTTTTTATTGATTACACAGATGTTGACGTTGCACTTGTAGGTGGAGGACCTGCAAACCTTGTGGCTGCTAAGTATCTGGCAGAGGCGGGTCTTAAAACTGTGCTGTTTGAGAAAAAGCTCTCAATTGGCGGAGGAATGTGGGGAGGAGGAATGATGTTCCCACGTATAGTTGTGCAGGAAGATGCAAAACATATCCTTGACGACTTTGATATCAATTACCACGAGTACGAAGAAGGATACTATGTTGCAAGCTCAGTGGAATCTGTTGCAAAACTTATTTGTGGAGCCACGGAGGCAGGTGCGGAGATCTTCAACCTGATTGACGTAGAAGATGTCATGATCCGCGAAAATGATGCTGTGTGTGGACTTGTTATTAACTGGGGGACTGTTTCCATGACAGGACTGCATGTTGATCCTCTTGCCATCAAGGCAAAAGTTGTTATTGACGGAACCGGACATGATGCAGGAATATGCAATACGATTCTTAGAAAAATACCTGGTGCTGAAATAGGCTCAGGCATTCCAGGAGAAAAACCAATGTGGGCCGATGTTGGAGAACGTGCCCTCATGGATACTACCAAAGAAGTATATCCGGGATTAATTGCAGCAGGAATGGCCGCAAATGCAGTTGCAGGAGCACACAGAATGGGGCCGGTCTTTGGTGGAATGATGCTCTCCGGTAAAAGAGCTGCGGAAATTGCAATTGAAAAACTGGGAAATGAATAAAAGAATAGATATTATTTATAAATAAAACCGCCTAAGGACACTGTTTAACATGCTTCTAAAGGAAAAGGTTTATGTAAGAGACGGACATCTATAGGGTGCTTTCAAGTAAGGCACCTACTTCGAGCCGGGGTAGGGTAGCGGTTATCCTGTAGCCCTGTGGAGGCTACGATTCGAGTTCGATTCTCGATCCCGGCCCCATTTTTCATATTGACTTTATCTGTTTTAATCAGGATTTTACCTTAACTAAATCTCATTTTACATTAATGATTACTATAAGTACCAAAACAGATGACTAAAAGAAGTTACGTTTTTCGAAATGCAACATAACGTTGCATTTACCACCACCTCACCATTAAGACTGTATAAGAATTAACCCCATCCCATTACAAGGGGTGGTACATCCTTGCAAATCCTATAACGGATTATTTTTGTCTATGCACTCCTACTATATAACAGTATAGATTTTATACACCAGTTGTATGGTTTTTTGAATATATAACGTATAAAAAAATATGAAAGGATTGTTTTGTCAAAAATTAAACCATAGTGACAAAAAGAAAAAAAGATTAAAACTCATTAAGTTTTAACTGTCTTCTCTGGCACATATCTTCGCCAGGAATTTCTACAGGATAAGCACCTGTAAGGCAGCCAACGCATAAATTATCCCGCTCTATTCCTATTGATTCAACCAGACCATCTACACTGAGATAACCAAGAGAATCCGCATTAATAACTGCTTCAACACCCTGGATAGTCTTGTGAGCTGCTATTAGCTCTTCCCTGGAAGCCATGTCTATTCCCAGATAACATGGTGCAATTATTGGAGGACTTCCTATACGGGCATGCACTTCAGTAGCACCCGCATTACGCACCATGTCAATGATACGGCGTGAGGTGGTTCCTCTTACAATACTATCATCAATGAGAACTACTTTCTTGCCTTTGATATTCTGACCAATAGTATTCATTTTCAGGCGCACGGCAGTTTCACGCATTGCCTGGCCCGGAAGAATGAATGTGCGGCCGATGTAACGATTTTTCATAAGGCTTTCTTCGTAGTCTATCTTTGATTCTTTTGCATAGCCAATAGCAGAAGTTATACCCGAGTCAGGCACAGGAGATACCATATCCCCATCAACCGGGTGTTCACGGGCAAGTCTTTCACCTATTCTTTCACGAACCTTATAGACAAGCTGTCCGTCTATTATAGAATCAGGACGTGCAAAATAAACATATTCAAAAACACAATGCGCACAATATTTCTCTTCAAAGAGCTGGTATGATTCAATTTCACCATCACGGAAAATAAGAAGCTCACCGGGATTTACGTCCCTGAGAAGTTTACCGTTAAGGGTGTCAATAGCCACACTCTCGGAAGCCACCACATAACCTGAATCGATTGTACCAAAGCATAACGGTTTGAACCCAACAGGATCCCTGACTGCCATGAGCATATCATCAATCATTATAGTCAATGAATATGAACCGTTAAGCTGCTTCATCACATTGCGCACAGCCTCAACCGGATCATACTTCAAAAGTTCCTTCACAAGAAGGTGGGCAAGTACCTCGGTATCAGAATTTGCAACGAATACATGACCTTCCGCCTCCAGCTGGTCGCGCAGTTCATAACCATTAACAAGATTACCATTGTGTGCAAGAGCAACATTACCACTCTTATATTTTACAATAAAAGGCTGGCAATTTTCTATGCGTGAGTCACCGGAAGTAGAATAGCGAACGTGGCCGATACCCACATTGCCTTTCAGGCCAACAAGTTCATCCTTGTTGAAAACCTCAGGCACAAGACCCATACCCTTTAAGGTATGAGGCTCCTTACCATCATGGACAGTTACTCCTGCGGATTCCTGACCACGATGCTGCAGAGCATATAACGCGTAATAGATACGAAGCGCGGAAGGGACTGGATGTGGTTCTTCATCGAACTGTACAACCCCTACAACACCGCATTCTTCGCGCATTTATATCCCTAGTCTAAAAAGACTTAATATTTGCACTTTGCCTGCCACTTGTAGCTTCTCATGCGTGAGCTCTTTCCAAAGCCACATGATGTGCACTGTTTTGTATGAATGTTGAGTGAAACACTACCGCAGCGCCTGCATTTTACATGTGTGCGCTTTTGTCTTTTACCCATTGAGGGAGTACCTTTTGACATTTATAATCACCTTTAATATGAAATTCTTTAATTGGTTAATAATAATTTTGAAGCCTATGAATTACAGCTTGGAGGTTACCCTTGATATTGCTAGTAGTTCTTATAGGTTACGTTCATTTCAGGGAGAAACGTATACTACGTTGTCACCTCTGATTACAACACTACCCAGTTTTCTTACAATTTCTCCTTCCTTAAGTTCCTCTGCATCATCAAGTACAAGGTTCATGTGTACGTCATATCCCTGGAGTTTTCCACGGAATTCCCTTGCGCCTTTAAGTCTCACAATTACAGGTGTGTTCAAAGCATCGTTCAATATATCAAGAGGTCTGTTTCCCATTTTCGCCGCCTCAGTTAAATAAATCTGAATTAATTCTACACTTAAACTTGTAGCTAATATCTAGCTTGTAAATTTGTTTATTTACATATACATATTGCGATGCTCAATGTTGCATATGCTGTATATAAAACTATCGAGATTAACAGTTTTCAGATATCCAGAAGACTGCAAAACTATGAAAATGAGTCGCAAAGATATATAGGTCCAATTGACCAACTGTTATATAGGCGACAAGGCATTTAAGAGCTCCGTCACACGTCAGAAAACAAATGAGGGATTAAATGAGCAAAATACCAGTCATACTTTCCATAGCCGGCTCAGATTCCGGTGGAGGTGCGGGAATTGAAGCCGATATCAAGACAATAGCTTCACTGGGACTTCACCCTGCATGTGCCATCACATCAGTTACCGCCCAGAACACATTGGGAGTCAAAAGTGCTTACGATATCCCCTGTAATGTTATTATTGAGCAGGTCGATGCAGTCTGTGAAGACATGGACATCACATGGGCAAAATCCGGAATGCTGTCCTCATCAGAGATTACATCAACTATTGCAGATATGGTAAAAAAACACAAGTTAAAACTTGTGGTGGACCCGGTTATGTCTGCAGAGGCGGGTGGTGATCTGCTTCGCAAAGAAGCTATAAGAACCCTGCGAGATGAACTCTTACCTGTTGCAGAAGTTGTGACACCAAACATCAACGAAGCAAACACACTTGCAAAAATGCAGATAAAAACAGTTGAAGACGCAAAAATTGCCGCAAAAGTAATCAGTAAAACCGGAATTAAATACGTTATCGTCACCGGAGGACACCTTGATGCATCAGACATAATATATGACTCCTGTAATGACAGGTACTTTACAATCCCCGGAACTTTTGTAGAAGGCGGAACCCACGGTTCAGGATGTACTTATTCCTCTTCTCTTGCATCTTACCTTGCAAAAGGACATAGCATAGAAGAAGCTGCAAGAATGGCAAAGGAATTTGTTGTTGAAGGCATCAAAGGCAGCGTGCCCGTGGGCAAAGGCGTTGGACCGGTCAACCAGCTTGCATGGCTCCTGAACAATGCAGAAAGATACATAACCATCAATAATGTGAGAGATGGAGTGCAATTATTAAAGGAATCAAATGCTTTTGCAAATCTCATTCCTGAAGTAGGATGCAATATCGCAATGGCACTCCCGAGTGCAAAAAGCCCTGCAGATGTAGCAGCAGTTACGGGCAGGATTGTTAAACTCAAAAACAATGTCCATGTCGTTGGTGATATTGAATTTGGCGCGAGCAGCCATGTTGCCAGAATAATCCTGACTGCGATGAAATATGATTCATCATTCAAAGCATCAGTGAATATCAAATATTCAGAAGATATTGTTGGTATTTGCAGGGAAATGGGACTGAGCATATCATCATTCTCAAGAGAAAATGAACCTTCAGATACACACACAATGGACTGGGGGACATCCTTTGCAATTGAGACTTTTAAATCCATACCAGATATAATATATGACAAAGGCGGAATCGGAAAAGAAGCAATGATACGAATAATGGGAAAAAATGCCATAGATGTTGCTGAGACTGCCAGAAAGATAGCCGAAAAGTACCAGCCATGACTAGATATTAATTATATTTGCCAGGAACACACTTAATTAACAGTTAATCCCCGGCATCCACAAGAGTGAAGATAAAATGGAAGCAGAATTTTTTAAAGACCTTTACCTGTCAAAGGAAATAAGGAAAAGTATCCGTGAAATGGGTTTCAGAAAAGCAACAGAGATCCAGGAAAAGTGTATACCGGCCATAATTGAAGGCAAAGATGTTATAGGCCATGCCCAGACAGGAACAGGTAAAACTGCAGCCTTTGGCATACCGCTTATGGAAATGCTTGAACCAGAAGAGAAGAAGACCCAGGCACTCATTATTTGCCCGACAAGAGAACTTGTTATACAGGTAGCAGAAGAACTTGATAAACTTGGAAAATACATACCTGAAATGCAAATATTACCTGTTTACGGCGGAGCTGCAATGCAATCCCAGGCAAATGGCCTGAAAAATGGTATGCAAATTGTTGTGGGTACACCCGGAAGAATAATCGACCATCTGGAAAGAGGGAACTTTCAAACAGACGATATAGGAATTGTTGTGCTTGACGAAGCTGATGAAATGTTGAATATGGGGTTCAGGGACGACATCGAAAGAATACTTGACAGCACGCCTACAGAAAGGCAGACACTCCTGTTTTCAGCAACAATGCCAGAACCTATTCTGAAACTTACAGATATGTACCAGGATGAACCTGTCCACATAAAAGTGGTGCAGGAAAAAATGACAGTGCCTCAGGTTAGACAATATTATTTCGAAGTTAAGGATAACGCAAAACCTGAATCCCTGAGGCGACTTATCGAAGCTGAGAACATCAAGTCGGCCCTTATATTCTGTAATACCAAGAAAGAAGTTGACAAACTTGTCATAAAGCTGCGCTCCAGAGGTTACCCTGTTGACGCCCTGCATGGAGATGTAAAACAAAATAAGAGAGAGCAGCGCATGAACAAATTCAGGGATGAGGATATAGGCATCCTTATTGCTACGGATGTTGCCGCAAGGGGAATAGATGTTGATAACATTGAGGTTGTCTTCAATTATGACATGCCCCATGATCCGGAAATATATGTGCATAGAATAGGAAGGACTGCACGTGCCGGCAGGCCCGGACTTGCATACAGTTTTGTAACTGCAAAAGAAAAGGGAAAACTGGAATCCATTGAAGAAACCACTAATACTGCCATCATCAGGAGAGAACTTCCAAGCAACCGAGACATCGAGAAAATTAAGGAAAACAGGATTGCAGATGAGATAAAAATGCTCATCAGACGTGGTAAACTCGATAAATATGATGAGTTCGTTGCTGGCATAGCAGATGATGGTGTGGATTATCAACAGATAGCATCTGCCCTTGCAAAAATGTTGCTGAAAGGTGACAACTAATCCTTACCATAAACACAATCAATAACAATCCAGATAATTAATTATAACTGAGGAAATTCAATGAAAGATTTTGTGATAATAGGACATAAAGCACTGACAAGCGGAGATTTCTCCTTAAACGATCTGCCCGGATCTGCCGGAAGAATGGACATACTCTGCAGATGTGTTAATTCAGCACTTTTCCTTTCACATGGAATGAGGCGTGATGTGAATGTCCACCTTGTGCTTCAGGGAGAGCCTGAGCCTGCTAAAGTAGTCAGATTCAATGGTGAGAAGCTTAAATATCTCAATCCTGATGAAAGAAGTAGTGGATCCCTGATCAAAAAAGCACTGGAAAAGGATGCAATTGAATATGAGACACAGTCAACTCCAGGAGTATACATACGCCGTGCAGGACTTGAACAGCTGCTCAATGAGTTCAGTGAAGCAGGCAGGGATATTTACTACCTGAAAGAAGATGGCGAGGATATCAGAGAATACTCTGAACTTAACTCAGATGCTGTGTTTATTCTTGGAGATCACATGGGTGTTACCGAGGAAGAAGAGGTAATGATTGACAGGGTTGCAAAATGCACTCTTAATATCGGACCTATTTCCCTGCACTCAGACCATTGTATGATAATCATCCACAATGAACTTGACATGAGAGAGGCATAATCAAATAGTCAAAAAAGGTTATATTATATAGTACCTATTTAAGCAAATCCTAAATCCCCTTTATAAACTACAAAGTGATCCAATGAGCATACTTGAAACCGCTAAGAAAATAATTGAAGAAGGCCCCATCTGCGACCATTGTATGGGCAGGCAGTTTGCCAAATTGTCCACGGGCCTTACCAATGTTGAAAGAGGGAAAGCTATCAAGCTGGCCCTGGCAATGGAAGGCGACGCAATCTTCAAAGAGTCAGGCGATGATTCTATCATGGAAGAACTTGCAAAAAGCAGTCATTACGCCAGAAAGACATTGCGGATCGAAGGTGAGGATGAGAAATGCTGGGTATGCCTTGGAATCTTCGATAATCTCGATGCCTGGGCAGACAGAGCGGTTACAAGTATCGGAGACAGGGAATATTCAACATTTCTTGTAGGTACTAAGGTCAGTGGGCTTATTGGGGAAAATGAGGAAATACTCTGGAGTGAATGCGGCATTACACAGGCCGAGCAGTTCAAAACTGAAATGAACCGTGAGGTTGGTAAGCTCATTTCCGCACGTACCGGCAAGGAAGTGGAATTTGAGAGACCGGATCTTGTTATAACCCTTGACATTGCGGATGAAAGCACAAGCGTACAGGTCAAATCACTCTACATCCAGGGAAGGTACAGGAAACTTGTCAGAGGAATACCACAGACAAGATGGCCATGCAGAAGCTGCGGCGGCAGGGGATGCGAGGATTGTAACAACACTGGTAAGCAGTATCCTGAATCTGTAGATGAACTCATAGGCAAGGAGCTTGTTGGGATGACAGAGGCGATGGATTCAAAATTCCATGGTGCCGGAAGGGAAGATATCGATGCCCTCATGCTTGGTACCGGAAGGCCGTTTGTAGTAGAAGCGGTCAGCCCGAAAATACGCAGCATAGATGTCTGGGAACTTGAAAAGAAGATTAACAAGTTTGCAGATGGAAAGGTTGAGGTTGAAGGACTTAAAATTGTTGAGAAGGCAGTAATTGAGACTCTGAAGTCCTCAAAGGCGGATAAAGTTTATAACCTTAAAGTTACATTCAAAGAGCCTGTTTCCACGGACAAACTGGAAGATGCTATTACAGCACTTATCGGAGTACAGATACATCAGAGGACTCCGCAGAGAGTGGCCCACAGAAGAGCGGACCTTGTCAGGAAACGATATGTCCACAACATGAAACTTGTTGAGAAAACAGAGGAATTTGCTATCATTGAAGTGCATTGTGATGGCGGCCTGTATGTCAAGGAACTTACATCAGGAGATGATGGAAGAACCGAACCGAGTCTTACAGGGCTTCTGGGCATTCAGGCAAAGGTTGATGAACTCAACGTCATAAAGGTAGACATATAAACAAGTCTTAAGGACTTACATACAATTCATACATCAAAATCATATTTTCAATGGAGGAAAATAATCATGGCAACATCACACGGTGAAAAACACTGCACAAGATACAAGTTAAAGAAGACCTCAAGAGAAAGAGGACTTTCACCAATAAGCAAGGCAATCCAGGAATTCGACTGCGGTCAGATGGTTCACATAGACATTGACCCTAGCGTACAGAAGGGAATGCCACACGCAAGGTTCCAGGGAAAGACAGGAAAGATCACCGGACAGCGCGGACGTGCCTACACTCTTGAGATCAGGGACGGAAACGCAATGAAGGAACTTATATCCCTACCACAGCACCTTAAACCACAGAAATACTAATTCACAAATAATTCAGGTGTAATACCTGGATTACCTTTATTTATCGTTAGATATATCTTTACTGTGTATATTTAGCGATAATATTTTATCCCGAATTAATCTTGTAATTACATCGCCATTCCAATGTGGCCTTAATCCAACTAATGCATAGAGTGTATATCAATGATAGTAAAAGAAGTTCTTAGTGAAGAGTTGTTGACCCTGCCTGAAGTTAAGGGTATGCTGCACGAGATTATGGAAGAACGCCTCAGCAATGAGGAAGAGTTGGGCTATGAACTGCGTAAAGCTATCAACCATGCAGAGATGTTCTCAAAGACAACTCCGGAAAAAGCAAGAGATCTTGTAAATAAACTTCTTGAGCTGGAAAAAATGAAGCCTGAGATTGCAATCAGAATTGCAGATGTCATGCCACAGTCAAGAGATGAACTCAGATCACTTTACGCGAAGGAAAGATTCACACTTACCGAAGAAGAACTCGATGAAATGCTAAACCTTGTTGAAGAAGCAATGGATTAGATTTATATTCGATACACCCCTTTTTTTACATCGAGAGTAGTTGCAGTAGCAACAGGTATGCCACATGAGGGAATGATATATGCCAGCAAGGGGAAAACCACCTGAGAAAGAAGAGTACGCATGGATTTTAGATTATCTTCCATATGGAAGCACCGACGATAAACGTCCTTCATATCAAAAGAAGCCTCTTGTCCAGGCAGTTGGAGAGAAACATTTCGTTCTTATGGAACTTGTACCAAAAGAAGGAAAAGTACCGGATATCCAGGCAAGAGTCTACATAGGAGACGGTGACAGGGATCTTATTGACCACGTAAAGCATCGTGTCACATATACAGATCTTAGTCACGGAGCTCAGCTTGAGTTACCATACATTCTGGAAATGACTGTAAAACATGACGAAGACAGGTTTGTACAATTCTTTAACGATGCACATCCAATCACAAACAGGCTTCACATGCTTGAATTACTGCCGGGAATCGGAAAGAAACTTATGTGGGCTATTATTGATGAAAGGAAGAAAGGGACTTTCAAGACCCTGGCCGAACTACATGAAAGAGTCGGCGGAGTGCATTCACCTGAAAAAGTCATAGTCAACAGAATAATAGAAGAGCTGAAGGATGAGAATATCAAATACAGGCTTTTCACAACTCCTTCACGCCGCCCACGTAATCACTAAAAGGTGTTCGTTTCTTGGTCTATGAGATACTCAGAAAATATGGTATCCGCGGTGGATACCATGACCAGCATTTTTTGATTGACGAAAGAATCCTTGACAGGATTGTCGATGCAGCAGACATACAGCCCCATGAGACAATACTGGAAATCGGTGCAGGTATCGGAAACCTCACTGAAAGGCTAATGGCAAAAGCCGGCCATGTTATTGCAATCGAAAGAGATCCTGAACTTGTGTTTGTACTAAAGGACCGCTTTGGAGAGCCTGATAATTTCACACTCATAAACGGAGATGTGCTTAACGTTGATTTCCCGGCTTTTGACAAAGTCGTTGCTAATCTTCCTTACTCAATCTCATCTGAAATTACATTTAAGCTATTCAAATACGATTTTAAACTGGCAGTATTGATGTACCAGTATGAATTTGCACAGAGACTTGTGGCCCAAGCCAATTCTAAAGATTACAGTCGTCTGTCAGTCAATGCACACTATTTTGCTGATACTTCCATGATAATGAAAATACCCAGAGGAGCGTTCTCTCCCCCTCCTGAAGTGCTCTCAGCTGTCGTGGAAATAAAACCACGTCCTGCCCATTTTGAAGTTCTGAACAAGGAATATTTCCTTAATTTTGTCACTGCTGTTTTCGGACAGAGACGAAAGAAGATGAGAAATTCCATACTCAGGAACAAACAGCTTCTGGGAATTGAAGATATGAAAGAATTCATAAATGAATTACCACAGGAATTGCTTGATAAAAGGCCAGAGAATCTTGAACCGGAACAATTCGCAAAACTTGCGAATATGATGTTCAGACATAAAGAAAAATAACATTTGTCTATGGTTACAATTGAACACCGAAGCGCAAGGGTCACACTGGCCGAGCAGGTTTATGAACCTGCTGAAGATTCATATCTACTTGCAGATACTGCGCTTGACCTTGTTAAAGATGGTATGAACGTTCTGGAGATTGGAACCGGAACTGGTTTTGTATCCGCTGTTCTTAAAGCCAACAGGACTATTAGCCTTATAGCCACTGAGATTAGTCCAATAGCTGCAAAATGTGCAAAGTCAAACGGAATAGAGGTAATAAGAACTGACATGTTCTGCGGCCTTAAAGGAAAAAAACAATTTGATATTGTGATATTCAACCCTCCTTACCTCCCCACATCAAATGAGGAAAAAGTACCAGGGTGGCTTAACTATGCCTTTGACGGCGGCTTGGATGGACGCAAGGACGTAGACCCTTTTATGCAACAGGTTGGAAACTACCTCAAACCTCAGGGATTTATCCTTATGCTGATTTCATCAATAACAGGCATAGACGAAGTGATTGAGGAAATGGGAAAACACTCATTCAAAGCAGGGGTTATTGCCAGTGAAAAATGCTCTTTTGAAAATCTGGTGGTCATCATGGCAAATGCAATGGATCACTGATAAAATACCGGCACACATTTGTATAGCCGGGTATTATATATTATGTTTGCATAAAATATGACCAAGATTTATCTCTTGAAATTGGCTATGGCAAGGGAATAACTGGTAGAAATGATTAAAGCGATAATTCTCGACTTTGCGAAAAAAAACCATGATCGGCTTGAAAGAGAACTAAAGGAGATACATCAAGTATTTTCCATATGTCACGTGGATGATGGTAAGCCTAAAATCCCTGAATCGGGAAACAATTTAGTATTTATCTCCAGAGTTGGGAACAATGACCTGAAATACGTAGAAGAAGCAATAGAAATCGCATCCTCCAGCAATTTACCTATCCTGTTCATAGTATCAAACCCCGATGACTTCTTTTTTAAAACAATAGAGAATGAAGAAAATGTATGGTATATTAAAGAACCATACTCAAAAATCGAACTCAAACATACACTTGAACATCTTGATTCCCTTCTTGAGAAAAATGATGATCAATTCCGCCTTATTACAGAAAATGTAAATGATGCAATTTTTGTAATGGATATGAAAGGAGACTTCTCCTATTTCAGCCCCTCCATAGAAAAGATCTCAGGATTTACACAGGATGAAGCTGTTAAGAAGAATCTTTCAGAATGGATTACAAAGGAATCATATGTGTATTGTGTAGATATGATCACACACTTTGCAACTGAATTGAGCAAGGGAGTAGTTTATGATCCACCTGTTTTTGAAATAGAGATAATTTGTAAAAACTCTCAAACAATACTGGCAGAACTTACTGTCAATCCTATAATTGATGATAATTTTAATTTTAAACATTTTATAGGAGTTATCCGTGACATCAATTCCAGGAGAAAAGCTGAAGAACGTTTCAGGATAGCTGCACAATGTGTTAGTGACCTGATATATGAATGGGACATGAAAACAGACCAGATGGAATGGTTTGGAGATATTGATAAACACCTTGGATATGAACAGGGAGAAATCAAAAATAATCTTGATTCATGGTCAGAACACGTGCATCCCGAAGACCTTCCAAGAGTAATGAAGACAATAGATGCGTATCGTTTGAATGGTGAAAGTTTCGATGCCGAATACAGGATGATAAACAAAGATGGGAAAATCAAATACTGGATCGAACATGGTCTTCCAATTTATCACAGAGATACAGGAAAAATTCAGGGAACCATTGGCGTATGTTCCGACATTACTGAACAGAAAGAGATAGAGAATGCTCTGAAAAGGAGCGAGGAGATGTTCAGGCTCATAGCAGAGAATGCCAATGATGTAATCTGGATGATAAATGAGAAGGGAAAACTCTTATACGTCAGCCCTTCTGTCCAGAAATTGAGAGGATACAGCCCTGAAGAAATCTATGAACAGGACATTGAAAACAGAATTGCAAATGAATCCGGCCTTCAGGCAATGAAACAATGGAATGAATTCTTCCGGAAATTCAAAAAAGGCGTAGTTCCCGATACACCCAGAAAACTGGAAGTTGAACAGCCATGCAAAGATGGATCTACAGTATGGACTGAAATGCACATCAATCCAGTACTCGATGATGAAGGCAATTTCAGATATTTTCTTGGAATAACCCGTGACATCAGTGAACGGCGAAAGAATGAGCAAGAATTAATGGAACAAAAGAATATGCTTGACAGCATATTCGACCTTGCACCAATACCCATGGTACTGCTCAATGAAGAAATAATTGTAGAGAATATGAATAATGCATGTTTAGAAATGTTGCAGCGAAAAAAAGAAAACATGCTTGGCCTTAAAGCCGGAGAAGTGTTTGACTGCATAAATTCAGAAAAAGGCAATGGTTGTGGAACTAACAAAGAATGTATTAAGTGCATATTTAACGATTCTGCCATTGAAACATTTGTAACTAAAAAGAATATTCATAAAAGGGAAGGTAAAACCACGATACTTGACCCGGCTGGTAAAACCATTCAACTCAATGTACTGGTTTCAACTGCCTATATCGAAATTCCTGATGAGCCAAAGATAGTTGTCAGCGTAGAAGATATCACTGCAAGGAAAATGGCAGAGCAAGCAACTATTAGTTCAAAACTCGAAGCAGAACAGGCTAACCGTACTAAGAGTGAATTTCTGGCAACCATGAGTCATGAACTCAGAACGCCGCTAAATGCAATAATAGGTTATTCACAGATGCTTCAGGAAAGCAATTTTGGAAACATGTCTGAAAAACAGCAACGTTTTGCAAGCCATATTTCTACAAGTGGAAAGCACCTTCTGGAACTTATTAATGATATTCTGGATCTTTCCAAAGTCGAAGCAGGAAAAATGGACCTGTATATGGAAACTTTTGATGTTAATGAAGTAATAAAAAATGTTTACAACATAATCGACCCTCTTGCTGTAAAGAAAAATATAGAGCTTAATTTTGAAATTGACCAGGACATTTCCATATATGCCGATAAAATCAGGTTCAAGCAGATATTTTACAACCTGATGAGCAATGCAATCAAATTCACACCAAACGGCGGGCATGTCACAGTAGACATTAGTGTAAATGAAAGCTTTTTGAAAATATCAGTCATCGATGATGGAATTGGGATTTCTAAGGATAAGCAGATAAAACTCTTTACACCATTCTATCAGGCAGATTCATCCACGGCAAGAACATACCAGGGTACAGGTCTTGGATTATCAATTGTGAAAAAGATTGTGGAGCTGCATGGAGGGACTATTTCTGTAGAAAGTGAAGAAGGAAAAGGAAGTAACTTCACCTTCACATTACCCTTTTTAAAAGAATAATAAAGAACGGCTCATATAAAGCCGTCTATAAGTTCATTCACTTTTTCTGTCGCTGGCGGATTCTTGTAAAGAGGGCCTGATTTGAGAACATCGAGATAATCATCAAAGCATGGTTTCTCGTTCACATAGAAAACACCCAGAGGAATCTTTTCACCCCATTCCATTGACTTTTCAAATGCTTTCACGCGATCGTTTAACTCATAACCGGCATCATCCATCTCATAGACTCTTTCAGAATACCATTTGAACGTATTCAGCTTATTGAAAGAGACACATGGCTGCAGCACATCAACAAGTGAAAGACCTTTGTGTTCAATGGCCTTTTCAATCAGGGAGGTTAAGTGTGAGACTTTTCCGGCATACCCGCGGGCCACAAAAGAACAATCCAGGGATATAGCCAGAGACAATGGATTCAGTGGCATGTTAAACACACCATGGGTCTGCACCTTTGTCTTCATACCAATCTCACTTGTAGGCGAAGCCTGCCCTTTTGTAAGTCCGTAAATCTGATTGTCATGCACAATCATTGTTATGTCAGGATTTCTTCTGACGGTGTGCAGGAAATGGTTCCCTCCTTCACCATAACAATCTCCATCACCTGTTACAGCAATTACAGTAAGTTCATGGTTGGCAATCTTGGCACCTGTTGCAGGTGGTAATGAACGTCCGTGAAGTCCGTTAAAACCATTGCAATTAAGGTAATGCGGAGTTTTACTTGACTGACCGATACCTGATGCCACCAGTACTTCATGAGGTGAACGTCCAAGGTTTACAAGTGCCTGCTTGATAGATTTCAGAATTGCAAAATTACCACATCCAGGACACCATGCTGTTTCAAAGTTACCATAATCTTCTATGCTGACCACTCAGATCACCTCCTTTTCCTTAAGGGCAGCAATTATGAATTCTGGACTGAAGGGTTCTCCATCATATCTAAGAATTGTTTCAGTTACTTTCACATCTGCGTCCAGCTTGAGATGTCGGGCAAACTGCCCGGTGGAATTATTCTCCACACAAACGGTCTTTTTAGCTTTAGAGAATAAATTCCTGGTTGCTTCAACCGGAAGCGGATGGATATGAGTGAAATGGACGTGATTTACCGACTTACCCTGAGATTTCAGAATATCCACAACCTCTGCAAGAGGACCGCAGGTTGAACCCCACCCTATAAGAGAAATCTCAGCGCCGGGGTCGCCATAAACTCTGGCAACGGATATCTCATCACTGAGAAGTTCCAGTTTCTTCATGCGCTTATCATTCATTTTTATGCGGTTTTCCGCATCCTCGCATATGTGACCGAACTCATCATGTTCGTCACTGTCAGAAAGAACAAGAACTCCCTCCTGACCTGGCAAAGCACGCGGAGATATTCCCATGGGAGTAATTTTGTAGCGTTTATACTTTTCTTTCTTTGTTCTCAGATCCTGATCGGAAAGAAGGTGACGTTGCACAGTTATTTTTGATGGATCAAATCTCTTTGAAGTGAAAAGAGAATCTGCAAGGTACTGGTCACTCAGCACAAATACAGGAATCTGGTATTTGTCAGCAATGTTAAAAGCTTCAGCAGTCAGATAGAAACATTCTTCCGGCGTTCCCGGTGCAAGTATACATCTTGGAAATTCACCCTGTGCAGCCGTCAGGACAAACTGAAGATCCCCCTGCTCAGTCATAGTTGGAAGACCTGTTGCAGGACCTGGACGCTGACATAGGAATATTACAGCCGGAGTTTCTGTGATGCCCGCCAATCCAAGAGCCTCAGTCATAAGGGCAAATCCTCCTCCAGAAGTGGTAGTCATGGAACGAGCTCCCGCATAAGAAGCACCAAGTACCATGTTAAGTGCTGCAATCTCATCTTCTGCCTGTTCCACAACAGCATTAAATTTATCCGCATTTGCAGCCACATAGGTCATAACACCTGTTGAAGGAGTCATTGGATACGCAGCAAGGAACTGTACTCCTGCAGCAAGGGCACCAAGGCCTACTGCCTCGTTACCGCTTATGAGCATCATCTTTTCCTTCTCCCCGGGATCATTTATAGCAAACTTGCAGCCACCGGGGTAATTTTCCTTAACAAAATCATAACCTGCTCTTGCAGCACTAATGTTTTTCTGTATAATTTCCTCGCCTTTTTTCTTGAAAGAAATTTTCAGTATTTCCTCAAGGTTAGACAGGTCAAGACACAGAAGACCAATCACAGCACCCATGGAAACTGAATTGGAATATATTTTGTCACCGCAAACGTCCTTTGCGATTTCCAGCATCGGAACGTGGAAAATAGATTCGGAACTGCTGTTTACTTTTACGTTATCCGCATCAACAACCACCACACCATCGTTTACTTCTGAGAGGTGTTTGTCGATGGAATCTGAATCCAGTGCAAGTAGCAGATCCACACCTTCATTCATTGCAGCAATTGGAGAATCACTTATACGAATTTTGAATGTGTTGTGTCCGCCGCGCACCCTGGAAAGATAATACTGCGTTGCAAAAACATGGAATCCACTTTTCTTTAATGTCTTGGCAAGGGCCATGCCGGTGGTTTGAAGTCCCTGGCCGGCTGCACCCCCTACTTTAATATTGAGATCTATTGTCACGATTATCCCCTATACTATTATTTTATACCCGATGGTAATGATACCAATCCCTTCTTATTTTCTGAGGCTAATATATAAAAACATTCGCAAAAAACTGAATCTAACTCTTAAAAAAACACGATGTTTTGCACTATTTACACATAATACCATTTTATGATTATTCTGTTACCAAAATTAGCTATTGGGAGCCATCTAAGAATATATTTATATAATATATTATCCCTAATAATATATAATTCGTTGAAAAATGATAATTATACAGTCTGACGTGATACATATGGAAAGAATGCCCACAGGAATAGCAAACCTTGACAAAAAAATTAGTGGCGGTTATCCGAGAGGTAAAGGAATCCTTATTACAGGTGTACCGGGTGCTGGAAAAACTATTTTTGGATTGCACTTTCTCCATAAGTCATGCATGGACGGCAAAAAGTGTGTAATGGTTGCAACTGAAGAAACTCCGGAAGACGTACTGGAGCAGGCTGCAATGCTTGGCCTTGGACTGGAATCATTTATAGAGAAGGGACAGCTTGTAATAAAACAGGTCATAGAGTTTAGAACCCGTTCAATAGCCCGGGAAGCTCACCTCGTTGATGACTTCAGTGATACTGAGATTGACATTATCGAAGAAACCCATCTTGACAGGCATATGAGACTTGATCAGGAAGGTTTTAACATTGAGGAAATTGACATAATTGACCTCGTCAGATTGATACCTGAAGATACAGATGTGGCTGTTATTGATAATATAGGAGTGCTTGCATTTGGTCTGATGCCAAAGGAATTCAGGGATAAATTTGATACTATTAACCGTATGCTTGCAAAACAGAAGACAACAGCTCTTTACATAATGGATGAAGCTGCCTATGAGATGACTCATAAGATTGCAGATTATTCAACATACGGTTCTGTCAAGCTCATGGTTAAGGAAAATCCATATACAGGCAAAAATGAACGTTTCTTAAGCATACCAAAGATGAGAAGCACAAAAATATCCCTTGATATTACAATATTTGATATTACGTCTGCAGGAATCAGCCTTAAAGGTTCAAAGGCAAAACTTGTTGAACTTTGATTCTCCCTGCATTTTTACAGGTAATAGTTAAGGTAGATTTTCAATCTGTTTTTTACATATTTTATTATTTTACCTTAAAAAGCATTAGGTATATATAATAAAAACTTAAATATATAATTGAACTGAAAACTAGTTCAAACCATCCAACAAAACGCACCAGGAGACCTCACCATTACTCTTACTGATAATCCGAAAATACTCATCGTTGACGATGAGATCATGAATATAGAGTTGCTTAAAGCATATCTGGAAGATGATTACTCTATCGTATCTGCTACAAACGGCAGAGACGCACTTGATCTTGTTCCCGAGGAAAAACCTGATGTTATTCTTCTGGACGTTATGATGCCGGATCTTAACGGATATCAGGTATGTGAAAAGTTAAAAGGTGATCCTGAAACCCAGTTTATTCCTGTTATTATGGTCACCGCACTTTCCGGCAGAGATGACTGGATATCCGGAATAGAGGCTGGTGCTGATGAGTTCCTGACAAAACCTGTAAACAAAATGGAACTGCTTACGCGTATTAATTCACTGCTGAAACTGAAGAAGATGCACTATGATCTGCTTGAGGAAAGGGATAAACTAAACCTTCAGAACAAAATAAGATCAGTTCTCACACAGATTATTCCGACATTACTTCGCACACTTCCAGCCGAACAGAAGAGTGTTGTTATTCACCAGATGATAGACATGGTAGTGGAATCTATTCTTGAAAATACAGATTCTGGAAGTCGTGAGAACGGACATGAGGGAATTGGAGATATATGCTGTAATATCATCAACCAGCTTGGCGCCAATTTTGAATCAGGTCCCGGCGAGGAGGAAAATACAGTATTCCTTATTAAAGGCAATGTATGCCCCTGGGGAAAAGAAGAAGCTCAGCTTAACCCAATTCTTTGTACCATTTCAAGAGGAATATTTTCAAGAATTCTTGACACCTATGATCAGGAACTTGAAGTTGAGGCCATTGAAACAATGGGAAATGGGGATGAACAATGTTTATTCCAGCTTAATAAAATAGAATATTAGATAAGATCCAATATTCTTATTGCCAGATGGGCAGCATTTGCGCCGTTGTCAACACCAACACTTGCTACCGGAACGCCGGGCGGCATCTGAGCTGTTGAAAGCAATGCATCAAGACCCATCATTTTTGCGCTCACAGGAACGCCGATTACAGGCTTTTTTGTTTTTGATGCAATGACACCCGGAAGCGCTGCAGACAATCCTGCTATGGCAATGTATACTTTTGAATCACTTTGAGAAACATACTCATCCAGTTTGTCCGGGTTACGGTGAGCTGAAATTACCTGGACATCGTATGAATAATCCGTACCATCAAGCACTCCGGTCACTCTGTTTGCAACAGAACGATCGGATTCGGAACCCATTATTATTGCAATATCAACCATTTCTTACCTCCTAAGGAAGATTACCTTCGCCTCTCAGCTCCTGCTGACGCTCGATGTTCATCCTTATCAATATATTATATATTTCTTTTACCGCAGAAACATCAAGATTCAATTCTATTGCAGCATCTGCTGCACGATCCAGAACCACATTATTCTGTGTCGGATCGTTAATATTGATCTTTTCCTGTTTCTTCGCTTCAAGTACCTTAGCAGCCATACCTACCCGCTTATGAATAAGCTGCATGATCTCGCTATCAATCTGTTCTATTTCCGTGCGTACTTCTTTGATAGTGGACATGTATACCCCGCATGTAAAAACATCTATTTATTACTACAACTTAAGAATATGATTTTGATTTACAATCATTGTTTATTGATGATGAGTGACGGTTATTGAATGTTATTTTTCAAATTATACAAATTAAGCTATGCTGTTTCGTAGCATGCACCTTTATGAGCACCTTTGTTATTTACTTTTGTCCTTATCACGTTTCCGCTGACATTATAGCCTTTCCAGACATCTTCAAGAATACCTGCCTGCTCATTATTTACAAGTGCAACAAATGAAGGACCTGTACCTGAAAGTGTTACTCCTTCAACACCAATATTAAGAGCACGCATCAGGAATTCCGTGTCAAAACCCAGGGCGCCGCAGTAAAGAAAACCATTAAGTGTCATTGCCTTTTCAAACTTGCCTTCCATGGAAAGGTCAAATGCCATATCAACCCATGGGGCTATCAGCCTTGAATTATCTACGTTGGTACCTGAACTGAATGACTTTTCATCAGGTGCAAATATCAACACCTCATAGTCGTGCTCTGTCCTTTTCAAAAGTTCCATGGCTTTGTTGTCAGTTACTACAAAACCACCGTAAAAGGATGCACATGCATCATCCAGAGCACCGGTGATTGTCACTTTTGAATCAAGGGCAGCCTGTACACCCATTTTAACAGCATCAAAAGGATCCAGCTCCTCGCCAATGGCATCCAGAGTTGCAAGAATCGAAGCATTTGCAGCTGCACTGCTGCTTTTAAGACCACTTGCAAGAGGAACCTCTGATCGAGTAGTTACTGTGCCACCCATCTCAATTCCAAAATGCTCAAGTACATATGAAACCGATCTTTCAATAAGCTGTGTATCCGCGTCAGGCATTCCCTGAATGCTGCCGCTTATCGATGTTGTTTCATCTGTGAGTTCCACATCAGCAAATGTCTTCAGATCGATACCAAAAGCCGCACCTTTCCATGTGGCTATTGCGTTTATTACCGTACCTGCACCAAGTGCATAAGCACTTCCTTTTGCTACCATTATGTTACCCTGTTATCCTTTAAAAATCCAGGATTTGGATTAAAATGTACAACTCTGCAAAACCCTGTATTTTACCCATACCAGTACTGTAAACTATTAAAGAATAATGTTTACAGGAATGAAAACAGAAATACCACACATGACTTATGAATTTGTCTTTGGTGTCAGGATCATGTCCTTTAATCTATTGTAACAAACCCTGTGCTTTTCCTCCATGTCAAGAGATTTAGCCTCGTTCTGTTTTTCCCTTTTTCTGGCGGAACCAGCAAGGCATTCGTCAAGTTTCTCTTTCAAATATGCACTATTGTTAGTATCATCTTCAGACAATAATTCCAGAATAAACTTGCTGTTGTGGAAATCGACTCCTTCTTCCTGTAATAATTTACCGCATGAAGTGGAGTACATAAGCACACCATTTGAAACAGGTCCGTAGAACTTTATTTTTTCACATGTCTCATTTTTGAGATGTTGTGGGGACTTGTAAACAGTATCATCCTGAAGTGTGACCAGCACATTAAAACTTTTACTTTTCTTGAGTCCCGGAGGGATTGTCTCCGGATACAGCACTTTTGGTTTCACACCCATATGCTTAAGATCAGACACCAGCTCAGATGAACTTGAATCATCTACTACGATGATGTGCTCTATGGTCTTATCTTCAGCCAGTATCCTGGCAATTTCTTTTTCATATTCCATACATCCTATTATACTCATCAAAGGCACATTCCCATCTCCTCACAATGAGGGTATCATAAAAGTATTGCAAAAACGGTCGGTTATCGATCGTATAAGCTAAATGCAAAAAAATTTCGCAGACCAAAATATATACCCCATATTATATGGGATAAGTTTTAGTATATAAATCCTACGAAAAATATGCTTTTTATTAAAATATATATACAGTTGGTTGGCGAGGTAAACTTACAGTCAAAAAATACAAACGACAACAACAGATACAAACGATACTTTTATAACAAATACGAGTCACTATATTTTACAATTCCCGACCCCATGGGTTGGAATTTAAGTAAAGTGACACGATCATTGAGAATCAAGATTGTAAGCAAGTTTTTCCGAAGGTTTTTAGCCTGAAAGTAAGACTTGTTGAAAAAGGCGTATTCATGCCCGCAAACACAAAAAGTGCTTGATTGAGAAATGTTCTTTAGTGGCCTCAGTAATACTGATATCTGCATTTTTTCTGCAGAACCGCTGCAATCTTTCACAAGACATGACCTGGAAGCATTTGTACTTATTAGGCAGGATTACGGAGAAGATCAAATGAACGAAGTAGTGTTTGGAGTAAAAGACGACAAGCAACTCGAATACACTCCTGAGAAGTGTATCGGTTGTGGAACGTGCGTTATGGCATGTCCTAAAGGTTCATTAGTTATCGGTTCAGTTGGAGCCGTGGCCAGAGGACTTATCGACAAAGATTTCCTTGAGAACCAGACAGAACTCTGCATTGTATGTGGAATCTGTGCTAAGACATGCCCAACAGGTGCACTTGAACTGAAACAGGCCGGCGAGTCTGTAAATGATAATGCTTACATAAGCGTTGCACTTAAGGACACAACAGTCAATGACAACTGTGTACACTGTGGACTTTGTGAACAGATCTGTCCACAGGGCTGCATTGAAGTCAAACAGTGGCTTTCCAACGATGGAACTGCCAGTGTAGACGGTGAAACTATTATTGACACAGAATGTTGCATACACTGTGGCTGGTGTGCAGAAGTCTGTCCTGCTGAAGCTATCAGCGTTGAAAAGCCATTTGAAGGCACATGGGTACAGGATGATAAAGTATGTACCGCATGTCGCAGCTGTGTAGATGTATGCCCATGCAATGCACTGTTTAACCCTGACTGGGAAGCAGGAGAAATTGTAAACAAGGTAGAACAGCGCGCAGATGCATGTATTTACTGTGGTGCATGTGACATGGCATGTCCTGTTAAAGCTATTACTGTTACAAAGACAGGAATTCTTCCGGAAGTCGACAAAAAGACACTTCTTGAGAAGAAACTGCTCAATGCGGAAATGAAGAGACCTACACTCACATCAACACTTGTCATCGATGAAGATGCATGTCTTGGATGTGGAAACTGTGTAATTGTCTGTCCTGTAAATGCAACGGATGAAGAAGTTGCAGCAGGATGCCTGAACGATGTCGATGGCAAGAAGGTCCTTGAAGTAAGGAACGGTGTGGCACAGGTCGTTAACCAGGATCTCTGTGGATCAGACGGTGCATGTGTAATGATCTGCCCTGTAAGTGCCATTACACTTGAGAAGAGGGAGGTTTAAACATGGCAGGAACTATTGCAATCAAGAACGGTTACGTTTACGATCCGCTCAACGACATTAACGGCGAAATGATGGACATTTTCATCAAAGACGGAAAGGTAGTCACTGAGCTTTCCGGCGCCGACATGAAAGATGCAAAGGAAATAGATGCAAAGGGCAAGACAGTAATGCCTGGTGGTGTTGACTCACACTCCCACGTTGCAGGAGCTAAGGTCAACGTTGGTAGGATGATGAGACCTGAAGACCACTACAGGCACTACCAGAAGAAGACGCCACTTACACACTCAGGCTGCGGATACAGTGTACCATCAGTTTACCTTGGTGGATACGAGTACTCCAAGATGGGATACACAACTGTTTTTGAGGCAGCTGTCCCACCAATGGAAGCACGCCACACACACGAGGAAATGCGCTCAACACCTATGCTTGACATGGGTGGATATCTTGTACTGGGTAACAACTGGTTCCTTATGAGATACCTCAAGGAAGGAGATATCGACAAGGCAGCAGCATACGTTTCATGGATGATGAAGACCCACAAGACATACGGAATTAAGTGTGTCAACCCTGCAGGTGTAGAGAACTGGGGATGGGGAGAGAACGTAGGAGCTCTTGACCAGTCCAATATTCACTTCGAAACTACACCTGAAGATATGATCAAGGGACTTACGGAGCTTAACGAGAAGCTCGGTATCCCAATGCCAGTGCACCTGCACGCAAACAACCTTGGTCACCCGGGATGCTGGGAAATCACAAGGGACTCACTCAAGATACCAAAGAATGTAAAGGCAAAGCCAAACGCAGATGTTGAGTGGTCAGAAACAAAAAGAGATGCTAAGAGGCACGAATCAGTTTACCTTACACACTGCCAGTTCAATGCTTTTGGCGGTACATCATGGAGAGACTTTGAGTCTGGTGTAAAAGGAATCACCGACTATGTAAACAGTGTCGATCACGTTGTAATGGACAGTGGTTGTGTACCATTCGGTGACGCAACAGTCATGACCGGTGACGGTCCTGCAATCCACGACCTCTACGTACTCACAGGCCACAAGTGGTCAAACACAGATGTGGAACTTGAATGTGGTTCCGGTGTACTCCCATTCGAATACCTGAAGGGCAACCCTGTACACAGTGTACAGTGGGCAATGGGTCTTGAAGTACTTCTCTACGTCAAGGACGCATGGAAGAGTATCATGACAACTGACAGTCCAAACGGCGGACCATTCACAAAGTACCCACAGGTCATTGCATGGCTTATGTCCAACAAGGCAAGACAGGATACATTTGCAGAATGCCACAAGTGGGCACAGGACAGAACCGATCTTGGTGCAGAAACAAGGGAAATGGACCTCTTTGAAATAGCAACCATCACCCGTGCAAACCCTGCAAGGACAATCGGTATGTCATACAGGAAGGGTACACTTGGTGTCGGTGCAGACGGTGACGTCGCAATCTATGATATTGATCCAAAGAGCCTCGAAGTCAACGACTACGAGAGCATCATAAGAGGATTCGAGAACGCTGCATACACCATCAAGGCAGGAGAAGTAGTTTCCCAGATGGGCGAGATCGTTGCAATCCCTGAGAAGAACACATTCTACTCTGACATTGCAACCGATGAGGATGCAGAGAACAGTATGCTCAAGGATGTCAAGAAATGGTTCAAGTACTATTCACTCGGATTCAAACACTATCCAACACCTGACAAGTATCTGGCAAACCCAACACCAATTCAGGTAAATGCGGAGAAGTGATACTAATGGCAGACGTAATTCTTAAACCAACAGGAAATTTCGACCTTACCGTTGAGGCAGAGGTTGTCACACCTGACAACTTTGCCGGTAAAAATGCAGATGAGATCGGAAAGTTGCTTGTCTGGCAGGGCCCTGCAGAATATCCTCTTTCAGACTTTTTCTCAGTAGAAGGAAACGGTGGAAGCTCAGCAGAGGACACGACCATCATTATTGACGGAGATATCCCAAGGGTAAAGCGTATCGGACAGGAAATGACTGCCGGAAAGATTCTGGTAAAGGGCAGCGTAGGTATGCACACAGGATCTACAATGAGTGGCGGAGAGATCATCGTTGAAGGTGACTCTGAATCATGGGCTGGCATGGATATGAAAGGCGGTTCCATCCACATCAAAGGTAATGCGAAAGACCACATTGGCTGCGCATACCGTGGTAGCTGGAAAGGAATGACCGGCGGACGTATCACTGTAGACGGTGACGCAGTCAGCCAGGTAGGCGGTGGCCTTGCAGGCGGAGAAATAATTATCGGCGGTAGTGTCAAGCACTTCAGCGGAATCCGCATTAATGGCGGTCTTCTCGTAATAAAAGGAAACGCTTTCAGAACTGTCGGAGCAGAGATGACCGGTGGTACTATCGTTGTCGGTGGTTGCATTGAGAGATTCACACCAGGATTTACAATGGAAGGTGTTGAGTCAGACCTCAAGTTCGGCGACATCGAGTGCCCTGGAGAATACAAGAAGTTCACAGGCGACTATGCCATTCCACAGAAAGGAAAGGGTGTAATGTACGTATCCTGTGACAACAACGAGTGTCTGTGAGGTGTTAATCATGGAAGCATTACTCAACACAGGAAGTACAATTAACGAAGGAAGACTTGCCAAAGGCGGCAACAAGTATTCCGATGATTACACAAAGGAATGTGCAGTATGCTGGATGTGTGCAGAGGACTACACATCTCTTGGATGCCCTGAGAAGGTAGCAGTAACATCCAGAGACGGAAAGCACACAGTTGCAGTTCGTCCAAAGGTAACAGAGGCAATGAGATCAGGACAGGTATTCATACCAAGGTCCATCTGGGCAAATGTTGTCGTTGAGCCAGACACATTCTCAACAGGTTCACCACGTTATAAGGGAGCTCCTGTTACAGTAGAACCAACTGATGAAGAGGTACTCAGCGCCGAGGAAGTTGTCCTGAAGCTGTACATGGGAGGTGAATAAAATGGTCTATAAGAACATTATATGCCCTGTCTGTGGAGGTTCATGTGACGATGTTCAGGTCGATCTGGATACCGAGAACCGTACAATCGATGTGCAGAATGCATGTAAGATGGGTAACGCAAAGTTCCAGGAAGTCGTAAGTTCACACAGGATCCTGAAACCAACCATCAGAGAGAACGGAAAGGTAAAGGACGTCAGCTGGGAAGAAGCACTTGAGATGGCAGCAGATATTCTTGTAAATGCAAGACGCCCACTGTTTTTCCTTGGAAGTGAGACCTCCTGTGAAGCACAGGAAGTAGGATTACACATTGCTGAATATCTTGGTGCACCAGCAGACTCCAACGCAACAATCTGCCACGGACCAACTGTTATGGGTATTCAGGAATCCGGTATGGTAGGAGCTACCGCCGGTCAGGCAAAGAACAGAGCTGACATGACCGTCTACTGGGGTGTCAATGCACTGGAATCCATGCCAAGACACATGTCCAAGTACGGTGTATTCCCAAGAGGTTACTGGACAAAGAGAGGAAGATTTGACAGGACAATGGTCACAGTGGACCCAAGGGTAACCCCTACCGCTGTTGCATCAGATCTGCACCTTCAGCTTAACCCAAGTTCAGACTACGAACTTCTCAGCGCAATGTTCACAATCCTCAATGGCAAGGAGCCACATCCATCTGTAGAGGAAATCACAGGAATCCCAATTTCAGTGATGAAGCAGACAGTTGAGATGATGAAGGAAGCAAACTTTGTTGCTATGTACGTTGGTCTTGGTGTTTCATCCTCATACGGTAAACACAGGAACATTGAGATTGCACTGAACTTCGTCAAGGAGATGAACAATTACACCAAGTGTAATATCGGAGCTCTTAGAGGTCACTGTAACGTAGCAGGATTCAACCAGCTTGCATCCTACCTTTACGGTTACCCATTCGGCCTTGACTTCATGAAGGGATATCCAAGGTACAACCCTGGAGAGACAACAACTGTAGACCTTCTCAGGGAGAAAGATGTTGATGCAGCATTTATCATGTCTGCTGACCTTGTGAACCACATTCCGGCAGATGCTGCAAAGTATCTCGCAGACATACCAATGATCTGCCTTGACATTGCACCATGCCCATCAACCACAGCAGCAGATGTAGTTCTGCCTGGTGTAATTGATGCTATGGAATGTGACGGTACATTCTACAGACTCGACAACGTGCCTGTATACTTTGAACCATTCACAGACTCTCCATTCCCTGAAACAAAGAGCAATGAGGACACCCTCAAGCAGCTCTTTGCAAAGGTAAAGGCTAAAAAGGAAGCATGAGTGAGCACTGGTACTCAGAAAGGAAAGGGAAGGATGAAACCTTCCGCAAAGGTGAGGAAAGTATTTCCTCTCCCTTTTATGTCCCCATAGAGTGCCTGGAGATCACTGAGAACAGTAAACAACACATTACTGTGGACGTTATTGTCGAGGAAAAGTTCGAACTTTTCGTGAATAACGTTCACGTAACTACTTTTTTTGCAAGTCCTCATGAACTTGAAGAGCTTGCACTGGGATTTCTCGTTTGCGAGGGATTCATTGAACCTGACACACAGGTAGATTCGATAAAGATCGAAGATAATTCTATTTTTTGCGAGATAGAAATAAATACTCCTGAACTGGAGGAACTAACACATCTTGAACGATGTGGAATAACATCATACCGCAAGGATGTTATTAAGCAGATAGGTTCCGATACTAAATTCACTACTGGTGCGATAACCCGTGCAGTAAGCCAGTTAAAAGAACTTGGCAGAATATGGCACCGAACAGGAGGGGCACACACATCCATGATATGCAACAAACAGGGAGAAGTTCTCTTCTTCTGTGAGGACGTAGGAAGAGCATGTTCTGTCGATAAGGTTGTTGGAAAAGCCCTGATGAACGGCACCGAGCTTTCAGACTGTTGCCTTGTGACCACCGGCAGACTGGCATCAACTATGGTGTCTAAAGCTATGAATGCAGGCATTCCCCTTGTAGCCAGCAAGGGTGCCACGGTGAGAGAGTCTGTGGAGCTGGCTGAGAAGGCAGGGATTGCGCTGGTGGCTTTTGTGAGGGGGAAGAATCTGTATGTGTATGCTGGGGAAGGGAGAATTCAGGTGAACTAATCAGCAGGTTTTACTATTCTTAATGCACCTAAACCTTGACTGACACACCCTTCCTGACTTTACTTAGCATTTCATTTACCAGCGTCTTTTTACGATGAGTAGCAAAGCAATTACAGAAATTGCAGTGAAAAGCTGGAATCCCGGCACAGTTTCTTCTTCATAGTCAAAGTCATCATCGTAATAATCTTCATCCTCCTCAATAAAACGACCAGTGCTATTTTCATCATAGATATACTCATAAGTAAAACCGGCAAAGCCAACAGATTCCTCCCTGCCTATATTACCCGGAACAGAATAATTATTTTCAAGCTTGATGAGCCAGAGATTTGACATCCAGTCCGAACCAAGCAAAATATATCCACCATCGGAAGTCTCTTGAGCAAAAGATGCCTCCTCACTGAAGCTATTCTGACCAAATATTCTATACCATTGAGAAGTACCATTCGGATCGAATTTGATCAACAAAGCATCAGAACCCCACGGAACTTCCACTGGATCCCAGTAAGGATACATGAAATTGCTTTTAGCTGCAACAATATAACCACCATCAGAAGTTCTCTGAACAGAGTAGCCAATATCACTGCAATAATCCCAACCAAAAATTTGATCCCATTGATAATTGCCATACGAATCTGTCTTGACTAGCCAGACGTTTGGATTATCATATTCAGACGTATATACTGCTCCTACAACTATATAGCCACCGTCGCTGGTCTCTTGTGCAGATGCCGCTTCCTGACGATAATAATCACCAAAGGTCTGAATCCATTGACGATTGGCTTCGGAATCTGTTTTAATAAGACAGACAGCAGATCCATTTGTAACTTGACCGGCAACTATATAACCACCGTCTGAAGTCTGCTGGACAAGATACAATCCATTATCAGAATCACCTTCAAAAGTCTTATTCCACTGCTGATTTCCTTGAGAATCAGTCCTTATCATCCATGCATCGAGAAAGTCAGACCTGAAAGAATAACCTGAAATAAGGTAATCGCCATCAAAAGTTTGCTGAATAGCTCTTACTCTGGCAGCATATTCCCCTCCGAAAGTCTGATTCCATTGATAGTTACCTTCAGAGTCAGTTTTGATTAAAAGAATATTATTATCGTTGTTCGAAAGATTACTGGAAATGCTTGCAATTATATAACCACCGTCAGAGACTTGCTGAACAGAAATACCTGACTCATCGTAATCCTCATAGACAAACGTCCGATTCCATTCTTCCGCAGGTGCGTAAGTTGCAGAAGACAGGGTTGTAAGGCAAATGAACGATATTATAAAGATCATTATGCAGGAACATGTTCTCAATTCAAGTGGAATATTAAGTACGGTTCTCATATGATTCCCTCCTCCAGGACTGAGCGAACAAAATTATCGATAGTTATGAGAAGAACTAAATATAGTATATATGTTTCTATTTGTTTTCTGTGAATGTCGGAGCAAAGCGAATTAAGAGTAAATAATATTTCACGCCGTTACAAGCACAGCCAAACGAAAACCATTATATCCCATAACCACACTACTACCCCCTACAACGTAACACAATTACTGTTGAGAATATTACTATACACATTAAAGAAGGTTACATTATGAGTGAAAAGATTGGAATTTTAGCTATTGGGCACGGCAGCAGATTACCATACAACAACCAGGTTGTTACCGAGATCGCAAACATGATCGCAGAGAAGAACCCTGAGTATGTGGTAAAGGCAGGATTCATGGAGAACAGTGAGCCTACCGTAGAAGAAGCACTCATGTCCTTTGAAGGTACAGGCGTAACAACAATCGCTGCAGCACCTGTATTCCTTGCATCAGGCATCCATATCACAAAAGACATCCCTGGAATCCTCAAACTCGATGAAGAGACAAACGAAGGCGAGATCGAGTTCAACGGAGAGAAGGTAAAGATAGTCTACGCAAAGCCTCTTGGCAGTGACGAGCTCATCGCAGACCTCATCTTTAAGAGAGCACAGGAAGTACTTTAAGCTGCATCACTGATGCAGTATTCTCTTTTTACCGGTAAATTCTGTTTTTTGTTTTTGCAATATTTTCATTGACTTTATACTGGGCGATTAGTAGTATTGTTATCCTTATTGTGATTCTGTAGAAATCCTATATTTCCTGGATAACTCAAATCATCCCGAAGGGCCCAACGAAGCCGGTCTTTTCCAGAAGGTGGAAGGAAGGAAGGAATTGAATTATATCCCAGAATATGTTCTTTGAAAACTCTTGCGAATTATTAGTATGCATGCAACAATTTGCAAAATATCTTCTATGCAGGGAAATTGGAACGACCGCCTTCGGCGTATGGTTATTTTGTTTTTAGTTTGTAGATTGTTTTATGGGACTTAAACAGAACAAAGTTAATATAACTCATATCAACAGGATTTCTACAAATCCATTATTATCACTGTTTTTGTACTTTTGATGGATATTCCATCAAAATTAAATCCTGAACCATAATTCGAAACTATAATTCATTCGAAACCATAATTCAGGACAGGAATTTTAAACCGGTTTCAATAATCCATTTTGTCACTACTGGAAACTGCAATATTTTACATGATGTTGAGAAAAAATCAGATTCACGCGTGTTAATTTTGCAAAGACATATATACCTTATTGCTAATGATGTTTTGGAAAGAAGGTTATACATTATGACTGAAAAAATAGGACTTTTAATCATTGGACACGGCAGCAGATTACCATACAACAACCAGGTTGTCACCGAGATCGCAGACATGATCTCAAAGAAACACCCAGAGTATGTTATAAGAGTGGGATTCGTAGAGCACAGTGACCCTAAGGTTAAAGAGGCACTTATGGACTTTGAAGGCACAGGTGTCACAAAAATAGCTGCTGCACCAGTATTCATGGCATCCGGAGTTCACCTCACAGAAGATATCCCGGAGTTTATCAACCTCGACCCTGAAACAAACGAAGGAGAGGTAGAGCTTGACGGACAGAATGTAAAAATTACCTATGCCAAACCGATTGGAAGTGACAAGCTAGTCGCAGATCTTATCTTCAAGAGAGTGCAGGAAGCACTTTAAGCTGTGTCATTGACACAGTACTCTTTTTCTCTTTTTTATAGTTCACAAAATAGAAAATAGGACTAACAGATTTTTTGCATATTTTCGGACCGTGCCAGCTTCGCCGGACCCTTCGGGATAATTTTGTTATTCACAACTTCGATAAATCTAACATATTGTTCCCTGTATTTCGGAAAACTCAGCAAAAACAATTGATAAACAAAGAACAATGTGACCACCCGCTGCAGGCGGCATGTTCCTTTACTACTATCCTGAAGACTAGTGAAAAAGTGCAGTTGTATTAAATACTGAATCCAAAGATTTCTAAATCCTGTTCAGTATAAGCCGTTTACACCATCATGTAAATCAGGACTTTCCACAGATACATTGAGATCGTCGAAAGCAAGTTCCGCTTTCATCCATTCTTTGTACCTCCGATATCCACGTGCCTGAATTTCATATCGGTGGTCAAAAGGAGAATCCAGAGATTCCAGCTTCTTAAGTATATTGTCCCCGAAATCCTTTATTACATCTTCTACGGAGCCTTCGTTCAGTGCCAGCACATCTATACCCTTTGAAGAGAGCATCGAAAAAGCCTTTGAGCCGATATTTCCTGTGATAAGCTTATCAATATCCCGGTTCAGAAGTAGTTGAGCTGCCAGTGTATCATCACCTAAAAATGAAAAAGTCTTGTTTCTCAGGCTGTTAATTTCCATAGAGTCAGTGTCTACGATCACAAAATACCGGCATCTTCCAAAATCAGGGTCAGCTGGAGCGTCCAATCTTTCAGATCTGGCTGTCACGCATACTTTCACTTAAATATCTCCCATTGTACTCATTCCCTTGTTGAAAATACAGGTATTTGCACCATAAACCTGCATTCAATTCCCATATCCTCATAAGAGGGTAAATATAAATAATTTACCCATTGAAACTATGTATTTTTCATCCGGTGAAAGAAAAGACATAATGATTAAAAAGTTCTGCCTGCAACATAATTGAATATAGTGATAAGCAAGCGGGAATCAGAAAGGTAAATATAGTTACAAAAATAATCTTCTATATATAAGTTGTGGAGGTTAAATCATGAACAATGCGGAGATAGCAGAGAAACTTGTAAACATACTTGAGCTCAGAAATGAGCCGGTTGCAGTAAAAGTAGTAAAGAAAGGTGAAAAAATACCCGAGGAATTCAGCGAACCTGAAAAGAATATCAGGCACTGCCAGTCAATAATGAAGGCAAGGAAAGGAGAATCCTTTGTAATTCCTGCAGACAAACACGCATGCATGGTTGGTGCCTCAAGCCTTGGACTTGTACCCATACCTCCCAAAGTGAAGCAAGGAGAATTCCATGCAAACCTTGGAATGTATGACTGCTCCGATGCTGCTGCAAATATGATCGGCCAGCGTTCTGAATTTGAAGAGGAAAGTACAATTGCCACAGTTGTCGCTCCTTTGAAGGAATTCAAGACAAAACCGGACATAGTCATACTTGTTGATCTTCCGGAAACACTCTACTGGCTGATCCCTGCAGCCACATTCTTCGAAGGCGGAAGACTGGATTTCAGCACTGCTGCATTCCAGGCAACATGCGTGGATTCCACCATCATACCCATCCACAGTGGCAAGATGAACATGAGTCTTGGCTGTTATGGCTGTCGCAGGTCAACAGACATCGGAAATGACGAGATGATAGCCGGAATTCCATTTGACAATATGGAAAAGATGGTCGAAGCACTTGAAAAAATAGCTGACGGACCAATGCAGAAAGCAAGGAAAAACTAAGATTCAAGTCCTGCACCAGACTGGACACCATTCATTTTATCTCATATGAGAGAATATCATACCCCATATGACCTGAGCCAGGGCCATATGGTGGTCTCCAATGAAATGCGCACACTGTGACGATAAAATGTGCCGTGAAGGCAAGGATTGTGCAGGCATAACCGATGATATCAGTTATGAAGGAAATGAACTGGAATCAATGAAAACTTCTGCTTCCATCGAAGCACAGTACTATATGCAGAAAACAAGACTGGAAGAAATAATCCTTTATGCCAAAGGCATGGGATACAAAAAACTGGGTCTTGCTTTCTGTGTAGGAATGGAAAGAGAAGCAGAGGTCATAGAAAAAATTCTCAAAAAACACTTTGAAGTATACTCAGTGTGCTGTAAAGTTTCCAGTATCAGTAAAGAAGATTACGATCTTGAGAAACTGCACCCTGACACCTTTGACCCCACATGTAACCCCATCGGACAGGCAATGATGCTTGAAAAGAAAGGGACAGAACTCAACATCATCATAGGTCTTTGCATAGGCCACGACATACTTTTCACACAACATTCGGCTGCACCGGTTACCACGTTCATCGTAAAAGACCGCGTGCTTGCACACAACCCTGCAGGAGCCATCTATTCAGGATATTACCTGAAGAAAGTGTTTGGAATCATGGACTGAGCAGGAGATTCCGAATGAAACTTACAGTTGTTTATGACAATAATACCATGGAAGGACTCAAATGCGGATGGGGATTTGCCGCCCTCATAGAAACCGGATCCAACAATATACTTTTTGACACAGGATGGGACGGTCACCTGCTTCTTGAGAACATGGATAAACTGGGAATAGACCCACAGAGCATTGATACAGTTGTGCTTTCCCACCAGCACTGGGACCACATTGGCGGTCTGCCAACTTTCCTTAATGTAAATCCGGATGTTGACGTATATGTCCCATCAGGATTTTCCCCTCGTCTTAAAAAAGAGATCACCTCACGCATACATAAAAAACTCTATGGTGTGGACAGTCCCCGGAAGATCTGCGACAAAGTATACACCACAGGCGAACTGGAAAAACCAGGAACAGGCATAAAAGAACAATCCCTTGTGCTGGAATGTGAATCGGGAAATTACATAATCACAGGTTGTGCCCATCCGGGAATGCTATTGATCAGAGAAGCTGCATCTTCTTTTAGAACTATCACCGGCATTTTCGGTGGACTACATGACAGCCAGGAATACGGGATATTCAAAGACATGCAGATCGTTGGAGCCGGGCACTGCACATCGCATAAAGATGTGATAAGGAAAATGTATCCGGATAAATTCCGGGAGATATTTGCAGGGTTTACTATGGAACTCTGAACCTGATCATGAAGAAATAAAACCGGAAGTTCAATATGGCTAAAAGAATCGTTTACGGACCCTTACTTTCCCGAAGGCTTGGAAGGTCACTTGGTGTTGATGCTATCAAAACAGCGGATACTAAGAAGAATTGTAATTATGATTGTGTCTATTGCCAGCTTGGGCATGTTCCCAAAAAAATAACAGGAACAGATGAACCTGAAGGTATTGTAACACCTGATGAGATCGTGGAAGGCATTCGCACATATCATAAGAATATCGAGAACCTGGACTATATCACTTTTTCAGGCACATGTGAACCCACATTAAATCCCTTACTGGGAGAGATGATCAGGAAAGTGAAGGAAATAAGCACTCATCCGGTTTGTGTTATTACAAATTCATCCCTTCTTGGCAATCGGGAAGTTCGTGAGAATCTTGCAGATGCAGACCTGCTGGTAGCAACCCTGGTTTCCGGTTATGAAAAGACCTTCCAGGCTATCAACAGGCCTGCCGAAGGCATAAGACTTGAGGACATTATCAACGGCCTTAAAGAGATCAGAAGAATGGATAAACATCCAAAACTTGGAATTGAAGTAATGCTGGTTGATGTCAGTGAGGATACCAATATTGATTTCCCTGTCAATCACACGGAGAAAGAGATCGGGAAACTAAAAGAGGTCTTAAAGGAAATCGATCCTGATGAGATAGAGATACTCTCTGTAAGCAGGCCTCCTGCTGAAAAATATATTGTTCCTGTACCTGAAGAGAGATTAAGGAAAATTGCCCTGGAATTTGAGAAGGAGTTTGGAGAAGAACGTGTAAAACTGGTGCTCAAGGGATTAAGGCGTTCCCGGTCCGTTATGAAACACGGTAACCTTGAAGAAGAGGTATATGACCTGATCCTGAGAAGACCCTGTACTTTCAAACAGATATCCGCCTCACTTGGAATTGATGAGGGGAAGCTTAAACCCATTATTGAAAAACTGGCTTCAGCTGACAGCATCAAAGAAATCGATATCAAAGAGCAGAAGTACTACAAAGCAAGCTGAAAGTTTAATCTAAAAAAATAGGAATTCAGTACGTAAAGTACTGAATCTGAACAATGAAATTAAAGCAAAACTATCAGCAGGCGAAAGAGCCGAACATCGTTTTTGCGGATTCAACAAGCTGTGCCAGCATGTCCACAGGCACACTCATGATCAATTCCTCGTCCTGGATCTCGGTGTATTTCCTGCTTCCGCTGCATCCTACTGTTACACCGGCCTCACCTGTAAGGTATGGGTAAGAAACACCGTCTGCACAGATACTCTGCTTGCCTGCAAATCCTGATTTCACACGTCCGCCGTCCTTGTGGAGCAGGGCCTGTGAAAGCTGCATTACCTGTCTTGGATTTGCGATTATAAGAACGACGTCCGGCTTGAAAGTAGCCTTCTCAAGTGGAGCGTAAACAACAGCTTTAATGGAATTTGCTTCCACCATGGGGACATTCTCCATGGTAGTTCTTGCAGAATCAACGGTTGCAAAGTGGTTCAGGTTGTAGTAAAGCTCACCGGATCTGAGCTTCGGACTCATCTCAACTAAACCCATTACAGCAGCTCCACCTTTACACTGGTGGTCTTCAAGGGTTGCATAGAAAGGCTTACCCAGTCTTCTTACATTATCCACCATCTGGCAGTGCCTGACAGTTTCATCTATGCGTGGGATGCCTTTTGGAATCTTTTCATCTGCCTTGACGAGAAGGACAGCAACCGGTGATGTATTCATTTGAAGTATGTCTCTGAGTTCGTTACCATATTTCTGAATATCTTCGTTGTTCATTATGGTATCTCCTGTAAAAGAAAATCATTCATTTTTTGGATTATATCCAATGGATGTGCATATACAATGCACAACTGATATATCAAGCTTACTATCAATTAAGAGTTAAAAACACATTACAGCGCCATATTTAGTTCACGCCTGTGAACCAGGATTATAATTTTAGAAAGATGTTTTGTGATATAGATCACAAACACCTCTCACCCATCATCAGGATATATTTTCAGGAGTTCCTGGTAAAACTCTGTCAATGCAACCTTGTAAACAATGTATATCGGAATTGCAAGTATCATACCCAGGGCACCCAACATGCTGGCAAATGTAAGGGTCAGCAGAATACTCAGCAAAGGATTCACATTGACCTTGCCTGATATCATATAGGGTATCAGATAGAGATTATCTACAAGCTGAGCAATAACAACGGTGATAATTGCGTATAATGCAGTGGTCGGACTGACAATGAAAGCTACGATCACTGCGGGAACGGCACCGATTATCGGGCCAACATAAGGTACTATATTAAGCAATCCTGCAAGGGCACCCAGGAAGAACCATCCATTGATGCCTGAAAAATAAAACCCGATACAACATATGATCCCTACTATGACACTTTCAAGTATCTTGGCTGAGAAATAATCACGAAGCCTGTTCTTGATATCCCTTATCGATGAATCCACACAATCCTGATACTTTACAGGGAATAATTCGATGAATTCTTTCATCATCACATTCTTCTTTGAAAAATAACTCTTGAATATCAAAGGTATGATGAGTACTCCGGTGAAGATGAAATAGGATAATTTTGAGAGAATATCAGAAATAGAACTGAACATAGAATTTCCAATGGATCTTAACTGCTCATCAGAAAGAATAGGTTTACCATCAGGAGTAGATAAAAGGTGCCCATACTCTGAAAAGATACTGGATATACCGGCATCATATTCATCCTGCGGACTGGTCAGCAGGGAACCTATGTCAGCCAGCTGACCCATTATAAACAGATAACATGCGAATAAAGAAGCTAGCAGAATTATGATCGCATATATTCTTTTGGTCCATAAGGATTTGTGCCCAAACCTTTTATCGAATTCCACCAGGATCTTGTCAGTGGCCATTACAAGAATGAAACCCATGATAAGAACGATGAACAGATCCTGAAAATGGAAAAGTATGACAAAGATAGCTGTCAGGAATATAAAAATGGAGAATATTATCCTCCATACTGTAGAATTGGTTGTTAGTGGCATGGAATTACCTGTGGTACATAGTAGCTCATAATGGTTAAAATATATAATGATGCAGCATAAGTAGGGAACTTAGCTGCTCACCGGGTTTCTTTGCACGAACAATTCAGTCATTGACCTCAATACGGAACTAAGGACATTCTCATTTTCTGATGCAGGATTTACTGAGTCAGAACCGCCGTTCATTCCGGCGCTGGAGTCACCTGTCGCCGTATTTCCACCCATGTCAATAACCACTACATCGGTATCAGCAGCATCTTCACTCCTATTACTTTGTCCTGTTATGGCAAAGTTACCGAATTTAGCAGTTGTTGAAACGAACGTGATATCATCATCACTTTCATGCAGTATCTTAACAGGGAAAGTTTTCCAGTTAGAACCACTGAACATGTTCAGCCTGACAGAGTCAACATCAATGTCATTCTCATTCACCCAGGATTTGTTGACACGGAAGATGATGCGGGTATCTTCCAGTTTATTCTCCAGACCCTTCTTCCCCAGAGCGATATTCAAATACGAATAAACCTCGTTATCCGGTTTTTTGGATACGGAAGATGATATGGAATTCAGGACTTCGACAGTGGTCTTCACATAACCGGCATTGATATCCGATCTGAATTCAATGGAATCCACCGGATTTATCACATCCGGGAACATGAATTTTGTTGTTGAATCCTTGTTAACAACCTGCATCCTGACATCTTTGAACTTGATGTTTTTATAATCCTCACCTGACATCACAGAGGATGAAGAACTTCCTCCTCCACTGCCACCTGACATGATCTGTGTGGGAGTTGATGTGGCAAGCCAGTACCATTGATTCCGGATAGTACCATTGACATTGGAAACATGAACCTGGATACTGTAGTTACCGGTTTCGGAGAGAGATGGAGTATAATCGGAATAATTTACGTCGCTGTAAGTATTGAGAAGTTCATCATCCAGGTACCATCTGATATCTGAACCTTCACTGATATTCACGGAAAATTCCGGTACGCGATCCAGCCGGGAAGTAAGTACGGTCTCATCCGGTGAAAAACTGACATTGAATGCAGGTACGACATTTACATCCCAGACCTTGGTCCAGGTATCATCGGTCCCGTAAACTACTGAAGTTAAGTTATAGACTGAGGCTTCATCCTCGGAAAAAGAATAGGAAGAAACAGTGCTTGAAAGACTCTGCTTTACTATACTACCGTCCCGGATCCATACAATGTCTGAAGCATCAGCTACAGATACTGAGAAGTCCAGCGATCCTGTGGTCGAAACTGACTGGGACTGTGCAAGCGGATCGAATGTGGGACCGGCAGCTGCAGAAGCCGGGATCAATACCAATCCAAAAATGATCGTAAACAGGGATGTAAACAAAAATGCATGGGAAAATGCATGCATATCTGTAGTTTTCTCAGCTTTTCTCAAGATAGTTCACCTCATACCGGAACATAGTTTTTGGATGTTTCCCATTTTGCATCCAGCAAATGGGATATTGTGACAGAGAATTCTTTTCCGTTGGTCCACACTGCAGTCAGATCAGTCTCACCATCATCCTCTTTGATGATATCCATGAGCATCTCCGAATTATCCACAACAAGGACAAAACCTTTCAGATCCAGAGGAAGGTTTTCCGTTGAATTTACCCTTATAGAAGCAAGAGGGACCATATTGTAGAGCATTTTGGCCTCTTCCTCACTGGAACTAATGATCCTGATCCTTACCCCTTCATCAGCTGTTTTCCTGTTGAAGAGCCCAATAGCATTTCTGTAATCCTTTTTGAGTATGCCGTATTTTTCCACGATAATGCTGAACGGTGTTGAGGCACTGAGCATAAGAATATCCTTTTGAGCACCTTCCAGCATCTGCATAGCCTTGTCCATCACATTCCTGACACCATTGATGGTCCACATAAGCTCCTCTGTATTTTTTTCAGAAGACTCATCGTAGAGATCATGTAGTTGTTCAAGAACCGAGTCACATTCCTCAGAATAATCACGTTTCAGTTTTGCAATGGCAGACTCCGGAGGGATACATCTGTAGCGCATGGGTTTTGTGTTCTGGAACTCTATAATGCCCCTTTTCTCCAGTTTTTTAAGTGCGCCATATATGGCAGAATTGGGCACTCCGGAGTCAAGATGTAATTCCGATACCGTGGCACTTTCGTTCTTCACAAGAGCCGCGTATACTTTTGCCTCGTATGATGTGAAACCAAGATTCTGAAGAGATGTCAAAACAACAGGAATAGTATCTGCCTCCCACTAAAAATAAGAAATAAAAGAAAGAGGATCACTCCTCTTTTTCGTTATTTCCTTCTTTGTTACCCATGTATCTCCTGAAACCTACAAACGCAACCGCAAGTATCACTACAACTACCAGTATCCCGATGTACTGACCCATACCTGAGCCTGAAGAGCCTGCAGGAAGGGTTTCGGTCTGGATCTTTACAGTGTCGGATATCTGGCTGTGTCCGTCAGCGTCTTCATACTTGATCTCACTGTTGATGGCATAGTTCTTTGCCACAGCTGTTTCGTCCACCTTCAGTTTGAATACTGCCTCTGCAGTCTCACCTGGTGCAATTGAACCAAGGAAGGACTGGTCATCGGTTGTGCTGAACGGATCATCGGCACTTATCCTGACAGTGGCATCCTTGACGGCTTCTTCTCCTGTGTTCTGGTAAATAACACGCAGGAGGGATTCACTACCAGCTACCATTTCACCGGTCACATTGACAACTTCGAAATCGGCTTCATCTTCTACAATAATAGTAAGATCCTGTGCCTGTTGACCGACTGCGTACCAGAGTCCTACTTCCATATTAGTGATACCAAGGCTTGTTTCATTGTCACCGTCTATCTGGACATTTTCCTGGTATCCGTAATACATCTGCAGGCTGAGAGGATATTCTCCTGCAGGAGCATTATTGGATACTTCGATGTTGAAAGAGACGGGAGATCCGGTCTGTTCACCGGATGCAAGGGTACCTGCTTCCTGAGGACCTGATTTCACTCTTACATTTGGATCTTCGGATACAAGCATTGCAACGATACCGATAGCAGTTGTCCTCTGGGCCTCATAACCCATTTCAGTCTGCTGGATCTTCTGTTCAAGATCAGAGGTGTCGTCTGCTTCGTCATCTGATTCGAAACCTGTCACAACACCCTTGTTCATCAGGTTGACATTGAGGGTTACTTCATCACCGCGTGAGAATTCATTATCCCCTACCAGGGTTGCAGTTACATCAGGACCGCCGAATACAGTATAGTAGTTGTCATCGAAATTGAAGTACTCCGGGAGTTCCAGGTCCACTGTTGTCATTTCATCAGCATGCACAGGAAGTGCCATGAGCACCATCATCAGTATTGATGCTGTAACTATTCTTTTAATATTGATAACTTTCATAAGATCACTCCGATCGATCCTCGGATTCCTCTGATCCGTCCGATCCATTCTTTCTTCTATTTTTGATAATCAGTACTATTCCCATAATCACAAGTCCTGCAATTGCAAGACCTGTTATGTTAAGTTGGTTTTCAGGTTGTTTAAGATCCACATTTATTTTCATATTCTCTGAAAAAGCGGTCTCACCGTCTTCATCAATATATTTGATCTCACTGTCAATTCCATAGTTCTTTTCAACTGCCATGAAATCAGAACTAATATCAAATGATACGGTCCTGCTTTCCCCTGGAAGCACCGTGCCAATCGACTTCATTGACTTGTCGGTACTCAGCGGACTCATGACTATGAGTCTTGCAACCGCATCTTCTGCAGGAAGTTCACCTACATTGGTATAGGTTATGTTGACAGTATCAGTGTTGCCTGCGGTCAGGTTCCCTGCCACACTACTGATATGGAATTTAGCTTCAGGCATTACGATGACAGGTATCTGGATAGTTTGCTCCACTGTCTCGTAATATTTTGCATGGTCCAGATCCGGCATACCAAGCCTGATAGCTTCGCCGCCGGTCATTCTGACATTCTGCACATACTCATAGCTCAATGGCATTTCCAGAACATATACTCCTGCAGGAGCATTGTCCGAGATCGTGACCGTGAAGCTGAAAGGGTTTTTAGACAGATCACCCGGAAGCAATTCATCCAGTGTCTGGCTGCTTGTAGCAGCATCAACCTTTACCAGGTCGGTGGAAGATACAAGACTTGCTTTGATCCCGTATGCGGTAGTTCTCTGAGTTTCATACTGCAACTCCGTAAGAGATAACTGGTGAGCAGATCCGGAAGTGTCGATAAAAGTGCCGGGTTTGATGCCATAAAGTACACCCTTGTTGGATAGTACGACATTTATATGGGCTGTCTCACCACGGTCGAATTCCGTATCTCCGAGAACCGAAGCATATATGTCTGGCTCCCCGTAAGCCTTGTAGTAGTCATTCGTGTATTCATAAGTTGGTGGCAGGTATTCCTTTGCGGCTGCCGAAGGCATCAGCACAAAGGCAGCTACAAGAAGAATACATACCACTGAGGGGATAATGTACAATTTTGATTTGTTAATTTCTTTGAATGTGCCATTCATGCGGTTGTAACCTCCGGAATGGTGTTTGATTCATGTGTATCGATTAGTTCACTTCCGTTGCCTGCTGCATTTGCCCTTCTCTTTTCCCTGAACTTGTCAAGTGTGACAATTACAGGTGGGAAGATCACAAATGTGGCCAGCAGAGCCATTATAACATTCATAACTGTGACCAGGCCAAAGTTGCTGGTAATGCTGAATGGTGATGCTATCAGCGCAGAGAAACCAAATACTGTGGTTGCACCGGATGTGACAATAGCCTTTCCGATCTTCACACTGGCTTCTTTCATTGCCTCTTCGGGATCAGCGCCTTTCTCCTTCTCCTCGAAATAACGTTCCATCATCAGGATAGCATATTCCGAACCCACACCAAGTATCAGTGCACCAAGGGTCGCTGTCATTGGCGTGTACTCCAGACCAGTGGCATACATGAAGCCCCCGGACCAGCCGATAACCATCATCATGGTTATTACCGGGGTCGAAGCCTTTAGCAGATCACGGTATATCACGAGCAGGCCTGCAAATACCAGTACTACTCCAAGCAATGTCATCATGACCCTGCCGGATGTCAGAGCATCTATCACTTCGACAAAGATGACTGAGTTACCGGTAATGATCGCTGTAGTTCCCGGAGGTGGTGCCATCCAGGTTATATCTTCTTTTACCACATTGCTAAGTTCTTCGATACCCTCAAGTCCAAGTCCATCCATTGCATTGCCAATCTCAAGATTTACCAGAACTATGGAATTTCCGTGAAGATAACTATCCTTCTGAGTATCAGGTAACTGCTCATAGATCATGGCAATTTCTTCCGAGCTGTCCGGAATGGTTCCGCCATTCTGAGCCTTGACCAGATCAACAATGCTGCTTGAACCATAAATGCTGTTTCTCCCATCCACTTCATGTTGAGAGAACTCGTCTATCCACTTCAGCAATTCAGGATCAGTGGTATCATCAGTTTTTACCAATAAATTCAACTGATCCTCGGAGCCCAAAATATCACTCATGTGCATCAGGTCGATCAATGCGGGCATATCCTGAGGTACAAAAGTTTCAGTATCCGTCTGGATAGGGACCATGGTGTCAGCAGCAAATCCGGCAAGACAGAGGGTACTTGCAATTGCAATGATCAGTATTGGATTATGCATTGAGAAAGTAGATATTCCCTTGAGTGCCTTTTCCAGGAAATCCGGTTCAGTTTCAACCGTTTCATGGGAGACCACTTTCTTGTTAGCAGATGATTTTTTCAATCCAAGCTTTGCCAGGATATTCTTCTCTGATAGCTTGTGGAAACCATATAATACTGTGATTCCTACGAATATCGATGATAGGAAACACATCACAATACCGATCATCAGGAGTTTTCCGAAATCCTGTATCATCGGAACAGTGGATGTAAGCAGTGAAACAAAACCAAGTGCAGTTATTATAAGTGCAATAAGTACTGCCGGACCGGTATGTTTGATAGTATCTATTACTGCTTCTTCGTCAGAGTATCCTTCTTCCAGCTCCTCTTCAATACGATTATGGAACTGGATAGCATAATCGATACCAAGTCCGATAAGTACCGGGAAGGCAGCCATGGAAACCATTGTCAGGGGGATTTCCATGTAACCCATGGCACCAAAAGTGAAAATGATACCAAGTATGACTATAGGGAGTGGAAGAAGTCTCCATCTTACATGTTTGAAGACAAGGTACAGGACGATTACCATGAGAAGAACAGAGATCATAAGCAAAGTACCCATACTGGAATTCATCTCCTTGTTCATGTCTACCATGAAAGCAGGATCACCGGTTACAATGATGGTATAATCTCCCGGGAAATTGGCCAGTTCGATAGCTGTCCTGGTTTCCCTGAGTATCTCCTCTTTCGTACTATCAGAGGCTGTAGCTTCAACTACCACAGTCATTGTTGCATGCGTCTCATCTGGCATGAAATAGGTCGGGACCGACGAACTGATTATTTCATCAATTACTGCCTCATCATCGGGAATCTTACTTTCCCCGGTCATCTGGAAATTTACATCTTTGATGACAGACGACGGAGAACCTACCTGAATCACCCCGGGAATGTTAACCGCAGACTCGTATGCCCGATCCATGGCCTTGAGAAGTTCAGGATTTGTTACATCGCTGCCTTCCACCATTATTACGATGGATTCGGTGCCAAAGAGATTTAGATAAAGGTGATCATAATTCTGGTATAACTGAGAGTTCTTGTCCACAAAGGTATCAGTTCCTGATGCCATACCTATGTACTGGGCACCCTGAAATGATATTAGCATGAGAAGAAATGCGATCAACAGGATTGGGATCGTATTGTCTTCAACGAAAACACCCAGTTTTTCAAAGATATTTTTAATGTTTAACTCTCCTTATTCTTATTTTAATAATAAAACTCTTAATTAGTTGTTTTAATTGCAATTTTAGTATTTAAGGATTTTACCCTTAAATAAACTGGAATTAAGTGTGATTGATTGGTCAAGTTAATTGCCTGAGTAAAATAATCACCGGACCTGGATGCGTAATTACTCTAAATAGCGCCTCTATTATCAGAGCCATTATTAATTGTTAATAATGGAGAACTTTCTACGTTGCGCAATGTTCGACTATTTATCGACATGTTTGAATACGTATATCTGCATAATATATAAGCACTTTGATAAATGGTATTGTGGCAGGTCCTGTGGATTATTCCTGATATATGAACCACAAATCTCGCTATGGATTCAAAAAAGCAATTCACTATTACTGACAAATGTTGATAATTACATAAGAAATCTACAGAACCCTGTTTCAATAAATTAAATGAACACAAAAAAAAGAGAGGGGTGAGACATCCTATTTCCGGATGTCTCGGTTGGGGGTGGATAGAGTTGTACTAACACACATGATTTGCATGTTGGTGGTGGTATACAATTCCATAATAGGAATTTTTAGTAGATAAACCTTTCTATAAATCGACAAACATGAATATTTGTCACGAATAAACAGTATAATCATGGCAAAAATGGAAAACTAATTTACAGAGATTCTCATCTGCATCGTTCGTGCGATCATGAATGCGATCGATCATGTTCCAGCTTTTTGCATCGACCGGCTTTACCGGACTCTCCGGGATAATTTTACTCATTCATGGCATGGAAGGGATTCTACAGAATCAGAATTAGCAGGAATTTTGCAAATACTGAGTTTTATCTGTTAGAGTAATTCATCAGAAAAACAGGGTGAGACATCCCGACAAGGATGTCTCGGTTGGGGGGGTTGGATAGGTGGTACTAACAAACACAAAAACGTGTTGTTGATTGTACTCAAACTACTGATTGCCTTTTTAGTAGATAAGTCTTTTGATTAATCGTCGGGTTTAACCTTTTTTGTAAATGCCAGTGGAAATAACAAAAAAGCTAGAAACTTTAGGATCAACAGATGAATACAATCATTTCATCTGAGATGATAAATGATCATATTCGTAATATACAAAATATCTGTATATACAAATAAATATATGAAATTCTTATTTTATTAAAGCAGGCACAGGTTTACCAGGAATTTAAGATCAGGTATATGACTCAGACATTCCTGTAAACAGGACTGGAACGTATCCTGGAATCCTGGTCTTCCATTAACGGACCTAATTCCACTTTGTTTTCGTTGATCCAGTCATCTCCAAGATGCTTGATAGATAATTCATCTATATGAGCCTTTAAAATATCAACAGAAGATTCTGTTTTCTGAGAGGAGGGTGATTTTGATCCCATCTTAGGACACCTTTTGATTGCTTGTTACAAATACCTGACTATGTATCGTCAAGTTAGACGATGTGTTCTTTGCATATAAAGTTGTCCTTTTAAAATATAGCAAAACTATATAGCTAAAAGAAAACATCTTATTAGTTGTTTTGTTTATTCCGTAATAAACATTTCACCCCCATAAAAACTGCATAAGAGTGGAAATATGAACAGAGAAAGCTTACTAAGGGACCTGGGATTAACAAAATACGAATCATCCGCCTATGCAACCCTCCTGAAGGAAGGGATCATAGGCGCACAGGACCTTTCACGCAAATCGAGCATACCTGTAGGAAAGATATACGAAGTACTTTCCAGCCTCAATAACATAGGGCTTGTGGAATTCCAGAGATCAAGACCCAGAAAATACAGGGCGATAAAACCGGATGTTGCACTCGACAACCTCTGCACTAAAAAAGAAGAGGAAGCAAAACACGAACTTGAGAATTTCAAGCATAAGATATCAGAACTAAAAGATAATTTTTCAGACAACGCGTATCCGGATCACACGGAGGTTAAGTTCTGGTCAACACTGATTGGAGAGGAAGATATAGTCAAGAACATAAAGAACACACTGGATGAAACTGAAAAAGAGATACTTCATATTAAAGGCATGAATGTAAAAAGGGCAATGGAAAACAAGTGCTATGTACATAAGAACTTTAATCCTGATGTTATTCTTCCTCTTGTGATCGATGAATTTATCAAAGCTGCGAAAACTGGAATAAAAATCAAAATGATCTTGCCTGCCGATTTCTTTGCAATTCATCTGAAGAAAACATATGATGAAAGCAAAGATGCAGATGTTAAGAAAATAATGCTTGAAAATATAGAAGTTAGAATACTTGAATCAGACTATGATTTTGTGATAATTGATGACTATATAACATATATCCCAATCCAGAATCCACTGAATCAAAATGAACTGTTTGGGGAACTGAAGATGATTGACAAAGAGTACGCAGAGAAACTCAGAAAGCAGTTCGATGAGCTCTGGGCAAGGGGAAAAAAGACGATGCTGGAATAACACACGATCTGATTTGTTTAATAAACATTTTACTCCTATAAAAACTACACAAGAGTGGAAATATGAACAGAGAAAGCTTACTAAGGGACCTGGGATTAACAAAATACGAATCATCCGCCTATGCAACCCTCCTGAAGGAAGGGATCATAGGCGCAAAGGACCTTTCACGCAAATCGAGCATACCTGTAGGAAAGATATACGAAGTACTTTCCAGCCTCAACAACATAGGGCTTGTGGAATTCCAGAGATCAAGACCCAGAAAATACAGGGCGATAAAACCTGACGTTGCACTTGACAACCTCTACACCAAAAAAGAAGAGGAAACAAAACATGAACTTGAGAATTTCAAGCATAAGATATCGGAACTCAAGGACAATTTCTCCGATAGCCATTACCCGGATCACACAGAAGTCAAATTCTGGTCAACTCTGATCGGCGAGGAAGATATAGTCAAGAATATGAAAAACACGCTGGATGAAACCGAAAAAGAGATTGTTAACGTCCTACCTTTAAAGGTAAAAGAAGTAATGAATAACAAAAAACAGAAGAACTTCAATCTGGATATCATTCTTCCCCTTGCAACTGATGAATTCATCAAAGCAGCAAAAACAGGAATCAAGATAAAAATTATCCTGCCTGCGGATTTTTTCACAAATTACCTGAAGAAAAGATATGAAACTATCAAAGACGCAGATGAAAAGAAAGCAATGTCAGAAAATATAGAAATCAGAATACTTGAAACTGACTACGATTTTGCGATAATTGATGATTATATAGTATACATCCCGATCCTGGATCCACTTGATCCAAATGAAATATTCGGAGAACTGAAAATGATCGATAAAGAGTACGCAGGAAAACTCAGAAAGCAGTTTGATGAATTATGGGAAAGAGGGAAAAAGACGATACTGGAATAACTTAACACTTTATCTTGTTCATATTTTTCATTTTTTATTTTTCTATCCTTGCCATTTTTGCATCAGATCAGATCCCATCATGCCAGACATACAGACCAATATCATTATACCCTGAATCTGCTGTTGATGTACTCTAAGAGCTTGCGGCCTGATATCTCGATGGTGGCTGCCGACGAGCGAATATAGAAAATCTCCGTAGCATCCTCCTTCAGGAATACAGGATTATCACTTGGGCTGCAGTCCACCCTCAGCACAAATTTGTCCTGAACGTTTACCAGTTCTGCGTTTATATAGGGAAGAAACTCATTTCCGATGTCACGTCCGAACATATTTGTGAAATGCAGATTGAATTTGTCATTGTTCTGAAAGTTATCCTCTTCAATTCCCAGAATGCTGCCGTCATCTGAAACACCCACAAGCAGAGATCCACCATCTGAGTTCAGGTAGGCCACTATCGTTTTTGTTATCGCATATTCAATGCGTTTATCAGGCTTGGAAGTGTGCAGATTTGTCCTGAGCGTGGATTTGAACTCCAGCGTATTTCCCTCTCCATTAGCTATCAATCCAAGTATCTCCTCAGAGGAACTATGCTGCTTATGGAATCGTTTGAAGAAATTTGGATTCTTTTTTGTGAATTCCGTGACGAAATGGGTCAGCAGATTTCCTTCATGGTAGCGTATATACACAAATCCGGCTAATGCCACCAGTAGTGTTATTACGAGATTACGGAACAGATTGAAGACGAAATCATAAACCGTACTACTTATTTCGTAATGCTGCACATTAAGATCTATCATGGATTCGAGAGCAAAGAAGGAAATTTCCATGGCTGTTGTCATTGTAAATGAAAGGCAGAAAGAAAATACGGCAATGATCACCGGAGTCATGCCTGAATATGGCTGCCTCTCCCAGAACAGAAGATAGACAAGTGAAAATGTGATGGCACTTATTACCACAGTGGAGAGAGCGTTCAAAAAGACTTCCCACCACCAGTAGTCCTGGAGCAACTGACCCGCAATTTCAGGAAACACAGACAGGTAGATGAATATCAGTATCAATGTCTCGAATATTGAGGGAAAATCAAATTTCCATTCCTTTTTTATGATCGTTGGTAAGAATGTCAGTAGCAGAGCAAAAAGAGATAGTATGAAATTGATCCAATCTCCCCTGAATACAGCACCCAGCCCTGCAACCACCAGCAATGCCCTGAAGGTTATGAAGAAGTACACCCGGGTCCTGCGCTCATTCTGCATATCCCATAATCACGTGGCTGACATATTAAATCTTTATCGATGTTTCGAAATATTCAAATTAAGCTGATTTAAAATCGGGATATACCCTGAAATAAATATCCCCATTAGCAACAGGAATGAACGAACACATGAGTCATGCAGATGAGGGTTTAGATATATACATACAGTGTACATGCATACATACGTTCATGCATACAAAGAAAACATCTTAATAGTTTTTGATTATTGTATCAACTGAACAGTTCATTCCATGAAACTACAAAAGTGAAAATATGGACAGAGAAAGATTACTAAGGGATCTGGGACTTACAAAATATGAGTCCTCTGCCTATGCAACTCTCCTGAAGGAAGGGATCATAGGTGCACAGGACCTCTCACGCAGATCAGGAATACCTGTGGGAAAGATATACGAAGTACTTTCCAACCTCAACAACCTGGGACTTGTGGAATTCCAGAGATCAAGACCAAGGAAATACAGGGCAATAAAGCCTGATGTTGCACTCGATAACCTCTACACCAAAAAAGAAGAGGAAACAAAACATGAGCTTGACAATTTCAGGTTGAAAGTATCGGAGCTCAAGGATAATTTTTCAGACAGCACTTATCCGGATCACACAGAGATCAAATTCTGGTCGACCCTGATCGGCGAGGAGGACATAGTCAAAAATCTGAAAAATTCACTTGATGAAGCTGAAAAAGAGATTCTGGATGTAAGGTCCTTAAAAAGCAAGGAGGAAATGGAAAACAATAACAACTCTAAAGGTTTCAATCTGGATATACTTCTCCCCCTTATAACCGATGAGTTCATCGAAGCCGCGAAGTCAGGCCTTAAGATAAAAATGCTACTGCCTGCTGATTTCTTTATAATATACCTGAAGAAAAGATATGAAGCGACCAATGATGCAGACATAAAGAAAGCGATGTCAGAAAATATCGAAGTAAGAATACTTGAATCTGACTATGATTTCTCAATAATCGATGACTACATGATCTATATACCAATCCCTGATCCGTTGAATCCGAACGAAAAATTCGGAGAGATGAAGATGATCGACAAAGAGTATGCAGGAAAACTTAGAAAGAAATTTGATGATTTGTGGGCAAGAGGAAAAAAGACAGTATTAGAGTAATGTTCTTTCTATTTCAGGTCCTTTTTCCATTTATTCCGGCATATTAACTGTTTCGATCATGCTTTTCTTTCTTGTTTTCATTCTTTTTTCAGGAAAAAACCTTTCAATGGACTATTTTTTTCCATCCTGCCCGATATTCTCCTCCGCAATTAGTATCATATACCTAATATGAGATCGCATGTTGTTTCCGTTTAACAGTTAATCTAATTGTAAATGCGTCCGGTCCTGAGAATTGAGATGACAAAACTCATCCCTAAGAGGAAAGCTACCGTAAAACCAAAAACCCCGAGAAGCGGAACATCCCAGAAGAGTGGCTGCATATCAGTTTGTATGATCAATGATGAACCTACAATTATGGCTGATACAATTAAACTAAGCGCAAGGCGGTTGCTTGCATCATTTATTTCACGGGGCAGTTTTTCAAGATCACTATGCTCGAACTTGAGATGTAGTTCGCCTTTTTCTGCCAAAGAAAGTATATGTGATATCTGCATCGGCATTTTATGGAGTACACGGGAATATTTCGGTGCATCCTTTAATGCTGAACTTGCAATATGCTTTGGATTCAGGCGTTTTTTCATATACTTTTTTGCATGTGGTTCAAAAACCTGTGCCAGATTAAATTCAGGCATCAGCTGAGAACCAAATCCCGTGATCATAATTGTTCCTCTTAGAAGTAAAGCAACTGCCGGCGGGATCTTAGCCTCATGTTTTCGCAATATAGTGAACAGATCGCCTATCAGTAAGGCTGCATCCATCTGCTTTAAAGATCTGCTGTAGTATTTATCCAGAAAGATTTCAATATCATTTTTCAAATCCCTGATATTTGTATCAGTTCCAATAACATCAAAATCATAGAGGATCTCAATGCACTGATCCACATCACCTTTTGTCATTGCGAACAGAGCCTCAATGAAGCCATTTCGAAGATCATTGGACAATCGGCCAACCATGCCAAAATCAATTAGTGCAATTGTCTCATTGTCCAGTATGAAAACATTGCCGGGATGAATATCAGCATGAAACAGACCATCTTCAAAAACCTGCTTCATGAAGGCGTTTGAACCGATCATTGCTATTTTCTCACGATCAAATCCGAGTTTATCAAGTGTCTCAAAATCATTTGCCTTTATGCCGTCCACATACTCCTGTGTCAGGATCTTTTGGCTACTGTAACCCCAGTATACTTTTGGGATATAGACTGACCTTTCATCTTTGAAATTGTAAGAAAAGCGTTCAATATTTTGAGCTTCTTGTGTATAATCGATCTCAGCACGTAGTGCTCTTGAGAATTCATCCACAATTGAAACGGGTCTGTAATGCCTGGCAGCACTGATCCGCTCTTCAGCAAGCCTGGCCAGACTATACATAATGTCAAGGTCTGTTTCAATTACCTGCCTGATTTGCGGACGCTGGACTTTAACGACCACATTTGTGCCATCTTTCAGCTTAGCCAGATGCACCTGACCGATAGACGCAGCTGCAATGGGACTACGTTCAAATGATTCGAACAGGTCTTCAAGAGGAGTTTCCAGCTCTTCCTGAATTATACGTTTAACATCTTCGAATGCAAATGGAGGAACATTGTCCTGAAGTTTTGAGAACTCTTCAGCATATTCAACTGGTATCAGATCCTTGCGCACGCTGAGTATTTGTCCCAGTTTCACATAGGTAGGACCGAGTTCTTCAAGGACTTTTCTCATCCTCTCCGGACCTGATAGTGTTCCTGTTCCTGAATCATGGTATATCTTTGATCTCGAGCTATGAATATGAAACGGGCGAAGTTTCATCAGGTCTACAAGATAATCAAATTCATATTTTACCAGAATATCGATTATTTTCTTGTATCGTTTTGCCATTGAGTATCTGCGAAATATTTTAAAATTCATGTTTAGTCCCCATTAATTATCTGCTAATGCTTCCCACATTACTTTTAGAAAAAATCTAGTTAATTGGAACAGAGAGGTCCCATTCTGCATCAATAAAATGTTTGAAAATACGGGCATGTTCTTTGCCATTATACCATGTGGCAGTAAGATTAGGAGGAACAACATCATCCTGGATAGTAATAACAAGTATTTCCCTATTATCGACTACAAGCATCCCTCCTTTTAGAGGACTGGCACTTTTGGCTGTCTTGTATGTCCTGATCTCCGCCAGAGGAAAATCATCTACAATATCACCCACATGGCTTTTCTCCCGCCCTGTAATTTTTACCTGTACACCCTCATTGATCTTTTTCCGGACCAACTGCTTTATTCCATCCATAACAGGATACACTTTTATTACTTCATTTAACGAAGAATAAGAAGATGCAAAGATGATTTCTTCCCTGGATGATTCCAGCACCTCTAGCATTTTGTCATTGACTTTCTTTACACCGGAGATGCTCCATACAGAATTCTCTTCCTCCGTACCAGCCTGGTTTTTGTAGAGCAGCTCAAGTTGCTCCCGGGAGAAAATCACAGCATTTTCATAAGTCGCTTTTAGCTTCTCAATAAGTCTGTCAGGAGACAATGATCTGTAACGCATCGGCTTGGTGTTCTGGCTCTCAATAAGTCCTTTGTTGTTCAGTTTAGTGATAACTCCATACACAGCAGAACGCGGTATACCTGAAAGTGCATGGATATCCGCCACGGTTCCGCTACCGTACTGCGTTAGTGCGATAAGCAACTTCGCTTCATAGGAGGTAAGACCAAGTTGTTGAAGTGATTCTACCAATTTATTCATCATTATTTTGATTCCCCGATAATTTCATAGATATTTTTTATGTGCTTTTTTGTTAGTATTAGAATACTAACAAAATAAATAGTTAATTACTAACAATATTCCAAATATGAAATTGCTAACTGGTCAATGAAATCCGGTTATTTTTCTGTACCATTCAAATTTAAGTACAGAATTATAACGCTTAAGTATATATTACTACACGACTTATTGCTATTTGGTGACAATTCATGGAATTAGAAGACATCAACAACTATGTAGAAAATGCCAGCCCGGAAGAACTCAAAGCCCTTGGATTCCTTGGACAGTGGATGATGGACAACGTACCAAAATACTGTACCTGCCAGTGCAAATGCAATGAGAACTGCGAACTTGCAAAAGCTATGGGCGGAGCACTTCAGGCTGCTGGCCAGAAGTTACAGGCATAAGCGGAATTCATCAGAATTCTGCTAACCTTTTTTTTGATTATTAACGAATATTGAATAATTGAATAATTGATATCCCAGGATCAATGTATCCGGAGGAAGAAAATGACCGTGTTGAGCATACTGAGTTGTAAAATACTTCAGGATGAACTTGTCTGGCTTTTGGGCAATGATGCTGAAATTGACAACGTCCTTATAGTAGATAACGGGAACATTTCCGAATTTACGGAAAAACTTGACGAACAGCGCACTACTTACGAAATCGTGGCATTTGAAAAGATGCCAGGCATCCTTGAAGATGCTGACGAAGGAAAGCTTACGGTTGTAGTAAATATCCGGGAACTCGCACTTCACATGGTGCCAAAGAAGCTGAAATCCGAAGTTTACCAGTGTATAGAATAAATGACTGTTTTTTCCAGCGGATTACTCCTTTTTTACGGACTTTGCGGTAACGTCCTTGGCAATGTGGAAGAGGATTTCAACCCTGAAAAAGACGATTGTATCGTGAGAATACTCAGGGATGATGAAAAGATCGTAGATGACTGCATCGGAGCCACAGTAGGAGGCTGGGCAAACTACATTAAATTACTGAAGGAAAACAGTAAGGAACCGGCTTTCTTTTTCACACCTATGTTTGCCCATTCATGGAAAGAATTCAATGTTTCAGGCGTAGATTACGATAAAGATCCTGAGAAAGCTATCGAGATGGACAAAATGATCAATGATCTTGCCGGATATTCCAGGGTCGCAAAGGTAAACACCGGCCTTACATACGTAAAAGACTTTGATGAAAAGATAGATGAGTTTGCAAAAATGTTCGGATACAGCACATTTGAAGTAAAAGGCAATCAGGTAATTTTTGAGAAATGCTACTTTTCAATTAAGGATGAGATAAAATTGCAGGCATAGAACTAACTCTAAAAATCAATTTCCCGGTTGCACAATGGCAACCGGAAATAATTCTGTTTATCTTTTCTATATGACACTTCACTCAGCAGACCTTACATCCACAAGCAGCTCGGCACCGTTGCTGTCAACGTGCACGGTAGAACCTTCCGGCACCTCGCCTGCAACAATAAGCTTTGCGATCCTTGTCTCAACCTCGTTCTGAATGACCCTTTTAAGCGGCCTTGCACCGAAGGTTTCGCTGTATCCGGACTTTGAAAGATATGCCTTTGCAGCATCCGTAAGGTCAAGAGTAATGCGCTTGTCCCTGAGTCTCTCAGCAAGATCCACAACCTTGATATCAACGATCCTGACAAGTTCCTCCGGCTTCAGTGCGTGGAAGATAGCGATCTCATCCACACGGTTGAGGAACTCCGGCCTGAAGAACTTTCCAAGCTCTGACATTGCACGCATCTGCAGGGTTGCATAATCCACATCCTGTTCATCCTCAGCAGACCTCAGCACTTCAGTGAGATCACCTGCAAAGATGTTAGATGTCATGATTATCAGCGTGTTCTTGAAATCCACGGTCCTGCCCTTGGAATCTGTCAGACGACCGTCATCAAGGATCTGCAGCATGACGTTGAACACATCCGGATGTGCCTTCTCGATCTCATCGAAGAGCACAACTGAATAGGGTCTTCTGCGTACTGCCTCTGTGAGCTGTCCTCCTTCATCGTATCCCACATAACCAGGTGGTGCACCGATCATTCTAGCAACAGTGTGCTTTTCCATATACTCGGACATGTCAATACGCACCATGTTGTTCTCATCGTCGAACAACTCTGCTGCAAGAGCCTTTACAAGCTCGGTCTTACCAACACCTGTCGGTCCAAGGAATATGAAACTTCCAATCGGACGTCTCGGGTCCTTGATTCCTGCGTAGTTACGTATCACTGCATCAGCAACAGCCCTGACAGCTTCACTCTGGCCGATGATACGGTTGTGCAGGTTGTCCTCAAAGTGAACAAGCTTCTCACGCTGTCCTTCCATTAGTTTTGTCACAGGTATGTGAGTCCACTGGCTGACAACATCGGCAATATCCTCTTCACCGACTTCCTCATTCAGGAGCATCTCACCCTGCATTTCCTGAAGCAGCTTTTCCTCTTCAGCATACTGGTGTTGTAGTGGGATGAGAGTCCCGTACTTCAGCCTGGATGCGAGTTCAAGGTTGTTGTCATTCTCGGCAAGTTCAAGCTGAACCTTAGTGTCCTCTATCTCCTGCTTCAGTGAACCGAGCTTTGAAATGGCTTCCTTCTCACGATCCCATCTTGCCCTCATTGCATCTGATTCAGCCCTGATGTCTGCAAGTTCCTTCTCAAGGATCTCCAGACGGTCCTTGGAAGCTGCATCCTTTTCCTTCTTCAGTGCTTCTCGCTCAATTTCAAGCTGCATTATCTTACGGTCTGCTTCATCGAGTTCTGCTGGCTTACTGTCAATTGCAGTTCTCTTCTTTGCAGCAGCTTCATCCACAAGGTCGATAGCCTTGTCAGGCAGGAACCTGTCTGCAATATAACGGTTACTCATGATAGCAGCAGCCACAAGTGCAGAGTCCTTAAGACGTACACCATGGTGTACCTCATACTTCTCCTTCAGTCCACGAAGGATGGAAATCGTATCTTCTACAGTTGGCTGTTCAACAAATACCGGCAGGAACCTGCGTTCAAGTGCAGCATCCTTTTCGATGTATTTACGGTATTCATCAACGGTTGTTGCACCAATACAGTGAAGTTCACCACGTGCAAGCATTGGCTTGAGGAGATTTCCTGCATCCATTGCACCTTCAGTTGCACCTGCACCTACGATTGTGTGAATTTCATCGATAAAGAGAATGATCTGACCTTCGGAATCTGCTACTTCCTTAAGCACTGCCTTGAGCCTTTCCTCAAACTCACCACGGAACTTTGCACCGGCTATCAATGCACCCATATCAAGGGCAATGATACGCTTGTCCTTCATGGCATCAGGAACATCCTTTTTAGCAATACGCTGTGCAAGCCCCTCTACAATTGCAGTCTTACCCACTCCAGCTTCACCAATGAGTACAGGATTGTTCTTTCTGCGGCGGGAAAGGATCTCAACTGAATGCCTGATCTCCTGATCTCTTCCAATAACCGGGTCAAGCTTACCCTGTGATGCAAGTTCTGTGAAATCAATTCCGTACTTCTTCAGTGGTTCCATTGTGTCTTCCGGATTTTCTGAGGTAATTCTTCTATTCCCCCTTACCTGCTTTATTGCTTCAAGGATTCTGGCACGTGTTACGCCTTCGCTTGCAAGTATCTTGCCACACTGACTGTCCTTTTCTTCCACCATGGCAAGCAGGAGATGCTCGACACTCACGTATTCATCTTTCATCTTGCCTGCTTCCTGTGAAGCTGCATCAAGGACACGCCTCATGGTCTGGGTCATGTAGACCTGATCCCCTCCCGGACCTGAGACCTGTGGCAGGTTTGCAAGCTGGGCTTCAACTTTTTCCTTTACGCGGTCTACCGGTACTTCCATATTCTGAAGTAAGGTTGTTACCAGTCCTCCGCTCTGCTCCAGCAGTGCAAGCAACATGTGCTCGCAGTCTATCTGCTGGTTTCTGTATCTTGCAGCAATTGTACTTGAGCCCTGGATTGCTTCCTGGGCTTTTTGTGTGAAACGGTTAAGATCCATAATTATAAACTCCCCGGGATTGACATTTCCCATTTTTATTTTTGAATGTTTAACTTAAATCTTTTTTGATACCTGACACGTTTTTGAGGGTCATGTCCAACCCGGAATGAGTAAAATAAAACACCTGATAGCAAGTGGCCATAGCCAGAGCTATACAGGATTTGTTACTCGTGTATGGACCCCATCTATTCGATGAGTATCTTTTTATTTTCTTCAATCTGCATTTTTGGCAACGTAACGCTAAGCACACCATTATCTAATTTTGCTCTGGCACCTTCAGCAGAAACTGTGCCTGGTAAGCTCACAGTCCTTGAGAATGAACTGTATGTTCTTTCTCTTCTAAGGTAACCTTCTTCTTTTTCCTCGGTGCTTGAATTGCGTTTTGCAGATATTGTCAGCATATTATCACTGACATCAAGGTCAACATCACCTTTCTCAACTCCCGGGAGATCGGTGGTCACAATTAATTCGGAACCTTCATCCTTTACATCCACAAGTGGTGCAAGTATTCCGGCTTCTGACCATCTGTCCCCGAAACTTCTCTCTTTGAACATGTTGTTTAACATGTCCTGCATCTGCACAATCTCTTCCATTGGATTCCATAATCCTCCCCTTGCAGGTGTCACTTTTGTCAGACCAAATCTCATACTATCACTCCTTTTATCTCATGGATATTTTGCTGTTCTTTGTTCGTCCGGCTGTACAATCTTTTTTTTTTAATTGCTATGAATTATAATCAAATTTGAAATGTCTGTTCTTCACCTCTTATTTTCTTTTGTGGATATTTGTTGAATGAATAAAGATAAGAAAGTAAAGATAAGAGTGCGATCAAATTATGATCGCAGGTGTCTTATCATCTTTCTCATCATCAAAGTCAGCTACAACGGCCTCAGTAGTCAGGATCATAGCTGCAATGGATGCAGCGTTTTGTAATCCGCTTCTGACAACCTTTGTCGGATCAATGACTCCTGCTTCAAAGAGATCTTCGAACGCGTCAGTCTTTGCGTTGTAACCATATTGTTCATTGGATTCACCCCTTATCTGAGCAATTATCTCTGCGCCATCTTTTCCGGCATTCAGTGAGATCTGGCGGATAGGTTCTTCCAGTGCACGTTTGACGATCTTAAGACCAATATCCTGTTCGCCTTCAAGTTTGAGGTCTTCAAGCACAGTAGTTGCACGGAAAAGGGAAATTCCTCCGCCAGTGACCACACCTTCCTCAACGGCAGCTTTTGTAGCATTTAGGGCATCATCGATCCTCATCTTCTTTTCCTTGAGTTCGGTTTCTGTTGCAGCTCCCACCTTGATGACAGCTACACCGCCGCCAAGTTTTGCAAGACGCTTCTTGAGTTCCTTTTTCTTGAACTCCGCATCTGTGACATTGATCTGTGACTCAATAAGCTGCATTCTCTTTTCAATATCAGCTTTGTCACCCTTACCTTCAATGATTGTTGTCTTATTTTTGTCGATGTTGACCTTGCGTGCTGTTCCGAGCATGTGTTCTGCGAATTCCTCGATCTTCATCCCCTTATCTTCGCTGATCACCATACCACCTGTAAGGATTGCGATATCCTCAAGCATGGCTTTCTGCTCGTCCCCGAATCCCGGAGCCTTCACTGCACATACACGCAGTGAACCGCGGATTATGTTTAATATCAATGCGGCCTGCGCATCGCCTTCGACATCCTGTGCGATCATGACAAGTGGCCTGCCTTCCTTGGCGACCTTTTCAAGCACAGGAATTATCTGGTTCATGGTTGTGATCTTGCGGTCTGTAATTAAGATGTACGGCTCTTCGAACTCACAGGTCATCTTTTCAGGGTCTGTTGCCATGTATGGTGACACAAAACCACGGTCAAACTGCATACCTTCAACAACTTCAAGGTGTGTTTCCATGGTCTTGGAATTCTCAACTGTGATTACACCATTGTATCCTACCTTCTCCATTGCATCCGCAATGAACTCGCCAACGACTTCATCGTTGTTTGCTGAGATAGTTGCAACCTGGAGGATCTTTTCTTTATCCTTTACATCCTTACTCTTTTCCCTGAGGCTTGCAACAACCTTTTCGGTTGCCTTTTCAATACCTTTCTTGACTTCAATTGGATTTGCACCAGCACTGATGTTCTTTAGTCCCTCTTTTATCATTGACTGTGCAAGCAAGGTTGCAGTGGTTGTTCCATCACCTGTATTATCCTGGGTTTTTGATGCGACCTCTTTTACAAGCTTTGCACCCATGTTCTCGAACTTGTCTTTAAGTTCTATTTCTTTGGCAATGGTAACACCATCATTGGTTACAACCGGACTGCCCGGCTTGTCAAGGACAACATTACGACCCTTGGGACCAAGGGTGATCTTTACAGTATTTGCTACTTTATCTACACCACTTAACAATGCTTTACGTGCATCCTCATCAAACATTATCTGTTTTGACATAGATATTCCTCGTCAGTTCCTTAATCTTACTTATTCCTCAACTACTGCTAAGACATCCTTGAAATCAATGAACATGTGAAGTTCACCGTCAAGGTCAATCTCGTCACTCTTATAACCGCCGTAAATCACATGTTCACCGGCTTTTAATGGAAGTTCTTTGCCATCCTCATAGGCTCCCACAGCAACTATGATTCCTTCTTTTTTCTCTTCCTGTGCGGAGTCAGGGATGTAAATTCCACTTTCAGTGACTTCTGCCTTTTTGACAGATTTGATTAAGACTCTCTCACCAATTGGCCTGATAATCATCGTTTATTTTCCTCCAATTATCATCTGACCGGAAACGTTCCGATCAACTGAGCAATTATATTGCATGACTCCTATTTAAATCTTTTGCAAAAAATAGCTTTTTTATCACTTTTATCGAAATGATATCGATTTTATACAGATAAACTTATATAGATGCTATAAGATAGAATAATCCTATGCCACAACAGATAATCCTGATAAACCTGGAAAAACCCAGAGAAAAGAAGCTGGAAGAAGATATTCGCTGGTTCTGTAACAGTTTCGGATTATCTTCCGGAAGAGATACGGAAAATCTTGCTACACAAATAGTCCATGATCTTCTTCAGCAACTGGCAGAAAACCAGGATAAAATATCATCAGACATCATAGCTAAGAGCATTGAAGTAAACCAGTCCAGAGTGAATCATCACATAAGGAACCTTATAAACTCAGGCCTGATATACAGGGAAAAAAGAGGGCTGTACATCCGCGGAGGAAGCCTTAAAGCTGCAGTTCAGGAAATGAGAAAAGATTCCGACCGTATTTTCCAGGAACTTGAAGAAATAGCCGAAGAAATAGATGAGCAGATGGGTCTGAAAAACAGATAATCACCCTCACCATTTTTGAAGTTTTTTGCCACCGTAGAGATCATGTGTATAGACTGACAGAAACATCGCTTTTTTAGGAAAAATCGTAATGTATAAACAAAGCAACCATCCATCAGCACTAAACAAAGGATTATGAAATCATACGCTAAATATGACAGGTTCCTTCGATTTCATCCTGAAAACGATTCCGGTTTTTATTCATGCCTGTCGTGAACCCAGAAATCACCTTCAATTGTGAACTCCTTCTTCCATATTGGCACATCTTCTTTTATGCGTTCGAGTGAATCAATCAGCGTCTGGAAAAGCTCCTGCCTGTGAGCAGCAGCCACGACTATGTAAACAATATCCTCACCCGATTTTATCAATCCGGTTTTGTGATGGATTAATACATCTATGATATTGTCCTTTGCTTTCATGTCAAGACAGATCTTTTCAATTGCCCTGTCCGCAACACCTTCGTATTTCTCAAAATCTATGGCAGTGGTTTCAACATTATCATTTATTCGCCTGACAATTCCCGTGAAAGTTGCTATCCCACCTGAAAGACGAATATCGGGATTTGAACGCACCTTCCTGATGAGAGAGTCAAGAGTTACCCATTCAGGCTGATCATGAATCAGTTCAACAAGAGCACCTATGTCCCAGTCTGCTTTTACAGGCAGTTGGACAATTATATTGGAAATTTCATCCGGAGCCTCGGGCTCGCCAAGGAAAATCTTTGGAAGGTCACTGTTTTTTGCACCCTCGACTATCGCAAAGTCTGCTCCGTTGTCTGCAAGAGAGTCCAGGGCATCTTCAAGAGTTGGATCACGCTTTATGGTTACAAGCTCTGTGTCAGTTATTGCTGCAACCAGATAGGCACCTGCATCGAAATGCTTACCGGTGTCAGTATCCCGTGGATTGAAACGATGATGCAACATCTGTTTTACAGTACCTACTTTCCCTTGTTCGCAAAGAGCTTCCACAAGGCGGGAGACCAGCGTTGTTTTGCCTGAATTCTTGTATCCTGCAACACAAATGACTTTCATAAATGGATTTATGGAGAGTCATTCTATAAGTACACAGCGCAAACAGAAGCCAGCACATTCATATTAATTATTTTTTAGATTAAGGGTAAATTATAATAGACTAATTACGATTAATTTATATCCTTGGATTTACTAGCCATTGCAATGAGTGAGTACAAGATAAGTATCCATGATATGCCAATGGATGAAAGGCCCAGGGAAAGACTGTTGAAATACGGCCCTGAAGCTCTTTCAAATGCAGAACTGCTTGCAATTGTCCTGAGAACAGGTTCGCAAAAAGAGAATGTTGTGAATATGTGCAGTCGTATTTTCTCAGAATACAACATCAAACAGCTCAGTCAGGCTAACATCGCAAATCTCACAAAGATACATGGCATTGGTACTGCTAAGGCGGCACAAATAGCTGCAATCTTTGAACTTGCCCGTAAACTGGAAGGATTCTCCGATGATCCGAAAAGAAAGATAAGATCACCGGCAGATGTCTATTCTATACTTTACCCGGGAATGCGTGAACACAAAAGGGAAAGACTTGTGGCGCTTTTACTTGATACAAAAAACCAGATAATACGTGAGGAACTAATTTCCATCGGCAGCCTGAACGCAAATATTGTTCACCCAAGAGAAGTTTTCAAGGCAGCACTCATGGAATCCTGTGCTTCAGTAATCCTCTCACATAATCACCCTTCCGGCGATCCAACACCAAGCAGGGAAGATATTGCAGTTACTGAGAAACTTGTGGAAGGCGGCAAGCTGCTTGGAATCGACGTACTGGATCATGTGGTTATCGGAGATGGCAGGTATGTCAGTTTGAAAGATGAAGGATATGTGAGATGAAATCTCTTACCATTCAGAAGACCACCCTGACAAACAAAACATTTAAGGTATTGACTTGCATTTAAGTCCCAAATGAAAGAGATTGAACTTAATGACCCCTACATCACTCCATACAGGGGTATATATGCAATATGCGACAGTAAAAACGAATATGCTGAGATCATCGAGCATACGAACTGTTATGGCGGTGCTGCATGGTCTAAGTTCCATTATTCTCACTCGCCGCTTATCCTTAACACACGTTCCATTGGGAACATGATCCGATACAAAGTAAAGACAGGCACATCACCTCTTGAGCTAAAACCATCCACAGCAGCTGCAGGAATTGAATCTGTTATCGTGGAAGGAGATGAGGTTCATATAACATACGCAGGACTTGGAGGAGGAGGCGTAGGTGCCACAAAATGCAGGGCATTTGCTGAGGGCGTTCTTCGCTGCAACTACACTGAATCCGGAGGTGGGCGTGCTGCAAAAGGCACCATCGTAGTTCCAAGAAGAGAAAGAGTACTAATTGGAATTGATGATACCGACACCAAAGAAGAAGGTGCAACATGGACATTGACTCACAACATGGCAAAAGCACTTGACTGCAATGAGTCTATTTACCTGTCACACTCACTTGTACAGCTTTTCCCGGTATCTGCAAGGACACAAAACTGTGTATCCACAGTACTGGAATTTGGATGTGTGAATGAAAATGCAAAACACGAGCTGCTTGAAAGCGTAAAGGCAGCCCTCCTGAAATACAGCGTATCCGATGAGACGGGAATGGTAGTGCTTTCTGAGTTTGAGGCAAAGAAAATCAACGAATACAGCACAAAATGCCGAAGTGGAGAGCTTACAAAGGAATATGCTCTTGAGTACGCGAAAGACAAAAATGTCGATGTCTGGCTTGATGGTAATGGAGTTATTGGTGCACTTGCAGCGCTTGCATGGTTTGCACAACCTGATGATTCAGTTAAACTGAAAGCTCAGATCGAATAAACAAGTAATCAAATTATGACTAACACAGAGGATATAACCGGCCTTGAAGCAATTTACCTTGCAGCAATTGATAGCAATGTAAAGTTCATTACTGCTGTAGCCGGATATCCCATGACTGCAGTTGCAGACCACTTTTTTGAGAATAAGAATTCCAGCAACTGCAATGAATGTAATAATTACGATATCCACTGGTTCACCAATGAGAAAGCTGCTCTTGAAGCAGCGTTAGGTGCATCGGTAACAGGACGTCGTTCCATTGTAATGGTCAAACATGTTGGAATGAATGTACTTTCAGACCCCCTGATGACAGCAATGATGCACACAATAGGTTCGGGACTTGTGATACTTGCCGGCGATGATCCGGGAGCAAAAGCATCACAGAACGAGCAGGATTCAAGGTTCTACGGAGCAATTTCCGAGACTGCCGTTTTTGATCCTTCTACACCTCAAAATACTTACGATTCACTTAGCCGGGCTTTTGAACTTTCAGAAGAAGCAAAGGTTCCTGTTATTATGAGAATAACTGACCGGCTGGAAAAGGAAAGACAGAAAATCAGCAGAACACGGATAAACTCAAAAGCAAATGTGAAAGAAAAGGTTCTTGACAGAAGCATCTGGAAGCTTACTATGCACGGCAAGCACCAGAGATTCCACATTGAATCAGAACCCATCCTTATTCATGAATCAGAGAACTCACGTTTCAACCACATAGCAATCAATGGAGACAAGGTTGGAATAGTATCATCCGGTTATCCATCATATATTGTGGACAAGATTCTATCCACACAATTAGTTTATTCTTCTTATTCACACCTGAGTCTTGGAATGGTTTCACCTTTCCCGGAAAAACTTGTAAAAAGTTTCATAGAACAACATGAACACATCCTTGTTGTTGAAGAGAGTGAAACCTTCATAGAAACACATATCAGCACATGTTGTGAAAAAGTTCTTGGAAAAAGAACAGGCCACCTTCCTTTCAGCATGGTTGAAAAAGAACATGTTGATTTTGCTTTTGAGAACATCGATAAAGATGAAGTCTCAGAGTACACGGATGTACAGACAATTCTCAGCAGAGGTTCAAAACCTATTTGCAGTGATTGTCCTTTTATGCCACTCTATAATGTGTTACATGATATCCGTCCTGTTGCAGGAGACATGGGATGCTCCATACGTACAGCACCCGATCCATTAAATGCAGTCAATACAGGATTTGCACTTGGTGGTGCAATATCAACTGCCTGTGGATTCCCGGGGAAAGGCATAGCCGTGATTGGAGATTTCGGACTTGCACATTCCGGCATAATTGGACTGATAAACGCAGTTGAAAATGGTTTTGACATTCTTGCCATCATACTTCAGAATGATGTTGCTGCAATGACAGGCGGACAGGGTGCACCTGACCTGAAAAAAGTTGTAAAAGCACTTGTACCGGACACAACCTGTATCAATATCGATGAGCTTCTTGATTCAGAAGGAAAAGATGCCTGTTCTGAATATATTAAAAATATGATTCAGGCAAAAATAGAAGATAAAGGCGTTTCTGTAATCTACATCGAAGGCCAGTGTACAAAATAACGATAATAATAGTAATAACTGAGTAACAACTACTGTTTGATGTTTCAAATTTGTTGTTTAAAACTTGCTGTTTGAAATTTATCGTTTTATGTTTATAATTTTAAATTTGAAATACCAAACAAAACTGATTCTCGCTTATTCCGATTCATAAGTGAAATTGACTTTCAGACCCAGAATTTCACTTGAACCCAAATGGATATCTCTTGCGATTTCAGCACATCCTATGGCTGCACTCCACCTGTCAAGAACATGAACCTTTATCCCGAGGTGAGATTCTATCTTCTTTACAACTTCAGGAACTTCTCCAACAGACCCTTCAATGACAACTTCACCTTCAGAACCATAGTCCTTCATCAGAAGCTGCATACCGGCAATTTCCATGGCGGCAAAAAGTGCGATACTGTCAATAGCCAGCACAGCCTGGGAATTTCCATCTTTAGCAGCTTTTATGAGTTCGTGCCTGTCTGAGAACGAAGTATGTTTAAGGACACCGGAATTTACAAATGCCTCATTAGCACTTATCCTGCCAGCATCGACATCCCTGAGAGCCTGGACATCCAGAGGACCATGCTGAAGTCCCGGAGCAAATATACATGCATCTATAGCACCTATAAGTTTTCCATTTGCAACCGCCACAGTAACAGTATTTGAACTAATATCGGAAAGTACAAAGTCACTGAATCCAAGTGCGAATGCATGATAAGCAATACCTATTTTTTCAGGACTTGTGGAGTGTGAAAAAATATTGAGACGAGGATCTGTGTCGCTGTTTTCATGAATACCCGGAATTACAACGGCAGGAATTTTTGAGGATAATATAGAATCAAAAACAAGTCCACCTCCACCAGTTTTCTTGCCAGCGCCTTCTATGCTTTTAACACCACGGTTTTCAACAGTGGCTATATTTTCAATATCTTTTATGCCATCACCCATGGAATAAGTTACAGCCATTAAAGAGATATCAGAAGAATTTATTCCAAAAGCATTTTCCATCGAAGATATAAGCTGGGACTCGCTCATACCGGCAGCTTCAGTTCTTGGAAGTTCAAGTTTCAGCACTTTTCCATCAGGAAAGAGTGCAGCAAAGCGCATTGCAGTTGTACCATGATCTATTCCAACGAACATCGATTTCACCTTAGACATCAGATAATAATGAATTTAGTTCTTTCATAATGTTTTCACCTTCTTCAAAACTGCCTACATTTGTAATTATACGCAGTTCCTGGAAAGATGTACCGTGTGAAAGAAGAAGCCGCAGGTTTCCCCTGTCATCAGGCCTCTGGATTTTAGCAGTAAGTTTTCCGCCGGAATTACCTTTTCCTTTAACAGCAATTACAGAAGGAATTACTTTTTTGACAGAAGGGTGCTGACTCAGCAAGGACACTATCTTTTTACCGGCACGTCCGCCGATAATAGTAGTATGAGAACCACCGAGTTTACACTCTGGTTTGCGAACTCCTTTTGAATTGATAGTATCCGTCATTTCAATTGGAATGACAACTAGTTATATAAAATATTAGTGGTTCGTTTTAATGTTGCGATTCTATAACGGATGCAAAAACAGAAAGAGAATATGAAAACAAATAACTGAAAAATAAAAATGTAGTAAAAAAGTGATAATTTTCAGACAAAAGAAAAATAATATTCAGAAAATCAGATTTCCTGAATATCTGCCATATCAATTAGCTTTACACCTGAACCGTTAAGAACCTTAATGGCCCCTTCAATGTCACTGACCCTGAGAATAAGAAGTGCCTTCTCAGTCTTTGTGACAAAAGCATAGGCATAATCGATGTTGATACTCTGACCACCAAGCACATCAGCGATCTTACCCAGTCCACCAGGCACATCCTCCATTTCAATACCCAGGACACTGGTTTCAGAAACCGTGAACCCTGCATCGTGAAGAACTTCGTGGGCGAGGTCAGGCTTGTCAACTACCATCCTGATGATACCGAAATCTCCAGCTTCGGCGATGGTAAAAGCCCTTATGTTAATACCTGCATTTCTGAAATTAGTTGCAATATTAGCAAGGCGACCTGGCTTGTTCTCTGCGAAAAGTGATATCTGCTTGATTATCTTTTCTTCCATATTAACACCTGCATTTTTATTAGAAGTTATGTTGCATAAGCGTTTATAGCTTTCTGTTGTCTATCACTTTCTTGGCTTTGCCCATTGAACGTGGAATTGTTCCTTTCTCAACAAGCTCAACCTTTACTGCCAGATTAAGCACATTCTTAAGTGCAGCCTGAACCTTCTTTTCAAGACCGATTATATCATTGACTTTGTCACTGAATGCTTCATCTGTCATCTCTATCTGTATAGTCATGGTATCGAGTTCATTTACCCTGTCCACGATTATCATAAAGTGTTCGCCAACTTCAGGTATAGTCATAAGTACAGACTCTACCTGACCAGGGAATACATTGATACCACGCACGATAAGCATGTCATCTGCACGTCCAAGTACCCTCATGATACGTGGGTGTGTACGACCACATTTGCATGGTTCCTTGTTAATGATAGTAATATCACCAATACGATACCTGATAAGTGGAAGTGCTTCCTTTGCAAGGGTTGTGATTACAAGCTCCCCACGCTCACCGTCACCAAGTTGTTCACCTGTTTCAGGGTCAATTACTTCGAGAAGGAACATGTCGGCCCATATATGGATACCTTCCTGGAACTGACATTCTGTACAGAGAGGACCACTGAGTTCTGAAGTACCATAGATATCATAAGCTTTGATGCCTGTTGCTTCCTCTATTCTTGATCTCATTTCCTCAGACCAGGGTTCTGCACCAAAAATACCAGCCTTAAGCTTTGTATCATTCTGTATGCTGATTCCATTCTGGTTTGCAACCTCACTCATGAAGAGGAAGTAAGATGGAGTACAGGCAATTGCCGTGCTGCCTAGATCCTGCATAAGATCAAGCTGCTTTTCTGTGTTACCTGAACTTGTAGGAAGAACAGTTGAACCCACTTCTTCAGCACCGTAGTGAAGCCCAAGACCGCCTGTGAAAAGACCGTATCCATAACTCACCTGAATAATATCCCCACGACCCAAACCAATTGAGGTGAGAGCTCTTGCAAGGGATGTATTCCATGCATGGATATCATTCTTTGTATAACCTACAACAGTTGGCTTCCCGGTAGTTCCTGAAGACACATGGAAACGTGTAAGCTGTTCATTAGAAACACAGAACATTCCTGTTGGATAAGTGTCTCTTAGATCGGATTTGTATGTAAAAGGTAATTTCTTCAGGTCATCAAGTGTCTGGATATCTTCAGGTTTGACACCTGCTTCATCAAATCTCTTTTTGTAGAAATCTGAGTGCTGGTAGACATAGTTTACCAGGTTTTTGAGTTTATTCTCTTGCATTTTCTCCAGTTCATCAACTGGCATCCTTTCCATCAATGGGTTCCAGTATTCTATCATCTAATTGCCCCTTTATCAATTATTCAGATTCGTGACATTCATCATTTAATGAATCACATATAGAAGGATTGGGTTTGCCTCTGAGGATATCACGTATCCTGCCTTTGCATTCACCTAAAATGGTATCCATATCGGCAACCACATCAATTCCGGCAGCTCCCGCATGCCCTCCTCCGGTACCATCGTAATTATGACTAATATCTTCCATTATCTTCCCCAAATTGACACCTGCAGCAACAGCTTCACGCTTGGCTCTTCCACTCACCCTGATATTAGCGTCACGGGAAGTTCCTATAAGAGCCACATCAGCACCAATGTTAAGGAACATGGATGATGCTGCACCACCAAAGGAATTCACATGAGAATCCACCAGAAGCCAGTCATCAACTCTTTCGATGTTTGCACGGGTAGCACATTTTAACATGGCTATACGCATGGATATATCCTGCGGAGTTGCTGCCATCATCTCCAATACATCTGCATACTCTACACCACTACAGGCTATTATTTCAGAAACAGTCCTGAATGTTTCCTGTGTAGCATGTTTAAAATGGCCCGTATCAGTGATGATACCTGTGAGCAGACCCATTGCAGTACGACGCATTACAGGTGCACCCATGGACCTCAAAATATCAAAGACCATCTCAGCCGTAGATGTTGCATGACGATGCAAATAAAACTCGGCATTTTCAATAAGAGCGGTTGTTGCGTGATGATCTATCACACAGTATTTACCAAGTTTGATATCATTAAGCTGAGAACTGGTTGAAGTGTCAACTACAAGAGTAATATCATATTCTGAAGGGTCGGGTTTCTCGACCACGTCTATATCAAGTTTATCAATAAGAAGAGAAGCAACCCGGTTACATCCATCAACAAGCCCTATTGTTCCACCAATGGCTTCTGATAATGCAAATGCACTGCTTACCGCATCCGGATCGGCGTTCCGATGACAAAGATAAAGGATATTATTATAATCCAGAAGCTTATTGTAAAACTCCGTTTCTTCAACTTGCATGGAAACCTCTGAACATGGCCGGCGCTTATACCGGCATGTCATCAGAAATAGAGAACAGGCTTACTGTGCCTGGTTCCCCATAGACTGTTCGATCTGTTCCTGAAGTTGTGTGAAACGTTTTGATATCCTTTCTTCCTGTCTGGAAATGGATTGTAACCTGAGTGAAAGTGTTTCTACTTTTTCATTCAGTTTGGACACAGATTCTTCCTTGTTTGATTTGATCTGTAATTCGCCGACACTTCGATAAATTACAACATCCTCAGGCAGCTTTTCCAGCTCTTCAAGTGCCATTTCAGCTTCTTTCTGCATGGACTCTATCTGGGATTTCTGCATGGCAAGGGACTGCGCTTGCTGCTGAACCTGCTGCAACTGTGCAAGCTGGTTCTGTATCTGTGGGGGTATTTGCGTACTCATTTGGTTTCACCTGGCATACCAATAAACCTGAAGTGATTTTAATGTTTCTATGTACACTAATGCAAAAACAAGGATGTAAAGAGAGAATCTGATGCAGAATAATTGTTGCGAACACAGAAATATACTGCACTAAACCAGACAATCTGCAGTCTCAGATGCAACCTGTATAAGACGCAACCAGGTATTAAGAGTTGAACGCATGGCAACAAGATCATCAGATCTTATTTCCAGATAAAGAGTCGAGTTTTCGACATTCATGTAAACAGATGACCGTTCAGTCACCTGACTTTCAAGTTCAGGTTTAAGTGATCTGTAAATACGTAAAGCTGCAGGAGTTTCAAAAACATAACGTGAGGTCAGCAACACTCTTCATCAACCTCAAATACCTTGTAGCTTTTCATCCTGAGACTGAAAAGTTCTTTTTCACCTTCTTTGAAATCCAGCTGATTTCCTGAAATTGTAAGAGACAACAATGTTGAACATGTTGATTCATCAGGAACTATCAAATCATTAAGTAATGGTACTAACTCATTGTCACCATCAATTAAAGGAAATGATTTGGACCTTTTTGGATACTCAGAAGGAGCTTCCAGTACGGAAATATAAATTGAAAGAGTGCAGAATCCTTTCCCATCATAAAAAGCCAAGCTACCAGGGTTACCATGATATTCACCGATAATAAGAAGTGGATTGCCATGAGAGAGGGTTAAGACCTCACCCATGCTCATCTTACCTCGGTTAAAGTACTCGAAACCGAAAAAAGATGCCAGATGCTTACATAAAGTACGCGTACCGGCAGAAGGTTTGCGAGAAGAAGTGATATGCATCGCTTCTTACTCTGCTTTGATGCGTTTGATAGTTGTTGGACGCTCTTTCACAAGAATTCGGTGTCCACAGTAAGGACAGCGAATACCTGTGTACTCGTAGTCGATCTCAACATTTCTCTTGCATCTTGTACATTTATAGGCCATACTCACCTTACTCTGCTGCTGCTGCTTCCTTTGCCTTCTTTACAGAACGTGCAACGGTCTTTCCGACATTAGTCTGAGGAAGGAATGTGCCACCTGCAAAGGTGTAGTCACATTTGGTACATTTCCAGATACCTGTACCTGTTCTTTTTACATTTGGACGTGCACATTGCGGGCACTTATGTGGCATACGCATCTTTTCTTCAAGATCTGCCACAAGTTTACGGTCCCTTCTACCATAGCGAGTACCAAATCTACCGGCTGATCTGGATACTCGGCCTTTTCGTGTATATTTTTTTGCCATGAATTTTATCTCCTTGAAATGGTGTAAATATTATATGATATTGAATTTCGGATCAGATATTCAACAGGTGAGCTTCCCTGAGTTCAGATGCTTTCTGGCAGGCAAGTGACACAGCCTTTAACAGCTTTTCCTCGGTAAGTGCTCCATCGCCGCTCTTCTGCATTCCTGAAATTGAACCGTCCTGATTTGAAACAATGGTTATGCGGGTATCACAAACTGTTTCTTCATCAAGGTCAGGGTCAATCATCATTTCACCGCCGATGTCTACCAGCGTAACTGAAACAGGCATATCCCTGATAGGCATTGGCATATCCTCACCACGGCCTTCGCGTTCACCAGGAACAACGGCAGTCAATAGGGCAGCTATTGCACCCAGGGAGGATACATCCTGAATGTTCCCTTCATTGTTGAGAACATGGATATCTATGAATACCATCCAGACTTCTTCTCCCTCCGTAATACACAACTTGTTTAAATCAATTGCGCCTGATTCACGGATTCCCCTGTCTGTGACACGGGCCATTTCAATGGCATTCTCTTTTGGAGGACCTGCCTCAAAATCAGGAGAAGCTATTGGATTTAACTCCATACTTGTAATAATGACACCTTGATCAGCAGAGTCAGGGAAAGGCGTTCCGACCTGTAGTTTTACTCCTACAAGAATTTCAGTACCACCCATCTTTATCCAGGCGGAACCTTCAGCCTTTTCTATAACATTGGTTCTGATCTCAATGTCCCTTATCTCATCAAAAGCACGTCCATCAGCACGCTGACCTTTGAGCATAAGGTTGTAAATGTAATCTTTCTTAAGTACCGACATTACTTCGTTGCCCATGATCTCACCTCAGTCCTTCTCTTCGTCATCCTCATCTTCTGTGGCATCCTCTTCATCCACATCAGTGAAAGACTCTTCAAAATCCTCTACAAGCTCAACAGCTTCGAAATCAGAATGAGATTCTACAGAATCGAGGTCTTCATCTTCATCGTCCTCTGATTCAGGTTCATCATCTAAATCCTCGTCAGCATCTTCAACCTCGTCTTCCTGATCAGCATCGCCAGATTCGACTTCATCCTCCTCCTCATCTTCAACATCATCTTCAGATGATTCAAGAGCGGATTCTACAATGGAAGATACATCGACTTCTTCATCATCAGAGATATCTACATCTTCAAGTTTTGTAAACTTGCTTCTAAGAGTTTCCTTTTGAATCTCCATAATCTGGCGGCATCCTTCCTTGCACATCTCAATTGCCTTTTTGAACTCTTCCGGAGTAACGTCACCGTCCATCTGGACAAGAGTAATCTCCCCATCAGATGTCATAGCCATTGGGATATCAGCATCACCATAATTGTCTTCAGGCTTGTTAAGGTCAAGTACGAGCTGTCCGTCAACCTTTCCTACTGCACATGCAGAAACAAGTCCTTTCATAGGAATACCTGCATCAGCAAGAGCCACACAGGCTGCATTAATAGCTGCAGTTCTTGTACCTGCATCAGCCTGGAGTACTTCTGCAAAAACATCAATTACTGCACCAGGATAAAGGTGAGTGAGCACTACAGGCTCAAATGCCTCACGGCTTACTTTTGATATCTCAATACTTCTTCTGCTTGGACCTGGTCTTATACGATCCTCTACAGAGAAAGCTGCCATATTATAACGGTATCTTATTAATACGGAATCAGCTTTCTGCAATCTTCTTGGGTGAAGTTCCCTTGGGCCATAAACAGCCGCAAGTACCTTATTCTTACCCCATTCCAAATAACATGAACCATCAGCCCTGGAGAGTACACCTATCTCCATTTTCATCGGCCTGATCTCATCAACACGTCTGCCATCCAGACGTAATCCATTTTCATCAATGAACTTTTCAGGTTTATCACTCATATTAATTCTCCAACGTTCTCACATTTTCCCTGATCAAAAAGAGTTACTCCGGTCAATCATCATCTTCCAGAAGAGCATCCACTTTTCGGTAGGTATCTTCCCTGATCTCACTTTCATCCTCTGCAACTTTTGTATCTTCTGTGAGATTATCCTCTAAAACAGCTTCATCCTTCTCAGAAACAAGTTCTTCCCCACCTTTCAAAAAAAGAGATATCCTATCTGTTAATCCTGATGTGTGAGAATGTTTCATAATAAGCTCAATAGCCTCTGTGAGAAGGTCCATTTCACTATCTTTTCCATTTATCCATATTCTTCCATTCTGGCCTACGAATATCTCGCAATTTGTCTCTTTCTTAAGCATTGATACCATAGAACCACCATGTCCTATGATACGAGGAACTTTCGTAGGAGGTACTTCAATAACACGGCCATTACTAAGAGATCTCAGACCGCGTTCTCTCATGGTCAATTCGACCTTCATGGATGAACTTACATCTTTTACACGAAGCAAGACTGATGTGCCTATACCCATGTACTGCGCCATTTTTTCCTGTTCCAAACGCCTTGGATATTCAGACACATGCAACAAGCCATCGTATGGCGAACCAATATCAAATATCCAGTTAGAGGGAGTTACATCTATAACTGTACCAATAACGTAATCCCTGGAAGAAGGAATATACTTTCCGGAAAAAGGAATAACGGATATCTTCTTCTTGGCATTCATAACTCCATATAAAAGAGAGTAGACTTTCCCATCCTTAACATATGTACCTGGACCGGAATCAGTCTTGTTATCAGACAAAAGTTGTCCAGGAATTACAATTTCACGTTCCATTATGGGGCCTCATAATAATTTAGTTTCAGCATCCCCTTTTGTAAGATGATTCACAAGGCCATAGAAATCATTCTGAAGGCCAGCAGGCATTTTGACAACAGCTACCCATGAACCGTCATTTTGCCACTCATTCTTTACAAGGGTTCCAAAGTTGGCAATATCTCCATACGATTTTGCCGCATATTCACCTGGAATCTTTACAGCTATATCGACCTCTTCAAACCTTATAGGGATTATGGGACGAATAGCTTTCATTACAATATTTACCTGCTCATCGACACCTTTTAAAGGATCGATATGAATCTTCGCCTCTTCCATTGCCTTTTCAATTCTGGCAGGAGGATGAGGCGTCCTTGTCTGGGGGTTAATAGCATTTTGTGCAATAATCGTTATGACCTGTCTGGTTTTCTCTTCCAGAATCTGCTTTCTCTGCTCTTTTGTAAGCTGGAGTTCACCGTGCAATATTATCTGCCGGGCAATATCCATTACATCATTGGTTTCAAAAGCACTTGTAAGCTCAGATTCTCCGGCATGGTCCCCCTGCGCAGCATCAGTAAATACTGATTCTACAGCAATGATGTCTTCCATCTTGACATCTTCACCTCTTTTAAGCGAAAATGCACCTTCGGGTTCAACCAAAACCTCAAATTGATGCTTACCTTTCTTGAGCCTTGCAATAACAGACTCATCAAGAGATACCATGTTAGTTCACCCCAATGATTGCTTTAATTAATCCTCTGATTCCTCGTTTTCAGAGTCATCTGTCTCTTCTTCCACATCATCCTTAAGCTCTTCACGGACCCTGGAAACAAAACCAGCAACTTCCTCTTCGGAAAGCTTTCTGAACTGGCGATCCTCAAGTGTCACAATACCAAGCTCAAGGGTAGCTGCATCAACTTTTCCTTCTGTTGATTTGTAAAGGGCTTTCATACCCAGCATGATTGCAGCATCAATGTCCATGTCTTCCTGGTAATCTGCTTCAAAGATTTCCATGAAAGTGTTTCTACCGGCACCGATTGCAGTTGCCTTGTATTCAAGTAGTGCACCGCTTGGGTCACTTTCAAAGAGACGTGGACGTGAATCATCAACACCTGCAATAAGAAGAGCTGTACCGTATGGACGAACACCACCGTACTGTGTGTATGTCTGCTTATGATCGCAGATCTTCTTGGCAATAACTTCTACACCTATTGGCTCATCATATGAGACCATGTTAACCTGTGCTTCGACTCTTGCCCTGTCAACAAGAGCACGGGCATCAGCTACGAGTCCTGAAGTGGCAACACCTATGTGGTCATCTATCTGGAAGATCTTCTCAATTGATTCTGCTTCTATTAATCTGCTTGTGATTCTTTTGTCTACAAGCAATACCACACCATTCTTTGCTTTTACACCGGCTGCGGTTGTGCCTCTTTTAACTGCTTCTCTTGCATATTCTACCTGGAAGAGACGTCCGTCAGGACTAAAAACTGTGATGGCTCGATCATACCCCATCTGTGGCGTCATTTGCATCTTCACTTCATCTCCTGATTTATTTATAAATAACAGAATATATACGATAATTAACTGAAATACGCTCTCTACTCATTTATATGTGACTGTTCTGCGGGGTTAAATACATCGACACCCTCTAAATACTTTTTTGTTGCACCAAGAACAGTGCCAGATACTCCAAGAACATGAACCAGAACTCGTTTACCTTTTACATTTGTGATGGTGGCCATAACAGCCCTTGTCTGTGATACATAATTGCGGTTACAGCTTATGACTCCCTTATTATCATCAAACGCAAAAAGCCAGATATTACATTCGCTTGAACCAAGATCACCAAGAAGGCTTCCTGATACAGAGAATAACTCACGGATAAGTTCATCCCTGCCAACCAGTGTATTTTCTTCGGTTATAAGCTCAAAGGCAAGGTAGCGTTTATTATCCCGCATAGTTGGTGGAAGTATCTTCATTTACCATCACCTTCAGATGCCAAATCTCCGGGCATGCATTCTACTATTTCCACACCCTCATACACATATTCAGGAGAGGGACGGTTCCTTAAAATAATGCTTTCGGGAATTGTGGACAGACCACAAACTGCTTCCTCCCTCGTCATTCCAAAAAGTCCTGCAAGAGCCATCAATTCCCTTGGAGCACGCATATCATAGCAGGATTTTGCATTGGATGAAAGTACAAAAGGGACATTGTATTTGCGAACAATTGCCAGATCTTTTCTGAAATTAGACAAAGTCCTGACTCTTCTCCCCCCTTTCTGGCTGATAATCTCACCAAGGTCAAATGAAATTGCAACTTTGTTATCGCTTGCCGACTTTGCAAGAACATGATTCAGGCCATTGTCTTTCATTGATCCAAAACCACAGAGAATATCCACATTGGGATTTTCGACAGCTGCCCGATTGATGTTTTCGCTACCGCCACGCACAACTATAATATCAGTGTTTTTACGATATTTCCCTACCATTCCATGTAATCTGGAAGGATTGTCTACCGTAATCTCAACACCACTAAAAATTTCAAGACCTTTTATTTTCTTCGATTTTACAGGTTTGGAACCACCGGAAGGATTGGTAATGGCAATTCCTGTAAATTTCAATCTGGAGGAAAAAGCGGCCATATCCTCGATGGTGTTTTTACCTTCTGGTGCAGAGTAAACGTTCAGATCATAAAAAAAAGGTTTAGCCAAATAATTCCTCCACTATCAGTCCCGCCTGAAGACGGTTCTTCGGATAAGTGGCTATTTTTACTTTGACAGTAATGGCATCGGATGATGAACTTAGCACAAGTTTACCCTGGAAAGCTGCCTGTTTGTCAAACCTCATATGGAATAACTGGTCATCATCCAGCCTATCAGGCATTTCACTGCGCAGGATTTCGACGTCACCAAGGCTCATATTTTCCCTGATAAACCTGGCAAGTCTTACAGAATCCGATTTGCGTGAGATCTGCGAACTGAGCATCACAGACGGATTACCATAGTGACCTTCAATATCAGTTACTTCTACAAGTTCGTCAGTAACGTCATCGTCGGACATGCCGGTAGCATTCCGTAAAAAGAAGTCCAGGGCACCACGTACCCTAGAAAGATCCTCAGTTGAGTGTGCGATCACGCGCAAGTTGATATAGTGGATCACTTACCTCTGTTAAGGTTGGATCTCAGGCTTGGCCTGGTCTTTTCAGTACCGGTTCCGCGGGTCATCATACCTCTGCCCTTGCGGCCTGCACTGGTCTTTCCGCGCTGTGCACGTCCCTTGTGGGTGTTGTTACAGATCCAGTTGAGATTCTTGTCACTCTTAATTACAGGGTGATTTGGATCTACAAGGATAACCTCATACCACTTGGATTTACCGTCGTCGCCTACCCAGTAGGAGTTAAGAACTTCCATGTTAGGGAATTTCCTGTCAGCACGCTGTTCAGCGATCCTCTGAATGCTCATTCCACCGGAAATCTTGTTCTTACCCATGCGCTGTGTACGTCTTCCACGGATGTACCTTGCCTTTCTAAGACCTCCTCTGCGTACCTTTACACGAGCTACAACAATACCCTGCTTTGCCTTGTATCCAAGAGAGCGAGCACGGTCAATACGGGTTGGACGTCTGATCTTTGTTACAGATCCTTCCTTTCTCCATTCCTGGAGTCTTTCCCATCTAAGTTCACGGACATAAGTGTTGTCCGGGTCTTTCCATGCGTCTCTTACGTATGCATAATATGATTTTGACAAATTAGTTCACCTAAGTTTCATTTCTAGTTTCACGGTTCAGCTTTTGGCTTCTAATTATTACAAAAGCTACATTCCCACGGGACTAATCCCGGCAATGAAACAGGACTACTACTTAACCCAATTGAATTTAAACCTTTGCACAACCAGGGAATAGAAATACAATTTTCTATAGAAAAAAATGCAAATTTATATAAAGTGGATTTGTCATTTATATAAAAACTATTTTTCAGAGGGAAAGATGAACAGACCAAAAATGAACTATTATATTGACATCCTGCTGACAGTATTATTTATTATAGTTGCGATCACAGGCTTTGTATTATATCTTGCCATCCCATCCGGAGTGCAAAGAGGCAGGTACCAGGAATTCATAGGTATTACCAAGGCAACATGGACACTTGTCCATAACAAATCCGCCATTCTGTTAACGTTACTAACAGGTTTTCATTTCGTCCTGCATAAAAGATGGATGTGCTGCATGACAAAAAACCTGTTCAAAAATGATGAAGACAAGGAAAACACAGAGTGCGAACTAATAAATATATAAGTTCATTTAAACAAAGTTCAAGTTTAAAACTTTTTTGTTTAACTCACTCAAATTTACTCAGATCTTCCCCTGAACGCAGAATGCCAGTAATTTTACCATCATTGTCTTTCAGGACAACATCATACCAGCGCATAGGGATTTCTTTTCCATCTTTTGAAAGGACAATATGCTCGGCAAATTCCTGTGGTTCTGATTCACCGGACATTATTTTAGTAAACTCACCCTGAAGTTCTGAACCTTTATCTTCAGGTACAAGGAATTTGACGAAATCGTGGCCAATGAGTTCAAACTCATCATAACCCAATACATCATTGCCTTTACGGTTCACAAGGTTGATCTTCATATCACTATCAAGTACAAAAACAACAAAACCAGCAATATCAAGATAATTCATTGCCTCATTTCTTTCTGCAAGAACTTTATCCTGAAGGTGTTTTATACGCAAAAGGGATTTAACTCTGGTCACAAGTTCAAGACGGTTAACAGGTTTTCCAAGAAACTCATCCGCACCAACCTCAATACCTTTTATACGATCATCCTTCCCGGATAATGCAGTAACCATCACCACTGGCAAGAATTGTGTCTCCACTGATGTCTTTAAAACCCTGCATACCTCATACCCATTCATATCAGGCATCATTACATCAAGCAGAATAATATCCGGCTTTTCGGTCTTTACCTTATCCAGTGCCTCCTGCCCACTATATGCAGGAATAACATCATAATCTGATTTAAGGTAAAGTCCCATTAGCTCTACTATGGCCTGCTCGTCGTCAACAATGAGTACTTTATCCCTGTGGTGCATGAATCATAGGCTCCCTTTTTACACATGAATTAAATAAATAGATTGCAATATAAATTTAATGGTAACCGTCCCATCTTGTTACTTTATTTAAGTAAAATTATTTTAAACTTTACTATTAATTATATAGTTCTATCTACATATATAGTTTAGGCATAGAAAGAGTTACTCACACTGCTTTAGAGTCTCAAAAAAGAGAAAATAGATGGGGTTGGTGAGATTCGAACTCACGATCGACGGGTCTCTCCGAACAGCTGCAAAAACAGCTAGGTTCTTGAGCACATATCAGTGCTCCAACGGCTCCTCACAAACCAACCCCGTCGGGTTAGTCTCAGTAGACCCGTTGTTCATCATTTATCCGCTGGAGCCCATCGCCATGCCGGGCTAGGCCACAACCCCATAAATTCGGGTAGTATCCCCTGAATACATCTTATCTGTGATATATTTAGCGGTACTACGCGCCTACGTTTATATATCCTTACCGGCAACCCGGGCAAGATCCCCGAATTTGCACAAATCATCACATAGTTGCTCGATCTTTGAGCGCAACTCCTCCATAGAATAGCCATACATGGCCGTGAGATAGATAGCTCCACCTGCCCCTACACCTTCTTTAACAAAACCGACTTCATATTGCTGTAAACCCTTAAAGGAAGACTTACCAAATTCAGGATCAGCTCCTTCATAATTTGCACCAATTTCAGCGGCCAGCTCCACAAAGTTTGCAGATTCATCACGAACAACATAACTTGTTGTAACTATCTTTATGTTGTCAGTTGGATATCCCAGGTGTTTAATGGCAGCAAATATCGATGCCATCTGAGTACCACCTGCAAGAATCACAGGAGTGTCGCCAAGACCTGCAGTAATTCCTGCAACCGCAATCATCATAGGATCACCTACAGAAGCTATCGCTTTAAGAGGATCATCACGCAAAGAACCAAAAGTTATTCCTGATGAGGACAGAGCGTCTCTGACAACTTCTTTTTTAAGATTCAGAGGATTTGCATCAGAACTACTGCTAACGTTTCCATCATAACCAAGTGCCTGCAATAACGCATTTGCCGTAGTGGTTCCCGCAGGGATACTCTCACCGATCATGATGAAATCATGTTCCTTTGCAAGCTTCTCCCCAAGTTTGAATGCATTATCAAAAACTTCCTGTACATTGTGCACAGCAACTGGTTTTCTGATATCATCACCCGGTTTTCCACCAATATCAACAAGTTCTACCTGTTTAGCCGGAAGAACCTTCAGACCTGAATTCACAAATATATGAGGGACACCTGTTATCGAAAGAGCTGCACGTGTTATGAGTGCGGGGGTAGGTGTATCATATGGAGGAGTCATAGGTAAGATAGGAATATCAATTATAGTTCCTGTTTCAAGGACCTCTGCGTCACCGGCAGGCGTATAGTCTGTCAGTTTTGCAGTCTTCCCTGCTGCGGAAAGACCTTCTATATATGCAGTCTCCGTGTTTCCAAGGACACAAACGAACAACGGTTTTTCAGGTAACCGGACTTTTTCAGGTGATAACGTATCCATACCAATCGCCTAGATGTATTTTACAGGGTGTATATGACTTTTTCCAGATTACTCAGTATGTCCTTGCAACATAAACCTTCGTTTCAGAATCCGAGCCACATACAGGACATTTACCACTACATTCATCCTGATCAGTTGGTATTCCAAGTATTCCTGCACCTGTCTCATCTTCCAGTTTCAGGCCGCATTCCTTGTTACCACACCAGAATATCTTTGCAATACCTTTTGGAAGATTCTCCCTGACATCATCAAGTGTTTCACAATCAATGACACGTGAATAAACACTGTCCTTTGCCTTTTCGTAGAGTGAATCATGAATGTCATCAAGCATTGAAGACACATCGGCAACAATGGTATCCAGGGAATACTGTTGCTTCTCTCCGGTATCACGACGTGCAAGCATAGCTGCATTGTTTTTGAGATCCCTTGGACCAAGTTCCAGTCTTACAGGTACGCCTTTCATTTCCCATTTGTAATATTTGGCACCCGGGCGGTCGTCGCTTGAATCCATTTTAACGCGGATTCCCACTGCCTCGAGTTTACTCTTAAGTTCCTCACAGGCTTCAAGGACACCTTCAGCTTTCTTGAAAATAATAGGAATGATTACAACTTGAACCGGAGCAACTGCCGGTGGAAGCACAAGACCCTTATCATCTCCGTGAATGGAAATAAGAGCTGCTATTGAACGCTCAGAAACACCATAGCAAGTCTGGTGAGCATAGACCTGTTCACCCTCTGCATCTTCATATGTTATATCAAAGGTTTTTGCAAAATTGTCACCGAGGTGGTGGGCAGTACCTACCTGAAGTGTCTTTCCATCAGGCATCAATGCATCGGTTGCAATGGTATAATCTGCACCAGGGAATTTATCCCAGTCAGGTCTTTTGGACGCAAGTACAGGCACAGCAAGCTGGCGATAGAAATCAGTATAAATTCTGATAGCTTCATCCACCTGGGCTGCCGCATCATCCCATGTAGCATGGACTGTATGAGCTTCTTTAAACGAAGTGATCTCACGGAGCCTGATAAGAGGACGTGTGTGTTTGGTCTCATACCTGAAAGTGTTGACTATCTGGTAGAGCTTAAGTGGCATATCTGCGTGTGACCTTATCCAGAGCTTATACATTGGATAAATTGCAGTCTCACTGGTTGGACGAAGTGCAAGCTTTACGTCAAGTGGAGACAAGCCTCCATGTGTAACCCAGTAAACCTCGTCTTCAAATCCTTTGATGTGCTCTGCCTCTTTCATGAACTCATTTTCAGGAATAAGGAGTGGGAACATTGTTTCCTGATGATCCTTATCAAGAAGCCTGCGCATGATATCATAAACATTTCTTCTGATGTTAAATCCGAATGGGAACCATACATAAAGTCCCTTTACAGGATAACGTACATCCATGATCTCGCCCTTTAAGAGCAGATCGTTATACCATTCACTGAAATTCTCTTTTGAAGGAAGTGCAGCATCTTTTTCTTGCTCTGCCATTTATTCACCTTTATAAGTTTCATAGTTGATTTGGCTACAATAACTAATACATTGCTTATAGCCATTTCCTTTCATGGCCGCAAAGAAACCAATGACACTAATCACCTGAAATTGAAAAACAAAATATAAAAGAAATATCCGAAATTAGCTAAATTTTTCAGATAAAATCCAGATAAAAAGGAGTAAAAAAATAGAGTAAAGATATACCCTGTCAAACCTCAATCAGTGAGATGATACTCTGAATCACTCGCATCCATTTCCATTTCCGAGGAATTTGCATCAAAAACAATCATACCGGTCTTAAGACCACCGGCTTCATCCAGATCAAGCACACATGACCTGACCTTTTCAGAAATAATCGCACTGTTGCCGAAAGGATCCTCTACAATAACAGTTAAAGATCTTTGTCCCTCTATCGCTTCTTCAAGGGCTTTCTGAACTTCAAGACCACGTTTTTGCTTTTCCTCATCATCCTCACACCATTTGGTCGCTGTGATAACCACACTGAGAATCCTGTCAAGTATACCTTCAATATTGGTTATGTAGGATTCGGATATAGAACCGGGTTCAACATCAATTCCAAGCTCAGGTATCCTGATGGTGCCTGAAGTCGAACGTACTACCCTGCTATTGAGATCGTCAAGACCCTCAACCAGTAGCTCATAACGCATTGGTTCTTTCTGGGAAAGGATAAGAGTGTCAGCAAACCTGAAACTGCAACTACATGATGCGGTGATGTACATTACCTCACCAAAATAAGGAATTTCATCACCCTGCCAGCTGATAATCAGCTCTTCGTGGCAGAGTGGACATGAAGTCTTAGTAATAAATTTCTGACAGGAGTCGTTTTCGCTCAATATCTGCCACCAATTATCTTTGACCTGTCTATCTTGATACCTGTTGGAGTTACAAGAACCTGGTCTTCCTTGATACCGGCGATATCGCCATGAACATCCATTACTACTTCTTTGAGATCTTTCAAAGCACGGTCAAGTAATAACTTGTCAACCTTGATGTTTGAAATGTCTATCATTACAATGTTACCATCATAGATCTCTTTTTTGAGTGAGGTCAGCTCATTGAGGTTTGTGAGTTCTGCAACACGGATGTAAGTCTCTGCAGGCTCGTCATCCATTACTTCTTCATACTTTGTAAGATCAAGTTCAGTATACTCATCCTCAGTGGTTGAGCTTTTGCTGCTGCCACCAAACAATTTGTTAACAATATTTGCCATAATTCGCCCTCATGTATTCAAAAACACTGTTATATTAATAGCACTAATACTTAAAATGTTACCGGAATGGACTGCATATCCCGGTTATAATCAGTATTATCTGCTGCTGATATGTAGTTACTGGTAGTTACTGATAATTATATTTAATCTCATCCTATTTTAATGATTTCTTTTAGATGTCGAGATTCCATAGCTTGTCGCCTACATAATGAATGGATTTTACACCTTTTCCGGTATTTCCTTTCATCTCAACACCTGGCATCAGTGCAGTTCCAATTGCAAGAGGTTTGCTGTGTGCTTCCTCAATAATGATAACATGATCACCCTTCTGTATATTATCATCTGCAGCAACTATGCCAGGACACATAATATCAGCACCATTAACCACAAAACGAACCGCACCAGAATCCACGGTTACCACATTCTTCATCAAGCCGAGTTTCAGTACTCCTTTTACAGTCGGAAAGTAAAACTCATCAATCTGGAAAAGCAAAGGTTCACCGTCAACCAGTATGAGGGACAGATCGTCAATGTTTGCTGTTTCAAACTTGCTCTTTTCCAGTTGTTTTGAAGCATCACCGAAAACGGATTTGATATCACTTAAAAGCTGATTCTTTGCAGATTTTCTTAACTGTACCCTGGACTTTATTTTCAACCGATCACCTGTCAGATAAGATATTTGAATATGGACTATTTTCCGTTAATAAGCTTGTAATTAATTCTTTAGCAGAACCCGTAGGAATTCCACTAAATAATGCTAGATATGTTACTAAAATAAGTAATGGATGCTTTAAAAGAGTTATGCGAAACACATAAAGCATCCTGAAACAATATTCATTGACTATTCCTGATTGCTGATATTACCTGCCGATTACCTGATAATTACAACAGGAACTCCGCTGATGTCAAGAACATCCACAGCCCTTCCTGCGGAAACTACCTCTTTTTCGATTTCAACGCATTCGGGTTCAAGCTCGATAGTCTGGCCATCTACTTCAACAACAACCTTACCATTTGCAACTTCATCTGCAATCTTCTTTGGATTTGCTTCTGTAAGTGCATCGATAATTGCCTTGGCCTGTCCTCTGAATTTCGGCCCTATCATACCCATATTTGGTTTGACATTAACAGGTACATGCTCAAAGTCAGGTTCACCGTCAATCATCTCAACCGGGGAATTGGTAGCTCCAAGTACATCGGTCAGATCATCAAGACTTCCGTATATCTCTATCTTCTCAAGAGGAGCGTTCAATGCCATTCCATGCTCGGACTTGTAGCGCCTGACATTACTTGCAATTTCCTTGATGAATTCACCGGATTTCTCCACACCTTCATCGATAAGTGAATCACAAACTTCCGGCCATGCCTGAACGTGAACACTGCCCTCACCTATGCGTGAGAACATTTCCTCGGCAAAGAATGGAGCGAATGGTGCAAGCATTTTTGAAAGCGCATCAATAGCCACATACAAAGTGTACCTTGCAGCCTTCTTTCCTGCTTCATCATCACCATAGAGACGTGCCTTTACAAGCTCAATATAGTTGTCTGCAAGGACATCCCATGTGAAACCTCTTACAGCCTTGAAAGCTTCATCGAACTGGTATTTTTCCATTGACTCGGTTACTGAAGCTATGAGCCTGTTAAGGTTGCTCAGGAGCCATTTGTCAACGATCTTAAGCTCTGAGACATCAAGGTCACTATGTTCATATTCCTCCAGATGGGACATGCTGAACCTGTAAATGCTCCACATCTTTGCGAAGAACCTTGATGCTGAAACAACATCTTTCCAGCGGAACATTACATCTGAACCAGGTGAACCGCCGATTGCAGCCCACTGCCTGAAAGAGTCAGCACTATAATCTTTAATTACTTCTTCCGGCGAGATGACATTACCAAGTGACTTACTCATCTTGTGTCCGTCTTCACCAAGAACCATACCGTTAATCAGGATTGAATCCCATGGCCTCTTACCCTGGATTGCCATTGATCTGAGAATTGTATAAAATGCCCATGTCCTGATAATATCATGACCCTGTGGACGAAGCTGTGTTGGAAGCCTCATTTTGTGGTCTGTGAGCCAGCCGGAAACATGAAGTGCTGTTATTGATGAGTCCATCCATGTGTCCAGAACATCTTCTTCTGCCTCGAATTCTGTGCATCCGCATTTACAGGCTTCAGGTGGCTGCTGTGTTGTAGGGTCAATTGGCATCCACTCCTCCCTGGCAACCATTGTTTCGCCACATTCCTTACAATACCATACCGGAATAGGGGTTGCGAAAAGTCTCTGGCGGGATATACACCAGTCCCATTCCATGGTGTTGTTCCAGTTGTCAAGCCTGACCTTCATGTATTCTGGCAGCCATTCGATCTCATTAGCTGCCATTGCAATCTCTTCATTAGGGATTTTAATGAACCACTGGCGTTCGGACAGAATCTCAATAGGAGTACTACATCTCCAGCACATACCGACATTCTGGTCAAGAGATTTCTGCTCGTAAAGATAACCTTCACTCTTAAGGTCTTCAATTATTGCCTGCTTACATTCAGGAATTGTCATCCCCTTGTACTTGCCTGCAATATCAGTCATAAAGCCCTGTTTGTCAATTGCCTTACGAAGTGGAAGACCATGCTCCAGCCACCATCTGACATCCTGCTTGTCACCAAACGTACAGATCATAACAACACCTGTACCAAATGTAGGGTCTACTGCTTCATCGCCAATTACCTTTACCTCGTGGCCAAAGAGAGGGACTTTTACAGTTGAACCGATGTGTTGTTTGTAACGTTCGTCTTCAGGATTTATTACAACTGCAACACAGGCTGCAAGCAATTCCGGTCTTGTGGTTGCTATCTCAAGACCATCGAAATGCAGGAAATTGAGCTTTGTTTCCCTTGCATCATACTCAACTTCTGCAAAAGCAATTGCAGTTTCACATCTTGGACACCAGTTTACAGGGTGCTCGGACTGATAGAGACGATCCATATCGTACATCTGCCTGAAAGACCTCTGGGTCTTGGAATAGTACTCAGGTTCCATTGTCACAAACTCATTACTCCAGTCTGTGGAGAAGCCGAGGTTCAGCATTGTCTGTCTCATCTTCTCGATGTTACCAACTGTAAGCTCACGGCACATGTTCCTGAATTCCTCCCTTGGAACCTCATTCTTTGTGATGCCGTGAATCTCCTCAACCTTTACTTCAGTAGGAAGACCGTGACAGTCCCAGCCCTGTGGGAACATCACATTAAACCCGCACATGCGCTTGTATCTTGCAACAAAATCAATATAACACCAGTTAAGGGAGTTACCGATATGGAAATTTCCGGTAGGATATGGTGGTGGAGTATCGATAATGAACTGGGGTCTGGTATTATCTTTCCAGTCAAAGTGATACATGGACATATCCCATGAATCGCGCCATTTAGGCTCTATAATGTGTGGGTCATACTCTTTAGGAATTGTCATTGTGACTCTCCGGTAAATGTGATAAAATATAATTTGATTTATTTGATATCTGTATGGAATTAATCAATTCATTTAATGTATTGATTGTGTTTTTATCCTAAGTGGTGTAAGATTATTTAAATTATCTGGTTAGACAGGAAATACCGGAGCATGCTGATAAATACATTTATACAAACCGGAAGGAACATGATGATAATCTTAATTTGTTAAAAAGAGGCTGCTCTTGCACAAAGGAGTATCTTGCAGAAAACTCCGCGGACAAGAGGTCATTGGTGTACGATCGAAAGCAAACATTTCCTTGACGAATGGGTGATGATACCGTCTGGAACATATGCCCTATATTCTGCCCGGTTATGTGCAAAAGACAAGCCATCCACCGTGACGGGAATTTAGTATATCAATTTTCCGATTTTGTTTTGATAATGTGCACAATTACGCATAATAATATACAAATAATCGTTAATATCAATCCATAAACCAATACAAGCACGGTACCTCTTAATTTTGAATAAAAATAGCAGGAGACCGAAAACACTTTATAGACATCTCATCAATTTTATGCTGGGGAAGCAAAACAGTGATGAAAGGTGACATAATGTCCAGAAAAGTAGCTATTTTTGCTTTTAACGGAGAGGAGATGTGTTTCGTCCACGCACTGATGAATGCACTTGACATGAAAGACAAAGGCTATGATGTGAAACTTATCATAGAAGGTTCTGCAACGCGTCTTGTAAAGGAAGCTGAAGGTGAGAAAAAACCGTTCACAGCCCTTTATGTTAAAGCAAAGGATGCAGGACTTATTGACTGTGTATGCAGAGCATGCGCATCTAAAATGGAAAGTCTTGAAAGTGCAAAAAATCAGGAACTGCCTTTGTGTGATGAGATGTTCGGACACCCAAGCATGGCCCGATACATGAATGATGGCTACGAAATTGTCGTAGTATGAAATTCCATGTAAACATCAGAACTGTTTATAGCTATAAACAAAACAACATAAAGAACGGAGATTGTAAATGTTAAGCGAAAAGATGGTAGCGGCCCTTAATGGGCAGATAAACAAAGAAATGTATTCTGCATATCTTTACATGGATATGTCAGCCCACTGCACATACGAAGGTCTTGACGGTTTTGCCAACTGGTTCATGGTTCAGTATCAGGAAGAAATGACCCATGCAATGAAAATATACGACTATGTAAACGACCAGGGAGGAAAAGTTATACTTGAAACAATTGAAAAGCCACCTGAAAGCTTTGGAACTCCTTTAGAGATGTTTGAAGCAACGCTCAAGCACGAACAGTTCATTACAAAATCAATCTACGATCTGGTAACCCTGTCAAATGAAGAAAAGGACTATGCTACTCAGATATTCCTCCAGTGGTTTGTAACAGAACAGATTGAGGAAGAAGCAAATGACAACGAACTTATTGCAAAACTCAAGCTCATCGGTGACGATGGTAACGGCCTCTACATGCTTGACAAAGAACTTCTGACAAGGACTTTCACAGCACCGGCTGCATCAGAGGAATAAAAACAAAGTTCGTTGTAAAATTACTGTTATAAAAACACAATTATCAGATAAAATAGAGAAAAGGTGAAATAAATGGAATTTGAAGAAGCACTGAAAGGAAAGGAAGTTGAAGGTAAAGAGAAACACGTCCCTGAGATTGATATAATCAGAGGTCACGGTCATGCAAAAGCAGACTATGTACGTGTAATTGTAGGAAAGGAAGTAAAACACCCAAACACCCTTGAGCACCACATTTCATGGGTTGAACTTTACGGAATTACAAAGGACGGTAAAATGGTAGATTTTGGAAGAATGAACTTCGAACCAGTTTACACCGAGCCTACTGCTTCATTCCACGTTAACAACATTGATGACTTCAAAGCATTCTGTGCACTTGAATACTGTAACATCCACGGCCTGTGGAAGAACTGTATTGAAGTTTAAAGACTGAAGTAAAATTTCTATCATTTGTGGCATCAGTCGCCACATCTTTTTTATATGTGTTCACTCACTCCTTTCACTAAAAGCATCATGTAATCGTATGCAAATTAGCTGAAAGAAAAAGAGGGAAAAATAATGATCAGAAAATTAATGGGAAAATTCGCATTCCTTGCCATTATAGTTGGTATCATGGCAATGATCATTCTAAACTATGTAATACCCTACATGCATGCATGAAAGAAAAAAGGTTACTTAGAACTCATCGTAACCTATCTCTTCCTTGGTAAGATAACATGCAGGATCGTCTGCCCAGGTGTTACCATAGATGGCTTCCGCCCTTACACGGAAGTTTCCATTACAGACATCAAACCATTTGCAGTGTGCACATCTATCAGCATTCTCTTTTATCAGAGGCTTACGGTCTTTAAGTCCTGCCATAAGTTCATCGCTGGTGTCTCTCCAGATTTCACTGAATTTGCGTTCTCTTATGTTTCCGAAAGTATAGTGCCTCCAGAACTGGTCAGGATGTACTGAACCGTCCCATGAGATACAACCAAATCCAATTCCTGTGGAATTGCCCCTGTTCATGTTCAACAGTTCAAGAACTTCAGCAGCCCTTTCCGGATCCTCTTTCAGAAGACGCATATAGATGTATGGACCATCACAATGGTTATCTACGGTCAGAACCTCGGCTTTAAGACCTTTTGCATGAAGCTCTCTTGTCTTGTCCATAAGCAGGTCAACTGTCTTTCGGCTTTCTTCAAGACTCAGGTCTTCATTTACCATTTCAGAGCCACGGCCTGAATATACAAGGTGATAGAAACAGATTCTAGGAATGTTTTCCTTTTCCATCAGGTCAAATATTGCAGGAATGTCATGCACATTATGACGATTGATGGTAAACCTGAGTCCAACTTTGATACCTTCCTTCTGGCAGTTGTGCAGACCCTGAAGTGCCCTGTCAAAAGAGCCTTCAATACCACGGAACTTATCGTTTGTCTCCCTCATTCCATCAAGGGATATTCCCACGTAAGATAGACCAATGTCCTTGAGTTTTTTTGCCATCTCTTCTGTTATCAAGGTCCCGTTTGTTGAAATTACAGCCCTGATACCTTTTGAACGGGCATAGCCTGCAAGTTCAGGCAGATCTTTTCTCATCAGGGGTTCGCCACCAGAGAAAAGTATCACCGGACAACCGAAATCTGCAAGGTCATCTATAAGAGCCATGCCTTCTTCGGTACTCAGTTCATTTTTGTATTCCATGTCCTTTGAGTGTGCATAACAATGGACACAGCGAAGGTTGCAGCGCTGGGTGACATTCCAGACTACAACTGGCTTTTTATCCTTTGAGAACTGGAGCAAATGTGAGGGGAGTTTTTTAGAGTCACGCCCGTACCTGAGCGCGTCCGAGGGCTCCACAGTTCTGCAATAAAGTTTTGAAATTCCTATCATGATCGGACTCCGAATAAAAGATAAAAGAAGATTGTTCTATTATATGCGAAACTCCTATACCATCATCCTATATTATATCTATGGTAGGCCGACAAATATTGGAAGTTTGGGGAAGTACCGTTAAGTTAGTTTGAAATAAAGAAAAGAAAAAGCGGAAATGCTAATTAAGCAAATCCAGAACTTTTTTGAGAATTGCTTCGAATGTGAACTTACCAGGAGTTACTGAAACATTCACACCGTAACCCTCAATGGTTTTCGCGGTAGGTACACCTATGGCCGCAACTACAGAATTATTCATAATAGCCAGCACTTCATTTTTTGAAGACTGGTCCACAGCATGTTCGAAGAAATTGCGCACCATCATGGAACTTGTGAATGCGAATACATCAACTTCTCCTGCAAGCACCTTGCTTATGAACTCTGCCTGCTCATCACCATCAGGTTTTGTCAGAGTATAGACATTTGTCTCATGGATTTCAGCCCCGCAGTTCTTCAGGCCTTCTATGAGAAGTGTTGAGCCATAGAAACTTCTTGCTGTGTCAATTACCTTGCCTTTTACATCAGAACAGAGATACTCCACAAGACCTTCGGAACTATAAACTCCAGGCATCCCAAGTACATTTATACCCATATCATCCAGCGCCTTGCGAGTGGTTGGTCCAATGGCAATCACTTTTGTGGAATTAAGAGCAGAAATGAATTTTTCATGCTCTTCTTCAGGTATCTTTTCCAGTGTGAAATCTATGCCGTTAGCACTTGTAAATATCACATAATCCGATTTTCCTGCCATTACCCTTTCAACGAAACCATCGAAGAACTCGTCCTTCATGCCCTCAAGCTCGATCATTGGAACTGCAAGAGGATCAAATCCCATTGATTGTGCAAGTTCCACTGAATCTTTGAGGTAGCGCTTTGGCCTCATTATAGCAAGCACAGGTCTTTTGGATTTATCTGCCAAAGGTAACACCTTCTAATCAAAATAATTTGAGACCTGCTCGCCAAGAATATCATGCAAGGAAACAACATTACCAATGATTGTAATTGCAGGTGCCTTTACACCTCTTTCCTTTGCGACTTCTGCGATATTATCAAGGACACCAACAGTTACGCGCTGGTCAGGTCTTGTACCTCTCTCAATAAGAGCAACAGGTGTTTTTGGATCCTTGCCGAATTTCATAAGTTCACCGACATTCCTGCCAAGCATTTTTACGCCCATGAAAATGACAATTGTACCATCGAAATTTGCAAGTGTTTCCCAGTCTAGAGCTGTTTCCTCTTTTGTCGGGTCTTCGTGACCTGTGATGAAAGTCACCATTGATGCGTGGTCCCTGTGAGTCACAGGAATACCTGCGTATGCAGGAACTGCCACAGCTGATGTTATACCTGGAACAACCTCAAACTCAATTCCTTCTGCTATGAGTTCCTCGGCTTCTTCTCCTCCACGGCCAAACATATAAGGATCCCCACCTTTAAGGCGCAGCACATTCTTTCCTTCCTTGGCTTTGCGGATGATAACAGCATTGATCTCATCCTGTGTAAGTGTATGATCACCTGCATGTTTACCTGCATCGATCTTTTCAGCGCTGTCAGGAATAGAATCTATTATTGCCTTACCCGGAAGCTGATCGTATACCACAACTTCAGTCGTATCGAGTAACCTGCGTGCTTTAACTGTTAATAATTCCGGGTCACCCGGGCCTGAACCAACTAAATAGACTTTACCATATTTCTGGGCCATGTTAGTGAGATCCTCTTAATATTTATCAGAATGGTAATGAACTTACCAAGTTATAAATATGCATCGTCTTGAAAGACACAAAACAAGATAACTTTATAAATAGCCACAAAAGCAGAACCTATCAGAGAAAACAAAATCAATGTGATAAAAAGATTTGAAAACCAGGCAACAAACTATACTAAATATAAATAAGAGTGCCGTACCGTTATGATACCGCACCTTTTCCAACCCGAAAAAATTTATTTTTTGCTCAATATATAGAACAACATTTCTTTGTTTAACTTACCTTCACGCTCAAGTTTACTTACTATATTTTCATCAGACATGCCTTCTGACTTAAGCTCTTTAATCTTATCAAGCAGCGCCGGAGCGATACTATAATACTCGTTGATGTCTTTCCTGTGGCCCCAGACATCGCCTTCAATGAGCTTAATATCCTGCATTTGCATGAACATCTCGATGGACTTTGAGACAGTACGCCTGTAAGAACTCGGGATCTGGATAACTTCCACTTTAGGACAGGTCTGGACCAGTGAAAAAATATCCTTGTTCGATGGTCTGAAAGCAAGATGGATTACCTTTTCACCCGGATTCAGATGTGGTATCTCCTCTCGCGAACTTACAACTCTAATCTTCATATGTCTCCCTCACCTCCAGTTCGTTGAGAACTTATTAAAATAATGTATGTATTCACCTTTTAAATAATTACCGATTTGAAAAATAAAAAAATATGAAGGTATATTATTCAAATCTGGTTCTTACGGAATCTGCATGTGCCTGCAGACCCTCTTTTTCAGCAAGAGCTATAACAGAATCTTTTAAAGTTTCAAGTCCCTTCTTGCTAATTCTCTGGATACTTGCAGACTTCATAAAGTGCGCAAGATTAAGCCCGGAGTAAATTCTTGCATATCCCGCAGTTGGCAATACATGATTTGTACCTGATGCATAATCTCCAACAGGAACAGGCGCATAGTTACCCACAAATATGGAACCTGCATGTTCGATTCCTCCAAGGACCTCATCATCATTTTCAACCATTATTTCAAGGTGCTCAGGCCCAAATTCATTTGAGAACTCAATACACTTATCCATTGATTCCACTGTCAGAATTGCGGCATTTGCAAGAGAAGTATTCACAATCTCAGTCCTGAGGGTTTCTTCTGCCTGTTTAAGCACCTCAGTTTTTACATCCGCGGCAAGTTTCTCGGAAGTTGTTACGATAACAGATACTGCATTTGGATCGTGCTCTGCCTGGGCAATCATGTCTGAAGCTGCCATTCTGGCATTACATGTGTCATCAGCTATGATAAGCACTTCACTTGGCCCGGCTGGAAAATCAATCTCTGCCATATCCCTAACCTGCATCTTTGCAGAAGTAACAAATACATTACCGGGGCCAACTATTTTGTCAACCTTCATGACTGTTTCAGTGCCGTATGCCATACCGGCAACAGCCTGCACACCACCGATCTTATATACATGGTCTGCTCCGGCAACTTTTGCTGCCGCAAGAGTAAGAGGATTGACCTTCCCATCCTTACCGGGCGGGGTACACATAACCACATTTTTAACACCGGCAACTTTTGCGGGAACTATGGTCATCAAAGCTGTGGAAGGATATGATGCACGTCCTCCCGGTACATATGCCCCGACACTTTCAAGGGCAGTGAACTTCTGTCCGAGTTCGATTCCCGGCGAGACTTCAATGAACCATGTCTTTTGCGGCATCTGAGCCTCGTGGAACCTGCGGATGTTGCCTGCGGCGAACTCCAGATGCTTCATGAGTTCAGGATCAATACTTGCCGCAGCCTCATCAATCTCTTCTTTTGTGACCTCTATTGCATCGATATCAGCACCATCGAACTTCTTAGTATATTCACGCAGAGCTGCATCACCATTATGCTTTACATCCTGCAGGATAGCTGCAACTGTATCTTCAACATTTGCAAGATCTCCGCCACCACGTCCTATCAGTTTGCTCTTTTCTTCATCGGTAAGTTCGGATAGTTTCTTGTAAAGCATAATTATTCCTCTGCTGAGTAACTAAAATTGTATGAGATTAGTGATATTAATCAATGATATGACTATTGCCTGATGCTTATACCTGTTCATCATATATAATGCTTAGAATTTGAAGTGAATTAATCAATTATACGCTAAAAATTAATCGTCGAAAAAAAAGATCTCCTCGATTTTTGATTCGAACACCTGAGCTATGTCATATGCAAGTTTTAAAGAAGGATTATATTTTCCCTTTTCCAAAAAGACAATTGTCTCCCTTCTTACCCCTACCCTATCTGCAAGGTCTTTTTGAGTTAAATCAAACTTTGACCTTAATTCTTTAATTGTAGTTCTCAGCTTATTCACCTATCGTATTGTGTATCATTTAAAGGTTAAGAAAACATGCGATATGATAACTTATATCACCATTTTTACTGGAAACCTATTTCGTCTTTCACTTTTGAGTAGTACACTTGAAGCACAATTTTTGATAGTACCATGACAGCTAATAAAATAGCTAACACTTCAAACACATCAAATAAGGTTGGAACAAAATGCAATACTATTGTCAATAATCCAATTGATATGATTGAAAGACACAATGCAATATCCGATGACATACCAGAAATTCTTTTGACCATTTCATCTTTTTTGATATCATTTTTTAACATTACATTCCGCATAATATTACTTACAGATAATCCAATTACTACAGCAGTCATCATATTTCCTCCAATGGTATCATCATATGAATAAAGAGTAACTGCGGCAATTCCAAAAATTAAACTTAATATCCAGTACATAGTAGATTTCTTCATTATTGACCTCCCAGAACCTAAGTTTCTCACAATGCATGTTAACTATATCTAACACCTAGTATTTTAAACTGTTGAGTGTGTTAGAAATATACAACATGAAATATGCGTAAATTTAGTTCATAAAAACTTTCAATCGTCAGGTAAAAAAGGAAATAATTATTAAAAAAAATGAATTATAATGCATTAAAAAACATGAATTTTGTCGAATTGATGTTAATTAGAGTGGTGTTTTGACAGAACCATTTCAGTAAAAACTGGATTTATTTCTCAAAATCACTGAAAGTGCTCTGCTCCCTTTCCACAATTGAGCTCATTGTTTCGGATTTTATACCCTCTGCTGAACCGGATGGCCTTAATCCTGAAGCAATACCAAGCTCCTCAAAAAGTTTTCTGGCGGTCTTGGGACCTATGAGTTCAGATACAGTAGCAATATCAGAACTTTTGATGTCCTGCACCGTTTTAAGTCCGTTTTTATAGAGCTTGCGTGCACGCACGCGACCAATTCCCCTGATGCTTACAAGCTCGATAAGATCAGATGACGCTCCATAATGTATCCTTTTTTCCAGCAGGGCAACATGACTGGAGATATCTGTTGACATTTCAGGTGCAATAAGTCCTGCAAGCCTTGAAGTTGCATGCATGAGCCACTCGGCAATATCGGCAAATGCATGGACATCACCCTCCCCTACGCCGAACTTCTTCGTTATCTGATCAAGTGACTTCTCATTAATCCAGTCCTCTACCAGAAGGGCAGTTTTCACTTCAGCCATGAACCATTCATAATCAAGTTCCTTTGACCTAGGTGGAATCACTGCAAACTCATCGCTGCGAGCCATGATAATATCGTTGATTACTTCATAATCGCTGGATCTCATGTAGAGTTGCCTCATGTCCGGTGTTTTGCATATCAGATGCAAAAGAGTCATGTCTGTAATACTTTCAGCTTTAGCTTCCTTCAGTCCTTCAACAATGTAAGCACCGGAAAGCGGATCGATATAAAGTGTTGATATTAACCTTCCAAGTACTGTTGGAAGCAATGTGTCCTCGCCCTCAAGCATACCGTGATATCTAAGGAAATCCAGGCATTCATCTACAACATCCATGATTCCCCATGTATCATTCTGATGAGCAAAGAAGGTAGCTTCTATAAATTCAAGGAGACCTTCCCTTGTTGTCGCAAAACCGTTGACAATTGTTGAAAGGATGTGTGTTCTCAAAGCGTTCTCAGAACCAAGTTTTGACCAGATATCTTCTGCATCAGCGTCAATATAATTGTCAAAAAGACCTGTCATTTCATTATATGATTTAGCTATGAGAACTGATTCACCATAAGGATCGAGATGCGGCCTGCCTGCACGACCTGCCATTTGTTTGTAATCCAGAACAGGGATTGGCTGCATTCCATAATTTGGATCATAGCGCCTGTAACTTCTGATAATTACTCTTCTTGCAGGAAGATTGAGTCCTGCTGCAAGGGTTGGTGTGCTGGAAATTACCTTTATCCTGTTAGCCCTGAATCCATCTTCCACAATCCTGCGATGTGCTGAATTAAGCCCTGCATGATGAAAAGCAGTACCATTGCGGACACACTTTGCCAGTTCATTGGCAGCTTCTGTCTCACCGTTCTCTATGATTTCCTCGACAAGTTCATCAAGTGCTTTTCTTGTTGGTTTGTCCAGGGTTTCAGCCACTTTTGCACCTGACCTTTTAGCAAATGAAACACTGTTCTTTCGGCTGCTTTCAAAAACAAGACACTGACCACCTTCTTCCAGCGTATCAAGCACTACATTGACAGCCTCATCTTTTGCCCTTGATTCAATTAGTTTCTGTGAACCGTGGAAATTGATATTTCCGTTAAAATAGACACCTTCCTGAAGGCGTGTTGGTCTCCATTCACTGAGAACAAGTTTTCCTTTCAGCCAGTCTGCTATCTCATAAGCATTGCCCACGGTTGCTGAAAGAGCGATTATCTGGCAACCGGGATTGAGCTTCATGAGTTTTGTCAATGTAACTTCAAGTGTCGGACCTCTATTGGCCGAATCAAGTAAATGTACCTCGTCAACTACAATAGTAGTTATCTCCTGCATCCATGATGTTTCATTTCTCAGGAGAGAATCAGTCTTTTCAGATGTAGCAACTATAATATCATTGGAACCAAGCCACTCATCCCTTGACTCGAAATCACCTGTGGATATCCCAACCCTAACGCCTCCGTTCCCTTCTCCTTTAACCTGAACTGATGAGAATGTCCTGAAGCGATCGAACTTTTCGCTTGCAAGTGCACGCAAAGGAACAATGTAGAGAGCCTTTCCTCCGTTTGCTATTGCCTTTAGCATTGCAAGCTCGGCAAGAAGTGTCTTTCCTGAAGCTGTGGGAATCGCAGCCAGTAGATTCTTACCTTCGAGAAGTCCTTTTTCAATTGCTTCAGCCTGAGGCGGATAGAGTTCTTCAATACCTGAATCCAGATAAAAACGAATGACTTCGTCTGGCAGGTCAAGTGATTCGATCTTCATGATAACTGAGACTTAAGAGAGGGTTATATCTAATTAAAATTGCCCTGAGCATAAATTCCAAAAGGTATTTCAGTTTTTGAAATCAAAAAAGAATGCAGCAAAAATGCTGCCTATTTCAGTTATTTTCTTTCACATCTGCCACGTAGTCATAAAGCAGAGCTGCAATCACAGCACCTGCAATCGGACCGATTATGTAAATAGGGAACTGCCACCAGAAGTTTGTTCCTCCCATGAGAAACTCCGCCAGATACGGACCAAATGTACGAGCCGGATTTAGCGATGAACCAGTTATGTTTCCTACAACAATAACATCAGCTGCTACAACAAGACCAATAGCAAGTCCTGCAAAACCTGCCGGTGCCCTTTTATCCACTGCGGAACCCATTATTGTAAGCATAAGGAAGAAAGTCGCAACCGCCTCACAGAGTATCGCCTGACCATAACTCACGCCATCAAACATTGCCGTGGAACCAAGACCTGTAGCGACAGCCCTTGAACCCAGTATTGCAACAAGAGTAAAAGATGCCAGGCTTGCACCGACAAGCTGAGCCAGAATATAAGCCGGAATATCCTTTGCCGGAAAACGCCCCGTTGCCCACAATGCAATACTAACAGCCGGATTTATGTGTGTTCCTGATATATGGCCAAAAGCATATATCATGGCAATTATCGCAATGGCAAAAGAAATACCAATAGCAAACCATGCTGCAATATCAATTCCCACATTAAAAGTGTTGCCTGGTATTGACTCTGTACCGTGGATCAGCAGGACAGTTGTGACAACTGATCCCGTTCCCAAAAAGACAAGCACATATGTTCCGATCAGTTCAGCGATGGATCTCTTTAATAGACCCGGTTCTGACATAAAATCACCCGCCTGAAAACAAGATGTGCCTTAAAAAGGCACATCTGTGATCAAACTGCCTCCGTCCAGTTACAGTACTTACACTTGTAGTCAAAGTAGTTGGCTGCGCAGAACTTGCAGGTACGTGCAGGTGAATGAGGTTCTGTCTTGTGCAGGGCTATGATATTTGTCAGCATAGTAGCAGTAACAGGCTCACTTGTCAGCAGACATGGGAAATCAGCCAGCCGCATAAGGGCTGAGAACCTCACAGTTATAGCACAAGCAGGATATGTGTAACGCTGTGGATTATTTAGCACTTCGTTCTTCTCAATTGGACTCAGGTCAACAGGTATACCCTGAACTTTTCCACCCATTCCTCTTGGTTTGTGATCTATGATACGTTCACCCTTTTCGATGAGATCAATAAAGTCAACATTGTGCAGTTCGGCTGCTGCACCTCTTGTTGGGTTGTTGAGTACAAGATTATGGAACCTCTTGACAAGAAGATCCAATACCATCATTGTCGTGAAGCCATCCATCCAGAGAATCTTTGTGGTGGCAGCAGCAGCAGCATCGGTTGCAATGGTCAGAGGTGAATATTCATCTTTGAACTTACCCATTGCATTGTTCATTGTGCCATCCATGACATCAGTTACTGCATTAATAACTGCCATTACCACATCATCCTTTGTCATGTTAAACATTGACTGGGAAATATGGTGGGCAACATCACCAACTCCATATGCAGGAACAGTAACGATGTTTCCGTAGAAAACATCTGCATCCATGGCAGCCTTTACTGTTTTCTTCATTCTGTTTTTGTACTCACTCATATACTTCTTAACATCAAAAGAAGTATGTCCTGCCTCATCCATGAGCTTCGCCTGGGCAGCCATAGGTGCATCGTAGACCATCTGAAGCATCTCGATTTCCTCTTTAATGGCTTCAGTAGGAGTTTTACCATTCTCAATTGCCATCTGGAATTTTGCACCAATGCCATAAGATGTGTTCATACCCCATGATTTTGAAGAAAGGATTGCACGCTTATGGTCTACCGGAATATCGGTCTTCTCAAGAATCCTGTTTACTACGTTGCTTGTACTTCCCGGAACAAATGCAAAATCTACAACACATGTCGGGCCATAGAAACCTGCATATCTGCGAATTGATTCTTTCCCGATAAGAGCTTCTGATCTTCCGATCCTGTCAATGAATTTCTCCACAGATTCCCTGAAAGAAGGATCTTCCTCGTAAAGAATATCCAGAATTGGTGGTGTCTGATAGTGTTCAACGAACGGATCATCCTCAGGCCTTACGCTATCTGTTAAGCTGGAAAGAACTTCATAATGTGTATTTACTGAATTGACATGAAGATCAAACACTTCTTTACACTGCTTTCCCTTTGGCTTCATCTTGTTAACGGCTTCAACGTAAGGTTTAGCATCCTCAACCTTAAAGGCGGTTCCACGCTTCTTGTTAATAGTACTGACTACAGCTTTCTGTGCATTCATGGCTTCTGTGGCCATTTTATCGTATATCTCTTTCATGTTATACCCCTTACTCAATTTCTGAAAGTGACAACTATTCCTGAAAAAAGTGCATTTATAAAAAACTGAAAAAAACCAGATACTCCATACCATTTAGTAAAGCATCAGGTTAACTATTGCCCCAAACAACACTCCATTTTCAGGGTGTTTCTTCACTCCATATAATAATTGTCGGGTAATATGAAATAAATATTTCCAAACTAAAATAAACCAACTAAAAGTTTACACAATCATAAGCCATTGTAGGACAAATCAACAGTTAAACCTCATCTCAATTGAAAAATGGAAAAATACAGTCTTTTTTAAAAGTAAGATAACAAAAAAGAATAAAGATGGTGGCACGATAAATGCCACTTTTTAAACCATATATTAGTCGTTGCTCAGCTCACCGCTGAAGTACTTGTCATAGGAAGCCATGTCAAAGTGACCGTGACCACTGAGGTTGAACATGATGGTCTTCTCTTCGCCGGTTGCCTTGCATTTAAGTGCTTCATCAATAGCGCATTTAATTGCATGTGATGATTCCGGTGCAGGAGCAATTCCTTCCGTACGTGCAAATTGAACTGCTGCATCGAAAACCTCGACCTGATGGTATGAGGTTGCTTCCATTATTCCATCTGCAACAAGTTTACTGACAATTGGTGATGCACCATGGTACCTGAGTCCTCCGGCATGGATTGCAGGTGGTATGAATTCTGAACCGAGTGTGTACATCTTAAGCAGAGGTGTCATCTGGGCCATGTCACCGAAGTCATACTTGAATTCACCTGATGTGAGAGTTGGACATGCGGATGGTTCGACGGCTATGAATCTTGTGTTAGTCTTACCTGCAAGATTGTCTCTGATGTATGGCAAACTTACACCTGCAAGGTTACTTCCACCACCACAGCAACCGATTACGATATCAGGATAGTCGTCTGTTTTGTCAAACTGTGCCTGGGTCTCAAGACCGACTACTGTCTGATGAAGACTTGTATGGTTCAGGACACTTCCAAGTGCATACTTAGTGTTGTCATTAAGAGCTGCATCCTCAATAGCCTCACTGATGGCTATTCCAAGACTTCCTGTTGTGTCAGGGTACATTTCACGGATCTTTCTTCCAAACTGTGTCTCTGTGCTTGGTGAAGGAACTACATTTGCTCCCCAGAGGTTGATAAGTGACTTTCTGTATGGCTTCTGGTAGAAGCTTGAGCTTACCATGTAGACCTTACATTCAATATCAAAATAGTTACAGCAAAGTGATAATGCACTGCCCCACTGTCCTGCACCGGTTTCTGTTGTGATTCTTTCAGTGCCTTCCTTCATATTATAGTAAGCCTGTGCAATCGCAGTGTTTGGCTTGTGACTTCCCGCCGGACTGACACTCTCGTTCTTGTAGTAAATTTTTGCAGGTGTTCCCAATGCCTTTTCAAGCCTGTGTGCCCTGTGCAGAGGTGATGGCCTCCAAAGTGCGTATATGTCCCTGATCTCTTCAGGAATGTCGATGTATCTCTTGGAGCTTATCTCCTGATTGATGAGTTCCTTTGCAAAAATGGGCTCAAGGTCTGCAGGATTCATTGGCTCATTTGTTGCAGGGTTCAGTGGTGGCTCTACCGGCAGGTCTGCAAGTATATTATACCACTGTTTCGGCATTTCATTTTCATCAAGTAATATCTTAGTATGATCCATAGTTTATACCTCTGTAAAAAATAGAGTCCCTAATGTATAGCAAAGTACATTAGGGTAATATTTAATGTTTTTGATTTATGCAGAACCCTGAAATGCAATAAAATGAGCAAATCATGAAATCAGCTTACTTCTATCGATTTTAAACTTGGTTTTTCCCAATCACTGAATCTGTGTATCCTTATTGAAATGATTTTAACTTCGCCCGGATCTAATTCACCATTCATGGAAGCTTCATAATGCCGAAAAGTTGACATGTCATCATCAAAAGATATATCCGCAGAAATCTTGTTGATGTAAATCCCTGATGTTTCAGTATTTTCAAGTGTGACCAATATCCTGTCAACTGCAATTTTCCATTCTGTTACCTGAATCCCATCAGGAACTATAATAGTCTCTCCAGAATCTCCATAATGTTCTTCAATGGAAAATGAATCCACATCGGCGTCTTCAAGAGTTTCTATCAGTTCCTCTGTCTCGACATTATTTTCCGTGCAACCGGACAGAAAAACAGCTACCAATATTACAATAGTTACTTTGAGTGCAACCACCCATTTTTGTTCCAGCATTCAACCACCACAAACAATTGAAGTGGTATTGTTTATAAATATAACTCATATGAAATTAAGCTCAGAACAATACGATGAAAAGTAAATTCTAATCAGAATCTACTTTCTTTTGTAAATAGCTACCACTGCCAACACAAATACAGCAGATAATGCAGTGAACGCAGGAGTTGATGGAGAACTACTTTCGTCCTCTGGGTTTGATGTTGACTCAGTTGCAGACTCTGAACCATCGTAGTACTCTTCGGAGATTGTGACGTAGGCGGCGGTGAATTCACCTTGAACAAGAAGATCAAAAGTATCATAGTCATTTAGTTGATAAATGAAATCAAGTGGCATACTACCGCCTGCCCATTCATCCGTTGTTTCCAATGTCCACTCATAAGAAATTGTTTCGTTCTTTTCAATTGGAGTATGTGAATATTCATCCATCTTCAAAATTGGGCCATCAATTATTTTAAAACTGTTATCTCCTAATTCTGTTAATTTTACGGACAAATAACCTTTATTAAAAGAAGTTACGTCGAAACGTAATGTAAAAGGCTCACCTATTTTTAGTAAAGGTTTTGGAGTTGAAGCACCTGGATATAATTGATCATTATAGTAAACTTTTACATCAATATTTGATGCTGCATAACTAACTCCTGGTAATACCAATAAATGAATTAAAAGTGCGACTGCTACTAATTTCTTATTCATCTTAATTCTCCCATTCAGATATCAAATCTTCATAACCTTCTGATGTCTCTTCTCTATCGCCTATTTTATCTCCTACACCTTTTGGACCTGGTCCTACGATTGTTGCAGCATAGCCAGTGAACTTGAAGCTTATTTGAGAATTTTCACCAATCCATATTGGACTACCATCAATGTTTCTATTCGTAGGGTGAATTATGGATTCTTCCTGCCTCACATACACCTGAGCATCATGCCCAAAATAAGGATTGAACATACATTCATTATCGTTATCAATTACCTCAAAACTTTTGTATTTCCCAATAACTTCATATTCCCACACATTCACAGTACACACCCAATTAGGTGGAATCACCGGCAGGCCACATGGAACATATTTCATAGACTTTTCCAGCCTTTTTTCGATTTTCTCAGCAAGCTGGCCTGTCAGTTTCTCACTTGATTCGTCCAGTTTGCTTTGTAACTCATTGTTGATGTTTTCAAAACACTGATCTATGGTTTCCTGGCAGAGTTCAATTGATTTACAGACACCTTCTGAGATTCCTATACGCAGATCGGCTTCAAGACGGTAAAGAACCGCATCCATTTCATCAGAATTTATGGATGGATTGTCATTTTGTATTTTCAGGCTGATGCGATGTAAAATTTCATCCTGTAATGTGTTGTCGGAAGCCATATCCACGATTTCCTCATCGGAAAGTGAGTCAAGATATGCTTCTGTAATTATGAGAACATCCTCTTCGCTTATCCAGATGCTTAGAACCGGATCTCCGGAAATTTCATCAGCAATAGTTCCGGGAATTTGTTCCCTGATGCTATCGCTATATTCATCCATCATTTTACTGCGGTTCTGTTCTATGATAGTGGTATCCGTTGAGACTCCATTCATGACAAGCTCTGTACTGTTGCTCGCAAGATCTGCAAGCAGGGAATCTATCTCTGCATTCGCGTCTGAAATACTCTGACTCATGGATTGAGAGAGCATATCTTTAAGTGGTTCAGTGGCTCCTGAAAGCATTGCTGCAATATCATCACCTATACCTGTGGAGAAAACACACACATTCCTGACAGCCAGTGGGTAAACTTCTTTTCCGGTCCCATCATCCCATTTGTACTGGCTCTGGAGATCGAAATTCGGGTCATGATAAAGATAATCAGGATACTGATCTACAACAAGAGTCATATTCTCAGTCCAGTTATACTTGCTGTTTGGCATTCCCACAACCTCAATTGTTTCAATAATACCCATTTCAGCAGCAAGAGCGGTTGAAGCTTTATCCATGGCAGGATTGTTAAAGAGAACGTCAGTGGATATTTTATTTTGTACAAGATCAAGGAGAGAATGACCCTGTTCTTTCTCAAAAGAGTCGTCGATATACTCATTAAAAGACTCCTCTGTGTCTTTGTTCCGCTCCTTTAACTCCCTGAGTAAGCGGTCATAAGCTTCATTCTTTGAGATTGCACGACATGCATCATTGCTTGTACTAAATTCCCCTGATTCCATATATTGAGATTCTTCAATGAAAGAATCTCTTTTAGAGGAAGCTCTCATTTCAGCAGCGAGGTCTAGTGAAGCCTCCTGTATCAATGTTGTTGGGTTTTTACCAAGATTATCACCAAGCAAGTACACTTCCCTCGTAGGATTATCAGTATTTATGGCATCGAACATGCTTTCCATTTCCTGACTCATGTTCTTATGAAGCCACAAAGGAATATCGCAATAGACTTTTTCATCGGAAAGAGAAGTTCCGTCACTATAGGTATTGTAACCTTTTTCAATCTCGTACAAATCAACATACTTATCACGATACTTATCTGCAGCATCGCTGCAGCCGGGATCATATTGCTTAACTCCATTGACAATGAAAGTTGTATTCCTGTAATCGTTGGAACTTCCGGAGTCGTAGATTGAATCTTCTCCAACATACCCGCCTGAAGGAAGATACTGATGATACACGATGCTTATGTATTCGGTTTCTGTTTGTTCATGAGGAACAGAAATCCCGTCTGTAATAATATAATTTTTTACTGAACTGGAAGAATCACCATCATAATGATGCCTCCCTGCTGTAGGACTATAGGTAGTGAATGACCAGTGATATGAATAATAGATATTCCACTGTGTTTCAACTTTAAACCTAACATTGTAGGTAATCCTCCAGTCAAAAGAATGATTTTCATGGGATAGATAACCATCTGTCCTTTTAAGATCCACTAAATTATCGTTGCCCAGGTAATTGTAAGTTACATCCACATTTTCACAAACGACATTTGTAGAGACATGCTGTACATTTACATTGTTGAAATACCATTTATGAGAAGAAGCATCAACACTTACTTTATGATTCAAGTCGAAGACATCACTAAAACTGTAATCAGGAGAAAGAGCACACGTATGTGAAACGGATATAGGATGATGACTGGTCCAGGTAATTGCTTTGTCTAATTTTGATTCTCCAGTATCATATGAAACGGAATCAAATGTTGTTGTACCGCTCAATAAACCGTAAGGTGCAGACGTATCAAATCCATCCCTGAAAACCTGACCCTGTACTGTACCACTATACACTTCATGTGTCACATCATGCAACAGATCAGGATATGCATTGCTCCATACATCATCATTGTAAACCCAGTTACTGTATACCTCATTGGTAAAATTGGAAACAGAAACAATAATTTTGGAATTGTCTGCAACATCTTCCATTGTTGTGTTGGCCTCTTTCATGGATTGGTTAACACCCTGTTCAACACTTATATTGAAAGTTCCATCATCTGAAAGCCTGTCGTATGTTGTGTTGATATTCTTCCCGGAATCTTCTTCATATGAACTCGTGCCTTTTTTGACATCTTCGTAGAGCACTTTCCCATTATAATATGTCGTGTAGGTCAGCGCCCAAGGATCCACAGAGTCAAACACACGCTTCTGTGTATAAAGAGTTCCGGAATTCACTGAAGCAGATAAAGATGGACCGGTTACGATATTCAACGGACCGTTCAGATAATGTTGCCACGGGCCATAAATAAAACTCCTGATATTTGTAGCTCCAAGCACAATGTCCGATGTAATCCCGTCATTTAGCTCATTTTTATACTCGTTCACCAGTTCTTCAAGTAAAGGCTCCCTTGAGGTGATAAGTGCAGTCACATTCATAGAACCACTTGTTGTACTATTGTCTGCAAGGTTTACCAGAGTATAATTGAGATTTTCAACTGTCATTGTATAGTATATTGGATAGCCTAGATCATCCGCAGGGGAACGACTGATTTCTCTTTTGAGTGTACCGTTGATTGTATCAATCCTTATCTGCCGGGGAGAAACATCTGGATCGATATTGATGGCATAATTGTTGAAAGTGTGCTGGTTTTCCTGATATGATGTACTGAGGTATTCGTTGAAATACTCCAATGTGATGTCTTTCAGTGGACTGCTGCCCACATAGAGCCAGTCTAGCGCTTTCTCCTCACCATCGTACTCAAGCACAAGATATGCGTATCCATATTCCGCATTAACAGGAATAATCAGTTCTTCTCCAAATTCTGAACATGTCCAGAATGAATGAGTTTCATCATAGGATATGGACTGGTAAACTGTCCCGGAATCACTTTTAAGGATAAGAGTTCTTGTTTTCTCGGAAAACAGGCATGATATTGCCTCAAAAACATCCGAAGGAAGAGTGACACTTACCGTTATATTGTCCCCTGGTTCGATATTCCTGTTATCCGGCTCTACGGAAAAACCATCAGAATCCATTGGTTCGTAAGTAAGATCTTCAGGCTTTATGACCGGATGTTCTCCCTGCCATGCAAGAGCTTCCATGCCTGCATAATTAAGGCAACGTGCAAGGTCAGAGGAAGCAAATTCAACTGCGGTCTTTTCCATATCTGTAGTATCCGTATTGTGTATCACTTCAGCAAGTGCATAATCTGTCTTTGTCAGGCATATCGATGCAATTACTGCAAAAAGCAGAATGAATATACCGATCACCGCAAACGGGATATAAGCCCGGGTGTCCTGGCTAAAGCTACGTTTTTCGTTTTTGGGATCGGATATCATAGACTTACCTTTTTTCAGCTTTTTGAGCTGGACATTGCAGGTAAGAAGAATATTTAAACTTTATGATTTTATTCTATTTTAATTTAAAGTTTATAATTTGATATCAATATTCATTTATATGAAACATAAATAAAACATCAAAAATCCAGCCATAAAGGAATTTGTTCAGACATACGGGAACTAATCGAAACTATAAAATATACTACATTTATACTAGCAGACATAATTTAACTGGAAGTTGTAATTTTCCATTCAGCTTTCTCAGCAATTATTAAGCAATAGTTGCTTACAGCATTCAGACAATTACATTCAAAATTTGATATTTACAATTCACACTTATCAGGTTGACACAAAATGAAGATCACAAAGCCAAGAGGAACACGTGATTTCCTCCCGGAAGACACGAGAAAAAGAAGATATGTAGAAGGCATACTGCGCCAAGTAGTCAGGAACTGGGGATTCAGTGAAATTATCACACCTACATTCGAAAACCTGGAACTCTTTACCCTAAAATCAGGTGAAGGTGTTATTGGAGAACTTTACAACTTCACTGACAAAGGTGACAGGGAAATGACACTTCGTCCTGAACTTACTGCACCTGTAATGAGAATGTATGTCAACGAGATGCAGGCACAGCAACAGCCTTTGAAGTTATTCTATTTCGAGAACTGTTTCAGGTATGAGAGACCACAAAAAGGACGCTTCAGAGAGTTCTGGCAATTCGGTGTAGAGCTCATTGGCAGCAGAAGGATGGACGCAGATGCAGAAGTAATTGCACTTGCAACCGAGATGCTCAAGTCTGTTGGTATCAAAGGTGACCTGAACGTAAACAATCTTGGAGTTATCAGGCACCTTCTCAGTGTTCTTGAAACCGAGAACCAGAGCAAAATAATGAGACTTGTTGACAAAAAAGATTATGAAGGACTTGACAACTTCCTTGAGGAGATTAACGCTCCTGTTGACCTTCGCCAGAAACTTATCGAACTTATCTCACTCACTGGCAATGATGCAATTACAAAAGCAAGAGATATTCTTGGAGACCTGCCAGAGATAGATGATTTTCAGGAACTTCTTACTATGCTGGATGCCTACGGTGTGCAATACACAATAAACTTTGGAATTGCCAGAGGACTTGATTATTACACAGGAACTGTTTTTGAGATTTACGCAGAAGGTCTCGGTGCCCAGAATCAGGTATGTGGTGGCGGTTCATACCAGCTTATCCAGCTCTTTGGTGGTGGTGACGTACCATCGACAGGTTTTGGCCTTGGTTTTGACAGGATAATGGAAGTCTGTGAGCTTGAAGCACCTGATGATGTGCCAGTTGTGATAATCGCAAAGGAAAGCACACGTCTTGATGCAATAAAGGCATCCAATGAACTCAGGAAACACATGCCAGTTTACAATGACTTGATGAAGAGAAACTTCAAAGCTCAATTATCATATGCAAACAATATTAGCGCAAAACATGTAATAATAATCGGTGAAAAAGAAGTTGAAGCCGGAAAGGTCATGTTAAAGGACATGATAAGCGGTGATCAGGAACTTCTGAGTATCGATGAAGTCATTGAAAAGCTCACAAACAAATGAATAACTTTTCTGAAACTTTCCTGAAAAATGAGAGGGCGGCAGATGCCCTCCCCATGAGAATGGTTGTTGCTGTCATAGCAATTGGAGCATTGCTAATCCTGATGACAGGAGCAGTTTCTTCACTGATTGAAAGTGAGGAAACATACATTACAAGAACAATCATTTCTGAAATAGAATCAAATGCAGAACAAATGTCAGCTAAAGGAGCAGGCAGCATTGTCACGCTTGATGTGAATGTTCCTTCAGGTGTGGAGATAATATTTGGGGTAATCCCTGAAAATCAAAATTCTTGGCCTTCAGATGCTGAGAACTATTATTTTGAAATAAATGGAAAGCAGACAATAGGAGAATCATCTGCATCCTATTCTAATAAGACATTAAATGGCTATTTTATTCTCAGTCCCGGACCACATGTATTGACTCTTGAAAGTGTCCGCGATCAAAATGGAAAAATTTTTATTATACTTTGTGATAAGTCGCAGCCATAATGAAAAAACGAAAAGAAGTTGGCATTGGTCATCTGATGACAGATGAATCTGCCTGGGCAGACTTACTGCTCTCAAAAACGGCACTAATCCTGGCTACTGTAATAATATTAATGGCAGTTTATAGTCTTGCTGGCAGTTCTGCAGAGATTGCCAGAAAGGATGAAGTGGAAACCATAGCCACAAAAATTGCTTCAAATATAGATTTGGCAGGATCATCCCGTTCAGGTAATTCTCTTAACTGCATGACATTTGATCCTGAAAGCTCTGAGATGCAATTAAGCAAAATAAGCGACCTGAACATATCCATTAGTAGTGAGTATATATTTTGCACACTCAAAGAGAAAGGAAAGGACATTTCAGCCGCCAGGCAGCTAAGTTACAGGACACTTCCCTTTAGTCACGATAAACTCCGTGATATGTTATCTTTGAGGTTCGGAGCAAATGGCAACATCAGCCAGCCTATAAGCTCTGTTTTCCCATACGCAGATGTAACTGATTTTCTTGATAAAAAAGGAACTGATGAACTCTATCTGAACATGAGTAAGGAACTTTGTATTCAGGAAACAACAATATATGTTAGAAACGGAGGCGAGGTGAATGGACTTGAATATGTCCTCGTTTACCAGTGATGAGAACGCACTTCTGGAACCGAATAATGATATCATAGCCACAGCTCTTGTTGTTATTGGCTTTGTTGTGTTTGCAGCTATCCTTTCAAAGACATTTATAGCATTCAATGATAACTCTCATGCACTTGAGAATTACGAACAGGCTGCAATGATAGCAAACGACATTGCATCTTATCCATCACTTCAGGGAAGCAGGCAGGAGCTTATCTCTGCAGACACACTGGACATTCTGTCAAACCCTTCCCAAGACCCGAATGCACACTACATGTTTTTCCACAGATTCTCATCTAACCTTGACTTCTATGTAGAAGTACAAACAGATGACGGAAACTATCATTGGATAATTAGCAATAGAAATAACTCTTTGAATAGAAGGGATGTCACCGCTGCATCAGTTCCTGTAGTAATTGAACTTGGAAGTAATGCGCGCTGTGAACCAGGATCAATAACTGTGAAAATTATGCAGAATGGATGGAGTTGAGGGGAAGTCCTGAAAGTAAAACTAAAAACGGTGATATAAATGATATTTGTAGAAGATGACAGAGCCTTTTCATCCAGCATAGACGCTATTTTGTTCCTGGTGCTGGTATCTGTTTCTGCAGTAATACTTTTTCCTTCCATTGCAGCTGATGAGCAATATCGCTCTGCATCCTATTCTTCTGCACAGGACATGGATAATCGACTCATGAACACAATTATGAGCAGTACTGTAGAAGAATTTCAATATACAGTGAAACCTGCAGAACTTGCTGGAATTGAAGTTAATTTATCGGAAGATTCCATCCTTGAAAATGCAGAAGAAACACTGTTTGCAAAAGAACAGCAGCATCGAACCTTTTCTGACCTGGTGGCAGAAGGCCTTGCACTAAGTCTGGTGATGGAAAATAATGGTACTGAAAAACCACTAAATCCCATGACAAAGATGCAGAGTATTGAAACAGAAAATGCTATTGAAGAGCATCTTGAAAAGACAATAGGGCAAAGATATAATTACAGGTTTGAAGCACACTGGCAACCTGTTTCAGGATACAATATACACAGTGATATTATATTGGGCGAAACAGCTCCTGTGGATGCTGTAAAACAGAAGGCAAGAATATCGTTACCTGTTACATATACTGTAACCAGAGATGAAATTTATTTTCCTTTCAATGAGAGCAGCATCTATTCTGCTGTAAACTCACCAAATCCCGACAAAGAACTTCGTGCTATGTTCAATTCAAGTATTGAAATAGCTTCCACAGGAGCTTCTGATATAATCACTGACATTGTATTCCCATATGAATACCTGTCATCACTTAATGGTACTGAAATATCTGTAGACAGCGAACAGCTTGCATGCATTGCGGGACCAGACAATGCAAATTACAGCAGTCCAATAATCAAAAGTGCACTTGGTTGCATGAACTACACTGTAAACGACCTTTACGGGCTTAATATTGAACTGACACCTGAAGAACAAAGTATCAGTCTGGACTTTGTGGATACGGTACATGACCTTATCAAAGATACGAATACTAACCTGATATCAGAGTATATATTTGAGGTTCAGAGTAATGAAATCAATCGGACTGTTGCACTTATGTGCAATGCATCAGATAACAGCAGCAGGATTGAACTCGCAGATATGCAGCTCTCGAAAGTATACAGGACGGCAAATACTGGTGGCGCAGATATTATAATCATGATCTGGTGAAGTAAATTTCATATTGAAAGTCGTATGGCATCAATCATAACATATATATTAGATGATTGACTTCATAGGTAGCACTTCGCCAATCACATTAACATTTTATCGAACTGACTCCCAAGTTCAAGGGTTCGATAAGGATCAAAACATCAATTCTATATTGAATCCTATCTAAATTCAATATAGACCTATTAAATCAAAACTCAAATTACAATTATCAGGAGGAAGATAATGGCAAAAATGCACACCCGTAGGAAAGGAAACTCCGGACCTACAAGACCACTTCGCACAGAAGTACCTTCATGGTCAACAATGACCGATGAAGAAATAACAACCGTGGTTACTGATCTCTGGAAGCAGGGAATCAGCACAAGCGAGATCGGAATGATCCTCAGGGACAAGTATGGTGTACCTGATGTTAAGCTTGCAACCGGTAAGAAGATCACAAAGATCCTTAAGGACAATGGTGAGAAGTTCCCTGTACCTGAAGATCTCTATAACCTTATCGTAAAGGCAATCGGAATGAGAAAGCACATGAGCTACAACCACAAGGATGTACACAACAAGCGTGCTCTCCAGAACACCGAGTCCAAAATAAGAAGATTGGTTAAATACTACCAGTCTGCAAAGGTTCTTCCAGTTGACTGGAAATACAAGCCAGAAACAGCTGAGATGCTCATCACTAGATAAGCAAGTTCAGATTCAATAATACATTCTTGTTTGGCCGATTGGTCAAACAAACTTTCTCTTTTTAATCAGTTTCTCATTCCAGCGATAGTTTCATACATAAGCTCATCCGTGAGGAGAAATCTATAGTTATCTAAAACACTTATAAAGGTAACTTATAAATTGTTTTAAAGAGCATTATATGCCATGAAAGCTGTCATACTTGCAGCCGGTGAAGGAAAAAGATGCCGGCCTCTCACGCTCACAAGATCAAAAGTAATGCTTCCAGTGGCAAACAAACCAATTCTTGAACATATTATCAACGCTCTTGTAAAGAATGACATAAAAGAGATCATTCTTGTTGTCGGTTACAAGAAAGAGCGTATCATGGATTATTTTGAAGACGGAATAAATTTTGGTGTGAAAATAGAGTACGTAGAACAAAAAGCGCAGATAGGAACAGCACATGCAATTCTTCAGGCACGTAATCTGATAGGAAATGAGGAAAAGTTTGTTGTCGTGAATGGAGACAATATAATCGGACCTGATGCCATTGCAGATCTGATTAATGGAGAAGAGGGGGACGCAACACTACTCACCTGCAAAAAGGACAATGTCAGTGGTTATGGAGTAATAGTTGCCAAAGGAAAAAATGTTATTGAGATTATCGAAAAGCCAAAGACGCTCATAAGTCATCTTATTAACACTGGTATTTATCTTTTCAAAAAAGATATCTTCGAAATGATAGAAAGGACAACCGTATCAACAACCGGCGAATATGCAATTACAGATACCCTTCAAATGATGATCGACGAAGGAATACCTGTGACGACAGCAATAACAAATGCAGAGTGGCTTGATGCAGCTTATTCATGGAACCTGCTTGAGGCAAACACAATTATTCTCGGAGACTTTGAAACTGACCTTTCAAAAGCAAAAATAGAAGATTGCGTCAGCATAAAAGGAAGTGTTTCTGTTGGAAGAAACACAACCATCAGGGCAGGATCATATATTGTGGGACCTGTGGTTATTGGTGACAACTGCGATATTGGTCCAAATGTTGTAATTTTACCTTCGACAAGTGTTGGGAACAATGTATCTATTGCTTCATTCTCATATATCAAAAACAGTATACTAATGAACGATACCAGGGTAAGCACACACAGCAACATATCGAATTCTGTTGTAGGAAGCAATGTTACAACAGGTCCTAACTTCATCACAGAAGAAGGTGAAGAACTTCACATTATTCTTGGAAATGAGCTTCATGAAGCTGAAAAGCTTGGAACTGTTATTGGAGATGACACTGATATTGGTGGGAATGTACTTGTACATGCCGGAAAGATGGTTTCATCTAACTGTCGTATCAGTTCCGGAAAAACGATTTCAGAGGATGTACCAACAAATGCACTTTTAAAGTAGACAGAGGTGAGAAAAATGTGCGGAATAGTTGGATATATCGGGAATGAGCAGGCAGTACCCATATTGCTTGAATCACTTAAGATGCTGGAATACAGAGGATACGACTCAGCCGGTGTAACTGTTTTCAATGAAAAACTTGAGACATATAAGATAGCAGGCAGAATAAAGGATCTTGAAGGGGCAATCCCTGAAAATGTATCAGGAAATGTGGGAATCGGACATACAAGATGGGCCACACACGGAAAACCGGAAACAAGAAATGCCCACCCTCATAATTCATCAGATATATCAGTTGTTCACAACGGCATAATTGAGAATTACCTGGAACTCAAGGAAAGGCTGATAGAGCAGGGATATGAGTTCAAGTCAGACACCGACACAGAGGTTATTGCACATCTTTTACATTTCAACATGAGCTGTGATAGCGAAATGTGCCTTCTGGACGGACTGGCTAAAACCATAAAGGAACTTGACGGGTCATATGCCATTGCTGCACTTTGCAATAATGAACCTGGAATAATTGCCTTTGCCAGAAAGGACAGCCCACTTGTAATCGGAATTGGAAATGGAAGCCACTATGCAGCATCTGATGTTACAGCGTTTTTGAAGTATACAAAAGAAGTCATTTTCATAAATGATAATGAAATTGGTCTTCTAAGACCAGATTCAATTGAGATATATGACCTTGAAGGAAACTCAGTTTCAAGAGACACAGAAACAATCGAATGGGACCTTGAAGCTGCAGAGAAGGCAGGTTACGAACACTTTATGCTCAAAGAGATTCACGAACAGCCAACTTCCATACAAAACACATTTGCAGGTAAGCTTTCTGAACTTGAAGGAACTGTTACGCTTGAAGAAATATATCTTAAACCCGAGGAGGTTAAAAGGCTCAGAAGGGCTACTATAATAGCCTGTGGAACTTCATGGAATGCCGGCATTCTCGGAAAATACCTTTTTGAGAAACTTGCAGGTTTGCATACTGATGTTGAAACTGCATCAGAGTTCAGGTACAGTAATCCGGTTCTTTGCGGAGAGGAACTTACAATTGCAATCACCCAGTCAGGTGAGACAGCCGATACTCTTGCAGCAGTCAGAAGTTCAGCATCTTACGGATGCCGCAGTATCGCAATTACAAATGTAGTTGGAAGTACAATCACAAGGGAATCGGACAGTGTGCTCTATACCAGAGCCGGGCCCGAGATTGGTGTGGCAGCAACAAAGACATTCACAGCCCAGCTTATGGCACTTTATATGCTTGCTATAAACCTTGGGAGAACAAGAGGAGTTATCAGTGCCAACGAGGCAAAAGACCTTATTGTTGGTATAAAGAAGCTCCCCGGCCAGATACAGAAAGTGCTCAGCAGGAAGAATACGATTAACGAATGTGCTGTGCAGTTTGCAGATAAGAGAGATTACTTCTTCATTGGTCGTTACCTGAATTTCCCTGTAGCTCTGGAAGGTGCATTGAAGCTGAAGGAAATATCATACATACACGCTGAAGGTTATGCAGCAGGTGAACTTAAACATGGTCCACTGGCTTTAATCACAGATGAGACCCCGGTTGTGGCAATAGCCACAAAAGGACACACCTACGAGAAGATACTGAGTAATATCAAGGAAGTAAAAGCACGTAATGCGACAGTCATTGCAGTAGCAGATGACGATGATACAGAAATTGAAAAGTATGTGGATGAAGTGATACGCGTGCCACCTGCACATGAACTACTGTCACCTGTACTCTCATCAGTAGCATTGCAGTTGCTTTCATATTATACAGCACTTGCAAAGGACTGTTCCATTGACAAGCCAAGGAACCTTGCAAAGAGTGTGACCGTAGAATAATCATTTTATTTTTAGAGAGGATAGCAAATGAAGTTATTTGGTTCTTCAGGTATCCGCGGACTTGCAAATGTAGAAGTTACCGTAGACCTGGCACTGAAAGTTGGAATGGCTCTTGGAAAATCAAAAAAGAATGCTGTTATCGGCAGGGATCCAAGGGTGGCAGGTGAGATGATTGAGCTTGCAGTAATCTCCGGTCTGATGTCTGCAGGTTGTGATGTTACAAGGGTTGGTCTTGTGACAACTCCTACACTTGCATATGCAGCAAGAAATTATGATTGCGGTGTAATGATAACCGCATCGCACAACCCTGCAACAGATGTTGGAATCAAGTTATGGAATCCTGATGGGATGGCATTTGATTCAGCCCAGCAGGAAGAGATAGAGAATATTATCGAAAAAGAAGATTTTATTTATGTTCCCTGGAATATGGTGGGTGAAATCACCACATACGGAAATGCTGTAAGGGACCACATGGATATGATACTTAGCCACTCCACAGGTGCACCGATTCGTGTTGTTATTGATTGTGGAGGCGGTGCAGGTGGAACAATTACACCTTTCCTTTTACGTGAGATGGGATGCGAGGTCATCACACTAAATTCCCAGCTTGACGGTCATTTCCCTGCACGTAACCCCGAGCCAAAAGAGGATAATCTCTGGATGCTTAAAAAAGCAGTAAAGGAATTCGATGCATCACTGGGTATTGCCCATGATGGTGATGCTGACAGAATGATGGCTGTTGATGAAAATGGTGACTTCCTTTCCGGTGATGAGATGCTTGCAATCTTTGCACGCTTTGAGTGTAAAGGGGACCCCATGATAGTGGTTCCTGTTGATACATCAATGATAGTTGATGATTCCATGCCCGGTTCCACTGTTGTTCACACAAGGGTTGGAGACGTTTATGTTGCCGAGGAAATGAAGAAACTGAAAGCTGATTTTGGAGGGGAGCCTTCAGGAAGCTGGATTTTCCCAAGGATTTCCTACTGCCCGGATGGAATTTATGCAGCAGCCCTGCTTGTTGACATTGTGAAAGAGAAGAAACTCTCAGGACTGCGGGATGAACTTCCAAAATATCCTACACTCAGAAGCACGGTTGCATGTGACAATGATAAGAAATCTGCTGTAATGCAGGCTGTCAGTTCAAAACTAGAAAGCATGGGTGAAGTTTCCAGCATTGATGGTATCAGGGTTGATATGGAAGGCGGCTGGGTGCTTGTCAGGCCATCAGGAACCGAGGCAAAGATAAGGGTCACAGCAGAAGCCAGAAAGAATGTTGAAAAGCTGCATGCTAAGGTTGAGAATATAGTAAAGGAGTGCCTCAAATGAAAGTAGTGATTCTGGCTGCCGGTGAAGGCACACGTATGAGACCTCTCACTGCATCAAAACCAAAAGTGATGCTTCCAATCGCTAACAAGCCAATGATGGAACATACCATCAATGCGGCAATCGAGGCAGGAGTAAAAGAGTTCCTTATCGTTACAGGCTATCGTGAAGATGCTATTAAGGATTATTTCAAAGATGGCAGCCACCTTGGAATCAGTGTTGAATACGTGCGCCAGGAAGAGCAGCTTGGAACGGCAAACGCCATTGGTTGTGCAAAGGTTTTTGTGAATGGTCATTTTATTGTTCTTAACGGTGACATGCTTGTCAGCACTGAACATATAGCTCACCTTGTATCAAGAACAGAAGATGCCATTATCAGTGTTAAGAAAGTGGAAAATCCTTCTCAGTTCGGAGTAATCGAAACCGATGAGGATAAAGTAACACGGATTATTGAGAAACCTAAAAACCCGCCTACAAATCTTGCAAATGCAGGAATATACCTTTTCCATGAAGCTATTTTCGATTACATTGATAAAACCGGTAAATCGTCAAGGGGAGAATATGAAATTACGGATTCTCTGCAGATGATGATTGATGATGGTCTTAATGTTGGCTATGAAGTTCTGGAAACTGAGTGGATTGACATTGGCAGGCCATGGGATATTCTGGATGCCAACAAAGTTCTGCTTGAGAATATCGATAATACCTGTGAAGGAACAGTCGAACCCTATGCAACTCTCCATGGTAATGTAAAGGTTGGTAAAAACACAATTATCAGAAACGGTGCATACATCATGGGTCCTGTAATTATAGGCGATGATTGCGATATTGGGCCAAACTGCTTTATCAGAGCTTCAACTGCAATTGGTAATGATGTCCGTATTGGAAATGCAGTAGAGATAAAGAACACTGTGATTATGGATGGCACAAATGTCGGCCACCTAAGTTATGTAGGGGACAGTGTGATAGGAACTAACTGTAATTTCGGTGCCGGGACAAAGGTTGCGAATCTAAGGCATGATAACAAGAATGTAAAGTCAGTTGTCAAAGGCGAGGTTGTTGACACCGGAAGGAGAAAGCTTGGTGTAATTATGGGTGATGATGTGCATACAGGTATTAATTCCAGTATCAATATCGGTACTGTAATGGAAGCCGGAAGTTCAACCATGCCCGGTGAAGTTCTTATGTACAGAAGAAAAACTAATTAAGGCTCGTTGCTATCTTTATTCGGAGATTCGGATGAACTTAAATATTGAGATGCAAAAACTCAAAGAACTGGCACGTGAAGCGGCAGATGTAATTGAAAAATACGAGCACGTACGTGTGATTTCCCATAATGATGCCGATGGGCTGACATCAGCCGGTATTATCTGCCAGGCTCTTTTAAGACAGGATAGCCGTTTTCATACATCCATTGTGCCACGTCTCGATAAGTCTGTAGTTGAAATGGTAAAGGAGACTACAGCAGATGATGACCTTGTGATTTTCTGTGATATGGGTAGCGGTCAGTCAGATATAATCTCCGAAATTAAACAGGATATTATTGTACTTGACCACCACGTTCCTGTTGGAGAATCTCCTGCTAAAGTACTGGTAAACCCGCATATTGTGGGAATAGACGGTGCTATGCATATATCCGGATCAGGAGTCACTTTTTTTGTGGCAATGGAGATGGAACCTGCAAATGTTGACCTCTCAGGACTTGCCATTGCAGGTGCTGTGGGTGATAAGCAGATTTTCAGCACCCTTAACGGCCACATTCTTGAAGAGGCTGTGAATGCTGAAGTTGTTTCAATCAAAAAAGGACTGAAAATCGGTGATGGAGAAATTGCTAAAGTGCTTGAATACACGCCTGAACCTTATCTTGATATAACCGGTGACAGTGAGAAGATAGCTGAGTTCCTGGATTTCCTTGGAATTGAGGGAAATATCGAAGACCTTAATCCTGACCAGACAAAAGCACTCACTTCAGCTGTTGCATTAAAACTTGCAAAGAATGCAAGTCCTGAAGCTGTGGATGCTGCAATCGGTGATGTTTACATATTGAATAATGAGATGGTTTCCAATGTTTACGACCTTGTTGCAATTCTCAATACCTGTGGCAAGGCTGAAAAATATGGCATGGGACTTTCCATATGCCTGAAAGACAAAACCCATCTGGAAGAAGCAAGGGATATGGCAATCTCTCACCAGATATCCATTGTGGAGAATATCAAAAAAGGCATGGACATGGTCAAAGAAGGAACAAGTATCGGTTACCTGATAGGCACCGACATGGAGTCTACAGGCATGATTGCCAGTACTTTTGTCAGGTATGTAAATCCCGATATGCCTTTTGTTGCAGTAAATCAGGTTGATGAGCTTGTAAAAGTTTCCGCAAGGGGCACCCGTGCACTTGTGGAAAAAGGACTTGACCTCTCATTTGCACTCCGTGAGGCTGCAAATTCAGTTGGTGGCGAAGGCGGTGGACACAATGTTGCATCCGGTGCATCAATTCCACCGGGAACTGCTGAGCAGTTCATTGCTAAGGTTGACGAGATAGTTGCAGAACAACTCCCAAAGCAGGAGCAGACTGAATGAAAATTACTACAACTATTGAATTCAAAGATGAAGGTGCCATGCAGGTAGCTAAGAGAATTGCAAATTCACTGGCTCCTGATAACCTGACAAATATGCATACTGAAATCAAGGATGACAGTGTGTGCATTCATATTTCAACAGAAAAGATAACTTCACTTATCGCCACTGTTGATGATTTAATGATGAATGCAAAGCTGGCGGAAGAAATAGCTGAAAATCTTGAAGAGTGAGCTTCCTTTCTCTTTTTTGGCTCTGTAAAAATCCTGCTATTAAAACTTAAAGGCGGGTTGTAAACTAATTAATCGTAAATTATGAATAACTTGTTTGATCCCGAAGGGTCCGGCGAAGCCGGCGTTTTCCCACAATAAAAAACAAAATAATCTGCAAACACTTGTATTTTTTCATATGAGTTCTGTAGAATTCTTGTATGAATACAATCGTCTTTTAATTATCTTCCGTGCAGCGGATTCGCAATGTGCTGTCACTCAGATTAACAGGATTCCCAAAGAGCTTTTTTGTCTTTTTATCCCTATTCCCACAGGTACCTGTTATTATCAATGAGCGTATTCTGTTCCTCAATCCTTGAACGCTGGTAGATGAGTGCTGCAGGATGATATATTTTCAGAAGAGTATATTTCCCATCTACTGCTCTAGGAACTCCCCATTCTAGTTTTTCACCATCACAAAATGCCTTTTCTGCTGTGTTTCCCAGCAGAATAATAACTTTAGGATTTAGCAATTGAATTTGTGCTTCAAGAAATGGTTTGCAGGCTTTGATTTCACTTTTAAGAGGATTGCGGTTTTTTGGAGGGCGGCATTTGATAGTGTTTATAACAGCATATTCATCGCCTGAAAGTCCCATGTACTCGATCATGCCGTCAAGGTTCTTGCCTGCCCTTCCGCAGAATGGGACACCGGTTTCATCTTCATTCTTTCCGGGTGCCTCACCAACAAAAACAACCCTCGGGGTTCGGGAGCCTTTACTGATTACTTTGTTAGTTACGGTTTCATGAAGCTGGCAGTCTGTACATTCAAGTATTTCTTTTTCAACAGCCTCAAATCCCAGTTCCACAAGTTTACTTACTGACCTGACTGCCATATAATCACTGTTCCGACCTTAGTTTTCAATCTTTTATGTTTTTTGCAGTTTTTCTGCCTGCAATGCTTCCATGAAGCGTATCTGCTCTGAAATAAACGTATTGTATGGTGCATCAATTCCGAGTTTCTTTGCCCTTGAGACTATTGCACCGTTGAGGAAATCAATCTCGGTCTTCCTGCCGGAAGTGATATCCTGATACATGGATGAATGGTGCTCTGCAGTATTCGGGAGCTGGAAATCATGGAGGAAAGTTAGGTATTCTTCTGCTGTTTTCCATGGAAGAACAACACCTTCGGCTTCAGTGACCTTGAAAGCCTCATGAACAATGTTTTCGATAATAGTCCATGCGTGTGAGTTTTCAAGCTTACCGTATGGAACTCCCATGACCGCACCAAGGGGATTGAGGGCTGAATTGTACAGGACTTTTGACCAGACAGAACTCATGATATTCTCTGAACCGCTAACCTGAATGCCTGCACTCTTTACCAGTTCTACTAGCCGAATTACACTTTCATCGAGTCCTGAAGGAAATCTTCCTAGATTCATTGGTCCGGTTTCCACAGACACATGTATCTGTGCATCTCCTGCCCATTCAAAACCGGTGATTATGGTGCCTCCGATTACCTTATCGGTGTATCTGGCAATAATCTCCTCGTTGCCAATACCATTCTGCATGCTGATAACTTCCCTGCCTTTAATGACATCTGCAAACTGCTCACAGATAGATTCAGTTGCAGTGGACTTCGAGGAAATGAAAATATAATCGTAATCATCTTTTGGAGCATCTTCTGAACAACTGAATTTACAGGTAGCTTCACCCCAAATGCCTGTCATTTTAAAACCATCAGAATTAATCTTATCAGCATGTCTCTGGCGGCATACTGCATGTACATCACAAACAGAAGATAATTTTGCAGCAAGGGTAAGACCCACTGCTCCTGCACCTAATATCAGGACTTTCATAGAGCACCTCTTTTTTGCCTTAGATGTTTTTTTCCGTTAAAAGAATAACTCTTGGAGAGGAACCAATTAAGAGAAGCTCTTAATTAGCAAAAGATACATCTTGCATAAAGTAGCCTGAGGGCTGCAAATCAATAATCATAATTCACAAAAAGCAGTTATAGCTGCTTTATTTTCCCAATCGCAATCATACAGAGGAATGGAAATCTATGGAAGCAAAGAAAAGAGATGAATGCTGTCCGGCAGATAAACCGGAAGGTGCAGGAATAGCAATCGACTTTAAGTTCAGGCTGGAGTGTGCACTTAAGACAAGTGCCAATGCGACTCAGGTTGCAGAAGTTGTTGATGCATATATCCATGAAGCTAATCACAGTATTCTTACCAAGGGTGCACCGGAAGGACAGGGTGCAAAAGTCACAGGATGGAAAGTAGAGGGAGACAGGATTAAACTCATTATTGAATCCGGCAGACATGTACGTGTCCACGATGCACTGCTCCGTATGAGAAAACCTCTTGCAGGAAAACTTGGAAAAGAGTTCAAGATTGGTATCCGTGGAGTTGAGGTAGAGTCATTCACAATTGAAGTTCCTTCTGAAAAAGAACTACCTCCAATGAAGATTCCTTATGTTACTGAAATGACATATACAGATGGAATTATCAAGTTAGTTCTTGATGTTGATGAATCTGCGATGTCTAACCGTGTGCCTGACAGGATCCTCTCCCTCATGGAAGACAAGATCGAGCAGCAGTCCTACGGTGGAAAGACAGAACACTGGAATATCCTCTGGCAGAGCGAGAAAAAAGACCACAAATTCAACGAAGATCCTACAAAGGCTATGATGGAAGCCGGATGGCTTAAAAGAGGTGCCAGCAGGGGACAGTGGATACATGGTCCGCAGTCTACAAGGATGTTCAGGACTTTTGAGAGAATAGTTCTTGAGGAACTTCTCGAGCCCCTTGGCTACAGGGAAATGATCTTCCCGAAACTTGTACCATGGGAAGTCTGGCAGAAATCAGGACATGCAAAAGGTGTCTATCCTGAGATTTACTATGTCTGTCCTCCAAAGACAAGGGATCCTGAGTTCTGGGAAGAGGTTATTGATCATTACAAGGTAACCCTTGAAGTTCCAACTTCACTTATCAAGGAGAAGATTGGAGACCCTATCGGCGGAATGTGCTATGCCCAGTGTCCTCCTTTCTGGACATACCTGCAGGGTGAGACTGTACCAACCGACGAGTTCCCGATAAAGGTTTTCGACAGGTCAGGAACCTCACACAGGTATGAGAGTGGCGGAATCCATGGTATGGAACGTGTTGATGAGTTCCACAGAATCGAGATTCTCTGGGTAGGAAACAAGGAACAGGTTATCAAGACTGCAAATGAACTCCATGAAAAGTACATGTACATTTTCAACGAGATCCTTGATCTTGAATGGAGAAAGGCATGGGTGACTCCATGGTTTATGGCACAGGAAGGACTTACCGGTGTTTCCGAGCAGACTGAAGCAGGTACAACAGATTATGAAGCTGTACTTCCTTACCGTGGTGAGGATGCTGAATGGCTGGAATTCCAGAATGTCAGCGTCAACGGAAACAAATATCCGTCAGGATTTAATGTCAAGTGCCAGTCCGGTGAGGAACTCTGGTCAGGATGTTCCGGTGTGGGACTTGAAAGATGGGCTTCCGCTTTCTTTGCACAGAAGGGAATTGACCCTGAGAACTGGCCTGAGGAATTCAGGAAAAAGGTAGGAGAAATTCCAAGAGGAATTAAATTCCTCTGATTTTCTTTTTTATTTCATGTTTAATGAGGGAATGAACTCTCATTTGATTTTTCAGAACGTATCATTTTCCATACATTATTGTTGTATAACCGCCAACCTGTTTTTCACAGATGCCTGCATGCATTTCCTCATCTTTGATCAGTTGTTCTATATCAGTAAGGAATTCATTCACATCATCTTCAGTTGAAAATACCTGATTTAACACGTCAGGATTGGTATTCTTCATATCTTTGTAGGCATTCATTGCAAGTATTTCATATTTCATTATAGTCTTGAACATTTCCTGAGTTGAACAACCACCAAAATCAAATACATGCTTAGGAAGACCGTGTGGTGTTTCTTCCGGGATAGGGATATTTCCCTTAATAAGCCACTTTTTCATAATTTCCCCATGTCTGTCAGAATCATGAGATAATGTCTCAAGTGCAGCGACATTCTCATCCATCATTTCAATACGTGCTTCCCAGGTGCCAAGTTGCTCCATTTCTGCTTCTATCCAGTACATGCGCTGAAGCATTTTTTCAAGTGTCACTTTATCGTTGATCGCTGGCAAAATAATTCCCCATATAGTAAGTAGTATAAATTTATAAATATACAACTATATAGAATTGTTGTCTGCGGAATTTTTATCCATTTATTTCAAAATCAAAATATAGGTGGTTCTATACTATGTATCATCACAGCATACAATGCAGTAGATAATAATAGTAGAGGAAATTAGATCAGTAATTCCAGATAAATCCGGCATCTAAATCAATATTTGATTTGTTGTATCAGGTCAATGAATTCCCTGGTTTCCCGTTCCACATCATCACTGCAAACAACAGCGGAAATAGCAACCAGACTATCAGCACCACCAAGTATCACACTTTCACTATTCTGCTTATTGATACCACCTATAGCAACAATAGGAATATTGACAGTATCTTTTACAGGACGGATACTTTCAGGACCAATACCGTTTCCGGCATCTTTTTTAGTAGAAGTATTGAAAATTGGACTGAGACCCACATAGTCAGCACCCATTCTTTGTGCTTCAAGAGCTTCCTCTATATTATGAACAGTAAGACCGATTATTTTGTCTGGTCCGAGAAGTTCTCTTGCAGTATCAATTGGCATGTCATCCTGTCCAATATGTACACCATCAGCATCGACAGCTAAAGCAACATCAACGCGGTCATTCACAAGGAAAATTGATTCGTTGCCACATAGTGTCTTGATCTGTGCTGCTTCAAGTATCATATCCTTTGTACTGATGGACTTTTCACGATACTGTATGATCCTGCATCCTGCAGCAACAGCTTTTTCCACATCAGAGAGTGTACCTTTTTTGGACAGACCGGAATCTGTCACAAGGTAGAAATCAATTTCATCCAGCAATGCTCTTTTATGGGTCATCGGTTTCAGCACTCTTCAAAGTTCATCATGGACTGCGCTTTTTCGTCTGAAAGGTTGAATACCTCATCATAGAAGTATGTCTTGAATGTACCCGGACCGTTTGAGTTTACGGCTGCAAGCTCTCCGGCAATTCCGAAATAGCAGAGTGCATCCTTTGCAGCATCACAGTAGTTTTCATTGACAGCGGCAAACGAGCCGATAACCGATGCAGCCATGCATCCGGTACCTACTATCATTCCCATTGACTCGTGACCGTTCTTTACCACGAAAGTAGTTTGTCCGTCACTTATAATGTCTTCTGCACCTGTCATTACAACAACACAGGATCTTGCAGTTGCAAAATCCTTTGCAACCTGCTTTGGGTCAGCATCTATAGATGTTGCTTCAACACCTCTTGTCTGGGCATTCTCGCCTGCGAGTTTTGCAATTTCAGAGTAGTTGCCTTTGATGATATCAACACGAACTGAATCAAGTATCTTTGCTGCCATTTCATCACGGAAAGATGTAGCACCAACACCTACGGCATCAAGAACTACAGGTATGTTCTTCTTGTTTGCAGCGGTTGCTGCTATGATCATTGCATCGATCAATTCTGTTGTGAGAGTTCCGATGTTAAGAACGAGTGAAGATGCAATGCCTGTCATCTCTGCAGCTTCTTCCTGCGCATGGGCCATAACAGGAAGTGCACCAAAAGCCCTTGTCATATTGGCACAGTCATATATAGTTACCCAGTTTGTGATGTGATGAACCAGTGGTTTTGTATCCCTGATTGTTTTGAGTGGAAGATTCATATCTGATGTCCTCTTTTTGTAGTTGAAAATCAAGTGAGATTTTTGCAATTGTGATTGACTAAGAGAAGTATTAATTCATAAAATACTTTTTGTAAGCACCGGATCACCTTGCGGATAATCCTGTCTGATCAGGATACAATAGTATGTATGAAGTCTGGAAAAACAATCAACCGATTTGTTTATATATGGATATGCATACTATAGAAAGCCAATTTATCAGTGCATACATTATTTCATAATTATCTATGACAGCTCGTTGAACAATTACAGATTACAAATATTCATTGAATTTATATCATTAAATCACACTCATCTGGAGGAATTATTACTTGGCAAGGAAAGTGCAGAGAAAGTTAGACAAATGGAAGTCAAAGACATGGTACAACGTAGAAACACCGGAATTCATCAGCAGGACAAACATTGGTGTTACACCTGCAGAAGAGCCTGAACAGCTCATCGGTCGTGTCGTTGAGACCACAGTCGGCGAGATTGCTAACGATTTCACAAAGCATAACACAAAGCTCAGACTCGAGATCAACAATGTCAGCGGTGACATTGCAAACACAAGATTCCTCGGTCACGAGATTACAACAGATTACCTTCGCTCAATTGTAAAGCGTCAGACCTCAAGAATCGATGCAAACCTTGATGTTAAGACAAAGGACGGATACGTCATCAGAGTAAAGCCAATATGCTTCACTGTAAAGAGAGCAAGAACCAGCCAGATCAAAGGCATCAGAGAAGTAATGGCTAAGATCGTACTGGAACGTGCAGCAGAGCTTAACTTCGAGCAGTTTATCGAAGAAGCAATCATGGGCAAGCTTTCCGCAAACATCTACAGGAACGCAAAGTCCATCTACCCACTTAGAAGGGTGGAAATCAGGAAGACAGAAGTAAAAACTGTCCCTGCAAAAGTTTAAACATAAATCTAATTTAAAGCTAAAAACAATAGGTGGTTAAAGCCACCTGTTACATACTTTTTTAATTAATTGCGCCTCGGAAGCGTAGCTTTTTAGCTTCATTTTATTCAGAAATACGTGCTTTACTTTCGTACTCGTCACGTATCAGCTTCATCATCCTTGGATTGGCATCGATAACAAAGGCACCTATGTAACCACAATACTTGCAGTGGTAAAGACCTTCAGTCCCACCTGCTTCATAATAGAGTTCCGGACTGCCACATACAGGACAAACTTCTATCAAATTTTCATCTTCATCAGATTCCTGAATATCTGCCAGTTCAATATCATTATTGTCTTCCACAATAGCATCTCCTTTAGATTCCCCACGTGACATGTACCGACAATACAATATGGAAATTCAAACGATATGAAAGTATCTGATACTGATAAGTGTGCGTTGAGATATTCATCATTTTTACAATTCATGAAAACTAAACAGATAATTCCGGTGGATACGGACAGAAAAGTGTCTGTTTTGAAAGATATTCAACATCATATTTTTCTGCCATTACCATGAACCATTGCCTTAATTCGAATATCAAAGATCCATCTGTCCTTAGCTTTTGTAATTGCTGCATGAACCAGAACTTTTCACCGGCACTTAAATGTCGTGAAAAATAACCGAATGAATGCATTAAAGCATTGATAACATGACCACTTTGAGGAGTCTCTGAGATAATCTGCGTCAAAAGTTTACTGTAATCCTCATACACTTTCTCAACCGGGAGATTATCCCTGTTAGCTATAATATTTCCCATCGCTGTCATTGTACGCTTTTCATAAGCCATGAAAAGCAACTTGTTTGCAGTATGAAACTGCACCAGTGAATGATGTTTGCATGAAACGGATGCATCCCTGAAAGATGCCAGAACAAATACCTGCGTAAGAAAATGGTCCCTCTTCATCGGGTCTTTAAATTGTTCCTCATCTATGACAGGAATTTCCGGGTACCTATGAACTACTGTTTCTGCAAAGAATCCGTTCCCTTCATGATGAGTGTACTCTTCAGTCTCAGTATCAGGAAATACTTTAGTAGTACCAATTCCGCATGAAGGTGATTTAGATTTGAGTATGAAACCATCAAAATCATCCAGTTTTTCAAGGTAGAACCTTGAAAATGATGTCATCTTATCAGTCAAATCAATTCCTGTTGCCGGTTGTATCAGTTTCCTGTTACTGACATCAGCTTCGGTATCTTCAACTATGAGTATAGGTTCTCTGGGAATCCCAAGTCCGATATCATACTCAGGACACACATCAATAAGTTCAACAAATGGTTTCATGGCTTCTGCTAAAGGAAATGAAACTATTTGCCCATCATAGCGACAGTTATCAAAACCAAGACATCTGCTAATAACAATTATAGGGCGTGAAAAACTGCATTTGGGATGAGATTCCATATTAAGTAAAACAGTAAACTGGAAAAAAGACTTTTTGGATAAACTCAGTAATAAAAATGAAATTAAATGAAAAGGATTGAAAATCAATCCTTTCTCCTGTGAATTAATACTATTGATAGCATACAAACCATACCAACTAAAATGCTAAATCCAGGAGTACTGTTACTTTCTGTTTTTTCAACCAGTGAACCTGCTGTAGAACCTGTCTCTGCACCTTCATTCCCAACATCTGATGGTTCTTCAGGAGTAGATTGTAAAGGAGTTTCCTCAAGATCAGCAACTCCAGCATTCTGCTTATCAACTGTTTCGTCTTCAGAGGTTTCTTCCGGAGAAATAATTCTCAGAGAAGTACCAGTACTGCCACCAGATGATTTTTTACTGCTGCTTCCGGTAGAAGTTGTAACTGGGGTTACTATCTGCAAGTCAGTCTTTGCAGTATCTTTTACTGAAGTTGAGTTGATATTACCTGAAGTATCCACAGTCATGATGACTATCTCATAGACCGTATCCTGAACAAGTCCAGTTGCATTGAATGACTCAGTAGAAGTAATTCCTGAGATAGTACCGTCAATGTATACTATGCTGTGGTTGAAATCAAGATCTGCAGGATTAGTCCAGCTCCAGTTTATCCATGTATATCCAGTCTCTGATTCATTAAGACCGATTACGGACGCAGGTGCAGTACCATCAAGTGTTGTGGCAGTGTCATTGACCCAAATAGGTTTAACATTTCCAAGTACATCAACTGTTTTTATTCCTATTTCATATTTTGTTGAATCTGAAAGTCCTGTTGCATTGAAAGACTCTTCACTGGTATTGGTAAGAAAAACACCATCCAGATATACCATACTATGATTGAACATTGAATCAGAAGGATTGGTCCAGTTCCATACTATCCATTCAGTCCCAACAGCAGATTCATCCAAGCCGGAAACATCACCTATAGGTGCAAAACCTCCAAGAGGGAAATAATCTACATCTGCACCATAAACATAAGCTTCATCACAGATACCATCAGCATCAGCATCTATATGTGTCTGACTGAAGCCTGTTCCATCAGGTCTGCCCCAGTAGTTACCACCCATATATGAACCTCCGATAATGTTGACACCTGGACTTCTAGTTGTGTTCCAGATACTTACAGCACTTGCTGAGAAATGATTGTATCTGTTCATCAAATAATTGTTGTAGAAAAGATTGTTTGATATATACATATCATTAAAAACTATTCCGTAATCGGTATTGAAGGAAATATTGTTTCCTGTAATAGTATTATAAGAAGAAGTACCGTAGTAGCTTGAATCAATATAGACACCGTATTTGTTATTTGTGATAGTATTATCAGCGAACAAGTTATAGTTTGCATTCTTTATTATTATGCCATTACCAGTAAGATATCCACTGATAGTATTCTTCTCTATGGTTAAGTTGCGTCCTTCATAGGAATAAATACCATAAGAACCTCCGAGAAGTGTCCCATTGATATTAAAGCCTGTGATAGTCACATTACGTGCATAATTTGCATCGAAACCAGCTACCATCGTATCAACTTGATTAGCTGATTCAGACATTATTATGACATCTGTCTTATATTGAAGATCGACGATTTCCGAATAAATACCGGGTTTAACAAGAATGGTATCACCAGATGATACGGCTGTTGCCGCAGAACTGATTGATGTGTATGTTTCACCTGAGCCAACCGTTAGTGTCGCTGCAGAAGCGGAGCTTACGAATACTGCCATGAATATTCCAAAAATAAAAAGCGTCGCTACTGATTTTTGTAAATTATTGCAAAGAGTGTTTGTTTTTTGTTGTTTATTATATACCACCAAGATTACCTCCAACCAATTGGATAATCTAAAGCTGTTTTTTTAAAAAGAAATTCAGCCTAGATGTGCAACCATGCACAATTATATAAACATTTCTTTATTTACGCCGTTAACTTGCGAATATGAAAAGTTCATCATAATGAGGAAATAACAAAACAGAGTTGCAAGCTGACGATTAAGAAAAAAGAAAAATAAGAAAGGATTTTAGAATCCTTTCACTTATGTGTGTAATAAGCTACAACTTCATCGTCAACAGAATCGATACGGCAGAACCCGAATCTTTCAAACTGGACTATCTTATCAAGTTCTGTTGTAACTTGCTTTTCACCGATACCGATAAACTCTCCGTCAGGTGACATTACTTTTACAGTAACACCATCCATTGGAGCCCAGTGGATGATTCTCATCTTTTCCTTTTTCACGGACTCGATTGAATCTCCGATATGCTTTGCCTGCAGAGGTTCTGTGGAAGTTATCTCCACATTAAAAAGGTCCTTAAGTCTGAGTTTTGAACCGACCTGAAGTTTTTCAGTATCCTCACTGCAGATATACACCTTATCAGCAACTTCTATCTCACGGCATCCTCTGTCTTCTGTTGGATGTAGTGAAGGATTCACTGTGCATGGTTCTGTATCTGTGATTTCTATTTCAACCGGATCCCATACAAAGAAATACCTGTTTGCAATTGGGTCAACAAGCTTGCGGTTCTCTGCATAAAGTGTGTCCATACTGATGCTGACATCAGTTTCTCCGACACCCATTTCAATGAAGAACTTGCGAATAGCTTCAGGAAGAATACCTCTCCTGCGCATTGCACGGAGTGTTGGAAGACGTGGGTCGTCCCAACCAGAGTACTCACCATCTTCAATAGACTTACGCAATGCACTGGTACTAAATTTACCGAACTCGTGCATCTTCACACGACCCCAGTGAGTTGTTTTCGGATATTCCCAGCCTAGATAATTGTAGATATATGTCTGGCGTTTCTCACTGTCCATCAGGTCCTTACCCCTGATGATATGAGTCATGCCAAGTTCATGGTCTTCAATAGCACCTTCGAAATCAAGAAGAGGCCAGACACAGTACTTATCGTCGACTTCCGGACGTGGGTGAGGAACCTTAACGATCCTGAATGCTCCAAAATCACGAAGAGCAGGGTCTTTGTGAGTTATATCAGTCTTTATACGAAGGACAGCAGATTTCTCCTCATACTCCCCGGCAAGCATCTTATCCCAATGCATGAGGTTCTCTTGCGGACTTAGATCCCTGTGAGGACATGCTTCCTTTGCATCCTTGAATTTCTTGAAATCTGCACCGTCACAGAAACAGACATATGCTTTTCCCATCTCAATGAGTTTTCTGGCATAGTCATAATACATTGGAATCCTGTCGGACGCAATGACTACCTCATCAGGGTCAGCACCGAGCCATTTACAGTCATCTACATACCAGTCGTAAGCTTCCATCATCGGGCGCTTTGTCTGAGGGTCAGTGTCATCGAAACGTATGATGAACTTACCACCATATTTCTTCACGTATTCTGAATTGACAACGATACCACGGGTACTTCCAAGAGTTGGCGGACCATTGGGATTTGGTGCAAAACGCATAACGACCTGCTGTCCCTCTTCAACATCAAGTGCCTTAAGACCCTTATCAGGTTCCTTCTTTGTATTGAGCTCCTCTATGAGTTCAGGAGCAATAGCTTCAAGACGTGCCTGCCAATCTTCTGGAGTTTCCTTGGCAACTTCTGCAAGAACTTCCTGTATAACAGGTCCGACTTCCTTTGCCATTGGACGCAGGTGAGCACATTCGCCCATTACACGACCCATAACTGCACCTATCTGTGGTGCCTGGCCGTATTTTACAGCATTCTGCAATGCATATTTCTCTATGGTTTTTTTATCGTCGTCAGTTAAAGTCATTATAGATCTCCGGGAAACTCAAATGTGAGCGTTAAATATCAACTATTATTAAGTTTCATGAACCCGAATCGCTTCGGGACTGCAACTATCAATATAGTAGAGTGAATTATAAGAACTGAACTTAAAATATATGGTCAGATAAAGCTGACCTGTTAATTTCATTTAAAAAGAAGTACCTATCTTTTTTACTGCTTCAGCTTTATCAATAAGTTCATTGATGTTCTGTTCAAAATCAGAAAGGAAATCCTTAACTGAATCTCCTGCAACCGCACCGTGAGATGAGGGTTTAATCAGTTGTTCCTGTTCAAGCACACGCAAAGAATAGCGCACTTTATGTGTTGGCATTCCGGTTTCCTCTGCAAGTTTGAGTATACCGATTGGTCCTCTTTCAACAACTACTTTTAAAACTTCCAAATGACGTTGAGAAAGTTCCAGCTCTTTGTTAACCTGATCGAATAGCATTATGCAACCTCGTTGACCAAAATTCCTATTCCTTCAATTTCCACTTCAACAACATCTCCCGGATGAATTTCACCTACCCCGGGAGGAGTTCCTGTTGCAATAATATCACCAACCTCCAGAGTCATAACTCCTGAAATGAATTCCAGCAGATAAGGAACATCAAATATCAGGTTGCTGATGTTAGAGTCCTGTTTTACCTCGCCATTTACACGACTTACAATAGTAGCATTCTCAGGGTCAAAATCATCAACAGGTACTACAAAAGGGCCCACCGGCGCAAATGTATCGAAACTCTTAGACCTTGTCCATTGTCCGTCTTTCTTCTGCAGATCACGGGCGGTCACATCGTTAAAACAGGTAAAGCCTGCAATTACATCGTAAGCCCTGTCGTAAGTTATATTCCTGCATCTTTTTCCTATAACAACAGCAAGTTCTGCTTCATAATCTACATGTGTGCTTATTTTCGGGTACATTATCTTTCCGTGATTCCCGATAATAGCTGAAGGTGGTTTTATAAATAAAATCGGCTCTTCAGGGACAGACATACCAAGTTCGGTAGCATGGTCGTGATAATTCAAACCCACACATACAATCTTTGATGGATTTGAAGGTGGAAGTATTTCCAGTTCGGAGAGTTCGCACTCCATAAAAGAGCCTTCCATGGAAGTGACTTTATTTCCATTAACTTCTCCGTAAAATACATTACCGTTATACCTGAATCGTCCAAACATTAGTGGAACTGTTTTGTTTTCATTCTAGATAAGGATGAGTATTGAAATTACGTGGGAGCAGAGGTCTGAGCATAATATTTAAACAAACCAGCAGATTTGAAGCTGAATTGACATCAGCAAATTTTCAGTGATCCTTACAATAAGTGTAACTGGACTTAAGAAAATGTAATATATATTCATACAATTTTTTTAAATATAACGTACAATAGTATATGATATATATTAAATTCTAATAATTGTTAAATAATCTAATAACAATTTATATTTCATCTTCTGTTCACAAATTACAAACGGAAAAGAAAACATGCAATCAAAATCCACCAAGTTTCTCACACTGGCAACCGTTTTACTCTTTTTGTTCACTGGAGGATGTATTGATAATTCCAGTACGCCTAACAATACAAAAGAAACTATAGATAGTGTATCAATGCTGTCAACCAAAGAAGTGACTATTGATAAATCTGGAAGTAGGGAAATATCCTTCGGACAATACTACCATCTTGAACCGCTTGATGTTGAACTTCAGGCAGCACAATACAAATTTCCGCTTGATACACAGGACATAGCGAATTACGATGAATTCATCTCACATGTATCCCTCGATGAGAATGCTATTAAAAAAATTCAGAAAAATGGTTTTGTAGTTATGGAAAATCCCTTCGACCCGGAAGAAGAGATTATCACTGACATGTACGGAACACTTGAAGACAAGGACATCCCCATATTCATAACCTCAGACTCCCTGCTGCATTTATATCATATCCAGTTCGATGGAACACTGCGACGTATAGAGGAAAATGAGTTCTACAATACCATATGGGAAATAGACAACGAACTGCTCCAGAAATCCATAGAGGATTATGAAACGTCAACAGGAGAAACAAAAGAAGCGGCCAGAAGGAATATGGCGTATTTTGCAGTGGCGCTGAGTCTACTTGAGCCTGACGTTGAACAACTTGCAGTCGATGAAGAAGAGGCCTTATTCTCAGGAGATGGAAAGCTTAGTCCTGAAGAAGCCAGAGAGTACACATTTGAAATCCCTTATGATGTGAAGGAGGAAGTGGAAACAGAACTCACACTCATAGAGGGACATGAAGGATTTGCTCTCTCACCCATATTCAACTATCAGGAAGATTATTCCCAGTATGTCCCACGAGGACACTACACCTACTCGGAAAAGCTTAAAAACTATTTCAAGGCAGTCATGTGGCACGGCCGTATGAGCATGTTGCTTAAGGGTGACCTGATAGAGTCTGCAGATCCTGACCGGGATGCCAGGATACAGACACGGAGTGCCAGCCTTATAGCTTCTCATCTGGAAAACGAAGCGCAACTTATGGAAAGCTGGGAAAAGATTTACACAGTAACCGCATTCTATGTTGGTTTTTCAGATGACCTGGGCCCATATGAGTACATAGAAGCCCTTAATTCTGTAATGGGAGGAAACGGAACAATAGAAGACCTTGATGTTGAAGCATTAAAGGCAGAACTTGCGATATACCAAAGTCCCGAAATATATGGCGGCACTGGGAATGTAATAATTGAGGGGACTGGCCCTGAAGAACTAGACAGGTTACTTGAAGACACAGAAGGATTCAGGTTTATGGGCCAGAGATTCACACCGGATTCCTATATGTTCCAGAATCTTGTATATCCTGCCGTAGATGACAGGTTCATGCCGAAAAGCCTTGATGTAATGGCACTTCTTGGTTCGGAAAGAGCTTACGAATATCTTGAAGCACAGGGAGACACTTCAAAGCCCGGATACACAGAACAGTACGAGAAACTCGAGACCGAATTCAATGCTTTCAATGATTCGGACTGGGCAAAGAACCTGTATTGGTCTCATCTCTATACACTGCAACCTCTTATGAAGGATTACGGTACAGGGTATCCAACTTTCATGCAAACAGAAGCATGGCAGGATAAGCAACTCACAACAAGTATGGCATCATGGACAGAACTTCGGCATGATACGATACTCTATGCTAAACAGAGCTATGAGACAAGATCAAGCCCTCCTCCCGGGCCAGAGACGAAAAGAGTTGTGGGTTATGTCGAGCCTGCACCGGAATTCTACAACAGGTTACTTGCCCTTACACGAATGACAAATAGCGATCTGGAGGAAATGGGAGTTCTTGATGCCTACTCCATCATTCGCCTGGAAAACCTGGAAGACGTACTTGAAAGACTGGTGAAGATCTCAGAAAAGGAATTGCAGAATGAAGAGCTCTCTGAGGAAGACTATGATTTTATTGAATCGTTTGGGCAAGAGCTTGAAAATGTGATGGTTGGTGTTGAAAAAGAACACCAGAAGACCACAATCGTGGCAGACGTGCATACTGACTCAGATTCAGGCAATGTGCTGGAAGAAGGTGTAGGATATGTGGATATGGTAGTCGTGGCCTATAAGTTACCCGATGGCAGGATTCTCATGGGTGCTGGTCCTGTAATGACATATTATGAGTTTGAGTATCCGATGTCTGAGAGACTTACTGATGAGTCATGGAGAGAGATACTTGAAAACTCTCCCCCTTCAAAAGCAGAGTGTACGAGCTCTTTTTCTGTATAGTCTATGTGAAAATGTTAGCAATCATCAGGTGAAAGAGAGATATTCAGGTACCGATGGAAACAGTGAATATAACGAAGAAGAAGCAAGGGCAAAAAGTTACTGGAACCAACTAAAAGAAGTTAAATTCAATCGAATGATGCCTAACTCTGGAAGCCATATCAAGATTATAATTGCTATCAATATGAGGTTTTCTACCGAGTTAAAAAAGAATGAAGATATCCTACAAACCGGATATCTCTTTTTATTTTGAACTCCTTTAACCTGCGACATACCAGTCTCAAAGTATCTTGGAGAGAATCAGGACAATTAGCATTGCTACAACGCCGACTGCCCAGAATTTGAGAGTTTCATTCAATGGTATCCTTATATCCACAAGATCAGCTCCTGAAATCGCAACTGGTTTAGAACCTGTTATGGTGCTGGAAGATGAATCATATCCTGCTGCCTGTCTTTTTGGTGCTTCAGGGACAGGAGGGACTGAAGCATCCACAGGTGTGCTTGCTGGAGCACTTGCAGGTTCAGACCTTATTGTTTCAGGTTCGGTTCTTCCAATTACATTTTCTTCTGCGGTGTAAGATGAAACAGGTTCCTGCGATGCCGGTGTGGATGGAGATGAAAATGTATCTTCCCTTTCTTCCTCTGGCTCGGGAGATGAGAATACAGATGGTTCATCTCTTTCGACAACTGAAGGGGAACCTGAGATCACATCATGTTCTTCTGGTTCTGATGTTGAAACTGAACCGCTTCCAAAAACGTTCTCTTCTGGTTCTTCGCGGGATTCATACCCGAAGTCCTGTGTGGTAAATGTTTCTGGTTCAGGTTCCGCATCGAGATCTTCGATGAGCTCTTCCTGTCCTTCAACATAATCTTCGTTTGCATATGAAGGGGAGCCGTTGTCAGGCTCATCACCTGAGATTACATTGCTAAATATTGATTCGTCACCAACAGGTGTCTGGTATGATGAAACACCCTCATCAGAAGGTTCTTCTGTTGTGACTGGCTCAGGTTCAGAAGGAATTTCTTCTTCCACTATTTGTTCTTCAATTACCGGTGCAGGAGTCTCAGGCTCTGAAACATTGTCCTCCACTAAAGGAGCTGAAGACGCACTGGCTGATGATCCGGCTGTAGCACCAATCAGACCCTGATAGTCCGGATCGACCTCTATAGCAAGATCAAAGCTTTTTTTGGCTTCCTCAAAACGTCCCATTTTTTCAAGAGCTTTTCCTTTCTTGAACCATGCTTCAGCACTGTAAGGATCGATATCCAGTGATTTAGTATAATATTCTACCTGTTTATCAACCGTTTTGGCTGAATCACCCATTTTTATCCAGTTCTCAGCAGCTTTCTGCTTTTTCTTTGATTTTACGTCATCTAACATTCCCATGTAAACACCTTTTTCAAACCGGAAAGTTTTCCGTAAGAATTGATATAATCAGTACCTTTAACCCAGTCACTAAATTGCTTATCTATTTAATAACTGTATTGCATTTTTAATGCATGTATGAAGTATATAAAAATATATGCATTTAATTAGTGACTCAATTGGTCCATAAAAAGTTCTTGTAGTATTGATGTAAGTATCATTCCTTTACTTTTTCATATTCAAAAGCCCACATAGGAAGGCCTTCTATTTCCACATGATCCAGATGTTCCATCTCATGTGCAGCATAAAATGCGGAAGGCCCGGAGAATGATACTGTTTTTTCAGTAGATTCTTTTATGAATATTTTCTGTTTTGCTGTGCTGATTGAAGCTACTATTATCCTTTCAGCCCTGAGTGTAACTGAATAAGGCCTTGTGACAAGGGAACGCTCTTCCTTCCCACCACATTTTTCCAGTCTGTGAACAATGCCTTCCTTTGATACCCATTCGGGATTCAGCAACAACCACACTTCTTCAATAGTATGGCCTGTTTTGCTTTCCTTATCGTAGTCAGTAAAGACCTTCATCACAGAGATGCTTTTCAGGTCATCTGTGGAATAGCTCCATGCACCGCCAACTTTCAAAGAAAGGATCATTGGATAAAATGCATCCCTGGGAAGGTCGAATTTTCCAAATATTGCTTCTTCCCTTGTACTGAATTTGAGGATGGCTTTCATGTCGTTGACCTTCATGTTTCAAAATATGATTTACTTTGAAGATAGATAAAATAGCTGCATTAAACTTTAAGGATCTCCTCAAGATTGAGTGGGTAATTTAATATTCTGTTCATCCAATCCATATTGGATGGACGATAAACTCTTGATTCAAATGGCTCTGGGAATAACCCCTCCATGGTATGTGAAAGACATTGATCTTAATGTTTCTAAGAAAAGAATGGATATTTATCTAGATTTTACCAAGGGAACGAAGTTCCCTTGCCCAGTTTGCAACAAACTGTGTGATCTCCATGATACCAAAGAAAAAGTATGGAGACACCTTGATTTCTTCCATCATGAAACATACATTCATGCACGAGTTCCCCGAACAAAGTGTGATGGAGATGATGTAAAACTTGTAGAAGTTCCATGGACAAGACAAAATACTGGATTTACATTATTTTTCGAAGCACTAATCGTTGCAATGTCCAAAGAAATGAGTGTTTCTTCAATTGCTGAATTGATCAATATTCATGAAAATTCTGTATGGATAATTCTAGCTCATTATGTTGAAGAAGCCAGAGCAAAGATGGATCTCTCTGAGTTAGATACTATTGGAGTAGATGAAATATCTGTCAAAAAAGGTCACAGCTATGTGACCTTGTTCTATGATCTAAATCAATCAAGAGTAATTCATATTGAAAATGGAAAGAAAAGAAGTGTTTTCAAGAACTTCAGGGAAGTTCTTTCCAGAAAAATAGACCCTGATAATATCAAGTATATTTCAATGGACATGTATCCTGCTTTTAGGGGTGGAGCAAGGGAATATTTCCCAAATGCTAAGATCGTTTACGATAAGTTCCATATTGTCAAAATGATGAATGATGCAATTGATAAGGTTCGAAGAAAGGAGTATCAAACAAATAAAGATCTGGGTAAAACGAGATTCATGTGGTTGAAAAATCCTGAAAATCTATCGGATAGGGAAATAGCTAAGATTCGATCAATCAAAGATTTGGATACTAAAACAGCAAAAGCTTACAGATTTAAGCTTGGACTTCAACGTCTGTGGGATATAAAAAATATAGAGGTAGCGAGGGAATATCTTGACAAATGGCATTATTGGGGAACACATAGCAACATCAAGGAAATTATCACATTGGCCAAGATGATTAAAAGAAATTCTCATGGGATATTGGAATCAATCAAACAAGGTATCAGCAACGGTGTTGTTGAAGGATTGAACAACAAAATTAAAACTGCTTTTAAGAGATCATATGGATTGAAGACTGAGAAGTGTAGGAATACAATGATATTCTTGATGGCGGGTAAACTTCGTTTACCCACACGATGTTAAAGAGAGCCAACTTTAATATATACATTCAAATATCTAATAATACTGAATAATCAAACCTGTAAGATGTAAACAATAATTGAAAGCTTATTGTAATTTACATTTGAAGGAGGATGGGGGTTGGAATAGTGTATACTAAATCATCACAATATAACTTGAATGATGTTTTGTTTATGCCTGACAGGAGTGGTGAAGAAAAGTTCTTCAAGAAAATTAAAAATTCGATGTTAAGCAGCTGCATGTCTGCAGAAGATATTATTACTCGCTATGGATTGGAATCAAATTGCTTCAGGATCTATATTCCATATTATTATTTCAGACTTAGTTACAGAGTCAAGGTGGAATATATAGCATACTACATAAAAACACGTTTTGTGTCAGAGTCTGTTAAAAAAAGAGATGAAAAAGGAAAAACAATAATAGTTAATGAAGTAAAACCCAGACATGAAAAGGATTTTTTTCAAAAAATCGGGACTTATCCGGGGAAAATTCAGCATAGTACTATTGCAACTGATCTGACATCTTCTATTGATAAGGACATCAATACCAGAGAAATAATATCATTTATTGTAAAGAATGAAGTTCCTTTTTCCGATATAAAATACTCCGGACAAAAATATGGAAACTTCAAGATGATTCCTTTTGGGTTTGAACCACATGAATTCAAAAATCAGTTTGATAATTATGTGGGAGAGAGATTGCTTGATGGAATTAAATTGCAAGGCGATGGACAAAGAGATGTGAATGTACAGGACTTTGTCTCTGAAAATTTAGAATGTCTTGGACTATATAATCCGTTCATGATATACACTTACAGATATAAAGATAAGCAATACGTTATTATTATGAACTGCTTCAATGGAAAAACATACAACAACGGAAAACCCAGAAACCTGAAAATGGATGGAAAACTGGCTTTAAACTTTGCAGGTATCTATGTAGCTGGAACAGGACTAATATTGTGTCTTATCGTTTTATATTCATTTGTAGTAGGGATGAATAACTCTGTAGACTGGATAAATGTGCTGGAAAATAAATTAACAATTCATATTGGTGATGCACTGTTTCTCCCAATATTGATAGGCAGTCTTTATGTGGGCTACGTAAAAAGCAGTATGAAAAGAGAAAAGTCAAAAATTGTAAATAAATACTGCAAGGAGAAAGGATTATTCTGAACAAAAAACTAAGTTTATATCCTACGACCTGTATAGAACTCATTCCTAACTACCGGAGCAGGCTTTATGAAAATTAGAATGGTTAAATGCAATGATATAGGAATCGATGGCTGTAACTATATGGCAATTGGAAATAGTCTTGATGAGGTTGAGCAGAATATGTTTGAGCATATTGATACTGAGCACAAGGATATACTCGATAATATGAGCGAGCATGAGATCCACCATCTTAAACACCGGGTTTCCACTTTTCTTGGAAGAAGCTGCGGTTGTGGCAAACACAAATAAAACTGTAGAATTTATTGTTTAATCAAATTGTCCTGGCATAGCAGAACTTTTGGACAGGTGCTGTACTGCCTTTCTTTTTTAATGAATACTTAAGATTATAGTATTTTTAATCTTCCATTGATTTGATATATGTTAAAATCCCATTTATTTATGGCAATACAATGATAATTCGGGGGTTGTATCTGAACATTGTATTCAGTATATTTACGAAAACTAAACAGTGGGAGTTATAATATGGATAAAATGAAAAAAGTCGGTCTTTTAGGAGCAGCAGCACTTATCGGTGCAGGACTTGCAGCACTTTCAGAAGAGAGAATCAGAGAGTTCGTTAAGGAAAAAGTTGATACCGGAAAATTAAGCAAGGAAGAAGGGAAGATCCTTGTTGATGACCTTATCAGCGAAACAAAAAGACAAAAACTCAGCCTGGAGAAAAATATTGTTGAAAAACTCCACGATACAGTTAAACTTGCTGACAAGGAACTGGACGAACTTACCGATAAGATAGATGAGCTGAAAATCCAGGAGCTTGAGACTGAACTTGAAAGAATGAAGAGTTTGAGGAAGGGGCAACAGTAAGTTGCTTCTTTGTATATTCAAAGCGATTACATTGTTCAATTTATACATGAAAAATTCTGGTCTGATTTAGTCAGGATAGTATAAAATATGGAAGAAAATGGAACACATGACAGACTTGCTGTACTGATTGATGCTGATAATGCTCAGCCTTCAATCATAGAAGGGTTGATGGATGAGATTGCGATATATGGTATTGCCAGTGTGAAGAGAATATATGGAGACTGGACATCTCCTAATCTGGTTTCATGGAAAGAGTCATTGCTTGACCATTCTATCCAGCCGATACAGCAATTTGCATATACCACAGGAAAAAATGCAACTGACAGTTCACTAATTATTGATGCCATGGATCTGCTTTACACAGAGAAACTGGACGGATTCTGCATTGTTTCAAGTGATAGTGACTTTACCCGCCTGTCCCAGAGAATTAGAGAATCTGGACTAAAAGTATACGGTTTCGGTGAAAAGAAAACACCTGTAGCTTTTATTTCAGCCTGTGACAAGTTCATCTATACTGAGAACCTGAGAAAAGAAGAAACGTCTGCATCTGAAGTTTCAACATCTTCAAAATCGGAAAAATCCAGTACGAATGAACTTAAAGGAGATTCAAAACTTGTGAACCACCTGAGAAATGCTGTTGAAGATTCTGCTGATGAGGAAGGATGGGCTTTCCTTGCAGAAGTCGGTGGAAACCTTATCAAGCGCAGCCCCGATTTTGATCCAAGGAACTATGGCTACAAAAAACTTGGAGAATTAGTTGAAGCCACAAGCCTCTTTGACATCGACAGAAGAACACATAGCGGTTCAGGAAAGAGTGTTTTAATATATGTGAAGGATAAGAGGAATAGAGGAAAGAAATAGTAATTTCGATTTCAAGTCTCATTTACCAAAATCCAATACCACAAAGGCATATACCTAACCTTCTTCCCCTCTATCTCATCCTCGCCAAACTTATCGGAAGTGATTATTAATCCTTCATTCGTTATGAAATTCTTCATGCCGGCGAGCAGACCGTTTATCTCACGTTCTTTTGTTTCGGGGTCTGAAAGATAGTAGCAGACCTGTATCAATTGAGTTGGTTCAGGACAAAATGAAGTTAATATAGACATCGAATATACTCGATAAAATCGCCAAATTTATCCAGTATAGTCGATAAAACAACGCCAATTTCACAAAACCTTACTTCTCCAATGAATCCATAAGTGCATAGTAATACTGTGCCTCATGAGTAGTATACAGATTGTACCAGGCTTGCAGAGTTTCAACAGAAAGTACATCGAGCGCTCTTAAGACCTCACGTGTAAACTCCAGTGGAGCAACACCGGTAGCGGTAATTACATTATCGCCAATAACAGAAGGTTCATTACGATAAAACTTTTCACCAGTGTAATTCGGACAAACTGCCTTTAAAAACTCGAGGTCATTGCTTGTATGTGCTCTGCTATCAAGAATTCCTGCATTTGCAAGTCCCATTGTTGCACCACAAATAGCAGCAACCAGAACACCTGCATCCAGAAACTCTTTTACTTTACTTATGATAGGATCATGAATTGGTTCAAGCCACGTATCCCCACCGGGAAGGATCAATACACCTGCATCATCGATTGCTAATTCTTCAAGACTTATGTCAGGAACTATTCTTATTCCTCCCATTGTTACAACAGGTTCTTTTGTAATACCAACAGTTTTTACGGTGTACTTTTCTGCATCTTTTTTAAATGCACGAGCCGTATTCAGTTCAGCGATCAAAAAACCTGGCTCCCAGTCAGCCATTGTGTCAAGTAAGTACAGGTAAGCAATTTTAACCATAGAATATCTTTTGAGAATCAAAATATGAAAATACATTGCTCGGAATTGGTTATTTTACCCAGTTTCCGACTTATCCATGAACAACTGTAACCGTATTACTAAGAGTTGCAAGTAGGCCGATACCGGCGACAGAATATCTCGTTATGTTCCAGTAATACCTGTCAGCATTGTTGTAAACATGGTACATGACAAACAAAAAACCGATTTTTAACGGGATAAGAGAAGCAAAACCATATGACTGGAAAATATTAGACAATATAGGATTGCCTTCATAGAAATTTCCTGTCTGTAATGCATATAAGGTAGTTAGAGTATCACCTATAAAATAGAGAAGCAACACAGACCACATGTCTTTCACAAAAGACATAATAAGCCAGCCATTGGATCAATAAAAAGACTAATATCTTTCAAATCTGCTTTACAAAAGCAAAGCTCATTAGCATTATTGTCTGCGTTTTCCATGTATACCACCATAGATTGCGTTTGGTAATTTCATAACTATATTATCTAAAGTCAGGTATAAATCTTCCGACATAATTTTATACTGTTTTTGAAAATAAAAACCATAGTATTTTTCAGTTTTAATATCAGAAGAAGCATAACAATTTAACAATAAAATAACATTAATTTCAAAATAGAAATATAGATAAAATGGAAAAGTCAGATGTCAGATCAACTATTTTTCTAAAGCAACTCGATTATTATCTGGCTTCGATCTGACATTATATGCTACATCTCTGTAGGTTTATTCTGCATTGACAACCAGAGTTCCGGCGATTATGTCATGCAAACCCTGTTGTTGTTTAGTGAAAGCTATCATTATGTAACCTATAAGCATTACAGAGGAGGCTATCTTTCCTAAGTTCCTTATCAGTGCTTTACTAAAAGAAAGCCTTCCACCCTGAAGATCTGTTACTTTTATGCCTGCCACCCTTTTACCCGGAGTTGCCTGCTTGCCGGAGCTTTCAAATACTGCAAAGTAAAGCGTCTGAATTATGAATATACCTGAAGACAACACAGATGCTATGATATTGCCTAAAGTTTCTACTGCATGCGCACCTTCCATGTTACCTCCAAAGAAGGTTACAAATAAAGCTGCCTGGAGTACAAAAACCAGAACAAAGAAAATGATTATCGATGGAACAAAAATAATAAGAGAATCCACAATAGCAGCTATGAGCCTTTTTCCAAATCCTGCATATATTTCATTACCTGATCCCTGGGGATTGAAACCGCAATTGATACAGGACTTCGACATTTCATTGATGTCCGAACCATATTTTTCACATTTCAAAATATGACCACCTTAAATTTATGAAGATAGAAGGCATAACCACATATAGTAATAAATGTTTCTAAAATAGTTCATAAAAAAAATGTAGTATAAATATATGAATTGTTTTTATGAATAATGTACATCTCATTCAATATGAAAACAGGTTCACATAAAGACCCCATAACATCACTTTCACTACACTTAGCACATCGGCATATATGCTGAAAACATACTAACTCATATGAATCAAAGTCCCATAAAAACCGAAAGGGAACTATACAACAAGATAAAACAGTATCGTAAGAAACAAAATACTGCTGCACTTACATCATACATGTGCAAGCATTCATTGAAACTCTGGAAAATTATCTGCATCCTGATATTGCGCTGAAGTCTATCATTCTTGCAAATGCGTGTGCATGGGAAACATATGCTGCAGCATGCCAGCATTTTGAAAATCACATGCGGGCTTTCAGGCATTTCCAGGTATTTAATCTGTAAACAGAGTAGGCACATGGAATTCAGAAAATAAAAAGAACATGACACATTATAGCAATTATTAATAACCTCTACTCAATAAACTGGTGAAATAATAATGAATTGTTCAAACTGTGGTATGGAAATCAATGATACTGAATGCTGCCCTAATTGTGTAGCACCTACCACCGGAACTATTGTGAATCAACAAACTAAACCCCGAGGACAAAAGAATCCAGTTGTTGCAGCTCTGCTGTCTTTATTTATTCCTGGCCTTGGACAGATTTATAGTGGCCGGTTAGCTACTGGCAAAGTAATAATTATTGGTATGATAGTCCTGTTTACTTTCGCTTTTATTTTACCAAGACCCGGATCAGGTATATTCATTGGATGCTGGCTGTTTAATGTAAAAGATGCCTACGAAAAATCAAAACATGGCTTCAGCTCCTAACACAGTGTGATTGAAGAAAATATGGCAATAGAATTTTTATCTACAACAATTGATTTGTAGAAATACAATGAATAATCTGAAGGCTTTGAACTTTAGAATAAGAGCCTCGGGTGGGATTTGAACCCACGGCCTCGTCCTTACCAAGGACGCGCTATACCCCTAAGCCACCGAGGCACGAACAGAATATGGGGGTGCTCTCCCCTAATATACAGAATCAATTAATAAGCTTTCGGTTGGAAGAGCGATTATTTATAAACACCAGCGCGTGTCAACAGGGAACTTTTCATTGATCCACATAAGCACACCGCTATGGTGAACAATGCGATATGAACGTGAAAGCAGTTTTTGTGCTCCAAAAAGAGTCTCATCTTCCATAATCTCAATATTCTCAAAGTCCCTGCGGGTTTCAATATCATGGTCACGCAGAATCCTGCCTATTGGAATATCAGCCTTCATCATATCAGAACGCACACCTTCGGGCATATTTTCAATAGCTGAAAGGGAGCGGGCAAACACATAAGGTACATCACCGGCAGTAAGGGTCACCACACGTTCATTGATATCTGAACCTACATTCACATCAAACAATTCCGCCATTTGCTCATCCGCAGGAATGATGTGTTGATACTCAGTAACAACAGCAGTCGGGTGTTTAGTCATAATTTCCAACAGGAAAGTCACCGAACCATCGGTTCCTGCACAAATTCTCAGGCAAGTTGGAATATCAAAGCTCTTCAGTTTTTCCAGAAAGTCCATACCAGTGACTCCGTGAGCTTAAAAAAGAAGAAAATTATTTGGAAACTTCCTTCTTTGCCTGTTTCAGACGTTCCTTAGCAGTATAGCCTGTAGCTGCGTAAAGGAAATCCCTGAAACGCTTGTTAGAATCAAGAATAAGCTCATCATCTGTCATAGAAGTATCAGACTCAGTATCAACAGCCAGCTTCTTGCCTTCTATCCATACTGTTATTTTGGAAAGAACACCATAAGAAGTAACAAACTTACCATCCTCTTCTTTGATCTCACTTGGAAAAGCCTCTTTGAGGCATTCATGAATCCTATCCGTTTCAGGTTTAAAACCACGCTTTAACTTGTATTCCTGCATTTCGATCAACCCTATATAACATTCTTTAAACGAATAAATGTACCGGTTTATCTTATAAAAATTAGCTGAGAGACAAAACAAATTATATAAAAACGTAGTTTATAAAGTCCCAAGAAACTCTTCAGCAATGTTGGAAAGCCTTATCTTCTTTTCATTATCCATACGTTTGTAGACTGACACCATCATACCCATACGGAAATTACTCTTAAGTGCATCCCTGTTTTTGTTAACAAAGCGCCAGTAAAGTGCATCCCATACATCGCACCACTCACCTTTCCTATAATCGCTCATTTTCAAAATATACGTTGAACCTGAAATATAAGGTTTTGTCGATAGAGTACCGCCGTCAGCAAACTGACTCATGCCATAGACATTTGGAATCATCACCCACTCATAGGAATCAACAAACATCTCCATAAACCACCGATAAACATCATCCGGGTCAGTTTCACATAGAAGCATGAAATTGCCAAGTATCATCAGTCTTTCAATGTGATGACAGTATCCATGCTTATTCACCTTCCTAATCACATCATCAACAGGTTCAATTCCAAGCTCTCCTGTATACCATCTGTCATCCAGTTTCCGGTTATGCCGGAAAAAGTTCTTACGCATATCAGGACCATGATACATGCCCCTCATAAACTCACGCCATCCGATAATCTGTCTTACAAATCCCTCTATACTCGAAATCGGAATATTATTTTCCTGGCCTTTTTGCTCATAATAAACAAGAGCATTCTCAACAATCTCATCAGGCGTCAGAAGGCCAATATTCATCAAAGGCGAAATAACCGAATGAAAAAGAAAAGATTCACTTTTGATAATTGCATCCTCATAAGGACCAAAGTTTTTCAGACGCTTCTCAATGAAATCATAGAGCCATAAAAGAGCATCTTTTCTGGTTGTAGGAAGATAAAAATATGAGGATTTACCTGGATTTAAGGGAAAAATATTCTCAATAATATTAATCAGAGCCTCCGTATGGAAAGTTCTTTTAGCGTGAATTATCTCAGGAACATAGATAGAATCCGGCAGGCTTTCTCTGTTCTGTGAATCAAAGTTCCATTTGCCACCTGAAGGTTTTCCTTTATCATCAAGTAGAATTGCGGATTTTCTGCGTTGGTAAATGTAGAAATTGTTCATCAGGAGCTTTTTCCGGCCTCTACGATGTGAATTAAACTCTTTAATAGTAGTCATAAATCCGGGAGAATCAACAATATGCAGATTAATTCTATTATTTCTGCAAAAATTAGTGATTACATTTTTAAGTCCAATCGATTCAAAATCATAAGTTATGATGTCCTTTATCCCGGTTTCTTCAAGAACAACACGAAGTTTCTCCAAGTATTCAACGTCTTGCGATTTCACTATTTCATAATAAACAAGATCATTTTTTTCTGCCAACCAGTCACGATATGATCTCATTGAAGATAACAGCAGAATCAGTTTATGTTTATGGTATCTGAAGCGGTTGCAAAAAGCCAGGTCTTCAGCCATAAAAAAAAGAGTATTGTTATCAGGCTCAAGTTGCTCAAGGTTATAAAAGAGGCAATTTCCGGGAACCAGAATGAGCCGCTTATACTTCCCGGATACAGGATTATCAATTAATGTCATCAACACTCCATAAACAGAATGGACAACAGTGGACAACTATTGCCAATGAAAACAAAGTTTCAAAGCTTATTTGGTCAGCACCAGTTTTCCCCTTTCTCCTACAAGCCTTACCTGAGGAACCTTTTCAAGAACCATATTTCCAAGTTCTTTTAACTCATTCCATGAAGGTGTTGGTGAGTCATGACCCATAAATGAAAGATCAAAATCCGGGTTGCTCATGAATTGGTAGAGCATAACTTCAGAAGCCCCTTCAAGGTCAGGTAATATGCGAGGCATGTTTTCAGCATTCACATATTCAGGAATAACACGTATCCATACCCTGAGCCACTTCTGCTTTGCAATATTCATTGATTCACCAAGAAGCTTGAGGTATTTCTGCGTTCTCTCTTCAGACATTCCGGTAACTTCCATCACCGCCTTTACATCGTCACCTGGAGCTTTGATCTCAAGCACAAAACCATAAACAAAGGGAAGAGCTTTTTCTAGTACATCGGGTTTCATGCCATTGGACTTCAGAATTACCTGTTTTCCCATCCCATGCAAGCCCTCTATTAAAGGCATCAGATCCTTCTGCAAAGTCGGCTCTGCACCCCCAAGATACACATTCTCAGTTGTAGACTTTTGAGCGTAATCCAGCACCTCATCTACAGTCCATTCTTTTACAGGCTGATGTATGTGAACGCAATAAGGACATTTCATATTACATCCTCCAAACTCAACCCTAATCTGTCCTTTTGCATCGGATAAATCAATTAATCTCATTCATAAGCACCTCACTCAATATCAATTTTAAAATAATCATCACTATCTATATTTTTATAACTAACAGTATTAATAGTTAGACCCCATAAACCTGTATTTGTCCTGAAATGTACATAGCGATTACTATTTATGTGTATTAGACCATCAAAGCAGAAAGACGGTGATCACATTGACAAGGAAACTTACTCTTGAAGATCTTGAAAGATCAAAAACAAAGAAGGAAAACAAACCTGAAGAACAGGATCTTACAGACCTTTATGACCTTCTCATACCACCTGGAACCCCTTCATACATTATCTATGACCTTGTAGAAGAATTCGACCTTGAACCTGTTGAAAGGAAGGTAAATATACAAATTGTGGACACTGATGAAAGGGAACTGATTGCTCTTAGAGGAAGTCTGGAAGTGGTAAGGGCTGCTGAGAAGTTCCTGCATGAAGAACTCCAGGCATGGATTGAGAGTTAAACTAATTAGAGTGCTCTCTTTTATATCCAATTTTTTGCATGCATTTAGTGATTTAATCTTACTAAGTTTTCAAAAAAAGATTCAGGAACAGGACAGCATTTTGTTGTCAATTTATATTCCTGTAATTCCACTGTCCTTAAAATCAAAGACCACAGCTTTACCGCTGTCATTGTAAATATCAATTACCTGACTGTCATTGATCTCACCAATCACAGCAGCCTTTAATCCTGATTTTTCAAAAATGTCAATACATTCGTCAGCATGCTCGGCTTTTGCTGTGACTACATAACCTGTTGCCGGATATATCTTAAGCCACTGCTCAAAATCAACATCCTCAGGACATGGAATCTTACTCAGATCAACTGAAGCACCCACCCTGCTAACTTCACAGAGCATTCCAAGTGTACCGATTGTTCCGGGGTTGCTAATATCTTTTCCAGCAGTTACCAGTTTCTTTTCCCCGATCTCCTGCATTACCATAAAACGCTCACGCACAACATCAGCATCCTTAAAAGAGGTGGTATCCCAGCTATATGGAGAGTTCTTTCCGACACGACCATCCATGTCATAGGCAACTATTACAAGATCTCCGGGCTTTGCACTGTCACTCCTGATAACACAGTCTTTCTTTGCAATTCCAATTATTGCAACAGCAAGGGAGTTGTAGGGAGTGTCAGGGTGCATATGACCGCCAACCATAGGAACTCCAAATTTACTGATACCATCACGAATTCCTTTCATGATTTCTTCTGTGGATTCAAGGTCACTGGAAGCCATCACATTTACCATTGCAAGAGGACGTCCACCCATTGCGGAAATATCATTCACGTTGACAACAACGGAAGTATAACCTGTCCACCAGGGACTCTTGTTAACGATCCTGCCCCATATAGCATCGGCTGCAAACAGAATTACATCATCAGTTCCAATATCAATGATAGCTGCATCATCACCAAAATCGTCAATGATCTCGCCATACTCTGACCTGACAGTTTCAAATATACTTACGATATCTGCTATCGGTTTTTTTCTGGTGACACCTTCAAAGTTTCTTAAATTTGCCGCAAGCTCTTCGATATTCAAAAAAAACACCTGCAATTAGTAGAATTAATAGAATAAAATGACGAAATAATATGAAAAGGTTTCAGTGAAAAGGACTTACTCCTTTCCACATGAACTCTTCTTTTTCATATCAACCTTAATAACGTTCCTGCGTTCTTCACTCATCTGTGACATGTCCTGTCCGATGAGTCCGTATGCATCTGACCTGCACTGACGGCAGTGTCTCATTTGCTGTACATAAGGTGCACACTTGTCCTGAACAGCCTTACATTCTGCCGGTGTTGGTGCTGTCTTGTCAGCAAACTTTGCCTGACAGATAAGTGGCATTACATTCATTATGAAGACACCAAGTTCATTGATCTTCTGCGCGAGCTCTACGATATGCTCATCGTTTATACCAGGAACAAGAACTGTGTTAATCTTAACAACAAGACCTGCTTCCACAGCCATCCTGATACCTTCAAGCTGGTTCTTAACCATTAGCTCACCAGCTTCAAGACCTTTGTAAACCTTTCCTTTATATGAAGCATGGCTGATCATCTGTGCTTCTATTGCAGGATCAATAGCATTCATTGTCACTGTCAAAGTGGTGACTCCGACTCTTAGAAGCTCAGGCATCTTATCAGGAAGATTCAATCCATTTGTACTCAGACAAAGAGTTACATCAGGGAATTCTTTCTTGATGAGTTCCAGTGTCTCAAAAGTCTCATCGTTTGCCAGTGGATCTCCTGGTCCTGCTATACCGACAACTTTAATGAACGGATAAGCTTCAAGCACTTGCTTTGTTTTTTCAAGTGCAGCCTGTGGACTTAGGACTTCGCTGGTAACACCTGGTCTGCTCTCATTCACGCAGTCAAACTTACGATCACAATAATTACACTGAATATTGCATTTCGGAGCTACTGCAAGGTGAATACGGCCAAACTTGTGCTGGGCCTCTTTGGAATAACAAGGATGCTGTGCTATCATTCTCTTGACATCTTCATCCCTGGAAACTTCTATTTCGCAAACGTCTTTCTCATTTTCCATTTTTATAGCTCCTATGGTTTCTGAGCAGCTCCAATAAACACGGCTCAATTTAAGGGAAACTAGTAGATATACCTTTGTATAAACTTATGACAAATATCGATTAACAAAAGTACTCCGGATTCCCTCATTTTCCTTAAAATGCACTTACTTCACACCACTTACCATTGCCTTCCCACATCTTGACTGAAAGTGGAAAGTCAAGTCGGGATGACAGATTTGCATGAACATGCTCACACAGGTTCTCAACACTTGGGAATTCCAGTATGTCATTGAGAAGCACATGGTCGTATTCCTTTAGAACTTCTTTTATGACCTTCTTGATCTCATAGAAGTCCATGACCATTCCGGTCTCTTTCTTTTCACCTTCAATTACAATCTCTGTTTTGTAAGTGTGTCCGTGAACTATACCACATGTTTCATGCCCTGGCAAATAGTGGGCACTATCAATATAATCAACAATTCCAAGTCTCATTTTCATTATAAACAACCCCACATCTTATGTGTCTGAGGTATTATTCGTGTATCAATTTCATTAAGGAAAGATTCCTGTAATTTCAGCAGAAATCCGGGTTTTGGCTGCATTTCTTTCTGTGTCACAGGTTGCAGTATCAAACTGGAAATATACCCAGATATAGCTCCCACAACACCTTCAATATCGTCTGCGGATGTATCCTTTGTTACAACTATCTTGCAGAAACAATCCCTGTCTTTGGTGACTTTAAGAGTCCTGAAGCACTCAATTGTGCTTTCAAGATGCAGCTCAGGATCTTCTAACAACTCTGATGGCAGCAGCTTCACATCACCTGAAACATAGGACACTTTGTCCTTTACTTTTTTAGCCATACGTGGAAGTGTCATATTTGATTCCAGATACAACGGAGCTTTAGTTTCAAGCATGTTGATAAAATCTGCATTCATGAGTGGTTCTCCACCAGTTAAAGATACAGAGTGCAAACCGGAGTAAGAATTGACTATCGCACTGACCTTTTCAGGTGTCAATGGATTTTCAAGTTCCTGAAACTCATTTGAACCTGGCACAGCTTCAAACTTGCAGATTTTTGTAGCCTCAACAGGAGTATCACAATAATTGCATTTCAGGTTGCATCCGGTAAACCGGACAAAGGCCTGCCTGCATCCTACATAAGGACCTTCACCCTGTACCGAACAGAACACTTCACTAAGAGAAGTCTGAATCATATCACATCCAATGGTCTGGATTTTCTGAGATCCTTCTCAATATCGATAAATTCATTGTAATATCGTTTTGCTATTTTATCCATCACGTCTGCAGCATCATCGTTTCCAAGTCCAAGGTCTTCAAAACTTCCATAAAAATCATGAACAACATTAATCCCAAAATGGATTTTCTGTGAAACCGCTGATGTGCTTGCAATAGACACTGTCAATTTTTTATCATCTACAAAAAGATCATCACCTTGCCGGACAATATCGCTGCGATATTCGGAAAGAATCTCTTTAACTATTGCAGTGAACAGGCGCTGTCTTGCATAGATAAGTTTCAGGTCGGTTGAATCAAAATGCTCGATGATAAAATGAACCATGTCAGTAGAGAATATCATGTCTCCCTGTTTCTTGTCCTCAAGGTCAATCATGTGCTCTATCTTAACATCACAGCCACCTCTGAAAGCTATGATGGAATCTTCCTGGATGTCTGCAAGATTGTAAGCCCATAGGGATGAAATCTGGCTTCCGTCATAATCTGTTTTCTTATCGAGAATTAAGCATTCCATAAATAACACCATATTACTCAAAGAACTGCAAATTTTATTCCTTGCCAAGCCTTACAAGCAGAGGGTCTTTGACACCTGCAGCTTCAAAAGCTCTTCTTCTACGGGTACAACTTTCACACTCTCCACAGGGAACATCAGCACCATGATAGCAGCTCCAGCTATACTCCAGAGGAGCTTTTAGCTCAATGGCCCTGGCAACTATCTCTTTTTTGTTCATTCCAATAAGTGGTGCAAGCACTTTAACATCATTCTGAGTGGAATATGAAAGTGAATCATCAATTGCAGAGATAAATTCCGGGGAATTATCAGGGAATGTGACAGCTTCCTCTTTATTGAAGCCTACAACAACATGCTCACAGTCCATGCTTTCAGCATATGCTGCTGCTATGTTTATGAGAATACCGTTTCTGTTTGGAACCCAGACAGCTTTGGCAGATTCAACTGTTATGGAAGGGTCAGCTTCATCGGATATTTCTTCCATACTGAGTTTTGGAACATCAGTATTTGTGTTCACAAGTGAAGTGTTGGTAATCTCCTGCATCCAGGTAATATCGAGAACACGATAATCCAGTCCAAAATGTTCACATACTTTAATGGAATTCTGTATCTCACGATCAACAGCACGCTGCCCGTAATTGAAAATAAGAGCCATTTTTATATCGGTCTTTTCAAGGACTGCCGCAACGGAAGTCACTGAATCAAGACCGCTACTTAACAAAGCAATTGCAGTAATAGGGATTCCTCCTTAAGAGTTATTTGATAATGAATAATACTAGAGTAATACTGAAGGATTGCTTAAAGAATACTAATATATAAATAACCATCGCTATAAGAAAGACAAATTAATAAGCAGATACAAAAATAGGAGAAAAACTACACCAGGAGAAGTACTGGCAAAAAGAAAAAAAATAAATAAAACAGTAATACCGGGAAAACAACAGTAATAAAAAAAGATATTAAAAAAATGTAGTTAAAACCGTAATTATACGGTTTTAATCAGTTAGTTTACTGCCTTCTGCTGAAGATGAAAGCCATTCCAATGATTGCTGCCATTGGGATTGCAATGGTTGGGAATTCCGGAACTTCCTGTGTTACAGGGTTGTTGCCTTCCTCTTCTTCTTCTTCGCCTGAACCTTCTTCACTAGTTTTTGAAGTCAGGTCGATATCCATTTCTCTTGAAGCATTCAATTCATCTTCATTAGATGCAGTCAAAGTAACTGTATAGATATTAGCGCTTTCATATTCATGTACAAAAGAACTATTATCTTTTGTTGTCAGATTGGTATCGTCCCCAAAGTCCCAGAACCATGAAGAAGCATTCTCTGACTTGTCAGTGAAAGTCACATTAAGACCATCAATTTCGTAGTCAAAATCTGCTACTACAATATCATCCTCTTCAACTACTTTAGTTGGGCTTTCACTTTCTTCTGTGCTGGAAGCTTTTGGTGCACTGACTCCTCCGCCACCGCCAAAGAACATGGTAGCTGAAGGTTCAGGAGCTTCTTCTTTTGTAGTGTTAGAACTTACTTCTACAGGCTCCTTTACACTTGCTTTCGGACTGTCCTGAACGACAGTTTCCTTGTCCCCAATCACCGGAGCAGGTGTTTCTTCAGGAGCTTCCTGTGCTGAACCCGCCTGATAATTAATTAGTCCCCCAAGCAATAGAACTGAAAGGAACATAATAACAACGGGCAAAAATAATCGTCTGTCCATAATCGTACCACCTTTTTTCATAATCTAAATTAATCGTTATTAATTAATCCATAAGCTAGAGATCTATATAAATATTTGTGTACAGCCAAAAGTGATGCTCATAATGATATACGGTTTTTATGAAGTAGAAATATGAATCATACGAATTAATAGTAAAAATGAAAACAAAAGAAATGGATTTCGATACTGAATCAATTTTGTTAACCCTATAGGTACATATTATAGAATAAACAAATAACTACTGGGAGTAATAGAGTGAATAACAGCAACATGCATCAGGATGATAGACATAACAGACTCAAAAATGAAAAAAGTCCATATTTATTGCAACATTCTAGGAACCCTGTAGACTGGTTTCCATGGGGAGATGAAGCATTTAATAAGGCAGAAAAAGAAGGAAAACCAATATTCCTGTCAATTGGTTACTCTACATGTCACTGGTGTCATGTAATGGAAAAAGAATCCTTTGAAAACGATTCTGTTGCAGAACTTTTAAACAAGTCGTTCATTTCCATAAAGGTGGATCGTGAGGAACGACCTGATATAGATAACATATACATGGCAGTCTGTCAGGCAATTACCGGCAGAGGAGGATGGCCACTTACAATACTCATGACTCCGGACAAAAAGCCATTCTACGCTGCCACTTATATTCCAAGAGAAAGCAGATATGGCGTATCTGGAATGCTTGAGTTATTACCCGCAATATCCAGACTCTGGAAAAGCAGAAAGCATGAGCTTCTTGACAGTGCAGATGCTATAATAAATGCAGTTTCTGAGAATAACAGAGAAAGAAATGAAAATATTATTAATGTCAATAAGGAACTGCTCAGAAAAACATTCGATCAGCTTTACAGCATTTTTGATGAAGAATATGCAGGTTTTGGCAGGGCTCCTAAGTTTCCAACGTTGCACAATCTGACATTTCTGCTGCGTTATTGGAGACGAACAGGCAACGCAGTTGCATTGGAAATGGTTGAAAGAACACTGGAAGCAATGCGTATGGGTGGCATTTATGACCATATAGGCTATGGAATCCACAGGTATTCAACAGACAGGCACTGGCTACTGCCTCATTTTGAGAAGATGTTATATGACCAGGCCATGATGGTAATCACTCTTGCTGAAGCATATCAGGCAACTGCAAACCCGGAATATAAAAACACTGCAAAGGAGACACTGAGTTATCTGGAGAGGGATATGAGATCTTCAGAAGGAGCATTTTATTCTGCTGAAGACGCAGATAGTGAAGGTGTAGAAGGAAAATTCTATGTTTGGACAGCATCAGAAATAGAAGAAATACTGGGGAAAGAGCATGCTGAAATATTCATGAAAATCTTTAATGTCAAAAATGAAGGTAATTTTGCAGAAGAACATAGCAATAACCTGACAGGAAAGAATATTCTCCACACAACTGAAAGCATGCAGAACATTCGGATATGGAACGGAGAACACGGAGAATACATTTTAAAATCCATTTATAATTCAAAGAAGAAACTGTTCGCAGAACGTGAAAAAAGAATACATCCATTGAAAGATGATAAAATTCTCACAGACTGGAACGGGCTGATCATTGCTGCATTCTGTAAAGCTGCACAGGCATTTGATAATGAGGAATATTTGAAAACAGCCATAAAAGCTTCAAACTTCTTCATGGAAAATATGACGGATACTGATGGAAAGATGAAGCACAGGTTCCGTGATGGTGAAGTTTCAATTGATGCGTTCCTTGAAGATTATGCATTCTTTACATGGGGACTTATCGAACTTTACCAGACTAATTTCGATATAAAGTACCTTGAGCACGCCCTGAAACTTACCGATTACCTGATTACACATTTCCATGACACTGAAAAAGGTGGATTCTTCCATACATCTGATGAAGCTGAAGAAATGATATTCAGAAGTAAGGAAGTTTATGATGGGGCGATACCATCCGGAAACTCAGTAACTGCCATGAACTTGCTAAGACTTGCAAAAATAACAGGTAATCCTGAACTTGAGGAACTGGCAGACAAAACTCTCAGGGTTTTTGCGGAAAAAGTCAGTTCCGCGCCAGCCGGCCATACACAATTCATGTCAGCTGTGGATCTTGCACTTAATGGCTCAGTGGAAATTGTGATTGCCGGAGAAAAGGATGAAACCAATACCACAGAAATGCTGCGTTTCATTAATGAGAGATTTATTCCTGAAAAAGTGATGCTGGTTAAAGATGAGAGCGATTCTGAAAAAATAAGCAAGATTGCAGCATTTACCAGAGACATGGTAATGTCAGAAAACAAAACAACTGTGCACCTATGCCAGGATCAGAACTGCAAACTCCCTTCCAATGATATCGAAAAGATAAAAGAGCTGATAGAAGCACTGTCACATATCTAAGGAGTAATACATATGACAACAGGAAAGTTCTACAATCCGGAAATTGAAACAATGGAGAGATCTGAACTGGATTCTTTAATCGATGAGAGAATCAGGTATACTGTAAATTATGCTGCTGAAAACTCATTGTTCTACAAAAAATGGTTCAGGGAGCATAAAATAAAGCCATCAGATATCAGGTCTCATGAAGATCTGCTGGAACTCCCCATAATATCGGGAAAAACCATTCGTGAAAATCAACCACCGATTACCGATGATTTTGGATTTAAAACTGTGGACTGGAAAGATGTGTTCACGATACATGAAACAAGCGGAACCAGTGGAACACCAAAATCGTTCTTCCTGACATGGGATGACTGGGAAAGATATGCTGAAAAATATGCCAGGTGCTTTGTTTCCCAGGGATTCAGAGAACATGATCGTGTTATTGTTTGTGCTTCGTATGGGATGAATGTCGGTGCAAATACCATGACACTGGCAGCCAGGAATCTTGGCATGACAATGATCCCTGAAGGTAAATGCACATTTCCAGTCAGGGTTATGGAATCATACAAACCGACTTCCATCGTTGCCAGCACATTCAAGCTTTTACGTCTTGCAAAAAGGATGAAAGAAAACGGAATGAAACCTGATGAATCCAGCATTGAAAGACTTATCATTGGCGGGGAAAGCTTTGCGGAAGAAACCAGAAAATATGTTGCTGAAATCTGGAACTGCGATGTTTACAACAACTACGGAAGCACAGAAGGAACAATGTGTGGAGAATGCAGCGAAGTCAGCGGCTTACACGTCCCTGAAGACCTTGTGCATGTGGATGTTTACGACCCCGGAATGGATAAATTCGTAAAGGATGGAGAATGTGGCCGGCTTGTACTCACCACATTACTTCCCGTAGGAGCAAAGAGTGGGAACATCCTTCTCAATTATGATACCGAAGATACAACTGTCGTCCTTGACAGAGGTGAATGTGCATGTGGCAGAACACACATGAAAATAATGACTCCTGAAAGAGAAGCTGAAACTTTCTGGACAGCAGGAACACCATTTAATCGCGTGGACATCGAAAAAGGAGTATTCCAGAGAGAAAATATGGAATATCTTACGGGAGAGTTTGAAGCATTCCTTTACGGTGGAGATGACGAAGGAGAGACAACAATCAGAGTGAGCATGGAATGTAATGACCCACAAAGATGTAACAAGGAACTCATCAAGGAAAACTTCCTCAAATCATTCTTTGCCTATAAAAGGAATCTTGAAAATGCTTACATTGACGGCAGTCTGAACATTCTTTTCAACTATGAAAAACCAGGTGAGCTGGAATTCTACCGTATTAAAGGCAGACCAAAGCGTATTGTTGACAGAAGGTGAACAATCTCAATCATTATAAATCAGATAATAATGATTCCTTCCCACAGGATCAGGTAAAGAATAAATCCACCAAGCAAGGTCAATACCCAGAGTACCAGGGTTGGCTTCATTAGTTTCAGTGGTGAGACAGGCGATGGTATCTTTCCACTGAATCCCAGTTTGATGTATAATGAAAGGACAATAACAATTAAACCCAGTATATGATGAAGATACATCAGGGACGTAAAGAAGCCTGACATCATTATGCCAGACAAAGAGTACATGGAAGGCGCCATGAATACAATTACTGATATTACCTGTATTGCAATAGCAATAGTCATGAACTTACAGTGTTTATCATAAGGATCCCTGTATGCTTTTTTAACTGCAAAAAAGAGCAATATAATTATTGTTAACTGCAAAAGTAAATCCAGATAAATCATATTAAAATCTGTAAACATTTCCCATAGCCCCATTAGATAGTAAGATTAGTTTTAGCCTTAAAATATAAATATTTAGCTTAAAGCCGGATGAAGAGAGTCGGCACGAATATAATATTCAAATTGAGTTTTTAATTAAAAGATTAAATTAAAGAAGGATAAAATTAAGGATTGAATTGAAAAGACCAGGTAAATTAGAAATTACCTTTATAGACTTTCAATCCATTTTCTGATACAGCAAGAATCCATGGTTCCATACTGTGTGCTGTTGCACGCATTTTTCTCACTCTCATGTACCTGTTGGCAACATTGCCTTTCAGGTGAAGACCCAGTTCGATAATGCCATCTGCAAGATAGCCTTCCATACCTGTGGAAGGGTCAGACATATCTGACTTATTTTCTTCTTCCAGTATAAGGAAAGTTGTAAGTTTCTCACGCCTCAGGGTTTCAAGGAACTTGTACATCTTTTTCCTAAGATCATGTGCATCATTATCAAGAAGCGAGTAAAGTGCTCCAAGAGAATCAATAGCAATACAGGTACATTTATCGCCAATATGCTCCTTGAACTGGATAATATTCTCCTCGAGAATGTTCATTAAATCATCTGAAAATTCATCATACATTACCCGATAGTCACTGAAATCAGATATATGCAGTTTATTTGATAGTTTCATCCCCATACTTTCCATATTCAGAAGATGATTTTCTTTGCTTTGTTCGAAAGTTATATACAGACCATACTCATCCTGTTCTTCCAGATAATTAGATAACAACTGGAAAGTAAAACCTGATTTTAGTGTACCTGCCGAACCGGTAACCAGCACTACACTGTTTTTGGGTATATCTGTCTCAAAGACATCATTCAAACCATCTATGGTATCCACAAATCTCATACTACCCTCATTACTTCTATTTTTAATAAGAAGTAAATGATAATAGAGTAAAAATAATATATATCTTTAATGATAGTGACAAAAATAGAAGTAAGAAATCTAAATATAATATGTTTTTGACCCTTTTTTAATATGATAGAGGGATAACTTAATATAGATATTTGCCATCTGGCCGAAAAATATTAACAGTACTGTCAAGATTTATGCTAACTTTTGTCCAGAGATGGCGCATCTCCCGCTACTGGCCGCATCCATCTTTTAAGAAGATGGAATTCTTTCTTTTCAAGAATATCCGGATCTAGCTGAAGTACCATTCGTGAACTTGATGCCATAATAGTATCATTGGTCTGTTCCAGCAGTTTGACTACAGAAAGGAAATCATTGTCAAGTATAAGGTATTCCAGACCATCCATAAGAACGACACCATCTTCAACCTTATTTACAAAATCAGCTATATTAGGATGAATCCTGAAAAGTTCAGTGGAATCTATTGACTGCTGGCCTGCTATTTTGTTCTTTGTCAGCCATACAATAGGAGTTTTTGCGATTCCGTACATGCTCCTTATCTTATCCGGGTTCATTCTGGTAATACAAAGTCCGGGTTTTCCACTCTTAACAAGTTCGGAAAATGCGTTGTAACTCTGCCCCGGATTCTCTGATCCTGATAAGTAGATATACCCGCTTTCAAGTTCAATATCTGCCTTATCAGAATCTTCTTCAATATCCTCGGTAAGTGGAGTAATAAAAAGTCCTCTAAGCCTTGAACGATCCTGAAGTGTTATTACAAGACCCTCTTTTCCACCGTCATCCGGAAGCAAAGAAGTTGAAACATTCATACGGACTTTTTCTTCATGTTTGGTATAGAACACCATTTCAAAATCATTTTTATCTGTGAATTCCAGCAAGTCTGAGTCATCTACAAATTCCCTGATTGGCCTGGCAATTATCTCACTTACCTCATAACCTAACAGATCTGCTGCATTTCGATTAGCGGTAACGACTCTTTTCTTACTGTCAAGTGCTAATATGGCAATTGGAGAGGCCTTTAAAAGATTATCCAGATATTCATTAGCCCTTTTTATTTTGGATTCTGCTTCTATTCTTTCAGTAATATCCTCACCGGAAACTAGCAGGCTGTTTATGCCCCCTTCAGAATCATGAAGTACTATATTAGTCCAGCTCATTATCCTTTTTTGCTTATTGCTGTTGAGGAAAGGAACCTCAAAATAACCTGTGCTTTCTGTTTGAGTCGAAAGTAGTTTCTCAAATCCTTTTCTTGCATTTTCCCTGAATAGTTCAGGAACATAATTCTCAAACCAGTCATTCCCAAGAATTTCATCTTCCCGGTAACCCAGTATTTCGCATCCTTTCCTGTTAATGACTTTAACAATACCATTCTCATCGAGAACAAAGAGCATTACTCCTGCAAGATCCAGATAGTTCTGTGCCTGATCCCGCTCGGATATCAGCTCATCATGCAGTTTTTTAATCCTGAGAAGTGAACCGACCCTGGTCTTAATCTCAAGACGATCCAGAGGTTTTGTAAGGAAATCATCTGCACCGGCATCAATACCCTTTATGCGGTCTTCCAGGCTTGATAGTGCAGTAACCATGATAATAGGAATGAAACGGGTCTTTTCAGAACCTTTGAGAATTTTACAGACCTCATAACCAGTAATATCCGGCATCATAAGATCAAGAAGGATAATATCAGGGTTATGAGCTTCTACCTTTTCAAGTGCCTCTATACCACCATATGCTGATATTATCTCATATTCATGCATGAGATAAGCATCCAATAGCTTGACGTTCATTGATTCATCGTCAACTATCAGCACTTTTCCCTTTTTATGCTCATCCATCCCGGTCACTCACAAAGCCAATTAACAATTATATTTTGAGTAAGAGAAATATATCCCAAAGTCACAACATAGTATAATATTTAAACTATTTAAATAAAACCCGAATATCATTAGACGTTAACTAGTTTTAAGAAAAAATCAGTGTTTACTAATAGCTGATACCTGATGCCAGAAAGCAGATATGTTATAAAAAACCAGAACTTCGGATGCAAGGAGAAACAGAGAACAAAAGCTGCTGACGATATACGCTACCTGCTGGAAAAAGGATACAAAAGGGACAGTGCTATCCGTTTTGTAGCTGACCATTACAAACTGGACAAAAATGAAAGATACATACTTGCACGTACAGTATTTTCCGATGCTACCGCCAGCTCACGTAAGCAAAAGAAACTTGATATTGGTAACCTGAAAAAAGGAAATTACTTGTCGACGGTTACAACGTGCTTATAACACTTGAAAGCCTGCTAGGCGGAGAATATATCTGGATTGGGGATGACTCATTCCTTCGTGATATAAAAGGTGTGTTCAAAAATCATTCAAATAAAGATATTACTTTTCAGGCTGTTGAGAAAATGCTGAATTTTATTAAAATATCAGATGTTGAATACGCTGAAATATTACTGGACACTCAAATGAAAAACAGCGGAGAACTTGCAGCCTTCATAAGGAAACGCATGGAGGAGCTATCAATCCCAGGTGATGCGAGAACATCAAAACATGTAGATTTTGACCTGAAGAACTGTTCATCAGATTATGTTGTGGCTACTGCTGACGGTGTAATTATTGATGCTCTAAAAAATGTAGTGGACATTCCCGGATGTATTGCAGCGCATTTAGAAAAACTGGAACAGAATTGATAGGTTAACTGGTAGGTTAAATGACAGGCAACAGTTCTAATAGTTCATAGCACTTAGAAAGCAAGGAAAGAATATGAAAAAACTGGGAATCGTTGTAACTGATCCACATGACTGGACTGCTCAGGCCCTCATGCAGGAAGCGGAGAGTAAAGGCTTCGAAACATATTATCCTGACCTTGGACAAATCGAAACATCCATTGACAGTAGTGTAAGTCACAAAGCAGGAGATATATGTCTGTCAGAACTTGATGCCATCATTATCAGGGATATGGGACCTGGAAAGAATGATGCTCATGTATTCCGCTTTGATGTTTTGAGACAACTCGAACAAAGCGGTATGCTCATAGTAAATCCACCGACAGCCATACAGAATGCTGCTAACAAGTTCTATGCAAGTTGCCTGATGGCAGATGCAGGTATTCCTACACCCAGGACTTTTGTAAGTCAGGAAGCTGAAAAGGCCCTTGATATTATTGATAAACTAGATGATGCAGTTATAAAACCTGTTTTCGGATACAAGGGAATAGGTATAAATCGTATAAAAAATGGAATTATCCTCGCACCTGATGGAACAGAAGAGAAAACAAATGCAAAAGACCTTGTAAAAGAAATAATTGATGAAAAAGGAATGCTTTATATACAGGAATTCATAGAAAACTCAGGACAGGATATTCGTGCATTTGTTGTTGACGGCAAAGTTACAGGTGCTATTTACAGAAAAGCACCGCAGGGCTGGTGGCTGAATAACCTTAGCCAGGGAGGGACACCCATTGCCTGTAAACTTACAGCAGAACAGGAAAGGATGTGTATAGCTGCTGCAGAAACCATCGGAGCTATGTACGCAGGTGTTGACCTTATCGAAAGTGACAACGGATATTTTGTACTGGAAATTAATGCTACCCCCTCAGGAGCAGGTATCTATAAATCCCTGAATATCAATGTTGCAGAACATATCATAACTGCCATAGATAGCAGGTTAGAAAAAACGGGGCTTTAAAATGACTGAGTATAAACAATGCATTGTAATCAGGGACGATCTTAAATTATCAAAAGGCAAACTTGCTGTGCAGGTTGCACATGCAGCAGTCTCTGCATCTGAGTGGGCTGACCGTTCGACCCTTGACAAATGGAAAGAAGGCGGACAGAAAAAAGTAGTCCTGAGAGTTCCGACAATAAAAGATCTTTTTGAGCTGAAAGAAGTTGCAAGAAGACAGGGACTTCCAACAGCACTCATACAGGATGCAGGACTTACTGAAATAAAACCCGGAACTGTTACAGTACTTGGCATCGGACCGGCAAAAGCTGATGACATTGACAAAGTAACAGGAAATCTAAAACTTGTCTGAATCTGTGGGCCGGTATTTTGTGGGGGTTTAGCATGAAAAATGAGAAAAAAACGCAAATACTGAAAATAGCTTTTATAGTCCTCTTACTTTCAGGCATAATATTAAGTTCCGGATGTATTTCAGAATCCGTAAAAAAAGTAGAGGGCATATTTGATCCCTCGTCGGTAACCCTGTTCCAGAGCGAAGATTACTACATACTGGATAGCAGTGAACTTACCATCCCCGTAGTTCCTTCCCAGAATCTGAACCTTTATGATGATAGCCCCGACAAATATACGGAAAACTTACCTGGTTTTGAGATATCCAGTTCCTATTATTATACTGAATTCTTTGAAGGCACAGAAGCTGTGATAAGTGTATATGCCAAGAATATGGGAGATACACCAGTATATATTTACCAGTTAGGCTTTAATCTGAATAAGGAAAATGAGATGGTCTTCCATGACTCTGGCGTCACTATTAAGCCTGAAGAAGAGGGACGTATTGGAATTTTATCCATCGAGGTTCCTGAAGATTCAACACAAATGGAACTTGAACCTTTTGTTTCACTTCTTGTCCAGACAGAGTCCGGCAAATGGCACGATTATGAAATGCAGGAGTTTGAAGAAATAACAATTGAAGTAGCCGGGGAAATTGATGCACAGACTCCAAAATACTCAACAAACCCGGAGCAATTGTTTACTCTGGTAAATGAGAAAATAGACCCTTCTAACGTGCAGGTACGTACTATGGCAGCAGCTTCCGCTAAAAAATATCCGGGACAGTATAACATATACCAGATATGCCACCTTTTCGATGACACAAAAGAAAATATACAATACATAAGTGACCCGAGGGGAAAGGATCTGTGGTCAACACCTGGCGAGACAATCACAGTAGGAGCCGGCGATTGCGATGACTATGCTATTTTACTTGCATCACTCATAGAAGCAATTGGAGGAACTTCAAGGATTTACCTCACGGATACCCATGCATTTGCAGCAGCATACATTGGAAATGACACGGAAACTATTGCAGATGCAATCGTAGAATACTACGGACCGGTGCCAATCTATTACACAACGGATGAATATGGATGCTGGCTCATGATGGATCCTACATCAAGTATTTATGCAGGAGGACTTCCCGGAGGAACGGCACCGACTGAAAACGGATGGACTTTCCTCAATACCAGCACAGTGACTGTGATAGACATAGCTCCCCAGACATAGGATGATAATAAATGATACCAGAAATAGAAAAGAAAATGGGAATCGACCTTTACTGCACAGATACCGAAGGCATTGGTGGTGTGCTCAGGCAGGAGCCGGAAGATTTTATTGTTAAAGAGATTACAAACCGCGAAGAAGGTGACAGCGGTAAGAACCTGATACTTGAACTTACTAAAACAAACTGGGACATGCATCATCTTGTCAGGGATATGTCCCGTAAACTTGGTATCAGCCAGAAAAGAATCGGCTTTGCAGGCACTAAGGATAAAAGAGCTAAGACCACCCAGAAAATCAGTATTTATGATGTCTCCGAAGAGGAGATTGAAAATTTCTATTTAAAGGATGTGGAACTGAAGGTTATTGGCAGATCAACCAGGTCAATAGGACTTGGAGACCTCTACGGGAATGAGTTTATTATTACTATCAGGGACATTGATATGGAACCGGGGCAGCTTAACAAAACTCTTGAAGCCGCCACAAAAGAGATCGCTGAATACGGCGGTGTTCCAAACTTTTTCGGCGTACAGAGATTTGGAGCTGTAAGGCCTGTTACACATCTTGTAGGTGAACAGTTACTTCGCGGAGATGCAGAAAAAGCTGCCATGATCTATATTGCAAAATCATTTCCTGATGAAATGGATGATATTAAGGTGGTCAGGGACTTCGTATGGGAAACAAGGGATTTTGTCGAAGGACTGAAAACCTATCCTCTGCGCCTCAGGTATGAGAGAGCAATGATGCATTACCTTGTAGAAAATCCGGGAGATTATGCAGGTTCTTTCAGTGTGCTTTCCCCTAACATCAGAAAGATGTTCATACATGCTTACCAATCATATGTATTCAATCGGATAATTTGCAAAAGAATAGAAAATGGACTTTCACTAAACATTGCCATTCCAGGTGATATTGTTTGTTTCAGGAACAAAGAAGGACTCCCCGACACAGGTAAGATGCAGGCATCAACAGATGAAAATGTCGACGGCATGAACAACCTTCTCAAAAGAGACAGGGCATTTTTAACCGCACCACTTGTAGGATATGAAAGCGAGTTCGCATCAGGAATTCCTGGTGAACTTGAAAAAAGTGTATTCAATGAAACTAAAATCCCACAGGAAGCTTTCAGGATGAAACAAATTCCTGATCTTGCATCCAAAGGACTTCGAAGGGAAATATTACTTCACTGCAAACCTGAATTTGTTACAGCAGAAGATGAACTTAATCCAGGTAAAAGCAAGGTCACACTTACATTCTCCCTGCCGAAAGGAAGTTACGCAACAACGGTCCTCAGAGAATACATGAAAACTGATCCTTTAAAAATGAGTTAGGCCCACAAATGTGGGCTTTTCTTAAGATCAGATTTTTAGAAAATAAATTTCTTATATATCTTATTTTATTTCAGTCCTGAAAATCAGAGCATAGACTCAATAAAAGCCTTGAACGGTGGTGAAGGTCTTCCAGGTCTTGATTTGAATTCAGGGTGGAACTGTGATGCAAAGAAGAACTTCTTGCCGGGAATTTCAGCAATCTCCATTCTGTTTCGGTTCTTACCTGAGAACACCATTCCACTTGCTTCTATCTTCTCTACATAATTAGGATTGACTTCGTATCTATGTCTGTGACGTTCAACAATTTTGGACTGGCCGTATATCGTTTCTGCAAGTGAACCGGGTTTAAGATCTGCATCATAATCTCCAAGACGCATTGTTGCACCCATGTCAACCACATTCTCCTGTTCCGGAAGAATGTCAATTACAGGATAAGGGGTATCCTCATCAAATTCGGCACTGTTGGCACCTTCAAGACCTGCAACATTTCTTGCAAACTCAATAACAGACAACTGCATTCCAAGGCAAAGTCCAAGATATGGAAGATCATTCTCCCTTGCAAACTGGATTGCCTTTATTTTACCCTCGGTTCCCCTTTCGCCAAAACCACCTGGAACAAGGATACCATCATATTCTGAAAGTGAGTTTATTGTTTCAGGATGCTCTTCAAAGGTTTCTGCATTTATCCAGCACACATCATAGTTGACACCGCACTCTATTGCAGCGTGTTTGATGGATGCACTGATACTGAGATATGAATCTTCAAGATGAGTGTACTTTCCGACAATACCTATCTTGACCTCACCTTTGAGATTGTGCATTTTATCAACCATGTTCTCCCAGGACTTATCCTCAGAACTTGTTGAATTAAGTTTAAGATGTTTCATGAGGAAAGAAGTAAGACCTTCCTGCTCAAGCATCAAAGGTACTTCATAAATATCATTTGCATCATGAGCACTTATCACAGCTTCTTCTGAAACATCACAGAAAAGGGATATCTTGGAAATTGTTCCTTCATTAAGTGGTTCAGGACATCTGGTTACTATAATATTAGGTTTGAGACCAAGTTCTCTCAGCTCTTTTACTGAGTGCTGAGTTGGTTTTGTTTTCTGGTCACCCTGTGGGTCCATAGGTACAAGTGTCACATGTACAAAAGCAAGATTTTCTTTGGGCTCTTCCCTGTACATCTGTCTTACTGCCTCGAGGAAAGGCATACTCTCGATGTCACCTACAGTACCGCCAACCTCTATCATACAGACATCAGCACCGCTTTTGGCAGCAACCCTTCGAATGCGTTCTTTTATCTCATTTGTGATATGAGGAATGATCTGCACTGTCTTGCCAAGATACTCACCTCTGCGCTCCTTGGAAATTACAGATTCATAGACTTTTCCTGTTGTCAGGTTGTGCTCCCTTGTAAGCTCGGTATCAAGGAAACGTTCATAGTTTCCAAGATCAAGGTCCACTTCTCCTCCGTCTTTCAGGACAAAAACCTCTCCATGCTGGAACGGGCTCATAGTACCTGCATCAATATTGATATAGGGGTCAATCTTAATGGCTGTGACCTTGTAGCCCTTGTTCTTCAGGTTACGTCCTATTGAAGCAGTGGTTATTCCTTTTCCAAGTCCACTCATTACACCGCCGGTAACTATGATATATTTCATATTATTCACCTTGATTATCTTTTAGATTTAGGAAGTCTCATTAATAGATAAGCCATCAAAAATGTCAGCATGATCGAATAGAACACAGAATTGTAGAAACTAAAGAACTGTTCAAGATCAAGTGACAGTATAAATGAAACTAATAAAGCAGCAATTAACAGTAAAATAAGAACTTTCAGTATCCCGCCTGAATACGGGGAAATTGCTTTGAAAGCCGAATTGAACATTTCAGAAGGAATTGATGGAAGCTGAAAATTCCAGTGATCTTCTCCGAACATAGAAGAAGATAACGATTTAGATGATGATTTGGATGATTTAGAAGATTTTGATGCTGATTTTGGCTTTGGTGATGATGTTGCAGGCTTATAAAGAGATTCATCAACATCAACAGAAAAACTGGCCTCATTTGGTCCAGGATGACCAAGATTCAAGTTAAAACCCTGTCGTTTGGAACCGTAACCCACAGTAATATATACCTGTCCTTTTGTGTAGAGTCTTCCATCATATGGAATTCGTGCTATCAAAGGGATGTATTCCTCATGTTTAACATAAGGATTGTCTTCAAGAACTGTGATATTTTCTCTCAGAGTGTCACTTACGGATAAATTGACATGAGTGGGAGCCCCATAGTTAATGAGAACAACCTCAAAACTGCGTTCCTCGCCGGGAGATAATGGTAACTCAACAGTATCCGTGTCGAATTCAATAGAATTTACTCCCAGTCTGTTGATATGAACCTGCTGCAATTAAATGTCCTCACCGGTCTTATTCCCTGAGATCAGGCGGAAGCATATTTGGAATACCTTCCTCTATGGGATAGTACTCGTTACAAACAGAACAATACAGTGTGCCTGAAATTACCTCATTGCCATCTTCCTTTTCGATGTTCAGGACAAGGTCCCCTTTGCAAATCGGGCAGGCAAGAATATTCATAAGGTCTTTCTTCAGCTTAATCACCACCTTTCAATACGTTGCAATAAATATAAGGTTTTTCTATCACCAAAACTATAAAAATAGAACAGGTTGACCAGATTAGCAGCATGAATGAAGAGATAGTTTAATTTAGAACCTGAAATGTACAATATTCCATGTTCTCGATCTTTCTGGAAGTATTGGACTTTGCCATACCTATTCTTATTATGATCTTTGTGGGATTGTTCGGTACCGGAATTCTGATAGAACTCGGTTTTATGCAGAAATTTTCCGGTCTTGTCAGGCCACTTTTTAAGTATACTAATCTTCCGGACACATGTGCATCATCATTTCTTGTAGCCATGGGATCAACCGTTGCTGCAAATGGTATGGTTGTAAACTTTAAAGAGAACGGATGCATTAATGAAAAGGAAACAATGTTGTGTGCTGTACTAAACAGTACTCCTGCATACGTAAGAGAAATTATCACTTACCAGATACCCATTGTTCTACCTGCACTCGGACCCATTGTTGGCGGTTTCTATGTAACTGTATTTATAATCACAGCTATTGTGAAGGTAAGTGCAGTTATAATATTAAGCAGCTTGTTCCTTGAGAAAAACAAATGCATGTACGACGATAAAGTTGCAGGAAAAAAAGTAACTTTGACTGAAGCTGTGAAAAAGTCACTTAAGCGCAACAAGAAGCTATTCAAAAAAATCGCCATCATTTACCTGTCAATGACAACACTGGTATTCTATCTAAGGGAAAACGGTGCATTTGAGATTTTCAATGTGTTACCGCTTGCAGAGATATTTGGAATTCCACCTGAAAGTATAGTACCGCTTACCAGTTACGTTGCAAGTCCGATTCTTGGAATATCCCTTCTCGGACCAATGATAAGCAATAATGGTATCTCATATATTCAGGCAATGATAGTACTTATGCTTGGAAGTATGTTCATGCTGCCGATTTTTAGTGTGAGGACCTTGCTGCCAAGATATGTATCCATATTCGGACCAAAAACCGGTGTCAAAATAGTGGCATTTTCAACAGGAATAAGCGTAATAGTCAGATTCTGTTTCCTGATAATTTTGCTTACAATTGCAAATTAAATCCCGGTTTAAAATCTTTTTTCAGATAGCAATGGATAGCGCAGCTGGTCGATACAGCATATTGCAACTAATATATAATGAGAAATATTATATACTACTCTCTATATAGTTAAATTGCATAATTTGCACAGGCTTTATTTTTTAGCCTGAACCTGTATAGAATATGTAATTGTGGAAGCGACTTTAAAAAGGAAAAGTTCAAACGAACAATAAATTAATATAATATATTATCCCCTATATAATAACGTAGAAATACAATCCATATTCTACTAAATATAGTGCAAATACTGCACATATTATGCAATACCAAACATGGGAGATATGAACAAATGGTAAAAGTAATGATTGTGGATGATGCTGCCTTCATGCGCATGGTCATCAAAGACATATTAACAAAAAATGGTCATGAAGTAGTTGCCGAATGTGTTGATGGACTTGATGCTGTGAACAAATATCCAGAGGTAAAGCCTGAGCTCGTTTTCATGGATATTGTCATGCCAAACATGGAAGGAATAGACGCGCTCAAAAAGATAATGGAAATGGACCCGGCTGCAAAAGTAGTTATGTGTTCATCCATCGGACAGCAATCTGTTGTTACAGATGCACTTAAAACCGGTGCCCTTGACTTTATAGTCAAGCCATTTGATGCAGCAAAAGTTCTCGAAGTAATTGGAAAAGTAATCTAATATGACTATCAATGCACTTGTGGTCGATGACTCCGCGCTCATGCGAAAGGTCATCTCGGATATCCTGAAAGAAGACCCGGAATTAAACGTAATAGCTACGGCCAGAAACGGTCTTGAAGCTGTTGAAAAGGTCGAACAGTTCAGGCCGGACGTGGTGACTTTGGATATTGAGATGCCTGTACTTGACGGATTGCACGCTCTGGGATATATCATGAGCGAATGCCCAACTCCAGTAGTCATGTTAACGGCGGTCGACTCCAGGTCTGCGGAAAGTACACTGAATGCATTCGAATACGGAGCAGTAGACTTTATACAAAAACCTTCAGGAAACATAAGTGTTAACATTGCGGATATAGCCGATGAGATCCGCAAAAAAGTAAAGATGGCTTCTAAAGTGGATCTGAAAAAACTCGGATTCATGGAAGAACACGTAAAAATATCTCGTGAAAATAAAGGTAAACCTTTGCCACCTAAACCAAAGAAAAGTAATTCAAAAATCGTGCACCATGCAAACGGAAAAATAATCGCCATTGCATCCTCCACAGGCGGACCCCGTGCCCTGGAACAAGTAGTTCCTAAATTACCGGGCAACCTGAAAGTGCCTGTAGTAATTGTCCAGCACATGCCTGCAGGATTTACAGCATCCCTGGCACAAAGGCTGGATGGGCAGTCTGCACTGACTGTTACCGAAGCCAAAGAAGGAGATGTTCTCCAACCGGGACATGCCTATCTTGCACCGGGGAATTACCACATGGAGATTGCATCTGTTGAGAAGGGTGGAATTCACCATGAAGTTGTTAAACTCAACCAGAAACCCCGTGAGCAAGGAGTAAGACCCTGCGCAAATATTCTCTTCAAATCACTTGTGCCTATCTATGGATCTAATATAGTGTCGGCAGTTCTGACAGGGATGGGAGCAGATGGTGCTGATGGTGTGGAAGACATAAAAAAAGCAGGTGGTAAAGCAATCGCTGAGGATGAAAGGTCATGTGTGGTATATGGTATGCCAAAAGCAGTTGTCCAGAGAGGACTTGCTGATAGTATTGTACCTCTTGAAAGGATATCTTCGGAGATAGTACGAATGCTGAACTCATCCGGTGATTAAAATGTGTATGAAAAGTGAGAAGGTCATTATTTTCTCAGGGTTGGTGTGACCATGGATATGTCAGAATACAAAGAAATATTTAGAGCAGAATCGGAAGAGCATCTGCAACAACTTAACGATTCATTACTGGGGCTTGAACAAAACCCCAATGAACTGGAATATATCAATACCATGTTCCGATCAGCACATACCCTGAAGGGAATGTCTGCTACAATGGGTTTTAACACAATTTCAGAACTGACCCATGAAATGGAAAACCTGATGGACATGGTTAGGAAATCACAGGTAGAAGTGAGCAACGGATTAATAGACATTCTTTTTGAATGCCTGGACACACTGGAAGCACTTGTTGAAGCTGTTGACAGTGGCGAAGAAGTAGATATTGCTCATCTTCAGGCAACCCTTGCACAGGCAATGGAAGGAACCATGCCAGTACAGGAGATAAAGGGTTCTGTAACTGCAAGTATTGATACCATTCAAAATGAAATAGGTAAAGAAATTCCAGAGCAAAAAGCAGAAAACGATACCGAAACTGAAGCAAAGGTTGAGGTTGCCCCTGTTGTTGATAATATTGAATTATCAGATAACGAAAAGCAAGCTATCGAGGAAGCTGTAAGTGAAGGCAACCGTGTGGTTTCACTGAAAGTTCTTCTTGATGAATCATGCGTCCTGAAATCTGCCAGATCAACTCTGGTACTCATCAATATATCCAAAATGGGAGAAATAATAAGATGTGTCCCCACAGAAGCAGAACTTGAAGATGAGAAATTTGATTTAGACTTCACAGTAATTTTCGCAACTAAATCATCTGATGATGACATAGTTGGAACTATTAAGAAGATTTCAGAGATAAAGGATGTAGTTCCTACAACCATCGCTGAAAGTTCAAAAGTTGAAGAAAAGCAGCAGGAAACAAAGAAAGAAGAAACAGAAGAAAAGAAAAGTGCTTCTGCTGTTAAAAGGTCTGATGCTGTTAAGAGTATACAGAGTGTAAGAGTAAATATAGAGCGTCTTGACAACCTGATGAACCTTGTTGGGGAACTGATTATCAACAAAATAAGGCTAAACCAGCTTGCATCTGATCTTAATGCAAAAGATCTGGACGAATCTCTTGCAAATCTTGACAGGCTGACTAATGAGATCCAGACTGAAGTTATGGAATCCAGGATGGTTCCTATTGACCAGATTTTCAGCAGATTCCCAAGAATGGTAAGAGACCTTGCCAAGTCTGAAGGAAAACAAATCAACCTGATTATTGAAGGTAAAGAAATCGAGCTGGACAGGACCGTGCTGGACGAGATTGGCGACCCATTGGTTCACCTTCTAAGAAATGCTGTGGATCATGGAATTGAATCCGAGGAAGAGCGTAAGCAACTTGGAAAACCTGTTGCGGGTCTTGTAAGACTGGCAGCTTCACGTCAGAGAAACAGTGTGCTCATTGAGGTAGAAGACGATGGTAAGGGAATGGACCCCGGACATCTGAGAGACATAGCTGTTAAAAAGGGAGTTCTGACCAGAGAAGAAGTTGATAAATTATCAGACACCGATGCGCTGAATCTCATATTTATGCCTGGTTTTAGCGGAGCAAAAGTTGTTACTGATATCTCCGGAAGAGGTGTTGGAATGGACGCTGTCAAGACAAAGATTGAAGCTCTTGGCGGAAGTGTCAAAATCAGCTCTGTTCCGGGCCAGGGTAGCATAATGAAGCTGCAGCTACCACTTACAGTTGCAATCATTCAGTCACTCATGGTTACTGTAGCCGGGGAAACATACGCCATTCCTCTTGGTAATGTTATCCGTGATGTTGGAATCAAATCCAGTGACATTAAAACCATCGAAGGAAAAGAAGTCATCATGCTCAGGGGAGAAGTACTTCCGTTACTTAGATTGCATGATGTACTCGAATGTCCCACCGAAGCAGAAGACAAGCAGAACCTAATCGTTGTGGTTGTCGAAAAGATGGGAAGCAACATCGGACTTGTCGTTGATGACCTCCTTGGACAGCAAGAAGTAATCATCAAAACTCTTGATAATAAACTTTTGAAAAATATGAAAGGATTTGCAGGCGCGACTATCCTCGGAGATGGAAGTGTTTCACTGATCCTTGATATTGCTACATTGATCTAAAGATGAGGGAATAATATGGCAGAAATGGACGAAATGGCAAGAGGAGCATTTCAAGAGGCCGGAAACATTGGAATGGGACATCTGGCCACTTCACTTTCAAAAATGGTGAACAGGGATGTGAAAATCGATATCCCTGTGGTAGAAATGCTGACTCTGGATGAAATAATCGAAAAAAGCAATGAAGAAGGCAAGAACAAGAGCGTGGTTGGAATACACCTTCACATAACAGGTGATGTCTCCGGAGGAACCCTCATACTACTCCCTAAGTTCTCAGCACTATCATTTTCAGATCTGTTGATGAAAAAGTCAATTGGAACTACAAATAAAATTGAAGAGCAACAGGTTAAGAAACTTCGTGAAATGGGAGTGAACCTCTGCAGTGCTTATATGCGTGTTGTCAATGAATTCCTGGGAATTCATCTTAACATTGGAGACCCCAGCATGGAGGTCAACATGGAAGGTGTTGGAGATTTCATCAAACAGGAAATCGGACAGGTTGCAGACCAGTTCATTGTTGTGAAAGGTGAATGTTTGATACCTTCTACAAACTCCAGGAATGAATTCAATATGCTTTTTGAACCCGGTGCCACGGACATAATAATGGCAGCTATAATGAAGAAAATGATGGGATAAAATGAACAGTGCCCATTTTGCCCTGGATATAAGAACAAGAACTGTTGTGGGACTTGTTACAGAAGATGGGAACCTCAACATAAAAGCTGCGTGTGTTCACGAACATAACGAGCGCAGCATGCAGGATGGGCAAATTCATGATGTCGAAAAGGTTGCAAAGGTTGTTGACGAGGTCAGAAAAGATCTTGAAAAAGAAACCGGATTCAAATTGTCAAAAGTTGCCGTAGCCGTTGCAGGAAGGGCACTTAAGACATCCAAAGTAAAAGTTTCAGTGGAGATGCCTTACAGGGAAATAAGTCGTGAGGACATCTCCGAACTGGAATTTGAGGCAGTTGCACGCGCCGCTAACCAACTTGGAAACGATAAAGGATTTAATTGCGTAGGTTACTCCGTAGTTCACTATGAACTTGACGGGGAACGCATTTCCAATATTATCGGACAGAAGGGAAGTTCTATCACAGTGGAAGTGCTTGCTACTTTTTTACCGGAAGCTGTTATCAGCAGTATGTTTGCCGTACTTGACAGGTGCGGACTTGAAGCATCAAGTGTTACTCTTGAACCCATAGCAGCCCTGAATGTTGCTATTCCTTCTGATATGCGGAAACTCAATATCGCACTTGTAGATATCGGAGCAGGAACATCCGATATTGCAATAACAGATAATGGAACCGTAATCGGATATGGAATGGTCCCGGAAGCAGGGGATGAAATTACTGATTTTATATGCGATTACTATCTTGTGGATTTCAAGAAGGGAGAAAATATTAAAAGGTCCCTTACAAGCAAGGATAAAATCGAGCTTGAAGATATTTTTGGTGTCATCACTGAAGTTCCGGTAAGTCAGGTAATTTCTGATATTGAGCATGAAGTAGAAAAGCTTGCAATGCACATTGCCGAAGAAATACTTACAATAAATGAGAAAGTTCCACGAGCAGTAGCGCTTGTTGGTGGTGGGTCACAGACCGCAGGCCTTAGAGAACATCTATCAAAACATCTTGATATTCCTGTGCAGAGAATTGGCTCACGTCTTCCTAAACAAATAGAAGGCCTGGCTGACAACACAGGAATTGTTACCGGTGCGGACATGATAACACCACTTGGAATAGCCCGGATGGCAATTCTTGATGAAGGAATTGAATTCATCGACCTGACTGTAAACGGTCTTGAAATCCACCTGATGGACATAAATGGACTATCTGTTATGGACGCACTTGTAGCTGCAAAAGTAAAACGCCTTTATCCACGCCCCGGGATGGGGCTTAGTCTTACTGTCAATTCTGAACTCAGAACAATTGAGGGCGATACGGGCGAACATGCCACCATATTACATAATGGAAAAAAAGCAAGTCTTGGAGACCCTGTACACAAGGGTTCTGTCATTGATTTCACAGCACCAGTGGATGGAAAAGATGCAAAGCTGAAGGTCAGAGATCTCATAAAGATGCAGGGACTGAAGGTTGCATTCAATATCAACGTCAATTATAACGAAATCGAAATCGGGCCTTTTGTTACAATTAATGGAAAAAAGGTATCCTTTGAAGAAACAATACCTGACAGGGCCGATATTAAAATACGTGCACCAAACCTGGAAGATGTTCTTGAAATGGAATTCGGACAGAATGAACTTGAAAAGATATCAGTTATTATCAATAATACTGTTCAGTATTTTGACAGGATAAATTACACATTCAAGCTAAATGGGAATTCTGTTGACAGAGATAAACTTTCACAACACCCTGTCAATGATAATGATATAATTCTAATTGATAAATCAAAGTTTGACTACAGGATCGAGAATATCCTGAGTAAACCTGAAGAAGGCAAAAAGATCAGCGTACTTCTCAATGGCAATGAGATTGTATTTGATGGCTCTATGCCGCAAATTACCCTTAATGGAAAAAGGGCTTCTCTTTCTGACAAAATAGATGATGGAGATAATATCAAACTGAAAATGGGGGATGATGCGGATCCGATACTTTCGGACCTGTTTGAATTTATGGATATTAAAAAGGAGGAACTTGTTGGCAAAAGAATGAGACTTCTTGTAAACAACGTTCCTGCCAGATTTACAACCCCTTTGAGGGATGGAAACAATGTGACAATAGAATTTGCAGAGGTATAAAAAATGCTTAAAACCGTTGGGAAAACTGAAGACGAGTATTATGAAATACTGAAAAACCTAATCCAGAAAAATCTTGGATTCAATTCAAACCAGTACAAGGATTCTCACTTCAAAAGAAGAATCGATGTCAGGTTGCGTGCAACAAATACAAAGACTTACAAAGAATATGTAGAACTGCTGCAAAGTGACAAGAATGAATATCCTGAACTTATGGAAACTCTGACAGTAAATGTTACAAATTTCTTCAGGAACCCTGAAGTATACGATATCGTAGAAAAAGAAGTACTGCCGGCAATAATCAAATCAAAGACAGGTGGCCTTCGTTCAATCAGGATCTGGAGTGCAGGATGCTCAATCGGAGTAGAAGCATATTCCCTGGCAATGTTATTTAATCATATACTCGGAAAGGATTTTAGTAAATATAACATCAAAATAACTGGAACTGATATCGATAAGGAAAGTCTCCTGAAAGCCCAGAATGGAATATACTCTGCTGCAGAGATGAAGGATGTCAGACCTGCTTTTCTTAAGAAGTACTTCACCAAGGACGGAGATAAGTACATAATTTCAGATGAGCTCAAAAAGATTACTCAATTCAAAAAACAGGACCTAATATCAGGACCGAAAATGAGCGGTTTTGATGCCGTATTCTGCAGAAACGTTACAATTTATTTCCAGAAAGAGTTGCAAGAACAGCTCTACATGGACTTTTACAATGCCCTTGGAAATGGAGGGTTCTTTGTGATGGGTAAAACCGAGACACTGATAGGACCATCAAAAGACAAATTCAAATCTTACAATTCCAAAGAGAGAATCTACCAGAAATGAAAATAAAATCATGAAGTAACATGGGTAAAACGTAATCATGGAGTCTACAAATGAAGCATAAGATATCAAGTCTGAGCGAGTTGCAGGTAAGTGCCTTAAGGGAAATAGTGAACATCGGTGTTGGAAATGCTGTAACATCGCTTTCCAAAATGATAGAAACCGGAGTAAAAATAGAGGTTCCTGATTTTAAAGTAGAACTTATCGAAGATGTTCCAGAGGTTCTGGGAGGAGCTGCTAACGTTGTATCAGGCGTGATAATGCATGTAAATGGTGATATCGAAGGGTACATCATGATGATGCTTCCTGAAGAAGCAGCCCAGACAATTTGTGAGATAATCACTCATGAAGAAAATACAGATATTCTTACACCCCTTAACCAATCACTCCTCGAAGAGGTTGGTCATATTCTTGCAGGATCTTATGTTAGCTCCCTGTCTGATTTTCTGGGCCTGAACATCAGAATTTCTACACCTATGCAGACTTTTGACATGCTGGGAGCCATAATAGACCAGATACTGATAGAGATGAGTCAGAAAGTAGAGCATGCGCTTCTTTTTGACACTATGTTTATAATCCAGGGAAACAGAACCGATGGTTTTTTCCTTACAATGTTTGACCCTGACTCCATGGACACAATAATAGACCGTATTGAAAAGATGATCTGACAGGAGAGAAATGAATGAATATAGTACTTGATAAGTTCTATTACGATGCATTAAATGAAGTGGGAAATATTGGAATGGGAAATGCAACAACTGCACTCTCACAGCTTGTGGGCAAGTCTATTAATGTCAGTGGCTCGTCCCTAACGTTGCTTAAAGCTAAAGATATTTCAGAAAGTCTTAACTCTGAAAAGATAGGAGCCATAGTCAGAGTTATGGGAGATATGAATGGTGGATTCATACTGATACTTAGTAAAAACCATTCAGAGGTTCTTGCTGATATGCTTCTGAAGGATAGTGCCGAAGACAGTTATATGAAAGTCTCGGCATTTATTGAAGTTGCAAATATTCTTGCAGGCAGCTATTATAACGCTCTCTCCAAATTCCTGAACCTTTCTATCATACCTTCAATCCCCACTATATCCGAGGGGACTACCGATGAGATATTCGAAAAAGCAAAAAAGCATATGAGTGGAAAAATCGACCACATATTTGGCCTGACAACTTTGTTTGAGATTACAGGTGAAGATGAATATCACAGCCTTAGCGGTGATATGTATATGCTTCTGGATACGGCATCTTTGCAATCGGTAATCGACAGGATAGAAGAAATGCGTACGAGATAAACATGATAATAGTGGGAATGGCTGACAGTGCTGTTGCGAAAAAACCCGCAAAACTCACCACTTTAGGGCTTGGGTCTTGCGTGGGTATTTCCCTCTATGACAAAAGCACGGGTGTTGGCGGTATGGTGCATATTATGCTTCCCAGCATAGAAAATGCAAGATCAAAAGACAATATCGACAAATTTGCAGATACAGGCATCCCTGCACTTATTGATACAATGGTAGAAGAGGGTGCGTACAAACACCGTACTACTGCAAAAATTGCAGGTGGTGCAAGCATGTTCTCATTTAATTCAAAGACCCAGCTCAATATAGGAGAAAGAAACGTGGCGGCTACGAAAGATGCATTAAAGCTACTCAAAATACCCATTGTTGCTGAGGATACTGGAAAGAACTACGGACGTACCATTGTGCTTGACACTGAAAACGGAGAACTTACTGTCAAAAGCGCACTGAAAGGTATAAAAGTATATTAATATATATTACGTAATAATATATCACACGGACAAATAATAGGTGACAGCAGGATGTTAACTCCGGAAATTACTATAACACACATATTTTTCATATCCATATCGTTAGCGTGTGGATTAGCAGCGATCTACTTCTGGGTAAAAGTATATTTTGAGACAAAAAAAGGATCTATTGCCTGGTTACTTCTCGCACTTACAGCTATATTCCTTATCACATCCTCCATATTCCCATCCATTGCTATTAGTGTTCAGGATGAAGATATTACTGAGTTGATTTTCCTGTTCCTTGGTTTCTGGAGTGCTGTTTACACCAGTGTATTTGCAGCTGCCGGATTTTTGATGCTTCAGGCATTTACTACAATCCCAAGGGAAAAGCTTGGAGATTTCCTGATAGAAGGAATGATATTCACAAAACCTGTTGAATCAGAAGATGATATGGAAGAGCTGCCTCAGGTAGAACAGATGGCTAAACTTCTTAGCAGGTCAACACTTATTGAATATACACCAAAAACCCGATATGAGGATTCAGTAATAGAAATATGTCTCCGTCTTTACGGGGAAATGGTGAACACAGTTCTTGTATCCACACAACCCCGTACTGAAATGTACAAAGAGAAAATCGGGGATCTAATGGATATAGGTGCAATGAAGTTTATTGAAATATCATCCACAAGCAAGCATGTCACCAATAAGGATGGAATTGTAAAGTTACCCGCAGATGAAATAGAGAAGTTCTTTGAACTTACAAGCAAGCTTCCTGAAGGCTGTGCTGTTATATTTGAGCCTATGAGCCAGTTGATTTTCACAGATGGTGAACAGAGAACCTATGAGTTCATATCTGAAATGGTAGAACGTTTCTCTGCCAGTAACCTGATTCTGGTAGGTCTGATAAATAAAGATGCTCATGACACTAAAACCGTGTCAAGATTTGAGGGTCTCTTCCTGAACCTTGCAGAAGAGAAGGATGCAAAGATACGTGTTGTAAAAGGCGGAAGAGAGGAATACATCAGGTTCTATGTAGGAGAGAAATTCTTCATGGAGCAGGATGTTGAAGTTATATTAGAGGAAAAAAAGGTTGAATTCTAATGAGCAGACAGCTTGACAATTTTCTGATTGATGCATTCAAAGAGATAGGTAGTATCGGCATGGGAAATGCTACTACTTCCCTGTCCAAACTTATTGAAAAAAGAGTGCAGTTAAATCTTTCAGATGCACGTTTGTTTGAGCCATCTGCAATTGTAGACATGATACCGGACTCCATCACAATGACCAGTATCATGATGCCGGTTCACGGTGACCTCAATGGCGTTGCAATGATGTTGTTCGAGTTTGGCAATGCGGTTTATCTTAGTAATTTACTGTTACAGAGTATTGAACACGATGATGACCCGAGTATCTATGAGTCTGCACTTCTTGAAACTGGAAATATTATTGCAGGCTCATACCTGAATTCACTTGCATCTTTCCTTGATCTTAAAATAATGCATTCAGTGCCGGACATCAGTATCGGTACAATTGATGAAATCCTGGAAAGAGGACTTGCCAAAATGCAAAAAGAACCAGAAGGAATTCTGAACATTGAAACTATGTTTATGGTCTATTCTTCTGAGAAGGATGTAGGTGCAGGTACCATTTATGGTGATATGTTCCTTCTTCTTGACAGTGAATCTTTAGACAGAATGCAAAATTCAATTCAGGAAATGCTGAAGTGACTTTCCAATTATTAATCAGGTTTTACGGTTGAACTATATGAAAAATATCTGGACACAGCACCTGGAACGATCAAATAACAATGATCGTGATCAGGAAAACACGTTTTCACATATGCTACACTCTCTTGTAAGAACTGAGAATGAGGATTACCTGCAGACATCCGGCGCAGAAACTCGGGATAGCAGAGATGAAACTAAGGAACCTGCTTTTAGTCCAGCTGATACTGAGATCTGCACCTGGAAGGCTGAGAGCCATAAAGGTTACGAACTTGGAATGGATTCCCTGGAAAAAGATAGTGTAAGGCTCATCATGGCAGAAGATGGAAGACTTTTCCTGAGATATGATGTTGCCGGTGAAATTCCTTTTGAAATGGCTGTGAAATCTGAAGATGAAGCTATGGATATTATCGAAGAGGACAACTCTACAACTGAACAACTTTACCCGGATAAACCAGAATTGAAATGGATTAAAATTCCTTGACTTTAATATATATCTATAAATTCAATGGCAAAGAATAAAAACCATAAAAACAATTAATATATAAATATTGTATAATAACTAAACGGACCCGAGAGATAAAGGAGACCTATAATTATGATGGACATTGCAATTTACTCGCTTGTTGATGATATGGTCAGCAAAGCAGGAACAGAAGGTGTCGTAGAATACTGGCTTCGTGTAGGTGAGAGCTATGCAGAAAGGATGGGCAAGGAAGCATACGTAGGATGGCCTGCCTTTAATGTGGCAATGAAAGATGGAAGGACATCTCTCACTGTAGAAGGTGATGTTAATGTCCAGACAGATCTTGCTATCACAGATAAGGACGGAGATGTTATCGGCTATGTCTATGCTTTAAAGACATGCCCGATAGCACCTACTATGGCCAGGTTCATTTCAAGAATCGGCCCGATACCAGATTCAGATACCGATGTGGCTGACAGCTACAATAACCGTGTAAGAGACTCAGCTGTTTCTAATTACTGCATTACCCACCAGAAGTTCAGGGAGGTTGCGGCTAACAATATTACTGTTGCTAAACAGGCTCTTGAATGCCTTCACCTTGCAAACAAAGGAATGACAGGTGAAGTAAAAATGGTACAGGAAAACCTTGCCAGGATAAATGTTGACGAGAGGCACATAAAGAGTATTCTCCGCAGCGCATCCTGTGTTTTCGCTCTTATTGTAAAAGGAAAGAGTGCAGGCGAGGAGATTATAGATTAAAGGTGATAGTATGGCTGAAAATATAGAATCAAACCCTTTTGTTGATGTTTCAGTATTCCTGTTCTTTGAGGATATTTCCGATAAACAGGGTGTTGAAGGTTTTACCAATTACATGGTCGGTCAGGCAGAATCACTGGCAAAATCAGTTCCTGAGGAAGAATATCGTACATGGGATGATTTTGCAAATGCTGTAATCAATGGAGAATCCGTGCTTTCATCATTTGAGCACATCGGACAGATAAGCAAATTTGGTTTTGTCACAAAGGTATGCCCGTTCTCCAAGGCTATCAGGGAATATATTAAGAGAATCGGCAATTTCAACCCTGTTCACATGGAAGCAACTGATCATTTTAATCACACCATACAGCCTTCCGCTGCTCACAGTGCATGTATGATGCACCAGACTTACCGCAAGGAAGTTGCAAAGAGAATCAAGATTGACGGCAAACCACTTCAGTATGCCCAGATAGCAGCAAAGGCATATACAGGAAAGATTGCTCTTCCTCCGGAATCATGGAAAAAAGTCCTGCTGGAAAAAGCAGGAATTACTGAAACCCAGGGATTCATGGAAATGAGGGAGAACAGTTGTCTGTATCTTCTTTATGTTGAAGAATAAGAGAGAAACTTAGTTTTTATTTTGAAGCCAGTTGATGATAACTGGCTTTTATTTTAGTATCGATATCCTACAACAGATTAGATGCTGACAATTATTTTTTTGATTTCTGTTTTGAGTGGGCAAGAGTAGTAATACTTAAACCAGCCCAAAGGGCACGGCGAAGCCGGCGCTTTATCATCAGAAAAAGCAAAATCTGCATATAATACATACAATCCTTTGCTTACAGGCTTTCGTAGAATTGTCTGTGTGAATTTAGTAATCTAATGGATTATCTTCTATATGGCATCATTGGAACGTGTCGTCTGCGGCGGATGGTTGTGTTGTTTTTAGATTGCCAATTTTTTGTGGAAATGAAATAAGGCAAAGGCTGTATTGTAGAGCTATCAGAAACAGGAGTTAACTATATACAACCCTAAAACTGATTTTCTAGTAATGAATTCTATTGTCATTTTTCTTTTGTCTTTACTTTTAATTCTCTTCCTCACAGCAAAACTCAGATTGCATCCTTTTATCGGGCTTATTCTCACATCTGTCATCACCGGAATGCTTGCAGGTGAAGCATCCACAACAATTGAAACTATTACAACCGGAATGGGGAAAGTTTTCTCACATTTTGCTATAATTATCGCATCAGGAAGTATCATAGGTCTTATTCTGCACAGAACCGGTGGAGCAAAACTAATTGCATCTGACATCATAAAGATATCTAGAAAACCTCTTTTCGGACTGAATATACTTGGATTCATCTTCGCAGTTCCTCTTATGTGCTGTATCCTTGCCTATGTGATATTCATCCCGGTTGCAAAGGAGATAAGGATTAGAGAAGGATTACCAAAAGTCCTTACAGCATCAGTACTTGTTTTTGGAACACTTGCATCATACAATCTAGTTTATCCGTCCCCGGTTGTTTATTCTGCAGTTTATGAATTGGGAATAAAAACTAGTGATATTCTGTTCCCGGGAGTTGTTATTGCATTTATTGTTTCGATTGCAGGTTACTTTTATGCTATGAAATTTTGTAAAACAGGAAATGTTAGCGATTTCATAGTAGACAATGAAACGGAAAATGAGAATATGATTACTTCTGGCAGGATTGCTGCCTATTCACCAATTGCCATTCCTGTTGTGTTAATCCTTACAGATGTATTCACAAACATTCCGCTATTTGATATTCTTGGTGAACCTGACATGGCACTGCTAATTGGAGTTGTCATGGCTATATTCTTTGCATACAGGCAGTACAACTTTAATTCTGCAAGAGAATGGGTTGAAAAAGCAATCAAAAGAAGTGGAGTTGTAATTCTTGACATGTGTGGAGGCGGTGCGCTTGGTGCCACCCTTGCAATGACAGGTGTTGGTCAGGAGATGGGAACCCTTCTTGCCGGATTACCTTTACCTGCAACACTTGTTCCTTTTCTAATTTCGGTCGCCATACAGAGTGTTCAGGGTTCCCGTGTTGTTACGATGCTGGTCACACCTTCAATAGTTATACCTCTTGTACCGGTTCTTGGTCTGCCACCTGAGATAGTGCTTTTTTCAATGGCATCAGGAACATTTCTTATATCACACTTCAATGACCCGTTCTTCTGGATATATAAGGATCTGGCGGAACTGGAAACATCCGAAGTTCTGAAAAGTTATACACTGGGTGGCGCTGTGATGGGAATGTGCAGTTTAATGCTTACAGGTGTAGCGTATCTGCTATTATATTAAAACTACAAATATCAAAGTAAATTTCAAACTAATTGATTCAAAAAAGAAAAGAGCTGACCGGCAAAGCCGGTCTTTTATTTTAAAGTTTAATGATGTGCGTGTTCGTCTTCAGCCTTTTGCTTTTCCCATGCCTCGTATGCTTCGTTGATAGAAGCAAGGCATTTCTTGCACAGACCTATTGTGTCTTCCTCAGCACCCTTTGAGAATGAAGGTCTGCTGATTGTTACATCGTGAAGCTGTGCAATTGCACCGCAGAAGTCACATACACCTGCTGTTCCGCAGCTTGAAGATTCTTCCAGCGCATCATGGGCTTTTTTGCCTGCATTGAGACATCCTTCGCAAAGTCCCTGCCACATACCATGAGGATATGACTGCTCGTACTTTGGTTTGAATACCCTTACAGGAACGACTGTTGGAATTCCAACTCCACAAAGATCACAATCTGTCATTTTACATACCTCCTGTGAGCAGTACTGATGCTGCTTCCATTGCCCAGTGGACAAATGGCTCTGACCAGAAACCAAGTGCAAGTACACCTACTGCTGCAATTATCAGTGCAACAGTATATGGGAATGGTTCTGAGACCTTTTCACCGTCTGTTGGCAGGAAGTACATGTACTTTACAATCTTTGCATAATAGCCCAGTGAAATTGCACTGTTAAGAATTGCAATTACTGCAAGCCATACAAAGCCTGACTTGATGGTTGATGAGAACAATATGAACTTGCTCATGAAACCTGCTGTGACCGGGATACCTGCAAGAGCAAATACGAATATTGTCATACAGAGAGCAGTTATTGGCATTCTCTTTCCAAGACCTCTGAAGTTCTCAATGTGGTCAGGGTCAGCTGAATCCTTGTTCTCTGAAAGTACCATGTAGGTCACGGCTGCTGTTGCAATGAAAGCTCCTGCCTTCATGAAACCGTGTGACAGTGCATAAAATATTCCACCACCAAGTGCCAATGGTGTGAGTACCACAAATGCCATTGTGATGTAACCTGCCTGTGCAAGTGAAGAGTATGCAAGCATTCTCTTGACACTTGTCTGCCTGAGAGCTACAACGTTACCGTATGTCATTGTGATGACTGCAAGTATTGCAAAGGCTATCTGCCAGTCTGCCTTAAGAGCGATGAGTGCAACCACAAATACCTTGAGAGCTGCGACGATACCCATCTTCTTTGAGCCTGCTGCAAGCAATGCTGATACAACTGATGGTGAACCCTGGTATGTGTCAGGTGCCCACATGTGGAATGGTACAAGAGCTATCTTGAAACCGAATCCTGCAAGCAGAAGAACTACTGAAACAAGTCCTATTGGACTTGATACAAGTACAGCTGAGTTTGCTGCTATTTCAGGGATGCTGGTTGTACCTGTTGCCCCGTAGACATACGAGATACCAAGAAGCATAAGTGCTGCTGAAAGTGAACCGATGATGAAGTACTTCATGGCTGCTTCCAGTGACTTGATATTCTTCTTCTCAAAACCTGCAAGTGCATATGTTGCAAGACTTGCAAGTTCAAATGCTACGAAGAGTACCATAAGGTCGTTTGCTGATGCAACGAACATCATGCCGATTGTTCCGAACAGTCCAAGGGTGAAGAATTCCTCAGTGTGACTGTGACCTTCAGTGTACTTGATACCTGCAATACTGAAAAGTAATGCAACCACAAGGAAGACTATTTTAAAGAACTGGGACAGGGCATCGATTGATACCGTATTGTAGAACAACAATGCTTCTGTTCCAAGACTTGAAATTGTCAGTCCAAGTGCTACAAGGACACCAAGAGATGCAAGGTAACCAAGGATCTTCTTTGAGTCTGTCGGAAGGAATAATCCGATTAGCAATACTGCCAGTCCTGTAACTGCCATGGTAATTTCAGGTGCTAATAACATCATATCCATTATTTACACCCCCATTGCAGCCATAAGGCTGACTATGTTATCAGAGTTCGTCAACATCATATCAAGCACCGGGCTTGGGTTAAGTCCGAAGTACAGTACGAGTATTGCAATAACTCCCATTGAAACTGTCTGGAAGGTATCGATATCTACAACCGTACCGAGTTTCTCATTATAGACACCAAACATTGCCCTCTGGAGAGCCCACAGGTGATATGCTGCAGTGATCACGATAGCTGATACTGCAATCAACACATATGATGGCAGGTTCCCAAAGCTTCCTGCGAGTACGGATACTTCAGCAATGAAACCACTGAGACCTGGAAGTCCAAGGGATGCCATGAAGGTCATTACCATAATGACTGCCAGTTTTGGCATCTTCTGTGCAAGTCCACCAAGATCGTTGATGATTCTTGTGCCTGTTGTGTTCTTGATAATACCACATGACATGAACATTACACTCATGATAAGTCCATGTGAGAACTGCTGGAACATTGCTCCTGAAACGGAGAGTGAGACCAGACCGGCTGCACCGAGTGTTACGTAGCCCATGTGGCTTACACTGGAGTATGCAACCATTCTCTTGAGGTCTTTCTGTGAGAGTGCAAGGAATGCACCGTAAAGTACACTTACTGAACCAAGAGCTGCCATGATGGTAATCATCAGGTTTGGTGATGCTGTAAATGGTAACATTGGAAGCATGACCTTAAAGAGACCGTATCCACCAATCTTAAGCATGACAAAGAGCACACTGCCAGCAGTTGGTGCCTCAGTATATGCATCTGGTTGCCATGAGTGGAATGGGAAACTTGGAATCTTTACTATGAAACCGAAGAGCAATGCAAGGAATATCATATCCTTTGCTGCACCGGATTCAATGAACTGGAACTGACTGATAAGCGTTGGTATGTCCAGTGTTGGAGTTCCTGTCATGTCCCATGCTGCAAAATAAAGTCCGAATATACCCAAAAGCATCACAAGGGACGCCACGTGAGTGTAGATAAAGAACTTAATTGCTGCTTTATGTTTGTTGGGACCTCCCCATATGCTCACCATGAAGAAGAGCGGTACGAGTGTAAGTTCCCAGAATATGTAGAACAGGAAGAAGTCCAGTGCGGTGAATACACCGATTACTGCACCCTCTGTTGCGAGTATGCATGCGTAGAACTTGTTTGGTGATTTCCTGTCATCGTTCCATGTGAAGAGGACAAGGAAAGGAAGTACAATTGCATTGAGAAGAATCAATGGCATTGCGATTCCGTCAACACCGAGGTGGTAGGTAATTCCAAGGGATGGTACCCACTGTGCAAGTTCCTCGAATTGGTTATCTGCTATAGTGCTGTCGAAGTTAAAGTACATGTATACTGTAAGTAACAGTACAATAACAGTACCGGCAAGTGCTATTACTCTTGCCTGTTCCTTTGTTTTTGTGAATAATGCAAGTGCTGCGAATATCAGAGGTATCAGCACGATCATTGAAAGTATCGGCATCATTAGAGTACCTCCATTACCACTTTAACAAGAATAATCAGAAGACTTACTCCGGTTATTACTGCTGTGGCATAATTCTGTACTGCTCCTGTCTGGAACTGACGCAGGGATTCACCGGATTCAATTGCAAGGTCGCTGAACCATTTAACTGTCCAGTCAAATCCTCTGTCAACTGCACGTCCTGCAAAAGCAAATCCTTCATAGATTACCTTTACTGAGACAAAGTTGGTGAATATGGCATTCTGATAGTACCTGTTGTACAGGAGTTTGTAAATTGGGTTGTTTCTTGAAACAAGGCTGTCCATATTGACAATCCTGAGTCCATAAATCAGGAATGTAATTACAAGACCTGCAATTGCTACTATTAGTGGCATCCAGAGGACGAGCAATGGCTCATGTCCTGCATGTTCTGCAATGTGATAACCACCAAGTGTTGCCAGGCTTGAAATATCCATGTTTACAAAGTTGTTTACAAATGTCTCACTCACAAATGTGTTGAACTTCGTTGCGGTAAGACCACCGAAGAACAATGCAAAGATTGCAAGGATTGAGAGTGGGATTGTCATTGATGCAGGTGACTCGTGACCACCGTAATCTGTACGTGGCTTACCATAGAATGTCATGAAGATAAGCCTGAAGATATAGATAGAAGTCAACAGAGCTGCTGCAATTGAAAGTATGTATGGTATCCATGAACCGGTTGCTTCTCCCATGAGGTATGCACTCTCGATGATTGCATCCTTACTGAAGAAACCACTTGTACCGATAGATGTACCTGGTATACCCATTCCGGTAAGTGCCAGTGAAGCTACAATCATTGTTACCGCTGTAATTGGCATTACCTTTGCAACTCCTCCAAGCTGCCTCATGTCGTGTGTACCGACTGCGTGAATTACACTACCTGCACACAGGAAGAGAAGAGCCTTGAAGAATGCGTGGTTGATCAGGTGGAATACTGAGATTCCGACTGCCTCAGCACCTACTGCTGCACCAACACCAAGTCCGAGCATCATGTAACCGAGCTGACTTACGGTAGAGTATGCAAGTACACGCTTAAGGTCGTTCATAACGATACCCATTGTTCCTGCAAAGATTGCAGTGAAAGCACCGACGTATGCTACAACCATGAGTGAATCAGGAGCTGCGATGAACATTGGGAATGTTCTTGCAACCAGATAGACACCAGCTGTAACCATTGTTGCTGCGTGTATGAGAGCTGAAACAGTTGTTGGACCTTCCATTGCATCAGGGAGCCACACATGGAGTGGGAACTGACCTGACTTACCTACAGCACCACCGAAGAACAGGAGTGTTATCAGGGTGATGTGGCTGACTTCCATTCCGAAAATGTTTGCATTCATTGCTGCAAGGTCCGGAATGTGTGCGAATATCTCGTCGAACCTGAGTATATAGACACCGTCAGGAATGTTGCCGTTGAATATCTTAAAAAGGTCTGAGAACAGGACAATGATACCTGTAAGGAACATTACGTCACCAATTCTGGTTGTAAGGAAAGCCTTCTTTGCTGCTGTTGCAGCGGATGGCTTCTCGAACCAGAATCCGATAAGTAAGTATGAACAAACACCCACAAGTTCCCAGCAAATGAAGAGCTGGAGGATGTTGTCTGAAAGAATCAGACCAAGCATTGAAGCTGTAAACAGTGCAGTCTCAGCAAAGTACCTGGAAGGTGCTTTGTCATGTGACATGTAACCTGTTGAATAGATGTGAATAAGTAAACTTACGAATGTGACCATTGTAAGCATAACTGCTGCCAGAGGGTCAACGAGGACGCCTATGTTAAGCATGGCAAACCAGCTATATGAATAACTCACAACTTCTTCAGGATTTGCAAGTAAGTTCAATGTAATTAATAGTGATATTATGAATGATGTAGCAATAGCTGCTATTGGAATTATTGCACCGCCTGTTGGCAGTTTCTTCCCGAAGAAGAAAGTCAGCACAAAAGCAAGTGCAGGCAGGACCGGAATTAAAAATGCTAAATCTCCTACTGCCATTTTTACCACCTCAGTACGTTAATATTGTCAAGGCTGATCGTATCCTTCATTCTGTAAAGGGCCATCAGTATAGCAAAGCCGATTGCTGCTTCACAAGCTGCCAATGCGATAGAGAACAATGCAAATACCTGTCCAGTAAGGTCATCATGGTAGCTTGAAAATGCCACAAGATTAAGGTTAGCAGCATTGAGCATGAGTTCCACGCACATAAGAATACGAATACCACTGCGCTGTGTCATCAGTCCATAGAGACCTATGGAGAAGATGATTGCTGCAACAGCAAGATAAAGTACGATTGGAATCATTTGTTATCATCTCCTTTTGCCATGTATATGGCACCCATCAATGAGGACAACAATACGATAGACATTATTTCAAACGGAATCACAAAATCAGTAAAGATCATAACTCCGATAGCCTCAATGTTACTCTGATCCTCGATATTCTGAGGGAGTTGGTCTACTGTAGGCCAGCTTGTGAAGAAAACTGTCACTATTATGATTGTCATGAACAGAGCAGCAATTATCATTCCAAATATGCGTGGCTTAAAGTAGTCATACACAGATGTAGCAACATCCATTGCTGTAAATGATATTTCTTTATTCAGCATCTGTACCAAACTCCTTCTTAGTAAGCATTACAGCGAACAGTATCAATACACCTACTGCACCGATGTACACCAGTACCTGAGCAACACCAAGGAATTGTGCATTGAGCATGATGTAGAAAGCTGCAACGATAAACATTGTCACTACAAGTGCAATAGCCGCCCTTACTACATCCTTAGCTGTTACTACGAATACTGCAAACACGATCGACACAAGTGCCAGAATCACAAAAATGATTAATTCAATTATTGAGCCTATTGTGGGGTCCATCTGCTCACCTCCTCACCGGCTTCTTCTTCAGCATTAATGTCAACTTCCCTTGCCAGCATGTCTGGTGTAAAGAGAAGATCCTCATGGTTCCAGCGAATTACACCTGTCAGGTATACCTTTGAGCTATCCAGAGCATCTTTTGGACACTGACTGATACAAAGACCACAGAACAGACAATGACCTATGTCTATTGAAGGGAACCATCTCTGCTTGTCATTTTCCGGGCTGACACGTGCCCTGACGATCTTGATACAATTGTTGGGGCATGTATTAGCGCATATTCCACAACCGATACATTTCGATTTATCCAGTTTTTGTAAACCCCTGAACCTGTCTGAAAGTTTTGTTGGTTCTTCTGGACACATTCTTGTAACTGGAGGGCCGAAATAAATGTTCTTTACTGCTGTTATGATATTTTTAATAACCATTTTAGTATACCCCCAGCAGACCAAGTCCGATTACCCATCCGAGATTGAGAAGGGACAATGGCAGAAGTTTTTTCCAGCTCAGGTCTACTACCTGATCGATTCTATACCTTGGAACAGCCCATCTGATCATGATGATAAAGAGAATCACCAGAGCTACCTTCAACAGGAAAAATGCTGTTGGAAGGATTATACCAAGGATTGTTATATCGGTCAGGAATGCAGGCAGATTCCATCCACCAAGGAACAACAGTACTACAAGCATTGAACCGAGGATAAGGTGAATATATTCTGCAAAGAAACAGTAACCGAATCTCATACTTGTGTACTCGGTCATCCAACCTGCAATGAGTTCTTCCTCGGACTCGTTCTGGTCAAAAGGAAGACGACCCATATCAGCCATAAGGGCGATAAAGAACACAATAGCTCCCAGAGGCTGCATTATTATAAACCACAGAGGACTCTGGGCCTCAGCGATCTCTACTATGTTCAGTGAACCTGCCATGATAGCAACACTTACAATACAGATACCAAGAGGGACTTCATATCCAATCATACGTGCAAAGTTCCTGAAAGCTCCAAGAACAGAGAACTTATTGTTCGCACTGTATGCAACCATGAAAATACCGATTATTGAGATTGCTGACATTGCTTCAATGTACAGGATACTTATATCCATCTCTGTTGCAGCGATTACATAGCTCTGACCATCAACGATTATAGCACCAAAAGGCATTGCTACAAGCATCAGGAAAACGGATCCCATAAGGAGGATCGGTGCTGAGACAAATAACAATTTATCAGCATTTTTTGGTATGATATCTTCTTTTGTGAACAACTTGATAGCATCTGCAACAAGCTGAAGTAATCCATGGGGACCAACCCTCATAGGACCATATCTCTGCTGAACATCTGCTGAGAGTTTACGCTCAAACCAGACAGCTACACAGGCACCGCCAAAAACAGCTCCCATGATGCACAATCCAAGGATACCTCTTAAAAGAGGGTTGTAGATTATTGCTTCTATATCCATCGACATCATGATCACCTGTCAACCTCACTGGTACATGTGTCCATACTGCCGGCAATTGCAACAATATCTGCAACTGGCACACCTTTAAGCAGTGGCGGCAGGGTCTGAAGTGTTGGATACACAGGTCCTCTTATCTTTACACGGTATGGCTTGTCTGAACCATCAGATACCATATAGAATCCCATTTCTCCTCTTGGGTCTTCAACACGGTGGAAAACCTCTCCGGCTGGAACTCTCATTATAGGGGATCTCTTACCATACGGAGTATTCTCCGGGAAGATTGGCCCTGAAGGAATCTGGTCAAGACACTGCTCAATGATATGCATACTTTCGCGCATCTCATCCAGACGTACCTGAATTCTTGCGAAAACATCACCATCTGTCTCTGTGCATACCTTAAAATCAAGGTCCTTGTAGACAAGGTAAGGTTCATCCTTTCGAATATCAAAAGCAACACCTGTTGCCCTGAGTGGTGGTCCCGATACACCAAGATCCTTTGCAACATCTGCAGTAAGAACTCCTATACCCTTTGTTCTTGCCTTGTAGATAGCATCGGTCCTGTACAGTTCTTCGTAATTATCAATAGCCTTACTCAGGTTTCCAAAGACATATTTAACATCGTCCTTGAACCCGTCAGGAAGGTCATCCTTTACACCACCATAACGCAGGAAACTGTGTGTGACACGTGCTCCGGTTACGGAGTCAATAAGAGACATTACATCTTCTCTGTCCCTGATGGTGTACATAAACATACTTACAAAACCAACAAAAGAAGCATATTCTCCCATACCGAGCAGATGACTCTGTAATCTGGAAAGTTCTTCCATAATCACACGGATATACTGTGCTCTCTCAGGCACTTCAATACCTGCAAGCTTTTCAACACAACCAACATAAGCTTCCTCGTTGGTCATTGCAGCAAGATAGCATATCCTGTCAACAATGGTAATGCCCTGAAGATATGTTTTGTTTTCAAGGATCTTTTCAATTCCTTTATGGATCCAGCCCATCTCTACTTCAGAATCCACAACTGTCTCGCCCCTAAGTTTGGCGTTCAGTCTGAATGGTCCTGGCATCATAGGGTGCTGTGGTCCAAGGTGTACTATCATTTCAGAAGGTCCAACTGTTTCATCCATATTTAACCCTCACACCAAATTCCTGGCTGACTTGTTTGGGAAGCCTGCATAATCCTTACGCAGTGGCCACTCACCGAGCATCTCTTTTGGAAGTACAAGAGGTTTAAGGTCGGGGTGGTTAAGATAATTCACACCAAACAATTCGTACGTTTCTCTTTCGTACCAGTTAGCATTCCAGTAAACAGGCACCACAGATTCAACCTCTGGGTTGTCCCTTGAAAGAAGAGCTTTCATTGTAAGGACAACAGGGTGTTCATAGGAACCTATTACGTATATTACTTCGATCTCATTCCTGTCCGGATAGTCAACTCCGAATTCACAACAGAGGTGTCCGAAAGACAGGTCTTCTTTGAGGTAGCGGCAAACTTCCACTACGTTTTCCGGTTTCACTTTGGCAACTACCCTTATGCCAGACTCAATATCTGAATCATAGATGTCTTCAGGGAATTTGCCTGTAAGTGAAGAGATAATAGAATTAGCGTCCATCAATTCACCTCAATACTCCGTACCTTTGTCCTTCTTTGCTTCGATTTTCTTCTGGAGTTCCACGAATCCCTGAATAAGAGCCTCACACCTTGGTGGACATCCGGGTACGAATACATCTACAGGGAAGATATCGTCAACATTCTGATGAGTACTGTATGATTCGTAGAAAGGACCACCACTTATCGCGCAGTCTCCAAAGCATATGACCCACTTTGGTGCTGGCATCTGATCCCATACCCTCTTCAGAGCTGGCAGGTACTTCTTTGTTACGTAACCACTGATAATCAGTACATCTGCGTGTCTGGGGGAGTTACGTGGAATGATACCGAAACGGTCTGTGTCGTAGTGAGCCATACCTGTAGCAAGCAGCTCCACACCACAGCAACCCATTGCATTTACCATAAACCACAGAGAGTTTTTACGTCCCCAGTTAAGAACATCCTGAATCTTTGTTTTCTTGAGGAAGTCTGCTATAGCATTTGAGTCTGTAAGCATTGTCCCCGGGACATCGGTATACCCTACATCCAAAACAGCATCTTGTTCGACATTTGTCTGCTCTACTTCATCCATTTAAGAGCCTCCTTCTTGATCAGATACACGTAGCCAAACAATACAACAAAAATAAAGATTAACATTTCAACGGTTGCTACTCCAGTAATATCATGTCCCTTGAAAATCGTAGTCCAGGGATAAAGGAAAAGGACTTCAATATCAAAAAGAACAAAAGCAATGGCATATAGATAGTATTCGACATTGAATTGTATTCTGGCATTTCCTATTGGTAAGGAACCTGCTTCATATGTCGTGTACTTTGCTGATGATTTACTCCTAGGACTTAACAATTTAATGATAAGCATTGTCATAGGAGGCATCACTAGCGCCACTATAAGAATAATTGCAACCGGTATGTAACTATTGGCTATGTTACTAATATCGATTATTCCTGACATAAACTATTCTCCTGAAAGTTATAAAGATACATAGACTATTTGTATAAAACACCTTCGTGCGAGGTATTGCACAAATAACCATTAAACCTGTACGGATAGACAAACAATATCTGTCGACATATTTTTCAATAGATAGAGTTCTAATAATTGATAATAATTCATCATATTTAAATTGTCTCAATTAGAATACCGCAGGCTGAAACACAGCCAAAAACTATAATAGGAAAGAGATACGGAATGTGCGAGGTCTGCGCAGATACAAAATAAATTATGCGTGGAAGTGAATAAGCTTGTAAAAGCTTACAGATACTGTACTTCAAGCTTTATCGACTCTTATGTCCACCGCAATATGCTTTTAAGAATGAAATTTTCATACACTTTTGAGTGAAAAATATTTTTTGATTACCGCGTCACATTCGGAACATGAAATTACCATCCAGTCACCAACATCTCTTCGCGTGTATTTATCAAATATAGAAGCACCGCATTCCGGGCAAACATAGTAGTCCTTGAAATAATAATGATAAAAATGCGGAGTTGCCTCCAGCCAGTCAAGTACTTTTTGCATATGCTCAAAATAACGCTTTTTGGATGGATGCCCACCTCCATTTTCCAGAGCATCATGGACTCTTGCGCTGACATCTTTTGTATGTTGATCAGACTTTTGTGCCAGTTTCTTGTAATCTGAAATATACTTTGTAGTGTTGTTCAGATAATTCAGATAAGCAGCATGGGCCTTAGGTTCACGCTTCCATATTGTACGAAGGAAATACTCACCCATAACATCTTCCATAATATCTGCACAGGTAGTGCAGATGTTGTAACCTTCAAAATGCTTGAAGTCCTGTAGTTCACCACATATCTCACAAGTATCCATAAAACCACCTTAGAGAGTGCGTGGCGTCATAGCTTCACGAGTGAACATGATAGGGAAGATATTGAGAACTGCAAGAAGATCCCCTTCTCTAATCCTGCCACTTTCCTGTCCGATAACATAAGCCGAATTGATGATACGCTCACTGTCCACAGGTTTTGCACCACCTTTTGACCCGACCTTAATGAGAGAAACAACGGCATGATGTGAAAAAGTACATGGAAGCGCCACCATATCGGGATCCAGACATATCTCTTTCACGTTGACCTTCTTGAATTCCCCTGCACGGATTTCCATATCCTCATCAGATATCACCATCTCCCATTTTGCACGAGTTGCAATTGTAAATTCATATGGTGCAGCCTTAACTTTCCTGGATGTCAATTCCCCGTTATCCCTAGATACTACCTGGATCACTTCTTTCTTCATAAGTTCACCTAAAAATAAACTGACATGATGATATATAAAAGTTCTTGAAAAATATAATGAATAATCATGATATTAATATACGAATGAATCTCACGCGGATTATCGGAAAAACATAAATAAATGTGTCCACACCGGCATGATTTGAAAGTTTTACTTTTTGAGTATCACACAACTCTTTTCTTTATGGCATTTTGTTGTCAGTATACTCTGGGAATCTTTTATCCCATCCATATTTCCAAGTACCTGTAAAACATTTTCTTTCAGGGAATGGATATCAAAAGTCCGCACTTTCAGAAGCAAGTCATAAGGCTCAAGCAATTCATAGACTTCCAGTACATCATCGACTGTCTTCAAGCGGTTGATTATATTAATCCTCTTGCTCTGCTCGATATTGACACCAATAAAAGTTGTGACATTTAGTCCAACTTCGTTAGTATCAACCTTAACAGTAAATTCCTTGATTATCCCCGTTTCACGCATCTTCTCTATTCTCTTGTGAACAGTGGATGTCGCAAGGTCAAGAGCTGTTGCAATCTCAGTGCTGTGCATTCGGGAATCTTTACAAAGATGTTCCAATATAGCCAGATCAACTTCATCCATGATAATATAATTATTACTTGATAATAATAAATATTTCCGTTTGAAACCCCGGATGACAAAAATGTGGAAGACACTGCAAATATTATCATCCAACGTAACTCATCATGCACTATAGAACAAAACAAAGAACAATAAGACTTTTTATTCTTGAAAACCTTATACAATGAAATCCGGTGAATGTAATATGAAAGTAAACAAAAACTGTGTAGGATGTGGCCAATGTGCTGCTTTTTGTAAATTCGAAGCCATTGAGATCAGAGGAAAAGCGAGTTTTACTTCTGCATGCATCGAGTGCAGGGCATGTGCCGCATACTGTCCGGTTAAAGCAATAGAGGCATAGGATGAAAGCAATTATTATCGGTTCGGGACTGGGAGGACTTTTGAGCGCAGCGAAGCTTTCAAAAGAAGGATATGAAGTAGAAATATTTGAACGCCTTCCAATTATAGGAGGAAGATTCACCAATATCCCATACCAGGGTTTCCAGCTGAGCACCGGCGCATTGCATATGATACCTCACGGACCTGCCGGACCTTTATCACAATTATTGAAAGACGTAGGCGCAGATGTCGAAATAGTCCGCAAAAAACCGGTTTCCGTCATCAGGGTTCCACGAACCAGAAAAGATACAGACTACAAATACGGACACAAGGATATTCTTTTTGAAGATTTTAAAGTTCTTTTTTCACTTTTAAATCGACTTAAACTCATATATTACGTCATAAGTACCAGAAAAAATCCCCCAACAAGTCAATCTTTTGAAGACTGGTGTCGAAAACATATCCCACAGGACTGGACATACCGGATTTCAGATTCCTTTTTCGGGTGGGCACTCAGCCTGAAGGGTGCAGATGTGCCTGTGGAAGAAGCCTTTGCCATTATAGAAAACCTTTACCACTTCGGAGGACCAGGAGTTCCAATGGGAGGATGTAAAGGAGTTACAGATGCCCTTGTAGAAATAATTACATCCAATGGCGGAACCATACACACATCTTCAGAAGTATCAGGGTTTAAATTAGACAATGACAAAGTAACAGCTGTAATCACAGATGGAGAAGAACATGCAGCTGATCTTGTTATTAGTGATATCGGGCATCCTTCCACTGCAAAATTGATAGGAACTGAAACAAACATTAGTGGAATGGATGAATACTCACGCAAATCAAAAGACCTTAAACCATCTGCAGGAATTAAGATCTGCATCTCATCAGATAAACCACTGATAGGGCATGGAGGAGTACTTCTTACACCTTATGCAAAAAGGGTGAACGGCATAAATGAAGTGACGAATGTTGACCCTTCCCTTGCACCAGCAGGAAAACATCTTACAATGGCCCATCAATGTGTTCACTGGGATGATCTCAATGAACTTGACAAAGAGATAGAATTGGGTCTTGAAGATCTCAAAGATATTTTTGCAGGAAAAGAATATGAAGTACTTCTTATACAATCATATTCAAACGACTGGCCTGTAAACAGATCTCCTTCAGGAGCAGACCTTAAAAACAAAACACCAGTATCAAACCTTTATGTAGTGGGAGATGGAGCAAAAGGAAAAGGTGGTATTGAAGTTGAAGGAATTGCCCTGGGTGTCAAAAACTGTATGCAGGATATTTTGATTACCTGACCTATATAAAAATCATAACCAGTAAAACTTATGTAAGGGTTGCTTTAAAAATAGGAACTAACAATGGATGAATTTGTAACATTCTGCCGCAACGTCTTCGTACCGGTCACAAATATTTGCAGGAATAACTGCAGGTATTGTACTTTCAGATGCGATCCGGATGACCCTGATGCAAAACTGATGAAGATAGAAGAAATTCTGCCAATATTAGAAGAGGGTAAAAAAGCAGGATGTACAGAAGTTCTGTTTACATTTGGAGAATATGCAGAAGAAGTTCCGAAGTATAAAGAATGGCTGGAAGATTTAGGATACAACAAAACTGTTGACTATATATGCGAATTATGCAGGATAGCCATCAATACAGGTCTTTTGCCCCATACCAATGCAGGCATACTGAACTATACCGAACTTGAAAAGCTCAAACCTCTTAATGCCAGTATGGGACTAATGTTAGAGACAACTGCAGATCTGGCAGCGCATGAAGGTTCTCCTGGAAAAATACCTTCCAAAAGAATCAAAACCATACGCTATGCCGGTGAATTGAATATACCATTTACAACTGGTTTGCTTATAGGCATAGGCGAAACACTTGATGACAGAATCAACTCCATACTGACCATTGCAGAGCTGCATGAAGAATACGGCCATATACAGGAAGTTATAATACAGAACTTCACCCCAAAACCTGATACTCCAATGGCTGATATGCCATCGCCTACCGAAGAGGAGATGATGCAGGCGATATTAATAGCCAGGGAAATTCTTCCTGATGACGTAGCTATACAGGTTGCGCCAAACCTGATAGATCCTTATACATTGATCCAGTGTGGCGCCGGTGACCTTGGAGGAATCTCACCTACTACAATTGACTGGATTAACCCTGAGGCAGAATGGCCAGATGTATCAGAACTAAAGAAAATGATACACGAAGTTGAACTAAAAGAGAGACTTCCAATTTATCCGCAGTACATTAAAAAAGGGTGGTACAGCGATAACCTGAAAGGCCTGATTCACAGTCTTTCGGATGAGGACGGATACCGGAAAATATGATTCCTGGTTGGGGCACACATTTTAAATACAAAAGAAAGGTATCAGTGAGAACTATGAACCCTATTATCCCGGAAGATGTTGTTGAACGTGCCAACCAAGGCAGAACCACAAAGGAAGACGCGCTTTTTCTTTTAGAAGTGCCGCCGTTCAAGCTTTTTGAACTGGCAGACAGGTTGCGTCAGGAGACAGTAGGGGATACTGTAACCTATGTGGTAAACCGCAACATTAACTTCACTAACCGCTGTGTCGGAAACTGTGGGTTCTGTGCATTCTGCGATAATACCGGATATATTCTGGACATTCAGGAAATACTTGAGAAAGTAAAAGATGCCGAGAGCCAGGGAGCAACTGAAGTATGCATTCAGGGAGGACTCCTTCCAAATGTTGATATAAATTTCTATACGGATATAATAAGGGCTGTCAAGGCAGAATTCCCCCATATTCACACACATGCATTTTCCCCTATGGAAGTATACCATGCGGCAAAGAAAAGCAACATAAGTGTGGAAGAAGCACTTATGCGCCTGAAGGAAGCGGGACTTGACACAATGCCCGGAACTGCAGCAGAAATACTTTCTGACAGAGTGAGGAACATAATTTGCTCCAGTAAGCTCAAGACCGATGAATGGGTGAATGTTGTCACAAAAGCACACCAGACAGGAATAAACACAACTGCAACCATAATGTACGGGCATGTTGAAACAATAGAGGAACGTATAGACCATATAATGCTCATCCGGGATATACAAAAGAAAACAGGTGGTTTTACAGAATTTGTCCCATTGACATTCATGCCATATAACAATAAGATTGGCAATGAAATGATTAAAGAGGGCAAATATGCAACCCCCGGAATACAGGATCTGCAATTATATGCACTTGCGCGCATTATTCTTAACACCCATATTGATAATATCCAGGCAAGCTGGGTTAAGCTTGGAAAAAAGCTGGCACAGGTAGCTCTGTTCTGTGGTGTAAACGACCTTGGCGGAACCCTCATGGAAGAAAAGATATCAGCTTCAGCAGGATCTACAACCGGACAATTCATGTCAGCGCAGGAACTTGAATGGTTCATCACATCTTCAGGAAGGCAACCATTGCAGAGGAATACAATATACAAACCAATTCTTAGCAATGAATCTGAAAAGATAGATCTTAAAGTAGCTTGATTCTTAAAATGGATAATTAATATGGCAGACCGCCGGAATAAGCATTTTATGAGGAAACAAATGAAAGCATTGATACCTTATAAAAAGAAAAACGCCAAATCAAGGCTTTCACCTGCACTTACTTTAGAAGAACGTGAGGAATTCGTAGAACTCATGTTAAGGGACGTTGTGTCAAGTCTGAAAGAAGCAGGTATCAAAGAGATAGATGTACTTACAACACCCGATAACGGCGTACCTAAAGACCTGGACGTTAATGTTGTTCTGAGTGAACACGACCTGAATGAAGCCATCAATGAATATCTGGAACAGGAAAACAAGCCAATATTTATTATAATGGCAGATCTACCTATGGTAAGAGCATGCCATGTAAACGACATAGTTTCAAGAACAGAGGATGTTGTGATAGTACCCGGCAAAGGTGGGGGCACGAATGTCATTTTCCTGAAAGATCCTTCAAATTACCATGTTAAATACTATGGTTCCAGTTTCCTTAACCATTGCAATATAGCAAAAGCCAGAGGATGTTCAGTCTTTATATACGACTCATTCATGTTGAGCACTGACATTGACGAACCACATGATCTGGTAGAGATAATGCTTCATGGGCATGGAAACTCACAAAAATATGTGAATGAAAGGTTTGATATGAAAACAGGCAAGGCCAGAGCAAAGATAAATGCTGCAGGCGATGCATAAACCACATATATTCCTTTTACTATATTGGATTCCCTGATTACTGGTTCGAATACGAGAATTAGAAAGATATATTTCCTTTTAAACTATTAGTGATAAATTATACAAATTTATAGGTGATAATGGTGACCATCAACGTAAATAAATTCAAATGCGGTTACTGTGGGGCATGTGTAAGTGTATGTCCGGCTGGAGCACTTGAATTGGTTGAAACCTGGATAGAAGTAAATGAATTGTGTACTTCTTGCGGCATCTGTGCTAAAATATGCCCTGTTGGAGCTATTGAGGTGAAAAAGTGAAAAATGAATATGATGTTGTGGTCATAGGTGCCGGTCCGGCAGGATCAATAGCTGCAAAAACAGCTGCATTAAAAGGCCTCAGTGTCTTATTGATTGAGAAAAGGCAGGAAATAGGCGATCCTGTAAGATGTGCTGAAGGAGTAAGTAAAGTCTGGCTCAGAAAGCACATAGAGCCTGATCATCGCTGGATATGCGCAGACGTAAAAGGCTCACGTATCTACACTCCTGACGGAACAATGATAGAAATGGCAGAAGAGATTGCAGGAGGGGAAGTCGGATACGTTCTTGAACGTAAGATATTTGACAGGGCCTTGGCCTACGAAGCCTCAAAAGCCGGTGCAGAAGTAAGAGTGAAGACAAGAGCTACTGACCTTATTATTGAAGATGATTTTGTGAAAGGTGTCAAAGTATCACATCTTGGACAGTCATACGATATTAAAGCAAAGATAATCATTGGTGCAGACGGAGTCGAATCAAAAGTAGGAAGATGGGCAGGAATTGACACATCCCTTAAGCCAGTAGATATTGAGACATGCGCACAGTACCTTATGAGCGGTACAAATATCGATCAGGATTATTGCTACTTCTATCTTGGAAATGAGATTGCACCTGCAGGCTATGTATGGATTTTCCCTAAAGGAAATGGTATGGCCAACGTTGGCATAGGTATTCTTGGTAATAAATCCGGCAACGGAAAACATGCCATTGATTACCTGAATGATTTTGTGAATGACAAATACCCGGACGCAAAAATACTGGAGATTGATGTGGGCGGAGTACCTGTAAGTGGCAGCATTGAAAAGACAATTGTTAACGGATTAATGCTTGTAGGTGATGCAGCAAGACAATCTGATCCAATTACAGGCGGCGGAATTATTAATGCAATGGAAGCAGGGAAAATAGCAGGCGAAGTTGCATATAATGCCATATCAAAAGGTGATGTTTCAACTGACGCACTTAATGAGTATGAAGTCAGATGGAGAGAAACTATAGGTCGTGAGATAGACAACAGCCTGATAGTTAAGGATACATTTACAAAATTCAGTGACAAGGAACTTAACTCACTGGGACACTCCCTAAGAGGTGTCAATTTCTCAAGCATGAGTTTGCTTGATTTGCTTTATGCTCTTTTCAAGGCAAACAAGAAACTTCTATGGGAGTTGAGAGTTCTTTTCAAAACTGTTGTCAAGTACGAACTTGACTTTGAAAAATAATAAAGTGATATTACAATCACTTTATTCATTTATTTAATGAGTCTATCTCAAAACTATAAATAATACTTCCTCGAATATTATTATGGGGATATGAATGGAATTCAGAGAAATCTCTGATGAGCAATGGAAGTTTATTAAGCCACATTTACCACCTCAACCCATTACAGGAAGAAAGAGAGCTGATGACCGTAAGGTCATCAATGGTATACTCTTTGTCCTGATAACTGGTTGCAGGTGGGGAGATATGCCAGTAATTTATGGTTCCAGGGCAACTGCCTGGAGACGGCTGAAATGGTGGTCGGAAGAAGGGGTATGGAATGAGATTATGGAATCCCTTCGGGATTCCTCTTACCAAGAAGGTAAGTTCTCTATGGATGTTGTATGTGTTGATAGTAGCTTCATTGAAACAAAAAAAGGGGAGAAAATTCCGAATACAACGGCCATAAAAAAAGGAAGGGAATAAAGATTCATGTTTGTGTGAGTTGCGAAGGCTTTCCTTTGACGATTCTGATCGCCTCTGGAAAGGCACATGATGGTCAGTACTTTGTTCATGTCATGGAAAATATCAAGGTCAAAACAGACAGAAGACCACGAACCAGACCATTGGAAGTACTTGCGGATTCTGCTTATGATGAGATATCTATCAGGAAATATTTGAGACACAGAGCGATAAAAAGTAATATTCCTGTCAATATCAGGAATCGGAAAGATCCTAAAAGAGGAAGACCTACAAGACTTGAATATGAGTCTTATAGGAAAAGAGGTACAATAGAACGTTTCTTTGCATGGTTGAAAATGGGATTCAGGAAAATAGCAAGCAGATATGAAAGGCTTAATGTTGTTTTCAAAGGACTACTGGATATTGCATGTTTTCTATTATGCTGGAAAAAATTTCAAGAGGAGTTTTGAGATAGGTTCAATAATTATTTCAATACTATACCTATCTGTTTTATTTTACCTTCTCCAGAACTCAGGAGTAAGCATCACTATCACAGTGAAAACCTCAAGTCTTCCAACCCACATATTGCCAATGAGCAATATTTTTCCAATGAATGGAACGACATCAAAATTGGCCATCGGACCTACAAGATTGAATCCCGGACCTATATTACCCAGTGTTGCAATTGATGCAGTGATAGAACTGACAATATCCATCCCCATTAGAGAAAGAAGACCGGTAGATACTGCAAATATCATAAAATAAATAACTACAAAAGAGACAATTGCCTGCATTACATCATCAGGAACTGTTTTGTTGTTAAATTTTATAGGCTGGACAGCTCTGGGATGAATTGATTTGAAAAGAGCACGCTGTGCGTATTTAAGGAGAAGAAGGAACCTCACAACTTTGATACCACCTGATGTTGAGCCTGCACAACCGCCTATGAACATTACCGCAAGCAATACAATCTTTGCAGAATCAGTCCATAAATTGAAATCCACAGTTGCAAACCCTGTTGTAGTCATGATGGAAACCACCTGGAAAACCGCATACCTGAATGATGTGAACACAGTTTCACCCATATCTTTCCAGAGACTGAAAGTGAGGATTGCAGTTGCAATGAGAGTAACTGCAGCATAGAACTTGAACTCATCATCTTTTACAAGGCTCTTCCTGTCAGTGTATAATGTGCGGTAGTGAAGCGCAAAGTTAGCTCCGGAAATAAACATAAAAAGCGTGATGATACCTTCTATAAGAGGGCTGTTAAATGCAGCGATACTCAGACCATATGGAGAAAAGCCGCCACATGCCATTGTTGTAAAAGTATGAGTTAATGCGTCATAAAAAGACATTCCTGCAAGCAACAGAGCAATAACTTCCAGCAAAGAGATAGAACAATAAACAAGCCAGAGGATTTTTGCAGTCTCCCTGATTCTTGGTTTGATCTTGTCCTCTGTAGGACCAGGAGCCTCAGCCCTGAACAACTGCCTTCCGGCAACACCAAGTTTTGGAAGAATGGCAATGAAAAGCATGATAATACCCATACCACCAAGCCACTGTGTCAGGCTACGCCAGAAAAGTATGCTTCGGGAATGAGCTTCAATATCAAGAAGAACTGTTGCCCCGGTTGTTGTAAAACCGGACATTGATTCAAAAATTGCGTTAATAGGACTTATACCATCAAGCATGAAAGGAATAGAACCGAATATGGCGGCTGCAAGCCAGCCAAGCGCAACAATGGCAAAACCTTCCCTGGTTTTCCATTCTTCCGAGGATTTATAACGTGCAGAAAGTAAAATACCAGTAAAACCGGTAATTACTACTGCAACCAGAAATGGATAGGGGGAATCACCGTAGTAGATTGCCACCAGTAAAGGAAGGATCATTATGGCGCCCAGAAACCTGAGAAGGCCGCCTAAAACATTCAATATGACTTCGTACTTCAAGAATACACCCCTTCATGAACTACTTAAAAAGTTTTTCAACTTCAGCATTTGCAGACTGGAGACTGAAGACTACTACACGATCTCCTTCCTCAATGACATATTCACCACGAGGAACAACTGTATTTCCATTGTGGACTACCATGCTGATAATTGCACCCGAGGGGAATTTTACATTTTTAAGAGGTTTGCCTACTATCTTTGACTTCTTTGAAGTGGTATACTCTACAATTTCGGCCTTTTCACCTTCAATTGTAGTTATTGACTCAATTCCCTGACCAAAAGTCAGCTTCAGAACTTCATTAACAGTTGCCTGCCTTGGACTTACCGCACTGTCAACACCCACCATTTCAAATAGAGAAACATAATCTGAGCGGTCAGATCTGGCAATAACTTTTTTCACGCCTAGCTGTTTAGCAAGCAACGAGCATAAGAGGTTCTTTTCATCACTATTTGTCACAGATATGACAACATCCATTTCGGAAACATCTTCTTCCTTCAAGAGGTTGATATCTGTTCCGTCACCATTAAGGACAAGTACATCAGGCAGCTCCTCTGCAATAGCAAGAGATCGCTCTTTATTAGATTCAATGATTTTCAAGTCGAATTCATTATTTGCTACCATTTTTGCAAGATAGAAACCAACTATACCGCCGCCAATAATCAGTACTTTACTTCGTTTACCTGTTTTTTCACCGAAAAGGTCACGTACCTCTTTCATAGCAGCAGGTTTACCGATAACAACTATGTGATCGTTATTTTCTATTATGTCCTCACCATGAGGAATAATAACTTCAGTATCCCTGAAAAGAGCACTTACTATGCAACAATTTGCAAGATGGAGATCCTGCATCTGTTTACCAACAATTTTATGATCATGTGGAACCACAAATTCCATCATTTCAACCTTACCATCAGCAAAAAGTTCTGCATCAATCGCAGAAGGAATAGCAAGTATCTCTGCAACTTCTGATGCAAGAGCTAACTCGGGACAAACCATAATGTCAATTCCAATCTTAGGTCTTTTAGCCACAGGTTTGTCAATATAATCAGGATTACTTACCCTTGCAACTGTTTTTAATTTTGTATTATCGTTAACAGTAAGCTTAGAAGCCATGCATGCAACAATGTTTACCTCATCAGAACCTGTTACGGCAACCAGAAGGCCTGCATTTTCAAGGGCATCATGGAGAATAGAAACGTTAGCACCATTTCCATGGATAACATGAACATCAAGTTCATCTGCACGGGCACATGCTTCCTCATTCTGGTCAACTACCACAACATCGTTTGTCTGGTAGAGAGCCTTAGCAATGTGATAACCGACTTCACCAGCACCAATAATTACGATCTTCATAATAATACCTTCAAAAGGTCATAAATACGATATTCGTTGATACGAAAAACAAAACCGCATAATATGGTTATTGCTTTTTATATCTTACCACACAACTGGCGAGACAATATAAATAGATGTCCTAAAAAAAGATTTATAAAAATAAAATATGAAAGAAAATGAGAAGGGACTATGCCCCTGCTTCAAAAGCACCCTTTACTTTTTCAAAGATACCTTTGCCACCTTTAGTAGCCTTTACGTCAGGGCCACCGTCAAGCTCCTGAAGCTTTTTGAAGAGCTCCTTCTGCTCGTTTGAAAGCTTGGTAGGCGTCTTAACGATGATCTTTACAAGCTGGTCACCATGTGAGTGTCCATGAAGATGAGGCATACCTTTTCCCTTCAGACGAAGTATGGAATGGGTCTGTGTCCCTGGCTTGATGTTCATTTTCACTTTACCATGAAGGGTAGGAACCATTACATCCCCACCAAGTGCCGCAGTTGCAAAGGATATTGCCTGCTCATAGACAATATCATCACCCATACGCTGGAACTTGTCATGAGGCTCCACATGAATGACAACGTAGAGGTCACCTGATGGTGCACCAGGACTGCCTTCCTCTCCTTCGCCCCTTACTTTCAGGCGAAGTCCATTATCAGCACCCTTTGGAACTTTTACAGATATCTTGCGGACCTTCTTCATCTTACCTGTGCCCTTACAGGCAGGGCAAGGATCATCAATGATTTCCCCTCGTCCATGACATGCATTACAGGTACTTGTTGACATGAATGTACCAAAAGGCGTCTTACGTGCCTGAGTCATCTGGCCGGAACCATGACATGTCGGACAGGTCTTTGGACTTGTGCCTGCCTTGGCACCAGTTCCATTACAGGATTCACAGTTTTCTGCGCGGGGAACATTAATGGTAGTGTCAACACCTTCAGCAGCCTGTTCTAAAGTGATTCCCAGATCGTAACGAAGGTCAGAACCTCGTGTTGGTCCCTGTCTTCTCTGACCACCACCAAAGCCGCCGAAACCACCAAAGCCACCAAAGCCGCCGCCAAATATACCTCCAAGTATATCGCCAAGATCTGCAAAGTCTCCGAAGTCTGCATTTCTGAAAATATCTTCCTGACTATAGCGGCCATCAATACCTGCATGACCAAACCTGTCATACTGTTCCCTCTTCTCTGCATCGGAAAGTACGGCATAGGCTTCAGATATCTCCTTGAATGTCTCTTCGGCACCTTCTTCCTTATTCTTGTCCGGATGATATTTCATTGCAAGCTTTCTGTAAGCTTTCTTAATCTCGGACTCAGTGGCATCCTTGGATATACCTAATATTTCGTAATAATCGCGTTGGGTGGACATGGATGATTCCTGTTATATATGTAATATTATAATGATATGATTTATTTTAAAATTAAAGGTAGTAAGATACTTTCAGATTAAAGTATCTTACCCGACTTAATCCATGTTTTGATTACTTGTCATCATCGACTACTTCGTAGTCTGCATCCATAATGGTATCGTCACCAGAGTCCGAAGATCCTTCTGTATCTTCTGCGGCGGATGCTGCAGCTGAAGCTTCCTCCTGTGCCTTCTGGTACATTGCAGCAGATACATCATATACAGCAGTCTGAAGTTCCTCAGTTTTTGCCTTGATGTCCTCAATGTCATTAGCTTCAAGAGCAGTCTTAAGAGCAGCAATTGCAGCTTCTATCTTTGACTTCTGATCATCGGTTGCGACATCTCCTGCTTCCTCAAGGGTCTTTTCGGCAGCGTTTACAAGGGATTCTGCTGTGTTCTTGACCTCAACTTCTTCCTTGCGCTTCTTGTCCTCTTCAGCATGCATTTCCGCATCCTTGACCATCTGGTCGATCTCCTCATCTGTAAGACCGCCTGGCTTCTGGATGGAAATGGACTGTTCCTTACCGGTTCCCTTATCCTTTGCATTTACGTGGAGAATACCGTTTGCATCTATGTCAAATGTAACCTCGATCTGTGGGATTCCCCTTGGTGCTGGAGGTATACCGTCAAGTGTGAACCTGCCCAGGGACTTGTTACCTGAAGCAACACCTCTCTCACCCTGAAGTACGTGGATCTCTACAGATGGCTGATTGTCAGCTGCTGTTGAGAAGACCTGGCTCTTCTTGGTCGGGATGGTTGTGTTCCTGTCAATCAGAGGGGTTGAAACTCCTCCCAGTGTCTCGATACCAAGTGTCAGTGGTGTGACATCAAGCAGAAGTACATCGTGGACCTCACCACCAAGTACACCGGCCTGAATAGCTGCACCGACTGCTACAGCTTCGTCAGGATTTATGTTCTTGTATGGATCCTTTCCTGCTGCCTTCTTTACAAGTTCGGTTACTGCAGGCATTCTGGTGGAACCTCCTACAAGAAGTACCCTGTCGATATCAGATGAGGATACCTTTGCATCCTTCATTGCCTGATTTACAGCCACAAGAGTCTTGTCAAGCAGGTCAGCAGTCATCTTCTCAAACTGTGCCCTTGTAAGGTCAATGTCAATGTGCTTTGGCTGACCATTTGCATCTGCAGTAATGAACGGGAGGTTGATGTTAGTGGATGTTACACCGGAAAGCTCAATCTTTGCCTTCTCTGCTGCATCCTTCAAACGCTGGAGTGCTGCCTTGTCCTTGGAAAGGTCAATACCTTCTGCCTTCTTGAATTCCTCTACAAGGTAGTCAACAATCCTCTGATCGAAGTCATCGCCACCAAGGTGTGTGTCTCCTGCGGTTGAGAGAACTTCGAATACTCCGCCACCGAGCTCAAGAATGGATACATCAAAAGTACCTCCTCCAAGGTCATAGATGAGTATCTTGTGGTCTTCTTCATCCTTGTCAAGACCATATGCAAGTGATGCTGCGGTTGGCTCGTTGATAATTCTCATTACCTCAAGACCTGCAATTGTACCGGCATCCTTTGTTGCCTGTCTCTGAGAGTCGTTGAAGTATGCAGGCACTGTGATTACTGCCTGTGTGATTGTCTCACCAAGATAAGATTCCGCATCTTCCTTCAGCTTGCGCAGGATCATTGCAGAAACTTCCTGAGGTGAATACTCCTTGCCATTAAGTGTTACCTTGTAGTCACCTTCACCAATGTGTCTCTTAATAGAACTTACACTGTTATCGGAGTTGGTAATAAGCTGCCTCTTGGCAACCTGACCTACCAGTTTCTCGCCTTTCTTTGAGAAACCTACAACAGATGGCGTAGTTCTTCCACCCTCTGCATTAGGGACAATAGTAGGTTCTCCACCTTCAATAACAGCCATACAGGAGTTTGTAGTTCCCAGGTCAATTCCCAATATTTTTCCCATAATATTACCTCTTTTATATGAATTAATTATAGTTTAATTGTAAATAATTGATTTTATTTGTGTTGAAGATATCCTTTAAGGATAACTCTGAAATCCGTCCGTTTATTCTTCAGGTTTCTTTGAAACAGTCACCATTGCCGGTCTTATTACCTTTGTGTGCAGACAGTAACCCGGTTTGCAAACATCTACCACAGTATTTTCTTCGTGATCCGGATGTTCCACGTGCATCATTGCTTCGTGGAGGTAAGGGTCAAATTCAGCACCTTTACACTCGATCTTTTCAAGACCTTCTTTTTCAAGTATTCCGGTAAACTGTTTGAAAACCATCTCAATACCAGTGATTACAGATGTAATGTCGTCTGTCTGCTTTGCAGATTCCAGCGCACGCTCGAAATTGTCGTAAACTTCGAGGAGCTCAATTATGACCCGCTCAACTGCAAACTTGCGATATTCTTCTTTTTCCCTTGCGCTTCGTTTGCGGAAATTATCAAATTCCGCGGTAAGTCGCAAGAGCTTGTCACGAAGCTGTGCAGCCTCATCTTCAGCAGATATTTCTTCGACTTTACCCTCATCAACTGTTTTTGAATCTAAATCGTCACAATTCTCTGGTCCATCAGCCATTCTCAATATCTCCGCATATTCTGTGCGCGGTAATGTTTAATCGAACTAGTGATTGTTTGAAGTTCTATAAATACTTTTCGTATTGGCGCTTTGTTTTGGCGAAATGAAGTGTACAAAAAAGCAAATAAATCCATATTTAGGGCTGATCTTCTAACACTAAAATTACTTAAAAAACATTACTAAACTTATGCTGCAAAACACGTATCAACAGCATGCTTGCTATCATACAAACCGCAAGAGCTGAAACTACCTGGTCAGATCCAATCTCAGTAATACCACCGCCAATAGCAAACCTGACACCACTGAAAAATGCAGTTGCAGAGAATGTAGCTACAAGACTTATGATTGCTCCGCCAACAAGAGAGCCCATATAATCTGCTCCCCTTGATTCAAAAAACACAGAACCTGCTATAAAAATCACTGCAAAAATAAGAAGCATTACAGCCATAGGAACTGGGGTGCTGCCTTCGCGTGCCATGCTCATTAGCCCAAAAGCCACACCGATCATGAAAACTGCCATGGTGGTTGATACAACCAGTGCCTGCACAAATGGGTTTTCCGTATTTACATCCATATTCATCCCAGTCCTCTATCAGTAATCATAGTATATAGTCATTTTTAATATAAAGCAAGAAGAGATACATGTACACATATTATATGCACAATATGACATGCAGAGATGATATTACAACTACTATAAAACAATAACATAGAACTTATAGCACTGTTAAAACAGATTGATACTAAGTAGCAGGAAGAGCAAACCATTGCGTCCAAAGTGTACCATAAAACACAATGGTTTCTTACTCCTCTACTCACTTACTTCCGATACGGGCCTCTTTTCTTTATAGTAGTATCTTATCGGGATAGACACTACTTTTTGTACCCCCGCCGTAAACCGGTTAAACCCGGCTCCAACCCGACGCACCTAAATTGAGATCAGATCTCAACTCCACTTACCAAGTAAGTAATAATAATATATAACACAAATTCGGTTAAATTTACTATCACACATCAAATTTTAATGCCATTGAAATTTTAGACAGCATTACAACAAAAAGAGAGAAAAATGTGCTGCTAAAAAACAGAGTATATAAAGCGATATTAATAGTAAAGGATATATCAAATAAATGCAGTTGCATCCAGCATGAAAATACTGCTTGCTGAATACGCTATGGGAATTGGCCTGGGTGGAACATTGCTTCTGGAAGGAAAAGCAATGATAAGCACGCTTGCTGAAAGTTTCACACGCCTTGGACATGAGGTCAGCTATCTGAACGCGGAAAGCAAGCTAAAATACGGAAAATCCATAATATCTGATGAGAATACATTTGAAGATGTGCTGGAGAGATTTTCAAAAGAAAGTGATGCTGGACTTGTTATTGGTCCTGATGAACTTCTTGGGGGACTCACAGAGATAATTGAAAAAAACACAGTAAACCTTGGTTGCTCCTCGGAATCAGTCCGTTTGTGTGCAGATAAACTTACATGCACAAAAGTATTAGAATCAAGTTCAATTGCTGTTCCAAAAATAATGGATATGGAATCCAAAGGAAACTATGTCATCAAACCCAGGTACGGATGTGCTTCTGAAGGTGTCAGACTCAAATCTGCAGAAAAAATGGAAGAACAGGCAGATGAGTATATTGCAACTGAATATGTTGAGGGAGAGCACCTCAGCGTAAGCATGATATGCGGACAAAAATCCCTTCCTTTAAGTCTGAACAGGCAATTAATTGACATAAAGACAGAAAATGGCGAAACAATTTTTGATTACAAGGGAAACCAGGTACCATATAGAGCAGAATTTGAGGAAGAAGTATTCACCACCTCAAAGAAGACAGTTGAGAAACTGGGATGTAATGGATACGTGGGAATAGATATAGTATATGGGGACAAAACATACGTAATAGATGTGAACCCAAGACCAACCACTGCAATATTCGGACTTATCAGGACACTTGAATGCGAGATCGGAGATTTGTTACTTATGAATATGTTTGGAGAACTTCCCGAATCAGTCAGACTTACAGGGGAATGTTCTTTCACCAAAGATGACATTGAGGATATCATATGAGAATAATAGGTATCGATATTGGCGGTGCGAATACTAAAATAGCTTCCGCTGACAGAAGAATAATTGAGCTACATTACATACCGTTGTGGAAAGACACAACTCTGCCCGAATCACTGGAAGACATTGCTGCTGAACTTGAACCGGACATGGTCAGTGTGGTTATGACAGGAGAACTGGCAGACTGTTTTGAGGACAAACTTCAGGGAATCCAGTTCATAATGAAATCTGTTGATGAGGCCTTTGATTGTAAAACCATGTACATTGACAGCAACGGACATTTCTACGATGAATCCTCAAGCCTGCGTGAACTTGCGGCAGCAAACTGGGCTGCATCTACAAGATTGATAGGTTCTGAGATCGGAGATTGCATATTCGTTGATGTGGGAAGTACCACCAGTGACATAATACCTATTAAAGACGGAAAACATGTTGCAGGACTTACCGATTTTTCGAGGCTTGTACGCAGCGAGCTATTCTATGCCGGAACACTCCGTACAAATCTTGCTTACCTGCTTGATAAAGTGAAGGTGGCCGACGGTGACTGCAATATTTCCTCTGAGCTTTTTGCAAATACTGCTGATGCCTACCTGCTGCTTGGAGATATCACTGAAGAATTATATACCTGTGAAACCGCAGACGGCGCAGGCAAAACCAAAACAGATGCCATGAGAAGACTGGCAAGGGTTGTCTGTGCAGATCTGACTGAAATATCAACGGATGAAATTTACAATATAGCAGTTCAGGTAAAGGAAAAACAAATAAGTCTTCTTTGTGAAGCAATATCGGTTGTTGCTGAGAAGAATGGACTCAACAGGATAGTTTCCGCAGGGCTTGGTGAATTTATGATAAGGGAAGCAGCAAAAAGACTTGGGTTTGAATGTGTGTCTGTTGCTGAAAAATGGGGAACTGATATTTCCAAGGTATTCCCTGCATATGCTGCTGCAAGAATATTGGAAAACAGTCTCTTACAGTCCGGAAAAGAATAAAACTCAGAAAAAAGACAACTAATACAACTATATAATACGCTATCATATGAGCTATTACATGAATTAGATTTACCGGCGATATTTCAGTATCAAACGTATCTTAAAACATGTGGGGAAGTTGACTGTAATGAGAACGGTTGTGAAACTGGGTGGAAGTCTGATTAAACACTCGACTTCTATTATAACTGCCCTTGAAGAACATTTCGGAAATTGTGACCAGGGAAATGATCATTCTATATTGATAGTTCCCGGTGGTGGTGTATTTGCAAATTCCGTCAGGGACATCAGTGAAGAATGCTCAATAGGTGACGATGCAGCTCACTGGATGGCAATTCTTTCAATGGAACAATATGCATACTTCCTGATAGATAAGACAGGAGTCAACTATGTGGAAAATATACATGATTTCCCTTCAGGTGTTTCTGTGCTTATGCCATACAAAACATTGAAGGAGACTGACAAGCTGCCTCATTCCTGGAACGTGACATCTGATACCATAGGAGCATGGATAGCAAAAGAAACAGGATCACGATTTGTTAAAGTAACTGATGTTGATGGAGTGATAGCAGATGACATTATCCAGAAATGGATGACAGCCCTTGAACTTTCACGGATGGGAGTTACCTGTATTGACAGTTCACTACCAGGATTTTTAATGGAGAATTTAATGGACTGTGTTGTTGTCAATGGAATGTATCCGGAAAGGGTCATTGATGCTGTTATTGGAAAGAATGTAATTGGCACTCATATCAAGGGGAATATTTAAATTATATACTGCGTATGTACTGAAATCACTGACATGCTGATTTTCAGTATTTTATGATCATACATTACTCGCAATAAGGAGATTTTAAATGGCAAATAAAGTTGATAATTGTACCACATGCAACAAGAGCCTTGTGGAAACAGGTTGCGTACGTTTCCCATGCCCTGTATGTGGTAACGAGCTTGGAAGATGTGCAAGCTGCAGACAGCAGAGCAATCCATATGAATGCCCAAAATGTGGCTTTAAAGGAGCATAAGGTGAGATAAATGGGAGAAGTTGCAGCAACAATGAAGATTATGCCAACAGGCGTAGATGTAGACCTCGAAAAGCTTAAGGACGACCTTATAGCAGCACTTCCTGAAGGCGCAGAATACGGCACCCACGAGATACAGCCAGTTGCATTTGGACTTAAAGCAATCATTATGGTAGTCATTGTAGGTGACGGAGAAGGCGGTACCGAATCTGTAGAAGAAGCCTTTGCAGCAGTAGAAGGTGCAGAGAGTGTTACAGTAACAGATGTCGGAAGACCTGTCTAAATCTCTCAATTTTTTTCTTTTTTCTTCATTTTTACTTTGTGTTTTAAATCCTGTAAGTTCCTTTAATGAGACACTAGAACTATTAAGCAGATAGCCGTTGTTGATAGCTTTTTTTACATTAGCATAGCTTTTTATATTTATCCGGCCTATCACAATATTGACAGTTAACTTACTTGCGGGTTAAGAAAGGGATAATTTCATCTGGCTACTTCTTTTAAGTTAATCGTTAACAAGAGAGCGTCGTATAGATTGCGGGATAGAGGTTCCCGTCTCAATGATAACTGCTATAGAATCACAACTAAATGCCCACCGGGCATTATACAATAATCTGTATCCAGTAGTTGTGACTATGTTCAGCTGCATTAATTGTAGACTTGATAAGAATCAAAATTGAACGAATCGTGCGAATAATCTTGACCCAAAGATAACTGGCAATAAACAACAAAGGAAAATAAATATGAGAGACGACAGAAGCAGTGGATTCAGAGGCGGTTCAAGAGACGGAAACGGCAGGAATGATGGCGGATACAACAAAGGTCCAAGAGGAGGAAACCGTGGTGGTGGCGGTGGCAGAGGAGGAAACTTCAGACAGAACAGCGGCCCAAGAGAGATGCACAAGGCAACCTGCTCAGACTGCGGACAGGAGACAGAAGTACCATTTAAGCCAGCAGAGGACAGACCTGTTTACTGCAGGGAATGCTTCCAGAAGCACAGACCTAAGAGATACTAAGATATTAATCTGAAACAAAGATCCCGGCAGACAATTAATCATGCCTGGATCAAAATCTTTTTTCTTTACTTTTACTGATTACACATTCACACATCAATAGGCATAAGTGTAATCCTTTTGTTGCCATACAAATAACTAAATATGTGGCAGATCCATTTTCTAATCAGGGAAAAGAAGGGTTGGTTTATGAAAAAAGCAACAGCTTTTGCTATTGCGATAGTGCTTATGGCAATACCTGCCGTTATTGCAAATGCAGCATCCACAGAAGAATGTAAAAAGTGCCATGAAGATGAATATAAAGCATGGAACTTGTCTGCCCATTATGATAATGACGGGATTATTTTCGGCAAACCCGGACCTGAAGCTTGTATTTTTTGCCATTTTGGAAGTACGCCACGACTTTACAGTGTAATGTATGGAGAAGTATCAGCAGAGTCACCTGAATGTGAAATGTGCCACAAGCCTCCGGTAAATGGATTCACTACACATATCACTACACCTTCAGAAGCAGTTCCGCCACAAAATTTATCAGCAGAAGTTTGCGAGGATTGCCATACAAAACCCCACCATATTATCTATGAAGAATGGAACGAATACAACAATAGTGACTATGATTCCAGCTCAATGGAAAGTCACTCTGAACCATCTGAAAATGGAACTTACATGCAGAACAATGGTTCTGAATCCAGGGTTACCTGTGTAATGTGCCATGAACCACATAGTGCACAACTCAGAATGGATGCCCAGGAACTTTGTGAAAGCTGCCATAGTTCTGAGATATTACAGGAAGCTGAAGAAAATAACTCTGACTTTTATGGCGGACCTCAGTGGGAAATGTATAACGGATCAATTTATACTAACGGTGTACATGCTGTAAACCTGAAATGCATAGACTGCCATATGGCAACAATAATTGATGAAAACGGAGAGCAAAAGCTTGTCACAGGCCATTCATTCAACTTTGACCCTGTGCTACTGTCTGATCCGGATTCAGGGAATATATGTAAGAAATGCCACGTTACAGGTCACGAGGAAATACCTGAAAGTGGCGATTGTAATGAATGTCATGAAGTATCCCTTGCTAACATAACATCCAGTAGACAGGAAATAACTGCCAGTAAACTTCAGGAACTTGAAATACTTCAGGAAAATGCCAGCACTATTCTGCTTACGTCAGAATCAAACGAAAGTCTGGAAAAGTTGACAGCAGACTATAATGAAGCAATATCCTACATCGAATTTGTAAAAACAGATGGCAGCCTTGGAATGCATAATTCCGAAAGGACGGAGGAAGAACTGGCAAAGGCAGAAATCATATTTCGCTCAATAACAGGGGAAGAAAATACCTATATTGAAGTTGAAGATGCAGAAATTGCAGGAAAAGAAAAAGAAGAAGAAGAAAATACTGTCGCCAGCACAGGGATTGCAGACTTATTCCTGATAATTTGTATAACAGCAATTGTTATGGCGATGTCAAAAAAGAAAAGAGGAAAATAATTGCCAGAATTATCCTATGTCCTCTTTTTGCTCTTCAGTCTCAGGTTCAAGGGCAGAATATATACTGCTGACACCTTCCATGACTTTGAAACCTTTTCCGGTTATCATGTAATCGCCCCTTTCATGCCTCTGGATAATCATACCTTTCTCAACAAGTTTCTGCAGGTGGAAGAGAAGATTTCCACCTCTGAGACCGGTTAGCTTTGAAAGTGCAGAGAAACTCTTAGTTTCAGCGGATATCGCCTTGAGTATCTCGAATCTCTTCTGGTGACAGAGAGGTTCCAGTATGTTATCCACCACTTCTTCAGGAGGCATCAGGCTAAGATCCTCGCGTTTGTCCTTATTAGTCTCATATATCCTCATGGAACGCATGAGAGTTACCTGTCTTGAGAGAATATCAGATGCTTCTGCAAAGCAGATATCACATTTATCGTAAGGCACCATTGTTCGAAGCTGTTTAAGTTCAAGGCGGTTTTCTTCAATTGCTGCTTCATTTACAGCACCTCCCCTAATAAGACCTGCATTCTTTTCCAGAATGTTAGAAATCAGGCCCTTGCAGTCATTACGCATCTCACACTTTTTTACCATATTTTTTTCAAGACCTTTTCCGGCATCTTCCATTAAATGACGAACAATTACTCCGGAGTAATCGTTCTTCACATTATTAACCATCATATCGAGATGCTGATGGTTGGATGAGTCCATGAAAGAACGAATATCACTCTGAATATCGGAAAGCATATGCTTTATGTCAGAAAGGTCTGAGTTGAAGTCATTGTCCGGGATCATAGAATGAAGTTAGTCCTGTTTAGATAAATAGGTTTGTGTATAATACAATAAAGTCATTTAAGTACACTCCATTATACAAGGTATATTGTAGTGCCGATTAAGTATATATCAGAAACTGTACTATTAGGTATTGCTGACACACACTCCGGAGTTAAGCATCAGCACCCAACCAAACAACCAACCTGAAAAACGAAATAATAAACAATGGAGATAGTAAAATGAGCGTAAAAGAAGATATACACAGCCAGATTGTCGGTGGACTTGCAGATGCAACATTCCCAATTGAAACCCCTGAAAAACTCCTTGCAGCATTCCCTGCAGGAGCAGACACAACCTGTAAGTCAGGAGACGTATCAGTAACAGCAGGTGAGGCAGGCGGACTTCTCACAGCTGAAGATTTCCCATTCAAGAGCGCAACCGAAGTTGCAGATGTAATTGTTGAGAGGGCAGGACTTTAAGCCCTTCCAACTTTTATCATTTCCCTTTCCATGAAAGCACACCCTAAACCTATACCTCCTTCAGACACAATCTTTTTTAAATCCGGCAACCACTGTTAATGTATAATATTTTAGATTTACAGATATTAACAGTGGAAGTTGTGATAAGATAATGGATTTAACATTATTTACTGACATAGGAATTATTTTTGGATTATCGATAGTCATTTTACTGCTTTTTAACAAAATGAAACTTCCTTCCGTCCTTGGATTTCTTGTGACAGGCATGCTTGCAGGTCCTCACTGGCTTGGAATTATCAGCAGCATGAGCGAAGTAGAAGCTCTTGCAGAAATTGGCATAATACTCCTGCTTTTCACTATTGGAGTGGAAATGTCAATTCGGGAGCTCTGGGAAATCAAAAGACCTGTGCTTCTGGGAGGAACCTTACAGATTGGAACAACTATCCTGCTTGTCTATTATATTGACATCTATCTTGGATTTAGTTCAGGAACTGCACTTTTCATAGGATTTCTTATTTCTCTTAGCAGCACAGCCATTGTACTCAAATTACTTCAGGAAAAAGCAGAATTAGACACACCTCACGGCAAAACTTCCCTTGGAATTCTCATTTTCCAGGATGTAATGATCGTCCCCATGATACTGATAACCCCTATTATTGCCGGGGCAGCCACAGAATCCGGAGATACATTTAGCATGTTCCTGCTAAAAGCAATTGGAATAATTATACTTGTCCTTGCAAGTGCCAGATGGATTATTCCATCACTGCTTTACCAGATTGCAAAAACCAGAAACCGGGAACTATTCCTACTGAGCATTGTATTTATCTGCCTTGCAACTGCATGGCTTACTTCCAGTATAGGACTTTCACTTGCCCTTGGAGCTTTCATGGCAGGACTAATTATATCAGAATCCGAATACAGCCATCAGGCCATGGGCAATATCATGCCTTTCAGGGATATCTTCATGAGTTTTTTCTTTGTATCCATCGGAATGCTGCTTGATATCAGTTTCTTTACGGATAACGTTGTCTATCTGCTACTGCTGGCAATTGCAGTTGTGATTATTAAGACAGCTACGGCGGGTCTGGCAGCCCTTGTACTTGGATATCCGCTTCGTACAATCATCATAGCCGGACTTTCACTTGCACAGGTTGGAGAATTCTCATTTGTGTTGTCAACATTCGGACTTGAATATTCCCTGCTTGACCAGGACATGTACCAGATATTTCTGGCTGTTTCCATAATTACTATGGCTGCAACTCCTTTTATCACAGAGTCTTCATACGGGATATCCGAAAAAGCATCAAAAGTTCTACCTTTCCAGAAACTCATTAACGGGTTTTATACGAGTAGCATTATATCAAAAAACATTGATGAGACACTTGAAGACCATCTTATAATAATTGGTTACGGCTTCAATGGTAAAACATTATCCCATGCAGCAAGGAATGCAGGCATACCCTACGTGATTATTGAGACGAACCCTGAAACCGTACGTCATGAAAAGAAAAAGGGTGAAAAAATAATCTATGGTGATGCAAGTCATGAAGCAGTACTTGAATCGGCAAACATAGGTTCTGCCAGAATCCTTGTTGTAGGAATTTCCGATTTTGTTGCCACCAGAAAAATAATAGACATGGCAAAGAGTCTGAATCCTGAAACGTATATCATTGCAAGAACACGCTATGTAAGTGAGATGAAAAGGCTCAATGAACTTGGTGCTGACGAGGTAATTCCAGAGGAATATGAAACATCGGTCGAGATATTTGTGCGCCTGTTGAAGAAATACCTCGTACCGGAAGAAGAGATTGATATATTTACACGGGAAGTCCGAGCCAACGGGTACAGTATGCTCAGGAAATCCTATTCAAAAGATCAGGAAAGACATTTCAATCTAAAGGATGAGCTGCCGGGGATGGAAGTCAGCACTTTTAAAGTAGGGCAAAGCTGCCTTGCCAATGGAAAAACACTCAGTGAGCTTGGAATCAGAAATCGTCATAAAGCAACTATTCTTGCAATTCAAAGGGAAAATGAAACGATTACAAACCCTGATGGGAATATTCCATTGTATTCGGGAGATATCTGTATTATTTTTGGAAAACCTGAAGACCTGCATAATATCCGGGAAATGTTTAAGGGACCTTCATGTCAAATATAAACATTTTAGTTGCGGCAAAATGGACAAAATAGTACGTAGTAAAATACAGGGCATCTGCAACCATTCAGACTCACTTCCGTAGATAAAGAATTAGAAAACAATTATAACATTAAATCATGATATTAAATGTATAAAAAAGTATTGGAATATAACAAAATATTCCGCAATAATGTGGATAAGAAATTACCTGAGCGTATTATGTTCATTGATAAACAGAAAAAACAATAGAATATAGAGATTACATGCGTTTACCTTATATGGGAGAAAATAAGAGCACTAATTGAAGAGGGAAACCTCAAAAAATTAAAAAAACAGAATATTAAATCTGTAAATGGAGAATGAAATATGGAATGGAAGCTGTCTAGAAAGACGCAACAGCGTTTCAGGCATTTCAGAGTCTGGAAAGATTTCGAACAACTTGATGCAAAGCCAGAAAACTACAAATGTGCATCATCAAAAAAATCAACTTGCGCTGTAGGATTTTTAAGACCTTCCATTAGTACGATGTACTGATTAGCTAAACTGGAAGACTTATTCTTTCCAGCAGCTGGGTTGGAAACCCTTCTTTTTTTACATTTCTCAATGCAAAATAATAAATTGGCATAAGCTGTAAGTTTATTTTATGTTCAGAAAACATAGTGAATCTGATTACAAAGAAGTACTTCCCGGAATCAGGATGAAAACAATCGTTTACGGGGAGAAAACCCTGATGACAGAATTTTTGTTACAGAAAGGAAGTCATTTACCCTCTCATGAACATATACATGAGCAAACAGGTTACATGGTTTCCGGAAAAATGTTACTTACAATTGGCGATGATACTCACGAAGTAACGACTGGAGATTCATGGAACATACCTTCGAATGTTTCACACGAGGCAAAAGTAATTGAGGATTCTATTGCAGTGGAAGTATTCTCCCCACGCAGGGATGAATACCTTGACTGAGCAAATTAAATTATCATCACCCTTTTTTACTCATTTTTTCACAATTTATTGACAGGTTTCTGAAAATCTGTACCATCATAGTTATTATATCAATACAGAAATACAAGAAACTTATATATAGTAAATAATCGCACATAAGAATCCGATGTATGATAAATCATACAAGAACCGACTTGTAAAAACCATACTGAATTGAAAGGTGAAAAAATGAAAGACACATGGGAAAAAGTCTTTGAATACGCGTCTTCCCCGCTTCATGGAACTATGTCCAGAAAACTCAGGGAAGGAGTAGACATCCAGGTCAATGAAGGAAAAGTTTACTCAAAAGCAGTCCTTTTCCTCGGGGAACAGTTCGTACGTATTACAGAGGATGAAAGCGGTCAGAAAGTCAACACATACTACGACTGGGAGAAAATTGAATCTGTAAGAACATATAGCAAAGGAGAGTAACACTCTTTGCATATGATCCCGAATGATGGATAATGGTATTATCCATTTATTTTTTCAAAAACTTCAAGCATCAATATTATTGATTTAGAACTTGTCTTTTAATTTCCAGAGCACCTCTGCGGCAAATCTGGATACTATAAAATAGCTTTAGGTAGTACTCAGTTAAAAGGAGAAAAGGAGAGGAAAATGAGCTATCTTTATCTGGCATTTGCTATCATTTTTGAGATCTGTGGAACTACATGCATGAAACTATCTGAAGGTTTCACAAAGCCTTTGCCCTCGATATTGATCTTTGTATTCTATGGAATCAGTTTTATATCATTTACCATTGCACTGAAGAAAATAGAAGTGAGTGTAGCCTACGCTATTTGGGCCGGACTTGGAGTTGCATTGATATCCTTCATAGGACACATCGGATTCAATGAACCTATGCCAGCTGTCAGAATTGTATCCCTTGCACTCATAGCTATTGGAGTTATAGGACTGCACATGAGTAGCAGTTTAAACTGAAAGCTTCAGGGATTTCGGAGCATTTCTTTTTTGAACATCCCATAATCATCAAAACCCCTGTAGATCAGGACAAGCACACCCAGAAGTACATTTACAATGGTTGTGACATATATTGCAAGCATGATGGCTATCTGATACTCTATTGCAACAAGAGGACTTGCACCTGCAAGTATCTGACCTGTCATCATTCCAGGAAGAAAAACGATTCCAATTGTAGCCATATTTGCGATTGTAGGTTTTAATGCAACCCTTATGCTCTTACGTAAGTATGGGACAAGTGCCTCTGTCTTTTCAGCACCCATAGAGAGACGGAAAAGATATCGGTTCTCATTTCTCTGTATTTCACTACAGAAATGTTCCATGCCAATAACATTGGCTTTAAGTGAATTACCCAGTACCATACCTGCAATTGGTATGAAATACCTTGCATCAAAAAGGTCATTAAGGTTTATTATGAATTTGTTAAAATAGAGCAACATGATATAATTCGTTACTGCCATGAAAACAGTAAGTAATGGAAGAAGATTTCTCGTTTTCAACTCTGCATTTTTCAGAACAGTCTGTGATGCCACAAAAATCATGACAAACACCCATGCAATATTGAGAAATGGATTATTCAAGTCAAATACAAAAGTTAGAAAAACACCTACAAAAAGCAGTTGAATGACCATTCTTAATGCACTTTCAACTGTAGATGAAATGAGTTTCAGATTCAGGTAATAGCTAATAAGGATTGGTATGAGCAGCAGGAAAAAGGAAAAGAACATACCTTCAAGACTGATATCATATGTATCCATCAGTTCACCCCGGCTGAGAAATCAATTACTTTCATTGCTTTGCTTTCCCACTCCCTGTCATGGGAAATAGCAAGTACCGTCCAATGTGGATTATCAAAGAACATATCCACAACTTTTTGTTTCAAACCTGCATCAAGCTCTGCGGTAACTTCATCCAGAAGAAAAATGTCCTTGCCTGAAAGTAGCGCCAATACAAGAATAACTCTTTGTTTTTCACCACCGGACAGCTTCATGTAATCTTTGCCAAGTATATCAGGAGAAAGAGAGAGTTCACTAAGGATCTTCTCCATATCATCTCTTCCAGGCTTATCCGTATTTGCCCTGAATGAAAATATCTCTTCTATAAGGTCAGCCACCTTTCCTTCTGCTATATCCGTGTCCTGAGACACATAAGTAACCTTTTTTCTGATATCCCATATATTGCTGACGTCAATAGGTACGCCGTCAAAGAATATCTTACCGGAATTATATTTTCCAAATCCCATTATCATTCTGAAAAGTGTTGATTTACCGATTCCGGATTTTCCTCTTATGAGAATTTTTTCCCCCTTTGAGACTGAGAAATTGAAATCTGAAAGAATTGTTTTTCCATCATAACTAACAGAAAGATTTTGAACATCCAATATCCCCATTGTGATTTACCCCAGTTTAATAGATCTGTTATTTAGTTTATTGCCATAAGCTGTATTCGGATATAGCTTCCCAATATAGAATATTGGGTTCTATTTACATAACATAGCTCAGATATATATAGAACTATTACTTACTAATTTGCGGGTTGGTCTGACATATACTTACAACTCTGCCCCGATAAGAAACCAACCCAAAATCTCTTTTACGGAATGATATACAGACCACAATTTCTTGCTTAAACTCTTTAAATGAAAACGTACATAGAATAAAGCATGAGTAAGAATTCACTTACAGAAGGTCAGAAAGCTCCTGATTTTTGTCTCCCGGACCAAAATGAGAATAATGTATGTCTCAAGGATTTTGATGGAAAATGGATTGTTCTTTACTTCTATCCAAAAGATAATACATCGGGATGCACAAGAGAAGCACAGGATTTTACATCCCTGAAAGGTGACTTTGAATCTGAAAATGCAGTGGTTCTTGGAGTCAGTAAAGACAGTGTTAAATCCCACGTCAAATTCATCGAAAAGAAAGAACTTGGAATTACTCTTCTTTCAGATGAGGAAACGACAATTCACCAGAAATACGATGTCTGGAGAACAAAGAAGAACTATGGGAAAGAATATCTTGGAACCGTTAGGTCTACATTCCTTATCGATACTGAAGGGAATATTGTAAAAATATGGGACAATGTCAGGACTAACGGACATGCCGAAAAGGTGCTTGAAACCCTTAAATCACTGAAAAAATAATGCAGCTTTAGCAGACAATCATATGAAATCAAGATATTGTGATATTTCACTGAATATCAAAATGTAACCAAGTGCCAGCATAAAAAGCGAGATAAACCATGCCCATCTGAGAATTCTACCAAGGTTCTCAGGTTGCATCATTTTTAGAAAAAAACGATCGACCACATTTGGCCGATCTTCTGGAACATCATTCATAAAAAAAGGTTATCAAAGGATTATCCTTTGATCCTCTTGAGTCTGAAGGTGTTTTCCCTCTCCATCTCTTCGAGACGGAGCCTAATGAAGACCATTGCTTCCTGTAGTTCAGGTATAACCTTGAACTCGAGAGCATTGACACGCCTTTTTGTCTTCTCGATATCATCAAGAAGCTTTTTCATGGTTGTCTCTATCTCTGCTGCAAGGATGATCTTTTCTACAAGATGCTCATAAGCATCTGCTGCCTCATCAGTATATGAACTGGTACCAAGAATACCATAACCTCTTTCGTTTATGGACTTCTTTACGCTGGATGACTCGATCTTTGGAACGACTACACCCATGATGTTACGGCTTTCCAGTTCAATTTCAGGCTTGCTCTGAAGTGCAAAAGCTGTGGATTTGACGGTAATTGTACCGTCAACAGCATTTGCAATACCGATCTTACGGGAAGCTTCTTCATAGGCGGCATCCAGCTCAGATCTGACATCCTTAGCCTTGCTGAGAATCTCAAAGAATTCAAGGATAAGACCGTCTCTCTTCATTTTAAGCAGCTTGTGACCACTCTGTGAGAGCTTGATCTTTTTCTTGATCTCAATAAGTTCTGATCGAGTTGGTTTTACATCTTTCACGCCCATGTTGGATCACCTTTCAGTTAGTTGCTCTTGTGAGCAGGGTGGTACTTCTCGATATACTTGTTATCGATCCTGGTAAGCAGAGCTTCAGGAAGCTCAGAGAGAATATCCCAGCCAACCTGAAGAGTGTCTTCAATTGACCTGTCTTCATCTCTTGCCTGACGTACAAACCTGTCTTCGAAGAGGTCAGCGAACTCAAGGATCTTCTGATCTCTTTCAGACAATGCCTCTTTACCAACAATGGCTACAAGACCTCTGAGGTCACGACCTTCTGCATAACCAGCGTACATCTGGTCAGATACAGCTTTGTGGTCGTCTCTGGTCTTTCCTTCACCAATACCTGAGTTCATCAGACGTGACAGTGACGGAAGAACATTGATTGGTGGATATATGCCCTTCATGTGAAGTTCTCTGGAAACCACAATCTGACCTTCTGTGATATATCCTGACAGGTCAGGAATCGGGTGAGTGATATCGTCACCAGGCATGGTAAGGATTGAGAACTGAGTTACTGAACCCTTCAATCCCTTAATAACTCCTGCACGCTCATAGAGTGATGCAAGGTCAGTGTACATGTAACCTGGGTAACCACGTCTACCTGGTACTTCTTCACGGGCTGCACCCATCTGACGAAGAGCTTCACAGTAGTTTGTGATGTCAGTAAGAATAACAAGTACGTGCATGTCATGTTCGTATGCAAGGTACTCTGCAGCTGTAAGAGCCATCCTTGGTGTGATGATACGTTCTACAGCAGGGTCGTCTGCAAGGTTAAGGAAAACCACAGCTCTTTCAAGAGCACCGGTCTTCTCGAAGTCCTCCATGAAGTACTGGGCTTCTTCGTTTGTGATACCCATTGCAGCGAATACTACTGCGAAAGGTTCATCGGAACCTGGAACCTTTGCCTGACGTGCAATCTGAAGTGCGATCTCATTGTGTGGAAGACCTGAACCTGAGAAGATAGGAAGCTTCTGTCCACGAACGAGAGTGTTTGTTCCGTCAATTGTAGAGATACCTGTCTGGATAAAGTCCTCTGGTGGCATCCTTGAATACGGGTTCATTGATGCACCGTTTACATCTACTCTGTCCTCAGGAACAATACGTGGTCCACCATCGAGTGGTTCACCTGCACCGGACAGAATACGACCTAGCATGTCTTTTGATACAGGGAGCTTGATTGTCTCACCGGAGAACACTACACCAGACTCTTCGTTAAGTCCGCCTGTACCTTCGAATACCTGAACTGCTACAACATCAGTTGAGGTGTCAAGAACCTGACCTCTTTTTGTTGTACCGTCTGGAAGGTTGATGTGAACAAGTTCACCGTAACCTACTGGTTCGGTCTTCTCGAGGAAGATCAGTGGTCCAGCGATTTCTGTGATTGTCTTATATTCCTTGGTCATCTTAGTTGCCTCCAAGTGCTGCAAATTCCTTGTCCATCTTTTCCATGACAACATTCAATGCACTATCAAAGTCCTCTTCAAACTTCACCTTTGCAAGTTCATCCTTGGACTCTACGGATAGGATATCCTTCATTGGTATGCCTGCTTCCAATGATGCCTGTGCCATATCACTGTACTTGGAGATTGCTTTGAGTAATTTGTACTGCTTGTCAAATGGACAGTATGTGTCAACAGGGTGGAACGCGTTCTGCTGAAGGAAGTATTCCCTGAGCATACGACAGATTTCAAGAACCAATTGCTGGTCTTCCGGAAGTGCATCGGAACCAACAAGCTGTACAATTTCCTGAAGTTCGGATTCCTGCTGGAGAAGATCCATAGCATTGTCCCTGAGTGGTACCCAATCAGGTGCAACATTCTCTGAGAACCAGTCAGAAAGACCCTGAGTGTATAAACTGTAACTTGTAAGCCAGTCAATGGATGGGAAGTGTCTCCTCTGTGCAAGTTTTGCATCCAGTGCCCAGAACACTTTCACGATACGAAGGGTGTTCTGTGTAACTGGCTCTGAGAAGTCACCACCAGGTGGTGATACTGCACCAATAACTGTAATTGAACCTTCTTCTGCTGCAAGTGACTTTACTGCACCTGCACGCTCATAGAACTCTGAGAGCCTTGCAGAAAGGTATGCTGGATAACCTTCTTCACCAGGCATTTCTTCAAGCCTTGAGGAAATTTCTCTCATTGCTTCTGCCCATCTGGATGATGAGTCTGCCATAAGTGATACATCGTATCCCATGTCACGGTAGTATTCTGCAATTGTGATACCTGTATAAACAGATGCTTCACGAGCAGCTACTGGCATGTTTGATGTGTTTGCGATAAGAACTGTACGTTCCATGAGTGGACGACCGGTCTTTGGATCCTGGAGTTCTGGGAACTCGTTCAGTACATCAGCCATCTCGTTTCCACGTTCTCCACATCCAATGTATACTACAATGTCAGTGTCACTCCACTTTGCAAGCTGCTGCTGAGTAACAGTCTTTCCTGAACCGAATGGACCAGGGATAGCTGCTGTACCGCCCTTTGCTACAGGGAAGAGACCGTCAAGGATTCTCTGACCTGTAATAAGAGGTCTTTTTGGAATGAACTTCTTCTCCACTGGACGTGGCATTCTTACAGGCCACTTCTGCATCATAGAAATCTCGGTACCATCTGTGAGCACACAGATTGTTTCATCTACCTTGAATTTTCCTGATTTGATTTCTTCAATTGTACCGGAAATTGTTGGTGGCACCATAATCTTGTGCTCAACATTCTCTGTTTCCTGTACAATACCAATTGTCTGACCACCAGTTACGGAGTCACCACTTGATGCAGTTGGCTTGAACTCCCATACTCTTTCACGGTCAAGACCGTTTGCAGTTACACCTCTGCTAATGAAGTCTCCCATCTTTTCCTGGAGAACTTTCAGAGGTCTCTGAATACCATCATAAATACTTTCTAATAAACCAGGTCCGAGCTCTACAGACAGAGACATTCCAGTGTTCACTACAGGTTCACCTGGCTTAATACCAGATGTATCCTCATATACCTGAACTGTGGCTTTGTCACCTTCAATTCTGATAACTTCGCCCATAAGACCTTCGTGACCAACGTGTACCACATCGTACATCTTTGGCTTGATACCCATAATCGTAACGACAGGTCCGGCCACACGATAAATTTCACCTTTCATTTCCACAGATCTACACCTACCGATTGCTTTATTTTTTCCCTTAAGTTCGAACTTTCACCACTACCACCGAGAGTCACAACAGTTGGCTCAACAGATTCGCTGATAGTGTTTCTCAACATCTCCGGTAGTCCATTCAGATCATCACCGTGCATTACCAGAATGCCGACTTCTCGATCCTCAAGTATTTTCTCTACAGTAGGCTCAAGTTCGCCATTATTAACTTCAAATATCTTTTTGATACCAGCAAGCCTGAAACCTGTTACAAACTCGCCATTTCCGACCACAGCTAATTCCATCAGATCACCAACTGTTCTTTGATAACATCATCTTCGAGGTTGGCAGCTTTACCACGAATGATTATCCGCAAGTTGCTTATCTCATTCTGTTTACTTAGCATGTAATCCATGATTGGTACAATTGAGATCGGATAAACATGTGAAAAGCTTGCTGCAGATTTAAGCCTGTGTTGTTTCAATCGGGTTTCGACATCAATTAATGAATCCATATCCGGTTTTACAACATCTGAGATAACATCCCAGTAAGGATTGTTCTCTAACTCAGATACAAAGTCTGCAAAGGATAAAGGCATCAGTCTTTCAGTTTCTTTAAGTTTGCACTTTAATCCACCATCAATCATTAAATTCATTACTTCAGGATCAGTAATTCCTGATTTCTTCAAACGGAAGAGAGTAATAAGATTTTTCAGATCAATGCCCATTCGAGTAAATTCCTCGAACAGCTTGCGATCTTTGGATTTTGAACCACTTATTGCTTCAAACAAACCGATATAGTACATCTTATCAAGCTGATTCTCAATCTCGGAAAGATTCGTACCATCATAATTCTTTAAAATTGGGTAATATTCCGTATTTGCAAGCTCAGAAATGACTTCCTCGTAAGTCTCTTTTGCTGCAAGGTCCGAAAGGAAAGTATAACTCATCCTTCCTGCTGCAACAATCGCATCAAGGATCTCTTCTGTAGATGCATTACAATATTTACCACGCAGAATCGTTTTAATATTCCAGATATCAAACTTCTTGAGTTTTTCGCCGATAAGGAAGTTCACATCACCATCTGAAATACTAAGTAATTTTGTGAAGGTCTCTGCGAGATTCCTGTTAAGGGCATGCTCAATAAGGTCTACACCTTCATACTGCCTTGCCAGTTCGTCTACATCCTCTTTATACTCAGATTCCTCAATAAATCTGGTAATTTCATCAATGCTCATATTCATGAGCCTAGGATAGGACTCCTTTGGCAGAAGCTTACTTTTCATTGCACGTACGCGTGCTGTGGTATATGCATAATTTGCATGACCCTTTGACTGGGATTTTTTGGAATTACCACGCTTAAATTTCTGCAACAGCTGCATTTAGAAATCACCCGAATAAGATATCAGATGTCTGTTTCAACAACCGCTCATTCACGCTTTTAAGGATGACATCGTAGGTATAATCCAATCTGATAGTACCATCTTCATTCTCGATAACAACGCCACCAAGGCAATCAATATTACCAGCGTATTCGAGGGAAGATATCTTTTTTACGATCTCCTCAGATTCGGCATTGGAATAAATCTTTTTGCCGTTTGCCTCATTTTCACTAATGAGAGCTTTAAGGAGTTCTTCATTTTTCTCTGGAGAAAACTCAGATATGGTTTCTACAGCCTGGACATATACTTTTTCGAGTATTTCCTTGCGTGCATTGAGCAGTGTGCGCTTCACTTCAAGATTTGCACTGGATATTTCTTGCTGCCTTATTTTTTTAATATCATCTTCTGCCTTTGCAAGACGCTCACCCATAATCCTTTTAGCATTCTGTTTTGCTTCATCAAGAATCAGAGCTACTTCTGCATCTGCTTCAGAATCCAATTTGGAAACTTCTGCCTGAGCAGCATCCATGATATCTTTAACAACAGTTTCTAGTCCCATGCTCAACACCTTTGTAAAATTTAAGAGCGAAAAATGCGCTCTTAAATTATCTGATCAACAGTGCAACTACCAGACCAAAGATTACAATTGTTTCTGGAATAACAGTCAGAATCAAACCTTTACCGAAAAGACTCTCGTTCTCAGCCATTGCACCAATTGCTGCACTACCGATGTCTTTCTCTGCAAGAGCGGATGCAATACCTGTAAGACCTACTGCGAGTCCTGCTCCAATTGCTTTCAATCCTGATGCGTCCATTGTTGTTACTGCTTCTGTTACCATTTTCTTATTCCTCCGTGTATTTTCTAATATATCCGAATGGATCGTATTTGCGTCCCCCACCTTCGTAGAATTTTCCGAAGAATTCTACATACTGCAACCTGAGTGCGTGTAAACCGGGGGCGATAATACTCAGGACAGTATTTAATGAGTGTCCAAACAAGAACACTATAATTGCACCTATTGTTGCCACACCTACTGGCGTTCCTGGTTCCCAGATCATTTCAAAAGCAATCAGGTTAACAGTTGAAGCGATGTAGATAGATGACAAACCTACAGCTATGATACGAGTGTAAGACAGTGAGTTACTGAGTAGTGAAGGCAACTCGATAGGTCCTTTGATACCTTCTCCCTTGAGAAGCATTACAAATCCTATTAAGAAGACAACTACACCGGCGATTGTTGCAACGGATGGAAGTGCTGCTGCATATCCAATTATTGCGATAATCAAACCGATTTCAATAACGAACCAGCTTCCTTTCTCAAAAATAGCTGCTGACATCCCATGTTTCTTGTTTTCATTGATGAAACCAAGGAGATAACCAATATTGATATGAATGAAACCGATAAGAGCGGTTGCAATGATCATGGTCATCACAAGATGGGTCCTGTGAACAGGGAAAGTGATCATTTCATCCCCGACTGGAGATGCAAAGAGATTGATTGTTTCAAAACCAGGAATCAAACCTGATACTGTTTCATGCTCAGTGTGAAGACTTGCAAGCGAAAATCCCAAAAACTCACCATATAACACACCAAATATCAAAGTCGATATCTGACAGTATATCAGAATGTTCATGAGTGGCTTGATAGCGTCTGAAGACATTACCTTCTTAATTCCAAGTGCCATTGCAAGCAATATAAGAGCATATCCAATGTCACCAAGAATCATTCCGTAAAAGAGCGGGAAAGAAATGAATATCAAGAAAGTAGGATCTATTTCTTTATAGACTGGTCTTGCATAAAGATCCATGATTTCCTGGAAAGGAGAAGTGATCTTTGAATTGTTGTACTCGATTGGTACAATCTTTTCATCTGCTTTTGTCATTTCCTGTTTGGAAACGAAAGCCCTTCCATTTGTAGCTTCTTTCACAATGCGTTCCAGATCTGAGAAATCCTCTGCTGGAACCCACCCGTCAATCATGAATGTACTGTCTGAAGTCGCAACTCTCAGAGGTGCTTCTGACTTCTGAGCTTCCACTGACAGAACTTCATTACTTGCAAGGATGAAATCAGCGTACTTATCTTTAAGTGACTCGATTTCTGCATCAATAGACTCAATCTGTTTCGCTAATCCAGATTCCTTTGAGATGATACCTTTAAGAGACTCAGAAGGTACTCCGCTTGCAGCTGGGACTCTAAGTTCCCTAAAGCCTGAATCGGCAAGAGCATCGGCCACCTCAGTAGCTTTGTCTTTTGAGACAAACACCACGACAGTGCCTTCTTTTGCATCAAAGAACATCTCATATGCAGAGGTGACTTTGGAAACTGAACTTCCAACATCTTCCTTTACATTACCTGCAAATACAGCAAGGTGCTCGTATCCACGGTAAAGGTCAAGATCAAGAGAAATGTTAGCAAAAGGAAGTAATTCCTTCTTTAAAGAATCAAGCTCTTTAAGTTCTGCTTCAAGCTTGCTTTTTTGCTCAGTTTTAACGTCAAGCTCAGCATCGAGTTTATCAAGAGTTGCATCAAGGTTAGAAAGAACAGAACTCTCGGAACCTTTACTTTTAGATTCAACATCCTTTACGCCAAGTAAACTGGCTATGGATCTTATCTTGATAAGTTTCTTTGACACTTCATCTATTTTTTCAAATGGCCTACCAATACGTAGACCGGAACCATCTTCATTGAAATCTTCGATCTGGAGCAGATTAGCTTTGTGCAGAGCATCGACCGTTTCTTCAAAAATGCTTTTATGGCCAACAATTACGGCACGATTCATCTGCTTTACATCAAGCATGTATTGCCCTCTCGAATTCGTTTACAATTAAAGTGACAGCTTCATCGACTTTAGAAGAAGCAGAGCTTGCGATAGTTTTAGCCTCGCTTTCCCCATCCTCGACGATCTTTGATTTATCTGAAGTGATAGACTCTTCTGCAGATTTCATTGCACTTTGTGCAGATTTCTGTGCATCGACTTCGGCCTGTTTAATGATTTCCCTGGCCTCGGCACGTGCACTGGCGATACGGTCGTTTTTTCGTTTGCTACCGTCGTCAACCATTTTGCGTGCATTGTCTTCTGCTTCTTTGATTTCCGACAAGATTTTTTCTTTGGCCATGCTAATCCTCATGTGATGAATTGCTTATTATCCCGAATAAATCAACATCTCCTATTGCTAGCTCACATATAAAGTATTCGGTTTTCCAGATACCAGCGAACTACCAATATACATGATTTATCATGATATTGGAAGATTTTATTAGAGACATAATACTATAAATTAGTCCTATTGATTGCGATAATTGTATTACTATAATGAATGATAATTATACTAAATCAATGCATAGATTTATCTAGCCTTACCGGAAGCTGAGTTCCTTCCGGTATAGTATGGATATATTTGCTACGGAATTCAGGGTTGCGCATCATACAGTATTCTGCAGAGCAATTATATGCGTCATGCTTACCCATTCTTTCCCATATAGCAGCAAGGCTTTCCTCACGAATATTTCCAAATGACAGAGGAGTATAGGCACATGGAAGAACATCTCCACCTGCGGTTGTATGCATCCACCTTCTACCGGCAAAACAACCGAACTCATCAGGACCCATAAAATTCGGGAAGGAAGTAACTCTTGGACCATCCTCTTTACTATTCATTGATTTCTGAAATTTTCCAAGTCTGTCAACGTCTTTGGAACTTATTACCTCATCCTCGTGTTCTAACCAGCGCCCTACAGCTATAATCTCGTAAATTGACATTTCCTGCATGCCCATGTCTGCTGCAAAATTGTAGAAACCATCGAGATCATCAATATTGTGTGGAGAAATGACTACAAAAAGATCTGCAAGCACACCTGCATCGACAAAATGCCTGATACCATTAACAGTATTCTGGAAAGCTCCTTCACGACCTCTTACACGATCATGTTCAGTTTCATCAGGACTATCCAGACTTAAATGTGCAGAAAACAGACCTGCTTTTTTCAAATCAACGGCTCTTTTTTCATCCAGACTGAAACCTGATGTGAAACAGGAAACTATTGCACGGGACTTGTCCACCTTAGCAATCATTTGCTCAAGATCCTTCCTAAGGAGAGTTTCCCCTCCATCAAAAGCAATATAATAGGATCCAAGATCAAGTGACTGGTCAATAGCACTGTTGATTTCATCAGCAGTCAGGATCGGATCTGCCACAGTACCGGCTGCACCACAGTGAATACAGTCATAAGGACAATGTGTGGTAATACCAATAGAAAACTGATCCGGTACTCTCTTCTTTAATATAGAAGCTACCTGGGCACTGATCATCCTCTTGAAAATATCACCTGGCATTGGTGGAGCCCATGTAGAGAAAATTATGTTTTCCTCATCGGAATATATGGGCTTTTCTTCAAGAAAGATCTTGTTGATGCGTTTTATAATAGGTTTTGCAACAGGAGCGAGAGGACCTTCTGTATCAAGAACCACTCGTCCGTTTTCAGTGCTGGCATTTACTTTAATTACTGATTTATCATAAACCCTCATGAAGTCACCTGATAATTGAATAAAAATTAAAGGACATCTGCAGGAAGCATGTCCACCGTAATAAGGTCAGTTATTAACTCCAGTTTATCCCTCGCCTCAGACAGAGGGAACGAAGCAAGTATATCTTTTGCATTTTGAACGCAAGTACGAACCTGATTCACAGTTTTCTCCACTGCTCCATCATGATCCATGGTCCTTCTATAAATAAGTGGTAACGTAACAGATTCGTAAGTAGAACTCTTATCTTCAAGCTCATTAAGATACTCAAGAAGATCATCAACTATCTGGTATGCATTACCTACATTTTCACCAAATAAGCGTAACTGTCTGGCAGTGTCAGAATCCGCATTTGCAACATATGCACCAATAGCAGCGCTTGCAGCAAAAAGGGAACCAGTCTTTTTGCTAATACACTCATAATAGTTTTTCTCTCTGAATTCATCATCAACGCTTGAAATATCAATGGTTTCGCCCTCGGCCATATACATTCCAGCCCTGCCAAATTCATTTACTGCATCGTTACCATAACCCGAAATAAGAGAGATTGCCTTGGAGATTAGGAAATCACCACAAAGTATCGCTGCCGGAATTCCATATTTTTTATGTGCCGACTCAACACCACGGCGTACAAGGCCTCCATCAAGTACGTCATCATGAATAAGAGACGCAGAATGAATGAATTCTATTGCAAGTGCCGCCTTGACACCTTCCGCAGAATTTCCCCCGCACATCTCAGTACATAATATAAGCATAACAGGACGAATATTTTTTCCACCGGAACTGCATATGTGCAGAAGCATCTTTTTCATCTGGGAACTATCATCCATAGAATTGACCATATCATCCTTGGCCATCTTGATTAATTGATATTCATCCAGATCTTCTATTTGTATCATAACCACGCCTGCTTATTCTGAGTATTTAGAAGGACAGCTCATAACTATCTGACTTGCTTCAACCATAGTTGGAGAGAGCATTTTTCCACTTATGCTAACACTTTGTCCTTCAACAAGGTTGGCCGGAAGAGAACCAGTATATTCCACATTAATCTCGTAAGAGGAATCTTCCAAATCCTGAAGTGCAAAAGAAGTGCCATCCGTAGATATATCAAGAGTGCCATTTTTGATCATACCCATTGTGTTGACATCATGCCCTACATACTTCTCAGAGTTAAGGGAAAGATCAGAGACCATATAATATCCCTGTGAAAGGTCAACATTCCAGAGACCTACAAAACCAACAACAGCAATGAAAACAACTGCAAGTATCGTTTTTTGTGTTTTATCCATAGGAAGCACCTCTACAATGATATATAATCAGGATTACTTTTCCATCCTGCTATATTGGCGCACCAGTTTTCTGCGGGAACTTATAATGTGTACAACATATACAAGTAATGTAATCCAGGTAATTGCAAATGCAATATCTAACGCGCCTATAAAGAATCACCTCTATATCAGCCTATTGTTTGTCATGAGCATTAAGACAAACCCTTCTATCAATAATCAGACACAAATGAACCAATGTATACATTATTGATTTGCCCTGATAATCAAGTATTAATATGGGTGTGCAGTAGTATAGTTCCATCCTATATATAGGTAAACATACGAACAAAAAATCTTCATGATCAATTATGGCAAAACCTCCAAGACTTATCGCCTGGGAAACAACAGCAGGATGCAACCTTTCATGCAAACATTGCAGAGGATCATCCACTGAGAAAAAACCAGAAGGTGAACTTACAACCGAAGAAGCACTTCATTTCGTAGATGAAATAAAGGAAATGGGAAACCCGATACTCATACTAAGTGGCGGAGAGCCTCTTGTAAGAGATGACATTTTCGAGATTGCAAAGTATGCCACTGAAAAAGGCCTGCGTGTTGCAATGGCAACAAACGGCACACTTGTCACACCTGAAATGGCAGATAAAATAAAAAGTGTCGGCATACAGAGAGTCAGCATCAGCCTTGATGGTTCAAGTTCTAAAACCCACGATGACTTCCGTTGCATGCCAGGGGCATTTGATGGTGCAATAACAGGAATAGAGAATTTGAAAGATGCAGGAATAGGTTTCCAGATAAATCCAACTATCACAAAACGCACCATTGATGAAATTCCGGAAATACTGGAAATGGCAAAGGAACTTGGTGCGGATGCACTTCATATTTTCCTGCTGGTACCAACAGGCAGGGGCAAGGAACTTGAAAATGATGAAATCCCGCCTGTGGAATATGAAAGGATACTAAACTGGTTCTACGACAGGCAGAAGGATGCAGGCATTCAGCTTAAAGCAACATGTGCACCTCATTATTTCAGGATAATGCGCCAGCGCGCAGAAAAGGAAGGCATCGAGATAAGTGTCAAGACCCACGGTTACGAAGCAATGACAAAAGGATGTCTCGGAGGAACAGGTTTTTGCTTCGTATCAAGCACAGGAGATGTTTTCCCCTGCGGATACCTGCCCGCACTTGCAGGAAACATAAAAGAGCAGAGTTTTAAGGATATCTGGGAGAACTCAAAAGTATTCAACGACCTGCGTGATGTTTCAAAACTTAAGGGAAAATGCGGAATATGCGAATATAATACAGTATGTGGAGGATGCCGTGCCCGGGCTTACGCTGCCACCGGAGACTATCTTGAAGAAGAACCCTACTGCATATATGTACCTAAAAAACAGTGATTTTAATGATATTTCTTGATGATACCGATAAAAAGATACTCAACACTATCCAGTTTGGATTTCCTCTGGAAACAGAGCCCTACACAAAACTGGGAGATGAGCTGGGCATCAGTGAAAACGAAATAATTGAGAGGCTTGACAGACTGCACGATGAAGGTGCAGTCAGGAAGATAGGACCTATAATTAACCGCAGGGGAGTCGGAGGAACAAGCACACTTGTTGCTGCCAGTGTTCCTGAAGAGAAAGTTGATGAGGTGGCTGAATACATCAACGAGTATCACGAAGTATCCCACAACTATCACAGGCCTGAGAAATTCAATATATGGTTCACAATTTCTGCAGCTAACAGGGAAAGAATAGACACTATATTAGAAGAGCTCCATGAAAAAACCGGAGTGGAGTTTGTTGACCTTCCGACAAAAAAACTGTTCAAGATCGGAGTCAGGTTCAACATAAAGTGATGGGTGACAATTATGGCAGAAAATCTGGATGACATTGATGAAAAAATAATAAAAATGACACAGAACGGCATCCCACTTAAAAAATCACCCTTTGCAGATATTGCCAGTAAACTTGGCATCAGCGAGCAGGAAGTAATAGACCGACTGAAAAAAATGCAGGAAAAAGATATTATCCGAAGGTTCGGAGCATCCATAGGACATAGGGATATTGGAATTGTTGCAAACGCAATGTGTGTCTGGAATGTACCTGATGAGAGAACAGAGGAAGTTGGTACAATTATGGCAGGATTCTCCGAAGTCACACACTGCTATGAAAGGCCACGTGCTCCGGGATGGGACTATAACCTGTTTGCAATGGTCCACTCATATACAAAGGAAGACTGCGAGGAAGTTGCTGCAAGGATCTCAGAGGCAACAGGCATCAAAGATTACAAACTTCTTTATAGTGACAGGGAATTCAAGAAAACTGGAGTTCGGTTGTAATCGCAATCTTTAACTAATTTTACCGGGAAAAGCAGAAGGCAATCATTTCCGGAGATGGAGATATGAAAGACAAGAACCACTTCCTGCCACTGCTGATAGATATGAGCGACAAGAAAGTCGTAATATTCGGAAGTGGATCTGTCGGGGAAAGAAAAGCTAACCTGTTCTCAGAATATGCAAAAGTTACGGTAGTCAGCCGAAGTTTTTACGATATTTTTTATGAGCTTGAAGACAAATGCAGCATCCAGCTAATCAAAGCAGATGCAGGAAAGCTCACAGATGATGAGATCAATGATGTTATCAGAGATGCATTTCTTGTTATACCTGCCACCAATGACAGAAGCATAAATGAAAGAATTGTTAAGCTGTCCAAATCCTTTGGGATACTGACAAACGAAGTTGATGCCATTGGTGACGTTACCGTACCTGCTGTGATCAAACGTGGCGGGCTTACCATAAGCATTTCCACAGCAGGCTCAAGCCCCGCTTTTTCAAGATTTACACGCAGGCAGGTAGAGAAAATCATTACTCCTGAATTTGGTGATATGATAAAGATACAGGATGAAATGAGAACGTATCTTAAAAGTGAAGTACCTGACCAGAGAGACAGGAAAGATATATTGTGGGACATACTTGAGAGCGAAGAAGTGTGGAAAGGGCTTGAAGAATCATATGAAAAAGGGTTTAATACAGCACAGGGTATAGTAAGGAAGAAAATGAGCGAGAAAGTCAGATGAACATGTACTACAGACACCGCTATTTGAATTATTGTAAAACACGAGGTAACCATGACTGAAATAACCAGTATGGTGATAACCCATTCCAAAGCAACCGTGGAAGAGATCGAGGAAGCATGGGAAGGGGACATAGAAAAAATGCTCAAGGACCTGCACTCCCTTGATCTGGTTTGCGAGTGTGCCGTACTTAAAACCTGCAACCGCGTGGAAATATATGTTGTTTCGCCAAAGGGCAGTACTGTCCTGTTCCAGTTTGCCAAGAAAATGGGACTTTCCTCTAATATTATAGACTTTTTTGAACATGAAGAATCTATCATGCACCTGCTAAGGCTTGCATGTGGTCTTGAATCCATGATAATCGGTGAAGACCAGATCCTCGGTCAGATTAAAGACCTGTATCTTGTTGCCAAGAAACTTGGAACAACTGGTAAAATGCTGGATACTGCATTCAGTAAAGCAATTCAGGTAGGAAAACGTGTAAGGACCGAGACTGAAATTAACCGCGGTGCACTTTCAATTGCATCAGCATCAGTTGACCTTGCAGAAGACACAGTTGGCGACCTCCAGAACAAAATGGTACTTGTCATTGGAACCGGTGAAATGGGAACACTTGTCACAAGGGCACTTTCCCACAGGGAAATCGAGCTGATGTATATTGCCAACCGTACATACGAAACTGCAAAGGACCTTGCTGATGAGATGGGAGGACACGCAGTACACTTTGATCAGATCGATGAGAACCTCAGTAGAGCTGATGTTGTTATCAGTGCAACCGGTGCACCCCATTACGTCCTGAAGTACGAGCAGATAGAAAAAGCAATGAATTTCAGAGAAAAGGAACTGCTTTTAATTGATATTGCGAATCCCAGAGATATTGACCCTTCAATAGACGATATCCCCCATGTGACTCTCTATAATATAGATAACCTCAGAGTAATAAATGAGAAGAATCTGGAACTTAGAATGGAAGAGGCTAAAAAAGCCCAGGCAATAATTGATGAGGAATTTGAACTTCTAATAAAGCAGTACAAGAGACAGAGAGCTGACACACTTGTATCTGAATTGTATGCCCAGTCATATAAACTCCGTGTAAATGAAAAAGATAAAGCTATCACAAAACTGGGTGCTTACCATACTATTGGAGAGACAGAGCAGCAGATAATTGAAGATCTGACACACTCCATTATCAATAAAATGCTGGCAGAACCAACCAAGGTAATCAGATATGCGGCAGAAATCGGTGACGATGAGTTGCTTGAGTCTGTTGCCAGAGTATTTATCGCTAATAGATCAAACATTAAAGATAAGAGTGAGCTGTTAAAATGTTCCCCGAGCGCAGAATGAGAAGGCTAAGAAGCGGCAAGATAAAAGACCTGGTACGTGAAACTTCACTGTCGGTCAACGACCTGATATATCCGGTTTTTGTCAATGAAACAATAAACAAGCCGGAAGAAGTAGCATCCATGCCAGGGGTGTTCAACCTGCCATTGAATATGGTTGCAGACGATGCAAAAGAAGCTGCTGATCTCGGGATACCTGCCATGATTCTCTTCGGTATACCGGAACACAAGGATGAGAAAGGAAGCAGTGCATGGGGAGATGAAGATGTTGTACAGCAGGCAATACGCGAGATCAAGAATGAACTCGGAAAAGATATGCTTGTGATTACCGATGTCTGCCTCTGCGAGTACACCAGCCACGGACACTGCGGAATGGTTGATTTTGATACTGAGGAAATCATGAACGACCCAACTCTTCCACTGCTTGGAAAGACAGCAGTCAGCCACGTAAAAGCCGGAGCGGACATGGTTGCACCATCAGGAATGATGGACGGCATGATATCTGCAATTCGCAGTGAGCTTGACAATAACAATTTCCACAACACACCAATTATGTCCTATGCTGCAAAATATTCTTCAGCATTCTACGGCCCATTCAGGGATGCAGCGGGATCAGGATGTTGTTTCGGAGACAGGTCTACACACCAGATGGACCCGGCAAACTCCGACGAGGCACTTATGGAAACTGCACTTGATATCGAAGAAGGTGCAGATATAATAATGGTCAAGCCGGCACTCCCATATCTTGATATTATATACCGCCTCAAGACTGAATTCCAGATGCCAACGGCAGCATACAATGTCAGCGGCGAATACTCAATGCTTAAGGCAGCAGCACAGAATGGATGGCTTGATGAGAAACAGGTGATGCATGAATCACTGATGTCCATCAAACGTGCAGGTGCTGATATGATAATTACCTATTTTGCCAAGGAAATGGCACAGATGTTAAAATGATTACAGGGTGTTTTTATGTCATTAGATAAGTCCAGAGATTTATACAATAAAGCAAGAACCCTCCTCCCAGGAGGAGTCAGTAGTCCGGTAAGAGCTATCAAACCATACCCATTTTACACTGAATCTGCAAACGGTTCAAAGATAAAAGATATCGATGGAAACGAGTACATCGATTACTGTCTCGCATACGGACCAAATATTCTGGGACATGCAAATCCCTCCATCAAGCAGGCAATAATTAACCAGCTTGAAAAAGGATGGCTTTACGGCACTCCAACAGACCTTGAAGTAAACCTTGCCGAGAAGATTGCAGCACTTTACCCGAGCATTGACATGCTCAGGTTTGTTTCAACAGGAACCGAAGCAACCATGAGCGCGCTTCGTGCAGCAAGAGGATTTACAGGTAAGAACAAGTTCATCAAGATAGAAGGTGGTTTCCACGGTGCACACGATGCAGTACTTGTCAAAGCAGGTTCCGGTGCAACAACCCTTGGGAAACCAGATTCACTTGGAATCCCGGAAGACTTTACAAAACACACATTACAGACACCTTTTAACGATATTGAAGCACTCACACAGTTGATTGAAAAGAACCAGGACGATATGGCAGCAGTCATAATGGAACCTGTCATGGGTAATATTGGTCCGGTTCTTCCTGAAGGAGATTACCTTAAGGATGTCCGCAAGGTCACAGAAGAGAATGACGTAGTTCTCATATTTGACGAAGTCATCACCGGATTCAGACTTGCAATGGGTGGAGCTCAGGAATATTTTGGTGTTACACCGGATATGACAACACTGGGTAAGATTGTTGGCGGTGGAATGCCAATTGGTGTTTTCGGAGGAAAGAAGGAGATCATCGAAATGATCGCACCATCCGGAAGTGTCTACCAGGCAGGAACCTTCAGTGGAAGCCCGGCTTCAGTTGCAGCGGGACTTGCAGTACTTGATGTGCTTGAGAAGGAAGAAGTACATAAGAAGCTCAATGCAACCGGTGACATGATGAGAAGCAGGTTATCAGAAATCGTTTCAGATCTTAATCTCGATTACAATGTAGTTGGCATTTCATCAATGTTCAAGATTTTCTTTGGAGATAAACCACTGAACTATCAGGATGTACTCAAATGCGACAAGGAAGGATATGTACAGTTCTTCTTTAAGATGCTTGACAGCGGTGTTTTCATTCCTCCATCACAGTTTGAGACGAACTTCATATCAACTGCGCACAGCGAAGATGATATTGAAAAGACACTCATCGCTTACGAAGCTAACCTTAAATAAACGGTGAATTCACATGATAATAGGAACCCGTGGAAGTGCTCTGGCTCTTGCACAGACAGAAACTATTGAAGGAATGCTTGCAGAACTTGGTGTCAGCACAACCAGGAAAATAATAAAGACATCAGGCGACACATTCACAGACAGGCCACTTCATGAAGTTGCAGGAGTAGGTGCATTTGTCAGGGAACTGGATGACAGGATGATTGATGGAGAGATCGATATATCAGTACACTCCATGAAAGACCTGCCCACAATTCGCCCAGAAGAGCTTGCTACATCCGCAGTTCTTAAACGCGATTCACCATGTGATGTACTTCTTACTACCGACGGTTCAAGAATAGATGATCTTCCTGAAGGAGCTGTCATAGGCACATCTTCCATGCGCAGAAGAGCTCAGGTACTAAGGTACAGACCTGATCTTCATGTGCAGGATCTTAGAGGAAACATCAATACAAGGATTAGAAAACTTGAAGAAGGGCTTTATGATGGAATTCTTCTTGCTGAAGCAGGTCTCCAGAGAATGGGCTGGGAGATGGATGTTGAACGTCTTGACACACAATTTTTTTGCCCTTCAGCAAACCAGGGAACTATAGCTGTAGTCACACCTGCCGGAAGCGAGGCAGAAGAAGTAACATCCAATCTTGATCACCAGCAGACAAGAATTGAAACTGAAATTGAACGTATAGTTATCACTGATGTCGAAGGCGGATGCACTGCACCAATAGGTTCCTTTGCTCAGTTTATCAACGATGATGAAATCAGCATTTGCTGTGAAGTACTGGCACTTGACGGTTCAGAACACGTCCGCATTGAAGAAGTGATTCAGGCTGAAACATACCAAGAACATGCCAGAATGATCGCTAAAGAACTGGTACAAATGGGCGGCAAGGAACTTGTACAAAGAGCAGTCTGCCAGTTGAGTGCAGGAACAGCCGAAGAGGTGCAGGGACAATATGATTAAAGTTACCGGAATCGAACTTGAAAATCCAACCATACTGGCTGCCGGGATTATGGGAACCACAGGCGCATCCCTTGCACGTGTAGCAAAAGAAGGAGCCGGTGCTGTGGTTACAAAGTCCATTGGCCCGGAACCAAAGGAAGGACACAAAAACCCAAGTATGATGGACCTGGGTTATGGATTTTTAAATGCCATGGGTTTGCCAAATCCATCTTATCCTGATTTTAAAAATGAACTCTCAATTGCCAAGAAGGAATCCGGTATTCCGGTAATTGCAAGTATATTTGGAGGAACAGAGGAAGAGTTTGTCGAAGTTGCCCAGGGACTTCTGGAGTCAAATCCTGATGTTTTTGAGCTTAATGTAAGCTGTCCACATGCACTTGGATATGGTGCATCAGTGGGAAGCAATCCTGATGCAGTTGAGAGTATCACAGCCGCCGTAAAAGATGCAGTTGACATACCTGTATGGGTAAAACTAACACCTAACGTTACAGATATAGTATCAATTGGAGACGCTGCCCAGAGAGGAGGAGCTGACGCAGTTGTTGCTATCAATACTGTAAAAGGCATGGCAATTGACATTGAAAGTGGATATCCCATTCTTGGAAACAGGTTTGGAGGACTTTCAGGGAAAGCTGTGAAACCTGTTGCTGTCAAATGTATTTATGACCTTTATACAGCCCTTGACATGCCTGTAATAGGTGTTGGAGGCGTTTACACCTGGCAGGACGCTATTGAAATGATGATGGCAGGAGCTACTGCAGTCCAGATTGGTTCCGCAGTTCATGAAGGAATTGAGGTTTTCAGCTCGATTTCAACAGGAATTGATAATTTTGTTGCTGAAAAAGGATACAAGGACATAACAGATGTCATCGGACTTGCACATGAGAGGATATAATGTACCCAACTAATGTCAAAATTACCAAAATTATCAAAGAAACTCCATCCACAAGGACTTTTGTTTTTGACAAATCCTTTGATGAAGCTGTTCCGGGGCAATTTGTAATGGTATGGATTCATGGAGTTGACGAAATACCAATGGGATTGTCAGGTAAAGACTCAATCACTGTGCAGAAAGTAGGAGACGCAACAGAAAAACTCTTTAGCTTAAATGAAGGAGATTCGCTTGGAATCAGAGGACCTTTTGGAAATGGTTTCACACTTCCGGGAAAAGATGAAAAGATTCTCCTCATTGCAGGTGGAGTTGGTACCGTACCAATTATAACCCTGGCAAATTATGCAGCTTCTGAAGGCGTGTGCATAACTACTATACTAGGAGCCAGAAATGCTGAGGAACTGCTATTTGTGGATAAATTATCATCTTGTGGTGAACTTCACATTACAACAGATGACGGTTCTGCACACAGGTGCGGTTTTGTAACAGACGTGCTTGGAGAAACTGATATTTCTGCCTATGACAGGATATACACATGTGGCCCTGAAATGATGATGAAATGCATCTTTGGAATGCTTGAAAAGGAAAATGCACTTGATAAGACAGAGTTCAGCCTTCACAGGTATTTCAAATGTGGAATTGGAGTTTGTGGTGCTTGCTGCATTGATAAAAAAGGTTTAAGAGTTTGTAGAGACGGACCAGTTTTTAACGGACTGGAACTTATAGATTCAGAGCTTGGAAAATACATGCGCGGACCAAGCGGCAATAAGAAGGATTTCTAAATCCTATTTGTTTCTTTTTTCTTAACTGAAATTAATCATAACTTTCCTAAATTAAAGAAATGATGATGACCATTATCATAACTTAATTGTTTTTTTCATAATGTTTTTATATATCGGAATAATAAAGATGAAACCATCAAAGATAATTTGCATAAATCTTGGTGGTATGATATGAAAAACAATTTAAAAAACATAGCTTTGATGTTAATTGCTGCAATAATGCTGGCAGGAACAGTATCTGCTGCTCCTTCCATAACTGTTACAGAAGGAACAACTACTCTGGACATATGGACATATGGAAACCATAATTCCATAACCAGTGGATTTGAATCATATTTCGGCAGCTCAATTGTAGGAAGTACATGGACAGATGCTGATGGCAGACTTGCAGTGATCAGTGAAAATGGCTACATGAGCATTGTAACCGAAAATCCATCTAGCAATTTCTGTATTACATTCGCAAGTGACAATAATGATGGTTTTGCAAGAGTTCTAATTGATGGAGAAATGGTCTGGCAGGGAGATACCTGGGCAGACGTGGACCTTGCACAGGACATAAATCAGCAGAAGATCAGGTCACTCATGATCACAGGTCTTGAATACGAAACACATTCTATTATCATCAAAAATGTCAATGTCGAGCAGGAACAACAGCAACTGAAACAAAAGAGAATCGGATTATTCTGCGCAGCTCCTGAAACTGCACCATCAAATGCGCATGATGGTCATGTGACTATCTATGAATATGGTTACAATTTCCCTGAAACCGAAGAAATTCCGGAGTTCCCGACTATTGCAGCACCAATTGCAGCAATTATAGGAATTGCTTTCATCTTCATTAAAAGGAAAGAAGAATAATCGGAAACAATAAACAGACAAAAATGAATGAAGCCCTAAAGCTTCATTTCTTTTTTAATTTTGAAAATTTAAAAATTATATTATGAAGAATATTCCTGCACCATTATCTTTGTGGCCATTCCCATGCCCAATGCATAATCACAGCCGTTAACGGATACAATAAGAGAACCATTTACACCTTTTTTAACTTTAAGCAGAGTATTCTCAATAAAGCCCATTGATCTTAGGCGATTGATGAGACATTTACCTGCATTGATAGAAATAATCTTACTATCTTTACCTTCAGGCATCATAGCAAGTGGTATTATTGGAGCCATTTTTTACCTCATTAGTTTTTTAGAATATGATTGAGGAATATGATTTTAGATTCCCTCGTAAAATTAGGCATTCCTAATCTTACTTGATACTGCAATATAGTGTATAATAGTATATATAATTTCCCGGATTCGAACAAAAATTGCCTTTTGAACAATCTAACTTGATTTTCAACACAAATGATTTAAGTCTTAATTTGAATCCATACACCAATGTCCACGGAACTTAAGGAATACAAAATACCCGAACTTATAATGGGTGTTAGAAACTTTGCAGCCCTCAAGGCATGCCAGCAACACGCAGATGCAGTTTACTTTTCCCTGGACAAACTGAGTCTCAGATCCCGGGCACAGGAGATTACTACTGAAAAACTTGCGTCTTTTATCGATGAAATACATACACATGGGCTTAAAGGATATATGGCGGTGAACTCTGTAATATATCCAGATAATCTCACCGAGCTTGATGAAGTGCTTGAATGTGCAGCTTCTGCTGAAGTAGATGCTGTTATTGCATGGGATCCTGCCACCATAACAAAAGCAGCGGAAAAAGATCTTCGCATACACATATCAACTCAGGCAAATGTCTCAAACCAGGTAACAGCAGAGTTTTACAGGTCACTCGGAGCCAGCCGGGTGGTTCTTGCAAGAGAACTTAGCCTTGAACAAATTGCTGAAATAAAGAAAGATACAAAAATGGAACTTGAAGCATTTGTCCATGGCGCAATGTGTCAGGCAATCTCAGGCAGATGCTATCTTTCAGCATACCTTCTTGGAAAATCAGGAAACTGCGGAGAATGCAGCCAGCCATGCAGGTGGGAATGGTCCCTTCATTCTGATAATGGAGCAATAGTTGATATTGAAGGAAAATACCTGATGAGTGCAAAAGATCTTTGCATGATCGAGTATATACCCGAACTTGTAAAAGCAGGAATTGATTCATTCAAGGTTGAAGGTAGATTACGCAATCCCGGATATACTGCAACTGTATCTGAATCTTATCGAAAAGCCATAGATCTGTTTAAAGAAGGTAATTTCACCAGGGACAAAGTACTCCCACTCAAAGAGAAAATGGCACTTGAATACAACAGAGGATTTTCAACCGGATTCTATTTCGGATATCCAGGACCAGACGGCCTGGCATTTGATTTTGACATGAATGCATCCCCTGTTAAACGTGAAGCGGTTGGAATAGTCACAAACTATTATCCTAAGCAGTCTGCTGCTGCAGTTAAACTACTTGAACAGGGAATCGAGAATGGAGAAACAATAGTCATTGAAGGTAGTACTACTTATCTGGAACAGGAAGTGACATCAATTGTTCTGGAAGGCAAAAACGTTGATTCGGTGGAAAGAGGAAACGAGATAGGACTTGCTGTAGAAGATATTGTTCGCAAAAATGATCGTGTTTTCAAGGTCAGAAAATGATAGCACAGGTTAGCATAAGTTAGTACAATTACAACAGAACATATCATACTTTTTTACACCCTCATTCATATATTTAGTCTATATATTTACCGAGCAGATATATAATTCTGGTAGACAAGATTCTTATGACAGATGAAATATAGAGAAGGCCGGGCAGGAACACCTGCTTAGAAAGCAAACCTTTCAATTTCAAAGAATAATGTCTGAGGAATGATAAAATCATGAATGAAAATGATTCTACAAAGAGAGAGCTTATCAATAAGGCTAAAAATTCTGTAATCAATTTCAACGATGCTGAAGCAACAAATGTAGCAATGGAGACAATCAGGTCAGGTATTGATCCGGTTGATATCATTGAAGAAGGATTCATAGAGGGTATGAAAACAATTGGTGACGGATTTGAATCTGGAAAAATGTCACTTATGGATATACTTACAGCATCAAAAACAATGAACAAAGGAATATCACTTCTTAAACCAGCAGCAATCAGTGCCCATGAAGACAGCTGTTTCTTTGGAAACCTTATGTTGTCACTTTAAATTTAAAAGTATGCGAGAGCATACATCCAAATTTCCGTTTTTCCCTTATTAATTATTACTATCTTCTATTCAGCCCTGAATCTAACTAATATATTAGTACCAACAATACTAATTCCTGTAAAACTTGAAGAGGAATATTATGGATGAATTTATGCAGGCAGCTATTGATGAAGCTAAAAAGGGACTTGAAGAAGGAGGAATTCCTATTGGTTCTGTCCTTATGAAAGATGGAAAAATAATTGGCAGAGGTCATAATAGAAGAGTTCAACATGATGATCCTCTCGCTCATGCTGAAATTGACTGTATACGTAATGCAGGCAGGATTGGAAAATATCAGGGGACCACAATATATTCCACACTAATGCCATGTTACCTCTGTGCAGGAGCTATCGTTCAATTCGGCATCAAAACAGTAATCGCAGGCGAATCAAAAACATTTGATGGTGCTGCAGAGTTCATGAAAGAACATGGTGTTGAGGTTATTGACCTTGATATTGATGAATGCAAAAACATCATGGAAGAGTTCATTCACCAAAAACCAGATATCTGGTATGAGGATATTGGGAAATAATTCCTCATGCTTTTTTTACGGTTGCCCAGAAAGAACTTCCTTTGCCGACAGGATTATCTTCCACTCCTATGCTACCACCGTGTAGTTCGACTATTCTTTTTGCAATTGCAAGACCCAGTCCCGATCCTTTTACTGCTTTTTTCTTCTCGGCAAGGCGCTGGAAACGATTAAAAATCAGAACCTTATCCTTGTCAGGAATACCTTCACCCTTGTCAGAAACAACTACTTTCCATTCGTCCCCTAAGTCCTGCACATCAACGGTTACAACACTTTCAGAAGGACCATATTTGATTGCATTAGATATGAAATTGGTAAAAACACCGTCAATTAGAGGGTTTATTACTGCCGGATAATGACCGGAAACTTTCATATCAAGTGTGATATCCTTTGCTTCAAGTTGTGGTTTGAGTTCTTCAGAGACGTTTTTAAGAATAGAACCAATATCCATAGACTTGAATTCCAATTTTTCGGTGTCCTCAAGTTTAGCAAATTTTGCAGCAGATTCTATCATTTCAATAAGGCGGGTTACATTACTGTCTATGAGTCGAAGTTTGTGTATTTTATTCTCATCGTTTTCCTCATTCAGCAGCATGTCTGTAAAACCTTTTACAACACCTGCCGGATTTAATAGGTCATGACGAAGAATATCTGTAAACAGATCTTTAAGTTCATTTGAGGTTTTAAGCCGGGCTGCATAATCATTCAATTGTGACTCAAATTCTTTTCTTTTGGATATATCCCTTACAACCGATATCAGACCTTTATCAAGAGCAGTCAGGGATATTTCCTGATAAAAAGTACTGCCATCTTTTCTTCTGCCAATAAGCTCACCCTGCCATTTGCCTTTCTTTCTGAAATCAGGCAAAATTGTTGATTTGAAAAGTCCTACTTCAGAAGGGTTGTAGAGCATATCCCATTTTTTACCAATTAGTTCTCTTGGATTATCATATCCAAAAATATGTGCATGAGAAGCATTAACATAACTATGAATTCCTTCTTCATCAATAATAGCCATACCATCTATAGAGGCTTCCATTGCATGTGTCTGCTCCCTGAGCTTTTCTTCAGCTTTTTTCCTGATAGTAATATCCTGGCCTGAAAAGAGAACACCAGTAACCTTACCACTTTCATCGATAAGTGGTTTGGAATACCAGTTGACCATGCGCTCATCATTGTTTTTAGTTATTATTGGACATTCATAATAAGTATTGTCTATTCCTGAAGTGTTCAGTGAGTTTAAAAAATGGATTTCCATCTCAGATCTGGCTGAAACAGGAATAAACTGTTCCAGTAAATTCTTTCCAATAACCTCTGACTCTTCACAGCCTAAAATTTCAAGGCCCCTTTTGTTGATTAGAGTTATATTCTGACTACAGTCAAGTGCAAGCATCATTACAGCTGCAACGTCCAGATAATTCTGTGCCTGATCACGTTCCTGAATTACATTATCATGCAGCTTTTTAATGCGAAGAAGAGACCTTACCCTCATTTTTAGCTCAAGCCTGTCAACAGGTTTTGTCAGGAAATCATCAGCTTTTGATTCAATACCCTTTAAACGATCTTCTCTGCCAGAAAGAGCAGTAACAAGGACTACAGGAATGAATTGTGTGGTCTCAGAATTCTTGATTCTTTCACAGACCTGATAACCATTGATATCAGGCATCATGACATCAAGAAGAACAATATCCGGCAAATCGTTAAAAATAATCTCAAGCGCCTCATGACCATTATAGGCAGAAAGAACTTCATAATCTTCAGAAAGGTAAGCCTGAAGCAACTCAACATTCATCGGTTCATCGTCTACAACTAGAACCCGGGGTTTATCTGGATATGTCATGATTTATTATGTGAATAAATTAGCTTTGAGAACGCCGATTCTAAATAAAAATTGGCGTTCAGGTTTTGAACGATAATGCATAAGGTTGAATATTACTACTATTAATACGTTATAGCTTAACAAATTTATTTGTTGTAACCACTAAATAACTTGTTTAAATTATTTTGTATTATTTTTCTTAAGAGTTTATCTAATACTTAAACATTGCTGAGAACGGTAGATTAGCATGAAATAAAAAGAATGAAAGGAAATAAAAGAAAAATAACTTCAAATTATTTCCATATTACATCCACAGGATTTCGACCTGGAATTCTTTGAACTTCGTATTTAGGATATCCAAACATCAATGCATGTCTGACAACGTGATCTTCCGGAAGATCGAGTTCATCAATAAGAGGTTGATAACTTATTGCTGCAATCTTTAGAAAACCTGCCCAACAGGCACCAAGACCAAATGCAGGAGCAGCCAGTTCAAACCATGAAAGAGATATTACAGCTTCAGTAGAGTCCATATATTCCAGATCAAGTGTATAAGCTAGAGCCAGGTGTGGTGCACCACGACATATGGGGTCTTTACCATTCTCATATGCAGATATTAGAGAAGGAAGCATCATTTTCATGGGATGAGCTTCATCTGAAGATAATACTTCTTTCATCCAGTCTATTGTCAGTGAAGTTATTTTACGGACCTTTTCAGGATCATGAATAATTAACCACTTTACAGGTTGCATATTTACACCAGAGGGAGCAAATCTGACAATGTCCAGTATACGTTCTATTTTTTCTTTGCTGACAAGTTCATCAGAATAATTCCTTACTGAGCGGCGTTTTCTCATATAAATACCAAGTTGTTCCAGATCAATGTCCCTGTACTCCTCCAATGAAACTTCAGAATAACATCTGTTAAAAAGAGGTGATATTGCTCCTTCTGGGCAGTAAGCTTCGCAACTTCCACATTTTGCACAGGCAACACTCAATTCATCCGGCACAAAAGGAGTGTTTAGAGAAGCCTGATCTCCTTCCAGAATAATTCCAAGTGGACATGTTACTATACATATTCCACAATCAGTGCATAACTGAGAATCAAAAGATATAGCAGTCATTTTATCAACCCACTTAATATATTGAGCATTAATGCTATAAATATTAGTAAACCCGCTAAACCAGAATAATGTGAAATACCCTATCAAAGATAATATAAGCTTTCAGGGAATATGAACACATCAAATACGTAATTGATTATAAGAATAACTTTTCTGATATCGGGAAATACCATGGCAAGCCAGAAATTATTGGTAAAGGACGTCATTAAGAAAGCTGATGTCCTTCTTGAAGTTGTAGATGCACGTTTTCCAGATGAGACAAGAAACAGTGAAATCGAAAAGGATATCTCACGTGCAAAAAAACCTTTTATCATTGTAATGAACAAATGTGATCTTGTCCCAAAGGAAAAACTTGAGAAAGCAAAGTCGAAAATGGGAAAAATAGCTCCCACTGTTTTTGTTTCCTCAAAAGAAAGATTTGGAACAACAATGCTTAGGCACAAAATACTGGAAGTTGCTGACATACAGGGTCGTGATATACAGGTCGGTTGTATTGGTTATCCGAATACCGGAAAGTCTTCTGTGATTAATGGTGTTGCAGGAAGAGGTAAAGCTTCAACTTCTGCAATATCAGGCCATACAAAAGGAGTACAGATAGTAAATGCAGGCTCACGTATTGTTTTTCTTGATACCCCCGGTGTGTTCCCCCTTGATGAGCATGATGAATATATACAGGGACTTCTGGGAATCAAAGATTCAACACACATCAAAGACCAAATAGGAGTGGCGCTTAAAATCATCGAAAAGCTTGCTGAAGATGACAGGGAAGTACTGGAATCTTTCTACAATATCACATTCACTGATGAAAATTCATATGATCTGCTTGAGATGATTGGAGTTCAATGCAATTTCCTGAAGAAGAAAGGCCAAATTGATGAGAACAGAGCTGCCATCAAAATTATAAATGACTGGCAGAAAGGACTTCTCCATCAGGAAAAAACGGACTTAGAGTGAAAACTCCAAAATTATAATATAGCAAAATTAATACTGGTAGATGATGCTAAAATGGTAGAATGGAAAAAAGACCTGGGACTTGAAGGAAGAATGTTGCTGACAATGTTCCTTCTGGCTGCAGTATATCTGGGATTTCTCGTATTTATTTCCCAGTATACATCTGCAAGCTTTATGCTCCTGTTTGTTATGTTATTTATGGGAGCTCAATATTATTATTCTGATAAACTGGTGCTATGGTCAACCGGTGCACATGTTGTTTCCGAAGCAGAAGAACCAAAGCTCCATGAAACAATTACAAGACTTTGTGTCATTGCGGGTCTTCCAAAACCAACTGTTGCAGTTGTGAATACCTCAGTACCAAATGCCTTTGCAACCGGCAGAAGTCCTAAAAAGGCAGTGGTTGCAGTTACAACGGGACTTATGCACAAACTTGATCAGGGAGAACTGGAAGCTGTGCTTGCACACGAACTAAGTCACGTCAAGAACAGGGATATGGCAGTTTTGACGATAGCCAGTTTCATCTCAACGCTTGCATTCTATATCGTGAGATACAGTTTTTACTTTGGAGGCTTTGGCGGAAATCGCAGAAATTCAAATGGCGGACTAATTGCCATATGGATAGTATCCATAATAGTATGGGTTTTAAGTTTCCTGCTCATCCGTGCACTTTCAAGATACAGAGAATTTGCAGCAGACAGGGGCTCTGCACTCATAACCGGTCAGCCCACACAGCTTATTTCAGCTCTTAGAAAAATCAGCGGAACAATGGCAAACGTACCAACGGATGATCTCCGTAAAGTTGAAGGAATGAATGCATTTTTCATAATCCCTGCTGCCGTATCGGGATCAGTTATGAATATGCTGTCAACTCATCCATCCATGGAAAAAAGAATAGCTGCCCTTGAAAAAATACAGAGGGAGATAGAGTACTGATGGGTTTTCGAGACCTTTTGGGTTCCGTACTTGGGAGTAGCAGGGTACCTAAAGCAAAAACAGACAAGCTTTTTGCCATATCAACAGCAGTAATCACGCTGGAACTTAACCTGAACCTTAAGCCATCTGCTGTTGCAGGTATTTGCTTTAAGTCCATGGACATGTCAAAGTATGCAAACACCAGAAATGAAATTGAAGAGTTACTTCAGTTCAGCACAAAGGAAACAGGAACTGATTTTAGCATCGAGAAAGATGAATATAACTTTATGTGGGTTGTTCTCAAGGACAAGGACTTTGAGGATCTTGTGACCAACATTCACATGATTTCACAGACACTGGTTGAACAGGGATTTGGCGAACAGATACTCTGTGCAGTATATCGTTTTGAAAGTGATGGACCTGTATACTGGATATATAATTTCAAGCAGGGAAATTACTATCCATTTGCCCCAAGAGGAAAGAACAACAGAGACAATAATATGGAGTTCAGGTTGAAATCCCTGATGGAAAATGAACTTCCAATAGAAAAAGAAGTGGGGAAATGGTATCCCCTCTGGAGTATGCCAATTTAAGGACTAAAAATATTAGTCCTCAAATATACCCTCGCCTTTGAAAACTTCCTTAGCTTCCTCGAATGTCAGATCCTCTGGCGGAACAATAAGATCTGATTCAACTATTTCAGCATCATCGATCTGGCTTCCGCAGGATTTTATACTTTCAATTAGTTTTGCAAGCTCAGATTTGTATCCTTCCTCATTTCCTTCTGAAACAAGATCTACAATCTTATTATCAATTACATTCAGTTCGTCATAGAAGCTTTCAGGGACTTCATACTGGCCTTCGCCAACTATCCTTATGATCATTTGCCTGCCTCCTTCTTGAGTTTCTCAAGTTCAAGGTCAACAGTCGTTGCTGAATTGATTTTTGCAAGTTCTCTGTCGATATCATCACCACTGCTTGTAAGATCGTCAAGTGTGCCTGTATCAATAAGCTCATCGAGTGCAGATGCACGGGCTTTCATATTTTCAGTTTTGTTCTCAGCTCTTTCTATTGCAAGACCTACATCAGCCATTTCTTCACTAATTCCTGATACGGATTCATTGATCTTAACCTGTGCCTCGGCTGCAGAATACTGGGCTTTGATAGTTTCCTTTTTGGTCCTGAATACTTCAACCTTGGTTGAAAGGCGTTTCTCGGCAGCTACAAGTTTTTCCTGTTCTTTTTCAAGATCTGCAATTTGCTGGCCTAAGCCCTGAATCTGAGTATTAAGAGTCGTCTTTCTCTCAAGTGCAAGACGTGCAAGATCTTCACGATCTGCTTTGATAGCTTCTCTTGCCTGACTGTCAAGCTTTTCCAAATTCTGCTGGAGCTTTGATCTCTGAAGTTGAAGTCTCTTTTTTGAAGTTGCAACTTCTGCTACACCGCGCTTTACATCCTGAAGCATTTCAAGCTGTTTTTCATAAGAGTAATCCAGTGTTTCACGTGGGTCTTCCATACGATCCATAAGTTTATTCATTTTTGATTTAACTACTGTTTCCATTCTGCTGAATAGTCCCATATTATTCCTCCTGATGACTCACAAATAAACATATAAAGTGCAAACTTGCATAAATGCCTATCTTTTGCAAAAACACCATAAATGCAATTAAAGATGAAAATAAATTTAATGTCATGTCAGGCAGGTACAATTTACCAGATCCTCTTACACTTATCCATCCGCGTTCACTTAAGAATCTGAACTACCACCTTCAAGAGCTTGTAAAAGGAAGACTCTGGTTAAAAATATTAATAGGAATGATGCTGGGTATTGTTACAGGACTGGTACTAGGACCTTCGACTGGAATACTAAGTCAGGAAATGTCCTATACTATCGGTGAATGGTTGGCGCTTCCAGGATATCTTTTCCTGGCGATGCTACAGATGATCGTTGTACCTCTCGTTTTTGCATCGATAATTCGAGGAATTGCAGCCGGAGAGGATATGGAGCAATTAAAGAAAATAGGTCTTAGAACCGTAGCTTATTTCCTTGTAACCACTGCCCTTGCAATACTTATAGGACTGACACTTGCACTGACAATAAATCCTGGAACATATATTAGTAGCGAACTTGTTCAGGGGACAATGACATCAAATGCAACACAAACCGATACCAGTGAATTTGGATCCTTCGACGTGGCTGAACTCCCAGGAATGATAACTACAATCGTCCCGACAAATCCCCTGGGATCACTTGCTACCGGACAGATGCTACAGGTTGTTATCTTTTCCATAATAATAGGAGTGGCTCTTGTTTCCATGCAACCGGTGCAATCGAAACCACTTCTTGAGCTGCTGGGTTCTCTTCAGGAAGTCAGCATGACAGTTGTACGATGGAGTATGCTTTTAGCACCTATTGCCGTGTTTGGACTTATCAGTAAATTTACTCTGAACCTGGGAATAGATGCTTTAATGGGAATGCTGGTTTACGTTGGAACTGTTTTACTTGGTCTGTTGTTGATGCTGATAGTGTACATGCTTGTCATTATTGTTGTGACCAGAAGAAATCCACTGAAGTTTCTAAGATCTATACGTGATGTATTATTACTTGCATTTTCAACATCAAGCTCTGCTGCTGTTATGCCACTTTCAATTAAGACCGCGGAAGAAAATATTGGAGTAAGGCCTTCTATTTCCCAATTTGTGATTCCATTGGGAGCTACTATTAATATGAATGGTACGGCTCTTTACCAGAGTATAGCAGCTGTGTTCCTTGCACAGGCATTTGGAATTGAACTTGGATTTGGACAGCTGTTATTGATTATGGTGACTGTGGTAGGAGCATCAATTGGTACCCCTTCAACACCGGGCGTAGGCATTGTTATCCTTGCAATGATACTGAACAGTGTTGGGATACCAACTTCTGGTATTGCACTCATAATAGGAGTTGACAGAATACTTGACATGAGCCGTACTGCTGTTAATGTTACTGGAGACCTTGTGACCTGTGTAATTATGGACAAATGGGTTACAGGTAAGAAAACAGCTAATGAAGAATTCATTGAAGTAGCCAATCAGGAAGCACAGAGAAGAGTCCATGATGAGGACGTAATTGTAATTTCACCTGGAGAATAAGTTATCTTTTTTATTATGACTCTGTACGGCGCTTTGCGCCGTACGTACATTGATTATGATGAAAAATTGAATGAGAAAGACAAATCATTTTAGATTACCAAAATAAACATCCAAAACTGTAAGTTGAGTTGGTTGCAATAGAAAGGAATTGTAGAAAATAGAATTTAGAAATCATGTGTGAGTGAGATGGCAGCGTTCCATATTTCCCAAAGACTCTCATACTTTAGTACAGTATAGAACGCAGGCGGGCTTATCTTCTGTGTTCGGGATGGGTACAGGAATTGCCCCGCCGCTATGGCCGCCAAACTCACTCACGATGAACGATAAAGTTTAAGCCAAGATCCGGATTCGAACCGGAATGGAATCGCTCTGCAGGCGATTGCGTAGCCGCTCCGCCATCTTGGCAATGAGCGATACATGGATGAAACCATTGTATAAATACTTTATCAATGAATCGTGAATACTCTCATACACATATCAGATTTCGCCTGGACAAAGCAAGACAGACAGGCACGGATTTTTAGTAGCCGCGGACTGAACACCTCGTTGCCTTGGTGCGTACATCCCGACCCTATCAAACCGGTCTTTTACCGGGATCCTTAATGTAGTCTCTTTTCAAGTCAGATTTCGAGCTTAGATGCATTCAGCTCTTATTCCTTAGCGCGTAGCTGCTCAGCAATGCCCTGTCGGACAACTGATACACCAGTGGCGCCGCTACTCTGTTCCTCTCGTACTAAAAGTAGCTTACCCTCAGACTACAGACACCTCTAGTAGATAGTAACCGACCTGTCTCACGACGGTCTAAACCCAGCTCACGATCTCCTTTAATAGGCGAACAACCTCACCCTTGGCCGCTGCTGCACGGCCAGGATGGAAAGAACCGACATCGAAGTAGCAAGCTGCCGGGTCGATATGTGCTCTTGCCGGCAACAACTCAATTATCCCCGGGGTAACTTTTCTGTCATTTTTGGCTCGCACCAAGCGAGCTCAAAAGTTCGCTAGAACCGACTTTCGTCTCGTCATCCACTACTGTGCTGAATAACGTCAGGCTGACTTATGCTCTTGCACTCTTCAGTGGGTTTCCGACCCACTTGAGTCAACCTTTGTGCGCCCTTGATATCTTTTCAAGGGCGTCCCGCCCCAGGCAAACTGCCCACCTATCGGGGTCCTCCTCTCGGAGTGAGGGTCGTAATTCTGGAAGGGTAGTGTCCCAATGGCGACTCCATCGATGCTGGCGCACCGACTTCGACGTCTCCTACCTACACTGTACATCCAAAATCACAACCCAGCGACAGGCTGCAGTAAAGCTCCACGGGGTCTTCACTTCCCCCTAGAGGTCTCTAGACTGTGCACTAGAAAGTAAGCTTCACCGGACTCTGGCTAGGGACAGTAGAGCTCTCATTGATCCATTCATGCAAGTCGCCAATTAAGCGACAAGGTACTACGCTACCTTAAGAGGGTCATAGTTACCCCCGCTGTTTACAGGCCCTTCGTCCCGTTGAACCGGGTTTTCAGGTACCTGCACTGAGCAGGATTCAGAGATCGTACTAGCCCTTACGGGTTTGCGATCTCCTATGTTGATATTAGACAGTTAGAGCTCTCTTGTCACTGCGACCTGCTATCTTCATAGCAGGCACTCCTTCTCCCGAAGTTACGGAGCTAATTTGCCGAATTCCCTTAGCCAAATTATTCCGACACGCCTTAGCCTTTTCAGCTAGGGGCACCTGTGTCAGTTCTCGGTACGGACCCATGACTTCCTTTTCACGGGTTCCCGGGTGCAGCCAACTTTCGCCATTACAGATTCGCCTGCTTCTCGCCATTACGGCTCTCCACAGGATTCGCTGCTTAGACGGCGCGACGGCGCCGCTTGGCCTGCCCAAAAACGTTGGTTTTATTGTCATGAGGTACAGGAATATTAACCTGTTTCCCTTTCGGCGTACTCGAATTACGGTACGTCTTAGGACCGACTAACCCTCGGCTGACGATCATTGCCGAGGAAACCTAGCCCCTTCGGCGGTTAGGATTCTCACCTAACTGTGCTGTTACTATTACCAGGATTTTCGTTTCCGCACGGTCCACAGGACTTCACAGCCCTGCTTCTGCCCGAACGCAACGCCTTCCTACAAGATTACCTTTCGGTACTCCGTGGTATCGGTGGTCGACTTGAGCCCCGTCCATTTTCGGGGCCCCAAACCTCGACTGGTGGGCTGTTACGCACTCTTTAAAGGATAGCTGCTTCTAAGCTAACCTTCCAGCTGTCTAGGGCTTAGGACGCCCTTTAGTATTAACACTTAGTCGACACTTAGGGACCTTAACCACGGGCTGGGTTGTCTCCCTTACGGACTACAGGCTTACCCCAGTAGTCCGGACTCCAACTTTCTTCGACGACGGTGAGTTTGGAGTTTGACAAGCAGCTGAGGAATTTCTTCCCCGGGACCACCAATCAGTGCTCTACTTCACCGACTATCTCCAGTTAGGTCATGCTACGACATGTTTCGGAAGGAACCAGCTGATGCCGGGTTAGATTAGCCTTTCACTCCGAGACGCAGGTCACACGAATGATTTGCAGATCAATACCGCTTGCGGTCCTCCACGTAGCTTTCGCCACGCTTCAACCTGCCCACGCCTAGATCACCCGGCTTCGGGTCATATCCTAATGACTCCACGCACTTGTATACGTCGCTCCTCACCTTACGGTTGCGAGCATGTTGCTTTCGCTTCGGCTTCCTATTTGCAAGTTAGCCATCGCCATTTGAATATACTCCCTGGCCCGTTCTTCAAAACGTAAGATATGACATTGGCAATATTACCCGTACTGCGGCCTCGCGACCGTTTCCTTCATAATAAAGATCCTTTAACGCCATATCGCTCTATCGCCTCCAGGTTTCAGGCACTTTTAACCTCCCTTCTTGGGGTACTTTTCAGTTTTCGGTCACCCTACTAGTTCGCTATCGGTCTCAAGGAGTATTTAGTTTTGGAAGTTGGTGCCTCCCAAATTCACGCGGGAATTCCGACCCACGCTACTCAGGTTGTAATCCAGATCCTTTGGTTGTTGCTTACGTGACTATCACACTCTATGGTCTAACGTTCCAGAAAAGTTAAACTTCAACCAGATGGGATCTTTAGAGAAAACCTACAACACCACATCTCCCATCTGTTTCCAGTGGGATTCAGTTTGAACTTTACCGTGTTCATTCGCCATTACTAACGGCATCTCTTCGATTTCTTTTCCTGCCCCTACTAAGATGCTTCAATTCGGGGCGTTCCCGATCATTGTTGATCAACACACAAAATGTGTTAGGAAGACCCATTAGGAAATCCCAGGTTCATAGGCTCCATGCACCTACCCTGGGCTTATCGCAGCTTGGCACGTCCCTCATCAGCTCTTGAGCCGAGCCATCCACCTGAAGGCATATTTACCAGAGTCCATCTCACTTTGTCCAGTGAGCGTCTGATATATGCATGCATATACACGATTTCATAGCAGCTGTTGTTGCTTCAGCCGCTTCATCCTTCCCCACAGACGTTACTCTGTGAGTGCACTAATAATGGACTTGCAGGGATTCGAACCCTGGGCCTTCGCCTTGCAAAGGCGACGATCTTCCAACTGATCTACAAGCCCATAGAAGATTCACTTATTGAATCTTGCCTTTTTTCTTGAATCTGACAGTTTTTCGATTTCTGACCGGTAAGTGGTGATAGGCTTTTTGCCTATCATGCTTAGGAGGTGATCCAGCCGCAGATTCCCCTACGGCTACCTTGTTACGACTTAACCCCCCTTGCGAAATTTAGGTTCGAACACGGCACTAGTCCATGCCCTCACCCATACCTCACTCGGGTGGTTTGACGGGCGGTGTGTGCAAGGAGCAGGGACGTATTCACCGCGCTATATTGAAACGCGATTACTACGGATTCCAGCTTCATGAGGGCGAGTTACAGCCCTCAATTCGAACTACGGACGGGTTTATGAGATTACCAACCCTTTTCAGGGTAGGGACCCATTGTCCCGGCCATTGTAGCCCGCGTGTAGCCCTGGAGATTCGGGGCATACTGACCTACCGTAGCCCGCACCTTCCTCCGGTTTAGCACCGGCGGTCCCCACAGAGTACCCATCATCCCTAAGGATATGCTGGCAACAGTGGGCACGGGTCTCGCTCGTTGCCTGACTTAACAGGATGCTTCACAGTACGAACTGACGACGGCCATGCACCTCCTCTCAGCGATTCAGGTAAGACCTTCAGCCTGACCTACATATTGCTGTCGCCCCAGGTGAGTTTTCCGGCGTTGAGTCCAATTAAACCGCAGGCTCCACCCGTTGTAGTGCTCCCCCGCCAATTCCTTTAAGTTTCAGCCTTGCGGCCGTACTTCCCAGGTGGCTCGCTTCACGGCTTCCCTGCGGCACCTGAAACGGTCGCACCGTCCCAGACACCTAGCGAGCATCGTTTACGGCTGGGACTACCCGGGTATCTAATCCGGTTCGTGCCCCCAGCTTTCGTCCCTCACCGTCGGACCCGTTCTGGTAAGACGCCTTCGCCACTGGTGGTCCCACAAGGATTACAAGATTTCACTCCTACCCCTGTAGTACCTCTTACCTCTCCCGGTCCCAAGTCTGACAGTATCCCCCAGAAGCCTAACAGTTGAGCTGTCAGATTTCCCGGAAGACTGATCAAACCGGCTACGGACCCTTTAGACCCAATAATAGTGGCCACCACTCGGGCCGCCGGTGTTACCGCGGCGGCTGGCACCGGTCTTGCCCGGCCCTTGCTAACACCTGCTGTTTATACAGGTGGACAGCCAACATAATATGCTGGCACTCAGTATCCCCTTATCGCGGTTTCCCGCATTGTAAAGTTTTCGCGCCTGCTGCGCCCCGTAGGGCCTGGATTCATGTCTCAGAATCCATCTCCGGGCTCTTGCTCTCACAACCCGTATCCGTCGTAGGCTAGTAGGTACTCTACACCCACTACAACCTGATAGACCGCAGATTCATCCTAAGGCGCCGGAGCTTTTAATCACAGAACATTCCAGTTTCTATGACATATCAGGGATTATCACCAGTTTCCCGGAGTTATACCTGACCTTAGGGCAGATTATCCACGTGTTACTGAGCAGTACGCCATGTTTACGAAAAACATTTGACTCGCATGGCTTAGTCGAATACTGATAGCAGTGACCTCTGGCAGGATCAACCAGAATTAATGTTGATCACACACAAAGATTTGTTATTTTGGAAGTCATTTAGGAATCAGTCGGAAAGAACTCTCTTTGAGAGAAAATTTCCTATTTGCACATAGTTTGGTTAATTCCTTAATTGTTTGTAGTTATACACTACCGGTCAGAATTAACCGAACTGCCAAATCCAACGTCAGACAGAAAAAACTTCTGTCTCCACTTGTAAGGCGGTGATTGTAAGTGTTTTCGCGCGATTTGCGCGGACTCCTTCAAAGGTCACCATCGTATATAAGGCTTTCGAACACCAGGTTCGAAGCCAAAGGATGGACCTTTGAACACACCTGCCTGATGAAATGAAATTTGTTACTTCATCTTTTGCTCTGAGATAAGCTCATTTTCGTGATGCGTTGGCCGCATCACCGGGCTCCTCACGAGCACCCTTACATAACAGGCTTACTATATAAGCGTTGCGGACACGTGACAAAAAACACAATCACATACTGAAAAAGTAAGCACTATTAAAGAAAATATTTGCTGGAAAAACCGACAATAATCAAGGATTTAAAAGAAAAAGAAGAGAAATGCCATCATTTTTTGATGACATCCATAAGTTTTACCCATTTTCTTGTCATTATGACTGTAGTATTCGTATTACTGATAATCTTTTCAGGGAACACACCCATAAGGAAATTTTTGAGGAACGGACGCGTGGTGGAACCAATGAATACCACATCACTTTGCTTAGCCTCATCAGAAAGTCCTTTTTCAATATTATCAGATACCACAAACTTCTCCGAGTACTGGATATCTTCAAAGAATGGTTCAAGGTTCCTGAACGCTAACTTTGCCTTAGTTTCATCCCCATCAGACGTACCTACATTGAACATAGTAACATTTGCATCCTCTGCAACTGCCAGATCCCTGGCCAGTTCTGCGGCAAGAGATGCATGCGGACCTCCTGCAGTAGGTAATAAGATGCTCTTGATGTGCCGGAGTTTCTTCTCCGGATCAAATCTGGCAACCACTACATCACAGGGTGCCTTGAGAAGCAGGGGATCAAGAGTACTTCCAAGAACAAAATCACGACGGAAAGTTCTACCCCTCCAACCCATGACAAGCATATCCGGTTTTTCCTCTTCGATAGTATCAAGAATAGAATCTGAAGCATTTCTTCCAACCTTAATAATGCCTCCAGCAGGCACGTCAACAGAAGAAATCAGCTTCCTCATCATGGACCTTCTTTCCTCAACAATATCATCTGATGCTGACAAAGGAGTCTGCTCAGGGAAAGTCAGAACTTTAAGGAAAACAATGTGACCATTTTTTTCTTTTGCAATAATATTAGCAAGATCTGAAAGATCACCTGCATTATCAATGTTCTTTATCGGAACAAGAATCTTGTACCCTTTTTCAGCAAACGGTTTTTCTTCATATACTTTCTTAATAAGCTGCTTTGAGCGCCTCTTGATTTCCTTCTCTGAATAAGAGAAATAGAAGAAAGAACCTGCAAGCACCCAGAATATGGTAATTCCCGCAATGAAAGTTGTGTCTTTGATAGATGTTATCAGATAATAACCAATAACAAGTTGAACAATTATTGCAATCACAGGAAGATAAGGAGCAAATGGCATCTTAAAAGCCCTTTTAAGGTCAGGGCGTCTGAACCTTAGTATAATCAGGACAGAATTTACCAGGATGAAAAGTATTAGGAACATTATGTTCGCTGCAGAAGCGACTGTTTCAATTGGTGCAAAGGTCATTGTTGCAATAATAAAATAGCTGAAAAGAATAGCATAGTGAGGTGTCCTTCTCTTTTCATTTATCCTGGAAAGAGCTTCCGGAAGATACCCCATTCTCCCAAGTGCAAACGCAACTCTGGAAGATGAATAAACAGTAGCATTCATGGCACTTATAGTGGAAACAAAACCACCTGCTATAATAAGGATGGAACCAAATGCCATTATCTGATCAGCAACCCGTATCATACTGAATTCACCAAGTTCTCCCAGATAGATCCAGCTTGGGCCGTCCACTTTGATGGCACCTATAAGAGCAAAAGCCACCATTATATAGACAATAACAGCAACCCATAATGAAAGCAATACAGCTCGTGGTATATTCTTTTCAGGGTTTTTAACCTCCTCACCACTCTGGGCAATTATCTCATACCCTTCAAATGCTATGAAAGTAAGCCCCATTGCAACGAGAAGACCTCCAACTCCATTTGGTAAAAATGATGGATTTGAAAGGAATGCAACTGACCAGTCAGGTGTCAGGAATGTTCTGTAGATACCAAAGCCAGCAAAAACTACAAGGATTGCAACTTTAAACAGTGTGACGAGGCCACCAATTCGTCCACTTTCCTTTGCACCGAGATAATTAAGATAAGCCATCAGAGTGACAATACCAAATGCAGAGACAGTCATTAAAGTAGCCTGAGAGATTCCTTCATAGTTTAAAAAGTGAATTACAAATTCTGAAAAGAAGGCACCGAATGTGACTGCATAGAGAGAACATGCTATTGTGTGGGCTGCCCAGTCAACCCAACCGGCAAGGAACCCAAAGTGATTTCCTATACCCTCCTTTACCCAGAGATAACTTCCGCCGGCTTCAGGAATTGCAGAACCGAGCTCTGCATATGCAAGTCCTGTAAAAGTTGCAACGATACCATTTAGAAGGAAGGCAAGAAGGACAGCAGGTCCGGCAATTCCAGTGGCAATACCTGTAAGAGCAAATATGCCCGCACCTATCATGCCGGCAATTCCTATCATCGTTATATCAAAAAGTGTTAAGTCTCTGCTTAAACTTACCCGAATTTCATTATCTCCTGACACATTATTTTACAAAAACAGCTTCATAGATAATATTTTCCATATAAATTTTGATTTTTACATACATTTGAAACTAAATTTAAAAATAGAACATATAAAATCAAATTGATTTCATACCTCATCATAATCACAATCAGCATATTTTCGGTATCAATAACGTATATATACCAATACACAGGATTAAAAAAATCATATCAGGTATGCAAAGATAACTTGTGCATTGTAGCATGATGTTCATAGAACGTCCTTTTGACGGATCTTAACATATGCCCTGAAAAACGAGACCAGGAGTCTACCGGAGTATGAGCGGATCGGGGGATCCATATAACACAAATAGCGTTAGCTATGCATATGCGAGCAAAGCCGTGGCAACGTTGCTTTGTATTTTGATACTGTGTACATGCAATGTCGCTTCCACAGAAGAAACAGGTATGTCACAGGGTATTGACTACTCATTAACCACAGACACAATACTGGACGTTCCATATTATAATCAGGGAAACACTAACTGGTGCCTTTACTATTGTCTTACCATGATGTTCAATTACAATGATCAGAACCTGGAAATATGGGAAATGGCAGATTATTTTGATTCAGGTTATTACGATACCTTTTCTGAGCAATACAGTTCTACAGATACAACCCTCGAGGAATATGCTGAACAGATATGCTCACTGAACATCAAGAAAACAATATGGGGACTCACAATCACTGATTTTGATAACGAGACATTCAATGATCTAATCAAAAGCAACATCAACAACGGACAGCCAGTCCTCATGGCATTCCAGTACATGAATTCAGACGGAGTAAAGGAAGGCCATGCTATCCTTGCAGTAGGATACGATGAGCAGTTCATCTATCTAACAGACTCCAGTGGTGCAATCACAAAAGGAGTATTTGGAAGTGATAACGGATACATTGCAGTACCGGTGAGCTGGGAAGATTTCAATAAAAAACTTGTCAACAATATCGCACCCTCAAACATGGCATACACCATTGAAGTCATAAGCGAAGCACCTGAAAACGCAACTGAAGGTTCCATCTACATGACGGACCGCAGCGATAAAGGATTCAGTTGCCTCACATTCACCAGCAGATATGAAGATAATGACACAGGACTTTTGAGATTCGACGGCACTTACGATAACGGATACTGCATTGTTGACAACACCAATCTGAACAGCACCAGGAAACCTGCAGAATCCGACAGCATGTCGGTCTATTTCACAGTGGCGAATCCCACATCAGAAGAAAGCAAATATACAGTAACATGCCAGCTCATCAATGTGGAAACTGGAGAATCAATTGATGTTTTTGATTATAAGACAAGTTTTGATTTAGCAGCCCACAATACAATCTCTAAAGGAGTTAATTACTCCAACCAACTATATTCTGTGGATGATGGTAGTTATAGAGTTGTAATTAGTCTTTTTGATGATGAAATGAAAGGGATTGATAATATTTGTATTGATGTGTGTTTGGGTTGAATATTAGTAGTAGATATAAAAATACTAAGAAAAATAAATATCTGAATGATTTAGAAACTGGTGCGGGAGGTGCGATTCGAACGCACGAACTCCTACAAGACAGGGTCCTAAGCCCTGCTTACAGGGTCACGTAATATATTTAAATATATAAGACATATAAGGAAGTATGAAATATGCACCCGAGATTGAGGGAGAAAACAAGGAGATAATAGAAGACTATGCCAGGAGTCTAGATCTCAATAACTTCAAGGAAACAACAATCAATACTAAGCTATGGAAAGTTTACACCTTTTTGAAATATTACGATAACAAAAATGTCAATGACATCACTAAAAAGGACATTGAGAACTATATAATCTACCGAAGAAAGAACAACAAACCAAAAACAGTTCATAATGACATCGTGGACCTAAGACTTTTCTTCAAGTGGCTAAATCCGGAAAATGACTTCTTTGACGACATCAAGTCACGATCACCAAAAAACCACTTGCCAACCAAAGAGATAATTGTTCCTGCGGATATCAAAAAACTAGTACCTGCCTGCAAAACACAACGTGATAGAGCTATTATCATGTCCTTCTGGGATAGTGCTGCAAGGGCTACAGAAATACTTAACCTGAACCTTGGACATGTGGAGATAGACAAATACGGAGCTGTGATAGTTGTTGAAGGCAAGACAGGAATGAGAAGAATAAGACTAATTGAAGCGGTCCCAGATCTTCAAGCATGGATAAATCAGCACCCTAACAAAGATGACCCCAATGCACCCTTATTTGTCACATTTAGAAATAACGGAAGAGAACCAAAAAAGCTTGACATACGAACAGTTCAAAACATGCTAAAGACAGTAGCAAATGACGCAGGTGTAAAGAAGAATGTGCATCCACACGCATTCAGACATGGAAAGCTCACTGACCTTGTCAAACGTGGTTTCAAAGAAACTGAACTAAGGATTATTGCTGGTTGGGAAGCAGACTCAAAAATGCCTGCCACATACATCCACCTATCAGGAGAAGATGTTGAAAAGAAGGTCTTGGCATCTTATGGAATAATAGAAGATGAAACAAAAAAGGAGAAGCTTGAACTAAAGCCAATCGAATGCCCTCGATGTAAAAGCCTTAACCCACATGATGCAAAATATTGCAGCCATTGTTCCCTTGTGCTGGATGCTAAAACAGCCATGAGCTTAAAAGAGGACAGTGCACGAGCTGCAGATGCTTTCGCCAAGCAGATGCAAGATCCAGAGTTTATAGCCAAAGTTGTCCAGATGATGGCAGATCAAATGGAAGATTAACCTTTTTTATTTTCTCTGTTCTCTCAACTTGCAAATGATGAAATGCGCATTGGTCTTAAGATGAGCATTCGAATGTAGCTGTTTGAAACAAATCACAGCTTGTTTTAGTATACAATGTAGCACAACATACTGAACAATCAATAATTAATATTACACTAGATAGGATGAAAATAAACATGCGAAATGTGCGCTGTGAATCTTCATTATATTTCGGTCTAGTTTGGATCCAAAATTGATTACATTGTTTTATAAGGATTAATCAAAAAGATATGGATAGTTCTTGTTCATTCTTTCAAGAATATAAAAGAAAGGAAGCCAGTAATGCTGTGCATCCTGCTCAGTCGCTTCCATTCTTTTGGCAAATATACTTCCTAGGATCTCTTCGGGAACATCATGATGTAATTCAACATCTTCAATGCCAGACATGTAGCCCTCAATCCATGCCGGATAAGGATTGAACATAGGATCGTTCACGTCTTCTATAATATTTACCAGAATAGCTAGTCTTGCACCTTTATCGCTATTGATAAAGTTTAGCACGAACTTAAATGCAAGTACATTATTGCAAATAATGTTTGCAAGTTGCTTTTTGTCTTCTGGAGTAAATTGGTCGTCTATCTTTGCAGTTTTAAGATTGCAGGTGTCACGCAGATAATCCAAATCGTCTTTATCAGGAGTGGAAGCATTCTCTGCTGGCAAATAATCGAGCGTTTCTATTTTAGGTATTGAGTTGCCAAAAGTGTCTATGAGTTGAGGAGCATTTGCTCTGAAATGGTTCGAAGTAATAAGTTGATCAAAATCATGGAAATTTTCACAGTAAATTTTTACAAAACTAATGAAATCATCTGTTATGAAAAAATATAAGTCTGTACCGTTTTTGAAGTCAGGATCTTTGTAAATTAATCCAATTTTAACTAACTGCTCCAGATGATTTGAAACACCCTTATTCTCTCTGATTTGATGTTCAACTCTTAAATATTCCCGAATATCTGCTTTTTTTGCTTTTCCATCGTGATCCAATAAAAATAGCAAGATTTCCTTTTTAGTTTCACCTACAGGATTTGCATTCCCCCTACTTCGTACCATAGTTTAAGTAATGAATTGATTGATTTTAAAGTATTGTATCATATACCCAGTGGGGTTGTATACCTATGTATTTCACCAATATTCAGACCATGGGGACCCTTTGTTAAAATAATCGCAATAAGCAATCAAGATGTTTATGTTATTACCAAATTAGCGAGGATTAATTGATGACTGAATCTGAACCAAGTAACTCAATATGTAGAAATAATACACCCATGGAATTCGTCAGGGATCACAAGGATATTCTGGAAAATCTGGCGAAGCATGGCAGCCCCATCGAACAAGCGATGGCAAAGGCTTACATGGAACTTTATGGTGATTCCTCTGGATAAAAGCTAAAAAGAAGAAAAAGCAAGATTTCTATCAACAACTGATAGTTTTCAGAGGCATTTCATAAAATTGATTAAATTTCACTCAAAAAAGAAAGCACAGAAGAAGAGATTATTCTCTCCTTCTCATGAGTAAGAATGCAAATCCTATAACAGATAAAACTGGTATCATAATCGTTGGAAACTCTGGAATCTCTTTCTGGGTTACAACAGTTGTCAGGTCTTTGGAACTGATAGGTTCTAATTGATCACAATACATAGTAACCGAGTTTTCTATTTGACCATATGCCGCAGTCTTAACAGTTATTTTGAAAATGATAGACTCTTCTGGCATTAAATTATCAATGTCAAAAATCACGGTATTCGTACTTTCATCAAATGTAGCTCCACTTGAAGATACAAAAATTAATTCCGAGGGGAGAACATCAACAAGCTGTACATTTGTTAATTCAACATTCTTCGTATTTTCCATTGCAATCTCATAGGTGAGTTCGCTGTCTAATAGTACTTTTTCAGTGTAATCTGTAATTGAAAGTATTACATCTGATGAATCATTAACAGCGATGTAATCGTATTTTGTTTCTGTAGCTATTTTACCTGCATTTGTTACCGTAAGAGAAACATTGTAGATTCCAGAATTATTATAGGTATAAATCAAATTCTTTGTATTACCATCCTCGTTGCCATCTCCATCAATATCCCATGACCATTTTAAAGCATTAGAAGAATTACCACTGAATAAGACAGTAAGTGGTGCTTCTCCACATGTAGTGTTCGCTGTGAAATCAACTTTTAATGTCCCATCATCTAAAGATTTCGTTTTAGCTGTCAGATTCACCCAAGTCTGATTTACATTCCCGTAAATGTCCACTGTGCGTGTACTGATGGTGTAATCTGTGTCAGGTTGCAGTCCGGTGGCATTGAAGTGCTCTTCCGAGATTATGGTCTGGAAAATACCATCGAGGTAGATTTCTGTGTAGTTGAAGTCGGTGTCTGCGGGATTGTTCCAGGTGAAGTTTATCCATGTAGGAGCGGATGCGGAGGTTAGGTTGGTGATTGATAGAGGAGGAATAGTATCCAGTTCTTCAACAAGAAGTTGTGTTGTAATTATTTGTTTTTCTTCCCAGTTTTCATCAATAACTAAAAACGTTACATTGTAGAGTCCCGCTTCTGCATATGTATGATTTACACACATACCAATTGCAGTTGAATTTGTTGTGTTGTCTCCAAAATGCCAGAAGTAATTGAGAACTATTCCTTCCGGGTCATAGATCGAAGAAGCATTAAATTCAACCGTGTCACCAGAGAATATCTGTGTCTTGTTAATAGTGAAGTTAATATTTTCAAGTACAGTTACTCTTCTAGCTATTGAAGTATCATTAACCCAATTGAAATTCATATTCCCATTTACATCGATGGTGCGTATACTTATCGTATGCTCTGACTCAAGCTCTATATCTGTTAGATTATATGACGCATCCGAAGTATTTGTTCCGAATTCTCCGTCAATGTAGACTATAGCATGGCTGAAATCGGTGTTATATGGATTCGTCCAGCTCCAGTTTATCCAGCTACAACCTGCGGTCGATTGGAGATTAATGATAGTTGAAGGAGCTGATATGTCGGTCAACTGAACTGTGTCCGTATAATCTACTGTACCGTCATTTCCAAAGTCATGCTCAAAAATGACCTCTGAATTGGAGATATTGCTCCAGTTTGAAACAGTAATGGATAAAGTAGAGTTTTCTTCAATGGCGATATTTCTAATGCTGTCGTCTGAATTTGGACTGGCTCCGATTTGTTCAAGATACAAATTGAATTCCTTGGAAGTCCCCTGATTCTTTATTTTAATAGTGCTTTCAACACTAGAAACGTTTATGGAACCTGAGGCTTCTATTTCAGAAACGTTTACACACACTATTTGTGCAGACTCGTTTGTTTCCTTTTCAATCATTAGATTCAATGAAGAAGTTCCATTTCCAGATATGAATTTAACACTTGAACCATCCTCTGATACCAATATTTCATCGACTGAATCTGGAGTTGTGCTCAGGTTAACAACCAAAAAACTACCCGGTTTATGGATATGCAAACATGCATTACCACTATCATTTCCATATACTTCCCTTTTCAAAGAAAGGTTTGATATATAGTATGATTCCACATTGTTTATTTCAGAACTATCCCCAAATGTATAGTAGGGCCGTGCACCAGGTATTTCATTTACAAACGAACCATTGACATAACCCAATTGCCTTCCTACTGAGTCTGTATAAAGCAGGTGTCCAAAACCATTCATTGCTTCATACTCTTCAGGTATTTCAGGAGTTGCTAAAATTGAAGATAATCTTACCAAGCAAAGATTTACTCCTTCATGTCCATTTCCATAATTATAAGTTGCAGTTCCATCAACCAAATCGACAAAAATACTACTATCTCCATCTCCCGGTTGTGATGGATCATAAATATGAATCTCACCAGTTCGGTGGTCTTCTGTTTCGGTAATTTCGTATGGGGCTACCATATGTCCTTTAGCATTATTTAAATCTCTTATTCCAAGGACCATCGGATCGACATCCCATTGATTAGAAATGCGATTTTTTAATTCGTCATAAATTGGTATATTGGATTGTAAACGGACTCCATTATAATAATTTATATCGTCTTGGACTGGAGCGCTGGTTACAAGTCCATGATAATATAATATCCAATCTCTGACAGTATTACTAAATGATGGGAATATTCCCCAATCTCTTGGCTTACTATCATATACGTCGTTTTGATTGTAGTCTAAATTCAGTGGTTCACCCATATCATATTGACCATTCCAAATAATGTCTACATAAAAATCGGCCAAATCTAAAGAACGCCTATCTCCCGGATTTTTAAACATACCAGAAGCTCGAGGACCAGCAAGGTCCCAAGCTTGGAACTCAGTTTGGAATAATAATAAGCTAGTTGCAGACATACCAAAACATACACCTGGGCTTGCAGATGTGCTATAGTCTTCATCATAAAAGCTTTGTGCACCCGTATTATCATCATCTAAGTCAACACCAAATGTATTGCGGAAAAGGTCCTCTGACAAAAGTGGTTCTCCATAATTTCCAAATTGGTAACCATCCGGAATCGGCCTAAATGTTGAATCCACCTCTAAAGGAGATACATCAATAGAGATTTCATCTGTTTCAATTGAATAGCCATTCGAATCTACTACTTCCAATTTAACATCATGTACTCCAGAAGGTAAACTTTCGTACATAGTATACACTTCGTCATCAGGAGCTCCCGAGTGTTTAACACCGTCAATGATCCAGTTGCATGTAAAGAGAGGTTCCCCTCCACTAATTTCTCCAGTAAAACGAATATATTCATCCGGTGTAAATCGATTCTGATCATTTGGAGAAGTGATCTTTACATCGAAAGGATAGTAATTAACATAAATTGTCTCAGTTATTGAATTGTGGTTGTCTGAATTATCAGTGGCTGTAATGGTTATTTCATTTAACCCTTCATTTAAATCAGTATAATGCAAGAAATGATAACCCAGAAAAGGATTAGTCACATCATGGCCATTAATAAACACACTTTCCACACCACTGTTATCAAAAGCTAGTACTGAAACTAAAACAGGAGAGTTGTAAATAGGAGTTGAATCTAAAAATGGAGAATGTATCACTATATAAGGCGGTGTAGTATCTTCTCCACCTATCGGATTATCCGTAAAATAATATCCCTGACAATCCCAGCCCAGAATCTCATCGGTGGATTCAATTTCATACCAGAACTCCCATGTATAAAGCCCCTCTTCATCCATCTCAGAGAAAGTATATTCATTCCAATCCCATATTTTTGTCTCAGCATGCCATGTGCCCGGATATAATTGCGTTTTGACATCTGAAAACTTAAGTGAATCTGCTATTTGGAAATCTACACTTTCATAACAAGCATATTTTCTTGTCCCATCGGGGAAGGTAACTCTGACATAGGTTTCAACCGTATAAGCTTCGGTAACTTCTGTTTCCGTTGACATTCTTAGTGTATCACCGGTCTCGAATCTATCAGCATTCATGAATTCCCCTGATTCATTGATTTTAGTGAAAGATAAATCGACTTCAATTCCAATAGGGTCTCCAAGCAAGAACATGTCTGCAATCTCAGGTGAAACTTCTATGACATCATCCATAGAATAGACTTTCAGATCCATGACGTCTGGATACGTTATATGACGTCTAATCCCATTTTCAATCAAATAAACTTTGTAATCATCTGTCTCCCTGATAAGCAAGCCATCCGATTCTGAACCAGTGGTAATAAAACGTGGCCCTTCCTCATAATCTGTGGGATTGAACACACTTGATGGCAGTGTGTTCACGCTCTCCCAACCCTGCACGGATGCCATCTGGTCAATCATATTCCAGTCAGTTATCCAGTAAAGTTTGTTGTTCTGGAACCAGTAGACCTCAAGATGATCTTGTACTTGAAGGAGAGACCTGTCCTGAATAGATGGTGTCTGTGTTGAAGAATAAGGTTCCATCAGTGGATATCTGTCTTCATTGCTCCCTCCCGGAATTGGGTATGAAGTATCACCTATACCATTATTATCTGAGTCAGTGCCGGTGTAGTCTGAGTAGTAGTTGCCTTCGATGCCGGAGTCCCATTGGTTGTTTCCATCATCATGTGCATTGTTGTTATTACCATCGAAGTTGTTGTGATAAAGCAGATTACCACTGGAATTTATTAAACGTATCTCAAAATCACCATTGTTTGATATCGTATTGCCTGTAATAGTATTGTTGTTGCCTTCCAAATATATGCCACCTTGGTCATTGCTTGATCCGGTATTATCACTGACAAGGTTACTGTTACTGGATACGTACATGAAAAGGCCATGGAAACTATTTGAAAAATCATTATTCATTATCGTGTTATCAGAAGAAGCATATAACAGAGTTGCACAAGCGTTGTCACTTGATGCGGTGTTGTTTAAAAGAGTGTTATTGTTCGAATAGGCCAGACGGATTCCATGCATACTGTTTTTTGAAGGCGTATTCTCTTTTAGTATGTTGCTATTTGAATGATTCAGATAGATGCCGTAGTAGTTGTTGGATGCAACACAATTAGATACAGAGGCATGTGATATTCCATCCCCAACATATATTCCCGCTTTTCCAGAAGCAGTTGCGCCACATGCATTGATACCTGATATATTTACCCAATCGGCGGTCACATCGAAAACCTGATCGTTTCCAGACACAGCATTTACCGTCGTAATAGATGCACCACCTGTTGACGTGATTGTCAGTTGTTTATAGACATCCACGTTCTCATTATATGTGCCTGGCTTCACCAGAATGGTATCTCCTGAATTGGCAGCATTTATTGCAGCCTGTATTGAGGAATAATCTGCAGTTCCATCGTCATCAACAGTTAGTGTCACAGCCGCTGTATTTTGGATATCTGTATGCAGGATTATAAGACCATTGCTTCCATCGGCAACGTATGCATAATTATCTGAAACTGCAACACCCCATGCATATCCCTCCGTATCATAACTGCCTGCAAATGTAGGTGCCTCTGGATTACTGACATCAACAATTACAAGACCATTGGTACCAGAAGCAACGTATGCGTAACTGCCTGAAACTGTAATGCCATTTACCCTACCAATAGAATCATAACTGCCTGCAAATGTGGGTGCTTCCGGATTACTGACGTCAACAATTACAAGACCACCACTATAAACAACGTATGCGTAGCCATCTGAAACTGCAACATCCCTTGCATATCCTGCCGTATCATAACTGCCTGCAAATATGGGCACTTCTGGATTACTGACATCAACAATTACAAGACCATTGTCATAAACAACGTATGCATAGCCGTCTGAAACTGTAACATCCCACTCAAATACTTCCGTATCATAACTACCTGCAAGTGTAGGTGCTGGTGAGCTGACATCAACAATTGTAAGACCAATATCATGAGCAACATATGCGTAACTATCTGAAACTGTAACGCCATTTGTCCAGCCAGCTGTACTATAACCGCCTGCAAATGTGGGTGTTTCTGAATCACTGACATTAAAAATACCAATACCACTGATACCACTAGCAACGTATGCATAACTGTCTGAAATATAAATATCACATATATCATCGTTTGTGATTAATCTACTGAGTTCGGAAGGTGATTCTGAGTCGGATATGTCTATTATAACAAAATCTTGTCCTTGGGTGATATATGCATGGTTTCCAGAAACAAATACTGCATCTGTGCTACCGCCGAAGTGTCCTTCAAACGTGATGTTCACCTCGTCTGCACTTACAGTGCTAACCAAACTTAGTATTAAAATTGCAAAGACAATAACAAAACCAGAAATTCTTAATAGATTGTTTCTCATTCACGTAACACCCATCTGTTTACTCCAGAATCAATTAATTCCACCGCCTAGATTGGCAACGACGTCCCGAATAATGTTATCTGCTGAGCCTATTCCTACGTTCAATATTGAAAAAACTAACAACAATCCAAAACATAATACAATACTAGATTTCATTTGCATCCATGCCACATCCCTTGAATAAAGTACCCACTAGGATGCATTGACACTTATGACAATTTAAAAAATAATATTGACAAATAAAATACCCAAAATCCACGTTACTCCACCATGAATCCCAAGTGAAATATCCTTCATTTTGATGATGTTTTACACTACATCCCTTTAATTTAATAACAAATTACTCTTATATAAATCATTATTAAATGAAAATATTTCTTAGCTAAAGAGTAAACATGTCAATTAGATGATGTATGTCATCTGAATATTCACATTAGTCACTTCCCGAACTTGTTCAAAATCCTAATTTTCATTTCAGATGACAACTATTATTTTTCATGAAAGAGAATAAGCAGACACTTCAACTTCTCCGGAATTCAATGATCTAAAGAAAGAGAATGAGAAACTCGATAATATGGACAACGCAAACCCAATGTCTGCATGCCAATATAGGGAGCTTACTGAATAACTAAAAGGAGAAGACAAAGAATTTACCAGATCCAAGATACACAGAGCAGTTTAATTAAAGCATTGATATACACCTCTTTTGAACAAGATTATGAAGCAGATTAAAGATAACGAAGAGAAAAAGTAAACATTCTATACTGGTGGGAAAGCTCTGTAAATAAAAAGACGAGAATGCAGAAAATATGCACTTAGTCAGAACTCAATTTTCCTTCTCAAACGAATATATTGCATATGATATTCTTTATGAATCTGATTCTTTATCCTACGATGAGATATCTAAATTATCTCATGTTAATCGTGATGCTATTAAAAAATGTAAGAAAACAATTGAAAAATCATTGCATCTATGATTTTCCATATATTAATTCCACCCTGCCAACATTCTTCTTATTTCCACCTTTTCTCAATCATTAAAAGGCAAACCTTGATAATGCAACAGAGAAATTAAACTATCATACCATTGGCGAAGACAGATTACATTAAGGGGGATATCTGCAGTGATCAACCAGGATTCTATACTTTTTCTGGTAGTCTTACTACTCAGACCTAATGGATTCAATTCAGACCTCTCAGCCCATCTCAAAAGGTTCTCATTCCAGGCAGATCTTGAAGGTGGCTTTTTATTGCCGAAGAAATAATCCAGGACATTCTCCATCTTTCTACCTCCATTCCAGATGAACATGTAACCTTTGAACCTCAACATACCTCATTCCAGACCAGAAACAAACATCAAATATAGTTTTAAGATAGGTTTTAGGAATAACTTCTCTGAGTAGATCCATTTCATAAGGTCCAAGGACCCTTTCATCGTTGACCATGATAGGCTCAGCTTTTATCATGCACTTTTATTATAACAGCAAGATTTTACTGTTTTTTGATGTCTTTTCCCTGGGAGATCTACAAGGATTCTGCAGGAAAACTTGTTGTTATAGGCTAAAATGACAGGTCACTCTCAAAAACTAAAAACCATATTAGTTTGTGCTCTGGTTGCCTCGACCCTCCAAGATCAGCAGGTAACCGGAGCAGGAATACAAGTTGAGGTTGTATATGTAACAGGTTATAGTTCCCCTGCTATAAAATATCATTTCCTGCAATAATCATTCACACGAGGAATATGCACTATGATAATTACAATTCACATGTTGTAACTTACAGCTCTCCTCCTCACCTACATCATGCAGATCTCCTCCACAACAGCCTCCCTTTTTGAAAGCCGACATTCCTACATCGAATCTCATGAAATAAATTCAGTAGAGATTCAGGACGGCTATCCAGTGATTAAATCTGCAGAATGCATCGTGTGGACAAACTGCACCTTCCATTACAGTATAGTACAAATGTAAAAGAAATCATTACCGAATAATTAAAGTGAGACCATATGGAGAACATGCTTATATGACCAAACAATTAAACCTGTACTATGATTTCTAAAATAATATCCATAACCCTAGTAACACAAGAAATACGCCACTGATTATTTTGATACCGTGGCGATATTTACGAATGTGTTTTGATAATGTATATCCCCCAATTAGCCCAACTCCAATAAAAGGCGTCAATACACCTAAGCTAAAAGCAAACAATAATGATACATCTTGTATAGTTCCATAACTCATTGTTTTGTTAAGTAATACCAGAAGCATAGGAATAGTACATGGAACTTTTATGAAAGAAAATAATACTCCAAGAAAGAATAATCCTCCGATTGTACCTGCATGTTTTTTAGCTGTATCTCGAAAATAGTTATCCATAAATATTGGTAACTTGAAAACTTCTATTAAGTATAAGCCTATCGTAATGACTATGATGCCGGTAATCATTGAAAATATTTCAGTGTTCGGAATTGACCTCTTGAACAAAATTAATCCAAGACCAATTGTCAAATAAGAAGTCATTAGTCCAAGACCAAATATAGTCGCTTTTACAATTCCACTTCGAACAGATTCACTTGTGCCGGTTGTAAAACTAAAAAGAAATCCAAGTATGGCCATTAAACAAGGTGACATCCCTGCAAATAATCCTAGTGAATAAGCAAATGGTAGACTTAATGTATTATTTATATATTTAAATTCTGGCACATCATCTTCATAATAATTAGTGATTAACAACTTTAGATTTTCTTCTGTAATTTCTTCTTTTGGAATTTTCGTTTCGTTATTGATAACAATGGCCGGAACCTCTAAAAATTCATATTTTTTCCATTTATTAAAACCATCTATTGTATTTACATCAATTCTTATAATTTCTACAAACTCATATTCTTTTTCGATTTGATCTATTATAGGATCAGTTATTTTGCAGTCATAACATCCTGTTTGATGGAAATACTCAATCGAAACATTTTGAGCATCTACTATTGAAATACATAATAACATTAAAAGAAAAAAAAATATGCCTGGTCTTGACATATTTCATCAATCTCCATTGACACTTAAAAGTTCAGTAACTATATATGATTTCATAGGAATTTCACGATATGCATTTTTAATTCCTATATCTTTGTATACATCTGAATAATTTGATTGAACGTTTTTATCAACGTAATATTCAGATTTGATTAAAACTCCTTTATTCAAATCAATCCATTTTTCACCAAAGGTGTTACCAACTGTTTTTAAAGAGACTGTTTTATTATTAGACACTGAACTAATATCCAAAATATAAGTCGTATTTGTTTCAATGGTAGCACAATCAAATTTACCAGCGGTCACTAATATATTCTCGAATCCTATACACTTATATGTTGTATTCCCGATAATCGAATACTCAAATAAATTTCCATCTACAACTTGACTTGCATTCTTGTTAAAATATGAATACCACACATCTCCTTCGGTTATTTGCTTATCAGGAAATTCTAGTATTGACACTAGTTCTGGCTGGATTTCTGGTATAATTAAGTTGTTGGAATTGACATCATTTATTGTACCACGTGATGTCATATTTAAAGAATAGTCTTCTTTGGATAATGCATTCCCAACCGTAGAATCAACTGATACTTTCAAATTGATATTGTCGTTTTTGATTTCAGCTACATGAATGCTTGTCTCTTCAGAGACTTCTGTACTTGGCTTTTCGATAGTAGCTAGTACATTATAGAAAAAAACATCTCCATTATTTAGATCATATTGCAAATCATATGCATCTTGTGTATTTGAATACGATTTTTCAATACATCCCCCTGATAGTAAAGCCAAGGCTATTAGTGCAATATATAATTCAGATTTCACATTCAATCCCCTAGTTAAATTTCATTTTCTAATATCATCTACTATAATAAGTATTAATAACAGAATGCCGAGCATTGCAATATAGATATTATTTGTTGAATTATAGAAAGACAATGCCGCACCAAGGATACAAATAACAGATACATATTTTGATAATCGAAGATACCTATTAAAAAGCATTCCAATGGATGAAAATACTGCTGCAAAACTAACTAACAACAAATAACTAGATCCATAGGTAAAATAATTATAAAATCCAATCAGCATTATTAAAAAAGAAATGATGAGGGGGAAATATTTCCCAATTTCAATCATTTTGACAATCTCCTCAACAATTATATTGATCAGCCATGTCACAACTGGTTTCGTATCCCATTGAACAACCACATACATAACAATCGCATAGTGAATACGTTGCTACTGCAGCTAGGCATACAACACAAGCAGCACCCATTGTTAATACACCACCTGTTACGCAAACAGCCGTGCAGCCAAACCCTCCGGCTACTATTAATGCAAGACATGTTGGACAGCCATTACCACCACGAACTACTATGCTTTCCCCGGTTTGTTCGTTATATGCGTAGGTCAATCCATCAGTATTTCCGTCTGCAGATTCAAATTCAAATGTTGCGATTTTAACAACAGTAGAATCTTCTTCGATAGTAACACTATATGTATCTATGCTTTTTTGTTTGTATCCTTCATTGATCAAATCTTGATTGAGTTTAATGTACATCTCATTTTCAAGAGCTTGATCAATAACTTTCTGTTTCTCAGTTCCTAATAATTCAACAGGTTCTGAAACTTTAGATGTCTCGCTACATGGAGTACCTGGTTCACATGCAAGTGCAGGAGCCACTGCAAACATTGTTACTATGAACATGGTCATCAATATCGAAACTATTTTAGTTCCTTCTTTATATATCTTCATTTGCTCTTACCTCTTTTCAATACTCCAGAGGCAAAAGTTACGCAAACTTTATACATTGTTAAAATAAACATAACTATGCCTTCGGGTAATTTGGGGTTCAAGTTGACTTTGAGATATTAGTTTGAACCCCACTCCACATTTTAATAATGTGCATTCAACAATTTTACTTGATTTTATTAATGTTTTGTGAGCCTAACATCCAACTGAATATGATACTCATTCATATCAATTTTTCATTTATTTCTGCTGAATACCTCATATTTTGGCTTATTTCATGACTAAAATCACAATATAATAAATCATATTTAAATAAATATTATTTTATATATTATTCAGTTGGATATCGTGTCCATAAAAAATAAATAAAAGACTGTTACACATTTTACTGTATTATTCGCGAGGAATATAATATGTATAAAACTTGTATGGCAATGTTAATAATTTTGCTTTCAGTCAACTGTGCTGTTGCAGATACGAATAGTATTTCAAATGAGGTTTTATCTTCTGATTATATTGTAACTTCAGCTAAAAATAATTATATCAGTTTTCCAGTATTGCGTGTCTCTGATACTATTACTCAAGGGGAAACTAATTGGCACACAAAAACAGTCAGCTCTGATATTACAACATTAACTGTAAATCTAAACTGGGGAGATTCTAGTGATTCACTCAGACTTATCATATATACCCCAGATAACAATGTACTTGGTCCTTTTTATGATGATGACGATGGGTCAATTAATGGAAGAATAAACATTGATATTACAAATTCAAATGGTATTGCAAAAGGTACATGGCAATATTGTGTATATGGTTATGATGTATCAGGAACACAATCTTATACCATTTAGTTATGGAACTGAATAAATGGTATATAGCTGGATTATTCTTGCTTACTATTTTTTGGTGTGGAGGAATAGTATCTGCTGATAATGGAGGATACATAATAACTCCTCATACTGGAGAATATCCAGAAGGTGCTGTTGTTGATGATGGCGAAGCAGAGCATACTATTACCTTTTGGTCCCTTCCATTGTGGATACAATTTACAGTAATCTCTGGATTGCTTCTACCTTTTTTAAACATTTTTAAAATAATTCCTTTTCTTCTTGGAAGAATAGCTCCTAAAAAGGATAACAATCAATCAGAGAACATTATTTCCTTTATAGTAGAAAATCCTGGGTGCACAGAATCAGATATATCAAGTAAACTTGGTATTAAACGAGGAACTTTACGATATTATCTTGATAAAATGAAATCAAATAACTTGATTTTTACTATTCGGAAAGGCAAGTATACAGGATTATTTCATAAATCTTGCCATGGATGCACACAACAAAATGTGGCTAGGTTACATTTAATAAACAACACAAGAAAAACAATAATTAGTACAATTATCAATAATCCTGGAGTCACTGGTCAAGAATTATCTTTTAAACTTGGATTGGATAAAAGCACTATTCATTGGCATGTTAGTGAGCTTCAGAGTGATAATATTATCTTTTATGAAAAAGAAGGAAAATTTAATAAATACTATCCTCAAAGTCATATATTTAACTTGGAAAAGAACGTCAAATAACTGAGGTTTTTATAGTTCCACTTTACCCACTCTGCAAAGAACTGTTATTTAATATTTTACATAATTAGGCATTGCTAATGATAATATTTTCAACGGAAATAATGCGCAATCGTTTACATGTGTATATGCTTCAAAAGAACGTATCTCCTTCTCGCCTGCATTCCCCTAATATCCTCCACAATCGTCTCTCTCTTTGAGAACCTATATCCCTGCATCGAGTATCACGAAGTAGATTCAGTAGATATGTAGGATGGCCATCCTCAGTGATCCGGAGGGAGAGGTCATTGACTTCAAGTGCAGATCTGGAACACTATACTAAGAAATAAAAGTTATTCAAAAACCTGCAATTATAAGATTTGAGTGATTTCTTCTGCAGAAATAGAGTACCTGTGATTATAGTACAAAATAATAGGGTGGTTTATTCTGCAGAGATAAGGAATTTGCAATTGTACCACAAAACAGCAGGTTAAATTATTTTCAACTCGGCTAACTTTGTGAGAAGAGAACGGTTTTCTAACGTTTATAGTGCTATCAAAATCACTCTGTAGATAGCAATTTGAAGATTGCACATAGTATTATTAAATTATTTCATAACGTATATATAGCAGGTCTCTTTTATAAATTTAAACAGAGTTTAAATTGAATTAGGGGAAGTATATGGGACTTAATTATTGGATTTCAGATGAACCAATTAATACGGAAGAAGATGACTTACTTCAATATCAAAATGTTGCAGATATTTTAACATCTTTACTTATAGACAGTAAACCTCCATTAACATTGAGAATCAATGGGGCATGGGGCACTGGTAAAACAAGTTTGATGAATCTCATGAAAAACAATATTGATGCTATGAATAAGTCGCATTTAAGAACAAGTTGGTTTGATACATGGCAATATAATGATGAAGATGAGATATGGAAATTGTTAATGATTTCTGTTTTAGAGGAACTTTGCCTGACGACTACAAATAGTTATGATGTGGAGTTATTAATTAATTCCGCTTTGAATATTGGAAAAACAGCCATTACTGCAAAATGTACAGGCGGAGCTAGTTTGATTACTGATGCCCCCGGTCTTTTAAAGAGTTTTATAAATATCGGGAAATCTAGGCAATCTACAGAACAGATGATATTAAAGGATAAATCAACATCAATAAAAAAGTTTAAAGATAAATTTGAATCTTTGATTGAAAAAAGGGTTGGCAAAGATGGTATATGTTTTATTTTTGTTGATGATTTAGATCGAATCCATCCACTAAAAATAATAGATATTATCGAGTCAATAAAAAATTTCTTGGTATGCAAAAATTGTGTTTTTATTGTTGGATGTGATTATAAGTACTTAATAGAAAGTACCAAACTGAAATATGTTAATCAAAATTTTGATGCAGAAGCATATTTAAACAAAATATTTCAAATAACTTATGACTTATCAACATTTAATGAATATCAAGTCAGCATTTATTTGAAAGATAAGCTCGGTCCATTCTTTGATAACACACAAGAGTTCAATAAAGCATGTGATTTACTTCGTATTTGTACCGGTGGTAATCCTCGAAAAATGAAAAAAATAACTAATCTTTATGTAACTATAGAAAATTCAAACACTAGAGGGCTAAATAATCTTATTTTATTGAAGTTAATTTGTTTCATAGAAACCTGGCCTGAAATTCATCAACAGTTATTGAATTCTTTTCTCTTTGGTGAATATAAATATTATGATTATGAAACATGGGCACGTCCCAAAATAAGCTTTAATGATTTCGCTAATTCTCATCCACCTGTAGAACACGATGATTATGGGGGACCAGTTGATGATTCGGAAAGATATGAAATCTATGAGAAAGAGAAACAACGTGCTACTGATTTAGTGAATAGTGAACTATTTCCAGAAACTGAAATCAGAAATGATTATGCATCTCTAAAGCATTTTTTAGCTAGTTCCCCTAGGTTTCCTAGTAAAAGTGATGAGTTAAAACAATATTTGTCTTTAATTCAATTAGTAGATTTAAATTCAACACGACAAATAGGATTAGATATCATCAGTGATTTGCCATCTATAGAAGATATCTTAGACGTTTTCAGTGAAACAATAGCGTTATTTGATAGGCAAAAAGTAAGTGGTGCATTTTTTAACTGCGAGCATGATGTCATTTTACCATCAAAAGAAGAAGTTAGTAAACTTCGATCTGTTCCTTATAGTAAAATAAAAATGCCGCGTAAATACGAAGGTAATTTAGGTGTATGGTTCTATCAAATTGTAGACTCAAATGAAAATGAGAGCTTTTTTGAATCTAAAATCTCGATGTTGGAGAAGTACCACCTTGAGGAAAACGGTATCCTCTGGATAATATACATTAAAAATTTTCCTCGTTCTTTCATGTTAACAGTAAATGGGAAAGAAAGACTTTTTCTGTCGACTTATAGGCAGTTAATTAATTTAAAGAATCACTTATCTTCAGGCTCTTTAATTAATGGGAATACAAATCCTAATTGATGTTATATATAATAAATTACTTCTCACAACAAAGTATGTTTAATAAAGTGCACATTCTATATTTTTGCTCCAATCATCAGACAATCTATCTGCTTGATCCAACACCAATTTTATCGCTTCCTCCTGCTTATCTGGAGGATATTTATAGCGCCGGAGAGTAATCCTAACAAGATTGCGTAATTTTGCACGGACACTATCACGCTTCTGCCAATCCACAGTTGTGCTTTTACGTAGCTTTTCTGTTAGTTCTTGGGCAATTAGTTTTAGAGTAACATCACCTAATTCGCGAACAGCACTTTCATTATCTGCAAGTGCATCATAAAACGCAAGCTCTGAATCATTGAGTCCTAATTTCTCACCACGTTTGGCAGCTTCACGGAATTCCTTGGCCATTGAAATCAGTTCCTCAATTACCTCAGCACTTTTAATCGAACGACTATAGTATTTGTTAAGTGAAGCTGTTAATCGTTCACTGAATTTACGTTCCTGAATTACATTGGTGCGTGTTCGTGAACGTATCTGATCCCTGAGAAGTTTCTGCAATAGCTCCACTGCAAGATCCTTATGTGGTAAATGTCGCATTTCTTCGAGGAATGCATCAGAGAGAATGCTGAGATCTGGTTTATCTAATCCTGCAAGTTCGAAGATATCCTCTACTCCTTCAGCAAGAAGTGCATTATCTAGGATTTGTTTGATAATCTGATTCTTCTTTTCCTCTGCAAGCTTTGTCTCACTGGTTGATGCTTTGGAAATGACTACTTTTACTGCCTGGAAAAAAGCAATTTCCTCACGGAGATCCATTGCCTCATCTCTAGTTCCACAGAGTGAATAGGCTTTGGAAATCGCAAGTACAATATCAAAATAGCGTTTTTTTCCTTCTTCAAGACCGAGAATATGATTTGCTGCAGGAAGGAGTAATTCCAGGGATCTTGTCCTGTAATTCGTGTAGTCGAATCCATGGAAGATTCCACGGGCCTTTTCCATTTCCTCTTTAAGTATAACCAGGGGTTCGATAGTATCAATAGTAGGTGCTCCTTTTCCACGATTATCGACATAGGTCTTCAGGGCTAATCGGATTTCTGCGGCAATACCGATGTAGTCTACCACAAGACCACCTTGTTTTTCATGGAATACACGATTTACACGTGCGATGGCCTGCATCAGGTTATGAGCACGCATTGGTTTGTCAACATACATTGTATGCAGGCATGGAACATCAAATCCGGTGAGCCACATGTCTCGTACAATAACAAGTTTCAATGGGTCGTCCGGGTCCTTGAAACGATTCTCCAGCATCTTCTTTGTCTGGGAGTTGTATATATGCGGCTGAAGGTGCTTTTTATCTGAAGCAGAGCCTGTCATGATTATTTTGATTTCGCCCTTTTGAGGATCTTCATTGTGCCATTCAGGCCTTAATTCGATTATGGCATTGTACATGTGAACACAAATATCACGACTCATGCCGACAATCATGCCTTTACCTTCAATTGAAGAGTTCCGGTTTTCAAAATGGGCGACAAGATCATTGGCTACTTCTTTTATCCTCTTATCTGCTCCTACAAGTTGTTCAAGAGCTGCCCAGCGGGACTTTGATCTTTCACGCAAGGCTATGTCTTCCTCGTCTTCCAGGACATCTTCGACTTCTGAGTTAAGTTTCTCTATTTCAGCCTGGTTAATGTCCAGTTTTGCCAGGCGGCTTTCGTAATAGATAGGAACGGTTGCGCCGTCCATGACAGCATCCTGAATATCGTAGATGCTGACATATTCACCAAAGATCCTGCGTGTATCCTTGTCATCGCTTTCGATTGGTGTCCCGGTAAAACCGACAAATGTAGCTGAAGGGAGAGCCGAACGCATATGATGAGCGTATCCGTATTTGAAGAGACCTGTACTTGTATCCAGTATGGCACGTAACCCATACTGGCTGCGGTGAGCTTCGTCGGCTATTACTACAACATTATCGCGGTTTGTGAGTTTTGGAAATGCTGTTTCACTCTTTTTGAGCATGAACTTCTGGATTGTGGTGAAGATAATACCACCTGAAGGACGATTTGCAAGGAGTTCACGCAATTCCTCGCGGCTTTCAGCCTGTACAGGTGTTTCTTTAAGCAGCATCTTTGCATTGATGAAGGTCCGGTACAACTGGCCATCAAGGTCGTTACGATCAGTGACTACAACAAGCGTAGGATTCTGCATCTGAGGCTGTTGCATCAGTTTACCAGCAAAACAGGCCATAGATATGCTCTTTCCTGAACCCTGTGTGTGCCAGATTATGCCTCCTTTCTTTGAACCTGGCTCTACTTTCTCGGCGTAGTTTGCACGTGGTTCATTTGCTTTATTGACTGCAGGCAATCCGGCAGCTATCACAGTGGCATGCACTGCTTCTCTTACTGCATGAAACTGATGATATCCTGCGATCTTCTTGATCTGCGTATCTCCTGCAGGCTCGAAAAGAATGAAATGTCTGAGATAATCAAGCAGCATTTCAGGATTAAAGAACCCACGAACTACTTTTTCCATTTCGTATTCCAATAATGGTTTATCATCTTCATTGCGAATTGTACGCCATGGAAGGAACCATTCATTTGTTGCTGTCAGAGATCCGACACGTGCATTGAACCCGTCAGAGATCACAAGGGCTTCATTGAATACAAAAAGATCAGCTATTTCTTCTTTATATGTCTGCAATTGCTCATATGCAGACCATATGTCAGCCTGCTCGGAAATCGGATTCTTTAACTCAATTACAGCAATAGGCAATCCATTAATAAACACAACGATATCCGGCCTGCGCGGTTGTTTCACTCCTTGAACTGTAAACTGATTGACAACAAGGTACCTATTCATTTCCTTATGCTCAAAGTCAATGAGCCTTACCCTGTCCCCACGCATCTCTCCATCTATCTCATACTCCACTGGCACTCCTTCCAGCAGCATCTCATGAAATGCACGGTTATTCTGCACAAGAGAAGGATGCTGTGGTTTGCTGAGGGTGTGCAGTACCTCTTCTAGTATTGAAGCCGGAACACCTGGATTTAGGCGATGTAATGTATCCTTCACACGCCCCGCAAGCAAGACCTGCCGGTAATCCTGACGCTCCGGCATAGGGCCATCATGAGCGATGTCTGGACCGTACTGATATTCCCAGCCGGAGTCCTGGAACCATGTTATGGTTATTTGTTCAAGTTTATTTTCGCTCATTTTGCAGCACCTGCTTGCATACATTTATTTCTTAATGAGAAATCGTTGAAAATGAGTTCATTCTCATCTCTCTAAAATATCATACTTAGCATCACGCAAATCAAATGCCGGTTTTGTTCCCTCTAAAACATCCACTATCATCTTTGTTATTGTAGGATTTTCAATCGAGCCTGTAGTATAGACTATTTTGTTTCCATTTGTTTTATCTAATTGAGAATGGATTATTTGGTCAGCATCACACACCACTGCAAGGTTAGGATTATGAGTAACAATAATAATTTGTCTGCGTTCCTTTGCTTCCTTGATTGCAGGAACTAACATATTTATTATAGTTTGATTATCCAGATTTTCTTCTGGCTGATCAATAATAAGAGGAATATTCCTTTTGTCTATTAGTAAATAGAAAAGAAGTAGTAAGTTACCTCTTTCACCAGGTGATAGTTGATCAAGAGGTTTGCCGTGCCACATAAGTTCAAACCTTGGTACAAGGTAGCTAAGGCCATATAAGTAACTATAAAAGTCATTTGCAGAAATATTTAGAAGTTGTTCACGTAAATTCACAGGTTCTTTTTTATGATCTCGTTTATCATAGTCAAGATGCTCTTGAATACTCATAAGAAAAGCTTGAACACCTTCTTCTGTAGTAAAATCATTACTAGAGACTAATTCTTTGAGGATTTCCCTACCTTCTTTATCTCCCATAAAGCTTCCCTTTTTCCCCTTGTGAATCATACTTAATAATTTATCCACAAATCCATCGACCATTATAGATGCGGAAAATTGAAGAGCTCCATGCTTTTTAGAGATTGGATGCTGATTGATGAAATCTTGTACTGGTGAATAAAGCTTGCTGTATTCTTCAAGAAGGTCATTCTTTGCAGTAAAAATTTCAGCAACCAGTTTAGTTCTATCCATTTTAAGTTCTTGAATATGTGTAGGTAAATCTGACAATGAGCTTAATTTTGCTTCTAAACCTTTGATTGAAGTTGGAATATCAGGAGAACCTAGCATTATTTCTCGATTTTTATTCCACTCTGATAACTGCGTGAGATAAGTTTGAAATATTCTGTTTGGTTCATCTAATTGTTTATGTTTAGTTGTTATATCTTCTTTAATTGATTTCAATTGATACTCTAATGAACCCGCTTTATTAGAATCTAATGAAGCTTTTACTTGTGATATCTCTTCTTCCGACTTTTCCCTTACATCTAACACTTTCTGGCTGGAAACCTTATAATGAATAATATCTTTTAGATTTAGTCCAAGGACACTGCCATCTTCAGAACTGTCTTTGCAAAAGTTTTTCACTTGCCTGTCAAGGTTTTCTATTCGAGAAAGTAATTTGTCAGCAGCAGCAATCTTCATTGCTGCTTTTCGCTGTACTTCGTGCTTTAAAGAAATTTGACTTTCTACCAACTTAAACTGTTCTTGTAACTTTGCAAGGTCATTGGTAAGAGTTCTCATTGCTTCTTGTGTTTGAGGATCAGCTTCCGGTCCTTTAATTTCCAATGGTTTTGCTTTATCATGAGCATCTAAATCTGTAATACGTTGTTTTAGTTGAGACTCAAGGTTTTTCTTGTATTCCTCAGTACATTGATTTTCATAGGAAACAATACTAGAATTTATAGCGCCAAGTTCATCTTCAAGCTGAGAAATTAAGTCTCTTTTTTCATCTGTTAGGTAGTCAATTAGTTCTGGTAACGTTTCTTTTCCAAGGCGCTCTTCATTACTCACATGAGAATAGATTACTTCCATCAACTCACTATAGAATTGGGTTTCTTTTGTATCTTTAAGATCTGAACAGATTATTTCAAGATAATTTTGTGGAATGTATTTTACAAGTTCTACGGAAGTTTCAGAAACACGACTGCTTAACGGTAATGAATGTTCATTACCTGATAGCCAAGTAATCGAAGAAATAAACATGTGTCCTAGCATACTTTTTGGAGCTAAGAACCTACTTTTATTTAGGAACGAAAAAGAGGAATTTGCATGCGTATTTCCAAGGAGAGCAAGAACATCTGCCAATGCACTCTTCCCACTACCTTTATTCCCTATTATTGCAACGAGACCAGGATTCAGAACAACATCTGTAGAAAACCAGACTTCCTCTTTTTTAGCTTTATCGGTCCTTTGGAATTTCATTTCACTTATGTACTTGCTTGAATTTTGTTCGATATGTGAAATCGCTGGTGGTTTATCACCTACAAAAATACGACCATCTGGTTCATTCAGGAGTTGCTGAAGACCTTTAAATGTAGGATCTGCTTTTATCCAGGTAAAACATTTGCCGATTTTGTCTTTGATGTCTTCTGTACTAAGAGTATGAGCATCACTGCAGTCAAGAAGACAAGAATTCACACCCCCGTTTACCAATGACTCTTTAGCTTGGTTCCATGCATCGGGATTTTCGGCAGAAATGAATACTAAGTTAGCTCCATTTATTATGTTCTTTTTATCTGCTATTGAATGATCATTCCACTTTATGTCAGCCCATTCTGTTTTGCCCACTGCAGTTAGGTATTTGCCTTCAAATATGTGAGAATCAAGAATTGCTTTTATAGAATCCAAACTAAAACACAGATTATTAAAGCCTTCATTTAGAGGAGTGCTAAAATTAACACGTTCTGAATCAGGAACAGAATCAATGATCATTTGTCCTAATTCTTCAAGACTCTCTCTATTGAGTGTTGCTGCCCACCTTGCATTTTTTTTAATGTTAGTGTGTTGTGGTAGTAAATCATACTTACTGCTTAAAGCATTAAGAAAATGATTTTTTATTTTTTCTGGAGAAACTTCATCTGAAAAGATAATATGATAATTGACCCTGCTGAGATGACTAGAACTACCACCAAATTTGTCAAGTCGTAACTCAATTACTGGTAAAATCAAATCAATGTTTGCTAAGCGTCCTTTTGCTTTCTCTTCTAGCACTCGCTCGTATCCATCTATAAATAAATAATCATTAATACCAATAACCTTAAACTCTGGAGGTAAATTTTCAAGATCCGTTAAAAAGTCATCCCAAGGATCAGTTCCTGGGTAATTATGAAAAAGCGATGCAGGAGTGTGAACATGGAGATCCCATTTTCTCCATTCAGAACCACGGGGATAGTCAGACATATTTTTCTCCTTTACATTTGACATTAACTTGTACTTCACCAGTAATAAACTTGGGCAGTAATGTGTCACGAAGTTCAGTGAGATTTTGTGATTCTCTTTCGCATTTGACGATTTTGTCATAAAGAGGACGAACAAACTTATCAAAAGTGGCCATAACATCAGCTTTCGGCGTGATTACTGGTATTGGACGAAAATTAGATTTACTGATTTCGAGAAAAGTAGAGCCGTTTGCCCTACTCAGAATATCTTCATGAGCAGAACTAGCCCATAAAAGAATAAACAGATTTGAAACACCTTTCTTAGGTTTCATTGCTATAAATCCTTGATTAATAGCAACCGGAACTTCAGTAACTGCAAGATAACCAATCGGTGCACGTGACGAAAGAAGAACCGTACCCTTTGGCAATAATCCTGAACTAATTTTTGATAGACCAGCATCCGTTATTAATCTCTCAGTATTAAGTAGAACTGGAATACTAAGTGACGAAAGATCTTTAGGTGTAGTCCAATAGTAAATTCCACCATTCCAATAGGTAGGTTCTTTTGTACTTGGAGTACTACCGCCTACTACTTCTGCAAGATCTCCAATGCAGCATACATTCCACCCCTTCGGCACCTCACCTAACTCAGTCTCCTCAAAACTATCTGGGAATAGCTCAGCAATCTCCTCCGGCAGCCCCGTATCCCTACCTTCAGCCTTTGCATGCACTGGCTCAAAATCCACAAACAACGACTTGAAGATAGCCCGTGCCATGGCTTCCAGCGTTTCATTCATCCGGTGATTGAGTTCAATTTTATCATCCAGAGTGCCGAGGACGCGGGCGATGGCACGCTGTTCTGGAAGTGGCGGAATTGGCAATCTGAAATTAGGAATATCTCGACATTTAAGACTGTCAAAAACTGCCCCTACATTAAGGTAAGTCTGAACTTGTTCGTTCCAGTAAGGACCACGAACTAACCAGCGAAGGAATTCAGGAACTACTTTACTACCATTTGATCTTAAAATAACTAGATTTTGACCTAAAGCACATTTGAGCTCATGAGGCACATATGCAGTTTCTCCAGGATTACACCGTCTACTAAGTATTACATCCCATGGTTGTGGACATGTTTTTTTAGTCCATTTAACAAAGTCTTCCTGAGAGATATAACGAACATTTGTAAGATCAATACGTCCTTCTTTGATTTGTGGAATTGCAATATAAGGGAATCCCATTTCGGCTGGAGCGGGGGTTTTATGATCACAATCAAAAAGTTGTATTCCTGCTTCACTTAAGGACATCATTGGCCACTTACTCATCCCTACTCACCTCCTCCAACTCGCCCAGTTCCTTCTCCAGCTCCTCAATCGTCGGCAGATTACCTTTCAGATCATCAGGCAGAGACTGGGCAAGTGTATACTCAGCCACACCAAGTGGTTTGTGCACATCACGTAGAGAATACTCTACAATCACACGGTTCTTGCTTTTGCAGAGCAGAATACCGATGGTGGGATTGTCTTGTGGATGGCGAAGTATATCATCCACAGCAGATAGGTAAAAATTGATCTTCCCGGCATGTTCCGGTTTAAATTCGGTCATCTTCAGCTCAACAACCACGAAGCAACGCAATTTTAGATGATAGAAGAGCAGATCGAGGTAGAAATCCTCTCTTGCGACCTCAAGGTGGTATTCGTTTCCAACAAAGGCAAAACCTACGCCAAGTTCCAGCATGAATTCCTTCAGATGCTCCAGCAAGCCTTTCTGCAGGTCACGTTCCAGAGCCTTATCATGCAGTGTGAGAAAATCGAAATTATATGGATCTTTGAGCATCTGTTGTGCAAGCTCGGATTGTGTTGCAGGCAGTGTGTGTGTAAAATTGCTCTGTGCAGCACCCTGTCTCAAGTGAAGAGAAGACTCGATCTGGGCAATCAATACCGCACGGCTCCAGCCATTCTCAATACAGGCACCAGCATACCATTCACGTAAAGCAGGATCCTTTACCTTCGTGATAAGGGCCACATTATGCCCCCATGGTAATTGTCCAACAAGCTGTTGGACAATTGGCATATCAGGATAAGCATCTGCAAAAGCCCGCATATAGAACAGGTTGGCTCTGGACAGGCCTTTCATATCAGGAAACTCTTTTCTCAGGTCATCTGCCAGGCGATCTATAATCTTCGAACCCCATCCTTCCTGATCCTGACGTTCAAGAATCGTTCTCCCAATATGCCAGTAGAGTATTATCAGCTCACGATTAACACTAAGTGCAGCATGCACACGTGAATCTCTTATTCGTTTCTTCAAATCTTCCAGAAGAAACTCATAATCCGCAGGTATCATATCAACTGCCATAGCCAAGTCCCTTCAGGTTCTTACGGATCTCTTCCTCAAGCTTTGCACTCTCTTCAAACTGCAATTCTAGTTCCTTTGTCAGCCTTTCCATTTTCTCATTGAAAGGCTCACCATCATCTTCCTGTACAGCAGCACCAACATAACGACCCGGAGTGAGTACATAGCCATGCTTAAGGATATCATCCAGCGTAGCAGACTTGCAGAATCCCGGTTCATCCTCATAACCTTCTCTCTTTTTCCAGGCATGGAAAGTGTTAGCTATACGAAGAATATCCTTATCATAGTCGAAATCACGTAGTACGCGGTCCTTCATATATCCAAGATCACGTGCATCAATGAACAGTACTTCTTCCTTACGTTCCCGGCTTCCATTATAAGCCTCCTTGTTACGGGTCAGGAACCAGATACATGCAGGAATCTGGGTGTTAGTGAAAAGCTGTCCGGGAAGTGCTACCATGCACTCCACCAGATCAGCCTCAATAATAGATTTGCGAATCTCACCCTCATTATTGGTATTGGAACTCATAGAACCATTGGCAAGCAGCAATGCCATACTGCCATTTGGTGCAAGATGATAGATCATATGCTGCATCCATGCAAAATTCGCATTACTGGCCGGAGGAATACCATATTTCCAGCGAGGATCTTCCTTCAGCTGGTCACCACCCCATTCCTTCATATTAAAAGGAGGATTAGTCATTATGTAATTTGCACGAAGATCCGGATGCTGGTCACGTGAGAATGTATCAGCTGGTTCCTTCCCAAAATCAAAATCCATACCCCGGATGACCATATTCATACATGCAAGTCGCCAGGTTGTAGGGTTTGATTCCTGCCCATATATGGATAATTGTCCAATGCGTCCACCATGTTCCTCTACAAAACGCTCAGACTGAACAAAGAAACCACCTGAACCACAAGCAGGGTCATAGACCCTACCCTGGAAGGGTTCTAGCATTTCAACAATAAGAGTGACTATTGACTTTGGAGTGTAATACTGTCCACCCTTCTTACCTTCAGCACTTGCAAACTGACCGAGGAAATACTCGTAAACGTGACCAAGAATATCTTTTGCCTTTAGAGTTTCATGAATAAAAGGAATAGTAGCAATAAGATCAATTAATTCTCCAAGTTTGGAGGAGTCAATTTGAAGACGGGCATAATCCTTAGTCAACACACCTTTAAGCTTCGGATTGTCTTTCTCGATAGCATCCATTGCATCATCAAGAAGCCTACCCACACTTACCATCTTATAAATCTCAGTTTTCCCATTCTTGATAGGAACCTCTGTACCGGAAGGGAGCTTGGCACAGCTTTGCAACGTATCCCAGCGTGCCAGAGCAGGAACCCAGAAGACATTCTTCTCTGTATAGTAATCCCTGATCTCCAGCTCTTCAGCTTCTAACTCCTCATCTCCACCCAGATAATATTCATGCTCAGAATCTCTGAATTGTTCCTGAAGCTCTTTTTTTCTTTCTTCAAACGCATCAGAGACATACTTAAGAAAAACAAGGCCTAAAACTACATGCTTGTAGACTGCAGCATCCAGATTAGAACGTAATTTATCTGCAGATGTCCATAGTTTACTATCGAGTTCTTTGAGGAAGTTTTCATTTTCATCCATGGTTTGAATCCTTGTTCATATTGACATTAAAAATTAATTATCTTTGCATATATCACTTTCTAATTGTAACTTTGTATTCTAGTTTTGATTTTAAGTTTAATGATTGTAAACTGAATTTACAACTTTTAGAAAATGACAATTTGGAATCTATAAAATCCCCCTATATCGAAGCAAAGATGTGAGTCAATAAAATATTACATGTTGTCTCGAACGATGATTATTTTTGCAGAATTATGGGGCAAAGTATTGAGTTTAATAAGAATGATGCGGAATTTAATAGAACTCAATTAAGCAATAATGTACTGATTGTTAAGCCATTTAGAAATACTCAAATCAAAAAAGGTACATGTCAGTTCAGTTCTAAATGTTTTCTAATATTCTAGAAAACACGGTTATCAGTATTTTATATTTATTAACAGTAAGTCATCTCGGCAAATGTCCAGCGTTATGTTGCGTGAATAGGTTGTTAGGGCTGACATTAAAGCAAACTATATTCTAAATAGTATAAAGGATATTTTTAATGTTAATGCTATAGGTAAAAATCAAATTTGAAGTTTGGAAAAAAGGTGGGTCAATGGTTTCTATTGAGGTTCTTGGCGGAGATGGAGAAATTGGTGGCAACAAAATACTGATTGAGCATAAGGGAACAAGGATATTCCTAGATTTTGGGATGAGCTTTAAGCAGAATGGTCTTTTCTTCTCTGAATTCCTGAACCCACGGAAGTGTTCAGGACTAGGTGATTTCTTTGAATTTGGCTTATTACCTGATTTACAAGGAATTTATAGGGAAGATTACCTCGCACATATGGATAGGTCTATGGAAGAAAGATCTATAGATGCTGTTTTTCTATCGCATGCACATGCAGATCACGCACAATATATACACTTCCTTAGATGGGATATTCCTATTTATTGCACCCAAGCCACGAAAATAATACTAGGATGTATTCAAGAAACAGGAAGTAACACATTTTCAGATTTTATTGATGCCTGTGAATCATTCAAATTCACTCTTAAAAAGGATGGTGGCCTGACAAGAGTAAAACGAATTCATAAAGAGTATATCCATAAAAGAAACTTTCAGGTAATGGAAATAAATGAAAGGGTCTCAATTGGCAATATTGAAGTAGAGATGTTCCCGGTAGATCATTCACTACCCGGAGCGTGTGGATTTATAATTTATACTGATGAGGGGAACATTGTATACACTGGTGATATTCGATTCCATGGATCTCATGGACACTTAAGTAGGGAATTTGTAGAGAAAGCCCGGGAGTCTTCTCCAAAATGGATGTTGTGTGAAGGGACACGTGTAGACAGTGAAATGAAAGATAGTGAGGCGGAAGTTCAGAAGAAGATGAGTGAACTCATATATAACTGTGAAGGACCAGTTTTCGTAGAACATCCCGTTAGAGATATAGACAGGGTAAATAGTATTTTCAAAGCTGCTCAGGAAAATGAAAGGGACTTCGTGATACCTTTGAAGCTTGCCTACCTTGTGGAATCACTTGACTCCTATTGTCCATTCTGCTTAGATGATGTGAAGATCCTCAATCCGAAAAAGACCTGGGGATTGATAAGTAAAATTGGAATAGAAAAAGCTCAGGTTGCTCAAGACTATGATAAATGGGAGCGTAATTTTATAAACCAGACAAATTCCATTACTCTTGATAAAATTAGAGAGTCACAGAAAGATTACGTTCTTTCAATGAGCCAGTGGGAAATCAACCAACTAGCAGACATTAAACCCACTAATGGCTTATGGATAAAATCATCATGTGATCCGTTTTGTGATGAAATGGAACTTGATGAAAAAAGAAAGATGAACTGGCTTGAACACTTTGATATACATCATGAAACCGTTCATGCATCAGGTCATGCCAGTAGTGAGGAATTAAAAGAAATGATAAAGAAAATCAATCCAGACATATTGATTCCTATACACACTGAAAAACCGGAGCTATTTAAGGATATTATTTAAATTATTCCTACCTATCACTAACCATATTTTTCGATAATTCCTTAATCTCCCTTCCTTTCAGATAAATCTCACCTAACTTACTTTTCCTGATTTCAAGGTTCTTACTAATCTTTTCAGTCTCAATGAAACCTGCATTAGTTAATTTCTTAATATGGTGACTAAGGCGTGATCTCTCATTGCCAAAATCAATTGTTCCTTTTTCAAGTTCAGGTTTTAATCTGGAAATCAAGTCATCAACTGACTCGACGCCATCTTCTAGTTTCTCAAGTATGCTCATCTGTTCTTTGGCAAGGTCTTTGATAGGGAATAGAGGGATATCAAGTATACCTTTCAGACGATATGTCCCTTTACCAGTGTATTCAGGAATATCACTATAGATTTGGATGTTACTTACAAGTGAAACAATGTATGCTGATATTCCGACGTTTCTAAGGCCACCCGATATATTAATCTTAACTGTACTTCCTTCCTTTACCTCAGTTTCGATTATATCCAGCATCTCAAGGGAAGCTTCCAAAATGTTCTCTCTTTCTATTATTATGTCATCTACTTCAAAGCCTTCAAAAGCTTTCTTGATGCTTTCTACTGCAGGTTGTACCATTTTATGTTCTTTATCACCTTTGTGAGTCAGGATGATAATCTTATGAACTGGGAATTGTTTGATGCTTTCTATCAATTTTTCAGGTGAGAAACCAACAGGTACTAGATGCGTGAACATCTTTGCTTTTTCCATGATTGAACATTATATTTAATTCAATATAACATTTTGTATTAACATACACATAATCAATTAAACATTAAATTTAAGTATAATTAGCTCTTTTAAGTATGTGAGGTAAATTATGGCTCAGAGAAAAAGAACAAATCAGTCAGAACATGACAAATGTGTCCGAGAACATGCAAACAAACTGAAAAAAAGCGGTTATTCTGTTAAAGCAGATATACTAGGATTTAAGAAGCCAACTCCAATTGGAAAAGATAAAAGGATACCAGATATCGAGGCCACAAAAGGTAACAGACGAAAATTGATTGAAGTGGAAACTGAAAGCTCCCTATATACTGATAAACAACAACAATCCACATTTCGAAGAAGCGCAGCTCAAAGAAAAGGAACTACCTTTCACATAGAAATGCCTAAAAAGAGAAGAAGGTGATTTAATGCCCAATTTTTATGTTCATTTCACAGTTGGTATCATAGTTGGAATAATAACTCTTAGCATACTACATGGTCAAAATGATTTTGTGTCAGGTCCATTATCAATCTTTGTGGCAATAGCACTTTCGGCTATAGGATCTATATTGCCAGATATAATAGAGCCTGCTAGAAACCCAAATCATAGGGCTTTTTTTCATTCTATCTTGGTATTAATACTAACTATTCTTCTTAGTTACTATTTGTTGAACAGTGCTGATTCCGCAAAAATGTTTATGGTTGGATTTCTGGTAATCGGATATGTATCACATCTGGCTTTGGACTTTATGACACCTAAAAGATTACCATTAATTTAATGATGTAATTTCTGCATAGTAGTAGATAATTTTAGAAATTAATGTAATTTACTGTAATACTCTACAAAACTGATAAAATAGTTTCACAAAATATAACTTACAATAAACTCCCTGAAAACCAGTTTACACAGGAGATAAACAAATGGATCATTATAAAATAAAAAACCTAAAAGATAATCATCCATCTTTCAGGTTATTAAATGCCAATAATAGTCCATTGATTATTAGTTTTCTATATCAGCAATTTAAAGAGAATAATATTCTTGAAATATCAAAAGATAACCTTGAATCAAATCTTTCGAATTATATCTATTTTTTAAATCAACAAGAAGATATAGATTTATATCACAGAACACCGGCAGAATATATTAATGAGTGGACAAATTCCGGATTTTTGGGTTCTCATTATTCATCAGACGATATGATTATCCTTGAACTTACACACTACACAGAAAAAGCACTTGATTGGGTAAAAAGCCTGATAGAAACCAGAAATTTTGTCGGAACTGAATCCCGTCTCCTTAAGATAATCAGTACTCTTAGAGAACTGGCCTACGAAAGTAGCGAAGATTCAACTGAAAGATTAAAAGACCTCAAAAAACAAAAACAAGAGATAGAATTTGAAATAGAGAAAGTTGAAGCCGGTATCGCAAATACATTAACGGGTACACAAATAAGAGAACGTTATTTTGATACATGTCAAACCATAAACGATATGTTAACAGATTTTAAGGAAATTGAGTACAATTTCCGTTCTCTAGACATGGAAACCAGAAAAAAGTTAATTCAGGAAAATGTCCAAAAAGGTGAGATATTAGACGATGTATTCTCATCTGAAGACAATATCCGCAATTCCGATCAAGGAAAAAGCCTTGAAACTTTCTGGAACCTACTTCAATCTCAAGAACAATTAGAGGAGCTTGAAAAACTAATAGACATGACTCTTGATATCCAGCAAATAGAGGACATTAAACAACAGGACTCTATTCTTGAAGATATGGTAATTAAACTCAGCAGAGCAGGAGCTAAAGTACAGAAAGTAAATCATTCTCTCGCTGAACAACTAAGCAGGTTCCTTGATAATAGAGCATACCTGGAAAACAAAAGGATAATGGATTTACTCAATAATATCAAATCAATCGCATTTGAAATAAAAGATACTCCGCCTACTGAAACAAACTTCCTTGAGATTACTAGTAAAGCTGAAATCGAAATGATAATGAACAGGCCACTATGGATCCCAAAAACAACGACAAAACTAAGGAAAGAAGAAATAATAATTGGTTTGCCTAATGATGCCAATGCTTCTGAACTATATACTCAATTCAATATTGATAAAAAAGAAATTGAAAAGAGAATACAAGATTCCCTTGGAAACACTTCCCAGATTCCACTAAAAGCCATCATAGAAACATTTCCAATAAAAAGAGGCATGGAAGAACTATTAGCCTATATAGAAATTGCTTCTAATAATGAAAAAACCGTCATCAATGAAGACCTCTTGGAGATAATGATAATATCTAACATGATAACCCAAAAACAATATCGAATCCAAATACCTCAAATAATATTCTGCCGGAGTTAAATATGACTGAAACCAATAATTACCTACCCTATGCCATATCAATAATAAAATTGCTCAAAGGAAATGTATTCAAAAATGATGCAATTGTATGGGATAATCTTATTCAGTATAAACCGGCCCTTAAAAACTACTTTTCAAGTATAGGTATTGAATTGTTTGTTCACGAAGATGATGGATATGCCTTCCTCAGACAAAAAAAATATGACGAACAAACAGAACCTCCTCTTCCTTCTTTAATCAGTAAAAGGCCACTTTCTTATCACATGACCCTGCTTTGTGTCCTCCTTGTCGAGAGATTATATGAAGATCAGAGAACAACTGGCAATGACTCTGCTTTTTGTTCCATAGACAGAAAGACCATTGTTACCATGATGAAATCATACATGCCAACGTCTTCTAATGAAGCTAAAATTGAAAAAGATATTAATACCCTCATTAATAAGGCCAAAGATTATGGTTTTTTAAGAGAATTAAGTACAGATAAAGATGTATTCGAAATCAGAACCATACTTTTTGCTTTAATAGATAATGAAATTGTACATGAAATTCAGAAAAAACTGCAAGAACATGCACAAGACATGGAGAATGAAAATGATGCAGATGACTGAACATGCCAATACTCAAAATCTATTAGTTGATTACCTGGATGATAATAACCTGAAAGGTTTCAGACTGAACCAACTTGAAATATTCAATTGGGGTACTTTTAACCAGAAACTCTGGACAATTAATCCCAACGGCTTTAATTCACTAATAACCGGCACCAATGGTTCAGGAAAATCAACACTTGTTGATGCAATAATCACATTACTTGTTCCCCCTCAGAAAATAATATATAATCAAGCAGGTGACGCAAAGAAAGGTGAAAGATCCCTCAAGTCCTACATCTTGGGAAGCTACACAAATGAAAAAGACAATTATAATAATTCAAAACCTGTCAACCTACGTGATGAAGGCAATTACTCTGTCTTGTTGTGCTACTTCTATAACAAAGGTCTCAATAAAGGCATGACATTAGCACAGGTATTTTCAGTAGATAGCGGCAATGTCAAAAAATTCTTTGTCACATCCAAAGAAGAACTATCTATACAAGAACACTTCGCCCTCAAAGATGATGAAATAGATATATTTGCCCTAAAAAAACGCATCAATAATTTACCCAATACTTCTGTTTTTGATTCATATCGAGAATATGGTTTATCATATCAACAATTCTTTGGTATAAAGTCTGAAAAGGTACTTGATCTCTTTTTCCAAACCGTTTCAATGAAAAATATCGATAATTTAACTCCATTTATGCGGAATCATATGCTTGAAGAAACTGATTTCAAAGATATGATTAAAGAGATGTTGAATGGTTACAAGCATCTGACAAATATATATGAATCCATCCAAAAAGATAAAAAACAAATAGCATTGCTTGAACCAATGATGGGAACTATAAAAAAGTACGAAACAGTTACTTTGGAAATAGAACAATTATATGCTTGTCAAAAATACTTATCCTATTACTTCGCAGAAAGAAAATACGATTTTCTAACTCAATTCATAGAATTCACAGAAGCTGCTCTCGCTGAACTTGCAATCAGTATCAAGAAAAAAGAAAGTGAATTGAAGCAGTTAAGAGACCAAGAAATAGAAATAAAAATTGCCATTGGGCATGATGAAGCCGGTCAAAGAATAAAACAATTACAAGCTAATATTGAAGAACTAGAAGCAGAGAAAAATGAAAAGAAAGATAAACAAGAAGATTATGCCAAAGACTGTATTTCTGTTGGAATAACCCCTCCTTATAATGAAACTGCTTTCAAAAACACAATCAATGCCGTAGAACAACGATTAATACTAACAAAAGAAAAACGGGATGAACACACCGATGAAATAAGTGACCTCCTTTCCAATAAAAAGGAAATGGATAAAGAATTCGGTAAACTGGAAGAAGAACTTAAGTCGTTGAAATCAAGGACTACCCAGATACCAGCTAAAAACCTAGCTGTTCGTGCTGATATTCTCAAGAATTGTTCCATAGAAGGAGTAGAAGCCCTGCCTTTTGTAGGAGAACTTATAAAAGTCAAATCCGACGAGAATAAATGGGAAGGAGCCCTCGAAAGACTTCTCCATAACTTTGGATTAAGTCTCCTTGTCCCAGAAGAACATTACAAGACAATTAGTGAATACGTCAATCAAAAAGATTTGAAAGGCCGTCTTGTCTATTTCAGAGTTCCAGATAAGTTCAACCTTTTTACAAGAAATGATACCAAAGAAAATCTTGTTATTGATAAAATAGAACTCAAGACTGATTCAAGGTTCTATGGATGGATATACAGTGAACTTATCACGAAATTTGACCTTATTTGCTGTGACACTATGGAAGATTTCCAGAAGGAAACAAAAGCAATCACTATGAAAGGACAAATAAAAGGTAGTGGTGGAAGACATGAAAAAGATGATCGACGTGGCATTTTAGAAAGAAAATACTACGTTCTCGGTTGGGATAATAAGGAAAAGATAAGAATAATTGAAAATCAAAAAGAAGATCTGTTCCAACAAATACAAGAATGTATCAAAGAGCAGAGCAAATCCAAAGCAGAACAGACAAAACTAGAAGAAACAGAAAAAATCCTCAATCGTATCTTGTATATTCAACGTTTTGAGAGTATTGACTGGCAATCAATAGTTAAAATGATTGATCAATACCAGAAAGAAATAATAGAACTCGAAAAGAGTTCAGACCACTTGAAAACCCTAAGAGAAAGATTATCTGGATTAGTTAAAGACATTACTCTCCTAGAAGACGATAAAAAACGACTTGAGAGTGAAGGCACACTTAAAGAAGAGAGCATTAGGGTAAGAAAAATAGAACTTGAAGAATGCAAAAAAGAACTAGAGGATTCTCCATACCAAGAACAGGAAGACAAACCTGATGTCTCAATTTATCTGAAAAGACATGACATATCTCTCCCGTCAATAGATGAAATACATCGAACTACAAAAGAAAAACTAATCACTGATATATCAAAAAAAGAAAGGAAGATAGGAGAGTTAAAGGGCAACATAGCGTCTTACATGGCTACCTACAAAACAACGTATTCTGAAGAAACATTTGAACTAGGCACAGATATGCTAGACATTCCTGCTTATAGTAAGATCTATGCTAAATTGAAGAAAGATAACCTGCCAAAGCATGAAAAAGACTTTGAAGAGAAACTACGAAAAGATACGAATACTTCAATCGCCAACTTCCACAAAGAACTCTATTACAGAGCAGATCGGATTAAAAAGGACATAGAAGTCATCAACAAGTACCTTCGTGGATTATATTACAATCCCAATACATACTTCAAATTAACAACAGAAAAAACAACTAGTCTGCAAATAAGAGATTTCCAGAACGAACTCAAAAGTTGTTTGGAAGGAAGCTTTGCTGCCCAGAATGATAATACTGAAGAAAAGTTTCAGAAAGTCAAAGCCTTGTTAGACAAGTTCAAAACAACAGACACTCCTACTAATAACTGGACAAATATAGTAACAGACGTCAGGAACTGGTTAACCTATGCAGGCGAAGAACGTTCATGTGAAGATGACCATTTTGTCCGTGGTTATAGTGATTCCGATGGTTCATCTGGTGGACAGAAAGGAAAACTAGCATGTACTATTTTAGCATCTGCCCTTGCTTATAGATTTGGACCCGGAGGGAACAATCCAGAATCCAATTCATTCCGTTTCGTCATACTCGATGAAGCTTTCCCAAGAGCATCAGATGAAACCATACGATATGGTTTTGAACTATTTAAAGAATTGAATCTTCAAGTATTAGTCGTGACTCCATCAAAAAGCGTTGATGTCATTGCAGATTATGTCAATTTTATCCACCTCATATCAAATACAGATCATTTTGATGATTCTAAGATCCTCAATACGACCATACAAGAATATAAGGAAAATAAAGAAAGGATACAAATGGAAGTGATGATGTGATAATCCAGCCTGAGACGATTCGGACAAAGGCTTTACGATTATATAAGGTAATTCTTGCCTCTTCAGTTTGTGGCACACCAGAATTTCCCGTATTCATACTATTTGGTAAAGTCAAAGCAAAAGATACTCTTGATAACTTTCCATTGATTCGGGATCAAATTGAAGTTCTGATAGATGAATCGAAAGAAAATAAAGGATATGGTTATACAGTAGAATTCATCCAGCGAAATGACCAGAAAATAGGTACACAATCCTTCCCTGATAAGATATTCTTTGAAACCCTTGATGATTATCTCAAGTTCTTCAGGAAAGAAAACGAATACAAGCGATTCTTACGGGTTGTGCAAAAACTAACCGATGACCTTCCTCAATTATTACCATGGATAAAATCCCATCCTATGAAGATCCTTGATAATATTGGTAAATGGGATGACATAATTAAAGTATGTAAGTACTTCCTTGCAAATCCTCAACCTAATATCTATATCCGTGAGATTCCACTGGATATATCCACTAAATTCATTGAAGATAACACAGCCATTATCAAACCTCTACTTGATATCCTTATAGAAGATTTTGTAAACAAAGATGAATCCTATTTCAATAAACGCTATAACTTAAAGTATGATGAACCTTTGATAAGACTCAGAATACTCGATCCAGAGACGGCTCAAAGCCTTTTTAGTGGTATTGATGACCTTAGTATTCCACAAGGCCAATTTAATCAATTGGATATCCCTTGTAAAAGAGTATTTATTCTTGAAAATAAGACCAATGTCCTTAATTTCCTGACCCTTCCGTCAATGAAAGATTCTATAGCCATATTTGGTAAAGGATTTGGAGTAGGAACCCTGAAAGGCGCAGAATGGCTGACTGAGAAACAAATCATTTATTGGGGAGATATTGATCCTCATGGTTTCCAGATTTTGTCTCAAATAAGAGGATATTTCCCCCAAACACAATCATGTATGATGGATCTCGATACTTTCAGAGAGTTTGAGGATTTGGTAGTTACAGGAGCATGCACAGACGTAACAGAACTTGAACATCTAACTCCAGAAGAACATTTATTATTCAATCATCTGTGCGGTTTAGAAACTAATAATCGTCTAGAGCAAGAAAAAATTACCCAGAAATATGCACTCGAAAAAATAAGTAAACTTTCATATAATTGATTCCTTGGTAAAAACAAAACTTGCCAAAAAGTGAAAAAGCTCTTTGTCTAAATGAACCATAAAAACTAGACATCAGAAGTAGCTAAAACAAATTTTATAGCATCTTCTCTGGAATCAAGACCTTTAGATTCTTTTATTGAGTCAAGTTTCTGTAAAACAGTTGGACTCAAAAATATTGGTTTCGTGTCACCTTTCAAGCTCAACAACATTATGTTTTCAGGTGAAAGAGTTGAAAGCAATTTGAGAGAAAATTCAATCCCATGGCTTCGACTTGCAAAAATCTTTTTGTCTTCAATCATTGAATCAAGCCATTCAAGAAGCGTTGTATCCAAGGATATACTTGATCTTTCTTTCATGGTTTTCATAAGACTGACATCAATATAAACAGCTTTATTCATATTGCATAACTTTTAATATATTGTATGCATATTTATGCATACGTAATACATGTAGATGAATGCAGCACGTAATTAAGAAAATGGTGTACAATATGAATTACAGAAATAGCATATTTATCAGGGTGGTATGTTGAATTTTAAAACGATATTGCTTATAGCTGTACTATTAATTGGTGTATATTCTGTTGGTTATCCTTCTGAGAAAGATAAAGAACTTTCTTTTGAAGATGAATTTGTAATTGAGAAGGGGTATTATCAACCTTATTATTTTCAGTTAGAAGAATCTGATTTATTAGATGTGCTTGTCGAAACAGAAGGGACGCCTATTGACGTTTATCTTTTAGATTCGAATAACTTCAATCAGCTTGAATCTAATGGAACATTTGAATATTATCAGTTTAGGGGAAATTCAATAAAAACACAAATAAAATTCGAAGCTCCGAATTATGATACTTATTACATTGTTTTTGAATCATTAAATTCAGATGCTAAAGTTAAGTTCAACTATACAGCATATTATTGAACGATACCAACAGGAGAATATCTAATGTCAGAACATACTGCCGGAGACTATGTACGTTTTTTTCTTTTTTTAATTATTGCGTACTCAATTATGCACAGTGTCTTTAATATGACTGGACCACATGCTTTTTGGGTGAGTTTGGCAATATCTGCTGGATTGTACAATTCACTAAAAAAGAAAAATAACAAATCTTAGGATTTCTTTTTCAACTATCAGAAACATATCATCTAAGAAAAATCGTGAAAACTAATTAAAAAACAAGTATCGTGTTTTTTGAATTACTTCTTTTGCACGGATGCGGACCTGAGAGCATCGGTGTACCAGCCATCTTGAAGCACTGTGGTCCGAGCACCTACCGGAGCAGAGGACGACAGTGCGTCTAATACCAATGTAAGGCGGTGCACCGCCCGCAGTAGCACAAGGGCAGCGAGGACGGAAAACGCCTATGTGCCCTATCCTAAGGATATTTGTTACTTTACTCCTTTTATGGGTGTTTGGAGAAATTGAATGGCAGCTGATTCTATTTTTACTAAAAATGTTACTGAATTTAAAGTAGAATATACATTCCAACCTCATATTATTATCAACAGCAATAATAAACATACACTCAAAGACAAATAGAAACGTTTATTAATAATTTTCAACGTAATGACATTGTAGGGATTGGTGAAATGTTGTGATTGAAGCAATCAAAGAGATTGGAGAGTATGCACTAAAAAAAGATGAAAAAAATCCAGAGAATCCTATCGAAATTATAATTGAAGACCCTGCATCATCTCCAACTTACAAGCATATTTTAGCAATAATTCTGAATGAAACTGAAACTGAATTCACGTACGGTGGTATTCAGCTTGAAGAATATAGTAAAGAAAAGAAGGAAAAGTACCTATATAAAGGCGGATCTTCTAGAGGGACAGATTTGTCCCCTACTTCTAAAATTACTACGTTAGATAAAACATGGAACAACAAAACAATTGCATGGTTTAGAAAAGTTCTCAATGACACGAATTTAGATATAGAAGAAGTTGAATCAAAGTTTCTTGGGAGCATATATGACTGCTTGGAGATTAACAAAGATATTATTTTAAATGATTTAACTGAAAAAAGTAGTGATTTTGCAAAAAATGAAAATGCCATCATTACTTTGATCATAAATACTACAAATCTCTCTCCTCAATATATAGGAGACATCAATGTTTTTAAAAAAATAGTGGAACAATACTATTCTCAAAACTTATCTCACTCAGCTACATACAAAATTGACTCCATAGGACATAATCAAGTTTGCTCAGTATGCAATCATGAAAGTGATGAAGTATATGGACTAGTTACTACATATAAATTTTATAATGTAGATAAGCCCGGATTTGTCAGTGGAGGATTTGATAGAAGTGAATCTTGGAAAAACTATCCAGTATGCCTTAAATGTTCTCTTGCTCTTGAGGCTGGAAAACAGTATTTAGAAGAATACTTTAAGTACAAATCATATGGTATAAATTATTATATAATCCCAAAACTTCTCCAACAAAATGGAAGCAATGAGATATATGAAGTATTTGAGGATTATAGAGCAAATATACTTGATGGAAATTTAACCATCAAAAAAGAATATGGAAGACTGTTATCTGAAACTGAAGAAGAGATATTTGAACTTCTTTCAAATCAAAGTAACACAATAAGTAACAATATTCTATTTTTTGAGAAAACAAATGCTGCTTTTAGGATTCTACTTTATGTCGAAGATGTTCTTCCTTCCAGATTAAGAAAATTGTTTGAAATAAAAAAAATAGTGGATAAGAAAAGTACTTTCAATAATCTTTACAAAAAGAATCATTCACTCTCCTTTACATTTGGTAATATATGGTATTTATTTAGTAACCAAGAACAAGACGGTACTAAATATTTTTTGGAAATTGTGAATAATATTTTTTCAAATAAGACACTTAGTTATACTTTTTTGGTGAAAAAAATAGTGGACAAAGTGAGGAGAGACTTTGTGAATGATAGAAGTACAATTGATTCTACCCTCAGAGGCCTTCAACTACTAGATTATTTAAATTATCTAGACCTGCTAGACAATTTCAATGGAGAGAATAAAGTGAGAACAGATTTTGATAATATCTTAAATAAATGTAATACATCTATTGATGAAAAAGCAAATCTACTTTTTAGTGAGTTTCCTGATTTTTTTAACCAACCTGCAAAAAGAGCTGTTTTTTTACAAGGTACTCTTACACAGTATCTTTTGAATATTCAATGGCATGACAGAGGAGCATCACCTTTCAGAACAAAGTTACATGGCTTAAAACTAGATGAGAAGCTTGTAAAGAAACTCTTCCCTGAAATTCAAAATAAACTTGAAGACTATGGGAAGAATTACTATCGAGACCTTGAAACTTTAATTTCAAAATATATGCTACAAGCAGGTAGTAACTGGAATATATCCAAAGATGAAATCAATTTCTATTATGTTCTTGGAATGAACCTTTCATATCTATTTAAGAACCAAGGAGAGAATGCAGATGAGTGACGTAATTTCAAATCGTTCAGAATTATTATTTTTGTATGACGCAAAAGATTCGAACCCCAATGGTGACCCTCTTGATGAGAATAAACCTAGGATAGATGAAGAAACTGGAATTAATCTTGTTACAGATGTAAGACTAAAAAGAACAATTCGAGATTACCTATATAGATATAAGGAACAAGAGATATTCGTTCGCGAAATTGAAGATGATGAGGGTCATATCCAAGATGCAAAACTCAGAGCTGAAGACTTTTTGCAGGAAAATGGCAAGGTTGTAGATAAAAAAGATATTAGTCTGGCAGAGATGAAAAAAATCATTGATGAAAATGTTCTCAAAGATTGTATTGATGTCAGATTGTTTGGTGTCACACTTCCAATTGAAAAAGAGACAAACAAAAGTTCTTCAATTACCCACACAGGTCCCGTACAATTTAAAATAGGACGTTCATTGCATAAAGTTTTTACAAAACATTTCAAAGGAACTGGAGCATTTGCATCTAAAAAAGGTGCATCACAAAAAACCTTCAGAGAAGAAGATTTTTTACCTTATTCGCTTATTTGTTTCTATGGTATCATAAATGAAAATGTTGCAAAAGAAACACGATTGACGGAAGATGACATAAAATTGCTTTTAGATGGAATGTGGAATGGAACAAAAAGCCTAATATCTAGATCAAAAGTAGGTCAAGTTCCAAGATTGATTCTAAAAATCAATTACAAAAAAGAAAACTATCACATCGGTGATCTGAATAATATGCTAAAACTTGATTCAAACATACCAGATGATGAAATACGTGATGTTTCACAGATAAATTTAGATATTTCACAACTTATCAGTGCCTTCTCTAAAAACATTGAGACTATTGATAACGTGGAATACTGTATAGACGACAGAGTGAAGTTGTTATTTGATGGAAAAGAAACAACTCTCAGTGAATGTCTAAATAATAATAAATTATCAATCAAAGAACTGAAGTTTTAGGTGTTAAAGTGGATAAAGTACTTGCATTCGATGTGTGGGGAGAATATGCTCATTTCAGGAAGTATTATACCACCACATCACCACTCACTTTTTCCATACCACCACGAACTGCAATATGTGGCTTAATTGCAGCAATTATTGGTATTGATAAAACAGAATATCTTAGTTATTTCTCTAAAGATAAAGCTGATATTGCTGTGAAACTGTTGTCTCCAGTAAAAAAGGTTAGACTTTCTGAAAATCTAATTGACACCAAAACTGCACTAGTGATGAGTAAAATAAAGAACCGTACACAAATACGCTTTGAACTTCTAAAAGATGCAAGGTTTAGAATATATTTTAGCCATAAAGAAGCTGAATTATATGAAAAACTGCATTCATACCTTACACAACATCAGTCATTTTATACCCCCTGTCTTGGACTTAGTGAACATATTGCAAATTTTGCTTTTGTTGGTGAATTCAGCTCAGAATTGAAAAATGGAACCGAAGATTTTGTAAGAATAGATTCTGCAATTCCAGTCAAACAAAATTCAAATTTAAAAATCAGGTTTGATGAAAATGGTGGCGAGTATTTCCATGAAACCTTACCTATTGAAATGGCAGAGGATAGAACTGTACTGGAATACTCTAAAGTAGCTTTTGAGCGCAATGGTCAACCCATCATTGCAAAATTTGACACGTATTGGGAACTTGATAATGGTGAGAGAATTGTCTTCTTATGAACTACTCTCTCACCCCGAGAAAACACTCTACATTCATCTTAAAAATGTTGCAGATATTAGTAGAATTACTATTAATTCAAAGAATTTAAATTTTGAAAATTTAGATGTAAATATTCTTGAAGAGATATCATATATCATTGGTGCCTGCCACGACCTTGGTAAAGCCACACATTATTTTCAAGATTATATACGAGAAACAGATGAACAACGTAAATTAAAATTTAAGAACAATCCTCTTACTCGGCATGGACTGATTTCTGCTGTTTTTACTTACTATGTACTAAAACAACATCTTCAAGAAAAAAATGAGGAGCTTTTTTTCATACCATTATTTGGATATTTAGCTGTAAAAAGGCATCATGGTAATTTGAATAACCCTATTCTAGAATTGCTTGCTTTAGATGATGAAAATATTGAATATTTAAAAAAACAAGCTGAAGCTATTGATTCAAAGCAAATTAATGAGGTTTATCAATCACTTTTACCTGACATAAATATCAATGATTTCTTGAAGCAAATAGAAGCATTGTCCATAGAAATAAAAAAAAGCAAAAGGCAATTAGCAAAACACTTGAAAATTGTAGGTTCAACATATAGTTATATCCTCTTTCAACTTTTGTATTCAGTTCTTTTGAACTCAGATAAAACAGATGCTGCAAGTCTCAACATGTCTACTCGACCAAAGATTAGCCCATTATTAGTAGATGAATATCGCAAATTTAAAAAATGGGATAATACAGAGGAAGGAATGAACAACATTCGAAATCTAATCTATTTTGATGTTACAGATGAAATTAAGAACATAAATCTTGATCATAGAATCTATTCTTTGAATGTTCCAACTGGCACAGGAAAAACACTTACTTCATTCTCATTGTCATTAAAATTAAGAGAAAAGATAGAGAGTGAACTCAATTATTCTCCAAAAGTAATATACTGTTTGCCTTTTTTGAGTATAATTGATCAGAATTATTCGGTATTCGAAGATGTTTTTAAAACAATTTATGGAGATGAACCAGATACATCTACACTATTGAAACATCACCACTTGTCAGATATTCAGTACACATTTCAAGATGATGAGTTTAAAGAAGATAAAGCACTTTTATTAATTGAAGGTTGGAATTCAGAAATAGTTGTCACCACATTCGTACAGTTTTTCCATACACTGATTTCGAATAGAAATAGGTCATTAAGAAAATTCCACAGCATTGCTAATTCCATTGTTATTCTCGATGAAGTTCAATCTATTCCACATAAGTATTGGCTACTTTTTAAAGAACTTATTATATCATTATCCAAGCATCTAAACACATATTTTGTCTTTGTCACTGCAACACAACCTCTTATTTTTAATGAAAATGAAGGTGAAATTGTTGAACTTGCAAAGAATAAGAATGAGTATTTTTCCAAATTTGATCGAATTAGCCTTCAGTACTTACCTGAACCTATGAGGTTAGATGATTTCAAGGAAAAGGTCAGATTAGACATTGAAACGATGGAAAATAATGATTTTTTAATCGTTTTAAACACCATCAATGCAAGTAAAAAAGTATATGAGCACCTCACATCTCCGAAAAAAGAATCCATTGACTACTTTTATCTCTCAACACATATAACTCCAAAAGAACGCCTTGAAAAAATTAAACAAATAAAGAACACTAAAAAGCGGAGAGTAATAGTAAGCACTCAATTAATAGAAGCGGGTGTTGACATTGATGTTGATGTGGTTTATAGAGACATGAGTACTTTGGACTCCATTAACCAAGTTGCAGGAAGATGCAACAGAAACTTCGATACCAAAAAGAAGGGAGAAGTAAAAGTATTCATTCTCAAAGATGAAAGAAAGGAATACTACAAATATATCTATTCCACCTTTCTGATTGATAAAACCAAAGAAACTTTAGATGGAACTGGTATCATCGAAGAAAAGGAGTTTTTGGAACTAAACAATGAGTATTTCAAAAAGATAAAAGAAACTCAAAGTGCAGATGAAGCAAAAGAAATACTTGATGCCTTACATAATATGCGTTTTGATTACATCAAGGAAAATTTCCATCTGATTGAAAATGATTATGAAAAAGCAGATGTATTCATTGAAATTGATGATAATGCCCATGATATTTGGCAGCAATTCAAAGCACTTCGTGAAATCAAGAACTCACTTGAACGGAAAAATATATTCTTGAATTTTAAAAAGCAATTCTATGAGTATGTAATTTCTGTTCCAAAAGATAAAGCACCATCTTTAGTTGATTCTAATACCGAAATTAGTTATGTTTCACTTGAAATGCTGAATGAATGGTACAATAAAGAAACCGGATTTATAGCAAAAGAAGAAGGAGCATTGATTTTTTGATAGAATTGAAGATTTTTAGATTAACCCTCACCTCCACCCACCCCATCAAAGGATCCGGTGCACAGCTTAGAGGCTTCTTTGCCACCAAGTTCAACGAATACAACCTATTACACCAACATAACACTGATAAATTCATCTACCAGTACCCAATGGTCCAATACAAAATGATAGGTCAAACACCCACTGTTATTGGAATAAACGATGGTGCAGAAGTGCTCAAAGAAATATATGACGAATATGACAAAATCAACCTTAATGGCAATGAATATGAAATTGTAGAGCGTGGAATAAACTACAAAAAAGAAGATTTTGGAATTTCAGAAAAACTGATCAAATACGATTTTGTAACGCCCTGGTTCGCACTTAACCAACATAATCACAGAAAATACCTTTCTTCTGATAAAGAACAACAAGCAGAACTACTCAACAGGAATCTAACAGGTAACATGCTTTCCATGTCAAAATCTCTGAATTACCAAGTTCCTGAAAGAATCAAATGTCATACAGAACTCAAAGCGCGTCGTTCAAGTCTGAAAGGAAACGAGATACTTGCATTCAAAGGCTCCTTTTTCACAAACTTCCAGATCCCAGACTATCTGGGATTAGGCAAATCAGTATCACGTGGTTTTGGGACGGTGAAAAAATGCAACTTGTAATCAATTCACGTGGATCATATCTCAAAAAACAACAGAACTGTTTTCTTGTCAAGAACGAAGACAAAGTGTTCGAAGTCTCTGCCAACAAAGTTGAAAGCATCCTTATAACCACATCAGCAACTATTACAACTGATGCCATCAAGTTTGCTGTTGAAAATAACATTGACATAGTGTTTCTAGACCATTTTGGTGACCCATATGGAAGAGTATGGCATTCCAAATTAGGAAGTACCGTACTTATTCGTAGAAAACAACTTGAAATCGCAGACAAAGAGAAAGGCTTTGACCTTGCAAAAGGTTGGATAGAGGTAAAAATCAACAATCAGATCGAATTCTTAAAGGACCTCAAAAAGAACCGACCTGAAAAAAGGAATGAACTTGACGAGTATATTACAAATATAGAAGCAATGAAGGATAAGCTCCTTGAACTTGACGGGCTTCTCGATGAAGCAAGAGGAAGCATCTTGGGAATAGAAGGTATGTCTTCAAGACATTATTTTAATGCACTTAGCTATATTACGCCTGAAAAATGGAAATTTGAAGGAAGAAGCAGAAATCCTGCAGTCGATGAATTTAACTGTTTGCTTAATTATGGATATGGTGTCCTTTATTCAATGGTAGAAAAAGCCTGTATCCTCTCAGGACTTGACCCTTATGTGGGATTCATACATACTGATAACTACAACAAGAAATCACTTGTATTTGACCTTATAGAGATGTATCGAATCCATGTTGACAGGACCGTGGTCAACCTATTCTCAAAAAGAAAGATCAAAGAGGATTATTTTAACAGCATCCCCAATGGCCTGAGCCTTAACAAAGATGGTAAAGCTGTGCTTATCCAAGCGCTTAACGAGGTTTTAGACCAGAGTATCAGCTATCATGGCAGGAATATCAAAATCAGAAATACAATACAAAGTGATTGTCATAAAATAGCTAATTCACTTATCAAATGAAAAGGTGAAGAAATGTTAGTGTGGGTAATATATGACATTGCTGATGATCCAATCAGAAAAAAAGTCAGTGATAAATGCAAGAACTATGGCCTTTACAGGGTTCAAAAAAGTGTCTTTCTGGGCGATCTCAATGCAAACCAAAGGGATTCTCTTGCAATTGAATGTGAAGATCTAATAGACCCAGAAGTAGATTCAGTTTATATTTTCCCAATGGATGATGAATCATTCAGAAAGGTCAAACTGATAGGACAGGCTTTTGATAAAGAGCTTGTTAGTGATGAAGTATTAACAACTTTCTTCTGAGGATATCATGGAAGAGCTAGAAAGTGAAAGTTCTACAATAATTACTATTTCAGACGTGCTGGAATATCTATTCTGCCCCAGATTTATCTATTTTATGTACTGCCTGGATATACCTCAACATGAAGAAAACAGATTCAAGGTCATCAAAGGAAGAGATGTTCATAAAAAGCGGCAAATGACAAACAGAGAATATGTGAGGAAGAAACTAAACTGTATTAGCAAAGAATCCGAAGTCTATGTCGTTTCCAAAGCCCACCACATAAAAGGAATAGTGGATGAAGTACTTTTTTTAGAAGATAATACTGCTGCTCCTTTGGAATATAAGTTTGCAGAATATAAAGATAAGGTATTCTCAACTTACAAATATCAACTTGTTCTACAGGCATTGTTGATAAAAGAGAATTACAACATAGAAGTTCAAAAAGGATATATCTGCTATACTCGTAGTAACAGTATGATTAAGGAATTAGCTTTTAAGTTATCAGATTTCAAAAAGGCTAATGACATCATCAAAGACATTATACAGATAGTTGACAAAGGAAAATACCCACAAGCAACAAAATCAAAGAACAAATGTATTGATTGTTGCTACAGAAATATATGTGCATGACATAGTTATCTTATACTTATAAGGAGTTCAATAATTTTGCAACAAGAATTAGCGTGTTCTGAAAGAAGCAATTTAAAGGTTTATTTTGCTAATAACAGGAAATATTTGCGCTATTCAAAATCAAGATCCACTAAAACAAGGATTGAAACTATTCCAATTTCAATTAAAACCACTTCCAATAATATTATTCAAAATCAAGATCCACTAAAACAAGGATTGAAACTTCAGAAAACTCTTGGATATGTCACTAAGATATCACAATTCAAAATCAAGATCCACTAAAACAAGGATTGAAACAATTATTAGAGTATATTGTACCTTTCAAGTTGATGAATTCAAAATCAAGATCCACTAAAACAAGGATTGAAACTTGCTGATGGGACTAACTATGATTGGTCTGGTGCATTCAAAATCAAGATCCACTAAAACAAGGATTGAAACCGGAGTACCAAGCATGTCCTACATCTTCTTTGCCGTGATTCAAAATCAAGATCCACTAAAACAAGGATTGAAACCTGCACTGGAATATTATTGTTATAATGCAGATAATATTCAAAATCAAGATCCACTAAAACAAGGATTGAAACCACTCATTATCAGATATACAATTGATATTTGGAGAATTCAAAATCAAGATCCACTAAAACAAGGATTGAAACTTTAGATTATCTGCATTATAACAATAATATTCCAGTGCATTCAAAATCAAGATCCACTAAAACAAGGATTGAAACTACTCAACTCTTTTTATGACTTCTGCAAATGGTGAATATTCAAAATCAAGATCCACTAAAACAAGGATTGAAACATAGTGCTTGGGGTTCTACTTGTGATGAAAGACAGATTCAAAATCAAGATCCACTAAAACAAGGATTGAAACAAGCTGGGCATTGTGGAAATTTGTTTTTTGTTTCAATTCAAAATCAAGATCCACTAAAACAAGGATTGAAACACATGGACTCTGGATAATAAAGATTGGATGATTTATTCAAAATCAAGATCCACTAAAACAAGGATTGAAACAATAACATTAAACCATATTAACATATATGGCATTAACATTCAAAATCAAGATCCACTAAAACAAGGATTGAAACCGCATCGTCTCCCTCTGCGTTTTCAATGATGGTTTCATTCAAAATCAAGATCCACTAAAACAAGGATTGAAACAACGCCAAGGTTGGTGCTGACAACAGTGTATATATTATTCAAAATCAAGATCCACTAAAACAAGGATTGAAACTATTTTCAATATCAATGTTTCCCTGAAAATGTTCTTATTCAAAATCAAGATCCACTAAAACAAGGATTGAAACCTGTGAACTTCCGATTACATCTTGCACAATGAATGTGATTCAAAATCAAGATCCACTAAAACAAGGATTGAAACGTTAATTTGTTGTGTGTCTAAAGCTCTAATGAGATTATTCAAAATCAAGATCCACTAAAACAAGGATTGAAACGAAAGTATCATTATTTGAATCATGATCTCCATCCAGATTCAAAATCAAGATCCACTAAAACAAGGATTGAAACAATTATTAGAGTATATTGTACCTTTCAAGTTGATGAATTCAAAATCAAGATCCACTAAAACAAGGATTGAAACAATATATAGTTTTTTTCATAGATTTTTTATTATCATATTATTCAAAATCAAGATCCACTAAAACAAGGATTGAAACTTTGTGAAGGTACATACCAAGAGTATATGAATTACATATTCAAAATCAAGATCCACTAAAACAAGGATTGAAACAAGAAGATTATCTATCACTGCTTGCAGGAAAAGTCGCATTCAAAATCAAGATCCACTAAAACAAGGATTGAAACGATTTTACGACAGACGGGAAAAAACTATCTCAGGATATTCAAAATCAAGATCCACTAAAACAAGGATTGAAACTGTATATGCCAACATCACAACATCTAACAATGCAAATTCAAAATCAAGATCCACTAAAACAAGGATTGAAACTGTATATGCCAACATCACAACATCTAACAATGCAAATTCAAAATCAAGATCCACTAAAACAAGGATTGAAACTCGGCTGTACGAAGGTGTTGTGCTTTGGTCTAAGGAATTCAAAATCAAGATCCACTAAAACAAGGATTGAAACTATTAGATGTTCGTGTATAGTAGTGTAAGGTGAATATTCAAAATCAAGATCCACTAAAACAAGGATTGAAACTTTATATTTGGATTTTTTGGCATTTTTAAACTCTCCTATTCAAAATCAAGATCCACTAAAACAAGGATTGAAACTGTCATGGTTTATCTTTGACCTTGGAACAAGCGTTATTCAAAATCAAGATCCACTAAAACAAGGATTGAAACTTTCTTACTGTAAAATCTTTGCGTTGCATTATCCCATTCAAAATCAAGATCCACTAAAACAAGGATTGAAACTCTGTCATTTTTTTAACACTTCCTTTCCTCAAAACACCATTCAAAATCAAGATCCACTAAAACAAGGATTGAAACCAGAAAGCATGTACTTTCCTACTTGTCCAGTTGTTTCATTCAAAATCAAGATCCACTAAAACAAGGATTGAAACTTGATATAGACATGAATAGAGATACAGAGCTTATTTTATTCAAAATCAAGATCCACTAAAACAAGGATTGAAACGTTTCATATTAGAACCCCAACACTTGATTAATGAATATTCAAAATCAAGATCCACTAAAACAAGGATTGAAACTCTTTCAGCGACCACTCCAGGAGCTTTCACAAATGTAATTCAAAATCAAGATCCACTAAAACAAGGATTGAAACTAAAAATAGTAGCAAAATGTACAATCATGTACATTATAAAACGATTCAAAATCAAGATCCACTAAAACAAGGATTGAAACTCCACGCTCTGAGGGCGCTGTGTAGCGAATATTACCATTCAAAATCAAGATCCACTAAAACAAGGATTGAAACCAACTATGTCAAAAATAAAAAGCTTCCTGACAAGGATTCAAAATCAAGATCCACTAAAACAAGGATTGAAACATTTTGTCAAGTTCCTCAACTGCTTTGTCACCAAATTCAAAATCAAGATCCACTAAAACAAGGATTGAAACAGTGTCCTTTTCCTGTAAGAATTGTATTGTTAATGTATTCAAAATCAAGATCCACTAAAACAAGGATTGAAACGTCATTCTGTAGTAATCCCCGGGGACAAAGTGAACAAATTCAAAATCAAGATCCACTAAAACAAGGATTGAAACTTATCAATTGTGATATCTGCCATCTTATCACCATGTACTATTCAAAATCAAGATCCACTAAAACAAGGATTGAAACAAAGTATATTCTTTTGCTGTTGCTGTTCCAATGCTCATATTCAAAATCAAGATCCACTAAAACAAGGATTGAAACTGCGTATTTAGGTCAATTGCTCCGTTGGATTCAAATTCAAAATCAAGATCCACTAAAACAAGGATTGAAACAATGCTGCACCCCCGGCCACAGTTATTATTGTAAGGCCGAATTCAAAATCAAGATCCACTAAAACAAGGATTGAAACTCCATAAGGAACTTACAAAGAGTATCTACTGCCTGTAATTCAAAATCAAGATCCACTAAAACAAGGATTGAAACTCACCGTCATTTCCATGACGGACATTAGTAGCTCCATTCAAAATCAAGATCCACTAAAACAAGGATTGAAACTATTATTTCCCTGACATAGAGGAAATAGAGGAAAAATTCAAAATCAAGATCCACTAAAACAAGGATTGAAACTGTATTTCAGGGTCCTAAGTCCCATTTGCTTACTGATGATTCAAAATCAAGATCCACTAAAACAAGGATTGAAACTCGCATCTGGTATCTATCAGTTCGAAGGCGAAGAAAGATTCAAAATCAAGATCCACTAAAACAAGGATTGAAACCGGTTCAATCGCTTGACGACTGTTTAAGAGTAATGACAATTCAAAATCAAGATCCACTAAAACAAGGATTGAAACTTGACAATAAAATGTCCACCAACACGATATACACCAGATTCAAAATCAAGATCCACTAAAACAAGGATTGAAACTTCCTCTTCTTAATCTTGACAGGTCAAAAATCACACATTCAAAATCAAGATCCACTAAAACAAGGATTGAAACCCATTAGAATAAAGTTCTTCCTGGCATGTTATGTCATTCAAAATCAAGATCCACTAAAACAAGGATTGAAACAAGTTAGTTTTTGAAAGACCAACAAGAGAAACCACATTCAAAATCAAGATCCACTAAAACAAGGATTGAAACTCTAACAGTAATACTTTTACTGAGTCGCCTTTTTTATTCAAAATCAAGATCCACTAAAACAAGGATTGAAACAGAGGTGGTGTATTCCATTCGTATGCGAACGATGCGGATTCAAAATCAAGATCCACTAAAACAAGGATTGAAACTTGCAGGGTCTGTGGCAGAATTGAATGTGGGATCTATTCAAAATCAAGATCCACTAAAACAAGGATTGAAACTCATATAGCCCTTGTCTCTTCTCACATTTTGCAATTATTCAAAATCAAGATCCACTAAAACAAGGATTGAAACTGATGTTAAAGCTTACCTCTCCTGCCGCTATTGATACGATTCAAAATCAAGATCCACTAAAACAAGGATTGAAACTCTGAAGTCTCGCTCTATGGAAATGTGAATGGGGAATTCAAAATCAAGATCCACTAAAACAAGGATTGAAACTGCTGCCCTCCGAGAGCATCCGTTACTATATTGCATTCAAAATCAAGATCCACTAAAACAAGGATTGAAACTGGGTGATAGGATGAGTTACGATTTGAAGAAAGCTAAATTCAAAATCAAGATCCACTAAAACAAGGATTGAAACCAAAAACAGGTTACCCTAAAGTTTTGGCTACAGGGTTTATTCAAAATCAAGATCCACTAAAACAAGGATTGAAACTTAAAATGGCTAATGTACGAGGATATTGCGATGTTTATTCAAAATCAAGATCCACTAAAACAAGGATTGAAACATTGTGTTTCAAGTGGTCCAGTAGGATCATGTAGATTCAAAATCAAGATCCACTAAAACAAGGATTGAAACTAGATGTAGCCAGGGACACAACTATGCGTCTTAGTATTCAAAATCAAGATCCACTAAAACAAGGATTGAAACAGCGGTGTTATACATATTTTTTAGAGGTGCTTACATGGATTCAAAATCAAGATCCACTAAAACAAGGATTGAAACGCTCATATCCAGTCTCGCTTCCACTGGCTATTGCTATTCAAAATCAAGATCCACTAAAACAAGGATTGAAACGCTTTTGTTTTTGCAGGAGTATTAAGAATCAATCCTATTCAAAATCAAGATCCACTAAAACAAGGATTGAAACAGAGTAATAGGATCATGCAAAATTGCATACTGACGATTCAAAATCAAGATCCACTAAAACAAGGATTGAAACATAGCTACCCATACACATAAGCCAAATATCCCTGCATTCAAAATCAAGATCCACTAAAACAAGGATTGAAACTATACGATACCTGATCAGCCAATCTTGATCTTATACAAGATTCAAAATCAAGATCCACTAAAACAAGGATTGAAACAATTACATAGAGGATATAGAGGAAATAGAGGTATGAATTCAAAATCAAGATCCACTAAAACAAGGATTGAAACAATTACATAGAGGATATAGAGGAAATAGAGGTATGAATTCAAAATCAAGATCCACTAAAACAAGGATTGAAACGACGTCTTGAAACGGATAAAGAGCGGTATATAGGAATTCAAAATCAAGATCCACTAAAACAAGGATTGAAACTGTAATAGACTGCTACGAAGACACAGACTGCCAAATTCAAAATCAAGATCCACTAAAACAAGGATTGAAACTTCTAAAAGAGATTTGTCGGGCGTTGTAGTCGGTTATTCAAAATCAAGATCCACTAAAACAAGGATTGAAACCTACAAATGGTACAAGAACGGGCAAATTCAGCCTATTCAAAATCAAGATCCACTAAAACAAGGATTGAAACTTACGCACTTACCATTCTTAGGAATGTCTTTGTAATGATTCAAAATCAAGATCCACTAAAACAAGGATTGAAACATACTTCTCCTTTAGCACTTGAATTATTTCTAACGATTCAAAATCAAGATCCACTAAAACAAGGATTGAAACGTGAAGGGTGGAGTTTCTCTCACTGAACTTATGGGATTCAAAATCAAGATCCACTAAAACAAGGATTGAAACAGAGAAAAAAGAAAGCAACAGAAAATAGATTCTGTATTCAAAATCAAGATCCACTAAAACAAGGATTGAAACATATTTCAACGTCACCAAAATTACTACTTGCCGCATTCAAAATCAAGATCCACTAAAACAAGGATTGAAACAAATAATACTTTATAACGAGGTCTTCATTGTTGCCTATTCAAAATCAAGATCCACTAAAACAAGGATTGAAACCATTGTAAGAGCTGATCAGGGTTGAATCCAGTACGTATTCAAAATCAAGATCCACTAAAACAAGGATTGAAACTCAATCTCTGTGCCTATAACAAGCTATAGCGAGGGGATTCAAAATCAAGATCCACTAAAACAAGGATTGAAACTAGATTAGAACTAGATGATAGTACAAAATTAAGAACATTCAAAATCAAGATCCACTAAAACAAGGATTGAAACCGAAATCCCAACTTATGCCGAACTTTGTAATATGCAATTCTAAATCAAGATCCATTATAACAAGGATTGAAATAGGTTACCTAGATAAAATGCAGGACAGAATCCTCACATTCAAAATCAAAACCATCATAACATAGTAAATGATGCGGGAGGTGCGATTCGAACGCACGAACTCCTACGAGAATGGGTCCTAAGCCCATCGCCTTTGGCCAAGCTGGGCAACCCCCGCACAAAAGAATAGTCATTAAATATATTGCTCACATATTAATATTACGCAAAAAGACATCTATTTTTCATAGAAATGCTATGAAGCCCTATGAATATGGTCCTAAGCCCTGCGCCTTTGGCCAGGCTGGGCAACCCCCGCAAAAGAAGCAACTAACAGATAACACACTAACATATTAATGTTGCGTATAAAAACATGTTTTTGTACACTTTTTTCTCAAATTATAATTAAGAAAACAATTCTAAACCAGTTTCAGAGGGACAATGTAAGGAACACCATTCTCACTTTTAGCCACAGCTTCAACACCATAGTGTACCCTCATGTTATTCTCATTCAGAACATCCAGAGGTTCTCCGGCAGCTACAATCCTTCCATCTGACATCAGAAGAAGGCGGTTAGAATAGCGGACTGCCATATTCAAATCATGAATAGCCATGACCACTGAAATATCAAGCTCTTCCACCAGCTTTTTCAGAATCTCCATCAGGGACATCTGATACTTGATGTCAAGACTGCTTGTAGGCTCATCCAACAGCATAATACCAGTTTCCTGGGCAATTGCACGGGCAATAAATACTCTTTGCTGCTGGCCTCCACTGATCTCGGCAAAATCCCTCATTGCAAGATCAGAAATATTCAACATATCAAGAGCATTCAACGCCTTATCAATGTCATTTTGGGAAAAATTCCATGAAGAATGTGGTCTCCTGCCCATAAGAACAGTATCCAGCACGGTAGTCGGGAATGAGATATCAGGAGACTGTGGGACATAAGCAATACATTTTGCAACATCCATACGATCCATTTTACCCATATCAGAACCATTAAGCATCACAGATCCTTGCGGATCCAGAATTCTGTCAATGCATTTGATAAGTGTTGACTTCCCGGCACCATTGGGCCCGATGATTCCCAGAATCTCACCCGGATGCAATTCCATATTAACATCCTTTAACACAGAAGAACTGGAATAATCAAAACTGACACCCTGCAAGATCATTCTCATATTAGTTTCAACTCCAAAACCATATTCACCAGTAATCCTTTCTTTTCCTGACTATCAAATACATAAACAGTGGAACACCCATATACGAAGTGACTATTCCGATGGGCAATATAATCGGAGACATCACAGTTATTGCAACGATATCTGCAACAGAGAGTAAAACTCCCCCGACCAAAGCAGATACAGGAAATACAAAGCGATTATCACCTCCGATTATCATACGGGTTATGTGTGGTGCCACAAGACCAATGAATCCTATCGTACCTGTGAAACAAACAATGCTGGCAGTTAGTAAAGAAGCAAGCACCATTAACATAACTCTGATCTTTGGAACATTCAGACCCAGGCTTTTTGCAGTATCATCACCTGCAATGATTATATTGAGATCCCGTGCTTTCCACATAAGCAAAGGAACCGTAAGGACCAGTACAATAAATATTACTTTTACTTTGTCCCAATCAGCATAGGACAGGCTGCCAATAAGCCAGAAAGTAACTTCTTTTGCTGCTTCATCACTTGCAAAATACTGGAGCAATGCAACACTTGATGAAAAAAGGAACATCATTGCAATACCTGCAAGTAGCATTGTTTCAGGACTGGTACCCTTTTTCCCGGAAAGTGCGAGAACCACAATGGAAGAGATGAGTGCACCTGCAAACGCATTTCCGATGATAAGATATTCACCATCCAGTAAACCGGAACCGAGTGTAATTGCCACCGCAGCACCAAAACCAGAAGCAGAGGAGATTCCCAGCGTATATGGAGAAGCCAATGGATTTCTTAGAATCCCCTGCATTACCGCACCTGCAAGCCCAAGACCAATACCTGAAAGAATTCCAAGACAGACCCTTGGAAGCCTAATATTCCAGACAACCCTCTCTGCTTTTCCACTTACCTGAAAATATCCTGGAAAAAAGTGATCAAATATTGTATGATAGACCTCAGTAATTGAGAAATTTATAACCCCTATAGTAGAGGCAAATCCCACAATAGCAATCAACAGAAAAAATAAAAAACCAATAATGATGACTTTTCTTTTTCTTGTTTTTTGATAATCATTTTTAATAGCATGAACAGAACTTACATTTTCCTGAGAAGATGCCATATATATTCACTCGTTAAAAAATTTGCTGTGTTTACCACATATATCAGTCATCACTTGAACTTATGACAAACACAGCTTCGATATCAGATTACCCGACCTTCACAAATTAATTCGAAGTCCATATTTTAATATACCACAGCATTCCAGCGCTCAAATACCCCGAAATCATCGAGCATTTCTGTATACAGGTCATCTTCACCGTAGAATTCCTTATATATTGCATTACCCTCAGCTTCCACATCAATATTTTCAGACTCATCAGGGTACATCAGCTTAACCATGCGATAAGCATCAGCCATTGCAATTGCTGGATCCATTCCATTAGAAGAACCTCGTATGTAGTATACTTTAGACTGATCAACAGCTGATACATCAACAAGAGTATCATCATCAAGGACAGTATCCTTATCCAGAGACTGGTCTACCTGATAATACCTTATGAAAATAACTTCCGGATCCCATGCGATTATCTGCTCTTTTGTAACCGTGGCTGAACCCCAGCTTGAAGGCTGGCCTGTTGCTACATTATTACCACCTGCAATTTCCAGTGCATAATAAGTTGGTGCACACTTGATAATCTCATTACTTCCACCGGTTGCGATGTAAGCATTGAGCTTGTCTTCTGTTGCAATGGAAGAGGACATAGAGGATATTGAATCTACATGATCTTCAGCATAACTCACAAGTTCTTCAGCCCTGTCTTCTTCACCAATGATTTTGCCTGCAAGCCTCCATACATCATAAGCACCTGCCTCTTCATCAAAATCCAGACCAAAAGTAGCGCTTAAAGCAACAACCGGAATACCCGTACTATCCTGCAAATCTGCAGCCGTACTTGCCGCAGAATAGAATACAACATCAGGCTCAATATCCACTATAGCTTCGGCATTAGGAGTAGAACCTGATCCAATAGAGGGAAGATCACGAAGTTCAGGATAAGCTCTGGTTACCAGCAAACCATCGTCATCTATTATGTTCTGATAAACACCGACAACTCTGTCAGCGGCACCAAGTGAAGCAATTATCCTCACAGAAGGTGTAGAAGCCAGTGCTATCCTTTCTACAGGTCGGTAAAGAGTCACTTCTCTACTGTTATAGTGATCAGTAATAGTCAAAGGTTCACCGTCCCAGTAAGTATAAACATAAGCTGCATCACCTACATCATCAAGAGAAAGCTCACCGGAACCAAGCATAAGATCGCAAATTGCAGCAGATAGTTCCTCTTCAGCCAGGATCTCATTGCCATTAGCATCACACGGAATTTCATTTTCATAAACTGCCGCTGCCGGCAGACACATTATAGCAAAAACGGATGAAATAATCATAAGGATCTGAGCCGATCTTACAAAAACATTATTTGCAGACATAATTATCACCTTCTTCTCCTGGTACCAACGACTGCCAGAGACAGAACAAATGCAAAGCAGCTTAATGTACTACTAAAACCAGGAGTGGAATTAGCAGAGCTTTCTACCCCTTCATTGCTTTCTGCAGCGGCATCAGCAGAGCTTTCAGTACCATCAACACCTCCAGAGCTATCTGAATCATCTGTGCTCTTAAGAACATCTTCTTCACCCTCAGATGCTGCTTTCAGATCAATTGTAACAACTTCTGGCGATTCAGTCTCATTTGCAGGAATTGTTTGTAAGCTGCAACCAGTGCTGCTTCCTGAAGAACCACTACCGGAATTGCTACCTGAACCAGTACCTGTCCCGGAGCTTTCTGCTACTTCAAAAACACTATCTCCACTTATTGGTTCCAGACGATTTGCAAGAACATCAATCTCTACATCCTGATAAAGAAGATCTACCCATTCACCTGAAAAATCATAAAATCCAGTTGAGGAAGAGACCAGCGTGTAGCTTATCGTGTTAACGTCTATTGCGGAAAATGCAATTGTCATGTTATCACGATCCACCGTAAAATCACATGATGAACTGATATCTCCATCATCTGCCGGGAAAGACAGACCTGAAGGGATGTTCTCTACAATACCAACAACTAATGGAGAATCTCCTTCGATTTCCAATACAACTGTAAATTCAGTTTCCGGCGTGACAGAATCAGGAAGAGTCCTGACAACATCACTGACTCCTGAATCAGTTGCTGAAGCAGAAGATGCTGTTAAGATGAGCATCACAAGCATCAGCAAGGATAAGGAAAATACTCTTTTTGACATATTATTTGTATTCATTCCACCACTACTCAATATTAGTTGATTTAAAACAATTAAAATTGCAATATAGTTCATATATGAACTAATATTTAAGCTAATCGACTTATATCTGTACCAAAAGTACATACAACACTCAGGAATATAGATATTTGCAAAAAGTAATTACACTTAATTGTAATCATTAAACGTAAAATAAATCTAGTGACAAAATGTGATCTATACATCAGAACAAGAAAAAAAATATGACAAAGGAATCAGGGAATCCGATGAAAAGAAATTAGGTTTCAAAAATATATTTGTTTAAAATTGATACCATTTGAGACAGGTGATCGTAATATTCAACGAGATCAGATTCACTCATACCATACGAATCAGAAATAGAAGAAACACGTTCAGTGATCATATCCATAAGTTCGGAATGATAGTCTTCCCCGGCATCAGTTAAAGATATAAGTTGTTTTCTCATATCATTCGGGTCATTATTCCTTACTACCAGACCATTTTTCTCAAGAGTATCAATCGTTGAAGTAATGGTACTTTTTCCAACTCCCAGAATTATACCCAGGCGGGAAGGATTTATCTCTTTTTTAAAGTGAATTAACCTTATAGTCTTGTTAGGGAGAGTATTGAATGTCAAAGAAGAAGACTCTACAGCAACATTTAGCATCTTTTTATCAAAAAAACAATCGTGCTCCAAATGCTTATCAAATATTTTCCTGACAAGATCCTTGCTCATGTAAAACCTCACAGTCTTTACATTCTTAGGATTTTCAACAAATAAGTATTTTGTGAATTATCAGTGAGAAAAATTCAAAAAATAAAAACAGATAAAATAAGTAATCGCCTATCAACCAACTGACTTGAAAGCTGTAAGTGCAACATTCCTTTCCTCCGAATGAACCACAAGCGGCTGCGGATAATCAACTCCTAATAGTTGCTGCCCCTTTTCCATTGAATGAATAGTTTTAGGTGAAGGAGCTTCAAGTTCAGGAACCCATTTTTTAATATACAGGCAATCTGGATCAAACTTTTTCTGCTGAAGCCATGGATTGAATATCCTGAAATATGGCTGTGAATCCGCACCGGTTGATGCAGCCCACTGCCAATTGCCATTATTCACGCATGAGTCATAATCCACAAGCCTGCTGGCAAAATATCGTTCACCCCATTTCCAGTCAATATGCAGATCCTTCACGAGGAAAGATGAAACAATCATCCTAACACGATTATGCATGTATCCTGTCGTGTTGAGTTCTCTCATTCCAGCATCAACAATTGGAAAACCGGTTTGTCCCCGGCACCATGCATCAAATAACTTATCATCATTTGACCATGAAAGTGAGTCAAATTTCTTCTTAAAAGCACCTGTAAAAACATAAGGATGTGCAACAGCAATATGGGTGAAAAAATCGCGCCAGTGAAGTTCATTTATGAGGGTGTGGGCCTTTCCCAGTTCATTTTCAACGTAGTGATAAAATTCACGTACAGATATAGTTCCCAGTTTATTATGAGCCGAAAGTCCCGTAGTTCCTGCTATTGACGGATAGTCACGTTCATTGTCATAGTTACTGAAACCGCTTATATCCTGAAGGACTGAAAGAGCATGGCTTCTGCCTCCTTTTGTAAATAGAGAAGTATTTCTCTCAATTGAAAAATCAGAAATTTCAACCTGATCTCCATCCAGGATTCCAGAATAAATTTGACCCCCTTCAGCTGTTTTTGGAAACGGAATCCCTTTTTGTGAAGCTTTTTTGAAGAACTGGGAGAACACAGAATATGTTTTGCCTTCGTTTGTAAGCACCGTACCAGGTTCGTGCAGTAAAGCATCATGGCAGCTTACAATATCAATACCAGAATCCTCACAGGATTTTATAATCGCAGAATCACGTTTCCTGCTAAAAGGCGTGTAATCCTTGTTGAAAAAGACAGCATCAATTTCATGTTTACCTTTCAAATCCTTAATGATATCTTCAGGAAGACCGGATAATAATATCAAACTTCCGTTTATGGACTTTAACTGCTCACCCAGATCTTCAAGACATTCCAGCAGGAACTGGAATGAATTTGGATTGAAATGTTTTCGATTTTCATCAGCAAGCCTTGGATCAAAAATGAAACATGCAATGACCTTATCAGAGTTTTTTATTGCAAGATTCAAAGCAGTATTATCTTCAATCCTGAGGTCACGCCTGAATATAAATAAAGATAATTTGTATTTTTTTGCCAATTATTCCACCTCAACAGCAATTTCATTTCGCATCAGAGCAGGGGGAATCCATGGAGGATTGTAGCACATCAGGAAAAAATCTCCTTTAGTTACAAGATCATTTTCATCAAGTTTTGATATTAGAACTGAACGTTTTTCTTCGATAATATCGCTTTTTGCATACCCCGAGAATCTGATTGCAGCCACTTTCCTTGAAGAAACGTTATGAATTGTGATTTCCGGATTTATCGGGGAGGGTGCAGTATCAGCACTATATTCAGCCGGTAGTATAAACGACATATTTACTATAGTGTCATCCCCAACTATGATAACAGGAAATATCATATCAATGTTCTTCTTTTCCATATTTTTACGGGAAATATAAGACGAAAGTATCGAAAAAGCATCATCAATATCATTTGATGACGTGGAAACAAATGTAATTTCCCCGTACTCCCTTAACTCAATATTGCCCTCTAATTCATAAAGTGTCCTGTATGCAAGCTCTTCAGTTGTCATTGAAACATGCAATCCTGCAAAAAACCATGAACCAAGCATGACAGTAGACACCGTCAATAAAGCAAAAATTGCCCCGCCCTTATCCATATACAATAAATTGTCCTGAAAGTGTAAAGAGGATTGTGGTTCCTTTTAGTAGAAATATATAGATTTCATAATCTATGGTTGAACCTTAGATTAATTAGATATATCCACGTACAAATTTTCAGTTGTTATGGAAGCTCTGATATTTGATATGGACGGTGTGCTCCTAGATTCTATGCACCTGCATGCAATGGCGTGGAAAAATGCATTTATGGAAGCTGGAATCTCCATAGATGAAAGAGACATATTCGCCCTTGAAGGCGAAAATGATTCAGGAATTGTGAAAAGAGTCCTTGGGATGAATGTAAATGAGTCCATAGACATGGAAGCAATACTCACAACATTACCTGAAAGAAAACATCAGCTTTTTGACAGGGATAATGTCATCCTGTTTGATGGTGTTGACGATATCCTCAGGCAAATCAATGGTAAATTCAGACTTGCAGTTGTTTCGGGATCTGACAGGAAAATTGTGGAAATGATGATGGCTAAATATTTCCCGGGAATCTTTGATGTTATTGTCAGCGGCGATGATACGGAAAAAGGAAAGCCGGCACCAGACCCATACAATAAAGCCGTTGAAATGCTAAAAGTCAGCAAAGAAAATTGCATCGTGGTTGAAAATGCAATTCTTGGAGTTGAATCTGCCAAAAATGCAGGAGTATTCACCATCGGCATACCTACTTATCTAACCAGGAAAGAACTCGAACACGCTGACATAGTCCTGCATGACCACGAAGAATTATTCAGGTTAATAGAGTTGCTGATGAGAATGCACCCTGGGAACTGAGGATAAATATTCCTCCAGCTTTTCCCTTATGAAAGTAGGTCCGTGACAGTTCATGGCCTGCCCTTTTAATATAGATACATTTGACCTGTATTTTTCATCATCTGCCAGAGAGCGTATTGCCTGCAACAGTTCTTCAGGTGTTACGGAGTAAGAGAATCTTCTGCCATACCCATTATCTTCGATGAACTGTGCATTATTTTCCTGTTCATTGTGTGATTTGTCAGGGAATGAAATTACCGGAAGCCCGTAACTGAGAGATTCCGTAATTGTTCCATGCCCTCCTGCACAAATTACAAGGTCCACTGACCGATAATATGGAAAAGGATCAGGAATAAGACGCTTAATATCTACATTTTCAGGGACATCTTCAAGGAGATCATAATCCAGATCCGGACCGCCTATCAGAGTATAGTTTATGCTGTCGTCCATTTTTGCAGTCTCCAACAGTGTTTTGAATATCTGGATACGGTAGCCGAAACCTCCTATACTGCAAAGTACATGCGGATGATTTAAGTCTTTTATCGGAATAACTTTCTCATGTTTTTTTCTGAGCACAGGACCACTGAATCTAATTTTATCCTTTACTTCATCAGGGAATGAAAGATTGGAACCACATATAGTAAAAGGTGGAACAAAATCAGGAACGAATATCATATCCACATTCCTGTAAATCCATGTATAGAATTTCTTAACTGTATACCCTACAGTCCCTATTACAAAGCCCTTGTTCCTGAAAAAGTCCTGCATATTTGACTGGTTCACTATCATGCATACAGGAACCTTTTTGCGTTTTGCAGCTATTATCCCGTTGTAGTAACCATCTGATATCACAAAATCCGGCTTTGTTTTTTCTATCAGTTTTGTGACTGAATTGATATTACCCAGGGAAATTCCTTTTGCAGTTGAAAGTATTGAACTTTTCAGATCAAGTGAACCTTTTTTGCCGCAGAGCCGCAGTTCCTGAGGTATCTCCTCAACAATGTGTCCGGACTCCTCTATTAATTTCTGTGAATAGCCGTAGGCTCCAATGAAAACGGTGTGACCTGCGCTCAGAATTTCAGATGCAAGAGAAATGCATCTTCCTGTGTGACCAAGTCCTTCGCCACACACGAATATCAGAAAAATCATACGTTTATCGGGACTTGTCTTGTACTCGGACATATGTATAAAAGTGTCTGATATGTATTTATTTGTTTATTATATAGAAAATAGAGATAACTATAGATGATGTAGATTAACTATTTATTTCTAGTAAGAGACATATGCACACATAGAAGAAAAACCGAATATAAACGGGATTTCAATAAAACAGGAGGGATAGGGTGTTCCACAAACAGGACAGCACAATGCAAAAAATAATTGCATCCGACAGAGCGATAGAACTTCTTGAAAATGGCTTTTGTAAGGCAGACCTGCATGTACACACTTCCTGCTCCTATGACGTGCCTGCAAGCTATTTAACTAAACCTGAAAATCTTTTTAAAAAAGGATTATCAGATGGACTCAATTTTGTGACATTTACAGATCATGATACTGTGAAAGCATATGACAGAATGGGATGGAAAAGGGATAATCTTACCTCTGGAGTGGAATTGTCCATAACTGACATGGAAAATGTAGGGCACACTATCCACATCAATGCTTTTGAATTTGATAAGGGGCAATATGCCGAGATGGAGACAATTGTACAGAAAAAGCAGGATGTATATATGCTTCTTGACTACTTTAATGATAATGACATCCTGCACATGTACAATCACCCGTTCTGGTTTAAACCAGGAGAAAAACCGAATATCATGGCTGTGCCTGAGCTTGCAAAACATTTCCCGGTGATCGAATACAACATGCAGGACCTGAAGCAGAAGAACTTTTTCTCAATGGTCCTGGCACAGCGTTTCAGGAAAGGAATGGCTGTGACCACTGACAGCCACACAGGCAGGATGGGGAGAGTCTATACTGTGGCAGAAGGAGATACTTTCAGAGAGTATTTCAGAAACATTGAGAAGGGCAGGTCTTACATGATGATTGATGAACCAATCTGGAAACACATCAGCCATGAAATAAATGCATGGATAGAGCTTATCTTTAATATGGAAAAACGCATGCCACACGAGGGTGACTACTCTACTGGAGTGGAGGTAGTAGATAGGGCTGTCAGCCTCGTGTGCGGTGACAACAGGGATAAACACCCGTACATCTGTAATATGACAATGCACCTTGCACAGCAGTTCTTTGGTTCAGGTTTACCTTTCCTGTTGTACAGGATATCAAAGCAGCCACAGGTTTCCAGAATCGGACGCGTTGTTAACAATTAAACATTTGTAAAATGTGTAATCGCACATTACTTTTTTGAAAAACAAAATACACAGATAATAGATTGATAATGAAAGTATTTTTAAGAGATAAAAACGTAAATGCACCAGTCAGGTTTTTGTTCTGACTATTTTTTGGTGTTAAGATGAAAGTAATGATATTTGTCTGCGGCGAAGGTCTTGGACACACCAGCCGATGTATATCCATTGGAAGAGAGCTTGCTTCTGCCGGGCATGATGTACATGTTGGAGCTTACGGGTATTCTAAGGAACTTATTGAACGTAAGGGACTTAAGACCCACAAGGTCCCCTCGGAAATAACTCTTGTCGGTAAAGCAGGTTCCCTGAATCTGAAAAAGTCTATTCTTGCAACTTTCAAGAGAGGACAGTTTCTGGGCATAATAAAGATACGCAAGCTTCTCAAGAGAACAAAGCCTGATGTTGTAATATCAGACAGTTATTTCATGGGAATGCTAAGTGCTAAATCCCGCGGTATTCCATGCTATTTGATTGTGAACCAGTCAAATATGGAGGAGTTCTTCAAGGGTAAAGGCGTGTCAAGTAAAATAGTAGCCGAGCTTGTGAAAAAATCTTACACCGGAATGTTCAGGATGGCTGATAAAGTAATAATTCCTGATTTTCCGTTGCCACACACAGTATGCAGGAAGAATCTGGAGTTCAGGAAAAAGACATGGGAAAAAGTGTTTTTCAGTGGTCCGCTTATAGGAAAGACCTTTGGGGAAACAAAAACCGGAGAACTACAGCGTCCGCACGTACTCTGTACAGTTGGTGGATTTGGCTACCGTGAACCTATTTTTAGAAAAGTAATTGAAGCTGCAGGTCTGGATAGTTCCATCAATTATACTTTGCTTTCAGGCCCAAGCGTTGACCCTGCAAGTCTTGGAGAATTACCGGAGAATGTTACAATTCTGAAATTCATCGATGACCAGTTCCCATATATGAAGGCTTCAGACCTTGTTATCGCTCCTGGAGGTCACAGTACCATGATGGAAGCCCTGAGCTTTGGAGTTCCGATGATAAGCGTTCCTGATCAGAAGCATAGTGAACAGCAGAACAATGCTTTTGTTATTGAGGAAGATGGCCTTGGAAAAATGATGGACTACTCTGCATCTCCCGAAGATATACTTGAAAACGTCAGGCTGCTTATTAGTGATGAAAAGTACAGAAACAAGCTTGCAGAAATGCGTGAGATGGCAGTGGAATTGAACGGACCGAAGGCCGTAAGGTTGTTAGTTGAAGAAATTGGAAATTAATCAGGCTCAATAAGTTTCAATAAGATGAGCAAAGTGTACTTTTTGAATTCAGCGTGAGAAGTTCTTCTTGTAATAGATACTAAGGACTATTGCGATTAAGCCCATAACGGCAAAGAAGATTACATGACTCAGAACACTGACATCAGTTATCAGGTTCTGGAGATTGCTATGGAATATGTATCCTGCTGTTATGAGAACTGGGTAAAATGACAAAAGGGCTAACAGGTCATAGAATACGAATTTGCGCCAGGGCACGTTTGCAGACCCGGCAACTACAGGGCCGAAAAAGCGAAGGCCTACTATAAGCCGGAATGTGAAAATGGTTTTGCCACCGTGGTTCTCCATTAAATGCTCATAACGGGCAATCTTTTTCTTATCTTTATTACTATCGAAACGTGATAGTAATTTGCTTCCGTTTTTACTGAGCCAGTAGAGCAATATATCCCCGGAAGCACCTGCAATCAGACTGACAACGATTACTATCCAGAGATTTCCGAAACCAAGACTGACAATGTAACCTACGATGAGTAGAAGAACTTCTTCCGGCAGCGGAATGAAATATCCCAGAAAACCGAGAGTTATGAAAATACCCACATATGAAAGATGTTCAAGATAAGGTACTATAAACTCCCAATTACTCATCTTGTTTTATCAGTAATTGAATCTATAAAAGCTCTTTCAGATCTGTAAAAAGAAGGAAAAGGATAGGGAGGAGTTGCAAAAAAATCTTTGTTTTCATGCAACTCCTGAGTGGAGTGGTTGGTTGGTTGGTCGTTTTTATAATCGCTTTTTGAATGGATTAGTCCATATCATTCAATGTAGTATGTTACCTGTACTGACATTGAAACTGTGGACTCTCCTGGTTCTATTGGTGTGGAAACTCCGCCTGCATCCATTGCTGCTTCTTCTACATCCATTGCATAGTAGATTTTAGAATTACTGTTGCTGTTTATGGATGCAGTCTGCACACCTGTGATTTTTAGATCAAGGGTGTCAGCAAGTTCGTTGGCCTTTGCTCTTGCATTGCCTACAGCTTCACTTACAAGCTCTTCACGAAGTTCATCCTGCATGTCATCAGAGACTGAAAAGGAAATACTTCCTATCTGGTTAGCACCTGATGCAGTTGATTTGTCGATGATATCGCTCAGGTAATCGAGTTTTGTGGTTGTGACCTGTACGCTGTTGGATGCGGAATAACCTGTGATGGTTCGTTCCCCGTCATAATTATAGACCGGATACACGGAAACATAGGATGTCTGTATTTCCTTGTCTTCAAGGCCGAGGGCTTTGAGTTCTGATATGACAGCGCTCATTATGGCAGCATTCTCGTCAGATGCTTCCTGTGCTGTTTCGGCCTGGATGACAGCGCCTATACTTAATGATGCGGTGTCAGGGACGACATTCTGTTCGGCGTATCCGCTCATGGTAATTGTGTCTGCTGTAGTTTGTTCAGTTCCATCCTGTGAGATGGCATATATAGTTAGTGACATCACCACCAGCACTACTGATAGCGCAATGATGGCGAAATATGATTTATCGTTTTTATTGTCAGATGACATGTTATATCCTCCTCTAGTGCCTTGCAACCGGTAATTATAACCGATTGTTACGATTAATAGAAAGACTTGAACATATTAATCAATTGTCTAAGCTTCAAACTCGTTTGTAGCTATAACAGGGGACTGATTGCGATGATAAAAACGAACATCTCAGAATTGATGTAGCCATTGTCCATAACTGTGGAAAATAAAATAGAGAACTGTTATTTAATATTATATATACGGCAAAATACTTATAGATACTAATAATATATATTTGGCATGGGATGATTGAGATTATTTCTTTGGTGTGGGAACCATGAAAACATCTTTTTACAATTAAAGAGGGATTGAGTGATTTATGGTGAGATCGAGTTTATAGGAATTGCAGATATTCCACGTATCAATACCATTTTCAGTATCGATAACACGCTGTGGACACCCTGGAAGGTTATTCTCAGCGATAAAGAAATGACAATCCAGACCACTGACAGATCGATACACATCAATCTGGAAAACATCCTTATCGTTGACAGGCCCTTGCCGCATGCTATTCTCTGTAAACTCCAGAATTCCAGTAAACATGGTTCGGTAATTGTTATTGATTATAAAAAAGATGCGACAATCGGTATAGGCGAAGTAGTTTCTTCCATGATACTTTCCGGAAAGAAATCCGATATTTCTAACCTGAAATATATGATGATGAGCCTTTTAGGAATGAAGGCTGACCCAGTTATTGGAACTATGAAACCGGAAGATATACGACTTTTGTGCCTCCTGGCATCGGGAATTAATAGTCTTGATATGCTTGTCCCTATTTTCGAAGGTGATGATGAATTGGTCAACAGGACTTTTGCGTCTTTGAAAACCAAAGGACTCGTTGATAAGTATGCTACTCTGACACCCCTTGGACTTGATCTTGTAGACAGGGTAAAGGGTGTTGAAAAGAAGAAGCTCGGATCTAATATTCAGGAGGATTTCGATAACCTGTCTACGGTCTGGAATTGCCTGGATTGCAATATGGGACCATGTGATGATGAAGCTAACAGAATTATATGGAAATTTGGAAATTCAAAATTATGCGGTAATGTAGCTACAGCTGATATTGATAAATTCATCTGTCCTGCATCTATTGAAGCAATAGAGGTTGAGATTCCTGAAAATACCTGTTTTATGGATCTGATGATCCATACTGTTAATGATGCTTTTGTTGTCCTGAAATCACGTGATTATTCAGTGATTCTGGCTATCTACGGATGCCTGAATCTTAAGGAAGATGTGCAGATCCGTATTTTGTTCTGTTTTTACCTTGGTTTTGTAACAGAGACAGAAGTCCTGAATTTCCTTCAAATTTCTTTTGCATGCTTTGCACAACATTGTGAGATACTTGTGGAAAATAAGCTGCTTGACTGGGAAACTAAGGAGCTGACAAATGCCGGGTTAAATCTAGTCCACAGAAAGTTAATAGGAGATGTGTCTGTCCTGTTTAACTGGTCATGTTTTGAATATAAATCTGAAAATTTCAAGAAAATTGAGACCAGAAAGAAAGAATGTGCCAAAAAGAAGATAATGGATATACTCCAGAGCAAACACGGCAAGACGTTGGACGTCTGAGATTAAAAATGAGTAACGGATACAATCAAGGTACTTAATATTGTTATTATAATTACTATTGCTATTATTACTATTAATGCTACAAACTTTATCAATTTTATTAGCATAGGTATTATTAGCCATAGCCAAAATAGTTCTACATAGATTCCGGTAAATAAACTTAAATACATAGTATATAGTTCATTAGTATAATTATATCCCACAAATATAATGAGTACTGTAAAAATGGATGCTACGATTCTGCTGATTGTGATATTTCTGCTTTTTGTGACAGCCGGATTTGTTAAAAGATTAATTTTGATAGCTATTGTACGCCGGAAATTAGATTTTCTAAACAGGTACTCATCAATATACTGTGAATTCGCGGAAACTTATTCCACAAACTTTGATTCCCTGTTGTACTTGTGGCTGACAAATAAAGCCTCCGAGATTCAACAAACCCTTAGATATTTTGAAGTTAATTCTAAAATTCCTCTTATTAAACCGGTTATAACAAACCCACAGTTGATTACCAGAATTCTTCCTGCAATGAAATACGGAACTGCAAACGCCAGAAGAGTAAATTCATCATACAATACATTGCTATGTTGCAAAAAGAGTATGGAAGAGCTAATGGACAGTTTGCACACTGACCTGCGAAAACCATTCAAATTATCCCTGTCAGGAATCCTGTATTTTGTTTCCCTGCCGGTTCTGATGATGTTCTGGCTCAACCTGATAAGCGAATCCATGTTCTACAGGATCATTAGCTCTTATGAGTTCAGGCTGGCAAATCTCCTGACCTGCCTGATATGTTTGATTACCTCATCGATTATTATGTTTGGCGGAGTTGGTGGAGAATTCCTGGGAAATCTCTGAAAGAGATTCTTATTGGCAATACCGGCACAATATGATTATAATCAAAATTACTTTGGAATTTACAAAGTCCTTTATACCAGAGAGATTATTCATTTATTTATGAATAATGCAAAAATAACTATTATGTTCATTTTTTTAATTCTGATGAGTTCTGGATGTACAGAACAGGAAGAATTTACAATATCAGAGAATGCTACTATTATTTCCATGAAATATGTGACCACTTCTGCAACCAATATGGAAAAACAGGAATTGATGATTAATTCAAGTACTATGGACATTAGTATTTACAATCCTGACAATGAACTCAAAGCGCATTACACCAGACCTATGATTGAGTATCAATGGAAACAACCACCTTATATGCTTACAGGAAAGCCTTTCCTTGAGATTAGTTCTTCTTCGCAGGCACAAAAAATCCGACCGGATGATTCAGATTCCGGTACTCTGGAAGTTACTGTGTTGCAGGATGGTGAAATTCACACTTTAACTATTGATTCAGATTCTCCGAAATACCAGATTGAAGATTTATATGAGATTGAAAGTTACATGGATTCCCAAAAACAACTTGCACTAGAGCCTTCTTTTGAAGAAGCACAGGCAATTGTTGAACCCTGGATCACTTCCATGCCTACTTACAGTTTTGATGGCTCTAACCTGACATTAGAAGAACATAGTAGGGAAGATACGTTGCCTTCCACGCATCTGTTGATATACACATTTACCAGCAGTCATGAAGGTTATGGTGACCGCTCAAATGAAGATCTAGCCGAAGAACTCACAAATCACACAATCTGGGTTTCTCTAAGACAGCGTGCAATCATAAAAGCCATAATTGATGATTCATGGGATGAGATTAATCAGGAGCCATTGTAATCCTTTAGCAAAAACAGCTCTGTAGAAATCCTGTCATTCAAATTTGAAGGTAAATAGACCGGTTTTGCCAGGAATTCTACAGAGCCACAAAACAAGAATTTAAATATTGAAACGAAGTACCTTTGGAAGTATCTTTGATCTCATGGGGTGGTTACATCAAAGACACGTATGTTGACGGTGAAAAAAATCATGAAAACAAAGAAATCAGTGACTACTTTTTGTGTACTTTGTGTATTGGCATGTGCTGTTGTGATGACCAGCGGCTGCACGGATGATACCAACAGTAACAGTGATATTGAAAATTATGCTACATATTCAGATTCAGAAAATGGATTTACTGTAAAATACCCGGCTACCTGGGAAAAAATGGAAACTACAAGCAGAGTGACGTTCAAGAATAACGAAACAAATGCTTTTGCCAATATAGCTGTTTTAAGTATGTCTTCACTGGGTGCGACTTCACTTGAAGAGGTTGTCGACTCATATGGCGCTCCCGGCGGCAAATATACTACCTTCAACGGATATGAAGCGTATGAGGCAATTGCAAGCGACCCATCCGACATTGATACCAGAGACATCCTTTTCGTTGAAGGAGACAGATTATTCATACTGGGCTATATCAGCTATCTGGAAAACAAAAATGATGTCGAAACCATGAATACCATTCTTGAATCTATTGAAGTGCAATAATAGTTTTTAGTATCCTGATTGTGCTCTTCAGGTTTTGAAGAGTGCAATTTGGAGATTTTATTGGAAATCGCGGGTTATTTGAAACTTTGTTCCTCATGTAGAAAATAAGTTGATAAATTTGTGTGACAGAGGATCGTAGCAAAGTTATTAATCAATGAAATCTTAAATGTGAATTGTTATGGATAATTATAGAATTGATGAATTTGCACCAATCGATTCCATATTAAACAGTTTTTCAACAGACATGTTTGATGGAATTACATTTATCATGAGGCCTGTAGTTGGCGGTATTGATTATTTGAGGTCTATGCATCAATCTTATTTATTCAAAAAAGAGATTAACAAAATCTCGAATTTTGATTTTGAAACCCGGGAAAAAATAATTGATTTTTTCACGGATATCGTTGCTGGCAGGATATTTGATGAAGAGTTCATTGATGAATTGGAAAGAAAAGTGTCCGAATTAGACGAGATTAGAGATATCTTCAAGGAACTAAACCACAGAAGATTGAATATTGAGCAAAAACAGATACATCATATTTTGAATTTGTCTCTTAGAAAACTCAATGGCAGGATAGTTTCAATCAGAGATGAAATAAATTCACGAATGTGGGATGATGGTGAAGACATTACGCAATTATTGCTGCTTGATCAGGTATTTTATTTAATTCAGGAAATGATTAAAGAAGCTTTGGATATCCCACATAGCAAGTTAGCTGATTCAAATATCTGGAATGAAATAATATTTTCGTTACTTTATATAGAAGCATTTCACAGAAAAAAAGTTTCATATCTGGATTTTCAGAATTTTTTGTCCAGCCTGAGTTTATACAATTATAAAGAAAGCAAGAATGTAAAGGATAATGACGCCATTTTTGAAGCTTTAGTGGTTTAACATGAATTATTCCATTGATTCCAATATTTTAATTGCTTTGATAAACCCTAAAGACAGGCTTCACAAAAGAGCAATATCAATAATGAAAAATGGCAGAAATGACTATATTATTTTATGTTCAACTGTCTTATCCGAATCTCAAAATCTTTTCAGGAATCGTATAAACCAGATTATTGTTGAGATTATTCAGTTTTTGCCTAATTTCCAAAATAAGAAAATGTCCCAAATGGAATATCAGGAACAATTGATAATCTCTTTTAAGAAAATAAAATCATCCAATCCCGGAATATCTAATTTTTTGGATCTGGTCTATAATGAGATACTTAAATTTCTAAAAGACAACGATAGTCATATGCTTCCTGCTTTTTTATTTCAGCTTGCTATAAACTATTCTCAGTCACTATACAAGAAACTGGATGATATGCACTCAAATGATGGTAAAATAATATTGTTAAACCACAATCATCTGAAAGCTGTGAAAGAAGCAACTATTGGTACGTACTTCAAAGACCCAAATGATGAAAGAATCTTTTTTGAACTCATGACGAATCTCCGTGATATTGTTCCCATTAACTTTTACACAGGTGACTCTGAATTTGTTAAAAAGATAAACAAAAGTTATCCGTCTTGTCTTGTGTATTTCAAATTAAATGACAACTCGTTTTCATGCTGTTTAGTGAAAGATTGAAAATATGAAAAATAAAGAGGTATCCATCCAACATTGATACCAGAGACATCCTTTTTATTGACTGAGACAGATTGTTCATACTGGGCTATATCAGCTATCTGAAAGACATGGTTATTTAGAATTCAGATAATCGCTAAATATTTTCAAATATTCTATAGAAAATCCAAAACCTGTGACATTGTAAGCTATTCCTTTGTTTCTTTCAAAGATATCAGAACATTCTTTGAGAGCTATGTAAACATGCTCAGGAACTGATTCTTTCTCAATTTCCATCATGTGTTTGTAAAGATCACACAAAATAATTATACCCATTTTGCAGGGATCAATTGTAAACATTCCTGGCTCCGGACTCGTATTAAATGGATATATTCGACAAATAGTTGGCCTGTATCCATATGCACCACACTTCCCTGATTCTGATAAAAATGGACAAGGATTCTTTAGAGAGTAATACGTGGTGCTGTTGGTGACTCTAAAATCAAGATCTTCTGTTTTTGCTTTTGATACATTACTTAATTCTTTCAAGTCAATTGCATCCATCTCAATTGTTTTTGCCTTACAACAATGTGCAGGACAATCAGATGGACATTCATAGTGAGAGAGAATATTTGTGGCAATTTGATATATGATTGTATCTTTTAATCTTATTTTTGCGGACATATATTAGATTTTATAATGTATAATATAAAAACATAGTTAAATCTTCTTTGTGAATTCGCCAGTCATAATCCCCACGCTTGAAATATACAGAACTTTCAGACCACCATACATTTATACCAAGATTCCTTTAATAAATTTGGGAATGTTGCCGGTTGAGTACAAAATATTGCCATTAATTAATACCTCACTTAATTAATGGAAACTACCTGTAACCTGGTATTATTGACACACCCACTCCCACACAAACCCGTCTTATTTTAGTCAATAATACCCATTCCCATCGTGCATCATTATGGCGTTCATCATTTGTTTTCAGAAATGTTTATATGTAGCCATAATAGACATTATTATGTACTCAATGGGCTGGATAGCGTGGGACCTGGGTACGGCGTCGGGTGGATATATTCGACGCCATTCATATTATACTACTATTTTACAACCTGTTTCTTAGGATACCAGGAACTCTGTACTTTCCCGGTAACTCACTTCTCCAAATTAAGATCTAAACTTCCATCCCTGAAACGTCCGGATCCAGAACCCCTGACCGAAGAAGATCTTCTATTCTTTGACAACACCCATTCATCAGAACTGGACACATCAGAAGTAATTGATTACCTGCAGGAGGTTGGCCTACTTGATTCCAACGATGATAAACGTAACAACTAATGACTTTATAATCCAGGGTTCCACCCTGTACACTTCTCACACCTTAACCATGTGGATCCTTCAAAACATCCTGGCGGCCTTTCTCATAGGTCTCTTTATGGGTCTGACTGCTTCCCTGTTCTACGAATCAAATAAGAACTATGTAACTCCCTGGTTGTTTGAGAGTGCTATTCCCTGGGTAATTGGGAAGGTTAAAGGATACATTAGTCCATAAATAAAAAAGTTAATATGTTTAAGGTTTCCATACTCATGTATGGATGTTTTGATTTATTTTTCTCTTTTTTTGACTATTTTAACTATTACAATTTACTGGTTTGGGATGGCGTATAATTCAAAGTCTTCAGATGCAAAGAAAGAAAAAATATACAAAGATGGTGGTATGTTCTTTTTACGGAATGTTATTATTCCCTCTGCATTGTTTTCTGTGACATATTCTTCTAATTATCAAGAAGAACTATTTGTAAACAAATTAGCTACAGTTTCTCATATATCAATTCATTTGTTAATTATTATTGTAATATGTGATGCCGTTTATAAAAGAGGGTTCAATAAGAAGTTTGCTTATGATTATAATAGCTATATTACAAGTGATGTTGCAGATCAAAAAAGCAATATCGACATTCTACTGGTCTTTTATTCAATGATAGTAATATATATTGCCGCTTCAGCTATTTGCTATACATTTTCATTAGAAGGTACTATTATTGACAATAATAGTGACTATTATCATTTGTTTTTAACAGTTTACATATCGTTTTTACTATTAACTTCAATTGCACGTAAAAATGGTAATTATGATAAATCATATAAAAAAGTTAAAATTACTACTAAAAATAACGCCATAATAGAAGGTTTCCTTTTGAACAAAGGAGAGTTCATATCATTACATACTAATGATTCAATTCAAAATATTAATGCTGATTGCATTTACAAGATAGAAGAAGAATATGGGTTATACAGATATGATTTTCATTCGTTAATACGCCGGTATAATATGGATATCTTAAAAGGCATCATTAGAGTGTTTTCTAGGAAAAAGAGAGTTAATTAATATTCACTTTACTAACCTGTTGGAAATAATAGTTTTGAGCTCATGGAAGGGAGCCGGCTTTAGCCGGCTCCCCTATGCTCCTATTCCGAAGGAAAGAGCGACACGAAAGAAGAGAGAATCAAATACCAATACTACAGTTTAAACGACTGTGATATGTCAATGACTTTTTTGAATATTAGAGAAGAAAAAGATTGCTCTAAACATTACTCATGATAAACGTTAAAGTTAATTAATTTTAAATATTCTACTTGATTGTATAAACTAATGGCAAAAATAAAAATTGTGGTTGATGGTTGCAAATGTGAAAGATGTGGTCATGAGTGGATCCCACGTGTTAAAAATAGAATATTGCCTACAATCTGTCCAAAGTGTAAATCACCTTATTGGAATAAAAAGCGTAAGAACAAATCATAATTGAACAAAGAGTGCTAAGAGTGAACACAACGAATATAGTTAATGGTGCTGGAAGCATGCTATTAGAAACAATTTATGCTATCGTAGCTACTGCTTTAACATCTTTCATTCTTTCTCTTTATATAGAATACAAATGGAATATATCGGAGAAAATCATAAGATTGAAACATTACAGATCAGAGTTATCTTTGAAACCTATTGTATCTTATAATTCAGATATACCGTTTAATGATTTGAAAGATATTGTATTAAATAGCCTGTCAAATACAGATTGTAAATTCCGAACATATAAAGATACTGAATACCAATTAGATGTCATTGTAAATGATTCGTTTCATGTCACTGTAGATACTGCATCTGAAGACACTTTTACTATACAAATGAGTAAGAGAAAATCTACAATGAAAACAAAAGATAGTGATGTTAATAGTATAATTGAGTATTTAGATAATTTTCAAAGAGATATTTCATTAAATGGCTGGCGAATCAATGTCAACAGTTATACATTCTACTTGTATTTTTCTTTTGAAAATGCCTATTTCAAATTTCATGCCCCTAAAAATGTTGATGTGAATTCTTATGAATTATCTATGATCCATGCTCCTTCTACAAGTAAAATAATTCTTAAGCGCGATTATCTAAAAATCACTTCAGTACAAAAAAATGATGTGTTAAGTGTTGTAAAATCTTTTAAATAGGCATAAATCTGATAAAAAAAACATTACGTTTTTAAGTAATGTTTTCATAAGTAATTTTGTGTCGAACAGTCTAACAGTACATAGAATTGAGAATATTTGTTCTGAATTCAAAAATTTACTTGATTTTGCATTCGATAATCAGAAAGAGTTAAGCGATTGGAGTGAAGATAAGGGTTCTATTCCCAAAACAAGTGTCAAATACAATGGTAAAAAATATGGATTTATACATTATAACGTTAGTTCAGCTTCACGGTTGATAATGGAACCAATTTATGTCATTGAAAAAATTGAAAACTTTTTTGAATATTATGACAGAGGATATTCTAAAGTTGATTCTTTTCAATTGTTGATTGATTCTGATTATAAGCATGTTTACATATTTGCACCAAAAAAAGTTGCTAGTAGCTTTACTAAATTAGCAAATAAAGAAAAAAAACTGTCTTGTAGTGACATACCTTTTAACTTTTCATCTATATTACATCTGGAAAAACTTATTAGTGCATGGGGTTTTTGGGAAACATCAGATGGTGCTATTACCAAAATAGCAAGATTTGGAAGAGATGTTACTACTGAAATAGCTGATGATGAATATTCATCAATTACTTCTATGAATATTGATTATGAATATATGGAAAAAACTGTTCAGCTAATTCTTAATTCAGAAGGCAGGATTTCAACCCAAAATAAGTTAAGTAACTTAGATATGATTAGTATCTATAACGAAATATCGCATAAATTAACTCAAAATACAACCAATTTAAAAAATGTATCAAAACGTTCTAAATTAGTTACATTTGATGATTTTTGATGAGTAGGACGCTCTTCCTACTGTATCCTAGACATATGCTCCTTATACCGAAGGATTGTTCGACGTATGGAATCAAGTTACAAATTGATTTTTGACTTGATTTTAAAAAGGGAGTAATTATATGATGCTACTTATCAAAAAACATATATTGTTATAATTTTAAAATCTGTATAAATGAAAGGTAATTCCGCATATACTAATAAACAAGATCCACCAGTTGAAACTAACGAATGTTTCTATTTGTTTTTGGATACTAATTTGTTTTACAGTAAAAAAATCACATATAGTATTTTCAACATAAGATTGTTAAATGATTTGTTATCTATTCGGGATAATTTTAATAATATCTTTGGAGGATATCGGAAAATAGAGATTCTCATTCCCAAATTAGTTCTTGATGAAATATATGCTATTAAAACACATTTAATTCAATCTGAGATTAGTAAATTTCAGAGAACTATTGAACATCTTGATGAAAGAAAATTATCTGGTTTATTAGAATACACATATGAACACATTCATTCTAAACTTGAATCTAAAGGGTCATATTTTTTGTCATGGCGGAAAATTGTAGTTGTTCCTTATTGCAATAATAATTATTTACCTACAATCATTGAAAAATCGGTTCATAAACATTTACCATTTAAACCATTTTTTGACCAAAAAAAGAATCGATATGTGGGTGATAATGGATTCAAAGATACTGTTATATGGTACTCAATTATTGACTATGTTAAAAATGAGTGTACTAATAATACTAATCACGTTTTCTTTTTGACTAATAATGAAAAAGATTTTAAATCAGAATCAACTCTTTTGGAATTTAAAGAATACACAGGTAATGATATTGAAATAATTGATTTTAAAAGTACCAATCCAAATGTAAACAACACTGAATTTAAATCATTTTTAAATCTGATATTGGATAAATCAAACATACCAATTCCTGTAAAGCTAGAATCCGTTATTGTATCTCATACCATAATAGATAATGTTGTAACAATAACTTCTATTATAGTTGAACCTCTCTCGGTTAATCTCAAGTCGATGGTATATATAGAAGAAGAGTTCCCTTATTTAGATGATGGCAATATAACTTTTTTAAATGAGCTCATAACTAAAATATTGTTGAAATTTAGATTTGATGTTTCAGATTTGACTTTTGTGTATCAACATTCTGAACTAGATTCCGTTCATTTTGATTTATCTCAATACATGTTTCATGTCGAAATTAGTGGAATAACCCTCTATTATAATGATGGGTTTGAGATGACTTGGTACTGTTCAATTACAGTATATGAAAGTCAAGAACAATATTATGATCCCAGCGAATTTAAAGATAATTATGAATGGTTTTTAAGTGAGGCTTTTGATTCTGTGTATAAATTTTTAATAGATAGCGGGATTGAAAATGTCACAATGGATATGATTGATTATGAATACTTCCAAGATGCTGATATATAGTGTAATTGGGTATTTGTATAAATCATACTACTGGTTATGTTAATTATCTGAAATCAATTCAGGAACACAAGAGAGGTACTCTTTCCTCACAAGTTCCGGATCAAATTCCAGGTAATTATTTGCCCAGGTCTTTTTCTTTAATGAATCTCCTCTAAGCCATTTGATGTAAACTTCCTGCATTCCTGCTCTAAAAACAAAATAAAACAAAGTCTAGTAACAATCTTAATTTTAAGAAAAAAAATTGAGTGCGCCGACCGGGATTCGAACCCGGGTTTAAGGCTTGGAAGGCCTCAGTCATAGCCACTAAACCACCAGCGCAGTTTGGACACCCAATACAGTGCTTTTTCCAATATAATCTTTTCGCCTGATAATGAATATAATCCGGAATTGTATTTAAAAGAGGAAGCAATCACAGGGAATACTCTTCCCTGAGTTCCTTTATCCTGTCTCGAAGTTCTGCCGCCCTCTCAAATTCAAGATTCTTGGCAGCAAGGTGCATATCAGCCTCAAGGTCAATGATAATATCTTTAATCTCACGCGCCGAAGAATCCTCTGCAATTGCCATCACACCGGAAGCAGGCTGGTATTTCTCACCCTTCACAAGTTCCTTCTGCAGAGCCTTGCGAATTGTAGTTGGCGTAATACCATGCTTCTCGTTAAACTCCATCTGAAGCTTGCGACGCCTCTCGGTTTCACTGATAGCACGCTCCATAGAACCAGTCATATTATCAGCATACAGGATGACACGACCTTCCGAGTTCCTTGAAGCACGTCCGATAGTCTGGATAAGTGAACGCTCCGAGCGCAGGAAACCCTCCTTATCAGCATCCAGTATCGCAACAAAAGAAACCTCAGGAATATCAAGACCCTCTCGCAGCAGGTTAATTCCGATAAGCACATCGAACTCACCTTTTCTCAAATCCCTGACAATCTCCGCACGTTGAAGAGTATCGATATCCGAGTGCATATATCGCACCCTGATGCCCAGCTCCAGAAGATATTCTGTCAAATCCTCGGACATCCTTTTAGTCAGAGTCGTCACAAGAGTCCTGAATCCTTTCGCAGTTACCTTGCGAATCTCACCGATAAGGTCATCCACCTGATTCTCAACCGGCCGGACAGTAATTTCAGGATCAACAAGGCCTGTAGGACGAATAATCTGCTCAACCACAGCCTTGCTTTTCTCAACCTCATACTCCGCAGGAGTTGCAGAAACATAAATAACATTGTCAAGCTGCCTCTCAAACTCATCATAACGCAGCGGCCTGTTATCAAGAGCCGAAGGCAACCTGAAACCGTACTCTACCAGTGACTGCTTCCTTGCCCTGTCACCGTTGTGCATTCCGCGTACCTGCGGGATGGTTACATGTGATTCATCAATAACCAGAAGATAATCATCAGGGAAGAAATTAAGCAGGGAAGATGGAGGCTCGCCGGGGCGGCGGCCGTCAAAGTGCCGGGAGTAATTCTCAATACCACTGCAATAACCAAGCTCACGGATCATCTCCATGTCAAACTTGGTCCTCTGTTCCAGTCTCTGAGCTTCAAGCAAACGATTCTCCGACTTCAGCACAGCCAGCCTGTCATGAAGTTCAGCTTCAATTGTGCCCAGAGCCTTGTCAATATATTCCTCTGGCATAACGAAGTGTTTGGCAGGATAGATACCGATTGTCTCACCCTGAAGCACTTCTTCCAGCACTTTTCCAGCCAGAGTATCAAAATAAGCAATCCTGTCAATCTCATCACCAAAAAGCTCGACTCTTATCCCTTCCTTCTCCTGTGCCGGAAATATTTCAATCGTATCCCCACGCAAACGGAAAGTACCCTGTGTAAAATCAATATCATTCCTTTCATACTGAATATTGATAAGTGATTCAAGGAAAGCAGGTCTGTCAATCTCCATTCCGGGAGTGAGCATCGCAGACATAGCTCTCCACTCATCAGGAGAACCGAGGTTGTAGATGCAGGAAACACTGGAAACCACAATAACATCTTTGCGCTCCAGCAGAGCTTTGGTTGCCGAAAGTCTCAGCCTGTCTATTTCTTCGTTGATTGACGCATCCTTTTCGATATAAGTATCAGTTGTAGGCAGGTAAGCCTCAGGCTGGTAATAATCGTAATAACTGACAAAATACTCAACGGCATTATCCGGGAAGAATTCCCGGAACTCAGAAAATAGCTGTGCAGCAAGGGTTTTGTTGTGTGCTATCACAAGAGTTGGTTTTTGCACATTCTGTATGACATTGGCTACTGTGAAGGTCTTTCCTGAACCTGTCACACCGAGCAATGTCTGGTGTTTCTTTCCTGCGAGCATACCTTCTGTAAGCTGGGAAATTGCCTTGGGCTGATCACCCTTCGGACTGTATTCAGAAACTAGTTTGAAAGGACGCATCAATATGTGTATTGAGCCGAAAGCCTATAAACGTATTCACAGGCGAAGTGCATGCGTATTTCATTTCTAAAAACAGGATTTCACCGGTAAACAATATCACTGCCTCACAACACGATTCACAGGCATGTCATGAAATAATCCCCAAGTTCACCGGGAGAATATCAGGAAATACAACAGCATCAGCACAATTGCCAGTATCATCAGTGTCTGGGCACTCTTATTGTCCGAACCGATTATAATCGGAATTGGCCCTATCATAATAAGACCGCTTCCTCTTACCTCTGTTTTATCAGAAACTGGCCCATAATCATCACCTGGATTAGAAGGGGCATAATAAGCTGAATTTGAATTTAAAGAGTATTCATCCTTTTTTTCAGCATTCTGAGAGTTAGACACACCTGAAATGAAGATTAAAATAAAACCTGCAATGATCAACAGCATCCCTAATAATATCAAGCTACCACCAAGCATCACAGTCTCCTCCTTGCTAACAGATAGATCACAGCTATCAGGACACCTGCCCAGAGCATGGATGACGTAATTTCCGGAGATGATCCAAATGCAATTGGTACCGGACCTATCATGACAAGGCCACCAAAATCGCCACTGCCACTGAAAGAAGAAAGTATTACACCGGCAAAAACAAGGAAAAATCCAAGGAATATGAGTAGTGAACCCAGTTGTGAAAGCTCCTGTGGCGAACGCATGAGAATCAGTATGTTAAAGGTCTGTTAAATAAGTAACAGTAAAAGGATATTGTTTTTAAAAAATAAATATCCCTAAAAAGAAAAGTTAGTACTGGAACCTATAATCCTGAGGCATTGATGCCATCTGGTCAATGCCCATATCGGATTCGGGTTCAAGCTCGTCTGCAATGTAGCGGTACTCACGCTGTGTCCTGTTTCCCCTGCGTGCAAGAATGTTCTTGCGGAACATACGAGAGAGATATGTAGACACTGTACTCTGTTTTATTTCACCGTAAATACGCTCGTACTGCTTCTGAATATCCTGTGATGAGAACCAGATTCTCGGGTATTCGTACTTCAGGAAGAGTTCCAGACGTTCATTGATTGTCAGTGAATTGTCATTCATCCTGTCATGAAGTGAAGGAACCTTGCGTTGTGGTGCTGCCTGTCGCTGAACCTGTAACGGAGCTTCAATATTAGGTACAGCCGACATCATCTGTTGGTTAGGATTCATTGTTTGGCGGACCGTAGATGACAGTGGTGGTGTCGGCTGTCCATACCCATATTGCTGAACCCCCACAGGAGGTAGAGTGTTGGGTTGTATATATTGCGGCGGCAATTGATAATCATTAATTGTATTCGGAACTGAATTCTGTCCCGGTTGTGGTGCATAAGCCTGCCTGAACTGTTGAGTTTGTGGCGGCACAGGCTGTGCAGGAATCTGTGTTTGCTGTACCGGCATCTGTGAATACTGTTGCTGGTACTGCTGTGATTGATTCACCTGCTGCGCTGGCTGTTGAGAAATAACAGGAGGCTGCTGAACAAATTGTGGTTGGTATACATTCTGTCCGGCAATATTTTCCTGAGAATTAGTAGTATTAGAAGGAGCTAATGCATTTTGCATCATGTTAGGTGAATTGGACGAAGGTTCGGAAATAGTTCTAGTCTCGTCTGCATATATGTTCAGGAATGCCAACTGACTGTGCCTGTCAGCAATCCCGAACTCGGCGCTTGCTTTTTTAGTGCCATCGTCGTTGATGATCTCAAGCCGAACCTTCATCCTTTTTGCCTCTTTGCGGATCCATTCATCCCCTCAGATGTAGTGATGGATTCACAAAACCATTTATCCCCTCAGACTCATGGTGTTGCTCATTAATCTTGATCCGTTATCTTGTGAATACATCAGGAACACACTGTTTCTCTGTGCTTCACAATACATACATGGGTTTAATATTATATAAATATTTGCTCTAATAATATGTATCAACATGTTTTAAAGTAAATCAAAGCAATAATAGAGCTTTATTTAAAAATTTAAACATTCAATACACATTGAAGACAAATCACACAATTCGTCTACAATACAACAACTGCAATAATAATAGATAAATATTTCGTTTTTTGTCGAATTTAACAGTAATTATGTGTGTTGAAAAAACAGAAACAGATTTTAAGCTTTATTAAAGCCAATTAAATGGTTATTAAGTATTTTTTATCAAAATAAAAGTCAAAGGAAGCACAAAAAGAATACAAAACTGTTTTTTGTGATAAGCTTAAAAAAGACATTTCAGGCCATTTTAGCAATATGAGAGGTAGTACAAAAATAAAGATGCTGCGAACAAAAGCATGATGCATTGGTGCAGTCGCCTTTATATCCAATGATACCCATAGTAAGCCCCTATGTCAAATAGTAGTGCTGAATCACCAATTGACAATATTAGTTCAAAGATAAAGACTCAGATAGAGTCCAATTCTCTTGACGAAAAAGATGTGGAGACCTTACTCCATGAAATTGAATTACTTAAAGTCAATAACGAAAACATGCGGGCAAAGTTGCTTGAAGCAAGCATGCTGGCAAACAATTATCTTGAAGAGACAAGCAAGCTCAAGAGACAGATAGAGCAGCTCACAACCCCACCACTTTTCATCGCCACAGTCATGGAAGTTGACAACGGAACGGCACTTATCAGACAGCATGGGAACAACCAGGAAGTTGTGACCAAGATACCAGCCAATATTAATGTTGAGGCAGGTATGAGAGTTTGCGTGAATGCCGCATTCTCTATTATATCTATCATCTCCAGAGCTGCGGACGTGCGTGCCCAGGTTATGGAGCTTATCAACTCTCCGGGAATCGACTATGACATGATAGGCGGCCTTGATGATGTCCTGAAAGAGGTTATCGAATCTGTGGAACTTCCACTTGTTGAGCCGGAGTTGTTCGAGAAGATAGGAATTGAGCCTCCAACAGGTGTGCTGATGTACGGCGCTCCGGGAACAGGTAAGACCCTTATCGCAAAGGCTGTTGCTTCAAGAGCAAATGCTACATTTATCAGGATGTCAGGTTCAGACCTTGTGCAGAAGTTTGTCGGAGAGGGCGCACGCCTTGTAAAAGATGTGTTCCAGATGGCTCGCGACAAGTCCCCATCCATCCTTTTCATTGATGAGATTGATGCTGTGGGTGGCATGCGTACACACGACGGTACCACAGGTTCTGCGGAAGTGAATCGTACCATGCTTCAGCTCCTTGCTGAGATGGATGGTTTTGATGCAACCAGGAATGTTAAGGTCATTGCCGCAACCAACAGGATAGATCTTCTTGACCCTGCACTGCTTCGTCCAGGAAGATTTGACCGTGTTATTGAGGTTCCACTCCCTGATGAGAAGGGACGCTTTGAGATTTTCAAGATTCACACCCGCAAGATGAACATGGCCGAGGATGTGGACTTTGAGAAACTCGCAAAGATGACAAACGGCCTCAGTGGTGCAGATATTAAGATTATCACAAAGGAAGCCGGAATGTTCGTTCTCAGAAGACGCGGAGACAGCATCAAAATGCAGGATCTCCTTGACGCTTATGAGAAAGTCGTTTCCGAGGAAGAAGAACAAACTTCCCCATACAGTATGTTTGCATAAATCGCAAGCATACACCCTTTTTCATCAAACGAAAGATTAATATGCTTTGAGTGACTTTCAAGGGTGCTGACAAGCAAAGCAGATTGCTCCGATAGTGTAGCACGGCCAATCATGCAGGACTCTCACTCCTGCGACTGGGGTTCGAATCCCCATCGGAGCACCAAAAATTTTTTTGATATACTAATTCTCATTTTTCTGGTAATAAAGTCTTTAAAAGGATGAAACATAGTTTTATCTTGTATACCCCCAAACTAAAACCCAAATATCAAAAATATTTACTATAAGACCATAAAGGCAAGATAGTGATTATAAACGACGATTTCATAGAGAAATTTGGGTTTGAATTAGTAATACCCATCATACTTTCATACCTTGGATATAGATTTAAAATATTTTATGACACCAAGATACATAACAAAGAAAAAAATACATACATCCATTTTTTAAAAACTAACGACCATATAAGAGAAACATATTTCAGCTTATCTAAAATAAGCGCTACAAGATTTGTACAGTTTGTATATATTTACTTAGGACTTCTCTTAAGTCTTTCTTATTTTAAACTATTAGTATATGCAACTGACACCATATTAGCCATAATAAAATATTTTGATTCAATTCCATTAATGAATGATTTACTGCTGTATTGTACGAGAGATATTACTTCAGTAGATAAATTCTGGATTGTATCATTGTATCTATTATTAGCAATTACACCCTTATTTATAGTTGCTTTATTTGTTTGTAAATATAAAATAAAACACTATTTAAGAGACGGAACACAAACAATATCGTATGAAGTACTTATATTTCACTTTATAGGAAGCACTTTATTTGGCCTTATTATTGGATGCAACATAATAATAAATTTATTAATCTATTACTTGATTCTCATTGATTTAGGATTTGAAAGCATCACATCAACATTATTATATGAAAAAATAGGTTATCTCATAGCATTTTATAGAGGCGATTCTGACACAATAATAATTATAGGAGTTTTGATAAGTTTCTTAATATGCATGATAATACAAAACAAAATGAAAAAATTATTAGATAACATCAACACGCGAATTATTAACTTCCGTATAAATGAATATCCATATGTAATTATTAAAAAGGAATCAGAAGAGATTAAAGGAAATATAAAAAATATATTTGATAGCAAACTCATCGAACTGTCTGATAGTAATTCTACAAAAGTAACTTCATGGAAAAATATAACCACTATTGAAATGACAGAACATCATGAAGATAAAAAACCAGAGTATATTTGGTAATCCAACAGGCTTTAAATCCTACAATCACCCAGTCAAATCAACATCGCTGAATGTTGCGTCAACACCCAGCCGACTCCTCATCCACTTCTCCCACATATTGCTTCACCTATCAACAAATACCCTGATCTTCAATTGTAAATGTAAAAGTGCTTCCTTTTCCTTCTTCGCTTTCTACTCGGACAGATCCATTGTGCATTTCAACAAACCATTTTACAAGAGTGAGTCCAAGGCCGGTGCCGCTATATCTCCTTGTATTTGACGTATCTGCCTGGATGAAAGGGTCAAATATGTGTTTTAGCTTATTTTCAGGAATTCCAATTCCTGTATCGGATACAGAAACACGAAGTGAAGAATCTTTTTTCTCAGCAGCAACAATGACTTTCCCATAATCGGAAGTAAATTTTATTGCGTTACTCAGGAGATTGGACATAATTAGTTTAAATTTCAGCCTGTCGGCATACATTTCATCAACCTTGATATCACAATCAAATCTAAGATCAATGTTTTTTTCAAACGCCATAGAAGAACTCACTGCAAAAACCTCATCCAGCACCTCCATAACAGAAAACTTCTCACATTCAAGTTCCATCCTGCACGTTTCCAGTTTAGATACATTGAGAATATCATTTATAATCTCAAGAAGATGTTTTCCACTTTTTGCAATGTGGTTTACGTATCCAAGCTGGTTACTATTAAGATCTCCGGCTATTCCGGCACACAAAACATCAGAAAATCCAATAATAGCAGTAAGAGGAGTACGTAATTCATGACTCATATTATCAAGGAATTCTGACTTTGCCCTGCTAAGGGATTCTGCTTCTAATTTAGAATTCAACAATTGTTTTTCAGCTTGTTTACGTTCCGTAACATCCCTGAAAACCAGAGTATACCCCATAGTTTCCCCACTCTCATTAATATTAGGAGAAACAGTACCCTCCAAATAAATAAAATCATCTTCATTTTTAGCGACTCGGGTCTCAAAAACATTGTGGGAATCAGACTTAATATTGGTCACATCAAAACTCATGGAATCCGGTAATTTTTCCCCAGGTTTTATCCCACAATCAATAACCTTTGAAATCTTACGATTACGGAAAGTTACGTAAAGCTCTGGATCAACAACAACTACACAATCACACATATTTTCCAGGACAGTATTCAGGAAACTTGTGGTCTTTTCAAGTTCACTGTATTTATCCTCAAGCTTTCTGAAAACACGTTCACTGTATTGTTTATAATATTCTTCATCAGTGACAATTATTTTTTCTTTGGGTTTGATCAAACCAGCTTCATATTCATCCAGAACATTTTGTATTTCCTGTAACAATTCATTAGGTTCTGCAGGCTTAACAATAAAACGTGATGCACCAAGAGATTTTGCAAGCAGGTGGTCATTTTCGCTAACATAATGAGCAGTATAAAACACAAATGGGATATCTTTCGTTTCAGGATTATTCTTCACTTCCTTGATTAGTGTAAAGCCATCCATTTTTGGCATCATAATATCAGATATGATAAGACCTGGTTTTGATTTCTTTAAAAAATCCAGTGCCTCCTTACCATTGGTTACTTCAACTGCTTCATAATCATTCGATACCAGAATTTTGACAAGCAACTTCCTGGAATTAATATTATCATCCACTACAAGCACTTTCATGATTGCATCCTTTCTATTATTTTTTCAATATCATTCATTATCGTCAGTGGGTTGATTGGTTTCTCAAAATAACCATTGCATCCTGCCTGTAGTATCTTTTCACGATCACCTGCCATGGCATACGACGTAATAGCAATGATGGGAATTTTTTCCAGTGATTCAATTCTGCGTATACGCCTGGTAGTTTCAAGTCCGTCTATATCAGGAAGCATAATATCCATCAAAATCATATCCGGCTTTTCAGTACCGGCTTTTTCAACTCCTTCCTCACCTGTCACAGCACCAATTGTTTCGTAACCGTGCCTTTTTAACACCATGTTTATCAGTTTCATGTTGTTTGGATTATCTTCTACAACAAGAACTTTGTTCATACCTGCTCCTCCTGCCTAATAGGAATATGTAAAGTGAATGTGCTGCCTTCCCCGTATTTGCTGCTGACATACAGAGTACCTTTAAGAACTTCACGTACAAGTTTATCTGTGAGGTACAAACCAAGACCAGTGCCTGATGTTGAATCTGTAAGATGCGATTCAAGTCTGGTGAAAGCTTTAAAGAGTTTCTGAAGGTCTTCTTCTTTTATTCCGATACCCGTATCGTTAATAGAAATATCAACAAAATTATCATCAGGTTTAACCTCAAGCTCAACAGTGCCTTTTTCAGAATATTTCACCGCATTTGAAAGCAGGTTTATGATACACTGAAGCAGACGCCTACGGTCAGAATAGACAACAATATCAGGAACCTCAATTTTTAGCTCAAGGTCTTTCTCTTCTGCATCATTTCTGATGAGGGAGGCAGCCTCATCTATTACATCCCCAAGATTGAACTCTTCAGTGTAGACTTCAAGTTTTCCGGCCTCTATTTTTGAAATATCAATTACATCATTTATGAGAGATAGCAGATGTTTTCCAGACGAAAGAACAATCTGAAGTTGTTCCTTTTGCTCAGAATTTAATTCCCCGGACCATCCTTCAAGGAGAACACTTGAAAATCCGATAATAGAATTAAGAGGCGTACGCAGTTCATGGGAAGTACTGGCGATAAACATCGATTTTAGCCTATCCAGCTCTTGCAAACGAATATTTGCCTTTTTAAGTTCCTCTGAAGTTTTATTTAGATCCTGTACAATGCTAACCAGTTCCTGCTGACTGGACTGAAGATCTGCTGTACGTTCCTCCACTATTTTTTCAAGATGGTTCCTGTAATTCAGTAACTCTTCTTCAGCATGTTTGCGTTTTGTGACATTTCTAAAATATCCGATAACCCCGTCAATCTTATTGCCATTATCATATCTTGGAACATAGGTTCCCTCAAAAAACTCTGTGTTCCCTTCTTTTGTAGTTAAAGAGGATTCAAAATGCTGCAATTTGCCTGTTTCCATCACTTCTTTTTTGATTATGGCAAGTTTGTCTGCTTCATCTTCAGGCAAAAAAGAATAATCTGTTTTTCCAAGCATTTCTTCTTCTGGCAGACCTAGTGGAGAATTTACCGCAAATAAATACTTTAGTTGTTTATCCTGCATCACAATATAATCAGGAGTATTTGAAGCAACGATCTTGAATCGGCTTTCACTTTCCCTCAGTTTTCCCTCGGTTTCCTTCTGCTTTTCAATCTCAGATTCAAGATGCAGGTTAGCTACCCTCAAGTCCTCTGTTTTCTTATTTACCTGCCACCTGAATGTAACACTTAAAAGAAAAAGAGCTGCAATGAGAAATATACCAATACCAAATGCAGGAAGCACCCACTCTGGAATAACTTCCTGCTGATCATTTTCTGCTAAAAGATAGTAGTCAATTAAAGCATAATACTGCGAGTTTTTATCCTCCTTCATTTCATGGAGGGTTCTGTCAATACCTTCTATAAGAATAGGATTAATTGTAGCATTTTTATGGAATGCAAATCTTAGTTCAATTGGATTAAAAATGATATATGTCCGCTCAACATCAAATTTGTTTTTTTCACTCTCTGCAAAAAGCCTGTTCACAACACCGGCATCAACTGATTTGGAATCAAGGGAAATAAACACATCTCTATATGAAGTAACCTCCACAAAAGTACAATTAATCTCAAAGCTTTCTGTAAGAGCTTTGATTCCCCGTTCACCTTCGGTGTGAATACTGCCATTCATTACAGCTACTTTTTTACCTTCAAGGTCAGTAAGACTGGCAATTGTACTATCATGAGTAGTATAAACAATACCCCAGTTATTGAACACCGTTTCATTATTGAAATCGTATAAATTTGCCCTGTTTTCGGAATAAGCGACATCCACCATGACATCAATATCGCCGGATTCCAGCCGTTTAAGGCATGTGTTCCAGTCCCCGAAAACATACTCTACATTCCAGCTTTCATTCCGGGCAACCAGTTCTATTATTTCCGGAAAAAAACCTTTGTATTCTCCATTCTCATCTAAATAGACTTTAGGAGGATTATCATAAACACCTACCCTTATAGTCAAACCTTCATTTTCTGAAGAAGAAGCTATTGAAGTCAAAAGAAGAATCAACAAAATAAAAACTGGAATTGACCTTAAAAGTGAGACTATCCGGTCTCCGGTTATATTGTTGATCATCCCATAACACTTCCCCTGAGTGCGAAATAATATATTTTAAAGTATTTATTCAATAATTATTGAAAATATTACTTTAAATTATATATTCTTGAATTGAAGATGATGATTTAAATAATTTAGTATTGCACTGAAAAATAAAAGAATATTTTGCAAAAAAGACATGAAAAGTAATGCAGCCCCTGTCACAGGGCTGCGATTTTCCAACCAGTTCTCAAATTCCACCGAACTAAATCAGTGCATCATTTGAAATGTCAGGATGCAATTCTACTGATGATGGGGAAGAGATAGACTCATCAACATCACCCACAGGTTCATCATTAGCAACAGAAATGCTGGAATCTAGTTTGAACTTGGACACAACCAGTTGCATTCTTGAAGCTACATCTGCAAGCTCCTGAGCTGATTGTGACAGTTCCTGCATGGATGCGGTTTGCTCCTGAACTGAAGCAGAAGCCTGTTGTGCACCTGCTGCAGACTGTTCGGAAATTGTAGAAACCTCATTAACAGAAGAATTAACTTCCTCAATAGAAGCAGATTGTTTTTCAGTGGCTTCAGCAATTTCCTGAACCATCTTCACAATAGTATTTCCGGCCTCAACAACATCACCAATTGCTTTCACAGAATTACCAAGGGACTCCGCTCCCTTATGCACCTCTTCAGAACCTCTCTGCATGGAATTTACAGCATTTTTAGTTCCGCTCTGCATCTGGACAATAAGTTCTGATATTTGCTTTGCAGCATTACCTGAATCCTCAGCAAGCTTACGCACCTCATCAGCCACAACAGCAAATCCTTTTCCGTGTTCCCCAGCCCTTGCAGCCTCAATAGCAGCATTCAGAGCAAGCAGGTTGGTCTGGTCAGCAATGTTTGTAATGAGATTCACAATCTCACCTATCCTGTTGGACTTGGCATCAAGATCAGTGATAACGGAAGAGGAATCGCCCACCGCAGATTTGATACCCTCCATCATATGCATCAGATCCTCCGACATTTCACCAAGACCCTGTATAAGAGTATTCGAGTCAACCGCATTCTTAGAAGCCATCTCTGAATTAATCGCAACATCCTGAACCATACGATTCATATCGACCATCGCATTGGAAACTTCCTCAGCCTTATTAGCCTGAAGCTGTGTACCCATTGAAATTTCATTAACAGTATCAGTTATCTGGTCAGCACTGGACGAAAGTTCCTCAGTAACAGCAGACATTTCCTGCGCAGTGTAAGCGATAGATTCTGCATTCTCAGTCACAAGCGACACAATATCATTCAAGGAATGCCTGCAGTCCTCAACACCCCTGGTAAGTTCCATGAAATCACCGACACCATACACATGGACTTCCCTTGTCAGATCATTGGAAGCAATCGACTCCAGAACCTCACAGGAATCTTCAATAATTCCCTGCAGAGTGTCACCTAAACCATCAAGAGTATCACTAAGAACCCTGAAATCGCCTTTGGTATCAATTTCGATTCTGGTATCAAGATTACCCTGTGAATAAGCAGTAATTACTCTGGAAGCCTCATTCACCGGGTCAACAACAGCATCAAGGCAGTTGTTGAATCCTTCCACTATTTTCAGGTAATCGCCCTGATGCTTTGATGTATCAGCACGAACATCAAGCTGGCCGTTAACTCCTGCACTTGCAAGCATATCGGCATCTGCAACAAGATTATTGATAGCATCAATACAGGTGTTCAGGTTATTCTTAATTGTATTGAAATCACCACAATAAACATCAGTAATCACCGGAGGAATATCACCCTTTGATATCCTGTCAAAGTATTCCGCTGTGATATTCAGAGGACAGATTACAGCATCAAGAGTATTATTCACACCTTCTACAATTGCCCTGTAATCACCCTGCTGTCTGGAAATGTCAGCACGAACATCAAGCCGGCCTTCAATTGCAGCTGAGGAAAGCATATTGACATCGCTAACAAGACCACTGATTGCAATGATACACATGTTCAGATTATTCTTTATTTTATTGAAATCACCATGATAATCTTCAGTGATTTGTGGCGGAATATCGCCATGAGCAATATGTTCAACATAATCCGCTGCTATATATAACGGGTCGATAACAGCATCAAGAGTACCGTTTACACCTTCAATGATAGCACGATAATCACCGTGATGTTTTGAAGCATCAGCACGAACATCAAGTTTACCATCAACAGCTGCAGCTGAAAGCATATTTGAATCAGAAACAAGTGCATTGATAGCATCAATACAACCATTCAGGTTGTCCTTGATCTCATTGAAATCACCACGATAATCTTCAGTGATATGTGGCGGAACATCACCATGAGCAATTCTATCAACATACTCAGCAGCAACATTAAGCGGATTGATTACCGAATCAAGAGTTGCATTCACACCATCAATAATAGCACGATAGTTCCCATCATGTTTTGAGGCATCGGCACGGACATCAAGCTTACCTTCAACTGCTGCAACTGAAAGCAGATTAGCATCAGAAACAAGCTCATTTATGGCATCAATACAGCCATTAAGATTATTCTTGATCTCATTGAAATCACCGCTGTAGTCATCAGTAATATGAGGAGGAATATCTCCATGAGCTATACGATCAACATACTCAGCAGCAACATTAAGAGGACTGATAACTGAATCAAGTGTGTCGTTTACACCATCAATAATAGCACGATAATCACCATGATGTTTTGAAGCATCGGCACGAACATCGAGCTTGCCTTCAACGGCTGCTACTGAAAGCAGGTTAGCATCAGAAACAAGCTCATTTATAGCGTCAATACAGCCATTAAGATTATTCTTGATTTCATTAAAATCACCTCTGTACTCATCAGTTATATGTGGAGGAATGTCACCACGAGAAATACGGTCAACATATTCTGCTGCCACATTAAGTGGACTGATGACAGCATCAAGAGTATTATTCACACCATCAATTATTGCACGGTAGTCACCGTTATGTTTTGAAGCATCGGCACGAACATCAAGCTTACCTTCAACTGCAGCTGCAGAAAGCAGATTAGAATCTGAAATCAGAGCATTAATAGCATCAATACAACCATTCAGGTTATTCTTGATCTCATTGAAGTCTCCATAATATTCATCTGTGATTTGTGGCGGAACGTCACCATGCGCAATGCGGTCAACATACTCAGCAGCAACATTAAGAGGACCGATGACAGCATCAAGAGTGTCATTTACACCATTGATAATAGCACGATAATCACCGTCATGCCTGGAAGCATCAGCACGGACATCAAGCTTGCCTTTTACAGCTGCTCCTGAAAGCATATTTGAATCCTCAATGAGTGCGTTTATAGCATCAATACAACCATTCAGGTTTTTCTTTATCTCATTGAAGTCACCATAATAAGTCTCGGTTATCCTTGGAGGAACATCACCATGCGCAATGCGGTCAACGTACTCGGCTGCCACATTAAGCGGACTGATTACAGCATCGAGGGTATCATTAACACCATTAATGATTGCGCGATAGTCACCATTATGTTTTGAAGCATCGGCACGAACATCAAGCTTACCTTCAACCGCAGCTGCAGAAAGCAAATTAGCATCGCAAACAAGCGCATTAATGGAATCAATACACTGATTCATATTGATTTTTATCTCGTTAAAATCACCATGATATTCATCAGTTATATGAGGAGGAATGTCACCTTTAGAGATACGATCAACATACTCGGCAGCCACATTAAGTGGACTGATAACAGCATCAAGTACCTGATTGAATCCCTTTGGAATTGACACAAAATCAACACCTACATCAGTGCTTGCTCTTCTGTCAAGCTGACCCATCATTGTGGCATTAGCCATATCCTCAAAGTCAGTAACTATCTTCCTGATACAGCCTGATATCGAACTGCTCAAAAGGAAAGCAGCCAGGGCACCAAGAATAATGAATATAAGAACCGCAACTATCAGACTGTTTTTTATAGCCATCAAAGGACCCTGGAATTCTTCAAGATAACTACTTGATACTATGTACCAGTCATTTGGCTCATAATAAGTAAAGCTGGCTATCTTTTCCCGGCCTTCCCAGTCGTATTCGATAGTTCCTTCTTTAGTGGCGATAATTTCTTTTGTAAAATCATAATCATAAATATTCTCGCCTTCTAAACCGGGATGCAACAACAGATTTCCTTCAGAGTCCATTATGTACATATAACCTGTCTCTCCCACAACGATATGGCTCATATGCTCCCTTATGGAATCAATAAAAGGATCTTCCAGCACACCAACGTACAGGATTCCAATAATATCCCCGTCACTACTTTTGATAGGCTCATATGCCGTGAGATACCAGGCGTTGACCACCCATGCTCTTCCGTAAAAAGTCTCACCTTTGTTGACTACTGCATCATAAACCGGTTGTGAGACCGTAGTGCCTACTGCCCTTTCACCCTCATTGTTGACAACATTCGTAGAAACTCGTACAGCTTCCCCGTTCTGAACCTGAAACACAGTGGATGTTCCGCCTACCATATTCTTAATATTATCAACGATCTCATAATTGCCATTGACAACGTAATCTTCCCCTAGCACTAATTGTCCGTCAACAATTGAAGGATCTCCATTTGAATAGAAAACAGACCTTGCAACTCCAAGATCACTATTTATCTTGTCCTGTGCGAGCGAGAAAGTAGAGTCAACATAATCTTTTTCAATTAGCATCTGGCTTTCTAAACTGCCTTCCAGTTGATTCAGAGTTCCTGCTGCTGTTTGTTCATAGGCATAGAAACCAACGATCGTTACCGGCAGTATTGTTAAAAGTAATGCTACTGCCATTATCTTGTGACTGATACGTATTTTATTTAAATCCACCTAACCACCCTTTGAGAGAAATATATTTTTCAAAGTTTTACCCAAAGATTGACATTGCATCTCTTGCTTCAATGTAAAACATAGCATGCGCGTGATTATCCTGATGAATAACATATAATTTAATTTAAGAAAAGGAAGGAACATCCGGTCGAAAATTATGCGGAGATATCTATATGACACCCGAGAAAAACAGACGAAAATATTTAATCCGCATAAGCATGTTTCATGTCGAAAACACGAAGCATAGTGTAAACTCTGCTGTACCATCAAGTCCATTACCTCCTTGACTATAAATTATAAATTATACAACTGTGAGTGCACGCACTCTTCTAAAAATAAGTAAGAATAATATATAAATCCATGCAATAAAATATAAATAATACTATTTAGCAAATAAAATATAGATGAGCATATAAAAATGGTGCTGCTTCTACTATATCCGCTAAAAAAACATTCAATCAAAAACAAATATCAGGTAGAAAACAAAATTAATGTTGTGCACTTTAATTAAAAAAGAGAAAAAAGAAAAAGTTTACTAAAAGTTTACTTATTCTACATTCACAGCAACAAGGGAAAGTCCAAGCTCCTTTTCCAGTTTCTGGATTTCCTCAAGATCTTCCTTTGTTAGCTCAGCGTTACTAATATTGATTCCTGAAAATGCAAGAAGAGTCACACCTGTTTTCTCTTCAAGTTCTGAAATTGCTTTCATCTGCTCGTCTTTGAGTACTGAAAATCCCCATAGCATATTTTTAATCTCCTGTATAATTCCTTGACCTTTTTGGTCTTGCTAGTAAGAGATACAATGGTATTTAGGGTTTCTTATAATGCCTGCAATCATTACTAGAAAGCATACACATACTGCATCGAATAATTAACGCATATGAATAAATGTAAAAACGGAAAAGAAAAAAACAGGACATTTTGGAAATGCCCTGCTATATTCAACCATTTGAATTCAATCCCTGCTTACATAAACAGCGCATATAAGTCCTAAAATTCCTAATACCAGCTCAAATCCTGGTGCACCTACAGAACTTTCCACACCCGGTTCATCCTCATCAGATTTTGCTGAAGCATCATCTTCATCGGCAACAGAGGATTCAGATTCTGCTTCTTCACCGGATTCGCCCATATCCACAACTACCACTTCTTCATCTCCGGAAGATTCAGTATCAACAGCAGCTACATCTGAAACAGCCATAGCACATGTTTTCCACAATGACATTTTAAGAGTGCTTCCACTGGTGTCCTCTGTCTTAATGTAAATGTCACTATAAAGATCAATAATCTGATCTGCCTTAAGAGCGATATCATCAGTATTTGACATTACAATTGCATCGTCTCCGGTGTGCAGAACTGTTCCCGAGCCACTTCCTGCATAATCAGTACCATCCATTTCCGGGGGAACTTCAAATCCATCTACTTCAAAGGCACCGTATGTACTTCCGGTTTCAATTGTAGTAATATCGCCACGAAGGAAAGCATATTTGAAAACAACAAAATCACTGTCTGCTCCACGGAATATGGAGTCTACATAACAGTAGAATACAGGATTGTCATCGCTGTCTTTGTAAAGATAAGTCCTTTCAGGTCTTGTAAGGTTCACATTACCGGAAATTACATCGGAATCTACTTCCTCACCGTCACGATTAAGCTGCACCCATACCTTATCACCTTCGACATCAACCTGCTGGACAAGCAGAGACCAGCCATCAGCAAGTTCCCACTCTTCACCTGAGAACATCTGCTTTTTGTTATCACTCTTATATTCAACCAGTATTTTTGCAATTTTATCAGGGTTGCATCCTGTAGAAAGAGAGGAAGGATCTTCAGGCATTGCAATATAACTTGAGCCGAAGAAGCCTAAAAGATAGTACTTTTTAAGATCAACATCATCGACAATATAAGTACTTCCGTCATCGGAACCACCAATCTTGGTTTTCTTCATCTGTGGCTTGCTCACATAATAAAGATCACCTTCTTCTATAGTGTCACCAAGCTTGAAAGTGGATGAGGAATTTACACTATTATTGAAATATAGTAACTCACTTGAAAGGCCAGGTTTTATCTGGTACCAGAAACCAGAGAAACTATTAGCATCCCAATAGAAATCACCGGTATTCAGTGAAGAATCAGTATTGTCATAGAGATTGCTTCTTATTTTGTATTTTACTTCTGTTGCACCTTCATCAGGACTGACTGTACATGTCTTCCAGAATGTCATTTTCAGGGTGCTGCCACTGGTGTCTTCTGTTTTAAGGTACATACCACCATAAAGGTCAATAACCTCATCCGGATCAAGACTAATATCATCATTACTGGACATGACAATAGCATCATCACCGGTATTCAGAACAGTATTTGAATTACTTCCTGCATAATCCGTACCATTCAGCACAGCAGGCACTTTAAATCCATCCACATCAAAGGCTCCGTAAGTATCCCCTGATTCAATAGTAGTAATATCACTGATAAGATAAGCATACTTGAATACAACAAAATTTGAATCAGTACCGCTGAAAATGGAATCAACATAGCAGTAAAACACAGGATTATCATCACTGTCTTTGTAAAGATAAGTTCTCTCAGGTTTTGTCAGATCTACATTACCGGAAATAACATCGGAATCCACTTCCTCACCATCACGCATCAGCTGGATCCATACCTTTTCACCCTCTACATCAACCTGTTGTGCCACAAGAGACCAGCCATCAGCAAGTTCCCACTCTTCACCTGAGAACATCTGCTTCTTGTCATCGCTTCCATATTGCACAAGGATCTTTGCAATCTTATCCGGCTTACATCCGGCAGACAGATCAGAAGGATCTTCAGGCATAGCAACATAGCTGGAACCGAAGAAACCTAAAAGATAGTACTTTTTAAGATCCACATCGTCGACAATAAATGTGCTTCCATCGTCAGAACCGCCGATTTTTGTTTTCTTCACCTGTGGTTTGCTTACATAATACAGATCACCTTCTGCAAGGGTGTCCCCAAGCTGGAAAGTGGATGAAGAATTCACACTATTATTGAAATATAGTAACTCACTTGAAAGTCCCGGTTTCATTTGATACCAGAATCCTGAGAAACTATCGGCATCCCAGTAAAAATCACCGGTATTCAGTGAAGAATCTGTGTTATCATATACAGTACTTTTAAATTTGTATGTTACATCTGATGCAGTTGCAGGCACAATTAATAAAGATATTATAGCCAATGCAACTAAGATCCCTGTCATTTTTTTCATATAATACGTCTCCTGACAAGAAAACCAAACAATGCAACATTCATTTTAATTTCAAAGCTGGCTCCTTATGTAATAATCTAAAATAAACCAGCGTGCAGTTTATATTAATATTGTTGCAATAAATATGATTTTCCTTATTTTTTGTGTTACTGTAATGATGGGACAAACATCGTTATGTAATAAAAATATATCCATATGATATTGTATTAAAAAACTATAAAATTTTAATATTTACTTATCATTACAGGTAAAAAAGTAAGAAATATAGTAATATAACTTTTCGGCATTCGAATCAGGATTTACAGACAATACAGAACTTTTGGAATGTTTCGGTAGTGATTCCTGTTTGAGCAAATAGAATACTTTAAAAAACAGAATACAAAAACAAAAGAAGAGTTAAAAAAGTGATATTGATCTTTATACATGAAATCCATAAAAGGGGTTATAGCGTTACCTCTTCTCTTATCTTTTTTACAACATCCATCACTTTATCTTTTCTGCCAATTTCAATTTTGTAATCGGCAAAGGAACTATAAAGTCCGGTTCTCTCTTCATAAAGACCATGCAGACCTTTTTCCTTAAGTCCCACAACACCACGGGTTGTAAGATTTGAAAGGCGGGAAACAATTGTTCCAAACGGAACCTCCAAATAAACAATAACCGAATTATTTTTAAGGAAATTCATCGCTTTTTCCGAATAGACAACACTTCCACCGGTGGCAATTATACAATTGTCCTTCAATTCCATACTGACGATACTCTGCTCCTCGGCTTTCAGCAGCGCTATGTCACCAAGATCATTAACTATATCCTGCAAGCCTTTTCCTGAGTCATCGATAACTAATTTATCAGTATCTATGAACTCATAGCCAAGTACAGAAGCAAGTTTGATTCCTGCAGAACTTTTGCCTGCACCTGGCATGCCGATGAGTGTTATAATCATAGTATCATCACATATCCTTTCTTGAACCGGATAAATAGTTTATTAGTACCGTAGTATCAGTTAGTAAGTGACTGTATCGGTGCCGGAATACGTCCCCCTCTGGAAATGAACTGTTCAGAACTGAAATTGTGAACCGGCATTACAGGGGCACTTCCCAGCAGGCCACCGAATTCAATCATGTCGCCAACTTTTGTACCGGGAGCTGGAATTACCCTGACAGCAGTTGTCTTTTTGTTAATCATACCTATGGCCATTTCATCGGCAATGATAGCTGAAATGGTAGATGATGAAGTGTCTCCAGGAACTGCTATCATATCAAGACCGACAGAACACACACTTGTCATAGCTTCCAGTTTATCCAGTGAAAGAGAGCCACGCTGAACAGCTCTTATCATACCCTCATCCTCACTGACCGGAATAAAAGCACCACTGAGACCTCCAACTGATGAAGAAGCCATAGCTCCGCCTTTTTTAACAGCATCGTTCAGAAGTGCCAGTGCAGCGGTTGTACCGTGAGTACCGCAACTTTCCAAGCCCATGGCTTCAAGGATTGCAGCAACACTGTCACCTATTGCAGGGGTTGGGGCAAGAGAAAGGTCAAGTACACCAAACTGGGCATTGAGCCTGCGTGCAGCTTCACGACCCACCATTTCACCCATTCTGGTTATCTTGAAAGCAGTCTTTTTGATACATTCTGAAATGTCACCTAATGTAGGATCCTTAAGAGAACGCACCGCAGAGTTCACTACTCCAGGACCACTTACACCTACATTGATAACACAATCCGGCTCACCAACGCCATGGAAAGCACCTGCCATGAATGGATTATCTTCCGGTGCATTGGCAAAGACTACTAGTTTGGCGCAACCAATTCCTGCATTGTCCTTTGTCAGTTCAGCAGTTTCTTTGATTACTTTACCCATCAGGGCAACAGCATCCATGTTAATACCTGCTTTAGTTGTTGCTACATTCACAGAGGAACATACTTTATTCGTAGTAGCTAGAGCATCAGGAATTGAATTTATAAGAGAAAGGTCTCCTGGAGTCATGCCTTTCTGGACAAGTGCACTGAAACCACCAATGAAGTCAACGCCTGCATCTTCAGCCGCCCTGTCAAGAGTCTGAGCAACTGATGAATAATTTGTTGCATCACAGCTCTCTGCGACAATAGCTATTGGGGTTACGGAAATACGCTTGTTAATGATAGGAATGCCGTAAAGATTCTGGATGTCATTAGTTGTTTTTACCAAGTCCTTTGCATAATGCATTATCCGGTTGTAGACATTTTCATTGAAAGTATCTATATCCGGATGACTGCAGCCCCGCAGACTGATGCCCATGGTGACCGTCCTTATATCGAGGTTCTCATTGCTCACCATTTTTATTGTTTCAAGGATCTCTTCAGGATGAATCAGCATAGTAAAACCTCAAATCCGGTGCATGAAGTGGAAAGCATCTTCGTTCTGTACTTTTACTTCCACACCAAGCGCAGTACCTTTTTCAGACATTGCCTGCTGGAAAGCTGACAGATCGAAGTTATCTTCTGCGATTTGCGCTAACATAATCATGGTGAACAGATCGTCCATGATTGTCTGGCTGATGTCAACTATATTAACATTATACTGCGCCATTGTCTGCGTGATACCCGCAACGATACCAACTTTATCGATACCTATAACAGTAATAATAAAACGACTGGATGACATGAATATTCCTTCTATATATTGTTTTGTGAATGATGTTGAAAGCGATTAAGTAACTATAAAGTAGCATAATAGATGAGATGCTATTTTGACTTTGCCGATGAAAGAACATTGCTGGAAAGAGATTATAATAATGTTTCAATGAAAAAGTATATTTGCCAGTGGTTAAATCCTCTTAAAGGAATATAAAAAGCAAAATCATTCTGAGCGCTTTGCCAGCTTTGTGCAATCAAAAGTTAGTTAATTACGCTAATAATGGAAAATTTTGAGTGATGCAGTCATATTAAGTTCATAAATGGAATATATTTTCACAAATATATAATATGTTCTGTAAAAGTCGGATTAACCCTAAAAACGCTTTTGAGCAGGTAACAAAGTTTATATACAATTTTCATTATGATTATAATGATGATGGTTTGAACGGCTAAGTTCATCAGATGATTCAAACAATCAGGAGATACAATGGTTAAAATTGTACATGCACAAACGGTACTCACGGAAGATGAACTGGCGGCTTTAAAGAAGAAATGTAATGAGTCGTCAACAAAAGAAGCCCTGAGTATGGCTGTGCAACATTATCTCGAGTGTGAGTATACTGACCTCGACGATAAAATGTGGACAAAGAAACTTGAAAAAGTAGTCCAGAAAAAAAAGCAGAGAAAAGTATAGATTTCTGAACAAGAGAGGAACAAATTATGAGCAAAGCAAACCAATTCTTAAATGAGGATGCAGTATCTCCGGTCATCGGCGTAATCCTGATGGTCGCAATCACTGTCATCCTTGCTGCAGTTATCGCAGCGTTTGTATTCGGCATGGGACCACCAGAACAGGCACCACAGGCAAGCCTTAGAGCAAGTGCTGACACAATTGAAACTGGCGCAACAGGCATTAAGCTTGAACACCAAGGTGGAGATGCGATTGTATTAACAGATGCCAGAACAAAAGTTACACTCGATGGCGATGAAGTAATACTTGCCCTTGGCGAGGCAAATCAGTCATTTGATGCTGGAGAAATAATGTATGTAAGTCTTGATGGGGATAATTCTGTATACTATTTAGACAATTACAAGAACACAACACATGGCAACGTATCAAGTGTTGTAGCATCAGGTGAAACAGCAAACCTCAAGTTGATTGATGTCTCAAGCCAGCAGCTTATTGGCGATATGGACGTCAGGTTCTAAACACAAACATAATGACGCATTTTGCGTCAACCTTTTTCTTTTTTCAAAAACTAATCAAATAGATAGTTTTATATAAATTATAGATCAGATTACTTTTGTTGATATTTATGAACGTGGTACATATCGATTACGAGTTAAAGAGGGGAACTCCTTATTGGTTGTAATCATAAATGAACCACTCAATAGAAAAATAAACATTTATGGAGAGGTATTATGAGCGAAACTAAATTAGGAGTTAGCGAAAATATTGCCGGATTACTGGCTTACATTCTTGGCTGGATATCAGGCATAATTTTATTGGTTATCGAAAAAGAAAACAAATTCGTGCGTTTCCATGCAGCACAGTCTGTAGTCTTATATCTTGGATTATTTATTCTGAACTTTATTCTTGGATTCCTTACAGCTATAGACTATATTGGTTTAATATTTGCACTTATATCTATGTTGATAGCATTACTTTCATTTGTGCTGTGGCTGTTCCTTATGTTTAAAGCATACAAGGGAGAAATGTACAGGCTTCCTGTTATTGCAGACTATGCAGACCAGCTTGAACAGAAGTTCTAAATTGCGTAGAATAATTAATTATGAAAGTGTTTGATGACAGATTTGGCATCAAGCATTTTATTTTATTTTATTTTATTTTAAGGTTTTACATTAGATTCCGTAAATCTCAGAACCTTTTTTGACCTTCTCAATATCCCTTTCTATCACAGAAAGTCTGTTCTTATCAACCTTCATACCTGCAAGGCTTTCGATAAACCAGATAGATTTTACATGGTCATCGGGAGTAAGTTTCCAGTCTGGTTTTTCCATATAGAAATCTATACCTTCAGCATAATTAAGAAGCTCCATCCTGACCTTTTCTGTGAGCCATCCAAGCTCTTCATAATAGGACAATATATCCGGAAGGTTGTTGCGACCTACAAGCTCCATTAAAAACTCAAGCCACTCCATACAAAGTTTCATATTGCTGGAATTTTTCACAATATTGGAAAGATGGACATTTTGTCCAAATCCCTTGTAGCTTCTTGCGCCAAGTTTTTTCAATTCACTTTCCATATATTCAGTTAGAGAATCGATCTTTTCCAGAACAGCAGTATTTTTCTCTTCAGATTCCTGCCTGAATTCCTGGAAATCTGAAGATACCTTACCAAGATTATCAAGCATAGATGACATTGAACGAGAGAATTCCTTTGAAGTGGCTTTTGATTCTTCCTGCATCTTTTCAATAAGCTCAACTCTTGGAGTAAAAGCATCGATTTTAGATGACAAATCAGCCAGGATTGCAAATTTGGCTTCATTTTCCTGCAATGATTCATGCAACTGAGCAAGAAGAGCAGTATAAGAATTAACAAGTTCAGAGATACTTCCCTCTACTTGTGACAGATTGGCCTTTATTGAAACATTATCAGATTGAATGATACCCAGAGAAGAGTCAAACTCAGAAACTTTCATTTCAACCTGTGAAACCTTACCGTCAACAAGATCAAAACGGGAATTTGTCTGAGAGAGAACATTTTCACTTGAGCTTACAGCAGAAGCTACAGATTCAGTTATTTCTGATAGCCTGTTTGAAAATTCTTCAACTTCAGAATGCATAGAAGAGAACTGGAGATTCATATCTTTCAGACTATCTTTCAATCCTCCGAGATCATCTTCCATATTTTCAAATTTTTTATCAGTAGTGAATTTTATATCTTTAATCTCTTTAGAGATTACTTTCTTTGACAGCTCCATACCTGAAGTTGAAGATGTCTTTTCCTTTAAGTCCATACTTTCTACGGCTGAGAGATCATGTGTAATCACATCTTCAACTTCATGTCCATTGATATCAGACAATGAGTCCTGAACCTGTCCCGGAATAAATAGTTTATCTGAACCCGGCATGATGTCTGAAGATGGAGTCATTGCAACTATATCAGTTACAACATCATTAACCACGGAATCTGAATCTTCTACATCTGCTGAAGGAACAGATATAGCAGAGGTTAGCTCCTCTATATCAGGGAATGCAGCAGCATTTGTATTCTCACTTACGAAATCATCATTATCAAGAAGGTATTCTTCTTTCATTTCCATTATTGGATTCTCAATTGGCGTAACCTGACGTATGTCACCAGCAGACCCATCATCCTCATATTCCATGAAAGGATTAACAGACTCGCCGGTATTTTCCTCAATCGCCTGGCTATTCTCATCAAAAGGAGGAGAAAACGGATTAGAATCAACTTTATTCTCCTGAGATTCAAAGGGACTGGAATCAAATGGAGAAGCATTCGAAGTGGTTTTTGATCCTGATACAGCATTTTCCTTTACAGAACCGGCAACATCAACTTCTTCCCGCATGTCTTCCATCCGTTCAATAAGGCTTTTTCCTTTTGCCAGATTTTTAAAGAAACCTTTTGTGATACCAGAAATTCCTTCCAGATTTTTCTTAAATGAACCTATGTCGATTGGTAATTTACCTTGAAGCTTTTGTGCCGGTTTGTTCTTTTCAAAAGAACCGGTTTCCTGGGGAACTGGATCTCCAAATGGATTACCAGACTGGCCAGCACCCGGAGAAGCTGCAAAAGGATTAGAATCAACGGTAGAAGCAAAGGGGTCAGTGGGAGGAACAGCGCTGGAAGGAGGCTCAAAAGGATTGGAATTGACAGAATCAACGGTAGAAGCAAAAGGATCTGTGGGGGGGACAGTACCGGAAGGGGACTCGAAAGGATTAGAGTCGACAGAATCAACAGTAGAAGCAAAGGGATCTGTGGGGGGAATAGCTTCGGAAGGTGGTTTAAAAGGATTAGATTCCACAGAATCAACGGTAGAAGCAAAGGGATCAGTGGGAGGAATAGCTTCGGAAGGTGGTTCAAAAGGATTAGATTCCACAGAACTAACAGTAGAGGCAAAAGGATCAGATGGAGTTATATCTCCGGCAGGTGCTGTAAAAGGATCTATTTTGGGTACAGCATCCGGAGAAGATTCAAAAGTATTGGATACTTCTGACTCATTTGGAACCGAAAATGAAAGAGCACCGGGAGTTTGTGGTGTTTCTAACTGTTCAGCAATTGGTGGGAACTGAGATGGTTCAGAAGCAAATGGCATTGGTGGCTCAAGACCTTCTGGAGAAGGAATATCCGGGGCTTCATCTGAATTGATAAATGGTTCAAACAGTGGAAGGGGAGACCTTTTCTTTGCAGGCGTTTCCATATTAGAAGGAGATTGAACAGGAGGTTGATCCTGGGGAGGAATAACTCCTGCATCACTGGATTGCATAAAAGGGGAAGGGGATTCTACTACGCCGGAACCCCCTTCATCTGACGAAGGCATCATAAATGGCGGCATTTCCATAGGAATTTCTTTTTTCTCTTCAGGAGACTCACGTGGCGGGGTTCCACCTAGTGCTGAAAGATCAGGAAGGTCACCAAACGAAGGAAAAGATGGCTGAGACGGTTCTGAATTATCCCCTACAGGAGCTTCTTCAGGAATTTCTATTTTTGCCTCTTCCATTGGTATGTCGGCAAAAGCATTTGCCAATATGTCGGGAATCGGTGGTGTAGAACCTTTTTTCTCGCCTGATGCATTTGCAGGAGATTGTTCATCTTCTACTGAAGACATTACCTCTGCTACCTTTTTATTCTCCCATGGAAGTTCACTCATAAAAACCACTGATCAAAAGTATTGATATTATTATAATTACGAGATTATTATATGCAAGATATTTATATAAGAGTTGCTCTTGACTGCAAAAGGAAAATTCAGGTGAATCCAAACCATCATAAATGATAATAAAAATACCAAAAGAAATTACAGGATAATCAATATTAAAAAGAGTTTAGGCGCACGGGAATAATTGAGGGAATGGACGAGAGATAAAGGATGAAATTTGTGCTAAAAATTCACTTTGCTGTGAGTTTGTGCGCCTAAATGTGCATTGTTAATAATAGTATATAAGTATTTTGCATTACTCCCAAAAATGCACATAATTATGAGTATATGATGAAATCACTATGCATTAAATCAATAATAATGAAAAATATAAAAATAAAATATAGTATTTGAGAAAATATAATTGTGCAAAATGCTCACATTAAAATAAAAGAAGTGAAGAGAATTTATGAAAAATAATTACTCGTTATTAATTCTGGAGATACTTGCATTTTCTACAGAAGCTTCCACCAGATCCTCTATATCAATCTTAGCTTCCTCTGTAATCATTGAATCTATTGCTGCTTTCACTTCAGGATGCACAGGTACGGCTCCGCATCCACCAGTTTCACGAATAGAAATATCATATGTTCCGATCTTTCTGGCTATATCAATGATCTCATTCTTATCAAAAGCTATCAGTGGATGATAAAGTGGAACACAAAGGCCGTAAAGTTCCGCATACATATTAAAAGTTGTCTGAGAGGCAACCTGGCCAATAGAAGAACCGGTAATAATTCCTGATGCACCTTCCTTTTTCATAATCTTCAGGGCAATCCTGTACATTGTACGTTTACACAAAAGACATGTCTTGTTCTTAGAGCAATTGTCAACAAAAGACTGAAGATTATTACCATGTGGAACTTCATAAAACTTAAATGGATACCCCGGACACCAGTCCTGAAGTGCTTTGAGACAATCCATCGTACGCCTGTGCGCACGGTCATCATTAAATGGAGTATTGTTACAGTAAACAGGAATTACCTCAATTCCACGTTTCATCATAAGCCAAGTGGCAACAGGTGAATCTATTCCACCGGACACCAGTGAAATCATCTTGCCCTGAGTTCCAAGTGGCAAACCTCCTACGCCTTCTACGGTTTCAGTAAACACATAGGACTTGCTCTGACGCATTTCAACAAATATTTCCCTGTCAGGGTTTGTAAGATCAACTGAAGGTGAGAAACCTTTTGATTCAAGCATCTTCCAGACAGCATCGCCACATTTCATTCCAATATCGCGTGATGAAAATGAATGATTGCCTGTGCGCCTTGCCCGGATTGCAAAGGACTGGCCTTCTGATATGTAACCATCCGCAAGTTCTGCGCATAAAGACCCTGCTGCTTCAATGCTTGCACTAGTGACCTGCGCAAAGGATGTGGAAACCACACCAAAAACATCGGCTGCTGCTTTTGCAGCTCTGACATCATCACTTTTAATGAAAATCCTGCCCCACTCACGAGTAATACTGGAATAAGGGACACCACGATGATCCAGCATGGCAGATATGTTCTTTACAAGGATTTTCTCGTACCAGTTACGAACGCCTGTGCTCTTTAATGCAAGTTCGCCATATCTTACAATGATAACGTTTTCCATTAATTAGCAATCAACTTTAGACTATTAAAGGTAATCGGAGAGAGTAACTTTAAAAAAATTGAATGAAAAAGGGACTTCATTATTCTTTGATGCTGAAATCAGAATAAGTTGAAGAATATGATGACCATGAAACCATAACCTGATCAATTGCTACTGTATCCACTTTATCAAATGTCTTGTTCATTTCCATGTACCCAATCAACGCCTGTATAGATGATTTATCCCCTTCTACATGTATTTTGTACAGGCCATCCGGAAGTTCCTGATAATAACCATTTAAAGAGCGTTGTCTGGCAATTTTAGATGCATACTCATGGAAATCACCTTTTGAGCTCCTTAGAGTTACCAGTATTGTTGCAGCGGAGAGCTTATCAGGGTTTGGATTCTCATCTGACATGCAGGTACATACGCATACTAGAAATATAATTTTTTGGAATATTGAAAATCTAAAAATTTGAGAAAAAAAGATGAAATGAAGAAAAGAAGGAGGAATCTAGCGCTTTATTGAAAAATCAGTATATTCACCTGCAGGTTCTGACCACTCAACACTCACATCCTCAACGTTTGCATGAGCCGGACCTATATGCAGGAAATCAATGAGCCTCTGGATAGAGGTAGCTTTACCTTCTGCAAATACCTCAACCCTGCCATCCTGCAGGTTTCTGGCAAAACCGACAAGACCGAGTTTTTGCGCATTATCCACAGTAAACCTGCGGAAATAAACTCCCTGAACCCTTCCTGTTACAAGTATTGTTGCAGAGGAAATATCCTCTGCATTGGATAATTTATCCTGCATACTATTAAGTTTACAGAACAGGCTTATAAGAATTTTGGCCTCTGTGAAAGCATCTTTGCAAGACAAAGTCCCTTGTATGGCATGCCTTCGGTTTCTGAAGCAATTCTTGCATTAAGATCTTCAGGAGTCATTTCAACCTTTACAGGTTTCTTTGGTTCAGATTCTGCACGGATAGTCACATTGATAGTTCCACTTTCCATTTCACTGTCACCTACAACAACAACGTATGGAATCCATTCACGACCTGCCTCACGTATTTTCTTACCAACTGTATCTTCCCTGTCATCTATATCAACACGACAGTTAAGTTTGTCAGCAACCTGCATGGCATAATCCATGTGTTTGTCAGCTATTGGAAGAACTCTTACCTGAGTCGGAGAGAGCCAGAGCGGAAGCATTGGAACTCCACCTTCTTCTGCCTTCATAGCCTCTTTCTCAAGAAGACCATATATACAGCGCTCTATTGCACCACTTGGTGAGCAGTGGAGAATTACCGGCCTGTTGGCACTTCCATCTGAATCTATATAATTAATGTCATACCTTTCAGCATTCTCAACATCGATCTGTACGGTTGATAGTGCGCTTGCCTTTGCAAGAGCATCAACGAAGTTGAACTCGAATTTAAGGACGAAGTAGAAGAAACGGGTATCCCACATCTCAACAAGTACCGGTTTGTCCACAGTCTTTGCAAGCTGTGTGATGAAGTCCTTGTTCTCGTTATAGAAATCCCTTGTAAACCTGATAGCAACCTCAAAGTCATCCACCTTGATGCCAATCTTGTCAAGGACAGCGATACACATGTTGTACTGCTTGCCGAACTGATCAATTGCACCTTCCATGTCAGCACAGAGACTGTGCATATCCGGCATTGTGAAAGCCCTAAGTCTCCTTAAGCCCACAAGTTCACCACGCTGCTCCTTCCTGAAACTGTACCTGGTCATCTCGACCATCTTGAGTGGCAGGTTCTTGTAGGAAATAGTCATGTCGTGGTTCATGAGGAACTGACCGAAACATGCGGCAAATCTCAAAAACATCTGCCTCTTGTCAGATTCAATGGAGTACTGACGTGCAGGGAACCTGTCAAGATACTTCTTAAGGGTTGGGTGGTTCATATCATACATCAGAGGTGTTTCGACCTCCATTGCATCAACCTTTGAGGTTTCCTCCAGCACATATGTTTCAAGGAGTGACTTCATAAGACGACCCTTTGGATAATAACGCATGTTACCGGAATCTGACCCGGGTTCATAATCCGCAAGTTCCAGCCTGCGCATAAGCTCTACATGTGGTGGTGCTTTTTCAACAGCTCTCTTCTTGGAAATCTCATAATCCACAAATTTTCCAAGATTCTCATGACCTGTGAAATCAAAAGTAGTAGCATCATGAAGCTCACCGTCTGGCGTCAGGACATGCCAGTAAGATTTGGCAGTACTCTCTGCTTTGAGTGCTTCGGAGACAACTTCCTCTTTCACAACTTCACCGCAGGTTGAAGACTCTGCACCAGTTGATTCATCCGGGATAATTGAACGTGACAGCTCGGAAAGTGGGTGTCCTTTACAGCTTATCTTGAATGCCTTGTACCACCCAAATGGCGCTCTCTTTACAATGAACTCTCCTGAAAGGGCATCTTCTATACCTTTTAAGACCGCAACACCTGCTTTTGGGGAAGAGAGATCAGAACTAAGGTGGGCATACGGATAAACCATGATATTCTCAGCCTTCACCTGTGTAGCTACACTCTTAATCTCTTCTACAGCTTTGGAAATAGCACCTTCAACATTTGCCTCATCAACCTTTTCAACTGCAATAAAAGCTGTAAGAGCCTCCTCAAGTCTTCCCTGTTTAAAGGAATCTTCAATCTTTTCAGCCACAGGAGTGCTTTTTTTCACTTCATATTCGATATAATCAGAATGGATAAGTAATAACTGCATAAATTCACCTTTAAGATTCTGCTACCTAATTAGGCCAATCCTTATTAACCTTTTTCAAATTACAAAAAAACAGATACTAAGGAAGTAAATCCTATTCTGTTACGTTTTTGAGTTCAGCATCGTCATTACAGAGTGATAGGTCCATCTGCGAGCAGATAGCAGTATTATCATTAATGTGCACCCTGTATGCTGCAACAATAGCACCAAGAACTATAGGAGCCAGGAAGAAACCTGCAACACCGCCTACAAAACCACCACCCAGGAATGCAACAAGAATCAGGAATGGATGGATCTGGGATTTTATGCTTGCAAGATAAGGACGCAGTACCAGTTCCGGTGGTGCATAAATCACAATGGATGAGACTATAAAGAACACAGCTGCACTTTCAAGCCCCTGATCAAGATAACGATAAACTGAAAGAACGAGCAAAACCATGTAACCGGCAAACATCGGAATCACAGATGCCACAAATATAAGTGCTGCAAGTGCCAGAACATGACTGAAACCGAATGCATAGAAAACTATCAGGGACAAAACACTTACAATAAGAGCTGCAGATGCATTGCCCACAAAAATTCCCTGCAATATTACATCTAGATGCAGCACGAAACGTTCAAACTCCTTTTTGTGACTGACAGGAACCACTTTTAATACTGCCCTGTAGAGACTATCGCCATCAGCCAGCAGGAAATAACAGAGGAATATAGCCAGGAAAAGGTTAATTCCAAACATTACCAGATTGCGGGCATAAGCGATTATTCCTATCCTTCCAAGCAACGGCAGGATAGATGTTGAGATATCCCATACCAACTGCTGCACATCATCACTATATCCGGCTGGTATGTCGATGGATCTTAAGAGGTCAAGACTTGTATTCATCACATAAGACTGATTCTCAAATACCCATACAATCTGGCGGAGTATCTCTACTATACCTGAACCAATAATAAATACCACAGGAATTACGATACATAATGTTGCTATGAGTGCCCCGATTCTTTTCAAGCGCCTGAGTTTCATAAAGATGGGGCGGGCTATATAGGCAAATACAAGCCCAAGCACGATACCATCTGCAAGAGGGAAAAGTATGTAGCAAAAGAGGAGGAAAAGAAGCGAAACTACTGTGAAAGAAACTATTTTCCATTTTGCTGAAATAATGCGAGAAATTCCATCCTTTTCACTATGAACCATTTATACCTCTAACTTCTTTGTCTTTTATATAATATTTAAGCTATTAATAATTCATCCCCATTCATCCCTATCCATCCTATAGTTTCACAGAGAATTATAGATACATGAATCAAAAATCTTACACATTTTCATCGAAGCCTGTCTTCATACCTCAAAACCACACAGGAATCAGTACATTTGCCACAATGTATACACTTTTCATCTATGCAGACATGACCATCTTTTATTGAAATTGCATTCACAGGACAGGCTTTGATACATATTCCACAGCCTGTACACCTGTGAGCTTTCAATAACTGGCGCGAAGTTTCTGCAAATTCCGAGTCTGCTAAAGATTTGTCATCGGAATTGACAACAAGATTACCTGATGAGAATATCTTAATTGTAGATGTTTTATCCCGAACCATGAGAAGACCGAGTTCCTCTGAAAATACAGTTTTTCCCAGTATGTTCATTACATCTCTTGTTTTGTTCATGGAAAAGCCGTGAACAGAAGCTTCGATGGTATAGCCGCCTGCCTTGCAAGGGGATATACCTGATGTAATGCTTACACTGAACTCAGATTCTTCTGCCGTTGCAGATGAGGAAATTCCCATGTCCTCACAGAGTTTAATCATTTTAGGAGGGAGTTCTTTCCATCTCCAGAGGCCGTGTTCTATAAAGAACTCTGAAAGACCATTTTTCTTTGCCCACCCCATGAGAAATGTGTTCCATTTTTCATGTAATTCCGGATGCAAATCCCGCAAACGCAGATATTCTGCTGAGAGTGCTGCCGGACAAAGATAACATCCGACTCTTTCAAAACCTAAATCATAAAGAGGGTTGTAGTCAAGCTTTCTCCAATATATATACAGCCAGACTTCAATTGCCTTCCAATCTTTGATTGGAAAAATATTGAGTTGCCCCGGCACAAATGGATTGTTTTCACTTGTTGAAATGCGTGCTCTTGAGAATGACTCATACCTGCGTTTTCCGTCAATGGTTATACAGGTAGGAGATTTTTTAAGACATTCATCTATTGCTTCGTTTGCAGGTGCAAGTTTGCATATCTTACAGCACCAGCGAAAGTCCTTTGCAGGGGGACCAAATGCCTCTACGTTGTCCCAGAAATCTGAAGCTGCATTTTTTTCCAGTAGCTCTATTCCATTAACCCTGCAATAGTTGTGAGCAAATTCTACCGTTTCAGGAAACTCTATACCGGTATTGAGGAAAAATGCACGGATTTCCCTATTATTTTTATTTTTCAATGCACTCACAGTAAGATCAAGTACTACAAGGCTGTCTTTGCCTCCACTGAATGAGACATTTACAGGGAGATTTTTATATTCTTTCTGATTTGCAATTCCCTTAATGGTGTTCATTGCATTTCTGCCAAGCTTGCGTATGTGAGATACATTTGCAGCCACCACATCATCCATGCCTGGCACTTTTTTATTCAATGAGAATTGTTGAGAGTCAACTTTCCTGACCCTAAGTACAGGACCATCAAACGCAGGTGCTTCTTTTGCATCGCATAAAGCTACACCAAATCCTGTGATATTACCCGATTTTATCAGGACAGTATCATTTACCCTGATATCATCAGACATGGAATCCACCATGTCGTAACGAACCTTTTTACCATTAAGATGCCTGAAATTCTTTTTCAAAACTACAGTTTTCTTTTCTGTGTTACCGATAAGTATGTGGGCACCCGGTACAGAAGGCTCAAATGAATAATCCATTTTTTGCATATCGAAACGAAGAATGCCAAATACAAAAGAATCGACTATGACCTCATCAGTCTTGTCATCCCCAGGTATCTTGTTCATCAGGATTATCCTGTCACCTAAAGGATCAGTCCCGAATTCAGCAATAAGAAAATCATGTAGAACTTCTCTTTCGTACGGGGAACAGAACCTTACATCCGCCGGTTGTGACAGATCTATCTTTGCCCCTTCAACACCGCAAATTCCACATTCCTTTTCAATCAGTGGTACATTACATCTCTGACACCAGAAGATGTAATCTTTCTCATTACTGGCATACTTCTGAACTGGTTTACTGCGACTTTCTCCTCTATCCTTTTTTTGTGAATGACTGGAAGACTTCATGTATCCAGATGACATTGAACCTGAACTTCTCACATGATATTTACCGGAAGAACTATTTTGCCTGCTGGCTTTTCCAGAATCACTGGAAGAGGATTTGCATTTTTTCATTGATACCATGTAGCGCACACCAGCTTAAAAAACTGTCCGGGAAAGAAGCTGAAAAATGAAGAAAACTACAGGAATATGACTGAAATCAATAAAAACGTCTGAAAATGAAAAAGATATCCGGTTAAACCGGATAACTAAAATTATAAAATCAGATTCTCAGTTCACTCAATTACTGAGGTACTCATTGATTGCCTTTGCAGCAACCTTTCCGGCACCCATTGCACTGATAACTGTTGCAGCACCTGTTACAGCATCACCGCCAGCATAGACATTATCAAGTGAGGTCTTGCCAGAATCATCAACAACAATAGTACCTCTTGAATTGGTTTCAAGTCCCTCTGAACCGGAGAATATCATTGGGTTTGGAGAAGTTCCAATTGCAATAATGACAATGTCAGCATTTATGACATGCTCTGAACCTTCTACAGCAACCGGGCTTCTGCGGCCGGACTCATCAGGCTCGCCAAGTTCCATCTTGATGCATTCCACACCATTGACGGTCATGTTTTCACCCTCAAGAATTCTTGTTGGGTTGGTGAGAAGCCTGAAGACAATGCCCTCTTCCTTTGCATTCTCAATTTCTTCTTTTCTTGCAGGAAGCTCATCCTCGCCACGGCGATAGACAATACTTACTTCATCTGCACCAAGACGGAGTGCACTTCTTGCAGCATCCATTGCAACATTACCGCCACCCACTACAATGACATTCTTACCTCTCTTAATAGGAGTGTCATAGTTAGGGAATTGGTATGCTTTCATCAGGTTCACTCTTGTAAGGAACTCGTTTGCAGAGTAAACACCGTTGAGGTTCTCGCCCTCTATACCCATGAACTTTGGAAGACCTGCACCTGTTCCAAGGAATACAGCATCGTACTCATTTCTGAGCTCATCAAGGGTCTTTATCTTGCCAATAACATAATCCACCTTGACATCAACACCAAGCTGTTTGATATACTCAACCTCTTCCTTTACGATTGCTTTTGGAAGCCTGAATTCAGGAATTCCATAGGTCAGTACACCACCGGTGTCGTGAAGTGATTCAAATATGGTAACTTCATGGCCTTTTTTTGCCAGATCTGCTGCTGCTGTAAGTCCTGCCGGACCTGCACCAATGATGGCAACTTTCTTACCAGTTGATTCGGGCTGTACTGGAGGAGTTACACCTTTCCTTCTTTCGTAATCAGCACAAAAACGCTCGAGTCTGCCAATTGCAACCGGCTCTCCCTTCTTTGCCAGTACACACAATTCCTCGCACTGTACTTCCTGCGGGCATACGCGTCCACACACAGCCGGAAGTGCATTTGTAAGTTTGATAGTCCCAATAGCCCCATCAAAGTCCTCAGACTTTATGCGGGCTATGAAACCTGGAATGTCAATATTTACAGGACATCCGTCAACACATTTTGGACTCTTACACTCAAGGCATCTGGAAGCTTCTGCAAGAGCCATTTCATCAGTATAACCAAGTGCAACCTCATCGAAGTTCTGTGCCCTTTCTTTAGGATCCTGCAATGGCATTGCCTGTCTGTCTGCCATTAGTGCTCACCTCTGCAGGTACATTTGTGATCATGATTTTCCTGACACTTTGATTCTTCACTTCTGTAAAGTGCCAGACGGCTCATTAGCAAATTGAAGTCAACCTTGTGAGCATCGAATTCCGGACCATCAACACATGCGAATTTTGTTTCGCCGCCAACGGACACCCTGCATCCGCCACACATGCCGGTTCCATCGATCATTATTGGATTGAGACTTACAATGGTTTCAACGCCATATGGCTCGGTCATACCTGCTGCCACCTTCATAAGGATAGGTGGACCGATAACTACAATTCTTGCAACCTTTTCACCGCTGTCTAGAATGTTCTTTACAACATCCGTGACAAAACCGTGATGACCTTTTGAACCATCGTCTGTTGCAACATGAAGTTCGTCACTTGCTTCTCTCATCTCATCCTCAAGAATGAGAAGGCTTTCGTTCCTTGAACCGATTACGGAAATTACTTTGTTTCCTGCTTCACGGTATGCTTTTACCTGTGGATATACCGGAGCAATTCCTACTCCTCCACCTACAAGGATCACAGTTCCAAGTTTCCTGACATCTGCCGGAGTGCCCAGAGGTCCGACAAAATCCTGAAGCTCTTCTGAAGCTGACATCTTTGCAAGTTGCTTTGTTGTCTTGCCCATTTCCTGGTAAATTATAGTAACTGTGCCTTCATTTGAATCAAAATCAGCAATTGTCAACGGAACTCTTTCGCTGGTCTCATCAATACGTAAAATGATGAACTGGCCTGCCTTTGCGGCTTTGGCAACATCTGGTGCTTTGATCTTCATCATATGCACTGATGATGCAATCTCTTTTTTCTCTACAATCTGGTATGACATGTGATCACATTTTAGAAATTTGAATAGAAAATTATGGGTAAATGTGAGGGTATGATTAGGTTTATAGTACTTAAGAATTGAGATACGAATAGATCAATTCTATTTTGAGAGAAAAAACAAAGATGATTGACATTAGATCTTTGTTCTTTTATTCGGTTCCCAGATATGTACATCCCTTAACATGTTGAAAAGCCCGATTAAGAGATATCCCTGATAGATTATGAACGATGATAATACATTTGCACGGATATTCCCTAAAAGTACAAGAAGAACTATCAAACTTACAAAAGCAAGTCCATAAATAAACTCTATTGAGCTAATAACTACAGTCCACAAGACGAGGGAAATAAAGAATGTTGCGGGGACAACAGCAAACATCAATAACCTCAATGGATAGATGATCATGCCGAATTTCCCATATTTAGGAGAAAAAACATCACGATTACAGATAGTTGCTTCAAGAAGCCTGGTGGCCCTTCGTATCTTTTGTTTTCGTTGTTCGCTGAACTCATGAGGAACAAGTTCATAGAATTTTGCGGATGGTACGTACTTGCATTTGTAACCATTGCGTATGACAGAGAGAGCCATACTGGCATCATCTGCACCTCTGCGAGCATTGAGTGAGGAAGCGGCCTTTTTCTTGAAAGCTACCACTGCTCCATTGAAACAGTAAGTGGAATGAACATTGCTTTCCCATGTACAGATTTTCCCATAGATAGAACGATAAGCACTTTCTGATTTAGAGAATAAAGTATCCCCTTCTGCATATGTTATCATGTCACCTGAAACAGCACCTATCTCGTCACTACTTGTGAGCACACTCATTAAATCAGGAATGGTATTCTTGTCAAAAAGACCGTCTGCACCGGTTATAACCACTATATCATTGGTTGATAGTTCTATTCCCCGGTTTATGGCTTTGTTAACACCGCTCCTTTCATGCGTGATGACTTTTCCATGAAGAGAAGACTTCCTTATAGCTTCCAAAGCTATCCTTTCAGTACTATCTGTGGAACCGTCATTTGAAACAATGACTTCCATCAGTTCTAGAGGATAGGATGAAGCAAGGTTTTTGAGGCGGCTTTCGATCACTTTCTCTTCATTATAGGCAGGAATGATGATGCTTACGGAAGGGAATGATTCCAGTGATTGAGAGAAAGGTGATTTGGAAGAGATAACTGCAAATACATAGATAGTATAAACAATAACTGGAATAAATGAAATAACCAGCGTAATAAAATGTAAAGTGCTCATAATCAATCATCTTGTCTTATAGAAAGCAGACCATTTTTTAGGAAATTTCATGTACTTTACCATATAATAAAAATATAATGCCATTTTTCGTTTAAGCTTTTTTTTCCTTAACTTATTTTTCACAGAAATATCTTTTGAGAGCCAGAAATCAATGAGATTTAGTTGCTCCTTGATACCAATATCCTGTCTATGACTCCAGTTGTTTTCATGAATCCTATATTCAGTCAGAACTTCATTAACATAATCCAGCTGATATCTGTAAGCTATACGCAGAAAAAGTTCATATTCCTCAGCTATTTTATATTCATTGTTGAAAGCCCCCATATCATTAAATAAAGAGCTTTTAACAACAACAGTGACAAGCGGAATAAAATTATTTGATAACAACAAATCGTTGAACACGAATCCTCTTGAAGGAGGTTGCACCGAAAATGCTCGATACAGGATATCATGTTGCGAATTAACAATATTGCAATCACAAAATACGAGTTTCACATCAGGATGGGACTCAAAAAGAGATATCTGTTTTTCCAGTTTAGATGGCAACCATATATCATCACAATCAAGAAAAGCGATATAATCACCCCTTGCTTTGGTAAGTGCAAGATTTCTTGCATTGCCTAGGGGAACATTTTCATCACCACAAAAATAGCGCAACTTTGAATCATAGCTTTGCGCTATAGTAGCACTTTCATCGATAGATACATTGTCCCAAAAAATGATCTCCCAATTAGTATATGTTTGAGCATAGACACTATCAATGGCTTCTCTCAAATATTTAGAACAATTATAACAGTTCATAATCACACTGACTGTAGGAGAACAATGGTCATTAGAAACATTCATAAAAATTACCTTTTGTATACCATTAGCATATATCAATCTTTGTGCAAAGTAGCCAGACAACACTTCAATTGGTCACAAATGTAATCAATATCATATAATGCCAAATCAGTATGCAATGGAAGTGTTAACAACTTCGATGATATATCGTCCGTTACCGGCAAGGATGCATCCGAATAGAAACTAAGATGGTGGTTTGGCTTGTAGTGAATACCAGTCTGTATACCAGCTTCTTCAAGCATTTTCCTTAATTCTGACCTGTAAGAACCTTTAAGCTTAATCACAAAAATGTGGGGCACTATAGAAGCCTGCCCATAATCTATCAGTTCCATTGAATCTATATTATCCAAGTTATTTTGATAATGCCTAAAAAGCATCTTTCTTTTTTCTGCAAACACATCAAACTTGCTTAGTTGTTCATTACCTATAGCTGCCATGATATTGCTCATATGATAACGCCATCCCTGCCCTGATACATCAAAATCCCAGCTCCTTTCGCCACTGTATCGTTTTTCAGTATCTTTTTCAACTCCAAGAAGACGAGCGTCCCTTACACGTTGGAGGACCTCTAAATCACTAGTGACAATAGCACCACCTTCACCAGAGGTTATGTTCTTTATACCATCAAAGCTGAAACATGATATATCTCCAAAACTTCCGACCTTTCTACCTTTATAATAGCAGCCAAATGCATGAGCAGCATCTTCAACCACACGCAAATCATGTTCTCTTGCAAACTCATAGATCTCATCAAGAGAACCCATCCCGCTGGCATAATGAACAGGCATTACAACACGAGTATTTTCAGTGAGTCTGGCCTTTGCATCGTCCACATCAAGAGTTAATGTAGCTGGATCAATCTCACATGGTACAGGCTTTGCCCCCGTGGCAGAGATGGCCTGAAAAGAAGCAACATATGTCAGCGACTGGACAAGCACCTCGTCACCGGGCCCTACTCCCAGTGACTGCAGTGCCAAGTGCAGAGCTGCCGTCCCAGTGTTGACACATACTGCTTCCCTTTGAAAGAAGGATGAAAGATTCTTTTCAAATAACTGGACATCCTGACCCATCCCCAGATATTCCCTATCCAGAACATCCATAACGGCTTTTTTTTCTTCCTCGCCAATGACAGACTTCGAAAGTCTGATATTCTTTCTCTGCAATCTTACCAGACCTTCCATGGTGCATTTCCCTTTTTCCACATATCCTCAAGCAGGTTCCTGTCCCTTACAGTATCCATACATTGCCAGAAAGAGTCATGATAGTAACATTTCAATTCACCCATTGCAGCAACCTTTTCAAGAGGAGTTTCTTCAAGAACTGTAGAATCAGAATAGATCAGATCAAGAAATTCAGGTTCGAGTACAAAGAAACCACCGTTAATCCATCCCTGGGTGGTTTGTGGTTTTTCCTTGAATGACATGACGTGCTGATCATCTGAAACTTCAAGTTCACCAAATCTTGCAGCTGGATGAACAGCGGTTACTGTTGCCATTTTACCATGATCACGATGATACTTTACAAGTTCTCCGATATTTATATCGGCAACTCCATCCCCGTATGTAAGCATGAAAGTCTCATCACCAATGTATTCCTGTAACCTTTTCAGTCTGCCACCTGTCATGGTACTAAGTCCAGTGTCAACAAGTGAAACTTTCCAATCTACCGGTTTTTTGTGAAGGTGCTCTATATCACCGTTCTTAAGATCAACTGTAAAATCGGAATTTAAAGAGTAGTAGTTTAGGAAATACTCTTTGATAGCTTCTCCTTTATAGCCAAGAGCCACTATAAACTCATTATAACCATAGCTTGCATAGATGTTCATAATATGCCACAATATAGGCCGTCCACCAACTTCAACCATTGGTTTTGGAATAACACCGGTGTATTCCGCAAGTCTGGTGCCAAATCCTCCTGCAAGAATTACTACTTTCATTGTTACAGATCATCCCATTTGTAATTTATTTTGTTATTATTGATTTCAAGTCTCTCTGCCTCATCAGGATCATGTGGTATATCTGCCAGGTTCATGAGCATGTTTAACCCTTCACCCATACCCTGAAAACCCATCCATATCATAGGAGGCACTGTTAGTCTTTGATAATTATCAAGTGATAGTTCGATCTCATAAAAATGAGAATAAGTCGGAGAATCCTGACGTCCATCCCACAGAACAAATTTGATCCTGCCACATGGAACTACAAGATTGAGTGTCATTTGTTTGTGACGTTTCCAGGCTTTCACAGAGCCTTCATTCACTGTAGAAAAATATGCCTCACCAAATCCTGTAAATTCTGGATCCGTACATTTCATAGCATGCAGCACATTTCCATTTTCTCCGGGAATTACCTTCAAAGGAGTAAGTATTAAGCCTTCAAGCATCTCATTTCACCCATTCCTGCTTCCTTTCTGAGGCTTTTTTAACGTATTCGGCTATCTGCTTGCATGTCATCTCATACACGTCTTTTTCCCCAGAATAGAAGTCGCGATACCACTCCACAGTAAACTGTGCAGTTTCATCAAATGTAAGAGTTGGTTGCCACCCTAACAAATGAAGTGCTTTATCACAACATAGTTTTAGCAATCCGGACTCTTTCTTAGAGGATGAATTAACTCCATAGTCCGTCTTTGTGCCTGGCCAATAATACTGCATTCTGTCAACGAGCTCCTTGACAGTATAGTTTTGATTAGCATTTGGACCAAAATTGAAAGGTTCACCATTCAAACCAGAGTCTTCTGAAAGCATTTGTCCTAAGAGCAGATAACCACTTAGTGGTTCCAATACATGCTGCCAGGGTCTTGTAGCATTGGGACTTCTTATTTCTACAGGCTTATTTTCCGACCAGGAACGTATACAATCCGGGACTATCCTGTCCTTTGCCCAGTCACCACCACCTATTACATTGCCAGCTCGAACTGAAGCTATCTTCACATTACTTTCAGCTGCTTTAAAGAAAGAATCCGCATATGTCTTAATGACCATTTCAGCTGCACCTTTGGAAGCACTGTAGGGATCCTTCCCACCCAGATGATCAGTTTCCCTGTAACCCCATAGCCATTCTACATTATCATAACACTTGTCGCTGGTTATCATGATAGCGGTGCATTTATGGTTAATCTGACGCAGGGATTCCAAGACATTCATTGTCCCTATTACATTTGTTTCGATAGTGGTTACCGGATCTTCGTATGATTCACGGACAAGTGGTTGCGCTGCCAGATGGAAAATAAAATCGGGATTGGAGCTCTCAATTATTTGCCTGACACTGTTTAGGTCACGAACATCCTCTTCATACCATTCTATATTTAATTTGGGCTCCATAATTGAAAAATGAGAAGGAGAAGTAGGAATTCCATTGGAGATTCCGCTTATTTTTACACCAAGTAGTGAAAGCCATGCACATAGCCAGGAACCCTTGAAACCTGTATTGCCTGTAACCAATACATTTTTGTTGCGATAACAATTTCGAAAAATATTGTGTTCTTCAGCCATGTTTTGTATAAAATTGAGATGAAACAATTTAACTTTATCGTTGATTCAAGATATTACTGAACTTATATAGTAAGAATGTGTGAAAAATCTAAATTTACAAATAAACCAATATCTTTTTTCGTTGTGTTTTACATATATAAGGCAATTATTGTAAAGAGGGTTTTTCCCCCTTACTTAAGACAAAAGATAAGAACTCCAGTTGCATCTCCTTTTCAGTTTCCAATGTGGCTTTATTGATAGATACAGGTTTTTCATAAATATCATTAAGATCTGTAAAACGCTCAAAAAGTCTAGCTCTTTTCGTATTTGAAAAGAGCATTGCAGGATTGCCATAAGACAAAGTTGCCACACATGCATGAACCCTGTCACTGAAGGTTGCAGATGAATTTGCATAAATGTTCAGGTAAGTGTAAGGAATATCTGACAAGAAAGTGTTCGGTTTAATAAAAGCTTGCCTTTTAGAAACCGAGACCACCTTATGAATAGTTCTTACCAACATATATTCTTCGACATTTGATGGGTACTTGTATTTAGTCTTTTTAAGGATATTTAAAATATTATAGGACTTATTGCTATAATCAATTGTCCACTTTTTACCCATGAACTCAAAATGTAAACCTTTTTTCTCATACTGTGGATCAAAATAAAGATTGGGCTCATTGGACATTCCTAAAAGATTGATTACATATAATAGAAATGGGGGCAACTTTGAAGCATCAAAATTAAAGGTAATATAAGCATCTAAGCTTGTATTGTAAGAAGGGAAAAAGTCAGCTATAAAAAAAGCGCAGCAAATACCATTGTAAGCATGAAGTGCCAGATCACTAAAATTATTATATGTAAACTCATCCCTTGAAAGTAACATGTGAGGTGGATATTTTGAAAGGAAGGCCCTACACATTTCAACCTCTTCATCTGTATAAGCACTACAACCGGCGCTGATTAACAAAATCTTTATACCTTTTTCAGAATATTTCTCAAAAGCTTTCTCCCAGATCAAAGGAAAGTTTTTATTTAAGAGAGGACCGGAGATAGCTACATATTCAGAGTTAACATTCCCAATATATTTCAGAGAGTTTTTTGGATTTGTGCCAGTTTCCCGCCAATAGTTGCCTGGCTGGTCATCACAAAAAATCACATTATAATCTGGAGCTGCTTTTTTTAGCAGGTTTATGATTGCAAGGTCATAGAAACTATTTCCAACATTCGTAGACCAAAAGCCTCCGAAGTATGTAATTGTTCTTTCATCCATTTAATCTACCTATCCATTATATTTCAATAAAGACCCATCTCATTCATTTTAGCCAATACAGTACATGGCGTACTATCGACACCTTTAATCTGCCATGGAAGAACAAATATCATTTCAAGCTTTGAAGAATCAATTGTGCTCAGATGCATATCCTCTATTAATAACAATGGAGCAGATTCTTCCATATATTTAAACGCTGCACGATGTGCTTTTCTTCCTTCTTCCCTATGTTGATATGAAGATATAGATATAGAATCAAGTCCTATACATCTTATATTTGGATATAACTTTCTTATCCACATAATAGTATCACTTCCAATTCCAGGATTGGAAAGACGATACTTCTCTTCGCTGCGGAATTTTTCAAATCCTGTACGCAGCAATAAACAATCAGCTTTGCTAAGCAAATTTTCATAATTAATAAGATCTTCCTGTTTAACCAATAGCGTTTTGTCTATTGGACAATCTACAATTACTGGTTTTTTGAAAATAAGTTGATCTAACAAAAATTCAGAAATGGTCTTCCCATCATCCACAAAATGTTTTGGCGCATCTACATGTGTTCCGGAATGACAGTGAATCTCAATTATTGAAGAATTACTGGAATCTCCATTTTTAATTTGACTGTGTGCTGATATTTTTATATGTGGTGTGCTCCCGTACAAAGGAGTATTTTCATCAATCTGATGTGAAAGAAGTATATAGCTCATCTTAAAACTCCTGTTTCAGAAATTTATCAAGATCATTAAGGTCATTCACTGAATTTAGATCCATTTTAAGAAAAGGATTATCCGGGGTGTCGTTATTTATACGTGCAATGAAAGGGACACCAACTTTTTGAGATTCTTCGTAATCAGTAAGCGCATCACCTACAAAGCAGATATCATCCTTACTAATATTTTCACTTGAGATAATACCCTGTATAATTTCTGCTTTTGTTTTAGGAGTACCATAAACACCTTTAAAATATTGACCAATGCTCCTTTTTCCGACAATCACACGTAGCTCCTCTTCAGGAGTTCCCGATGCAATGTAAAGATTTGCTGTTAAAGAATATTTCCTTATGAAATCAAAAGCACCTTTTACAAAAGGACACTGCAGCATTTCTTCCATTACAGATTTTGAAAAAATAGAAGCCATAGTTTTGATGTTTTCATCTGTTATAGGAACATTCAATATATTATTGTTTATGTGGATGAATTTATTATATCGTGACACTCCACCATTCTGCAAATGATAGGTTGAAATTTCGTCCGCATATTCAGGATAGTTATCATATACCTTTAAAAATGCCTTTGTTTTTATGTCAAGTGATTCCAGGATCACACCATCAAAATCGAAAACAATTACCTTGTACACTTTACCACTTTATCCAAATTTATGCTAACTTATCACTTCATCCAAGATCAACAGAGGTTCATATTCCCGTAATTCAGTGAAAACACCCGGAAAACATTAATATGCATCTTATTTTGGATCAGAGGTCTATTTGTCACCTTCGACCAATATTCCGTTTAAAGATTCACAGTGATGCTCTTCATTGTACATTTCCTGCAAACATTGTAATAATCCCTGCCCCATGTCAAGATAATAATTACTGACCATCTTCTTTGCTATCTTAGGACTGAACGAATATGGTGTTATTCTGTAGTTCAAATTAGATCTACTTGGAAGGAACTCAAGATCGATCCTGTTCTTGAGAATTTCCTTTATCATTAGCATTACTTCTTTTACTTTTAACTGCTGGTAACCTGTAAGTATAACGTATTCATTCTCAAATTCATCAGACAATATATCCACACTACATCTTGCCGCATCTTCCACGTGGATATATTCCCTTAATTCCTCTCCATCACCATGACGGCTTATCTTACCTTCAGTTATTGCTTGTTTGAGAACACTATGGATCCAGTTCCTGTCATCTGAACGTGGCCCGTAAAGCGATCCGTATCGGAGAATGGTATAAGGTATCCCATATTGTTCATGATAGTTCTCAATAATGAGCTCACATGCTTGTTTACTGCTTCTGTAGAAAGAACCAGAATCACTATAAATATAAACTGAACTCGCAAAAACAAACCTTTTGATGTTATGACTTCGGCATGCTTCCAGAATCGTCGTATTGCCAAGAACATTTATTCTTATTGTTTCCAGAGGACTTTTATTTGCATCGTAAATATCTGCAATTCCTGCAAAATTATAGACCACATCTGCATCTTTTACAACAGAATTAACCGCATCGATATCAAGAATACTGCCCTCCACCATGGTTTGTCCGGGCATGATATATTTAGAAGGATAGATATCGAATATCGTAACATCGTAACCACTTCTTGTAAGAGCATCTGCAACATGGCTGCCTAAAAAACCAGATCCACCAAACACTACAGCATTTTTCATATATTTTCCCCGATCATATCTATTAGATTGTTTGTGGCTTCAATTTCCATCTGAATCCTTGCTTCCATTGCATATGACCCAACATGGGGTGTCAAAATCACATTCTCCAGCTCGGTCAATTTCCCATTATAGGGTTCTTTTTCAAAAACGTCAAGTGCTGCCCCACTAAAATAACCATCCTTCATCTTGCAGAATAAGGCATCTTCATCAATTAAGCCTCCCCTTGCAACGTTGATTATATAAGCACCTTTTTTCATCATTGCTAACTTATCTGCATCAAGCAAATGATAATTCTCCTTTGAGTAAGGAACATGCAATGATATTATATCACTTTGTTCCAAAAGGCTTCCCATATCTGCATACATGACATCGTTTTCCATTGCCCATTTAGTATCCTGATATATATCGTATGCAAGTATATCAACATCGAACGGTCTCAAAAGTTGAGCAAGCTTCTTGCCGATACGACCGAGTCCAATAATACCTATTTTTTTTCCACTGATGAGTTTTCCCATTTTCTTATTCCATTCACCAGCCTTCATGTTATTATTCATCAGGCAAATATGTCGGCTTATATTTAGCATGAGCCCCAGAGTAAGTTCAGCAACTGCAGGAGTAACCGCATCAGGAGTATTTTTTAACTGGATTCCATGGTCAATACATGCTACCATGTCAACGTTGTCCATTCCAACTCCACATCTGCTGATCATTTTTAATTCTGGTAATTGTTCCAGGACATCCCTGGTAAGCTGTTCTGTGCCTGCTATAATAGCATCATGATCTTTTGCAAGTTCCAGTATCTCTTCATACTTTAATGTCCGACCGTACGGATTCAAAGTATAATCTATGATGTTAGTATCTAGTATCTTCAAAGGGGTTTGATCATATCTTGCAAAAGAACTCGTAGATATAAGCACTTTCATATTATCTGCCTTTTGTTTGTATGTATTTTTGAACTGGGTGTAATGTGTCCATGCTGCCTTACCTGTCAATTCAATTTTATATTGCTTATTCAAATTTAATCATTTAATAAATTATCTCAGAAAATCGTGATTTCAGTAGATGTTTTCGAGCTTCCCAAATCATGAAGCTTGAATTAAAAACAACAAATCATTCGACTCACCTAGTCTTAATTGAGAAATGCTTCTTCACATCCTTCCTCTACCTGATTGAAAATATAACCTTTATACGGTTCACCATTATCTGCTTTACTTGTATTGGAAATATACTCTTCCAGTTCAATAGATTCTGTAAAACTGAATATCATATCATTGAATTTGAAATGCAAACAATCCAGTGAAAAATTGCTGTTACTTACATATCTGCATACATATTTTCCAAGTACAAATGCTTCACATGCAGTTGTTGTTGGACCCACGTACACGAAATACCTGCACTTTTGAAGAAGAGCGCTCATATCTTCATTCGAAATAAAGACATTCGCTGGAAGAGGTTCATTTGCTTCTATTATTGATTCTATTTTTAAGAATGGATGGGGCTTCAACAGAATATCATAATTGGTATTGTGACGGGCAAAGAGTATCATTTCAGACACCAATTCAAAAGACAGGTTATAGTTCAGGGGCAAGGCGACCATAATAAACTCGTCACTGGACATGATGTGGTCATCAAACACATGGTTCTGACGAATACTTGGTCCCACTACCAACTTTGTTTCCGTGAATCCCACATCTGTCATCCAATCATAGACATATTGACTACAGCAGACTATCTTATCCGGCAAAGGTACTATCATTGCTTCTTTTTTTGATAGATTGGTCCGGGGTCCGGTAGGAAAAGGTATTCCACTTATGTACCCAACCATTATGGACTCGGGAAGATAGCTTTTAGACAAGACACACATATACTTCTCATATGCTTTATTTTCCCAATCGAACAATATATAAAGAGGTTTAATTCCCTGCTGAGCAAGTTTTTGTGGCACCAGTGATTTCAGGTAGTTCTCTCCTGTAGTTATAACCAGCGAAGACTCCAGATTCAAATATACAGAATGACCCAATCTGTGCATTAATGCAAACTGTTTTACCACATTCATATATGCCATGAAAAGATCTTTGTATGTCAAATAATTTTCAAGTATCCAGAAATCATCCTCATGGGATGCACTAAGCCATTTGTACACCTTTTCTTTGTTCTGGATCATTGATAGGTTGGGATGATAAATCACCTCAAGACCTTGTTCTTCAAGCTTTTTCTTCAAATCCCCAAAAACCCTGTCTTTAAACTTTCCATTGTCCTGAAATGAAGATTCATTACAATAAGTCCTTAATAAAACAATAGAAGAATTTGCAGCGTTATGATGTTCATTATTATAATATCTATACAATGCCATTTTGTTCTTAATGAACTTGAAGCCAAGATACAGGAACTCCAGTGAATAATGAAAATACAATTTGACAAATTCAGACAAATAATATCTATAACCGTATATAGAACAACTTATATTCTCCCTTGAGGATAGCTTTTTTGTTTCAATAAGGTTGAAAGTACTGGAAGTAATGCATATTATTTCCTCATCACATTCAGATACAAGTCTTTTTAGGTATTCCAGAATGCATTCGTTTACCACACTCTTTGGTGGCCATCCATTCTTTTCTGAAATAGGAGATAACCACCATTCAGGATACTTTTTCTTGTACTTTATGCCCAGATCAGCCATTTTCCCGGAATATCTTTTACATACAATATTATAGATGTCTTCCATTGACCGTGATACGTTCAATCTTTTTGAATGATTACGGAAAATTTTTTCCCAATGAACTATTTTGTCAATGTTTTCTCCAAAACATAACCAATAGGAAGGATGACCCCGGATTTTTGACTTAATCTTATCGGGATTGCATTTAGGATGAATAAGTGTAATTCTGGTCATATTAAATACGGCATAATAGACAATGTTATGAGATTGGTATGAATGTTGACAGATTTCTGGAAAAATGTTAATAATCGTTACAAGGAATAAAAAAACGGTTCATGTAGAGACCATGACCGTCTAAATACATAATGCACAATTTATCAGACCCTTAACTTGCTTTTTGTTAATTTGACATATTAGTGAACTGCAATGGAAGTTATATGGTAGATGGCGATAAACTGAAATGATACAGATTTCAGGCATATATTCCTATTGCAGTCCAGGTCCTCACTACTGAAGTCTTTCAGACACCTTCCATGAATCAAACCGATGATCTAATTCATCTGTTTTTTCCATACCTACTGATGCAATAGCTTTTCTATCTGAAGAATAATATGACCAAAAGATATCATCAGTGTAATTACTTTTATATGTATCTTTCAAATGCTCTACTTTATTCCAGTGCTGTTTCAGATAATCATACACGGATTCATAAAAATACTTTCCGATGTTCTCTTGTGGAGAATCTATTATAGGCAATCCCAGTTTTTTCCTGAATATATTTATGTAAGCAAAATTTGTATCGATGTAATTATAATTAGCATCATCAATTGCAACTATTGCTCCGTCGTCCAATACGGAGTTCACAGCGGAGAGCTCCCCTAAAAGGTTCCGGGATGTATGTTCGCTGTCGAAAAAACAAAAATCCACATGTTCGTTCAATTCTTTTAAGATGGGAATACCCAGATATTGGGATGTGCTCTCGTAACCAATATACTTCCAATTATCAAAAATACTTTTCCTGAAATGATTGAATATCGTATCATTACATAGGTTTCTAATAAAAGCCAATTTGTTCTGATTAGTATCCCATGTATATAAAACTCCATTATTCTTCACAGCATAATACAACAGTGGAATAGTGCTTGCTCCGGTCCCGGTCTCAACAAGGACCGGCCTCTCTTTTTCAGGTAACGTGTTCAACAGATCCAATAGTGCGATGCATTCACTGTCTGGAATAGAATTGCACCATCTTGGCATCATTCTTTTTATGAAAAGTATGAACTCAGATTCATTCCTTTCAATCTCGTCCTCAGAACCAAAATAAAAATCAAACATTATAACCAGTCTCCTCCACTAATAGTAAGTATTTCTCCTGTTATATAATTACCTGAATCTGACAATAGATACATAATTGCTCCTACTACATCTTCAGGAGTTCCGGCCCTTTTCAATGGGATAAGTTCCACCCTTCTTTTAATGTCATCTTCTGATTTTCCTGCCTTCACATGAAACTTTGTATCAATGAAACCAGGAGAGATGCAATTTACCAATACATTGTGGACTGCAAGATCACGGCCCAATCCCTTTGTCATGCATTCAATTCCTGCTTTTGCAATACCATAAGGCAGGGTCATAGATCCTCCTCCATGCGAGGCAGAAGCGGTACTTATGAATATCATTTTACCGCCTTTGGATTTCAAACTTGCAGATACCTTCTGGGATAAGAAAAATGCCGAGGAAAGATTTGTATCTATGTCCGAATACCAGTCTTCAGAACTTACCTGTTCCCAATGAACTGGCTTTTTTATATTTCCAGCAAGATGAACAAAAAAATCTATTGATCCTGCCTGATCGATGAAAGAATCCACAACATCATTACATTGTTCTCTCGAAGAGAGATTGCCCTGAAGTGGTATGATGTCTTCTTTGAATTGCTCAAGAATCGAAGCATTTGTAAAATAGTGAGCTCCTATTTTCATATCGAACTGAAGAAGTTCTTTTATCAGAATAATACCAATATCACTGCTTGACCCTGTTATCAGAATATTTTTTCCTTTTAAGGATTCAAAATACTTAGAAATCATAAAAATCCCTTCTCAAAGGTAGGTTTTTCTCACGTAATCGACGGCCGTTTTAATGGTATCCCTGGAAGGGCCAAATCCTCTTTTCATTTCTACTGAAACAAAACCATCGTACACACTGTTCTTTATGGCTTCAGCAATTTTCAGATGTTCCCCGGTAGTAGTCCCTGGTGGCCTCAGACCTGGGTCACCTACATGAAAATGTTTCAAAATGCTTCCATAATCAGTGAATACTTTTTGATAATCTTCTTTAACATCCATCATTGCCTTTGCATCAAGATGGAGGCAAAAATGAGTCGAATCAACAATCTCTATAAGCTTATAAGCCTCATCAGCATTGGTAATAAAATCACAACCATCTGAAGGACCCAAAGGTTCGATACAGAAATAAACATCCTTTGAAGAGGCTTTCTTCCCTATGTCCTGAAAGAAGTCGACTGCAATGTCAAAGCATTCATCATAATTCCCATCACTGACCCTTCTGCTTTGAGGAGAACCATATACCATGACCGGACTTTTCAAATCATGTGCAAGGTCTATTAGGCGGAAAAGATAGTCTTTTAATTCATCAATTTTTTCATCGGGGCCGAACATCTTTAGTTCAGGATGATTATAGGTAAGAGAATGCAAACTGGAAACCTCAAGCCCATTATCGTCTATGAGTTTTAACAGTTGCTTTCTCTCAGAAAGAAATGCTTGTACAGGTTCATCCCAGATAGAACTGGGAGATATCTCGACACCATTGCATCCCAGTTCTTTTAGTAAAGTCAAATGCTCAGGTAATTCCGATGGCTCCCATGCTATGTTGGAGACAGACAGATTCATTGATTATTCTCCACTCCCAAACCCATGCTTTTTAAGCCAATATTCTACCTGAGGGATCTGCCATTCATAATCCACATCGCATCCACCCCATTGTTTTAGAGGATATATCTTTTGCCCCATCCATTTTTGAGGGAGAAGGCCATCTTCAATATGTTCAAGACATCTGGGTCTTACGATTGATACACTCATATCAGCAAATAGAACATCCCCTTGAGAATCACGATCACAATTTAATGTATTTGGATCGCCAAATACCTCAAAAGGTACAAAAGGTTGGAGAAGTCCATTATCATCCTCTTTTCTTGCCCTAAGAGGACTCCACATGTTATATTTTGAAACAGTAACTGCAGAATCATAATCAGGATTCTCCTTTAGCACCTTTATTCCCTCATCAATTGTTTTAGACAATATAGTTGCAGAATTACAATGCAGAAGAACCATTATTTCTATATCTTCATCCACAGAATCCCTTATGACTTCGTATCCATGTACATAGGCATCCTCCCCAAGTGCAGTTGATGTACACAATTCCGGAGGCCTGTCAATAATTTCTGCACCGTGTTTTAATCCAATATCTTTAATCTTTTGTGAATCTGTAGAAATGAAGACTTTGTCTACCAACTCAGCGCCCATTGCAGCAAGTAAAGGATACTCCATCAATGACTTGCCTAGTACTGAGTATGTATTTTTACCAGGGAACCCGGTGCTTCCTTCCCTTCCAATCAATAGTGCTGCTATCATACATTATCCTCTTTTTTTAGTATTTCAGTTGTTCGATAAGCACAGCCATTGCAAATTGCAATTTCATGAGCCATACCATCCTTATGTAATTGCCTTATTCTTTCCATTTCACTACTTATCCATGCAGACTGTATAGAACTAGATTTAACATTTCCAAGTTTATGATTATTGGAATAATCAAAACCACAAACAGAAATAACTCCATCCCACGTTACCATCATTCTTTGCCAAATATATGGACATGCCCAGTCAGATACGAGTTCCTTATTAAGATCTTTGTAGTTCTTAGAATCGATTAAAGCAACCTCATCAACTATATTTCCCCAGTAATCAGTATATTCATTAATATTTTTTAAGATTTCAGGAACACCTACAGTCTGGATCCTTATTTTAGGAGTAGTTGAGCTCATAGATTTTTTAATATGTACCAGATCCAATACATTTTGCTTTACTTTCTCAAATTTTGCACCGACCCGATATTTCTCATAGACAGCTGGATCCATTCCTTCAAAAGATATAGAAATCCTGTCAAGACCTGAATTAATGAGTTGTAACGAAAGGTCTTTAGTAAGAAGCACAGCATTGGTATTCAAATATACATCGATTATCCCTTTTTTTTTTGCGTACTCAATCATTTTAACAATATTCTTGTTAAGCAATGGTTCTCCACGTGCACCAGAATTTAATTTTATTGCATATAGTCCAGCATCTGCTCCTTCATCAATTATTTTAGTGAAAGTATCAAAATCCATATACCCAGATTTTGTACCTATTTTATTAATTGTGGCATCACAGAACTCACATCTAAGATTACAAACACTGGACACTTCAATATCAAGATGAAGAGGAAAATTTCCTGTATAGAAGTTTTCAGGCCATTCCACCCATTTCTGCCTATATTCCAAAAATATAGGATCGTCATTATCTAGAACAGTTTTTCCACCAATTGTATGAAAATTTGCATTTACTTTAACTGACATATTGGTCACTTACTCGAGATTCGTTATTATCCAAAACATGTATACAGTGAATACAGTCATTATCAAAATTTGCTATTTTTGTGCAACTAGTTTGTTTTGTAAGCATATAATAGTTATGAATGTAATAAAATAAGGATGGTGCAACATCTGTTAATTAGAGAGAGACTGTATCCGATTATATTTAAATTTACTAAATTTAATAAAATATTGTTACTACAGCCATCTTGGCCAGGGTAGACCTATTTTGAGAACGATACCCATAATTTCCTTGTGTATTGTATTATCGACCTTTAACAGCATTATTCCATATATTGCTACACCAATGATAACCGGAATTAATACATCTATTATATTCTCAAAAGAAATTAATAACCTATATCCTGCGACAAATGCACCCATAAATATTGATGCCTGCAATATTGCTAAAATTGTGTGTTTTTCAAGTCTGATTGTCATAAGGCTTGACAATTCATTTCGTGCAAGAAATGCGTTTAGTACCATAGTAACTAAAGTTGCAACTGCAGCACCAAATATCCCTATTAGTGGTATTAATAAAATGTTAAGAATGATATTTGCGATTACGCCAACCACTGTTACTTTGAAAGATTGTTTAGGCCGATCAAGTGCATCTAAATACATCGTGAAAAAATACTGGAATACATTAACAATTTGAACAGCTAGGAGAACTACAAGTGCAGCATACCCTGCAATGAATTCTTCTCCATAAAAGAAAAATAATAGTTTATCACCTAGCAAAATACCCCCTGTAAACACAGGAATTGCAAGCACTAGAGAGTAACTTATCGCACGAGATAACGATGCTTCTATCAAACATGTATTTTCTAGCTTCCCCCAACGGCTTATTCGAGGCCAAAGTGTATTTCGTAAAGCATAAGTTGTGAGTGTAGCAATGCTGGTAAACTGAAACACTATTCGATAAATTCCAACATCAGAATTACTCATGAAATATCCTATTAATATTGTATCTGCTTGTGTAAATACAAGCATGCCCCCTGATGTCAAAAAAATCCAAAATGAAAAGGTAGACAATTTCTTAATGTGTTCTATAGTAAAACGTTTAAAATGAAGATCTAAAAAACGTATCTCAATTAAAGCAGCAATTATAAGACCTACAACCGCTCCGGCTGCAAGACCAGCTGCCTCATAACCTAAGTATATTGCAATTACTTGAACCACCAGTTTAGATATATTACCCACTCCTACGCATGAGGTGCGAACTCCCATCTTACCAGTGCCTGCGGTACCACTTGAAATAATTCCAACAATTAATGATACAGCAAATACAATTAATAACCATGTGAACATGCCTGAATTATTTAAATCCACAAAGTATGGTTTAAACATAATTAAAAATAGTAGAACAATAGCTGTAAATAACAATCTAATTACAGAATATGCGCTGAAATACTCATTTGGTTCTTCACCTTCACTAATTCGTTTCACAGCAGCATTTCCAAATCCCCCATCTGCAACAGTTCCAAATACTCCATTATAAGCAACAAAAAGAAAATATGCACCCATTATTGAAGCACCTACAGCATGTGCAAAATACATAGTGCTCAAAAATCCAATCGCTGTAAATGTTATTTGCCAGATAACGGTAATAAGGCTCTGCCTTTGAACAGGACTTATATCCATAATACGAGAATAAAAATTGTCAAACATATGATACTGCTACCCTTTACATTCAATTTTGTTTAAATACATTTGTATATTTTTGCCAGTCATGAATTATTTCCACTAATTTACTAGCAGCATTCTTTCCCACATCATTAGAACCAACCAATGTACCAAACAAATTTAAGAAACCAGTATCTTCTAAATCTACAGACGACTTGAAATGTTCAGTAGAAAGATAATTCTTCAAAGCTAAATTGAATTCATAAGAACTATCATAGCAATATACTCTTTTTTTCAATAAATTTGAGTGCTTGGCATCAATATGAATATGATCCAAAGAACAAAATATAGGTAGTTTGGTTGTTAAAGATTGTAATAAAACTGTAGAAGGAACATCTATGACAACCATATTAGCTATAGATAAAAGGTCTGCAAAGCTAATCTCGTTTTTAATAAAGTAAAAATTGTTAAGTCCTTTATCTTTTATTTCTTGCACCACAGGTGAATCCCTATACTCATAACTAGGATGTAGTTTTATAAGGTATATGTAATCACTGTTTTTGCAGAATATATCTACTATAGACTTTTGCGTATCCCATAGCTTATTATCAGAAAACGGAGGAAACCAGCTTATATAAAGACGATTTTGATTAAAATTTGCCATTGCATAAACAACAATTTTTTTATTAGATTCAATGCCCAAAACCTTCCTGACTTTTTTGGAGTTTTTTCTATATGTTTGAGAAGACAAAGATGTTGAACCTGCAGAAAACATTTTCGTATTGAATTCACCAAAGCTATGAGCATACTTTTCGACAATACCTTTACCAAAAACAAAAAAATAATCAGAAGGAATTGCATCAGTGTATTTGGCCAAAGGCCAATCGAAGTATCCAAATGCACCATGTTGCCATGTAACTACTGGAATTCTGTATTCTCTGGCTGCAAGAGCTATTGATTGACTTGTACAAGAAGAGATTGTAGAAGTTATCAATGCAGTTACATTATTATCTGCCATCAAACTACATGCATCATGATATGCTTGTATGCAGGCTATTGACCAATTAACTATCAAATAGTTAATTCTACTTTTGATAACAGGGTAAAAATCTATATGTTCAAAAATGAAATATTTCCTAAACTCATTATTTGCCTCAAGTTCATCACAAACTTTGAGCAAAAGAGCAGTATCTAAATTATTAAACTTTGCTGCATTTATCCAAAAAGAAAAATCATTTTCAATCCTCAGAAGAGGAGAAATTCCAGCTTCTTTTAATTCTTTGATACAATCATCCCAATTATAACCACTGCTTCCCAATAGGAGGACAGGTAATGATTTTCTATCACCCTTTAAGTAAAGAGATATGAGTTTAGGAATGTGTGATAAACTATTTCTCTTACTTGCAAGAGCAAAGTCATAAATTTTGGGATTTTTAGCAATAATAGCAGAAAAACGTTTATTGATTCTCTTATATGATGTTTGCAAAGAATGATTATCTGATTTCAAATTGACCTTTTTTGCAGGATTCGGCACAACTATCACATCAATTTCCCATTCAAGAAGCGAAAGTATGTAACCATAAATTAGTTCTTCATTTCTAAAGAGAATATTTTGTGGTACTATTTCTAAGAATGTTGGATCATCAGCATAAACATAAATCCTATCAGGATTTAAACGCTTAATCAAATAACAAATTTGAAAGACTCTTACTAACAATGTATCATGAAGCATTTTTAGGTTTGCAAGGCTAAAAAACGCAGGAGTTATGCGCATCAAATTATGTCCATAATTAATTTCAATGCTTCGATCTATGATTTTGCAAAGCTCTTCAATCCTTTTATGGTTATTACTACCCAGCTCATATAGTTCTGTAGAATCATAATAATCATCAATAATAGTATACTCTACATTTTTTTTGTCTAACTCATTAATTGCAAATGGAGATAGAGCAACAAATTTGCTTGTGCCCTCAAGATTATCCCTCCATTTTAAGCAATCTACAACTTGAGCTTCATTTTCAATTAATATGATATTTAACAAGTTTTCATTAACCATAATGTTAACCGCATGAACTATTAGGATAATTGAAATTGAATTTTATTTTCTCTTTGCGCCTATAAAAGAGATATTAGATGTCAGACCAATATCCGCAAGTAATTCTTTGTATTGCTTGTCAACATCCTTGATAAATGCATTTAGTGCATCACTTTTACCAGGTTCCAATGAGTTTCTCAATTTAAGAGCAGGAGATGATAATCCAGCATCGCAACTTCCCTGTGGTGCATCAAGCATCATCCAGTGCATATGGTTCAAGAAATTATAATCCTGAGTGTAAAACACCTCTCCCTCAAAACCTATCATACCCAGCAGTTTCTTTAGGCTCTTTTCGGAATAATAGAATAGGTGAGATGCATGGAAATAGAATTGGTAATGATGTGGAAGATCATATGCATAGATCAAAGCATCCCTCAAATTAGGAACTTCTATGTACAAAACACCATCATCTTTTAAGTACTTAGAAACCGAACGCAAGAAGTCCACTGGATCTTTAACATGCTCAAGCATCTGGAACATGCAGATAATATCAAATGATTTTTCAGGAAGATCCGTATTTTCAATGGCAACATTGAATACATTACAAGAACATTTCTCGCCGGCAAACTGAACAGAGTTTACATCATAATCTATTCCATTTACTTCTCCAACATAAGGTTTTACGTTATAAAGGAACATACCGGCAGAGCATCCAATTTCCAGTAAACTTTTATCAGGTCCGAGTTTGTCTTTGATCAGGGATAAACGAGAATCCTGAAATTTACTGTAAAGATCAAAGAGCTCCTGTGGATTAGATTCTGTATTAATGGTAGGAGTATGTTCTTTTCTATAACATTCTGCATAAAAATCCTTTAGTTCCTGCTCAGATCTTCTATCATCAAGAATTCCCAGATCGCAATTCTCACAATAAAAAACGTTTCTTTCTTCGCCACTTCTGATTTTTTTAGTTATGACATTAGAGCTATCATTACCACACAAAATACATCTCATCAAATCAACTCAATACGCATCGCACATAAAATGCATTAAAGGACTTCTACAAGTTCAATACTAATTCCATCAGGATCATGACAATAAGTCACTTTTGCATAACCATCCGGAGATATGATAGGTGGACAATTAAAAGAAATACCATTGTCCATCAATTTCTGATACTCCTTATCCAAATCATCAACAGTAAAAGCGACGTGTGAACAACCAAGATCATAGATTTTATTCTTCAAAGGAGAGTCCACAGGATGTGACAAGAATTGCATCAACTCAATCATAGAGCCATCATCAGTAGTCAATTTTACCATTCTTAACTCTGTATCCTGCAGACCTACAACATTATCGATGTAATTTCCCTTTTCACAAAAATCCACACTAACTTTAAGTCCAAGAAGATCACGATAGAACTCCAGTGATCGTTCCATATCACTTACTACAATTCCAGTGTGACGAATTTCTTTCATTTGTCAACTACCTCAGAGAATGCTTCAAAAAGAACATCCAGACCTTCCAAAAGGGCATCATCCGGAATCATAAGAGGTGGACCTAGTTTTATGGATTCTCTTCCGGTATGAACTACCAGAAGACCTTTTTGCATACATTTTTCTGCAATCTTTGTAGCAGTATCACCATCTGGCGCACCTGACACCGGATCTGCCAAAAGAATGCCTGCAACCAGACCATTACCAAAGATATACGATACGCGATCAGGATACTTTTTCTGAAGCTCATTGAGCTTTTCATGTAGTATGTAACCTTTTCTTTCAGATTCTGAAATAAGATCCTCAGAAGTAATTACCTCCAAATTTGCCTTTCCTGCTGCACAACATAAAGGATTACCGGAATGAGTACTGCTCATTGAACCAATGTCGGGTAGATCCATTATTTCGCTTGTACCAACAACAGCCGATAGAGGAAGACTTGAACTCAGACCTTTTCCAAGGCAAACAAGATCAGGCTCTACGCCATAATATTCATATGCAAATCTCTTACCGGTTCTTCCGATTCCAGACTGTATCTCATCGAAAACTACTAATGCATCATTTTGTTTTGCAAACTTAACAAGAGACTGAATATACTCTTTTGGATAAAATATAGCACCCCATCCCTGATAGGATTCTATGATAAAACCAGCAATATCTTTTGCATCCAAATCATTTTCGGATAAAAGAGAACTAATATCCTTTTCAAAATGATCTGCCCAATCATAATTAGAATTATCCTCTTCTCCTGACCATGGATAAGGGAATGGAAGATGATGAATATCAGGATCAAAGTTCGTTATCCAGTAGGCACTTTTTTGGTCTCCTTTTAACATCTCAGCACCCATGGTCCTTCCATGCATCGAACCCTTAAAAGATATCAATATCTTTTTTGTGCTACTTCTTTTAAGACCATTCATTCTCATAAGTTTCATCGCACATTCTGTTGCTTCTGTACCAGAAGACATCAAAAATGCTTTCTCAAGGTAATCCGGGCAAAAATCGATCAATGTCTTAAGAAAACCAGAACGGCTTTCATTAGCAAATGTGTAAGTATGAAGTAATTTTGTATCTAATAATTTTTGAAGTTCTTCAATGATATGAGGATGTGAATGACCTGCATTGGCTACAAAAATAGTTGAAGTAAAATCGATCCAGCAGTTTCCTGATGCATCGAATACCTGAAAACCTGTTGCTTTATCCCACACAACCGGAAGTTGACCGTGCATGGATCTGCACTCATATTTTTCGAGATCTTCAAATACTGACAAAGAGACAGGGTTGGGAATTTCTGTCACAATATTTCTATATTTGGTTTTTACTGAAGGAACAGAAACAGGTTCCATGGATAAATTATATGCAGACATAAAACTTCCTCAATAGTTCTTTTTCAAAAAATCAAGAATTTCATATTCTTTGGTTTGCAAAATATATTCAATATAATCAAAGTCTTCCAAATTATCTACTTCTCCAACATCAGGAGTAATGAATGAAAGCATTTGATGGCCATGTAGTTTGTTCATTTCCAATATTGTTTTGGATTTTACTACATCTATGTATCCATTTGGCTGATAGACTGGTGGGAAAGTCTGCCGTGGTAAATTATAATATTCCGGACGAGGATCGTCTGGATAAAGACCCTCGAGAAAATCGCCATTGATACCAAATAATTTGTAGGGAGATTCTCTTAGTTCATGCACCGATCTTAGAGAAGTAGCATCTTTGCTTGAAAGAATCTTATCTATGGCAGCATCTATCAGAGCAGGATCCCTCAAAGGAGTTGTTGGCCTTACATGTGCAATATGTTCTGGAACAAATCCTTCATTTTCCTTAAACCAGGAAATAGCATGAAGCATAAATTCTATATCAGTAGATTTATCACCTGATATCTCTGCAGGACGCATGAATGGTACTTCCGCACCAAAACTCCTAGAAACGTCAGCTATTTCCTGAGAGTCTGTGGACACTATGACACGATCAATCTTTTCTGATAAAGTGCAGGCTGCAATAGAATATGCAATTAAGGGATAGCCTTCAAGGTCCCTCAGATTCTTCTTTGGGACACCCTTAGAACCACCCCTGGCAGGTATTATGGCGATTACCAAAATATTATCTCCATTTGATTCTTACTTGAAGTATCTCAGACTTTTTTCGGTTTTAAGCTCGCCTTCTATAATTCTTTTCATACCGTCACCTAAAATAGGCTGAACACGGCGAGCATCAGTCACAAGTTTTTCCAATTGGTCTTTCTCCAAAGAAGCAGACTGGTCACTGCCATACATAGTTTTATCCAGAGTGATATGTCTTTCAAGAGTGTCTGCACCAAGTGCAACAGCCAGTACTGAAGGCAAAATTCCTGCTTCATGCCCACTATATCCTACAGGACATGAATAACGCTCCTTCAAGCTTAAAATAACATTCAGGTTACAATCATCATCATTACATGGATATGTAGAAACACAATGCAGAAGAGTGTAAGAGCATCCATGTTTTTTGAAGATAGCAACTGCTTCATCGATCTGTTCAAAAGAGCTCATTCCAGTAGAAATGTAAGTATGTTTACCTTCTTTAGCGATCTCTTCAAGTAAAGGCAAATGAGTTAACATTGCTGATGCAACTTTGTTGTATTGCAGATCGTATTGACTCAGGAAATGCTGGCTTTCTACATCCCAGGCTGAAGCAAGCCAATGAATACCTACATCTTTACAGTAAGCATCGATCTCATCATATTCCTTTTGTCCGAATTCCAGACCTTCCTTTTGCTCCCTCTGTGTAGTACCCCATGGACTTTCTCTTGGAGAAGCCAGATAATCCTGAGTATATACTACATCAAGTGTTCTCTTTTGAAACTTTACTGCATCACAACCTGCAGCTTTTGCAATATCGATCAACTGTTTAGCAATATTAATATCACCATTGTGATTAATTCCAATTTCAGCAATTACAAACGGATTCATATTTATCTCTCCTTCCTTTATGACAAATGAATAATAATCAGACTCCAGTAGGTACTCCCCAGAAGTGACATTTTGAACACAGGGGAATCTCATCTCTTTTTCCACTTTTATGTAGTTCCAGCCATTTCAAGCGTTTCGATCCATTCCAAATGTCTTCAAGAGTTTCACTGTTAAGATTACCGATAACACCTTCTCTTTCCGGATCAAAACGTACACAAATGGATACTTCACCTTTAGTATTAATAGCTAGATGATTCAAAAAGTCCCAGCATATACCGATCTCAGGAATTGTAGGTTCCCTCCTATAACCGAAACTACCCATTGGTTTATGTAAAGTCCTCGTGATTATCAAAGAATCAAACACCTCATACTTTGACCTATCAACATTACCAATAAGCCTTAAAGTAGTGAAGGGTTTTCTATCCCCTTTTATTTTGAAGAACTCTTTTATAATCTCATATTGTTCCTCAGCTTCAGTATCATCTTCAAATATCGAGATAGATAATGTATCCAGATTATCTATGATCTCATCTGCTTTTTCGAGTAAAAGTTTACCGTTGGTCACAATATTAGTGATATTGTTCTTGAACAACTTAACTGCATCACCGAAACGTGGATACATAAGAGGTTCACCATTATTGTGGAGTTGCACTACAACCCTTTCAGGAACCTGGGATGCTATTTTGGAGAGCAGGGAGAACTCCATATCATCGTATTCTAAAACCAGTTCAGGATAATCCCTTTCTACTTTTCTTCTGCCACACATCCAACAGTTCTTGTTACATTTATTTGTTAGCTCGATGTTTATGTTGGCAAGACTGTTAAACCCGCTCATTGAATATCTCACTCTCCACACCTGCACATATGATATGTGCAATGGTTATATGGGCTTCTTGTATTCTAGGAGTTGAACTGGAAGGGACATTAATCAGTATGTCACAAACTGAAGCCATTTTACCTCCTGAACCACCAGTGAAACCAATAGTAGTGGCATTTTTAGCCTTTGCTGCACTTAATCCATTAAGTACACAGTCAGACATTCCGCTTGTGCTGATCCCGATGACAACATCATTTTCAGCTACAATACCCTCCACCTGCCTGCTATATACATCATTAAAATCAAAATCGTTTGCAATAGCTGTGATAATCGAAGTATCTGTGGTAAGGGCTACTGCTGGCAAACAAGGACGATTAAAATAGAATCTGTTGACGAACTCTGCAGCAATGTGCTGTGAATCAGCTGCAGACCCACCACAACCAAAAAGCACGACCTTTTTGTTTGCCCTATAGCAATCGATTATTGCATTCATTGCTTCATTTACAATACTGAGGAAAGAATCATCATCCTGAATATTATTCATCAAAGAGATATGAGATTCCAACTGTTCTTTAATATCATTCATATTACCAACTCAGACTGTATTAGGTGAACAGTTCCAATCATTTAGGAATTGTTCAAGGCCCATATGTGTTAAATTATGAGTCATCATCTGTTCTAGCACTTTTGGGGGAATGGTTGCAGCATGTGAACCTGCCTCAGCAGCATTAATTACATGCATAGGGTGCCGTATACTAGCAGCCAATACTTTTGTGTGAAGCGAATCGAATTGGTTGTATATTTTTGCCGTTGTTCTCACTACTTCAATTCCGTCCTGCCCAAGATCATCTAATCTGCCTACAAAGATACTTGCATAGGTTGCACCGGCTTTTGCAGCGAGAAGCGCCTGATTTACAGAGAATATAAGTGTAACATTGGTCTTAATACCCATTTCGGAAAGTATCTTTGTTGCTTTTAATCCATCAAAGGTCATGGGTATTTTAATTACAATATTTGGAGAAATGGAGGCGAACTTTTTCGCTTCTTCAACCATTCCATTAACATCAAGACTTATAACCTCCACACTTATTGGCCCAGGAACCTGTTTTGAAATTATCCCTACAAGCTCTCTAAAGTCTAGATTTTCCTTTGCTACAAGAGAAGGATTTGTAGTTACACCATCCAATATTGGAGAAAAGCGTTTAATGTCATCGATATTTGCAGTATCAAGAAAGATATCCATTTAAAGACCCCTTTGCTCAACAAATTCTTTTATGGATTTATAAATACTATCTGGAGAAAGACCATATTTAGAATATAACTCGTCCATTTTACCAGAGCCACCAAATTGATCATTAATTCCTATCATTTTCATAGGTACCGGATGATTTTCTATGAGAACTTCTGCTATTGCACTTCCCATACCTGCAAGTACATTATGGTCTTCAACAGAGACTACTAACCCTGTTTCCTTTGCATGCTTCAATATACAATCTTTGGCAATGGGTTTTATTGTATGTACATTGACAACTCTGGGATTTATACCATCTTTCTGGAGCATCTCACATGCTTTGAGAGTATTACAGATCATGCTTCCCATTGAAAATATTGTTACATCATCGCCATCAACAACTACAGGATAATCATTTGGATCATATACATATTCGTCACCAAAAACGATTGGAGAAGCACGTCTTGAAAGGCGGATATAATATGGCCCATTTGTCTGGGCGGCATGCTTTATAACCTGCTTGGTTTCATTGAAATCTGCAGGAATAATAACATTCATATTAGGGATAACACGCATCAAAGCAACGTCCTCGAACATCTGATGTGATGAGCCATCTCCTCCCAAACTTAAACCGCCATGTGTCAGAACTATTTTTACATTGAGGTCATCAATAGCAATCCCATTACGGATCTGCTCCCATCCTCGACCACAACCAAACATAGCATATGTACTGACAAAGGGAACTTTATTGCATCTAGAAAGACCTGAAGCCACATTCATTAAATTCTGTTCAGCTATACCTACGTTTATAAATCTTTCAGGGAAAGCATCAGCAAAAAGTGATGTTTTTGTAGATTTAGAGAGATCAGAATCAAGAACGACTATATCCTCATTCTCTACTCCCAATTCTACAAGCATTAAACCGTATGCTTCCCTCGTATGCAGCCATTTGTTCAAGTTATAACTTTCAGACATTAAAGATCACCAAAACATTCAAGGGCAGATATTAATTCCTGCTCGTTCAATGGTAGACTATGGTATTTTAGTTTGTTCTCGATGAATGGGATACCTTTTCCTTTTACAGTATTTGCTAAAACTACTGTAGGCCTGCCCTTTGGCACAAGAGATGATTTAAAAACATCTGTTAAAGCAGAGATATCATGACCATCTACATTAATGACATCCCAACCAAATGAAGACCACTTCTCCCCAAGATTGCTTAATGACATTACTTCCTCTACTGAACCATCCGATTGAAGACCATTACAATCAATAATAGCAATGAGATTATTGAGTTTGTAGTGAGAAGAGAACATGGCTGTTTCCCATATCTGACCTTCCTGACATTCACCATCTCCCAAAAGAACAAAGACATTATAAGCCGCATTATCCAACTTACTGGCTAGTGCCATACCTGCAGCTGTTGAAAAACCTTGAGATAATGAACCTGATGAAGCATCAACGCCTGGTAGTAAATGGCTCTTAGGATGCCCTTCCAACCTAGAGTTGATTTGCCGGAAGGTTTTCAGTTCATCTTTTGGAAAATATCCAAGTTCACATAAAGTCACATATAGAGCTGGTGCAGCATGACCTTTACTTAATACAAAACGATCCCTAAGAGCGTCTTGGGGATTTTGAGGATCATGGTTCAAGATATTGTAGTAAAGAGAGACAAGAATGTCTACTGTAGAAAGAGAACTACTATAGTGACCACTCCCTGCATTTGAGGTCATTAAAATAATTTGTTTTCGAATTGATTGAGCAATATTTTCCAATTCATTGGTGTCCGTTATTCCCATATTCATCTCCTACGTTGCGAGTACATCAATAGATTGTATCATAAATAAATGTATTCAATATAAACACTATAAATCATACATAAAAAGCCATTGTATCCCGAAAAACTATAATTGAATAATGAATTACATTACTAGTATATATATATACTTATGAGTATATTCTAACGGACCTCAGAAAATTAATTTTATCCATTTTTCAAATTATTACTATATTGGAATCAAACATCATCAGAATAGAGAAAATACACACCAATAAGTTTTTCAATCAAACGCTTATGATCATAGCGCTCAACTACATCGGACCTACCCGCACACCCCATTTTTCGAATGATTTCTTTATCTGAAAAAAGGTACAATATCCTGCTCTTCAGCTGATCTGCATCACCAGTTCTAATAACAAAACCAGTTTCTTCATCCAGTACAACCTCAGGACACCCCCCTACATCAGATACAACCACAGGAATACCGCATGAAAGAGCTTCTGCCACAACAGTAGGAAGTCCTTCACTATAACTAGGGAGAATCAAAATATCTGCTGCATTCATCCAATAAGGAATTTCCGAATGAGGAACTTCTCCAACAAAAATGCAGTTATCCAAATCTTTTCCCTTTTCATCACTTTTTCTTCCAATGAAAATGTATTGAATATCCGGGGTATTGCTTGCACACTGATAAATTAAGTCAATACCTTTTAATTGTGTGATTCTGCCAACAAAAAGAACAATTTTTGCCTCAATACCAAGACCAAGATCTCTTCTTAATTTATTTTTGTCCATTGGATGAAAGAGTTCCGTATCAACTCCAACGCTAATTACATCCACTTTATAATCAGGAACACCAATACGTGAAACCAGAATATTTTTAAGCTCTTCACTTACTACGATTATCCTATCGGCCCTGATTGTTACAAATTTAGTGAGGTAATAGTTGACTTTATTTTTCCATGGAATTATGCGTGCATCTGAACCATGAAATTGAACTACAAGGGGTTTAAATTTTAAAATAGCAGGAACTAAAGCTGAATGAGGCACAAAATGAGCATGCACTAAATCATAATCAGTAAAACATATATTTAAAACACTTGAAAGTAGAAAAGGAATATAATATAATATATTTTGACTTTTTTTGACAACTTTATTAACATATATCCCATTTTTTTCTAGGCTTTTTACCTGATCTCTTATGAAGTTTCCAGAGCAATTACCTTTGCTGGGATACATGTTAGCAATCATTAAAATCTTCAAGTTATTACTCCAGGGTATTATTTCAAATTGTTATAGGATTTGCCTAAGTGGTACTACTAAAAGAGCAAATTAATATTCATTGAAAAGTTAAACTGCCAACATCTTATATATCTTAATTGCTTTTTTCATATATAATCAAGCCTAAAAATAAATGTGATTTTCTTAAGAGTTGGAATAATGAATGAACGAGATAAATTAAAATCAAGTATACCTTATTTTTTTGGACTTTGTATATCTTTCATAGTAGCATTCTATATCAGAACGGTACCAAAAGCAAGTGTGTTCATCTCCGATACCTTCGTGAGATTTGGTGGTAATGACCCTTGGTATCACCTTAGAAACGTAGAATCAATTATCCACAATTTCCCACATGTGCTATGGTTTGATGCATACACACAGTTCCCAAATGGCACTAATCAGGTATTTGCACCACTCTTTGATCTCGTTCTTTCCACAATAATATGGATACTTGGTGCAGGAAATCCAGATCAAAATCTCATATATACTGTTAGTGCTTATTATCCTTCAATATTGGGTGCACTTGTAGTAGTTCCTGTATACTTTGTTGGAAAACGGCTTTTCAACAAAAAGACAGGACTTTTTGCATCCATTTTAATTGCACTCTCCTGTGGCCAGTTTCTCTCAAGATCAATAATAGGATTCAACGACCACCATATAGCAGAAACCTTGCTTAGCACTGTAGTAGCAATGTTTCTTATAATTGCAATCAAAAAAGCAGATCAAAATAAAATTACCTTTTCTAATTTAAAAGAAATGAATTTTGACGCAATTAAACCTGCAATTCCCTATCTTATTCTAACAGGTATTGCTTTGGGAGCCTACGCACTTGCATGGAAAGGAGCATTATTCTTCTCATTTATAATTGGAGTTTACATTACTATTCAGCATGTTATTAATCATATGCACGGGAAAAGTACTGATTACCTTGCAATAAGTGGAATGATAATCTTCTTTATTGCATTGTTAATGGTTCTTATGACACCCTATTTGGGAGGAACAAAATCCCTGTACATAAAAGGACTTATTGCAGGAATCATGGCATTTCCAATACTAACTGGAATATCAATTGCTTCAAATCAAAAAGGATTGAAAAATTATTATTTCCCCGTTTTGATTGCTACACTCTCCATTATAGGTATTTTTGCAGCAAAGCTATTCTCACAATCTGCCTACGCCCTAATAACAAGTGTATTCAGTTATTTTATGCGTACAGGAGGTGCTCTTACAGTTGCTGAAGCATCCCCACTTCTATCATCAGGAGGAGTGTTCACACTCCAGCCACTATGGTACAACTTTGGCACACTTGGTTACATATCATTCATTGCACTTGCAATATTGATCTACAAAGCATTTACAAAAGAAAATACACCCGATAAAACATTCCTGATAGTCTGGACAGTTATGATTATCTGGGCTATGCTCCAGCAGAATCGTTTTGCATATTATTACTCAGTAAACGCAGCCATTCTTAGTGCATGGATCGGCATTAGCATTTTAGATCTTGCTGGATGGCAGAGTCTGGTGGACAGTATCAGGTCAAAAACATTCAATATTAAAAACATTAAAGCGATGCACATACTATCAGTCATACTAATATTATTGTTAATGGTATATCCAAGTTACAGCATTGCAATGCAACAAAATCAGGGAACAGGCGGACCTAATGGTTACTGGATAGAAGCAACTCAGTGGTTAAGATACAATACCCCTGACCCGGGACTTGACTACTACGAAAGCTATGAAAGACCAGAAACTGGAGAAAGCTATGAGTATCCAGATACTGCATATGGAGTGATGTCGTGGTGGGACTATGGACATTGGATAGAGGTGATTGGACACCGCATACCGAATGCCAACCCTTTCCAGCAGGGAATTGGTGGTCGAAGGAATAGTATCGAAGAAGAAAACCAACCAGGAGCATCCACATTCTTCACTGCATCATCAGAGGAAGAAGCTACAGAAGTTCTGGAAGCAGTCCACCCTGACCCTGACAAAGCTGGTGCACGGTACATAGTTTCAGATGTTGAAATGGCAACTGGAAAATTCTATGCCATGAGTGCCTGGACACTGGATACGGATGATTATTATGTACAGGTGCAAGCTGATACAGGGTATATGACAGTTCCCGGACAAAGATACTATAATTCAATGGAAGCAAGACTCCACATATTTGACGGTAACGGACTGAAACAATACCGTATGGTACATGAATCCCCAATAGCAAGCACACAGGAGACAGGCTATAAGAACGTCTACAATGTACTCTTTGGAGGAAATGTGGCAGAAGAAAACAGTGGTTATGTTAAAATCTTTGAATATGTCAAGGGTGCTACAGTTACAGGCAAAGCTTCAGCAAGTGAGACTGTAACCATCAGCAACACCATACTAACCAGCCAGATGAGGACATTCACATACACACAAACCACAACTGCAGAATCAGACGGAACCTACTCATTCACAGTCCCTTATTCAACAACAGGACCTATTGAAGGAGAAACACAGTTCGATACAATGCCAACCGGAGCTTATGTGATTAGCTATGGAAATACTACACAGCAGGTTAGTGTCAGCGAAACAGATGTTTTGAATGGGAATACAATAGAAGTTTGATTTTTCCCATTCTTATTTTTACTCTTTTTACTATTTTAGCTCCATTCCCGACACTTACAAATAATATCATGCAGAAGCTAGCCATAAGGTGATATATTGGACAATATAATCAAGGGAAAAGCATGGATATACGGTAGCGATATCGATACAGATGTAATAATTCCCGGAAAATACCTGCGCACAAAAGATATGCAGGTTTTTGCAGATCATGCTATGGAAGGAATTGATCCTGAGTTTTCAAAAAAAGTGCAGACAGGCGATATCATTGTCGCTGCTGACAACTTTGGTTGCGGCTCATCCAGAGAACAGGCTGCACTGGCACTCAAATATGCTGGTGTAGGTTGCGTAATTGCAAAATCATTTGGAAGGATTTTTTTCAGAAATGCAATCAATGTGGGATTGCCACTAATGGAAGCAGATGTTAAGTGCAACGAAGGCGATGAAGTTGAAATAGATCTGCTTCAGGGAACAGTAACCGTAAATGATAACGTGTTTCAGGGAAACAAACTTCCTGATTTCCTGCTTGAAATGCTTACTGAAGGTGGCCTTGTAGCACACAGAATAGCACAGAAAAATAAATAGTAACAGGCATCAAATGATATTTCCGGATGAATACAAACACGTAGGGCATAGCAAAGAGATGCCTGACGGTGAAGACAGGCGTATCTACTTCCTGACCAGATACATGATAGTAGAAAATTGTGAAACCGGAAGCTATTCTCTTTTTGAAGTGGAACATCATGGAGAAGGACTTCTCAGAGATGCTACCAGTCTTAAGGAACTGGCTTCAGATGAAGAGATTGTTCGCTATGAAAAAGAACTTAATATCAAAGACAGAGCACTTCTCATAGACACGGCAACTGAAGTCTGTAATAGCAAAGAAAAAGTCAACACTGTCATATTCACTGGCATAGACAAGCACCTGACTTTCGTACACAAACCCGACCCTTCTGAAATTATTGAAATTGAGATTGTTGACATTTTTCCTCCTGAGCCTTCGTGGCTTGCAAGTGTTGTTCGCAGAGTCGAACAAAGCGGCGTGTGGGGAGATCTCTCTATAAGATTCTCAGAGAACCTTACAGACCTGAGGCAATTTGAAGGAGACAATACAGTATTTCCCTGTTCTTCTTCCGGGCTTAAAGGTAAATGCCTGGATTGTGATGTTATTGAAGAAGACGGTGCACTTCTTGTAGGTTGTGAGATTTCAAAGAGTCTTTTTGAGTCCAGATTCCCGGGAATTGAGTACTCATTTGTGAATATCTGCCCTTTTAAATCTGACATATTCAAGCCCACAAAAGTATTCATTACAAGGTGCTGCCGTGCTGAAAATTCCGGAATTGTCACAATTGCAGGTATAAGAGGAGCAGTTGTTCACTGGGGAGCTTCGGAATTTGACGTGACCATGGCAATAAGAAACCTTGTCCAGGAGCTAAAGCTTTCAGTTAAGAAAGACAATTTATAATTGTAGATATTATGGAAATAATCGGGGAATTGATATGAAACTTGCAGTTATAGAAGGTGACGGAGTAGGGAAAGAGGTTATACCTGTTGCACTGAAGGTTCTTGATGCATTTGGACTTGACGTGGAAAAAGTTCCTCTGGAACTCGGATATGGCAGGTGGGAAAGAACTGGTGCTGCCATTACAGATGAAGATATAGACTTACTGAAGGAATGTGATTGCGTACTTTTTGGTGCGGTGACAACACCTCCTGATCCTAATTACAAAAGCGTTCTGCTGACAATCCGCAAGGAACTTGATATGTACGCAAATGTCCGTCCAATACGCCCCCTTCCTTCAATAAAAGGAATTCATGACAGGACAGATTTCAATTACATTATAGTTCGGGAAAATACAGAAGGACTTTATTCAGGAATTGAAGAGATTGGCGAAGATGTATCCACCACTAAAAGAGTGATTACAAGAAAAGGATCAAAGAGAATTGCAGATTATGCAAGCAAACTCGCAGGAAGCAGGACTAACAAACTGACAATAGTTCACAAGTCCAATGTAATGAAATCTGACAAATTATTCCTTGATGTTTGCCGCCAGTCTGCAACAGATGCAGGAGTTACTCCCAGTGACGAACTGGTGGATTCTTTTGCATACAACCTGATAAGAAATCCCTGGAACTATGACGTAATCGTTACCACTAACCTGTTTGGAGATATTCTTAGTGATATGTCAGGAGCTCTTGTAGGCGGGCTTGGTCTTCTGCCAAGTGCCAATATCGGCGAGAAATATGCTTTCTTTGAACCAGTTCACGGAAGCGCACCGGATATTGCAGGAAGAAACATCGCAAATCCTCTTGCCACAGTACTCAGTCTTAAAATGTTGCTTGAATGGCATGGAGATATGGCCGAAGCGGGAATTCTGGAAGAAGCTATTGATACTTCCCTGAATCATGGAATCTGCACTCCGGATCTTGGAGGGAAAAGCAGTACATCCGAAGTTGGTGAGTTCTTAGCAAATTACATCAAAACAAGAGTAAAACAGACTTAGACCCTGACTTATTTTCTGGCCTAATTTATTATATTCAGCATACTTTCCACATTCACTATACTTACTATATTTTTATTTTCGTATAGGATAATTCTTTTGTCACGCAATACCCAGCAGTGATGACACTGCTGCCATTGTAACCACAGCACTTGCACCGGATATCCATACCATTATGACAAAATCAATTGTAGCACTGAGCATGTGACCACCGTCTACAATTCTAATCAGGATAGCGGACATTAATGAGTGACCCACCATAATGGCCATGACCATATTTGATAGCGTATCAATATTTCCTACATTGGTATAGAGAACCATTCCCATGGACATACCTGCCGGCATTTCCACAGATGAGAACATATCCTGCATAAGCCCGACAACACCAAGAGAAATATACATGGTAAAACCGATACCACCGGTCAGGCCATACAATACACCCACAAGACTTCCGGCAGACTGGGATCTTTTCTTTCTGAGAGTGACTATCTTGTGGAAATTAGTAGCAATAATGTCACCTATGACCTCAGGCTGACCACCAAGATTGGTTGCCTGTACAAACATACCTGAAAAACGCTGGATAAGGTTACTCCCGGTATTTGAGGCGAAATATTCCCAGGAACTGAACTTGTTTATTCTTGTAACAAGCATTTTGTAAAGATTATTCACATCGGTTGTCAGAGGTCCGAAGTCGTGTGCCCTCAAAGCCTTAAGAGCATCATCAATGACACCACCCCTTGCACCTGCTGAACTTCCAAGGGAACGGATAAATGCCGGGAAGTTCTCATCTTTTCTTCTGATACTTTTCTCTATTTTTCTGGAAACATGACCTGTGTAGACCAGAGGAGTCAGCACCATGGCTACTGCAATACTTGTTTCGATTTTACCATAGAGAACCACAGCAATAAGGACAACAATGCAACCTGCAATTGATACAGGTATTGAACGATATAATGTCAACTTGTTTTCAGTCATGTTTGTTGACTGACTCCATGCCGGGTCTTTTGGTATCTTGCTCTTTGTGAACATTACCATTACAACATCAGTCACAAGGAAAATGACAACCACAATACCCATGAGTAGTTCCGCATTCATTCCGGTAATCACAGGCATGATTACAGCAAAAGAAGCCATGAAAATCAAAGACATTACAAGGGAAACGAAGAGTTCCTTGATAATTTCAACAACATAGAGTGCACCATTGTACATTGCCTCGTACTCGTTCATCACAACGTTCTGCTCTGCAAACAGGAAAGTCTTTACATCTTCTCCTGACTGGAGAGCATGTGCAAATCTGTCAAGAAAATCTTCAAATATTATAGAAGGAGTCCTTTTGGAAATAAAACGGCATGCATCCGCAAGACTCAGGTGCCATACTGTTACAAGATTGTATATTTTCCTTGTTTCTTCTGCAAGTTCCTGATAATCCTCATTTTCAGAAACAATACGTACAATATCTATCCTCGGGGTTTCTGCTGTTGCAATTGAACCCATCTGGGTGATGTAATAGTGCATATTATTGTCAATTCTGGAAGCTTTGGCAGCCAGAATAGAAAGAGGATAAGAGAATGCAAATACAATACATACAACCGGTAGCAGATAGGGTATATACCTGGCAGAACCCACAAATATTGTAGGGAGCAATGCAAGAAGAAGGATTGAGAACAAAAATCCGAAAAGTACGATAGGCAAAGCAAACTTCTTGAAATAAACCTTTGGCTCCATTCCAAGATTCTTGAATGCTTTCTCATAGCTCACAAAAACACCTCATACTGAAAATGGAAGACCGTCTATACCATGCTTATAGAAATTAACTATGATTTCAAGCACGTCATAATAATCTTCAATGCCCCTTGATTTCATTTCGTCCAGTATTTTGGCCCGAAGGAAAAGATCCTGATAGATAGCCCTCTTATCTTCATAACCAAGTTTAGTAGCTATCTTGTCCTCAAGGATGTAACTGTTGTTCAAACCACGGAACTTGTGAGTGTCAGAATCAGGTTCCCATTGGAAAACAGCTCTTGTTGCCACACCGCCTATTTCCTCGTAGTAGCCTTCTATTTCCTCAATTGCAAGGGCACGCCTTAGGAACTTACCTTTTCGGTAAACAGCCGAGAGAATCATTGCAATGTTCAGGTTATCTATGAAAGTTACAGGAACATTAATAGGATCAGCTGTAAGACGCTGTATCATCTTGGATACCGCAGATGCGTGGAAAGTTGCCAGCACCGGGTGACCGGTCTGCATACCCTGGAAAGCAACGTTACCTTCGGCTCCTCGAATCTCACCTACGATGATATAGTTTGGCCTTGACCGCAGAGCCGCTTTTAGAAGGGCAAAAGTATCTACCCTTGATTCGGGAGGACCTTCTTCACGGGTAATCAATTGCTGCCATACAGGCTGTGGAGGCTGAACTTCGGCTGTATCCTCTGCAGAGAAAATCTTGGCTTTCGGGTTAACAAAAGCAAGGCATGCATTGAGCATTGTAGTTTTTCCACTTGCGGTTTCACCACTAAAGAAAATACTCATACCATTCTCAAGGCACATCCACATGTAAGCAGCCATTTCAGCATCCAGTGCGCCCCATCCTATAAGCTGGATTATACTTACAGGAACCTCACTGAATTTACGCATGGTAAAACTACTTCCACGCTTACTGACATCTATACTGTAAATAATATTGATACGTGAACCATCAGGGAGAGCACCATCTGCAATCGGCCTTGCATCACTTACAGGACGACCGATACGTTCACTCATACTACGCAGCCAGTTGTCAAGACCTTCTTCATCACCAAATGTAAGGTCGGTTTTAATTGTGTCAAAGATCTTGTGGACAATAAATACATTGTCTACACCGATACTGCTGATATCTTCAAGATACGGGTCCCTGATAATCGGTTCAATCGGACCGGAACCTATGATATCCCTCTCAAGATGATAGAGAATTTTATTGTATTCACCCTGAGTCATGGGGACTTTTTTCTGAACCGGCATGAGTTTCTGGAGAATATCAAATTTGCCTCCTCCCTCTTCATCGTCCATACTGCCACCTGAACCTATGTCTATAGATTCATTGAACAGTTTTGTAATAAGATCCTTAAGTTCTGCCTCAGTATTTGGAACAGGTTCATTGGATGATTTTTCCAGAATAATGTCCAGAGTCGCTTTATACTTCTTTTTTTCCAGATCATTAAGTTCAGGCTCTACTCCATAATAGTTGATCTCTCCCTGTTCTTCACCACCATAAAGGTGTATGAATACAGGATCGCCAACCGGGAGAATGATATTAACTTTATCCCTGTCAATATCTTTTCCAAGACTTACCATGAAAGTTGGTTCGTCTTCACCAGTCTCACGCATGAATTTCTTTACATATTCACCCAGATGAGGGTTCCTTTGTACTGCTTTCTGAAATTCTGCATCCATATTACCACTACCTTCAAGATTATGATACTGAAGCGATCTCTACTACAAGACCTACCTTCGGTTCTATTCTGAAACCAATCATCTGCCCTACAGGGCCTTTGGCACCCGTGAACTTGTTAACGACAATAGTCCTCTTGACTTCACTTCCCAGTGGTTTAGATTTCAGAGTAATGTAAACGTCACATGAAGAACGGAACATTGAAGCAAGATCTTCTGTTAGCTGGTTTGGCTCTATTGTCAGAATTATAACCTTGCCCATACCATTCAGTTTTTTGAAAAAAGAAATCAGATCAAGAGTTTTCTCTGTATTGGCACTGTATTTGATAAGTGAGGAAAGAGTATCAATTATGATTACATCCTTTTCAAAGAGTTCCTCTGCAGCCATCAATCTTTCAATAAAATCAAAACGGGATTTTGCTGCCTGAACAAGCGGAATAACAGGTATGTATAAAAGCAAACCATTCAAAAGAAATGGGGCTATGGGGTAATCCATTGAATACATCTGGTTAATAAAGCCCTTTGTTGTCATTTGTGTGGAGACAAACGTAACACTGACATCGTTTTCGTTTAACCCGAATGAAAGACGTTGGGAAATTGTACTTTTTCCGCCACCACTGCCACCTTCAATTACAACAAGTGAACCGGCAGGAAAACCTCCTCCTAATTTATCATTCAGATCATCCCTGGGGATTGCAAATGCATTGATCTTTGCCATTATTTGCCTCTTATTACGTTTTAAAATTCATTGCACCGGATTTTCCATTGTCAGCTGCAACCAGCACTCTGTGGTCACCTGCTTCCAGAGGAGAAGGAGTGGTTGTTACGTTCAAAGTGAGTATTTCTCCTGGCCTCCATACAATATCCCCATCTGTAAGCGCAGCATTGACATCCACAGGCTCTATAAATATACCATCTACAAGTACAGTCACATATTCGGGAGCCAGTTCAGTCTTACCGGTATTCTTTGCGTAAAATGTGTATTTGCCGGAACCGCCGTCATATGGAATTATCTCAGGATCGTTCACAATGGTTATGTCAGTCCGCATCTGTTCGGACAATATTTTGCTGCTTGCACTGGATGAAGCAATCATGGACTGGACATTGCCGGAGATAAGAACAACTACACTGATAGCCAGAACCATTGCGGCTATGAAGAATATCATGTGCGTTACTGCGGTTTCTGCACCTGTATCTTTCAGTAAGGTGTTTCTCTCTGTTCTTAGCATGCTTCTCATGTTTTTCGGCCAGCTTGATGCAAATAGAATTAGAGTAGTAATATATAATTAATAGTATATAAGATTATTATTTAGTTCAGACTACATATGAACTATAAGCAGAAACGCCGTTGCGAGTAACAACTTTTACACGATGGGATCCTGTGCCGGAAAGGTCAGTAACTGTCATATTACGCGTCTCAGCAGGCGTCCAGGTTGCTGCAACATCACTATAAACATAGGATTCCAGATTACCATCAACAAGAACATTGAGCTCATCAAAGAGAACAGTCTCACTGCCTGTGTTTGAAAGTGTCACTGTCAGGTTATAGGTGCCTGAATAGTTTCCAGGGACAGCACTCTCCACCTCTATATTGGTTTTAAGTTTTGAGTTCTGCATCTGGTACTGTTCTTCTGAAGCATCATTGACAACTTCATTTGAAGTGTTAAGCATAGAATATGAGAAAGAACCAACTACAAGAGCAGTAATGAAAAACATGACTGCAACAACAGAAAGTTCAAATCCCATACAATTCCTCCAGACCGTGTTTTACCTTTGCCATTTCCCTGTCAATGGAACTGAGCATGTTCCTGTCAATCTTGCGGCCGGATAGCCTTTCAATGAAGAGCAGGGATTTTGTGTGGTCTTCCGGCAAAAGACGCCATGTGGGCTTTTCAACATAATAATCGATTCCACGGGCATATGCCATAATCTCTGACATGACATCTTCGCTTATCCATCCGATATCAACATAATAATCAAGTGCATCCATCAGGTTATTTCTTCCCACTCTTTCCATGAGGAACTCTATCCAGTTAAGAAGGACAACAACACTAGTAGGATCTGCTTTTATGAATTCAAGCCTTACAAGAGGCAGCGAAGCTTTCTTTTCGGCCGGAGCATTTTCTGCTTCGACTCCTGTTTCCTCTGCTTCTTCAGGTTCCTGTATACTGTTTTTAGCCTGAACTTTTTCTTCACTCTTAGAAGCAACAACTTTTGAACTGCCCGAAGCAGGAACCGGACGGTTTTCAAGGTCTTCAAGCCTGGTAGTTATAGTGGAAGTTGTTTCTGCAAGATCAAGCAAATTCTGATTAATAGAATCTGTACGTGTGAATAATTCATCTGTTTTTGAGTTTAACTGCTCAATGCTTTCATGCATCATCACCATAGCATCTGCGAATGCCTCCATCTTGGATTCAAAATCCTGCATCCTGGAGGCTGCTTCTTCAGAGATACCTTTTGGCATACTCATTTTCTGGGCAGTGGCATCTAACTCATTTTTCAGAAGAACCATCATGTCACCCATCTCAGTAAGACGGGTCTCTGTTTTTTCAAATCTCTCTATCGTATCCCTGGAACCAGCGCCATCACCCACAAAAGGATTCACCTGGTTTGATACAATTTCGTAAAGGGATAACAGTTCAAGGACACTCTGGTCTATCTTGTCCACAGTTTTTCTAATTTCCTCATTGTCCCTCTGGACCATGTTAAGAGTTACATCTGCCTTTGAAACTTTGGACTCAACTTCCTTGATCTTTTTACGGTTCTCCTCCAGCATCTCATTATCTACTGGAGCAGCCTGGGGAGCAGCTTGCCCTGGCATTCCAGGGGGGCCACCGGGTGCTTCTCCGGGAGCAGGAGGAGCCATACCAGGAGGAAACGCAGAATCGCCAGGTGCACCTGGAGCCATGCCCGGAGGACCACCGGGCGCAGGTGGCATACCGGCAGCAAGATCAGGAACTGAACCAAGATCCGGCCCACCCTGCATGAAAGGAGGTGCATCACCACTACCAAACGGAGAGTCGCCTCCTTTATTCTTGCCCTTTTTGGAAAGAACAGAAGTCACTTTTTTGATCTTATCACTAAATCCGGCCATAATTCCACTGGTTTTATTTAATTTATGAGAGATATATCTATACGTTGGACAATATACCCTTAATAATATATATAAATTATGAATAAAACATCCGTTAAGCTTATTGTGAATTCAGATGATTTTAAATCATTTACCTGACTTGTAGGAGGAGTCCATGGCACGTAAAAAGCAATTCAAAACAGAAATGATATCCGACAAGGATGGTATAAGATTTGCAACTCCTGAACCTGTTGCTGAGTACAGGGCAAAGAGGCTGCAATGCAAGACAATAGCCGACATCAGTTGTGGAATCGGCGGACAGGCACTCTTTTTTGCCAGATACTGTGATTTTGTCTATGCTATTGAGATTGACCCCAAGAAAATAGCTTTTGCAAAAAAGAATGCTAAAGTAATGGGTGTTGATAACATAGAATTTATTGCAGGAGATGCACTGTCTTCCGAAGTCATTGGAAAACTACCCAAATTGGATGTTGTCTTTTCAGATCCTGCAAGACCTCCTACAGAAAAGGAAAGAAGCATTGACAATCTTAGTCCATCTATCCCTGAAGTGATGAAAGCTTATGCTGATATTTCATCTAATTTTGCTTTTGAAGCACCTCCTCAGTTGTCTCCTGAAAAAATACCTTTTGACTGCGAAAGAGAATACATGTCCCTGGAAGGAAAGCTCAACCGGCTTAACCTCTATTTCGGAGAACTGAAAAAAGCTGATGTTTCTGCTGTTGCACTTCCAGGAAGCAATATCATCAGGAAAACCGGAAACATCGAACCTGTCAGGAAAGTTGAAGAATCTGCTCTTTACGCATATGAACCTGAAGAATGTGTGATTAAAGCAGGTCTGCTTGAACAGCTTGTTGCAGAGCTTAAAAAAGAATCAGATGATATTTCAATCTTTGACATTGATGGCAAAAGAACACTCCTCTGTTCAAAATCTGAAATCCAAAACAGCCTTTTTAAAAACAGATATAAAAGATTGCTTGTTACCGATACCAACTATTCACAGGTTAATTCATATCTTAGGAAAAACTCATTCGGCAAAGTAATTGTCAGGGCAGCCATTGATCCTGAAAAATACTGGAATGTTCGCAATGAGCTGGAAAACGGACTCAATGGTGAAAGAAAGGCACACCTTTTCGTAAAAGATGAGAAAGCAATATTAAATGAAGTGCTGGATTACTGAATTTTCATTTCCAGCAATTCTTTTGTTCTCTGAATAAGTTCCTTTCTGCTGAAAGGTTTTGTGATATAGTCGTCTGCCTTGAGAACATGCAGACCGAGCATTTTGTCAAATTCCTGACTCTTTACCGTAAGCATAGCTACAGGCAAAGTGGGCTCCTTTTCTTTTATCTTATGGAAAGTTTCCCATCCATTCATATCAGGCATCATGATATCAAGAAGAATCGCATCAGGGTGTTCCTCTTCAATTGATTCAAGACAGTCAAATCCACTTTTTGCTCCGATAACTTCTATATCTTCAGATTCCAGGATCAACTTTACAAGGTCAATGGTATCGGGTTCATCATCCACGACCATGATTTTTGGACACATTACTGAGACATCTCCTAAAACGTTTTTATTATAATTATATATCAATCAAATATTCATTTGAGATATATAATTATTCCTCTTCAACCCATCCAAGACGGCGCATTACCATCTTTATCCTTGCTTTGACCTCTCTCTTGTCAAAAGGTTTTGAAATATAGTCATCAATTCCAAGTTCCATGCCTTTGACCTTGTCTTCAATAGCGGTCTTAGCTGAGATCATAATTACAGGGATATCGCTTGCTGCCTTGCTCTTTTTAAGATTTTCAACCACTTCATAACCATCCATATCAGGCATCATGATGTCTAATAGAATAAGATCAGGAAGCTCTTTAAGTGTTAGATCAATCGCATCCTGGCCATTGTGGGCTACTATGAAGTCGTATGGCTCGCTTATAAGAGAAAGCTTAAGAAGTTCAGGAATATCCGGTTCATCATCAACAATAAGAATCTTCAGGCGCTCACGCTTGATCTTTTTCTGCATGGGTTCGAATTCAATAGAACCTTCTTCCACAGAATATCTGAAATCAAAATCCTTCATTCCGATTTCAGCATGGATTTCACCTACGTTGGTAATATCGATGACAACATCAAAGAAAGAAGTGATAAGAACCTCTGTCTCAGAAGGCAGGATGTTACGCGAAAGCATGGAGACGATGCTGCCATCATTCTCTGCTACTTTCTTCTCTATAAACTGGACAAAATTTTCCACAACCTGCATTGTGTCGCTTGAAAGCACATTCATGTTGTCTATGATCAGAACTGAGTTCTGGTGATTCTGGAAGATATTTGAGATATGGGATGCCATCTTTGTATAATCTGCAACTGAACTGCAGTAGAAAGTATCATCATGGTGCTCCTTACCCGGTGCATCAATATCAATGAAGAACAGCTTTCCTTCATAATTGATGTCAAATCCAAAATCTTCGAATCTTGACAATATTTTATCCCTGGAAGAATTTAAGCATAGCCAGACTATGCTCCTTTCTGACTCTTCTTTCAGTATATCCGATACAAAAAAATAGACAAGCCTCTCAATAAAACTATCCACCGGAGCAAGGAATAATGTATTTTTCCGGGACAGCTCTGTTCTGAGGGTTGAAAGGATTTCCTGCGTTTGAGCATTCATTGCCAAGTACCTTTTAATTTTGTTTAGTAAATAATATTAGATTTATTTTCTTATTAATGTTTGGGAAGAAAATGTACTTACGGCGTCCAAATTACTCATTTCATAGGAATGAGGCTAACCTGCGGATAACCAGACACAAACTCCATCTGTACTGCAAAAATACCAGTTTTTGGTACCACACCATACATAACAAGGGTCTTGTCAACGTTTTCAAACTTCCAGTGAGTTGTGGCCATGTGTGCAACTGATTCGGTAATCCTCTGGCCAAATTTAGTAACAGCAAGTACAACATTATCAGTTGTTTTTGTAATGGATGCCATCTGCCCTATGATAGAACCGATATTTTCCCATCCGTAATTGTACTCCATACTGTCAAGGCCAATATAATCTAAAATAGGTGAGCCGTACTGGCGTAGAATCTCATTCTTGGCTTTGTGAAAAATATCCATATCTTTATAGACGTTGCCTGAGAATGGTTCAATATAGGCAGGGATTCTGCCTTTGAGGTCGCGAATTTCAAATCCCACAAACTGACCATGAAAGTGATCATCGCCTGTGAATGGAGAGATCATACGCTTTTCGGTTTCAACACTTGTACCTTCTGTAGGCATGCTCAGAAGACCACGGCCAAGTTTTAGATGATTTATAAATGTCGGGAGCAGCAAACTGTAGAAAGAGTCACCTACACCACTTGTTATTTCAAATAGGTTGAAGCTTCCTTTCTGGTATCCTCCGGCAAGTATCTCGTCAAAGTCATGTATGCCGGTTGATATCCTGTTCTCTTCCGGATCATTAAGAGGATGTGGAACCTGTGTTTGTTCAGGATAAGAAACAGTGAATGGCTCAAAGCTCCTGAAATGGCCGCCATCGAGTGTAAATGGATATCTTGATTGTGAGAGTTCAACACCACGTATTTTAAGGAGGTTTATTTTTCTCACATCACGCCCGGATATTTCTGCTATCTCAAGGGACACTACTCCATCCACAAGATAATCTAAGGATGTGACATCAGCCTGTTCAGTTATCATTATAATATCTGCATTGACCTTTCTGGAAAAATCAAAAAGCAAACGTTCCAGCTCGAACTTATTGCTTTCCCAATCAGAAGAACGCGTTGTTGCAATGCTCAGGGAATCTATTGAATCAACAACAATAATTGGCTTTGTATCACAGGAGTCCCATATCAATTTAATACGGGATGCCAGCATACGCAGGAAATCTTCGTTATTGTTGAAATCACCTTCAATCCAGGGATAATTTCCATAATCAGAGGATTTGTCAATACGTGGTGAAATATAAACACAATTGCCTTCGGGGCATATTTCATCAAGTATTCCAAAAACAAAAGTGGTTTTCCCAGTACCGGGCTGCCCCTTTACTAGAAGGGACTTCCCATACTGGGATGAAAAGAACTCTTTGACTTCACCAGGTATCATACTGGTGATTTACAATTTATAGATATATATACATATCTAATTATTTAATTGCTCTTCGAGAAGACTCTGTCCTGCAGCAAGTGCTTCGTCAATCTTGCTGGCATCAACACCGCCTCCACGGGCCATCGCTGGCTTTCCGCCACCGCCACCACCAACTGTCTGGGACATAGCCCTGACAATCTTTCCAGCATCTGCTCCTGCTTTAAGTGCATCTTCGCCTGCGGCACCAACAATCTTGACACCACCGGATTCACTTGCCAGAAGTACAACCATGTCTTTGTTGGTGGTCAGCTCACCGGCAATCTTAACAAGCTCATCAATGTCTGCGTTAGAGATGCATGCTGCCACAAGGCGCATACCTGCAACATTGACAGCCTCGTTGGCCATCTGGAGCACATGGACATGCGCAAGATCTTCCTTGAGCCTCTGGTTCTCCTTCTTAAACTCTTTCCATTCATTGAAGAAACGATCAATTGTAGATGGAAGATGTTCAGGCCTGACACGGAGTGCATCTGCTGCCTGACTGAGATAAGACTCCATTTCCTGCATTGACCTGACTGCAGCAAGACCTGCTGCGTACTCAATACGCTCCACGCCGTCCTGAACACGTTCTGTCTTAAGTATCTTAATAGGACCAACAAGTCCGGTACTGGTACAGTGAGTACCTGCACATGCTTCTATATCATCGGCAACCTTCAGCACACGAATTGTGTTTCCTGGAGGGACACCTCCCTGATACAGTCCGAAACCATATTTCTTCTCAGCATCGATCCTGTCCATCCATTCTGCAATAACACGCTGGTTCTCCATGACGGTACGATTGGCTATCAGCTCTATCTGGTTGAGCTCGTCCTGTGAGATGCGTTTGTAGTGTGAGATGTCAAGACGTGCGCGGTCCACAAATTTCTGGGCACCGGCCTGCCATACATGGTCCCCAAGCACCTTACGTGCGGCATCATTGACGATGTGGGTTGCAGTGTGATGGCATGCATGAGCCATACGACGTTCCTCATCCACGTGTCCCTGAACCATATCGCCCTTCTTAATATGGAATTCATTATCAGAATCTTCGATTATGTGCACGACAACACCATCGACACCCTGAACGTCAATTACGTTGTGTAATACATCTTCTATGAACATGGTACCGTGGTCTGCAGGCTGTCCACCGCCTTCAGGATAGAACAGTGTGCTGTCAAGTACTATATGATTGTCAAATACATCCAGAACGACTGCTTCAAAGTTCATCCTTGTAGGTTCGTCATAGAACAGCTTCTTGGTCTTTGGAAGCCTGGACACTCTTTCTGCATAAGGGAAGACTTTTTCCTCTTTTGCCTCGGCTTTGCTGTGCCCTTCGGCAACAAGTGAATAGAAGTTATCAGGCAGATCTACAGCCACACCAACCTCAGATGCTGCTTCTTTTGAGATCTCAGGGGGAATTCCGTGACTGTCATACATCTCGATTATACTTTCAAGAGGCATATTCTCCCCGGATTCCTTGTAGTGTTTAGCGGATTTCTGTATCATGCGCTTTCCACGTTCAAGCGTCTCACCGAACTTGCGCTCTTCATGTTCAAGGATATCCTTGATAACATCGAACTTCTCCTCAAACTCAGGATATTCCGGCAGGTTGTTAATGTGCATCCTCACAATGTCAGACAGTGGTACGGTTATGCCCATGTCCTTCATCATCCTGAGTGTCCTGCGCAGTACAAGTCTTGCAAGATATCCTGCCTTTACATTGGAAGGAATTACACCGTCTGCAAGCATGAATGTTAAGCAGCGTGTGTGATCAGTGATTGCGTATACAGTTTCGACTGGCTCCATAATGGATGAAAGTTTGTCCACTGTCGTGCCAATGCTGGAAGCAACCTGTTTTCTCAGTTCAAAGAGATTGGCTTTCTCGCTTACGTCCATAAGACCCGCAAGGCGGGCATTCTGGGCAAGGATGTTAGCATACTCGGAGTTATCAAGTTCATGGTTAATTCCGGCAAGATCCATGAGCTCATTGACAATGTTTGGGAAAACTGCGTCATATATAGTAGGTGAACCTTTGGATGCCCACACAAACCTCTCGAGGCCATAACCGGTGTCTACAATGTAGTTGTCCATCTTCCTGTAGTTCTCACCTTTGATGGAAATGTCACCGTCTTTTGACTGCTTGAGGTCCATGAACACAAGAGTTGCAACTTCAAGACCACCAATAAGCGCCTCTACGCAGGGACCCGCATTTCCTCCGCCTGCCCATGGTTCCTCTTTGTAGGTTACTGCCAGAGGATCAACACCAAGAGAATTGAAAAGTTCATCACATAGTTCTACGGTGTGGTCTTTCCAGTATATTTCCTCATCTTTTTTATTGAAGGCGTGGTGAGCCATCATTTCAAATGTTGTCAGGTGACGGCCACTCCTGCCAACCGCATCAAGGTCTGAAAGACGGATGCATGGCTGGGAAATTGTCAATGGGTTCGCTGGTGGTGGCACCTGCCCGGAAGTCACAAATGGCTGGAAATCCGCAATAGATGCAATGGTCAAATAAATGTCATCTCTCCACCTTGCGATGACAGGATATCTCTCAAGCCTTGTGTGACCCCTTTCTTCAAAGAAATTCAGATAATACTCACGCATTTCCGCGAGGTCGAACTGTTTCTTAAACACAGGATTACCGATAAATGAGTATGGATCGCATGGTGCATCGCCACACGTGACCCTTTCAAGATCACGGGTCCAGAAATGTTTTCCACATTTAGAGCACTGTTTGCGAACGAATCCATTCTCTGAAAAATAATCAAGCTGATATTCGTCTTCAAGCATAAATATTCCAACTGGATGATTGTTTTAGTTAAGTAATATAGTCAGATTTATTCTCCAACTATCGCACCAATGATTAAAAACGTTTCTTATCAAGGATTACTAACCTGTGTGCTACGGTTCGCAGTATATAAATGATTATATAAATATACATGCCGGATAATTCCTATTGATTCGCTTTATCGACAAATCCCGAATACTAAATTTTGCGATTTGTGAACATAAATACAGGATACTTTGTACATATTGTAAAAAAAGTACACATTACGTTTAAATGCATGACCATAAAAATGTGTATTTGGTGATGACCGATGGAATCAATGCGTTATATGTCATTAGTATTCAGAGGGCTTGTAGAAGAATATAATAATACAGGTGTCAGACCATCCGTGTTTATGGATGCAAGTGGCAGCCTGCAAGTATACCTGTGCGATCCTATAATCGAGGAAATGGACAACGATTATGGAATTGATATCGAACGGGAATATGACGTGAATGGCGGACAGTTCTCAGATGCAAGCTTTAACAGAGTAATGCCTGTTGAGACAATCAGACACAATCTTGGGAATGAGGCAACAATCCAGTAAATTAACTTGCAATTATAAGTAGCAGTGTACCTTACGTGACAAAATTTGCACGGGATGAGGGAAAAGGTACCTGTATGCAGCCCCAGGGTGAAAAACATGAATTACAAAAAACTTCTGAAAGTTTTGAAAAACTCAAAACAAGTCTACAGAGAAGATTATGTTAAAAAAATATTCAGAAGCGCACATTACGATATTGGATTGTTTGAGGAACAGCTCAATGAATTCAACTCAACCCTGTCAGGCGGTGACTCAGAAGCCGCTAAATCTTACATGGACCGGACAATCCTGGCCCAGGTAATCGATGACGCTTCAATATTACTGGAAATCGTAAAGGACAGTCCCTGTCTGAATACTGAAGAGAACAAGGCCATTGAAGAAATGATCTTCACCCTCGATGAGATGAGCGATAAAATTGAAGTCCTAGAAGAAGTGAAGGCACTTGCCGACATGTCTGAGCAGGAAGGATTTGCCGCTACATCACAAAGAAAAGATAGAATTTACGCAAACGTGTAAATTCACATAAGTTCATATCACCTCCAGTTTTACCTTTTTTATATTTTTTAATACACCTTTTTACAGAGAGACATTCCGAATTGAAGAGTTTCAACATTAAACGGAGTTAAATTGCATGCAGGATTGCATCAGGGCATTAGTTTTAAGGCAGTGTCAGGCAATTGATACAGACATGTCAAAAAAGATACTGGTTACCAATGATGATGGCGTATATTCCACTGGAATACATGCCGCCTGGAAAAGTGTTTCTGACCTTGGGGATGTGACTGTATCCGCACCCATGACACAGCAAAGTGGTGTTGGAAGATCAATCTCCATTTTTGAACCACTCAGGATTACACAGACAACGATTAATGGAATCGATGTTAATGCAGTTGCAGGAACCCCTACAGATTCCGTAATACTGGGAATTTTTGCAGTTATGAAGGAAATGCCAGACCTTATCCTTTCAGGGTTTAATATAGGAGAAAATATCAGCACTGACACGATTACAACATCAGGCACAATCGGTGCGGCACTGGAAGGTGCGAGTTATGGAATACCTGCAATTGCCGCTTCCATTCAGGTCATGGAAGAGGGAGACAAATTTGATGATAACAGGAATTTCCAGCATGACTATGATGTTGCTATAAAAGTTGTCAACAAAATAGCAAAGAAAGTGCTTGAACATGGACTACCAGAAAATGTAGATCTGCTTAACGTGAACATCCCACACCATGCAGAAGATAATCCAGACATAGAGATCACACGCCTTGCCAGGAAATTCTTCAAGACCGATGTTGAGGAAAGACATGATCCCAGAGGCAGACCATATTACTGGATTGCAGGTGAGCTGATAGTTGACGAAGAAGAAGGGACCGATGTCCATGCAATCATGAACAATGGAAATGTCTCTGTGACTCCTATATCACTTGATGCAACATCCCCTATTGATTTTTCAGAAATAGAGCACCTTCTCTGAGGCAAAAAGAGTAATATTCAAAAATATCAGAATAAAAACAACAAAAGTGTTCCTGACATAAGTTTCAGGAACTACTGTTTTACTTTTATGATAACTTCCTTGCAGTTATCTTCAACACCATGTAGTGTTGTAACAGCTCCAATTACAGTGCTGCCAAGTATGGACTGCACGAAATGATTGATCTCAATATCCTTGCCATCTACTGTAAGTACGACTTCCATTTTTACTACTCCTTCAACTTTTACAGAATGGTATTCTCCTGCTGACAGCAAGCCTGAAAAGATCAGGCAACTCTTCAATGCTGGCTTCTGATACATCAACCATATTGTCACTTACCAGAAGGCAGGGTTTTAGTTTTCCATCTGCTGTGACCCTTAAACGATTGCAGTTTGCACAGAATTCAGTATTGTCAACAGGTCTGACAAATTCGACTTCTGCACCATTGATAATATATTTTTTCCTTTTATGTAGCTCACGCACCTTAACATCAGAAGAAACTGACATTAATGAACGTTCTACTTCGTTAGCATCTATCCTGTACTGAGGAAGATCCCTGAAATCCATGAGTTCTATCAACTGTAAGATTACATCTCCGCCATATCCGCGCGTGAAGTCCAGCATATCTTTGATCTCATTGTCATTAAGATCTTTTAACAGGACCATGTTGAGTTTAACCGGGGTGAGACCAACATCTACTGCCTCATGTATTCCATCAAGCACTTTATCAAAAATTCCCTTTCCGCAATTAGTAATAGTGTGATACTTACCCGGATCAAGTGAGTCAAGACTGATGTTAACCCTGTCAAGACCTGCATCTTTAAGAGATGATGCCCTGTCCTTTAGCAGAACGGCATTGGTTGTCATGGAAACATCCCTCATATCAGGAAGCCGTACAAGAGCTTCCTCAAGGTCTTTTCTAAGAAGTGGTTCACCACCGGAAATCTTCAGCCTGTTAATTCCAAAACGAGATCCTACTTTCACGATATCAACAATAGTGTCCACTGACATCTCTTTGCTGTGACCTATGTGGCCTTCATTATGACAGTAGATGCAATTGAGATTACAGCGATCAGTTATAGACATCCTCAGACTTCTGACTGTACGTCCGTAAGAATCAGTGAGAAGTTCTGTCGCTTCCGGGAGAGACATAGTACTTAGATATACGTTCTTTATTTAATCGTTTTGAATCGTCTCCTGAGGGAATAATACATATATTCGAACTATACACAATATTCCCCATGACAAATGCAGTGTTGCTTGCAGGCACCAACAGTGGCGTTGGAAAAACTACGGTTTCCATGGGCATTATGGCTGCCCTGAAAAGAAGAGAGATGGAAGTTCAGCCGTTCAAGGTGGGACCTGACTACATAGATCCAACATACCATACAGCTATCTGCGGCAAGCCATCAAGAAACCTTGATACATTTATGATGCAGGTTGATGGCGTAAAAAACACCTTTTCAAAGTATTCTAAGAGTACTGACATCAACATTGTTGAAGGTGTCATGGGACTCTTTGACGGAATGGATACTACTGAGATAGCAAGTTCCGCACATGTTGCTAAATCACTTGGGCTACCAGTGATACTTATTGTGAATGTACACGGGATGTCAAGAAGTGCCGCAGCTATTGTCAAGGGATTTTCCCAGTTTGATCCGGATGTGAAAATTGCCGGAGTTATCCTGAACAAGGTTGGAAGTCCAAGACATTCACAGATGATAATAGATTCAATTCCTGACATACCTGTTGTTGGAACACTGCCCCGCAACAAGGACGTTACTGTACCTTCCCGCCACCTTGGATTATACATGGCAGATGAACTGGATTTTGATACGGAAAGCCTGGCTGCATTTATTGAAGAGAATATTGACCTTGATGCCATAATAGAGCTTTCTAAAACAGCACCTGATTATGAAGCACCTGAAAGGGAAGAAGAACTCGAAGCAGACCTGAAAATCGGAATTGCGTATGATAGTGCTTTCTGTTTCTACTATCAGGACATGTTTGAGGCTTTTAAAAATGCAGGCGCAGAAATTGAGTTTTTCAGCCCCATGAAAGGAGAACTTCCTGATGTGGATGGATTCTACTTTGGCGGAGGCTATCCTGAGCTTTACATTTCAGAACTTGAGAAGTCAAAGACAACAAAAGCACTCAAAGACCTTTCAGCAGAAGGTATGCCAATGTACGGAGAGTGTGGCGGCTTACAATATATGTCCACATCATATGAGATAGATGGAACAGTATACAGGATGGCTGATGTGTTACCTGCTGAAACCGTCCAGACTAAAAAGCTTCAGGCACTTGGCTACACTGAGGGAGTTGCAAACGGCGACTTCATCAAAGGAACTATTCGAGGACATGAATTCCACTACTCTGCAACTTACTGTGACAATGATGCCAAGCTTGCTTATGAGATGAAAAGAGGAAAAGGAATTGTCGATGGTAAGGACGGTCTCACTGAATACAATTCACTTGCAAGCTATACTCATGCACATCCTGCGACATTCCCTGTGAAGAGTTTTGTTGAGAAGTGCAGGGAATATAGCAAAAGATAATTTATGGTTAACCCTCCACTTTTTATTTTTGGATAATAGAATTTCCCAGTATTCAAATTAATTCATTGAAGCACGCGATTGAATTTTTATTATACTTTTTTGAACTACATGCGTGAAATATCACCCGAGTATAAGTATAAATTGAATAATATAATGTGTGTTTTCGATAAATATTTATACAATAGTTATTAAAATAAGATCATTTCAAAAATATAATAAAAGTATTACAGACTATAAATAATAAGATACTATATAATAACCAATGGTGGTACGCGTGAAGAAATTAAATGTAATAACTGTACTCGCATTGATACTATTGATATCAAGTGCTAATGCAAGTGCTAATGCAAGTGCTAAACACTGTTACCCTGACGATGGGACATACTGTGGGACGTTAAGTGGGACATACACACCTGATGTAAAAAAAGATAATCCATTATATGGGGCAACATTTACCCTGGAAGCTGACTTTAAGGCTGACCTTGAAAGTAAGATGATAACTATCACGAATATAAATACAAGTGGCAGTAATCCCGCAATTGACGAAAATACCTTGAATGTTATTGCGACTTTTGAGAATAATGGATTCATTAAGGTAGTTGCTACAGGAAAATGTGGAATGGGTTATCCATTCTATGGAGAAATGATTGTAGACCCATGTGACTTTGGCATCAAATCAAATTCTGGATATGTAATTGTACCAGAATTAAATGGGGAGACAACAAAATATGACCTCAAAGGAGATTTCACACTGGACGTAGAAGAATGCTGTGAGGAACTACCTGATGGCACCTACTGCGGAACCTTAGAAGGAACCTATTATTCACAGGATGTACAGGGAGTGTTCAAATTAAAAGCAGACATACAGGCAGACTTCAATAGTGGAATAATAAGAATAACAAATGTAGATACCACAGGAAGCACTCCGGAAATTGATGAGGAAAGTCTGAATGTAGTTGCGATACTGAATGAGGATACAGGAATAATAACAGTAACTGCAACAGGAACATGTGGTATGGGATACCCGTTCTATGGAGAGATGCTGATTAAAGCATGTGACTTCAGCATACTGTCAAGTTCAGGATACGTAAGGATTCCACTTACAACAGGCGGATACAAACAATATGATCTAACCGGAGATTTTGCACTGGACATCGGAGAATGCTGCAAGGAACTACCTGACGGCACCTACTGCGGAACCTTAGAAGGAACCTATTATTCACAGGATGTACAGGGAGTGTTCAAATTAAAAGCAGACATACAGGCAGACTTCAATAGTGGAATAATAAGAATTACAAATGTAGATACCACAGGAAGCTACCCGGAAATTGATGAGGGAAGTCTGAATGTAGTAGCGATGCTGAATGAGGATACAGGAATAATAACAGTAACTGCAACAGGAACATGCAGTATGGGATACCCGTTCTATGGAGAGATGCTGATTAAAGCATGTGACTTCAGCATACTGTCAAGTTCAGGATACGTAAGGATTCCACTTACAACAGGCGGATACAAACAATATGATCTCACCGGAGATTTTTCATTGGACATTGGTAAATGTGGGCAAACTGAAGTCCCGGAGTTCCCAACAATTGCACTACCTGTAGCAGCAATTATTGGACTTACATTCTTCATGCAGCGCAGAAAGAACTAGGTCTGAAATCAAGTGCAGGAGTTCCTGCACCTTTTTTATTTTGATTCATATTACACACATACCGATACAAATTGGCAAGTGTGTGGCGATTTGAAAAAACTTATATATAATAAGTATTGTAACACAGTTAAAGATTATTGCAAATGTATTCAGTGCAATAAATATAAACTACAAAATAATTTTGGTGGTACAATATGAGAAAATTAAGTATATTAATATGTGCAGCATTGCTGCTCACAATGGCACAGACAGCAAGTGCCATGGTAGTAGCTCCTACAGAGTTTGCTGACGGATGTTATTGTGTGAAACTTGAAGGTTCTTATGGAGTTCCTGCACCCGCAAGTGTGCAGCTGGCACCTAATGGCTATGAAATTCAGGTAGATGCCCAGGTTTGTAAAAATGGAGAAGACATAGACGTTACGATCCTTAGTAGTAACCCAGGAGTTACTATTGACGAACTTGGATTTATCAGCCTTTACCAGGAATTTATTGAGATAAGTGCTAATGGAACATGTGCAATGGGACACACTTTCAATGGTACAATGTATCTGACAGGTGACGGACAGAACTATGCATCAACATACGCAACAGGCACACTTGACGGCCAAATCCCACTTGTAGGTGATTTCACAGTAACCATTAACGAATGTGAAAACTCTATCCCGGAATTCCCAACAATTGCACTCCCTGTGGCAGCAATAATAGGACTTGCATTCTTCATGCAGCGCAGGAAGGACTAATTTAATAATAGTAAAAGGGACAAATAATGTCCCAAATATTCTTTTTAAAAAAGTTATTTACTTTTTCTCTGCAGATTTAATATCAGGACCAACATTTTCGGCAGCTTTTTGGGCATCCCTTTTCCTGAACCAGACCTTGCGGCTGTAATAATTGAGAGGATGGCTTATTTTCTTGCACATATCATCAGGTGCATAACAGTTACCGTAGGTCTGCATGGTTGAACAGGATGGTGGCTTGTAGTGAGTACCTGAAGAACCGGCAATATGCTCTATCTGATAGCGGGCTTTTTCGATGTCAAAATCCGGTGACGCGGTAAAGAGATTCATTATATCATCCACGGTCATACCTATGGTCAGCAGGAATGCAGTCATGGCAAATCTCATTGAATGGGCAAGGTTCACGCCTGCCTGGGTATTAGCTATGGCTTGTGTAATGCATGGAGGGAACAGATCAGTCTCAACCGATTCAAACTCAGAATCACCGAAAGTACTCTTTCTTTCTTCAAGCAGTTCTCTTATGTCCGCAAGATACGGCTCACAGGAGTGCACAAGCTCTTCATTTACAGGCATAGGCAGATTATGCTCAACACGCTCTTTTATTAGTTCCTGTAACAAACGTGAGAACTCTTCTTTTGAAACGTTCACACTTCCATGGTGGAGCTTTCTGTTAACCAGTTTCCATTCAATAGCCTTAAGAGAACTTGCCATTCTGATATATGAGGTAAAATGAAGCTTAAAGCCAGAATCACTATTATCCGGGTATACGGAAAAATCAGATGCAAACTTCTCTAGAAAATCAAGATCCATTGTTTTTAAGAGTTTATATGAAGCAACCGCTTCTGCAAGACAATACCTGCGAATAAGGAAAGAATCATCGATACATGAAACAAGAATTCTTGAAAATGGATAGGAAAGTAGTTCCAGCAATATTTTCTGCTCATCTGACGCAGAAAGAGAAGGCTTGAACAACTCACCTTCAATCGCCTGCATGACACGTTCCTTTCCACGAATCCGTGCGGATTCCATGGCTCTGGAAGTGACCAGGCGGTCAAGGGATATTCCGAGGCTCTTTACGTGCGCAGATGCCCCGGAAAGATAAGGATATAGTGCAAAATCTTTTTCATCCATAGATCAGTCAGATTCGATCCTTGGGGCCAGAAGATAACCGATCTTTCCTGCACCGTTTGCAATGGTAAAGCCAATCTTCACAGGGAAATCTTTTCCAAGCTCAACGGTCACTTCATTGGAACGTGAGGCAGGTTTTACAATATCGGAAAGATAGTCCAGTGAGAAAAGTGAACGTGCCTCACCTGATTTCAGGTCAATCAGACTATCACGGGTCATGTCAAGACGGACACGGTCTGTGTCACCTTCAGCTTCCATGTAAAAGACATCCTCATCAATTCCAAGGAGCATATGGTCACTAATTTTCTCAGCAGCTTTTACAGCCCTTTGGAGGTCTTTTCCGTTAAGAACAACCTCAGCAGGCAACTCTAGCTGTGGGATCCTTGGTTCCGCTCTGATGGTTGAAGGGTCAAGCAGGGCCAGAGTGTAAGAGAGACCACCAAGATGTAATGACATTTTCTGGGACATCTCATCAAGTTCCATGACAACTTTTTCATCCCTGCCTGCAACACTGAAAATATCATTGATCTTTGACAGGTCCATGCCTATCTCGGAATCATCAGCATTGAATTCATCAAAAGCACTTGAGCTTAGATCAAAACTTACCATAGCTACATTTGCAGGATCTACAGCCCTGACTACTATGCCTTCAGGAGATATCCTGAAACGTGCTTCATCAACAAGAACCGAAAGAGTTTCAATTGCAGTCTTTAAAATATCTGCATCAATAGTTGCCTTGAACATATGGATTCGCCACCAATAAATTGAATTTTTAGGACATTATATCTAACAAGTAATATAAGTTTTCTTTTAAGTATCTGAAACAAAGCTAAAGTATCAGATATCATTAGTCGTATTCACGCCAGGTACAGCCACACTTTGTGCATTTGAAGAAACGCGTCTCGGATTCATCAGCCGATCTAAGCTGGCGCAACCACCAATATGCAACGTTGTGCCCACATTCTTCGCACCTTACAGAGGTTGTAGGAAGACCCTGGTCTACATTTCCTTCAAGCACAGTGACATCCCTCTTTTCCCTGGATTCTTTTGACACAAGTACCTCAGAACCTTGCTGTTTTCCCTTTACAAAACCACATTTTCTGCACTTGAATGAATCACCTGAAGGGAACATCATACTTTTACATTCGGGACAAAATTCCATAAATATCACTTCTCGCATTATCTATTATTAAGTTATGGTCAAAAGCTATTTGCGGTATGTCCGATAAATCAAACAGTTGTACCGCCTTTGCATCTGAATCTGCTCTGGGTTCACCTTCTCCCCGGGTCAGGTAAACTACGCTTACCGTGTGCCCTCGGGGATCGCGCGAAGGTTCAGAATATACCCCAAGTAACTTAACTATTTCTATTGTAAGGCCTGTTTCTTCAAGAACCTCACGCACAACAGCTTCTTCTGTGGTCTCACCAATTTCCACAAACCCTCCCGGAAGTGCAAATTTTTCTTTATAGGGAGAATTTTTTCGCTGAATAAGAACTATTTTTCCGTTGAAGATGATTACCGCATCAACTGTAAGTTTTGGCGTATTGGGTGGCATAAGGAGCAAAATTCATTGTTTTAGTAAAATTATGAAAAACATCCATATTAAAGACGCGCTTGGATATAGAACAAATTCCAAATATTTTAGATTTATCTGGAACCTGCAATATATTATAAATACTCTAAAACAAAGAATAAGTGGGAGTAGTGTGGATGATGTCTGAAAATACTGATGAACCGAAGGAAAAAAACCTGCAGGAAAAAGTTGAAGAACAAAAAGGTCAGGTTCCTGGTAAAAAATTATTTGGTACTGTTGAAGGAGTATTCATTCCAACCCTCTTGACGATTCTGGGAGTTATAATGTACCTCAGAGAAGGCTGGGTCATTGGTAATGCAGGGCTCCTTGGTGCCTGGCTGATAATACTGATAGCCTTTGGGATTACCCTTTCCACAGCACTTTCATTATCATCTATTACAACCAATATCAGAATCGGAGCAGGAGGAGCCTTTTCAATAATATCGCAATCCCTTGGTCTGGAGGTTGGAGGAAGTATTGGAATACCCCTGTATATTTCACAAAGCCTTGCCGTTGCGATGTATATATTTGGATTCCGTGCCGGCTGGCTCTGGATGTTCCCCGATCATTCACCCATAGTAGTTGACTTTGCTGTTTTTGCACTTCTCTTCATTATTGCCTACATAAGTGCTTCACTGGCATTCAGAATACAATATGTTATCCTTGCAATTATAATCTCATCACTTGTATCCATACTGTGGGCTGCCTCATCAGGTTCCATGCAGGAACCAATTACATGGTGGGGGTCATTCTCCGGATCACCGGAATCTGGATTTGCAGGAATAGGATTCTGGGGAGTTTTTGCTGTATTTTTCCCGGCAGCTACAGGCATAATGGCAGGAGCGAATATGTCAGGGGAACTTAAAAACCCCCGTAAGAGTATACCTGTGGGAACTCTTGCTGCGATAGTATTGAGTCTTGTGATATATCTTTTAATTGCATACTGGCTTGCAAGATCTGCAAGCACCGATGAACTCCTGAACAATTATACAATTATGGCAGAAAAGGCAGCATGGGCACAACTGATTGTGGCGGGCCTTCTGGGAGCCACTTTTTCCTCAGCTCTGTCTTCCATTGTTGGCGCCCCGCGAATCCTCCAGGCACTTGCTAAGCACCAGATACTCCCAGCAAGTGACTGGTTTGGGAAAAGTTCAGGATCAGGGGAACCCAGAAATGCAATGATATTTACCGGTGCAATTGTTTTTCTTGCACTATTGTTACGTGATCTCAATGCTATTGCGCCTCTAATAACAATGTTTTTCTTAATAACCTATGCAATGATCAATATTGTTGTACTCATTGAGCAGAACCTGAAACTTATAAGTTTCAGACCTCTTTTCAAAATACCAATGCTGGTATCCATAATAGGTGCCATAGGATGTGTCTTTGTGATGGTTATTGTAAATCCTACATTCACAATCCTGGCTTTTATGGTGGTTTTGGTAATCCATGCATATCTTCTTAAAAAACACCTTAAAGCGCCTTTTGGAGATGTACGTAGTGGCCTTTTTGTAGCGGTTGCCGAATGGGCTGCAAAACAAAGTAACAGGATAGCACCTTCCAATGAAAGAACCTGGAAAGCAAACCTGTTGATACCTGTAAGAAACCCTAACATATTAACTGGTGCTTTTAACATTATAAAAGACATTACATATCCGAAAGGTTCTGTCAAACTACTCGGGCTTCTCGGAGAAGTGGAAGAAAGTGATCTGAACTCCCGTCTTATTGATCTGACAAATTCTTTCCGCAAAAGAGGAGTTTTTTCTTCATGGACACTTATTGATACTAAAGAATTTGATAAAAGCCTTATAGCCGGAATGGAAGCACTCACAGGATCATTTTTCAGACCAAGAGTTCTTTTTATCCACATGAACAGTTTTGAAGGGCGTGAAACCAAACTTCGCGATGTAATCCAGAAGGCTTCAAAACGTAACATCGGAGTACTGTTGCTTGCAGTGCACCCGGAAACAGTTTACGGAAGGCAGAACTCAATAAACCTCTGGATTAACGATCGTAGTCCTGACTGGGATATCAGCATGGATCTGGGAAATCAGGATCTTGCCATCCTGATCGCTTACAAGCTTAAGAAAAACTGGAAAGCTTCCCTTAAAATGATCAGTTGTGTAAAGGAGCAGTATAATAATTATAAAGCAGAACAATATCTGGAGAACCTTTCGGAGCTGGCAAGAATACCTAATGTCAGTACAAAGATATTGCTTGGAGACATTGAATCCAGCACAGGCAACGCACCTCAGGCTTCAATCAATGTTTTTAGCATGGAACCGGATGTTGACTTTGATTTCGTTCGAAAAACTGTTGAAGATACAGGTTCTTCATGTCTGTTTGCTCTTGATTCCGGAGAAGAAAATGCCCTTGCATAAGAGAAAAAGAAACAATTGAAACTCAGCAGGTTGGGTTTTAAACAGGGATACGGAACAAAAAGTTAATAGGCTACATCAAATATATAGGAGCCATACCTATAAAAGGTGTGCTTAGATGATTGAGAATGTTCTATGGATTGCAGTGGCTTTCATGCTGCTTGGATCAATAATTCCTAAAACGGTAAAGGCCCGCAGAATGTTGTCTGCGGCAGGATGGGTATTCTTTTCCATACACTGGTTCTACCAGCCAATTCATTATATGGAAATAAAAGATTACTTCAACGTAGCCCTGGTAATAGCCGTAGGGATAGTCTGCCTGATCATAGCATACACCATGTTCAAAGAATACAAGGAAAACAAAATACCTTTAACGGACGTGACAACAATGGCTACAAGTGCAACAGCCCTTGGTTGTTTATTCTATTTCCCTTTTGCACAAATGGAAGTACTCAATATTGGGATAATATCACAGGTCACTAATACTGTTTTTCTGACACTGCAATATATTAATGTCCCGGCAGAACTTGTAGCATGGAACAAAATCTCACTAAATGGATACACAGTAGAGATTATACTTGCCTGTACTGCAATTGAGAGCATAGCACTTTTCATAGGCCTGATAGCGTCAGTGAACGCACCTGTTAAAAGATTGGCAGCTGCATTCGCAGTTTCAGTACCCGTAATATACATATTGAATATAATAAGAGATGCTTTTGTAATCGTAGCCTATGGTTACCAGTGGTTCGGCCCTGAAAGTTTTGAGATCGCCCATAATACTATTGCAAAAATAGGATCTGGAATAGCCTTATTTGTGGTCGCTTACTTTGTCATGCGCATACTGCCCGAACTGGTAGACCTGATAGAAGGAGTCTGGTTTTTGGTTACCGGATTTGTTCAGAAGCTATTCTATAAAGTAGTAGGAAACCAGTAAATGCTTGCAAAAGGTTCTTTTCCCTGGATATTAACATCCATCACTGTAAGTGTGGTAAGCTTCTTTGCATACCTGCTATACAAAATACCATATTCCGAAATGATTATTGTACTTGGAACATCAGTAACAATATTTTTCTTATTCTTTTTCAGGGATCCTGAAAGAGAAATAAAGGAACACGACAGCCATATGCTTTCACCTGCCGATGGCAGAATTGTGGATATTAGAGATAGAAAAATCTGCATTTTCATGAACTTCCAGAATGTTCATGTAAACAGGTTGCCAATTACCGGAAAGATACACACCATCGAGCATAAAAAAGGTGGATATATTCCCGCTTTCTGCAAAGATTCACACCGCAACGAAAGGAGCCATACACTAATAGAAACAGAACATGGCCTTGTAGAAGTAATACAGATAGCGGGAACAGTTACACGTAGAATAGTCTCCTATGTTCAGGAAGGAGATTACATGAAACAAGGTCAGCGTTTTGGAATGATACGTTTTGGTTCAAGGGTTGATGTTACGATTCCTGAAAACTTTGAAATACTAATAAAGAAAGGAGATCGTGTATTTGCCGGCGAAACGGTAATTGCCAGAATTAAATAAAGGAAGTGAACCAGATACTTCATACATTAAAACTACCTGATTTTGTCACTTTACTGAATGCATTGTGTGGAGTCATTGCCATTATAATTGTGCTTGATGGGTTTACTTATCTGGCACCACTGCTCATACTTATTGCCGCAGTTGCAGACGGTGCTGATGGCCATATTGCCCGTAAATTCTCTTCCAGTGAGATCGGAGGAAACCTGGACTCACTTGCAGATGTTATTTCATTTGGTGTTGCACCGGTTATAATTACATATTCATTTGTTACAGGAACACAGTCACAGTATATTCTGCTCCCTGCAATGCTGTTCTATTTCATATGTGGAATTTTGAGACTTGCAAGGTTTAACACAATGCATCTGGGAATGAATTCATTCAGCGGTTTACCAATTACTGCCGGAGGAATAACTATTTCATCATACTTACTAATGGGAGAAAACTTGTTCCATGCTTATGGAATGGCACTGTTGTTCCTTGTGATTGGACTTCTCATGGTAGGTGACATGACATATATGAAAGCAAGGAACAAAAAACTACTAATGCCACTTACTCTGATATTTGCTGCAATCATTGTTTCATACTTTGTAAATATTGAATACACACACATTTTAGCATCAATTCTTTCAGGAATAATGGCAATTTACATAATATCACCCATTATCAAGAAAAACAAAGAGGTACACTATGCAGGAAAACGAACTAATAACTGACAGGGATAACGTACTTTTTGAAGCCGGTATCAAGCTTGGTGCACTTTACCACCAGTTCACAGGTTCACCTGTTAATCTGGATACAGTTGAAAGCTTGGAAAAAGGGATACAGGAAAGTATTTCAGTCCAGCCCTGCGTTGAAAAAATCAGAGTTTCCATCAACCGAGAGATGATTAACTCTAAACTTAACGGCAAGTATGGTTATTGTGAACTTGAAGGCCGCATGCTGGATGTTCATATCACAGCAGTGTTCAAAAATGCAAAAGTGGATGTCAGTCTGGCTTTTGACACAGAACTCGACTATCCTCTTATGAAAATAGAAAAGATCTATTAATTATTACTAACTGGATTCAATTAGAAACGGCCTTTGCTTCTTCAAAGGCTGATACTACTTTTTCATTCTGTCCCCTTGTGCCTACTGTTACACGAATCAGCGATTCGCCGGCATTCCTGAATGACCTGCAATCCCTGACAATAATACCTTTTTTCATTAACGATTCTGAAACATCTTTTGCGACTAGAGGTGAGACATCCACAAGAATGAAATTTGCCCGGGAATCATATACCTTAAAAGGAATGTTCTCTGTCAGGAACTTGCGACCTTCCACAGTCATTGAGATACTTTTCTCCAGATATTCGGAATCTGAAAGTGCTGCCACTCCTGCCATTACAGCAGGTAGACTTACATTGAATGGAGTTGCAATCTTCATATACTGGACTTTAAGCCACTCAGGCATCAAACCATATCCAATTCTTAGACCTGCAAGTCCGAATGCCTTAGAGAAGGTTCTACCTATTACAAGGTTATCATATTCAAGAACCAGCTTTGAAAGACTTTTATCTGAGAACTCAACATATGCCTCATCTACAAACACAAGTCCATTTGTAGATTCAAGAAGTGAATGGACATCGTCTTCTGAAGTCAGCAGTCCTGTTGGGTTGTTAGGAGAACATAGGAATACAACCTTTGTCCTTTCAGTAATAGCTTCCTTAATAGCAGTTATATCAAATTTCAGCCCTTCACCGGGAGCCACATGAATCGCAGTTGCCCCGTTTGCTCTTGCGGCAATCTCATAGTAAGAGAATGTGGGAGTTGGTATTACAACTTCATCCCCGGGTTCGATGAGCACACGCATGAGGTTATCAAGCAAACCATCCATGCCCGGACCGGAAGCACATATGTTCTCTACGGGAAGACCTGTGTAAACTGAAAGAGCCTCCACGAGTTCGGAAGCATCAGCTGAAGGATATATGTTAACTTTTGATGCATAAGATATGAGAGCTTCAACTGCTTTTTGAGAAGGACCAAGTACATTCTCATTGGAGCCCAGTTTTATGATATCTATTGGGTCGATGCCGTATTTCTTTGCAATTTCCTCTATTGACTTTCCCGGAACATATTCTGCAATTGAGTTGACAACATCTTTGATTAGCTCAGGCCTGCTCAAGTACGGACACCACCCTGTTGATCTGCTCTTTTGTGATTACCAGCGGAGGAGCGATACGCAGTACTGTTTCTGAAGTGCAGTTAAGAAGAACACCATTCCCACGGCCGTGTTCCACAAGGTCGGCACATTTGCGGTCAAACTGGACACCTATCATTAGTCCTTTACCACGAACCTCAACGAAACCGTCTGTAGTAAGCTTACTCAGTTCACCGCGGAAATATTCACCCATTTCCTTTGAGCGCTGGATGAGATTCTCCTCACGGATTACATCAATTGATGCAAGTGCAGCAGCACATGCAAGCGGACTGCCTCCGAATGTTGCTGCGTGTTCTCCACGGTTGAAAGCAACACCTTCTCGGGCAGCTATAGCACCCATCGGGAAACCTCCGCCAATTGCCTTTGCCATTGTCATAATGTCAGGCTCAACACCAAAATGCTCTTTGCAGAACCATGTTCCGGTTCTTCCAAAACCTGTCTGGACCTCGTCAAAGATAAGGAGCACTTCATTCTCGTCACAAATCTTGCGGACTTCCTTAAGATAATCCTGTGAAGGTACATTTATACCGCCTTCACCCTGTATCGGCTCAACTATAACAGCAGCTGTGTTTGGGGTGATGGAGTCAGCTATTGCCTGTGCGTCATTGAATGGGACAAACTTTTCTTCTTGTACAAGAGGTTTGAATGGAGCACGATAAATATCCTTGTATGTCAGGCTCAACGCACCCATTGTACGACCGTGGAAAGAGTGTTCCACTGCTATGAAATCCGTCTTTTTGGTTGTTGCCCTTGCAAGTTTCATTGCAGCTTCAACTGCTTCAGTTCCGGAGTTACAGAAGAAGACACGGTCCATTCCGGTTACATTGACCAGTTGCTCGGCAAGTTCTGCCTGCGGCTCTGTGTAATAAAGATTGGAAACATGAATTAGTTTCTCAGCTTGCTTTTTTATTGCCTCGGTTAAGTGTGGGTGACAGTGACCTATATTGTTCACTGCAATTCCAGCAACACAGTCCACATATTCCCTGCCTTCAATATCATAAACAAGAGAACCTTTTCCGCTTTCAAGAACCACTGGCTGGCGGCCGTATGTCTGCATTACATATTTTGAGTCTTTATCGAATATGGATTTAGACTCAGATGATGATGAAGTATAATCCTGTTGCAAATTAACACCTTTTCACTATAATTACTAGAACCGTTTTTAAATCTGACTATCGCTACAAAGGGAAAAAACAACTAAAAAAATAAATGTGATCATGACCAGCCTGAAGCCAGACGGCTATCACATCTCAAAGAATGCGTCTGTCTGGTACTTTTATCGCCACATACAGGTGATAAAGGAAAACCAGCATTGATATCTGGAAAACAAGCAGCATCAAACTTTTAACGTTATCATAGCGTGTGCTTCCAGGCACTGAATTTATCGTTACAAGTACCTCAAAAAGATATACTACAAAACCTACTGTCAGAAAGACAAAATATTTTTTCAGATTGTTAAACGATACATAAATTCGCGAGCGTATGACATCGGGATCTATCCGTATCAGCAGATATGATGTCAGTAGCGCCAGAATCACTATACAAAGACGTATTGCAAGATCCAGAAAATGGAACGTTGAACTTAGACTCATAGCCATCCCCTCATATTTTTGTGTAACCCTATAACAAAAGTCACTCAGACATCCAGTTGCATCAGTTCATTATCACTCAAAGCATCATCTTCCTCACGCTCAAAGATGATACCGCCCGGCGCACGCATCACACCATCTACACGGGCACTCTCATGTATCTTTATTGACTGTGAATTGATCTCTCCCAGAATATGTGTTCCGGCAGCAACGTAAACATTACCCCTGGAAATAATATTTCCGTGAATCACATTATCTGTTCCGAGTTTTACATCCTGAATAGTACGTATGCTTCCATAGAGTGTGGTCTCATTTGCCATATCGAGGGATGTTGCACGTATATTCCCTACAAGTCTGCACTTGCTTCCGACAATAGCATTTGAAGGAACCCTTATGGAATCCATGGATATCTTGGAACCGTTTGGAATTATCATTGAATTGAGCCCTATAGACTCCTCGTCATCCTCAAACAGATCCTCTAATGCCTTTTCAACTTCCTCATCCTTTCCAAGCCTCAGAAGCTCGCTGATATAAAGGAAAAGATAAACTATGACCGGTACAGGATTTCTTACAACAATCCAGCCCTTGGCTTCAAAACCACCGTTGATCTTCACATCGTTACCAATATCCAGATCGCCCTTTACCACCAGTTTACCATCGATGGTAACGAATTCCCCGATATAGGCATTCTCATCTGTTTTGACATTGCCGCCAATCTCGGACCAGATATCAATCCTTGTATCTCCAGTGGTGACGAGATCACCTGTAACGTTGACCCTTTCACCAAGTATTGCTGAATGTGCAATGATACCGTACTTTATTTCAGAGTGATTGCCTGCAATAACATCCCCATCTATGACTATTGTACGTTCTTCCATCCTTGTATTGTCTGGAATTACAAATGTCTTAAATATCTCCTCTTCTATGCTTTCACTCTCCGGTCTCGGATATACTGTATCAAAGGCACTACTATGACTTTATTTTCATCGTATTTAATAGAGATAGATTTATAAATAGTTATTCTAAGATTGTGCTATCCCACGCCTTACATCAACTGCAGGACCCCTGTCCATGCGAAGTGCCTCAGCCGGTGACAATAATAGCTGCCCTGTTGCCAGTATTTCGTCCTTTTCATCAACTATGATAACCTCATCTCCTGCCCTGAGATCTGGATCAACTGCAAGTACATGTTTTGCAAAAGCAGTCTTTCCTTTTGAGACAAATGGAACTGCATCCTCACAAATTATAACTCTTGATGCAGGCTTTTCAAGTCCCTGATGAAGTGCAGCAGCTCCGTCTATACTGAGAGTGAGCATTCCGTCCCTTGCACGAACTGTTGCCATGTGCTTTCCGTTGAACTGGACCTGTCTTACGCGTTTTGTCCTTGAAAGCAGGAATGTAACACCATCAGGAAAAAGGATTTCTCCACAACCCTTACCGAACTGAATGTCGGCCATTGTCCTGACTCTAATGAGGTTTTTATCTGCATTGCTCATAGTTGCTAAATAAAGTATAAGTTTTAAAATGATAGCGGTTAAATTGATATGAGATTATCTCTTATTTAAGGAAGTGAACACTATTTGCTATATAAATAATGTCAAACAGATTTATATATAATAATGACCAATTATAAGTTGAGGAAACGGGAACTACTGCTTGTAACTGTATTCAAAGGTATAGTAACTGTAACCAAGCAAAACCATTCATCCCCTCAAACATGTCCCCGTTTCCTCGTTGCTCAATAACAGAGCAAGACTTCTTTTATGTTGTTTAACTGAACAGTGTAAACTCTGATTTTTTGTTTCAAGAATGTAGTTAAAAATACAAATTTCTATTTAAGAATCAGAAACAAAACTGAATTTATTTTGCGATTAAAAAATAAAAAATTAAGCCAAAGGTCAGTTTAACCTTTGACAACTCCCATTGGAAGTACACGTGCAACTTTTGTGGCAATGCCAAGATTGTGTACAACGTCCACAACATCACTACTGGATTTGTATACCTCAGGCGCTTCCTCGGCTATGAGTGATGGCTGCGTTGCTCTTACAATAATTCCCTGTGACTTCAGTTCATTCTGAATCTCTTCACCACGCAGTTCTTTCTTTGCACTGCTTCGGCTCATAACTCTTCCTGCACCATGACAGGCACTGCCGAAGGTAAGCTCCATTGCAGCAGGGCAGCCTTTAAGCACATAAGATGCAGTGCCCATACTTCCGGGAATGATGACCGGTTGTCCTATATCCTTGTAGTCTTCCGGAATCTCAGGATGACCTGCAGGGAATGCTCTTGTTGCACCTTTCCTGTGTACGTAGACTTCCTTTTCCTTGCCATCGATCATGTGTTTCTCAAGCTTTGCAACATTGTGAGCAACATCATACACAAGGTCAAGTCCCAGATCGCCGTGCTGAGCCTTGAAGAACTCATCAAAAACCTCACGTGCCCAGTGCATTATCATCTGGCGGTTCACCCATGCATAGTTTGCTGCACATGTCATGGCCTTGAAATAATCCTGTGCTTCCTCCGAGCTTGCAGGAGCGCAGGCAAGCTGTTTGTCAGGGAGAGGAATCTTATACTTTTTGGAAGCCTGTGTGAGCTTCTGGAGATGGTCGGTACATATCTGATGACCTGCACCACGTGAACCGCAGTGAATCATGAAAGTTATCTGTCCTTCCTTAAGACCGAAAGCCTTTGCAGCTTCCTCGTCATAGATCTTATCCACATACTGTACTTCAAGGAAATGATTACCACTTCCAAGAGTTCCTATCTGTGGACGACCTCTTTTACGGGCTTTTATACTGACCTTTGAAGGATCAGCACCAGACATCTGACCATTGCTTTCACAATGACTTAGATCGCCTTTCATACCATATCCATTCTTAACAGCCCAGTTTACACCATTGATAAATACCTCATCCAATTCCTCATCAGTAAGTCTCATGCGGCTCTTGGAACCAACACCTGAAGGAATTGCTTCGAATAATGAATCGAGAAGCTCAGCCAGCCTTGGACGGACATCATCTTCCATAAGATTGGAACGGATAAGACGAACTCCGCAGTTGATGTCAAAACCTACACCTCCCGGACTAATCACACCTTCATTCTTATCGAAAGCTGCAACCCCACCAATGGAGAATCCATAACCAAGATGTGCATCCGGCATCGCCATGGAGTATTTCTGGATTCCCGGCAGGGAAGCTACGTTTGCAACCTGATCGATGGTTTCAGGCTCCAGAATATCAAGGAGAGGTTTTGATACGAATATCCTTCCCGGAACATTCATCCCTGGTTTGTAATTACCGGATACCTCCCACGTATTATCATTTACTTTAGTGAGAATATCGAAAATTGATGTTGCATTTTCATCTGACATGTTATTTCCTCTTGTTTTTCTTCCTTCAAGCGTCTATAATGAAGACTATGCGCTCTAATCGTATGAATATATTGATTATAAGAAATTAATTGAAAATATAATGACCCAATCATTGGCCATGGATAAACTGATTTTTCACGTATCTACTGTTGCCTGAATCATCCAGCCAGCATCTGAGTTCTCAATCCTCATGTCGTTATAGGTTGCAGCTTTTACCTCAGTATCAAAGACATGGACTGAAAGATCAATGCTTTCTCCGTAGAGTGTTGCTTCGAGGGAGCATTGTTCATTATCTTCATCTACGGTTATCTTGTTGACTTCTATCCGGCCAAAAACCAATTCATCTACTTCGAATACAAAGAGTATCTCTGAAAGCCATTCAAAGAGCAGACTGTCAAGGTCAAAAGATGTAAGTTCGATATTTACTGACAGGCTGTTGTTAACAGAAGAGGTTTCCACCATTACGTTAAGCATGGCAAGGGCTGCATTCTCAAATGCCTGCTCAAGACTTTTACCGTAAGCCCGAAACCTTACATCGGCAGTGTGTTCCAGATACTCATAGTCAATATCCATCTCAGATGACATGAACCTTAATTGACCTTGAGATAATTAAATTAGCCCCTTGTTTTTGGGATTTTACTGATAGTTATAGACGGATCATTCCAGTTGTTTCCAGATGTGAGCTATGCGCTGGAAAGCTGTTATGTGACTGCCAACGCCGATTATAAGAATCATCCATCCAAGAGATGAGAATCCGAGGACTTCGGCCTGATAGAAGTAGTAGATTACTGAGGATAGCATTATTAGGACAAGTCGGTCTGCCCTTCCTATTATGCCACCGTAGTATCGTCCGAGATTCAGCGCTTGTGCCTGTGTACCAAGGTAACTTGTGAGAAGGACACCGACAATGGTTATGACACCTATCTGCCAGTCTACGTAGCCGCCAAAGAAGATACCGCAAATAATGAAGACATCTGAATAGCGGTCAATTACATGGTCCAGGAAGTCACCGCGTGCGCTTGAAGCTTTCAGGTAGCGTGCCACAAGACCATCCATTGCATCTAAAAATGAGTTCAATGCCACCAGCAAACCTGCTATCAGGACAAGAAGAGGATCAAAGGCTGATCTGTAGTATAATATGCCTGAAAGCACTGCAAAGAGGAGTGAGATCATCGAAATCGCATTTGGGGAGATACCCAGCTTTGCGATTGCAACAGCCATTGGCTCCAGTATCTTTGATGCCACAGGTCTTAGAGCATTGAATGTCATGGATATTGTACCAAATGAGTATTTTTATGATTTAACGTTTTCCTGAAATTATAATATTTTAGTATAATTCCAGGCGAGCTATAAGCAAAGTCAGGCAAAATTTCATGCTCTTGTGTTTTTTGCAAGGTCGTACCAGTATTTTATTTTGCATGAGTGTTCAACCTGCGTGGTTAGTACGTATGCTTCATCCAGTACTTTTCCTATGGCAAAGGTGCCGTGACTGTAAATAATTGCGGTTTTATTATGCGCAAGGGATGAGGCAAGGTTTTCTGCAAGCTCATCGGAACCGATTCCACCTTTAACTATTGGAACTTCTCCCAGGAAGTATTGGCCTTCGCTGTCAGCGGGTGTAATGCTGTCACCTTCCTCCAGCAGGGAGAGTGTCACTGCAAAAGGGCAATGTGCATGAACAATTGCAAGTGCAGGAGTTTTGCTGTAAATAGCACGGTGAACTACGGCTTCAGATGAGGCAATCATATCGAGCGGAGATGAACTGTCAATGCGCACCTCTACTACGTTGTCTTCTGTAATCTCATCCAGTGCGCAACCACTGCGTGTGATGAGCATCCGGTTTCCAATTCTCACACTGATGTTTCCAAAGTGTGATTCTACCAGCCCGTTTGCCACAAGTTTTTTTCCAATCCTCGAAATTTCATGCCACATGAGTATATCTCCGGTAGTCCGCTACCATAAAATTTATCTGCTATTATGATATGTAAGGGAATGCTTTCCATAAAAAGATGTGGAATGCGCATCATGTTGCCTCAGTGGCTCAGCCCGGCAGAGCGAGTGATTTGTAATCACTAGGTCGCGTGTTCAAATCACGCCTGAGGCTTTCTACTTCTTGTTTAAAGCTCTCACCTGCCTTGAAAGGTTCAAGGAAGGTAAGAGGAAATGTCATTACATGACTATGATGAACGGCTTAAAGGTGCTGAAAAGCGTATAAAAAATGCGTCTTATTCTGAAAGAGATAAAGAAGTACTCTTTAGCTACGAGGACGAACTTTTTACAGAGGATCTGAGTCTTTCACGCATATCAAAGTATTTGGGTCAATTAAACAGACTCCGATCTATGATGAATGTTGATTTTGAAGATGCAACCGAAAGAGATCTCAAGAATCTTGTTGGGAAAATCCAAAGAGATGAAAAACTTGCTGCATCAACAAAGAAAGACTATAAAATATGTATACGGAAATTCTATCAGTGGTTGACCCCAGAGGAGTATCCTTCTATTTTGGGATGGCTGACAATAAAAGAAAAGATCCGTAACTCAAAAGTTCCTGAAGATCTACTTACTGAAGATGATATTTTTAAAATGATCGAGGCATCCAACCATCTTCGTGATAAGACTTTAATTGCGACACTTTATGAATCTGCAGCAAGAATTGGGGAAATGGCCAACCTCAAAATAAAGCATGTCCATTTTGATGAACTTGGCGTACAGTTAACTTTGACTGGTAAAACTGGGATGAGAAGAGTACGTACTATTATTTGTGCACCTTATCTTGCATCCTGGCTTTCAATTCACCCATATCGCAATGACCCCGAAAGTTATGTTTGGATAAATATCGGGACACGTAACTATGGAAAACCCATGAATTACCATGGTTATAACGTTCTTTTAAAGAGGACTGCTCAAAAAGCAGGAATTAATAAAAGAATGTATCCACACCTATTCAGACATTCGAGATGTACAATCCTTGCCCAGAACCTAACTGAAGCTCAACTGGAAAAATATGTAGGCTGGGTACCTGGGTCAGATATGTCGGGGGTATATGTTCATCTTTCAGGTAGAGACCTTGATGGGGCGATATTAAAGCTGTACGGATTGGAAGTTGAAGAATCAAAACCTCAAATATCTTTTAAGCGTTGTCCACGATGTGGTACAACCAATGAGGCTACCAATAAAATCTGCAAAAAGTGTGGACTTGCGTTCAATATTAAAGATGCGATGAAATTGGATGAAGAATCCGAGGAATCGACAATTGAACTGATTGAAAGGATGAAGGATAATCCAGAGTTTAAATCTTTCCTTGAGGACTTGATAGGTAAGGCGCAACGCAAATAGGAATAATCTTTTAAATTATTTTAAGCCAATTTTAGCGTTTACTCTTCCATTCCATTCATTTTTTTTATTAAAATCATTATTCAGTAAGGCTAAATTTGTCCAAAAAAGGAGGTTCAAATCAAATAGTGGATTTGAAAAGTTATCCACTGGGAAAAGTATAAAAGCTTCTCTACTTACTTTTTTCTTGTAATATAAATCTCTCAAATATAAAGGAGACAATATGTACAGAATTGAGAAACAATTAACATCAATTGAGAACAGAATCAAAAATGCATCTTACTCTGAAGATGACAAGGAAATCCTCATGGAATATGAAGACTACCTCTTTGCTAAAGGAGTAGGTATTTACCGTGTTGTGAAACTTCTTGGTTTACTTAATATCATTGCTTCTGAGTGGGATGTGAGTTTCAATACTGCAACGAAAAAGGATGTAACAAAACTTATCAGCAGAATTGAAAGGAAAGGGTATGCTAAATCTACCAAAAATGATTACAAGAAGTGCATCAAGTCATTTTACAAATGGCATTACGATGAGGAAAAGCCATCCATTGTTGAATGGATTGAGATAAAACCAGTAAGGACTTCATCTGTTCAGAGAGAAGATTTGCTTACACATGATGAAATTATTGCTATGATGGATGTGGCTACCAATATCAGGAATCAGGCAATTATAGCAGTGCTTGCAGACTCAGGGGCAAGAATTGGAGAAATTGCAGGACTTCATATAAATAACGTTTGTTTTGATGAAACTGCAACCATTTCAGTCAATGGGAAAACTGATAAAAGAGATATCAGATTGCTCTACAGCGTTCCTGCTCTGTCCCAGTGGATGGAGATTCATCCACATAAACATAACAAAAATGCTCCCCTGTGGGTCAATACGGGTACAAGAAACCATGGACTGGAAATGAACTACGGTTCATTTTACATGATGATCAAACGAACTGCCAAAAAAGCGGGCATTTCCAAGAACGTACATCCTCACCTATTCCGTCATTCAAGAAGTACAGATCTTTCAAACCACCTTTCGGACTCCCAGCTCAAAGCCCATTTGGGGTGGAAACCTGGATCAGATATGCCTCAAAGATATGTCCATCTGACCTCAAAGGATGTCGGGGAAACTCTACTGGATATTGGCGGGTATAAGAAAAAGAAGGATAAGCCATTCCTGATAGACAAATTGTGCTATAAGTGCAATACCAGAAACAGTCCATCATCGAATCTATGCAGCCACTGTGGAGCACCGTTGGATTTGAAGGCAACAATGGATCTTGAGGAAATTCGAAAAGAGTTGAGTATTGAAATTACAAATCTGATTTCAATTGATCCTAATGTGAATTGTATATTGCAGGAGAATCTTTGTGTGGGGTAATAATAGCCCCACCTACTTGTTTTTTGAAATATAATACTGTAAAATATAAAGGGAACAATATGTACAGAATTGAAAAACAATTAACATCAATTGAGAATCGAATCAGAAATGCATCCTACTCTGAAGAGGACAAGGATATCCTCATGGAATATGAAGACCACCTCTTTGCTAGGGGAGTAGGTATTTACCGTGTTGTAAAACTTCTCGGTTTACTTAATCTCATTGCGTCTGACTGGGATGTGAGTTTCAATGCTGCAACGAAAAAGGATGTAATAAGCCTTATATGCAAAATTGAAAGGAAAGGGTATGCTGTATCTACCAAGAATGATTACAAGCAGTGCATCAAATCATTTTACAAATGGTATTACAATGAAGACAAACCAGCCATTGTAGAATGGCTTATGACACAACCTGCAAGGACTTCATCTGTTCAGAGAGATGATTTGCTTACACATGATGAAATTATTGCTATGCTTGATGCAGCTACCAGTATCAGAGATAAAGCAATTATATCAGTTCTTGTGGAGTCAGGGGCAAGAATCGGAGAAATTGGAAGCCTTTGTATCAAGAACGTTTGTTTTGATGAATATACTGCAACCATTTCAGTACATGGGAACAGAGGCATAAGAGAGATTAGATTACTCGACAGTGTTTCTGCTTTGTCCCAATGGATGGAAATTCATCCACAGAAACATAACAAAAATGCTCCCCTGTGGGTCAATACGGGTACAAAAAACCATGGACAAGAAATGAACTATGGTTCATTTTACATGATGATCAAACGAACTGCCAAAAACGCAGGCATTTCAAAGAACGTACATCCCCACCTATTCCGCCAAACAAGAAGCATAGAACTTTCCAAACATTTCACCGATGCAGGAATGAATGCTCATTTTGGATGGGTACCAAATTCGAATATGCCCCGTGCCTATGTTCACTTAAATGCAAAGGATATTGAACAGGCAATGCTGGCATACATGGATTGACAGAAAAGAAAACAAAATCCTTGCTGACATTTAAGCAATGTTACCATTGCGACACAAAGAATAGCCCTGAATCGAATCTGTGCAGCCACTGCGGACGGTCTTTGGATTTGAAGGCAACAATGGATCTTGAGAAAATTCGAAAGGAGTTGAATATTGAAATTACAAATCTTATTTCAATTGACCCTAATGTGAATTGTATGTTGCAAGAAAATCTTTGTGTGGGGGTAATACTCACCCCACTTTTTTTGGATATTTTTGGATATTATAGGGTCAAACTTCTTATCTGCAAGGGAGATGTCGAAACTCCCTATTCATATTGTGTATTATCGTTTATTGATGGAAAAGTAAACTCTATAGATAATTTTTGTTTTTGAAAAAAAATCCATCAATTGTATTCTTATATTAACTTTTGATGTAGTTACCTCGGACGATAGTCATTCATTTATAGCAATCTTTTAGATTTGGAGATAGCATACAAAACTTTACAAGAATATTTGTATCGAGTATATGGCACATAAAATGAAAATGGAGTGATAAAGAATAGACCCAATACTACAGCAAGTATAGTGGAATCAAACCTTTTGGCATACAGCATATAGAAGAATGAAAATAGGGACATTATTAACATTACTATTGCTATATTATGCGACATAAAAAATTGAGCCAAGATGCGCTCAATATGGTAATCATTTCCAGGAGGTAATTTAGCAATAATTTCATCTCTCTTTTTAAAGGCAGCTTTATAGGCAGCTTTATGGGCAGCTTTGCAGTTAACGTCACAGTCATCACAGCAGTCATCATAACAGTCACCATCTGTACATTTGTAAATATTGTGACGAAAAGCGTATTCTTCTGCAGTGATACCGAAGAATTGTATTACGAATCCTAGGGTAATTATAACTCCAATGAAAAGAGTTTCAGATTCATCAATATTAGCCATAAAAGGGATATTAATTTCCATTATGCTTGTCAGTAGGCGAAATATAGAATAAAATACAATACCTGGTATTGCAACTGTTAATATTACCCATAAATTATCAAGAAGTGATCTCAATATATTCTCCTCCCGAATAACTCCCTATATGATGTATATATTGTTTCTATTATATTTTATTATGGTATTTTATGAAAATATAAACCTCAACCTATTGTTTTTGTCAATCAAACTCAAAAAGAATTTTTTATATACTAACAATTCTTACTTATTGTAGATAGTACTAATTTTAAAATTAAATGTTGGATACCATTATGTTGGAAAGTGAATCCCAATCAAACTTATTCAATCCTAGATTTAGTACCCGTTTTTTCGAAAACTATGCAGGGAAAATGATAACTGATCCAAAAGTAGCAATAATAGAGTTGGTAGCTAATGCATGGGATTCAGGAGCAACTGAAGTTAGAATCATTTGGCCAGTTCGTCCAGATACCCATTTCGAAATATCTGACAATGGAAGCGGGATGACAAAAGAAGAATTTGTAAAAAGGTGGAGTGAATTTAATTATAATCGTGTAAATGCACAGGGTTCAACAGTCAAAATCGTAGGTTCTGCTAATATTGAAAGAGAGGTTTTTGGTAGAAATGGGAAAGGAAGACATAGTCTATTTTGCTTCTCAAAAAAGTACAAAGTTGAAACCTGGAAAAATGGAACAAAATCAGTTTTTACTGTAATAATGTCTTCAGGCGATGCTCCATATCAAATAGAGTTGACAGAACAAAGTGAACATATTGAACAGGGCACTAAAATATCAAGCAAATTTAGTTCTAAGTTAGAAGATAAAAAATGGTTGGAAGTAGACGAAGTAAAAGAGCTGCTAGGTACAAAATTCATAGTTGATCCCACTCACTTTAAGATATACCTCAATGATGAGTTAATTAGACACTCTGATATCCTTGAACATGCAAAAGAATACAAATATGAACTGTCCGACGATGAGACCATTTTAATTTATCTTATTGATAGCAAAGTTGTTGGGAGAACTGCTAAACAACATGGTGTTGTATGGTGGGTAAATGGTAGATTAGTAGGTGATCCATCTTGGAAAGATTTCAAAGGTAGTTTTCTTGATGGTAGATCTAGTGAAGCAAGAAGGTATACAATTATTGTAAAAGCTGATATTCTATCTGATGAGGTTAAAGAGGATTGGACAGGCTTTAATGAAACAGAAAGGGTTAAAATAGTACAAGAAAGTATTAACGCCTTTATTCTTGAAACAATTGGAGATTTAATGCAGGATGTGCGTAGGGAAGAAAAGATAGAGATCCTGAAATCCCAACGCAAAACACTGGGAGAATTAAGTACTCCTTCAAGAAATGCAATTGGGAGCTTTATAACACAGGTTCAGCAAAAGTGCCCTACCATAAAAACAAGTCACTTAGAGAATGTTGTCGAAGTTTTGGCAAACATGGAGAAAAGCAAGTCTGCATATAAGTTATTAAAGCAGCTTTCTAGTTTGAACCCAGATGATATGGACTCTTTATCGTGTATTCTGGATGAATGGGACATCATGGATGCAAAATTAGTTTTGGATGAACTTAAGAAAAGATTAGATTTGATCGAACAGCTAGAAAAGATAGTTGACGATCCAAAAACAGATGAGTTACATGAGTTACAACCTTTATTTGAATATGGTTTATGGATATTTGGTCCCGAGTATGAAAGCGTTGAGTTTTCATCAAATAAGTCATTAGCAACTGTTTTGAAAACACATTTTGATAATAATGGGATAAAATACCTTCAAAACCCAAGACAAAGACCTGACTTTGTTGTTCTTCCTGATTGTTCTTTTGGGATTTACAGTAGTGATAGATATGAGACAAAGGGTGAAAATGTCGAAGTATGTGGTACATCTAAAGTTTTAATAATAGAACTCAAAAGAGGTGGTTCTATAATTACAAATGAAAATGTCTATCAAGCGAATAACTATGCTACAGAACTCATAAGATCAGGGAAAATTGAACTTGATACTAAGATAGTATGCTATGTATTAGGAACAAAAGTAGATCCAATTATTAACCCAATGGGTATGGGTCAGGTAACTGTTCATCCCCGTTCCTTTAGTTTAGTATTGCGGCAAGCACATTCCAGAACGTTCAAATTAATGGACAAAATTCGTAAAAACAAAAATATAGAATATGAGAATGACAAAGAGGTTGAAGAAGTTCTAAAGCAAAAGGGTTTTGAGGACTTTGAATCGTATTCAGTGTCTCAATAATGCTCTCTGATATACTCATAAGCCTTATCGAACAACTCATTCTCCTTATGCAACTTATACCGCAACAAAGTTTTACGCAATGCCTTCTGAACATCCCTCTCACCTGCTGATGTCCATTGCCAGCCGTCAAATCGGGTATATTTAACAACCTCATCAATATCATTAACAATTCTTTCTACGATTGCTGGTGTCGTTTCAATCTTGCATTCAAGGAATAATTTTGTTAATGCTTGTTTAGTATCATCAACTGGCTCTGCTTCAGTTTCTCTTTCCAGTTTGACAGTGTCACGGGCTATCTCCAGGAGTTTCTTGAGGAAATCAATACTGCTTATTGCATTTCTGTAGTGCATTTCCTTTACTTTCTCCAGCCTTTCACCGAGCTCCTGGAATCGTGGATCATCTACATGAACGTGTAATCTCCACTCGATCTTCAAGGCAAGTTTCTTTCCTTTTACATCAGCATCTTTATCCGTGAGATGATCGAGAATATTAGCATCCATTATCAGGGTTTCAAGGTCATCCTTGATTGTTTGTACGGTGACGTTCTCATGGATGAGTTTCAATGTTTTGGCACCAAGGGCATGCCAGATAAGTTTTCCATTTCCACTTGGCGGTCTTATGGATTCATACACTTGTGTAAGCCATTTGTAATCCTTCTCATATTGATCCAAAAATGAATCAGGGGATATGGCTTCCCAGTGACGGGATAAATACGAATAATCTGCTGCAAAGAAATCTCTGCTTTCATCTGTTCTCAGACAATCCTGCGCTGCAAGCAGACCTTCATATCCATCAAGGGCTCTGTCAACACCTTCAAAGTGTGAAAGGCAAGTTTCCAAAGCGCGTGGGAACTCTGCTTTTAGCATTTCAATGTTGGAGATTACTGTTTTCATTTCCTCTACATCGAAATCCAAAGCTGATGCTACATTATCGAATATTCCAAGGTAGTCTATAATCAATCCATGATCTTTGTCTGGATAAGGTCTGTTTACACGACAGATTGCCTGCAGAAGGTTATGTTCCTTCATTGGTTTGTCAAGGTACATTGCCTGGTTAATTGGTGCATCAAATCCAGTAAGCAGTTTTGAAGTTACAATAAGAAGTTTCAGTGGGTCATTGGGATCTCTGAACCTGTCCAATAGTTTTTCCTGTTCATCATCTGTCAGAGAATAACTTTGCTTCCAGTCGTCGGGGTCCTTCTGTCGCAGTGTCATAACAACAGCAGATTCTTCAGGTGGCATGTGTTTGTCGATTTCCTGTTTGTACAGGTGACAGGCTTCTCTGTCCCATACGACAACCTGTCCTTTGAAATCATTAGGATCCACATGTTTCTTGTAATGCTGGACAATATCCTTACAGACTCTACTTATTCTGTCAGGTGTTTTTGCCAGGACTCCATATTTTCCTGCACGGTCAGAAAGTTCAGCTTTGTCACCGTAGCTAAGGTTATTTTCCTTTGCCATCCAGTCAAATTCTTCATCAATGGCTTTTTTATTAATGTGTAATTCAACGGGACGTGGTTCAAAGTAGATTGGCAGGGTTGCCTTATCTATGATAGACTGTTCGAAAGAGTACCGACTAAGATATCCATTCTCATCTTCTTCTGCTCCGAAGGTCCAGAATGTGTTTCTGTCTCTGGTATTGATTGGTGTACCCGTGAGACCAAAGAGGAATGCGTTTGGAAGAGCTTGTCTCATTTTCGTACCAAGATCTCCTTCCTGGGTTCTGTGGGCTTCATCAACAAGGACTATGATGTTTTCCCTGTCGTTGAGGACTCCTTCAGCTTCTCCGAATTTGTGAATGGTTGTGATTATGATTTTTCTTGTGTCCTGCTTCAGTAGTTGTTCCAGTTCTTCCCTGGAATCCGTCATGACGACATTCGGAACGTTGGAAGCGTTAAAGGTTGCACTTATCTGAGAATTGAGGTCTATTCTATCTACAACCACAAGCACAGTAGGACTCCTGAGTTCAGGGTTACGTCGTAGTTGCATAGCTGCGTAGACCATGAGCAAGGATTTACCTGAACCCTGGAAATGCCATATCAGACCTTTTCTGATTCTGCCTTCAATAACTCTCTGTACAATCTGTTTTGCAGCTTCATACTGCTGATAGCGACAGAGAATCTTAATCTTCTGACCACCTTTTGTGGTGCTGTATAAGGTGAAATCTTTCAATAGTTCAAGAACAACTTCAGGTTTGAGCATCCTATTAACGGAGCTTTTGACTTCATCCAGCAGATCGAATGCATCTTCCTCAGTCTCCCTCCATGGTTGCCATTTCTCTATTGGTAACTTTATGGAACCTACACGATAGACCTTGCCTTCTGTAGCAAAACAGAATACATTAGGTACAAAGATCTCAGTAACTGAATTCTGGTACTCTTCAAGTTGGGCAGCTCCATCTACCCATGAAACCGCAGGCCTTACAGGACTCTTTGCCTCCCCGATTACTAGTGGAATACCATTAACCAGCAGAACAATATCGGGCCTTCTTTCCTGACCACTCTTAAATGTGTACTGGGTTGTTACAATGAAATCATTGTTTTTGAGATCATCATAATCTATGAGCCTGACAGATACGTGTTCTCCGTTCTCTCCGAAAGGCATGGTCTTCTCATTACGTATCCACTCGGAAAACTCCTCATTTGCCCTTACAAGTCCCATTCCCTTTGCACTCTGGATAATAGCTCGAAGCTTGTAAAGAACCTCGTCAGCACGACCTGGCTCTTCAGCAATGGAAGGATTCAGTCTGATAAGAGAATCGATGAGATGCGTCTCAACCAGTACATCAGTTTCACTCCTTGGAAGCTGCTCTCTTGGTACAAATTTCCATCCCATATTTGTCAGAAGGTCTCTGACAAAATTCTCGACTGAATTTTCCTCATTGAACATTTTGAAGAGCCTCTAGGGGAATTTTTAGGTTTCCTGAAATCAAATTATTTGTAACTTTAAGTTTTAGATTTTCAATATTATTCTTATGTTCTTGATACTTTTGAATATTTCTATCTAATTCTAAAAAAATATCTGTGATTTCATTTTGTTCTGATAGTGGTGGAAGAAAAATAATTAAATCTCTGACATCAGCTAAATTAACTCTCGGTCTAGTGCTTCCAACTGTTTTTGCAACAAATTGATAATTGCAAATTGGAGAATTTAGCATATATTCAATAAACTTTTTATTTGCTTTTTGTGATGAAACCCTAATTCGTACTACATCAGAAGTTACAATGCCATTTTTCATATAAGCTGGCACTTCACATGTCTTGCCAATAGGATCACCTAACTTGGCAAGCACAATATCTCCTTCATTATATGAATGATAAGATAATTCGTCAGCTTTCTCTTTTGATATATATTTGATATCTTTAAGTATGAAGTTATTTCTCTCAATGTTCTGTAAACGAATAATTGGGACACCAGATTCTTTGTAGTCTTTAACTTTTAGATTTGATCCAAAAGGGCCTGCAACAATCGAGTCTTTATTTTCCCCTATTTCTGATAACTTTATAACATTCCAAGTTTCAGGTATGTCTCCATAATCAGTTTTTTTGAAGGAACTATGATTTATTCCTTTAGTTAATAATTTATTTAGAAATTCTTCTTTTACTTTTTGTGATACAAATAGGAGTTTTTCTATTCTATTTAGGTTATCTTGGATACTCCAAATTGTCTCAACAATTTTCTTCTGCTCTTCGATAGAGGGAATTACAACTTCCTCTTCTGCAAGTTGATTCCATTTTATTCTCTTTGAAAATGCACCAGCTGAAAGTGCTATAATTTTATTCTCGAAGGGTTCAAATTGCATGAAGATAGGCAAAAATCCCTTAACTATATGCTTCAGTATTGGCTCTAAAACAATGATATCGCCAGAGCAGACACCATTGAATGGAGCTACAGATACCCTTCTTAGATATGTGTTCCTTCTGGCAAAAAGAATGTCATCTTTTTCAAATAGCTTCATCGTAGATGTGACATCACTTGTACTGCCATATCGTTTTACAACTAGTTCTCCTGAATCAAGATGCTCTAATCCTACATATTTTTCATACCCAGACTCACCTGGATTATCTACTCTAACAGACTTTTGTTTTGCAAGTTCCTTGAACTTGATTTTTATCCAGTTCTCTGGAATATCCTGGTTCAATTTATAACCTCCTTGAGAACATCTGATAAATTACAATAGGATTCTTTTACCTGTTGCGAACTATTCTGCCACTCTGAAATAACCTCTTCAATAGTTTTTTCTTCTTGCTGATTCTCTTCTGAAAATTCAGGACGGGCATACAATGCAACATTAATAACATGTTTATTATCTCTTATTTCATCCAATGTAGCAATCTTTGTCCTTCCCGGCACTTCCTTAAAATCAGAATAACAATTGTATATACTGGAAATATGCTCTTCTGAAAGGAAACTCTGAGTTTTTTCCTTTATAATCTTGTCATATGCTCTGATAAAAAGGACTTTTCCTTTTCTTTCCTCTGGTTTATTTTTGCTACAGACTACAATACAGGAATCCATTGGAGAGTTGTAGAATAAGTTTGGCCCAAGTCCAATTACACAATCCACCAGATCATCCTCAATGAGCTTGCTACGCATATCCAATTCAGCATCCCTGAATAAAATTCCATGTGGCCAGAGTATCGCACATCTTCCTGTATCTTCCTTCAGAGAAGAAATTATGTGTTGGAAGAAAGCATAGTCTGCACATCCCTGTGGAGGTGTTCCATAGAGGTTCCTGCCCCAAGGATCATGTTGCCAGGCTTTTTGGTTCCACTTCTTTATGGAATATGGTGGATTGGCAAGAACCATGTCGAACTGTTTGACTTTGTCATTTTCAACAAATGCAGGATTTGAGAGAGTGTCTCCTCTTACAATGTGGAAATCCTCGAAACCGTGGAGGAACATGTTCATCCTTGCGATTGCTGAGGTTATGATATTGATCTCCTGCCCATACAGGCTGATATTCCTATACTCCTGACCGTTTTCCTTAGCAAGAAGGGCAGCATTGAGTAACATACCACCTGAACCACATGTAGGGTCATAGATACTCTCACCTGTTTTTGGGTCAACTATCATGCTCATCAGACGTACAACTGTACGGTTGGTATAGAATTCGGCAGCAGTATGACCGCTATCGTCAGCAAACTTCTTGATCAGATACTCATAGCCTGTACCAAACTCATCTTGTGGTACATTCTTGAGTGAAAGGTTGATAGTTGAGAAATGTTCAACAAGGTCTATCAGGATCTTATCGGTCAGACGGTTCTTGTTTGTCCAGTTTGTATCACCGAAAATACCTGCAAGCCTGTCAGGATTAGCTTTCTCAATCACACTCATAGCATCCTTGATAGCCTTACCAACATCTGTGGAAACATCCCTGACATCTTTCCAGTGAGCACCTTCTGGAACCTGGAACCTGTGGTTCTCTGCAAACTCTGCGTATTCCTTGTCTCCATCAGACTCTTCAAGAGCTTCCTGGTACTCTTCATCATAGACATCAGATATACGCTTGAAGAACATCAACGGGAATATAATGCTCTTATACTCTCCTGGATCAATAACACCCCTGAGAAGCACAGCAGCTCCCCAGAGATACTGCTCAAGTTCCTGCTGAGATATTGTTTTGCTCATAATACCCCCACCTCTTTCAGTAAAGCTTTCATCTTCTCCTCGGATTCAAGGAATTCATCATATGCATCATTCAATTCCTTGAAAGTCTCTTTAAGGTCAATCTCTTCAACAACAAGTTGCTTCCTGACATATCTGGAAATATTAAGATTGAACTCGTTCTCCTTGATCTCATCAATATCTACTACCTTACTGATGTCTTCAATATCCTCAAACTTCTCATACCATTCAAGGACCTGCTCAGCATGTTCCTCTAAAAAGAAATTCTGATTCCTTCCCTTCTGATACTGCTCAGAAGCATCAATAAACAGAACCTTATTCTTATTTGCTGCATCCTTCTGATTTCTGTATACAAGGATACATGCACTGATGCCAGTACCATAAAACAGGTTAGGTCCAAGACCAATCACAGCTTCCAGCAGATCATTCTCGATAAGCTTCTTCCTGATCTTACCTTCAGCTCCACCCCTGAACAATGCACCATGAGGCAACACAATTGCCATCCTGCCTGTCATTGGTGCCATGGATGATATCATGTGCTGAACCCATGCATAGTCTCCATTACTCTTTGGTGGTGTACCTGCATTATTCCTTCCAAAGGGATCATGCCCCCAGTGTTCATGTCCCCAGTTCTTCAAAGAAAATGGAGGATTTGCTATCACCGCATCAAACTGAGAAAGCATATCACCTTCATGGAAAGAAGGATTTCTCAGTGTGTCGCCTCTGATAATCTCAAAGTCCTGGACACCATGTAAGAACAGATTAATTCTGGCAATGGATGAGGTTGTCAGGTTCTTCTCCTGACCATAAAGTTTCAGTGTCCTCTCATCTCCACCTTTATTCTTGACATAATGATAAGCTTCCAGCAGCATACCACCTGAACCACATGCAGGATCATATATGGATTCCTTCTCCTGTGGCTTAAGAATACTACCCATTAAATGAACAACAGTCCTTGGAGTATAGAACTCTCCTGCCTTTCTATTGGTCAGATCTGCAAACTTCTTGATAAGGTATTCATAAGCCTGCCCCAGCATATCAGGTTCAACATACTTCTTGGAAAGGTTCTTACTGGAAAAATGGTCAATCAGGTCTATCAAAAGCTCATCAGATAATCTGTCCTTGTTACTCCAGTTAACATCACCAAATATCTCGTATAACTTGTCCTGATTTTCCTTTTCAATTTCACGGAAAGCATGCTGAAGTGCCTGACCAACATTGGTAGTTTTCTCCTTTACATCATCCCAGTGAGCACCTTCAGGAATTATGTAATCGTGTAGTTCTGGAAAAGATGCATATTCCTCGTCACCATCAGATTCATCCAATGCTTGCTTATATTCTTCATCGTAGACATCTGATATTCTCTTGAAGAACAGAAGTGGGAATATGTATGCCTTGAAATCAGACGCATCTACGGGTCCTCGCAGGATGTTTGCTGCATCCCATAGATATTGTTCAAGTTCTGAAAGAGTAATCTTTTCCATTATTGGAGTGGCTCCTTATGCTCTTTATAATGTTATACAAACCTTAGAATTAATGCATACATTGAGTCAACAATAAAAGTAAATTATCTTTTTAAAGGTATTTCTAAAAAATCTCTTAGATAAATAACATCTGACTCAATGTATATTAGTCCGATTTCTATTCCTTTGACATCTTTTTCTCTAATAGTGATTTAAAAATTCGGTCCACAACTTTTTTCGGATATTTACCACTTGATTTATCGGAAAAAAACCGATTCAATTCATCCTCTAGATCTTTATAAGGAATATCCTGCAAAGGAATAGTTACTTGATGTTGAGCACCTGTTCCAAAAGCTTCAAGGCCAACCGATATAACAACATCTTCTTTTATGCCAGTTTTTTGGTTAATCCTAATTTCTTCTATATCTTTTTTTATTAAAGTGACATCAGCATCATGTTTTTTGAAATCATCATGAATCTTTGTTACTTTTTCAAGTAGCAATTCGAATTGCTCTTCCTCTGAACCAGCTTCTTCAACTGCAATTATATCTTGTTGGGAGTTTTGTCTTTGAGACAGATATAGTAAAAAAGCCGTTGTGAAATCCTCGTTAACATATACATTTCCAATGTAATCCTCTTGGAAATATTCATTGAATTGTTCTTTGAAATCATTATACAAAATCGGCTCTATTTCCTGAAAGCCTTCAACAACAATAGCTATCACTTCTTTTTTGTGCCTGGTAAATTGTTCATAGTTCTCATCTGTGAAAATAGGATTCAAGTCTTTATGTACTTTCCACTGTGATTCTGAGTCAGCGCACGATATATTTTTAATTTTCCCATACCCCATTATTGCTCCAAATGGAGAATCTTGATATGAGTCTACAAGAAATAAAACATAATTATTTATTCTTGCAAACCTACCGCTCCCTGGTCCTTTTATATAAGTAAAATGGCCACCATCGGATGGTATATTTTCGAAATGCTCTTTTTTAACTTCAAGAACAATTCCATTAATATCTTCTTTTTCAAAAAGAGGCTCGTCACATCCACATTTTTCAAATATTGTTTTTTTATCAAAGCACAATATGTTTTTTTCTGAGAGTGTATCAACGCTTAAGTCTTCAAAACCATGAGCGATGGTAACTTTAAATGAATTATTAGCATCATCTGCATCTACCATCTGCTGTAAGTCAGCATTTGAAAGATTACCATCATAAACAATTGCTTTTCCTTTGATGTCTGGTAGCATCAAGCCATTTCTATTCTGAGTTGAAATTGATAAAAGATATTTTTGAAAAGATTCCCCTGCGTTTCCTTCAATGTAACTTGTCTCAAATCCATAAATGTTTTCCAAAAACCACTTTGATAGGTAGTGCCAATCAAACGGGTCCCCTGTATAACACATTGGTACATCTTTCGACAAAATATAGTCAAAGTTTCCTTTCTTATATCTTTCAATAAGTCCATTAATTTGAAAACCATTTTGAATCAAGAACCAATTGAGTTCTTTGTTTTCATAAGGGACATCTGTTATAATTTTGCCAATCCCCTTTCTTGCAAGTTGTTCTTCTACTTGTTGATAAAGGATTCTACCGTAATCATTCGATTTTGTTACTTCATCAATGAACAAACATTTCAACTCTGCAGATTCACCCGCAATTTTGACAATCGCCACACTAACCATCTTTGAATTCAACTGCCTCTCATTATAAACTGGCTTGTACAATGCATAGACGAGCCTATCCCCATTCGAGGCATCTTCCAAGGCTTTTTCAAGCCATCTGTTAAAATCAGGATAATATCCTATAAATCCAGAATTTTCTATAAGTAAGTCTTTAACCTCATCAAACTCTTCTTTTAAGTACAAAGTCCTAAATTGATCTTCACTTTCCACAGCGGTACTCCAAAAATGATGGGGGCCTTAATTGAATAATGAAAACAAACACATAATAAACAATTTTTTCTGATAAATAGTTATCTTCTTATTATCTAAAGAAATAGTTTAAAATAGATTTACATTTATATAGGGAACCGTATGCGAATCTTGATTGACACTAATATTTTTGTCTATAGAGAAGATTATAAAAAACTGACAATAGATTTGCAAAAGATGCTTTGTATCCTGAATAAGCTACATGCAGAATTAATGATACATCCGAGGTCGATTGAAGATATAGAAAGAGATAATGATGAAGAAAGAAAGTCAATCATCTTGTCAAAAATAAAATCCTATCCGTTTCTTGAGTCTGCTCCTGAAATAAAAAATGATTCTTGTTTTATTGAAATTATAGGGAGTCCAGCAAAAATAAATGACGACATTGATAACTCGATATTATATGCTCTTTATAAGAATAGTGTTGACTTCCTGATAACAAACGATAAAGGAATCCACAAAAAAGCAAAAAAACTGGGCATCAATAGTCATGTTTTAGATGTAAAGAGTGCATATGAGCTTTTTAAAAAAGAACTGGCGATTGAATATCCAATTATCCTCCCAGCACTAAAAAATGAGCAGGTTTTCAATTTGGACATCACTGATCCTTTTTTTGATTCGTTGAAAAAAGAATATAGTGGGTTTGAAGATTGGTTTATCAAAATATCACGGAGTGGTAGGAAATGCTACGTTCATTATGAAGAAAAAGATAAAATAGGAGCTCTTTTAATTTATAAAATCGAAGATGAAACTTTGGATTCAACACCCGTTATGCCTAAAAAAAAGAGGCTTAAGCTATCAACTTTTAAAGTTTCTCATGTTGGTAATAAAATCGGGGAGCTTTTCATAAAACTTGCTGTCAATTATGCCAGAAGCAATAATTTAAATGAGCTTTATCTTACTCATCATATTGACGGTAATATCGATTACTTAGTAGAATTAATAAAGAATTTCGGATTCGAGAAGAAAGCTACATTAAATTCTACGGGAGAAGCAATCTTCATCAAGAAGCTAGAAGTTTCTGATGAATCAATAAGTCATCTTAATCCAATTGAAATTTCAAAAACATTTTATCCTACTTTTTATGATGGGGAGAATGTCAATAAATTTATTATTCCTATTAGGCCAAAATGGCATGAGAAATTATTTACAGATTATAATCGAACAAGAGTTGGAAACGAACCAAAAAAGGGACGTTTGACAACCCTGAACGAATTTGCTGGACAATTCGTTATTGAAGGAAATACAATCAAAAAATCCTACATTTGCCATTCAACCTCAAAAAAAATAACCGCTGGAGATATATTACTTTTTTATAGATCAGGTGATGAAAAAGCAATTACATCTTTGGGAGTTGTTGAAAATATATACCAAGGGCATCAGTCACCCGATGAAATTGCTCAGTTGGTAGGGAAAATATCTGTATATTCTGATTCCGAAATTGAAAAACTCTCACATAAGTCGACTTTAGTTATTTTATTCAGATTCCATTTTCACCTTCCTGATCAATTGAACTATGTCAAATTGAAAGAATGGGAAGTACTGAAAGGACCCCCTCAACGCTTAATGAAAATTTCACACGACAAGTATCTTATAGTAAAAGAGCAAGGCAGGATAGATGAACGTTTTACTATCGATTAAACCAAATTTTGTTGACAAGATAATCAGTGGAGAAAAAAAGTATGAATTTAGGAAAACTGAATTTAAAAAACGCGATGGTTTAAATCGAATATACATATATTCAACTTCCCCTATCAAGAAGATAATTGGCTCGTTCAAAATAGGAGATATAATCTCAGGAACTCCAGAATCAATATGGAAAGAATGTCGAGATTTTGCAGGGATTAGTAAAGCCGATTTTTTTGATTATTTTAAAAATAACGATAAAGCGATTGCAATTTCAATTGAAGATTTGCAGATATTTGAAACTCCAATCAATCCTTTTAACGAATTTGAGAACTTTAAAGCACCTCAGTCATTTTGTTATATTAAAGAAGATTTATGGAATTTCCCATCAAGTAAAAATAGTATGAAGTTAAGCCGTTTTTCTTAAGTCCAAAATCCCCTTTATTCTGTAGAACTTTATAGAAAAACTACTTTTATTTTGACCTAATGATGATCGTGTATCATTGAACTAATGATTTAGAGATAAGAGTTCATTCACAAGTATGTGTGAATATGGCAGCAAAATCAATACAAAAGAGTTATGATTTAAGTTCAGATCTCTGGCAGTTTTGATTTCAAACTTCCTTGAAAAGTAAAATATTTTTGTGGTGGATTTTATCTCAACGACTTATTCTTGTATTCAGATTTTTCCCCTCGCTTGTTTGCAGGCATGCGAACTAATTTTGTTGCCATTAAAATTTGAATACTTCTTGGAACTTTATGATAAGTATTGACTCATTTGCTTGAATCTGGAATAATTCTTTTTGAGAGATTGTTTCCTCCCCAGAAAGATCAATTAACAAGGAGTTCAATGAACACGGGGAAAGATAAAAAAAGAGTTTTTGACAAAAAATTGCTGCTTAATATTGCTGATACATCGCAAGATAGCGATTCTAAAATAAATATGTCCAAAATCGAGTGAACAAAATCTCCATTTTAGCAACAAAAATCGACAACTTTGCAAAGTTGTTTGTAATGATGTGTTTCTCATATTTTTTTTCTACTTCACCCGTATGGTACAAGTCAGAAGTCACGTATTCTAATACTGTCTTGACCGATTGAGTGAACAAAAATATAGCTCTTAATAGCGATTTTCTATGTAGTTTCCAAATATATTATATATACCTTTCGGCACATTGTAAACTTTTTAGTGTCACATACAAGGATATCATAGCATATAAATATTACATTTAATACCACAATATGTAAATGAATCAAAAACCCTAATATGCTTGAATTCTCGATATTTCTTACAACATACAAAAATAGCAATCATATATTATTATAAAATTAACTTATTACAATATTATTTGGTGAATGTTGGTTGGAATTAAATGCACATTTCAAATTATACCCATAAGAAATGCTTGCATCTTATTGAGAATGCTTGAAAAGTCTGTATCCAAATTAATTGAAAACTTATTAGATATTACTGAAAAGTAATGTTATAAAAGATCTCATTTTTACTGTTTATTCCTATCAAATTATAGAGTGAATAAGTTATCATTTTTCATTAAAAAGTACTTTCATTTATGAGGGTAGATTTCAATTTAACACTTAATGAGAAGAATGTCTATAGTAAAGCCCATTTCAAAAGCTCTCTTATCAGACTTGTGGCTAGTTTCAACAATAATATCTCATCAATTCTCTATGAAATAACAATTTTCTAGATGCTAAACACAAGTTAATACTTGAACCCATGTCATGTAACATCATACAACTTATATCCAAAATATGATCCCTAAATTTGAACAAGCATTTAATGTAATCCTATGCAAATTTACCCGCAGAATCCTGAAGTAATCATATTTTATTATGAGGATATTAATGGAATTCAGAGAACTCTCTGATAAGCAATGGAAGTTTATTCAGCTGCATTTACCACCACAACCAGTAAGTGAAAGAAAGAGAGCTGATGACCGTAAGGTCATCAAGGAAGTCTTCTGTTAAACAAAAAAAAGATTAGTTATGTTTTATTATTTTTGATGGATTTATCTTATAGTTCCACATACAAGTTCGATGCAACATTTATCATTCTTATGCATCATTAACAGTAGACATTTGATCAACACAATATCCTGCAAGCTGAATTATGGTGCAAGCTACTGCTTTTTCCCATCCAGTGGCATTCACTGCATCAGAATCGATTACTTCTTTATATTTGTCATATATGTCTTTAGCTTTACTTTTTGTTTCTTCATTTATTGAATGTGTATTCATTACAATCCCTTTTAATTCAGAATAAGATAAACCAAGCATTCTTGAATTGTATATTTGTCCAAGCTCTGATTTCTATTACTATTTAGTAAGTTATTTACAAAGCCATAAAAACAATAATTCAGTAGGTAACAGTTGGTTTACTTTGACCAAGAGTTGTTGTATACTCTTGGCTTCTTTTACATTCTTTCACTATTTTTCTATGGTTGCAATTTTTCTGGATCGTTATGGAGAACTGCAGTCCACCACCATCTACTCAAGTCCATTAGTTCTTTGCTGAACTGTCCTGAAAGACGATATTCACCCTTTTTATGCGTAATCAGACCTGCACCCAGTAATTTATTGCGCATACCATAGAATGAGGCACGTTCAACATTGAATTCCTCGAGAAGATATTCCCATTCAGTTGTCCTTATTGGATTTCCACTCGTTTGCCTCTCTTCTATCATAATCAAGAATTTTTGTGCTCTTACAGCATTTGTTTCGTCCTTGAAAAGCCGTCTCATTAGATGATAGAATGGGTCTCTTGAACGGCTGATACGAGCCTGGGGGTCGGAACGTATTTTAATCGTTGTAGATGTTCTTGGTGCATCCTTTACCAATGTCATTATTACATACCTTCTGTAAGTTTTCCATATCTTCTATGTATCTTTCTTTACTTGTAAGCCTCAAAACTAACAAGCAGCCCCTATGACTCCGCATGTATTGAAATCCAGTACAATTCGATCCACAAAATCCATATTGATAGCACCGCTAGTGGTAAGGACACCGCAGCAACTTTCATGACCTTTGAAACAAATCTGAATGTCAGAATCGAGCAAGTCAAGACGTATGTTAGTGCATTCAAAAGAGCAAATAACATCAAGTCTGGCTTGATTGCTTGCATAAAGAAAAGCGTGTCTACGCCAGAAATTTATTTTTAAGACTTTTTCCATAGTATTTATGTCTGTAAGTGTTCTCATAGGCATCACATTTATTTTTGACCGCTATACGATCTTTATTTGCGTATTCAAATGATAAATGACGTCATTATCAATATTCGATTCGTATAATGATATTTATATTAGTATACTAAAATGTACATTCAAAGCATGATAGCAAGGGCTGTGAAAAAAATATGACCCAGAAGAGCGTTTTTTGCCATTCAGATGAAATGCTTTGAATGGCATAGTTGGAATATGTCAGAATGGCATCATAATTGGATCAGATTGCTGATAATTTAAGGATTACATACACCTATATGTGCATTTAATAATCTATGCAGATTTATGGATTATATCTGATAATGTTAGCACTTCGGCTTAAATAACGATTTTTTAATCATATGAGAGAAATAATGCAATTTGTGGTCCAATTGTGCCATATTTCACGGCTTTTGTATGGAGAGCGAGTAAGTTTGCGGCAACATGATAGTTTGCTTATACGAGGATTGAGGAGTATATAATATGACATTGATAGCAAGTTTTTCAATTGCACACTGAAAGTGATATACGGGCTCTGTAGAAAACCTACTTCGGATTTTATTTTAGCATACTAATTTAAAAATAATAAATCCCCTGAGTATTACTTACCACAGAAAACACATAGGGGATGATTGTGTTTTGTCTAATAAGTACTTAAAGTTTGTTGATACAGCGTTAGCTGTATCAGGAAACTCACACCTCCAGATATATAGCTGTAAATATTCTAAAAGAAAATACACTCAGCATCAGCTCTTGACATTGGTTTTGTTGAAAGAGTATCTTGATGAAGATTATCGGGATATCGTAGAAATTGTAGAATTAATGGATAAAGTTAAAGAGAGAATTGGACTAAAACAGATTCCACATTTTACTACTCTCCACAAATTCATTACAAGACTAAAATCTATCTACTTCAGTGGACTATTGCACCAAACACTAAAGCTGTTCTATTCCCATGGAGAACAAATAGAGATCACTGCTATTGATTCAAGCGGATTTACTAGTGGACATTGTAGCTATTATTATTCCTGGAGGACGGGAAAGAAGCGAAGATCTTTCCTGAAAACAAGTATCTCTGTTGATACTGGAAAGTTCATAATTACTGGATTCAGGATATCAGGTAAACCAGTTCATGATGCAAAGCATGCAATGGCATTGCTGCGGCAATGCCATAAAACTCGTAGATCAAAGTACTATGTGATGGATAAAGGATACGATTCTGAAAATATACATTCACTAACAAGAGAACAACTTGAATCCATAGCCATGATTCCTTTGAGACAAAGAAAGAGGAAGAGAATAAAAGGAGGGTACCGCAGAAAAATGGTATGGGAATTTGATAAAGATTTGTATCATAACAGAAATCTGGTTGAAACAATGTTCTCTGTCCTGAAAAGGAAATATGGTGAGGAAATAAGGGCAAAAAAGTATTGGAATCAACTGAAAGAAGTAAAATTCAAACTATTAGTGCATAACCTTGACAGATATGTCATGGTTATACTTATTGTCAAAATAAGGATTTCTACAGAGCCGATATACGATATAAATCAAATTTGATGATAATTATTAAAGCACACTTCGTATCACATAGCCATCATTAGATAAATTAATTACCTCATGATATGGATTATTTGTAAAATTGATAGCATGCTCATACTTTATCTATTTTGGACAGCGCAAAGTGTATGCACTCACGACAATGAAATACATGTTTACCTTCCACTCATTCGCTACTTCCATTGCATTGAATTAGTTTTAATTCAATTTCTGAAATCTCTGTTTCTTTAATTGGTTTATCGCCATTTTCTTGTATAAAATTGAGCAATATTTCGCGTTGGAGTGATTTGACTTCAGGAGAGAGATTTTGGAGATATTTTACCCATTCAGTTAAGGTTTGCATGGGCTTATCAATGATTAACGCAGTTGAAAACATTTTGTAAATGTTCTCAGCTTTGATTTCGCGATAAAGATATGTGATTGATTGTAACAAATTTACAATTTCATCTTTGTGTATCAAAATTAGCCAGCATCCATAATCTAAAAGCACATCTTTACTAAGGGGACACATTTTGATTATTAGTTCAATATTATCAGTGTCTTCTAATAGGTCAAAATGAAGAAATTCAAATGGATATCGCTTGCATACAGCAGGCCGATTCGAATAAATGTTGCACTTCCCTGAATTGTTCAAAAGTGGACACGGTGACAATAGTTCTGCATATCTTGAATTGTCTTCTATAAGTCGTGCAATCTCTTTGCCATATAACTTGATGTTAGTCGATTGCATGGATGAGGGATTTATTGACATTTGTTCTATAATGGCTTTAGATGTTGAATCAATTTCACCTATAATTTTGAAGTATTCTTTTTTCTCAAAGGAAATTATACCATCTTTGCGACATATTGCATTGCATTCGGGAGGACAGACATAGTGTTGTAGAATTTCATTTGCTTTGTCTGAGATATAATCATATGCCTTTAAATTATTTTTAATTTGATGCATCATGTGCCTTCGATTACTATGAATTGTCATTGAGTTGCTCCTGAATTATGTTGCACTTTCAAAGCAAAAAAATCCTAATAAATAGAGATTATTTGGAATTTTTCAAAGAACCTTGATAACATCTTGGAAATCTTCAATGATGCAGTCATATAATCCATATCTGTTCAGAATAGCGATAATTTGCTTAGGGTTTGATCGATGCATAAAAGATACGAAAGGAGTATGATCACGCATAGACACTTGAACATAATGATGCCCTGATATCGTACGATATAAGCCCCAGTCATTAGTTGAATATATTTCCTCACAGTTTTCCAATTTAATATGATCCCCTATCATCATCATTCCTCTTTTTCAGAGTGTTTAAACATGTTCTGAAGTACAGCAGGGGCTAGTTCAGGATGTCCAACCTCCAACAAATAATCATATACACTTCTATCATCCGCAAAAATCTCTACTGTACCCCAGGCTAGCCACCTATCCTTCTTTTCAATAGCTGACTTGCGATCAGATGTAAAAAGTTTGACATATAGATCAGAATCAGGAAAATAATATATTCTGGTATAAATCTCATAAGATGGTTCTTTAAACTCAGCTCGAAACACTGCATTTAAAAAGTTGAGCAGGTAAAAATCAGATTCTGATATCCCTAACTTTGAGTTGTGACATATGGCCATCATTGTTGACACCATTCCATTGATGTATGACTTCGTTGCGACATATTTTTAGCTGTACTGGCATACATTATAAACTTTACTAAAGTCTACAATTCCTATCATATAATATTTTGTAAAAAAAATTAAATAGGAGGACACATATTATAAAAATATTGTTATATGAAATCATATAGGATTTATGTACTTTGAGAATAATATAATTTGTCAAAAATAAGGACAGATTAATTATAACAGATTATTATAGGGTTTGCAAAATGCAAATCAAAAACAATAAAAAATCTATTTAACATCTAAACATAGAGTACTAACTCTATTCAAATTTTGGAAATTGTAAATGGACAAGAGTCAATTATTGATTGTTATGTTTCAGCTTATACTGACGAATTTTCCAAATTGGAAAAAAATAAATGATTTATATAGTGCTGTAAATTTATGCCATCATATAGAGTGACTGACTATGTGCTTATACACAATTAACGAACTGTTTATATACGGATATATAACTGCCATATTATTCAAGTAGTGTAATATAATTTTTTGCAGAACCAAAGGCATTGTAAATGTAATATAATATAGAAAAAATACGGACCGATTAATATAACAGATTAATTATGGACTTGAGGAATGCAATTTAAGAATCATAAGAGAATCTATTTGACAACTAAACATAGAGTTTTAACTCTATACATATTTTAGAAATTATGAATGGACAAGAGTCAATTGTTGATTGTTATGTTTCAGCCTATACTGATGTATTTTCCAAACTGAGCAAAAAACATTGATAGAAAATATTTATACAGACCCGCAAATTGAAGTCGCCGCATGGAACATTATACATCAATATGTCATTACAATACTAATATCACCTCCTCTCAAAAGGGACAACTGTCGTATTCATCTACTTTTATTGCATTTATCTATATATATTTGAAAGATAGAAAATATTGAAATGTAATGTTCTTGCAAATAACTCAACCTTCGAATTCGAGATAAAGGTCAATAGCTTCTTTCACTTCAATTAATTCATCATAAGGCATCATTTCTATGATATAACCTGTTTTTTTCAGTGGTGACTCGTCCCTGCTACAATGGGCAACACGATGTCCATTCTTCTGACTATGCTTGTGCCATTCCTGGCAGTGTGGACAAAAAAACATCATTCCACCTTCGAAATCAATTCTTGGAATACATTTGAATGTTGGAATTTTGATTACTTCTTCCCCATTCAGTATTATATTACCAATATGCTTTGCATGGTTTTCACAGACATTGATTGATATGAAAAGGTTATTTATCTCAATCATACCTACTCTGGTTATTGGCTTCTCACAACTTTCTTCTGCACAAACCCCATCAAAATATGGATGCTGACACATACTGGTGACAAGTGTGTTTTCAACTTCATCTGCATGTTTTTTACAAAAAGAAATGAATAGATTTGTCCCATTTACCTTAACAAGAGCATCATGTGTGCCCCATCCATTGCAATTAACCACAGAACATATACCATCATTGATTGAATCCTTATCCTTTATGTGTTTGAAAGTAATGTTTTGTTTGATCATTTCATTCATAATATCTACTCCTGGCATTTCACACAATCCTATTTTCAGATAATGATATTTCTTCTAGCAAGAGATATAACAAAAAGGCAAGTGATGTGAAACTAATAAAAAAACAATTTCTGCTTGTTGGGAGAAATGCACTTCAGTATAGGAGACGATTGAAAATGTAAAAGAGATGTTGTATTTCATATCAACCAGTTGATAAGATTACTACAGAGAATATTCTAACAAGAATGATTGTCAACACAAAGTATTTAATGTCCAAGCCCATACAACAAATTAGCAATACGACACTATCATTTCCTTTGTGTTATTCTGTTTGATTGCTTTAGTGCAGTGGAACTGCTCGATAGTTCATATTCCGAAGGTCATGCATGTTCTTCGGGATGTAATCGAACCTGTACAATGGAAAGTACCTAAAGGTTTATTCAATTTTGCACACTGGTAAATTTATCCTTTGCATCATGCTATTTTCATGAATTGTATGAGAAATTGGGATTGTGGGAAAGAAAAATAGAGCGGTCGTCTGGAAGACTAATCACCCACACGATGTAAAGAGAAACGATAAAATTAATCAATTTGTGGCTTTATATTGCAGGTCGAAATCCCTTCCACAGATTTAATATTGTCTTCTGCTATCAGGTAGTTGTTGAGATCTACAATATAGGGACTAACTCGCAGAGTTTCACTTATTTGGAGGAAATTGTGGAAGAGATGGTTTCAACCTGAATCTTTACTGAATGGATTTCTATGTAATGTTTGGCAATTACAAATCCAGGTCCTGTTCTACCATGAGTAGGGTTTGAGAATCAACTTGCTTGCTTAACTGGTTCAAAAATAATTTTTGTTCTTCAAAGGAATTCCATTACTATTGTCGATACAGAAATTAGCACTTCCAAAAATAATAAATTAAAAAAAAATTAATTGACAAATTTAAATGTCTTTTCGATACATTTTTTAAAACTTTCTACTTCTTCCTCTTTAATTGAATTGTCGAGTGATAGAACATCACCATTGTTCATGTGAACTTTTATTTGCTTTCCTTTTCTGATTGTTCCATTCTCCGAAATATATGAAATGTTTTCCAATACTACCATTTGACCCATTGATGTAACAAATATATTCATTTTTTAACCTTTTAATAAAATATTTTCTATAGTTATTATATATAATATATTCATATTATTATAAGTGATTTGCTCAATATTGAGATCCATGCAGATAAAACAGGTACTAACCAGGGATTTAAATCTCGTGCCCAATCTGCAGCTGATAAATCTAGAAAATAACTTTGTAGGGGGTGCATATGCATCCCTCCTTTTTAATTTCATAGAAGAAATTGCTAGAAAATTGACTTGCATATTTCAGTTTAATGTGAGAATGCAGATTACAGCAAAAACAATAATTTTTGAATCTACCAATTAACTTTTATATGTATTTTTATATTACAGTATTATTAACTTATTTATGTACATAAATATAATTATAAGAAAGTTCACAAATTGTTGCCAGCATTGTGAATGATTCTGGTAACGTAATTTTGCTATTATAATAAACTGTCAAGCAAAATAAAACATAAGGGGCGAAATCATTTATGACTGGTCAACAAGCAAATATTTCTATGAAAAAGAGAGTTACAGATCTAATTGAGATTTGTTCTGACGGATTATATGAACGAGAGGAAATCGTTGCTATCTCCCTTCTATCTACTCTTTCTGGACAATCCATTTTTTTGTATGGATTGCCAGGAACTGCCAAAAGTTTGATTGCACGGCGTTTATCTAAGGTGTTTAAGGATGCAACTCATTTTGAATATCTCATGCAAAGGTTTAGCACGCCTGAAGATGTTTTTGGACCAGTAAGTATTCAAGAGTTAAAACAGGATAATTACATTAGAAAAACAGAAGGTTACTTACCTACTGCAGATTTTGCATTTCTTGATGAGATATGGAAAAGCAGCCCTGCTATTCTAAACACACTTTTAACTATTATTAATGAGAGGATTTTTCGTAACAACGGAAAAGATGAAAAAGTTCCACTAAAAGCATTGGTTGCTGCAAGCAATGAAACACCACCACCAAATCAAGGCTTGGAAGCCCTTTATGACCGTTTTGTAATGCGAATAATAGTAAACCCCATGCAAGAACGAGAAAATTTTGAAAAACTTTTTGATGGTGGCTCAGTCTCATTCGATATTGATATTCCAGATAATTTGCAGTTTTCTCATGATGAATGGGAACAGCTTACTAGCGAAATCGAGAAAGTGAAAACCTCAAAAGAAGTATTTTCCATTGTTAATTCAATAAGAGTTTCCCTTGAAGAATTCAACAAAAATAATCCAGATATTTCAGTTTATGTTTCTGATCGTAGGTGGCAGAAAATTGCACTTGTTTTGAAGGCATCTGCATTCTTATGTGATCGTAAAGAAGTAATTCCTGTAGATACACTGATATTAAGGCACTGTTTGTGGACACTTGAAGAAAATAGACAGGCAATTCATGAAATTATTGAGAAATGCATTAAAGAGTGCGGTTGTGCTAATACTGAGAAATTGAATAACTGGGAAGTAAATTATAAAGATATTGAAAATGGTGTTTCTGATACGTTCTTTTATACAGAGGATATTTATGATACCGAAGAAATTGCTGGCAAACATTGTTTCCCTATAACTTCCCCACAAATTAAAAAAAATAGAAACTCTTACAATGGGGAGACAATTTGTGTCCGTTTTTATCTACCAAAAGAATATTTGGATACAACACAATCATTTAGTCCTTTGGATGAAGAGGGGAACATTGAAACTCGTATTAAATGTAATTTTAATGGCACAAAGTCATGTGAAATAACAGTTGACAAAAAGATGATTGATTATGGATGGTATTCAGGCTATACCAGCGATTCGTTTGTCAAATGGTTTGATGCAAATCCTTCAATTAAAATTAAGAAAGGGACCCAAAAGAATGTAGATTCAAGGATTAAAGTCACTTTTGTCAAAGCCTGTGAAGATTCATTGGATTCTATCAAGAAAATCATCAATGATACCAAATCTTATGTGGGTGCCCAAAGAAAACTGAATGAAACACCATTTGTACCATCAGAAAACAGAGAACTGGTACTGGATGCATTCAACTCTTTTCTTAAAGAACTGGAAAATCACAAATTGAACGCTGAGCATTTGTTGGAAAAGGTGCAATCTCATGCAGTCTCCAAAAAATGAAATTGCCAAAACGAAAGACTTGGCAGATGCTCTTTATTCTGAGAACTTTCCTGGGTTAGATGATGAGGAATTTGAAAATGAATATAGCAGAAAAATTAGTGAATGGGAGAAATCAACTCTTTCTTATTTAAATGGTACAAACCCCTTTGAAGAGCATAGGTCGAAGTTAGTCCATGCAAAATGGGATTTCAAGGCACACGGTAGTTCTAAAAAAGCAATTTTCAATGATTTAGAAGATTATAAACTACTCCAATCATCTGTTGATGTTAGGTTTTGGAAAGGAAAAACTTTAGAGGCTACTAAAAAAAAAGGGGCAGATAAAAAAGATACCACTGAAGAGGATTTAAATGCCATTCGTAGAAACGAACAAGAAGCATGGGAGAAAGAGTACGATAAGCAACTACTTGAATGGCAACTTCAGGAAATCCAAATCCTGCGAAATAAATTACTAAAAGAGTTAGAAGACTGGTTCGAAATTATTAATCAAATGAAAGAGGTATTTGATGAACTGGGAATTGAAACAGGAGTTCTTTGGGATTTAAGTGCTGGAAAATTAAGTGCACAAGACATCTCTTTTTTGAAGCAATGGGCAGAATATCTGAAAAGTGATGAAAATGTCCGTGAGTTATGCGAATTGATGGGAAGGTTAAGGAAAGAGCAACAATCTCATCGCACAGATGTTATTAATTCAACTGTTCAATATTGTGTCACGGAACCAGATATTCATTCTAATGAAGAGATCATTGGTATTGAGCTCGGAAGAGATTTGGAAAATGTCATACCGCAGGAATTATCCCTTTTAAGTGATCCCGATGTTGCATTGCTTTTTGATTTAAAGTATGTTGAAAACAGATTGATGTGTTTTTCAAAACAGGGATACAAATCAGAGATGTATGATAAAAATATTGAGAAGACCGTAACCGTTGCCGACGATGATAAAATGGGACCAATTGTTGTCTGCGTTGATACAAGTGGATCAATGTCAGGAGCACCAGAGAATATTGCTAAAGCATTAACACTTAGTTTATCATCTCAAGCATTTTCTCAAAAGAGAAATTGCTACTTGATCAATTTTAGCACTTCAATAGATACCCTTGATCTGACCCCTCCAAAAGGAATTCTTGATCTTATCGATTTCCTCAAAATGAGTTTTCATGGAGGTACCGATGTGGCACCCGCTTTGTACGAAGGAATAAGAATGATGGCGGGAGAGGATTACAAAAAAGCCGATTTATTGGTTATTTCAGATTTTGTACTCAATGGTTTATCCCCTGAAATCGTTTCTCTATGCCAAAAACAAAAACATGAGGATAATCGTTTTTTTGCTTTGTCTATTGGCAGCTTTGGGACACAACGTGTTGATGAAGGCATTTTCAACCAAAATTGGACATATGACCCTCACAGTGGAACCATTTCAGAAATTAACAACGTAATTGAATGGATTACTAGGAAATAGTATTATTCAAAAGGAGTTACACATGACTCATTTTTTTAATGAGATGATAAAATGACCAGTAAAATGATGAATGAATCTTACTCTAAATTAAGATGGAACGTACAAGGATTATTCGACAATTTTTCAGTTATTAGAAATGAGTTGGAAGGGCAGCTTGAATCTCTACCAGATAATAACATACGCAAGCGAAAAAAGTTGCTGAAATTAATTTCCCAAATCAAAGAAATGGAGGAAACCATCCAGAATCTAAAAAACAATAAAATCACTGAGATAGAAGAAAATCTGGATCACAAATTCACCGAACCAAACCTTATAGTTTTAGCATTTTTTCAACCAGAAACTAAAACACTCTTTACCCAACTAAAGAACCACCAATTTCCGAAAGAGAAAGAATTTGATTTTGATTCCTACTTAAATTTGGATGAAGCTGCAAAGGTACTGGCTTTTATAGGAGATTCTGCAATTGGACTGGCGATGGCTCATATTCTTTGGCAACCCAATATTTCAAGTACAAAGGAATTGACAATAAAACGTTCAGAATTCGTATCTAACAAAAATATGTCGAAACTATGCGATAAATGGAATTTGTTTGACTTTAAACTCGGGTCTACAAAAAATACAAAATCCCCCAACAAGGAAAAAATGGAACATGCAAAAGGAACTATAATTGAAGCACTGTTTGGTGTTCTCTACATTGAGTGTGGTCTAGAGAAAGTAATTTCTTCAGCAGTTCATTTGAAATAATATTCACTCAGAGTATATAAGGAAAATTAAAGCATGGGATTGCTGTCTGATTCGTCTATTGATTTGAAGAAATCTTCCATACTTTGTGAATCTTCAGGTTCAATCTCAAAAACGTTAGTTGGATTTGGTGCAGGATTATTTGCCATCAACAAAAAGTTCGAAGACAAATCCAGTTGATATTTACATTCACTAATAAAGTCTTTGTAATCTGCTGCGTTCTTTTGAATAATATATTCTTCATGTTTTTTAGAGAATATATATATCGATTTAAGAAGAGATACCATTTTCGCATTCAATAAAATTGAAAGATTATATGCATCATAATATTCATTTGTTAATTCTCTCATTTTTTTAATGCATTCGAAATGAGATAAGCTAGAATATTTTAAGAAATTCGTGGATTTAAAATTAGAGAAAGACACTGCATTCTCCTTCAGGATATTTTCTTGTTTTTCAATCTTACGTTTTAAACCCCAAAATTCCTCAGAGTAAAAATTATATTGATCAAGTATATCCATATTCTTTTGTTTTCTGATTTATCAAGTATAAATTTAATGGATATACATAACATGTTGTGATAATTTCACCAATAACATCCCATTAATTACCTATGAAAAGACAACTTGACAAAGGACAGAACATCACGAGATACTCGATGGTGCGGCACTTGCACACAACCAGTGTTCTGCCTCTATCCAATACCCTTATCAAAACCTTTAATAATAATCATACAAGATAAGTTGTAAGTTAAAATCGTTCCTTACAAGGCAGGTAAATAGCATACCTTTAACATGAGGTTGATAGTCCGCCTGAGGCTCCAACTCTTATTTTATTACAGCTATCATTATAAATGACTTGTAAAGTAGTTTTGAATCACTAAAATGTATTAACTCTTTTCACTATTCAAAAGATATGTTTTTGAGCATCCATTTAAACCAGCTTATTACAGTTGATGCTCTTCTATCAGGAGTTGTGCCCGTTAAAGACGTATGTTTCCTTATTACTGATGAAACAAAGGTTTTGTTCAAAACGTCTTCATCAAAATCATCCTGATACAGCTGCATGAATATCTCATTGAAAGTGGCTTTCTTCAGTAACTGCCTCAAAAGAAGATCATTTCTTTCACTCCTTGAACTGGCATTAAGCAGTTTGTTTCCAAATTCAGTCAGATGGGATCTGCCGGCTGAACTTTCTGTTCTTTCGATTAAACCAAGATAAATAGCAGCGTTGCCATAATAATCGGCCTGCCTTTCATGAAAATCAAAATACAATGAAATCGCTTCTTTCGTATTGTAACCATTTTCAATATTAGCAACTACATCAATGACTTTATCCAGATCATCAGCCTGCGGATAAGGTACAAGAACAGGTTCGTCTTCAATTCTCACAGACTTAAGCAGACTGTCGATCCTGACATCCAGGGTTGGCGTGTCATTTACCACAAAACATCTTTTTCTAACTATTGTCGTTTCACCGAATTTTTCACCAAACTTGAATTCAGTCAGGTAGAAAAGTCCGTTTGTGTACAAAAAGAAGATCGGAATTATTTCTTTATCTGATTTAGTTATCCAGTCCCTATATGGGTAGTAAAGTTGTCTGATATGGAAATCATCACGTTTTCCAACTTTTGCCTCTATAAGATAGATTTTATCAAAACTTTCATAGCCCGAATCCACCTCAATCTGAACTCCAGATACATTTACCTGATGATCCTGTTCCGGAAGGATGAAGTCAAAATCAGCAGACCTGTATCTTCCCCTTATTGTAAGAAAGAGATCCTGTTCTCCTGTGAAGTTCTTCAGAAGCGATATCACATACGCATAATCTATTGCCTGTGATTCGCTGAATTCTTTTGATTGTGAAAAGCTATCAAATTTGGAAATATCAATTTGTGTCTGGTATTCCTCAACCGGTAAATCATCAAGTAGTGACTGGAATTTGTAATAACTATATGGTTTTCTATCCCGAAAAATAATGTACTTGCCATTGATTACAGGAAAAATTACGCATTTGTTTCTTTTGAATATTTGAGGGCGGGATTCCATAGTATCATGTTTTGCCATCAACCGGGGTTCCCTTCCACCGATACTTTTCATATCAGCTGCAGTTACGTATGCACATCCGTTTTCATCTAACTGCTTTTCAATTTCAAAGTGGTCGAACACTTTTTGCCATGCAGCGTCATTCAATGAAACAGAAACCATAAAGCCTCAATATTTGTAATTGGTAATTATCAGCTCACTAATAGAACCACGCTTTTGAGCATTGCAATTGATCATCCTTGTTGCAGGAACCCTTTCAATGTTGAAGTTCGGATGTAGTTTCTGTGAATATAGCTCATCAAAGAAATTATCATCCGGATTCTCATTTCGCGGATCTGAATTGCTGAGCATGAGTTTTGCACCTTTTTCATCCAGATTTTTGTACAATTTTGACAGTCGAACCTGATCTTCATCATTAAATGAGTCTTTTGAATAAGAAGTGAAATTGGATGTCTTGTTCAATGGTCTGTAAGGCGGATCAAAATAGACAAAAGTACTGCTGTCAACTACTTTTTTGCAGTTCTCAAAATCACCAAGATGGATGACCACATTTTGCAATGCCTCAGAAACTGATAACAGGTTCTCAGAATCTGCAATTTTTGGATTCTTATATCTTCCGAAAGGAACGTTGAAGCCACCTTTGGAATTTACCCTGAATAGTCCATTGTAGCATGTTCTATTCAAAAAGATTATCAGAGATGCTCTTTCAATCCAGTTATCACTGTAATTTTCAAAATCAATTTCAGGTCTTTTGTTGTTGAATTTTTCCCTGATTGCGTAAAAAAATTCCTTCCTTTTTTCATCATCTAGTTGCAGGTAATCCTGCTGCATCTGTTGCAGCAGAGAAATCAGCTCATTGGGATTTGTCTGCACAACCCTGTATGCAAGTACTAATTCTTCATTTGCGTCAAAAATATGACATTCATCAAAACTGAATTTTCCAATGACATGGAATAATACTGCTCCGCCACCGACAAATGGTTCTACATATTTTTTAATGGTTCCTGAATGTAATTCAGGCGGGAAACGCTTTTCAAATTCAGGGAGCAACTGCTTTTTTCCACCGGCCCATTTTAAAAAAGGTTTTGCGTTATTCATGATATCGTTAATACCTGGATTCCATCTACTTCTTTCTGCATTACTTCTTTTGGTACCAGCCTGCCAATTGTATGATAAGCTATAATTCCACTGATGCGAGTGCTGGTTGCAATCTCCTTAAATCGATCCATGTTAGTTATAAACCATTCTCTTGAAGCAGGCATCGGTAAAATATGTAACTCTTTAATATTGAAAAAATAATAATATACATAATTAGCTTCGGTATACATGAAACATCCGGGAGTATCTTTTTTGTTGTTGCTTATTGTCTCAAGAAAATAGTTTCCTGTCTTTTCCTGATAATCGGCTTTAACCTCGATTAGTGTTTCATGATAGCCTGAATCGTCCTCCCTGAGCCAGATTAGATCGACATCCTGTGACCTGTATTTATCCTCATCTTCCACATTAATGACACGCATTGTTTCAGGTAATTGATTCAAATATTCCTCTATATCTGCAGTTCCTGCCTTGCCCCTTGAATCAGTATCAACCATTTCGTATTCGCGCACCATATGAAGAAAATTAAGTTATTCACATTTACATATTACTATTTTTGAGTGTATACCACTAGAAAAACCATGATTCCAACTTTTAGAGAATAAACACATAAGTAAAGTGAGACATTTTAAGAAGAACAGCGTTTTTCAGAAAAATGAAACACAACAAAAATAAGGTTTAAAATGCAGGTGCTTGTCATTGGATGTTAAAGAGATTATTCTGGTAATTGTAGTTATTTTGGCTGCTTTTGCCCTGACAAAAGCAATTCTTAATTTCATGGGAGCTTTTTTCCATCTGGCATTCAGCTTTGTGTATCTTCTTGTTGTGTTTGTAGTTATTGTTTTAGGGATTATGGCTGTGGTGAAGTTGTTGTTCGATTAAAATATCATCACTTTATCTACTGTAATTGCAAAAATCTCTGATTCCGCATATATTGCATTTTGGATTTTTACCTAGACATATTCCGCCATCTTTCAAACCAAAATAATCATCATTTCCCATTTGCCCATAAGTCACTAAAATAATATCAATATATCTTATAGGATGACCAGTTTCCTGACTGAACTTCCTTCCATGAATAACGGTTTTCAATAATTGATCTTCACTCTCAATCAAACCTATTCTTTTGAAAATCCTTGTAATTACCCGATCAGGTTTCAAAACAGGAAGTCCAATATCAGTCATGAAATGGTATGATGTTATATCACCCAAAAACGAAAAAGTATACTGCAATTCCTCTTTGAACAACATCAAATTCTCAAAAGACTGTTCAGTTTTGAAAGTATCTATGTACTTTTTGAAAGAATCATGTTTTTCAACTATATTCCTGAATATTTTTGCGTTTTTGATACATGCTGAAATTTTCTTTTCATTCCGTATCATCTGCTCGTCCTGCATTATCTTAATAATCATAGATTCATCGTATTCTGCAACAGATTGAAAATCTGAAAAATAAGATTTAATAGCAGGCATCTTCTTATCAACTGTTTCAGCCTTGAAACCTGAATAAAATATAACTTCGACTAACCTTTCATAATATTGAGAATCTTTTAAATCTTGGTTCTCATATGTTTTGTAATAACCAAAATTATTCTTGAAATCTTCTTCTGATAGAGAACAATAATCTTGTAAGCTAGATTCAACTTTGAAAAATATATCTTTGTAATCAATCACAAAATACCCCAAAAAAGCTATTTAATTAAAATTTAAAAAGCTTGTCTTTTGTGATTTCATAAAAAATAATTCCAGCATCATACATCAATTCTGCAGAAAACCACTATATACTACTGACCACATAATTTCATATAGCTCATTATCTAGTGCTGGGAGGGAAGAAAATGAGTGATATCATTAATTTTCGTCTGGATATGACAAAAGAAGATATGGAATTAGAGCAGGAAGTTTCCAGAGATACAAGCGAATTCAATGTCGAAACTATCAAGCCTATTAGAAGTATTCCGGAACAACCACTGGAAGAAGCACGTTTTGTAGAACCTATAACCGCATTTGTTGGTGCAACTGTCCTTTACCTTGCAAAACGCATGATAGACCATTGGTTTAAAGAAAAAGAACAGGGAGTGATGATGGACCTGAGAGAAGTCCCTCCGCTCGTATCACGCATTGCTGGCATACCAATGGGTTTTCTTGTAATCATCGATAAAAACGGACAGGCCACAACTCACAAAGTTGAATACGATAAAGGCGACGATGAGGCATTGAAATCCATGATGTCCATACTAAATATGGCATTTAACCAATAAGGAGGATTTAAGCTCAATGAGCAATAGTTTTGAATTCCTTAGTGGAACCATCAACATTTCAGCACCTTTACCGGATAGTTTGCAGGAAAAAGGATTAGACTCGTTCTATGAAGACCCAAATAATTCGCAGTGGGGAGATGTCCTCTGCCGTGTGCTATATCATGAATCCATCCATTTCTGGCAATTTCTTTCCTCTGGTTACATTGCCAACTTAATCAGCGAGGAATGGAAAAGATTGAACCATTTTGAACAAATGAACGAGATAATTCCTAAAAGCGATTTTTTAAAAAACTTTAACCAACGCCCGGAAGATAAAATTTTTTCACCTTATGAACTCACTGAATGCTGGGCACGGTACTGGGATGTACATACCCGCAGTCCTGCCAGAATAATAAAGGAAGAAGGAATTGAAATTGACGAATCTGAAAACCAGAATAATAAACTGTATGGCAATTATTCATGGATAGAATATGACACAATAATGCAAAAGGGTGAAGATTCTCACCTCTATGCTCAACCCTACAGATGGCTTCTGGAAAAAGCTTCCGGCAATAGTTATCTTATCGCATTGTTATTTCCTATAATAACCCATGCTTCTTTTGGTAGTCCTGATCCAGTTGGTGTTTTCACCGGTTGTTTTGAACGTGCGGCACAAGAAGAGATATTAAAAGAAATAATGGAACATCGTTCAGGCAATATTAATTTTGACTGGATAAATAGCTGGACATTTGCCTGGAATGAGATCGTTTTACCAACACTTGAAGAGAAAAAACTACCTATTTTTACAAGTGGTTTTGATGTGATACAGCGGGGTGCATTGGAAACTCAACCGATATATCGTGAATATCCGGAAAAAGCACAAATATTATTGAAATTCGTGAGACTGGCAAATGTACTTGATGTACCGGGCGAAGATCAGTTCCCTGATTACTCAATGGAGCATATGGAAAATCATGCAATCACAGAAATGGCTGCGAATAATCCATGGGTTATTTTTGCTCTGCCAGGTCAACCACACTATCGAAATTTGTTAGGTCACTATTTAGCACCCCCAATTATAAACTTCAGGAATTTCACATATTCAAGCAAGAGATTTAGCAACATGTGGGAATCCGAATACAGAACAAATGAATCAGCTGAAACTTTTGAATCAGCATCCATTAAGTTAACAGAAAAAATCAGACGCTTTAGGGCAGCAGAAAAAGCTCATTCACTGGGACTGCCACTAGATGCATTTGAATAAGAGACTGCAAACTATGAATTAAAAACCAGAGCAACATGAAACATGTCAATCAAAGAAATCGGCTGTTGCGGTGCATACTGCAAAACCTGCAAACCATTTAGCACCGGAAACTGCAAAGGATGCAAACCTGGCTATGACACCGGTGAAAGAGATCTCAGCAAGGCCAGATGTAAAATAAAAGTCTGCTGCATCGAGAAAGGTTGTGATAGCTGTGCCGATTGTCCTGAAATTAAAAACTGTTCTGTGCTTAGTGAGTTCTATGGAAAAAACGGGTATAAATATGGAAAATATCGACAGGCAACTGAGTTTATCCGGGAAAAGGGATATGATGAGTTTTTGAAGATTGCTGATAACTGGACCAATGCTTATGGTAAATATAAATAAACCCTGAATACCGGTTGATATTAAATTGCTATAGTTTAGCCCACTTTTCAAATATATTCGATAGCAATTAATACCATTAAATACAAACTGTCAATCACTTATGAACTCTGAATCCAAAGTAAATGTCGCTGATATATATACAGCAGCTTCATGAAATGAAGCCGGAACTTGAAAAAAGGTTTAAGGTCAGCTCTCTTGCAGTTTTTAGTTTTCATGTAAGAGGAGAGCAAAAAGACAGCAGTGACCTTGACATACTTGTGGAATTCAGTGAGACACCCACCAGGATTGCTTGAATTTATTGAGCTTGAAAATTACCTTTCTACTACTTTAGGAATAAAAGTAGACCTTGTACTCAAAACGGCCCTGAAACCAAACATTGGGAAAAACATATTGAGTGAGGCAGTGCCAGTATAATCATCGACAAACAATCTGATATAATCTCAAACTCTCCTGCAATCATGAATCCAGGAAGCACACGAAGTAATATTAAAATTGGCCTTTCTGTTGGAATAGTCCTCAAGCAAGACCAAAGAAATGGCAAGATAACCAGAGGTGTTGTCAAAAGGATACTGACAAAATCGTCAACACATCCACACGGAATAAAGGTTCAACTGGAAGACGGAAGTGTTGGAAGAGTAAAAGAGATTCACTCTAATGAATAACTTAATCCTGATTTTGTCTTAGAGTTTTATTCCTGACCATCATTCTTAGTATAGCATGCAAACATTTTATTGCAGCTTGTACATCTTGAACTGGATTTATATGCTGCTCCGAACTCCCCCGGTTTACCGGAAGTGACTGAAACACATACAATGCTTTGTCCCAGTGGAATACCTGCAAGAATATGGGAACCACAAACCGGGCATAACACCTTTTCTAACTTCATACCTTCGTTCCTCTCTAGCTTAGCTTACGGAAACTGATCGTATAAAAAACAAGGATCAAAAAAAGTTGTGTTGACAGATACTATCGTGCCAAATCTATGACAACATCGTATCTGTCTGAAATAGACGAAATAATACTAAATAATTAGTATCTTTTAGGTCTGTGGTTCTGGAAACATTCCCTGCAGTATACAGGCCTGTCACCTGATGGCTTGAAAGGAACTTCGGTCTCCTGTTTGCAGTCAGAGCAGATTGCCTTGTGCATTTCTCTTGGACCGTTGTTTGACCTAAAGCCGCCACCGCCGCCTCTATTATTTCCGCCTCTGTTATTAAATCCCATATTATATATCTCCTGAATTTTTACATAGTTCGCACAGCAGAACCGAGACTGAGAATTATTGTATGAACAGTTAATACCTGCTAAAACCAAATCGCTCATTCCGATACGGCTACTTCTTACTGTCAGCAATTGTTAAAAGAAGCACGCAAAAATAGAGTAACCCTTTATTAATCGTTGAGCAATCGAACTAATACGTACTATCACCCTATGGTATAAATAACCGGTGCTATCAATTTAGAAAGTCCACTCAACAATTTACCCGATAGCAAAAAATACTTCACATAATTTCAAGCAGATTCATTATCCCATGACAATTACAGGTCGTTGCAATAAAGAAAACACGACCTCCAATTGGACATGAATCCCTGTTTTCAGAAACTGACTTTACATGTTCCATTAAAGAGAGCATATATTCTTTGAAATCAACTCCCCTGATTCCACCGATTCCCGGTTTCATCTGGCAGCTCTCAAAAACCCAACCTTTGTGAGATGGAAGCAATTTCCGGGCATAAGACGTGATTGTTTCGGGTTTTTCTCTCTTGAAATTGTAGCAATATTCAGCAGGTCCCATGCAATTATCAGGACAAATTTCTCCTGTCTTTGCATATGAGAGCATGATTGCTCCATCCTTCAGGGAACTGAACACAACAATATTTTCAGGCAAAAGTGAGAGAATGTCGTTGAAATATTCTGTCGTTTTCTCATTGTGTTCATTGTTTTCACTATTTACATCAATCTGAACAGCTGAAATGAGATTTTCTGAAGAAATTGAACTCATCATGTCAATTGCCATATTTAAAACCGCATGTGTTGGAACAGCAGGAATTATGAATTCCGGAATCCCGGCTTCAAGAATCTCAGGAACTTTTCTCACATCCATGCAGTGGAAGTAAATCTTTCCTGAATTTGATTTTGACTTGTGGAACTCCTTTATCAGACTGAAAAGCTCTTCACGGTCAACAGTTACTGAACTGTTGGTAGCATTAGCAGAATCATCGACATCAATTATCACAACAAAAGGGAAAGACTTCTCCTTAGCATATCTGGCAAAATCACTTCCTATTTTCCCACCACCCAGTACAAGGTAATAACCTTCTATTACAGGAAGTGAACTGAAATCTGCAATCATTTTATTCATTGATGAAAGGAGTTCAGGAGTCACAATAAGAGTAGGAAAGGACAGTATATAAGTGAAGCTATTTGCAATGATTGTAAAGAAAAGGTTAATACAATCCAGACATTGTTCACATAGGGTTACTATGAGTGGAAATACATCAACCAACAAAATGCCTGTACTTTTCATTGGACATGGTTCTCCAATGAACATCGTCCTTGACAATAGCTACACCCAGAGCCTTATGAAACTCGGGAAAGAACTTCCAAGGCCAAAGGCCATCATGGTGATATCGGCTCACTGGATGACCGACGGAACATATGTAACCTGCAATGAGAAGCCAAAAACAATCTATGATTTTTATGGTTTTCCACGCAGATTATATGAGGTGGATTATCCCAGTCCGGGAGCACCGAATGAAGCTGAACTTGCATGCAAAACCGTAAGAAAAGCAACCGTTGAGTGCAGCAATCAGTGGGGACTGGACCATGCATCATGGGCAGTTCTTAAACATATGTATCCTGAAGCCGATATTCCGGTATTTGAAATGAGTATTGATTACTCTTTCAATGAATGGCATCCTAAAATGATGCAATATCACTATGACCTTGCATCTGAACTCAAAGAACTTCGAAATAATGGTGTGCTTATAATTGGCAGCGGTAACATCGTCCATAACCTGAGCCTTATTGATTTTCAGAATGTAGATGCAGAACCTTATGACTGGGCGGTTGAACTTGATGAGAAAGTAAAAGAGAATCTTCTGACCGGTAACCACAGGGATCTCATTGAATATCTGAACATGGGTGAAGTAGCGAAACTTGGCGTTCCAACACTGGACCATTATCTTCCCATGATTTATGCAATTGCATTACAGGAAGAAGACGAAAAACTTGAGTTTACACATGAAGGATTCCAGCATGCGTCTGTTTCAATGAGAGGGTTTAAGATAGGATAAAAAGTTCAGCCATAAATGGCTGAAAACGAGGAGAATCTCAAACCAAATTAAATCAAATTATTTTACACGGTTACCGTATATGGCCTGTAAATGACCTTTTGGATCAAAATCAGTCTTATACTTCAGTTTCCCGGAATCTGAATGAATGATAATCTCCCAGGTTGTTTGACTTATGCCATCGTCATCTGTTCTGGTCTTCTTGTTGACCTTGACAGAACTGATAGTTGAATTTGGGATTGCAAAGTTTGCCTTATCCTCTGACAGTGCAGTCTGTGCACTCATGTTAGCATACCTTTCTGCGTATTTGTTCGCACCGGATATCTGAGCACCCCATTGACCGAAAAAGCCTTTTCCTTCAGCTTTAGCCTGTGCACGGGAATCTTTTATGACCTGATTCAGCATTTCACGTGTGACCTTGGCTATAACAGTAGTATCGGGTGTTGCGATCAAAGTGAACATATCATATGACATACCCAACATCTTACTTTTTTTCATGTTCGGAACAATTCCGATTATTTCATCATCCATAAGAAACCTCCTAGCCATCTATTGAATTGAAACCACTTTTGTACCATATAATTACAACCATAGATGATAAATAGAAATTATTATGCAATAAATATATAAAGATTGTCTTTTCAACATCCTTTGAAATTACAAAGCAAAAGCAATCTAAAATGCACATTAATTGTGTCTGCAAAAGAATTATTATGCTTGGACAAATAAACGGATTCCACCAAGCAGAAAGGAAACATGTGACCAATAGATGACAGAGCAAGAAAAAAACACAGAGAAAAGTAGCGAAACTATGCCTGAATCTCTTGTTGAGATGGAAAACATTGTTGTCAGAAAAAATGACAGACTTATCCTTGATTCCTTATGTTTCAACATTAAGAAAGATGAAAATATCGCACTCATCGGACCGAATGGTTCCGGCAAGTCATCTATCATTAAAACTATTATCGGAGACTATCGCCCAATTGCAGATACTAAAGGCATGGTTTTCAGGATAATGGAAAAGGACAGATGGGTAATCTCTGACCTGAAAAATCTCATGGGAATCGTATCAGGAGACCTGCAACTTGACTATACAAGAGATATTTCAGTAGTAGAAGTTGTGCTTTCCGGATTTTTCAGCAGCATTGGTATCTATCCTAACATGAAGATCGAACCTTACATGTTGCAAAGGACAGCAGATATCATTGATTTCCTTGAAATCAGACACCTCACCAGCAAGAACATTTCCCACCTTTCAACCGGTGAAGCAAGGAGAGTTCTCATCGGAAGGGCACTTGTCCACGACCCTATGATACTTGTTCTGGATGAACCAACAAACAGCCTTGACCTGAAAAGCAAGCATGTGTTCAGGGAAACTGTGAGCAAGGTTGCAGCTGCTGGAAAGAGCATAATCCTTGTAACCCACGACCTTGAGGATATTGTTCCTGAAATAAACCGTGCGGTTCTCCTGAAGGACGGCAGGATATTTGCAGACGGAGATATTGAGGATATTCTTACTGCTGAGAAACTGACGGAGTTATTTGGTATTCCGGTTGAGGTTGGTAGGGATAAGGGATATTATCATGCATGGTGCTGAAAAAGCACTATAATTTTTTAAGAGAGGAGTTTATATTTCAAAAAATATGATTGAAATTGTATCAGATAAGAAAATTAAAGTTTTTTTAATGAAAAATTGTCATTAATTTCAATAACCAGTTTAATTATCAACTCTATATATTTCACAACATCTTGCGGATGAATTGGACTTAAACTGTTATCATCTTGTGAGCTTTGGAAATCAAATTCTATCTTCAATCTTTTCAAGTCTGCTTTTTTTATATCATTAAAGAATTCTTCATCAAAATATCCACCACGATGAACAATTGTATGTCTTATGTAATAGAAATAAATCAAATGCTCTTTCTCTAATTGATTCAAAATGGTACTATTTTTTATAATTTTTATTATGCCACTTTGACGAGTAATCAACCCTCTTGTTCTTAAAAAATATTCTAATTTGGATAGTGGGAGTATATGAAGTGCTTCAAGCTGGAGATATTTCTCGCTATTAATCAGACATTCATGTAATCCCTGTGATAAATCCTCTGTCATCCATTTAAGGTGATTTAAGTCCCCAATCACCTTATTACTAAGTTCGACATCACTATTCAATGGAAAAAACCTCTCATTAACTATCATTATAAATGTATGTTACACAATTTTTGACTAAATATTAATGCTTTACACATCCTCTTTTAGTATATGCATTCAAATATAATTGGCTCATATTCTAGCCCAAAAATGAGATTACACTAATATATTACAACTTTTACACGGATGATATCATGAGGGAATTTATCGACCAGCTCAGGAAGAACGGGAAACTCGTAGAGGTAACAGAGCCTGTTTCAAAGGTGTTCGAAGCACCGCGTATTGCAAAGAAAACACCCGGACCAGTGCTGTTCCATGACATTGACGGCAACAAAGCCATCATGAACGTGCTCGGTTCAAGGGATGAGCTTGCAACAATGTTCGGCGTGGACAAAGACAAGATAATCAAGAGACTCTCAGAAGTATCACCTGATGGTGAGGTCGTTATTGTAGAAAACTCACCAACCATGGAAGTTATCGAGGATGATGTTGACCTCACAAAACTCCCAATAATGACACACTTCGAGAAGGATGCAGGACCATACCTTACAGCCGGAGTTGTTGTAACAGAATACGATGGTGTCATGAATGCAGCTATCCACAGACTGCTGGCAGTGGATAAAACAAGACTTGCAGCACGTCTTGTAGCTCCAAGGCACAGCTATGTCATGCACAAGAATGCATCCGATAAAGGCGAAAAGCTTCCAATTGCAATCGTTCTTGGTGCTGACCCTACAGTTACATTCGCATCAACCACGCGTGTACCGGCTGGCAAGGAATTCAACTACGCTGCTGCACTTCGTGGCAGACCTGTAGAACTCTTCGAATGCTCAAACGGAATCAAAGTCCCTCATGCAGAAATAGTGCTTGAAGGTTACATTGACCCGACCGAAAGGGTAGATGAAGGACCATTTGTGGACATCACAGGAACCTACGACCTTGTGAGACAGGAGCCGGTCATACACATAACAAGAATACTGCACCGCAAAGACCCAATCTACCACGGAATCCTCCCGGCAGGTCCTGAACACCTGCTCATGATGGGAGTCCCATACGAGCCAAGGATATTCAACGCCGTCAGCGAGGTCACAACCGTCAAGAACGTAGTACTCACTGAAGGTGGATGCTGTTACCTGCATGCTGTTGTGCAGATAGAGAAACAGACAGAAGGTGACGGAAAGAACGCCATCATGGCAGCCTTTGCAGCTCACACAAGCCTGAAGCATGTAGTTGTGGTTGATGATGATATTGATATCTTTGACCTGCATGATGTTGAATTTGCCATTGCAACCAGAGTGAAGGGGGACATGGACGTGATGATAATACCAAACGTGAGAGGAAGTTCACTTGATCCACGTGGTGCACCTGATGGTACAACCACCAAAATGGGCATTGATGCAACCAAGGTCCTGAAAGAAGCACAGAACTTCGAACGTGCAAAGATGCCAGAGTAAAGAGTGAAAATTACGACACGGTGAAAAAGAATGTATCTTACACCTGAAGAAGAAAAAACACTTAACGGCGAATACGGAGAAAGTCTCCAGAAAGCTATCGAGATTCTTGTCGCACTTGGAGATATCTACGGCGCTGACAAACTTATTCCCGTAAAGAGTGCACAGATAGCCGGAGTATCTTATAAGACAATTGGAGATGCAGGTCTTGAATGGATATCCGATCTTGAAGGAAAAGTGAAGATTCCTTCAATTCTTAACCCTGCCGGCATGGATATCGTCCGCTGGGATGAAATGGGTATTGATCCTGTTTTTGCAAAGAAGCAGCAGGAAATAATCGAAGCTTACGCAAAACTGGGAATCCAGACAAAGTGCACTTGTACTCCCTATTACCTTGAAGGATTCAACGTCACACTTGACGACCATATCGCATGGAGTGAATCATCTGCTGTATCTTATGCTAATTCTGTTATCGGTGCAAGGACAAACCGTGAAGGCGGTCCTTCAGCACTCTCAGCAGCACTTGTGGGCAAGACTGCAAACTACGGCTATCACCTTGATGAGATGAGGGAACCTGTAGTAGCAGTAGAAGTTGATTGTGAACTTTCAGGCTCTGACCTTGGTGCTCTCGGTTACGTTGTAGGTAAGACTGTCGGAAGCAGAGTCCCAATATTCTACATGAAGAACGAGCCTTCTAAGAACGAAATGAAAGCACTCGGAGCAGCACTTGCAGCATCCGGTGCGGTGGCACTCTATCATATAGAAGGCGTTACACCAGAAGCTACCAGAAAGACATTTACAAGACCTGATGAAGTCATCCCTGTTGAAAGAACACAGATTGACGAGGTCTATGAAACTAATAAGGACATACTGTCAAGTGAAATTATTACCGTTGGATGCCCACACTGTTCTGTTGAGGAACTGGAAGAAATAGCAGGACTTGTCGAAGGGAAGAAACTCCAAAAGGAAATGTGGGTCTGCACTGCAAGAGAAGTTGCTGAAAGGCATCCAGACCTTGTGCAGAAAATTGAGAAAAGCGGTGCAAAGGTTGTATGTGACACATGCATGGTGGTATCACCGGCTACAAACAAGTATGCATCCATAACCGTGAACTCAGGAAAGGCTCTTGCCTATGTTCCAAGTATGTGCAAGGTAGCTGCAAAATATGCGAGTATTGAGGACTGCATAAATGAGGCAGGTGTTGTCGATGAAAATTAAGTGCAGGACAATTTCCAGAGGTGTTGCGGAAGGTGAAGTGCTTCTTACAAATGATGCAATCTCATTTCTGGGAAATGTTGACCCTGAAACCGGAGAGATAGTTGAAGCCCAGCACGAACTTTACGGACAGTCAATCGCCGGAAAGGTACTTGTTTTCCCTCATGGAAAAGGTTCCACTGTTGGTTCTTATGTAATTTATCAGCTTTTCAAGAATGGCGTAGCTCCTGCTGCAATGATAAACCTTGAATCCGAGCCAATCGTAGCTGTTGGAGCAATAATATCTGAAGTACCTCTTGTGGACAGGCTTGAGAAAGATCCCTATGAAGTTTTGAAGAATGGTGACAGGGTTATTGTCAACAGTACAGAAGCTTTTGTTGAGCTAAAGAAAGAATAACTGAGATAAAGAGACAAATTATGGATGTCTGCTTTCGCTGGAATAAGAAGAACACTTACAGCCTTGCTGCACTGGCACCTCTTGTCCCTGAGGCTTTGAAGGTCAAAAAGCCTCACGATGGAGTGATGATATACAGCTTTGCCACCAGGCAGAAAGATTCCATTTTCAGTGAAGTTAAAAAAGCAGACACCGAATCTATTTTTATTGCAGGTGGACCACATCCTTCAGGTGCACCAGAAGAGACACTTGAGTATTTTGATTATGTGGTGATTGGTGAAGGAGAGGAGACTTTACCTGAACTTGTTGATGCAATCAAATCAGGAAGGGACATTTCCACTGTAAAAGGAATTGCCTACAAGGATGATTCGGGAAAAATCATCATCACTGATAAAAGGGAACCTGTTGACCTTGATAAGTATCCATGTTTTGACCCGGACATCGTGATGTCACCTCTTGAGATAAGTAGAGGGTGTCCATTCAGGTGTAGATACTGCCAGACACCACGTCTTTTCGGGAACAAAATGAGACATCGCAGTATTGACAACATTGTGAAATATGCAAGATATTACCGGGATCTGAGATTTACGTCTTCAAATTCAATGGCATATGGCAGTGATGGAATTCATCCACGTTTTGATAAGGTGGAAAAACTGCTATCAGCACTGAAGGATACTGGTGCCAGAGATATTTTCTTCGGGACTTTTCCGTCAGAAGTCAGACCGGAATTCGTTACCAATGAGTCACTGGAACTAATCACAAAGTATTGCACAAACTCAAAAGTGAGTCTTGGGGCTCAGTCAGGAAGTGATCGAATCCTTAGGGAAATTCTCAGAGGGCATACCGTCGATGATGTTGTCCAGAGTCTGGAGCTCTGTTTTGATCATGGAATTACCCCTATGGTAGATTTCATGGTTGGTTTCCCGGATGAGACTGAAGAAGAGCAGGACATGAGTCTGGAACTTATTCAGTGGATTTGCAAAAAGGGAGGAAATGTGCATTCACATTACCTGACTCCACTTCCTGGAACTCCTTATATTGATGTGAAAACATCGCCTGTAAGTAAGCGTTACAAAAAAGTTATGGGAAAGCTGGCACTTACAGGTCAGGCAACCGGTACATGGGAATAAGTTTTAATTCTGGATTTGATTTCAGTTTCAATTCTGGTTTTATTCCTGGCCTTTGAATTTGTGCTCTACAAATTCACCGTTATAATAGACAGATACTGTAATTTCTCCGCCTTTATTGAACTTCCGCATTTCCCTGTCATACACACCCTGAACATGTTTCAGTTTCTTCTTGCTGAAATGTTCTTCTGCTTTTTTGAAAAACTCAATAAGCTGGGAAAGATAACTGGTTTCATATGATTTTATCTGGTCTGCAATCTCACTTGCTTCTTCATCACTAATCTCAGTATGATAGCAACCGTGCTGGTTAAGGCCGCTTATCTGTCTCCAGTCTACATTGCCGTTCTCATCCGGTTCGCGATGAAGCATGTAAGGATAAAGACTGCAAATTGTGGGGCGCTGTGAATAGATCTTGCATCGCTTTTCTTCATTTAAGAAAATACATGAACCGTCTTCTTTTGCTTTTAGAGCATAGCCGGATACATAGAAACGACCTTGTTGATCACATAGTTCAAAATATGGTGCAGGTTCCATGCAATCAGGATTTATTTGATTCATTCTTATGACATCTTCATTAAGAAGGAAAACATGATCATTAAATACCCTTGTGCAGCAGCGGGCACAGAAATCACATTCAAAACCAACTTCCTGTATAATAGATATGAGCTCTTCATTGGGATAATCTTGTACACCCTGAAGCTCGTCTTTTACTGCTTCCAGCTGTTTCTCAATTGCCGGGATTATTTTATCAACTCCTGCTTGTATGGATGCATAATCTCTGCTGTGTACAAGTAATTTTGCTCTCATATTCCCGTAAGCTTTAATACTAAGCATTACGTCTAGAAGTAAACTCAACGACTAGAACTATATATCTAGGTTAAACATAAAATAACTTTAAATTAACATTAATTTACAAATACTTATAAATAACAATTCAAGAGGATTTTATCATGGGTAAAACAGGCAGCATTGAATGGTCAAAAGTAAAGGGACGAAAAGGAAGAACAATCAAGGTACCAAAGTGCAGGGAAGGAAAAGCTCATCCAGGACCAGCACAGAGATACACTTCATCCGGTGCTAAGAGAAGATTCCTTAGCAGATCCCCTAAGTCAATTGTAAGGTGAGGAATTCTCACTTTCACCAATCTTTTTTTCTTTATTTTTCTTTAATTTTACATCTTTTTTCCAATTGTGACTAGCTTATTCTTTCTTCGTGAAGAACTCAGCCAATCCGATACGTTTATATAGAACTACAAACATTAAAAAACGACTTGAGAATAAATGTCATTCTAATTTCATAACATAGGAGGATAGACAACTATGGCAGGACAGATGGCTGGACAGCCAATTTTCATATTAAGAGAAGGAAGCCAGAGAACCAGAGGCAGAGAAGCACAGAGCAACAACATCATGGCTGCTAAAGCAGTCGCTGAAGCTGTTAGAACAACACTTGGACCAAAAGGTATGGACAAGATGCTTGTAGACAGTCTCGGAGATGTAGTAATTACAAACGATGGTGCAACCATTCTTAAAGAGATGGACATTGAGCACCCTGCAGCAAAGATGATAGTTGAAGTTTCCAAGACCCAGGACGATGAAGTTGGAGATGGAACTACAACAGCTGCTGTAATTGCCGGCGAACTCCTCAAGAAGGCAGAAGAACTTATCGAGCAGGATGTACACCCAACAATCATTGCATCCGGTTACAGAATGGCTTCTGAGAAGGCAAGTGAAATAATTAAGACACTCGCAAAGTCAGTTACCAGAGAAAACAGGGACATTCTCATCAACATCTCCGGAACAGCAATGACCGGAAAGGGTGCAGAAGCAACAAAGGAAGTCCTTGCAAACGTTACTGTTGACGCTATCGTAAGCATTGCTGACGAAGACAACCAGGTCGACATGGACAACATCAAGGTAGAGAAGAAAGTTGGTGCACGTATCGAAGAGACAGAGCTCATCAAAGGCATGATCATCGACAAGGAACGTGTACACACCAACATGCCAAAGAAGATTGAGAACGCAAAGATCGCTCTTATCAACACAGCAATCGAACTTAAAGACACAGAAGTAGATGCTGAAATCTCAATCACATCACCTGAGATGCTCCAGTCTTTCCTTGACCAGGAAGAAAAGATGATCAAGGACCTCGTTGACAAGGTAACCAGCAGTGGTGCAAACGTCGTATTCTGCCAGAAAGGAATCGATGACATGGCACAGCACTACCTTGCAAAGGCAGGCGTATTCGCAATCAGGCGTGTAAAGAAGAGTGACATGCAGAAACTCGCAAGAGCAACCGGTGCAAAACTCATCACAAACGTAGACGAAATCACCGATGCTGACATGGGTAAGGCAGACCTTGTAGAAGAGAAGAAGATTGGCGGCGACCCAATGACCTTCGTAACAGGCTGCGACAATCCAAAGGCAGTTTCAATCCTCCTCCGTGGCGGAACAGAGCACGTAATCGACAACATCGAGAGAGCACTCAACGACTCCCTCAGAGTAGTTGGCGTAGCAATCGAAGACGAGAAGCTCGTAGCTGGTGGCGGATCACCTGAAGTAGAGGTTGCACTCAGACTCCAGGAATACGCAGCAACACTCAGCGGAAGAGAGCAGCTTGCAGTCAAGGCATTTGCAGAGGCACTTGAAGTAATTCCAAGAACCCTTGCAGAGAACGCAGGTCTTGACCCAATAGACATGCTCATGGAGCTCCGTGCACACCACGAGAAGGGCGTAAAGACAGCAGGTCTCAACGTCTACGAAGGACAGGTAATCGACATGTGGGAAGCTGGAGTTGTAGAGCCACTCAGAGTAAAGACCCAGGCAATCAACGCAGCAGCAGAATCCGCAGTCATGATTCTCAGGATCGACGACATCATTGCATCCAAGCAGGGACCAGCAGGACCTTCAGCAGAAGACATGGTTCCAGGCGGCATGCCCCCAGGAATGATGGGCGGAATGGACATGTAAATGTCCTATTAACGAAAAATATACAACACTAACTCATTTGCGCAGGTTCTTCTGAATTCTGCGCAAAACTGCTTTTTTAATAGAAAATTAAGTTTTTAAAAATAATTACTCAAGACATTTGAGTATATCTTTTGAATCATAGGCAGGTGCTACATATCTGGTTCTGCCACGCATACCCTTACCTGAGAAGTCTGCATCAATTAACCTTGAAATGTGCATTTTTTCAATAATCTCATAAAAACGAGTATAACCAAGTCCGGTTACCTCATGGAATAACTTATAAAGCTCACCGGTTGGTAGACTGCTGTCTTTTGCAATTAAACCGAGCAATGTCTTTTCATGATCGGAAAGAGATTTGATATTGCGGCACAGGTGCAGGAGTCTTGAAGCTTCATAGGCCTTGTCAACATCTTCAACAGATACGTTCTTACTTGCCCTTCTTTCTGCATTAAGACCTGAACGTTTCAAAAGGTCAATACCAATTCTTAAATCCCCTGTCCTGTCCACATAAGTTACAACCATATCCAGTGCTTCATCAGAAACAACATCCTTGAAAAAGGCATGTTTAACACGACTGGAGATGATATCTGCAATTTCAGATATTTCGTATCTTGGAAATGCAATTTCTTCCGGCAGGAATACTGAACCTACACGGGGATCAAAACTGTAGGGAATACCAACATCACTGATGATCGCAATAACCGAGATTCTTGCTCCGGGATACTGTTCATGTGCTCTTAAAAGTGAATACATTACTTCATCTGCGTGCCCTTCGGGAAAAAGGTAGTTAATATCATCAAGCGCCACAACAAGCGTTTTGTTTGAATCAAGCAGATACTTTATCACTTTCTCAAAAAGTCTGCGGAACGATATTCCGGATGAAGGCGGTGTGATGTGAACCAGTTGTTCATAAATTCTGGAAACAACAGCAAATCTGGTAGAGTCAATCTGACAATTAACTTTTACAAAAGCAACATCATCAGTATACTCTTTTACCTCGTTGAAAATCTTCATTACAGCAGTGGTTTTCCCGGTTCCGGGAGGACCTTTTACAAGACAATTTACAGGGCGCATTCCCCGCAGGGCGGGTTTAAGACTAAAACGAAGCGCCTGCATCTGGGAATCCCTGTGTGCAAAATACTCCGGCAGGTAATCAAATTCAAGAACCTCACCGTTGCTGAAAATTGTTTCATCCCACAAAAGAATGTCTTTGCTCAATTGAACTCCCCTCTTGCCAGATAATTAGCTCTCATTGATGATAACCATTGTTAGTTGCCCGTTATTAGTTACGATTCTTAGCTGTCATTTTTCATAATAAGATAATCTTATGTGTTTTTAGAATACCAGTTTGCAAGACTAATATAATTATTAGCGCATAATAACTTTTTGCTTTTGTTCTGCCAAAAATGAGATACAGCAAAGAATCAGCAATATTAAAACACGTTTTAATTGTATTATATTACCTCATACAAGTGCAGTGATATCTGAAACCGTCTTCACAAGAGATTCAAGTTCATCTTCTGTATTATACAATCCAAATGATGCTCTCACAGTACCATTGACACCAAGATTATCAACTCCGGGCATTGCGCAATGGTAACCGCTTCTGACACATATTCCTTTAGTCTGGTCAAGTATCATTGCAACATCGTGTGCATTCATACCAGTGACATTAAATGGTACTACACCTGCACGCTTTTTTGGACCATAGACCTCAACACCTGCGATATCTTCAAGACGTGAAGCCGCTTCTCTTGCAAGTTCAAATTCATGTTTTTGTATTGAATCAACACCTAATTCTGCAACATATTCCACTGAACGTCCAAGACCAATGACACCGGGAATATTGGGAGTGCCTGCTTCAAACTTTGCAGGACTTGGCTCCATCTTAAAAGATTCCCTTGTCACAGAGCTTACCATCCCACCGCCAAGGAACAATGATTCAATCTCATCCGGCTCTTTGATATAAAGAACACCTGTTCCCTGCGGCCCAAGCAAACCCTTATGTCCCGGACATACAAAAAAATCAGGATCAACAGATTTCATATCAATAGACATATTACCTGCGGACTGTGAGCCATCAACAAGTATTTTCACTCCTGCCTGTTTTGCAATACCGGATATCGTTTCAATGTCCTGTACAGAACCAAATACATTAGATACATGATTTACAGCTATAAGCCGGGTGTTGTCTTTAATAGCACTGCGAATTTCTTCAGGATTTACAACACCTGCGACATCAACATCAACAACCGTTACTTCAACGCCTATATCCCTCAGGCGCATCCACGGAAGCAGGTTGGAATGATGTTCTACAAGGGTTACGATTACATGATCACCTTTTTTCCATGGAAAGCCCCGTGAAACAATGTTGATGCTTTCTGTAGCATTCTTTGTAAAAATGGTTTTTTCAGCATCAATGTTAAAGAAGGATGCCACAGATTCCCTTGCATCTTCATAGTGATTGGTAGTTTCCCTTGCAAGCCTGTGGGCACCACGGCCATGGTTTGCTGCATATTTGAAAAAATAGTCCTGCATTGCATAAACAGCCTGAACCGGAGTCTGGGTGGTGGCTGCGTTGTCAAGATAGATAACTTCTTTCAATACTGGAAAATCTTCTCTCACGCTAAGAACATCATACATAGCAAGCACTATGCAGAGAAAATAAAAATAGTTTTGCAGGCTATTTTGCCTGCACACCGCCTACCATGAAGCGATAAAGCTCCATTTCCTCAGCAGTGAGTTTGTCTTTTGATATTCCGTCCACAACTGCATGGCAGTCTCTGGAAGTATCAGTCTTTCTGTATTTTTTCGTGTCTCTCATATTTTGCCTCCTGTCTCTCATTTTATCTTATTAGCTGACATACTGAAAATTGCAACAAATATTATATCTTTGAAACAATATTAATTGTATGTCTGCGAGCTAAACATAATAAATATACCACATCCTATAAAAACATACCGATTGAAAAAGAAGAAAAGAAAAAAAGAATTAAGCATTGAAGAATACATAATCAGCATCCTGCTCATCAGAATGGCAATTTATGCAGCCTGCAACCCTGCCTTCAGCATTAACATTCCCATCCGGAGAATAAGCTGCCCAAAACCAGTCATTGTTCTCAGGATCATAATCCTCAATCTTATACATCAAATAGATTCCAGTTAGTTCTTCATCCTCATTAAAACCCTCTTTCACAACCATTGTTTCATAAGGCAGCATCTCCCCACCAACTTCAGCAGCAGAAACTGCATTGTCAGAAACATAGACGGTTACGTATTCACCATGCACTCCTGTACCATCCTCCATCGCCCCGGTGCCGGGCCAGATACTCCATTCTTTGTAGTTATCTGCATCAGTTATTTCCGAAAAAATAGCTTCTGCATCAGGTTCCGACATCTGGCCCATTTCATCATCCATAGTATCTTCCATCTCCTCATTCATGGATTCATCCATAGAATCATCTGCCATAGGTTCTTCTTCACTATTTGAAGGCACTATGTCATCCCCGTTGTCAGAATCGGCACAACCGGATATGCTGATGGCACATACCAAAAGTAAAAGCATGAATGCTTTAATTTTCATATTATAACCCCATTTAGACTCTTATCCCACAGTATTTAACTGTTTACTTGAAATGAAGACGCAAAAACATAGTGTGCCTTGTCGTAAAAGATATAATACATGCAGAGACTCTCGCTAATCATGCCAGAGATAAACATTGACAGATCGATTAGCTTCATGGACGGTACCCAGCGAGTGCTTGATGAAAACAGCACCCTTGAGAAAACAAAAGATAATCTCAAAAGCATAGGTGTCACCAGAATAGCCAGCATTACCGATCTGGACAGACTTGGCATACCCGTTTTTTCATCAATCAGACCAAGTGCAGCAGAGGGGGCTATCTCAGTTTATTCCGGCAAAGGAAGCACCGAAACGCAAGCAAGAATTTCATCCATGATGGAAGGTTTTGAGCGTTGCCTTGCTGAAAAAAGCGGCATAAATGAAAACGTAAAGGATGAAATTAAAGCAATTCACGTAGTAGAAAGTTATGAAAATCTCATCAAAGAGAATCAGGTTGTAAGCCCACAGTCCCTGATCATAGCTGAAAGTTACAACCCAACCGCCCTTATAGAATGGGTACAGGGCTGGGACCTTTTGAAAAATGAAGAGACTTTTGTTCCTGCTAATTCAGTGTATCACCCTTATGAAGCACCCGGAAGAACATTAAAGCTTTTCAGAAGCAATACTAATGGGCTTGCTGCAGGCAATACTATTGAAGAAGCCATATTCCACGGATTGCTCGAAGTTATTGAAAGAGATGCACTGAGTATTGCGGAATTTACCAGAAACCCAGGTAAAGAGATAATTCTCACAGAAGAAGACGGAGAAAATTATGAAATTCTTCGCAAGTTCACAGATAATGAAGTTGACGTTAAAATATGGGCACTTAACCATGACACCGATATAACAACTGTTGTTGTTGCTACAGATGACGTGAGACTCAAAGACGCTGCACTTCTGGTAATGGGAGCAGGCACACATCTCAAACCTGAAATCGCAGTAAGAAGAGCACTCACAGAAGCTGCTCAATCAAGGGTTGTACAGATACACGGTGCCCGTGAAGATACAGACCGCGAAGGGTTTGTCAGGGATATAGGGTACGACAGGATAAAGCGCATGAATAAATACTGGTACGAGGATGGAGAGAAAGTTTCAGTCTCCGAACTGAAAGACCTGTCAAAGACCACACCTGCTGAGAGTATTGATGTAATAGATGAGCAACTCAAAAAAGTTACAGACTCAGCTATTGTTGTTGACCTTTCCCGCGAAAGCATACCAGTCCCGGTTGTAAGGGTAATAATTCCTACATTTGAAATGTACACACTTGATAGGGAAAGAGTTGGTAACAGGGTAAAGTCCGGACCAAGAAAGAAAATGGCTCCACATGAAAGACCATGGAGAAAAGGACGCAGAAAATGAATACCAGATCAGAAGTTCTCATATTTGCAGGTTCCAGCATCAGTCATGAAGATGCAGCAAAAATCCTTGATGCCACATACTGGCCACCCATATCAAGAGGAGATATTGGTAAAGCTGCCAGTGAAGGATACAAAATAATAGGCATCATAGATGGCATCTTTTTTAGCAGGGCAGCCGCAGCCCACAAAGAGATTATAAATGTAATAAAAGATGGAGTTACCGTCATCGGTGGCTGCAGTATGGGAGCCCTGAGGGCATCAGAACTTGATATTCATGGAATGGAAGGAGTAGGGACAGTCTACGAGTGGTACAGGGATGGAGTTATCGAAGACGATGACGAGGTTGCTGTTGCCACAAATCCTGATACATTCGAATCAGTTTCCAGCCCCATGGTAAATATAAGGGAAACACTGAAAGCTGCAAACTCTGCAGGCATCATTGATGATGATGAATGTAGGCTTATAATACAGCTTGCAAAAAAAACCCATTACACAGAAAGAAGCTATTTTGGAATCTCAAGAACAGCAGAAAAAGAAGGAATAATATCAAAAGAAAAGGCTGAAAGGCTCCTTCAGTTCTGTAAAGAAAATGAACGTGACATCAAAAGAGAAGATGCCATTCTTGTTCTTAAAAAGATAAAAGAGATCATTTCAGAGTTCTAATCTGAAGCTATTTTTGGTTTAAGCCCATCATACAGGAAATGCAGTATATATACTGTTGACATTGAAAGTATAATGGTGGCTCCGGAAGGTGCATCAAACAGGTATGAAAGGAAGAGTCCTGCCAGACTGAAAAGGACACCAAAAATAATTGCCAGGTACATCATCTTTCCAAGATTGTTAGTATAGTGCCTGCTTAGTGATGCCGGCATTGTCAGAAGTGCAATTATCAGAATGATACCAACTACTTTGATCAGAAGTACTATTGTAAGTGCTATAAGGCAAAGAAGAAGCAGATACAGCTTTTCTGCTGACAGCCCGGAGACTGTGGTGAATTCCTCATCAAAACAAAGAGCCATGAAATGCTTATAATATGCATAGACAACAAATATAATTACAACATCCAGTCCCAGCATCAAATATATATCAGACATCGGAACTGTCAGAATATTACCAAAAAGGTATGTCATAAGATCCGGTGCATAGCCCGGCGTCCAGTAAATAAGAATAATACCAATGGCCATTCCAAGAGACCACAGAATGCCTATTGCAGTATCTTCGGCCACTTTTGCACGTTTGCTTACAAGACCCATAACAACTGCAGACAAAAGACTGAATGGTATCAGGCCAAATAAAGGATTAATCCCGAGATAGTAACCCAGACCAATTCCACCAAAAGAAGCATGTGTAATTCCCCCGCTGATAAAAACAATCTTTTTCACAACGACATAAACACCGATTATACCACACGCAACACTGGCAAGAATTGCGGCTAAAATTGCATTCCTCATGAAGTCATACTGGAGTATTTCAAGCATAGCGTTTCACCTCAGTGCTCTTTCAGTACCCTGTGTGGTACACCATGTGCTATTAATTCTACAGGACACTGATATGACACTTCCAGATCATGCGGACTTATTTCCTTATCATCGTGATAATGGAACTTCCTGTTCAGACAGCCTATCTTATCCACATAGACTGAGACCGCACTGATATCATGGGTCACCATTACAATGGCAATCTGTGATTTCAGTTTATTCAGGAGCTCATAGAATTCCTTCTGCATTCTGGAATCTATACCAGTGGACGGTTCATCCAGTATTAACAGTTTCGGTTTCGTAACAAGGGAGCGGGCAATGAAAACCCTCTGTTTCTGACCACCTGAGAGCTCGCCTATCTGCCTGTCCTTAAAATCAAGCATACCAACTGTTTTAAGAGCTTCAAGGGCTGCATTACGATCTTCATCATTATATCGCTGCAATGGACCTTTGTGACTCAGACGCCCCATAAGGACAACATCCCATACTGTTACGGGAAAATCAAGGTTAGAAGAGTGATATTGGGGGACATAACCCACATCCTTTCTGGTTTTTGCGGGTCTGCCACCCAATAAAGTTACAGAACCTTTATCAGGTTTGATCAATCCAAGGATGACTTTTAGAAGAGTGCTTTTGCCTCCTCCGTTGGGACCGATGATAGCCAGGAAATCTTTATCCTTTACAGTAAGGTTCACTGACTCAAGAACCCTGACATTATCATAACTTACCCATACATCCTTAAGATCAATCACATTTTCCATTTAAGCCAGTCCTTTTTCAAACGCTTCTGCTACCTTTGCAAGATTATCTATATAATCCTTTGCTAGCGGATCGACCTCAATTACCTCTCCGTCAATCTCACTTGCTATAGCTTCTGCACTGACAGTACTAAAACCTGACTGCACGAAAATGACCTTAATGCCTTCCTCATTTGCCAGATCAATAACAGATTGCATGTCCTGGACACTTGGTTCTTTACCTTCTATCTCAACAGCAACCTGTGTTATTCCGTAGTGCCTGGCAAAGTATCCCCATGCAGGATGGTAGACCATAAAGCTGCTACCTTCTTTACCTTCTAGTGTAGACTGGATCTGCTCATCAAGCTCATGCAGCTCTTCAAGATATGCATTCTTGTTGGCAAGATAGGTTTCCTGATTAGCAGGATCGACTTCAACAAGTCCCTGATAAATGTTCTCAACCATTATTTCTACATTATCAGGTGAGGTCCATATATGTGGATCGAGGCTTTCTTCCTCATGATCGTGTTCTTCTTCAGTTTCATTTTCAAGATCATGATCTTCTTCCTCATCGTGGCTGTGAGCTGCCATTTCAGTTAGAGTGATTCCTTCTGAACAATCAACAATGAGCATATCGGAATTCAGATCTGCAAGTTTATCTATCATAGTGTCTTCCACTGTGATTCCAGAACCTACCATCGCATACATTTTTGCATTGCTGAGAGCTGTAAGTTGGCTTGGCGTTGGTTCATAAGAGTGAGGACTTGCTCCCGGAGGAACCATTACCACAACTTCCACGTTGTCACCTGCAATCTTTTCTACAAATTCCTGCTGTGGGACAATACTAACTCCCACGACAATTGGATACGTATCAGATACGGCATCCGAATCGGACACAACATCTGTAGAACTGTCTTCATCTACACACCCGGCAGTCAGAACAACTCCCATTAAAAGGAGTGTAATTAATACCATACTTATTTTCTTCATTTAGATACTCCATTCATTGATGATAATATAAATTGAACATAAATGCACAATACATTTTGGCAGCATATGCAGATTATTTGGCCATACCCCAAATATTGAGTGAAAATCCACTTTTTTAAGAAATTAAACACGCCGACACAAAATAATTAATGCAAATTGCACGAAGAATGTTTGATTTTACCACAAACACTTACAGTAGGATGACCCATTGCACCACAAATAGTATCGATAGCATCCTTTGAAACAAATGCTTCAAAACGGGATACTTCGCTGCAGGCATCATCTGAAGAAAGACCATAATGACTCAGCATAAGACTCAGGATATTATGCCTGTTTACGAAAAATTCTGCAAATTCCCTTCCCATTTCAGTAAGACGCACACCACGATAAGGAATATGATCTACATAACCGGACCCTGAGAGATCATTTATTGTCTTTGTAGAAGTTGAAGGATCGACATTCAATTCTGTAGAAATATCCGTAGTCTTTACAAGATCACCTTTTTTTAGAAGGAATTTTAGATATTCCACTTTTTTAGGAGATAGCTCCAAACCTGTAATTTCCTGCATGCTAACCCATAACAAAGAAGGAGTATATATGTGTTTTGAATTTTAGTCAAAAATAAGACCTATTTTTGCATATACTCCAAAAATATCCAACACATACAGAATTACTAATGAATAAAACTCCCACATGCAGCATAAAATACTAAAACCAAACTGTCACATAAATAATGGGGTTAAAATGTTAATACAACAAATATTTACTGAAAAAATAGCGCATAGTTCCTACATACTGGCAGGAGACAAAACCTGTGCGATAATCGATCCAAGACGAGATATTGACATATACATCAATATTACAAGAGAACTTGGAATTAAAATTACGCACATCCTTGAAACTCACCTGCATGCAGATTTTATTTCAGGACACATAGATCTTTCTAAAAGGACAGGTGCTCCAATATACGCTCCTGAAAAAGCAAAATGCGATTTTAAGCATGTCCCCCTCTCAGAAGGAGATTCTATTGAAATAGAAGACATAAAACTTGATATTGTAGAAACTCCAGGCCACACACCTGAACACATATCCTACATAGTTACAGACACAACGAGGGGAAAAGAACCTGTGGCAGTTTTCTGCGGCGATACGATGTTTGTGGGAGATGTAGGAAGGCCGGATTTGTTCCCGGGGAGAGCTGAGGAACTGGCTTCAAAACTATATGATACACTCCATGAGAAATTACTCAAACTACCTGAATTCTGCGAAATATACCCTGCACATGGTGCAGGTTCACTTTGCGGAAGGGCAATGGCATCAAAAAGAAGCAGCACAATGGGGTATGAAAAAAAATTCAACTACGCACTTCTGATAGATGACAGACCGGAATTCATAGAATCTCTTACAAATAACATGCCTTCCGCACCTGATCACTTTAGCAGGTGTACGGAAATTAACCGCATAGGACCAGAATTATTAAAGAAGCTGAAAATCCCTGAAGCCCTGAACAATGGAGAATTTAAGAGTAAAATGGAAAATGCATTAGTTCTTGATGTCCGCAGCTTTGAGTCCTTTGGAGGACAGCATATCCCGAACTCCTACAATATCGATATAAATTCAAATTTCCCCACCTATGCAGGATGGCTCATACCCCCTGAAAAAAATATAATTCTTGTTTCAGACAACTACACGCAGGCTTTTGATGCATGCCAGCAACTGCATCGTGTTGGACTTGACAAAATCCAGGGATACCTGGAAGAGGGAATGTACGGATGGGTAACAGAAGGATTTAATGCAAAGCACATTCCCCAGATATCAGCACCGGAGCTGAATGAGAGAATACACAGAGGAGAGAAAATGATAATAGTAGATGTAAGGGAAAGATCAGAATATGATGATTTCCACATCGAAGGAGCTGTTAATATCCCGGTGCATGAATTAAGAGAAAGGTATACCGAACTTAACCCGGAAGATGAAACTGTTCTTATATGCGGATCAGGCCAGAGATCAGGAATGGGATGCAGTCTCTTACTCAGGCATGGTTTCGAAAATGTCATGAATGCTGCCGGAGGAATGACAGGCTATGCAGCAGCAGGATTTGGAAAGGAATGCCCAATGTGTGTTCTCCCCTGGGCACCTTTCAGGAATAAGTGACTGCACAATACTGCAGCCATTTTTTGTTTTTTAGCTTCAGCTGAAGGGCATGCTTTTGTAAATGAATATGTCCCTTACCATGTAGATAAAGTCCATGATCTCATCCATTGAGATTAGTAGCAACACCAGTATCATCAGAGCTATGATAATCTCGGAATAATCAGGAAGAGATTGTACTATATGGGCAAAGGAGCCCATGGTTCCGTTTGCAGAGTGGGCCATAATTTTCACCTAAATAATTCTTTGATAATATAGAATAAAAATATATCGGAGATTTGTCATGGTTTATTATGATAATAAGAACCTGGCTAAAAATAGAACAGTTACTCGAAATAATTGAAAAGGAGAAGAAGAAGAAAAAAAACAGATTATAATAATTAAAGCAAACCTGCTTTATCCTGCATCAGAAGATCCTCAAGTTCTTCCCAGACCAGCCTGATGCTTTCGGAGAATTGACCATCCGAATATTCAACCACGGATCTTCCTGCCACCATAGATTCAATGACAATATCATCATAAGGAAGCATCCCCATAACAGGAATACCATTGTTTTTACAGTATTCGACAATAGAAACTGAAAGTCTGTCGTTAATATCGCATTTATTTATACAGACTGCAACCGGAACTCTAAAATGCTGTGCCACCTGCACAACTCTTTCAAGGTCGTGTACGCCGGATTTAGTAGGTTCTGTTACCACAAGCACCTGATCAGTACCAGTAATGGCAGCTATGACAGCACAGCCGGTTCCCGGAGGACCGTCAACGATTATCAGGTCCTTACTATTTTGTTCTGCAAGCTCAGAAGCTCGACGACGGACATCAGAGACTAATTTACCACTGGCCTCTTCACCAACACCAAGTTTTGCATGAACAAGCGGACCAAATCTGGTACTAGAACAATAATATTCACCAGCCTTTTTTTTGATCATGCTGACAGCATTTTCGGGACAAACATACTCACATACACCACAGCCTTCACATTTGTAAGGATCAACAACATAATCAGAACTTATTGCACCGAACCTGCAGGAAGAAACACACGTTCCACAATCAATACATAGTTCATTATCAATGCTGGCAATATCCAGACCATAGAAATCGTTAGTCTCAGATACTTCAGGTTGTAATATAAGATGCATATCTGCTGCATCAACATCACAATCTGCAATAACTGCATTTTTTGCAAGTGCAGCAAAAGATGAGGTAAAAGTGGTCTTGCCTGTCCCGCCTTTTCCACTAATTACAGTTAACTGTTTCACCATTAACTGTTCACCCCTGAAACGAACTTACCCGATGAATCAGATGCATTTTTTGAATAGATAGAACAAATATCACGATATAAAGCCCTGAAAGTTTCTTTCCACTGCGGCATTCGTTGCACAAAGGGAATGCCTTCCGAATAGAGAACTGCCATTTCCCTGTTGTAAGGAATCTTCATCAGAACAGGAATGTCCTCTGAAAGACAATAATCTTCCACACGGCTATCGCCGGAACCATGCCGATTGATAATAACACCGAATGGAACTTCCAGTTGCCTTACAACTTCCACAGCAAGAATCAGGTCGTTTAGTCCAAATGGAGTAGGCTCAGTTACAAGCACACAGTAATCCATATCTCCCACAGCTGCTATAACAGGACATGCAGTCCCCGGAGGAGAGTCGACGACAGCAACCGCACTTTTATCTATGTGTGCCTGTAACCGCTTTATAATCGGAGTAGCCATTGGTTCACCAATTTCAAGTGTTCCCTGAAAAAAACTAATTCCAGAGTCGGGATGAACTCCTTTTTCAATAATTCCGATTGGTCTTTTGATCTCTGAAATTGCATTTTCAGGACAGACTATCTGGCACCCACCACAACCGTGACAAAGTTTTGGAAAAATCATGACACGTAGAGGAAGTTTTGCTATTGCATTATAGCGGCAGAATTCTGCACAGCTTCCACAAAGGCTGCACTTTTCAGTATCAATTTCAGGAACACAGATAGTGACATCTTCCTGTTTTTTAAGATCCAGACCTAAAAAGAGATTGCAATTCGGCTCTTCAACGTCACAGTCAAAGAGCTGGGCATTGCCCATCGCAAGGGCAAAGTTCACAGCAACTGTAGTTTTACCGGTGCCACCTTTGCCGCTTGCGATAGCAATTTTCATGTACTATACACCTTAAAAATATTAGTGGCAGTGACCATCGTGGCCGTGATCATGACCGTGACCTGCACATGAGTTGTCACGTGTTGCCTTTGAAAGCTTGCTTGCTTCCCATGCAGCAACAGCATCCTGAATACTGCCCGTAGCACCGATAAATACATCGATACCATACTGCTCAAACATATCTACAGCCTTCTTTCCAAGGCCGCCACAGAGCATTACATCAACATTTTCTTTTGCCATAATCTCAGGAGGAAGACCTGTTCCACCGTTGTGCTCGCTTGTGTTTGATATTACTGAAGATTCCCTTGTTTCCGTATCATACAATGTGTAGTAAGGTACTTTTCCAAAGTGCTGACCGACTGTATCTTCCATTCCATTTTGTCCCATTGAAGGTATACATAATTTCATCATTCACACCTCTTATATGATTATTTGATAATTTTGAATACGGCCCCAGTTATCTTTTGGATTTTCCCGGGGAATTTGGCGCATCGATACTCTCCAGTGATCCTGAGTTGTAAGCTTCAATTGCTTCTTTCACAGAACCCCCGGAGACTATCTTCATCTCAATGTTCTCGGACTCCAGCAATGAGAATGCATTCGGACCTACACTACCTGTTATCAGTACGTTTATTCCGTTCCCGATAACTTGCTGGGCTGCCTGGACACCTGCACCTCCTGAAGCAGAACCCTGATCATTCCCAATGGACTGGAAGTCCATGGTCTCAGAGTCTACTACCAGAAAGTTTTTGCATCTGCCAAAATGAGGATCAACAGAGGCATCCAGATCAGAACCTTTTGCTGTAACACATATTTTCATTGATGAACTCCTGAAAACAAATAAATGATTAATACACACATAAGAGATAAAATATAAAAGCTTTATGGATTGTCCTTATATATTTACTCACAACTGAGTGATAAAAAAAGAAATAATACCAGAGGAGAAAAAAGAAAAAGACATCAATATACAAAAATAACCACCCCATATATATACAAATAAAGCCAAAATGGCACTGGATGTTAACAGTTTTTGAGGCAATAGTACTTGGAATCGTTCAGGGATTAGCTGAATGGCTACCAATCAGCAGTGAAGGCATGACCACGCTTGTCATGTTGAATTTTTTTGACAAAACACTTGCAGATGCACTCCCCATTGCAATCTGGCTGCACACGGGAACATTACTTTCAGCTGTTGTGTTTTTCAGAAAAGATCTAAAGGAAATAATCACAGAAATTCCACAATATATCAAAAACTGGAATTTGCAGGAGAAAAAAGACAGCCTGATAACATTCTTACTAATAACAACTGCAATAACCGGGATAATCGGACTCCCACTTATTCTCTTTGCAACCGGGATGAATGATTTCTCCGGAAGACTTGCAACTGCAATTATCGGCGGATTGCTCATATTCACAGGCCTGCTTCAGATGTCTGCCTCAAAGAATAAAATTCACAGAGAAAAAGCGGGAATCAGGGATTCAATAATTGTTGGTACAACACAGGGATTTGCAGCCCTGCCTGGTGTCAGCAGATCAGGAATTACTGTGTCCACATTACTGCTGAGAAACATCGAACCTGCACAGGCATTGAGACTTAGCTTCCTGATGAGCATACCGGCAGTTCTGGCTGCAGATGTTGGAATGGGAGCAATGGGGCTGCTGGACATCAGTGCAAATTCATTGCTGGCACTTGTCTTTGCTTTTGTTTCAGGGATACTTACCATTGATCTGTTCATTAAGGCAGCCAGAAAGATAGATTTCTCTAAATTCTGCATAGCTCTTGGAATTCTCAGTATACTGGCATATTTTGTTGGATAATACAGCCACAAACAGAATATCTCACAAAAGAGAATAAATATATAAGATTTTCTGCCAAGATATAAATAAGAAATCAATTATTGAGTGCATAACAATGACTTGTAGAGGAAGACCCAAAGCTCCAAGAAGAATTGAGTGCTCTCCGGACGTATTGTATTTTAAACCACGCGGAGTGCCACTGAAAGAACTTGAAACCGTAGCCCTTGCCATTGAAGAGCTGGAGGCCCTGCGTCTTGCAGACCTTGAAGGATTGCAACAGGAAGAAGCAGCCATCAGCATGGGAATTTCAAGGAGGGCATTCTGGCAGGATCTTCAAAATGCAAGGAGAAAAGTGGCTTTGGCACTTATTGAAGGCAAGGCCATTGAAATTACCGGAAAAAATTTATCGGACACGGAATAACTGCCAGAACGTTATTTGTTGTCCGCTAATTAACATATCAACATCACAAAGGAGATCACATGACACAGAATATCCAGAGTACAGAGGACCTTTTAAAGAAGCCTGAAGTGCCAAAGCTTGTCAGGAACATGAGAGCCATTAAAAAGAAGATAATGGTTATGAGCGGCAAAGGCGGAGTAGGAAAAAGTACCGTTGCTGCAAACCTGGCTGCAAGACTCGCTGAACGCGGAAGCAAGGTAGGACTTCTTGACGCGGACATCCACGGACCAAGCATCCCAAAGATGTTCGGTATCGAGGACACAAGACCGGAAGTTGATGAGAATGGAATCGTCCCAATCAGCGTCACAGAAAACCTTGTGGTAATGTCTGTAGCACTTCTTCTAGAGGACAAGGACGCACCTGTAATATGGAGAGGACCTGCAAAGATGGCAGCCATTAAACAGTTCCTTGAGGACGTTTCATGGGGCAATCTTGACTACCTTATCGTTGACCTACCACCAGGAACCGGTGACGAACCACTGAGTATCGCACAACTCATCGAAAAGATGGAAGGCGCAGTTGTCGTAACAACCCCACAGGATGTTGCCCTTGTAAGCGTCAGGAAATCCATTAAATTCGCAGAGATCCTGAAAGTGCCTGTGATCGGAATCGTAGAGAACATGGCAGGAATTATCTGCCCGCACTGCGACGAAAAGATAGATATCTTCGGCAGAGGCGGAGTAGAAAAAGCAGCCAAAGATTTCAATGTAAGCGTACTTGGTGAACTCCCAATGGACCCAAAGATCGCAGAGATCGAGGACAGCGGAAAAGTCCACACAGACATCAACGAAGAAATGCTCTGGGGTAAGGAATTTGCTTCAATCGTTGATTCTGTTGAGGGGTTTAAGAAATAATTACAGTGGAAGATTACTCTTCCACTTTCTTTTTTACAGATTATTTCACTTTGAACCTGATACCTCATTCACTTTTTATACTAAAAACACAGAGTTTTCTTTATGGGAGCGGGGAGCCCTGAGAATATTGACAGACTTGACTTCATTAACCCAACAGAACTCATCGAAGACGTCCTGCTGGACAGAAGCTGGCTGCTAAAGGAAAACTCGAACACACGTCTGAGTCCGTCTGTTATAGACCTGCACATTGCATCCCAGATCAAGAAACAGTACGCTCTGGAGAAACTCTACTCACCGGAAAGTTCCCGGGCACACAGGGAAGGACTCATCCACATCCATGACCTGCATGATCCTTTCAAACCATATTGTAACGGAATCGATGCAAGAGTATTCCTGAAAGATGGACTGAGGTTTCCGGATACTACAAGTCTTCCAGCAAAGCGATTTCAGTCTGCACTCTTCCATTCAATGTCCTTTATGCTGCACTCCCAGCAATTTTTCGCAGGGGCGCAGGCAATAGATATGCTGAACTGGATGCTTGCACCACATCTTCATTACGATAATATCACTGATGAACAGCTCAGGCAAATGATACAGGGATTCATGTTCCAGATGAACCATTCCAACCGTCCCGGAGCCCAGAGCGCTTTTACCAATATCGGACTGAGAATAACATGCCCTCCGCTCATTGCTGACCAGAAAGCCATATTCGCAGGAAAGAGGCTTGATGAAACTTATTATTCATTTGAAAAAGAAGCGAGAACAATTTACAGGGAGTTTATGGAAGTCGCTGCCGAAGGTGACGGACAGGGATTCCCATTTACATTCCCGTTGCTGACAACTGCCATAACCAAAGACCTTGACCCGGATGATCCGCTCTGGAAACTTACAATGCATGCAACAGCTTCAACCGGAGCACCTTATTTCCTGAATCAAAAAACTGACTACCTTTCCGACGAAACAGTGCATGCAATGTGCTGCCGGCTCTTTGCAAGACATACAGGCGGAATCTGGAGTGCCGGAGAAATGGGCAATGGTTCCAACAAGGTTGTTTCAATAAATCTTCCCGGTGTTGCACTTCGAGCTAAACAGCCGGACGATTTTTTTTCAGAACTTGACAGAGTTCTGGAAATTAGCAGGCAGGCACTTATTGAAGGTAACGAAATCATCAGAAAGTCTCTTAATGAATGGAAAATTCTGCCGTGGCTTCTGAAATCAACTGATGATGGAATGCCATATTACGAATTTGAGAAAAGACACCTGACATTTGGAGTCGTTGGACTGAATGAGTGTCTCATGAACCTCACAGGCGAAGGCATTCTTGGGAAAAAGAAAGAAGGCATGGAAATAATACGATACATGGCAGACAGGATACAGGAATTTGCCATTGATGACAATATAGAGTATACTCTGGAACAGACACCTGCTGAAAGTACTGCTCATCGCTTTGCATTGCTGGATAAAGAACAATACAGTGGCAGAGCAAACTTTCAGGGCAGTGATGAGGTTCCATATTACACCAATTCCACCCATGTTCCTTACAAAACTGAGACATCCCTGGCCAATCGCATAGCAACGGAAGCGGAGTTTCATCCGTATTTTACAGGTGGTACAATCTGCCACATCTGGATGGGTGAAAGTTTCCCGGACCCGGGAGGACTTTCAGATTTTATAGAGCGGCTAACAGAGACAGAACTTGCATACTTCTGTTTCTCACCGGATTTCTCCATATGCAAAAATGGCCATAGCTCCAGAGGAATACAGGAAAGATGCCCTCATTGTCAGGCAGAAATAGTTGACCACATTTCCAGAGTTACCGGCTACTATGGCCATGTAAACAACTGGAATCCCGGAAAGATTATGGAATACAAAGAACGCTACAGGTACAGAATGAACTGCACGCAGAAAGATAAATAAGTCCGCAAGCCGTCTGAAACATTATGATTTTTACGAGTGAAGCATCGTTCAAATGGCTTTATTCCCAGGAGATTACGAAAGTAAAAGACCTTGCACGCGTGGTACAGGCAAGTTATCTCTGGAATGAGGAAAACAATTTCGCAGAACAGCTTATGGGCCTGCGTACAGGAGACTGCTGGAATAGTGACCTGAGAGATACTTCACGTGCTGTGTCTGTTCTTGCGTTGACAGGAACCGCGTTTACTGAAACTGGTAAATGGATCCTTGAAAAACAAAATAATGGCTCCTGGAATGAGGACGTATATGACAGTACGTACGCCCTTGCATCACTTGCAGACCTTGGATTATTCAACCCTGAAGGATGCCAGTGGCTTATTGAGAATTACGGGGAAAAATGGGAACATCCCGGAACAACAGCACTTGTAATTACAGCCCTGATGAAGCAAGACAGACTTGGAAACACGAACGACTATGACATGTTCATTGAAGAAAAGACAAGATGGATAATCTCAAGAAAAGAAGTGAACAATTCATGGAAAACGCCTGCAACCACCAATCTTGTTATCCAGTCACTTATGCTTGCAGGACATAGAGATGAAGTCACTGAATCTGTAAAATGGATTCTTGACCAGATGAACGATAACGGTTCATGGGGAAAGGAGAACGGAGATATCAATACGACTTCCCTGTCGCTTATAACATTGCATGAATACATAGACAGCCAGTAATCACTTGGCCGGAAGAAGAACGTGAATAGTTGTGCCTGAACCTTCCTCACTCTCAGCCCATATAGAACCATTGTGGGCTTCTATTATCTTCTTGCAAATATAGAGTCCAAGACCGTTGCCGCCATATTTGCGTGTTGATGAACCGTCCACCTGATAGAATCTGTTGAAGATATCAGGAAGATCAGCTTCGGAAATACCAATACCCTCATCAGCTATTTTGATATGGATATTGTTGTCATCCTGAAGTGAGCATGTTATTGAAATTTTACCTCCATCATGCATGAATTTGATGGAGTTGTCTATAATATTGATAAAAACTTCTTCAAGGTAATCCAGATCACCATTAATTAATGGAACATCGCATGGAATTGACCGTTCCACAACATGGTTCTTGCGTTTGATCTCAGGATCCCTGTCATGCAATGCAGAATCTATGACCTCACAGATCCTCAGAGGCAAGAATGTGTATTCAACATTACCGCCTTCGGTGATACTGACGTACAATAATGAATCGATAAGTCTTCTGAGCCTTTCAGAACTGAACATCATCTTTTCAACTGCATCTTTCTGTTTCTGACTTAATTCTCCCAAAGCTCCTTCATACATCAACTCACTATATCCTTTAATAGGAATTAGTGGTGTTTTTAACTCGTGCCTGAGGTTAGAAATAAACTCATCCTTCATCTTGTCAAGAGATTTCAATTCCTCATTTGCCCTGGCCAGATCTTCAGCATACTGTTTGAGTTTTTCTTCCGCTTCCTTGCGCTCGGTGAAATCCTCAACAACGCAGACTCCACCCATGAATTTACCTTCATCAGATATTACCGGGCTAAATTCTGCTTTTATAGGAATTACTTTGTCTGAGAAAGGAGACTGGAAATTATCCTCATATCTTGCAGGAATACCAGCAAGAACCTGTATTATTGCTTTTTTAAGGTCATTATCATCACTGAAGGAATTAATTATATTAAACCCTATAATCTTTGAAATCACCTGCTCCTCAGGAATTCCAAGTATCCGGACAAGAATCTCATTGCACTGCGTGATTACACCGTTTTCGTCAAAGTGGAAAATACCGAGAGGTGATTTTTCAAACATCATGCGATATTTGTTCTTTGCAATGCTTGTGAGCCTCTCTTTCATCTTCCTTTGTGAAATATCATTAATGATTGCCCCGTGGAAAATATCACCCTTATATCTGGTAGTTGTAATAGCCAGTTCTATAGGGAACTCAGTATCATCCTTACGCAAGCCAGCAACTTCAATGATTTTACCAACAACAGGGGATTTTCCAATGGATATTATTTCGCCCCAGCCTTCGTGAGCCTTACGATATCGTTTTGGCATGATATGCGTAATATTTTTACCAATAATCTCATCTTTAGTAAAGCCAAAAAGCGCGGTTGCTTTCTTGTTCCAGAACGTGATGTCACCTGTATGATCTGAAAAAACCAGTGCATAAGGAATTGAATCAAGATGCTTGAATAGTTTTTCAATATCCCTTAACATTTCATTTTCAAAATCATTTTTGTTCTGGATACTTGCACATGAAAGAAGAACTGCTTTTCTGGGTGAGTCTTTGTCTATTAAAAGGCTGACATTGATAAGAAAAGTTGATATTAAACCGCCTGAATCTTTGAACAGAAGCTCAGTAGAACAGAATAATTCAGTATCTTCTGTGTTTTCCTGGAAAAAAGATGAGAGAAAAGATGTTGCATAGTCTTTTTCTTCTTCTGGAAGACAAAGCCTGGTGAAATCTTCTTTTGATGTACTATTTTTAAGACCAAAATATTCCTGCGCTTTTTTATTAGCAATTAAGATGCAATTGTCCTCATCAACTATAAGCATAAGCTGGTCGACCATATCATAATATGCCTGTGACTGTTCTATATCTGAAAAGTTAATTTCAGTCACCCGCAACAGAGATTCCTCTATATCGGGTGAATGACTGTCATTGTCATTCTCAAGTTCAGGCATTTTTTTGTTTGCGACCATCTATACACCTTTGTATCCGACAAACAAGTTATGAAAACTAAATCAACAGGTCTCAGATATTATGTAATTGTATTGAGAATATAATATATAATAGTTAGTATCCATTGCTTATTGTATATAAATGCTAATAAAATATAGGAACTGATCCTACATATATTTTGTATATACAAACATTGATATCAAACAAAATATAAGAAAAGAGAAAACAGGTAAGAATCAAGGATACATGCAGCTAGAAGAGCATTTATAATCTGAAAAACCTATTGAAGTATACATGGTGACCTTAGATGAGTGAAAATCCAATAAAATATCATGAGGACTCTAACACTTACATTACCCGAAAAAACAGCTATTTTGAAAAGGACATCAATATAGACGGGAACCTTATAGTCGGACAGGGTTCTAATTTCTGGAAAGATATCAATGTCAAAGGAATACTGAAACTTGGAAAAGGTACTTTTGTAAAAGGCAATGTCAGAGCAGACGAAGCTATCATAGGTGCCAGATCTGAGATTAATGGAGACGTTGAAGTTGCCGGAGACTTAAAAATATTTGATTCCGTAAAAATAGACGGTTCAGCAATTGCCGGAGATGATATGCATGTACGTCCCGGATCGAAAATAGGCTTTGCAAAAGCCAGCAGCATAATGGAACTTGTGGGCAAGGTCAGTATTAAAGAAATAGAGTCGGGAACAAAAGTGATTGTGCGTTCTGAATGAACGCATCTTTAATGACCCTGTTCTTTCAGAAGAGATTTCAATATATGGTCACGAAGCCTGTTTGCTTCGGGACTCGTCCTGTCCCTGGGCCTTGGAAGATCTACATTGATTATTTCCTTGATTTTTCCTGGACGGGCACTCATCATTACTATTTTGTCGGCAAGGAAAACTGCTTCGTCAACACTGTGTGTTACAAAAAGAATTGTTATGTTCTTTTTCTGCCATATTTCCAGTAATTCCTGCTGGAGTATGTTTCTTGTCTGAGCATCCAGTGCACCAAAAGGTTCGTCCATTAAAAGCACTGAAGGTTCATTTGCAAGAGCCCTTGCAATAGCAACCCTTTGCTTCATACCACCTGAAAGTTCGTATGGATAGCTGTCCCTGAATTGCTGAAGACCGACAAGTTCAAGATATTTTTCACCTCTGACGATGGCATCTTTCTTTTTTACACCACTCATCTGGGGACCAAATATGATGTTATCTATAACCGTTTTCCACGGGAAAAGTGAGTATTCCTGGAAAACCATGCCCCTGTCAGGTCCGGGAGAATCTATCTTAGTGCCGTCCAGATAAACTTCACCGCTATCTGGTTTATCAAGACCTGAGATTATCCTCAAAAGTGTAGTCTTACCACATCCGGAAGGACCGATAAAACAGACAAAATCCTTGTCATTAACTTCAAGGCTTACATTATCCAGCGCCAATGTTGATTTATCTTCATCCTTTGTGAACTTACGGGATACATTAGTTACTTTTACACTACCCATTCAGATCACCACTCCTTTGCGCCATTTAAGGAGTTTACCATCAATACAATACCTCAACAGGCGATCAATAAAAAGTCCAAGGAAACCAAGAATCAGCATATAAACAAGAACAAACTCCATCCTGTGAAGATCATAAAAATGCCACATCTGATAACCAAGACCGTTACTGCTGACTCCAAACATCTCAGCAGCAACAAGACACATCCATCCAACACCCATTGCTATTCTGATTCCGGCAGCAATGGAAGGAAGAGCTGATGGAAGAGCCACATAGCGCATCAGTTCACTATTTGTATTGCAACCCAACACTTTTGCTGCTTCAACATACACTCTGGATACGCTTTTAAAACCTGTGAAAGTATTGATCATAATTGGGAAAACTGCACCGATGAATATCAGAAAACCTGCTGCAAACGGATTCAGACCAATCCAGATGATAGCAAAAGGAATCCATGCAAGAGGAGGGATAGGACGTATTATCTCAATAATAGGGTCAACGATACGGTCAATTGTACGGAACCAGCCCATTATCATGCCAATTGGGATTCCTATTATAAGAGCTGCAATAATACCTATACTAAAATGCATCATACTGTAAAGAAAATCAACTACTAACATTGGAAGCTGTAAGTCTAAACCCACAATAGTCAGACTTGAATCCCTTGATATAATTTCAACCAATGCACCGGCCACATCCGTAAAACTTGGCAGATAGAATTTATTCCCTACAACATAAACTGCTATTATCTGCCAGAGAACTATCGCAGAAAATATAGATATGATTTCTACACTTTTCTCTTTTAATGCCTGGATATGTTTTTTTACCATGGGTCCTCCAATATGCGAAGATAGTGAGACTCCGAACAAAGATAGAAATGTCTACTTATTATTTAAGTTATATCAAAAAAAAGAAAAAAGATTATTGATCCAGAGCATCATAGAAGCTCAGATCAAATATATCTTCCTGAGTGAGAGGTGCACTTATGTATCCAAGTTCGTATTGAACCTGTGCATAATCAACGGTTGAATTGACTATGAGGTTTGGATCTGCTATCCATGAACCATCCCAATCTGTAAGTGATTTGTTTACCAGTTCAAGACCCAGGTCCGGATAAGCATCAGCATAGATCTGTGCTGCTTCATCAAGGTTCTCTGAGTTATATTCAGTTGCATGAACATGGGTTTCAACTATTTGCTGTACAATTTCTGGGTGCTCTCTTATGAGTTCTCCGCTCACAGCAACCACACAGCATGCATGATCCTGAAGCATTTCGCCAGAGGATACAACTGACCTGCCAATACCTTCACTTTCAACTATTGTTGGTGATGGGTGAGGAAGGAATACTGCATCCACTTCATCTGCTGTAAGAGCGGTTATTGCCGGTCCGGAACCCATTCCTTTGATTACTACATCATTTTCAGGATCAATTCCGTTCTCGTTCAGCCAGTTCCTTAGCAGAGTATCCTGAATGGTTCCTGCAGGGAATGTTGCTATAGTAAGTCCTCTGAGATCTTCCGGACTCTCATATGGAAGATCGGTTTTGAGCACAAGGTCTGAGCCTTGAATCTGAACAGCAGCTACTATCTTTGCATCAAGACCGTTTGCAAGGGCAGCAATAACAGGAGCTGCACCAACATATGCAACATCGATTTTATCTGCAAGCATGGCCTGCATCTCAGGTGCACCTGTTGCAAATTCATTGTCATCGATAGAGACTATTCCGTAAGGTTCAAGGTCTTCAAGCCACCAGCCTTTTTCCCTGGCTGTCATATATGCAATCTGATGTGTACTTGGCTGATAACCAAAAGTTAATTCAGTAATAGTATCTGCCTGCTCTTCCTGCTGATCAGCCGTATCCTCTGCGCATCCTGATACGAATACGGCAAGGACAAGTGCGATCACAAGAAATAAAGTAGAAGCTAATTTGAATGTCTTTGTGTGATTCACATTACCACCTGTAATATTATTAGATAATTTGTTTGCACGAGCCTATATATTATATATATTTCTACAATTCGTAAGCACTATATCCTAAAAAGATTAATTTGAAATACGTATTTACCTTTATAGGACATTAATAAAGTAGGTGTGTGGAGATGAGCACTGTAGAAAAAATAATAGATGCTGTTTTTGAATCTGATGAAGACTTCAGGAGAATCCTTTCTATTACAATAAAGGAAGACCTGAACATGAATATGGCAGAATTTGCCGTGGAGGCCGGTGTCCCTGCCAGTACGCTTTACAAGATAATGTCTGGAAAAAGAGAACCCAACGTTAAGACACTAAGGCAAATCATAAAAACGATTAAAAGACTGGAAGGTTCTGAAAAGGGAGAATTCATTGCTGTAATAGCTGCAAGACCGGTACTGGATAATATCAGTGAAACTAAAAAAAAGATATGTGGGAATCTGTGCACCATCAGGGAATACTCTGCAACTTCCATGGAAGAAGCCATTATTGCTGCGGTGCGTGCTGAGAGAGAAGGAGCTAAAGCCCTTGTATGCGCCCCAATAGTCAGCCCTACGGTAGAAAAAATACTGAGAATTCCTGTTGCAACCATTATGCCAAAGAACAGTCTCTTTGAAGCTATTGAACTTGTAGCCAGAAAAATAAGTTAATTTTGAGTCAAAACAAGATTTTAAGTAAAAATAAAAAGAGAAAAAAAGAGTTGTCGGTTATTTCCCGATCAACTCTTTGATTGCTTCTACTGCTTCTGCAGCCTTTGCCTGTGCGATTTCTACTGTCCATCCACCTGCCGTAAACAGATATGCGACTCCTCCAATTGCAGCAAGACCAATTGCTCCGAGAACATAGAGAATGGTTCCTGATTTCTCGAAGACCTCATAAGTTGTTGTAAGATCTCCAAGCTGTACTTCATAAGTACCAGGTTCTTCTTCTTCGTGGGTAAATTCAACTGTTGTTGAATTACCAACTGAGAGTGTTATGGTCTGTGAATCTACAATTACATCATTGACCTTGAGCTCAACATTGTAGGAACCTTCGGCAGTACCTGTGTTTATCACATCTGCAGTAATTGTTGCTTCCTGTCCCTGTTTGATCTCAAGAGGACTTATTTCCAGATTGCTGAATTCAAACTCTGCAGCAAGCTCATTGACCTTAAGATCAAGTTCAGCATCGTTCATACCGGACTTGGTGGCTTCAATTGAGTGAGTACCTGCCTCTGTTACTGTATAGGTTACAGTACCATCACTGCCAGTTGTACCAATTGATTTTCCGTCAAAAGTGACAGTTACTCCGGAAATTGCATCGCCTCCAATTGCCTGCAGGACATAGATGGTGATGGAGCTTCCTTCATAAACCTCATCAGGAGATACTTCGATGCTCATCTTTCTGGTTTCGTCATCCTTATCGATGACTTCAAGATCATCGGAAGCTGATGTGTAACCGTCCTTTTCGGCAGTTATCTCAAAAGTACCAGCCTCGTCTGCATCATAATCAATTGTACCTTCATCATCGGTGGTTCCTATGGTAGTACCTTCTACCATGACAGTAGCGTCTGATATTCGTGAACCACGTGAAGTAATAGTGATTGTTACTTCATCGCCTTCTGTTACAGTAGATTCACTGAGACTGATGCTCAGTGCCTGGGAAGCTGCTGTTGTGACTTCAACATATGGATAGTATCTTAGAGTACCTGAATCAGCAACCCTTATACCAACCTCTCCCATGAGAGTGATATCTTTGTCTTTTGAAAGGCTGATGGAATCTTCATTCTTCATGACAATGGAATCTTCACCATAGCTGGTAATCTCCATCGCATCATAGGATTCTCCATCTTCCAGTTCGATGTAATCCTCAGAGATCTGGAAAATACCCTCCACAAATACTGCATTTGATTCGGTACCTGCAAATACCTCGTTAAAGTGTATTATTATGATAGGCACATCATCTGCATCGCCAAGATCTTTCTCGTAGACATAATCATCGTTTGCGGATACTATTTCTGTGTCAACCTCATCGCCATCCTGATAGAGTTCAATGAGTACACTGTCCCCATTAGTGTCGACTTCGATTATATCCATAGTATATCCTTCCTCAAGAATCAGGGAAGAACCGGAATAAACTGATGCTTTATCATCATCATCCAGTAGTACTTTGGATAGTTGACCATTGGACATGAGGCTTACTTCGTCAACATCATCGACATCTGTGTCGTCTGTATAACCTGCGAAATACTTCTCTGCCATAAAGCCGATTACCTGGAATTCTCCCCAGTCTGAATGCTCGAACTCTACGGATGCAGGAGTACTTGTATAAACAAGGTCACCGTCATCGATGCTTCTGCCGGATATAGCTGTTAATTCAAGTGTTTCAGTCTGGATACCCTCGTCAATATCGTAGTAGAAACCTTCGAAGTTAAGAGGAGTCCATGTTAGAAGGTCATCGTCTTCTGCCACTGTACCACGAAGCTCGTATGTGCCAGGGTCGGACATGTCAACATATGGAGCAAACCTGATATCATCGTTATCAGCAACTACGAGGTTGATACTGCCCATAAGATTAATTGTCTTACCTTTTGAAAGTGAAACAGTTCCGTCATTTTCCATTTCGATGAGCTCATCACTTATGGATGTGATTTCCATTTCACCAATGGATTCACCATCATCAAGTTCAGTATAGTCATCTGATATCTGGAAGACACCCTGAATGAAAACTGCATTTGATTCAGTACCACTGAATACATCATCAATGTGGATAATTATCAATGCTACATCATCTGCGTCTCCGAGATCGGTTTCGTACACATAGTCATCTCCACTGGAGATAACAGCACTATCGATTTCATCACCGTCTTGTGTAAGGGTTACATAAACACTGTCACCATTGACATCAACTTCAATGACATTCAGTTCATAACCTTCTTCAAGAATCAGTGAGGAACCGGAATAAACAGACTCTTTGTCATCATCATCAAGAAGAATCTTTGAGAGCTGACCTGCTGACATCAGACTTACTTCGTCAACACCATCAATGTCGGTGCCATCACTGTAACCGGCGAAGTATTTCTCTGCCATAAATCCAATAACCTGATAGGAACCCCAATCTGAGTTTTCGAAATCAGTTTCTACAGGTCTTGTCTGGTAAACAATGTCACCGTCTCCAAGTGAACGATCGATATTGTAGATAGTCATGTTCTCGGAACTCAGACCTGATTCAAGATCATAGAAGAATCCAGAGAAGGACTTTGCATCCCATATATACTTGTCATCTGACTGATCTGCGTTCTCGTCCCAGATCCTGTCACCAGTGTAATAGGTCTTTGGATAAACCGTGATTGTTACTGCATCAGATGTGTCGTCACCGTCACCGTTTGTAGCTTTCAAAGTTACATTGTAAGTTCCGGTTGATGTGAATGTGTGTGTTATGGTGTCATTTGTTGTAGTTGTAGTATTACCATCATCAAAGTCCCATTCCAATGATGTAGGACTGTTTGTGGATGTATCTGTGAAAGTTATAGTGAGAGGAAGAGCACCGGATGTTGCACTTGTATCAAAAGATGCAACCGGTGGGTTGGATGAAGAAGATGTTGTGAAAGTAGCTATTGTGGAATTAGAAAATACACTTGCATTACTGGAATTGTAAGCAAAAACACTATAATAATAAATAGTGCTTGAACTTAGACTGGAAAGTGTTTTACTGTAGCTAGAATCACCACTGAAAGGACCAATGGAAGAACCCAAAGAGGAAGTGGTTCCATACTCTACATAAGTATTTGCATCGCTTTGGTCGACATCATAACTGATTACAGCACTATCCGAAGTGATACTACCAGAACCTACACCAGAGAGAATAGGAGCAGTGGCAGTAATGGTAGCACTACTAGTAGTAAAACTGTCTATTGAAGAATTGGAGAATTCACTTGCATTACTGGAATTGTAAGCAAAAACACTATAATAATAAGTAGTGTCTGGACTTAGACTAGAAAGTGTTTTACTGTAGCTAGAATCACCACTGAAAGGACCAATGGAAGAACCCAAAGAGGAAGTGGTTCCATACTCTACATAAGTATTTGCATCGCTTTGGTCGACATCATAACTGATTACAGCACTATCCGAAGTGATACTACCAGAACCTACACCAGAGAGAATAGGAGCAGTGGCAGTAATGGTAGCACTACTAGTAGTAAAACTGTCTATTGAAGAATTGGAGAATTCACTTGCATTACTGGAATTGTAAGCAAAAACACTATAATAATAAGTAGTGTCTGGACTTAGACTAGAAAGTGTTTTACTGTAGCTAGAATCACCACTGAAAGGACCAATGGAAGAACCCAAAGAAGAACTGGTTCCATACTCTACATAAGTATTTGCATCACTTAAGTCTACATCATAACTGATTAAAGCACTGTCCGAAGTAATATCACTAGAACCTACACCAGAGAGGATAGGAGCAGAACCTAATGCCAGTCCTGTGAATAATATAAGAGATAATCCAATTAATAGTAATTTAAACTTATTTCGCATTCTAAACCTTCCTTAAATTAAAGTGTATAATTAAATATCGTAAACTAATCCTGCCTAATCTTAATTCCCCAATTGTAGATAACCTTTTCGATTTATCGTCAGGTTTTCTCCGTTACGGCACCTAAGGGTAGTACCAACTTCCCGGTCAACTACTTCTCCTATAACATTTAAATAACATGCGCTTTGAGCCGCTTCCAGCATATCCGGGGAAACTGTGCAAAGTAGCTCAAAATCACCGCCTGTGTAAAGTGCAAAATCAGCAAGAACAGAGCTTTCCGAGCTTACAAAATCTACAATTTCCTGCTGTATTGGAAGAGATTTCTCATCAATCTTAAAACCCACATTATTCAGGTCTGCAAGGTCATGAAGTGACATTGCAAGCCCGTCACTTGTGTCCATCAGACTGGTTACGGCACCTGTGCGGGCAAGTTCCTGAGATTCATTTATCCGCGGAACCGGTTCAAGAAGAGTATTAAGAAGACTATCCGGGATTTCTATACCATTTTCAAGAGCATGAAGCGCAGCTCCGGCAGAACCTGCAAAACCGGTTACACAGATAATGTCGCCGGGTTTTGCACCTCTACGGGTCAGAAGCTCCGACTTGTTTACTTTTCCAAGAGCTGTGCCGGTAATTGTAAGTTCATCATGGGTGTCAATATCACCACCTATGACAGAGGTCCCACAGAATTTAGCACAATCATTCATTCCTCTTGAAATTTCATCAATAAATGAAAGATCAGTATCTTTAGAAAAACCCATGGCTGAAAGGAAACCTATTGGCCTGGCACCCATTGATGCAACATCACTGAAGTTTACCGCAGCAGACATCCATCCAATCTGCCAGGGAGTCATACAAAGAGGAAAATCTGTCTTGCGGTGTAACATGTCTGTTGTTATCACCATATACTCATTTTCAGAAATATCAATAACTGCACAATCATCAGGTCCTGCACCCAATGTAACATCCGGATTATGGACAGAAGAAAAAATACCGGATAAACGACTAATCAGAGGACGTTCACCGAGTTCGGATACGGAAATAGAATCATTCATAGTATCTGCTATTTTAATATGCTATATATAATAACTTACTGAGATTAACTGTTACTAAAAACCAGAACACAATAGCTGAAAATAAATTTGCTGGCATCAGGATGCCAGCTTAAATCAAAGACCAGACTCAAAAGTCTGGTTAAGTCTGTATAATCATCTCCTGAGTCTTCTCCTGATCAACACACCAGCTCCGCCAAAGAATATTAAAACAATTACAAGTGGCAGAAGGTATCCGACAAGAATTATCAGTGCATTGACCATTGAGATGAAGCCATTCACGGATTCAGAGAGGGCATCTCGAATACCCCATGAATGAGTAATTGGTCTTGGTTCAGTCACACGAATATTGATAGTTGAAAAATCAATTCTGTCATCAAGATAGTTCAACCTTCCAGTCAGACTTTCAATCTCACCACGAACCCTTTCAAGTTCCTTTTCAACCGCAAGGACATCCTCTACAGTTTCAGTCATATTGAGAATCTCCTGAAGGCGGGCTTCCTGCCTTTCAAGATTATCCAGACGCGCACTTACATCTATGTACTCTTCCGTAACATCCTGGGCACTTACACTTTTACTTGTCACTTCACCCAGTTCACCCACATCCTCAAGGAAAGAAGGGTATTCTGATTCCGGAATCCTGACAGTTATATATCCGTTTTTGCCCTCATAGGAATCATAATGAGAGTCATAGACAGAGGAACTGGAAACATATCCACCTGAAGCAACCGCCATTTTTGAGATTGCATCAAGACCTTCTGCAGCATCGCTGACCTGTACAGTCATGTCCACAGTAGTTATTGTCTTGCGGTCCACAGAAGCAGTTGAAGCTCCGCCAGAACCTCCATATCCAGACTCCTCCATAACTGCATTTCTTGCATAAGAGTCATCATAATCTTCAAGAACCATGTAATCGGCAGACTGCATGGAGGATTCCTTATAGCTACTTACACAGCCCGATACAAAAGTAGCTGCCAATAAAATGATTACTACTGCAATGCTACTAAATTTTGCTTTCATTTAATCACACCCATTTAAAGTATAATTAAATGATTGACAGGAAAGTATTAAAAAATTGTTTAAACTTCAAATCGATTCGAAGTTAACTTTTTCGTTGCCTTTTTCCTTAGTCCTGACATAGATGTTATCCAGAAACTCATGAGCAACGTGGGCCAGTTCAACAAGTTCATCGTGATTAAGGGGTTTTCTGTCCCTTAAAGATTCAAGCATAGCTCTCTCGGCAAATCCCTGCTGAAGCACATACGTAACATCCTTTCTACCGGTCAGTTCATTGATTGAACGTGCAATATTGCGCACATCATCCGAATTTCCCATGAAGTCACGAATAGTAGTTGTCCTTAATTCAAGTTCAATATTATTTTCAATAACCAGATTAATAGATTGAGATACTCTATCCACAGCAGCTTCAGGATCAATACGAATGTCAGAAAAATCCATACAACCTACTGATTTTGCATAGCTTCCGGAATCATCCAGTGGAGCTTTTACATCGATGAAGAATTTGTCCACAAGCCCTTCTTTGATTAGTTCAGCCATTACGTGAGGATAATGGCCATTGGTATGAATGCCAACAAGCAGACCAATCTTTTTTGCATATTTTGCAAGATTGATAACAGCATCCTTCTGCATCAGGGGCTCTCCTCCTGAGAAAACCACACTGCTGACAAAAGGCCGGGACTTCTTCATCTCTGCTTCAAGTACGGAAGCTTCCACCATGTTGCTTTCAAAAAGAAGTTCATGGTTCTGGCAATAAGGACACCTGTAAGGACATCCCCGTAAAAAGAAGACGATTGACACCTTTCCGTGCCAATCTACAGTTGATATGGGAACAGTGTTCCCATAATTTACTTTCATATTCTTGTTCAGATCATGTCTGAGGAACCGTAGCGCATCCTGTCTGCAAGTTCCTGTCTCTTACCATTGTTCCAGCCACCTACAGCCTGCACATATCCGGTTACCCTGGACATCTGCTCTACATTGGTGGAACCACAGTTTTCACATGTGCACTTAAGACCGGACATCATGTGGAAGTCATTGAGACACACAGTCATATCCTTTGTAAATGCAAAGTAACCGATCTGAGTGTTCTTTGCAATGTTCATTGCAAATTCCTTAAGACCCTTTGCATCAGGTGAACCCTCACCCATCCAGATATGACAGATGTTTCCTCCGTCAACAATCGGGAAGAACACATGTTCAAGATTTATCCTGTCAATAAGTGAGACATTAGCTCCTGGTGGTACATGTGTACCATTAGTGTAGTAAACAGGCAGATCTGTAGTCTTTCTGAGATTTGCAAGAGCAGCTTCCTTGTCACCCTTTACAACTTCAAGGACACAGTCCCTGTACTCATCATGGAGCATATCGGATACTGAGAATCTCTGACCTGTGGTTTCAGCAGGCGTACGTGCAAGAGCGATCTCAAGGCCATGCTTCTGACTGAGCTCATGTGCATACATTTCCATCTCAGTCATTACCCTGATGGCAAACTTGAACGCATCTTTAGATTCATGCAACTGTGAACCGGTGTGGTACTGAACCATCTCATTGATGCCTATTACACCGATAGTGCATACAAGTGCATCAATATCCACTGCAACGCATCCCTTCTCACCTGTCACAGGATCCTTTGGTCTCTGTGTTGCAAATGGCATTCTGTTGTTCTCGATGATGTTTTCCATCCAGTTACGCTTTGTCTTGAAGAGCTGAATACACTGATCCATCAATTGTTTGAGGTCAGCAAAAAGAGCAGAATCGTCCCCATTAGCCCTGTATGCTGCTCTTGGGCAGTTAAGAGATACTACCTGCCAGGAACCCATTGAGAAATGTTTTCCATCCTTGAACAGGAGCTTATCATCAAAACTGTCATCTGCATCAGCATTTGCTGAGAACTGGTATGCACAGCACTGATAGCAGGATATGCCCTCACCTGCACCCCTGTATTCTGGTAACTGATTATCGAAATATGGAGTTCCGAACTTTGCTGCAAGTTCGAAGGTCATATCATAGAGTTCTTCATATGTTGGCAGTTCAGGATGTGCCTTGTTGAAGAATTCATCCTCTTCCATAAAGTCAGGCTCAATTGAGATCTCAGGCTTAGGGAAGTTAAACGGCTTGCCCCAGTTGTCACCCTCAATCATTACGTCCATGAGTGCCTTAAATGCAAGACGGACCTCACGCTCAAACTCACCATATGTACGTGTCTGGGTACCATTCTCACCATTGTGGACACGTCCCTTGTAAACAGCTGGCTTGTCCCTCCAGAGCTTTGGTACACCGGGGGAGAGCTGGACTGAAGAGAATACTACTTGTCCACCACGGGCTACCATCATCTGGGTCATCTCATACACGAACATCTGCATGAGCTGTTTTACATCACTGTAAGTTTTACCTTCTAGGTATGGAGCAAGGAATGTAAGGAAGTTGTAAAATCCCTGACCACCTGCAAAGTTTGTCTGGGCACTTCCCAGAGCCTTTACTGCGTGGAGGATTGCGACCTCTGCCTTCATTGCAGGACCAGCTACACTTGCCTTGGCACCTGAACCGTCTGGCATAAGTCCATAGTAGAAGAAATACCTCAGGTCCCAATCCTGGCAGAAAGCACGGGTTCCAAGATATTCAAGATCGTGAATATGAAGGTCACCATTAAGGTGCAGGTCAGCAAGCTTTGGTGGCAACAGTAGAAGGTACTGTTCCTTTGATATCTTGTCTGCCTTCTTCTTGTGAGATGTTTCGGCATTTTCCTGAAGGTTTGCATTATCGTTTGCCTCAAAACCGCTTCCAAGGTCTATCTCACATGCATCGTATACAGGAGTACCTATTCTGGTAGAAATATTCCTCCATTCAACATGACCTCTCTGAAGGAGTTCCATGTTGACCATTTCTCTGATAAGCGGACCTGAAAGAAACTTGAGGTCAAGACTTCTGATACGGCGCTCTACATCCTTTGCAATGTCAAGTGCTGCATCTTTCTCAATGCCAGGCTTACCATGGAATCTTTCAGCAAGTTTTGTTTCCTTTAACAACTGGTTCACAATTATACTGCGATCCCAGTCCACCATATGGCCAGCAGTGGTACGTACTTTTGGCATTATGGATATATCATGACCATCGAGCGTCTTCTGTATAGCATGTTGTTTTGTGAGTGTTGTCATACTGGTATCTGTCCTCTCATCTTCCTCTGCGTGAACCTGCATGTCAGTTCCCAAATCTGCATCTTCAAGTTCGATCTTTCCCTTAATATTAGTAGCACATACGTCCATCATTCCCACCTTTAGTTTGATTGCACTTAGAGTATGCTGCCCAATGCTTCCAAGTTCACGTCAGGACCACTGAACAGTTCCTTATGAGTTAAAAACTCATCGCCGATCTGGAGTACCGGGGCAGTCATGGTGAAAACACCATTGAATTTTAGTTCGGTCAAAGCTTCAGGAGTAGACATATCTGCTGTTGCAAATTCAACTCCCTTTGAAGTAAGTACCTTTTTTAATTGCTCGCATTTCGGGCAAGTCTGTGTTGTATATATAACCACTTCAACCATTTTCTCGCGTCCCTCGATTGTATATAAATAAACTATTATATTAGTCACATTCTGGAGAGGAACAACAATGCCATATTGAAAAAAGCAATCAACCGGCATTGCAGTCATTAGAACCTCTGTTTCCAGAAGGTAAATTATACAAATGGCTTTTAGCTTAATAATGGTTTTTCAAACTGCATTTGAATATACAGTGAAGTATCGCACACCATGTTTGTTATCAAATATGAAACATATAATAAACATAATTGATAATAAGAATGAAACATACACGATCATAGACAAGTTACCCCAAGAATAAAGAAACTATTTTAGAAACATTTACAAACATATTTCCCATGAGTCATGAATAACTAGAGCGATACCGAAGATTCCGGCGAAGCCAGCGTTTTCCAATCAAAAGAAAAACAATATGCATATACTCGAAAATCTTTTCTTTGCAGATCTTCTGTAGTATTCTAAGCATTACCATAATTACAGTTTGAATTACATCCCATACCACATTATTGGAATGTGCTGCCTTCGGTGAATGGTTGCTTTGTTTTTTAGAATACATAAAATAAAACACACTACCAGTGCCAAAAGATGTATATTATAAACCCTATTATAGCAGATAATCCCAGCAAGAGGTGTAAAGATAACTGAACAATTAAGTTCCGGCTGCAAGCCTATTGATGATCTTTTAGGCGGAGGATTTGAAGCAGGTGTAGTCACACAGATATTTGGAGAACCAGGAAGCGGAAAGACAAATCTGTGTCTTCAGCTTGCAGTGGAATGTGTCAAAAACGGAAAAAAAGCCATCTATATAGACACCGAAGCTATTTCGCCGGACAGGTTCAGGCAGATTGCAGGAGAAAATGCAAAAGAGATAGCTCAGCAGATAATTATCTTTGAACCTCATAATTTTGAAGAACAATATGCAGCAGTAAAAGAGATAGAGAAGCTCATATCAGATAAAGTAGGACTGATACTCATAGACTCTGCAACCGCTTTTTACAGATTCGAACTTGACCAGGAAGAATCCGGCATAAGGACAAGAAGAGAGCTTGCAAACCAGATAGGACTGATACATGCCATTGCACGCAAACACAGAATAGTTGCTGTTATGACAAATCAGGTTTACAGCGACATGGCAGGTGGAGTAAGACCCATAGGAGGCAGCGGGATAGAGCACATCTCAAAAACTATAATTCAGCTTGAAAAAACCGGAGACGGGAAAAGACGCGCAAAGCTCTGGAAACACCGCTCACTTCCAGAAGGTGGCACATGTGAATTTACCATCACCAATGAAGGGGTAAGGTAAATTCAAAACCAGCCGAGAATAGAAGATATTTTGAAAAAAAGATTCATGCTCTTGCAATTGTTATAAAGCCCGTATGACCTACTTTTGATGTAGAAGGACGAGTTCCTCTTGAAGAAAATGAGATTTCACGTTCAGTGAATTCCATTGTCATGACTTCATCAAAACCTTCAGCATCAAGTGCGTCACGAATTTCCTTTGTCTGCTCAAAGAACGGAGAATACGTTGCAATAAAGCCACCAGGATAAAGTACATTCTTTACATTTGGAATGACATCTTTGGTGTTCTGAGTATCAAGAGTAATGACGTCGAACTTTTCATCAATGTTCTTAATTTCATCAACAATATTACCACAGCGAAGTTCCACATTATCAAGGTCAGCACTTTGCACATTCTTGGCTGCAACCTTCATGAATTCTTCATTCACTTCATATGTAACAACTCGTTTTGCAATTGAACCAAGGTACATTGTAAGAATTCCGGAACCTGTGCCTGCATCGAGCACTACGTCATTTTTGTTAAGACCGGTATAAGCAATAATCATGCCAATATCCTTTGGCATCATAGGAGCCCCGGTTCTTTTTGCATGCCTGAAGAAATCCGGCATTTTTGGACGTTGAATTGTGAACTCCTGACCCATATGAGAGACAACTATATCCCCGGGTTCCTTGTCCACAAGAGATGATAGCTCAATTATTCCAAAATTCGTGTGCAGCTGATCATCGGATACTTTTGCGATGAACTCTTTGACCCTGTCCCTATGGGAAGTCTTCAGCAAAACCAACTCGCCTGTTAACATTATTTTACACCTATTGACCGTTTTTTAGCTACGTACCTGTTTGACGGGATAGTAACTATATCCCTTTTGATAGAATGTTTGATCATTGAAAGATGAGACATCATTTCCTCAAATTCCGGACGATATGCATCTGCAAGGGTGCCTGCATATTCAACTCCTTCCCATGTAAGCACATATTCATAACTCTGCCGGAACCTTCCATCTTTTTCATAATAACGAAGGTCCTCATCAACTATACCCATGGCAACTAAAACCTGAATATCCTCAAAGACCTTTTCAGAATACGGGAAGCTATAACGTTCATGGAAAGAATAATCAAATAGATTTTTGAGTCTTGGGAAAGTACCAAGTTTCTGAATAGTGCGATAAAGCCATGTAATGTGCCTTAACCTTGGAATTGAAACAAATCCCGGTTTTTCATCTACGAAAATACTGTGAACGGCATAGAATAACAGAATTATACCCTCTATTGGAAGATATTGATCCTCCCTTGTATAATGCAGAAGTCTTGGAGAAAGATCGTCCACAATCCTGCGAAGTTCTGAGAGTACAGCAGACGAATCTTTATTGATGACAACATCCGGATGTGAAAATGCTGTAAGTGAGAGCTGGCGCGATATTGCACGAACCAGACCATTGGCAAGTGCAGATTCATCATAGAAGAAGCCATCCTCATCATCCATTGCAATGCGCATACTTTTTGGAACACCTGAAGCAACAGTCAGATCCACCAGCACGTCACCAAGTTCCTTTGCAAGCCTTGTTTCAAGTCTCTTAGTAGCCACACCATGCCGGGCAATTGTTGAGAGTGACATCCTCGTGGAAGGCCTGAGTATCTTCTGACTGAGCCTTGCAACAGGTTCGTACAACCTGCCTTCACGAAGATTATCAAGTAAAATAAGTGATTTTTCAGACGCATTTGACCTTATGAAATTGAGAAGGTCGCTGTCATCATATTCTGTGAAAAAGCGGACAATTTCATCTTTTGATGCATCCATTCCGGATTTATTTTTGAATTGTTCAAGTGCATCTTCGAGTGCATAGAGAAGCATTACCCTTGCAGCCTGGGTTTTAGGATTATGGATAATGGCTGTATAGTGATGAGCACGGGATATTAGCATGGATTCTGCAGCAGTTAAAGCCATATCATTTCCATAACTTGAACCATCCGTGCTTCCCAGAACGATATTTTCATCCTTTATTATTAGACTGCTGATTATCTGATCTACATCAATAAGTCCGAATGAGACACCCGTATGATATGAGTCACGCAGCAGGAAATCTATTCTGTCTGCGTCCACATCACCTGCAATGACCTGTGCCAGATATGGTTTTGAAATAGAAATAGAATCACCGGTTGCAATTTTTGAGATCTCATCAAAAAAGTCGAACGCATCCATTCCAAATTCAGACCCTACATACCCTGCAATATAAGTATCCTGCGGCAGTATCCGGGAAATAATGTCTTTTGAAAAAGCTTCGTGTTTAATGAATTTCTTCCCTTCAATTACAGGCTGTAACTGAGGATTGCGTTTGAGTACATTCTCCACAGCATGTGAGAATGCAGAATGACCTACGTCATGCAGAAGACCTGCAAGTCTTATTTTGCGAATATCCTCATCTTCAAGTGAAAGAGAACGACCGATGACAGATGCCATGTGCATTGTGCCGATGCTGTGTTCAAAACGTGTGTGATTGGCACCAGGGTATACATGATCCACGAGTCCAAGCTGCTGAATATTCCTGAGCCTCTGGACATGTTTTGTGTTCAGCACCATCTGCTCGAACTCATCGAGTATGATGGTCTTGTGTACAGGGTCATGGATAATCATGGGTTTTCGCATTGGCAGATAATATGAAGAGAGAGTATATAAATGAAAGGCAAAATAATTAACTGCGATTTAACTAAATTAGAAATAATTATATAGTGGACTTTAAAAAGTTGAATAGCACTACACTTAAACAAAGAACTGATAAAATGGAACAAATTCCACCTTTTTCTGAAAGCCATTTGGAAGCACTTGCAAAATCACTTGGAGAATATGGCAAAGGGAGCGACATTACCAGAATTCTTGAAGAATTAAACTTTGAAGATAATTCACAAAAAAGTACTAAGTGGAAGCGCCTTTACTGGGCATTTACAGAATCACAGAAACAATACAAATGTGCAAATCATATATTTCGATTTATTCAATCATTAATGAATCCTGTTAGATTTGTTGGTCGCAAAGAAGAATTCGAAGAAAATAGAGAGAAACTAAATAATATACTAATTTTTTCAGGCTTTGAGTACGGAGAAGACGGTAATTTCAGGAAATGTAAGAATGCACATACATTAACTGAAGCCGAAAAAAGACTGAGAACAATCCAAAGCAAGTTTGAAGGAAGGAAGATACATCCAGAGGTTGTAAAATATTGCAAGGCAGAGCTATTGCAAGAGAACTATTTCCATGCTGTTTTTGAAGCAACCAAAGGATTAGCTCAAAGAATTCGTGACATGTCAGGTATAGAATTGGATGGTGCAGCACTTGTTGACAAAGTGTTTGCTATTGAAAGACCAATCTTAGCAATAAATTCTCTAAGAACAGAAACAGAAAAATCTGAACACAAAGGTTTTGCTATGCTTTTAAAAGGTTGTTTCGGAGCTATCAGAAACCCATTGGCCCACGAACCAAAGATTCTTTGGGAGGGAGAAGATGATGCAGCTGACTACCTTTCCTTAATTTCTCTATTACATAGAAAATTAGACAACTGTGCCCCAACTAATTTTGATAAAAACTAAGACAAAATACGAAAAATATCAACCTTTACATTTTTATCCCGGTTCTGACATTTAGAGAGGCAGATAGCATGAGAACCATAGACTGGAATGATGACTCTAATTCAATTGTAATGATAGACCAGACACTCCTTCCAATGGAGTACAAGGTCATTGAATGCAAAACGCTCGCTTCCCTTTGTGAAGCAATAAAGTCCCTGCGTGTGCGAGGAGCTCCTGCACTTGGAGCTGCCGGTGCCTATGGTATCGCACTTGCCGCAACCCTGAGCAGTGCAAGTGATATGGAAGCACTCATAAAAGATCTGAATGTTGCTGCAAAAATCATCATAGCAACAAGACCCACAGCAGTTAATCTTGCATGGGGTGTTGAAAGAACCATAAGTGCAATTTCAGATGCATACGACCTCAATGGAATCAAAGATGTGGTACTGGCAGAAGCTAAGAACATTGCTGATGAAGACGTTGCAACCAACAAGAAACTCGGAAAGCATGGGGCAAAATTGCTTGAAGATGGCGATACTGTTATGACACACTGCAACGCCGGAAAGATGGCATGTGTTGACTGGGGAACCGCACTTGGAGTTATTCGCTCTGCTGTGGAAGCAGGTAAAGATATCAAGGTTATTGCCTGTGAGACAAGACCGCTTAACCAGGGCGGCAGGATAACAACATGGGAACTCATGCAGGACAATATTGACGTGACACTCATTTCTGACTCAATGTCGGGGCATGTTATGAGCAAAGGAATGGTAGACAAAATAATTGTTGGAGCTGACAGGATTACAGGAGATGCAGTGTTCAACAAAATAGGAACCTATACGCATTCAGTCCTTGCAAGAGAACATGAGATTCCATTTTTTGTTGCAGCACCGATATCAACATTTGACCCGAACAACTGGGAAGACACTGTCACCATCGAACAGAGAGATGCAGACGAACTCCGCTTCTTTAAAGATGTGCAGATAGCACCAGCAGATGTTAAGGTTTACAATCCTGCATTTGATGCAACTCCTATGGAAAATGTCACTGCGGTAATTACAGAGAAAGGAGTATTTTACCCACCATTCCTGCTGGATGAACTCCTGGCATGAATGCACAATCTTTTAAATCATTAAAGACATGAAAGGGTCAGGTAAATTAATAATGACCACCATAAATGGTTAATATAAAGTTTATAATTACTAACTAAACACTCATTAACGCTAAATGGAGATATTATGGCACAAAAGAAATCCAGTGGCAATGGCTTGATGTCATCTGCCGGTCTTATGAGATATTACGAAGCCGACAAAAAAGCAATACATGTAGACCCAAAGACAGTTGTTGCTGTCGGTATTGTCGTTGGTCTTGCTATCCTTATACTTGATGCAAACTTTGGAATGTGGCCAGTAGTATAATCTGCCTGAAATAAAGGCATATAGCCACATTACATTCTTTTTTACAAATTCAAATTAGTATAAATTAAATATCAAAAATAGAGTTTGCTATCAGGAACGCATTTCCTTGATAGCTGCGCATATTCTTCTACAGTGATGAGTTTTGGGTGCAGTATTATCAATAAGTACCCTGCCCTTATTCTCCCACCAGCTACGAGGATAGGCTTTGTCTGCTTCAACTTCAGGATTCATCCCAAGCTTTGCTGCGGCCTGGTTTATTTCAGTAATTGTAGGGGATTCCACAGAGGTCTTTCTGGAAACAATACGACCGTCCTTCCTGGATTTAGTCTTATCGATGTATGCCGGCCAGATGACCAGTTTACCCCTGTCTTTCATCATCATGGGTTTTACAATACAACTCATTCGATTTAAATTTGACCTGAAAATGAGACAGCGATTATTCCTGTGAAGCCAAACTCGGGTGTCGAGATCAAAATAGAAAATAGTTCACAAAAAGCAATAATGATAAGTAAGAAAAATGCAGATTTTTTAAGGTGGGCAAAATGGGAGACAGATAATATTCTGAAAACTTGATAGAGCTATTGCTAAAATAATGAAGCCGAAATAAAAAGAGGAGATAGATATGGGGAGTGTAAAAAAAAGCAAAGATAATTTAAGTAAATGCATATGCATAAAATGTCCAAGTTATTCATTTGCATGCAAAGTGAAAGCTATACCTGAAAGTGCCATTAATATTTTAAAAGGTGATATAGAAAATGCAGAACACATTGAAGGACTATTCTGCGCTTTTGGAAAGAGTAAATGTATTGAAGAGAAAAAAGGCTGTATATGCCCTGATTGTGAAGTTTACAAGGAGAATATGCTGAATGAAATGTATTTCTGCCTTTAACACGGATTAAAATGAAATACATTTAGGAATCAGCTAATCTGCAATAACTCTATTACCCCCAGCCTTACAAATCATGTATTAATTCCATGAGGTAAAGCAGGAATTACAATTTTTTAAACCTCATCGAATTCAATGCTAAGTCCACCTGATTTTTTAACCAGGGATTTTGCAAGGAAACCTGCTTCCATTCTGCAGAGATTAATTACTGCACAGGGAACAAGACAATTTGCAGAACATCCGGCTTCATGTGCCCTGTCAATTACATAATTATTTTTTATGTCCAGAATTTCCATCATCGGAACTTCCATATGAGAGATCTTTTTTATTTTTTCACACGGAGTTTCAATATCAACAATGATTGTTTTTCCATCTTTAACACCGCGCACCTTGTGCACAAAATCACAAACTGTAGAATTTACTGTAAATTCAGACAAATTATCACCTTTTTAATAGTAAGTTCAGTTCTGGAATAAAATAATGGAGTAATGAGTATGTAATCCATTATAAATGAAGTAATGGATAAGACTTAAGTATAATTATGCTACTGCCTAATATCCATGATAGATACACCCAGAGAAATAAAAGTAGAAACTGAAGTAGAGGATTTTATCCGCAAGGCAAAGAAAGACTACAGGCTTTGCACAACCTGCGGAGGGCCTGCAATTGTCCCTGCTGATATGAGTATGCCAAAGGATTCCGACATAAAAATAAAAATCGGCGAGAATACCCTGCACGTATCCAAAGTACAGGCAAGGTACATCAGGCAGATAGAAATGAGAATGCTTCTTGGATATCTCAACTACTGCGACAGAAATGGAATTGAACCCTGAGATTGCATAATTGAAATCTCACTTTTTTAGTGCAAACTTAATAATAGTCTTCATCCAGAGATTCATTGATATTTCTCAGCACTTCGGCAACAAGCATCTGAACTTCAGTTGCATGTTCCTCCGGAACTTCACTGCCTTCGGTGTCCATTAGCTTTTTGATATCTTTTACCATCTGATGAATTATCTGCAGCATTTCTTCCTGTGTTATAAGTCCGGCATAATAAGCATAAAAGAATGTTGTACCGCTACGCTGGACTTTTTTCTTGAATGATGCACGTGCGTTTGAGACTTCCTGCCTGGAATACTGCTCATCCATGAAAGGAACAAGTTCGGGGAGGTTCTCGCCTATCCATGTCATTTCCGAGTGATTGGAGATATTCTTGAAATCCGCACACATTCGGGAGATTACCCATTCACGTGCTGTAAGATGAGTTGTTTCTTTTAAAAAACGAGTTACATCGGAATAACTTTTGTTATTCATCTTTTTGAATTTCTGGTACTTATTCATCTCTATTCACCCATGTAAAACTTATTTGCATCAAACAAATAATGCGTATTGCAGCCACTGTACTACATAGGGACTCCAATATATTTAATTATAACCTGCACAATTCAACTTTTGAATGAAACTACTCATCCCAACTGACGGTTCAGTGTATTCATCAAATGCCGCGAAGGTGGCTGCAGAGATAGCTTTGAACCATGATTATAAACTTGTAGTCCTCCACGTTGTCCCTGATAAGGGATTTTCCAGAAAGACCTGGCAAAATAAAGGAGCTGACAGTGTAATTTCCATTATCACAGACATCCTCATTGAAGCAGGATGTGATGAAAATAGAATCGAGACTATAATAGAAGATGGAAACGCACCTGAAAAAATAGTTGAAATTGCCAGAAATGAGAGAGTAGACCGAATAGTCATCGGAACACAGGGAAAGAGCGGAATTAAAAAAATAGTAGGATCAGTAACCGAAAAAGTGCTTCAGACATCTGACGCACTTGTTCTTGTGGTACCACCTAACTATAATGTGTAAGCTGTTGTTCTTAGAGGATTACTTCAGAGCTTCCATTATTGTAGTTTTTCCAGTGCGCACATCATACATGGAGAAAACCTCCATATTGAATATTCCTTTATAATTCTCATTTTTCAATTCCTTTAAGACAGTATAATCTATAGTACCTTCCCCGGGAGCCAGATGCTGATCACCATCATATTCATCAGTCCAGACTCCACCGTTATCGTGCACATGAACATGAATAACATATGGAGCCAGAGTGTTAGCAAACTCCCTGAGCTTGTTACTGTCCCCGCCGCATGTAAGATTCGCATGACCGATGTCAAAAGTGGCGCCAAGATTGTCAGAATTCACAGCCTCAACTGCACGTACCAGTTCTTCGGCATTGCAACACAAATTTCCGGTTGATGTTCCTTCCTTATTTTCAAGACCGAGCATTACCCCAGAATCTTGCGCGTCTGATGCAAGAGTTTTCAGGTTATCTATCATTTTGTTGAAACATGATTCACGGTCATCCTCACATCCAAATCTACCGGGATGTAATACTATTGCGCCGGAACCCAATCTGGATGCCAGATCAATGGATTCACGTATAAGGCGGAATTCTCTTTCACCCATTAACGTCATGTCAACTACTACATCCTTCGGATAGGTTGGGACGTCTGCAAAATAAGGAGCATGAAGAGAGGTTTTAAGGTCACAGACTGAAAGCTCATCAAGTAATGATTCAAGAATATCTTTCTGGAGTATTGAATCCTTATACACACCAAGTTTTGGCATGTAGAGTTCAACTGACTGTAACTCAGAAGCGATTTCAGAAAAACTGCCTGCAAAAGAAGATGCACCAAGTATCATACCTGAATTGTTATAGTAGTAAGTGATAAGAGTTTTGCTTTTTAGGCAATACAATAACCAAAATACTTATCTAAATTAAAGAGTACCAGCAAAGCGATGAAACTATATGCCCCCCATGTGGGACACCTTGAAGGACTGGAGGAACTGCTTACCGGTTCCAATAATATTTACGGCATTTATATGGCGGGCACACCTGACTATGTTGGTACCGGAAGGACAAACTTAAGCTCACCAGGACTGGAAGAGATAGCAGAGCAAACTGCCTATGCCCATGAAAAAGGCGTGAAGATGGAAATTGTCCTGAACAGTTCATGCATGGGCGGACAGCACCTTACAGCTGAAGGGTACAACCGTATTAACTGGTATTTCACTCAGCTACATAATATAGGCGTAGATGCAGTAACTGTTGCAGAGCCTTATTTTGTGGAAATGCTTTCCAGGGACTTTGATATGGAAGTTGTGGTTTCAGTCCTTTCATTTGTGGATTCGCCACAGAAGGCAGAGTTCTATGAAGGACTTGGTGCAGACACTATAGTAATAGATCCTGTTGTTAACAGGGACTTCGACAAACTTGAGGCAATCAGGGATTCCGTTTCATGTGACCTGAAACTTCTTGTGAACGAAGGCTGCCTTTACCAGTGTCCTCTGAGATATGCTCATTTCAATTTCTTCTCCCATGCAAACGGACCGGGGCCAAAACTGAATGTTCTGGATGATTACTACTATTATAAGTGTCTCTCACTCAGAATTAAAGATCCCCAGCAATTAATCAAATCCCCATGGATTAGGCCAGAGGATCTTAAGGAATACAAACATATTACTGATACATTCAAGATCGGAGGAAGAACTCACTTCCCCAACTGGATACTGAACAATGTGCAGGCATATGCAAATGAGTCATATGACGGAAATCTTATGGATCTGCTTGATTGTCCAAGAGACATAAGGGATCTTTTTTACATACCAAACAAAGAACTGGACGGCGCCATCAACCAGTGGAAACAGTGCAGTAAAGTTTGCAGTAAATGCGGATACTGTAAGAGACTTGCCGAAAAGATACTTAAAGTGTATTCCACAGAAAATGGAGAAAATATACTCAAACCCCTGAAATGCGATGGAGGGCAATAATGACAATAACAGAAACATTAGCAAAGAACCGCGGTGATCTTGAGAACAAACTGAGAAACCTGCTGGCAAAACCTGTCTTTATATTAGAGCTGGATGCTTTTGCTCTTCCATGTGGTTGCAAGGGAGCTACAATAAACACAAGAGGGCTTCAAATTGATGACCTTGAAATTTTCGAGGAACACATTAATGAATACCTGAAAAATACTTCAGAGAATCTCGAAGTTGAACCATCATTTCTCTTTGCAAGACTTGTGCCTGGTACGGCAGAAGTAGCATCCCTTAACAGTAGAGTTCTTTGCAACAGATGCTACATGGATTTTGCACGCGGAACCGGCAAACAACCAAGACCAGACATATATATACTTAACTTCTCACGCAGGGAATAAAATCCTGTTTTTCAGTATTTTTTGAAATATATATTTCTACCGTTGGTTGCTACCGTTATTTTTTGAGCAGCCAAAATAGAAAGACCCGTATTTTGGCTTGTTCCATTCGAAAGGTTTAAGAAGTATTTAATATAATGCAAACCACCTGACGTTAGTCTACGCCATATTAGTTATGATAAAATATTCGAAGTTAGAATATTTTTATTTTGGCACGATTTACGCTTAATTTATACAATACAAAAAGGAGGAAATGTGAATGGAACCGCTCACAGGTATGGGCGTACTGGCACTTATGGGAGCCGCTGCAACTATTGCAGGAGCCTCTGAAGACCTTGAATCAGATGTTGGGTCACAGAGTAACCCAAACTCCCAGGTACAGTTAGCCCCTCAGATGATGTATCCACACAGGATACACAGTAAAGCTGTTTCTGGTGAACCACCATCAAATGCACTTATATGCGCTGTTGGTGGAACAACCGCATCCGTACTGATCAGCACTGGTGCATCTGCTGCCCTAGCACTTGTTATTGGAGCAATTGTGGCTGCAGCAATACACGGCACTTATTCAACTACTGCTTACATGGGCAGATCAGCAAGTCAGAAACGTTTCAAACAACCAGTTTATCTTGATGTGATTAGAAGTCACTTGCCAGTTATCATGGGATATGCATTCATCACTACATTCTGTATTTTAGTGGTATCTTATCTTATGGCAACCGTTCTGGCACACCCATTCCCACTGCCACTTCTGGCATTCATTTGGGGAATTACAGTTGGTGCAATTGGATCATCAACAGGTGATGTACACTACGGTGCAGAAAGACAATTCCAGAATGTCGAATATGGATCAGGCCTTAACGCTGCAAACTCCGGTAACATCGTGAGAAAAGCAGAATCCGGTCTTAGAAATGGTATCGACAATTCATGGTTCTGTGCAAAATTCGGTGGACCTGTTACAGGTCTTGCTTTTGGTATGACCGTATTCCTCAGTGGTTGGGTCACAGCAGTCTTTGATCCAAGCAGAGGAGATGCAATTGGCTGGGTTTCAGTCCTTGCAGGTGTAATTATTGTACTTATTCTTATATTGTGGAACAGAAACATGGAAGTTGCTGCCCGCGCTGCATATGGAACATACAAAGAAGATGAAGCAGAAGCAGAGGTGGCTGCATGATTGATGTTGCAGGAATTTTAATGGCAAACATCACCTACGTAATTTTAATTACATTAGGTGGAGCACTTATTTCATGGAGTGTTCACTTCGTACCAGTAGGTGGTGCTCCAGCAGCTATGGCACAGGCAACCGGTATCGGTACAGGTACCGTACAGCTCGCAGCCGGTGCAGGTCTTACAGGTCTTGTTACAGCTGGTGCAATGATGCAGGTATCAAACAGCCCGGCACTTGTAATTGCATCCGGTGCAGTCGGTGCAATGATCATGATGTCAGCAACAATGATCGTAGGAACATGGGTTTACGTATATGGTGTCGGATGTCCTCCAGCATCAGCAAAAGTAAAGTACGACCCAATTACAAAGGACAGGCAGGATCTTTATGTCTCACAGGGAACTGAAGGTCATGGACTTCCAACAGTATCATTCGTAAGTGGTGTAATCGGTGGTGCCCTTGGTGGTGTCGGTGGTTCAGTTGTATACTACGCACTTATGAGCGTTCAGAACGGACTCCCACTAGCAGACCTTGTAGGTATGGCCAGTGTTTTCGCAGTAGGTATCTTCTTTGTGAACGCAGTAATTCCATCCTATAACATTGGAGGAACTATCGAAGGTTTCCACGACCCTAAGTTCAAGAGATTCCCAAAGGCAGTTCTTGCATCCCTTATAGCAACATTCTTCTGTGCACTTATCAGTGTACTTGCAATAGGAGGTCTGTAAATGTCAGCAGGTGGAAGTGGAGCAGCCGCAGAGGCAATTCCACAGAATAATATTATCGCCTTTGGAGTATTAGGCGGACTTGTAGGAATATACGGAGCATACTTCCTTGTAGGTATGGTCGGTCAGTATATGTCATTCATCGGTGCCCTTGGCGCAATATGCGGTATGATATGGGGCGCAGCAGCAGTTAGAAGAGTAGCAAGTTACGGACTTGGTACTGGTGTACCTTCAATCGGTATGCTGGCTCTTGGTATGGGAGTACTTGCATCAACATTCGGCCTTGCAGTAGGCGGTGTTGCAGGACCAGCAATCGCATTGGTTGTAGCAGCAATCATCGGCCTTATGATCGGTTTACTCGCAAACAAGGTACTTAGCATGGGAATTCCTATCATGGAAACTTCTATGACAGAAATTGCAACAGCAGGTACAATCACCATTATCGGACTTGCAATCGCAATGACAGGAACTTTTGATTTCCCTATTGTACTCAGTCAGGTAATCAGTACCGGATACATTGCAGTAATATTCATTGCAGGTGGTCTGGCAATTCTTCACCCATTCAACGCATGTCTTGGTCCGGATGAGACTCAGGACAGGACACTCATTGTAGCATTGGAAAAGGGTGCAATTGCAATGATCGTTGCAGGAATTGTAGCAACAATCAATGAGGGTGCATCAGGTGCACTTACAATTCTTATTGGACTTGCATTATGGTACATAGGTTTCAGTGGATATTATGACCGTGTAAAGAGAGACGCATACGCTGTTGTCGGAACAGGTCTGTTGCCTTCTAAGGAGGAATTGGAATGAGTATGGTACACGCAGCCCCTGAGGCACATCTTGTACTGGATCCACTAACCTCACTTCTTGCAGAAGAAAGAGAAGACATAATCCAGTATTCAATGGATCCTATAATGGAACAGCTCGACGAACTTGACAAAATAGCAGATGACCTCATCAACTCACTGTCACCAAGCAAACCACTCCTTAACACATTCGAAGGACGTGAGCACACCTCATACAGTGCTGGTTTCTATGGTAACACATTCTACGGTGTAGTAGTAGGTCTTGCTGTTGCAGGACTTATGCTCCTGGTCATGAGCGCATTAGGAGTGATGTGAAATGGCAGATAAAAGAGAACCAGCAGTCGGATGGCCAATCCTTAAAGGAGAATACGATGTTGGCGATGTCAACAACTGTGTTGCAGTCGTAACATGTGGTTCACACCTTGCAGCAGGCCCACAACTGGATGCAGGCGCATGTCTGACAGGTCCATGTAAGACCGAAAACCTTGGTCTTGAAAAAGTGGTTGCTCACGTAATATCAAACCCTAATATCAGATTCCTCCTTGTTACAGGTTCTGAAGTAAAGGGTCACATTACAGGTGAAGCAATTATCAAAATCCACGAGAATGGTGTCAAAGACAACAGGATCGTTGGTGCAACAGGTGCTATTCCTTATGTAGAAAACCTTTCAGAAGAGGCAATTGCAAGATTCCAGGAACAGATCGAATGTATCGATTTGATCGGTACAGAAGACATGGGTGCAATTACCGGAAAGATTAAGGAATTGGCAGGAAAGGACCCTGGAGCTTTCGATGCTGACCCAATGGTACTTGAGGTTGGAGAAGGAGGCGACGGTGACTCCGAGGAAGCTGGCGGACTTAAGCCAATGGCAGCTGAACTTGCAACCGTCAGAAGCAGGATACTGAGCATCAACAAGGAAATGATGGCAATCGGTAACCTCAACAAATTCCACTCCGGTGTTCACGCAGGAAAGGTAGAAGGTATAATGATCGGTCTGGCAATCACATTGTCACTTCTGGGAATGCTATTGTTCGGAGGTCAGTAATATGGCAGAAGAAGAATATGGTAAAGGCGTACCAATGGTGATTACCCCTCAGATGGGACCCATTGAAGCTGTAGTCGAGGATATCCGTTACAGAGCCCAGCTCATTGCAAGAAACCAGAAACTTGACTCTGGTGTTTCCGCAACAGGCGTAGCTGGATTCGTTGCAGGATTCATATTTGCAATCGTAATGGTAGTTATCATCCCTATGTTCGCTTGGAAGGTGATGTAAAATGACCGAAGATAGAAGCGACAGGGTACCAAGTGTGGTCACAGACCCGGAAGACTTCCAGGCTGTACTTGATAAACTCAACAAGATTGATGAGAAGGTCGAGTTCGTAAACAGTGAAGTTGCACAGCGTATTGGAAAGAAAGTTGGAAGAGACATAGGAATACTATACGGAGCTGTTGCTGGAATAATCATGTTCCTGCTTTACGTACTGTTCCTTGCACCTATGCTCGGTATTTAAATAAAGAGGTTATTCATATGTTCAAATTTGACAAGAAACAAGAGGTATACGATGTCGGCGGCGTCAAGTTTGGTGGCCAGCCAGGACAGTATCCTACAGTGCTTATTGGAACGATGTTCTACAACAGGCACAAGATCGTGACTGATGAAGACAAGGGTGTCTTCGATGTAGATGCTGCAAACAAACTCTGGCAGGGAATGGTTGACATGGGCGAAGTTACAGGTAACCCTATCGTAAACCAGATCGTCGGAGAAACACCAGAAGCAATCAAGAAGTACATTGACTGGTTCGTAGAGGTAGATGACAAGACACCATTCCTTATCGACTCATCCGCTGGTGACGTTCGTGCAGCAGCAGCAGAGTACGTAACAGAGATCGGTGTAGCTGACAGAGCTATCTACAACTCCATTAACGCCAGTGTTCATGCTGACGAAATCGAGGCAATCAGAGAAAGTGACATCACTGCATCTATCGTCCTTGCATTCAACGCAACAGACCCAAGCGTAAAAGGAAAGCTTGAGATTCTTGAGAACGGTGGAACCGGCCAGGAAAAAGGTATGCTCGAGATTGCAAAGGAATGTGGAATCACAAAGCCACTTATCGATGTAGCAGCAACCCCACTCGGAGCAGGTTCCGGTGCATCCATGAGAGCAGTTATTGCAATCAAGGGACACCTCGGACTCCCTGTTGGCGGTGGATACCACAACATGGCATCTGCATGGGACTGGATGAAGGCATACAAAAAGCAGTTCGAAACCAGAGAAGAGAAGCAGGCAATCTACATGCCAGCTGATATCGGAACAAACCTTGTACCACAGATACTTGGTTCAAACTTCCAGCTCTTTGGTCCTATCGAGAATACTGACAAAGTATTCCCTGCAACAGCAATGGTTGACATTATGCTTGCAGAGACCGCAAAGGAACTCGGCCTTGAGATCATGGACGAGAACCACCCAATCAACAAGCTGGTATAAACCAGCTTTTTTCTTTCTTTTTTCATCTAAATAACAAAGTAAAGAGCCGTAGGTATAATAGGATCCCACTCCCCAACCTGCATCGGCCATACAACACTCGGAGTTGTGTATTTCAAATATTCACATGATGATATATAATATTTATGAGTAATTCTACATACATAAAACATCACTCCACCATACCCCTATAGCAGAAAATAATTAAAGAAACAAATACTATCAACAAACATGACCGAGGTAATGCTTGTATGGGACAATCCTTTGTTATTTGAAAAACTATTCACTGAACATGGAATTAAATGCCAGAGAATTGTATCTAACTCCATTGGTACACCTTTTATTCCCCCGTGCAAATGTGTTGTAATACCCACAGGATTTGCAAATAAAGCATATACCAGCATACTGCCTGGCATTGAGAGAAATGCCAAAAGTTTTGAGAAATTTGTAAGAAGAGGAGGAAATCTGGTAATATTCAGTCCGGTTGTTCCAGAATATGATTACAAGTGGCTGCCAATGGAACTTGAATATAAACAGGAATACCAGGTAACGCATATTTGCAAGGAAACAGAAGATGAAGCCCAATGTCTTGTTGAAGATACATGTTCTGAAGTGGAATTTGATGGATATTTCTCAAAGACAGACGGTAAAGTCATATTCAGAAGCGATGAAGGCAACCCCCTAATGGTAGTAAAGGAACTTGGAGAAGGAAAAATAATTGCAACTACAATCCATGAATTTCCGTCAGGAGAATTCCTGAAATGGATAAATGAAACCGCAAAAAAGAGCAAATTGTAAGTTATAATTACACTTATAACTAAAATTGCAATTCACTTTTTAAAATCCTTCTCAACCTGCTCTGCAATATCTGCAGCATCAGCAACCTTGAGAACAAAAATACCGAAGCATGGTTTGATGAACTGGAAGAAAACTTCATTCCCTTTTACACCTACAGGAATATTGTCACCCATCAGTGCCACACCACGAAGCCTGTAACCACCAGGTACATGGTAAACCATATCTGACTTTTCCTGAATAAGTTTCTCTGACTGTGCAGGAGTAACTCCTTTCTGTAGAATCTCAAATGGAATATCATTAATACAGGCCATGATAACACCTACCGATTATTCAACCATTACAAGATTGCCAACTTTAATACCTTTTTCCGTGATACGACCAACAATTTTACCACCTGTCATGCTGGCAGCTTTCTCTGCCTGATCCTGAGGCAAAATTATGACAAAGCCCATTCCCATGTTGAAGGTTTTATACATCTCAAAGTCATCGACATTACCCTCTTTCTGGAGGAACTTGAAAATATCATTTGGTTCAATCGGATCGTAGAAATCAAATCCAAGACTTGTAACCCTTTTAAGCTTTAACAAACCACTGCCGGTTATGTGAGCAAGTCCGTGAACATCACATTCTTTGATAACATCAAGAACTTCCATATAGATCCTTGTAGGAATAAGAAGCTCATCACCAATGGTGGTGGATTCATCATATGGGAACTTGTCATGATAAGAGTATGACGACTGTTCCATGATATTTCTCACAAGAGTGTACCCATTACTGTGAACACTGTTTGCAGGAATACCTACAATAGCATCTCCCATCTGAACTTTTTCTCCTGTAATGATACTTTCTTTTTTGACCATGCCAAGGCAGGTTCCTGCAAGGTCAAAGCCGTTAATAATATCCGGAAGTGTTGCAGTCTCGCCGCCAACTATAGACATACGGGAAATCTCTGCACCTTTTCTCAGACCCTCACCGATCTGTGCGGCAAAATCCTCATCATGTTTCTCAAGTGCAAGATAATCCACAAATGAAATTGGCTCTGCACCTATTGCAAGAAGGTCATTTACATTCATTGCAATGCAGTCAATTCCAACTGTATTCCAGCGTTTCATCTCATTTGCAATCAGAACCTTTGAACCAACACCATCGGTAGCAAGTGCAAGGGCATATTCTCCAAAGTCGACAAGTCCTGCATAATGACCTATACCGGTCAAAGGTGCACCCAGACCCTCACGCATATAGTCCATACTCTTTGTGAGTGCCTTTATGGTCACTTCTTCCTTTTCGATGTCTACCCCAGATTCTGCATACGTAAGGTGTTTATCTTTCATTGAGATCCCCTGCATTGTTTATCAAGTTCAAATTCGCCGTGTAAGGTCTTAACAGCTTCCAATGCCTGCCCGGAACTTACCACAAAAGAAATATTGTGCTGTGATGAACCCTGACTGATCATAATAATATTAATTCCAGCTTTTCCAAGTGAATTGAATACTTTCCCTGCAACTCCCGGAATGCCATCCATGCCTGCACCGACAACAGCTACAACACATACTTCGCGGTCATAGGCAACATCACCCACAACATTTGTTGTGAATTCTGATCTGACCGCTCCAACTGCTGCTTCAAGATGATCTTCGTTGACCACCAGTGACATGTTCGCTTCTGATGAGCCCTGACTGATCATGATAATATTAACTCCGGCATTTGCAAGTGCAGAAAATACCCTTGCAGCCGTTCCTATGGTGCCAACCATGCCTGCACCACTTATATTGATAAGAGCAACTTTGTTAATGAGTGTAACAGCTTTAACTACATCTTCTCTGCACTGCTGTTCGGCAACAATAAGAGTTCCCGGGAAATCCGGCTCAAATGTGTTCTTCACACGTACCGGAATTTTATGCCTGATTGCAGGCTCAATTGTCCGTGGATGAAGCACTTTTGCTCCGAAATATGAAAGCTCCATTGCTTCAATATAAGAGATCTGTGGAATCGGACTTGCTTCAGCAACGATCTTTGGATCGGTTGTCAGGATTCCATGAACTTCTTTCCACAGCCATATTTCATCAGCATCAATTGAAGCACCGATTATAGAAGCAGAGAAGTCGGAGCCGCCCCTTCCAAGTGTTGTGATTATTTCCTGTTTATCCTGAGCTATAAAGCCTGTCACAACAGGTATGTGATCTGTGAGCAATGGACTCAGTCTTTCATTAACTCTGGTATAGCTGTCCTCTAGAGGTTTGGCATCACCATAATTGGAATCTGTAATTATACCTGCCTCACCACCTGTGAATGCCTTTGATGGAGTACCGAGTGAACGAATCGAACCGCTTACAATAGGCACTGCGAGACGCTCACCGTATGAAGAAATATAATCAATGGAACGATTGGTGAGTTCACCAAGATAGCAGATTCCTATCAAAGCCTTTTCAAGCTCATCGACCCTGCTGTCTATTACCTCAACACATTCTGACCTGATATCCTCATCATCAATTGCAACATTTATAGCATCGTAATGTTTTTTGCTGAGATCTGCGATGAATTCCTTTACCTGGCTAACTTTACCATTTTTAGATACATCTTTTGCCGTGTTCAGCAAACCATCTGTAACGCCACCAAGCGCAGATGTCACTGCCACAAGTTCATTGCCATCCATGTGAAACTGTCTTAACAGTTCTGCAACATGTCGGATCTTTTCGCCGTTTTCCACGGAAGTCCCGCCGAACTTCATTACGATTCTCATTGATACAACCCTTTAGTTTGTCAGCTAATTGCGTCTATAAACAATAAAGAGTAATATAAAGATTATGTGTAAACCTATGTTCTAAAAAAAATCAATCGAAGAATATAGGCTTACCTGAACTTGTTAAAGAATGTGAAGAATAACAGGAAAACACCTGCTGTCACTATGAGGGATACAGCATTTGACACACCGGTAGATGAAGTCCATGATGAAAGAGATGAAACTGAATCCTTTGTGTCTGATGATTCTTCAGTATCTGATGATGAATCCTTGATAGAATCATCGGATTTAGATATATTGGAAGTTATGTTATAGGTTTTTGAAATTTCAGTTGCTGCCGTATTTGCAAGCTCTACAATAGACTCTGTAATATTGTCCTTGATATTTACGGATACAGAGAAATCTTCCGAATAATAAGAAGTATCATCATCCTCATTTATTGCTACAAGAGTTGCTTTGTGAATGCCTGAATTCATTTCATCGGTTACGGCCTTGTAGACACCAGGGCTTGCATTGTATCTGGAATCCAGAATTTCACCATCCACCAGAATGCGTACTTCCGAATATGACTCGTTCAATGAATAGCTGACAATTGCAATTCTTCCGGCTTTGAGTCCTCCATCCACAGGCGAAGATACATCAATATCCAGACCATCAGGAAGTTCATCTGAAGAGGAGACCTGAATTTGTTTCAATGACACATGATTCAGGAATACTGTGACTTCGTCATCCGTCTCAAAAAAAGCTTTCACGTTGGCAAGGAAGACGGTTTCCGGATTTCCATCCGAATAAACTGTGTAGTAAAAGTATTCATCATCTTCCACCTCATCCTCTTTGAGCAATTTACCATTAAGTCTTAATTCAAGGGTCACTTCGTCATCATCCACATCTGTGGCTTCCAGTGTATAGAGACCTGAGAGTTCCAGCTCAGAATCTGTTTTCAATGAATAACTTTTGTCAAGCAACAGGTAATTTTCAACATCTTCAACCAGATCCATATATTGTTCAATATAGAGAGTGGAATACACCACACCATCCTCTTCATCCACATCACCTTCTGTGGTAATTTTCAGGATAAAGTAATCAATCTCTTCATCTTCGTCATCATTCTCGTCTTCGACTATCGAGCGAATGTATTCTAATGGTTGATCTTCTTTAGCAAAATTGTCATCCAATTCTACTTCTTCCCCGTTAAGGTAGAGTTCAATCCAGACATCACCGCTTTTGCTATTCATGTCCAGTACTTTGAAGGAGTAACCCTGTTCAAGAAAGATCTCATCCTGCACTGCCACCTGAGGTTCAGAGTAATGGATCATTGCCTTTGTCCTCACACCTGATGCGGGAGACACACATAACAAAAGGATACATACAGAGATAATTACAAAATGTATATATTTCATCGAAACCTCACACTTAAAACCAATAAAATGACAGAACTTCTACCATTTTCATGGCATTATTACTGTCTTATGGTTTTTATTGATTTCTATTAATATAGGTGATAATATGAAATATGTAGTACTCATCGGAGATGGCATGGCAGATGAGCCTCTTGAGGAACTTGGTGGCATGACAGTTCTTCAGAAAGCCAACACATCCAACATGGATTACCTTGCAACTTACGGCAGGGCAGGACTTGCACAGACAGTTCCGGAAGGCATGCATCCGGGAAGTGATGTGGCCAATATGTCAATTGTAGGGTACGATCCGAAAAAGTACTATACAGGCAGGTCACCCCTTGAAGCCGCGAGCATGGGCGTGGAACTTGAAAAAGATGATGTGGCTTTCCGCTGCAACCTGATAACCATCAAGGATGATCTGATAGCTGACTACAGTTCCGGACATATTACTAATGAGGAAGCTAAGGAACTGATAGAAAGCATTGATGCAGAACTTGGAAATGAAAAGGTCAGGTTTTATCCGGGAATCAGTTACCGTCATCTTATGGTAGGCAAGAAAGGACTTGGTGCAAATACCGAATGTGTACCACCACATGATGTTATTGATGAAAACAGATATGAACACATGCCAAAAGGTGAAGACAGTGAACTAATCTGTGAGCTGACCGAAAAATCCATGGATATACTGAAAGACCATCCTGTCAACCTTAAAAGAATTGAACAAGGCAAGAACCCAGGAAATTCCATATGGCTCTGGGGACAGGGATATGCACCTGCATTCACACCTTTCGGAGAACTATACAGTCTCAAAGGAGCTATTATATCAGCAGTTGATCTTGTGAAAGGAATAGGAATCTATGCAGGTCTAGATGTGATAGAAGTACCTGGTGCAACAGGATATCTTGACACAAATTATCTTGGAAAAGCAGAATATGCAATCAATGCACTCAAAGACCATGATTTTGTATTTGTACATGTGGAAGCTCCTGATGAAGCGGGACACATGGGCAATATGAATGCAAAGATTCAGGCCATTGAGGATTTTGATGATAAGGTTGTAGGTACAGTGCTAAAAGCAGCTAAGGAAATGGATGAAGATGTAACCATAATGGTACTTCCTGACCATCCGACACCTATAGCACTGAGAACCCACACATCCAATCCAATACCTGTAGCTATTTACTGCACTTCAGAAAAAGTATCAGATGAGGCAGATGCATTTAACGAGGAAGCTGTAAAGAAAGGAAATCTCAGGACAGTTTACGCAGCGGATCTTGTAAGAAAACTTATTGATGGCGAGTGGGCTCAATAACCCACTCTACAATGCCTCTTGCATTCTTTTTTTAAATTAAAAAAAACACTCATTATTTATATATAGAAAAACTTAGATATTATTTATAGTGGGAGTATCTGTTTTTTGGATAGTTCCATCCATATATAAACAAGAGAGTGGTAAAATGAAGTTTGGACTAACACCATGGTCACCATCCACAGCCTCAAGGTGGGACCCGTTTGATGATATGAGGCAGATGCAGGAGCGCCTTAACCGTTTGTTTGGAGATAGCGAACGGAGTTCGGATATGATGGACATTGATACATTGTCCCCTCTGGTTGATATCAAGGAAGAAGATAACAACATCATTGTTACAACAGATCTTCCAGGTGTCAGCAAAGATGATGTTGATATAGATATAAGTAACAACAGAGTTTGGATTAAGGCCAACATGCACAAGGAGTCAGAAGATCAAAAAGAAGGCTACCTTATGCGTGAGAGAACTTACAGCCGGTTTGCAAGAGCATTCAACCTTCCATCCATGGTAAATGAAGATGCTGCATGTGCCAAGCTTGAGAACGGTGTGCTTACTATCACAATGCCAAAGGCAGAGGTAGAAGAAAAGCACAGGATAATGATCGAATAAAGATTACTTCAGGTCCGATTATTCGGACTTCTTTTTTATTACCCCTACTAATATTATTCGTCATTCGATAATTTTATATTGCGGCATCAGTTAGAAATATCATCATCCTTTGCTCAGTCGGGGTAACTGTCATCATCGCCGCAAAAAAGTACAACGCAAATATAGTATATTACTTTTCTCTGAAGAAAAGTGATGATTATGGTGTTTCAAACTTGTAAATGAGCTTACAATATTCAATATATCCAACAATATCAATATGCTTAAATAATAACAACCCAGACTCTAAAATTGGTTTTAAAAGTGTGGTTGGTTCATATTAAAATCAAAATTATCTGTGTAGTCACATCAATCAGCGAATAACACAGTCATAATAGTTTTAAGTAGATGACAGCCATCCACATGAGAGAATGATAGATTATGAGAAGAGCATTAATTGAAACTATTAGTAGATCTGAAAAAAGGAAAGATGTTTTACTGCTCCTGCAAAACGGACCAGTTAGCATGTCAAATATTTTACAAGCACTTGATGTCAGCAGAAATGCCCTCCTTCCCCAGATGAAAATATTAGAGGAGGCTCATTTAATTAAAAAAAATGAAAAAGATGACACATATTTTCTTTCTAAATTCGGGGAAATCATAATCAGAGATCTGGAACCATTGCTCAGCACTCTTGAGGTGCTTGAAAAACAGATGGACTATCTTTTAAGCCACAATATAGACTTCGTACCAGCTGAACTTTTGTATCGAATTAGAGAACTAAAAACTTGTAAACTTATAGAACCTGATTTACATGAAGCTCTGGATTTGAGTCAGATTGCAATTGAGAAATGCCTTAAATCTGAAAAGATATTCTGTGTAACATCTATATACCACTCTGAATATCCACCCCTATTCACCAAATATGCAAAGAATGAGTCGGAGTTCAACTTTGTTATTACTGAAGATGTGCTTGCAAAGTTCATCGAAGATGACAAACAAAAGCTGGAAGAACTCATTCAATATCCAAATATCAATTTTTACATATACCCCTATAAAATAGAACTTTCATCTGTGCTAATGGCTACAGATCTTATGCTATTAAAGCTCTTGACGTTTAATGAGATTTATGACCCGCGATATCTCATCTCCAGTGAACAGGAAGCTATTATCTGGGGAAAGGAACTTTTTGATCACTATTTCAGCAAAGCTGAGCCCCTCTTAAGTGTTGAATAAACAGTATTCAAAACAAGTTGGAAGGGAAGTAAGTACAATAATAGAGTTACGATTTTTGCTTCAATTTTGTGGTTGGTTGATAGTTGTAGATTGAAACTTGTACTTACTTCAATAATCCACTCCCGTCATATATTATTGTGAGTTTCAGATATAAACTAACCTTGTATGAATTTAACATAGCATTATTAATTAACATAAAAGCATTATTCACAACAACATAATCATATCTATTGGAGATTTTTAAATTGAAAATGCAGGCATTTACTGTAGAAAACATCCCTTTGATAAAAGAGGGAGACGATATTGCATCGATTATCTGTGAAAATACTACCATAGAAGATAATGACATTGTTGTAATAGCTTCTACCATCGTTGCCAAAGCAGAAGGCAGGATGTTCAGGCTGGAAGATATAATACCTGGAGAAAGAGCACTGACTATTGCATCAAAACATAATCTTGATGCAAGATTTGTACAGGCAGTACTTGACCGCAGCAAGGAAGTGCTGGTAGATTACCCAATATTTTTGGTTGAAACACATAACGGACATGTCTGCATTAAAGCAGGAATTGACGAATCAAATGTTGATGTAGGCTATCTGGCAGATCTGCCATCTAATCCTGATGAAAGTACAGCCCGGATTGGAGAGGCGATTGAGCAGATTACCGGAAAGAAAATCAGCGTCATACTCACAGATACCAACGGCAGGGCATTTAAAATAGGACAGACTGGAATTGCCATTGGTGTTTACAGGATACATCCGATAAAGAACTGGAAAGGACAGAAAGACCTGTTTGGAAACACCCTTGAAATTACAGAAGAAGCAATTGCAGATGAGATTGCAGGAGCTGCAAACCTGCTCATGGGAGAAGGTGACGGCGGATATCCGGTAGTAATTATCAGAGGACTGGAACTTAGATCAGAAGAGTCATCCATCCAGGAAATGTACCGTAGTGACCGGGAAGATATAATTAAAAAGGGACTTCGCTGTTTAAGCAAAGTCTGATACCGGGATGTTAACAACCTCTACACCGGATTCCTCAAAGAAAACAAGTGAATCTGCATCCGGGTAAGGCTGGATGTAAACAACTTTTTTGATATTTGAATTGATTATCATTTTTGCGCAGAGTATGCATGGCTGGTGAGTGCAGTAAAGTGTGGCACCATCTGTGCTGACACCATGCAGGGCAGCCTGGATAATTGCATTCTGTTCAGCATGTACCGCACGGCATTTTTCATGACGGGTACCTGAAGCAATATTATTTTGCTGTCTTATACAACCTATATCAAGACAATGTTCCATATTTCTCGGTGCACCATTATAACCTGTGGAAAGTATACGTTTATCCCTGGCAATTACGGCTCCAACTCTGTTTCGCAAGCAAGTGGAGCGTTTGGCCACAACCGTAGCTATCTCAAGAAAATACTCATCTATACTTGGCCTTTCAGTCATCGTTTAAATGAAGCAGTAAGTGGTATATATAAGTTGTAGTGTAAGAGGTAATCATCAATTTCAATTGCTTATATAGATGAAATTGAGTAGTTATTATTTCTGGAGCATAGAAACATGGAAGTCGGTTTGACTGAACGTTTAGATTCTTTTGTTAGAAAACATGACGATCGTCAGCTTGCAGCATTACCGCTTATTGTATTTGTTATTTCATTAATTATACTTGCAATTACTTTTGCAAGCAGCGGATCACCTGTAAAGCTTGGAATGGATTTTGAAGGCGGAACTATGATCTCAATGGCAAGCCAGGAAAGTGTGGCAGCCATTCAGCAGAAGTATGCAGATTACCCTATCACCGACGTCAGACAGGCCGGATCACGTATAATAATGCAGTTTGGGCCAATGAACGATGAACTGCAGCAGGAGCTTACAACTGATGTGATAGAGTCCTACGAGAATGTTGAGATTAATCAGGTAGGACCAGTATACGGTGCAAGCCTGCAGAAACAGGCAGTAAAAGCAGTAATTATATCATTCATAGGAATGGCAATTGTGGTCTTTTTGATATTCAGAACATTCGTACCATCCGTAGCTGTAGTCATTTCAGCAATATCAGACATAGCAATTGCAGCAGCATTCATGAACATCGTAGGAATTGAACTGTCCCTTGGTACAGTTGCAGCCCTTTTGATGCTCATCGGTTATTCAGTAGACAGCGATATTTTGCTTACAACAAGGGTTTTGAAACGACGTGGAACCCCACAGGAGAACATCAGCAACGCAATGCATACCGGTGTAACAATGACGACAACAACCCTTGCAGCTCTTGTGGCAATGTACATTATTTCAACATTCTCTTACGTTCTCAGCCCATCATTTTCACAAATTACCCTCCTTTCAAACATATCCATCGTCCTCATTTTCGGACTGGTTGCAGATATGATGAACACCTGGATGCTTAACACATCAATTCTCAGGTGGCATGTCACAAGTGTCGGCACAAGGAGGAGAAAAGCATGAGGGACGATGAAAATCAGAGCCTGTTCAAAGATATCAGGGTCATTGTATTTATTATTGCAATACTTGGTTCTATAATATTCATACATCCAGGTTACAGCTCTGACGAAGGGTTCACAACCAACCTCAACTACGGACTTGATCTTGAAGGTGGTTCCTGGCTTCAGCTCAAACTTCAGGGTGCTGTTGCACAGCTTGACGCAGACGAAGGCCTTCTTGTAAAAGAAATCGTCAATATCAACCTTGCAGAAGACGTTAATATTGCATCCGTAAATGAAGAGGAAGATGATATAACAGTAACTTTCACATCAGCTTCGATACTTACCAATAATCAGATGGATCAGCTTGGAGTTGGCCAGACAACGATTTCACGAAGCAATAACGTTACACAGGTAGTGCTTCACTCAACTAAAGAGACACTCATCAGCACATACCTTGCAGACACGCTGAAAACAGAAGTAATTCCAACACTTATTTCTGATGGAGTGGAATATGAAATCAGGACTGCAATTACACAGGAAGAACTTGAAGCCCTGATGGAAAAGGTAGGAGGTTCCATTGTAACTGACATCAACGGAGATCCTGTCTACAAGGAAGGAGTTACAACCGAAACCAGAGACCTTACAAAAGAAATCCTCAGCGACAAGCTAAATTCCATCGGACTTAAAGACATACCAGTAAAAACAGTCGGTGAAGATTACATTCTTATTGACTTTGCAGGAATTGACCTTGCAACTGCCAAAAACATCGCAGAGAAACCTGGTAAATTTGAGATAAGAATCGTAACCCAGGGCAATGAATCCAAACACGTGCTTTACGGTGATGAAATAGAATCCGTAAGCATCGTAGGATATCATGAAGACCAGGGACAATGGTATGTTCCTTTCACCCTGACAGATGCCGGTGCCCAGGCACTTCAGGAAATTGCCATTGAAACCGGTGCAACTCAGGATCCGATGTCACATAACCTTGTAATGTACCTGGATGAGAACGAGGTTTATAGTGCGCCTCTCAGTTACTCTGCAGCAGACAAGCTGGAACAAGCACCAATATACTCATGGCAGGCTTCAACCGGCGCTGACGAAGAAAGTAAGACAAGAGCAGAGGAATTACAGATTCACCTGCGTGCAGGTGCGTTACCTGTGAATGTCGAACTTATGGGATCAGGCCATGTGGATGCATCCCTTGGACAGCAATTCAAGACACAGGCTGTTATTGCAGGAATGATTGCACTTCTTGCAGTTGCGTTTGTGATTTTCAGGAAATATAACAAACCTGCTATTCTGATACCAATGGTCAGCACTTCAATAAGTGAAGTAATAATGATCCTTGGTTTTGCAGCAGCAATCGGATGGCAACTTGACCTTGCAAGTATAGCTGGTATCATAGCAGCCATAGGAACAGGTATTGACCACCTTGTTATAATTACTGATGAAGTGCTGTATGAAGGAAAACTCCCGCCAAGAAAAGTTTATCTTTCAAGGATTACAAAAGCATTCGGGATCATATTTGCAGCATCTGCAACAACCATTATCGCAATGTCACCACTTGTCATAATGGGATTTGGAAGCCTGAAAGGATTTGCAATCACAACAATCGTTGGTGTCCTTATTGGAATACTGATCGCAAGACCAGTTTATGGTAAGGTCATCCATGAAGTGCTTGCAAAAGGTGCAGAAGCTGAAGCGGAGTAAGGAGACATATAATGAAGGACCTGTGGACTGTAAAATACCGGCCAAAGACCTTTGATGAGATTATCGGTAACGAACAATCCCTGGACATGATCAGGAAACTGGCCATGTCCAATAACCTTCCTCATCTTGTGTTCCACGGCCCGGAAAACTCAGGCAAGTCAAGTGCAGCCTTTGCACTTGCCTTTGAACTTTATGGAGATGATTACGAGCGGAATCTTGCTTATTTCAATGCGTCTGATTTCTTTGAACAGGGTAAAAGCTACCTTGTGCGTGATAAAAGATTCCTGCGTATCATAGGCACTGATGATCCTAAAAAGATATCAGGCAGTGTAATCCATATTTTCAAAGAAATAATTAATGAATATGCCAGCATGGCACCCGTAGATGCAGACTACAAAATCATATTTATTGACAATGCAGAATCACTTAACTCAGATTCACAGCATGCCCTTAGAAGAATTATGGAGAAATACACGACAACCTGCCGTTTTATACTCTCTACCACACAGCCTTCTAAACTTATTACTCCTTTAAGATCCAGAGGACTGCAATTATTTTTCACACATGTATCTGATGACAAAATGACAAAGTTCATCTCAGAAGTTGCGGAAAATGAAGGACTTAACATAAGTACTGATGCTATTGCAGCACTTGTATATCACGCAAAAGGCAATGTTGCCAAAGCTTTAAACACTTTACAGGTTGCTTCGATTCAACCTGGAAATGAAAGCATGGATACGCAGCAAATATATGATGCAGCTCTTGGAGAACAATCCGAAAATATTAACAAGCTCTTTGAGTCCATGGTTGGAAAGAATATTCTTGAAGCCAGAAAGAATATTGATGAACTGATTCTGGGAGAAGGGTTATCAGGACAGGAAATTCTCTTGCAGCTACATCAGGCTACTGTAAACTCAAACGAACCTGATGACATTATTGCCAGATGGGTCACAAAGATAGCTGACACTGATATCTATCTTACTGAGAGTGCGAACGAGAGAATACAGATAGAAGCCCTTGTTGCAGGGTTTTGTCAGCAGGATGCCAATTTATAATCAGATTTGATGGCTCATGACTGATAACGATAAGACTAATTTTGAAACAGCATGTCGCAAAATACTTGACATGGTGCTGGATGGCACTATTAAAGATGAGAAAGAGCTCAATAATTCCAAGAAAAAAATAGCAAAGGAGTTTCGCCTTTCCACCCTTCCAAAAAATGCTGACATCATTATATCAGGAAATGATAACGAGCAAGAAATTGTCAGGGCTGTTCTTCAGCGCAAACCGGTGCGAACAATTTCAGGCGTTGCAGTAATTGCTGCGATGACATCGCCTGCACCATGTCCTCACGGAATATGCGTTCCATGTCCCGGAGGACCTAATTCTGAATTCCATTCACCACAGAGTTACATGGGAAGGGAACCTTCCACCATGCGAGCCATACAGTTTGAATACGACCCGTATAAAATTGTAACAAACAGATTGACCCAGCTAAAACAGATAGGACATGAGGTAAAAAAAGCCGAACTGATAGTCATGGGAGGTACATTTTCCGCAAGGCCAATAGATTATCAGGAATGGTACGCAAAACGCTGTCTTGAAGCCATGAATGATTTTTATGGAGATTCATGGAGGCAGGAAGCAAATCCAATTGGTAAAACTATTCCATATTACACCATAGAGGACGTGCAGAAAGCAAATGAGACTGCAGAGGTGAAGAACACCGGAATTACCTTTGAGACACGTCCGGACTGGGCTAAAACACACCACATAGACAAGATGCTTGAACTTGGTGCCACCAAAGTAGAGATTGGTGTCCAGAGTACTTATGATTTCATACTTGAGAGAATGAAACGCGGACACACAGTTGCTGAAAGCATTGAAGCTAACAGGATACTTAGGGACAGTGCACTGAAGGTAGGATTCCACATGATGCCAGGACTTCCTGGAACAGACATAGAAATGGACATCAGGAATTTCAAACGACTTTTTGATGAGCCGGGATTCAGACCTGATTACCTGAAAATATATCCTACTCTGGTTACTGAAGGTACTGAGCTTCACAGAATGTGGAAAGAAGGAAAATACCAAGCTATTGGAGACGACGAAGCAACACTGATGCTTTCGGAAATTAAATCATTCATCCCTAAATGGGTCAGATTACAACGTATACAGAGAGATATCCCATCACCGCAGATACTTGCAGGTGTAAGGAAAAGTAACATACGACAGCTAGCACACGAACATCTGGAAGAGCATGGAGGTAAGTGCCGCTGTATCAGATGCCGTGAAGTCGGGCATAACATGCTAAAAGGAAATGAACCTGATATTGAGAACATAGAACTAACTGTTGAATCATACGAATGTTGTGGTGGACAGGAACACTTTATTGCCTTTGAAGACATTGAAAAAGACATCCTTATAGGATTTTTAAGATTAAGATTCCCGGCAAGACCACACCGTGAAGAGCTTTCCGGTGCAGCACTTGTAAGAGAACTACACATATACGGATCAACCGTAGCTGTGGGTAAAGAAGCCGGCATGAATGACTGGCAACACAGAGGCTATGGCAGAGAGTTAATTACACATGCAGAAGAGCTTGCAAGAGATGCAGGATACAATAAACTTGCCATAATAAGTGGTATAGGTGTTCGTGGTTACTATAAGAAGGTAGGCTATGGACTTGAAAAAGCATACATGGTAAAAAGCTTGCTGTGAAACTTGACCAGAAAGTTTTATTAGTGATTATGACGGATAATTGTATATACAAACAAACATAGAATAGTTGAAAATTCCGATGATTAAATGCAGGAGACAAAATATTGGACTCTGAACTCCTTGAACAGATTGTCACCAATTTAAAAGACATTAATTCCAAACTTGACAAGCTCATAGTACAGGTTGATAACAGGGACGAACAGATCAGCGAAAAAGAAAGAATCATGGCTGATTCCCTGGACGTTATCACATTGTTGTCCCTTCCCGACCATCTTAGGACAACTGCCACAACATTATTTGAGATTGGACCTGCAACGGCAGATGAGATCTCAAAAATAACAAATAAAGAAAGAGCAGTTGAAAGTAACTATCTTAACCAGCTTGTCAGAATGAACCATGTACGGAAATACAGAGAAGGAAGGAAAGTATATTTCCGTATCAACGATAGCTTAAAGAAAAAATAATATATGATGAGATAGATGCTAATTTCTGCATATATGAAATATTGATATACCCTAATTGAACTAATCAATGAATTAACATGACACTCACATTAGCAATCCATTCTTCCAAAGGCGGTACAGGGAAAACCAGTATTGCAATGAACCTAGCAGTTGCTTTTGCATCTACCGGGAAAAACACGTGTCTTATAGATCTTGATCTTAGAGGACCGTCACTCTGCTCAATGTTTGAGCCTAAAACCCATTTCTGGATTAATGATTTCCTTTCAGGGAAATGCAATATAAATGACACACTTACAGATGTCAAAGGCGAAATGGGAACTGAAGCTCATATGTACCTTAGTTTTTCAAACCCGGATATCAGAGAGATAAGAGATCTGGTAAGTAAAGATCGTGACTGGCAGGCAAGTGCCCTTAAAGCTCTAATGAACGGAAAGAGAGAACTTTCAGAAAAGGATCTTGATGTAATAATATTCGACACCAGTCCGGGAGTGGAATATGAGTCAATTAATGCAGTGGCAGCATCTGATATGGTAATCATAGTACACAATGATACCAATGCCTGTACCAGCTGTACAGAACAGCTTATAAACGGAGTTTATTCCCTTCTTGATAAAAAATGTGGCATTATTGACAACATGTCCCATCGTAATATAATCGACATAATCGATACTAAAAGATACGGAGTCCCTGTTCTTGCAACAATTCCATGTATGTGTGAGATTGCAACCCGAAGCAAGGATGAAATCCTTGTCCATACAGAGCCCGAACATCTGTTCTCAAAGAGCATTTTTTCTATTAAAGAAAAGATCGAAGCAATGAAGTGATTATTACTTCAATACATCTATTTTTCATCATTTTTCAGTATATCGAGAACATCATTCTTGATATATTCATCCAGATCACGGGATTTACGGTCATTTATATCGCTTTCAATATCCCCTGATGAAAGCAAGATATCCTTGAAAACAACTATTAACACATATACGAGAAATGCCGGGAAGAATGCAAGAATGGTTCTTTCCACAGGATAAACCAATATGACCGATTTATAAGCACTTGCCGGAAGATCATATAATAGATGATACGATATGCTGCCTGCCATGTGGTCCGTGAGAACCCCGAGCAATGAGGCAAAAAATAAAGAGACAAAGATAAATAGCCTTGAAGTGATGCTTTTTTTAAGAATTAGCCTGTCAAAATACACAAATGCTCCAAGTACAAGCAGGTGATACCAGGGATACAAGTATGCAGTCCTGCCTACATCAAATAAGTACCATATACAAATAAGTCCAAAGAAAATTACCTTTGCAGCCTTGTGCTCCCTATTAACCACAAGACCTGAAACTACTGAAGTCATAGCATTAAATATCAATGAGAGTAATGAAAATGCAGTCATTGAGAAGAAAGTTCCAGCACTTATTTTATATAGAGAGATTCCAGAAAGAGTTATGAGAGAACCCCATAATGGACCAAATAACATCCCATTCAATGCACCAAAAGAAACAGTTGAACTTATCTGAACACCATCTATCCCAGCTACTTCCATAATGTCAGGCATATATATGGAAAAGTAAGTCAAAACTATTCCAAAGGCAATATAAACTACTTTTACATCGTTTTTTACCCTTAATTTTGGCAACAGTTTAGGATACACGTCTCTTAAAATGGAAGCGTATTTATATAAGCTTTTACATCCAAACAAAACTGAGTAACTAAAAATAGGCCGTTACCTATTTCTTTTTGCAATCAGAAAAAATAGTAAAGAATCAGAGTTGTATATACATCGAAATCACAAATGAACTGTATATATATAGTACAAATACACACAAACTTAGTTGTTCACAGACAACAGTAATTTTTTTACCGGGCAACTTAATATTACCACTATTCATCACAAAATATAAAAAAACTATTTTTTAGTAAAATATAAAAAAATAGAAAAATACCATTAAAAAAACAAGCACATACAGTACAAATAAAAAAGATAAGAAGTTATGAGTAACGGTTTTGCACGTAAAGCACAGTGTCAAAAAACTAAGTAATTATATTATTAAGCTACTTTATACCATCGATATAACGTTATATCAGCAACCTTTAAATAAAAGTTTGTATATACACTAATTTTTAGAGAGTAAATTTCTCAACTATAAGCAATAAAAATTGCAAAAAAACGCAAAAAAAAAGGAAGGTAAAACATGAAAATCAGAGTTGTAAGTTCAAAGGAAGAGATCAATTCACTTGGCCCAAACGAAGAGATTATTCACCTCGCATTCAGACCATCAAACACGGACATCTTTTCACTTATAATGAAATGTCCAAATGTAAAGGCACTCCACATCCCAAGCTCATATAAGAGAACCATCTCAAACTCCGCAAAAATGTACCTTGAGATGCAGGGAATTGAGCTCCTTGAAGGAGACGTATGGGGACACAGAAAGGACATCAACGAGTACTCTGAAGTTTCACAGAGTGTGTATGACCGTATTGCACAGTACAAGCAGGACGGCCTTTCAGACGAAGACGTAGAAGACAAGATGATCAGGGAAACAAGACTTAGCCCGGATTTTGTAAAGTTCCTCGTAAAACAGGGATAAACACTCACTCACTTCCGGCTAAAGCCGGAAAACTCTTTTCTTTATTACTTTTAATAAACAAACGTACAGCAATTAACTTTTAGCTGTAAGAATTCTCGCCGTAAATCTGGACAAACACTTTTCTGTAACGTGGCCGGTTATCCATATCCACCAGAATAATCTGCTGCCATGTACCAAGAAGCAGCTTACCATCTATTAGTGGAAATGACTCGCCCTGCCCGATAAAAGAAGCACGTATGTGAGAATGTCCATTTCCATCATGCCATTTCTCATTATGCTGATATACAATTCCTTCAGGAGCAAGTCTTTCAAGAGCAGCTTTCAGATCATGTACAAGTCCGGGCTCATATTCTATTGTAGTTATAGCAGAAGTCGAGCCAGGAACATAAACAAGAACAATACCATCGCTCAGACCTGATGAGTTCACAATGTCTGAAACCTCAGGTGTTATATCAATAATATCTGCATTTCCTTTTGTATCTATAGTAAAGCTTGCGCTGTAAACTGCCAATTATCAGGCCTCACTGCATTTCATTCAGTTTTAAACCAATGACGGACATGACAAGTATGAACACCACAAGCGACACAATAAATCCGTATTCCTGAGTGATAGAATCCCTCATCATGTGTGAAAGAGCAAACATTATTATCAATAGTATTACTGAACCTATTGAAGATATGATTTCCAGATTTTTCTTAGTCATCATTGCTAATTAAGTAAAGATATACATGAATCTATCGAACAACAGGAAAGTTTCAGTTGGTTTAATGAGATGATACGAATACTTTCACCCTACAGTGCAATCTTAAATATAACATTAAAAATAATATAATTCAAAAAACGTGATCAACCAATGACAGAATTTGAAAGGGAACTTGTCAAGTCATTTAACGCATTCTTCGAAGAGAACAAAATGAAAGGTGTAGCCTACCGCCTGAAACAACACAGGTTCACTTCACAATTTCTGGACGTTCTTGTAGATTCGCTTGACCCTGACCACTACATGGGAATCGAATGCAAAAGCATATCAGTAGATAAAGGTGCAAAGGCGCTTTATTTCACACAGCATTTCACAACAGATAAGAACGGTGTGCACCAGATAGATAGAATATCTGATTTCCTTTTAAAATCCGGAAGGACGGGATTTCTCGCAGTGGAACTTAGAATGGGCGTAGGACGTACACGGGAAGCATATATGATCCCATGGACCGAACTGTGCCGCAGATATCACGATGAAGACACTGCAAAAGTTACAGTTGAAGAGATTCAGGCATATCCCCGGATTGAAAGAGAGAGCAATAAGTACCTGATAGACCCAAAAGGATGGAAGAAACTCAGGTTGGTACAATAAGAGGATAAAAATGTCTGAAACAATGGTAATGATGGCAGATAGAGCCAGGGAATGTGCTGAAGAGATAAGAAAATACGATGAGGTGCAGCTGGTATCACATATCGATGCAGATGGGATTACTTCAGGAGCCATCATTGCAAAAGCCCTCGAAAGAGCAGGCATAGGATATGATATGATGTTTGTCAAGCAGCTTGACGAAACAATTGTAAAAGAGATTGCAGATATCAATCCTGAACTTACCATTTTCACAGACCTTGGAAGCGGTCAACTGGAACACATTACAAACTACGGAGTTCACGCAATTGTTTCAGACCACCACAGACCACAGGGAAACACAAAATTCCACCTCAATCCCCATCTTTTCGGAGCTAACGGCTCTTATGAAATAAGCGGATCAGGCACCACATTCATACTTGCAACCCAGCTTGGGAATAATCGCGACCTTGCAGACCTTGCCATCGTAGGGTGTGTCGGAGACATGCAATACAGGAAATATGGTAAACTTGTCAGCCTTAACAGAATGATACTGGATGCAAATCCCGAAGTAATAGCATCTGTTACAGATATTTCACTTTTCGGGAAACAGACAAGACCTGTTTACAAAATGTTACAGTTTTCATCAGACCCTTTCATCCCGGAACTTACAGGTAACGAAGATGTATGTATTGATTTTCTGGCAAATGTAGGTCTGCAGTTTGCAAACGATGAAAAGTGGAGAAGATGGATAGATCTTTCCGAGGAGGAAAAGAAAAATGTTACATCATCCCTCCTGCAACATGCGATGCAGAGCGGCATGTCTTCATACAATATTAGCCGGCTTGTCTCAGAAGGCTACATCCTGCTTTCAGAACAGGAAGGCACTGAAATGAGAGATGCAAGTGAGTATTCAACACTACTTAACGCGACCGGAAGATACATGCAGGCTGAAGTTGGAATGCAAGTGTGCATGGGAGACCGGGATGAAGCATATATAGGAGCCCAGGATCTGCTTCATACCCACCGCAAGAATCTTGTTGACGGACTTAATTTTGTAAAGGATAATGGAATCACACAGCTTTCCCACATGCAGTATTTTGATGCAGGAAGCACAATTCCGGAAACAATAGTAGGAATTGTGGCAGGGATGAGTCATTCTTCTGCAGGTAACCGCAAATTACCGATAATAGCCTTTGCAGACAAAGATGACGGCTATAAAGTTTCAGCAAGGGGAACCCAGGAACTCATAAACAGAGGACTTAACCTTGCAGAAGCATTGAGTATTGTATGCCAGGAACTAGGAGGAGCTGGTGGCGGACATGACATTGCTGCCGGAGCTACAGTACCATTTGGTAAAAAAGAAGAGTTTATCCAGAAACTTAATGCGGCAATCGCCGCCCAGTTAAGCTGAAAGTGCAATTTAAAACTTAAAAAACTATTTTAAACCACATCAAACAAGATCATTGATGTGGGATAACTTATTGATATCAATAAGAGTGGACATCGCATTTGTCCTGATAGGAATTCCGTGTTCCTGAACAATTGCCATCGGGTTGGTACCGCCTATTACCACGATTCCGAGATGATCGCGTTCAACCGGAACATCAAGTATTCTGGTATTCGGCTCTCCAACCTCAAGAATTCCGTTTATTCCGGCATCCACCATATCAGCCAATGTGCTGTCGATTATATCCCTGGCAACCATGGGAGCCTCACGCAGGTTTGCAAGAATCTTTCCGGAACCGGTTTTAAGCATACTCATTACGGAAGTCAGCTCCTGTGACATGAGAACCTCAAGAGGATCAATGGTAGTGCTCTGATATGTCAGCACGTTTGTGAAACGAATAGGTTCACCGTCGCGAATCTCCACAAGACCTCCAAAACGTGGTTTTACCATGACACCGGCTTTAAGGAGAAGACCATCGATAGTAATACTGCACACAGTTGCAAAACCAACCTCATCTTCACCAATCTTCCTGTCACCTATCGAGTCCCCTTCATGGAGAATCTTAAGCAACGGACTTACAGAAAGCCCGCTATTGATGGCCATACTGAATATCTTGAGAACATCATCAAAGTCCTGTTTATCAATAAGTGAAAGGTTCACGATAACATCACCTTCCATTGTTTTAGGATTGAAGGTGGTTCTGAACATCAAGTCTTCTATTTTAGATGATGTGAACTGAATACGCTGGTTCCTCTGCAAAGACATACCTCTACCGTTTTGTGACTGTTTTATCTCTAAGACTAGTAACTGCCAGACATTTATAGTTTCGCATAAGTTTAAAAAAGAGTAGAGATTCAGACAGACGTCATTCTCCCGAATATCTCAGGGTGATCCTGTGGATGCACGAGGAAGTCAAGCTTTTCAATCTCTTTTACCATAACGTACATGTCAGTTCCGCAGAATAAATTGGCTTCCGGATAGTCATGTGGCTTCTCATACCTGATCTCAGGCACCGACGGATAATCAGGGTTCTTTATAAAACCATCCTTTAGCAGATAGTAAGCTCCACCTGATAGTTTCTTAATAGGCTCATACAAGGAAGAGAAATCCCTACACACCCAGTTAGCCATTTTCAATGTTTCCTGTGAAGCATTGATGGTAATATGCCCGTAATCCGGCGGCACAAGAACAAGATCACCTGCTGTTGCCTCGCAGACAATCACATCCACAACCTTTCCATTCTCGGCTTTCTGGAGAAGATAAGTTGCCTTGCCTTCAAGAACCTGGTATAGTTCAGCATAAGATATATTGTGACCTTCCACAGCCGGATGATAATGACCTGCTGTTTTAACATACTCGTCACCAAGCATTGCAGGTGGAATTATAGTAACATCATAACGAAGGCTGTTTTCAACTATCTTTTTGTGATCGTTTTCATCTGCTGAAAGATCACGATACATGTAATAAAGTTCAATATTTTCCTGTGAACGCAGCCATTGCTGATCATGTACTACTTCGTCCATGTCATGCAACATCCTGATATCAGGACTATGGCTTTTCCCGTAAAACTCCAGTTCTTTTCCCATATAATCACACTTTATAATTTGCACAAAATTCTTAGAATCAATATTGGAGCCCACAGTATTTATTTTTGCCGCAAATAGATTAATTAGATTTAATTATTTGTTTAGATGCTGCAGTATTTTCCGGGCAAGGTTTTTGCTTATTCCATCAAGAGATGAAAGCTCCTCAACCGATGACATTCTTATCTTATCGATTGAATCAAAATTCTCAAGCAAGACCTTTTTTCTTGAAGAACCGACTCCGGGAATAGAATCAAGCTCCGAATGCGTAAGACTTGCAGACCGCCTTCTGCGGTGGGAGCTCACCGCAAACCTGTGAGCTTCATCTCGAATGTGCATGAGCAGTTTTAGTGCAGGCGAACTATGAGGGAGAATTATAACCTCATCAGGTCCTTTTTTTGTGGTTATTATATGCTCAAATCTTTTAGCCAGACCTATCATAGGAATATCAAGTCCCAGAGAATCCAGAGAAGATTTTGCAGCACCAACCTGCCCCGGACCTCCGTCTATCAGAATCAAATCGGGCAGTGGTTCTTTATTCTTCAGTAAACGTGAATACCTTCTGTGAACCACTTCAGCTATCATGGCAAAATCATCAATTCCCTTCACGGTTTTGATATTGTGCTGCCTGTATTTGCTGCTTGCAGGTCGACCATTTTCAAAATATACCATTGAACCCACAGCATTTGTTCCTGAGATATTGGAGATATCGAAACCTTCAATATGAAGAGGGAGTGTTTCAAGATGAAGAACATCTTTCAATGCTTCCAGCGCTCCAATGGAAGATTCAGAAGGAGTTGATTTAAGTCCAGCCATTCTCTTTGACATTTCAGCATTTCTTGCAGCCATTTCCACCAGCTTTTTCTTATCCCCACGCTGGGGAACATGAACACGTACATCTCTTCCGGAACGTTGACAGAGCCATTTTACTATGATTTCACTGTCAGGAAGCTCATACTGCACAAGAATCTCCGGAGGGATTGGCGAATCCTGATAATATTGCTTGACAAACTGGGCCATAGACTCCTCGATACTTTCCGAAGTATTGGCACCCAGTAGTGTAAAATCAGCCTTGCCAACCATGCTTCCCTGACGTACATAAAATACCTGAATGTAGACAGCTTTCTCATCTGAAACTGCTGCAATAACATCACGATCATCGGTACCTGATGTTGCTATCTGCTGTTCGGATATTGATTTTACAGAATCAATCTGGTCCCTGATAATTGCAGCGGACTCATAGTCCTGATTCTCTGCAAAGAAACGCATCTTTTTATCCAGATCCTTCAGAAGACCAGATGTTTCTCCTTTAAGGAGCCTGACAGCTTCCATTACACGTCTGCGATACTCTTCCTTATCCAGGCCTTCCTTACAGGGAGCCATACAACGTTTGATATGATAATTAAGACATGGTCTTGTTTTTCCGGGCTCTATTTTTTTCTTACATTGCTTGAGCATGAAAATACGGGAAATTATTTCAAGGGTTGTTCGTATCGCTTTTGCATTTGTGTAAGGGCCAAAATAAATAGCTCCATCCATAAGCCGCCTTCGTGTCAGGAATATTCGCGGGAATTCTGAATTGATAGTGACCTTGACATAGGGATAGCGTTTGTCATCCTTCAGGCGGACATTGTAACGTGGTTTATACTTTTTTATCAGGTTTGCTTCAAGTACGAGGGCATCAACTTCGGAATCAGTAATAATGTACTCAATGTCATCTATGTGTTTTACAAGAGTGACATTTTTAGGAGAAAGATTCCTCTTTGACTGGAAATACTGGCGCACTCTTTTATCCAGGGATTTGGCCTTGCCTACATAGATCACATCCCCGGAAACATCTTTCATCAGATACACACCGGGAAGTGCAGGAAGTGTTTTCAGATCGAACTTCATGCTGAGCTCATTGAGATAGTTATTGAGAGAATTTGTTTTCGATAAAACGAGGGAGTGTCATGTCAATAATAGTCTTAAGATTGACAATATCCTCACGGTTATACTTCAGTAGTAAATCAAGAGATTCTTCATCACCACGTTCATATTGATGCCACAGGCGCACAGCATCAAAACCACTGATACCTACGGTTTCTTCTGCTCTTGAAATACCAAGTTCACATTCTATTTTTTTCAGGCCACCTGTAAGCTTTATGCGGCGCAGAGGATACATGAGATCTGCGTGAAGCTGGTTGAATTCTATTTCGGGGAATTCACGCTTTATGAAAGGCAGGTCAAACCTTGCTCCGTTAAAGGTAACAAGGAACTCGTATTTCGGAAATATATCCACAATATCATCAAGATCAATTCCTTTTACAAATGTTCTGGCTTCTTTTCCATCATATATCCCTACAACTGTGATAGATGAGCTTCCCGGAGAAAGACCTGTGGTCTCTATATCCACATAAGCCACTTTGTCTGAAAACTCCCTGAAAGCCCTCCAGTGTTCAGAAGTTGGCAGCGATTTTGCAAAAAACTCAAAATTCCTGGCATCAAGGTGATCCCTTGAATCCTGGATCCCCGTCCTTATCATGTCCTTTTTGGCTGGGGGGATCAGAAGGCAATTATGGTTATCCATGAATTCATCCCATGTTTTGATTCCATTAGCCCATATCTTTTTTTCCACGGTTGCACCAATCCGCGGCATGTGAATGTAAGTACTTGTAAGCATGATATCCCCTATCCATTATAACAGAGGGTATTGATAACTATATTTCTCTGATGCAAATGCTAAATAAAATAAAGTCCGTAATTATATATGTAGGTTCAATTTCCAATTTGACGAAATAATTTATACCACATATACCACAATCAGACCTTATTTGTACTACAAATTTAATCAAACCCAGAAAGAGATTTACATGAATAAAGTTGCAGTTATCGGTTCAGGCAATGTAGGTGCCACCACAGTCCAGAGACTTGCAGAACTTAACATCGCAGATGTCGTCATGGTTGACATCGTTGAAGGACTGCCACAGGGAAAAGCACTAGATATACTTCAGGCGGCTCCACTTATGGGTTACGATGTGGATGTAACAGGGACAAATGATTATGCAGACATTGCAGGTGCAGATATAGTCGTAGTTACAGCAGGAATTGCACGAAAGCCCGGAATGGACAGGAGTGATCTGCTGGCTACTAATATTAAAATCACACAGCAGGTCTGTGAAAATATCCAGAAATATGCACCAGATTCAATTATAATGACTGTGACAAATCCTCTTGATATTATTACCTACGCAGCACTTCGCTGCACCCAGTTTGACAGGAACAGGGTTTTTGGAATGAGTGGTCTGCTGGATTCAAGCCGCTTTGCATCCTTCATTGCAAAGGAAATGAACTGTTCTGTGAGGGATGTTAATGCCATGGTTCTTGGAGGACATGGAGACTCAATGGTTCCTCTCCCTGAGTATTCAACTGTTTCCGGAATTCCACTGAGTAGGCTCATGGACGGGGAAACTATTAACAGAATAGTTGAAAGGACTGTCAATGCCGGTGCAGAGATTGTGGGACACCTGAAAAATGGAAGTGCTTTCTATGCACCATCTGCCGCCATCACAATTATGGTGGAAGCTATACTCAATGATACGAAGAAAATTGTCCCTGCATCTGCATTCCTTAATGGTGAATATGGGCAGCATGATATTTGCCTTGGTGTACCTGTAAAACTTGGAAGAAACGGCGTTGAAGAGATAATTGAGCTGGAACTCACCGATGAGGAAACAAGTGCCCTGCAAAAGTCAGCAGAAACAGTTAAAGAAGGAATCGCAACTATCAGGATATAAGGCAATTTTAGGAAAATAAAAGGAAAAATGTTCAAGAAACAGGACATAACACACGAAATTTCCGACTTACATACAAATATTCATATATAAGTAAAATAAAAGAGGGTAGGGATATCATGCGTGCAGACATAACTTCACTTTTTGGATTGAACATTTATACCGAAACAGGTACATATGTAGGTAAAGTCGCTGACCTTGTGTTAGATGTAGACGAGAGATTTGTCAAAGGACTTGCTGTTTCTGACATCAATAGAGATATTTTCGATGTTACTTCAAGAGGAGTTATTATTCCTTACAGGTGGGTTATCACCGCAGGAGATATTGTTCTTGTGAGAAATGTTGTAAACAAGTTCAGAAAAGCCAATAAAGTGGTAGAAGAAGACTGATATGAAAAGGCGAGAGATCTATTCAGATCTGCGTTGCATACCGCCTGTGGTCGTGCGCATTGATGGCAGGAATTTTAAGAATGCGCTATCACGCATAGGTTTTGAGAAACCTTATGATAAAAGGTTCACATCCGCAATTGTAGAGGCTATTGAAGCCTTTTTTAAGAAAAGCGGATTGAGCCCTGTTTTTGCTTATACTTTTTCTGATGAAATCAGTTTCTTTTTCAGGGACAATGCCTTTGACGGCAGAATAGAGAAACTGGACTCGATAATTCCATCATACATCAGCAGTGCTTTTACGATGGCACTTAATCCTGAAGAACCGGTTTCCTTCGATTCAAGAATAATTCCAATGCATGAAGAAGACGTCCGTGAATATCTCGTCTGGAGACAGGATGAAGCCTGGAGAAACTGCATCAATTCCTACGCTTATTACACCCTTATTTCTGAAGGTACGGAAGAACATGAAGCTGCAAAGATGCTTAAGAACAAGGGAGCATCTGATATGCATGAGCTGCTTTTTGAAAGAGGGATCAACATCTCCAAAGTTCCTACGTGGCAGAGGCGTGGAATTCTGATAATGAAAAAGGAGACGGAGATTGAAGGATTCAACCCTCAGCTTAATGTCAAAACTACCAGTACACGGACAAGAGTGTTTACTGAATATGACATTCCGTTATTCTCTTCTGAAGAAGGAGAGGCTTTTCTTGAAAAACTACTTGCTATCTAAAGAAGCCATAACCGTGAGGTATAAATTTTAGATATCTATTTATATGCTACATAGGCAATTACTACATAGTGTAATTTTTCAATATTATAAATCAAACTTTAATCGGAATGCTAGAGATGGCTGATAACCTAAGACAAATATTTCATGCTTTTAATCCTGAAAAAGCCCTAAACGGCGAAGAACTCCAAAAATATTACGTAGGGTTTGAGGAGAATGAAAAAAGGATTGCAAGACTTAGGACTCGACTTGAACTTTGTCTTGAAACCAATGAACCCATGAAATTGTTGTTTATGGGACATCGTGGATCGGGAAAAACAACTGCATTGAATAAACTAGTATCAGGATTAGATGATGCTTTCTTTATTGTATCTTATGACGTTATTGACCTGCTGGACCCTAACGATGTAAAATACACTGATGTACTGTTATCGGCACTTGCCAAACTTACTGAAAAAACCATAAGTGAAAACATTAGCCTTAGCAAGGAATTGACAGGAAGAATCGAAAAATGGGGACGGACTCTCGTAAGAACTAATACTGAAACTGAGGAAATGGGTGCAGGATTTGGCGTAAATATTCCATTTTACTTTATTAATCTCTTTGCAAGAATGAAGAGTGAAAGCCAAACCAGATATGAAGTCCGTGAGGAAATCAAGCCCAGAGTCTCAGAACTGATTAGCATAATAAACGATACTGTATTTGAGATTGAGAAAACAGGCAAGCAAGTGCTTATAATCATTGATAATCTGGAAAAAACCGAATACGAGAATGCAATGAGCATCTTTGTAGAACACGGCACCCAGATCACACAACCTATGTGTAAAATTATATACACTTTCCCAATTGCACTGAGAAGTTGCGACAGGTACAGTCAGATACGCATCAATTTCAGTGCCGATATAATGTACCCAAGTATCAAGATACATGATAAGCAAGGAAACCTGACAGAAGAAGCTTTGAAGAACCGTGACTTCATGAAAGATATCTTTGAGCGCCGTGGAGACCTTGAACTTATAGAAGGAGAAGCCCTTGAGCTCGCTATTGATATGAGTGGAGGAGTACTCAGGGAATACATAAGAATCATCCGTGATGCTGCACTAAACGCAATAACATTCGACAAAGAAAAAATCGACATGGATTGTGTAAATGATGTTATCAAGGATCTTAAGAACACTTATCGTAGCCAGTTAAGTGATGAAGACTATGTAATACTTGCTGAAACTGCCAAAAATAGATGCATCAGAAGAGACGGAAATCTGGTCAGGCTCCTGCACAATCTTAGCGTACTAGAGTATGCCAATGATGAAAACTGGTGTGATATAAATCCTGTCGTACGCCTGATCATGGAAGAAAACCATTAACAATAAAATAAATCTTAAGGATTAACGATGGAACTGACACCGGAACATCTTTCCAAACTGGACAAACTTGCTACTCTTCTGAAAATCTCCAATGATTGCACCATAGCTTTCCTGCGCTGCAATGAACCGGTGTTATGCGATGTCATTCATGAGAACATAAAAGAAAGACTGGATAACAGTGTTTTTATCTACGATGTCCGAATGGACAAAAATCATAAACACCTTTTTGAGCTTCTGAAGGACGCAATGCAGTCAGAAGAATATATCACTTCGATTAATAGTGGAAAAAAGGTGGCATTTTTCGTAACAGGACTTGATGAAGCTATCAAAGTTACAAACAACGATGGCAACTCCAAAACATTGTTAAGACTGAACATCATGCGTGAAAACTTTTTACAGATACCTCACACGATAGTGATTCAGCTAAATAAAGGTTCTTTTTCTCTTTTGCTTAAGGAAGCACCGGATTTCTTCGCATGGCGTACTACGGTGCTTGAATTTGACATGGAAAAAGCTGAAAGGATAATTTCGGTTCATAGTATCGAAGATACTGACCTTGAATTCCTGAATGAAGAGGAACTGTCTGAAAGATGGTATTATTACACAAATCTTATTTCGGAAAATGAAAAAAAGGGAAAAACAGACCTTTACAAACTTGGTTACTGGAATTCACAACTTGGAATAATTGAATTACTCAGAGCTCATTATTTTGAAGCAATTCAGCACTTTGAACAGGCCCTTGTTATCGATCGTGGAATCAATGATCGGCGCGGAGAAGAAATTCACTTAGGTAACCTCGGTTTGGCTTACCGTGATCTTGGCGATGTCAAGAAAGCTATAGACTGCTGCAAGCAAGCACTTGTTATCTCGCGTGAAATAGGAGACCGTAAAGGAGAAGGAAATCACTTAGGTAACCTCGGTTTGGCTTACAGAAATCTTGGTGATGTCAAGAAAGCCATAGATTATCATGAACAGGCACTTGCCATTAGTCGTGAAATAGAGGATAGGAAAGGAGAAGGCGCTGATTTAGGTAACCTTGCTATTGCTTACAATAATCTTGGCGATGTCAAGAAAGCCATAGAATACTACGAGCAAGCACTTGCCATTGATCGTGAAATAGGCGATTGGCGTGGAGAAAGTACTGATTTAGGTAACCTCAGTTTGGCTTACAGTAATCTTGGCGATGTCAAGAAAGCCATAGATTACTGTGAACAAGCGCTGGTCATCGACCGCGAAATAGGAGAACATAGAGGAGAAGGAAATCACTTAAGTAATCTTGGTACTGCTTACAGTGATCTTGGAGACATAAAGAAAGCTATAGACTACTACAAACAGGCACTTGTTGTTTTTCGTGAAATAGGTGACCCGCGTGGCGAAGGGGATCTCTTAGGTAATCTTGGTATTGCTTACAGAGATCTTGGTGATGTGCAGAAGGCCATCGACTACTATAAACAAGCGCTCGAAATTGGAAAGGAAATAAACTATCCACGACTCATTAAATTCTGCAAAGAAGGACTTACTGAACTAAAAAAGTCACAGAACACAAAAGATTGAATTTTCATCTCAGTAGAGATACTACCTAAACACAGATGAGTAAAAGAAGAAAAAGCATTTAAAGGCAGATGTGTTTATAGATTCCACGATTTATAAGGTGAACATATGGATAAACTTGAGCTTATAAAAAGAAATGTACAGGAAATAGTGACTGAGGACGAACTTAAACAGCTTCTGGAAACAAAGGAACATCCTACAGCCTATGTCGGATATGAGCCAAGCGGTAAGATCCATATGGGACACGTTCTTACTGTGAACAAGCTTCTTGACCTTCAGAAAGCTGGATTTAAGATTACCGTACTTCTTGCAGATGTGCATGCATACCTCAACAAAAAGGGAACACTTGAAGAGGTGCGTGAGATTGCAGATTACAACAAAAGATGCTTCATTGCACTTGGACTTGACGAAGAGAACACAAGCTTCGTCTATGGTTCAGACTACCAGCTCGGACAGGAATACATCCTTAACGTTCTGAAACTCACCCGTAGCACAACCCTGAACCGGGCAACAAGGAGTATGGATGAAGTCGGAAGGAAAATGGATGACCCGGCAGTATCCCAGATGGTCTATCCAATCATGCAGGCAATTGACATCGCAATGCTTGATGTTGACGTTGCAGTTGGTGGAATTGATCAGAGAAAGATCCACATGCTTGGAAGGGAAGGACTTCCAGGACTTGGATTTAAAGCACCGCTGTGTATCCACACACCAATTATTCTGGGACTTGACGGGGAAAAGATGTCCTCATCGAATAACAATTTCATATCCGTAGATGATACTGAAGCTGATTTGAAGAAAAAGCTGAAGAAAGCATTCTGCCCTGCAGAGCAGGTTGAGGATAATCCTGTAATGGAGCTTTTCAAATACCACATATGCCCAAGATATGAAGAGATCGTTTTTGAAAGACCTGAGAAGTTTGGCGGTAACCTCGTATGTAAAGGATATGAGGAACTGGAGAAAGTTTTCGCATCCGGTGAGCTTCATCCGATGGATCTCAAAAACGGTGCTACAAAGTACATGAATATGATACTTGAAGTGGTGAGAAGCGTAATTTAAAATACGCTTCATCCCCTGAGTGGTAATTTATATATTATGTCTGCAAGAATATAAGATTAAAAACAAGACGGGGATTAGGATGAAATATACATTTCAGGACTCTACCGAATTACCTTTACAACGAGATTTTATTCAGGACCTTTACAATTTCATAGAAATGGCAAAAAAGGTCCTGCCACTTGAAAATTCTGCAATTGAGCTCAGTGAGGAAGAAACTGAAGAGATATCCTCTCTTGAAGCAAGGATCAGAGAAATAGAGGAATTTAGCAAGGACGTTCAACAATACGTGGATGAGCGTTCAAAGGGTGCAGAGGAAAAAGAAATTCTTGAATGCAGAAACTCAGTTATTGATGCATGCGTTGAAACTGCTGACAAAGGACTCAAGGAACTCAACCTAAAACTGGAACAGATTAAAAGGCAGTCCGAAAGTGGTATCTATAAAATAGAAATGGACCTGCTGAACAATCTGAATCCTCTTTTTGAGTCCGGCATATACGGGGCGAACAAAGCATACTCAGTATCCTCAAAAGACGGAACTCTGAAAGGAACTCTGAAAGCATCTTTTTCAGGAATGGAATATTCCTGCGACCTTGTTTATGCTCACGATATTCTTTCCGTCAGGGAAGTCTATGGCGACTTGTCCCTGCCAACCTGGACCAAAGCAGGTATTTTCTCAAAAGAAAACAAGGTAAAAATGATTGATGTTTCTGATTACACAATTACTTCTATGAACTTTGATGGTGTCGCACACATTGATCTGAGTTTTGAGAACAAGAAAGGTGACCAGAAATTCAAGATTGTTTCTGATAGTGATGCATACCAGATATACCAGGGAGAATTCGAAATAACTGGTGATGAAAAACTGTTACAGTCATTAAACATCGACGACGTTTCAGGCGTTGTAAACGATGTTAAAAAGTACATGGAACTTTTCATCAAACACCAGAAACTTACCCAGATACTTCTTGACGGACAGGATGCAGTACGCAACAATGAGGTATTTGACTGCCTGAAACTTATTGCTGAGCAGTACGGTGAAATTGTAAGCGAATCTCTGGAAAAGGGTTATGTCAAAAATGAGATCACAATCAAGATTGAAGCATCTGACGGAACCAGGACCGAGAAATACATAACTAAGGAAGAGGCATTTGACCAGCTCGCAGAACTTGGAAGCGAAGGTCTGGAACTTGCCAGCATCCTTAATGTTGATTAATGCAGCAAATGCTGCAACCTTTTTTTACTTTTAGCTCCATATTTACTTACGCTTGAATTGCTATATAAGCGAATAACAGTAATCAATTAACGAGGGATACTTTTTGGAACGTTCTGTAGCCGATATCAGGGAGAAATTAGAAAAGAAAGAAGCTGTTGTGATGACAGCTCAGGAGATATCCGAACTTGTTGACAAAGGAGAAGACGTTTCCAGCATGGATGTGGACGTTGTTACAACCGCAACAAGAGCCATTATGAGCGGAACTTATGCTGTTCTGTCCTTCCCTGTAAATTCTCCAGTATGTTTCAAAAGAGCATCAAAAGTACTCTTAAACGGTGTTCCTGCCCATGTTGGACCATGCCCGAATGAAAGTCTTGGAATCGTCGATGCAATAGTATTTGGAACCGCACATTCAATCCTCAAACATAATTACGGGGCAGGCCATCTTTTCAGGGAACTTGTTGAAGGAAAGGAAGTTAATGTTTCTGTGGTAACAAATGAAGAAGAAACAATCGAAAGCCAGGTTAAACTGGTGGATATGCCTTTTGCCAAACTCTATGCCACAAGACATGCATTCAAGAATTATGCAGCTTTTGTAAATGGTTCCGATAAACCTGTGAACACTATTTTCCATGCAACCCAATTCAGCCCTGACATGCACAGTGCAACGCTTTCCGGTTGTGGAGAGATTAATCCGGTTCAGAATGACCCAAAGATGGAAACAATTGGAATTGGTACACGCGTACTCATGAACGGAGCCGAAGGCTTTGTTATCGGCGAAGGAACACGCAGCAGCCCTGCAAAACCAAATCTCACAGGCGTTGCCGATATGCACAAGATGGACGCAGCCCTAATGGGAGGATTCAAAACATCCGCCGGACCGGAGTGCATAGCATCATGGGCAATTGCTATACCAGTCACTAGCCAGTCTGTACTTGATGCTGCCCTGCAGACAGACAGTGACATTCCAATGGTTGTAAACGATGTCGATAAAAGAGTGATGATTGGTAGCAGTACCTACGCCGATGCATGGAAGAATACTGACCGTGCAATAAATTTCAACCCTGACGCATGCCTTGATTGTGAAGTCTGCAAACCTATCAGAGACTGTCCCATGGAAGCAATTCAGCGCAAAGACGACAGGATGATGCTGAACAGATACCAGTGCTTCAATTGCGGATTCTGCTCAACTGTCTGCCCGGGAGGAGTTTTCACTGCCGAACTTGGAACCCTGCACTTTGAACTGGAAGGACAACACAAGGATGTTCCTATTGTTCTGAGACAGTCAGACCGTAAAAGAGCGGAAGAACTGGCAGAAAAATTAAAAGAAAAGATATTGAGCGGAGAATTCAAGCTCAATGAGATGGTTGAGAGGATATATTAGGAAATGCGGATTACAGTTGGAAACTTTTTGTAAAATAGAAATGTCAGGTTATCTATAGCTCTGCAAGCCTCTGACATATCCGTTTTTATTTATCATTGAGTATTCCCTTGAAATAAGTCTTTTAATCTTTTCATTTTGTTCGTCAATCGGTTTTCCATTTGTGCCATAATATATCACATAATACTCACTTTGATTCGGCATAAATGGCTCAATGATGACTGCAAAATAGCCTGATGTTTCATTACTTTCATAGAGACTTACATTAAGCTCGGTTGGACCATATATAGTGTTATCATTACCCACTTCTTCAAGCGTCTCGGTAATGTCTACTGTTCCATCTTGCAAGTTTCCATGTTCTTCCAGATAATTGTATAACTCCTGTTCCCCAATTTCCAGATCGTCATAATCATCAAAGTAATATACTGTCATCATAGTTCTTCTGGTATAGTTTACCGAACCTGAATATTTGGAGATTGAAGGGAAATATGGCGATTGGTTAACAGCTTTATTTACTAAATCAGAAGGCATGTACCAGGAGAGCATAACTTCTGGAGGGGTAGGGCCAACAATAAAATCATTCTCAGAATCATCTTCAATGTTGTTATTAATTTTGTCAAAATTAAAATATAAGACTGTAAACAAAGATAAAAGTAGTATACTCAGCACAATTATTGTTTTAGATGGTTTTGATAACATACATTCCTCTTTTGTAATAAAAAAGGGAGAGATTTAAGGTCTCACCCAAGTTGCTACAGCAAAATCCCACTATTCAATATATTATGAAGTAGGTTTTTCCAATTTGCCCATGAATACAATACAATTGTTTCTATTATCTTCAATCAGGAACATAAACGGATGGTCAGCCTTGAACTCTACAATTTCCGATTGTTCTGTTCCGGGAGGAGGACTTCCAGTAAAGGAAGTAACTGTTGCTGCAGCAGCTTCTGTGCTTTTTTCTTCGACATCAATAACAGCCAAGTGAATTATTTTTCCCAAAAATAGAGAATAATTCCCTGATGATATATTTGTATTATATATACCTGAAAAATTTGCAGAAGGCCCAAATGCATCCACAATTCCCATGTCAAATAGTGGTTCTGACAAATCATATTTTGTTTCAAATGTAAATTTTGGTAGCCATAAATTTACTAGATGTTCAGAATCCATTGTTGATTTAAGGTTATTGTACTCCTCATTTGAAAAAATAGTTTCAAAATTGGACATCTTTTTTTCCTTTGGAAGAATAATGTACATCGATAAATTACCATGATAAGGTAATTCTATTATCTGCGCATTCTGGTTTTCGCCATAGTTATAATGCTGTGAATTGTACATTGTTTCTACAGATGGATTTTCTCCGTTTGAAGTATAAAATGCATATTCCTCATTATCTTTTTCATCAAATTCATATACCCACTCCCCCTTAAAGTGAATCGTATTTGTGACAATTATTGGTGTATTTGGGCTTATAGAATCAATCACATTGTCAATTTTACCATTTGTTTTTTCTTTAATCCATTCATTAATGATGCTTACAGATTTCTCAGATTCATCAAAATCAAGATTTGTTACATTAGCATTAAAATAGGTCTTTGTATTAAGAACAAATTGTTTATTCAGAGGAAATTCTTCCTGCACCCAGAGAGCATTTGCTGTATTCATATCACTTTCATCTGAGTTTACTGTGTCCATTAATTCTTTTGAACTAGTTTCAAGAATGGAGTTATTGGACGGATAATTAAAGGCATTCCCAATTTGTTCTTTTGTAGATTCTTGGGCACCTTCGTAGCAAACAGCCATTGCAGTGAAAATACTATATGGTGAAAAAAAGACATTTTTATTCGTATTTTTGATGTCAGTATATATCTCAAATGCAAATTCATTATTCGCAGATGCAATATCATATTCATCAGAACTATTTGGAAGTCTGTTTTCTACGATAGTGTTTGAGCTTATTTCAGCCCCATTTGACTCTATTTGTTCTGTGCTATTGTCTTGAAGGGATATGCAGCCTGCACAGAAAATAAGGGCAGCGCTGAATAATGATATATATACATATTTATTCAGCTGAAGATTCATTTTATCCTTCCTCAAAATTTACAAAATAAAACTTAGTTTAGACCCCATCCATATTATACCAATGCATCATCGCAAAATTATTTTTAAATATATTTAATAATTATGGCCATTGATTAAACTGTACACTAAGTATAGAATTAATAGATTATAGTTATCCAAAATTGACGTTCACGGTTCGGTACAAAAACCATTGAAAACAGCATCAATAGATTAAATTTTGGATAAAATAAGTATAATCCATGCCAACATCAGAATGGTTTATTGGCCTGAATAATCACTTGAACTCAGATGAAGCTTAAGGAGCCGATTTCTCCATAAACCTCTTAATTATTACTTCAGGTGTCATTTCAATTACCGGTGCATCAGTATTTCCAGGCTCTGCTTTTGCAACAATGATACCTTTATCTGTGCTTTTCAGCACATCCCTGAGTCCTTCAGGAGTAGAGACTTCAAATACATCCCTGTTACCGGCACCTCTTGCAACTGCTGCAAGGTCAGTTACAACAGACGTAGCAGTGGGCTGGTTTCCTGTTGAACCGTAAGCACCGTTATCAACTATTACCAGCAGGTAATTATCAGGACTTTGTGTAGCTATAGTTGCGAGAGTTCCCATATTCATGAGAATGGAACCATCACCATCTATTGCAACAACTTTTTTGTCAGGTCGTGCAAGTGCAAGACCGAGACCTATTGAAGAAGCCAGTCCCATGGAACCGAGCATGTAGAAATTTGTCGGGATGTCACAAACATTATGGAGCTCTTTACATGGGATTCCGATATTGCCTATGAGCAGGGCACCGCTTTCCTTAACCTTTACCGCAATCTCATTGATAGCATCTATGCGCTTCATGCCTGTTTCCTCCAGAATGGAATTGGTAAAAGTACTGCAACCGGCTTTTTCATTTCCACTGCCGTATTCCATGCTTTAACAATTAGGTCTGCCGGGTCAACATCTTTCTCCGGCATGAAATATGGGATTTCCATTGTATCAAGCAACTTTGAAGTGAGTTCGCCCATTGGAACCTGAGCTGCAATTGGTTCGCCTTCAACGCCCCTATGACTCACTATCATCAAAAGTGGAATCTTGTAAAGCTGATTCAGTGAAGCAAGAGCATTGATTGAATTCCCAAGTCCGGAATTCTGCATGAGCATTGCGGTTTTTTTCCCGCCCATGTAAGCTCCTGCACAGATTCCCACACCTTCTTCCTCACGGGTTACCGGAAGATGGAGAATTCCGGGAGATTCATCAACCATTGGAATCAGTTCCTTGAGATTGGCGCAGGGAACACTAACAATAAAATCAATTCCTGCACCCTTTATGCCTTTGAATACAGATTCAGATGGAGTGAGAACTTCTGGGGAAACTGTCATGACATCACCAAATTATACTATACTTTACCATACTTTAAGATCAATAGCTTCAATACGCACGTTCTTTCCTTCAACTCCAACAACCATGCCGGAGTGAACTTTCTGCATCATGCAGTATTCAGGTACGAAACGTACTGTCTGGCCGACTTTGGGGATATTGCCCTTTGCAACTTTGCCATCAAAGGCAAGTATCATACATAGACCAACATCCTTGAACTTGAAATCATCATCTCCAAGCCTGTGAAGCGGCCCTACCATGTGAACTGTATATATTCCCGGTACTTTGTCAATGACTTTTGCAAAGTGAGTTACGGGACATCCCAGTGGCCTGTAACGAAGTATGTCTCCAACTTCTATTTCAATAGAACCGTCAAAAGGATGGATATCTTCCCTGCATGAACATTCATCCCGCAGAGGTGCAAGTGTGAAATCTGCCTCCAAGCCATCGATAATTCCGACTATCTTTTCAGCCATTGGAATCTCTTTTCCAAGGAGCGCGAGGATCTTATCCACATTGTCCTTGAAATTGTCACGGGCTAGAAATGGACATTTATTCAGATCTTCAGCATTTTTGCTCTCAGCTAGTTCTGCTGCAAAATCCCTGCACTGACGGAAACCACAGCTTCCACAGTTGTAACCGGGAAGCAGTTTTTCAAATTCACTCAAGGGTTATTCCCCCTTGTATTCCATGAAACCATCAAGGTTTCTCAGGACTCCCATGTGATGCTTTCTTGCAACTCTTGTTTCACCGGTACAGAGAGAGCAAATTGCAAGTGGCGGGTTGTAACGCAGGAGCATATTGTCAACAGCATCGGGTCCAGAGCGGATAAGTTCTGCAAGTTCGAATGCACCTTTGCCGGTCAGTCCGTTTGCTTCAACGATGTTACATCCGGGATTTACCTCAAGTACACGTTCCCTGAAAACCTCACGCTCTGCCTGTGAAACAAGGTCGCCTTTTGTCATGACAACTATGTCAGCAGTTGTAAGTAATGGTCCAACTTTCAGAGGAGTGTTAGGACCTGTTGTAACGTCAATTACACATACAGCAAGACATTCATCAGGATATGGAGCACAGCGCAGGCAAAGTCCTGCTGTTTCACTTAACAGGACATCAGCACCTTCTGCTGCTGCCCACCTGAGCATTTCCTCGGTATTATAAATAGTAAAATGATCAGGACACATGTCCTTGGCGAGTCCTACATGCACAGGGATGTCAAGCCTCTTGAAACGCTGGTCATCATCAGTCCAGAGACAGTCTACCTTGACAACTGCAGGACGTTTCTCATTCCTCATGAGAGCTTTGATGGTGTGCAAGAGAACAGAGGTTTTTCCTGAACCAGGTGTGCCTGCAAGTACTACCAGTTTCATGCAACCTGCTCCACAATATCGCCACGCCTGATGGTTTCCCTCAGGGACATGAGCCAGTTATCAACTTCGCTAATCTTGCAGCAGACATCCTGCTCTTCCTGGCTTGTGGTGATAATATCAACCATTCCGCCGTTCCTTATGACAATTCTGCGTGAGGACATAAGTGCAAGTACAGGATCGTGTGTAACAACAACAACGATCTTACCCTCGCCTGCAAGCAACTGGAGAGCTTCCTGTTTCTTAATACCTGCATTCTCAACTTCATCAATAAGAACCACAGGTGAATCACTTATTACCGCAATATCTGCTGTCATGAGTGACCTGGACTGCCCACCGCTAAGAGCTGTGAGGTGGTGGTGTGGAGCAATTGGCTCACCTGTAAGTGTGTTAGCAAGTTCAATAACCCTTGAGACAAGGCTTTCGTCCTTACCCCTGCTGCGTGCGTGCATTTGCAGAAATTCTTCAACGGTCATGTCTGCAAGGAAATGCATATTCTGGGAGAGCTGGGCAACAAGTTTCTTGCGTGGGTCAACACGTATGTTTGCATCAGGTTTTTCACCGTTGACAAGAATTGTCCTGCCTGTTGGGGTGTCACCCTTGGCAAGCTGCTCGATATCATCAATAAGCGTACTTTTTCCGGAACCTGTCGGACCTACAATTCCCACAATTTCACCACGGGAAATTTCCACTGATCTTATAGGCTCGTCAGCTCCATCCTTGTTGACACCGCCTAAAATGGTAAGGTTGATTATTTCACTCATTTTTCACACCAATCATCAAATTCCAAATACTTCTGATACTTTTTTTACTACCTTGTCTTCGGCATCTTCATCTTTTGCCGATACCTCGAGTGAAACAGGTAATTGTTTCAATTCATAATCCTGCATCAGGCGTTTTTGACCGCCACCGGTAATGTTCAGGACTATCTTCTCATTGGGCTTTACTGCTCCGGATTCAACCGCCTGTACAAGTGTTGCAACTGCAACCGCAGCAGCAGGATTGAGATCAATTCCCTCTGACTTCTCAAAAAGTTCCTGAGCAGCGGATGCTTCCTCGTTGGTTACAGCGTAAATATCGCCACCGCTTGCTTCAATTACGTCTTTCACACCGCCCTTCAGTGCATAAGGTGGCTTCCTGTTAAAGAGAACATCATCATACATTCCTTCAGGACATGCAGCGTCTACCGCATCAACACCTTTCCATAGAGAATACAAAGGTGCACATGGGAGACTCTGACCTAAATGGAGCTTTGGAAGAGTTTCTCCGAACCTGCCGTCATCAAGCAATTTCAGTGAAGCTTCCCATGCGGAGATTCCGCCAGTCCCGCTTCCAACCGCCTGGAAATAGTGGTCAAAGAGCTTACCGGATGTAAGTACTGCATCAAGCATAACCGTACCCATGCCATCACGTCTGGCTACGTTCTTGGCACCGCCTTCATTAACAAATCCATCTCTTGCAGCAATCTTGCCTGCAAGGGAAATCGCATCAAAATAATCGCCTTCAACTGTTACAAGGCAGACTGAATGATTATTATCGTGTAAAGTCCATAATCTGTGGACACTTTCCTTTGGGACCACAAGAAGAAGTGGCTGTCCCGTTATGCTGCAAACATTGGCAAATGCCCTTGCAGTGTTTCCTGCGGATGCCACAACCATTATTCTCTTTTCTTCCTGTTCCCTGATTCTCTGCATTGTCGGGAATGATTCAAGATCCTTGAAAGTACATGTCATTAAATTTGCTTCTTTCTCAGGCCAGTAGCCATTGAAAGCTATCCATAGGTCATCGAGTCCCAGTTCAGAAGCCAGGACTTCACTTTTGTAAGTAACAGTCCTGCCGGAGCCTTCCTCAATAATACCGTCAACAGGAAGCCAGTTGTAATATTTCCAGATACCTGGCATGTCAGTTGGAATTAACTGTTTTGCTGTGTAATATGCACGAAGAAGAGACTGGTCCCCGTTTTTACAATTCAGGGAGTAATGGTCATGAACTTCGCCACACAGCAGGCATTTTACACTATACTTGTCCATATAAATAATGAGGAAAAAGCTGTTATAAAAGTTACCCTAAAAAGAGATTTGTTTTCCGGAAAAGGATACTATTTAAAAATACATGGCACAAAACGGAAACTAATATATTGATTCCTTGCAAAAACTTGAGGAACTTGCCCTCAAGTTTTTAATTCATATTTTATTTATCCAGCATTTCGTGATAAATCTCTTTACCTGCAAAATTGCCCATCATATAGAAATTGCTAACTTCCGGACCAAGGCCGTCCATAATGTGAGTTATTGAATCAAAGCTTTTGGACAACTTCTCTGCCTGCCCTTCTGTAATTGATTTTCCTTTTTCACGGTCAAAATAATCCCGAAGAAGACCATCAATAACACCTTTGAAGTGCCAGTCCTGAGGTGATGAAGGAGTTATGGAAATCGAGGTTTTATACAATTTCAGCACATCACCATGTCTTCCAAGACCTATAAGAGCTATCAGTTTACCTGAAAGTGATTCAAGTGATTCTGGACTGATTTCCAGTAATTCTTCATAAATGGAAAGTGCGTCTTCAAACTTTGAGCTCTTATTCAAAAGCATACCATGATGATTCTTTACCTGTACATCGTCAGGATATTTTTCCATGGCTTCACTTAAAACAGCGAGCGCATCATCATTGAAATCAACCATCTCAAAGACCATTGATGTATGAATAAGCCGTTCCTTTTCATCCTCTATCTGCATAAGAATTGCTTCTGCAAAGCCAATTCCCCTCTCTGTCATCTCAAGTCCGTGATAGGTGGCAACTATCTGAAGAAGAAACTCCATGCTCGGAGTCTCAATGAAACTCTCTTTCAGACTTTGCAGATTATCCTGTAATGCAGCTTTCATGTCAGGTTCGCTTTTATTTTCCATACTGAATAATATAGACTATGGTATTTTAAAAACTTACGAACAACTACTAATCTAAGCTTTTCAACAATTCATTAACGTGTAAATGAAAAATAATCTGAAATTATTGGGAATAGTCAGGAAGATGGCGATACAGATAATCTGTTAATGATGAATGGTCCTTTAACACAATATCCGCCTGTGAAAGCTTATCCGGAGAAACGTATGTTGGTACGCCCACACAATAAAGACCTGCTCTTTTTGCAGATTCCACGCCCATTGGGGCATTTTCAACCACAAGACATTCTTCTTTTTCTATTCCAAGTAGATCAACAGCTTTGAGATATGGCTCAGGATATGGTTTTCCATAATGGACATCCTCACCGGAAACTATTACATCAAAAATACCAGGGAAGAACTTATCCATGAAAGACTCAACTGTCACACGCTCAGAACCTGTTACAACAGCCAGCTGGAACTTGTTTTTCATCGCCTTCAAGCAATCTGCCATTCCATCAAATGGTTTAACATCAGCGATGCTTGTAAAGATCTCTACTTTCCTCTGTAAAATAGTATCGTACTTAGCCGGATCAATATTTCCACCTGCTTTCTCAAAAAGCCATTGCAAGCCCAGCCTGTGATTGGCACCTTCAATTTCGTATATATCTTCAGAAGTTACATTGGCACCCACTTCACGGGATACCTGCATCCATGCCTCGGCATGATATGGCATAGAATCCACAAGCACGCCATCCATATCAAAAATAAGGGAACTGAGCATGGTCTGTAATTGACCTTATCTACAATAAAGCTTATGTGACAAGGTCAGTCATGCTCATATTCTGTCAGAACCGGACCATCTCCTGCGGTGCTGTTCTCAGTGGTGTCCATTGTATCAGAATACCATCTGGATGGCAATTCATAATCCAGAGTGTCGCTATATGTGTCCGGCAGGAAGAACTTTGTACCCCTGTCATCAAGAGCAGCTGCAAACCCAGGATCGATTGAATCGAGTTTTGCCTTTGTCTCATCGGCAGTTACGGATTTACCAATACGATAGAGAGCAAACTGCTTATTGTAAAGGGCGGATTCTGATTCCGGATCAATTGCCAGTATCTTATCATAACATTCAACTGCATCGGATACATCACCCATTACGTTCAGGATAAAACCTTTGTTATACCATGCAGTAATGCATGTGGGGTCAAGTTCCAGAGCTTTCTCATAGTAATAGATTGAACCCTTGTAACTGCTTCTCATGTAGGAAATTGTACCCAGGTGATACCATGCTGAAGCACTCGTCGGATCTGCTGCCGCTGCTGCTTCAAAGGAAGTTGTAGCAGCATCGAGATCACCCATAAGATAATAAGTGAAACCTTTACTGTTCAGTGCTTTTACATTGGTGGGCTCAAGTTCCAGTATCTTATCATAGGTTGCAATTGCCTCATCGTATTCTCCAAGGCTGTCATATATGGATGCCTTTCCAAAAAGTGCAATTGAATCAGATGGAGTTACTTCAAGTATCCTGTCATAATATCCAAGTGCTGTTTCATCATCACCAAGACCCAATGCGGCATTACTCTGCATCTTAAGAACGGATATGTTAGTAGGATCATACATCAGTACATGGTTGAAAGAGTCGATAGATTTCTCATAAAGCCCAAGCTTGTATGCTGCTGAACCTGCCTTATACCAGACATCTGTATTCTGGGCATCATTTTTGAGTATAGCCTCGTAGGATTTGAGAGATTCAGAGTACATATTCAGATTATCATAAGCCATTGCCTCATAATAGAGAGCAGCAAGGTTACCGGAATCCTGCAGGAGTACTTTTGAGAATGATTCCACAGCTAACTGGTTATCACCATTGTTATAGTGAGAAAGACCTTTGCTATACCATGCATCCTGATCAGATGGATTAAGCAACACTGCCTGCTCATAGCAGGTAATAGCATTTGAATAATCACCAAGTTTATCATAAGATGATGCCAGATTTACCCAGGCTTCAGCCGATGATGGATTTAAAAGTAAAGCTGTTGTGTATGATTCTACTGCCTGGTCTGTCATGGACATCCTCTCAAGGGTTGAACCCCTGGAGACCCACACATCATCATACGTAACTATATTACCCAAAATCTCAGCATCATTTAAACTTGTAAAATAAGAATCTTCGAATGGATTTGATGAATACCAGATAAAGATGTCAGAACTGAAAACATCATCACTCATTACACCAAACAGTGTTGAAGGAACAGCATAAGAGGAAGAAGTCCTGTTTGCACTTTCAAGAATATCCCTGTTAACATCAAGCTGGAATTTTGCTACGGCGTGAGTTGGATCAATCTGTAGTATTTGTTCATAACTGGCAATTGCTTCTTCATATTCACCAATCTCATTCAATGCATTGCCTTTCCTGAGCAATGTATCAATGGACGTAGGCTGAAGTTCAAGAACCTTTGAATACACTTCTACTGATTCATCGTACTTTTCAAGATTATCAAGATCAAGAGCTTTGTTATAATATGCTGCCGTAAAATTGGGTTCCAGTTGCACTGCCCTGGTGTAAGCCTTTTGTGCAGAGCTGAACTCTCCAAGACGATCGTAATCCAGTGCAAGATCGTAATACATTCTCGGACATGAGTTGTCCACCTTCACCGCTTTTTCGTATGAATTTACAGCTTCCTCATACATCCCAAGATTCTCATAAGAAACTGCCATGTAGTACCATAATTGAGGATGATTGGGTTCTGTTGCAGCTGCATTCTCAAATGCCTCTATTGCACTTTCGTAATTAGCCATTTTATAGAAGGCAAGACCCTTGTTGTACCAGAGAAGAGCAGAATCCGAATCAAACTCCGGTGTTTCTGAATAGCAGTCGGATACTTCGACAGGCACTCCAAAGAGTCCGGCTCCTGCACCATATGTACCTGATGCTTTGTTATCAGTTCCCACCAGAAGAGCCTTATCATAGGCCTCTATAGCTTCCTGGTATTTTCCGAGTATGTCAAGAACATCACCTTTTCTGGTCCACACCTCCCCGTTTTCAGGTTCGTATACAAGCACCTGGTTGTAGGCTTTAAGTGCAGAATCATAGTCTCCAAGTTCTTCATAGGTAGTTCCCATCTTGTACCAGATATCAACTGCGTATGGATCCAGTGTCAGATAAGCATTGTATTGCAGTACCGCAAGGTCTGGCTGGCCAAGATTCTCAAGGACAACGGCTTTGTTATAGATTGCATTGATATTTTCGGAATCATAATAGATTGCTTCATCATAAGCAGAGAGAGCTGCCTGGTAGTCACCCAGTCCATCATAGGCAAGTCCTTTTCCATACCAGTATTTTGAATTGTCAGGTTCTATTTCCAGTGCTCTGTTATAATATTCAATTGAATCGTTGTACTTATTCAGTTCATATAAACCGGATGCAGTCATTGAGAATTCTGATGACTGGGAATCTGCAATATCAATGACCTGATCATAGTAGTATATAGATTCATTATGTCTTCCAAGGGCTTCAAGAGAAACTGCTTTTTGATACCAGACACTTGGAAGCCGTGGGTCAAATGAAATTTCAGGAGAAGCAGAAGCATCTGAAATATCAATTAATGAAAAAATACCGACATCAAAAACATTCTCATAATCTGATGTACTTTCATTGGCGATAAGTACAAGTGACCTGTCGTAATATTCAATTGCTTCTTCGTTTTGACCCTGACTCGAAAGAACCAGACCTTTTTTGAAAAGGGCTGCAGGTGAATTAGGATAAATTGAAAGAATACGGTCAAATACTTTTGATGCAGCGCTGTAATCACCCATCAGGTAAAGGGTGGACCCCTTATTATCAAGAGCCTGGATGTAACCGGGTTCTGTTTCAAGCGCTTTATCATAATATACGATAGCTTCATTATACGAGCCATTTTCAGTCATCGAAACCGCAATTGAGTTAAATTCCACAGCTTCCTGACCCAGACTGTCAGCTAAGGGACAAAGAAAAACCAAAGCCAACAGGAGTATTATGCCGAGGACAGAGTTTTTTAAATCCATAACATTACCTGACTAAGAGAAGTTGTACACTAATAGTTATAACCTGATATAGTAATTGAAAGTATTTACATATATCTAATTTAAATTGTTCATGGTGACTGACTATTATAGTGCTGAGCATATATTAATGTGATGAAATGGAGACAGAACATTGACAGGTTTTAAAACATTAAAAGAACCCGGACAAGCTCAAAAAGAAGTAAAGAATTCCATATTCATTGCCTATGCCACTCCGGTGGAGAATGAGAATGAAGCAAAAACATTTGTTACCGGCATCAAAGAGCGCCATAATGATGCGAACCACAATGTTTCAGCTTATCTTATTAACAGGGATAATGTGCTTGCAATAAAGTATGATGATGACGGAGAACCTGCAGGCAGTTCAGGCAAGCCAGTATTCAAAATACTTGAGATGAAGGAACTGAGTAATGTTGCAGTTGTAGTTACCCGATATTTCGGAGGCATAAAACTGGGATTTGGTGGACTTGCCAGAGCTTACAGGGAAGCTGCTATTGAAGCTATTGAAAACGCAGGTATCATTGAAGTTACTGACAAAACAGTTGTAAAAATCGAATCCGATTATTCTGACATGGATACTGTATCCAGACTTGCCGAGCAGTATGGATCCATAATCAAAACAGATTACACAGAAGTTGTTTCTTTTACAGTAGAAGTGGATTCGGAGACAAAAGAGGCTTTTCAGGAAAAGCTTATTAATGTAACCCGTAACAGGGTTACTATTATATAGATACTTTCACCTAAAAAGCAGGGTCAATTAAATCGTTCCATATTATTTTTCCTTGAGAAATAAATAGGATTATTCATTAGTTTACTTTATCATCACCAAATAAACCGAGAGCAATATGTCCAAAAGAGCAAGAGATATGGCATACAGGCACTTCAACAAAGGAGTAAGCCTCATTGAGAAAGGACAGCATGAAAATGCACTGGAGATTTTAAAACAGGCAGCTGAGCAGGCAAAGGAAGCGGATTCACCACAAATTGAGGTTGCAGTGTTGCAGACATATGCAGACCTGTTATTTTCACAGGGAAAAAAAGAGGAAGCTCTGGAGAGATATATAAAAGCTGCAGATATTGTTGAAAATGATCCGGATTTCCTTTTGCCTGAACAGAGAGCAAATATGTTCAGTAATATGGCACTTGCACTTGAAAATACAGGAAGGAGAATTGAAGCAGGTGACCGCTATTCCATTGCAGCACAGAACTACCGGGATCTTGTACAGAAAGACCCATCAAATAATTCTCATATTGCCAACATGGTATCTACTTTGAATAATATGGGTGCCCTTTTTGCTGAAACCGGAAAATATGACAGGGCATTTGATGCTTTTGACGAGGCTCTTAAACTCCAGGAAGGGATGGACAGGGAAACTCAGGATGAAAACAGTATTTTGCAGAAGAAAAAAACCATTCGTGAAAACTTGCTGAACATTCCTCTGGAAAACGCATCCGAAATGGAGAAGGAAAAATACGAAAAACTCCTGCAATTGTACATGGAAGAAGCAGAAAATGAAGGAGAAAACTCCATGAAAGTTGCTGTCATACTGCAAAACAGCGCCCATGTGCTTGAAAATGAAGGACAGAAAGATGCAGCATTCTCTAAACTGGAAGAGGCACTGGAAATTGCTTCAAAGTTTATTGATAATGAAGAAAAGGCAGAATCCGGCAGAAAGATTAGTATTGGCATCCTGAGGGACATGAACAGGCTCCTGGAATCAGAAGAAGAAAACCAAAAACTGATGGAAAAGTATGGACTTATACTTGAAGAATCAAGAAAGATACTTGCCTCTGAACCTGAAAACACATCATACCAGCTAAATGTGGCTTTCTCACTGGATATCATCGGCAATCTGCTGAAAGAATCCGGTAATATAGCAGATGCAATTAGAAATATAGGAGAATCAGTAGATATTGTTGTAAATGTCCTTCAAAATGAAATTGATGATGAAAGTACAATCCATGCTGCAGTAGCTATTATTGAAGATTTGATGTCTCTTGCGGAACTTGAAGAAGAGAATGAATCAAAACTTAATCTATACAGACAACTTGGAGATAAAATTGGAAAATCCGGACAGGATAACCTTGAGCTTGGACTCATCAGTGCAGACATATGCAGAGAAACAGGACTTATCCTTGCCGAAGAAAAAAAATATCCTGAAGCCCTTGAGAATTTCAAGAAGGCCTTATCCATATATGAAACCGTAAAGCACGCAACTGGAGATGATTCAAAGATGAATGAGGTTCTGAAGAACACAGCAATGGCACAATTTGATCTTGGGCGCTATGATGAGGCTTTGATAAGCTATATGCAACTTATAAAAAGTGGAGAGACTGGAAAGGAAATTTCAGATCGTGTTGATATCATCCTTTTAGAGCTTGAAAAGAAAGCAGACAACATCGGCGATGTTGAATTTATAAGTAAAGAATATGACCGTATTCTTGAAATCAGGACTGAGCTGCTTGGCATTATGCCTGATCTGGAAGGTAAGAACGCAGGAAGAATTAAAGAGATACAGGGTAAAAAAGCAGATATAATGGTTGCAATGGGACAGTTGATAGAAGCACTTGACCTTTATGAACAACTTCAGGAAAATGAGAAATCAGGCAGGTACATTCCAAAAATCATAAAACTGCTTGAGAAGATGGAAATGTCTGCCTCAAATGAACAGATTGATAAAAAACTTGAAACCCTGAAATTCTTACTCTCAAAATACAATGTTCTTGTAGAAAAACACCCGGATAACATCCAAATATTATTTAACAAGGCATCGGTAATAGATGGAATTGCATATACGCTGTCCGAAAAAGGTGAGACCGAAGAATCCGGTTATATGTGTAACTACGCACTTGAAGCATATTCAGAACTTGCTGCTCTTGAACCGGAAAATATGTATCCTGTTGAAAGGATTGCAGCGCTTAACACAAGACTTGCTGAGCTGGCAGTCGGTGCCGGAATTGCAAATGAGGCTGAGCAGAGATTCCTCACTTCTCTTGAAACCTACAGGAACCTTATGAATGCTGATCCTTCCAATATTGAATATGAACTTGACCATGCAGGTGTGCTTGATGGAATGGGAGCCTTTTTCCTGAATGCAGGAATGTATGGTGAAGCGAAAAAGAGCTATGAAAATGCACTTCGTTCATACGCATCAATCATGGATCAGAATCCTGAAAACATGACATATAAATCATATGTGACAATCACCCTTGAGAACCTTGGATATGTGCTTGAGCTCATGGGAAGAAAAGACGACGCAAACTGGATGTATGAAAGCGCAAAAAGAATATAATAGGAAAATTAAGGCACTGAGTAAATGAAATGACAATAACCCCGCATTCTGATGAATGCTGTTTTACTCCCTGCCTTTGCTCATACTCCTGATTGACAAATGGAATGTGGGTGCGTGCAACATAGAAGATATTGAGGGGGATATCTTCATCCCACATTCCTGTGCAATCCAATTCGTTTTTTAGCGGGTTTGATGATGTCCATATCGTACCATTTTGGGACATTTACCAGTCACTTGCCTGTGTTTTGGCTGTGACTGCATTACCTACAATCACAATATACTATTTAAATATATCTACACAATTATATCTAATCATAATCATCATTATGAGGTAGTTTTGTTTCTGCATAAGACAAGTGATAACAAAAACTACAGATTAAACTCATATAAGATTGAAATCAAGAATAGTATGTGAGTGGGAGAAACTACATCGGAATTATCGTATTTGCTTTTATCATCCTGGCACTTTCGTACATAAATTACTTCACAGCTATCGCATCTAATTATGGGGACACACTACTGAAACTCATACAGGCATCAGTCATAATAATGCTTGCATACCTGGTGAATTCCCTTATTGAAAATATCATAGGAAAACAGGTTCACGACACTAAGAACAGGTACACACTCCGTAAGGTCGTATCTGTCATAATCACTCTGCTGGCTGCCGGAGCCATAATGATAGTTTTCCTGAAAGAGACTACCACATTAATCGTAGCCTACGGAATATTAAGCGCGGGTGTTGTCATTACATTACAGGATGTTTTCCGCAGTTTTGCCGGAGGTATTGTCATCCTTTTTTCCAGGACATTTCAGGCAGGAGACCGGATACAGGTGGGCGATTGTTATGGAGATGTCCTGGATATAAATTATTTCCATACAACCCTTATGGAAATCAGAGAATGGGTTGATGGGGATCAATATACAGGCAGGATCCTCACAATGCCTAACAGTTTTGTTCTTGACAGCACTGTGAAGAACTACACACGTGATTTTTCCTTTATATGGGACGAGGTCACAATAATATTGAGTCCCGAAAGCGACTGGAAAAAATCAAGAGACATTGCACTGCAAACCACAAACTCACTAATCGAGGATTATGTCGAACACTCTAAGAAAGAACTTGCAAGCATGGAACGAAAATACATGTTTACATCATATGATGTTGATACAAAGATATTCCTGTTCATCGAGAGTGACAGGATAGAGATGCATCTGAGATATGTCGTGGATACAAAGCAGAGACGATATGTAAATGACCTGCTTACACAGGGTCTGCTTGATGCTTTTGCCACTGAACCGGACATTATTATAGGTAGTATATCCAGCATTGAGATTACTAAAATGCCATAATATAAAAAAATTAGAAATGAAAATTCATTCCAGGCTACCAGAATCATGCAGGAACCGCAGCCATCTGCGTGCTTCAGCTACTCTTTCTCTGGAAAAGAGATCATGGAACTCTTTCTCTTTTTCCCTGACCGTTCCATCCTCTATTTCCCTGAGATCCATAATAGCTCTTAAAATGCCGCTGGTCTCATTAAAAAGGGCTTTTGCTTCTTTTTTTGTTAGTTTCTCGGTTTTGAGCTTTGTTTCATCTTCCTGTTCTTTTTCCCTGAGATAGCTAATGTATTTATCAATATGATTCCTATCTTCATCAGTGAGATTTTCCTTGTTTATCAGTTGCCACACAAGTTCATGCAACTTGCATTTATTGCCTTTAATTTCTACGGAATATGGAATCTCTTCACCTACCCAGAAAAGCCTGGCATGTAAGGCTGCAAGAAGCTGTTTCCGTTCCCATTCTGATAATGTATCATCCTTTACTGACATATTGATATCTCCATAGATCCATACAGATTAACGCTGCCGGCTTAGAGTTAGCCGTTAACCTGCAACCCCCTTGCAGATATACACCAAAGTACCTTTAAATAAAAATAAGCTTTGATATACTATACAATATGCTATTGCGGAGAACTAAGGTATCGGGATAAAATGGAAAGTACAAACCCTGAAAAACTACCGGATGACACAGTTGCTGAACAGCAATCGTCTTATGAGAATATTGAAAACAAAAGAAAACTTTCATGGCTTAAAGTTTTCACCGGTGGACTGGTTCTTTATGTGTTCGGTGTTGTTGCACTTGCTGCAACCCGTAATACTAACATATTTCCTACTGTTGTAATGCTTGGGAATTTCCTTGTGCCTATTACCTATGTTGCTTTCTTCTACCAGAGAAGACATCTGAGCAAACTGGACATGCCAACAACTGCATGGGCATTTTTTTACGGAGGACTGTTGGGAGTACTGGCAGCAGCAACCCTAGAACCAATATTCCTGTCACAAAAATCTTTATTTTACTCTTTTGAAGTGGGACTTATCGAGGAGTTTGCCAAAATAATCGGAGTAATAATAATTGCCAGACGCTGTTTCCATGATTCTGAAATGGACGGACTTATACTTGGAGCTGCTTCAGGAATGGGGTTTGCGGCTCTGGAAAGTACAGGATATGCATTTACTGCATTTCTCAACAGCGGTGGAAGCCTCTCACAAACAGTGCTTATAACACTGATAAGAGGAGTAATCGCACCAATCGGGCATGGAACATGGACAGCAATACTTGTAAGCACAATGTTCAGGGAAAGCGGACCCCGAAGATTCCACATTAATCTCAAAGTCATCGGAGCATACATTACAGTGGCTGCCCTCCACGGATTATGGAACGGACTACCTGATGTCCTGTCACTGTTCCCTGTTACAGTATTTAATGTGTTTACCGGCCAGGTTTCTGTGGCAATATTTGGATTTTACCTTTTGTGGAGAAGGTATGAAGAAGCTAAAAGGTTGCAACTCCAACGGCTCTGGCAGGGAATCAAGCAGCCGGTGTGCTGGAAATAAACCTTATCTTTTTGAAACAAGAATCAAAGGCTGGATGAAAAATGAGTTCCGAGAAAAATATTGAATGGGACATTGATGTTTCAATATTGACTAATAAGTTCATACTCAACGAATTGTTGAAAGTACTTGGAATTACCACGCTGATAACAGCGACTATTGTAGCACTGATTATGCTTCCATCGTTTCTGAGCGGAAGCATGTATTCCACAAGCAGCAATGCCAGGGATGCGAAATATGCACTGATCTTAATTGGGATATTGTTCCTTTTTACAGCACTATTTATTATTGCATATTACGGTAACAAATACATGCTTACCTATAACCTTGACAGCAAAGGCATAAGCACCATCACCAGAGAAAACCAGAAAGCTAAGAACAGTAAGATTAACTTCCTGTTAATATTTGCCGGACTGCTTACAGGAAACCCAGGTGCTGCCGGTACCGGACTGCTGGCAGCTTCACATCAGAACCAGGATATTAAATGGAAAAAGGTAAAAAAAGCTACATTTTACCCTAAATCTAAAACAATTGCCCTTAAAGCAGGATTTGCAGAAAAGAGTATTGTGTTCTGCACTCCGCAAAATTACGATTCAGTGGAGCAGTATATCAGAAATATGTGCAGTGAAGATTGTAAAATAAAGGTAAAATGAAATTAATATTTCCTGAAATTTCATTTTTACAGCTCCATCCGTTAACTATTAAGTAAAAGGAAACAAAGCAGAGTTATGAATTATTCAATTCTTTTGATCATAATCCTTGTAATACTCCTTGCAGGACTTGTAATGTCGTATTTTGCTTTCAAGCTCAAGAAGGAAGAATACAAGCGTACAGGGAAATACCCCAAAGGCCACTATATGGGACAGTGGCTTGCTATTGGTATTGCAATAGGTATTCCTGTAGCGTTAATTCTGAACAATATATTCCTGGGATATATGATAGGTCTTGTAATTGGAACAATTATGGGAACCCGAAATGAGAAGAAACATGAAGATGAGTTAAGACCCCTTACTCCAAAGGAAAGAGAACTCAGAAAAAAAATGGTCCTTTTATTCGGAGCCCTTTTCATATTCGGAATACTTATGTTTGTAGCAATGGTGCGCTTTGGCCTCTAAAGTGCCATTTGCACATCATTTACGGTTATATTCAATCCATTCCCTTGTATTCTCGCAGCAGTTTGACATAAACGGCTGCATTCTCTTTTATTCCCAGAATCTCATCTTCTGAAAGCTGCCTGACAACTTTTGCAGGAACTCCCATAACCATACTTCCGGCAGGAATCTTCTTTCCCGGTGGCACAAGTGCGTTTGCTCCTATGATGCAGTTCCCTCCAATCTCCGCACCGTCCAACACTGTTGAGTTCATTCCTATGAGTACGTTATTGCCAATTTTACATCCGTGAACCACAGCACAATGACCAATTGTCACATCATCTGCAATCTCAACACCATACTTTTCTGATGTGTGAATGACAACATTGTCCTGAACATTGGATCTTTTTCCAACGCGAATAGAGCTGATATCTCCACGAATTACCGCACTGAACCATACACTGGATTCTTCTTCCAGAACAACATCCCCAATTACAGTTGCATTTTCAGCCACAAAAGCAGAATCGGAAATATCAGGACTTAAAGATTTGAATTTAAGGATCATTTGAATCACGTTTTACAAAAGAGCTTCAAAAAATGGTTTTGCAATCATTTTTGCGTATCGGAGTTTTGAGAATCATCCTCTTTCTTACTCTTTTCCTCTTCCCTTTCTCCAAAATCAATTACCAGATGATTACATCTGCCACTTTTTGCTCCACATATCTTACAATATCTTGGCATGGAATTCTCCTCCTATGGTAATTAGGTTATATAACTAAAATAAACCTGTGGGTGTATTTCAAAACCAACTCAGTAAATATCAGTTCTTAAATCCTGCAAGATTGAACCCTTTTGTTTGATCTCTTTTGTTTTATCGAGATCAATTCTCCCGACAAAAATACTCTCCTCTTTTCCGGATTCCTCAAGAATCCGACCCCAGCCACCTGTAATTAAAGAACCACCCGGATAAACTGTACGCTTTCCTTTTCCAACTTAAAAAGCTCACTCATATTCAGGACATAAACCTTCTATACTCATCGAAAAATATTTTAATTTTAAGGAATATCAAAGTGTTACAAAAATGATCATAAGAAAAGCAAGTTTATCAGATGAAAGTCAAATTACAAATCTTATAAAGGGAATTCCTGGAGTCTGGCAAGAGCTATGGAGAGATAATGTAGTTGAGATAGTTTTGTGTAGCAATGAAGGTAATGTGCTGGTTGCAGAAGAAAACGACACAATTATAGGATTTGCTTCTTTTCATGACTGCGGTTTCAGAGCATATTTAAGTGAACTGGTTGTTGCAGAGTCTGAACAAAATAAAGGAATTGGCAGGGAGTTATTAAAGGAGGGAGAAAGACTTCTCTCTTCACAAGGTTGTCATCTGGTTATTGGAGATATTTTCCCACCTGCAATCGGGTTTTATGAAAAGAATGGATGGAAATGTCCTTTATCCGCACTTCGATCTAAGTTATTAAATAACATAGACTAAAAAAGTTACACATTGAAAAATATAACAATTAACATTGAATTTGCATCTATCTACTAGTTGTTTTGACATCCCCAAACAGTACGAACGGGATTTCTCTATAAATACATTCAAAACCTATAAGGCTAACAAAAATAGATTTTCAAATAATTAAAGTCTGTGGGAATATCTTTATGGATGAAAATGAACAGCTTATCACGCTTGGATGGAGGGAATGGGTTAGTTTACCAGAGCTTGGGATTCCTGCCATAAAAGCTAAAGTTGACACAGGTGCAAGAACATCGGCATTACATGCTTTTGAAATTGAGCAATACACAGAGAATGGTATTGGCATGGTCCGTTTTCTGGTACATCCGGTACAGAAAAATCAGGATTTTATTATTGAATGTACTGCTCCTCTAAAAGATAAGCGTCAGGTGACCGATTCAGGGGGGCATAAAGAGATGCGTTTTGTCATCGAAACACTTATTGAAATTGACACATATTCCTACACCATTGAACTAACACTTACTGACCGTGATACCATGCGTTTTAAAATGCTACTGGGGAGAACCGCACTGGAAAACCGGGCAGTTGTGAATGCCGCTGCATCTTATAAATGTGGAAAAAAAGATGCAAAGCTTGTTTACGGACTAAAATAGAGGCTAATGATGAAAATTGCTTTACTTTCAAGAAACAGTAAACTTTACTCAACAAGAAGATTAATTGAAGCAGCCGAAGAGAGAGGACATGAAGTTCATGTAATAGATGTACTAAGAGCTTACATGAACGTCACCTCACACAATCCTTCCATTCATTACAAAGGAGAAGAACTCAAAGACTTCGATGCTGTAATTCCCCGTATAGGAGCATCAGTTACATCCTATGGTGCAGCTGTGCTGCGACAATTTGAAATGATGGGTGTTTTCCCCCTAAATGAATCGGTAGCAATTACGCGTTCAAGAGATAAACTACGCTCTTTGCAATTGTTGTCCAGAAAAGGCATAGGCTTGCCGATAACCGTATACGCAAGCAAACCAGGTGATGTGAAAGACATGATTAACATGGTCGGTGGAGCTCCACTGGTAATCAAACTCCTTGAAGGTACACAGGGCATAGGAGTAGTACTTGCAGAAAGCCAGAAAGCTGCTGAGAGTATCATTGAAGGTTTCATGGGAGTTAAAGCGAATATCCTGGTGCAGGAATATATAAAAGAATCAAATGGAGCAGATATTCGCTGTTTTGTAATTGGTGGAAAAGTTGTGGCTTCCATGAAAAGACAGGGACCGGAAGGTGAATTCAGGTCAAATATGCACAGGGGGGGAACTGCAACAACTATCAGAATTACACCGGAGGAACGTTCAACAGCAGTGAGGGCTGCAAAAATAATGGGACTTAATGTTGCCGGTGTTGACCTTTTGCGTTCAAACCACGGACCGGTGGTAATGGAGGTTAATTCCAGCCCAGGCCTGGAAGGTATCGAAAACACTACAGGAAAAGATATTGCATCCATGATTATCGAATACATCGAGAAAAACAGTAAATTTGGTAAAACCGCAACCAAAGGCCAGGGTTGATAATGCAGCCACCCATCACCATAGCAGGCACGACAATACAACCGGGAACAAGGAAGTCCATAGAATTACCTATTCCCAGTTTTTATACTCACACAGCTTCCTCCATGCCTGTTCACGTCATACACGGACGTAATCCCGGACCATGCCTGCTGGTCTGCGCTGCAATACATGGTGATGAGATTAACGGTGTGGAAATAATTCGCCGTTTATTGAAACATAAAACAATCAACAACATCAAAGGCACTCTTATTGCCATTCCGGTTGTAAATATTTTTGGTTTTGTGTCCCAGTCCCGCTATTTGCCTGACAGAAGAGACCTGAACAGATCATTTCCCGGATCAAAAAAAGGTTCAATGGCAGCCCGCCTTGCAAATATCCTGATTGAGGAAATTGTGGATAAATGCAGCCACGTAATAGACCTGCACACCGGAGCAACAGGTAAAGACAACCTGCCTCAGATACGTGCATTCCTTGAAGAAGATGAAGAAATCGAAAAGTTAGCCCGTGCATTTGGAGTACCGGTTATTATCCACACAGACCTTCGTGACGGTTCGTTACGTGAAGCTGCAAAGAAAAGAAACATACCTGTTTTACTATACGAAGCAGGAGAAGCTCTCCGTTTTGATGAAGTCGCCATCAGGGCAGGTGTAAGGGGTGTACTCGGAGTGATGTCATGCCTGGAAATGAGGAAGCAAAAGACCAGGAAGAAAAATTACAATGCTGTGATATCAAGGGAAACGAGCTGGATACGTGCACATGACAGTGGAATTTTTCGTTCGATTGTTCCCCTTGGAGCTTCAGTTGAGAAAGGAGATCTTCTGGGCTATATAAATGACCCTCTCGGTGAAATCGAAACAAAAGTTACAAGCTCGGTTTTTGGAATAGTAATTGGAAAAACAAATATGCCACTCGTCCATGAAGGAGACGCTACGTTCCACATAGCCAGATACCAGGAAGCGGAAGAAATCTCAGGCTACATTGAAACATACAATGAAGAACTGGGTTCTTTAAATGGGTGAGCATTCACATATTTGTTTTATTTTTACATAAAGGCACTTTCATATTACTTTGAACTGAGGCAAGAGGCAATTTTCTTACCTAACTCCTTTGCACCATCCATAGGAGCTTGCTGGTCCTCAAAACTATTGATACCAACAGAATCCACAGTTGCATCGGGCCCGTAGATCATCTTGATACCGCTGAGTTCACAATCATCGCCATAGCCACAACTGACACATGGGACATTACCCAGTATCTTAACATCACCTACAACTTCCATGCCTTCTTCCTGCATGTAAGCTGCAACAGAACCCACGGCAGTTTCTGCAACCGGTGGAGCCTCGGGAATACATGGAATAGCTGAAGTAATGATAATACCGCCGGGTTTCCCTCTCATGTAGCCGTTCTTGTGACGCAGGCAATAAAGACGCTCAAGCATTGATTTGGTATTTGAATCTATTGAAGAGTAAGGAGTATAACCCGCAACAATGAGGGCATCAGCATTTTTAATCTTCTCTGCAATCTCGTTTCCATCATCACCTATGACACATACATTGTTATCAACACATTTCAGACATGCCAGACATGGTTTGATCGTATGATTACTAAGCTTAATAAATTCGGTTTCCATGCCAGTTGCTTCCAGAGCAGCTTTAAGCGTCCTGTCCGTATTGCTGTCAGGGATCGGTGACCCGGATATTCCTATTACCTTCGTTATGACACTTCCTTTTTCCGTCTTCTTCCGGAAAGACGGTTGATTATCTGAAATAAAGTTGGAATTAAGAAGAGATATACCTAATCGGCACTGCGCTGTACAAGTATGTGGGTTGGTATAGTAGAATAACCATCTGAAAAATAAACATCAGTAATGGAGATTTGTGAACATATAATTTCAAACAGATAGCTAAATTTGCTCATATTTTTACCGAATCAATGAGTTTCATAAGTCTTATAAAAATATTAAGTAGTATTGCAAACTTTACTAACCGATGGAAGAAGAGCATGAAAAAACACGAAGTACTCATCGATAACATCCCGGCTGTCCTGTGGGGAGAGAACAACAGAAAACTGTTTGTGGCTGTTCATGGAAACATGTCCCATAAAAACGATATTCCCATTTCCATTCTTGCTGAAGAGACAGTTCCTTTAGGTTATCAGGTACTTAGCTTTGACCTGCCACAGCACGGGGACCGAATAAATGAGACGGCACCTTGCAAAGTTCAGAACTGTATCAGCGACCTTTGTAAGATAATAGAATATGCACAAACAAAAGCCAATGATATCAGCTTATTTGCCTGTAGCATGGGAGCATATTTCAGCCTGCTTGCTTTTAAAGAACTTCCCTTACAGCAATGTTTGTTCCTTTCTCCTGTTGTCAACATGGAACGTATCATTGACAACATGATGAAATGGCTCAACATAAGCGAAGAACAATTGAAGAAGGAACGGGAAATTGACACGCCAATAGGACAAACATTGTACTGGGATTACTATTGCTATGTTAAAGAAAATCCAATTGTTCGATGGGATAATCCCACTGCAATCCTTTATGGAGAAGAGGATAACATTTGCGAATATGATATTGTGAATTCCTTTTCAAGGAAATTCAATTGTCACCTGGAAGTAATGAAAAACGGCGAACATTACTTTCATACACCAGACCAGCTCAGCTATTACAGAAAATGGTTAGCAGATCATCTTTGCAAATTGTGAAAAATCATCTGCAATCCAGAAGTAAAAAATAAAAAATGAATGAAGAACATAAACTCAAATGCCACTCTTCACAACACTTGCAATTGCATCTTCCATTATCTGCAAGCCTTCCTCAAGTTCATTCTCAGTTATATTCAAAGCCGGGAATATCCTTATGCCAATTCCCTGAGTCTGGGTTACGAGCAAACCTTTTGCCTGGCATTCATCCTTAATTTTTGAGCAGATGTCCTGATCCTTGAAATCGATCATAATTAGAAGACCTTTTCCCCTTAGACCGACAACAGCATCACTATATTCATTCTGCCATTGTTTCATGCGATTTAAGGCCAGTTGACCCATTTTTATCACATTTTCAGAGATATTATTGTCCAGAAGATACTTAATCACTGCATAGGAAACAGCACAGCCAAGGGGATTGCCACAGTAAGTGCCACCATGGTCGCCAATCTCTATTTTTTCTGCCACTTTTTCCGACATAGCAAAAGCACCGAAGGGGAAACCGCCAGCAATTCCTTTGGCCATGGTCAGGAAATCGACTTCCACACCACATTCACCTGTAACAAAAGCAGGACCTGTCCTGAAAAAACCGGTCTGAATCTCATCCACAATGAGCAGACTGCCATTATTCTTACACAGATTACTAACCTCTTTCAGGTAATCCTGTGAAGGTATGCGGATTCCACCCTCTCCCTGTACGGGTTCCAGTATTACTGCTGCAACACTCTTATCAAGAGCATCTTTCATTGCTTCCAGATCATTGTATGGAACAAAACGATAATTGGGCATCAAAGGATTATACCTGTCCCTGCTTTTGGCCTGACCTGTGGCTGAAGCCGTACTGATTGTACGCCCGTGAAAACTCTGGAAAGTTGAAATTATTTCAGGCCTGCCTGTCACCTTCCGGGCAAGTTTTATGGCAGCATCGTTTGTCTCAGCCCCGCTGTTTGTAAAGAAAATCCTGCTCAGATTTGATGGAAGAATCTCCTGCATCAGGGAGAGCAGGCGTGCACGTGACGGTGAATATGTAAGTCCTGAATTGGGATTCTGGATTATTTTCTTCCCCTGCTCGATCAAGGCATCAGTGATTACCGGATTGGCATGTCCGATACATGTCACACCCCAACCGGCTGTGAAGTCAAGGTATCTTCTTCCTTCTTCGTCCCATACATAAACTCCCTCTCCTTTTTCAATGGAGATTTGCTGTTTCACGAAGAATGGTGCAAAATACTTGTCTTCTGTTTCAATTGTGTCCTTGCTAGACATTGTTCATCACTTTCTGCCTGTTCATGTAATTAATCTGTTAATTTCAAACATTATGATTATCGGTTTTTCACTGAGAAGTATGGATTTGACTTCCAAGCTGTTTCCTGATACCTTCCACGTAAGCCAGGATCGGAGCCTTTATGCAAATCTCATTGTTCTTTAATCCCAGCGTATCGTTGAAAAGCTTTTCACTGAAATCCAGGAGTTCTCCGTATTCCCGTGGAATTGCATTGTCTTCTGAAAAAATAGCTTCTCGGGACCTGTCAAGAACTCTCATCAACTCTCTTGTCCAAAGTCCTGCCAGAATATTCGGATATTGAACATCGAAAATTCCTTCCTTATTTCCTCTCTGTATCAACTGCGCATAGAGTTCGGTTGTGACTTTTTCAAAGTCATCTGCTATCTTTTTGATAATGATATGGTTGCCACTGAATGAATAAATGCGACTCAGTTTCGGCCAGTCTTTGACCTGATTAAGCTTATACCGGGTAATTTTAATCAGGACTTCGTTTATTGAATCTATGACCGGAGAATCACTTTCAAGTACCTCATCGTAGTAAAGCAGGAATTGGTGCATGTAATTCCGGGTAATTGCTTCAATGACTTCTTCCTTTGATTTGAAGTGATGATAAAAGCCACCTTTGGAACTGCCTGCCTTCTGGATTATATCCGCAACTGTGGTTTTATCGTATCCCTTTTCGGAAAATAGTTCATGAGCCGAGTTGATGATCCTGTCTTTCAATTCCATATTCTTTCCTTTACAAGCGATGAAGAGATAATAGAGAGATATTAATCTAGCGATAGGCCGTCTTATTGAACCGCTTTATCAACACTATGACCAGAACAAGCTGCAGAATGATGCCTATTATCAATACTACCCACCACAGACTTTCACCTGCATACGCCATCCAGTAAGCTTTGCTGATCCAGTAAGGAGGAAACAGACCCATAAGCCAGCCCCATGGCTCGGGTAAGAACCAGCCCAGCAGAATAGACCACCCGGCTATTCCACCAACTTTCGATAAAGCAAAACCTTCAACCTTGTTCCCGGCAAATGTTGCGAAGAACAGTGCCACAATTGATGCCGTCAGCGAGGCTCCGGCTATGAGCAAAAGCATTTGCCACAACGGCAAAAGGGCAAGGTCAATGAACAGGACCATTCCTGCAATAACAAAAAAACCCAGAAAAAAAGGCACAGCTACGCGGTAAACCAGATAATACTTCAGGGGAACAGGTGTGACAAGCATGGCTTTGATGGTATTCCCATCCTTCTCATCAAGCAGGACGAAGCCAAAGACTGCACCTACAAGCAATGCCCCATCAAAGAGTGCAAAAAAGGCTACAAGCATTGGATACAGTTCAGCAAGACTTGTTGCAATGCCTTCCATCGGGAGCAGACCTGTCTCTGCCAGATACACATTCAGCCACGGAAGTCCATAATGTAGCACGGCTGCAATAATTGCGGCAAAAAGAAACATGAATATCAGAAAGCTGTCCCTTCGAATGAGTTTTACATCATTGCTTCCGAGATTGTACAGCAGTTTTGTGATCTGCATGTTCAGTTCACCTTCATGATGATGTGTGTATTGAAAGCACGGTATGCCCAGACCGAAAAGAGACCGATCTGTATGGCCGTGTAAACAACCGCATAACCCCATTCCCATGTCATGAGTGGAATGTATGCACCCTGCATCAGCATCGCCGGTGCGCTTGTAGGTATTATGAGAAACACAGGATGAACTATCCATCCAAGGAAATACAGAAACGGGAGTTGAAGTAATACTGCGATCATTGACATGGGTATGAGAAAATCAGTAATCCTGTCAAAACGAACTATCAAAATGATACCGATGAGTGTATAGATCACTCCGATTGCGACAATGCCCAGCAACAGGAGTGGGATGTTCGGGAAAGTGACTTTGTCCGAAAAACTCATGATTAACATTGCACCACCGATCATCACGAATGATTCCAGCGTTGCCAGCGCGGTGAGACTTATCACCTTGGAAAGGAGATATTCGAATATTCTCAGTGGTGAAACGATCACTGCATTGAGGGTGCCTTCGTCTTTTTCAAAGATAATCATGCCTGCAACGTAAAGCAACGTGGAACCACCTGCAACCATGAGCATCAAAGCCGGCACGACAGAATATAACTGGCTCGGACCTGCCACGCTGGATACTGCTACTGCAACGACTATTCCTGCGATTATTCCAATAGTGTAAAGGTTGTTGCGTAGCTGTACGGTCACATCGGTCCTCATTGTGGAAACCAGACGACTCATGTATGGAGTGCCTCCCCGGTAACCTGAATAAAGATATTCTCCAAAGTGGTTTCCTGCGTGTGAATAGTTTCAATGTGTTTACCTGATTTTAACAGATTGATGAATTCATCGTCTTCCCCGATACCATCAAGTGGGAATTCCTTACACTGGACATTCTCCGTCTCAATGTTCACCTCGGGCTGTTCTCCAAGATATTCCACACGAACGTTGCGTTTTCCGTACTGTTTTTTGAGAGCTGAAGGTGAGTCGATAATACCGATGTTACCTGATGTGATGAAGGCAACCCTGTCGCATAATTCATCCGCCACCATCATGTTATGGGTGGTTACAAAAACTGTTGTACCCTGGCTGCGTAGTTCCAGCACCAGATCTTTGATCTTACGGGAACTAACCGGATCAAGACCGCTTGTCGGTTCATCCAGAAAGAGTATTTTCGGTCTGTGAATAAGACTCCGTGCAACATTCAGACGGACTTTCATACCTTTACTGAATTCAGAGACTTTTTTATTAGCATCGTCCTTCAACCCTACCCATTCCAGAACTTCCATAGGTTCTGATGTTTCTCCCTCATAAAGCGAGCGGAAATAGTTCAGATTTTCCAGTGCTGTGAGTTTTAGGTAATGGTTCGGCAGTTCGAATGAGACACCTACATGCTCGTAATAGTCCTGTCCCCATTCGCTGACCTCACGTCCCATTACCTCAATGCTACCTCCGTATTCTTTGAGAAGTCCGATTATCAGGTTCTGCGTGGTGGATTTCCCCGCACCCGACGGTCCCAGGAAACCAAATATCTCACCTTTATCTATTTCAAAATTCAGACCGTGCAGTGTTTCATTCTCTGCACCGGGGTATGTATAGTTAAGATTTTTGACGGTAATCATCTGGATTGGCTCCTGTTTTATTAGTTTAATGGAAATTTACAGACCGACGGTCGGTTTGTATATTGTAATTGGTAGTCTATTGTATTTAGACTTTTGTGAGAATCGGCCTATAAAACGGATAAATTCAAAAGATATGTAATCAGAAATGAGAAATACTACTTTACAGAAATAATTAAAATATAGCATAATTTATTTACAGTACTAAAGTATTATCTGATTTATCAAGCGAGGGGATCAATATAGACACAGATAAAGGTATCATAGTTCTGATAATAATTTTGCTGTCGGTTATTTCTGCCAGTGCATTTTTACATTCCAGAACACTCGAAAATCACGAAAATACCACATATAATACAAGTGATGGAAATACCAGCAAAGAACAGAACCCAAGTAATGTATCATACGAACAGGGAAATATCACCCATCAAACAAGTGCTGTAAACACCAAAATAGAACAAAGCACAGGAATTGTTTCTAAGGTTGACGTTGATGCAGTTTCCACTAAACTACCTGAAGACCTGGATTACAATGAAACTGTCATAATAGACACGGAAAAATTGAATAAGTCCGCAAAAGAAGGCAATATTAACCTGACATTGATGAACAAAAATATTGACATCATCATTCAGAGCTCGGGAGAGCGAAAGAACGGGATCGGGTACAAAGGTTTCTCACAAGGAAATCCTGATTATAGTGTAGATATTACCATCAGAGAAAAGGAAGTATACGCATCCATAACAACCTATGATACGGGATACAATATAATGCCAACAGATGTCATGGTCAATGGAGAAATCGTTCATACCATTGTTGCCGTTGATATTATGGATACCAGATTAATAGAGGATAAATATCCTGTTGATCCCCTCACATTTGAGATTAATAATGAGGACACTACAGAACATGAATTTTCGATTGAAGTGTACAACCCATACGGTGATCTCATATTCAATGAAAGTTATTCACTCAATCCTGGAGAGAATATCCAGTCACCTGAAATAAGTGAGGAACTTGGCTTGCATCACTATGTCTACACACTTGATAATAAAGATACATTCACACTGGATGTAAGCGTGGAACGTTCAGCTGGACTATCTTCTTCTCAAAAAGCTTCATTTATCTTTATAGATGACCCGGAGCATCAAATGGCAATTAGTATAGAACAAGCATAAAAAGAGAGAACAACTAAATAAATGAATAATACCTGAAGGCGATTCACTCTGCCTTCTGGTACGTATCAATAATTTCCTGGAAAGAATCAGCAATATAAGAAAGATTCTCCCTGCCAACCTGGAAAGTACTGAGTTTGAAGTACTTGGTAAGTCCGGACTTAATTCCATGGATATTTCTTTTTTTGAGTTCTTTGTACAGGAAATACCTGCCTTTCTTTGCAGTCTGTGATATTTCATAGAACACAGGAGCCTCAAAGAACATAAGGTCATGGTTGTGTGGTTTATCACCCATCTGTATGATACCCATATCTTCAAGTTTGGCTGAGAACCAGCGTGCATCTGCAACCTCATTATCCCAGTTCTGCGTCCTGCGCACAACCTCAGGGAAAGATGCTATCATTGTCATCACGGTTGCACCTCTTGCAGTACATCCGAGAAGTTCTAATTCTTTTACTTTATGAGTTGGAGATTTTCTGAAAACTATGTCTGCATAGTCTTCCTTTACACCAAGAACACCGATAGGACCGGATGAAGCCATGGACTTGTGACCGCTTCCAACAACGAAATCAACGCCCATCTTCTTAGCGTGAATAGGCATCCTGCCTACAGAATAAGCTCCGTTGAGCATAAGAGGTACATCATAGCTGTGGCAGATATCGGAAATTCTCTTTACGTCTGCAAGGTTACCGTAACTGCCATCCGGATATGTGACCTGAGCCAGTGCAGGAGCTTTTCCGGTCTCACTGATGACTTCTTCAATGGCTGTGGCATAAGCTTCAACATCAGTTTTGTATTCGGGACTGCCACTGTGAGGAACAGTCTTTACATTAAGCCTTGCACGTTGAGCCGCAACGAATGATGAATAGTGAGCAAGCTCGTCAAGCACTACATAGTCACCTTCCTGACCCATGGAATGCATGACTGCAAATTTAGATTCTCTTGCACCATGGGTTATTCTTACAGCATCAGTATCCAGAAATGCAGGCAAAGCATTGTGAATTAGCTCCTCTATTGGAGGCTTTTTGATAAGATCAAGAACACCACCACAGAAATCACAGACTGAGTATCCGTCTCCCCATTCAAGCAACGCCTTGCGGGCATCTTCAGTAAGTTTACCGCCTGTCTGAAGCGGATCAATATTTATCGCATCTTTCGGACCACGTGCGATAAATCCGAATTTGTTAAGAATAGAGTCATCAAGTTCCATAATATTACCCTGTTAATCTGTGAATTATAATGTAGTGAACTTTCCAATACTAGTTAAAAATGTTCGTTGCAAAATAATTTAGACCATCCTACTCAGGAAAACAGAAAGTTCCAGATCATAAAAAAATAATTTTAAATCTGGGATTAAAGAAAAGAAAAGTGCACAGAAGTGCAACTTAAAATTAATTAAATATCAATAGCAGTTTTGAAAACATCAAGGAACTCGTCACACTGGGTAACCATAACATTAGCAGCATCCTTGACAACTTCAATCGGATCTGCACCATCTGTCTTTACAAAAAGTATAGGATCACTAATTGAAACGTGTTTCATATCGTATGTTGCTATCTGAACTCTCTTGTCATCGAGCAGAGCGGACTTGAGCATATTGAGAAGAGTGTGGTTTTCCCCAATAATCTCAAGATGCATTTCGTCTTCTGTTTTGTCAATGATCTTCAATTCCATCTTTATCTCACCATAAGTAATGTGTAATTATTATGTAATTTAAACTATGATTATAAATTATAATCAATCGATAATCGGTTAGACTATTCCGGTACCGTAGTCTGCAGAGAGCTTTCTTGTCTCTGTGCGACCACATTCAGGACATTTCAGTTTCTTGTTGTCCTTTACCATCGGGCTGTGACACCTTGAGCAGTATGCTTTCATGACACCAAGGGATTTATCATCGGTGCTCAGACGCATGTTCTGGGTGTTAATGACCTTTGCTTTGACAACATCAGAAAGTGAAAACTCGTATCCAAGATTCTTTACATAGGAATCCTTCACGTTGGACACATGAATTGCTGCAGCACCATTTGTCTGGAACTCGCGCTCTCCTTTTCCTTTGATTGCACCGATCTCAACAAGAGCTACTGAATCACGCATATTGACAACACTTCCAATAATAATGTCGCCTTCTTTGATCTCAGGAGGAATGCTTGTCTGAGGTACTACAGAGATTGTTCTTGATTTCCTGTCAACATTTACATATCCGGTGTTAAGTGAGTGAATATCTGCAACGTTGACATAAGTTCCTGAACCTGCTTTGAACTCTTCAGTAGTTCCCACAAAGTCACCAGGCATTACAAATACAGATTCTTCTGTACTAAGTTCCTCTTCATCATCCATATCATCATCTTCTGTTGAGCCTTCATCGGGCTTATCATCTTTCTTTCCTGACCTTCTATTACGGCCCTGTCCTTTCTTTTCAACAGCTTCTTCCACAGCTTCTGCTGCTTCCTTGACTACTTCTGAGGAAAGAACCTCTTCTTCACTTACCTGCTGGTCTTCAGAATCAGATGATTTGATCTTCCTGCGTGAAGTCTTACGTCTATTTCTTATCCTAATTAGAATCCCTTCTTATAATCTGAAATTATATAAAAATGCACAAATCCATGAATTCCTTCAAGTAAGAACCGCATTTCTTAAAATATTATCGCACTATCCGATAAATCTCTACCTTTACCATTTCTACTTCTTTTTTATGGAATTTAAATGTTCGTTTCATTGGAAATGCTGTTGAGTACCAGTCTGTAATTCTGGCATCACCTATGAACTTACTTATAAACTCATGGCTCCCGCAATTATGAATAGAATATATCACATCACTGGTTTTCAACGCACTTAAAAGAAACGGTCGGTCATTACCTTTGGCCTGAGCACCGAACGGCGGGTTCATGACAACAGTATCAGCATGCCCGTCCACCTCAAAAATATCGGCATGGACAAACTCAACATCAACGCCAAGTTTCTCAGCATTTCTCCGGGCAAGTTCCAGAGCCTTGTTATCAACATCAAAACCAACAACCTTCTCTGCACCAAGAAGCTTTGCACCAATTGCAAGCATACCTGTCCCGCATCCTAGGTCAAAAACTGTTCCTTCAAGATCACCCTGCATATATGCAAAATGAAGAATTTCAGCCGCAAGTAATGCAGGAGTAGCATATTGTTCCAGGTTCACATTTGGAGAATCAAAACCCTCTACCTGCTCCAGCAACATCTCAAGCTTACGCTGCTTCAATCTTATTCACCTGTTATTTCATCAAAGTAAAGGTCTTCCCATTCCCTTTCGCCAAGCACTATCTCAAACTCCAGCGGAGTCAGCATCGGAGCATGGAACCTTCCAACCTCATCAATAGCAAGACGAGGGCATGCAGTGTTGACGAATGCATCAACCTTGAACTGTAATAATTGATCCGGAGTTACAAGGTCCATTGTAAAAATATGTGCATCTTTGCCATGCTCTTTTGCCATCTGTTTAAGCTCCTTAGCAAGTTCCATGCGTTCCTGTCCGGGTTTCGATGAAACAATGATTCCAAAAATCTCTGCATCAAGGGATTTTGCAATCACAGCACTTCTCTGTCTCAGAACCTTTGAGTAATCTGCTTCCCTTAGTTCATTGACAAATGGATCAGCGATAAGTACACGCTTCTTCATGGCAAGTGAAACACCAAGAGGATGGAATTGTCCGCTTCCAATGAACAGATACTCATCACAATCTGCGTTGCGTGCAGAAGAGAAATTACATCCAAGAACCTGACCGGGATATGCAATCTTGCTGTCACCGAAACAAATTACACATTCTTTTCCATGTTTTTCCAGAATCTTCACAGCATCACCCAGCTTATGAACATGCTGCACCGTTGTGATAAGACCAATACGTTTTCCTTCCAGTCTGGAAGCTGCCAGTCCAACAACATCCTTTACATCAACAGCCGATCTGGTTTCTATGAAATATACTTTCTGTGAAAGTTTGTTATCGTCAAGATGAGCATGCCCGAAGTGGAAGAGAATATCAACATCATTAATCAGAGCAACGTCAAGGTCACAGGCTCCAAAACACGGATTGCCAGAAATAAAAACACTAACCTCTGTCTCATCCTCAATACGTGAAGCTATTCCCGGCGAACGTCTCTTAAAACCTTCCGGAAACTGCAATCCCACTACTTTTGCACCTGTATCATTAATTACAGAAATTATGTACTCAAGCTGAAAATCAAAAGCTTCGCCGTCACTCATGTATATCCTCGATGGAAACACCTTTCTCAGTCACATCAATGCGAACAAGAGTCTTCACATCAATGCCCATTTCCTTTAGTCTTGAAACACCGTCACCACGTTCAATGACTACAATGGCATCTGTCACGGTGGCACCAACTCCTTCAAGAGCACTCATGAGTGCTACAAGAGTACCTCCGGTGCTGATGACATCATCCACAATAAGAACCCTGTCACCTTCGAAGATATCATTAATGTAGAGTTCACCCTTGGAGTAACCGGTTTCCTGTGACAGTTTTATTTCACCTTCAAGACCATACTGCCTTTTCCTTATGATACAGAAAGGAACTCCGGTCTTCATTGAAATTGCAGTTGCAAGAGGAATTCCCATGGCCTCTATTGCAATAATCTTGTTAAAATCCCTGTCAACCATTCCCAGAATATGTTCGGTGACCTCTTCCAGAAGTTCCGGCTCAAGCCTTGGAACTCCGTCTGATATTGGGTGAATAAAATAGTGATATTTGCCCCTGTGAACGATTGGCGCATTCAGCAGGGATTCACGTAGTATCTTTAGCATAGTTATCGCCTTACTACCTGCCAGTATATAAAAGGAGACCGTTGAAGTAAACCTTCACGGTCATTGAGCAGCGAAAGCCGTTACCTGATCCCTCTCCTGCGTAATAGCAGAATAAAGAGCCTCCTTACTCAGTGACATCGGATGATAGTAACTTCCATTACTTTTCATTGCAACCTCCTTTGCAAGCATTGAACCGGTTGCACTGATATCAACTACAAGAATATTGACTCGGTGGTCAGCTATCTGCTTGCAGACCTGCCTGATCTCCCTCCTGATATTCCCACCAAGATGAAGCGGAGAATTAGCAGTGCCATCTGTTACAAGTATCATAATAGGAACGGCAGACGGTTCTTTCTTTACTTCCCTGATAAGAGTGTCAAGCCCCCTTAGCATTCCGGAAGCCATTGGAGTTGTCCCTCCGAACGGAACCTTCTCAAGATACCTTTTTGCAGCTTCCACAGACGATGTGAACGGCAGTACCAGTTCACCGGAACGACCACTGTATGTCACAAGTGAAACCCTGTCCCTGCGCTGGTAAGCATCTTTCAGCAAAGCGAGAACAACACTGGTGGTGATTTGAACTTTGTCGCTCTCATCCATAGAACCGGATGTGTCAAAAACAATGTTAATCAGACTTGAAATACGTCTTCTTCGTACTTTCTCCCTGATGTCACCTTTTTTAATCTCAATCTTGCCATCCTTGGCATGATGAGCTGCCGCCCTTACGGTTGGAGCAATGGCAATGTCAGTAATTTTCTCTCCGGGCATCCTGTACCTTACATACCTTCCACGCTTGCTCTTGGTGAGAACCTCTGCACGTCTACCGGATTTCAGCCTGCCTGCTGCAAGTCTCTTCTTCTGGGAATTGCGGGCAAAGTCATTGAGAATCTTACCAACTGTCTTGTCCTCTTTAAGATCATCAAACAATTTGCTGGATTCGGATTTTGTGACTCTTGACTCGTCTCCTAACTCTTCTTCAAGTTCATCATAACTGAGAATAGGAACGTATTCTTTAGGAGTGAGTTCTACGCATACTTCAGGTTCATAAACACATATTTCTTCGGATTCGTTTTGATCTACTTCAAAGACAATTTCATCAGGAAGAGAAAACGGAGCTTCAAAAGATAGTTCCTCAACAGGGTAATCTTCTTCTGGGACTTCCTTAGATTCCAGAGAGTCCTGAACTTCCGGATTATCATTTGCTTCCAGATTTTTCTGCTCATCCGGCACTTTATTTATAGAAACTTCCTCACCTTCAACAGGTTTCAGAATATCGGCAAATACAGACCTTTCCGGGTCAATTTCCTGAGAAGTGGAATTTTCAGTAGCAACGAAGGTATCTTTGGGAATGATATCCTCTACTAGAGAACTGTCAGGTTCTGACGTATCAGGTGGTAAAATTATAGCATCATCGATAGCTATATTCTTTTGAGCATACCTGAATACATCTGCGATAGCTGAATCTGATGTCCCGATAAGAGGCTTGAAAAATGTTTCAGGTTCAATTGAAATATGATCGGAATCCGCAACTATGCAGACATCCTCAATTTCACCCGGCCTTATCTGCTCCATATTTGCATACAGGTTTTCGTACAGAATATCCGTATCCTGCTTGGAAAAATGTGAAACTGAAGCTCTGGGGATACGTAGCCCAAGCACAGGATATCCTAAGTGTAACACTTTAATGCCATAATTGCGAGGAAGATTCCTGCGCAGGCGCTGAACAAGTTCATCGTCCATACCCGCACCTCATTCAAACCTTGCCGTCAACAACCGCTCTTAGCTGATCAACACTGAATTCCTCTTCCTCAAATGGCTTCTTACGCATCCTGTGCGGAAGCACCATTTCAGAAGCTTCGATAATATCATCGTTAGTGATACGTTCCCTGCCCTCATAAGCAGCATTTGTCCTGGCGGCACGCTCTATCATGATATCCGCACGGTGTCCGTCCACATTAAAAGCAATACAAATTTCCGCAATGGTGCGCAGGTTATCTCTTGTTGTGGTGACACGGGGAAGCATCTGCATGGCTTTTACAATCTTAGAACGCAGTTTTTCCTGTTCTGCCTCAAACTCACGGATGAACTGTTTAGGCTCATCGTTAAACCTGTTACGCCGTTCCACAATTTCGATACGCTGCTCTACATCATAGATACCGGTAACTTCAACCTGCAATGCTATCCTGTCAAGCAACTGCGGACGAAGCTCACCCTCTTCGGGGTTCATACTTCCCACAATAATGAAATTTGCAGGATGGCTTACACTTACACCTTCACGCTCAACGGTGTTCACACCCATTGCAGCAGCATCCAGAAGAGCATCAACTACAAAATCATCGAGCAGGTTTATTTCATCAACATAAAGAATTCCACGGTTTGCCTGGGCAAGAATTCCCGGATCAAATGCCTGTACACCCTGGCGCACAGCTTTCTCAATATCAAGACTTCCTACAACCCTGTCCTCTGTTGCACCAACTGGAAGGTCCACGACCCTCATCTGCCGCCTGCCAATGTAAAGTGTACCTTTGCGTTTCTTTTCCTGGCATTCCCAGCAGAACTTTTCAGGATCGTTAGGGTCACAATTGAATTTACAACCCTCCACCGTTTCGATCTCAGGTAATATTTCAGTAACGCCTCTTACGGCGGTTGATTTTGCAGTACCTTTCTGGCCGCGTATAAGAACGCCGCCAATAGATGGATTAATAGTGTTAAGAATGAGTGCACGGAGCATTTTCTCCTGTCCGACAATTCCGGCAATCGGATAAAGTACTCTTTCTGTTTTAGTAGCCTGTCTGGCAATGTCCTCCAGATATTCTGATGGAGAATCATTTTCTACGACTTTAGGAACTTCTGTTATTGTTCCAGTGATACTTGAACTCATATTATCGCCTTCCCAGCATGTAATTTTGACTTTTAATTATTGATTTTTTTATTGCTTGCAGCATTCGGCTTTACAGATACCTCAGAATGATCGCAGATATAAGTGCCAGGAATAGGAGAATCAGCCCTCCTACGAAAAATCCGAACACGACTTTCGTATGCACTTTCTTTTCCATATTTTTTGCCAGTCCATTGAGCTCATATAAAGAGAATGTAGAACTCAGCAGGAAAAGGATAGCTGAAAATAGCAAGAGTGAACCTGCAACAAGAATATATTCTGCAGTCCATGTCAATGCCTTGGCGTTTAAAAGATCAATAAAAAAGTCTTTTCCGTGTCTTACATATGAAGCTGTGATCCACAGCATAGTGTAAGCGATCTCTGCTGCGCCCATTATCATTGAACACAGAGCAGTTGTCATAAGCGTGACCATCATCCCTATGTCAGGGATTTTCAAATCGATTTTCCATTCATCACCCACAATTTCACCTTAGGAGTCTGTTTTGTTGGTATGCCCTCAAATTGGAGATACGCAATATATGCATTATAATAATAAAAATATACTTATTAAAATACTGGAATTGGAAAGTTAAATAAAAAAAGAAGTAAGCAGAACTACAGACTGTTTCTGCATTATTTAGAACTGTCTTAATACGGTTTCAGCAAGATTCCTGCTTATATCCACCGTCTTCATCAAAGTATCAGTTCTTGATACACTGCACCCGATTTCTTTAAACCGACTATCTTCTATCGGGTCACGCTCATCGATAATCAGATGGTCAAGGAAATCAGAATAGTATGATGCAACGCCGTATGAGGAAACTTCAATATCTCTTGCAGTCATGAGTTTACCTGCCGGTCCGCTTACAGGTTCAGTACCGATTATAGGGCTGACTGCAATCACCTTTTTCTCTTTCAGAATATCCCTCATCCCGGGAAGCTCTATTATTGGACCGATGCTTGTTATAGGGTTGCTCGGACCTATCAGAACATTGTCTTCCCTTTCAAGTGCCTCCACAACAGCCGAGGAGATAGTTGCTTTTTCAATTCCTTCCTGGCATACTTCCAGAACCTCAGGTTCACCATGTTTTCCAACCCAGAAATCCTGGAAATGCATCTTTCCTTCTGGTGTGTTTATCATACTGGAAATGGGATCATCGGACATCGGGAACACATTAGCTTTTACACCGAATGACTTTGAAAGACCGATTATTGCTTCTGTAAGTGTAAGACCACTCCTGATAAGGTCTGAACGAATGATATGGGTAGCACGGTCAATATCACCAAGCATCATGACCTCATCGTAACCCATATCCTTCATGGCATTGTGAGTTCGATATGTGTCGTCCTTCACGCCCCAACACTTTGAAGTGTCAAGCCTGCCTGAAAGCAGATAGAGTACAGTATCTATATCGGGCGTGATCAGGTTTCCTGAAACCCATATATCTTCTGCGGTGTTAACCACAACAGTGATCTTTTCTTCCGGGTAAACTTCACGAAGGCCGTTCAGTAATTTAGGTGTGCCGGTTCCACCTGAAAAAATTATCATTTTAGTACATCTCCTTGCCAGTTTTTCTTGGTTATACGGTTCAAGCTATATAAGTAAAGACCTCGTAAAATAATATTAGTTATTTCAGAGGAAACAGGAGAAGGAATCTTGGAAAAATCAAGTAAAATATTAATTTATGGTGCTATGGGAATAGTCATTTTAATCCTTGCACTCACAGGGATTATTGTAGCTGTCATGAATATTCCAATAGAAGGATCATCGGGAGAGATCGCTGTTATAGACCTTGACGGAACTATCTATTCAGGAGGAACAGAAGAAGACCTTTTCAGTGACTATCAACCCGGAGTTGAGGACTACATAGAATGGATAGAGGATGCGCAGGAAGATGATGGAACAAAAGCCATTCTCATCAGGATTAATTCACCTGGTGGTGAGGCCATTGCCAGTGAAAAACTTGCAAGAGCGATAAAGGAAGCATCTGAAAAGAAAGTTGTTGTGGCATATGTTGAATCAATGGCTGCTTCTGCGGCTTATCAGGCGGCTTCGTCCACGGATTATATTGTGGCTGAAAAGCAGTCACTTGTTGGTAATATAGGAGTCAGGATGGAAATTATCCATTACTATGGCCTGATGGATGATCTCGGAATTAACGTCACAACCATCAAGAGCGGAGAGTACAAGGATATCGGTTCTCCAACCAGACCAATGACAGAAGAGGAAAAGGAAATGCTTGGTTCCATTGTTAACGAAAGCTATGATGACTTTGTTTCCTGGGTTGCTGAGAACAGAAATATGAGTCTGGAAGAAGCCTACAAGGTTGCAGACGGCAGGATATACAGCGGTTCCCAGGCAAAGAAAGCAGGACTTGTTGATATGGTCGGAACCGAGGAAGATGCAATTGACATTACTGCTGAGATGGCAGGAATTACCGGCGAACCTGACCTGTATGAATATGAAGGAAAATCATCCGGCTTCCTTGGAATGAAACTTAATGACGCACTGTACTCTTTTGGATACGGCTTTGGAAAAGGCCTGGCAGCAACATCAGTTGAAGAAGCATCTTCTTCCTATGGAATGTACTTCTGATAAAACTGTAATTTGCAGGCGAGAAGTAATAGAAACGAGTGCAAAATCATTATAAGATGAAGGATATGTAGGTTGTATGAAAGTCATCCGTGACCCTATACATGGATACATTGAGCTTGACCCGCTCACGTTATCGATAATCGATTCACCGCAAATGCAGCGACTTAGAAGACTTAGTCAGCTTGGGCTGTCAAACCTTGTTTATCCAGGAGCTAATCATTCACGTTTTGAGCACTGCCTGGGAGTTATGCATCTTGCCACTATGTTGACCGGAAAGATAGATACAGTCACGGAAGATGAAAAAGAGGAACTCAGGGTTGCTGCTCTTCTCCATGATGTAGGACATGGACCTTACTCACATGTAACTGAAAATCTTACAAAACTTTACACAAGACAGCACCATGAGGATGTTCGTGAGATACTGAAAAAAGGAGAACTTGGAGAAATTCTAAGTGATAATGGACTGAATCCTGCAACTATTGAAGATCACATCCAGGGAAAAACGGACATGGGAAAAATACTCAACAGTGAGATTGATGTTGACAGAATGGACTACCTTGTAAGAGATTCTCATTATACTGGCGTTGCTTTTGGTCTTGTAGACCATGTAAGACTTATCAATGAGATGAAATTTTACGAGAACAATCTTGTAGTGAATTCAGGTGGTGTCAAGGCGGCAGAATCGCTTCTTGTATCCAGATTCCTGATGCATCCATCGGTTTACTATCACCATGTTTCAAGAATTGCTGAAACTATGTTTACAAGAGCGGTTGATGACCTTATCCAGAAAAAATCACTCAATCCTTTTGATCTCAGGAAGATGGATGATTCTGGACTGCTTGAAATGATACGCAACGATGAAGGTTATGCAGGAGAGCTTGCGCAGAGACTTGACAACAGGAAACTCTACAAAAGGGCGCTTTATGTTGGATTTGATGAAGTTGGCGAGGGAGTCCTAAAGCACCGGAAAAACATCAAAAGAGTGGAAGCTGAGATTGCAGAAGAAGTTGGAATTGAGCCTGAATCTGTGCTTATTGATATTCCCAGAAATCCGGAAATCGCTGAAATGAAAGCTCTTGTGAAAGTCAAGAACAGAATGCTTCGGCTTGATGAAGCATCTCATGTTGTTGCCACTCTGGAGCAGGCACACCGTGATAACTGGAAAATGGGAGTTTATACCCCAACCGAATACAGGGAAGCTGTTGGAAAGGCAGCGAAGAACTTCTTTGAAGTTAAAAGAACAACAAAACAGTTCCGTTTGACAGAGATCGAGGAATAATATGAAAGAAATCAGGAAAGTTGCGGCAGGTATCAGTCTTGTGCTTGAATGGAAAAAGACAGGTGACGATTACGTTGCCAGCCTTACAGGAGGCGATGAACACGTAGGAGCTGTTGGCGTTGGTTTCTATGACCCAGAATCAAAGAGAGCATCTTCATCTGTGATTACATCACCGGGACACAGGGAAACTGAAATTGCACTGAATGGTGCAAAGGAATTCAGCAAGGCATGCAAAGCAACTTCCGTATTCATCGTTGGCATTCATTTAGACAATATAACACTTGATGAGATTAATGAGATCGTTTCCGCATCAGGAGAAATGATCAATGAACTTGCTGTAATTATAGGCGTAGGAGAGGGATTCTAATGGAAATAGTAATAGGAATCAGCGGGGCTTCAGGTTCTGCTTATGGAGTCAGGTTGCTGGAAATTCTTGCAAAAACAGATATTTATACCCATCTTGTCATGACAAAAGCCGCAAAGCAGATACTTGATATCGAAACAGATTACGAGCTATTCTATGTCGAAAGCCTGGCAGATGCAGTCTACGATGAGAGTGATTTTACAGCACCAATTGCAAGCGGTTCTCACAAGTTCTACGGGATGATTATTGCCCCATGCAGCATGAAAACACTTGGCGAAATTGCAGGGGGGATGTCTGATAACCTGCTTGGGCGGGTCGCTGATGTTTGCCTGAAGGAGAGAAGAAAACTGGTGCTGATGCCACGTGAAACGCCTCTTAACCAGATTCATCTTGAAAATATGCTGAGACTTGAGAGAGCCGGCGGAATTATTCTGCCTGCATGCCCCGGATTTTATTCAAGACCACAAACAATTGATGACCTTGTAAATTCTATGGCAGGGCGTGCACTTGACCTGATGGATATTGACAACGATATTTACAAGCGCTGGGAGTGAGATGGCTCTTTCCAGTAAAAGACTCTGCTTGAACTGTGCTTATCTCGCTACCTTAAGCAATCACGGGTTTTGCACTTACCATGGTGACAATTGGAAGCCGGACTTTTGACATGGCAGGCGATCAGTGAATATCCATCATTACTAAAAATGAATCTGGCTCAATTGGTTTAAAATGGGTATTGATCCAGTCATTTAACAGCTTTTTAGATCTATGTATTACATCGATAAACATCTAAATATCGAAATCCTACAGAACCAAATCATCAATGTTTAGATTCTGTACATATATGAACATTCAATCCGTATTGAATGTCAAAGATTCCATGATCTTATTTGCAGTTTCCAGATCATAGTAATAGTAATATCCCGACCTAGCCCCATAGGCTAGCATAAATAATCGATCATTAGCACGGAAGAGCACCATCTTTACTTTTCCTGAATAACTATGGTCAACTACATTTTCTATTTCATACGCTGCGTATCCATTAAAACTAGTATGTTTCCCTCGACCACGAAAACGAAAATCCAATGAACCCATATGAACTAATTGAGCGCCCCATGTTGATTGATAATCAAGAAAATCATCAACTGAACTAGACGATCCAACATAAGCTACTCCAATTATTGATCCGTTTTCGGGATCATTAAATAAAACACTGTTTTGAGTCTCTTCATAATCCCAGGTTTCTGGATAATCAATGCTGAATTTATAATCATCATTTGCATAAGTTTTGTAACCGTCGTTGAAATGGGTAGCATAATCAGCGCAACCACTTGACACAATCATTATGAGAAGAAGAGTACTTATTAAGCTTAAGGAAATTATTAATTTTTGTTTTTTTACCATTTTTCCACTATCCTATTCTCCAATAATTTCCTCTATACCCTAGAAGACTGGAGAGTGGCATAAAAATATAGAAGCAGTATATAAGAATATTTATTTTGCATTATTATAAATTAATACAATATGCGATAAATTGACATAACTATTCATAACACCAACACACATAATTAGAACTGTTAGCCTGTTGTTAAAATCCAAATCAATCAATTCCTATTTAAACCACAGCAGCGCCCCCCGAAATCTATTTATACAATATATGCTATGTAAGGGCTACCCTTCTGAATCTGATTGGGATAGTAGGGTAGCTTGGTCCATCCTCGAGCGTTTGGGACGCTTGGACTGCGGTTCAAATCCGCGCTATCCCACCAGAACTTATTTACAACTTTTCCAGTGAAAATTTTACTATATTCCTACTATTGTTTTGTGACCATTAGCTTGGTCTTTTTGTCTTACAGGATTAGTTTTATAATATATCTGTTGGGAATAATGTCCCCATGGCAAACGTTAAAGTAAAACTATTTGCAAATCTCAGAGAGATTGCACAAACTTCTTCTCTATCACTCACAGGAGACTCTGTTAAAGAGGTGCTCCTTTCACTTACAGAACAATATCCTGCTCTTAAAGAACTCGTATTTGAGGCAGGAACGGATGCAAAACTTTGTGGTTACATCAATGTATTCCTGAATGGAAACAACATCAAGCATATGGAAGGACTTGAGACCGTACTGGGCGATGACGATGAACTTGGAATATTTCCACCGGTATCCGGCGGTTAAACTGAAACAGAGGGACTTGGATGATATTCAGAGAACGCACAGATGTTGGCGAAGCAAAGAGAATGTTCCTTGCCGGGATCAATAGTATTGACAGAACGGAAGTACTCCCTTCAAGATCTGCGATTGGAAGAGTGCTTTCTGCAAGCATACTTGCACCACGCAACGTTCCGCATTACAGACGTTCTGCAATGGATGGATTTGCAGTAAGATCTGTTGATCTTATAGGTGCATCTCCAACAAACCCTGTTATGCTCCAGATATCCGATGAAATAATGGAAGGAACATGTACCCCGGTCAATACGGGAGATTACGTACCTGATGATGCAGATGCAGTTTTGATGATGGAAGATACTATTTCCATCGGAGACATGATTGAGATAAGGGCACAGGTGCATCCCGGAAAGAACGTTGGTGAGATCGGCGAGGATGTAAGGAAAAATGAAATAATATTCAACAAAAGCCACATTCTAAGACCTTGTGACATTGCAGTGCTGGCATCGCTTGGAATTCGTGAGGTCAAAGTCTATTCAAAACCTGTTGTTGCAATTATCCCTACAGGCAATGACCTTCTACCTCTTCCGGGAAGCGAAGAACCTGCACCGGGAAAAACACTTGACATTAACAGCCTCATGATAGGAGAGTATGTAGAGAAATGGGGCGGGAGTGCAAGATATTGCGACATCGTTCCTGAAGATGCTAATCTAATCGAGGAAGCCATCAAGGCAAACCTCGACACTGACATGATTGTTGTTTCTGGCGGAACCTCGGTAGGAGACAGGGATTTTGTTCCGGCTGTAGTGGAAAAACTTGGCAGAAAACTTGTTCATGGAGTAGGACTCAGCCCAGGAAAGCCAACTGCACTTGGAATTGTTGAAAATGTGCCGGTACTCTGTATGCCCGGATATCCGGCAGCAGGGCTTGTGGCGCTCTTTGCATTTGGCAAACCTGCACTTAGAAAATCCGGGAATATACCTGATATACCTGACACAACCGTAAAAGCCACATTAAGCGGGAAAATACTGTCCAGAGAAGGATATGTCAGCTATGCAAGAGTAATACTCGAAGGCAACATTGCTCATCCGCTAATGACAGCTGGTGCAGGAATACTGAGTTCCATTGCAAAATCAGATGGTTTTGTTATAATCCCGGAAAATGTGGAAGGTTGCGAAGAAAGAAGCGAAGTGGACGTAGTGTTAATTGAATAATGATTATCTGAAAAACCAGAGCTCAGAACTTCTCACAATTGGTATGGGAGGATTCTTTGGAGCAATATCAAGATTTCTTATTGCAGGATACTTTGCCCCTGCATCCGGAACTTTTGTGGTAAATGTACTTGGGAGCATACTGCTAGGTATTCTCATGTACAGCTCCGAGTATCTTGGGATTGTATCTCCTAAAACACGTATGTTTTTCGGAATTGGATTTTGCGGATCACTAACTACTTTTTCTACATTCACTGTCCAGACATTCCAGATGCAACTGGTTGAAGCTGCATTCAACATTCTTGCAAATATAATCCTGACACTTGCCGGTATTTTCACTGGCAGGGCATTGGTTATCTATATAATGAGAAGGAGGGAAGGGACTGGTTTCTGAAATCCTTCTTGTAGGAATCGGAGGTTTTATCGGTGCTAACCTCAGATACCTTGTTTCCGGAGCGATTCCCAGAATAAATGAGATTCCTGCCGGAACACTTGCTGTAAATACCATTGGCAGCTTTGTACTTGCAGCGCTGACATTCACTTCAGTGGAAGGAACCCTGCGTTACATGATAAGTGTAGGAATGCTTGGTTCTTTCACAACATTCTCTACATTCGCCTACGAGAGCTTCAGGCTTCTTGATGAAGGAGAAAGCAAACATTTCCTTATGAATATCGGACTTAACCTTTCCTCGTGCCTTTTTGCGGTATATTTAGCTTACATTATTGTCTGATGATTTTCATATGATATTTAACTGCAACAATGCAGCCAGCAAAATCAATATTATTCCTGTGATCAGACGGACTTCTACACGTCTTTTTTCCCTGAACTCGTTTACCTTTTCCGGATCCAGGCCAAAAGCAAGAAGAGCACCAAGTATCAGAATTGGCAGTACAACTGCAAAATTATAAAGACCCATGTACAACACGGCATTTACAGTGTTGCCCCCCGACAGGAGCATTTCGAGGATCATCAGGTAAACAGCGCCCACACATGGGGCTTTCACCAGAGAGAATATTCCTCCGCCAACAAAAGAGATTAGAAGTATATTCTTGCCTCTTGCATGGTTCATCAGATCTACAAACGAATGAGGGGTTTTGAAGGATGATTTTGAATGTTTGCTTATGTAGTATGCATCATAAATATGCCAGACCCCAAAAATAGCAACAAGCAATACCATAAAAGACATTATGGCATCTCTTATTCCAGGAAATGAAGTAATTGTGTTCAGAATTCCAAAACCTACAACCATATAAGTTGCAAATATTCCGGCACAAAAACCAGAAACCAGAACAAGCATATCCTTGCGGGAACCTCCGGAAGAGACAATTGCTGATGCAAGGAAAGCCATGACAGCAATGAGACATGGATTGAAGCCTGCCAGAAGACCTGCAATAAAGATTACGGCAGGAGTTTGATTATCTAATGATTCTGCGGATAAAGATTCAACTTTTGATGATTCTGTATCATAATCCACTACCGGAGCTGTTTCTATTGCTTCAGAAAGCATTGAACTGAGTTTCTCAGTGTCACCTCCATAGTCATTGTAGCTAATTACTATGCTTCCGTTTACGACAACCGCAGGAACAGTTGTAACACCATAACTTTGTGCCAGGCTGAAAGCAGCTTTAATCTCATAGGAAGTGAAGTTAGTATCAGGATAAGTGGAAATCACATCATCTATAACCGGCGATGCCTTTGCGCATTTCAGACAACCATCCTCATAGAAATATTCCACTGACACTGCAGCCTGAGCTAAACCGGTCAGAAGTATCAGAGAAAAGAAAAATACAGGCAGAAACCTGCAGTAATTTCGTTCAGTGACAGGATGTCGATGAACAGGTCTTTTTATCATACTCGCTTTCCAGAACGGATTTGGTTTCAATGCTCAGAAGTTCACCAGTGCTGGAAGAGACAAAGCCTTCAATAACGTACAGGTCTTTGACACCGGAACATGCACAGCTGCGTTCCATAATCCTGACTCTCCAGACATTATTCTCCTCAACGGTACCGTTGGGAACGGAATCTATCAGGTCAGTGCTTGTGACCCTCCATTCCTCCACATGGAAATATTCTTCGGAATAATTAATTGCCATCGGACTGCTTTCAACAATAGTTACTGCCTCTAAAGAGCTTACGTCAGTATCCACACTATCCGAACCCAGGTACGTATAAGCACCTGCTATCCCCACAAGTATCAAAACAGCTATAACTGCAATTACAGTATTGTTGTTTTTTTCCATAAGTATTGGTATTAGCATTTAAGCTATAAAGTTTACTAAACATCATTGTGCACCCGAATCATAAACCCGTATATTGAATGAAAAACTAATTTATTGATGAGAACCAGAAAGAAAATGTAACATTACCTCATTTGCATTAACAAGCAAAGTATCCAGGGGAAAACATGAGAACATTACTTTTAAGAATATATCTGAGTGAGAATGACAAGTACAAAGGAAAAAATGCACACCATGCAGTTATTGAGTTCCTGAAAAACAAAGGTATTGCAGGAGCCACTGTCCATCATTGCATTGAAGGATATGGAGTTCATCACAAGATACACACTGCAAGTGTCCTTAGACTTGGAACTGACCTGCCGGTAATTGTTCAGGCCGTAGATAAAGAAGAAAATATCAGAAACATTATTCCTGAACTAAAGGACATGCTTCCAACCGAGCTTATGATAGTCCAGGATGTGGAAGTCGTCTCAGGAGAATGCTTTAAAGAAGAGTGAAGAGACCTGAAGTCCCTAATCACCTGTAAAGAACAACTGTGCTGCCCCTTACATCGATAAGGGTTGTCTTAGTTGCTTCTGCAAGTTTTGCAGCAGATGTTTTGATGTCTTCTCCCTCTGCGCTGGTCTTTAGCATCTTGACTTTAATAAGACGGTTAGCTTTAACCTGCTTTTTAATTTCTTCCAGTACAGAATCAGTGATCCCATTCTTTCCTATGTTGATAATAGGTTTGATTTTTGTTGCTTCGTTTTTTAATTGATATAATTTCTCTTTATCCATAATTAATACTCCGATAATTTGTATTAAATTTTGAATTATATGTCACAAGTTGGGTGTTGAGTATTTGAAACTGACCATTGACACTGGATATTTCCAAAATTGTAAAACACACAAAAAGTAGTGTAAAAGGAATATGACTGCCCACTATAAGGCAGTTTTAGGTTTTTTTGAGAACGATATCTGTTCCTTCTATTGCATACTCAAACCATGGAGTAGGCTTTGAAGTCATTCCCACTACCCTCATGGCATAGGCATCTCCAACAGCCTTTATTTCGATCATCCCATCAAAGAGCTGTTTCAGGGTAGCTATTGTTTGTGCATCGTGCATCTCATCTTCGACCACATACAAACCAAAACCGTTAGCAGCTTTTACACGTCCTGTGAAGACATGCAGGAACCTGAAAACTGTCTGTATGTTTGAATACATAAGGATAGTTGACAGGGAGTTGATACAAAGATGAACCTGCTGCTTCTTCTTTTTAATGAGCATTTCTTCAAAGAACTGGCTGATCTTTACACCGATGCCGGTCAGATCCACCGGACTTGAAGCCCTTTTTATCTTTTCAGTATCTGCTGCACCCATTCCAAGTGTCTTGGTAACGCAGTCGACAATACCAATATCTGCTGTTGATGTGTCCAGACCATAATCTTCGAACCACCCGAGAACACGTTCCCCTGGCTCACGTGTAGATACTATTATAGCCGATCCGGCAGGACTCTGGCTGTTAAAAATAATGGCATCCAGCAGGTCATCTTTTCGGCTCATAGGTGGACCTATCATCATTAGATTAGTTCCTTCCCGGATGTCGCCTAGGAGCTCATCCAGTTCCTTGATGCCTAAAGAGTAGCCGGACATGTTTCCCTCTTCATTGGGATTGTATATAGGATTTGCCCTTTAGAGATTTTTTTAATCCTCTTTAAAGGGATTCTACATCATTTACTTCCATTACAAATATAAATATTAACGTATATAAATGTGCCTTTTTGGTACACTCTAATTAAATAAAATATACAATATAAACCTTTTTTGGTTACTGGCGAGCATGTTTCACAAGATGGCCGGTTTCAGGTAGTATAATGTCTTTCAAGGCAAGTTCCACGGCATTTGGAGAACCAGGAACGCAGAATATAACTTTTCCTTTTAAAAGGCCTGCTGCTGCACGCGAGAGAATAACTGAACTGCCTATCTGTTCTATACTCTTGAAGCGGAATAGTTCACCAAATCCAGGAATATCCTTGTCAAACAGGGGTGCTACGGACTCTATAGTTACATCCTTTGACGCAAGTCCGGTTCCACCACTTGTGATTACAACATCTGCATCAGATTCAAGTGCGCGGTGTATGGAACCTTTGATCAATGAAGGATCATCCGGAACCAATTCATATTTTGTAACTTTGTGCCCATTGGAAGTCACAAGTTCCTGCATCAGTTTCCCGGAACCATCATTGGCTTCCTCTGGCGAGGAAACTGCTCCAAATTCACTGAATCTGGAACTGGAAATGGTGACCAGATAAAAAGAATACACTTTCAACGTGCCTTCTTTATGTTCTTTTGTGGACTGACTGCTCATACGAAGTATTTATACCTTAAAAAGTATAAGAAACACTCGATTAGACCATGAGAATACTTTCTATTGATGTCGGGACAGGCACGCAGGATATACTGCTTTATGATACTGAACGTGAGATTGAGAACAGTCTTGTGATGATTATGCCATCACCGACAGTTATTGTTGCAGAAAGAATTAGAAAGGCAACTCATGAAGGGCGCAATATTATCCTTACAGGAGATGTGATGGGAGGAGGACCCTGTGTCAGAGCCATTAAAGCCCATATGGAAAAGGAGTTAAAGGTCTATGCAACTGAAAAAGCTGCCCTTACAATAAAAGATGACATCGAGAGAGTAAAATCGATGGGTATCAATATAGTGTCAGAAGATGAACTGGAAACTCTTGCTGATGCAACTCAAAAAATAGTTCTTCAGGATATTGATGTTGATGCACTCAGTAATGCTCTTGGTAGTTTTGGAGTGAGTATGCCGGAAATGATTGCTGTGGCAGTACAGGATCATGGAAACTCACCTCAGGAAAGTAATCGCATATATCGTTTCAGGATATTTGAGAGACTTATAGATGAAGGTGGAAACTTTGAACAGTTTGCCTACAATGCCGACAATGTCCCTGATGAATTCACTCGCATGGCAGCAGTTGCAAGAACACTGAGAAGGCATGACACTATCAAAGATACTATTATCATGGATACCGGACCTGCTGCAATATTTGGAGCTCTGCTTGATGAAAATGCATTACAGCCGGCAATAGTTGTAAACATTGGAAATGGTCACACGCTTGCAGCTATTGTAAAAGACAATCGTGTTGTTGCGTTGTTTGAACACCACAGCTCTGCACTTGACGGAGAAAAGTTACAGAAATACATAATAGATTTTGCCAGCGGTAATCTTAGTTTTGAGGATATCTTTGATGATGGAGGACATGGTTGCTACATACGTGAAACACCCGGATTTAATGCAATCAGGTCAATAATGATAACCGGACCCAGACGTAACATACTTATGAATATGGATAAAGAGAAGCGGGACAATATTGTATGGGATAAGCTGTTTTTTGCATCCCCATATGGAAACATGATGCTGTCAGGCTCTTTCGGACTTCTTACAGTCCAGCTTGGCAAAGAGCTCTGAACCTGTGATAAGACTTATAAACTCCAAGGTAGTATGAGGACAGCCATCGAGATTAATCCATATTGTTGAAGGTTGAGAGCAACATCAACAAATACAAATATATACATATCAATTAAGGTACAAATCCAGATGCAAAAATAACGGTATTATCATAGTTACGTACCGTTCTTTATTACGATAATTAATTCAAGGAGATTTTATTCATGGTAAGAAAACCAGCAAGTATGTACAGGAACGTCAGACAACGCTCATACACCAGAAGGAAATACATGGGTGGTGTGCCAGGTAGCCACATCATTCACTACGATATGGGTAACAAGAGCGCTGAGTTCCCTATAAAGGTAACACTCGTAGTTAAAGAAAGATGCCAGTTACGCCACACTGCACTTGAAGCTGCACGTATTACAGCTAACAGGGCAATGGTAAACGCAGCAGGTCGTGCAGGATACCACATCAAGCTCAGAGTATATCCACACGAGGTACTCAGAGAGAACAAGCAGGCTACCGGAGCAGGTGCAGACCGTGTATCCAGTGGTATGCGTGGTGCATTCGGAAAGAACGTAGGAACTGCAGCAAGAGTTTCAGCCGAGCAGAAGATCTTCACAATATCTGTTAACAAAGAACACTTTGCAGCAGCAAAGGATGCTCTTAGAAAAGCTGGCCAGAAACTGCCAAGCCCAGTCAGAATTGTAGTTGATCAGGGTATGGAACTTGTACAGTAAATAAAATTACAACGAGGGATAAAAGATGGAAGATTACGAAGCACTTCTGGATCGTGCAATAGCAAACTTACCCGACATGGAGACTACGGATGCCCGTTTCGTAATCCCTGAGCCAAAGATCATGGTGGAAGGTAAGACCACTATCCTTGATAATTTCAACAATATTGCTGATGTCCTTAACAGAAACCCGGATCATGTGATGAAATATCTCACACGTGAAATGGGAACTGCCGGAAAGATAGATGGTCAAAGGGCAGTGTTCCAGGGGAGATTCTCCAAGGAACAGATAAAATCCAATATTGAAGCATATGTTGAAGAATTCGTCATGTGTTCCGAATGTGGAAGACCTGACACCCAGCTTACCAAGATGGACCGCATAATGGTGCTTAAATGTGCTGCATGTGGTGCACACAGACCGGTAAAGAAGAGACGTGCCAGCGCGCCTGTTAAACAGGATGCAATTGAAGAAGGTAAAGAATATGATGTCAGGATCGATGCAGTTGGTTCAAAAGGTGACGGAATTGCTAAGGTTGACAGATATACTATCTTCGTACCTGGTGCTGCAAAGGGCGAAACCCTTAAAATAAGAATCAAGAGAATCAGCGGAACCCTCGCATTTTCTGAGAAAGTATGATACCTGGACACAGGTATCAATAATCTTCTTTTTTTGAAATCTTTTTTTAAAAGCAATTGTTATATAATATTCGTGCGGTAAATATATTAAATTACTCGAAAATAAATAATCGAGGAAAGATATGGCACGAGTACCCACAGGAATACCAGGATTTGATGAACTTATAGAAGGCGGGTTCATAGAAAATGATGTAATTCTCCTGACAGGAGGACCTGGCGCAGGTAAATCTACTTTTGGATCACAATACCTGTATTCAGGAATTACTCAGTACAATGAACCGGGAGTTTATGTTACTTTTGAGGAGACACCTGCCCGCATAATGAGAAACATGTGGAGATACGGCTGGGATATGGAACGTCTTATCAAAGAAAACAAGCTCCGCATTATCAGGGCGGACCCCATTGCCTACGGACGTTACATCAAGAAAACCCTGGAACCTGACAAACATGACCATGATAATGCAACACTGGAAACCGTGCTGAAACAGATTTATGCAAGTGTGAAGGAAATTAATGCTAAAAGACTTTTCATTGATTCGCTGACCTCTCTTAAAATATCTCCTGATCCGGTAGATGTAAGGCATATTATACTTGAATTTGTCAAGAATATAGAAAGTTTTGACTGCACCACGCTAATAACAAGTGAAGCAAACATGAACCCCGACCATTTCAGTGTCGAAGAGTACCTTGCCGAAGGAGTTATCTGTCTTAAAGTCAACAGGATTGCCGGAGAAAGGATCAGATCCCTTGAGATATTAAAAATGCGAGGTGTAAAGCACGACGAAGTGCTTCGCCCATATGTGATTACTGATAAGGGCATTATTGTCTATTCGTCCGATTCTGTTATAGGCAAGGAAGCTGATGTGTTCTCCCTACAAAGATCTTCGATTCTTGGGGAATAATGTAAATGAAAGCCGATCATAAAAATTCAGATAATAAAGACATTGCATTGGTTTCAATACCCGGACTTTCAATCAAAATGGACAAAAAAGCTGATTTTGTTCAGCTTAAAGCGCATGGACCATTAAAAAAGGCCTGTGCACCTTTTTTAAAGAAGATAAACCAGCGCCTTAAAGAAGAAAAGCCTGCTTTTGTTGATGAAGATAAAGTAATAGCTTCAACGTGGCTTCCGCCAATTCCAAGTAAACCTTTCAATCGACTGCTTGTTGCTGAAACTCAAATAGCACTTGGCAGATACATACCTGAAACGGTTTCTTTTGAGATAACACGTAACTGCAAATGTAATTGTGAGCACTGCGTGGTCAGCGGTGGAGAAGGAGACCTTGACATCGAAACTATCAAGCAGGCCATAGATGATGTTCTTGACATGGGTGCAATGGTCATTGTATTCACGGAAGGCGACCCGATGCTTCGTGAAGATATCTATGAGCTTATTGACTATGTGGACAAGGAACGTGCCATTGTCAATATGTATACTCCGGGAACCGAGATGACACCTGAGAATGCACGCAGGCTTAAGGAAGCAGGACTGCATAACCTGCTGGTCAGCATCTATTCCACAGAAGCCGAGAAACATGATGCTGTCAGAAGACTTGATGGTGCTTTTGATATTGCTACAAATGCTATTAAAACAGGACTTGAAGCAGGATTACTTGTTACAATGGCAACCCATGTTTCCCCTAAGAATATTGATGAACTGCCTGCAATGTATGAGTTTGCAAGGGAACTTGGAGTTCATGAGTTTTCCCTGTGGGAATCTGTCCCGAAAAAGAAGGACGACCCTATAATCTCAAACGGTGACAGACAGAAAGTGCTTGAAATGTATCACCGCGTTAACTCAACTAAAGGTGGGCCACGTATCTTTGCTAATACATACTTTGAAGGAGAAATGCTCGGATGCATGGCTGGCCAGAGATGGATGCACGTCTGTGTTGATGGTCTTGTAAAAGGATGCCCTTATATCCCATTCCATTATGGAAATATACAGGAGACCTCTATTAAAGATATCTGGACAAAGATGCGCAAAGATAAAGCTTTCAGAGGCCAGCGCAGCACATGCCTGATGCAGGAAAAAGAGTATCTTCAGCTTGTGGAGAAGATTCCTGAGGATGCATCAAAACCTTATGATATTGATAAAATTCAGGCCTGATATTCACTGAATATCTTTTTACTATTTTTAAAGCCAAAGAATAGTGTTGGGATAAAAGCAATTGATCCATATAAAGGTATTACCATCAACAGAGAGAATGAAAAAAACAACATGAATACAAAAAGTGACAGTAAATACCTGTCACCCTGTTTTTTTACATTATAGAAACTCAATAGGACCATCAATGCAGAAATAACTGTTGTGAAATGGTATATTGTTATGCTCATTATCTACCTTGCGTGATTATTTATAAAGAATAATTAATGTGACTATGGTCCAATAATTCTCAGTTCTTATCTCCTTGCATGGTATCAGTTCTTTCAGGATGGATCAGTTGCTTCTTCATGCATTGCCAGGAATTTTCTGAAATAACCATGCATCTGGTAGTACGACATAAATAGATAGGTTCCTGAAAAGAAGACTATAAAGTCCATATCCGGCTTAATGAAAGTGTCCATTGCATGTACAATATATAGAATAAAAAATAGAGAGCCACTCAACCATAATGAGTATATTAGGGCTGCTTTTTTTGCACCATATTCCAGAGCCAGTTTCCCCCACAATTTATTACCAACAAGGACCTCTTTGAGCTTCAGCTCTTTTGAATAGTCATTTTTGTTAAAGCTAGCCAGCAGTCTTTGTTCCTGGAACAGAAGAATATTCTTTCTTTTACTAATAGCGAACAGAAATGTCACCATCAGACATAAAATACCCAATAGAGGACTGAAATACATTGCAGTAAGAGACATGAGGATCAGGAAAGAAACAATTACAGGAAGATAACTTTCATGATCCCTGCGTGCACGGTATAGATTGTAAAATCCAATTATCAGAAAGAAAACTGCTGCCAGCAAAAATATTCTATTCATCACAAATACCTACCATAAAGACCGGTGCAATATTACAAATATTTAATGCTTATTTGATTTATTTTGCACAGATGAGTGACCAAACATCCAATTTTCCTGATAAGAACATTTACATATCACTAGGTATTTTTACTAACAATTTCATGTGCAGGTATTAATTTAAAAAAGGCATGAATATTAACTTAATTTGATCAAGAGGCAACATATGAACATGAAGATCGACCCCTGGAGCGCATTGAACATTGATGATTATTCCAAATTATTCGATGAATTTGGTATTCAGCCATTTGATGATATGGTCCGGGAAATCGAGAATCCTCATAAGTTCATGAGCCGAAAAATAATTTTTGGTCACAGGAACTATGACCGCATCACTGATGCAATGAACAACAACAAGCCGTTCTCAGTCATGAGCGGTTTCATGCCTTCCGGAAAAGTCCATCTTGGACACAAGATGGTAATGGAAGAGATAATCTGGCACCAGCAGCAGGGTGCTGATGCATTCGTCGGAATTGCAGACCGCGAAAGCCATGCTGTCAGAGGAATGTCATGGGAAAAGTGCAGTGACATTGGTATTAACGAATACATCATCAGCCTGATTGCTCTTGGATTTGAACCGAACGGACATATTTACTTCCAGTCAAAATCCGAACAGGTCAAAGACCTTGCATTCGAACTTAGTTCAAAGGCAAACTACTCAGAACTTAGTGCCATTTACGGCTTTACAGGCGAGACTAATGTTGCACACATGTTGAGTGCTGTGACACAGAGTGCAGACATACTTCATCCACAGCTTGAAGAATACGGCGGACCAAAACCAGCTGTAATTCCTGTAGGTTCTGATCAGGATCCACATATCAGGCTTACAAGAGGACTTGGACATAAGATGAATATGTTCAAGATAGAAGGCAGGGAAGACAAGGATGGAAATAAATATTTCAGCATCCGCAGCAAGGCTGCTCCTGAAGAAGCCCTTAAAGAACTAAGCCAGCGTATTCCCGGCAAAACAAAGCTCTTTGAAGGTCACGTTGATGTTTTCAGTGCAGACAACTTTGAAAGTCTCATGAAGGTAGTGCAGGATGTAGAACTTGAATTTGGAGGTTATGCATTTGTTCCGCCTTCATCAACATATCACAGGTTCATGTCAGGACTTCAGGGCGGGAAGATGTCAAGCAGTGTTCCTGAAAGTTATATTTCACTTACAGAAGAACCAAAGGGTGCTGCAAAGAAGGTAAAGAGGGCAAAGACAGGTGGCAGAATAAGCCTTGAGGAACAGAAAAAACTTGGTGGCGAACCTGAAAAGTGCTCTGTTTATGAAATGTTCCTGTTCCACCTTGTAGATGATGACGAAGAACTTGCACAGATATACACTGAATGTCGGGAAGGAACCAGAATGTGCGGACATTGTAAAGCCCTTGCAGCAGAAAGAACAGAAAAGTTCCTGAAAGAACATCAGGAACTGCGTGAAGTTGCAAAGGACAGGCTTGATGAATACGGACTATAATTTAACAATTAATTACAAATTACAGATTTACGAACTCAATTTAACAGGTGTGATAATGAGCTCCCAGTACAACCTTACATCCAATGAGAAAAATGTATTGATAGCATTGGATAATTTAAAAGATGCAAGCCCGGATGAGCTTGCTGAGAAGTCTGAAATGAAAATGGAAACTTCAATGCAGGCTGCTTTTTTGCTCGAAGAGAAAGGACTTGCCCAGGTAGAAGAAACAGTAACAGAGATATTTGAGCTTACTGACGAAGGAAAGAAGTATGCTCAGGAAGGACTGCCTGAAAGACAGATAATTGATGCTATTTCAGGCCCAACCTCGATGGATGAACTAAAGGACAAATTCAATCCTGCTGTTGCTGGTATTGCTACCGGATGGCTTCGCCGTAAGGGCTGGGCAGGAATTGAGAAAGGAATGATAGTTCCAACCGGCAATGCTGAAAAAGGAGAGGATGAAAAGGCCCTGGAAGCATTTGCAGATGAAGCAAAGACATTCGATGAACTTGGAGCAGACAAGAATGTCATAAACGATCTCATCAAACGTAAGCTTGTAGCTAAGACTGAAGACAAGAAGAGAAAGGTCTGCATCACATCTGAAGGTAAGGAACTTGTTGCAGCAGGCATCACTGTTGAAGAAGAGGTTGCACAACTCACATCCGAACTCCTGAAAAGCGAGGAATGGAAAGACAAGAAGTTCAGACCATATAACATTCACACAGCTCCAAGACCAGTATACGGAGCAAAGATTCACCCATACCAGCGCCTCATTGATGAAATGAGACGTATTTTTCTTGACATGGGATTCACTGAGATCAAGGGAGAAGCAGTACAGAGCTCATTCTGGAACTTCGATTCACTGTTCCAGCCACAGGATCACCCTGCAAGAGAAATGCAGGACACATTCCACCTTTCCAGCACATCAGACCTTCCTGTTGAATATAAGGACAAGGTTTGTGCAGCACATGAGAATGGAGGAGAAACTGGGTCAACCGGATGGGGTGGAAAGTGGAGTGAAGATATTGCATGCAAAAATGTACTCAGAACCCACACAACTGCACTGACGATCAAATACCTTGCAGACAACCCTGATGCACCTGTAAAGGCGTTCTCTATTGACAGGGCATACCGCAGAGAGACAATTGACCCGACACACACACCAGAATTCGAACAGCTTGAAGGTGTCGTGATGGACAAGGACATGTCATTCTCAAACCTTCTTGGATGCCTCTCAGAGTTCTATCACAGGATGGGATTTGAGGATGTAAGATTCAGACCAGGATATTTCCCATACACTGAACCAAGTGTTGAGCCTGAAGTTTATGTTGACGGACTTGGATGGGTTGAGCTTGGTGGGGCAGGCGTATTCAGAAAAGAAGTCACAGCCCCTCTTGGAATTAAATATCCGGTTCTTGCATGGGGACTTGGAGTCAGCAGACTTGCAATGCTGAAACTCGGGCTCAAGGATCTACGCCAGTTGTATCACTCTGATATTGACTGGCTGCGCAAGAGTGAAGTATGTCAGCTTTAAGCTGGACATACACTTCTGTTTTTATCTTTTTTATTTTGAATATTAAAAATGCAATGCTTGAAGTTATCTTTTGAATGTTGTTATGATTTTTGCCACAAAAGACATGTCAATATCAACTGCGTTTGCAGGACAAAGTTCCCGGCAGCAGTAGCACATGATGCATTTGTTTTTATTGATCTCTAAATGATCACCAATTTCATCTATTGCTTTTACAGAACAATTCATTGCACAGGCACCGCAAAGTACACATTTTGAAGTATTGATCTTTGGTTTCATTTCAAATTGCTTACCGAAGAATCGCATAACAAAAGGTGGCAAATTAAAGAGAATACCACCACTTGAAGGTTTGTACTTCTGTGTGACTATTTGTGGATCAATACCTACAACATCAGGATTTTGACTCCCATATCCACGTTCAAGAGCTGCAACTGTTGTCGGAACCTGTATTGGATCCACACCCATTATATCAGAAGCGATCACATCCAGTGATACACAATCATATGAGGCCATGATTGCACCGGTTTTAATTGGTGTTCCATGAGCAGGACCATTACCTTCCATACCTACAACCGCGTCCATTACAGCAAGGTGAGGTTTTGCAATTGAATACAAATCAATAACAGCTTCTCCGAAGAGCTTTCTGTCACCCAGTAGATGCATTTCTTTTCTGGTTTTTAGAGGCAATGCACCAAACATATTCTTCACAGCACCTGTGTAATATGTCAGTTCATGGGTTTTCATCTTGGGAAGAGAGATTATTACATCAGCATCCGTGATAGCTTTAGAAATGTAAAGACTTGAAAAACGCATTGCATCAGGAACCTCTACTTCTATGTAACCTTCCGTCTGGAAATTTAGAAGTTGAACGTTCTGGGATTTTGCTACATCCTCAATGCCTGATGTCCTGAACGCATGAGCGGTTGCGCCAGGTCTTGTGATTCCTGCACCGTCACCAATTACAGGAGTACCACCTGCATCCTTCACAAGTTCACACATTGCGGCAACTATGGACGGATGAGTTGTTACAGCGTCTTCGGGCTTGCGGGCAGCAAGGACATTTGGTTTTAGAAGAACACGATCACCATTGGATATTATGGACTTCAGGCCACCAATAAGAGAAAGCGCTTCAATGATGCATTCTTTTGAATGAGAATAATCGTCACATTTTACAATGGAAACTTTGTCAGCCATTATGAACTATATTAGGGAAGTTAATTGAAATAAGTATTGAATGGATGATTGTACACAGCTTCAAGTAATTAAATAGTAAACAAAAAGATACACCTCATCATTATTAGGATTATGACTTGCGACACAAATTAGGAAAGTATATAACCAAAGATCAAGAAATGTGGCACATCAATTTATGGTGAGTTAAAAACGTGAGTTGAAAACTCACAATAAGTGGTGGTGCACAATGAAGAAAATATTTATAATAACAATAATTTTGCTGGTTGCAACTATGCAACTAGCTGTAGCAGAGTCAGATTGCCCTGACAGTGACGCAATTCAAAAAAAAATAGAATGCCCAGAATTTGACTTTGGGGATACTTTTGCAGGAGATAATATTACAGTAGACGTAATGGATGACCAATCTGTTGTCGGCCACGTTACCATAGAAATAACTGCAGTAAAAATAGATGGTAGTGTTTATGAAGCACTGGCATTCGATTGGACTTCAGATATACCAGTATGTTTTATGAATGTGAAATCAGGAGCAGGAGATAATGAATATAACGTTGGAGGACAATATTCAGGAAGTGGTTCAGTACTTGGTTATGGAGAAATAAATGAACCAAATGCCATAAGCCATATTACATTTTGTTTCTGTGAACCCGAAAACAAAATACCAGAATTCCCAACACTTGCTCTGCCAATCGCAGCAATTATTGGACTTGCATTCATAATGCAGCGCAGAAAGGAGTAAGATTACTCCTTTAAACTTTCTTTTTTTGATGAAACTGATACTGGTTTCTTTATTTAATTTCTTTCAATATTTCCTCAATTCAGACTCCTCATTATTATCATGCTAATGATAAATCAGTCTTGTTCGGAAAGTATAATAACAATAAGAAGAGAGTTATTATTAACATAGAAATGACCATGTCTCTATGTAGATGGTGGGGATCATGAAAAGAACAATATTAATAATACTAATAGCGGTGGCTCTGATGCCATTTGCAATGGTAGCAGCTGCTGAGAGCACTATTGAGTGGAATAATGAAAATGGCTTGTATGATGCTGACAGAGATTGCACAGGTTATGTTCCAAATGGAACAGACGGATGGCTACATTGGGTGCTGACAGGAACAGGTGATGTAACTGAAGCTTACATCATGGTTGATGGTGGGGAGTGGCAAGGTCCGTTTAAGGTAAACAACCAAATGATACACTTTTACACTGAGCCGTATTATACCCCAGAAGAACTTGAGGATATGACAGTTACAGTGAAATATGAAGGGACTCTGACCGAGACATATGTGTTTACACTTTCACACTACTGCCCGGGAGATTATGAAGTTCCAGAATTCCCAACACTTGCTCTACCAATTGCAGCCATAATCGGAATTGCATTCCTTATGCAGCGCAGAAAGGAGTAAAACTACTCCTTTACCTTTAAATTTCCTTTTTTGAAATTAATTATCCATAGCTTCTTCTACGCTTTTTCTAATAATATAACCGGCTTCGTGTAGAATAGTATCGCCTATCTGTGCGTCCTTTTCCATACTTGCAGTACAGGGATATGAATGATGAGAGCTGGAAATTGTTTCCTTATAGTCTTTTACATCCGACCATTTCAGTTTCTTGGCAACGAACCATGTTGCACCGCAGGGTGCATCCCTGACAACTTCAACGTGTGTAAAAATACCATTGGTATTATCCACTTCAATTTTAAGCAGTGGTCGGCCAAATCCAAGATTGACAAACTCGTCAATTGTAGGTTTTCCAGTCAGTTCCAAGGAACAAAATGGTTTTGGGCTTTGAAATTCAATACCCTCAAACTCCAGTTTTTTTCTTATCTGTTCAGTGAGACCGGCCGGAACCAGACGAGAATCATCAACTGGAATAATAACAGCCTTTGCATTGCTTGACAGAGCAATATCAGGTACCGACATCATAAGATCAGGATGTAGATCAATGGCTAGAATCAGGTCTGCAATTGGAAGATGTGATGGAATGTATTCATCCGTATCCTCAACAAAATCAGGAAGGTCTGTTCGAAGTTCAAAAAGACCTACGATCATAGGTGCAAGACTCATTCTAGGTTCTCGGCAATGGTCACAGAGATCACCACATGAAACACAAAAACTATCTGAATTTACAAGATTGCCGACAACCTTTTTTCCAAACTCACCCGAATAAAAAATGCTCAGACGCATGAAACTAGTATACAATTGATACTAGATAAAGTTCCCTGCCTACTTTACTGAAGTTTTCGTACGAACAATCCCCATAACATAAGAAGGAATACATCCAATTGCTGTGCATGTTTCAAGTGAAACACCTTGGGACGTTATGTCAAGATGATGCCTGGCAAGACTGAAAAGATCCTTTGGAAGCCCTTTGCGACCAAGACCAACAAGCACAAGGAAGGATTTGTTATGTATTATTTCATCTGCAAAGGTTTCCGGAGTAATGGCAAATTTCTGCTCAGGCTTTGAAGTTGTCACAACCACAGAACCAAAATGCGCCTGAAAACCTTTCTTTGGAAGGTCGAAAACAAAAAGATGTTTTTTCTCATGAAGTAACTTCAGGTATTTACCGGATTCACCGATTGTTGTTTTATCAGCAACAAATTCCACAAGCTCATCTGCACTCATCTTAAAAGGAAAATCATAAAGTGCAAGAGAAAAACCGTATGCATAACATATAGGTGCAGCCCTAGCTATTGCCCTGTAATGAGCATCCAGTACTTTGATCTTATCATATGTGTTCACGATACCTAATGTCAGCATGCATATCACCTTTTAGCTTGATTTCCAGGCTGAACACAGATAGCTTAAAAGTATTAAACCTGTTGCATTGAGCACAATTTATCAGGTCGTACATTCATATTTCATGTTGTTTCCACAGGACTTCATCCATGCTTCCACTCCTGAAACCTTCAAGATCCATAGTAACATAGCTAAAACCAATGTCTTTAAAATATTGAGTGATTTCCTCTTTCATGCTTATTAGCTTAAGCATGTCATCAGGACTTACTTCTATACGTGCAATACCTTTATGGTCACGTACCCGGAATCCCTGTAATCCATTGTTAAAAAGGAAAGATTCGGCAGAATCAACCCTCTTAATGCCTTCTTCTGTCAGGGCTTCACCGTAAGGAAACCTTGAAGCAAGACATGGAGACGACATTTTGTCTGCAACGGAAAGGCCAAGTTCGCCTGCTATCTGGCGTACCTCATTCTTGCTTATATCCAGTTCCATTAAAGGAGAATACACAATGTTTCCAGCCTCTTCGATTGCTTTTCTTCCAGGCCGATAGGAAGCAAGATCTGAAGAATTACTACCTTCGAGTATGAAATTCAGTCCATGATTTTTTCTGACTTTATTCATGGCTGCAAGAATCTCTTTTTTACAATAGTAGCACCTGTTTGGACTGTTCTCTGCTATCTGAGGAAAAGACAATTCATCCACTTGCACAACCTTGTGCTCAATTCCTATATCTGAAGCAATTTTTTTTGCTGCTTTAAGTTCTCTTTCCGGGAAAGAATGGAGATTCACAGTTACAGCAATTGCTTTGTCCCCAAGTACTTCATGTGCCAGAAAGGCAAGAATTCCACTGTCAACTCCACCGGAAAAAGCTACAAGTACACTTTCATGAGAAGCTATGTCCTTTTTGAGAGATTCTATTTTGGAATTTATCATTTGATTACTATATGTTGAATATATTATTAAGAATATCCTAATTGAAAATGATCTAAGAAACATACCAGGTGAAAAAAATAAATAGTGAATATCCTTCAAAAAGCATAAAACAAAGTTCTGCCATATACTTGCAATACTTTTAATAATGGTGATAATTGATGGCATTTTTCGGAACAAATGGTGTAAGGGGAATAGCAAACGAATACATAACTCCACAACTTGCAATTGATGTTGCAAGGAGTCTTGGAACCTATATGGGTTCTAAAGGTGTTGTTGCAATAGGCAGGGATACAAGGGCTTCCGGAGAAATGTTAAAATCAGCTGCAATTGCAGGTGCACTTTCAGCAGGACTTACAGTGATTGATGTGGGCGTTTGCCCGACCCCTTCTGTCCAGTATTATGTAAAAGAATATGCAGATGCGGGAATTGTTGTAACAGCATCCCACAATCCCAGAGAGTACAACGGCATAAAACTCATTGCAGCAGACGGTAGTGAAATGTCACGCGAAGGAGAACGTGATATCGAGAAAATATACTACTCCAAAGAGTTCAGCGCTGCATCATGGGAAAAGACAGGAGACCTGCGCCATGACAGTAATGCCAATGAATTCTACCTTGATGGTATTATCAATTCTGTTGACAACAAACTTATCCGCGGGAAAAAGTTCAAGGTCGTTGTTGATACCGGATGCGGAGCCGGTTCTGTAACATTGCCATTCCTTTTACAGAAACTTGGATGTGAGGTAATCACACTCAATGGCCAGGTGGACGGAACTTTCCCATGGAGAAACCCGGAACCAACACCAGACGTACTCACAGAGCTTGCTGACATTGTGAAGCTGTCCGGTGCAAACATGGGAGTTGCGCAGGACGGAGACGCAGACCGTGCAGTATTCTTTGACGAAAATGGTAACTTCATCGAAGAGGAAATCCAGCTTGCAATGATGGCAAAATATGTCCTTGCAAGGAAAAAGGGACCAATAGTCACACCGGTTAGTTCCTCATCACGTATGCTTGATGTTGCCAAAGAAGCAGGCGTTGAACTTGCATGGACAGCCGTCGGATCCATCAATGTGGCACGCAAGATGATGGAGATTGATGCAGTCTTTGGAGGAGAAGGTAATGGAGGACTTATCTTCCCGGAACACCAGTACTGCCGTGACGGTGCCATGGCATGTGCAAAATTCCTCGAGATTATCGCAAACGGACAGAAACTTTCCGAACTCGCTCAAAGTGTTCCTGAGTACTTTAACTCAAAGACGAAGATAAAGATCGAGGACTCAACTGCAACTATGGATAAAGTCAAAAAGGATGTTCTTGCAGGAGATAATGAGGTCGACACCACAGACGGAGTAAAAGTCTGGTACAACGATGGATGGGTGCTTATAAGACCATCAGGAACTGAGCCAATTATCAGAATATTTGCAGAATCAAAGACAAAGGAAAGAGCAGATGCTCTTATGAATGAGGGTGTCGAGCTTGTGAATAAGTCAAAGTAAAATTCACATTCAGGAAATAGGCTTGTATTTACAAAACAAATCAAGCTTTTCCTCTTGATTCACCAAGGACGATTCCCTTAGCAATCAAATGAGCAACTCGAAGTGGCTCAGGGATATTGCTCCTTGTTGATGTTATTTTTATTATTTTTGCAGCCATTTCATAATCCAGTCCGCAACACTGAAAGAAAACAGGATTATCATCATCTTTTGTTACCACACTACTGATCTTGCCAGCCTTTCTTATGATTTCCATCCTTGTTTCAGGTTCAGGCAGAAATAAAAGAGCTTTTTCTATACTTTCAAAATTCGGCAGGTCGCGCATCAGGACAATAACAGGAATATTGGTTCTTTCATAAAGAGAAACTATATCAACCGGATTGAATCCACCATAAGTGACACCATCCAGCATTATAGCGCGTATCTGAGGCAAATGTTTGCTGCAATTTACCATTGAAACTATACTGTCTGTTGCGTCCAGACCATCCCTTGTAACCTCTGAGCGAAGTACACCATCAAGCCATTTTCCACCACGAAAGAAGGCTCCGACTATTGTGATCTTATCGCTGATAAGTGCAGAATCATCTATACCAAGTATGCGGATCTCATCTTTAATGTGAAAATTGTGGTGTGTGCTATTCACAAAAAATAGTATGAAAAAAGGTAGTGAAGTAACTTACCAGCAGGAATGTTAAATGAACATTCCTTCCGGAAGAACTTCCTTTTCAGTTTCTTTCTTTGACATGACTTTCTGTACAGACTCAAGGAAATCATCCATAGTGATTGTTTTCTTGTCAAGTCTTACAGCAAGCATACCTGCTTCCATGGCAATAGCATTCAAGTCTGCACCGCTTGCTTTTTCGGTGAGTTTTGCCAGTTTCCTGTAGTCAAGATCATCTGCAACGGACATGAAACGTGTGTGTATCCGGAAGATATTCGCACGTGCTTCTTCATCCGGCATTGGTACATTGACTATCCTGTCAAATCTTCCAGGCCTTAGAATTGCAGGGTCAAGAACATCCAGCCTGTTAGTAGCTGCGATAATTCTCACATCACCCCTGTTATCAAAACCATCCATTTCCGCAAGCAACTGCATGAGCGTTCTCTGGACTTCACGATCTGCACCGTTGGTGTCATTCAGACGTCTTGAAGCAATTGCATCAAGTTCATCAATGAAGATGATACTCGGGGATTTTTTCCTTGCCATTTCAAAGAGTTCTCTGACAAGTTTTGAACCGTCACCAATGTATTTTTGTATCAGTTCAGAACCTACCACCCTGATGTAAGTGGCTTCAGTCCTGTGTGCAACGGCCTTTGCCAGTAATGTCTTACCGGTTCCAGGCTCACCGTACAGCAAGACTCCTTTTGGCGGAGTGATACCTATACGCTGAAAAGCCTCCGGTTTTGTCAGTGGTAATTCTACAGATTCTATCAGTTCCTGTATCTGTGAATCAAGTCCACCTATATCTTCGTAGTCCACATCCTGTGACTCTATTACCTCCATTGCTGAAACTGCAGGGTCTTCACTTGTCGGGATTACTTCCACGATCGCAAGTGTCTGCTGGTTCAATGCAACTTTTGCACCTGGAACTAAAGATTCTTCACTCAGGTACTGGGATACATTGACCATAAACTGCGGTCCCGTGGAGCTTCTTACAAGCACCTTTTCCTCAGAAATGACATCCATTATTGTTGCCACTACAAGAGGAACTGTTTTCAGACGGTCAACTTCCGCCTGCAGTCTGCGCACCTCACGTTCGTATTTAAGCTTCTGGCTCTCAACAAAACGTTTTTCTGACTCGATTTGGTCGCATTGTTCCTTCAGGAGAGTATTCCTGGACTCTAACTGTCTCATTCGGTCTAACAGATATTTGGAAAAGTCTTCCTCGTTATCTGTACCGACATAGTCATAGTCGGCTTTGTTCACAGAGGTAAAATCATACCTGCCGTGCTCAAAGTCACTGTCGCTGGTCTCGCTCATGTGCCTCCGAATACTATTTAAGTGCAAAGGGTATATAGCCCTTTCGTAAAGAAGAGATTAGACACTTTATGAGTTGAAGATCTATGCAGTGTGAAATATGTGGCGCCGAGATCAGAGGCGGTTCTTTTAAAGTAAATATTGACGGTAGTGAACTTACAGTTTGTGGAAGATGCTCACAATATGGCACTTCAGCAGGCAAGCGCAACCCAGTGTCCAAAAAAGTTGCACCTGTAAGCCGTCGGCCAGCTCCTGCAACAAGAAGCAGCAGGCCACCAAGGAAAGCCCCTGGAATGATAGTTGACGAACTTGTAGACGAGTACGGTCAGGCAATAAAAGAAGCAAGAGAAAGAAAAAAGTGGTCACATGACCAGCTGGCTTCTAAAATTAAAGAAAAATCAACACTTATTAAAAAGATAGAGCGTGAAGAGATCGTACCTGAGGACGATGTTCGTCAGAAGATAGAGAAAGCACTCGATATCAAGCTCACCGAAAGAACCGGAGAGAATGATTGGAGTGGTGAAAGACTTAACCGTGGAACTACTCTTGGGGACATTGTGACCATCAAGAGAAAATAAAATATCAAAATTACCAGAGTGATAAAATGAGCCTTGAAGGTAAAAAACTGGGATTTATCGGAACAGGAAAAATGGGCAGTGCATTAATTAAAGGAATATGCAATGCTGGACTGTTTTCCCCATCCGACGTATATGCAAGTGACTTATACGAACCCTCTCTTGATGAACTTAAGCAGAATGCAGGAGTAAATGTCTCCACAGACAATGCAGCTACAGTTATCAATTCAGATATAATCGTGCTTGCAGTAAAACCACAGATCCTTAAGAAAGTGATTGCAGGTATAAAAGAGGATATTGGCTCCGACAAGCTTGTAATATCCATTGCAGCTGGTGTCAAACTTGCAGACATTGAAAGGGAGTTCAATGAAGGAACAAGAGTAATCAGAGTTATGCCAAATATCGCAGCTACTGTTGCTGAAGCTGCTTCTGCCATCACCCAGGGAAGTAACGCTTCAAAAGAAGATGCAGAGGATGCTCTTGCAATATTCGGTTCAGTAGGAAGCGCTATTCAGGTTCCTGAAAATCTCATGGATGCAGTGACTGGCCTTTCCGGCAGTGGACCTGCATATATATTCCCTGTTATTGAAGCAATGGCAGATGGTGCTGTATATGAGGGACTTGACAGGAAGAGTGCACTTGTACTTGCAGCTCAGACGGTTCTGGGCGCTGCAAAAATGGCACTTGAAACTGAAACCCATCCTGGCGAACTTAAGGATATGGTTACATCTCCTGCAGGAACAACTATCAGGGGAATTAAAGTCCTGGAAGAATACGGTATCAGATCAGCTTTCATGCAGGCTGTAATTGAATCATCAAACCGTTCCAAGGAACTTGGAAAATAATAAATACCAGAAAATAATAATCTCTACTATTGTTCTAGAACTGTATTTCCTGGAATAGAAAGGTTTATTACTGTAAAAAGTTTTAATTATATCTAGGCTAGGAAATCCAGGCATATTAGGTGCGGGAGCCTAAAAAAACGCAAACAATGAGAGAAGCATATGAAAAAATTACACAAGGGGATTTTCTGGAATGGGGATTGGAGTTAAATCTTTTGCTGTAATCCGGGGTGACAATGCCGATAAAGTCAATGTGGCGTTACATGACCTTGAGCATTACGGGAGAATGAGGTTTGTATCAAAACCAAAGCGTATCGAGCCGGTTTATGCAGATACCCTGTTAGTAAGTGTTGCAGGCGTAGCACTAAAAGCAAAGTGCAATTCTGCTGCACTGGTAGAACTTGACAACAATGCAGGTGCTGCAATAAGCAAGTTAAGGAAGATACACCCTCCTGCCCATGTAGTTATAGTAAGTCCAAGGCACGAAGTCTATGATGAGCTAATGGACAAATCTGAACTATATCCAGAATTTGAGCGTAGTTTTGAACCCCAACACCACTAAGGGTGTAACAAATTAAAGTGAATCATTAGTATCTGTACCTGAGGTTATCTTTCTTAGTTTTTCAACATAACCGGGAAGGCTTTCAATATCTTTAATCTCTTTTTGCACCAGGGATACGATAAGTTCCCTTATTCTCATATCCGGATTGATTCCAAGAGCATGCAGATTCTGCACGAGTTTATCAGCAAGAATATTACCTCTGCGATCCCAGTCGGTTAGAATAACTATTTGTTTTCCGGTCTTTGCGAGATCCTCACTGAAATTAACAAGAGAATGATGGGTAGCCAACCTGAAATTACCATTGAACCCAAGAGACTTTAATGCAATTACATCCCTTTTTCCTTCCACAACTAAAATCGAATCCTGATTTACAAAATCCTGTAATTCACCCAGTAATTTGTCCATTTGTTCCATCCTTTTTTCATATACTATCAAAGGAGCTTTCAAATATCTTTTAGAGCCGGGTTTTCTTGGTCGCATGACAATAATCCATATCTTTAAAGTAGGTTCCTGATAGGTGTTCAAACAGGATTGTCAATTGCCTTTCATTTGATTAAAGAATGACCTTTGAAATCATGTAAAATGTAAGATGTAAAACACGCAAAATAAAAAGATTCTAAAAAGAGATAACTATTACAAGTAAAGACCTGTCGCAATCGAAAGCAAACATTTTGGGATTGGGAGGGAATCGTTGCGACAGGATATGATAAATTTACTTGTAATAGCGAACGAACTGATCAAACTGTTCATAGTAGTATGCTCTTTCTACCAGGTTTTCGAAATATTCATCCATGTATTTCACCTCAGACACTAGATTGTTTTCTGCATATATTAAGAAAAGGCAAGCGAGGTGAAAGTATTCAAGCAAATAAAAACTACAACTTTCATATTAAGATTAAACAGCATCATCAGGCAGATTGTCATTTAAAATTGCAATTATATGAGAATATTCAGCATTCTGCAAAAGAAGAGATTTCTTAGAATTATGCATCCCGTTTACAAAAGAGATTTCAGAACTGCGAAGTCCAAACAGGTCTGCAAGAGCGGAGATAAGCTGTTCATTGGCCTTGCCTTTCTGAGCATTCTGGGACAAGCGCACTTCAATTCTTTTTCTCCATAGATTATAGCCGCTTGGTACGCAAAGAACCTTCGAACCAGGCGTAACTTCAATATCAATAATAACCCCGGAATCCACTTCTTTTAAAGCATCCTCAAAAGACATTGTACCAATTCTCCAGATTCCAGATAAATATCGGATAAACAAAACAAATGTATGTATGAAAAGAAGGATAATGCTGTCGTCTGACGCACTAACTCCGGGAGATCATCCTATTGGAATGTCCGCTGTCCTTCCCAGTTTCCCTCGTGACAGGCTTTATCGCACTATCCAGTATGTTACGTATTGAGGTTGTCTGTACAATCACCGATAGGCTCTGCCATGCTCTCATGCAAGGACCTAACAATACGCATGATTACCTACTACAGCTTAGACATATAAATATAGCGTTTAAAAACGCGTATTAACAAGCAAACTGAATGCATATACTTGATAAGTCCTTATAAAGGATTAAAGCCATTAATTAATGTTTATGTCATGGGAACAAACAATATCCGGAAAAATAATATACGGACCTGAAGCAGAGGTCATTGAAGGCTATATTGTCGTAGAGGATGGCATCATTAAAGAAGTGCATGAGAAAAAAAATGATTCACAAATAATAATTGCTCCCTGTTTTGTAAATGCACATACACATATAGGAGATTCTGTCTGTAAGGATCCTGTTCTTGGAAAAAACATTGGTCACTATGTAAAACGGGAACTTGACCAGCTTGTTAAACCACCTGATGGCCTTAAACACCGCATACTGAACAGTACATCCCGTGATGAAATGATTGAAGCTATGAAAAACTCAATCTGCGATATGAATTACACAGGAACTTATGCTTTTGCGGACTTCAGAGAAGGCGGCTTAAATGGAATAAATGTTCTCAAAGAAGCTCTAAATTCTTCAGAAATAGAAGGAAGGATATTTGCCAGGCCAATTCAAACTGAAGATGCGGATGAACTCTGCACAGAACTGGATGGAATACTGGCAAATGCTGACGGACTGGGAATGAGTGGCGCTAATGACATGAGTATGAGTATACTCGAAACTGCAAGGGAACAAGCGGCAAAATATGGAGCAACTTTTGCTATTCATTCCGGTGAAAGCAACCGAAGTGATATAGACAAGGCACTATCACTTGATCCTGACATATTAATACACATGACACATGCGGAAGAATGTGACCTGAAAAGAGTTGCAGATGAAGATAAGCCCATAGTGGTTTGTCCCCGATCTAATTTTATCACTGGAGTTGGAATGGCACCCATTGCAAAAATGCTGGACATGGGTATAAAAGTGGCAATCGGAACTGATAATGTAATGTTAAACTCAGCCAACATGTTCTCAGAGATGGAAATTTTATCTAAAATTTTTGGCATAGAGGACAGACAAGTATTTATGATGTGTACGCTTATGGGTGCAACGATATTAGGACTTGAGAATACAGGTTCTATTCTGGAAGGAAATAAAGCCAAAATCATGATCATTAATGGGAATTCAAGCAATCTCGCAGGTACAAGGGAAGTAATAAGCGGGATTGTGAGAAGGGCGCGACCCGATGATATACTATCCATAATAACTTAGATGGGATATATTCACGAAGGAGAGGGACAATGACAAGCACTCTGTATAAAAATATATTTATTGCGACCGATGGATCCAAACAAAACCAAAAAGCAGTTATGCACAGCGTTGAACTCGCTAAAATGAGTGGTGCAAAGTTATATGCAGGATACGTTGTTGATACTGCGGCTTTTGCATCTATTCCCATGGATGCCGGATGGGAAATGATGTATGAACTTCTGGAAAAGGAAGCAAACGGAGCTACTGAATCCGTTGAAGATCTGGCAAAGAAAGAAGGCGTAACTGTTGAGACAGTGGTTCTTGAAGGTAACCCAAGTCATGAAATCATCGAATTTGCTGATAACAACAACATCGACCTAATAATAATGGGAACTCTCGGAAAAACCGGATTTGACAGGTTCCTGCTTGGAAGTGTTGCTGAAAAGGTAACAAGAAACTCAAAGGTTCCTGTACTTGTTGTACGAGGGGAATCTGAAAAGGATGAGTAAGGAGTTTCACTATGCCAAAAAACATCAAAATCTCTGATATAATGAGAACAGAGGTTGCATTTGCAACCCTACCAGGATCAAGAGATGAAGTTCATACCTTACTCAAAGAGAAAAGAGTGTCAGGTGTGCCTGTATTAAAAGATGGTAAACTTGTAGGTGTTGTGAGCAGGGCAAACCTCCTGAAAAATCCGGAAGAAGAGCAGCTTGCTCTTTTAATGACACGCAACCCGTTAGTTATAGACCCGGATGAAAGCATCATAGAAGCTGCAAAGATACTGTTAAAGAACAACATCAGAAGACTTCCTGTAGTGAAAGATGAAAAACTGGTAGGTATCATATCCGTTGCAGATATCGTTGCGTCTATTGCAGAACTTAACATAACAGAACATGTTGGACAATACATGAACACAACTGTAGTCCCAATATGGACTGACACACCACTTAATGTTGCTGCAAGAGTAATGGAACTTGCAAAAGCAAAGGCATCTCCGGTAATTGACAGTAACCTTGAAGTTGTAGGCATAATTACAGATCGTGATGTTATAAGTGCTAGTGTTATTGAGGATTCAGTCGAGATGTCTGACATGTCCAATGGTTCAGATGACGATGAATGGACATGGGAATCCATGAGAGACACAATGAGCATCTACTACAGCGTTTCAAGGGTAAAAGTACCTGACATACCTGTAAAAGATGTAATGGTCAGTGACCTTGTAAAGGCTGCATATATTTCAGGAGTTAGCGAATGTGCATTGAAGATGAAGAGGAACAAGATAGATCAGATTCCTGTTGTCAATGCAAACCAGAGATTCCTGGGACTTCTGCGTGACCGTAACCTCATGAAGGCCATCGTAGATAACTAAATATTCAGGGTAGCAATACCCAGACAATCTTTTTTTTAATAGTGATTCCAATGGAACGCCCATTTACATTTATAAATTCAGCAATGTCTGCCGATGGTAAGATATCAACAAAAGAGAGAAAACAGGTAAGGATCTCCGGCCAGATAGATTTCAACCGTATGGACCAACTGCGCGCAGGATCTGATGCAGTGATGGTAGGGATCGGCACAGTACTTGCCGATGATCCAAGCCTGACAGTGAAATCATCTGAACTCAAAATGGAGAGAATTGCATCTGGCAAGGAAGAGAATCCTGCAAGAATTATTGTCGATAGTAAAGCAAGGACACCCATTGATGCTGACATCTTTAAAAAAGGTGAAGGTAAGCGCATTATAATCGTTTCTGAATCTGCACCTTCAGATAAAGTAGCTCTTCTAAAAGAAAAAGCAATAATTGTTGTTGCTGGCAAGAAAAGCGTGGATCTTAAACAGGCAATGTCTGAACTAAAATCCCAGGGAATTGATCGCCTGATGATTGAAGGCGGGGCAACACTTAACTGGGGAATGATATCAAACGGGCTTGTTGACGAGATTTATACTTTTGTTGGAAACCTGATAATTGGTGGAAAGACTGCCCCGACTTTTACAGACGGAGAGGGTTTTACTGAAAAATACATACAGAAACTTGAACTCATTGATGCTGAGAAAATGGAAGAGGGAGTTCTTCTTAAGTGGAAAGTTCCTGCAAATCCAGATCAGTAATATTTTCTTTTTTTGTCAATTGGTTTTGTTCTTCTTTGCCAAAAGCATACACAAAGTATAAATCATTATACTTTAAATATAAGCCAAACTAAAAGCTAACAAACCTAAGCCAGAGAAATGTGATACCATGAATAAACTAATTCTGCCGGTAATAGTCTTGATTTCAGTGCTTTTCATAGTCGCGGGAATGACAGGTGACAATAAAGAAGCAATGGAAAACAGTGCGATAGTAGAAGTTACAACTGCACAGGAACTCAATGATTTAGTTGCACAGGGACCTGTTTTAATTGAAATTGGAGCTGACTGGTGTCCTGCATGCAGCGCACAAAAACCAATTATGGCAGATATATCATTGGAATATGAAGGAAGAGCAACTGTAGTGTATCTGAACTCTGATAAGGCAAGCGGACTTGCTGCCAGTTTTAACATATACTCAATCCCTGACTCGTTTGTCATCGTTGAAAACAATGAGAGTGGTTACGTTTACATGGGAACAGATGGTCAGGTTACTACAGACAGGAATTACGCAAGATACATAGGCCTGACAACTAAGAACAAGTTCACAGAATTGCTTGATAATGCAATTGAATACAGGAAGTAAGTTGATTAAATGGTCGATGCAGGCACGTTAACACCACTGGCGTCTTTTTTTGCAGGTATTGTGAGCGTGCTCTCTCCCTGTGTATTACCCTTGCTTCCAATCGTACTTGCATACTCAACAGGAAACAGCAAACTTCGCCCTCTAGCAATAATTGCCGGGCTTACGTTTTCATTCACAATAATGGGAATTGCAGCATCGGCTTTTGGTGAGCATATTTTGCCATACCTTGGTGAAATCAAGATAATTGCTGAGCTCATTATTATTTTAATGGGTATTTCGATGCTCATGCAAAAAGATGTTTTTTCATTTTTATCCCAATATACCGGTAAAATCCATGCCGAAGGAAAGGGACTTGCCGGTGGACTTGTCATCGGCGCATCTCTTGGAATTGTATGGATCCCATGCGTAGGCCCCATACTGGCATCAATACTCACCCTTGTAGCACTTGAAGGAAACGTCCTCTATGGTGCAGGACTTCTGATCATATATTCAATGGGTTTTGCAATCCCTATGCTGTTAATTGCATATTCTGCAAAACTATCCGGTGACAAGCTCAGTAAAATATCAGAATATGATATTGAACTAAAAAAAGGAGCAGGTTTCGTACTTATAATCGTTGGATTGTGGATGGTTTATACTAATCACTTAAGGGCTTTAATGTAAGATTCATAAATAATACCAGACTAAATTCATAATGGTTAAATAAAATTTGCCACATCTTTTTTATTAATGTCAATTGAGCATCGTTGACAGATTTGTTTGGTGGTATAATGGATTCCAAATTAATAATATTGGCTGGATTAGTTTTTACTATAATCATCGGAATGACAGGTATATCGTGTGCAGCCATTTCCGATACAGTTGGAGACTTTGACTCACAAGACATAAGCTCACTTGATGTTTCAAGTGACGGAAATAACCTCTACATCACAATAACCTGTACGGAAAGCGTTGCAGATTACAGCTTTTACGGAGCGGTCTTTGTTGATACAGACCAGAGTGGTCTAACTGGTTATGCTGACAATGGTGCAGATTATGTTTACCAGTTCAGTTACATGAGCATAATCTATTCTGACCCAATGGTCACTACGACAATGAATGATGATGCACTATACATTGATTCACTTTATGCTGATGGAAATCAAATTTTCATAACATTGCCCATCTCAACATTGGGCAATGATGATGGAAACATGAATGTTGTTGTTGCTCTTCATGACCAGATGGTGAAAGCCCTTGACTTTGACCGGGCGCCCGACCAGGGAGTTTTCAACACTGCTACAGGAAGTGTTGAGACCACAGGCCAGAACCTGGCTGGAGGAACTGTTACTGACAAAACAGGAGACAGCAGTTCCGCAGACATACAGGAAATGAATGCAAGCGTAACGAATGGTGTCCTGAACATAGAAGTAACCTACAACCAGAATATCGAACCCAGCGAATATTCTTACGGTGAAGATATCACCGGCTGGATATCTATTGACACCGACCAAAAACTTGCAACCGGTTTTACCAATACCGAACAGGCGCCTCCAACGTTTGGTGTGGATTACCGTATCGAATACGCAGTTGGAACCCTTACAGGAACGGATGCCAGTATCAAGATGTTAGATACCGATTCAGATATGACAAGCCTGGGTTACTCAGATACAAAGAGCAAATCTATCGGAGTGCCATATAACGATGCTAGCTTCAAAGTTTCAGGAAATAAAGTTTTCCTTGAAATACCCCTCACAATGCTTGGAAACGATGACGGGAATATGTACATCACGACAGATTCATTCAGTCTGCAGGGTTCGATGAATGGAGAGATAGAGAGTGTACCAGATTACGGACAGGGTGCTCTTAACACTGCAGACGGCTCAATAAAACCTCTTCTGGCATACGGTACAGACAAAAAAACACTTACCGATGCTGCAGCAGATTCTGCCGGTTTCGGATATGATGGAGATGATATTGTAACCGCAGACATTGGTTTTACAGACAACATCATGCTGATAACTATTGCTTATTCCAGTCTCGAACTGGATGACGGAGCGATCACCACCGTTTACTTTGACACAAACCAGGACAATAGCCCGGACTACATGCTCAGTTTAGGCCTGTACAATGGGGTTCTTTCGGGAACTATATTTGGAATGTACAATGGAAAGTACAGCGTAAGGGAAGCAACTCACCTGATTACCATGCAGGGAAATAAGATGTACGTCAGCGTTCCTGCAGAGTTTTTGCCTGACGATGGAAATATGGATATTTTCTTCGAAACAGCCATGGTTCCATATGGCACTAAAATACCGGAATCAAAGCGAGCAGAGACCGGAACAGTATATGTAAATCCAGATAGCGATGGCAGGTCACTGTATGACAGAGCACCTGACACAGGAGTTTTCACAATCGGAGCTAATGGCAATTTCCAGAATGCCAACACTGACAATAATAACGTTCAGCAGGATGGACAGGAAGAAGAAGGACCGGGATTTCCAGGATTGATGGGTATGGCTGCAGTAGTGGCTAGTTTGCATATTTTAAGAAGGAGAAAATAAGAAAATCCAAAAAACTATGGAAGTCAAAAATTAAGGCATCGTTGATGCAATCTTTAATCACGCTGGAATCTATTTCTAGCGTGATAATGGTTGCATTGATTCTCTTTGTAGTCACACACCGAATATCAAGATGAAACAATTCTACTCATTTAAAAAAACATATATCACTTTATGCTAATTTTATCTCAATGACCAATAATTCCACAAGTCCTGCAGGTAACACCCCATGGATAAATAGTGCCTTAAAAGAAACTGCGGACTTCTTATCTGCTCATTATACTATTCTATCTATAGAGAATATTAGTCTTGCAATTGGAATTATTGCAATATTAGTTGCAGGTTACATTTACCTAAAACAAAAAAAGTCAAGTGAAAAAGACCATTCTGAACTAATCTCTAATCAAAATGAGATTCTTGAAAAAATCTCTACTAAGCCATTCGATAAATCTCCTATACCTGGTATTGTTGATTATGATGCAGATTACCCAATACTAGCAGATGAGCATAAAAGGAAGCTTTTTGAAACTGCAATTAAGTTTCGATATGAAAACAAACCACATGAGGCTTTAAAGAGATTCAATCTTCTATTAGATCAGCAACCAACCGACGATCAAAGTATAGCACTTTTGATGCATATTGGAAACATTTGTCTTTTAATAGGAGATTATGATGAAGCTATAAGTAAGTACAAGAAAGCTCTCAAGATTACAGAGCAAACAAACAATTTTTTGGCAAAAGGTGGTTCATTAAGGAATATTGGTATGGTATTCCATGAAAAAGGAAGATTGGATAAAGCATTGAAATATTTAGAGCAAGCTTTTGAGATTGATCATGAGATGGGATACAAATTAGGAGAAGCAATTGATCTTGGAAGTATTGGTCCAATATATAATGATAAAGGCAAGCCTGAAAAGGCATTGAAATACATAGAACAGGCTCTTAAGATAAATCGTGATATTGGATTTAAGTTAGGGGAAGCAAATGATATGGGAAATATTGGTCTCATATGTCGTGACCAAAGTAAACCTGAAAAAGCATTGGGATACTTAGAATCTTCACTTGAAATCCATCGTGAAATAGGGAATAAATTAGGACAGGCCATTGCTCTTGGGAATATAGGTCCAATATACCGTGACAAAGGTAAAACAAAGGAAGCATTTGAATGTTATCATGAATCTCTTCAAATTGCACATGAAATTGGATATAAATTAGGAGAAGCAAATTCTTTGGGGAATCTTGGTTTGATGTACAGTAACAAAGGCGAAACAAAGAAGGGGTTAGAATTTTTAGAAAAAGCTCTTAGTATTTATCAAGAAATTGGATACAAATTGGGAGAGGCAAATGTTCTGGGAAACATTGGTACGATATACAATAATAAAGGTGAAAAGAAAAAAACATTGGAATACTATCATAAGTCCCTTGAAATTCATCAAGAAATCGGATATAAGTTTGGAGAGGCAAAAGGTCTGGCAAATATCGGTCTAGTATACAGTTACCACGAAGAAAATGAAAAAGCATTGGAATATTACCAACAATCTCTCAAGATGTATCGTGCACTCAGATTCCGGTTAGGTGAAGCAAATAATCTTGGATACATTGGTCTTGTATACGCTGACAAAGGTGAAACAAAAAAAGCTTTAGAGTTTTATTATGAAGCCCTTAAAATTCATCGAGAGATTGAATTCAAGTCTGGAGAAGCATTTGATTTGGGATACATAGGAATGATATGCAATGAAAAGGGAGAGTATGACAAAGCATTGGGGTATTTCTGTGAAGCCCTTAAGATTAATCAAAAAATTGGATACAAATTGAGTGAAGGAAAAACTATGGGAATCATTGGTAAAGTATACAAGAATAAAGGCGATTTGGAAAATGCATTGAAATATACAAACAATGCACAAAATATATTCAATGAAGTTGAAGCTTATCACTTAGTAGATGAAGCCCAAAACCAAATCTTAGAAATTATGGATGAGATGTAAGTCCTATTTAGTACTTGTTTTACTGAATATTAAGACAGAGCATAAATAAAAATAGAGATAATGAACACGCTCAAAACACGTGTTCAAGCAAAATTACTCTTCGTTTGCTATTGTAACAAGTTCATTGATACAGGCAACTGCCATTGGTGTTCCGCCACGTGTGCCTACACAAGTGATGGAAGGAACCGGTGCACCCCTGACAACTTCTTTTGATTCTGCTGCGTTGACAAAACCTACAGGTGTGCCTACGATGATAGCTGGCTTGATACCGTGTTCTATCATCCTGCATACTGCAAATGCAGCAGATGGTGCATTGCCTATTGCGACAATTGAACCTTCAAGAATATCCTTGCATTTCAGGAAACCTGCTGCGGTTCTTGTAATGCCGTATTTTTTAGCAAGTTCTGCATCCTCATCCTTGTCAAGTACACAGATTACCTCACAGTTGTGGCCTCTCTTTGTGATACCTGATTTGACCATGTTGATATCAACAAGAATTGGAGCTCCTTTTCTGATTGCCTCAACACCTGCGTTTATAGGATCATTGACAAAGCGCATAAGGTCTGCAACAGCAGGGTCGCCGGTTGAGGTTACACAGCGTTGTTTTACGCGGTCTTCAGGGGTTTCATCACCAACAAGTTTGCGTGCAATGTTGCGGCTTGTCATGTAGATTGCCTTGGCCTCATCAGTCTGTGAACCAAGGTCATTGCAGATAGCAACGAGATCAGGGTCGATCTCAGTTGTCATCTCTACAAGCTCTTCAATGCTTGTGTCAGTCTTTTTGGAATCAGTAGTCATATTTCCGATGATACCCCCTTGGAGTGATTATCCTCTTGCCGTGAGGTGAATCCCATATGCGGGAATCGTTTGTTGTGATAAGAATTGTTGTACTCATGTCAACCCAGTCATTGTAATCCATTACCTCGCCAAGGGTTGTAACAACATAATCCTGATCTGTTTCCCTCAGAGCATTCTTTACGAGAGCTACAGGAACTGAATCTTCCTTGTGCTTTCTGATAATGTCAATTGCTCTTGAGAAATTGGATTTGCGCTGGCGGCTCTTTGGATTATAGAGCGACATCACAAAATCTGCCGATGATGCTGCATCGAGTCTTTTCTCGATGACTTCCCATGGTGTCAGAAGGTCACTGAGACTTACGGTACACATATCATTGACAATAGGTGCTCCAACAACACTTGCAGCTGCTGTGATTGCAGTTACTCCAGGCAGAACCTCCACCTCTACATCAAGACCTGCATGTTCTGCAACTTCAAGAACAAGACCTGCCATGCCGTAAACATTAGCATCTCCACCGCTTATCATGGATACAACGTTATCCTGTGCAAGCTCCACTGCCTTGCGTGAGCGGTCAACTTCCTTACCCATGGCACTGCGGACTATCTCCTGTTTGTCCAGCAGGCTTGCCATCTGGTCAAGATAGGTACCGTTTCCGACAATGTAGTCTGATGTCATAATTACGTCCCTTGCCTTCACTGTCAGCTGTTCGACTGAACCCGGACCTATTCCGATGATGTAGAGTTTACCTTTACTCTGCGATTGCGATTGTGACCCTTCCATATACCTTCTTCCTTAGTATCAATTGTTTTTTTTCCGACAGCGCCAGTGCAGCAGGTTCTGCCACACCCCTAAGCCCGAAGCGTTTTGCCTGCGAAGCCGACGGCGCATCATAGTTATTCAATTCGTCGTGATCTATGAATGTTATTGTGAGCCCGAAAAACTTAGCTGCTTCATGCAGTCCAGTCTCGTTCTCTTTAAGTTTTGCTGATGCCAGTCCTTCCACATCATCAATGCTCCTGCCTACCTCCATAAGCGCATTGTTTATCGCATCGATGGCTTCCTGACTGTCAATACCCCTTCGGGCCCCCATACCTATGATCATTTGTCCTCAGCCTTTTCTTCTCTTTTCAAGACAGAAACATCGTCACCGACTATGACGATCTTCGGACCTTTAATTTCGAGGACTTCAACATCCTCATCAAGCAGAGCGCAGTTCACCTGAACAGTGGATGGCTTGTTGACAATATCACATCCAAGGGACTTGGCAATTCCTTCCACAGAATTCCTGTTGTGAACTTCAGTAGCAGTAGTTACAACTGGAACAGGTCCGATCTCAGCGATCTTCCTGACAACCTCATTGCCACCGTGGTGACCTCCAAGCAGTGGAATTGCAAAATTCATGTTGGAATCTACAACTACAACTGCTGGATCCTTCCATTTATCCACAATAAGCGGTGCAATCTCACGGACTACAATGCCGGTGGCAAAAACTGCCACGATAGCATCATATTCTTCGAATGCCTTCCTGAAAATGGTTTTATCGAACATCAGGATATCTGCATCCAGATGTTCTGCCAGTCGCTCTGCAACCTCAAGATTTCTCTCAAAGGTTATGACAGCGGTTCTTGTGCCACTCCGTATAAGTAAGACCTCCCGAAGTTACCATATTCTACAGGCTCTACAACTCCACCGATAAGAATCATTGCGGAGCGCTTGATACCTGCTTCCTTAACCTTACTGGCAATGTCTGCAACAGTGCCCTTAATGATCTTCTGGTCAGGCCATGATGCATGGAAGACAACTGCAACGGGAGTGTCATCAGGATATTCCACCTTCTCCATGATCTGCTCGATCTTCTGGGTTCCCAGGAAGACTGCCATGGTTGCACCGTGTCTTGAAAGCTCTGTAATCTGGTCTTTTTCAAGTGTCTTGCCTGCAGGACGTGTGATTATAAGGGTTTCTGAAACCTCGTTAAGTGTAAGCTGGGTTTGAAGTGCTGCCGCCGTTGCAAACACTGAAGACACACCTGGGATGATTTCAACCGTTACATCAAATTTCTTCAGTTCTTCTATCTGCTCGACGATAGAACCATAGAGTGATGGGTCACCGCTGTGTAATCTTACAACCTTCTTACCTGCTTCAAGATTATCAACTATAAGTTTGTTAGTTTCATCAAGGGTAAGTCCGTAACTGTCGATCTTTTCCCCTTTGCAGTAATTGACAACTTCAGGATTTACAAGGGAACCTGCATAGATTACAAGGTCAGCCCCTTCAAGAAGCTCTTTGCCCATTACGGTTATGTATTTTGCATTTCCCGGGCCGGACCCTACAAAATATACTTTCTTATCTACCATTAGATTCACCTTGTGATTATTCCTTCTGGGCGTAGATTATGCTGAAATAGTTGCCCTTTTCAGGAATCTTTTCTCTTTCTGTGATAATTACTTCCCTGTCGCTGAAAAGGCGCTCACAGAAAGTAAACTTGTTAAATCCTTCCTTTTCATATGATTCGATTATCTCAAGTGGTCTGCTTGCCTTGAGTCTTATCCTGTACTTGCTGTCTGAACCATCGCTTACCTCAAAAGAGGAGTCAACTTCAGCACCAGTTTGTGCAGCGAATGATGTAATTGAGCTGATACCCGGAATTGTTGCGGTCTCAACATCAGGATAGAATTTTTTCATCACACGTTTTAAGTGTGTGAAGGTTGAGAAGAAATTAGGGTCGCCAATAAGACCAAAGACAATAAGATTGTCCTTTGATTCCTCAGCAAGCATATCAGCATTCTTTTTCCAGACCTCATTGAGTACCTCATAATCAGTCAGCATTGGGAAATCAAGAATCTCTGATTCTGCATAAGGTGCTACCAGGTCAGCTGCCATACGTCCAGGCACATATACCTTATATGCCTTTTTCAGGCTTTCTACAGCTTTCAATGTCAGAAGCTCCGGATCTCCCGGACCAAGTCCTACTCCTACAAGCATTTTTTATCACCATTAAATAAAGATAATTTAAAGATAAATTACAAGTCAAATTCAGTTTTTACCGGACTTGCCGACGATAATGTATATCGGATTCTCCGGCTTGAACATGGTTTCGCCAGTAATCGGCGCACTGCGAGACACTATTATATGCAGTGCTTCTTCGAATAAGTCAAGTTCTTTCATCTTGTTTATTACGTTTACGACAGTCTCGATTCTGACCGCATTCAATACAATACTTTTTGCCTTTTTCTCGGCAAGCACTTCAAGCACACGGGAAATATTTTTCGTGCCACCAATGAATGCACAATCTATTGAACCAATTTCCTGTTTTTCAAGGATTTCAGATGATTCGCCGGAAAACACTTGTGCATTGTTAATCTTAAATGCTTCGAAATTTTTCTTCGTCACACTAATGGCTTCTTCCCTTGCATCAATAGCGCATATACTGATGTCACGTACCATTTTTGAAGCTTCTATTGACACGGCTCCTGTTCCACAACCAATATCAAAAAATCTGCAACCGTCGGTTAAATCAAGTTTAGATAACGAAACTGCGATAATTTCTGGTTTTGTAGGGCCGCCACTTACATGCAAAAGTTCAGTCATGTTCCACCTAACTAAGATAAACTGGAGTTAAGTAGATATAAGTTGCCCTTCATAAAACTGTTGCATTATTGCGAAATAGTATGAAAATCCAAAAATATTATTAGGGCGGTTGCAATGGAAAACAAGAAAAATGCAAAAAAATTACTGGTATTGGGTACTGCATCAGATGTGGGCAAGAGCATAATGGTTACTGGCCTGTGCAGAATACTCTCCAGAAAATACAAGGTTGCACCATTTAAGGCCCAGAACATGAGCCTGAATTCATGGATAACAAAAGATGGGAAGGAAATTGGAATTGCCCAGGCTATCCAGGCTAAAGCCGCCGGAGTTGACCCCACGGCAGACATGAACCCGGTGCTTCTCAAACCAAAAGGAGACAGGACCTCACAGGTGATCGTACTCGGTGAACCATATGCAGACAAATCTGCCGGAAATTACTATGATTCAATAGAAGAAATGCATGGAGTACTCAGAGGTGCCCTTGAAAGACTGGAGTCTGAATATGATCTCATAGTTATGGAAGGAGCAGGCGGTGCCGCGGAAATAAACCTTTATGACCGTGATATCGTCAACATCGGCACAGCACGTATTACACAGGCACCCATAATCCTGGTCGGAGATATCGAATCAGGCGGCGTCTTTGCAAGTCTTTACGGTACAAAGGAACTCTTACCGGAAGATGTCAGTAAAAATCTCAAAGGATTTGTGATCAACAAATTCAGAGGCGACCCTGCAATTCTCGAGCCCGGGCTTAAACAACTGGAAGACCTTACAGACGTACCGGTACTTGGTGTTCTGCCTTATTCAAAACTCAAGATTCCCTCGGAAGACTCAATGGCAATCAGGAAAAAGAAAAAAGGCCGTGAAGAAATTGAGGAAATCAATGATATTGACATTGCAGTAATCCACCTGCCAAGGATATCGAATTTCACAGATTTCGAGCCACTTGAAAGAATTGCAAATGTCAGGTACGTAGACCTTGATGATGAACTGGGTAACCCTGATTGTGTTATAATACCAGGTACAAAGAACACAGTAAGCGATCTCCTTGACCTGCAGTCAAGCGGCATGGATGCCCGGATAAAGAAACTCAAAGACAAGGCAGTGATCTTTGGTATTTGCGGCGGCTACCAGATGCTTGGAAAAGTCATCCATGATTCCGGCATTGAGAATGGAGTTGAGGCAGATTATGAAGGCCTGGGTCTTCTTGAAACCGAAACTGCATTCGGCGAATACAAAAAGAAAACAGTCCAGGTCAAAAAGGAGATTGTTGCAGAAGGACCCATATTCAACCATATTAAAGGCGAGGAAATATGGGGATACGAGATCCACATGGGCGCAACAAAGACACCAAGGACGGTATTCGGTGATGACGGCAGTATTGATGAAAGCGGAACCGTAGTGGGAACATACCTGCACGGACTTTTCGAAAATGCAAACATACGTCATGCACTCATGATCTATCTTACTGAAAAGAAAGGTGTGGATTATCAACCTGAAACCGTCACTACAGAAGATGAAGCTTATGAGGAACTTGCCCGGGTAGTTGAAAGCTGCCTTGACATGGACAAGATATACGAACTTATCGAAGGCCAGTAATGGTCTTCAACTAATCTTTTTTATCATTCTGGTTTTATTTGGTTTTACCTGAGTACTTTTTTGAAAATAGCGATAGCTCTGCTGCAAAAAATGTAATCATTAGACGTCATCGGTATTTCAAAATAATATCAGCCTAACAATACATAATATATTGTGCAACAAAAAAGAGTTAACCAAAAAGAGTATATACTAAATTAATCATGTTAGGCATACCTACTAAAAGTAAACAAACATAAGGTCATAACATGAATGAAAAAACACTGGATTTCATAGAGCCTGAAACCTCCGTAAAGGTTCTGAAAGTAACAGGCCAGAAGTCTTCAAGAAAAAGGATTCTGGACATGGGACTCACTCCCGGTACAAGAGTAGACGTCGTCAGAAGGGCACCATTAGGCGATCCTGTTGAATTCAAACTGAAAGGTTACAATCTTTCACTCCGAAAAAAGGAAGCTGAAACTGTTCTTGTAGAGGTTGTCAAGTAGCCGCATGAAATAGAGACAATGGTGGTAGAATGACAGAAAAAATTACTGTTGCACTTGCCGGGAACCCGAATGTTGGAAAGACTTCAATATTCAACGCAATAACGGGTTCAAAACAGCACGTGGGCAACTGGCCCGGCGTTACGGTGGAACGCAAGATCGGTAAAAAAGTGCACAATGATGTGATGATGGAGATTGTTGACCTCCCGGGAACATACAGTCTCACGGCATACTCTCTTGATGAGATTATTGCCCGTGATTTCATTATTGAGGAAAAACCGGACGTTGTAGTGCAGGTCATTGACGCAACAAACCTTGAGAGGAACATGTACCTCACGACCCAGTTAATGGAACTTGGAGTCCGACTTGTGATTGCACTCAATATGACAGACCTTGCCCTCACAAAAGGTGACAATATCGATGAAAAGAAGATGCAGGAATTTCTGGAAGTTCCGGTTATATCCACGATAGGAAGCAAAGGAAATGGAATAGAAGGTCTTCTTGATGCAGTCACAGATGAATTACACAAAACAAGGGTCACAGAGAATGTATTCACCTACGATGACCAGATAGAAGATAATGTGGAAAAACTTGGAGTTGTTCTTGACAGTGACCCGTATTTTGCACATTATCCTTCACGATGGTTCAGTTTAAAGTTGCTTGAGGGCGACGAGAACATAATCAAAAAAACAAGGGAGAGTGATAGTTACCCGAAAATACAAAAAATACTGAATCAAACCGATGCTGAAACTCTTGAAGCAAAGGTAGCAGACCAGAGATACAAGACTATACAGACAATGCTGAAACAGGTATGTAACATCAATACATGCCGTCTCACCGGATCTGACATGGTGGACAGAGTAGTAACAAACAAAGTACTGGGAATACCGATTTTCCTGTCGCTCATGTGGGCTGCTTTTGAAGTTACTTTCACATTTGGAACCCCATTCATGAATATAATCGATATATTCTTCGGATGGATGGCAGAAACAGCAACAAACGTAATTCCTGTCCCGTGGATGGCATCCCTTATCGGAGAAGGAATGATCGCAGGTGTAGGGTCAGTGATCATTTTCCTTCCAAACATCCTCCTGCTCTTCTTCATGATTTCTCTTATGGAAGACAGCGGTTACATGTCCAGAGCCGCATTCATAATGGATAAAGTCATGAGCAAGTTCGGGCTTCACGGCAAATCTTTCATACCCCTTGTAATGGGATTCGGATGTAACGTGCCTGCCATTATGGCTACCCGTACCATCGAAGACACCAGAGACAGGCTCATCACCATCCTGATAGCTCCTTTTGTGTCCTGCGGAGCAAGGCTCCCAGTTTATGTTCTCCTGGCCGGTGCTTTCTTCGGGCATGACGCAGGAGTTGTCATCTTTGGTCTGTATGCTCTTGGAATCCTGGTCGCCGTATTAAGTGCAAAACTCATGCGCAGTACCATCCTGCAGGGAGAAGATACACCTTTCATCATGGAACTCCCGTCATATAAGTTACCAACTCTTAAGGGAAGTCTTATCCACATGTGGGAGCGAGGAAAGATATACCTCAAGAAAGCCGGTACAATCATTCTGATCGGTGTGGTCGGTGTATGGTTACTGGCATCAATTCCTGCTCCCGGAAGCAGTGGAACATTCGCGTCCGAAGAGGTTTATGGCACAACAGAATCCGTAATCGGAATGATAGGGCAGATACTCGAACCTCTTGTCGCACCACTTGGATTTGACTGGAAGATCGCGGTGGCACTGGTCTTCGGTGTTGTGGCAAAAGAAATTGTAGTAGGTTCCATGGGAGTGCTTTACGGAGTTGGAGAGGACGAAGAGAGCCTCTCAAACATTCTGGCAGCCGGAGCAATGACACCTCTTGCAGCACTTGGACTCATGGTGTTTACCCTCCTTTACGTACCATGTTTCGCCTGCATAGGTGTGATTAAAAGAGAAACAGGTTCCTGGAAATGGACATTGTTCCAGCTGGCTTACGGAACCACACTGGCATGGGTATTTGCATTTGTGATATATCAGGTCGGCACACGCATGGGGCTGCTGGCCTGATACTATGACCTGAAACATTAGGGAGATAATAGATATGAAAAGAAGTTACGGCAATAAAGAAATGGCATTTGCAGCACTCGCGGGAGTGCTGTATGCTTTCTTTGGACTCCTGCACATTGTAGAGGGTCTTGGAATCGATACGGGAATGGCAGGATTATTGTTTATTCCGGGAGACATCCTTGGTGGACTCTGTCTTGTAGTAATTGGTGCAGTATTCCTCAACGGACTGCGGGAGATGCTTCAGGGTATTAATGCAGGAGTCTCTTTTGTTTACGTGGGAATCCTGATGTCACTGATATTTGCGGCAGTTTACCTGCTTATCATGGGTGGCAACCTGCTGGATTCATTCATAGTTCCAGATGATTACGAAGGCTGGAGCATAATGGAAGCATTCAGACCTGGAATTTACCTGGGAATACTTTCGCTTTTTGGAATATTCCACTGGAAGGACAGTTTCTCACTTAATGAAGTACTTGTATTCAGGGAGGGAGCTTAATGGTAGTAGGATACAGATATTTTCTTAGAAGAATGGCAAAGATGATGGATTCAAGAGAGAACCTTACCACACGAACCATTGCTGACAGGCTTAACTTGCGGCAGGATGAGTTCAAGGACTTGCTTGCTATCATGGAAAAAAAAGGCGACATCGAATGCTGTATTGAAAATGCAGCAGTACATGAGTGTTCAGGCGGCTGCAAAGGCTGTTCAAGGGTCTGCGCAGGCCCTGAACTTTCTTCCAGAAGCATGAATATGAAATCATACAAATTGACCGATAAAGGCAGAGCTTTGTGCGGAGAGCAGACATTAAACTGATGTTTATGTTTACTCTTCGTTTTGTTTATTAATTTCTGACGTATTTTCATTTGTAAACCGAAATCACCCTTTATATTGTTGTGTAAAAAGAATAAGGTATTCAGTTATCTGAATAACATCACTTTTTGTTTTTAAGCAGGAACTTAATCAGATCAGTGCTCATATGCAGTTCTCGTTCCATCTTTGCTGCAATTTCATCATCAGAAAGACCATCTTTCCTGAACTGTTCGAAACGTTCATATACAGTTTCTGAAACTTCAGAGTACTCATTGATGTCCTTTCTATGACCCCATACATCACCTTCTATGAGTGCAACGCCTTTCATATCCAAAAACATCTGAGTGGATTTGGAAATTGTTTTTATATAGGAAGTTGGTATGTGAAGTGCTTTCACATCAGGACAGTTTGTTATGAGTGTTAAGATGTCTGTATTTGATGGCCTGAAGGCAAGATGAATCATTTCCTCATTTGGACCAATGTTATTGATTTCTTCTTTTGAACTTACAACTCTTATTTTCATTATTTGTCTCCGATATTTGAATAAAATGAGATTTGCTGTTCAAAAGTATACAAATTACTTAAAAATTACTGTATATACAAGATATGATTGAAATTACTATATTTTTTGAATTATGACATTTCTGGATGTAGACTAAACTACTTATGAAAATAGAAAAAAGCAAATTTTGAAATTAGGATTATAGGTATAAAGTCAAGCAAAAATACTATTTTCTACACAAAGCATCCAAACCCATAATCCTTAAATATAATTAGTCATCTTTAATCAATATTGTACATATATATACATTATTGCGTTGAAAGGTGCTAACATGAAGGACTACATCAAGAAAGTAAGTGAAAAGCAGGACCTCACAATTACAGAAGCGGAGGATGCTATCACAAAGATATTCACAGAGGCCACAGACGCACAGATAGGCGGCCTCCTCATTGCTCTTAAAATGAAGGGAGAGACCCCGGATGAGATTGCAGGTTTTGCAACCGGTATGAAAAAAGCTGCAAACACAATTGCCCCGAAAGTTGAAGGTGCACTTGTGGATGTAGTGGGAACCGGCGGAGACAAGCGTAACACCATCAATATCTCAACAGCATCTGCAATAGTTACCGCAGCAACCGGCGTGGCTGTCGCAAAGCACGGTAACCGCTCAATAACCTCACTTTCCGGTAGTGCCGATGTCCTGAGAGAACTCGGAATAAAAGTGGACAAAGCACCTGAAGAAGTAACCCAGTCTATAGAAAAGAACGGAATCGGATTCATGTTCGCACCGATCTTCCATCCTGCCATGAAAAGGGTTGGACCAATCAGACAGGAAATGGGAGTAAGAACTGTTTTCAACATACTCGGACCACTCACCAACCCTGCTAATGCTAAAGTGCAGCTTGTAGGCGTATTTGACAAAAGTCTCTGCGAGCCCTTCGCCCAGGTCATGAAAAAGCTCGGTGTTGACAGGGCAATGGTAGTTCACGGTGACGGCATGGATGAGATATCCAATTTCTCAGAAACATACGTTGCTGAACTCAAAGACGGAAACATCACTACTTACACACTCACTCCAGAAGAACTTGGAATAAACAGAGCAACTCCGGAGGATATTGCAGGCGGCACACCTAAGGAGAATGCAACAGATATCATAAGAATATTGAAGGGTGAGAAGGGACCGAAGAGAGACATCATTGTAATGAACTCGGCCGCTGCACTTTATGTTGCCGGCAAGGCAGCCTCTGTCAAAGAAGCAATTCCTATGGTAGAGGAAATTCTTGACAGCGGCAAAGCACTGACAAAACTCATAGAATTTAGTGATGATGACAACATTCAGGGAGTCATAGATGAAGCATCTGCCCAGAGTTAAGATATGCGGAATGAAAACTGCTGAGGATATCGAACTGGCAGTAAGCTGCGGAGCCGACGCTGTGGGCTTCATCACAGAAGTTCCTGTGAACACACCCAGGAAACTGGACGCGCAGACTGCTTCAGAACTCGTAAAGAAAGTGCCTTTCTTTGTTGACTCAGTGCTTGTGATAATGCCAGAAAACGGACAGGAAGCTCTGGAACTAATTGAGAAAGTCAGGCCGGATGTAGTTCAGATTCATAACAATCTCAGCGCAGATGAAATAGCGATCATACGTAACAAAACACACCAGAAGATAATCAGGACATTTGTCGTGCCGGTGGAATGCAGGGAACTGCCATCTGAAATGATGGCAGAGATAGATTCCCTCTATGAGAATGACCTGATAGACGGCATACTCCTTGATTCAGGTAAGGCAGGAGCAAGTGGCGGCACAGGACTTGTGCACGACTGGTCAATCAGCAGGAAAATAGTAGAGAACACAGAAGCCCCGGTGATACTTGCCGGAGGATTGAAAGCTGATAATGTCAGGGATGCGGTTAACAAGGTAATGCCCTTTGCCGTGGATACAGCTTCAGGTGTGGAAACAGATGGAAAGAAAGACCCTGCAAAGGTATGCAGGTTTATAAAAGAAGCAAGGTGTATCAATGGTTGATTTTGATCTTAATATCGAGGATTTCAAAACCCTCGTTGAAAATTCACAGAAGCCTGCCATAGTGCAGCTCATGACAAAAGTGGATAGCATTTGCAGCCCGCTACAACTCTATGCAACCCTGCAGAATGCAGGACATTCCTATCTGCTTGAATCAGTTGAAAAGCAAAAAAGGCATGCAAGGTATTCATTTGTAGGTTACGAGCCTGAGATGGTTGTAGCCATCAAAGACAGATATATCACAATCGAATGCCAGATGAACTCCGAACTTACAAAGCACATCTACAACAAGCTCAAGTCAATGGGAGATGTAGAGTCACTTATCGGTGGCAAGTTCAGGGTAAAGGTAAACGAAGATGACGATGCCCTGGCGGCTTTCAGGAAGATATATCCTACAAGCACAGGAACTCAGATGCTAAACCAGAAACGTTTTGACAGGCAGACATTCCTGGGAGGAGCTATCGGTTATAACAGCTACGACCTTGTTTACGATTCATGGTTAGACCGGGACAAGAAACCTGATGCAGATGTACCTGACATGCATTTCGCAATCATGTCAAAGACCTTTGTCTTCGACCATATAACAAACGAGACATACATAGTAATCACACCCTTTGTAACTGAATCAAGTGACCTTGCGGACGTTTACAATCACGCTGTATCTGAAGCTCAACTCATGGAAAGGTCACTTCAGATGGCTTCAGTCATTAGTATCAGTGAGGATATTCCTGCAGCGGACACTGACGAGCCGGTAGCCAATATGGAGCAGGCGGCCTATGAAGAAGCTGTGAAAATTGCAAAACAGCACATCATTGACGGTGATATTTTCCAGGTAGTCCCTTCACGCAGATACACTGTGAAAATGAAGCAGACACCACTGCAACTCTACATCAGACTCAGGAACATCAATCCGAGTCCTTACATGTATATCTTCAACTTCAAGGATATCGGTATCGTGGGTGCAAGCCCCGAAACACTTATGACAGTCTTTGACAGGAAAGTCATCACAAACCCAATAGCAGGAACCTGTCCACGTGGAAATAATGATGAAGAGGACAGAGAACTTGCACAGGAGATGCTAAGCGACAAGAAAGAACGTGCAGAACACGTGATGCTTGTTGACCTTGGACGCAATGATGTCAGAATGGTCTCAAAAGGAGGGACCGTTAAAGTTGACGACCTTATGAGCGTGGTTAAGTATTCCCACCTCCAGCACATCGAAAGTACAGTCAGCGGAGAACTCAGGGACGAATGTGACCAGTTCGATGCTACACGTGCCATATTCCCTGCCGGAACACTTTCCGGTGCACCAAAGATAAGGGCAATGGAAATAATAGATGACCTTGAACCTGAGTCAAGAGGCATCTATGGCGGCGGCGTCGGTTACTATTCATGGAATGGAGACGCAGACTTTGCAATTGTTATAAGGACAGTTCTTATCAAGAATAACACAGCTTACGTACAGGCAGGAGCCGGTATTGTAGCTGACTCGGACCCGACATACGAATACAACGAAACCGAAAGGAAAATGGCTGCAATGATAAAGGCCATAGGAGGAAAACAATGAAGGTATTGTTCATAAACAACAAGGATTCTTTTGTCTGGAATCTTGTGGACTATGTGTCCATATACGAACCTGATACCATGGTCGTTCCTAACACCATTTCCCTTGAAGAAGTAAAGGAAATCAACCCTGATGCAATCGTGATTTCCCCGGGACCTGGCACACCTCACAAAGCAGAAGATATTGGTTCATGCCTTGATGTTATCAGGGAATTTGGTCCTGAAAAACCTGTACTCGGAGTTTGTCTTGGCCACCAGGCGATAAATACCGCGTTTGGCGGAACCATCGGACATGCAAAGGGTGGCCCGATTCATGGAAAAACATCTGATATCAGTCATGAGGAATCTCCGCTTTTTGAAGGACTTGATAACAAGTTTAAGGGTGGAAGATACCATTCACTTGCCATTGAGAAACTGGCAGATGACCTCAAAGTCACTGCAAAGACAGATGATGATATAATCATGGCAGTTGAACACAAAGAATATCCAGTGTACGGTGTACAATTCCATCCGGAATCCATACTTACCGAAGAAGGATTGTGGATTGTCAAGAATTTCCTGAAAATTGCTGAACAGATGCAAAAGAACTAGCTAATTATTGTTGCAGAGATTTTACTCTGTAACTCATTTCCAGATTGCTTAGAGAATTCTCTGCAATTTTCCATATACAAAAACAAAAGACAAAGGAGGAAGTATTCATTTGGGAAAATATGGCATTAATCCAAAAAACAGACCATGGGAAGCTTCCTGGAGAAAACGCTGGACTGGAGCAAGAAAGTCTGTTGATTCTGCAAGAAACGGAGATTACTGGAAGGAACCTATCAGGATTTCAGGATAAGAAAAACATCTGATAACAAAAATTAAATTTGTAATTCATCGCAAAAAAAGATGAATTTACACTTTTCTGTTGTTAAGAAATCAAATCAATAGCCGGTTTTTGTTAGAAGAAAAAAGATATGATCGCAAGTATCACAAAGATAACTACCAGCCATTTTGCAATTTCCATAGACAAACCAGCAATTCCTCTTGCTCCAAAAATGTAAGCTACCAGGGCCAATACTAGAAATGCTATAGAAAGTCCTATTAAAGACGCCATTTTATTCTCCTTTGTTTATTTTGTTTAAATAATCTGATGAAATACAGCATCCGCTAGGAACATCTTAATTTAACTTTTCACCATCATACATCGTATTGCTACAGCAGTATTTCCGGCTATGCTATATTTCCCACTCCGATGTTCAATGCAGAAAGAAAAGAGGATAACATAGTTTATCCACCTTAAAGCTCTCCCCACTATTATGTATTATGCAATTTTAGTATATGTAATTAAGGGAGAAAAATTATTAATGCAAACCAAAGAACATCACAAGAATTAAGCACTAGTATACTTATTCTTAACTATGCTTATCGGTATCACAGGAACTCCGGGAACTGGAAAAACATCTGTGACAAAACTGCTTGAAAAGGAGCGGTTCTATCAGGTAATCCATCTCAATGAACTGATAAAAGAAGAAAAACTCTACTCTGAAGTTGATTCGGAAAGAGACTGTGTTGTTGCTGATATGGACAGGGTTTATGACAGAGTCCTTGAGCTTCATGACAGGTCATATCCTGTAACGATAGTTGATAGTCACCTCTCCCACCACATTGCTGATATTGTTATTGTACTGAGAACTGACCCTGCAATACTAAGAGGAAGACTTGAAAAAAGGAATTACTCCGAAGAAAAAGTAAAGGAAAATCTCGAAGCTGAGGCTCTTGATATAATCCTTGCAGAATCAGTGGAGTGGTGTGAAAAAGTCTTTGAACTTGATACTAGCGGAGAAAGTGCAGACAATACAGAGAAGGCTATCATGCGAATAATCCGGGGACTGCGAAACGGCAATACAGAAGAACTTGAAGAGGAATTCAGGCCGGGATCTGTTGACTGGTTTGACTATCCATTTGACTGAATAACAATTAATTCCCAACAAAACTTGCCTGCATATTCTGTTTCAGGTTTTCAGGAACTCTGGGTAGTTTAAGCGTGAATGTAGTTCCTTTGCCATATTCACTTTCGACCTGAATGTCGCCGTTATGCATTTTTACATATTCCCTGACAAGCATCAGGCCCAGCCCCACACCGCCATGTTTGCGGCTTACAGAACCATCTAACTGTACAAAAGGTTCGAATATTCTTTCCATATTTTTTTTCTCAATTCCAATTCCCGTATCAGAAACTCCAAAATAAACATAATCAGAATTTTCCTTTACAGATATTGATATCTTACCGCCTTCCGGAGTAAATTTAATTGAGTTTTCCACGACATTGTAAAGCATCTCGGTAACCTTATCGGCATCAGCTATTATTTCTTCAAGACCGGGGTCGATAGCTGAATTTACACAAATATTCTTTTTGGCAGCCAGTGAACTTGACCTTTTAAGAACAATAGAAAGAACATAATCAGGACTGAAACTTTCATAGCTCAAATCCATCCGACCTGATTCTATCATGGATAAATCCAGCATCCTGTTAACAAGCTCAAGTAACCTGGCTCCACTTTTGTTGATTATTGAAATATACTCCTGCTGTGACTCATTCAGTTGGCCGGATACACCTTCCAGCAATACATCGGAAAAGCCGATAACAGAACTCAGAGGAGTTTTAAGTTCGTGGGTAATGTTGGCCAGCAGCTCATTTTTATACTGGTTAGCCTCCTCAGCAGCAATTCTTGCTCTTAGCATCTGCTCCTCGGCAAGTTTTCTGTCTGTTATATTAATACAGGTTCCAATAGACCTGTGAGGAACATTGTTTTTATCAATATCAAAGGGTTTCCCATGACCTGTAATCCATATCCATGTGCCATCACTTGAACACATCCTGAAATCCATCTGGAATGGCTCCCTGTTTCGCAGATTATCAAGTAATCTGGAAATGACAACATCCTGATCTTCCGGATGTAAAATTGATTTCCATGCATCAAATGTTTCCGGCAGGTCACCAGGATTATATCCAAACATGGAATACCAGCCCTTACTGAAATATACTTTATCAGTATCCATATCCCAGTCCCAGAAACCCTGACCTGAAACTTCCATAGCAAGCTTTAATCGTTCCTCACTTGCCTTGAGGGAATCTTCTGCAACTTCTTTAGCCACACGTGCTTCTTTTTTATCAAGAGCTTCCCTTACTGAATAAGGCAATCTTTTGATACGATCCTTGAGAACATAATCCGTCGCACCTTCTTTCATACATTTTACTGCTGTTTCCTCATTGAGGGAGCCAGTGAAAACTATAAACGGAATGCTGCTATCATATTCCAGAAGCAATTTGAGTGCCCTCATGCCATCAAAAACAGGAAGGCTGTAATCGGAAATAATCAGGTGGGGTTTGAATTCATCTAACTGTTTCAGGAATTCATCGGCAGTCTCTACTCTTATGGAGCTAAAAATCAATCCATCTTTCCGCAGTATCCTCTCTGCCAGCTCCATATCAGAAGGGACATCCTCTACGAACAGTATTCGCAAATCAGAATTTTGCTCCATAGATCACTCCTTCTTGTTAGGGCTTTCATTCATCAATAGCCAGTAAAAACCAATATTGCGTATTGCTTCCACGAAATTATCGAAATCTACTGGTTTTACAATATAACTGTTAACCCCAAGCCGATAGCTTTCAACAACATCAGATTCTTCTTTTGATGAGGTTAACATCACAACAGGAATCATTTTTTTATCCGGATCGCTTTTTATTACTTTTAGAACATCAAGACCATCCATTTTTGGAAGTTTTAGGTCAAGTAAAACAAGACGGGGATTTACATTTGTATCACGATCTCCAAATTCTCCCCTGCCATAAAGATAATCAATAGCCTGTTCCCCATCTTCAAGAACAACAATATTATTAGCTATCTTGTTCTTTTTCAATGCCCTGAGAGCCAATTCCCTGTCATTGGGATTGTCCTCTACAAGTACTATCTCAACTTCATTCTCCGCAAACATTGTCTCCCTCTTTTATAGGTAATGAAAAGTAAAATGTAGCTCCTTTATCAAGTTCCCCTTCGGCCCAGACATCTCCCCCATGCCTCCTTGCTATACGTTGTACTATGGCAAGTCCTACACCTGTCCCCGGAAATTCTTTCTCGCTATGTAAACGCTGGAATATTCCAAAGAGCTTATGAGAATATTTAGGATCAAAGCCCACACCGTTGTCCTTTACATAGTAAACATTCATTGCATCTTCAGTGTAAGAACCTACTTCAACTACACCTTTTTCCCGGGATGAACTGTATTTAATGGCATTAGAGAGCAGATTGACCCATATTTGCTTTATAAGAGAAGAGTCTGCATAACTGTCTGGAAGCTCGGAAACACTGAACTTTATATCATGGTTATTTTCAGTTGCTGCCAGGTCATTGAAGACTGATTCTACCATGAAATTCATGCTTATAAGAGCGCAATTCATTTCGTTTCTTCCAACTCTGGAAAGCCCCAGAAGGTCTGTGATAAGTTTGTCCATTTTCTGTGTATTGGTCCTTATAACATTGAAAAGGCGCTTTCCTTCATCATCAAAAAGCTCCTCATAATCCTCAGTTATGATTCTTGAAAAACCATCAATTGCCCTTAAAGGAGCACGCAGGTCGTGAGATACGGAATATGTGAAGGCTTCAAGTTCTTTATTAGCCTCCTGTAGCTGGGATGTGCGTTCAGCCACACGTAGTTCGAGTTCTTCCGCATGTTTTCGCACCTGATCATTCAGGCTTGAATGATGTATAGCTATAGCAAGCTGGTTTGCAATTTCTGTTACTATTTCCTGATATTCTTTTGTAAAAAAATCAGGCTTATCTGAGGCAAGGCTTAAAATACCCATCAATTCGCCTTCTATAAGTAATGGCACGACAAAACCCGAATGTACATCTTCTTCGGAAAATGTCTTTCCCAGTTCGGAATCCGGTGTTTTATATTTGTTTAAATCAGGAATGATTACTGTTTCCCCGGCCTTTAATCTGTCAAGTTGGGGTAAAGAATCAAGAGGAGAACGTGATCCAGTGGCAAACTGGGATTCGTGTTCAGAATCTACTGCAAAAACAACTTTTTCGTTAGTATCGGCATCAACAAGCCTTATAATTGCAATGGAACATGGAACCAGTTTACGTAAATGATAAAGCACTTCATTAGCAATCTCCTCGGAAGATACTGAGGAAATAATATCCGTATCGATATTATGAAGCATATTCAAGCGTTCATTATAACGAAGAATTTCTTCTTCTGCTTTTTTACGATCTGTAATATCAACAGAAGAACCCATATAGATTTCATTGCCCTGAATGTCCTCAAAAAGCTGGGCATACATCAGGACTTCAAAAGTGGAACCATCTTTACGCAGAGCTGTAAATTCAATGGCATATTCGCCTTTTTCCTTTAGATTACTCATAATCTCTGCCGGAACTTCGGGGTCATTACAATGGCCGACAGGAGAAGTTCCCAGGATCTCACTTATATCGTCATACCCCCACATCTTAAGATATGCTTTGTTGGCGTAAATAAATTTACCTTCTGAATTTATAATATCAAAACCATTCAGTGAATATTCCAGAGCATTGCTTTTCAGTTTAATCTCCGCTTCAGCCTGCTTTCGGGAATCAATGTCCTCTATCATGGCGATGAAATACAGAGGTTCACCTGTAGAGGAATTTACAATTGCAACAGTGACATTAACCCATATCAAGTTTCCATCTTTGCGAACATATCGTTTTTCGATGGAATAATCTTTTCTTTTTCCTAAAACCAGCTCTTCAACCATAGATAATTCGTCACCAAGGTCTTCATGATAGGTAATATCGGCAAAATTCATCCGGATAAGTTCCTCGTTATCATATCCTATAATATCACAAAAGCGCTGATTCATCTGGAGTAAGAACCCATCCATGTTGGCCAGACACACACCAACAGCTGCCTGTTCAAATGTAGCACGGAACCGTTCTTCACTTTCATGAAGCGATGTGAGCAGTTCATCACGTTCGTTCAGGGTCCTTGCAAGCTTGACATTACTATAACTTAATGTGGATATCAGATTAGTAAGGAGGGAATAATAAGTCATCAGCGAATCCACTTTTTCCCTGCTCCAGCGTGGAACCCTGTCAAGTGCTTCTAAGTATTCCTTTTCGTTAAAACCATATTGATTTGCCTGATTCCTGAATGTTTCATAGGAAATCTCTTCATCATCAAGGAAAAACTGACCAATGAAAAGGTTTCCAACATGCAAACCCCCCATTACAATGGGAGTTACCATATCCCACATGTTATTCTTGCATTTGTAGAACCTGAATTTACCTGGTTCTACTCCTGTAGTCAGTTCTACATCACTTTCAGTACAATGCTTACATGTCTCCGGATGGACACGATGGAATTTTGTGCAAATATCCTGCCACCCGACAGCTACCAGAACATTGCCCTTGAGATCAAGTATGGCCATTCCACCCATTTTGGTAAGCTGGTAAAATTTATCCATCAATTTTTGCAGAGCCTCGACATCAACTATATCAGCAAGTTCCAGTTCCCCAAGATCCCCCTCCGGTTCCAGAATAGCATTCAACTTATTCCTTACCCGAAGCTCACTTTCCTGTAACATGTCGGCAGCTATCTTACGCTCAGTTATGTCCTGCATGGAGCCGGTCAGCTTTACAACTTTACCATCTTTTAAAACAGGGCGTCCAATGGTACGTACCCATTTGTTCACACCGTCTGCAGATATTAGTTCAAGTTCCAGATCATATGGTTCAGCATTATCAACCGCATTTTGGATGGCAGCCTCAATTCTCTCTTTTGATTCTGATACGAAGAAACTCAGTCCTATATCTTCATTTGTAGGATCGTCAGGATCTACTCCGTGAATCCTTGCAACTTCAGGTGTCCATGTGCCTTCTCCGGTGACTACATCAAACTCCCAGCCGCCAATACTTGCAATTTCACCAACTTCATCCAGAAGCACTCTCTCTTTCTGGAGTTCAAATTCGACTTTTTTAAGATGAGTTATGTCCTGTAAAAATCCAACAACTTTAACAATTTTGCCATTTTCAAAAACAGGTTGCCCACCTGTCCTTACCCATTTATGCACATTTTCAGAAGAAATAAATTCGAGCTCAAGATCATAAGGTTCTCCGTTTTCAATAGCATTCTGGAAAGCTTTTGAAATTATTTCACGTGAATCCGGAGGATAATATTGCAAACTCAGGTCTACATTTGCTTTGGTATCTGGATCAAACCCATGAATTAGCGCAACCTCTCGGGTCCATGTGGATTTGCCGGACAAAACATCAAACTCCCATCCTCCTATTTTTGCAACATCTCCCATTTCGTTGAGTAAACGATCCTGTTTAAAAAGTTCAAATTCTGAAAGTTTACGATCCGTTATATCCTGGAAAGAACCAATTAATTTTGCAACCTTGTTGTCAGTAACAATTGGGCGACCACTTGCACGAACCCATTTATGATTACCTTTTGCGGTTATCAGCTCAAGTTCAAGATCATATGGCTGCACTTTCTCTATTGCGTCCTGAACAGCTTTGCTGATAATTTCTTTTGAACCTGGTGCATAGTAATCCATACCTTCGCTTACATTTACTGTGCCTCCCGGCTCAGGGTCCATATCATGAATATTGAATACCTCAGGAGTCCATTCTATTTCCCCTGATGAAACATCCAGGCTCCAGCCACCAACACTTGCTATCTCACTAACTTCATCTAAAAGGGATTTATTCCTCTTTAGTTCGTCTGTTGTGTTTTTAAGATCAGTTATGTCCCTGAATACTGTAAGTATATACTTTTCAGAATCTGTTGAAATAATATCCCCTGAAATTATAACCGAGAGATTTTCGCCTTCTTTAGTACGAATATCAATTCCCAAATTTCGCACAGTTCCATTGAACTTAAGCTGATTAATATACTGATCACATATGCCGGAGTCAGGCCATATTGCAAGATCACAGAGAGAAAAACCAAGAAGTTCATCTATTCTGTATCCTTTATTCTTCAGGAAGCTATTATTGACATTGACGATGTTACCATCAAAAGATGTGAGTATAATGCTATCAGGCACAGTATTGAATACTGTAGCAAACATTTCCTCGGTTTTAATAAGCGCTGACTCTGTCATTTTGCGTTCGGTGATATCTTCCGAGAAAATTACAATACCACCGATTTTATCATCGTTAGTTCGCCAGGGTCGAACCTCCCAACGTAACCATTGTTTTGTTCCGTCCTCCCTTTCGAAAAGATCCTCTTCACACCGAATAACTTCACCATTCATACACTTCTTATGAACTTCTTTCCACCTGTCACCTATTTCAGGGAAAACTTCGTAATGGGATTTTCCAATAATATCCTGATCCCCAAGGTGATACTCTTCCATCCATCTACGGCTAACTGCTATATGTCGCATATCGCGATCCAGCATTGTCAATGCGGCAGGAGCATGTTCGATGAACAATTTCAGTTTTTCTTCATTTTCATGGAGCTTCTTCTCAGCGATCTTGCGTTCAGTGATATTACGGGCAACAATCAGGATGCTGGGCGTGACATCCTTGTCTTCCATAGGAACAGAACTTACCTCTATCGGAATTTCATTTCCATCTTTGTCAACGAATTTTGTTTCATAAAGGAAGGTTTTCCTATCGAGATTTACACGGTGACCTCTGCGCTCATACATCTTTTTCTGTTCATCAGGAGATACGAATTCAGTCACGTTTTTAGAGAGAAATTCGGATTCTGAATAACCACTGAACTCCACAGCAATTTTATTCGCATAGAGTAACTTGCCCTGCAGATCATGAACTATTATGAAATCCCTTGCAGTATCTGTGAGTAAGCGATATTTCTTTTCACTTTCAACAAGAGCTTTTTCTATTTTCTTACTTTCAGTAATATCCCTTACACTGGCAAGAATGTACTTCTGGCCATCCAGAACAATTGGACTGGCATTGATATCAACCGGAAACTGCGAACCATCTTTGCGTACATGAGTCCACTGGAACTGCAATCCAGTACTCATGATTTCTGTAATCGGGAATTTGGAAGGATCACTTAGATGAACCGGGGACAAATCCCAGGCAACCATGCCCAACAAATGACTTCTGCTATACCCGTAAAGATCCTCTGCAACCCTATTGGCATCCAGTATCCTGCCATTTTCATCAATGAGGAAAAGCGAGTCAGAGTTATTGTCAAACAACTGACGATATCGGTTTTCGGATTCATTCAAGGATGCTGTACGAGTCTCAATTTCCTTTTTAAGGGAAACACTGTAACTCAGCAGAAGATATACAACTAATGTCAGGAGGATGACAATGATGATTCCGCCTTTTTGGAATACCAGTAAAGTATCTGCCACTGAGTTATCCCACCCACCTATCGGGACAGCAGCAAGTTCCCAGGTCCTCTCAGAGAGAACAACATAATAGATTTCATGCTCCATCCGGAACACGTCATCTGAACCAAATAACAACTGATCGGAGTCGTCACGTAAGGCTACATCTATATTGTCATTCCCAACTACTAATCCCGATGCCTGAAGCAACGATGGTACATCGATGACCATTGTAACAATGCCCCACAAGGAATCTTTGATGTAAACCGGCTGCCGGACTACTATACCATAGCCACCACGCTGCATTTCGTAGGGACCGGTAATAACAGCATCATGGGTTTGAATGGCTTTTAGTACATCATTACGAACCTGCGGGCGTTCATCGTTAATCAGATCATCCAGCGTGCGGTTGGCTACAATTTCATTACCTTGAAGAGGATAAACATAGGCTCCTGAAAAATTGGTATACACTTCAATAGAACGAATGGCTGGTGACCCGGAATATAAACCGAATGCAAACGCTTCAAAATGCTTATCCATCGCCTCTTGTGTAGGATTTGCCCTGATAAAAGCATCGAGTCCGTCAAGATGAGATAAAACATTGTTGACATGGTTTTCCAGTGTGTTGCCACTGGAGAATAATTGTGTGTTAACTTCTGATTTCTTGTTAAGTATCAGATTTTCTTCATATAAAGCGCTGGCTTGCAAGAAGACGAACATTAACAGAACAAAAGCTAAAGCTGCACCCAGCAACGCTATGTAACCCTGTCCTGACAATGACAGGGTACCTGAGGTCTTTCCAGATCCTCCGGACATCTATATTTGACACTCCTTTGTTATGTTTTCATATCCTGTCAAGATACCGGAATGATTACTAAGGTCTCAAGCAACCATAGAAATCGGGTTCATTCCTGATATTCTGATAAAAGACATTAATAAGAAAACATTTTACACACTTTACCCGGTTAATCATTAGAGATATTCATAAATAAATTTTTTCATAGTAGAATTATATTAAAATACTATTCCAGAAAAATCAGATAAAATATTGTGATGCGAAAACATAAATAGATTAATAGAGTATGCTGTATAGGATTTTTAAAATCTCATATCATCCTGCCGAGATGACAGAGTGGCTAATGTGACCGCCTGCAGAGCGGTTTTCCGGGAGTTCGAATCTCTCTCTCGGCATTTTATTTATCAGGTGTTTACTGTGGTGCTAAGAGTTTACAACACATTGACAAGGGAAAACGAGGATTTTGTGCCCTTGAACGGAAAGAAGGTAAATATGTATGTTTGCGGACCCACAGTTTACGACCACTGCCACCTGGGGCATGCCAGAAGTTACGTTTCTTTTGACATAATCAGACGCTATCTGATGTATAGAGGATACAATGTCAATTATGTATCCAATATCACTGATGTAGACGACAAAGTAATAGACAGGGCTAAGGAAAGCGGGGAGGATGCCTTTGAGCTTTCGAAAAAGTTTACTGAATCTTTTGAAGAGGATATGCAGGCTCTTGGAGTGATGGAACCTGATACCCGTCCTAAAGTAACAGAGCATATCGAAGACATAATTGACACCGTTGCAACTCTAATTGATAACGGCGCAGCATATTCAACCTCAAAAGGGAACGTATACTATGACCTTCAAAAATCTGCGGACAGGATAGGCATACTCAGCCACCAGACCGTTGAAGGTTTAATGGAGGGATCAGGGTGCCGAATTGATGTAGAAGATGACAAGAAGTATCAGCTCGATTTTGTTCTCTGGAAAAATTCTCCAGGGAATGAGCCGGGCTGGGACAGCCCCTGGGGCAGAGGAAGACCAGGATGGCATATCGAATGTACTGTTATGTCCATGAAATACTGCTCTGAGCAACTGGACATCCATGGCGGCGGACTAGATCTTGTTTTTCCGCATCATGAGGCGGAGATACATCAATCTGAAAGCTGCACTGGAAAACATCCTTTCAGTAAGTACTGGATGCATAATGGTTTTCTGACCATTGATAAGGAGAAAATGTCAAAGTCCCTTGGAAACTTCTTTACTATAAAAGAGGTGCTTGCTAAATTCCCACCTGGAACAATCAGGTTCTTCATCGTTTATACCCACTACAGAAGCACCATTGACTTTAGCGAGGATGCGCTTGTGGAAGCTGGAAAAGCGAGACAAAGATTACTGAACACCATCTCAAACGTAAAACATGCTGTATCCGAAGCAACAGACAACAATGCTGATTGCGGCCTCTCAGAACTCATGGATGAAACTAGATCTTCATTTGTTGAGTCAATGGATGATGATTTCAACACACGGGAAGCAATTGGTAATCTTTTTGTATTCAGCCGCAAAGTCAATTCCATTTTAACAAATGAAAAACCTGGAAGAAACTCACTTGAAAATGTACTTGATTTCTTTTCAGAAATAAATGAAGTTCTGGGAATCTTTGAAGATGATAGTAAAAAGACATCTGAAAAGGAAAGTAGCGGACTTTCAGATGAGGATATCAAGGAAATGATAGAACTCAGGGAAAGAGCACGTATTGACAGGGATTGGGCAACAGCAGATTCTATACGGGACAAATTAAAAGAAAAAGGCATTGTCATAGAGGATGGGAAAGAAGGAGTCAGATGGAAAAGGGTATGATCATTTTTCATGCTAATAATGCATTGATCTTGTCCACTGCATTTCTTGCATTTTCAGCGTAGATATCTGCACCAATCCTGTCAGCCCACTCCTGAGTAACAGGTGCGCCACCAACCATTGTTTTGACACTATTCCTGAGACCTGCCTCGGTGAGCTGCTCTTCTATACGCATCTGATTGATCATCGTAATGGTCATGAGTGCCGAGGAAGCTACCACATCTGCGTTTACTTCCTGTGCTTTTTTTACATAATGCTCTATAGGCACATCCCTGCCAAGATCAACTACATTATATCCTGCAATTATGAGAGCCGTTGCGACAATATCCTTTCCTACGGAATGAATGTCACCTTCAATTGTGCCAATAACAACCGTACCCTTAAAATTGATTTTAGAACCCATCTTTTCAATTTCAGGTAAAAGTATGGACATTGCTGCCTGTGTTGCATCAACTGCTGCAAGCATATGAGGAAGGAACAGTTTACCTGCTGCAAATTGTTCACCTACATCGACCATAGCCCCTGTGAAACTTCCCTCAATGAGCTCTAAAGGATCAATACCTGCCTCAAGGGCTTCTTTAGCAATCATTTCGGCTGCTTTGTCATCAAAATCCAAAATGGCTTCTTTTGCCTTGGAAATAATCTCCTGATTTTTGAACATTGAACCCCCTTTTGATTGTATCAACGCAACCTGCCTGATGAAATCGGGATGTGAATGCAATCAATAAAGTTACTACAAAAAATCATTATATATCATTAACCGGGTGCAATGTTTCCATCAAATATGAATACACAAATAACAAAACAAGATATGGAGATCCTTATAACATTACAGCGTGCTTGTAATAATAAAAATCAGCAATTATTCTTAAATCCTGAGATGAAAATCTCAAAAAAACTGGCTTTGCCGGTTTTTATTGAAAAATCCATCTACTAATTGTTTTTTCTGACATCATACAGCACAGCTCAATGTAGCGTGGCTGGAGCGACTGCATTTGATATGTTTGCTTAGCAACTCAAAGTATACCAGAATTGTCAGAAGCATAAACATTACCAGAATTCCATAAAGCACAATGTTGTTAAACACAATCCTGTGAGCAAATGAACCAAGAACTGCAAATGCTACCAGTGGACAGATGAGTCCCCATTGGGTCACATAGAACTCTTTGAAATGGTTATTCCTGAAGTAGTCTATCAAAAGGGAGAAACCAAAGAGCATGTACCAGATTTCAAATGCAAAAGCCAGTCCGACTACAAAATAGAAATAAGCGCCCAGTTCAAATCCATATGTTCTTTCAAGGAAATGACCAAGCCTGAAACCACTTATTGCATAGAGCGTTATGTTGGGTATAACTATCAGGAAGCTTGGCAAAAAGTGCTTTTCCGGAAGACCCGGGGATTGGAAATGGCTCTTGAAAAGTATAACCATTTTTACAAACAGCAGGAACATTCCCATTGAACCGGATATTAGGGACATGAAAGCTGCGGTATTTGCAATTGTATTATCGCTTGCCATTGCGGCAATTCCTGTCCCAACAACTGTAAGCATTCCCAAAAGGAACGGATGCAGCAGCCAGCCGAAATTAATCTTATTGATATCAAATCCATTCTTGAAAGAGATTTCCAGAAGCCTGATCTCAGTAAACAACACCAGAATAAAGAACAGTGACCAGAATATCATTGCCGGGAAGAAGAGTGCTGCAAAATTACCTGACAGTACTGGCAAAAAATACCTCAGTGGGCCTATCATAACGTTCATGGACATGAGATATGATATCAGAGGTGCCAGAATTCCAGTATTTCTCAATGGATCTTTAATAAGAGATGAGAAACTATCGGTTTTCATCCACCTTACAAGCTTGATTGTAAATATTATGGTCAGAGCAAAGTGAATTAAAGTGAACAATATCATTACAAACTCCAGCAGGTAATAATAGAGTACCTGATAGGAGGATAAATCCATAGACCATAACTGTGCCCTTGTTATCAGGCCGGCACCGTGATCCAGTGTATATTGCATCAGTACAAATGGCATTACTGCGATTCCGCCGGCACCGAGTGAAGCCAGAAATGCCAATGGAGTAAATTTCTTAGCATCCATATTTTTATCATCCCACACTTAACTAATAAATTAAAATTAATTGTTAATTTTTAATTTATTCTATATAAGATGATAGTGAGTATATAGGCATTGTTGAATGCGGATAAAATCCTGCTAAAAAAGAAAGTACTCTTGAACCTGAAAATATTCAGGATTATTGCCCCATTGCAAGCATGATAAAACCCGAAGCAATAGGAAGTACCAGATTATCATTTTTAATCAGATTAATAAAGGAATTTATGGATGAGCCTGTCCTGAGATCCCTGCCAATTACACTCTCAATGAATAATGCACCGACACTTCCAAAAAGTGCCTGGACAGGTGATACAAAAATAACCGTACTTGCAAAAGCTGCAATTATCCCTGCCATTGTGCCTTCATATGTTTTTCTTTCGGAGTAAGGTAAATTATGCTTGCCGAACCTTCCCCCTGCCACAGTTGCAATGCCATCCCCAAGTGCAGTTATTGCAATTGCAGCACATACAATATTAACAGGGAACAAAAAATATGAGATTAAGATTCCCGTATTGATAAGCAAAGTTGCTTTTAAGGGAAGATAATTTTCCTTTTTGCGACCCCAGCGGCGGATCATATCACAAACAGGCTGATATTTTGCTTTTCTTAAAAATGCAAGTGAAACAACCGATATAAAGAATACAAACTCCAGGAGAAACAGAACATAGAGCGAAATTTCTGTGAAGAAATACACAAGAGGTATGTAAGCAAGACCTGATATCACATGTACCAGTTTCCTTTCGGAGTCGCCGCCCAGATCATAATCTACTCTGCCATTTTGTGTCATTATGCTTCCTTTCTGAATGGGAGAAAATTATATTTAAAAATAATTAAGAGTAATTGACTGTAAGGATCTAATCCCTGTAGTCTTTATCTGATTTTGACACACTTTTGAGCCTGTTCACGCCATCAATTTCATCTATTACGTCAATAACCGCAGCAGGCACAAGGGATTTCCAATCCTCTCCCCTTAACATCCTTTTTCGAATCTCGCTGCCGGAATAACCTTCTCTCTGGTACATCGGAGGTTGTTCCACTAAAATCCCGGATTCCTGAAAAAGACGCACAACAAGTGGATTGTTAGAATAGACCACATCAAAAGGTGGTGTCATAGAAATAATATGAGAGACCCACACAGCATTTCTTTGCAGGTCTTCCAGAGGAATCGCGTAATGTTTTATACCAGCATCCTCAAGAGCATGCTTGATCATCATTACGCGTTCACCTGCAGTAAATGGATTCTTAGGCTCGTGGCTTTTCTGCGCACTGCCTATACCAATTACTACTTCATCTGCATCCCGGGCAATATCCTTTATTAAAGAGTAGTGTCCAAGATGAAATGGTTGAAAGCGTCCGATATAGAACGCTCTTCTCATGTGCATATATGATAAACCATCAGTGAATGCCACATTCGTCGAATGAGAATTTCTCACAGACTTCAAGGTAGTGGCCTGAGTTGTTATCGTGTTTCATCTTAGCAAGTTTCTTGATAAGATCCATTCCTGGCTTTGGATCTTCCATGATCTCGACCTTATCTTTGATAAGCTCGAACATCTTCTTGCCTACATCAGTTCTTATTAGCACACAGTTCCAGCCATCAGGCGTACCAACAGATCCGAGTGATATGTCAGCAGATACTGATGTGTAGTCACAACAGTTGTGGCATGGGTTTCTTGCGTAGTGAGCGACTTCAGGAATCTTTACGCTGTGAGCTTCGCCGTCCTTTGTGTAGTTCCAGAACTTACCCTTACCGAAGTCCATCTTAACAACGTCTTCAAGATTAAGTCCCATTACTTCAGGAACGATCTTCTCAGTCATTACGTCATGGTAGAAACTTTCCATGCACAACAGACCAAGGATCACAACGATCTTGTCATTGTTATTCTCAAAAAGGAGACGTGCGCCGTGTGCCTGGCAAGGTACGCCAATTACACCAATCTTATCGTATTTCTCAAAAGGTTCCCTGAGTGCTGAAAGTACAGAATCGTATGTGTACTTAGTACCTGTTGTCCTATCAACATCTTCCGGTTTGGTCATAACAATAAGTTCAGTACCCCATGCACCATCTCTGGCGATACCAACAATACAATCTACCGTACCGGTTTCAAGCAGAGCTTTTGCAAGAATTGAAGTTACACCGCCATCCTGACCGTGTATTGTGCTTTTTGCTCCAAAGAACTCTTTTACGTTTGCAAATTCGTCTTCTACATATCCGTCAATAACAGGACAGAGTCTTCCGCAAGTGAGACACTGCTCACATACATCAGGTGCTGCGCCTTTGACGTAGTATTCTAAATTATCAGGGTCACGGACTTCTGCATGCTTGTTCATAACAATAGCACCTGCAGGACATGCTGAAACGCATGCCCCACAAGAAGTGCAGACGTCGTGCTCAATGACCTCTAATATTTTTGGATGGGCCATTAACTGCCTCCGACGTTCTTTTCTTTTGTTTATCCAATGATTTCTTTGCCGATAAGCTTGATAGCCTTCTCTTTGTTTGGTCCGATTGGGGAACCAGCAACAATCTGTGTTACACCGATGTCAAGAAGCTCGTTGATTCTTGCCTTACAGTCATCTGGTGTTCCGCAGATAGAGAATGCGTCCATCATGCTATCTGTGACCATGCCGCCCATGAGTGCGCCGAAGTCGCCCTTTGCGATTGCTCCGCCGATGTCAGCCTTTGCTGCCGGGTCAATTCCATGGCGTTCAAGTACCATATCAGGGGAACCTGCAACGATAAATGCAACTACAATCTGTGCTGCGCTCTTTGCCTTTGCTGCGTCCTTGTCAATTGAGAAGCATGCGTATGCTGCTACGTCAACTTCCTTAGGGTCACGGCCTGCCTTCTTTGCACCTGCTGCGATCTGCTTAACAGCTACTTCGAAGTCCTTTGGGTGTGATGCATTGATAAGTACACCGTCTGATACCTCTCCTGCGAGCTCGAGCATCTTTGGACCCTGTGCACCCATGTAAATAGGTACATCGCCAGCCTTGAATGCCATCTTTGCGCCGCCGAATTTGATCATGTCGCCATCCATGGTTACTTTCTCTCCAGCGAGGAAGCCACGGATAGCAGCGATGCTTTCCTTTGTTGTTGTGAGTGGCTTGTCCCATGAGATGCCCATTGCATCAAAGGTTGCCTTGTCTCCAGGACCGAGACCGAGAATTGCACGGCCGCCTGAGATCTCATTAAGTGAACCGATGCTTGATGCTGTGATAGCTGCATTTCTTGTGTATGGGTTTGTTACACCTGTTCCGAGCTTGATACTGTTTGTGTTCATTGCAAGCACGGTTAAGGTAGAATAGACATCACGGTTGTTGTAGTGGTCTGTGATCCATACATTGTCAAAGCCCTGCTGTTCAGCAAGTTTTGCATAGTGAGCTATTTTTAAAACCGGGTCGCTTGGTACAAATTCAATTCCAAATGTCATTTGAATCCTCCTGTAAAGTGTGTTCCTATTCAGGTATCCATACATATTTAAAACTTTGTTGGTTTGATCGCACAAATCGTATAGACAAATAACCAAAAGAGTAGAAGCAATATTTAATTGTAAGTAAAAATAATTTTTCATAAATACTAAGCATACAGAGTACTGCAGGAAAGAAACACTTGGTAAAAAAAGGACCAGTATTTACCGTTACAGATATATCCGGTAAACGTTAGAAGAATTATTATTCATATCTGCGGGGGGATATCGGTGCTTACATCTGTATATACCAATATCATGCTACATATTCGCATCTGCAGAAATGACGAATAGAAAGATTTGCGAACAAACAACTTATTGACAGAGTGATCGTCATGAAATGCTTTGAATGTGCAAAAAATGGAAAAGACAGTGATACAGTTGCTGTCTGCATAATCTGCGGGAGAGGAGTTTGCAAGGACCACCTTGTAAGAGAAGAAACACCTGTATGGGAAGGTGAATACAGTATAAAGCTGAAATGTGGAATGGGAATTTCCTGTGACTACAAGGATGTACAGCACTGGAAGAAAGTGCTCTGTATACCATGTCATGAAGCCCTGAAGGAGAACTACTAGGTGATATCATGATGAAATGTTATGACTGCATGGAAGATGGAAACGATACAGAAGCAACATGCGTCTGCATTGCCTGCGGAAAGGGCCTCTGTAGCGATCACTGCAAAGAACTTGAACTTCCCGTGACTGTTGGACAGCCACCTAACGTACAGAGACTGCCAAAGGGACTGCCAAGGATTCTTTGCAAATACTGTTTTGACCAGACAATTGAAGACGGATTCGATTAATCGGGATGGAAACATCCCCGATTTTATAAGACAATAGATAATAAAGGAGAAGAGAAAATGTGCGGAGAAAGAGGTAAAGGATGCGGCGGACACAGAGAAATAATTGATGATATGTCCGACAAGCTGGGATTCACACCACAGATATTAGAAACACTTGGAGAACTTGAGCCTGAGTTTTTACAGAAATACAATATGTGTAACCACAGGCTTCTCAAAGATGGTGCACTTCCGGCAAAGACAAAAATACTCATGGCACTTGCCATCGTTGCATCCAAGCAGTGTGAGCGCTGTGTCATATCACAGATGAAGAGTGCACTTAAGAGTGGAGCAACAAAAGAAGAGATCATGGAAGTAATGGATGTCATTTTCATCACATCCGGAGCTCCTGCGGTTGCTGCATGCAGAGATGCACTAAAGCAGCTTAAGTAATTATAAACAGAGAAACAGAGCAGAGGATTTGTTTCCTCTGAATTAATTTTGCTCATTGCACCGGTCTGAAAAAACCGGTGCTTCAGCACCAAATAGAAAATCGAATACTTAGAGGAGAGGACATGAGGGGGATTTTGGTAAAAGGTAGTTTGTTTTTTGCAATTTTTATTCTGCTACTGGTTAGTGGAAACTTTGCAAATGCAACACCTGCAACCCAGGCTGGAGAATACAGCTCAGACGACTTTGCCTATGAAAGCAGATGCAGACAATGCCATGCAATAATTTACGCTGACTGGGAAGGAACAATGCACTTTAACGCATATCTGGACCCATTCTACCTTGAAGAAGTCAAGATAGCAAGCGAAGATACAGATGGCGAGCTGGATGAGTTCTGCTCACGTTGCCACACACCCATAGGAGTCGTCAGCGGTGAAATTCCACCAATTGACGGTTCTGAAATGTCCGATATTGCCAGACTTGGTGTGCAGTGTGATTTCTGTCACGTGGTATCAGGAAGCAACGGAACAGGGAATGCTCCTTTCACAGTGAGTCCGGGAGATACGAAATGGGGTCCGTTCAATGATTCAAGAGATGCCTATCATAAGTCTGAATACCTCGAGCTTTATACTCAGTCAGAATACTGTGGGATGTGCCATCAGGTGATCAATCCTGTGAACGGACTTGTTATTGATGATACATATTCCACCTGGAAAGAAAGTCAGTATGCCGAAGAAAATGTGGTATGTCAGGACTGCCATATGACAGAAGGTATAACTGAGTTCAAGGCGAATCCCGGACGTGCCAGTTCAAGTGTCCCGAAAAGAGATCATATCTCATCACATGACATTGTAGGTGCCAATACCCTGATACCACCAATGTTCGGTGCTGAAAACGTAGTTGAAATGGCAGTTGAAAGACTGGAAAAAGCCACAACAATTGAATTAACAACACCTGAAATTGCATCAGCAGGTGATGAAGTCACTATTGATGTAGCCATTACAAACTCAGGAGCCGGACATAAGATCCCTACCGGGGTATCTGAAATCAGGGAAATATGGCTTGAAGTCACAGCTACAGATGCGAACGGTGAGAGCATATATGATGCAGGTAGCCTTGATGCGGACGGAAATATTATCGATGCAAAGATGCTGTACAACAATGTCCTTGGAGACACTAACGGCGAAGAAACAAAGAGTTTCTGGCTTGCCGAAAGCATTCTTGAGGATAATAGAATAGCTCCAAAGGAAACTGTAACCGAACATCACTCGTTTGTTCTTCCGGAGAATGCTGTTTATCCTATTACAGTGGAAAGTACACTGAAATACAGGTCAGCCCCACAGGATATGATCGATCATCTTCTGGGTGAAGAAACAGAAGTTCCGGTTGTTGACATGAACGAAATGTCTGCAATAATTTATGACCCGTCAACACCTGCAAATGAAAGAACCCAGCCCGAACCAGAATCAGAAAGTACACCGGGATTCGGTGTAGTTACTGCTGCAATGGTTCTTGGATTTACGATGTACGTCTTAAAGAGAAAATAATGGAGGAATACAAAAATGCCACCAGAAGTAGATTTAGATAAATGTGAAGGAATAGGAGCCTGTGCACAGGCATGCCCAACAGATGTTATTGAAGTACAGGATGATGCGGATGGAAATCCAAAATCTGTCATCGCACGTCCTGACGACTGTGTGGAATGTGGAAACTGTGTTGATGCCTGCCCACAGGAAGCAATAACACTGGAATAAACAAATACGGAGTGCCACCATGTCAGAAGACAGAAGCATTCGCCTGCTGGGTATCTCAGGAAGCCCCAGGAAGAAGTCCACAGATTATATTGTAAATGAAGCTCTCAGATTTGCACAGGAAAAGTATGATGTTGAGATTGAATATTTCTCTGCCAGAGGCAAAGAGATGAAATTCTGCATCCACTGTGACTATTGTGTACGCAAGAAAGAAGGCTGTATTCACAAAGATGATCTTGTGGAACTCTACGATAAAATGCTCTGGGCAGACGCATGGATTATCGGCACTCCGGTATACCAGGGTACTTTAAGTGCCCAGACTAAAACTATTATGGACAGATGCCGCGCTGTTGTTGCACGCAATCCAAAGTCATTTATGAACAAAGTTGGCGCTGCTGCAGCCGTTGGCGGAGACCGGATGGGCGGACAGGAGCCAGCCATACAAAATATTCTCAATTTCTATGTCATCAGTGAAATGATACCCGTTGCAGGCGGATCATTCGGATCAAACCTTGGTGGAACTTTCTGGTCACAGGACAGAGGTGCTGAAGGTGCTGCAGAAGATTCAGAAGGCATCAGAAGCCTTCACAGGACAATGAACAAACTCATAAAAACGGCCATAGCAACAAAAGACCTGCGCAAGGAGGAGTAAATCTGGAATTTGAAGAACCTGTTACAGAGATTATAAAGCGGACTTACAACGTAAAAAGTTTCAGGTTCAAGAGACCGGATGACTTTGATTACAAAGCAGGACAATATGTGATTATCAAGCTGTTCAACGGAGAGAAAAAAATAGGTAAACCATTTACACTTTCCAGCAGTCCAACTGAAAAAGATCATATCGAATTTACAAAAAAGCTCACCGGGCATGAATTCTCAAACATGCTTGATGCTATGGTTCCGGGAGACGAAGCAATTATTAAAGGTCCATTTGGTAAACTGACATTTGAGGGTGAACATGATAAGATTGCACTTCTTAGTGGCGGAATTGGAATCACACCAATGATCAGTATCTGCAAATACTGCACTGATATGAAACTTGATACGGATATCATGCTGATATGCAGTGACAAAACCGAAGAGGACATGATATTCACAGAAGAACTTGGGGAAATGCAAAAGCAAAACCCAAACCTCAAGGTTTTCAATACCCTCACACGAGCCTCAGAAAACTGGACAGGATGCAGGGAGCGCATTTGTGAGAATCTTATACTAAGGGAATTACCGGATTATTCTGAAAGAACATTCTACGTATGCGGACCGCCTCCCATGGTTGACGCAATGGTGGAACTACTTCAGGCTATGAAAATACCCGACAGTGAGATCAACAAGGAATCACTGATAGGATACTAAAAAAGAACAGAAGGCACATATAATGAAAAGGATAGCATGGGGAATCACAGGTTCAGGCGACCTTATCAAAGAAACGTATGAAACAATGGTGGATATCAAAAACAAGACCGATCTTGAGATAATGGTTTTTCTTTCAAAGGAAGGAGAGACCGTTATGAAATGGTACCACATGTGGAATGATATACAGAGGGATTTCCCTAATTTCAAGACAGAAGGCGGACCAAATTCGCCATTTCTCGCAGGACCGCTTCAGGTTGGATACTATGACGCACTTATCATTGCTCCGATGACTTCCAACAGCGTTGCAAAGATCGTATGCGGAATAGGGGACACTCTTGTCACAAATGTCGTATCACAGACAGCAAAGGGCAGTACACCAATTTACATACTCCCGGTTGACAGGGAAATGGGAACTGTTACGACATATTCCCCGGAAGGACGTGAGATGGTACTCAAAATGCGTGAAGTAGACGTATCCAATACAAAGAAACTCGCCCAAATGGAAAACATAACTGTAATTAACAGCCCGGATGACATCTACGACATTGTTGGCGTGAGCAAGGATTAATAGAAAGTATAACCTTCGCGAAGATATATATCGGGAAGTTTCCCGATAATATCATTCATTTTTAAGATGGAACGATAAGTGGCATAGGCAGCCACGAAACTGTCAAGGGCATCTCCATCTTTGTTTTTGATTATTTTTTCTTTAACATCATCTGAGATGATTATACCGTTTTCAATTAACTTGCTTAGAATGTATTCCCTTTTATTCTCTTCCTTTTCTGTCCTTCCTTTATATCCAATATAGAGGTCTTCACTTTTCAGAGTTGAAGCCGGACATATCTCCATAAGCCAGGGTTTTCCGGATTCAGGTGTTTGCATGGGAATAGCACATGCTCTTTCTTCTGTAACAAGAGGACGCAGAACATCACGAATTCCAAAATAAGTCTGCTTGTATACCCAGAGATTGTAAATGCTGAATGGTGCTTTCACCTCAACATCAGTAAGGCGTTTCAGTTCAGTCTTACCACCCATATACTGCATTTTTTTACGGAAGGCATCCGCAGACTCATATTCGTCGGGAAAATCAGATACAAAAGAAGACCAGTCTTTCCCGGACATTAGTTTATCGGGAAGACTAAAAGGGAAGTCCATCCCAAAAACAGCATTGTTATCTGACAATATCTGATCACGTAAAGCTGAAAGACATGCATCAAGTTGCTTACTTTTATCAGAAACAATTTCAAAAATAGGATAGCAGCTCTGAATATGGAGTTTATCGCCACTGGAGATGCCTTCACTTATCCATATCTTGCGACCTGCATCCTTTGCACCACTGAAATCAACACCGAATATACGGCGCTTTTTTCCAGTGGCGGCAAAGTCCATGAATATTACCTTAGGTCAGTTTAACTCAATTGTCGCGCTCACCTTTGATGAAAGCATCCGTCATCGCATGTGCCTCATCATCAGTGAACTGCTTTGGCGGATGCTTCATGAAGTATGAAGATGGTGAGTAAAGAATTCCGCCAATGCCCCTGTCAAGCGCAAGTTTACAGCACCGGACCGCATCAATGACAACTCCGGCAGAGTTAGGGGAATCTTCAACTGAAAGGCGAAGCTCGATATTCATCGGAACATCGCCAAAGAGCTTACCTTCCATCCTCAGGAAGCATAACTTGTTATCGTTCTGCCATGGAACATAGTCGCTTGGACCTACATGGATATTGTCATCATCCATCCTCTGGCCGACAACTGACTGAACGGCTTCGGTCTTAGACTCTTTCTTGGAAGCAAGTCTGTTCCTGTTGAGCATATTAAGGAAATCGGTGTTACCACCAGTGTTGAGCTGGTAAGTTCTTTCCAGTTTTACACCACGTTTGTGGAAAAGGTCTGCAAGCATCCTGTGGGTGATTGTTGCACCAAGTTGTGCCTTTATGTCGTCACCAATCATAGGAATGCCCTTTTCCTCAAACTTTGCAGCCCACTCCGGATTGCTTACTATGAAAACAGGCATGTTGTTGATAAATGCAACTCCTGCCTCAAGAGCGCATTCTGCATAAAAGCGAGTTGCATTCTCAGAACCAACAGGCATGTAGTTCAGCAGTATCTCTGCTCCGCAATCCTGTAGCTCTTTTACTACCTGCTCTTTTGATAATTCCTGTTCATCAGAAGGAATGAAGCGCCTGTTATCGCTATAGTCAACCATGTGTTCTGAAACACCATCAAGAATTGAACCCATTTTTACAATGGCGCCTGTAGGTGGAATTTCCGGACAGAAAACCGCTGTACAGTTAGGTGGTGCAAAAATTGCTTCTGAGACATCTTTACCAACTTTTCTCTTGTCTATATCAAAAGCAGCTACCACTTCAATATCTGATGGCTTATATCCTCCGATATCCCAGTGCATTAAACCTATTGCATCGTCCTCATTCTTGTTTTTGTAGTATTCAATACCCTGAATAAGGGAACTTGCACAATTGCCAATACCCGCAATTGCGATTTTTATTTTGTCCATTCATCTACCTCTATGAAAGTGATTTTGTTCAAAATGAATAACAGATGAAATATAACCAAATTAATGTATTGATACAAATAAAAAGTTTTCTAAACATGGGATGGTCGCCCATATCACATAAAACATAGCTAAATTCACCATTACAATGAATAAAGCTCGAAAGATATATTAAGCCAGAATCAGATAATAATTGATACAGTGGGTTTTATTTTTGTTCAGACAGAGAACGGCAAACTTGTATTTTGCGAATAAGTTCCTAAAGGAGATTCTAAAATGAAAGATATACTACAGGAAATTGCAGAGGAGCTTGACCACCTTAAGTCACTTGACGAGGCAATTGCTCTTGCAATAGAACTTGAGGAAGAGGGAATGGCATATTACAGTGAAAAGGCATCGGTAATGAAGAACGCAACTGCCAGCAAATTGTATGTGTTCCTTGCAGACGAAGAAAAAAAGCATGCAGGATATCTCCAGAAGTACAGGGAAAGCAAGAATATCCCTGAAGTAGAGTTCACATATCCTAAGTTTGAAGCATCCTTCAGCGAAGAATTCTCAGATGAAAAGCTTGAAGAAATAGGAATATTGCTTGCTGCCCTAAGATTTGAGCATAAGAGTGAATATTTCTATATGGAGCTTGCCAAAAGGGCAGAAAGCGAAGAACAAAAGGTATTCTTTGAACAGGTTGCCGCAGCTGAAAGAGGTCACTACATGATAATTGATGAGCTGCTTGATGATGCAACCCAGTTCAGGATGCAGACTTAAAGTAAAGAGGCATAATTATGGACGATTACAAGCCACTTGAAATTGCAAAAGGAATCTACTGGGTAGGTGTGGTTGACTGGAATCTGCGTGACTTCCACGGATATGAAACACCGAAGGGAGGAAGTTATAATTCATACCTCGTAATCGATGAGAAAATTGCACTCATTGACACGGTAAAAGCTCCTTTTGCCGGAGAGATGATCAAGCGCATCAGTCAGATAATCGATCCTTCTAAGATAGATTACATTATATCAAACCACGTTGAGATGGATCACTCCAGTTCCATTTCCAGGGTTTTGGAACTTGCACCGAATGCAAAGGTATTTGCATCGTCAAAAGGCCAGACCGGTCTTTCAGAGTATTACAAAGAAGAAGGCTTTGATAACTGGGATCTGAATGTTGTTAAAACAGGTGATGAGTTAAGCCTTGGTGAAAGGACATTGATGTTCATTGAAGCAACAATGCTTCACTGGCCTGACAGCATGCAGACCTATGTGAAAGAAGACAAACTCCTATTCTCAAACGATGCATTCGGTCAGCACATCGCTACATCCAAACGCTTTGATGATGAAGTTGATGACGTAATGGAAGATGCCGGCATCTACTACGCTAATATCCTTTTGCCTTTTGGAGGACAGGTTCTCAAATATATTGAGAAGCTCAAAGGACTGGAAGTACACCCAGAAATGATAGCTCCTGCACATGGAATAATCTGGAGAGATAATGTTTCAAAGGTGATGACACAATACCTGAAATGGGCACATGGTGAAACTGTTCCAAAAGTCCTTGTTATTTATGACACCATGTGGGGCAGCACTGAAAAGATGGCAATGGAAATTGTAGAAGGCGCAAGATCTGCAGGTGTTGAAGTGCGCCTGAGGCATCTGAGGAAGAATGACTGGAGCATGACCATGAAGGAACTCATGGATGCGCCGGTGGTTGCTATAGGTTCACCTACTATGAATAATGGAATGTTTTTCACCAATGCCGGATTTTTGACATACCTTACAGGACTGCATCCTAAAGGAAAGAAGTACTTCCTGTTCGGCTCATACGGGTGGGGAGGCGGTGCAGTCAAAGGAATGGAAAAGATGATGGAAAGTGCAAAGTTTGAGCTTGCCATGGAAAGTATGCAAATTAAGTTCAGACCTTACGAAGAAGATAAGAAAGCTTGCAGAGAAATCGGATATAAGCTTGCCGAAATTGCAAAAGACAATGCAAACTCTTAAATTAATGGAGATGAATGTTTATTCCAACATATGAGAGTGTTACTATGAAATTCGAAAATGATCTAGAAGCAGAATTTTATGAAAGGTCCAAGAAAAACGCAGAAACAACAGGATACAAGCTCAACACCGACTGGGATGTAATCACAACTGCTGTAAAAGGCATTTCCAACAACAAGAAAGAGTTTGGTGAATGGTACTGCTTCTGCCAGAAGAGAACCGGAGATAAGGAGCAGGATAAGAAGATCATCTGCCCATGCGCTGCAAGAACAAGGGATGTTGAAACCCGTGGTTCATGTAAGTGCGGACTTTACATTAAATAAATTTCAAATATTTATTTAACATAACTGGAGCAACTTTGCTCCAGGAAATTATTTTATTGTTTTATTTTGTTTCTTTTCAGTCATTGTTGCTTAGTGGGAACTATATTGACTTGACAATAAATACTTAAATTATTGAACAAGATACTTATTCAGCAATTCATTACGGGATTGGAAACTATAATAGGAGGGGTTGTTATCAGTAATGATACAAATTTTGGAAAAGCTGCTTACAGCAGTTATGACAGAAAAGAAGACAAACTGGGTGAGATGAAAAAAAAGGAGAACACTGATCTGGAGTGTGCCCTGAAGCAAAAAGACATTCTTGAGATAATGGAGCTTCGTGTTAAAGCCCTTGAAATGCTTCTTGATAATTCAGGAATAATAGCATTCATACGCAAGGAAAATGGGAAAGTGGAATTTATATCTTCATCAATTGAGGAATTCGGGTACAAAACAGAAGATTTTACATCGGGAAAAGTGAACTTCAAGGAACTTATTCATCCTGATGACCTTGACAGAGTAGTTCTGGAACTTAAAGAAAATGCACTTGAAGGTGCTGCCGGACTATCACAGAAATACAGAGCAAAGACTAAAAAGGAACATGTCAAAACCGTTGAGGATAAATCCACATTCGTACGTGATGAAAGTGGAAGTATAGCCTACATAATAGGAATAATAACTGACATTACCGGGAATTGACATTCCGGAATCTGGCGGTGACACCATATCCCATGTTTACACCATCAGTGAAACTTTTTATGACATCCTCTTTAAGGAAGGAAACATAATAGCTTCCTGTCCCGGCGGAGCCATGCTAAATAGCTCCATCACCCTGGGTAGACTGAAGATTCCTGTATCATTCATAAGCGAGTTTGGACAGGACAAAGTAGGCAGTTTAATTAAAAAATTTCTCAGTGAAAATGGAGTTGCAACCAAGCATCTTTTTCTTTATAATGGCAAGTCGCCTCTTTCTCTTGCATTTCTAAATGACCGCAACGATGCAAAATATGAATTCTATGAAGATTTTCCAAAAAAACGACTTGATATTGAAATGCCACAATTTGAACCGGATGACATACTCATATTTGGTTCAATTATGGCTTTAAAATCTGAAATCAGAAAAGAACTTAAAAATATTATCATTACTGCAAAAAGTAATGGCACAACCTTGTTTTATGATCCTAATTTCAGGGATTCGCTCTCTTCTTCACTTGCTGATATCAGGCCACTAATCTCTGAGAACATAAAATTTGCAGATATAGTAAGAGCTTCCAATGAGGATATGAAAAAAATAGGAGATTGCAATAATCCTGACGAAGCTTATGATTTTGTTTGTGAAAGAGAATGTGACATTCTTATTTACACCAAAAATTCCCATGGTGTTTACCTGAAAACTCCTTCTTATTCTAAACACTACACTGCCCCTGAAATTGAAACTGTAAGCACTGTTGGGGCAGGAGATACTTTCAACGCAGGTATCGCATATATGCTGCACAAAAGGAAAGTTACAGACCTCTATGCTATTTCTGAAACTGAGTGGGATGAGATTATAGAAACTGCAATTGAATTTGCATCTCACGTTTGCATGAGTGCTGACAACTATATAACACCTGAATTTGCAGACAGGCTAAAAAAGATATACTAACAGAGCTGAATATATTTACTGATTATAATTTGTTATTTATGTGACTTAAGGGGAGAAAAACAAGTGGGACAGGAAAATGGAAATCCTGATGAATTATTCACTGAAATGAAAAGTTCTGGAAATGGACTTTCTGAGCAGGAGGCACAGGAAAGACTGGTAAGTTCCGGAAAGAACGAACTTACTGAAAAGAAGAAAACAACGGCACTTAAAGTCTTTGCAGGACAGTTCGTTAACCTGATAGTCTGGGTGCTTGCTGCTGCGGCCATAATTTCCCTCGCAATTGGTGAAACCATTGACTTCGCAGTTATTATGTTCACTATTGCCGTTGTCATCATACTGGGATTTGTTCAGGAGTACAGGGCTGAAAAAGCTATGGAAGCCCTGAAAAGCATAGTGCAGCCTGAAACCACAGTGCTTAGAGATAAACGCCTTAGAAAAATACTCACAGTCAATGTTGTTCCCGGAGACATTCTTGTCCTTGAAACGGGAGATAAAGTTCCTGCAGATGCTTTTATCTTTGAAGCGGTTGCCCTGAAAATAGATGAATCTTCCCTGACAGGAGAAAGCGTTCCTGTTGGTAAAAATGAAAACGAGGACATTTTTGCCGGAACTCAAATAGTACATGGAAAATGTAAGGCTCTTGTAACTTCAACCGGTATGAACACCAAGATAGGGCAAATTGCAAAATTAATCCAGACCGGGGACGAAGTAACACCGCTTCAGGCTAAGATTACAAAACTCTCCCTGACACTTGCATTCCTCGCTGTTCTTGCTTCTGCAATTACATTTGCAATTGGAATTTACATTGGAGCACCGTTTGCCGATATGCTCCTTATATCACTTGCATTGGCTGTGGCTGCTGTGCCGGAAGGACTGCCGCTCACGCTAACAATAACCCTTGCATACGGAATGAAAAAAATGGCTGGACACAATGCCATAATCCGAAAAATGCTTGCTGTGGAGACACTTGGTTCAACCACAATAATATGTACTGACAAAACCGGCACACTCACCCGTAATGAGATGACAGTGGAAAAACTGTTTGTCAGCGAGACTGAGGTTGATATCACCGGTTCAGGGTACATTCCTAAAGGAGATTTCCTGAAACGTGGGAACAGGGTTGATGTAACTAACGACAGAACTACACTTGAGCTTCTCAGGGGAATTACCCTTTGTAACAACTCTGCCATTGAAAAGAAAGGGGATAAATGGGAAGTTGTCGGCGACCCCACTGAAATTGCCCTTACTGTTGCCGCTGCAAAAGCTGATCTGTGGAAAGATGAACTGGATAAAGATTATGAGATGAAAGAGGAGATAGTGTTCACCTCTGAAAGAAAGATAATGACAACTATCCACAAGACGGAAAGTGGGTTTATATCTTTTACAAAAGGTGCTCCTGAATTTGTTCTCCCTCAATGTAGTGCTATTGAGAAGAACGGAGAAAGCATTCCACTTACCGAAAAGGACAGGGAACTCATTCTGGAAAAGAATCTGGAATTTGCAAGTTCGGCATATAGAGTACTGGCTGTTGCCTGCAAGGAAGAGACTGCCGGTGATGACACCGATGAGTTTGAAAAGGACATGATATTCCTCGGTCTTGTGGCAATGATAGACCCTCCCAGAACTGAGGCAAAAGAAGCCGTTGCAATGTGTCGGAAAGCCGGTATTAAGGTAATAATGATAACCGGAGACAATCAGGAGACTGCAAAGGCTATTGGAAGGAACATTGGCCTCTTTGATGGTAAAGATGGTTGCGGGGTTTATGAAGATGATAAACTTCGTCGTATAGCAGAGGACTGTGCGGTTACAGGTGATGAACTTGAAGAACTCAACGATGAAGAATTTGACATTATTGTTGAGAACATAAACGTTTACGCCAGGACAATGCCGGAACAGAAACTCAGGATCGTAAATGCCCTTCAGAAAAAGGGACATATAGTTGCCATGACAGGAGATGGTGTGAACGATGCACCGGCCCTTAAAAAAGCAGATATTGGTATTGCAATGGGAATTAAAGGAACTGATGTTGCGAAAGAATCCAGTGTCATGATACTTCAGGATGATAATTTTGCATCCATTGTGGAAGCTGTCCGCGGCGGCAGGACCATTTACAATAACATTGAGAAATTCATAACCTATCTAATCTCAAGGAATTTCATGCTCATAATACTGATTATGGCAGGAATAACTTTCCTTGGATTTGATCTTATACCGCTGCTTGCATTGCAGATACTTTTCATCAACATGTTCAATGAGATAATGCCTGCCGTATCCCTGGGACTTGATCCGGCAACCCCCGGAATAATGACGATGCCTCCAAGAGATCCTAATGATAATTTCCTTAAGAAACGTAATCTGTTCCTTGTGGTTACACTTGCATTTGTAATGGGAATTGCATCTTATCTTGTGTTTAAAATGAGTGATCCGGTAGCTGATACGACCATGGCAAGGACACTGACATTTGCTACAGTTGTGAGTATGATACTGTTCATACCACTGGCATTCAGGTCACTTGATAAATCAGTATTCAGCATAGGAGTCTTCAGTAACCGCTTAATGATAGCCGGGGTTACGGCTACATTCTTTGCAACAATGTCGGTCATGTATATCCCAAAGCTGAATGTTGCATTCGGGTTGATTCCTCTAGCACCAACTGAATGGATAATGCCAGTGGCTGTGGCATTTGTGACATTCCTCTTTGCAGAGGGACTGAAACTGGTGACTGCAGCAGTAGGTGAAAAGTAGGTAATCGTTTGAATTTAGATGAATGTTCCGGAATTCATCTTTTGCCCATTTAAATATAATAATGTATTTATATTTTAGTTACCATTACTAAGTGGTGATAGTTTATGGCACTTATTACATGGTCAGACAAATACAGTATTCAGATCAAGGAAATTGATGACCAGCATAAAGTTCTCGTGGGTATGATAAACGATCTTCATGACGCAATGAAGAATGCAAAGAGCCGGGAAGTTTCTCTGGAAATAATAAATAAGATGGCGGAGTATACAAAATTCCATTTCTCAACCGAAGAAAAATATATGAAACGCTTTGGCTATCTGGATTATGAAGAGCACAAAATGGAACATGAAAAGTTTGTGGACAAAGTGCTTGCTTTCAAGAATGATTATGAGAACGAAAAAGCAGGAATCAGTTATGAGATCCTGAACTTCCTCAAAGACTGGCTTGTTGGCCATATACAGGGAACTGACAAGAAATATGCAGCTCTTTTCATAGAAAAAGGTGTTAAATAACCCTTTTTTCAGCTTTTTTTGCTTATCCGTAGTCAAAACATATTAATTACTTTAACGTAATTAATCAAGATATGACTGATCAGGACATAAACATAATTCAGGAACCATACATTCTCCCGGATGCAACTTCAATGGAAGTCCATTCAGTTATGAAAGAGAATGTAGACAACCTAGTGTCTGTTTTCAAAGTACTGTCAGATCCTGTCAGAATTCGAATTCTTAAAGCGCTTCAGATAACCGAACTTTGTGTATGTGTGCTTGTTGAAGCTACAGATTATAAACATTCGGCATTGTCATACCACCTGAAACTCCTGAAGGAAGCAGATCTTGTGGATTCAAGAAGAGACAAGAATTTCCAGATATACTATCTCACAGAAACCGGAGATAAATTATTGAGGAGCATTGACTCCTCATTCAAAAAAGGAATATAAATCTTAAATTCCGTACTTTAATTATTATATTTTCTCAGCAGGAAGTGCTGTATTAAGTTTGACATAATTGACACCTTTTAGTGCCATTGTCCTTTCTGCAACTGCTTTTACTTCCTCGCCTTCACCGTCAAGTATTATGACCTCAAGACAGTTATCGTGGTCAAGATGAATGTGGACGGAAGACTTTATAATATGAGAGTAATCATGCTGTATCTCGGTGAGAGCGCTTGAAAGGCCACGTTTGGTATGGTCGTAGATCAATGTTATCGTACCGACACGTCTTCCTTTAACGTCACTCATCCATTCATAATGGGTAATGTAATTCCTGATAGAATCTCTGATACCTTCTGAACGGGATGAATAACCTCTCTGTTCAATGATAGAATCAAATTTAGTAAGAAGATTTTCGGGAAGCGATACCCCAATACGCATAAGTTCCTGTTCCATATAGTTCACCTATAAAATAATCAAATATAATAAACAATGTAGTTATCAATACAGTGCTATAATAACATTTAGTATGCATTTCTAGTACATAAATGATACATTAATTAAGACATAAATAATTATAGGACATGTATATAATAAATATTCAATAACAATAATCATTAACAACACTATGTAAAGGATGATGCAGATGAAAAAAGAAGAATTATACTCTGGAAAAGCAAAGACCATCTACAAGACCGAAGACCCTGAAAAGCTGATTTCAGTCTTCAGGGACAGCCTTACAGCATTTGACGGAAAAAAGAAGAGTGAAGCTGCAAAGAAAGGATATTACAACGCCCAGATATCCAGGAAAATCTTTGAGATGCTTGAGGAAGAAGGAATTCCAACACACTACATTGGAATGGAATCCGGCAATGAAATGCTGGTCCGTGCTGTAGAAATAATACTAATTGAAGTCATTCCAAGAAACATTGCAGCAGGTTCCATTACCCGCAAATACCCAATCGAAGAAGGAACTGTTTTTAAGAAACCTGTACTTGTCATGGATTACAAGAGTGACGAACATGGCGACCCTATGTTAAACGAGGATATTGCTGTTGCACTGGGGATTGCTACCTACGAAGAGATAGCACAGATAAGAGAAATGGCTCTTAAGATCAATGAAATTCTGAAGACATACCTTGATGAGAAAGGCTTCCTGCTCCCTGACTTCAAACTTGAGTTCGGCAGAGTGGATGGCAAGATTGTTGTTGCAGATGAGATATCATGTGATACATGTCGCCTCTGGGACAAGAGCACAGGCCAGTCAATGGACAAGGATATTTTCCGCTTTGACAAGGGAGACCTTTCAAAAGCATACGAAGAAGTAGCAAAGCGTATAGTACCAGAGATATTCGAATAAAACCATATCGTAATGAGGGGAAATGATGGAAAATTACGATGTGATAGTTGTAGGTGCCGGTATAAGCGGACTGTTATCCGCACTTACCCTATCCAAACATGGCAATAAAGTACTGGTTCTTGAAAAAAGCAAATTTGTTGGCGGCAACTGTAACAGCTACATGGTTGATGGTTTCCAGGTAGACACAGGTGCTCACGCCATTACACATCTTGAAGTAGGTCCTCTTAGAAGGCTTATGGACAATTATTTTGATTACCAGCCTGTCTTTGAGGAATATGGCAATTACTTTGTGAGAACAAAAGATAATTTCATGAAAGTGCCTTCCAACGTGAAGGAGTTTGTCACATTCGATGTTCTTCCGCGTAAAGACAGAATTGTTCTGACACAGGCCATTACCAAAGCACTCACTCTTTCTACATTTGGAACTGACCTGTCCAAAGAATCCGTATATGAGTTTATGCCAACTAACCTGACAGCGGATACATATGATTTCATTGATACTATCTGCCATTTCCTTTCAGGAAAGGATATGAAGCAGACATCTGCCCAGAGAATTCTCACAGGCAGTAGTTTTGTAAGGGACAGTGTCCCGGAAGAGCAGCTTGAAAGCATAATGAAGCATAATGAAAAGATAAGTCCTGAACCGGTGCCAAAGACATTCCTTCCGCCAAATGTACATACTTCACTGCAGGCAAAACTGAACAAGGTATCAAATCCTTTTACATCACTTGGAAGACTGGCAAATAACAAAGTGAACTATTCACAGGGTTATCCAAGAAAGGGATTAAAATCCATACTTAACGCAGTTTTATTTTCCCTGCCAAATACCGTGGAGATTAAGACTGGTTGTGAAGTTAAGAAGATAATCACTGAAAGAGGGAAAGTTGTTGGTGTTGAAGCTGATGAAGTGTACAGGGCTGACAAAGTTATCTACACAGGATTTGTCACAGACCTGCCAGAAATGATCGAAAGTCTTCCAAATGTTTACATTCAGGATCTAAAGAGAGTTGCACACACAAAGAGCCTGACCGTGTGGACCGGACTGGATTCCATGATGGATGATTTCAACTACATCGGTTCTGAAATATGGTTTAAGGATTCGCCATACTGGGCAATGCCAATAAGCAACTACGATACATCCCTGGCACCTAAAGGAAAACAGCTTGTGGGATTCTCATTCATTCTCAACGCTGATGATAATGAAGAAGCACAGGTCAAAAAGGCGTATGATACTATATACAAGGCAATTCCGGAAATCGAAGATCATATTGAAATGACACATAATCAGACAACAATTCCTGAAAAAGCTGCGGTCACAATTAATGGTTATTTTGCAGATGTAAGAACACCTATCAAGGGATTATATGCAGCAGGAACTGATACTGATAAAAGAAGTATGGGTGTAACCCGTGCAGCTTATTCTGTTGTGGAATTGCTGAAAAAGATGAATGAAGATAACTGTCTTCACAAATAAGGAGAATAATGTATGAGAAGGTAATTACCTTCTCAGAACCATTGTTCTTAATCTGTCAGCTGCATGTTCTGCCTTGTCTGCAATGTCGCCTATGCCCCTTACAAGACGAGCCAGGTGATAGACCCCAAGCGCACCGATAACATCCTCGTTGCGGAATATCTGCTTGATAAGTTCCTTTTCTATGATGTCAACCTGATGCTCCATTTCCTCCACTTGTGTCACAAGTAGAAGAGTGTCTTCAACATCCCTTTTACTGAAAGATGTCTCCAGAAGTTCACCCAATGTTGCTACAAGATTTTCATAAAGCTCCACAGTTTCAAGAGTCTTTTTCATGAGATCGCAGAAACCTGCACGTATATCATCCGGAGCCTCAAATTTTCTTACTGTAAGCCAGAATGCAACTTCCTGGGAATCATCTGATATTGAATCCTGTGGTTTCAGGAAATTAAGCAGGTCATTTGCATGTACAGGGAGCATAATAGAAGAAGATAATTCAGAACGGATAGTCTGTTTAATGACATCTGCCTCATGCTCTATTACATCAATTTCTTTGTTCAGGGCTTCGACTTTTTCCATGTCACCATTACAGTAAGCCTGCAAAGATTCGTTGAGCTTTCTTACACAATCCCCGCCTTTGTTGGCATGCATTACAAGAGGCTTAAACGGTGAACTTGCAAATACATTCAATACGGAACGAATATACTCTTTCTTGATCATATTCCAACTCCCAACAGTCCCGCAAATATCAGTGCGCACGTAAGAGCTGCTACAGGTACGGTAACTATCCAGGAAACAACTATCTTTCCGATTACACTTAAATCAACCGCCGCAAGACCGCCTGCAAGACCTACACCAATTACTGAACCTACAAGGGTATGTGTGGTTGATATTGGTAAAGAACTGTAACTATGAAGAACAACTACTGAAGCTGTTGCGAATTCTGCAGAAAAACCACGGGTTGGTGTAAGTTCTGTTATACGTGTACCGATTGTCTCAATTACACGGTATCCCCATGTAGCCAGTCCGACAACCATTCCAATACCTCCAATTACCATCACCCAGAGAGGAACAGTCATTCCTGCCATTTCAAGAGAATTAAGTCCTGCATATATTGGGCCTACTGCATTTGCAACATCATTGGAACCATGTGCAAAGGCAATGTAACATGCAGTCATTGTCTGGAGAATGACAAATTTCTTTTCAATATTGTATGGATCATCGGTTTTCTGAAGAATGAAATATCTGATAAGAGTGAATATGATGTAAGCAATTACAGCACCAAGAAGAGGGGATACAAGCCAGCTTCCAACTATTTTTGTAAGAACTGCCCAGTTGATTTCACTGTAGCCTATCATTCCATAGTAGCCTGCCATCAGACCAAAACCAAGAACTGCTCCTACTATTGAGTGAGTTGTGGAGACGGGCAGATTATAGAATGTGGCAAGAGTAATCCAGAAACCTGCAGCAAGAATGGCTGCAAGCATACCTATAGCCACAATATGAGGGTCTATTGCACTAATGGAATCAATTGGAACGATTCCCTTGGCAATGGTTGAAGTTACCCGCTTTCCAAAAAGTACAGCGCCTCCGAACTCAAAAAGACCTGCGATGATAATTACCTGTTTTATAGACAACGCACCGCTGCCTACTGACGTTCCCATGGCATTTGCAAGGTCATTGGCACCAATATTCCATGCCATGTACAGACCTGCTGCAACCAGTAACAGTACGAGAGGATCAAAAAGACTCATCGACAATATTCTCCACTATATAGATTTTATAGGCCTAACTAAGAACATGGACATAAATGTGCCTACTATATACTATATACTGCTATATTGAATATATAGCAATTTTAAAAAAAGGAATCCAGAGTTCGCTGGAAACGGACATCCGGCAACATCGCTGCCTGAGCCATCCACTTTGATTTATCCGTTTTCAAACGAGTAGAAATATTTGCTATTGCCTGTTCTGCCGAAGCAAACTTTTCAGGCGCTTTGCTGAAAGCTTCTCGCACACCTTCCCTTACAACCCATACTCCAAGCGGGGCCCAATATTCCGGTCGGATCTCCCTTACCATAAAAACTGTGGCCTGTCTGCGAACTGATTTTAAATATTCAAGGGCACCAAGTCGGGCTGCATAATATCCACCTGCAAGGTTGGAGTATTTTTTCTTTCCTCCAAAAACTTCGTGATCTGCTTCTATCCATGTGCTGCCACCTGACCATACAGTCCGTGGCATCCAGACTTCAATCAGTTCAAAAGAGAACATGCGGGGAATAAGGATTATCTCGAAATGGTTTCCGAAAACTCCGCCACTGAAAACAGTTACTTCGCTCAACTGCTGGTAATCCCTTATCTCAGCCAGAAGGTCTTTTCCAACCATATCATCAACCGCAGTTATCGACCAGCGTGTAGGAACAAGTTTTCTTTCCTGACCTAAAAGACCGATTGACAGCAGCCTGGAAATATGTTCGGCAGGGACACTGCCATCCCATAGTTCGGATATGGCATCCTTTGCCAGCGCATCATCATCATAGACAAGAGAATCCACTTTTTTGGGCACCTTCGGATTCTCAGTAATATCAAACTTCTTAAGGTCACCTGATGGACCCATGGGAGTCAGCACATTGTCAAATTTCAGCTTTGCACTTATCGGTTTATTGAACCATGCTTCAGTATCCACCGGATTTTTTGAGAGCGCAAGTTCCTGGGATTTTTCGATAAGAGGATTATCTGGAAGACGGGCCCTTTTAACATTGATTCCGGTGTTTGCTCTTACAAGCTGGGAGCGGGAAGCTATGACATCCTGTATGTTCATTTTCAGCAATGCTTTAGGATCTTCAAGCTGCATTGCATCGTCTCCGCAAAGTTGCGGAGGTATCATTGGTCCTGCCATCACATTGGGGTAGTTGTACCTGCCAACAAAAACAGATGGTGGAGATGCTCCGAATATGGATATTTCTCCTGATGATTTTGGAACAACTGATTCAATTGATTTAAATTTTTCAAGAATAGGACAATATGGTCTTCCACAGAGACCTTTGCCCTTACATTTTATGCAAAGATTAGGAGTCAATGACTTCAGCGTCTCCGCAAAGGATACAATATCCGGCGTCTGGCTCGTTTTTGTTCAGCCAGCCTGAGCGCTGAACGAACTTACAGACATTGCACATACCTGCAACCTGTTCTCTGCTATTCATTCCTTCAATTAGTCTTGATGCAAATCTCTGTATCTCTTCCTGGGCTTCCCCGGAAAAATCTACCTCAGCACCTCTTTTATCGTTCAAATACTGAGACACTGCAGCCCTCGATAATTCAAGAATCTCTGCAACTTCCTGCTGGTTCTTCCCATGCTCCCATATCATACATCTCGCAAGTTCTGCACGGATGGCAGGCAATACACGTTGAACCATGATCTCACATGTTGTTTTCACAGAAAGTCACCTTTTTTGTTAGTTAGTATGGTCATTTACTTTTATGAATATAATCATCAATTGCCATTTTCAAAGCGTCAAGAGCAAAACCTGAGCACCTATCCTTGCCTTCTGGAAGACCATCGAGATAGTTAATCACATCTTCGTTAGTCAGCGACATGGCTTCATCCACTGTTTTCCCCTTTGCCAGTTTGGCAACCGCACTTGATGTGGATATAGCTACAACACAACCGAAGGTTTTGAACTTAACGTCTTCCAGTATATTGTCTTTAACCTTTATGGATATATTTATTATATCCCCATCTATTGTGCTTCCAATCTCACCCACACCATCGGCATCTTCAACAACCCCTACATTTGCAGGGTTAGTGAACTCTTCCATTACTTTTTTAGAATACAGAAATCACTCCTCCTTAATAATCAATAGTTACCTGTCAGCAAGCGGAGACATTGCCCTTAATTTAGCAATTGTTTCCTGCAAAGCCCCGACAACATAATCAATGTCATCCATGGTATTCTCCCTTCCAAGACTTATCCTCAGGGAACCATGTATAAAATCATCCTCAATTTCAAGTGCACTAAGCACATGTGAAGCCTTAAGCGATTTTGAAGAACATGCCGAACCCGTGGATACTGCAACTCCCTGCATATCCAGGAGCATAAGCATGGATTCGCCTTCAGCATATTTAAAACTCATATTCACGTTATTTGGAAGGCGCCTGGAAGGATGACCGTTCAGGCGAACATCAGATATCGAATCGAATACTCTGGAAATAAGTGAATCACGCATCTGTGTCATGTGTATAGAATCTGCATCCTGGCGTTGAGCTACAAGTTCCATTGCTTTTGCAAATCCCACAATACCGGAAACATTTTCTGTTCCGGAACGCATTCCCATTTCATGGTTTCCACCAAAAACAATCGGGCTGATATTAGTCCCCTTGCGGACATAAAGAACTCCGACTCCTTTTGGACCGTGTATCTTATGGGATGAAATTGAGAGCATATCCACACCCAGATCGTCTACATTAACTGGAATTTTTCCAACGCTCTGTACAGCATCAGTGTGGAAGTAAATATTGTACTTCTTTGCAATTTCGGATATTTTTTCAATGGGCTGGATGGTGCCAACTTCGTTATTGGCATGCATTACCGATATAAGAACAGTGTTTTCCCTGACTGATTTTTCAAGTATTTTTACATCAACTACACCATCAGCATCTACAGGAACATATGTGACTTCATGCCCCAGACTTTCAAGAAAAGCACATGTATTGAGTACTGCCGGATGCTCGATAACAGAAGTTATAACGTGCTTTTTTCCGGCATTAAATGGGACAACACCCCTTATTGCAAGGTTATCAGACTCGGTTCCTCCTGATGTGAATATTATTTCCTCAGGAAGAGCTCCTATGGCATCTGCAACCTGTTTACGTGCTCTTAAAAGAGCTTCTGCAGCCTCGGTTCCAAATGAATGAAGACTGGAAGCGTTACCAAATAAATCAGTAAAAAAAGGCAACATTGCATCCACAACCAGAGGATCAACCGGAGTGGTTGCACTGTGATCCATATAGATTCTTTTCATTGTACCCATAATAAGAAGAGAAGGCCTTCAATAAATAAATATCCTTCAGCATGTATGCTAAAGAATATAGCCAGCCTAGTGCTGAAAAAATGTGTGTGTCTGCACACACATGCAAGAATAATTATTAGTCTTAGTCTTTAATCTGATCCGGAGAAAATCCTTTTGCAATAAGAACATCTTTCATGCGGGTCAGGTGATTTCCCTGAAGCTCAACAGAATTTCCTTTTACAGTTCCACCGCATGCAAATTTAGATTTCAGGTAAGTAGATAGTTCGTGAAGATCAATTTCATGGGCATCAAAACCCTCTACAACTGTTACTTCTTTACCATATCTTCTTCTGTTTACTTTGACGATTATTCTTTGCTGCTCTTTTGCCACTTCTTCGCAAATGCAAAGTTCTTTTGGCAATCCGCAGACTGAACACATTTCTGAACTCATCTTGTGGTATTTCCTCCGACATTATTATCTATTTTAAACACTCCATATGCATTTAATTAAATAGATGAATAGAGTAAAACTTCGATGATATTAAAATCTAATGGTAAAGAAGTAGCAACGGACGTTGATTTTGCCTGCAACATCCTAAAGCATATCAAGGGACTTATGTTCAGTAAGAGGATACCTGACAACTATGCTTTAGTCTTTGTAATGAAGAAAACCCAGCGAGTTTCGTTGCACATGTTATTTGTTAATTATCCAATTGATGCTATTTTCCTTGACGATAAGAAACGGGTCATTAAGACATCCAGTATGAAAGCATGGATTGGTACTTGCTCCTGTGAAGGAAAGGTAAAATACATCATAGAAACATCCCACGGAAAATCTGAAAAACTAAAGATTAAACCGGGAGATAAATTTGAATTTGAGAATCAGTGTCAGTAGACCAATAATAACTGTATGGAACATATAAATACTGACAGATGTTAAAACCTGTTTAAAGAAATGTTTATTACATTCCGGGTTCTTTAAAGCCCTGATAGAATCATCATATTATAATTAATACTCAATTACCGAGGAACATAGATGTTACCTGAAGATGACTTAAAGATCATAACAGAGAAAATGGGAAGAGAACCTAATCTTGTAGAACAGGGATGCTTCCTTAATCTGTGGAGCGAACACTGCTCATATCGCTCAAGCGCACCCCTGCTTAAAACATTTACAACCACCGGAGATAAGGTCATAATCGGCCCTGGTGACGATGCAGCAATTATCAGTTTTGGAAACGGATGGGTTCTTGCAATAGGAATGGAGAGCCACAACCACCCATCATATGTTGACCCCTACAACGGTGCAGCAACCGGAGTCGGCGGAATTGTGCGTGATATTATTTCCATGGGAGCAAGACCAATAGCACTTATGGACCCTCTTTATTTCGGTCCCCTTAACAACCCGAAAAACCTCTACCTTTTTGAGCACATTATTGAAGGAATTGCAGGATACGGAAACTGTATCGGTGTGCCTGTAGTACGCGGAGAAGCATTCTTTGACGAATCATACAGTGGAAATCCTCTTGTAAACGTGGTAGCTGTAGGACTTGCACGCGAAGAGAATGTTGTGACTGCATGCTCACAGAAAGCAGGTAACAAGCTTGTTCTGATGGGTTCCACCACAGGAAGAGACGGACTTGGAGGAGCATCTTTCGCATCAAGAGACCTTTCTGAAGATTCAGAAGCAGAAGACAGGCCAAGTATCCAGATTGGAGATCCGTTTACAGAGAAACTTGTTATCGAGGCAACACTTGAAGCCATTGGAAAAGGATACGTCAAATCGTGCAGGGATCTCGGAGCAGCAGGACTTGCCGGTGCAAGTTCAGAAATGGCAGCAAAGGGTAACCTTGGAATGAAGATCATTGCAGACAATGTTATTCTTCGTGAAAGTGGTATGACTCCTTACGAAATACTTATCGCAGAATCCCAGGAACGTATGCTCCTTGAAGTTGAACCTGAAAACGTTGATGCAGTCCTTGACATTGCAAAGAAATACGACCTCAACGGAAGCATGATCGGAGAACTTACCGAGGAACTTAATTATACTGTGCAGTTCCAGGGAGAAATTGCAGCGGACATTCCGGTCAAACTCCTGACAGAAGGCGCACCAACATTTGAGCGCCCATCAACTGCTCCGGAGGAGCGTGACATTGGAGATAAGCCGGAACTTCCAGCAGACCTCAAACAGGCAATTATCGATGTGTTGTCATCACACAATGTAGCATCAAAGAGATGGATATACAGGCAGTACGACCATGAAGTACAGGTAAGGACTGTTACAAAACCTGGTGATGATGCAGGAATACTTAGAATCGATGGAAATGAGGGAATCGCACTTTCATGTGGCTGTAACCCAAGACACACACTCCTTGACCCATATTCAGGTGGAAAAGGAACCGTTGTTGAAAATGCAATGAACCTTGCAGTAAAAGGTGCACGTGGAATAGCAATTGTAGATTGTCTTAACTTCGGAAACCCTGAGAGACCTGACATTTACTGGCAGTTCAAACATGCAATCCTTGGACTTGGAGATGCTGCAAGAGATTTATCAATACCTGTTGTGGGTGGAAATGTATCCCTGTATAATGAAAGTGGTGAATTTAAGACGGCAATCGTCCCGACACCGTCAATCGGACTTGCAGGTTATATCAAAGATGTGACAAAAGCTCCAGCTGGTGTGTTCTCAAATGAAGGTGACACAATAATTCTGGTTGGAAGTACAGCCGATGAACTTGGAGGTTCAGAGTACTATAACATCATTGGAAAGAAGAATGATGGTAAAGCACCACAGATTCCAGAAAATGTAACTGCTGTTGTTGATGCACTTATCAGTCTTGCAGAGAGTGGGAAGATTACTGCCTCACACGATGTATCACTTGGTGGAATTGCCGTGGCACTTGCAGAAATGTGTGAAAAGACTGGTGCTGAAGTTGACCTTAGCAATGTAGCAGAAGGTCTTAGAACTGATGACATCCTGTTCTCTGAATCATATGCCAGAGCGCTGATCACAACATCTGAACCGGATGCTGTAATGGAAATGATTGGAGAAGTACCTTGTACAGTCATTGGTACTGTTGGTGGAAACAAACTGAGCATCCAGATTGGAGGTTCTAAGACAGAATTATCTCTGGAAGAGATAAAAGAGGCAAGAGAAAGTCTCATGAATTTGATGATGGAATAAACCATCATCAACAATTACTTTTTTATAATCTTGAATAAGGAAAACTTTAGTCACTTTCCTTCAGGGCATCCTCATAAAGCTTGTTTATATTCGTAGGAATAGGATGGTCCTTCAGTAATTTTGCAAAGAATGCAAGATTATTCACCATATACCGGACAGTCTTGTTTGTATAGAGATGCCTTTCCCCGCCGGCAGCAATATAACTTGGACCCGGACCTGCATCGCCTACCCAGTAGCTATCAACGTTTGGAGGAACAGTACAACCCAGATGAGTCAGGTTAAACAACGTAGTTGCTGCAACATCGTGTGCCCCGTCTTCATTGCCGGTTATCACCACACCTGCTACTTTTCCGTATAGAGGAAACTGCCCTGTTTCGGGATCACTGTCTGCATAAGTCCCATCAAGTCTTTCCACAACCAGCTGTGCAACAGAAGATCTCACACCCATCCAAATGGGAGAGCCGATTACAAGTATATCGCTGGATTTTATTTTGTCCAGCATAAGTGGCCACTCATCACCTTCACCTTCATCAGACGATACACCAAACTTTACGTCATAATCTACAACCCTGACAACTTCACTTTCAACACCAAGTTCCTCGAAAAGCTTTACTGCTTTGTCAATAAGAGCCCTTGTGTTTGAGATTTCAGGAGAACGTTTCAAAGTACAATTCAGAAATAATGCTTTTAACCCCATACAGAAAATTGTGAGTATGGTAGATAAATAGCTTTCTTAAAAAAACATGAAAAATTAATTCAAAATAGAAGACCGGAATAACCGGGTAAAAAGTAAAGAAGAATGGTAAAAAACCATTCTTAATAGGTTTTATTCTTCCTTTTCTGCAAATCCGAATTTGCGCAGTACTCTTGTGATCTTAATGTTTACAGTGTCGCCAACCTGAGTGTCTGGCACAAAAATTACAAAGCCCTCTACTCTGGCGATGCCGTCTCCTTCTCTTGCAAGGTCTTCAATTGTTACTTCGTATGTCTCGCCAACATCTACTGGAGCTGTTGATTCTCTGTCATTGTTATTAAACAAAATAATACACGTCCTTTAATTCAAACTAAGAAAAGAAACCATACTGAAAAAACCACGATAAAAATGTAATATCAATGAATTCAGAATTGTATCAAATCTTACAACGAGTAGTACACATAACAGATATTTAAAGCTTCTCTGTACAAAACAGAGTCAATGTAGAAACCATATCTTATTTATTCTTTAGAATAAAATAGATAGCTATAAATCACAAGCTCACAGTTTGTTCAGAGTAATTTTAGGGATGAAAACAATGGATGAAGTTCAGATAAAAGTAGAGAAAGCCCATCCTAATGATTTTGGAAGGGGAATTATACGTCTGGATCCTACTACACTCTTAAGCCTCCAACTCTCTCCCGGAGACATAGTTGAGATTGAAGGAAAAAGAAAGACAGCAGCTAAGGTATGGAGAGCTGAAAGGCAGGACTGGGGCCAGGGAATTGTCAGGATTGACGGTTTTATCAGGCAGAATGCAGGTGTAGGAATTGGTGAGAGAATCACTGTAAGAAAAGCAGAAGTTGTTACTGCTACAAAAGTAGTCCTGGCACCTCCTGAAGGGGTTTCCATGGAATATGGAGATCATATCAGTGAAATAATCAAACGTAACATAATGAAGCGACCACTGGTAGAAGGCGACATCATCCCTATAATAAGTTCAATGACACAGCCTATGACCAGCCAGGTAGGTGGCGGGCAGGCGATACCACTTATTGCCGTAGAAACTGATCCTAAAGAAGAAATCCTCATAATCGGAGAGTTCACTGAAATCGAACTTCGTCAGAAACCTGTTCGTGGTTATGACGGTGCCACCCGCGGAGTTACTTACGAAGATATTGGAGGACTCGGTTCAGAGATACAGCGTGTAAGGGAGATGATAGAACTTCCACTCAAGCACCCGGAACTATTCCAGAGACTTAATATAGAGCCTCCAAAAGGAATTATCCTCTACGGACCACCCGGAACTGGAAAAACACTGATTGCAAAAGCAGTTGCAAATGAATCCAGGGCAAATTTCCTCTATATTGCAGGCCCTGAAATCATGGGTAAATACTATGGAGAAAGTGAAGAGCGTATCCGTAAGATCTTCGAAGAAGCAGAAGATGATGCTCCTTCAATCATATTTATTGATGAAATAGATTCAATTGCACCAAAAAGACAGAACGTCACAGGAGAAGTTGAGCGCAGAGTTGTAGCACAGTTGCTTACAATGATGGACGGCCTTGAAGAAAGAGGACAGGTTGTTGTAATTGGTGCTACAAACCGTGTTGATGCAATCGACCCTGCACTTAGAAGACCTGGTAGGTTTGACAGGGAAATCGAAATAGGAGTCCCTGACACCGATGACCGTCTTGAAATAATGCAGATTCACACTCGTGGCGTGCCTCTTGCAGAAGATGTTGACGAAGAATTCCTTGATTATATCGCAAAACACACACAGGCATTTGTGGGTGCAGACCTTCTGGCACTTGTTCAGGAAGCTGCAATGCGCTCTCTAAGGAGAGCATTGCCAGATATTAATCTGGAAGATGAAGATATCCCACAGGAAATTCTTGAAAGCATTGTTGTCTGCAAGGACGACTTTGAGAATGCACTGAGGGAAATCGAACCTTCTGCAATGAGAGAAGTGCTTGTAGAGGTCCCTGATGTCAGATGGAATGACGTTGGTGGACTGGACAAAGCCAAGCAGGAAATCAAGGAAGCTGTGGAATGGCCGCTTACAAGACCAGACAGGTTTGTGAGTATGGGAATAAAACCACCAAAGGGAGTTTTGCTTTTCGGACCGCCGGGGACAGGTAAAACACTGATAGCACAGGCAGTTGCAAATGAATCAAATGCCAATTTCATTAGTGTTAAAGGACCACAGATGTTGTCCAAATGGGTAGGAGAATCTGAAAAAGCCATACGGGAAACTTTCAAGAAAGCCAGACAGGTGGCACCTTGCATTGTATTCTTTGATGAAATAGATTCAATTGCACCTATGAGAAGTGCTATATCCGAGGATTCAAAGGTTTCAGAGAGAATTGTAAACCAGCTTCTGACAGAACTGGACGGCCTTGAACCGTTGAAGGAAATAGTAGTTATTGCCGCAACCAACAGGCCGGACATCATTGACCCTGCACTTTTAAGATCAGGAAGATTTGACAGGATGGTACTTGTGGGACAATCTACCTATTCAGGAAGAAAGCAGATATTCAAGATCCATTCAAAGAACATTCCTCTTGGAGATGATGTAACAATCGATGACCTTGCATCCATGACTGAAGGATTTGTCGGAGCTGACATCGAAGCAGTATGCAGAGAAGCTGTAATGCTGGCATTGAGAGAAAACTTTGACTCTGATAAGGTCAGCATGAAATACTTCAAAGAAGCCCTTAACAAAGTCAGACCAACACTGTCCGAAAATCTTGTGGAATACTATGAGAAAATACAGGCACAGTTCAAGGGTGGCATCAAAAAGGAAGAAACAAGTTCTTATATAGGATACAGATAAATATATGAAAAATTTAGATGTAATTATTATATACAGGGGCGAATGAAAATGGCAAATGTCTTTGCAAAGAACCTTTCGAGCAAACAGGTAATGGCAACAGATGGAACAGAAATTGGCATATTATACAATATTGTAATGGATATCAAATCAGGAGACCTCATTGACCTCATAGTTAAACCGGACATGAGTCTTGATACTTCCAAATATAAGACAGACGAGCAGTACATACTGCTGCCTTTTGAGTCCGTCAGAGCCATAAAGGACTATATCGTTGTTGATAAGAATATAGCCCGCGGCTTAACTCCTGAACCTGTAGAAATATAATCACACCGGCTGCAGAGATTGCCTTGCAGCCCTTTCATTTTCTTTTTTAGCTTCAATTTCAACTTAGCTTAAGATTGATTAAATCAATCCGCTTGATATCAGATAATCTATTGCTTCCACAGTGCCATCACCATAGCTTGCTTCACTTACATAGTCTGCTATATCTTTCAGGAAATCATCAGCGTTACCTACAGCAACCGCAAAGCCTGCTTCCTGAAGCATTTCCAGATCATTGATAGAGTCACCTATGGCAACGAAATCCGTGGTTTCAAGACCCATCATCTCTGCCATTTTAAAAAGCCCTGTTCCCTTGTTTATTTTTTTACTCTTGATGTGTATGGCAAAATGAGTGTCTATAATCTCAACATTGGGGAAATGTGTTCCCAGGACTTCACGTGCTTTTTCCACATCAAAATTACTTCTTAGGACAATTTCAGTTCTCCTGTGAACCGAGTCCAGCTTCTCCATGTTAAATTCAGAAGAGAGGAATTCGTAGGCTTCCTCACACTCATGGATTACATCAGAAACTATTGGATCATTATCAAATCCATCGATAATAACACCACCATTCTCTGCTATTATATTGCAGCATACACCCACGAGTTTAGCTGTTGCTTTTGCATAACAGAGAACATTTCCTGTGGCAATCACAACAGGAATATCAAGTGCACGCAATTTAGCAGCAGCAGTCAGACTGAGCTTACGATCCCTGTGAGTAATGGTTCCATCGATGTCAATTACAATGGCCTTGAATTTCATAAGCATTATGAAGGCAGTGAAAAATAAAAGTGTTTTCAGTGGCGTGATTCCCTGATAATACTCAGGCATACTTTAAGGAACAAAAAAGGTCCTGACACCATCAGGAAAAGATAGCTTATCGTAAGCAATGCAGTACTTACAGAAGGAAGAAAGCATGCAAAGTTGACACTTAAGAGCAATAATACTGAGAAATAAAAAACATCCTTTGCTGAATAAAATCCCTCAGACAATGGTTCTACAAAATCATAAGAAGGCTTCGATTTCACCAGTATTGCCGCAATCACAACATAAGACAGAATGATTAAAATATAGGGAGCGATGGTTACAGGAATTCTTTCCGGCAGTAAAATGAAGAATGTCACAACATAAAGAATCAGAAGGTAAGCAGTTACGATGCAAAAATGTTTCTTTTTCAGATGAAGGGAAGTTATATCACTGCTAACTGACACCTTCCGTGCAAGAAATATCAAAATCAGAGTACCTATTACGGAAATATTTGCTGTAACAATATTGAATGAATTACCATTAGCAATGAAACTGCTGAGAACTACTATAGCTATTGCAACAAAAATCAAACTTCTACGGCTTTTTAGAAGAATTGTTGCATGTTTGGAAAACACTCTTCCGGTAAGTACCTGAAATACAAGAACCGGAACTAAAAATGACATAACAGGATGCCAGAAAAAGACGAGAATTGAATATTCGGCTATCGCAATTCCAAAGAAAGTTCCAAGACCCGGACCTGCCGAATCTATGTAACCTACCCAAAGAACTTTAGTTATCCATGCTTCATAAAGGGCAAATATTACACCAAATAAATATAGTTGCTGAATACTCGTTTTTTCATATTCCAATGCTACCCACAGGAAAAAAAGTACGTGGAACAGGTAAAGTGGAAATGTAAGAAATATACCCCATGGATCAAGGAACCACATGGTAGAAGCTCCTGAAAATACCTCCGCAAAGAACATTGACAGCAGACCTATCAACAAAATTGGGTAAATTCTTTTCATCAAACGAACTATGTGTTCTCAGGATATAAAAATCCAGACAATGAATGCAATCTGATTTTAGAAAATATATTTGATTTTAAATTTGTTTTAAAAAAGGAAAAGAAAGAATCCTCCAGGAAGGAGAATCATTTATTGTACCCCAATATTATGGATCACGCAGACCTGGTGTAGTTACAGAAATGATAGCTTCACCGTCAGGAAGGTTTGGAGAGTCTACGAGTTTGACAATTCTCTTATCACCCTTGGATTTACGCAGGTAAAGCCTGAAAGTTGCCGTGTGGCCAACTATGTGTCCTCCTATTGGCTTGGTCGGATCACCAAAGAAGGCATCTGGTTTTGACATAACCTGGTTTGTAACTATAACAGATGCGTTGTAGAGGTCACCACATTTCTGGAGACCATGCAGGTGTTTGTTAAGTTTCTGCTGCCTGTCTGCAAGTGTTCCCCTTCCGATATATTCCGCCCTGAAATGAGCTGTCAGGGAGTCCACAATGAAAAGTCTCACTGGCATATCACTGTCTTTTAGCTCATTTGCAAGTTCCATTGCAGAATCTACAAGCAATATCTGGTGATTGGAATTATATGCACGTGCTACATGTATGTGTTTCAGGAACTCTTCAGGATCATATTCCTGACCGTATTTTTCAGAAAGACCTTCAACCATCTGTTTGATTCTTTCAGGCCTGAAGGTGTTCTCAGTATCGATAATAACTACGGAGCCACTAAGTCCCCCCTGTTCCTTTGGTAATTGGACATTGACAGCAAGCTGGTGTGCAACCTGTGTTTTACCGGAACCAAATTCACCATAGAGTTCAGTAATTGCCTGAGTGTCTATGCCACCGCCCATCATTTCATCGAATTCAGTACATCCTGTGGTAAGCTTGCCCACAAGTTTCCTGCGTTCCATTACCATATCTCCCGTTTCAAAGCCACCAATATCAGCTGACTGCCTGGCAGCAAGAATAATCTTTGCTGCGGTGGATTCACCAATTTCAGCTGCGGTTGCGAGTTCTGCCGGGGAGGAAACAGCAATTGCTTCAACGGTTGTAAAACCTGCATCTTTTAATTTCTGTGCGGTCGCCGGACCTACATGGTCCAGTTCTTCCAATAACACTTCTGACATTTATCTTAACTCCTGGGTGCACATGTTTTCTTCTGGTGCACAATTCGATTACTAATTGACTTTTGAGTATATATACCTGAAGAGAGCAGGGTGAAAGTATTATTTATAGTGTTTATAGAAAATGTACAACAAACCTTATCATTCAAACGTGTCATTTAGGGAGCAATGGCCAGAGTAGTAGTAGGCGGGACTTTTGAATGCCTGCATGACGGACACAAAGAACTTATCCATAAAGCATTCGAACTTGCCGGAAACAGCGGAATTGTTGACATCGGACTTACATCCAATGAAATGGCAAACAGACGTCCACGTCATGTTCCGGATTATGATGCAAGGAAGAAGAATCTTCTTAAATACATCAATGAAATTTCAGAAGGCCAGGAATATACAATACTGGAACTCAATGAACCTTTTGGGAAAACACTAAATGTGGACTATGATTACATTGTAGTTTCACCGGAAACTCATCCTGTTGCACTGAAAATAAATCAGCTCAGAAGTGAGAAGAATATGAAGGAAATTGAGGTTGTCAGGGTTGATTTTGTGCTTGCCGACGACAAAATACCCATATCTTCTACAAGAATAGCCCACGGTGAAATAGATATCCACGGGCATCTGAAGTAAGATATTGGCAAGGTGCAGATTTCCAGAACATAATTTTATAAACCTTTTTTTACAACTACTGTCCATGGGAAGAGTATTCAACGAAATGGACAATCAGATTTTTAACAAGCTTGCACCTGAACTTGCCGGAAACACAATGTCAAATGCAGGGCATAACTATCCGTTTATTCTCAGACCTGTATCACACAAGATAGCTGTAGATGCTGATGACTTTCGGGCGAGGATGGATAAGCTGGACTCAGAAGAAATGGAATATCTTTTCCAGCTTGCCATTGAAGGTAAAGAGGACATCAGGTCCCTTGAAGAAGAAGATGTTGATACCTTCATCGAAATGGTTGAAGAGAAACTCTCAGCCGAGAAAATGAAGGAACTCAAAGCAAAGCTTGGAATGGCATAATGAAACCTTCCAGACTGCTTTTTGGAACTGCAGGCACACCAAAAAGTTCCAAAAAAAGAAACAGCATATCGGGCATCGAAAGAGTGAAGGAACTCGGACTTGACTGTATGGAACTTGAGTTTGTCCGTGGAGTTAAAATGGGCGAATCCACTGCCGCAAACGTCCGGGAGAAATCATTTGATGAAGATATTTCATTGAGCGTTCATGGCCCTTACTATATCAATCTGAATTCACAGGAACCTGAAAAAATAGATGCCAGTATAGAAAGGATCTATAAATCATCAAGAATCGGCAGCCTCTGCGGTGCAAGGAACATTGTGTTTCATCCTGCATATTATCACAAAGAAAGTTCTGAAAAAGTCTACAAAAAGGTGTTTTCATTACTGGAACAACTTGTTTCAAGGCTGAATGACGAAGGCATAGAAGTAATACTCAGGCCTGAAACCACAGGAAAAGGAACACAGTTTGGCAGTCTTCAGGAAAACGTGAAACTTGGAGCAGAAATAGATAATGTACTCCCATGTATTGATTTTGCGCACCTGCATGCACGGAGTAATGGTGCTGAGAACAGCTATGAGGAGTTCTCTGCAACGCTGGAACTTGTTGAGAATGAACTTGGCAGGGAAGGACTTGATGATATGCACATGCATGTTTCAGGTATTGAATACGGTGAAAAAGGGGAGCGGAATCACCTGAATCTGGATGACTCAGACATGCAGTATTCTGAACTTACACGTGCCCTTAAAGACTTTAAGGTAAAAGGTCTGCTAATATGTGAAAGTCCTGACAATGAAGGTGATGCGGCGTTATTAAAAAGAACGTATGAGGGTTTGTAGACCCTCGTATATTATTAGATGTGAAGTGAAGGTGCCACATGCTCTAGGAATGGATGCAGCAATGTGAAGATGCCAATTACTACAATAACAGAACCACTCACAAGCGGAAGTTTGTTTATCTTCGTGCTGCTTACATAGCTCTCAATAAAGCCTTTTCCTTTAACAAATATGACTGATAGTGAAGTGATAGCTATTGCCAGACCTGCACTGAATATCAGTACATATATCAAACCATTATACACCTGATTGTTTGCAATGCTGAACAGCAATACTGCGAGTGCAGCCGGACATGGAATAAGTCCTGTTGACAAGCCTATTGCAATTACACCTTTTTTAGTATCAATTGCATGTTCGTGAGGATGGAAGAATTTTCTCAAGATCCAGATGCCTACTGCTATGAGAATTGTTCCTCCAAGTACACTCATGATATCATGAGTCATGTCCACATTCAAAGCTTCTACCAGATATATTGATGCAACACCCAATGCCAATACCACTACGACATGAGAAACAACAATAGTCATCCCAAGGAGAAGTGCATCTTTAATATCTGCATCTGTACCCATTACAAAAACTGCCATTATAGATTTTCCGTGTCCCGGCTCCAGTGCATGTAGTGCACCGAGCAGGAATGCAGATATGACTATAAAAAGGCTGAGACCTGAAGTAAGCCCATCTGCTCCAATTGAAAGTATATCCATGATGATTACTCCATTTCGATTTGATTTCTAAATTGCAAATAAACGTTAGTTGTTATTCGTAATACTAATTTGTTATCACTATATAAATGCATTATGAGTAAATATGTTACAAATGCCTATTATAGTAATACTTAAAGAAATAAATAGCTACAAAACCCAGAATAACAAGACAAAATACTAAGTACAATTGCGGATTTGTGAGGGATTTTCTATGAATAATATGACACTATATAGCATAATAAGTATCAATTTCAATGAGATAAATATAAAAGCAGCAAATTAAGAGGATTAGAAGAATATAACATAAATAAAACATAAGAATATTAAGTAAAGTAATATTATATAGTCATTAATTAGATTTATAACAATATTAACGGATAATTTGAATTTGATTTAAATAATAGTATTCTTGACACACAATAGAGAAATGGAAGGTGTTAACATCGCGAAATACCCACCACAGTCACCCATAAAAAAGATGGATTCCGAAAAATGAATCATGAGAACTAAGAATTCTTTATTTTAAAAAATTAATGATATTATCATAAGCTTTGACATACACCATAAAAAACAAGAAGTAGTATTACCCATGCTGATAACGTAACATATCATAAAAGAATAATGAAAGTAATCCTTTTATACCGAAAAAAGAGATGTCTGTCCGTACTCAAACAGTTAGGAGTTAATTAAGATGTTATGGAGTTATTCAAAAATTGACGAAGCAAAAGTAAAGACCATCGAAGAACTTGAAAAGAAGCTGGGCGTAACCCTTCTTGCGTTCTCCGGACAGGACATCAAGAATGCAGAACTCACATCTGCAGACCTTGAAGCAATTGAGAAGGTTGAAAGCGAACTCGGGCTTTCACTCGTTGCAGTAAAAGTATAAGGTTAAATTTTAACTTTTTTTACAAATACAAAAACATCCTATGTTTTAACTTAGATTTTACAGTGTTCATTCATTCCCTGAACACCATTTTTTGATGCAGATTAATCGTATAGGAGCTTTTTTGCTTAAATTTTTCATATATTGTAAGGATTATTTACAAAAATGAAGAAGGATAAAAGAAGAATACATATACTTGTATTTCTATTTACCAACTACCATGAGTCAAGAGAATAATGATACTAATGACATAGAATCACAATTCTTAAAATTATTTTATGCACTTGATAGCAAAACAAGACTAAAGATGATACAGAGTCTGCACAAGAATGAAAAACATATTTCAGAGCTGGCGCGCGAACAGGAACTATCAATACCCGTTGCCTCAAAACATGTAAGCATCCTGGAAGAAGCCAGTCTTATTGAAAGACACATATATGGAAAAACCCACGTTCTGGAAATAAATAATAAAGATGTTGCCAGTTCACTGGACATCCTGGCACCAACCAAATCAATTAAGGTGAAAAAAGGGACCAGTCTGCTTGATGCTCTGAAAAGAGTTGCAATTGTAGAAACAAAGAAGCTAAAGGGAATAGAACAGGTGGTCGCAGTGAATGGTGATGAAGGATTTTACATTTATGAAAAAGAGGGAGAGCTCTGTGACCAGACTGTCCAGAAGTGCACATTATCTGATGACGTAACAATTACATGGAAGAAACTAGAACCTATTGCAAAAATGCGCCTCAATATTGAAATCGAAGACTGATTTTCTGATAAATAATCCTACAGTGCCATTGCACACTTTTTTTAAGGCAGAATTTAAAGTCTACCGAACAACTATTTATACATTAAAACTAATTATTATTAGTACTATTGATAGTACACATTATCTATTTCGCATTGCAACAATACAGAGGTATTTAGATGTCTCCACAAATCGATAAATACAAAAATGCGGCTTATGAAACACACAAAAATGGACTGTTCTGGCAAACTTACATCTACAAAAAAGACACTGATCTCAATTACAAACTAATTGATATAGCCAGATTCCTGGTGGAACCTGAAGTTGAGGTTATTCATGAGATCATTGATAGAACAATATCTACTGTTGACCATCAGTTCCCTGATTCAAATGTATTGAAACTATATTCAGCAGGAGAATTATCTTGAATGCATTAATAGCTAAAAAAGCCATAGAAATGCTTCACAACACCAAAGGAATAGAAAAAGCAATTCTCCTTGATGCTGAAGATATTAAGACTATAATAAAACTTGAAAAGAAAGATGAACAAATGAATTCATTGAATCTTGGCAGGAAACACAACATCGGAGTCAAAAAAGCCCTGGGAGCAAACATACTGATAGCTTTTGTTACAAATCAAGACTATGACTGGCCAACTGACAACCTGAAGATACTCTACCAGGGAGAAGTCATTGGGAAGGACATCAGCGATGCAGAGGAAATAAAGAAATATACAAACTCGAATAAATATTGTGTATTTGGCAATATTGTAGTCAACTTCCATAAAATGAAAGACCTGAGAAATACAACAGAACCTCCAATGATGGTAATCAGTGCTAAAACATGGGATAAAGCAGAAGAGATGAATTTTGTATCTGAAGCTTTGATAGCATCACCTTCGAGGTTAACCGACGGATACATCAAATCTAAAATCCCATGTGAAAGGGAATTATATGTAGGGACTTTTCTTGTAGGATTAAATCTCGAAAAAAAAGAGATTGAACAATTCGCAATAAATAATATAATGGAAAACTAAAACTAAATGGTTCTCTTTAACATCGTGTGGGTAAACGAAGTTTACCCGCCATCAAGAATATCATTGTATTCCTACACTTCTCAGTCTTCAATCCATATGATCTCTTAAAAGCAGTTTTAATTTTGTTGTTCAATCCTTCAACAACACCGTTGCTGATACCTTGTTTGATTGATTCCAATATCCCATGAGAATTTCTTTTAATCATCTTGGCCAATGTGATAATTTCCTTGATGTTGCTATGTGTTCCCCAATAATGTCATTTGTCAAGATATTCCCTCGCTACCTCTATATTTTTTATATCCCACAGACGTTGAAGTCCAAGCTTAAATCTGTAAGCTTTTGCTGTTTTAGTATCCAAATCTTTGATTGATCGAATCTTAGCTATTTCCCGATCCGATAGATTTTCAGGATTTTTCAACCACATGAATCTCGTTTTACCCAGATCTTTATTTGTTTGATACTCCTTTCTTCGAACCTTATCAATTGCATCATTCATCATTTTGACAATATGGAACTTATCGTAAACGATCTTAGCATTTGGGAAATATTCCCTTGCTCCACCCCTAAAAGCAGGATACATGTCCATTGAAATATACTTGATATTATCAGGGTCTATTTTTCTGGAAAGAACTTCCCTGAAGTTCTTGAAAACACTTCTTTTCTTTCCATTTTCAATATGAATTACTCTTGATTGATTTAGATCATAGAACAAGGTCACATAGCTGTGACCTTTTTTGACAGATATTTCATCTACTCCAATAGTATCTAACTCAGAGAGATCCATCTTTGCTCTGGCTTCTTCAACATAATGAGCTAGAATTATCCATACAGAATTTTCATGAATATTGATCAATTCAGCAATTGAAGAAACACTCATTTCTTTGGACATTGCAACGATTAGTGCTTCGAAAAATAATGTAAATCCAGTATTTTGTCTTGTCCATGGAACTTCTACAAGTTTTACATCATCTCCATCACACTTTGTTCGGGGAACTCGTGCATGAATGTATGTTTCATGATGGAAGAAATCAAGGTGTCTCCATACTTTTTCTTTGGTATCATGGAGATCACACAGTTTGTTGCAAACTGGGCAAGGGAACTTCGTTCCCTTGGTAAAATCTAGATAAATATCCATTCTTTTCTTAGAAACATTAAGATCAATGTCTTTCACATACCATGGAGGGGTTATTCCCAGAGCCATTTGAATCAAGAGTTTATCGTCCATCCAATATGGATTGGATGAACAGAATATTAAATTACCCACTCAATGTTGAGGAGATCCAACTAAATCATTTCTATAAAAAAATGATTAGTTATTTATGTTATCCGATTCTGACTTTTTTTGATCAGGGTTAACAACAGTAACAGGAATATTGATTCCGCTTTTTTCCATGTAATCCTTTATTCTTTTAAGAGCATGGCAGACCATACCACCATTTGTAAGAATCAGACACCTCTGACCTGCCAGAGAATTCAGGATTGAACGGTCCACAACACCTGCAGTGACGTGAAGATAAATCTCATCTCTTTCTGCCAGAACTTTGCTTCTCTTGCCCATTGCCCCAATACATTCAATTTCATCCCTGAGTATTATATCACAAAGCTCATCTTTTGAATATCTTGAAGTATCATATATTCCAATAGAACCTGCCCTGTATGGCCTTCTTTCCATTTCGACAATTGCAAGACCATCCTCATGAATGTGCAGAACTTTACAGTTTGCAGCCTCATAGCCAGAATCCGGAGCATAATCACCATATAATATACCAAGATTGATGTAGTCCCCTTCTTTTACCTCAGATGGTACTTTAGCCCACAATAATTGCTGTGAGCGCAAAGAATGAACTAGATCTGGAATATCCCGGGGGCAGCATTGCGGTTTTACAAGACCCCTGCGTTTGATCTCTTCATAGATCTCAAGAGTCACAGGTCGTCTGAGATATGCAGCCTTAAGATTATCATCATGCATAAAAATAGCTTCAGGTGTACCTTCACTGATCACTTTATGCTCATTCATCAGAAATACATAGTCTGCCCAGCCATATGCCAGATTCACATCATGAGTGGATATGATTATCGTTTTCCCGAAATAATTCAATTCATTTAGTAAATCCATTACCTCATCTGCACCTACAGGATCCAGATTTGCAAGAGGTTCATCCAGAATGATAACTTCAGGATCCATTGCAACAATTCCTGCAATTGCAACCCTCTTTTTCTGGCCACCACTTAAATGATGAGGTGGTTTATCTTTCAGGTGTGTCAGACCCACATATTCAAGTGTTTTATTAACAATATCTTCTACCTTATCTTTTGGGTAGCCAAGGTTTGTTGGACCGAAAGCAACGTCCTGGTAAATAGTAGGAGCGAATATCTGGTCATCTGAATTCTGGAAAACTATACCAATATTCTTCCTGATTTCTCTGAGAGATTTTGAATCGTATTTCATAGGCTTTCCATGAAAGAGGATTTCACCCTTTTTTGGACGGTGAGTTCCATTCATTGATAGAAACAATGTTGATTTTCCGGAACCATTACGTCCGACAAAAGCTATTTTTTTACCTTTTTCAATGGTAACGCTAATGCTGTCCAGAGCAAGAGTCCCATCAGGATAGGAAAAACTCAGATTTTTTGTTTCTAATATAACCAATATTTCACCTCAAAAAATGGATGCATCCCTTGTAAAGTAAAAAGCCACTATAACAACTGCAAAATAAATAACTGTTAGCAGGGCCTCTGCTATATTTATGGGTCTTTTTTCATCCAGCAATATTAACTTCCCATCATAACATCGTGAATTCATGGATACGAATATCTTTTCACCCTGTTCCCAGGACCTTATGAAAAGGTTAGTACCAAGCATGACCATGGACCTGAAAGATGTCCTGAAGTCCTTATACCCCAGCCTCACTGACTGGGCATACCTTACACCTATTGCAACATCTAAAAAAACAAAGATGTAGCGATACATCATCATTGCTATCTCAAGGAATGAATCCGGAAGTTTTGTGGCTTTAAGAACCGAGAATAATTCGATCATAGGTGTTGTCAGAGAAAGGAAGAACAGGCATGACATACCTCCCAGTGTACGTGCGAGTACCAGAAAAGCCATATTAAGACCGGCACGGCTTACGCCGAAAGTTAGTCCGAAAATATCAAATGAAAACAGTTTGGCACCTTCACCAAAGAAAAATGCTATAATTACAGCACTTACAAGAACAAAACCAGCCGGAGCAGCTAATATCCTTAAATAAAAAGAAGCTGGTATCTTCCCAAAATAAATGGTTGCAAAACTCATACAGATAGCTATTATAAAAGGAACCAGCGGAGAATTTGAAGAGACTCCTGCAAGAAGACCAAAAGTAACAATGGCTATCTTAAGCCAGTTGTTCCTGTACCTGAGAGGGCTCAGGACAGCATAGTCATCAAGTATATGTGCCATTTTTAAATCCAACCAATTATAAAACAATTCAAATTGTGTAAATATTAGCTGTACAAGTGTAATGGAATACGATAGAGAGCTTTATACATAAGCATTTCGTTATTAAGTTCCAAGATAATAATCATACTCATAAAAAAAGAAATACATAAATCAATTTACATAAGATACATCGAAAACTACTAAATTAAATCAAAATAAATTGTTTCCAAAAAATCAATTTTAAAAAGAAAAGAAAAATGGTGTGCTTCCAGAAGAAGCACGTTAAGAATTATTTGTTACTCTGTCCTTTGCCCTTATAGTATCCGAATGTGTAACCTATCACGATTGCACCGAATGCAGCCTGAAGTGCAAAGAGCAGACTTTCTGTTTCTCCTCCAGGTGGTTCAAAGAGATACTTCTGGAACCATGGTGTAAAAGGTTCATAGCCGAAATTCTCTGCGACAAAATCTCCTGCTGCACCATCTGCACCACCAAATTCAGAATCCGGATTTGCTGCTGCTCCGTAGAAGAACTGTGCAGCAAAAAGAATGACAATTAAACCTACAATATATTCTAGTTTCATTCCATTGCCTCCTTAAGTTTTGTAACTGCAGAGGTTGTAAGCACATTAAGATCAACAAGAACATCGCTCTTGATTTGAACAACATACTTCATGATGAGTGCTGTAAGAGCTCCTTCCATAATCGCAAGTGGAACCTGGGTTGCTGCGAATATTGTGGCAAATGCTGTGAATGATGCCAATATTCCACCCTCTGCCGAAGGGAATGCTACTGCCAGTTGCAAAGATGTCACAACATAAGTGACCCAATCCGCTATTGCTGTTGCAAGGAAAACGTTCAGATAAAAGTTCATACCTGATTTTGACGCTGCCTTATAGAATATGTACGCAACAAAAGGACCAATTATTGCCATGGATGCAGCGTTTGCACCAAGTGTGGTTATACCACCGTGTGCCAGGAAAATAGCCTGATAAAGAAGAACTATTACACCAAGAACTGCTGTAATTGCAGGACCAAAGAGGATGGCTGCCATTCCCGTGCCTGTCGGATGTGAAGAACTTCCTGTTACTGAAGGAAGTTTAAGAGATGAGAGAACGAATATAAAAGCACCTGCTACTGCAAGCAGAGGAACAACTTCCCTTCTTTCGCTTACAAGCTTATTCAATTTATACATACCATACAGTATTACCGGAATAGAGAATACAAACCATAACTGCCACCAAGGTGATGGTAAGAAACCCTCGAATATATGCATTATTTGTCACCTTCCATTTTTAAATTATAATGATCTATTGAACCATACCCCCATCAACCATGTTAAACAAATACATTAAACAACTAAAGTTGATTTGGATACAAAGTGTAATATGTTATGGTACTTAAACATAACGATTCCCATTTGAGGTTAATGCTGTTTTCATGTTAGCTAACAAACATAGGGTTTTAAAAAACACTAGTACTCAAACAATCTAAATAATATCATCTAAACCACCAGTTAAAGAATGCAGATGTAATGACAGAACTAGGGTTTAAGCAAAAACAGAATTAATTGATTTAATATAAAAAAAATAGAGAAAACAATGACAGAGTTATTGCACAACCATGATGCAATACACATCAGAATTATTCTCAGGTGGCTTTTCTATAGTCCCACATACAGCACGTTCATAGGAATAACCAATATCTTCATAGATACAGAGCTTACCGGTTACACCCATTCCACGAAGTAGTGCGCCAACCTCTTTAACACCAAAATTCTCTGCGGGTAACATGAAAATATTTTTTCCAAGACCAACCTCCCTGATGAGAGCATCCTTTGCAGGAGCAGGATCCCTTCCATGAGCAGTGATTATTGCAAGAGTTGACATATCTACATGAAAACGTGAACATGCGGCTTGAACAGATGAAACGCCTGTAACAACCCTGTCCTTTTCGGTTGCAAATTTCCCAAGTCCTGAAAACATTGGGTCACCGGTGGAAAGTATAACCGCATCTTCCGGCAGAAGATGAAGATTCTTATAATCTTTAATAATATGAGAATCACATTTGATGAACTCTTCTGCAAGCTCGATTGAACGTTTTGAACCATACACAACAGGAGCATTGCTGATAACTTCTATGGCTTCCTGGGTCAACATATTCGGACCAACGCCAACACCCACTACTATCATTGATTATTCCCCGCTGTCCATTAAAACAGTACCGTCCCTGTCAACAACAACAATACGTGCACCATTGCCTTTCTCTACAGCCATGTTAAATGCCTGTTTAAGGCGCTCATTCTCAGGATCAAGTTCTATCATCTCAACAACAGTGGCAAAGCCGCTTTCTTTGAGCATATCAGGATTTCCCCATTTCAAAACAAGACCTGGAAGTCCGCAGATTACCACATCACCATGTGCTGAATCAAGAGCTTCAGATATTCGACTTCCTGCAAGCACAACAGTATGATCCGGGAAAAGCATGGTTGAGTAACGAATACCTACTCTGCCTGTGGTGAGTACTACTTTATCAGAACATCTGATGAGATCACCTTTCATCTCACCAAGGTGATCATTCCATGGCTCAACAAATCCTGTACTGCCAAGAATAGAAATCCCGTCAACAATACCAATACGACTGTTCAGTGTCTGCTTTGCGATTTCCTTGCCTCTTGGAAGATAGATAGTTACTTCAGCACCTTTAAGCCCAAGCTCATCCACAGCCTCTTTGATGGATTCTTTAATCTGCTTCATTGGACCAGGATTTATGGCAGGATGGCCTTTCTTGGACTCAAGACCACTACGGGTAACAATTCCAATTCCTTCACCTGCGTAGACATTAATACCTTCAGCTTCCCTTGCATCAGCAACGAATTCAAGACCCCTTGTAATATCAGATTCGTGATCGTTATTCATTTTCACTGCAACAGCATGTCCCTTGCTTCCTGTAACATCCATTTCTGCCCTTAGTCCTACAGATGTTGGAACTGAAATGTGCTTCACATCGCCACCCAGGGAAAGAACAGCTGCCTTTGCAGCCATTGCTGCAGTGGTTCCGGTAGTATATCCTCTCTTTAGTACAGAACCATCGCTCAGAACTACAAGAGTTCCGTTCTTTATACCTTCTTCAAGCTCTTCACGTGGCATTTTAGAACGATCCAGCCATTCGTCTGGAATCTTGGATTTGTTTACCGGGTCAATCATCTCTGGTCAATTGTAAGTAATACTTTTAAAATCTACCGACTCTATCCGGTCCTTTTGAAGAGCTTTGCCAGTTCATCCTTAGTAAAAGAAATCATAGTTGGACGGCCATGCGGACAGGTGTAGGGGTTGTTGCAGTTCATGAGTTGACGAATGAGTTCTTCCATTTGTTTAATGTTACATATGGCACCTGCCTTGATAGCTGCACGACATGCCATGGTACTGCACAAAAGGTCATAGCGTTCCGTATCTTCCTTTACCCTTCCGACTGAAAGAAGGTCTGAGATTATATCATGAATCACATCAGTATCCTCAAGCTTTCCAAATATACTTGGAATTGTGGTCACAACATAACTCTTCGGACCGAATTCTGAAATAGAAAAACCCATTTCCTCAAGCTGCGGAATGAAATCCTCAATAATTGCTATCTCTTTCTGGCTCAAATCAAGAGTAATCGGAGTTATTAGCTCCTGCCATCCCATATCCTGCATTCTTAACACCTGCTCATACATGATACGTTCATGTGCTGCATGCTGGTCAATAAGAACGAGCTTGCCATCCATTTCTGTAAGAATATAAAGATCGGCATACTGACCGAATACCTTCACTCCCGAAGGATTAAATGAAGCTTTCAGTTCTTCCAGCTCTGCTGCTCCTTCCGAACTCACACTTGTCTGTAGCCTCTCGCTTCTTTTCAGACGGCGATGTGTATCTTTAGCAGGATAATGATAAGGCTCTTTTTCCTCTTTTACAACATTCGTTTTTGTTTTTCCAACTGGTTCTTCATCTGAAATTATAATTGGAGATGAACTTTCAGACTCAAATTCAGAGGTTGGTTTTTTGGGAGCTTTTTCTTCTTTATGAGTAAGATCAGAATCCCGGTAATCATAAGATGAAACTGATGATCCTGAAGAAATTGATGCGGACTGTGAAGAGGAAACATATCCATCAGAAGGTTTTCCGGATTCTACAGAACCATATGCTGCTTGTTTGTCTTCAGGAGTACTTGAAGAAGGAGAAGGAGACGAAATTGTTTTAGTTCCTGAAATATTTAAACGTGACTGGACAGGAACATCTTTTTTGTCCAGCTGGACTTCAGGAACAAGAGACTCCTTTGCAAGTGCTTCCTCTACAGCAGCTATAATCATGACACCAATTTCTTTTTCATGACTTAGCCTGACTTCTCTCTTTGCAGGATGTACGTTCACATCAACGTTCACAGGATTGATAATAAAGTTAAGGAAAGCTGCCGGATACCTACCTTTTGGAAGCAGCGTATAATAACCAAGTCTTACAGCATTACTAAGCTGATTTGAATATATGGGCCTTCCATTAATGAAAAATACCTGAAAATCCTTTCCACTCCTTGTAAACTCCGGTTTTGATACATATCCGGAGATTGTAAGGAGATCTGATTCATATTCCAGTGGAACAAGAGAACGTGCAACATCAGCACCATACAAATGAACTATGCTGTCAAGCATCTTTACAGACGATGGAGAACGCAGGTTCACTTTTCCGTCTATAACAAGAGTAAAGGAAACATCTGGATGTGACAAAGCGTTTCTTGAGACCACATCAATAATATGTGCCAGTTCAGTTCTGGCACTCTTGAGATATTTCCTGCGTGCAGGTGTGCTGTAGAAGAGATCATTGACAAGTATACTGGTTCCAACCGGAGCACCGGTTGAAGTTATGTTCTTGATTCCACTTGTGTCAACCACAACTTTGGTGCCCTCAATATCCCCTTCCTGTCTGGTTACCAGTTCCACACGTGCAACGGAAGCAATGGAAGCAAGAGCCTCACCCCTGAATCCCATGGTGAGAATACTATCAAGATCCTCGATTCTGTTAATTTTACTTGTAGCATGCTTTTTAAAGGCCATTGAAGCATCCGTATGACTCATACCTATGCCATTGTCAATAACTAACATGCTTTTCGTGCCATACCCCCCTATTTCCACTCGAACATCGGTAGCGTGTGCATCAATTGAGTTTTCAATTAGCTCTTTTACTACTGAAGCAGGGCGTTCAATTACTTCTCCTGCTGCTATTTTATTGATGGTGGATTCATCCAGTAATTGTATTCTGGAACCTTTAATATCACACGATTTCTCAGTCATTTTCCACTTCCTGTCCACGGCAAGTATAGACAATTAAACGATAAATAAAGACAATATGAAGACAATAAATTCTGCTCTCCAACCCATCAAGGCAAAAATATCTTGTTGTTAGTATTTTTGTGTTTTCATTGGAAAATGTTCCAGTCAATCACTACAGGTCACTTCCTACCGTAATTCAATAGCCATGAAAAATTATGAGTAACGAACAACAGAGTTATATCGTTTTATGCTATCAAAAAGCAACATCAATTAAGAAGGCTTTACATGGACAATTCCGGTAAACTAAAAAATATAGTTCCTTTATTAGCTCTTTTGACAGCATTTCCAGCATTTTCTACTGATATGATACTGCCAGCGATACCGTCACTGGCACTACTCTGGAACAAACCACTTTCCGTAGTTAATCTCATACTTATCGGTTTCTTTGTAACCTATGGATTTTCACTGCTTTTCTATGGCCCGATATCTGACAGGTACGGACGCAAGAAACCGCTGATTGCAGGTATCGTTCTGTACATAATTGCCAGCATACTCTGTGCCACAGCCAACGGTGCAACCGCATTGATAATATTCAGGATAATGCAGGCTGCCGGTGCTGCTGCCAGTGCATCCCTGTCAATGGCAATGACAAAAGACATTTTTGCAGGAAACGAGAGACAGAGAATACTTGCATATATAGCAGTCATAATGGCGCTTGCACCTATGTTCGCACCAATTGTCGGTGGATGGATTCTGGCATACCTAACGTGGCACTGGATTTTCATTGCCCAGGGTGCAATGGGACTTATAGGATTGCTCGGTGTTATCAGAACACCAGAGACATTAAAAGAGCAAACAATAGTTCCGATATCAAAGGTTATGAACTCTTATTGGGGACTGTTGCTCAATACAAATTATATAATTATGGTACTTGTAATGTCCGTCAGCCTGTTGCCACTTTACAGTTTTATTGCCGGGTCTTCAGCCCTTTACATCAACAAATTCGGAATGACTGAACAGACTTTCAGTTATTTCTTCGCATTCAATGCCCTTGCACTCATGGCAGGATCAATGTCATGCCTGAAACTCACAGACAGAATAAATCCAAAACACCTGATGACAGCCGGCTTTGCAGGAATAGCAATCGGAGCCGTACTTATCCTCACCGTAGGACATTATGGACCCTGGGCATTTGCATTTCCAATGGCACTCATAACCTATTCCATAGGAATCAGCCGACCTCCAAGCAACCACCTTGTACTTGAACAGGTACACAAGGATGCAGGAGCTGCATCTTCCCTTCTTATATTCACATATTTCACTCTGGGTGCAGTAGGTATGTGGCTGGTATCACAGGAATGGATGGAACGCATGCAGATACTTGGAACAATCACCCTTGTGTGCGGAGTAATTGTTTTTGCAGCATGGATGCTCTTGCAGAAAAGAGGAATTGGTTCTGAAAACTAAGGTAAAAATCAAATTGAAAATCAGACAGAACCTGATTATAGAACTGAATCAAAAGATAGGTGCAGATTGCACCTATGACAATTTACCCTTCAATTCATTCAGTTTGTTCAAAGCCTCAATTGGAGTCATTGAATTAATATCCAGTTTTTTCAACTCTTCAACAACAGGATCCGGAGTAGATTCACCATATGATGCATCCTGATCAAACAGTATTACCTGGGTATATTTGGAACTGCTGCGCTGTTTCTTTTTACTGCCCTTGCGGTCCTCTTCACTAAGCATACACTCATCCTCTATATCTTCAAGGATTTCCTTTGCCCTAGAAGTTACTGCATGGGGCACGCCAGCTATCCTTGCTACATGAATACCATAGCTCCTGTCTGTTGCACCCGGAACGATTTTACGAAGGAAAACAAGGTCATCGCCATCTTCCTTTACGGCAATATGATAATTCTTAACCCTCTTTAGACTGGCAGCAACTTCTGTAAGCTGGTGGTAGTGCGTTGCGAAAAGTGACCTGACACCGACACGTCCCTTGTTGTGAATGTACTCAACAACGGCCTTTGCGATGCTGTAACCATCGTAAGTACTTGTACCCCTGCCGATCTCATCCAGCAGTACAAGGCTTTTAGGTGTCGCATTGTTCAGGATATTGGCAAGTTCCACCATTTCAACCATGAAGGTACTCTGCCCACTTGCAAGGTCATCAAAAGCACCGACCCTTGTGAAAACCCTGTCAACAATTCCGATGGAAGCATGTGATGCAGGTACAAAAGAACCGGACTGCGCCATGATGACTATCATAGCAATCTGCCTCATGTATGTGGATTTTCCGGCCATGTTCGGTCCGGTTATGAGCTGGAACTGGTTTTCACTGCAATCCATTTCGGTATCATTTGGAACAAAACCACCCGGAACTGCATTCTCCACAACCGGATGCCTGCCATCCCGGATAAGCAACCTGCAATCAGGAGTTATAGCAGGTCTTACGTAATTGTTATTGGCTGCAACTTCAGCAAGGTTTGCAAGCACGTCCAGTGTGCCAATAAGAGCAGCAGTTTCCTGCAACTGTCTGGAATGAGATGCAATTATAGTATTTAGCTCGCTGAGAAGTTCATATTCAAGAGCTACCATTTTCTCATCTGCCGATAGTATTGCACTCTCACGTTCCTTCAGTTCAGGAGTATAGAACCTCTCGGCATTGGTCATTGTCTGCTTCCTGATATAATCATCAGGAACCTGTGAGATGTTGGCCTTTGTAACCTCAAGATAGTAACCAAAAACCTTGTTATAACCTACTTTCAGGGACTTTATCCCGGTCCTGTCACGTTCTTTCTGCTGGAACTTTGCAATCCATTGTTTTCCGTTCTTTGAAAGATCGAACAGTTCATCAAGCTGCTCATTGTAACCGGGTTTTATCATTCCTCCATCCCTTACGCTAAGAGGAGGTTCCTCCACAATTGCGCTGTCAATTAGTTTTGCAAGCTCATCAAGTTCTGCAAATGATGAAAGCTTTGATGAAGTGCTCTCAAGCAATTTTATGTCTCTGCATCCCTGAAGAGAATCAAGCAAAAGAGGAACGGATTCAAGGGATTTCTTCAGGGATACAAGGTCCCTTGCATTGGAGTTTCCATACATGACCCTTCCAACAAGACGTTCCATGTCCTTTACATAGGAAAGATGAGCACGAATGTCGAATCTAACAAGTGTATTATCATGAAGCCATGAAACAGCATCCAGACGGTCATTGATAGCATCCACAGAAATCAGTGGTTTCAGGAGCCATTTCTGCAACTGCCTTCTACCCATCGGGGTTTTTGTTTCGTCAAGAACACCGATAAGAGAAGCATCGTTTCCTTCTCCCCTGACATTTCTGACAATTTCCAGATTCCTCAGGGTTATGGCATCCAGAACCATGAACTCCGAATCAAAATATGTCTTTAGTGTCTGAACCTGGGAGAGTTCCCTCATCTGGGTGTCTGTCGCATAACGCAATGCTGCACCTGCAGATGAAACTGCTGCCAGTAGTTCACTGCAACCCATGCCCTCTAAAGTGGACACTTTAAAGTGATCAAGGAGAACTTTTTCAGCAATTTTACTATCGAATAAATCCTCATCAAACTCATGAATAATTATCCTCAGGTCTTTTATTCTCTCTTTAAGGTGAGTATCTTTTAGCAGAGACGGAGGCATAATGCACTCTGAAGGACCCATGCGTGCAAGTTCACTTATGATGCGGTCATATGGATGCTCATCCGTAAGCTGGGTTGCAAGAAATTCTCCCGTAGAAATGTCCAGGAAAGACAAACCAAATTCGCCTTTATCGGCATACAGAGCCACAAGATAGTTATTAGAAGAATCCGAGAACATGGAAGAGTCCATAGCAGTACCCGGAGTTACAACCCTTACAACTCCTCTTTTGACAACTCCTTTGGCCTTTTTCGGGTCTTCAAGCTGCTCGCATATGGCAACCTTATAGCCTTTTTTGATAAGCCGGGGAAGATAATTGTCAATTGCATGATAAGGAATGCCTGCAAGTGGCATCTTTTCCCCATCCTTACTTTTACCGCGGGTTGTCAGGGTAATCTCAAGTTCCTGAGCAATTGTTTTAGCATCCTCTCCAAAGGACTCGTAAAAATCCCCCATTCTGAAGAATATGAGGGCGTCCTTATGCTCTTCCTTTGCTGCATAATACTGTTGCATGGCAGGGGTTACTTTACTCATGATGATTCACACAAAATTGGTGCTGCAAATTATCTGGCTGTTAGTATTTTTGTGTTTTGCATCACAAAAATAAAAACAATAGATATATCTACTAAATTAGTCTTAGAATAGATAGAAAGTATTTATAATTCAGTAAAATACTTTCCATGATTTTCAATAGAAGGGTGATGTTGTGGAATCAAATATAGTAGATGATAACGAAAAATATTGTACTAAATGTGGTGCAGTGATAAACAAAGAAGCTGTAATCTGTCCAAAATGTGGTGTCAGACAACCTGCATCCAGCACTCCGGGCTCAAGGAATAAAGTTGCGGCAGGTGTTCTTGGAATACTTCTTGGAGGATTAGGAGCACATAAATTCTATTTAGGCCAGGTTGGAGTGGGAATACTATATCTATGTTTTAGCTGGACTATGATACCTGCCATCATTGGTCTTGTGGAAGGAATAATATACCTCACAATGTCTGACGAAGATTTTGATATGAAATATAACTAGTATTTCAAAATGTCCGGCACTAATTTGCTAAAAGATGAAATAATCAAAGGACTAAATGAAACTTCAAAGTATTTGCTTTCTCATCACTCATGTGAAGAGTATTACAAATGCCTGAAATTAGAGTATAGCAAAAAAACGTATTATTTTTGTTCCAGGTGCCTTGGGATATATATTGGCCTGACAGCTAATTGTTTGTATTATATTTACATCTCGAAAACAAGCCTGCCTTATTCTATGATATTTTTGCTTCCCGCATTTGCACTCATTGACTGGACAATCACTGCATTTGGATTCAATAAAAGTAGCAACAGCTTAAGAATCTTATCGGGATTCCTGCTTGGAATTGCATATTTCAATGGGGTACTGGTATTTCTCAGAGATTTTCCAGATTACAATGTAGCTGCAATAGGAGTATTTTATGCATTGTTTGCATTAATTCTTCTATATCTAAAGGAAAGAAAGAGGAAGCACACTATTCTGTAACTAATTGGAAATCAGATAGTCTGAATTTTCAACATCGTGTTCCCGCCCTTCTGGAACTCATATTCCACTTTATCCTCACTGACAACATAACCCTGTGAAACTAGTTCCCCTATGATTTCATCCAGATGTATGGATTTTCTTGAATTCAAATCAACCAGTGGAAATATCCTGACTTCTCCGGCAACCCTTAAAAGTTCATTAATTGCCTCTACATGAAAATCATAAGATAGCTGCTCTGAGTATAAGAACAGCAAATGTGATACAAGTACCAAATCAAAAGAAGCATCTTCTAATGGTAGTTCAGGCAACCCGCCAGCAACATACCTTCCCTGCTTTTTGCCTTTCTCAAAATCATCAAGGAAGAGGCTCATAGAACTCATGCGGATTTTACCCAATTCTTCAACCGAGGATATGTTCTTCCAGATGAACTTGTCCTGGTTTGCCCTTGTCTGCTCCAGCACCTCCAAATAAGTTTCATCAATCCTTTTTTGAATCGTTTCCCTGTCCAGCTCATAGAGAGGATCAACTGAAACAACCGATTTACCTTTCCTGTTCATCTCGCAATTAAAACTGGCAGGGCCATCACCACATCCCAGAATGGATTTATTCAGGTCTTCATCATTAAGACTGAACATGTCGACATATTCCTGAAAAGAACGTCCCCATGGAACCACATTCTGATAATGGACTGACATGAAAAAATGATTGTTTCTATGGCACATAAATGTGGTGAATATGATGAATAATATAAAAGAGAAACATTGAGAGAAACATCGTGCAAAAGTATAATAGGTTACAAAATTAATTAGGATTAATGTTTGGGATTGAATCACTATACTCTGCAGAAGGTATGTTTGCCTATGCGCTGGTATTTTTGCTGGCAGCTACACCGTGGATAGAAATACTTGTTGTAATCCCGGCAGGAATAGCTCTTGGATTAAATCCTCTGGCAGTTTCCATACTTGCTTTCACAGGAAATCTTACAACTGTTTATTTACTGATTTTTGCATATCATCAGTTGTCATCTGCATTTGAGAAACGCAAATCAGGTGAGAACAAAAAGCCACCTACAAAGAGAAAAATGAAGGCAATTCAGATATGGAACAAATACGGTTTGCCAGGTCTTGCTTTTATTTCCCCTATGACAGTTGGCACACATTTTGCCACATTTGTTGCCCTTAGTTTCAAATCAAAAAAATATATGGTGACAATGTGGATCACCCTGAGTATTTTTGTCTGGACTGTTATTGTCACGGTTCTATCCTATTACGGAATAGAAAGTCTGAAATGGATGTTGGGATGAAGATATTTCAATTTTCCCGCTGCATCAGCACATATCCCATCCCTATAGTGTAAATCGGCATGGAAAGATAACGCATTCCGATATCAGTAAAATACTGCATAACAGTCATCTGGAAAAATCCACCGTACACCATTGAGAGATCCAGTGCAAGATTGACAAGCAGCCAGATTAGGCCAAGAACGATTCCCTCGTTCCGATAATCATATTCAACATCCCTGAAATACCTCACTGCAAGAATCACACCAATAAAAGCACCGGTTACCACCATGATAGATTTGAAGAATGTCTCATCTATGACGAAATTACCCTGACTGTCCACGAATGCAAAAGATATGATAAAAGGAACCAGCCATACTATCAGTCCGTAAAGGACCATTTTGAGATATTTGTTCATTTGGAATCCTCTTTCAGCTTATAGTTTATAATATCTGGATTTGACTGAAATAAATACTTGCTGTTTCTGAACTATTTCCTGCAAAATGTTACATTACAATGGTTTTACAGGAATCTGGACCTCAGTCAGTAATTCCTCTTCGGAAACTTCATTCGGATCGTTCAGGTATAATGATCTGGAAGGACCTGCAGCCTTAAGATCGTTATTTTTGATGTATTCAAAAAGACGGGTATATGCTACTCCCACTTCCTCATAGGGTCCCTTATGGATAGCCGATACAACATTAGCAGCCGGCAATGTTACCATTTCAACGTCAAAATTATCGGTAGTAATGCTACCTGATACCGGAAGAGCAACTTCAATATTTGCTTCTGTTTCTTTGTATTCCTCATCATGGCAGATGAACATACAGGGTCCTGTCAACCTGAGATTGTTTCGGGGATTATTTTGTGATTCTACGAACCCGAATAATTCTCCTATGAGTTTCCCTATTGTCACTTCATAGTTTCCAATCTCTTTTTTGCTTAACACACGCATCTGCGGGACTTCTTTAATTGCTGGTTCTGATACTGACATACTATACAACTCCAATGTGTCTTTTTGTCTGAGCAAGACCTGTTGTACTCTCTGCAGTCTGAGAATTTCCTTCTCTGTGTGTGCGCATCTTTTCTGCATAAGTACACTGATAGTGGCACTGTCACTTTTTTCCTCTGCATCCAGCAAGGTAGCTATCTCATCAAGAGAGAATCCCATCCAGGAAAGAGTTCGTATCTTTACTCCTCTTTCTATCTGATCATAGGTGTAGCAACGGTAATTGGTGAATGCATCTTTTGCCTCAGGTACAAGAAGACCTTTCTTGTCATAGAGACGAAGGGCTTTCTGCGTCAGGTGCGTCATCAGGGAAAATTTTCCAATTGGTATCCGATCGAATTTCATCTTGGTCAACACAGAATTGAGTTGTAAATATTTAATGTGATTTTTTCTGACACGGGTCAGAGTTTGACAGAAATAAATAATTGATGTTTCTAAACTATATTCTGCAATATTCTGTAAGTAGCTTTTACTTCCTCACTGATATTTTCAACACGCTTTCCTGAAGGAACGAACATTACATGTGTCCCGTTGGATTCAATTGTATAATTTCGCCCGATTTTCTCTGCCAGAGATTCATCCATAAAAGAAGAATCTCCGTCCAAGGAGAAGTATTTGTTATAAGCATTTTTAGAGAGCGGTGAACGAGGCTGCAACTCAAAAACAGGAGCATTTTTCTTAAAAATAATACCTGATGACTTAAAAGTACCTCCATGAGAACTTGCAGAACCGGTTATAAAATAACCAATAACTATGGTAATATCAAAAAATATCACCTGCAAGCCATCAAATGTACCTGTGAAAACATTGTACACCTTTTGTTTATTACCAATCTGAGTCTGTTCAAAACCAAGAGACGTAACAATTTCTTTTGAAGCTGGTTCAAGTCCCATCTCTTTTGCCTGTTTTATCAGGTTTTTTGCTCTGCGTTTCTCATTAAGAATTTTAATGACAATTGCCAGCAGGATAACTATAACAACAAAGCCTGCAAATCCAATAATGAAAATTAGTCTGAAGTCCATTTCACCCAGCTCTTTTAGAAGGAAATTACTCTGGATAAATATGCAATTATAAATTATAAAAAGAAATGGGAGGAAGAGAAAAATCCCTTCCTTTCTTCGATCAAACTACAGTCACATTCATTCCCTTCACCTCAGCCACAACCTCCGGATTATAATACGAGTAAGCCTTGCTCTCTGACACAACTGCTTTCACGGGGAAGAGAGCTTGAACCTGCATGCTGAAGTTCAGTTCTTCTCCGGCCTGCATGTCATCGATGTAGAAAATAACTTTCCTTCCGGCAATCTCATATCTGGTAATTTTTTCCTCTGATGCTTTTGTTGCTTCAAGGCTTGATGTTACAGGGCTGAAGCCAGTCGGGACAGCAAGGTCAACTATCATCATACCACTTGAACTTGTAGTGCCATCGATACCGGTGATTCCGTTGTACTTGATGTGAGCGTTCACTGTTACAATATCATTAACTGAAACATCAGTTGAATCATATTCGACATCAAGTTCAATCTCATTCTGCTCAACGATATCCGGGAGAATGACATTGAAACGCCTCACAAGCTGATAGTTCAGGTCGCCTGTGCCTTCAAGTGAAAGCGTGACAGTTGATACATCGTCAGGAATCTCAATTATCTGGACAACATCGAAGTTCTGCTGGTTCACTTCAACTGAACTTATTTCTGTACCGTCAGCAATCACATGAACTGTTGCATTGATATCCCTCCCAGCAGATGCTGCTGCACTCATCAAAGCTCTGAATGCCATGACAGTATCCTGGGTACTTGAGAAACCACCGTTTGAATTACGCTGTGCAGCAATCCATTTCAGTGATGATGTTGCTGATGGGTTATTTGCCTCGATGATGGCAAGGGTGGCGTATGCAGTTGTTTCCACATTCTTGCTTGAAGGAGCTATAAATCCATAGCCACCGTGTTCGTATGGGAGTCTGACATCACCGTCACCATATCCCCAGTACATACCATCTTCACCCTGTTTTGAGATTGCCAGCAGCTCAATAAGAGCTTCATCAGCCATAGAACTGTCAAGTTTCTGCAATGCAAGAGTTCCGATTGCAAGAGCATAAGGATCATCCTGGCCTGCAAAATTATCTTCAAGGTACTGCTGGGCTTTTGACATGACAACAGGGTTTGCTGAACCATATTCCTCCAGTGCAAGGGTTGTGTATGCTGTAAGAGCATAAGTGCCACTAACACCACCCATCATGTCCTGATGAATCACAAAACCGACCTGCTCCCATGAACCATCTTCCTGCTGGTAGGATTCTATCCAGTCTGCAGCCTCAGAAAGAATATTCTCATCAATTGTGGTAACATCCCTTGCAGCACTGAACTGGGACAGCACAAATGAAGTTAGCCATAGACTGCCGTTTTCATCACTTTCACCGAATGCTGAGAAGGAACCATCGCTGTGGCGGTATGTAAGTTCACGCTGGTACCCTGTTATTATGTACATCTCAGCCTTTGCACGGACTTCCGGATTATCCTGTCCGGTCGCTTTGAGGTATCTCAATACCTCAACGTCAGTTGAGAATAGCATCATATTCTGTTCACCACACCCATAAGGCATACCAAGCAGATCGTCCACACCGCTTATGCTCTGGGCAACAATACTTGGAGTGAAACTCACAAGAATCTTCTCTGAATCTGAAACAATGTCTGCCGGAAGTGTTGTATCAAGCTCCACAGAACCATTACTGAGTACTCCGTTATCAACAATCTCACGGGTTGCACCTTCAGCTTCAACAATGATGTCCTTTCTCACCGCATCGGCTCTTTCTGTTGTCTGGCCTGTTATCTCAACGATCTGTTTTCCAACTTTCGTAGGACTGATTGTAAAGCTGATATATCCCACACCATTTCCATCCACGGTGACCGTCTGGACATCATCACCGATGATTTTGAACCAGTCGGCACCGCTTAATGTGAGCTTGACATCCTGCTCAGTATCAAGATAATTGTAGACCTGTACCTGTACAGGGAATTCTTCTCCCCTTGTCACAGAATATGGAAGATCCGGATCAACGAAGAAGTCCTGGAAAACCGTGAGGCTGGATTCAGAAATACCAATTCCTTCCGGTCCGGTTGAAACTGCATGCAATCTCCATGTAGTGATGCTGTCCGGTGCATTCAGGTCAACACTTGCAAGACCATCCTCATCGGTGAGGAGTTCAGGCATCCAAACCCATGTTTCAGGGAAGAACTGACGCACACGCTGCACTTCAGCAAGTTCGCCATCGTCAGCACTATCTGCCACTGTTACGCTCTTTGCCGAATCTGCTTCCATAACTGCATCAGCCATCACCATTTCTTCTTCAACTTCCATAAAGAAACCTGCAAATTTCTCAGCATCGACTTCAACCTGGCGGCCAGTTAACTGATAAACGTCTCGAGATTCAGGAACATCAATTCCCGGCGATGACATAACTACCACACCCTCATTGTAAAGAGCATCATAAGCACCTATCATGTACCTTGGATGTGATTCTGCCTGAGGTTCCATGAAACGAATTTCGAGTTCATCGAAGACCTGCTTGAGATTGAGCCTGCCTTCGCTGAGAGCATAGACTGACTCATCAACTATGGAGAATCCAATCATTGATTTGCTGCCTGTATCGAAATCAACTGTAACATCATTCCCCGGTTCAGCGAATTCACTGCTGAATGAGCTGGAAAAGTCAACCTGAGTAGAGAATTCTACATCGAATGGAAGCACATCCACTGAAACTTCGCTGTTGGGGTTTATCATGTAAGCAACAACCTTTGCCTGTGGGCTCATCTGCGGCGTTACTGGAATGCTAATATCAGCTTCATCGCTTGTTGCTGAATAAACTGTTCTTCCATTGGCAAACACATCATAGAATACAGTTCCCGGATTTGTGGAATAGACATGGAATGAAATCGTGTCTCCAACTTCCGGCACTCCGTCACTTGTCTGGGTAATGTGAATGAAACTGGCACTTGGGGAGTAAGCGGCATACAGATACTCACTAGCCCAGGCATCGTCTGCATGTGCTGAAATGTCCAGACTTGTACTATTTTCAGGAATATCCAGTTCAAGCATTGAAACACCGCCTTCGGTGTTCAAGGTGAACTCGTCACTTGTGTAATCATAAGTGTCATTTCTCAAACCGGTCTCTACTGTTACTTCAGAATCGACAGGATTTCCTCCTGGATCTTTTGTAACAATAAGAACCTGAAGAGGCATTCCGGGTTTTATTGTACTTGATTCGGGAATAAGCTGGATAACAAGCGGAGATTCTGCAATTGTCAGAAGCTTGTTTGTGGATTCACTGTGATTGCCTGTGTCTGTTACAGTCACATTGAGCATGAGACTTGCCTGTCCACCTGCACCGTATGTCCCGGCTGCGTATTCTACTTCAGGAAGCTCAAACTCAATTGAGCCGTTCTCAAGTGTGCCGGAAAAAGTTGCGTATTGTTCCCACTTACCAACATAGCGTGAAGCCTCCACAAGAACATCACCTTCAACTACTTTTCCAAAGAAATAATTGGCTGAAACGGTGCCTGTAATTTCATCAGATACAAGGAACCATTCCTGCGGAGTTTCAAGCGAAACATCAAACTTAGGAAGTACATATTTGTCCACCTGGATGTCAACCATGGAAGAAGAGTCACCGGCTTTTGCAGTTATTTTCCACGTACCAAGGTTCAATTCTGATGCAAGAGGCAGATCAAAGGAAACAACACCATACTCATTTGAGTTTAATTCTTCCTTGAAGACCTTGATACCTTTTGCATCTGTTATTTCAACGGTTATATCCTCCTGAACAGGTACGAGGTTGTTGTTCAGGGAAACAATTCTTCCGTGAATTGTCTGCCCCGGTTTGTAGATCGGTTTATCGGTTTCGATGAACAGAGGGTTGTTATTTACCACTGTTACTGTTGCCTCAAATTCTGTATCATAACCTGTGGGCTTTGCTGTAAGTGTATAAGTTCCTTCTTCAACATCAGGCACTTCAAAGGAAGCAACGACATTTCCAGATTCTGATGTTGATGCCTGTACAAGACTTATCTCGTTGTTGTTCTCATCAGTAAGAGTATATTCAACACACCGCTCAACCGGTTCATTGTCTGAGAAAGCTGCCATGGTGACTGAGCTTTCACCGCCTGAAAAGAGCATTTTTGGTGCAAGTATCAGGAACTCATCACCTGATGAAGCTACCTGACCACCACACTGACCGGCTATATTGGAAGAAAGATCATCACTTCCGACACAACCTGAAATTATCACTGCAAACAACGATACTATAATTATTAACGAGCCTGTTTTTTTCCCTTTTAAGTTCAATTTTAACCACTCCAGACTTAGAGTCTTATGTTTCTTATTACAGAGTTTGGGAATAGGAATGTATATACTTTGCTTAAACTTCAAAGATGTTTGAAGTTATGTTATGGGACGCAGGTGGATTTTGAAAATTGGAAAATAAAAGTTAAATTTCTGTTATTTCCCAATGATCATACATTTCAGTAATACTCACTGACACTCCATCGCCCCTTACTGCTGTTGTATCGTTTATCATTGTGAATTTGCCCTGATAACCGCTTGTAACGGTCATTTCATTCCTTCCGGATTTCCAATTCAAAAAAAGCAGGACTTTTTCACCATATTCAAATGAAGGACTATCTTCGAACCAGATGAAATCATTATCTACAGTTCCCCCATCTACTGTAACTTGTAAATCTCCAGTATCTAAGGGATTTTTAAGATATTTGTTAACATGCACCCCAATATCAGTATAGATCATATCCACTGTTCCAATATCCAATTCATCATTGGATTTGTCAGGTCTCTGCCCGTTAGCCGTATTCCATCTTGAGGGATAAGCACCTGTAACGGTTCCTGCAATTATGATGTCTGACTGGGAAACTAAATCTTCGATGCTTAAAGCTTCCATTGATATCGAAATGTCTACATTCAAACCTTCATTTCCCGGGGTTAATGCAGAATTAGAAGAAGAAGAAATTAATTTTTCAAACTCAGCTAAATCTATTGATTGACTATCTACTTCATAAAGAACCCTATCAATTTGCACTGTGTTATTGTCTACTATGCAAACCCTGGAAACATCGCCATTAACTGTATAAAAATAAATAAAGTACTGATATCCATTCAAAAGGAAGTCATTTGAAGGGGCTTCTAGTGGATATTCATCAAGGTAGGAAATTACATCTTTAATCTTTGTTGAATTCTCTATAACACTTGATTCCAGACTAAATCCGTTTTTTATTGATATTTTATTAATGTCAGAAGAATTATTTATGAGGGAACTTACATGGAGATTAGTTTTCTTTACAGTTTCTTCATCTGAAACTATTCCGGATTCAATAAGTTCCTGAACATAAATTATGTTGATAGGAGTGCCATCGACCTGATAATAAACATTATCGATATTAACCATGTCCTCCCCCACAATAGTTATTCCTGCAATCTTACCGGAGTCATCATAAAAATCCATAGAATAACGGAAGCCACCTCGGTCAGTTTGGTCGTCCATTTTTTCAAAGGAGTATTGATCCAGATGAGAAATCAGTTTCCCTATTGTTGCCCTGTCTTCTATTGTGCCTGAATCACCACTCATCCCATTAAAGACAGATATGTTGGTGATACCAGAACCATCGAGATCAGCAATTGCGATAGCACTTTTATTATTGGTTGATTCTATGACGTAACCATCTGTTGAATCTGCGATGCAACCTGAAAAAAAGAGTGAGCTGCATAAAAGAAAACATAAGATCAAGTGATTTGTTATTTTGTTCATTCCAATCATCAATGCCAATGTTAAAAGAAAACAATTCTAATAGTTCGCATCATCATACAATAAAAATTAGATCATTACTTAAATTAATTATGGCCATCCATCCAACTGAAAAACATTACTGCTTAAGCAATAATGTCATTTGAGAGTCATTATCATAACTTATGCGAGGAGAACTTGTCGTGGATAAGACCTTCGAAGAAAACAAGCTCTCCCTGAATACACCTGTAGCTGTTACATCCAGTATATTATAAGTTCCACTTCCATGCTGATCCGCACTACAAGTGCTTTTCGAATGTATAACAACAGTAGACTTTTTAGCAACATTATTATTGCATGTTAGTTTCCACTCACCAATGTCTGTAATTGAACTGCTGTCAGTCTGAGTAGAGACATCCGGTTGAGAATATCCCCTCATGAATGCTGCTAACACATCACGAAATCTTCCAGGGATTATACTAGTTTCTGTTGTTTTCCTCGTGAATGGCCCGTTGGGCAAGAAGTCGAATAACTGTGCATTTCCAAGGGTTCCACTGGACCATTTATGGAAAAGACGGCCAACATCATTTTTCCATGGTGACCCAGGCCAAGCTTTATAACCGGGTTCCATTGAAAATTCCTGAACAATGGCAAACCAATCTGACGTACTACTACTATCATTCATAAGCACATATAACTCATAATTGTTTGTTAGTCCTCCATATGGATTCTTGTAATAAGAAGAGCAGGAATGTAACGATTTTCTCCATTCTTCTCTGCTTTCAGAAGAAAGCAAATAATCACTGGCCTGATTTACATAGTTTACTTTTTTGTTTTCATCAAAACCTACTACCTGATCATGATACCACTCTTTAGCTTCCTCATGAATTACAGAAACAGATTCATTATCTCCTGCAACACCCACATACTGACTTGTAGTTCCATCATCATTAATCTTAAAACAATAATCCACGATTTCCCCACCTTTCGGGATTTCAGGCACAGAATAGATTGCGGAAATTATTGAAATTCCCTTCTCTGTATTATATTCACTGATCACTTGATTTCTAATAGTATCAAGATCATCCAATGAAAGATATGTTGAATAATTTACCGCGATGCATGCATATTTCATATCCCCATATGACTTAACAGCACAGTCGTTCAGCTCCGTGGTTTCAGAACTCGTAGCGGTTGTCGGCAATATGCCCACAGCCAGAAGAACAGCTAGCATCAAAGCATATATTAAAGTAATCTTTTTCATAATCTTGAAGACAAAACATTATTTTTAATTTTCATATTTGACAGCCACCCATAAAAGAGATAATCCAAAAAATAATACAGTCAGTATGTGCAGAAAACCGAATAACTGATTCTCAGATATATATGTCTTTGAAAGAGTATCCACTAAGAAGTAAATGCTAATAGAAGCGGTCATAACAATAGAAATTATAAGTGGTACCTTCATGAGAAGTCTTTTTTCTTCTGGCACTGACAATGTGAACATCACAGATGAAAGGGAAAATAATATGGAAACGAAGACCATTACAGTCTTTGAATCCAGAACATGTAAGCTATCATAAGCAGGTATGAATGAAACACTGTAGACTGATGACATATACATGTTATCCCTTAGAAAAGTTATCAAAAATATGGAAACAAAAAGTGGTATTTCCAAATACCATCTGGAAGAGCTTGATCTTATATTTTCAATAAATAAAACAAGCCCTGCAGCCGGCAGGAACAATGACGTAATATAAAAAATAGAGAGGTAGATGTACCGGGGAGCCTCGGGAGAAATAAATGAATTCCGTATTAATGGACTTATAAAGAAGGACAGGAATCCTAAAATCCACAAAGATAAATAACTAAGTGATATCAGCAATAAAGAGATTTTTGATTTATTAGATATTATTTTGTTGAACATTCCTACTATTCCTTGCAATGAAATATCTGATGTTTACAATGTGCCATGGACAATAAAACATAAACAGATATAATACTTTTGAATGTGTGCAAAATAATTATACCAACCTGGTATTTGTCTGAAAAGATTAGTTGGTAAAAAGTCATATGAATAAGTATTTTTTAGGCTTTGTAGAAATCCTTATTTTGACAATAAGTATAACCTTGACATATCTGTCAAGGTTATGCACTAATAGTTTGAATTTTACTTCTTTCAGTTGATTCCAATACTTTTTGCCCTAATTTCCTCACCATATTTCCTTTTCAGAACAGAGAACATTGTTTCAACCAGATTTCTGTTATGATACAAATCTTTATCAAATTCCCATACCATTTTTCTGCGGTACCCTCCTTTTATTCTCTTCCTCTTTCTTTGTCTCAAAGGAATCATGGCTATGGATTCCAGTTGTTCTCTTGTTAGTGAATGTATATCTTCAGAATCGTATCCTTTATCCATCACATAGTACTTTGATCTACGAGTTTTATGGCATTGCCGCAGCAATGCCATTGCATGCTTTGCATCATGAACTGGTTTACCTGATATCCTGAATCCAGTAATTATGAACTTCCCAGTATCAACAGAAATACTTGTTTTCAGGAAAGATCTTCGCTTCTTTCCCGTCCTCCAGGAATAATAATAGCTACAATGTCCACTAGTAAATCCGCTTGAATCAATAGCAGTGATCTCTATTTGTTCTCCATGGGAATAGAACAGCTTTAGTGTTTGGTGCAATAGTCCACTGAAGTAGATAGATTTTAGTCTTGTAATGAATTTGTGGAGAGTAGTAAAATGTGGAATCTGTTTTAGTCCAATTCTTTCTTTGACTTTATCCATTAATTCTACAATTTCTACGATATCCCGATAATCTTCATCAAGATACTCTTTCAACAAAACCAATGTCAAGAGCTGATGCTGAGTGTATTTTCTTTTAGAATATTTACAGCTATATATCTGGAGGTGTGAGTTTCCTGATACAGCTAACGCTGTATCAACAAACTTTAGTACTTATTAGACAAAACACAATCATCCCCTTTGTGTTTTCGGTAGCAGATAATGCTAAGGGGATTTATCCTTTTTAAAGTATCACGTCAAAATAAAATAGGAATTAGGTTTTCTACAGAGCCAAAGATATCACATTTTAAATCTACAGAACAGTGATCTTGTCAATTCTAGCAAAACGATACCGTGATACTTTGTATTTTATTCCATCACCAATCTTCACTTTGTTGAAATCTTCCAGACTGACTAAATAAGTGTATGCCTCACCTTCAAAAACATCATTTGCAGAGTCATCAGAGATGAGCCTTACACCAACGCAGTAATCAACATTCGAATATTTCCGTACCAAGAGCTCTTTCAGTGAACCAGTTACATACACATCCTTATCATCTTGAGTGAAAAACTGTTCAAAGTCTTTATTGTCTACAAGTATCCATGGTTCACTAGGATGTGGTGCGTTGAATATGCTCTCGCAGGTGTTTCCATAATATCCATTGATAACTTTGTGTTCAACCACACCTTCCACTTCAACCGGAGTTACGTGATAGATAGATGATATGAGGAAAATAGCAAGGAACAAAAATAGCGTTTTATTAAAAGCTCCCATAAACAACCTGCCCCTAAAAATACTGCTAACTGCACTTTAATTATTCCATACATACTGATTTTTCTATCAAGAAATCATTTCGACTAATTCTTTCTGACTTATAGTTCCATGTACACCTACGGCGTTTCCATCATCAGTTAACGTTAATTTCCCTTGAATCGAGCCAAGAGTAAAATAGTGATCAGGTCCAAGGTCCTTTGTGTACTCCCACTCATCCTCGATCAAATAGAGAAAAACCTTTTCATCCGGCTGAAATGAAGCTTCATAATCGGCAGTACTGACATCATTGCCAACTGTTCCTGTAAAAACCCTAACTATAACTTCATCTTCAGGCAATGGGTTTTTTAAATATTCATCAGCAGTTATCACAACATCAGTGTAAATCATATCATACCATTCGAAGTCATCAACAGAATCATGAGGTCTTTTTCCATCTACAGTATTCCATTTACTTGGGAGAATCTCTTTTACAGTACCCATGAGAATCACATTCGAATTCTCTGTGAGATATTCATAGCTAAGGAACTCCATTTCAGGGTTTGAACCTATAATAAGTCCATCCGACCCGTTATCAGAGATAAAAAGTTCCCCATATCCTCCAAAGGTATAGTAAGGATCATCGCTGGCTTCATGCTTATTGGAATCATTAAGGAAGTCGCCAGCATAGATCAGGCCTACCAGCACCAGTGAAAATAAAATAGAGAGGATCAAAATAGACTTAATCTTCATTTCTTTCATAGAACATATTAAACACTTGAATCAATATGAACTTTTGCAGATAATAGTTATAAAAAATATAATAGTTAAGATGTTGTTTGATGATTACATGAACCATAAAAATGTCTGGTATTATTCACCAACCAGCTTCTTCGTAATCTCCGCAACGTGCCTGCCCTGAAACCTCGCAATTCCAAGCTCATTCTCACTTGGATGTCTGGTATCGGGACCGCTGCCTGCAATTGTGGAAGCACCATAAGGACTTCCGCCTGTAATCTCATCAAGTGTTGACTGTCTTGTCTCTGAATACGGAACACCTACTATAACCATTCCATGATGCAGCAGCGTTGTGTGGAAACTCAGTATTGTAGATTCCTGACCACCGTGCTGAGTGCTGCTGGATGTGAAAACACTGCCCACTTTACCGATAAGTGCACCCTGGGACCAGATGCCACCTGTCCTGTCAAGGAAAGCTCGCATCTGTGCGGCCATCATTCCAAATCTTGTTGGAGTTCCGAAGATGATGGCATCTGCTTCGGAAAGATTATCAACTGTTGCAACCGGGAGGTGCTCAAAGCTCTTTTTGGATTCAGTAGCACCCATTTTTTCGAGAATTTCAGCAGTAAAAGTTTCCTGAATCTGGAAAAGTCCTACTTCTGCGCCTTCAACTTCCCTGACTCCTTCGGCAACAGCCTGAGCCATCCTGTAGTTGTGCCCGTACAAACTGTAAAAAATAACATTAATTTTCATTATTCCCACCTACAACCTTAATATGGAATTTACTCTGTACAAATAATTTTCGGCAGCTTCAACTGAAACCAAGGTTATAAATAAGTAATGTTAGATATAGTACTCATAATAAGAGTAATACATAACATAATGTTAGAATTAGACATAATTACTACAGTGATATTTATGGAAAAGCTGGAAAAATACACAAAGACAACCTATGCCCTTGCCTTAGTCCTTATTGTCGCAGGAATATCTTTAATCGCAATGGTTGAAGAGTATCAGCAAACAGGAATCAGTCTTGTAAACATAGGTACAATTGTTATTTTTATAACATTCGTAAAAGCAAGAAGATATCGCAACGGCCCTGTAAAAGATGAAAGAACCATCAAAATCGGTGCTTACGGACTTTCATATTCATGGCTCATAACATTCGTTCTGATATCCCTGCTATTCTGGATAGATGAATTTGAAATTACACAATTGACGGTCAAGCAAGTACTGGCAATACTTATGATAACAATGCTTGTAACTGCAAAAGGAATCCAATGGTATCTTTTCAGGAAAGGAGATATAGAATAAATCCACAAATGCAGGATGATAAGATGAAGACAAGGATCAAGGAACTCCGGGCCAGATATGACCTTACCCAGGAAGACCTTGCAAACAAAGTTGGAGTAAGAAGGGAAACCATCGGTTTTCTGGAAAAAGGGAAATATAATCCCTCACTAAAACTTGCATATAAAGTCGCAATAACTCTTGAGACAACAATAGATGAACTGTTCATCTTTGATGAATCTGATCTCAAATAACCTTGGAGATAACTATGGAAGCAAAAACAAAAGTCTGGCTTACTGAGGATGGAAAACCAATAATTGGCGGTGGAAAAGTAGAACTTCTCAAGACAATCGATGAAGAAAAATCACTTCGAAAAGCCTGCATGAAAATGGATATATCCTACAAGCATGCATGGAATGTCCTCAATAAAATAAGTGAGAGACTTGGAAAGGATGTAGTAACAACTGTGAGGGGTGGAAAAAGCCAGGGAACTTTTCTTACAGACGAAGGCCGCAGACTTATAAAAGAATATGAGATGAACAGGAAATTCATCAACAATACAATGGAAGATGAAGGGTCCTGGGAAAAACTGGGTCTTACCATTTCAGCTCGTAATAAAATTCCTGCAAAGGTCGTAAGTGTTGAAAAAGAAGGTCTTGTTGCCAAAGTGAAACTGGAAATCGATCCATCTGCGCTTACTTCAATTATAACTTCCGAAGCTGTAGAGAGACTTGGTATAGAAGAAGGAGACAGTGTATTTGCAATAATCAAGTCAACGGAAGTGCTTATCGGAAAAGAGCAAAAACAGGAATCAGAGAACATCAGGGTTTAAATTTAAGATTTAACCTTTCAAAAACCGTATATACTTTTAAGACACATATTATTCTGGTTAGAAACAAGAATAACAATCAAATTGTTGATATTTGTTGTTTTACTCGGGACGGGAATCATGAAAAGTAAAGGAGATTTTTCGTGGGAGAACGGCAAGATCAAAAACGGTGACACCCTGGGGAAAATTGTGGCAATTCCCACCCAGGAAGATTTAGAGCCGGAAGTTTTCGACGATATTAAAGCTAAGCATACTAAACAAAACTTTGATGAAGAAGCTGACATCGTAATTGATGAATTCAAAGAGAAAATGACAGAAGTCCTCTCCAGAGAATTACATCGTAGAAGATGAAGTCTTACCTTTCTTCAATTTTCTTTGTTTATAGATACCATTGACTATGAAAGGAATTAGCAACAGTGCAAACGCTGTTTTTACCATTGGATCCAGCACTTCACTTGCATTTCCCACAATAGATGAAGCTTCAATGCCCAGTCTGAAATAAATCATGTCAAGCAGCAATCCAAAAGCCAGTGAACATACTGCAATCATTGAAAGATACAATGCTGCACTTCTTTTGCCCAGGAATCTTGTTACCATAGTAATTGTGGCTGCATTTGTTGCCGGACCAGCCAGCAGGAATACAAATGCTGTGCCTGGACTCATTCCTTTTGAAACAAGGGCAGCAGCAAGCGGAGTTGAAGCCGTTGCACAAATGTAAAGTGGAATTCCTATTACCAGCATGAGAATCATAGAGAAAACTCCACCTCCAAGATAATCGCCTACCATTTCATCCGGTATTGCAAAGGATATAATCCCGGCAATCAGGATACCTACCATAAGCCAACCTGAAATATCACCAAGAAGCTCTACAAAGGAATATTTTAGAGCTTTTTTTATTTTGATAAGAATGGAAGCATTTTCATCAATATCTGTTTCAGAGTGGCATGAACATGATGAATCACTGCATGCAGGAGCCTGCATCAAAGCAATTGAACCATTTTCCGATGACAAGAGAGATTTCTTTGACTCCCTTTTCTCACCAATTATGTTTTCTGCAAGTCCTGTAAACAATGCCGTTGTCATACTGGCAATTGGACGGAAAACTGTCATAATGGGATCAAGAAGAGCGTATGTAATGGCAATCGAATCAACACCTGTTTCAGGAGTTGATATGAGAAAGGAAAGAGTTGCTCCTTTTGTTGCACCCCTGTTCTTTAGTGAAAGTGCGGTTGGAACTACACCACATGAACAAAGAGGCAGTGGAATGCCAATAATGGAAGCATTCAAAGCTGATCTGAACTTACCTGCGGATTTACCAAGATATTTGAGGATTTTCTCATCGGGAACAAGCGCATGCAGTAGTCCTGCAACTACAAATCCAAAGAAAAGGTACGGTGCAGCCTCTTCAAACAGACCCCATGACTCTGACAGAATTCCCAGCACAACAGAGAAAATAGAATCGATAAACGTCATTTTTTAACCTCCTCAACGTGTTCCCGACACATGGATACCAGTAATTCAACATGCTGATCCGCAAGATAATAAACAGCAAACCGTCCTTCTTTCCTGACCCTTACAAGATCAAGCTGCCTCAGGTTTTTCAGACTATGGGATATTGCAGACTGGGTGAGTCCCAGAGAATCCTCAATTGCTTTTACACAAAGGTCACCCTGCAACAGAAGAAAAAGTATCTTCAGGCGGGTTGTGCATTGGAGTGCATTGAATATTTTGCACATTGAATAAATGGAATCTTCTGAAGGAAGGTGCCTGACTCTGTCGTCAAGGCAAGTTGAATCTGCACAAACATGTTCTGAATTGTCCATGAACACATGAACACATGTTCATATATCAATGTGACCCTTCTTCAAATACAAATAAAAAATAACAGGACGAGATAGAAAATAAACAATACATAATCCATAAAACTGAATTTCAGAACATACATGGAACTGCGTGAAACACCGGTATAACATCTGCTTTCCATGGCAAGAGTAACTTCATCAACAGACCTTAAAGACATCTTCACAAGCGGAACGGTCAGAGACATGATGGCTTTTACAGGTTCCCTTTTTATATCCAATCCACGTGAGATTTGAGCGTCCCTGAGATCCCTGAAACTATCAAACAACATTGGTACAAAATAAAGAGATAGTGACATCATCATTGCAAGGTCATGAGAGGATATTCCCATGTATTTTAATGGCAAAGACCTGAGAAGCCTTTCAACACCTGCAGTAATTCCGGCAGGTGAAGTAGTGGCTGTTACCAGAGCGGCAAAAAGGATCAGGAAAATAAATCTCAAAGAAAGGATGCTTCCATGGAGAAATCCTTCATAACTGCCTTTCAGCAATCCGAATTCAAAAACAGGTGTTCCTTCTGTGAACAGAACCTGCATGAGAAATATGAATGAGAAAAAAGGAATCATTGGACGCACAGACCTTACGAAATGAATGACAGGAAGCTGACAAGCAACTATGATTGTTACAAAAATAACAGCCAGTAATGCCATTATTTCAACGGATGATACTCTGAGAATACAAAAACTAATAGCCATCAGTCCTACGATCTTTGTCCTCGGGTCAAGCCCATGAAGGAAAGATTTGCCCGGCACGTAAGAGAGAAAAAGATCATTCATTCTCATGCACCTCTTTTAATTTGAAAAACCTTGTAATCTCATTGAAAGCATCATCTACAGAATAAATATTATTGGCTACATCAAACCCGCATTCCTGTAATTCATTCATCAGGGAGCTTATATCAGGAATAGGAAAAGACACTGACTTCAGGTAATCCTCAGGTCTTCCGCAAAAGTCAACGCAGCCGTCCTTTAGAAGAAGTACCTTATCAGCAAATGGCAGAAAATCATCTACCTGATGCGATACTACAATTACTGAGATTCCTGAACTATGAAGCTTTTTAAGAGTTGAGAAAAGAGATGATCTGTTATCAGGATCAAGACCTGATGTAGGTTCATCAAGAACAAGATATTCAGGCCTCATAGAAAGAACACCTGCAAGAGCGACAAGACGCATTTGGCCACCACTAAGGGAAAATGGTGAAAGGTCTTTGATATCCGGACTGAGACCTGCAAGGATGAGAGATTCATTTACACGTTCTTTAAGCTCATCACCTTTCAGACCAAAATTTGAAGGTCCGAAAGAAACATCTTCAAAGACGGTTTTTCCAAAAAGCTGCCTTTGTGGATACTGCATTAACAGGCCAATTTTTGAACGCAGCTTTTTATTTGTAGAATCAAGCCCGTTTATTTTTACAGAACCGGCTTGTGGTTTTACCAACCCGTTTAAATGACGGATAAGAGTTGATTTTCCTGAACCTACCTCTCCGGTAATAAGGATAAACTCACCCTTTTCAATAGAGAAACTTACCTTATCAAGAGCCTTTTTTTCAAGGGATGTACCTTTGTTATAGAAAAAACTGACATCTTTCACTTCAATCGACATAAAGCCTCCCGAAGTTCATCTTTAGATAAAGGTAAAAAGGAAGGAGGAATTATTCCGGCATCAAGGAGCTTTTTTGATAATTCAATAATTGGAGGAGCATCAAAACCAAAACTGCCAGAACTTATCTTCGCGATAATCTCCCGTGGATTTCCATTCTGGATTATGTGACCATTTTCCATTAGCAACAGCCTGTCTGCAAGGACAAGTTCCTCAACAAGATGAGTCACATAGATTATAGTAGAACCTGCTTCATGCAACTGTTTTAACAAGAAAAGTATGTCTTTTTTGGATTTAGAATCAAGCATGGAGGTCACTTCATCAAAAAGTATTACCTCCGGCTCCATTGCAAGAATTGAAGCAAGAGCAACTTTCTGTTTCTGACCGCCACTGAGAGTCCTGGGAGTTTTGTGCCTATATGCTGACATCCCAACAGATTCAAGTGCTGTGGATACACGTCTTTTGATCTCAGAAGATGGAAGACTAAGGTTTTCAGGACCGAATGCGATATCATCCTCAACTGTCATTCCAATGAATTGGGATTGAGGATCCTGAAATACCATTGCTGCTATCCTGCGAATATCCTGAAGTTTTGACTTATCTGAAGTATCCATTTCTTTTACTGACACGGAACCTTCGGTAGGTAGTAAAAGTCCGTTAATATGTCTCAACAGGGTTGATTTACCACAACCATTCTTTCCGGCAATGGCTACAAATTCACCTTTGCGGATGTTCAGAGTTATAGAATCAAGGGCCAGTGTGCCACTTGGGTACCGATAACTCAGGTTTTCTATTTGAATCATGCTACTTGTCAAGTGAATATCCGGAGGAAATTACTGCAGCGGCAATAAGTTTCAAAACCGCACCGGGTAAATATGGCACCATTCCAAGAGCTATTGCCTGTGTGAGACTCAGGTCTGCAACATTCATAAGCTGAAGTATTCCGAAAACATAGATAACCAGAAGTCCTGATAACATAATAGCAATGTTCAGACCTATATTTTTTGTTCCTAAGCGGTCGGACAGATAGCCTATGATAAAAGCCCCAAACATGAACCCAATAAGAAAACCACCTGTTGGACCAAAGATCATACCCAGACCTGAACTACCACCGGAAAATACAGGCAGACCTGCAATTCCAAGAAGCAGATACACAAGCACACTGATTGTTCCCCATCTGGCTCCTAATATAGCACCTGTCAGTAATACGAAAAAAGTCTGCAATGTAATTGGGACGGGACTTATGGGCACAGGTATCTCAATATATGCACCCACAGCCATCAAAGCAGCAAAAAGAGAGGCAAAAACCATTTTTTTGATGTTGTGACTGTCATTATAGTAGAAATGATTTTCTTCCATATGTACCACCATTCGCTTTTAATATATATTGTTAACTACTGGAAGAGCCCGTTGGTTTACAATAAATAATAATCTTATATGAAATGGTAAGCAAGCGAAAGAAAATAAGAGCAAAAATAGAATTGCTGTGCAGGAAAAGCCTGCACAAAAAAGATTTACATATCCATATCAGGCTGTGGCATACCTGGTGGCATTGCGCCGCCTCTGCCGGTTGCAGCCACAACATCGTCGATCCTGAGGATCATTACTGTTGCTTCTGTTGCTGCATTAATTGCCTGGGTCTTAATTCTGAGTGGCTCAAGGACATTGTTCTCATACATGTCTACAACCTTTCCGGTGTAAACATCAAGACCCATGTTCTTGTTACCCTGCTCGTGCTGTGCACGGAGGTCAATAAGCTTGTCTATTGGGTCAAGACCTGCATTTTCTGCAAGAGTCTGTGGGATGATCTCAAGTGCTTCAGCAAACTTACCGACTGCAAGCTGCTCTCTGCCCTTAAGTGTTGCTGCATAATCCCTGAGTCTGAGTGCAAGCTCGATTTCAGGTGATCCGCCACCAGCTACAATCTTTTTATCTTCAAGTGCTACACCGATAACACAGAGTGCATCGTTAAGTGCACGTTTAAGACTGTCTACAATGTGTGTTGTACCACCGTGGAGAATGAGTGAAGCGGTCTTGACTTCCTTGCATCCAAGCAGGAATGTCATCTTTGAGCCGTGGATTTCACGCTCTTCTACAACTTCAGCTGCACCGAGGTCTTCTGTCCTGATATCAGTTACATCCTGGAACAGGGTTGCACCGGTTGCTTTTGACAGCTTCTTGAGGTCACTCTTTGTGATCCTTCTGCATGCGTAGATACCAGCCTTCTCAAGGTAGTACTGTGCAAGGTCATCGATACCTTTCTGACAGAATACTACATTTGCACCGCTTGCAACTATTTTGTCGACCATTTCCTTGACCATCTTTTCTTCCTGCTCAACAAAAAGGTTCATCTGATCAGGTGAGGTAATCTTAATCTCTGCACTCTTTTCTATCTTCTGGAATTCAATAGCAAAGCTTGCAAGGAGAATCTTTGCATCCTCGATCTTCTTTGGCATGTTTGGCCTTACTCTTTCCTTGTCAATCACAAGACCTGTGACAAGTTCTGTGTCAAGAATACTGCCACCATCACGCTTTTCGATTGTGATATCGTCAACATCTACCTTGATACCTTCTTCTGTTTCTTCAACAACTGAAAGTACCGCATCAAGAGCTTTCTCTGCAAGGAAGTCTTTGTATTCACCTGCTGCTTTTCCTGTGAGAGCTGTCTTTGCCAGTTTCATCAGGGTTTCCCTGTCATCTGTGGAAACGTCGATTGTGATGGTCTTCAGGATCTCAACAGCCTTTTCTGCTGCATGTCTGTATCCTGCTGAGATGATTGTTGGGTGAACACCTTTATCCATAAGCTCTTCTGCCTTTGTAAGAAGTTCTCCCGTAAGTACCGCTGCGGTTGTTGTACCGTCACCGACCTCATCATCCTGTGTCTTTGAAACCTCAACTACCATTTTTGCAGCTGGGTGTTCAATATCCATTTCCTTGAGAATTGTAGCACCATCGTTTGTGATGACGATATCTCCAAGTCCGTCAACAAGCATCTTGTCCATTCCTTTTGGACCAAGTGTTGTCCTGACTGCTTTTGCAACTGCTTTTCCTGCAAGGATGTTAATGCTCTGTGCATCCCTTGCACGGGACTTGTTTCTGTTCCCTAAAGCGTAAGACTGTCCTGCCAATTTTTAACCTCCTAATAATCATAACGTTCTGTAAGTTAGAAGTAAACATTAGTTTGATTTTAGTACTCTCTATGGTACTGCTCAATCTAAATGCAGGCAGTTCTATATAAAGCTAACTGCTTGATTTTTGACTTTCAACACAAAAATAAGAATACAAATAAAGACAGGCTTATCTATAAATTTAATAATATCAAATAAAAGAAGAGAGATTATTTTCTCCCATAAATCTTGTTTAAATGTGCAAGCAGCATATAATAGAAATGATTCTTGTAAATAATTTCATCGGGTATATCAAAGATTGCCATTCCACCTGCATTCCACGAGACTGTCGTTACAATTTTTCTTTTTTCCATTTCATCCATTACCTGTTTTAGCAATGATAAATCATCAACTGTTTGCCGCCAGTCGCCTGCATGAACATCCGATGATGCGGAATTTTTTGCAAGTTCCAGTTGCTGGAAAAAGAACATGTAAACCTGAAAGAGATGAATATCATCCTTAGAAAGCTCAATTAGTCTATTTTTTGCGTCCTGCCGTAATACTTTAAGAATTAACGGAATGTCAGAGGATTGAAGAATATTCTTTTCTATTTTTTCAAAATATATGTTGATCTCCTGCATACTCATATTTTCACACCCGGGAAATAAACCCGGTTAAAAGATGAGCTAAATACAAATAAGAATTGCCCACATCCAATAATAAAAAAGTGAAACGATGCAAAAATGCATCGCTAAATAATCTAAATAACTTATGAAATTCAGAGTTTCTCGGCAATCTGCACTGCATTGAGTGCTGCACCCTTAAGAATCTGGTCACCACACACGAAAAATTCAAGACCATGGTCACCAAACACAAGGTTCTGCCTGATTCTGCCAACTTCCACATCATATTTCTTTGTAGCAGTTATTGGCATTGGATAAACATTGTTAGCAATATCTTCCTTAAGTTCAACGCCTTCAACTGAACTTAACAGTTTCTTTGCATCATCAGGGTTTACAGGCTTTTCAGTTTCAATTACAATGCTTTCAGCATGCACCCTCATGGTTGGAATTCTTACACATGTGCAGCTTATTGGCATTTCAGGTTCAGAGAAAATCTTCCTTGTTTCCCAGACGACCTTCATTTCCTCACGGGTGTAGTCATTCTCCTGGAAACTGTCAATATGTGGAATTGCATTGAATGCAATAGGATAAGCGAATACCTTGTTGCCGACTTCTTTACCTTCAAGGTAATTGCGGGTTTCTTCAGTAAGTTCACTCATACCAGCGGCACCAGCTCCACTTGTAGCCTGATAAGTACTGATAAGAACCTTTTTTACACCGTACGCTTTGTGAAGTTCATAGAGAGGGATTGCTGCAATTGCTGTTGTACAATTCGGGTTTGCAATAAGTTTTGAATCTCCGATTGCATCTGCATTAATCTCAGGAACCACCAGAGGAACTTTGTCGTCGTACCTGAAAGCACTGCTGTTATCAATAACATAGCATCCTGCACTGGTTGCCTTTTCAGCATTTTCTTTGCTCCATCCACCACTGATTGCGAAAAATGCAATGTCCATTTCGGAGTAATCTGCCTCATCGGCATTTTCAATGGTAATCTCACCGAATGGAGTTTCCATGACTTTGCCAGCACTTCTTACCGAGGCAAAGAGCCTTAATTTTTCAACCGGGAAATTCCTGTCGTTCAATACCTCAATAATTTCTCTACCTACTGCACCGGTAGCACCCATAATTCCTACTTTGTAAGTCATAATAATATCATCCGTCAGATTGCAGGGATTTACTGTAAAACCAATTAGCTAAATAAGTTTCTGATATACTTGCATCGTTACTGCAAATCGGCTTTTTTCTGACACTATCATATATATTGAGTAATATGAAGGTTGTCCTTGTTTATATTTAGAAGGCTTGACAGGTTTTAAGATTAAAACTAATATTTAAACCGAAAAAACAGGAAAAGAAGGGCAGAAAAACTAAAATAAACACAAAGCCAGCATTTTCCTGTAACAGTAGATAGCTATTGCTTTGTTAAAGGGCGATAACGCATGTAATGGACATTATTAATGATTCAATAAGAAACCAGGGTCTGTATGCAGGCTGTTTTTACGAAATTTATCATGTGGCATCTGAGTTCAAATTCCTGTTCGGAAAGATCATCTGTCTCCATATATCTGCAGAACATTTCCCTGAACTCATCAAACTTTTCTTCATCTTGTTTCTTCATAAATTCCCCTCGAATTTACGTTCATAGAGCAATTCTTAATAATTAAGATTTATCTATATTCATTATATAAAAATATTCTGATGCGGGTTTCTATATAGGCATATAGAAATACTGGAGAAAAAAAATGAAAAAAGCAGAGTTTCAGGTGATTTTACTCTCCGCCCAAGGGCACAGTTTTTTGAAATACACATATTGCCACAAATCAAATTCTGATTGGACTAAGAACATTCTATTCCAAAAATCATCATTTAGAGAAATATCCGACCAACTTTATTAAAAATTTATAAATAGCTTGTTTTTCAAGGGATACATGGTAGTATATACTATCATGGTGGTTAAAATATGATAACATATTTGAATAAAAGTAACTTTGTTTTTAAATTTACCAGAGTCGCCTTTGTAGCGATGGTAATTTTAATGATGCTAGGAGTGCAAGCTTCAGCTTGTGTAAGTGAACCGAAATATAAAATAGGTGACAGAGTCTGGAATGACCTTGATAAAAATGGTGCACAGGACTGGGACTACAAAAAACACTGTTTTGCAGAACCAGGAATACCAGATGTTACTGTAAAGCTGTACAAATGTGACAATACTTTCGTAGAAAGTACAACAACAAACTCAAGAGGATATTACAAGTTTGAAAATGTGGAGCGCGGTTACTACTATGTCTTATTTGTGCTTCCGGAAGATTACACATTCAGTCCGAAAGACAAGACAGATTCTCGCTATGACAGTGATGCTTACACAAACGGAAAAACAGACTGTATAACGGTATCTCGAGATATATGTACAGTGGATGCTGGAATGTACTGTGAACCAACTCCGGAACCTGCTGGTGTAGGTAACTATGTATGGAATGACCTGAACCTCAATGGTCTACAGGAAAGTGGAGAGATTGGTATGGAAGGAGTTACCGTTAAACTCTATACCTGTGAAGGGGAGCTGGTAAATACAACAGAGACCGACGAAGACGGATATTATGAATTTGATGACCTTGAAGCCGGAAGCTATTATATTCAGTTTGTAAGCCCTTCTGGATATGTATTCACCACGGCAAACCAGGGCGATGAAGATGAAGACAGTGATGCCGAAACCGGTGGTGTTACAAGTTGCTTCACACTCAATGCCGGAGATTATTACAATGTTGTTGATGCAGGTCTGCATAGTACTGAGCAGGAAATCCCTGAATTCCCAACAGTAGCAATCCCAATGCTTGCAATCGTTGGACTTGCATTTGTCTTCGGACGCAGGAAAGAGTAATTATTACTCATTCCTTTCTTTTTTAATTTTTGTTATTGAATAACCTGCATAGCAGAATATTTATACATTTGATCATTGACTTTAGACCATGCAGGAAAAAAGATATCCAAAAGGTCATTTTGTAGCAGCCGGTATGCTCATAGGTTTGCCACTTGGTATCCCCATTGGAATGGTGTTGGGAATCTTCGCCATTGGACCGGCAATAGGAATTGTTCTGGGTCTTGGAGTGGGGTGGTATCTGGAAAAGAAATATAATCCGGAACCATTGCCACTGGCACCAGAAGATGAAGACCAGAGAAATAAGATACTTCTGGTTTTAAGCGGTGTTTTCCTGCTGGGAATTGCTGCTTTTATTGCTTTGTTGCTCATGACTAATTGAAAGAAAGACATAAGCAATATTTCTGAAAACAATTATTTTATTCAAACGAATCAAAAATAAAAAGAGATGGTGTGACAAATCACACCAAAAGTAAATTTGTTTATTCCTTATTTGCACTTTAGTATCAGCACTGCGGCAATTAGACCGAACACACCTACAAAGAACTCAAATCCAGGACTTGATTCAGAGCTTTAGGTTCCTGATTCCGTGGTTTCAGTATCCATAGATTCTATCTCTTCGATCTCCTCTTCTGACATGAACCTCTCACCCACGATCATCGGATCGCCTTCATACCCTAGAGCTGCAAAGTCCATGACACCATCATCCAGATGGCACTCTTTACACTGAAGAGCATCTTCTTTCGGAGCAACTTCATGGTTTATACTTTCATATAATGAAGTCTCCACGAATTCGTACTGACCACTGTATGGCACATCCACATATTCCATTCCTGCTCTGGCTGCTTTATCCCAGTCATAGCTGGCCCAGTAGGAGTTCTCTCCTCCAAACAGGTCTGGAATTATAAGATAATTGTACTGTGCATCACTAATCTGTTTTGCAATGTGGATCTTGAACGGATATATCTTGGAATCACGGTCATACCGATCTCCAAGTGGAAGTGTCAGAACTGTGACACCATCGGGATCGACCTCATCTCCAAGGTAGTACTTGTCAAAACTGCCATTGAACCACAAATAGGTCGGTGTGACATTCATTCCCCATACGAATGAGCCTTTCTTCTTGTCATAAGTAGCTTTACCATATTCATCCGTTGGAATAGGATCTATATCCTGACCTGCCTGTGACCAGTCCCAGTACATTTTTGTCGGTACTTCACGGGCAAATTCCGGTATATGGCATGTCTGACATGCTATGGAATCAGAATGACCATCAAGCCTGTCTTTGAAAACACCCTGATGAGGTGTGTCTCCGTGACAATCAGTACATTCTACCCTGCATTCAGATCCTGGTACACCTGCAAATCTTCCTGCTATGTTATGTGCCGTTGTCTTGTGGCAATTCTGGCAATCAAAGTCCATGCCACCCATGTGGACATCAAGTTCTCTTGAAGGATCAAGCAATGCAGATGACATATCACCATGCTTTACATTATCTCCACCGCCACCAAAGAAGTGACAGCTACCTCCACAGGTATCACGTGACGGACTACCAACACTCTGGGCTACAGCTACAAGATCAACAGAAGGATCAACTGTTCCTGCACCAGTTGGTATTTTTACATAGGTGCCTGTGGTCTCGTGACATACTACACAGTCTATGTTCGATTCATTTGTGAAGTCAAAAGTATCATCTTCCCATCCATATCCGGTATGACAGGAAGTACAACGTGGTTCATTTGAAGCGATGGCAACACAGAAATTGTTGATTACTGTGCGCTTACCAAGCCCTTCATATGCTTCGTCTCCACAGCATTCTGAACATGTTGTCCAGAGCCAGTGAGTTGAGTTGAGCATGTCTGCAGCCTGTTGCGAGTGACATGAAATACAATCCGCAGTCACATCCGGTCCGTTTTCATAGGGCCCCGTAAGGAATGAGTGATTCAGATACGAAGCAGAAGACGAAAAGGACAGGACTATAACACAAGCCAGCAAACAATAAAACCCAATAAGGATATTGTGTTTAATGGTTTACCCCCTTTTACTTAATATATAAGCCAACCTTCTTAGTATATAAAGGTGAAAAGTATCAATATATAAATACAGGGAAATACTGCAAATTGCCAGCAGTTACACACTGTTAACACAGTATCATTTAGATATTAAATTAAAAGAAAAGAGGTAACAAAAAGAAATACAGGTGAAAAGTAAAAAGAAATAATCAGAATGCAAAAGTTTGCCGGTTCAGGTAGTATTTTGCACCTCTGCATGAATTCCTTGCTTTCTTTTGGGACTGTGAACCTTTGTTTTTGGTTTTTACAGCTTCTGGCTTTCTTGTACTATTATTTTGATTCCCGTTTTTCTTGTTACGGATATCAAACTTCACCTTTTTAATAGCCAGATCAACAGCAAGACCCCTGAGCATCCACCGAAGAGCTTGTGCCTGATAATATTTGTTTTTATCACGTTTTCCCGGGAAGGTTTCAATTACCATATTAGTAGCTCTCTTTCCTGCCATTTCCCTGAGCTCAAACAGATCTTTGTCTGAAAGGACATCTTTAGACGAGACGTGAAGACGTTTATACATAGCAGTTGTCGGAAAAGGAGTGGCATTCATTACAGCAATCTTTTTTCTCAGTTTGCCAATGGCAGGAGAGTTCCTTACATCAATCAGGAATTCACGGTCGTTCGGATATTCAATCCTGACTTTATGTTTGGTCTTTGAAAGCCTGTCAGCCTGCTTGTTCTGCATCCTTGGAACCCAGCGGAAATGAATGTCTAGCTCATATTCCCTGATGATGTTGGTAATATCACGATGGATGTGCCATATCTCATCATCCATTATCGGATAGATTCCACGCATCTGGTAAATCACGGTTTGACTGTCCCCCATTACCGTCAATGGACCCTGACCGTCAGCTTTGACATATTCAAGCATGCCTTTTTTAAGAGCAAGATATTCTGCAAAAAGAGCGTTGTTGCTGGTTTGTTTCTCAAGGCGGTCGTTTCCGAGTATTGAGAATGAGTTGTTTTGCAAGGTCACAACCCAACCTAACCCCATGCATCCTCCCGGATTAGGTGTGCATGAGCCGTCGAAGGTTATTGCATCCATGTTTATCGTACTTTAGAATGTATCTTCAATCGTACACAGGAATTTACCCTTGCAACATTATATTGGCTTAAAAATATATAACTGTGCCCCAGGTAAAGTATTGTGAAGTATATAGATAATTGACGCAAAAAAGGTTTTATTGATAAATTGTAATGAAAAATGCTTTCGAAAAACCAGAGTCACTTAAAATAAAAAATAGATCCCTTTATTAGCGGGATCTGTAATTTCAGTCAAACACATTACTGTTCTTCATCTTTCTTTTTTTTCCAGATGAATAGCAACAACATGAATGCCACCAGAATTATTCCTGAAAAGACCATTGTCAAAGTATTTCCATCATCATCTTTGATAGTATCTCCTGACGAAGATGAAGTGACCTGATATGTATCTATATCCTCTGTATTTTCACTGTTTTCAACAAATGAACTTTCAGCATTTACAGGTTCTTCAGGAGACTCTTCTTCTGTTTCTTCAGAACTTGCCTGCTCCAGTAATTGCTTCCTCAGATAGTACGGCAATCCATCATCATCGTTTGATGTTGTCGAACTGGAGGAACTATAATCTGCCAGAACTGCAAATGGCGAGAAACCAGAAACATTGTAAACAACGAAATAAGAGTAAGTGCCATCATCTGATAGTTTTGTAGGAGTATATGTTTCCCACACACCTGTCTTCAGATGTTTCAAAGCAACTGAATTTATGACAAGACTGCCACCATTGAGTTTGTCCAATACCCTGAATTCAATGTTCCTGCTATAACTATCATTGTTCACAAGCGTCTCGTTGCTGAAACCTATGTCAATATACTGGTACACATCATCATGTGTGAATCCGGCACCTGATACATTTATACTGGTTTTGTTCACAACTTCTACTTTAAGTAAGATTCCAGAAGGATTTTCTGTAGTGTTGAATTCCACAAAAGTGATACTGCAATTCAATCCATTCTCATCAAGATCATCATCATAGGTTGTGTTTATCCTTACATAGGACTCATTTCCATAACTAGTTGTGTTCACAGACCCGTTTACTATAAAGGATATATCTTCTCCTTCATCAGTTGCAGATGACTCCGTAACAGTCCAGTCCCACGAATATGTGTCGTTTCTTCTGAGACTTGCATTGTTTACTACAACCGATATATTGTAGGAATCCATGAAGAAATCAGAGTCATTTATGTATTGACTGGCGTTAATCAGGCAATAAGAGCTATTACTGGTATTAACAATTGAAAAACCAGAACCACTTATCGGACTTCCATCTACAAGCCATTCAAAAGATGATAATAACGTGCTCTCAATTGTAAAATTGAGTTCTTCATCATACGTAGTCAATTGTTCCTGGTTCGCTGGAGTATATGTGAATTCCGGAGCATCCAGAATACCAAATGTCACGTTGACCTCAGAGGAGTTTAACAACGTATCGTTGGCATATACCTTGAATTTGGCTTCTGTGACATTATCAGATGGCATTGTGAATGACATACTGCTGGTGTTCACCATGCTTCCAATCTGTGTCCATGTACCATTGTAGAACCAGACATCATAGTAAATCTCATCACTCTCAGGATCTGTAGCATTTCCCCAGTTTACAGTTATTGTGTCGCCTCTTGCAACTGAATATCCATCCAATGGATTGGTGATATTGCCAGGTACGCCTGGTGCATCATTTACAGGTGTAATGTTAATTACTGCCGTATTTGAATCAACATCATAATTACTTTCTTTGAGAGTGATGCTATAGTTCTTTAATACCTCTGGATTATCATCTTCATTGCTGTATTCTATATTTTCAATTATAGATTCGACCATGGTGTCGTTTACAGCCATTGTATTACTAATCTCAAGAACAATTCCGTCTATGCAGAGATAAGAACCTATAGCTTGTCCACCACTGGCATCATAATTACCATTAAGGAAGGCAAACCGTACATTTGATCCTGCAACATTTGACGAAACATTTGCACTGGTTGTAATCCAGCCACCCGTATCTGAGCCTACATCGTGGAACAATTTCTGATATTCTTCATCATCGTCCCATACTCCGTCGTTGTTATCATCCCTGAATATAAAACCATACACATCGTACCAGTCTCCGGAGTCTGCTGCATACCAGTTTAGGGTTATACTATCGTTTTCAGCAGCCGTAAAGCCAGTACTTATGACCAGTGGACCATGAGCAGTTCCATAGCCACCATCCACATGTCCATCTATATCAAGTCTGAGCGCATAGCTTCCTTCATATATCGTGGACGACTGAACTGATGCTGTTTGAGGAACGTCATTAGCTCGATGATCATCATATAATGGGTCTGCATCTACATTCCCATCTGGAACATCGTCATCATCTGCTGGACTCTCAACCCATTCCTGAGCTGTTACACCAGTATATGAATCGTTAATAATCCAGTTTGAAAGGTCCCCGGTCTCAAAGTTCGAATTTGATAATGGTGCAACAGCATTAAAATCAATTCTTAAGATTCCGTTTGAACCATCATATGTATTGTCAATGGTACCTATACGATTACCATCCCAATAGAGAGCATTTCCACTTACATTCAGCGAACTATTGCTCACAACCCTTAAAGCATCGTAACTACTAGAATTATCAGTTATATTTACTATTAGATAACCATCGGTGAAGTTATCTGTTGTTGAAGATACGGTTACTTCAGTGTCAAGCTTTTTCCACCCTTCCTGTTCTACATAGGAAACGTTGGTTAAAGTAGAGCCCACCCACGGAGTGGTAGACACTAAAAGACAAGAACTTAGTATGATTCCTATAAATACTATACATAATGCCAATGATCTGATAGATAAATAATCAGTTACCAGTGACATTTTACTCGATGATTTTTTGTGGTTAATAATGGATAATATGCCATACATAGCAATCCCTCTTAAGTATAAATGAAATCCAGCCACTTATTCCAGAATATGAAGTTTTACACTACACATATCGTAGAATAATCGACACCTATTCTATTATAACTATAATAATATTTAAAGATGAATATAACCATGCTGGTTCTTACTGCATTTGAATATAAATGATGGATAAGAAGAAATTTAAATCAGATGAAACAAGATTTTAAAAATGTATCAAGGATTAATAAGTCAGCTTTGCTCTAACTACCAAAATACCAAAAAAGTTATTTCCCGAATTTTATCAATAAAATCCCGCACAACATCAAGGTCTAATTGACTATCAGACTTTGAACACTCGTCTTTGAGAGTCATATAAATCCTGATAGTTCGGAGAAACTGACTATCAACATCATTCACAGAACTTGAGTCATGAAGCATCTGAGCTACTTCAACAATTGATTCATCCGGACTGGTTTCCAGCCTATTCACTGCACAATATGTTTTGACATATCCCTCTAGGACATAAGAAGCGATATCATAAGCAGAACTTGCAAGTCCCTGTTCACATAGACTCTCAGCTTTTTCAAGATCTAATACTAAATTGTCTATAGTATGTGTTTTTTGTTGTAAATATCGGTTTGAAGCAACCATTGGCTTTATCGAATGAAGAAGACTTACCTGAGAATCAAAACAGGCAATGAATTCCTTTCTCAGATGATTTCGTTCATTGGACTTCCTGATGGTGTCTTCCAGATTTATGAGACTTACTATCCTGTCATATAATCCTGTGAAAGATTCGTATTTATCATTCCTTATATGGCCTGCATATTTCCGGATAAGCTGCTTGCTGTCTTCGTACCATAAGTTGTATTTTTCAAGGAGGGTGCTTTGAAGAAGCTCGTTTTTGGAGTTTATCACGCAAATCCGGTATTCGACGTTTTGCATGCCTGTTGAACCGTCGTCAATACGTTTCATCCTTCTCTGGTTTGTACCGTCCAGAAGATCCATATACATTTTTTCGAGCTTTTCAGCTTCTTCAATGCATGTTTGAATATCCGGACTTTCCATAATAAGAGAATGGAAAAAATCGTATATAAACAAGCGTAAAGAAAGATTACTGTGTAGCTTTGTTAGCGCGCATCAAATGCACAAAACATAAATAGACACAAACAAATCTTATTATTGGAGGTTTATAATATGCCAGATTTCGTATCGATAGATATGAAAAAACATAGCTATGAGAAAACCGAGAGGCACATAGCTTTGATTCAGGATGACATGGATCATTGTTGTACTCCATGTCGCTATGAATGTATTTCTTCGGCTATGCAACAGCTTTACGACAACCACCCTCCTGCCCGGATTCAGACTCTTCTCTTGCAGTTTAAGGAGAAGTGCGAAAACCGTCCCAATGAAACTTTTGTCAGCAAGCTCAAAGAGCTTCTTTTTGTGAACTAAGATATAGATATTTGAATGCTTTAGAAATGATTCCGGTAGAAGACTAATGTGGATGCTGCAGGTAGTTTAGCTTGTAGACTTGCAGCGTTACTTTGTTTGCTGTTTTTTGTTCGGTGTTTATTGCTATTTTGTGTAATACTTATTCCAGTTTTTTAGAGCAGAATCCAATTAGTATTGGAACAAATATTCCGAAAAAGTAGCCAGTGTAATGGCCGACTGAATTTACGTAGGCTCCGTTATGCATGACTTCCTGTGGCACCAGATCAGGAAGTATGAACAGGAAATTTATGGCAGCTAGAAATACCATTAGAAGATAGGTTTTCTGGAGATGAGGAATTCTTTCCAGCCATTTCCTGATATCAAAGCGTGTCTGAATAACTTCGATTATGACATCTTTTTGCATGAAAACGAGTATCAGGGCGAATGTTATTATGAGTGAGTACTGGAATGTTTGAGCGGAGATATTAGTAAGAACTAATATGAGGTTCATTACGATTATCAGGAACAGGAATGTGAGATTCATGTGCTTGCAACAGAATTTATGCAGGAATTTGTAGATGGCGTATGTCAGGTAGCCAAACATGGAGCTGACGAGTCCTGAAAATCCCTGATACGTTGTCTGAAGGCCTATCATCTCAATGGATACTGCCGATATTATCCAGGGTAAAAGCAGGAACATGAACATGGAATAAAAGCGGAAACTGCTCTTGTTGGTCTCAAAATTAAATATCAGAAAACATGCAGCCAGGTAAGAGATTAGATTTCCTGTAAAGTGTGACAGGTTGCTGTGCGTATAGTTTGAAAGGAAGAACGAGTAAACCGTTATCTCAGAAGGATTCAATATGAAATACGTTTCTTTTATCCCAACCGGAAGCTCAAATATGACTAAAAGCAGCCCCGGCACCACCATAAAGAAAAACACCCAGTCCCATATTTTCCAGTTTGCAGCAAACAAATGTGTGGAAATTAAAGGCTCAACACGGGATTTCAGTGACTCGAACATTGTAAATTCTATTGTGAGTTAAAAGTAGATAGGTTTTTGGGAGCGGGGAAATAAGTCGATCACTGATTAATAGTGATGCATTGTCTGTAGCTCTAGAAGTGTTGTTGATAGACAGGGATAACAAATTATGTTAATTGTTGAAGTATATTGTTAAACTCCTTTGAACGATAAAATAGAATCTTTTTCTTGTCAACTTTGTTTCTTTCCAACAAACCTAGCTCCTCTAAGCCCATTATATCAGTTCTGGCAGTCTGATAAACAATAGACAACCTGTTTTCTATCTCTTTTATGGTAAAAGTCATTTTAGGATCATCAAGTAACCACTTTAAAATGTAAGATTGTCTTTCATTGATTCCTGGTATCTTCTTAAAATCGTACAGTTGTTTCTTTTCTTCGATTTTCTTTGAGATATACCCTTTTAAACTTTTGAATGCCTGGTCCATGGTTTTCAATTGATAATTTATGAAGTAAGTTACGTCATTCTCATCAAGTTCTGTATATAGATAAGCCTGAGAATATTGTCCAGGAGAATCTTTGATCATCCTTGAGATTGACATATATTCTATTAACCAATAGTTCTTTGAAAGTAAGTACCAGTAGAATAACGCCCTTGCTGTTCTTCCGTTACCGTCAACAAAAGGATGGATATATCCTATTAGGAAATGCAATATGCTTGCTTTGATTATGGGATGAATGAAATCATCGTCAGATTCTTTGTTGACAAAATCACATATATCCTGCATAACCTGTGAAATATGAATATGTTCCAATGGAGTGTGTACAATTTCACCTGTCATGTTGTCAATTACATAAATGTTATCTGATTTGCGAAATACACCTACATTATCAGGATCATCCAGAGTGTTTTCAGTCATACAACTATGAATATCCAGTATAGATTCAATGGTCAGTTTTTCGTGTTTCATTGATGATAATTTCTTAATTGTTTTGTAGTTGTTGAAAATCATCTGCTCTGATTTGTCTTTTGGATTTCTTTCCTGCATCAGCATTTTTTTTGCTTCCTGCCGTGTGGTGCTTGCACCTTCCAGTTGACTTGATGCTATTGCTTCTTCCATTATCGAATTCATCAAATACTGCTGTTGATGGTCTTTTCCAATAATATTCTGGCTTTCAAGGGTGCCACCTAAATTCAAATCAAAATTATGCAGTTTTTCCTGAATGTCAGGAGTTAAATAGTAACTAAGTTGAAATCCGGGAACATCACTTATTTTGAGTTGCTCCGAACCCAGATCCCTGCTCAATTTGAGCAATAACCATAGTTGTTCGTGTGTGACAAAATCAGGAATAGGTTTGTGTTTAAATTCAGACCAGTATAGATATCGATTGTTGTATTTTTTTGTAGCTGCGCTTACGTCAGCATTATTAAGATAAGGCAGAATGGTATGTACAGATGAATCATCATATTTAGGAGGAGCTTCAGGAATCCTCATTGTAACCCTCGAGATAGTAATTACTAATTTAGTACAAATTAGTAATTAATAGTAATTAAATCTAATTACTAATTTTAACAAAATTAGTAATTAATAGTTTTCAAATAAGTTAGTGGAGATATTTGTAAGAATAAATAAAAGATTCATTGAGAAAAGAAAAACAACCAGTCCCATACTTTCCAGTTTCCTGCAAACAGATGTGTTGAAATTAAAGGCTCAACACGACTTTTTATAGATTCGTACATTCCAAAGTATATTTTAATTTGAAGATAGATATTCTTTTGTGGAACTAGAAGGATTATTTAAAGAAAATATACTCTACCCATTACAATTTAATATTTTAGAATCTTGCTCAAAAAACAAGACATACAAATATGAGCTCTAAAAGAATTCCAGTTAGCAACAAAATGTAACTGCAAAGAGACCATCGTCTATAAGATGGCAAATGTTCTTCATTATACTCTTTTAAATTAAGCAAAGTACCAATTATACAGTTTTCATCTAATTCAGAATCAAAAAGGCACATGTATACTTTTTCTGTACTAATCACAGGGATTGAACGAAAAGCAACCATATACATTACAGCCAAAGATAAAATAATAGATATTAAAAATATTGAAATTGTAATTACAATTAAAGCACTGTAATAAATATTGGCTAAAAAAGAAGAATCAATAGAAATGACGGTGAAAGTTACTCCTACAAAAAAAGTACCAATGAGTAAGCTATTATTTGCTTTATTACCTATTTCCTTTATTCCTTCATTCTGCAAGTTCAAAACATACTTTAAAGATTCGAATGAAAGTTGATTACAAATCTGTTTGTTGCTTTCGTCTTCTGTCATTTTGCTAGAATTCATTAATTAATACAAGGTCTGTTTAAATTAATAAACATCACTCCTAAATTCCCCATGAGATTATTAAAAATAACAACAGAGGACATATCTTAGAAAATATGTGTTTTAATAGTACAAAGATATTAGAAAAAGTAAAAACTCAAACCGTCACAAAACAATAAGAAAAAAGCGTCCCGACCGAGACTTGAACTCGGGTCTAAGGCTCCGCAGGCCTCAAGGATATCCGCTACCCTACCGGGACATTGGGGTTCATGCACTAATGTCTTTCTGGCATATAAAGATTATTGATAATAGGAAGGACATGTAAGCTTAAAAATGTACGTGTGCAATCAATAAAAGTTAAATGCTGCAAGAATGATTACTAATCATGTCGATGACAATAGGACTTGCAGGAAAGCCAAACGCAGGCAAATCCACATTCTTCAAGGCTGCAACACTTGCAGACGTTGAAATTGCAAATTATCCATTCACAACTATCCATGCTAACAAAGGAGTCACATACGTAAAAGCAGAATGCCCTTGTGTCAGCCGTGACAAGCGCTGTGGCAACTGCAGCGACGGCATACGTTACGTACCAATAGAACTCATAGACGTAGCAGGACTTGTCCCTGACGCACACCAGGGACGTGGACTTGGTAACACCTTCCTTGACGATCTCCGTCAGGCACAGGCCATCATTCACGTAATAGACGCCTCCGGTGCAACAGATATTGAAGGCAATCCGGGAGATGTCGGAGACCACGACCCGCTCGGAGACATCGATTTTCTCAACCACGAGCTCACAATGTGGATCCACAGCATCATCATGAGGAACTGGACAAAACTGTCACGCAAGATACAGGCAGAAGGACTTAACATCGAGCACATACTTGCCGAACAGCTCATGGGAGCAGGAGTTAACGAGCAGCACATCAGTGAAGCGCTTAACCAATGCAAACTGGACAGGAACCACCTCACCAAGTGGTCTGAAGAAGACATAGTTCATTTCTGTGACGTCATCCGTTCCCTGAGCAAACCAATGATAATCGCTGCAAACAAAATGGACGTAGCACCACCTGAGAATATCACAAATCTACAGGCACTTGAGCAGATAGTAGTGCCGACAAGCGCAGCCGCAGAGCTTGCACTTCGTTCCGCATCCAAAGGCCAGGCAATCAAATACGAGCCAGGGGACAAAGACTTTACCATCGTCTCAGAAGAACTTAGCCCTGCGCAGAAAAAAGGACTTGAGAACGTACGCATGCTCATACAGAAAACAGAAGGTACAGGCGTGCAGAGGTGCATTAACAGCGCAGTATTCGACCTTCTTGACCTTATCATCGTCTATCCCGTAGAGGATGAAGGCAAGTGGACCGACAAGAACGGGCGCATGCTGCCTGATGCATTCCTCATGAAAAAAGGGTCAAATGCACATGACCTTGCATACAGGGTTCACTCAGATATCGGAGACCGTTTCCTCTACGCAGTTGATGCAAAAACAAAGATGCGTCTTGGTGAAAAGCACGAACTCAATGATGGCGATGTTGTCAAGATAGTCTCCACTGCGAAATAAGTCCAAACCACATTTGAAATAATATTAAGAACAATACAGGCTTCAGACCCACAATGAGCTTTGTAACATCTCTCTACGAAAAACACCTGATGCAGCAGATCAGCAAGTATCCCATACCGGAGCATGTGTCTCTGGTAATCTCCGAGACTGATCTGCTCTATGCTGATGGTTTCAGGAAACTCAAGGATTATGTCACCTGGTGCAGACAGACAGGCATCAAAATGACAAGTGTCTACATTGAAGTTCTTGACACAGAAGAGACACTCAAGTCCCAGATGATAGAGAAACTCACATCAAAGCTCACTGAATATCTCACAAAAGCACCCGGAACTATCGGATACCAGATATTCGGAGAGAACGGAGAACTTCAATCAGAAAGAAAAGGAAAAGATTTTCAAATCTACATATCAGTTGGATTTGGAGGTCGCAAAGAAGTTACAAAAGCTGTAAGGGATATACTCGAAAAAGTAAAGGAAGGAAAGATTAAAGCATCCGAGATTAGTGAAAAGGACATTGAATCCCGACTTACAGTCAAACACGAACCAGACCTTTTCATTCGTTCAGGCGGAAAACACCTTTCTGATTTTCTTATCTGGCAATCCATTTATTCTGAATATTATTTTACCGATGTGGACTGGCGTAGTATCAGGAAACTTGATATCATCAGAATAATCAGGGATTTCCAGAAGCGTCAGAGACGTTTTGGGAAATAGATAAAAAAACAAACAAAAAACAAACTAATCAGATATCTCTGCACATTACAATGGCATTATCATCAACATAGTAGCCGTCTATCCTGCCCTCAACCTTAAAACCGTTCTCAGAGTAAAACAACTGTGCATCGATGTTTTTCTCCCTGACCTCAAGTGTCATCCTTTCAAAACCATAGAGCTTTGCAAGGTCAATGCACCAATTAAGCAGTTTGGAGGCAATTCCCTGTCTTCGGCAGTCCTTATGGACGGCTATACTCTGAAGATGTGACCGGGTTCTGTCCTCTGAAGTTCCAATTATTACATAACCAAGTATCTGCTCCTTTTCATATACCAGAAAACCAGGATTGCTAAGATGTGCCTTGAAAAGAAAATCGGGCCACGGAACCTCAAAAGAACAATCCTCTATCTCAACAATACGCGGAATATCGGATAACTCTGCCCTTCTAATGACAACATCTTTCACTGTATGCACACCTGGATGTAAGGATTAGTTTTCCTTTCTGTGAGCGCTACTATTTATAGAATACATACTAAAAAGTTGCCGATGACTTACGGAGTAATCATCTGCACTAAATGCAGGGAGCATGCACAGATAATAGAAGTTGGCAGCAGCAAGACAACACGCTGCCAGAGATGCAATGCCAGTCTGAACACCAGAAAACTGCGTGTTTTTTTCACATCAGATGAACTTGAAGAGACTATCTCAGTCAGAACACAGATACAGGCACAGCTATCCGGAACCGGGACTCTGGGAAAATCCCTGGATGCTTTAGCAGAAGAATATTTCCGCAAACACCAGACATTTGGAAATGAAATTGATGAAAAAGCTGCCTGCCTTATAGATAACAGGAAAACACCAAAAAAGAAAAAAGCAGATGAACTGATAATCAACATACTTGTGGAAAATAACAATCAGATGAATCTGAATGATCTGAAAGAGAAAGCCCTGAAAATGGATGTTAGTGAAGAGCAGTTTAATGATATTATCAAAAAACTGCTGATGGCAGGGGAACTTTATTCACCATCAAAAGATATTATAAGAATAGTATGACCTGTTTTTGAAATTCAAAATTAACCATTTTAATTATCATTTTGAAAAACCAAAATAATTATGATTATAATTTATTCAAATATATTCCGGGAGATAATACAAAAAATATATCTAAAAAGATGTATAATATAGAATGTCTCAACGATTACCAAATACTGAAATTTCTTTAAAAATTACTTCATAAGGTATTATTATGTCCGATACAACCCTTGATATTGTAGAACTGCTTCTGACAGCGCAAATATACAATAAGTATTCACAGATGGATGCCAGTGATCTGCCCAAGGAGATACGCAAGTTTTACTGGAGCAGAGATCATAAAACAGTTCCAAAACCCATCAGGGTAACAGTCAAAGATATCGAAAAGATGTTCGGTGAAGATAGCATTGACAGCAAATTGAAATCACTTCCTTTTGTCAATATTGATGACAAGGAATTCTCCGCAAGGATAACAGCACTTGACATCGGCGCTGAATGGTTCCAGAAAAAGGATGAAGAAAGGGAGAGAATTTCACACAACCCTGCAATTGCATTCTACTACGAGGAAAAGAAGACTGAAGGAGCAGATTACGATACCGCCAAATCAAAGGTCAGGCCAAAAGAGGTTGACAGGGAATGGATTGAATCCCTGATAGCCGAAATCGAAAAGGAAGAAGGCGGCTCCGACATGCTCAAACTGGCACAAATAAGTGCGCCAGAAGATATCCAGCAGACAATGAAGGATTTTGTTCTCACCCACGAGCAGGAAGAGGAAACTAAGAAAATTGTTAAGGCTATCCAGTATCGTGATTACCTGAAACATATCGGACTTTATGATGTAGGTAAAATCCTAATGGTTGGTCCACCGGGAACCGGAAAGACATCACTTGCCAAAGCAATGTCAGAACACCTTGCTATTCCCTTTGTTGAAGTCAGGCTTTCAATGATAACCGACCAGTACCTTGGAGAAACTGCAAAGAACATCGACAGGGTATTTAACCTCGCAAAGAGATTGAGTCCATGTATTCTATTTATTGATGAATTTGACTTCGTTGCAAAGACACGTTCTTCCGATGAGCATGCAGCACTCAAAAGAGCTGTAAACACACTTCTCAAGGCCATTGATAACATCAGCCTTACAACAGACGGAGTACTTCTCCTTGCAGCAACCAACCACCCGAAGATGCTTGACTCTGCAGCATGGCGCCGTTTTGATGAAATTATGAAGTTCCCGCTGCCTGATGTGGACATGCGCAAGAGAATCCTTGACATTGTCACAAAGGAAATCAAAGGTGACTTTGATACCGCTGAAATTGCAGCACTCACACACGGATACAGCGGTTCAGATCTGAGAATGGTTATCCGTGAAGGAGTTCTCAGTGCACTTGTGACCGAGAGGATGGAACTCACACAAAAGGACATGCTCAACGCTGTTGCTGCATTTGATGAAAGAGCGGTCATCAAAACAAACGAATACGAAGAATATAATTCATGAAAATAACACTTCTGGGAACCGGTGATGCTACCGGGACCCCGGTTATTGGCTGCAATTGTCCTACATGTCAGGATGCACTGAAAGGTGGCAAAAGCCAGAGAACCAGGTTTGCAGTCCTTGTGGAATCTTCTGAGGGAACCGTACTTATTGACAGCGGACCTGATCTCAGGTACCAGTTACTCAAAGCAGGAACAAGACACATAGACGGAGTAATCTGGACACACGGCCACTACGACCATTTTGCAGGTTTTGCCGAGTTTCACAGGGTGCAGTATAATGTCGATGTCTACGGACTGCCTGAAACACTGGAATACATTTTAGGTTATCTTCAATTCCTTCATCCAAAAAAGCATGAGAAGGAAATGTACGAACCTTTCAATCTGATAGGACTTGAATTCACACTTTTTGAAGTGATACATCCCCCGGTAAAGAAATCCATTGGAGTGATGATCCGGCAAGGAGACACGAAGGTTGTCATTACAGGGGACACACAGAGAGAGATCCCTCAAAGAAGTATCGATCTTATTATGGAACCTGATCTTCTTATTGCAGATGCAATTGTGCCTCCGACGGTCGAAGTTAAAAAGCACATGAACACAGTAGAAGCTTTTGACCTTGCAAACGAGATCAAGGCAAAGGATGTAGTATTCACTCACCTGAGCCACTTTTTTGCACCACACGAAGAAGCTGTCAAGGAGTATCCACTCGGATATGATGGGATGGTCTTTGACTTTGCTGAAAAATAACCATTAAGGTTTTGAAAAAAACTGAACTGAGAATAAAACTTCAGGTTTCCTCAATTCTTATCATTACCTTTCTTTTTTGGATTTGACAACTGGCTTTCAAATTCGTTGCGTATTTTTTCCAGCTTTTTCCTTTCATTCCTGAATCTCAAAAATACTGACAAAGCAACAAGCCCCAGTACTCCGGCAGCTATTGTCAGATCCCTTGGAGCATCTTCGGTATAGTATTTTACACTAATGAGTTCTGGAATCGGCTCAATGGATTCATCCCCTGATGAATAACTCCCCAGCATACTCAGGAAGCCGGTTGTTGTAACTTCATTTGTCCAGACCAGATTTTCCCTTCCATCTGAATCATAGTAAACCTGATTTGGTTTAGGTTTTACTTTTCCAATCAGGGAATTGCCGGTTGTGTAACCTTCGGGAAGAACATAACGGACAACTGACGGAGGTGTTGTTACATAGATAAAATCCTGGCCAAGCGCTGTAGTCATTGTGTAAGCTACAAATCCGGTAACCGGTTCTTCAAAATTAATGAACACATATTTCTGCCCCCGGATTACATCGTCTGATATTGTATAATTAACATCAGCAGCTGAACTCATGGAAGCGAAATACTCAAAGTTTTCCGGTGTAGCATTGGTGTTATTGGAAACGTCCCCAAGTACAACTATATTACTTACGGTTTCACTGTTCTGGTTACTGAGGTCTTCCAGTGGAATTATCTGTATGACAGATTCATTTTCAAGTATTGAAACAACCTTTGCAGAGCCGTTCTTTGAAAGATAAAATGAATGAGTTGGAATAAAAGTGCCGTTATCATAACTGTTGTTGAGGAAAAGTTCAAACTCATAAGCAGATATTTCCGCAGTAGTATCATCTACAGGCACAAGGTCATCCACACAGCCTGATGTGAAAAGCATGATACTTAAAAGGAACAATGCCAGGAAAAAATATTTTTTCATTGCTACACCAATTGATGATTTATTTTATGAAACTATCGCTACATATATTGATAGCTTTATCTTTTATATGCTGTTGCATGGAGCTTTCATTAACTTTGTCCAATTAACGATTCAATCTGAAAATTTAACCTGGTGATACAATCAGACTATCAGTCTTCTTCTCATGAGATTTATTGAAAGTACCAGCAGAGCCATACCCACAAACAAAACCCATGCAACATCAAATATCAGGGATGAACTCAGCATTCCATATGAAAGAGTCCTTATGACATTCACAATATGAGTTAGCGGAAGGAAGGCTGTTGCAAAATACTGAAGCGGAACGGGAAGTGCACTGAGCGGGAAGAAAGTTCCACTGAAAAGAAACATAGGTGTGATGAATAACAGCACCGGATAGTTGATAGACATGATATTTGGCGTAATGGCTGTAAAACACATACCTATTGCTGCAAAAAGTAAACCTCCGAAAAACGCAAAGGGAATTATCAGCAAAGAGTACTTCAGGTCTATTAAACCAAACGCAGCAATCACAGGAATCATTACTGTGGCATTTATCATGCTTCTGGTAGCTCCCCAGAGCAGCTCCCCTGCAATCACATCCTCTATTGTAAGCGGGGTTGCAATTATGGCATCGAATGTTTTCTGATAGTACATCCTGACGTAAGAACTGTAACTGCACTCGAAAAAGGAGGCGTACATTACTGAAACTGCAATAAGTGCAGGGGCAATGAACTGTGCATAAGGAACTCCGTCAATGCTCTCCACGAATTTCCCGAGTCCAAAACCAAGAGCAAACAGATACAATATAGGTTCTAGGAACGGAGGCAGGAAGTTCAGTTTGATGTCCTTCATGAAAACGTCCTTGTTCCTCTGCCAGACCTTAAGTGACCTTGAACTCACAGAAGGAATCCTGAAATAATCTACCGGGTTCATTCTCTCAGACTCCTGCCGGTAAGTTTGAGGAATACATCTTCAAGTGTTGCCGGCCTTGCACTTATTTTTGAGAGAGAACATTCCATGACCAGATACTCCGAAATCTCCCTTGCATTATCTGCATAGATGTGAACAATATCACCAATTACCTCATATTTTGCTTCCTTTTGTTGCAGACATTCCAGTATTTCAGGATTGTTCTCAGCTTCGATAATATCTGAACCTATAAACTCCTCAATAACTCCAGTCGGACTGCCTTCCACCAGTATTTTTCCATTATCCATTACCACAAGCCTGTCACAGAGTTTTTCGACCTCATCAAGATAATGTGATGTAAGAACGATGGTGACTCCCTGTTTTTTAAGACTTCTAAGTTTTTCCCATATCAAATGACGTGCCTGTGGGTCAAGACCAACTGTAGGTTCATCAAGAATCAGGACATCAGGACATCAGGACGGTTTATCAGCGCTCTTGCAAGTACAAGCCTGCGTTTCATTCCGCCTGACAGGCTTTCTGTCATTACATCACGTTTTTCCTGAAGATGAACAAAATCAAGAAGTTCCTCAACTCGCTTTTCAGCTTCATCTTTTGGAATATCAAAATATCTGGAATAGACAAGCAAATTCTCATAGACTGTGAAATCCTCGTCGAGATTGTTTTCCTGAGGAACAACTCCCATTACTGATTTTATTTCACGCTGCTGGCTGGAAACATCCATGTTCAGAACTTCAAGTGTGCCTCCGGTCACTGGAGATACACACTGTATCATTCGCATTGTGGTTGTTTTCCCTGCTCCGTTGGGGCCGAGGAATCCAAACATTTCGCCTTCTTCAATGCTAAAACTAATGCCGTCAACAGCTACAAAGTCCCTGAAAGACTTTTTGAGTTCCCTGGCTACAATTATCGGAGCTATCTAAACCACCTTTATGGAAGTTGGCGAGGTTCTGTATTAATAATTTCGACTGGAGAAGTTAAGGATTGTTTGGGTTTTGTAGGTTGTGTGCAAACAGTATTTAACGATAAAAAACATAATACATGTAGAATAACAAAAGAAATCGGAGGATTACAATGACCGAACTGAAAAACCTGATAGCAACAGCAAAAGAAAAGGGTTCTTTTCCAACTCTCATGAAAGCAGCAGAGAAACTCAAGCTCGTCAGCAAATACAGCAATGAGGGGCCTTTCACCATCTTTGCACCAGTTGAATCAGCTTTTGAACCAATCCCCGATGATGTCATTGACGAATCTTTTGATGACCACGGTTACCTTCTGGGAATTATCAACTACCACATCGTTGAAGGAAAATACACCACAAAAGACCTTGAAGGGCTTACTGAGCTTGAAACAATCAGTGGAAACAAGCTGAAGATTACAAATAATAACGGAATTAAAGTAGATGTTGCAAATATCATAGAAGCTGATATTGAATGCAGCAATGGAATTATTCATGCAATTGATGAGATTCTGATTCCGTAATCCCAGAGAACGATAATTCAAAAATAGTAATTTCTGCTGTAAATATTGGTAAAATTTAGATGGAATCTTTTATTTAAAAAATAGAAAATGAAGGTTCAAAACCTTCATTCTTTCATTAATTCCTGTTCTTCTGGCGTATTAATGCTGCTACCATTGAAACACCCATTATTCCAAGGAGAATTCCAAATCCTGGAGTTCCTTTATCCTCTTCTGTATCAGGCATTTCATCTGCAGCCTCGCTTTCCATCTCTCCGGAATCCGCATCTGACCCTGTTGAATCTCCTGAAGAAACATATTCAGCTTCAGAATCAGAGCGGGTGCTTATTGCAAATGTGGAGAAACCTGGTGTCTTAGCAATATAATACACGTACTCTCCGTCATCACTTGAAACAGAGGTCTCAAGCTGATCCCATGCACTTCCGGTGTAATGTGAAAGTACAACATCATCTGTTGAGATTCCATTCTCCTCAAGCCATGATTTCTCTACCTTGAAAGTAATGCTGGCTCCGGCAATGTTTTCCGAATCAAGTTCGCTTACTTCGATGTTAAGGTAGCTATGGACATTACCCGGTGCAGAACCTGGAATATTGTCCGGCTTGGAATCAAGTTTCTGGACTGAAACAGATATCTTTTCAATATCGACTTCAGATTCAACTTCCACACCTGTAACTTCAGTCCTTGTAAGTTGTACAGAAACAACCTTAACAGGATCAGAAAGAACCTTTCCGGAAGAGTCCTGAGTTACAATCTTTGCTCCTTCGTAAGTGTTCCTTGATGCGAGGAAAGCCTCACGTGTTGTTGAGGACATACCATCAGAGCTACTGCTGGAACTTGAGCTGGAACTTGGAGCAGTTGGACCAGTGTATGAAAGACTTGTATTGGTTACTGCATTGCTTGCATTATCTGTTGCAACCACTGTAACAGTATTTGCACCATATCCTGCAGAGATTGTTCCGTTCCATATGTTGCTGCCCTGATCCGTAAGTGCAGTTCCTGCTGCTGTGACGCTCTTTATACCGCTTGCGGCATCAGATACGTTCACACTGACATTAATGCTCTCACCATAAGAACCCGGACTTTCTGTGCTCAGTGTCAGGTTATAGATAACAGGATCAGTATTGTCAATGATAACCTCAAAGGTTGCTGATGAACTGCTGTTGACATTACCTGCCTCATCACTTGCTGTGACATTAAGCAGGTATGTTCCTTCAGCTCCGGCAATCTCAAGATTGCTGTACTTCCAGTAATCTGTTGATGAAACCTGGGTCAGTGTCACATTATCAGATGTACTTATACTGCTTACATTATCAATGGACATCACACTTGAAACACCTGAAAGTGCATCAGAGATTGTTGCATTGAGTGTAATAGTAGAACCATTGTTAACTGCTGTGTAACCAGTTGCATACTCAGTCTGGGCATCAAGAACAAGCGGGTCGGTATTATCCACCTTGATACTGAGATTCACTGAATTGTCAAAATTGCTTACGTTGTCATAAGCTACAACTGTAAGGTTAATTGTTCCTTCTGAAGAAGAATCAACTATCAGTGAGTTATTGATCCAGTAATTGCTTCCTGCATACTCCAGGATTGCGAAGGTAGAAGCATTGACACCATTCAAAGTGACTGTAGCATTCTTAACTCCGGTTCCTGAATCAACAATTGTAGTGTTCAGGTCAAGAGTGTCACCATCCTTGAACCACTGGGAACCTGTTGGTGAAATTGCTGTTACAGCAGGATCAGTACCATCTACTTCAACAGAAATGGAAGCTGAAGTGTTCCACAGACTCATGTTATCAGCTGCTTTCACTGGCAGGCTTAATGTTCCTGATGAAGAAGTATTGACAAGCACTGTCAGTGTAAAGTCATCCCCGTCTGCTGAAGTCATTGTTACCCAGTCAAGAGAACTGTTGATATTGGAAGCATTAACCATTACTGTAGATGCATTCAAACCTGAGTAGGCATCCGTAACAGTTGCATTGAGAGTTACAATTCCTCCATTCCTGACTCCGGTCATGCCAGCCAGATAAACAGCTTCGGCATTAGTGAATACAGGAGCTGAATTATCAACTTTCAATGTCAGGTTGACACTGTTATTGACATTGCTAATGTTGTCGTAAGAACTGACTGTAAGATTAATAGTTCCTTCATTTGATGTCAAAACCGTAAGTGAGGAATTTGTCCAGTAGTTCCCTGCAGAGTTTGCCAGAACAGCAGTACTTGCAGCTGATACATCTGAAGTATCTACTGTCACACTGCTCATACCTGCAGATCCGACATCGGTGCTGGATACGTTAAGATCAATGCTTGAACTGTTTGTAACCCACTGTGAACCGTCAGGTGTAATTCCTGTTACAAGAGGTTCTGAATTATCCAGAACTACAGAGATTGACTGACTGGTGTTCATATTTGTTGCGTTGTCAGCAACACTGACAGGAACAACTGCAGTACCTGTGCTTGAATTGTCGACAATCACGGATAATGTGAAGTTATCGGCGCCTGCAGAGCTCATTGTTTCCCAGGTAAGTGAACTGTTAAGGTTGGAAACGTTGATCATTACAGCAGAAGCATTCAGGCCTGAAGTTGCGTCGGTTGCAGTGAAGTTAAGTAGTACTGTTACACCGCTTTTTACAACATTAAGTCCGGAAGGATATGCAGCCAATTCATTGCTTACTGTCGGAATTGTGTTATCCACATTGATGGTCATATTCACAGAATTATTGACATTTGTTGCATTGTCATAGGTTACCACTGAAAGATTTATGGTGCCCTCTGAAGAAGAATCAACTATTAGTGAATTGTTGACCCAGTAATTGCTTCCTGCATGTTCAAGAATTGCTGTTGTGATTGTTGAATTTACATTATTCAAAGCAACTGTAGCATTCTTGACTCCTGTTCCTGTATCTATTATAGTTACATTCAGATCAAGAACGTCTCCATCCTTAAACCACATGGAACTAATTGGTGAAACCGGAGTGACAGTTGGTTCTGCAACATCAATCTCAACAGAAATTGAAGCTGAAGTGTTCCACATGCTTAGATTATCAGCTGCCCTTACCGGTAAAATAACCGTTCCGGATGATGAAGTATTGACGATAACATCCAACGTATAATTATCTCCGTTTGCAGGATTCATTGTTACCCAGTCAAGAGAACTGTTAATACCGGAAGCATTAACCATTACAGTAGATGCATTCACACCAGAATAAGCATCTGTTACTGTAACATTAAGAGTTACAATTCCACCATTGTTGATGGCATTCATTCCACCCGGATAGACAGATTCATTGGTTGTAAAGACAGGTGCAGAATTATCCACCTTAATTGTCAGGTTGACACTATTATTCAGATTGCTCAGGTTGTCATAGGCACTTACTGTAAGGTTAATAATTCCTTCATTTGATGTCAAAACCGTAAGTGAGGAATTTGTCCAGTAATCACCTGCTAAGTTTGCCAGGTTGGCAGTTCCGGTTGCATTTGCAGATGAAACATCAACCATCAGATTCTGCACTCCTGCATCACCGATATCTGTACTTGAGACATTGATATCAATGGTTGAACCGTTTGTTAGCCACTGGGAACCGTCTGGTGTTATACCTGTTACTGCCGGACCGGAATTATCCAGAACAACAGAGATTGACTGGCTTGTGTTCGTATTTGTTGCGTTGTCAGCAACACTGATAGGAACAACTGCAGTACCGGTACTTGAATTGTCAACTATTACAGATAATGTAAAGTTGTTACCACCTGAAGATGTCATTGTTTCCCAGTTAAGTGAACTGTTAAGGTTGGAAACATTGATCATTACAGCAGAAAGATTTAGATCAGAAAGCGAATCAACGGCACTGAGGTTTAGTAATACCGTACTTCCATTGTTCACAGCATTAAATCCTGAAGTATATGCAACAGATTCATTACTTACAACCGGATTTGTGTTATCCACCTTTAGTGTAAGGTTGACACTGTTGTTGACATTGCTTGCATTGTCAGATGCTCCTATCTGCAAGTCTATACTTCCTTCTGTAGATGAGAATACCAGAAGTGAATTATTGATCCAGTAATCAGTTCCACCAACATTGCTAAGGGTTGCTGTTGTGCTTGAATTGACTGATGAGACATCGACTGTTACACTGCTTATATTACTTGCATTGGAATTTCCAGGATCGGAAGCACTCACATTCAAGTATAGAACCGAACCGTTGTTCACCCATGAATCTGTTGAAACAGGTGATATTGCAATAACATTTGGTTCGATGTTGTCCACCCATACGGTGAAATTCACAGTACTGTTTACATTGCTAACGTTATCTGTTGCGGTTATTGGAACATATACAGCTCCCTGGGAACTTGATGCCACTATTATAGTGTTATTGATCCAATATGTACCGTCATATGTCATTGAAACAGGCCCAAGAGAATTATTTATTGCTCCCCCTCCTACTGATACGGACATGACGCCTGAACCTGAGCCATCATCAACCGTCGCATTCAGACTAAGTGTAGTTCCGTTGCTTACCCAGGTTGCTGTGTCTCCATAGGTGTTTAGTGTGATAGTTGGTTCTGTGTTATCGACCCATACGGTAAAATTCACACTATTGTTCACAAGAGAAGCATTGTCATAAGAAGTTACAGGCAAATTATATTGACCATCAACTGCATTCACCATGAATGAATTATTAGTCCAGTAATCTGAGAATGTGTTGTAAAGATCAATTATACCAGCGCTTGCATTAATGGATGTGATATCCACTGTAGCGTTCTGTACTCCTGACACATCATCTGTAATACTTGCATTGAACATCAAGGTTGTTCCGTTCTTTGTCCACGTAGTAGAAGATTGAGTATAATTTACCGGAACAACAGAAGGTTCACCATCTACTGTCAGGTAGATTGGTACATTTGTAGTTGTTACACTTGTATTAACATTAAATGTGTAAGTAACATTGTCTAAATTTACACCAAAAAGTACGTCGCTGTCAGAGAAATTAATAGAAAATTCTGTACCCTGGGGAACAATAATACTGGATCCATTAGAAATAGTTACTACATTTGAATTAATTGTTATATTACTGGCAGAAACATTCTCAAAACCTGTGAGAGTGACACTTCCATTACTAAGAAGTATATCACCAGGACATGTAATGTTTAATGAAGTGATATCACCTGCATCTTCCGTTGCCGTGAAATTCAAATATGTGGGAACATTGTGCTCCGTTGTGTTATCACCATAAATTGTCACCACCCCGTTTCCAGCAGGCGTTATGGCAGCGCTTGCAGAGATGACTGTAAGTAAGACAAGTATGAGAACAAGTCCTAATTGTAAAATTAATTTTTTTCGTTTCGTTTCTTCCTTTATCAAATCTATCCTCTCCATAGATTTATTTTTTTATAAATGGCAATAAAATGTACCTGCAACAAATATCAGAGAGCAGCACATAAGGCTCGTTTCAAAGTACTTGCAGAGACAAGTACAAAATATTTCATAAATAGTATAATGCCTATATTATATGTATGTTGGCTATTGTTGAACAAATGAGTGAAAAGTAACAGAATAATAACACCACACTTAATATCACATAAATTAAACTGGAAAATGGTGGGATCGCGGAGATTCGCAACCCAGATGGCGCTTCTGGAGCGCGAAAAGGGGTATAACACTGCGTGTAATACCACATAAATTAAACTGGAAAATGGTGGGATCGCGGAGATTTGAACTCCAGTCGCTAGACCCCCAGCCTAACAGGATGGACCAGGCTACCCTACGATCCCGCAGGATTGTAATTACATATACATTACAGTATTTTAGTGTTTCCGAGAACGAAAGCTTTGAATATTCAAAAAAAGATTTATTGAGACTTCAGCCAGATATCATAAGCCTCAACAACTTCCTCACCTTCAACAAAGACAAGGTCGTTGTCTTTACCATACTGCTTTGCGTCTCCTTTTTCAAGAGCTCTGCCGGTTTCGTCGTCCAGCATTTCACAGACAACCATTGCAGGCGTTATTCCGGCAATTTTTGCAAGGGCAATGGAGAGTTCTGTCTGGCCCATGCGTTCATGGACAAGTCCCTTTGCGGCACGCAGGGTTGCAACGTGACCAGGAGTCCTGAATTCGCTGCCGAAATGAATTTCTTCACCATTGAGTGTCTTTTCAACGATTTCACCAAGTTTGTTGATTGTCAGTGCCCTGTCATTGTCAGGAATTCCGGTTCGGGTATCCCGGTGATTAACCCAGATGGAAAACGATGAACGTGAATCGTATTTGAGATCTCCACCCTTTTCCACAATCTTGTGGAGTGCTGTGCTGCACTGGTTGGCTTCCCTTACTATGTCTGCCATAAATGGAAGACCGAGTTCCTCTGATGCTTCGGAGTCAAGAGCAACACAAATAAGCCCGCCTGCATCTTTTCGCATCCATCTGACATCTTCAGGTGTAACGGCATTTGCAGCAATGGTAAAGTCGGTTTCAGCCTCACGGCCTTCAAGATCGAAAAGAAGGATCATCTCACCTCTCTGGAGAGCCTTGATTGCTTTCTGTATATTCGTACTGTAATTTTCAATTGAATCAGTATTTGAAACCATGATTATCACTTCTCCATTTCTTCCTTGCAATTCTCTTTTCAATAAGCCTCTTCCTGACTTTTTGACATCACTTACATTTTTGCGGGTTTTTAACCACTATTTTTACTTCGTCACCATCATTCAACTTTAGAGCTTCACGAAGCTTTAATGGTGCGATTATCTCAAGGAGATCCGCCGGATAGTGTGTCCTGTCCGGTATGATGATGGCACTTTTGATTCCCTCTATCTCAATAGGATAGCATTTTCCACCACCAAAGCTGCGTTCCCCATCATTGAAACCCTGGATTATTAGTGGTTCCATGAAGTCCATATTGTCACGTATCTGAGCACTCTCATCGTTGAGACGCACATTTAGTGTTCCCGGGAATGGCTTGAAATCCAGTTTGTCCCTGAACTGGGACATGTAACCGTCTTTTGCAATGTAGTACTGGCCTTCTCCAAGACCCGTTATGACCTCGCCGTAGAGTTGAAGGTCAGCATAGTCCTTACAGAATATCTGCTGATAGTCTGCATACTCGTTTTTGAGAAGGAGGACACCTGCTTCTGTGAGGTGAACCAACTGACCACCTGCTACGAGTTGTCTTGAGATGTAACCATCGTCCTCAAGCTGCTTGAGGACCCTTGCAGCTGTCTTGGAACTGGCGGATATGTGGTGCATAAACTCTGTTGAAGATATCTTCAGAGGCTTACCAATTGCACCGAGTAGTGCCAGTTTCTTAAGGGACTTTGTTGTATACATTGGCTCATCACGTCAATCTCATATTTGAGTAGAATCTCATTTATGAGAGAAGAGCACATAAAGGTTTTGATACTGGAATCATGATGACAGCTTTTGTTTTATTCATCAAATGCAAAATTAGAGTCAAGTATTATAACATGTTGCAAAATAAAATAAATTATAATTAAAAATTTTAAAATAGATGCACGCCATCTAGTTGACGTGGTTTAATGTATAGCTATTGTCCTGAATGTGAAGACAAAAATGAAAATTCTGCAACTGAGTGCAAAAACTGCGACCAGGAACTAAGGATAGATTCTTCACTGCAACCCGATTTATCATTGTATGCAGGTTTTGGGAGAAGGGCTGTGGCTTTTATTATAGACGAGGTTTTATTGACACTTATTGGTTTCATGATTATTGCTTTCATTGCACCTATTGTATGTGACATAACTCCTCCTTATTATGAATTATATAAAGACCTGTTTAACTGGATCGACGTATTGTTTTATGCAATTGATATTGTTCTTACTTTGTTCTATTTTGCGATGATGGAAAGTTCAGCCGGCCAGGCCACTTTTGGAAAAGATATAATGGGCATTATAGTAACAGACTTGGAAGGAAATAGGATCTCTTTTACAAAAGCCTTCATGAGACATATTAGTAAATTAATTACAACGGCCTTTTTTGGAATTGGATACCTGACAATCATCTTCTCCAAAAAGAAACAGGGACTCTATGATATGATTGTTGGGACGGTGGTTGTGTACAGATAGAGATATAATTTCAATACTGTTTTATTTCTTGAAACTGTTTACTAAAACAATGCAGCTGAAAAATATAGAAGAAAACTTTGAAGGACCATCGTGGCCAAATAGAATCTTTTTCTATTTTTGTATATTAAGTTCTACACTTATCATTTTTATGATTATATTCTGTTTCTTTGCTGCATTGAAGGTAACTTTTATTCCATACAATAGCCCTCAGTATAACACCATCCAACTAAATGATATGGGTTTCTTCGATAACGAACGTTATCTCCTCAGCGCCCTCGTCCAGAGTCTTGCAGCCACCATTGCCTTGGTTATCACACTCAGCCTTGTAGCCGTGCAGCTTGCAGCCCAATCCTACTCTGCAAGGGTCATTGATGTCTACAAACGGAACCCCGATATGTGGATACTTCTCTGCATCTACATTTTTACAATATTCTACGGACTTGGATTGACTAAGATAATTGGACTTGGCATTTTAGGAAACTACATGGAGGGAGCTATTTTTATAGCTTACCTCATGGGGTTCTTTGCTTTTGTATGTCTCGTGCCGTATATGTTGAAGACTCTGGATTTGCTGAAGCCTTCAAAGATGATTGAGTTGTTGGCGGAGGATATTACCGCGAATAGCATTATAGATGCCTCCGATAAATCAAAAGAAGGATTTGAAAATGACCCTTTTCTACCTCTTATTGACATTATGAGTTCTTCTATTGAAAATAACGACAATGAAACTGCAATAATTTGTCTTTCTGTAATCGAAAAATGCACTTTAGGTTTATTTAGTACTTTGAAATCAATTGATTCTGAAGATAACAAAATAGCACACCGATTAATGTTACATTTAGAATGTGAAGGCATGTATGCCATCAACAAAAATAATGAAGAAATACTCAACTCGGTCACACATACTATTGAAGAAATTGGGGACCTAACAGTCCAGTTAGAATTAAACAAAGCTGAAAATGAAGCAGTGATAGCACTACAAAATATTGGAATAAAAGCAGCAGATCAAAAGCTTGAGCGCACAGTGAAAAATACATTATTTGGGCTATATAACATGGGAATGAAAAGATTAGAGCTCAATAATAAAAACGCTGATATAATGCTATTCACTGGGATTGGATATGTTGGAATTACTGCTGCTGAACAAAAACTCAAAGATGCAACTCACGTGGCAATTACATCTCTAGGAGCATTACTTCGAGAAGCACGTAAGCATGAGAAACAAACAATAGTAGATGAGATTAAGAAGGATTTACAAATACTCGAAGTAAAATCAAAAGAAAACAACTGGAACTTTATAATTCCTTCATGACAAGATTTTCGAGGTTTAACTTTATTTCCATCATCCACGACCATCTGCGCCACCATACCAAATGGTCCTCGTGGAAAAGCTCAACTTATTTTATTACCAACATCTCGAACTGAACCCCAATCACTTCCATAGTTCTAACCAACACTACATCTAAATCAGCATCATAACGCGCTTTGGTCTACTAAACCAAATAATAATACATTTATTTGGTCCATCAAACCAAATGAATATAAACAAAGAGCTCCCAGTATAAAACATGGACAAAGAGAAACTAAAAATCCTGCTGAAAGAGCAGAATGACCACATCAAAAAAGTTGAAGGTCTGGTCAAAAGGGAGTTGCTGGATGAAATAAAGGGCAGGAAGTCAGATCTTATCACAATCGTTGCAGGGCTTCGGAGAGTTGGGAAATCAACACTCATGAATGAGATCAGGAAAGATCATCTTCATGAAAGCTATTTTGTGAACTTTGATGATGAGAGGTTCTTTGATTTTACAATAGAGGACTTTCAGACCATGCAGGAACTGCTCATCGAACTGTATGGTGAAAGAAACATCTACTTTTTTGATGAGATACAGAATATTCATGGTTGGGAGAGGTTTGTCAGAAGGCTTCATGACAATGGAAAAAAAGTGTATGTCACCGGTTCAAATGCAAGCATGTTGAGCCGGGAGATGGGAACACACCTCACAGGAAGGCACCTTAGTTATTCATTATATCCTTATTCTTTCAGGGAATTCCTTCGTTTTAAAAAATACGAGTTACCACTTTTGGAAGTATTGACAACTGTTGAGAAAAGCACACTTAAACGACACTTCAATGAATATATTGAAGCCGGAGGAATACCAGAGTTTGTCAAAAACCGTGATGAACTGTATGTAAAAACACTGTATGAGAACATAATCTACAGAGACATAATAGCACGATACAACCTCAAAGATGAAAAAGCACTCAAAACAACAGCCTACTTTGCAGCATCCAATATCGCAAAGGAGATAAGTTACAATAATGTCAGAAAACTGACAGGACTTTCCAGTGCAACTACAATCAAAGAATATTTTGAGTACCTTGAGAACAGTTACCTCGCATATCTTTTACCTAGATTTTCCACATCCCTCAAAACGCAGGTTTATTCCAACAAAAAAGTGTACTTCATAGACACAGCCATCGCTAAAATACTGGGTTTCAGAACATCAGAGGACTATGGAAGAATACTTGAGAACATGGTGTTCATGGAACTGAAAAGAAGGAACCTTGAAATCTACTATCACAGGGAAAATAAAGAATGTGATTTTGTCATCCGGAACGGTTACAATATAGCAGAAGCAATCCAGGTTACACAGAGCCTTGAAAATCCAGATACAAGAAAAAGGGAGATTGAAGGGTTATTTGAAGCGCTGGAAACTTACGACCTTAGTGAAGGTCTAATTCTAACGGATGACACGGAAGATAAAATTGAAATTGATGAGAAGAAAATTACTGTAAAGACTATCTGGAAATGGATGCTTGAATGAAACTGTTTCCAAAAAACTTTTCTTCATTCCTCATCATCCACAAACATTTGCGCCACAAGACCCAGATGGTCCTCGTGGAAAGGATCAAGCTCTTTTCTTTCCAGCACCTCAAACTCAATGTCAAAGCCGCTTTCAAGTTTGCGGACTTCTTCCTTGAATATCTTTTTCGGACTGGCTACAGTGTCGATACTTCTTGACTTGATGGAAAGCATCAGGTGGCCGTGTTCTTCTAAGAAGTATTTTGAATTGACCGCTGCAATCTCAGCCTGGTTGGGCTGGGCAACGTCCTGGAAAATTACATCCGCTTTTTCCACTATGTGAGCATAAGATTGCGGTTTGTTGGCATCTGCAAGAATAGGAATAATATTAGGACGCTGGTCACAGAGCTGAATTAGGTCACGCATGGTGCGTGGGGAAAACTCAACTGCGTAGACAAGTCCGTCTGTTAGTATGTCGGAAACGTGGCTTACTGTTGTTCCTGAAGCTGCACCGAGATAGAGCACTATGGAATCGGATTCAATAGGAATATCGAAATTCTTGAGCAACATGGCTCCGAGCTTGCTCCTGCTTGGGTCCCACTGACGGAATTCTGTGTCGTCTTCTGTGATGAGACGCTCACCGTAGACACTCATGCCTGGAATCATATTCTTTGTTGCAAGCATCTTCCTGTCATCGATATCCAGTTCATAGATTCCGCTGGATAATTCTCTTACCGGCATCAGTTATTACCTCCTGACTTTTTGTTCTTCTTTCGCCCTCTGCTCCTGCGTTTACCACCTTTAACTTGTGGTTTTGCTTCCGGCTTCCTCTCAGGAGGATTCGGGTTAGTCTGCCTTATGTGCTCTAGTTTCTTATCAAGAACTTCCTTGATAGTTGAGTCAAGCTCACCTGAATAAAAGTCAGTCCTTGCAGCAAGGCTTATTTTAGCTGCAAGTGCCCTTGCAAGTTTTCCTCTCTGCCACCAGGGCGCATTCTTAATAACAGGATTGTTAAAGATAATTCCATGTTTTGGGGACGGTGCCCGGGAGCGAAGATGCTTGAAAAGCGCCCTGTTCGCACCAATCACCTGAACCGTGCTGGATGGGAAAGCTGCCAGTTTCTCAAGGCTTCCTGCCATACTCATTAAGCGGGCACCAAGTGAAGCACCTGCAATCTCGCAAAGGTTCGGTGCCACTGAGCCCATGCTCGTATTAATATAATTCTCAATATACCTGCGTGTATCATACAGGCTGCAGATGTTATTTGCAAAAGTCCTCAGAAGCTCCTCATCTGCAAACAGGAGTTCAGCACCCATCGATTGTGATGCCTTCTCTGACATTTCATGATCCTCAGGAACATTTATCCTTGAACCATAAGTGGAAACAAAGTTTGCAAGCTCCTCACCTGTCATTTCAAGCTCGGGGAAATACCTGCCGTACCACTCGAACAGGCGCTCGCTAAGTTCATTTACATTCTTATCTATATCATCCAGCGCTTCAACTGCCTGAATGATTCTTGAATCATCGGTATCAGTTTGAGAAATCTGGCTCTTTGCTGCCCTTATACAAACCTCACGAAGAAGAATATCATAATCCTCATCAAGTTCAACAAAGCCACATTCCAGTGCAGCATCTCTTAAATCTGCCCTCTGTAACGGGACAGACTGTGGATTGTCCTTTGAACTTTCCTGAAACTGTACAACAATTTCTGCCAGCTTTTCAGGGTCCTTATCAAAAAGGTCGCAGTCCTCAATCTCACCATCTGCATCAAGTTTGAGTTTGCCGAACCATACATTGAATTCCGTAGCTACCAGTTCAAACCCTCCTTATCTCTGCGCCACTGTTGTTCGCTCTGGTTACCAGAACCTTGCCACCTATTGTCCTGTCAAGAAGTTCCTGCACATCTTCCTGCAGGTATGCAGCATCTTCAGGATTTTCAACAATCCCATAAACAGCAGGTCCGAATGAGCTCATACCTGCACCGTAGGCACCATTGTCCTGCATAAGTGTCATAACCTCTTTCACAACCTGATGCTGTAAAGCTACTTCGCGTTGTTTAAAACCAAGACCCTGTATATGGTTTATGCAATAACCAAATGCTTCAATATCCTGCTCCATTATTGCAGGCATCATTTTCATAAGAATAATGTGGGAGAGTTCCTGAACCTCACTAAGAGGAATCGGACACTCTTTCTGGAAGATATTAACCTCTTTGGCAGCGTACGCTCCTGTGGTATCAGGAAGTGCAAGCACTATGCTCCAGTCAGGAAAATCATGTCTGAAAAGCACTGGAGCCGGGTCTGCCCTGCTTGCAGAAGATGGAGAAAATGAACCTTTGTCACTGAACCTGTGCCCACCATCAACTATGAAACCGCCCATTTCAAATGATGCGACACCAATGCCGGAAGTCCCACCGCGTCCTACAGCAATTGCAAGTTCCCTTACGCTTTTGCCGAGACCATATATCTCATTAACAGCTGCAGCAGCAGAAAGTGCTGCCTGGGTGCCGGAGCCAAAACCAACGTGTGCCAGCATGTCCTCCTCTATTTTAAGGCTGATACCCTCGCCTTCAGGAATTACCTGTTTTACGGCACCTATAATCCTTTCAGCAAGAAAAGAATCACCCACCACTTCAATAGTATCTGATTTCTCCGCAGATATAATAACATGTGGAGATTCTATCGAAATTCCTGCACCTCCATCCACTCTTCCAAGTTGCGCATTAAGATCAATAAGAGTCAGATGAAGTCTTGATGGGGACTTAATAGTAATCATGTCATGGATTATCAGTGACACATACTATTAAAGATTAACACTTGATTTTCTGTAATATTTTTTAATAAAAAAGCTCCATGAAAACCTCAGCACACTCATATTAAGTATAAACTTCAAAATTACAGGAATAAAGCGATATAATCTAATACGGAGTTTCCCCGACATATCAAATTCAATCCTGCTGTCCACAAAATCCGGTACAAGATTTATTTTCAGGTTCTCAAAATGACATTCAAGATAAGATACCAATGCATGAGAGTAACCACATGCAACGCCAGTATATGAAGGATCAGGGAATCCATAAAATGCATTTACTCTGGCATCAGGAATTTTTATAGCAAATATTATTCCCTTGAGAAGCCTGAAAACCGGGACTCTCAGTTGTCTGGAAGTCTGTATCATCTCGGAATAGGTCATATCCAATGACCTTTTCTTTTTTCCTTTCACTTTTTTCTCGCGATCAGAATTCTGAAAATGATCTTTTATCTTTTCTGTGACATACTTTTCCGCATCCTTGAATTCTTCCGGAAAATCATCATCTGAATGCTCATCATTAATTTTATCATCCTGCTCGGGACTTACCTGTCTGGAAAATAATAACCAGTGAACAATAACAGTATGTTCAACTGAAACGCCTGAACCTTTCACATCAAAAACAACATCTATTGCGGCAAGCAGAACTAAGAGAATTAAAAATGCAATAAGAAGCAGTATCAACGCTAAAATTGATAGCATATCTGCTCCTGTGTATGCCCATCAGCAAAAAAGAAAGAATCAGTCATCGGAAGGCTCTACTGAACCCTCACAAGGTTCGCCGCCTTCACAACTTTCATCTTTCTTTGACTTCTTCATTGACTTAACTTTCTCAATAAGCCCCGGAACGGATTCAAGTATCTTTCCAAAATCTGTCTGTCCAGACAGGGTCATGAGTTTTGTGCCTTCCGCAGAAATTACGATGAATGCAACAGGCTCAATCTTCGCACCGGCACCTCCGCCGCCGCCAAAGCCTTCTTCCTCACCCATTTTCTTGCCTTCGCCACCGCCGGTTCCAAATCCAAATGAAACTTTGGTGACAGGAATAATGGTTGTCTCACCTACGACCATAGCTTCCCCAACTACAGTCTTTGTACTCACAAGTCTTTCAAGTTCTCCGGATACTTCTTTCATCAGATCTTCTAATGCCATATTTTAACCCCTTTAAGAATAATGGAATCTTATTGCTAATATTATTTCCTACTGGAAAAAGTGTCTTTAAAATATATAGAAGTAGTCCCCATAAAATATGGAGAAACTATATACTGGAAATCCAGCAATTTTCAAAAAATGCAACGTTTATTTTTCAGAATTATCCTGGAAGAAATTCATCAGTGAATACTTGACTTTTTCAGGGTCAACATCAATGAATTCATCTCTTTCATCATCAGGGAACATCTCAAACACAGAGAATTTCCCGAACTTCTTCGGTGCTTCGGTTGTGAACCTGCCGTCAAGAAGAATTCTTACACCATAATCAACCGGAGAGCGCACAACTCTTCCCATTGCCTGACGAATCTTACGGATTGTTGGTACCTGAACTGCAAACTCCCAGCCAGCACCATAACCAAAAGTATGATCATAGGCAGATTCTACCGCGTTCATCCTGTCATTCAGTGCCGGATAACCTACACCAACTATAATTACAGTTCTTCCCCTGCCATCACGGTAATCGATCCCCTCACTGAGGGTTCCCCAGATATAAGATACAAGAACCGCTTTTCCACCAGATTCCCCCATCCTGAAGAAATCTTCCCTGATTTCCTGGGATGACACACCCACCTCATCAAGAAAAACAGAAACATTCAGACGTTTCTCCAGCTTATTGTAGTACCTTCTGGCTTCGAATGAACTCTGGAAGAAGATGATCACATTACCTTCTGTCTGCTCGATAGAATCAAAGAGAACTTCCTCAAGTGCCTGTAGGGTCTGCGGATCATCTCTTGTCTTTGCAAACAAAGGTGGCACTGAAACTGATAATGTGAGCCTTTTTTCTTCCGGGAACGATGTTCCGTAGGACAATTCACATGTAGGCCTTGCAATTCCAAGAGTGGATTTTACCATATCAAACGGACGTAATGTTGCTGACATCAGAACCGCTGAGAAGACCGAATCAAACAATGGTTCGGTTACATTCTTAGGGATACAGGTAAAAAGTTCGATACGGCCGTAGATCTCATCATTAAGATCACGCCTGACATTCAAAACCGGATAATAGTTCAGGTTATTTGATAGTACAAGATATGATGAAAGGAAATCTGCCGCATATCTTATGTGAGAGCGTTTCAGGACGCCTGTAAGTCCTTTTTTGTACTGTTCACGGTAGTTCTCATCAAGCATAGCTCCAAAAGCACTTGCTTCTGAAAGGGTTGCCTGAATTGCAGCTTCGTCGCCAAAACCTGCTTCCAGTGCTTGCTTCAGGAATTTACCTCTTACCATATCATTTCGCTCATAAGGGTCACTGATACGCATATCATACCAGTGTCTTCCAACACGTTCACGTTCTCCGAATTTGAAACGGTTGTTGTAGATATCCTGCATAACACTGGTCAGCATCTTTAGCAGATTGTGAATTCCACCATCCGGCATGATATCGATATTTGCCTCGATTTCTGAGATTGCTTTTTCCAGTGTGTGCTCTGTAATTGTAATGGATGAATGAGATCTTGCTGCGGATTCGATGTTGTGTGCTTCGTCAAAGATAACAATAACATCCTGTGGCTCTTTCTCAAGCCAGTTCAGCACGGTCATGAAAATATCGGAATTTAGCACATGATGGAAGTTACATATCAGAAGGTCTGCATGTTTCAATTCACGTTTGAGGAGTTCATAGCCGCACATACCCTTCTGGAAAGCATAATCATTGACCTCTTCAGGTGTGCGTACATCTGAGAATAACCATTGCCTGAAAGCTTCACCATCATAACGCAGAACCTCATAAAGTTCATTGCAGGAGCGCTTACGAAGCTCTTTTGATTTTTCCTCTGCAACATCAAGTTCTTTAGAAAGAGCATCACGTAGTGCTATGAGGGCAGGATCCTTTGATTTTTTATAATTCTCATACGCAGACTTCATTTCCTGTTTCTTAAGAGCAAGTTCCCTTTCGGTTTCCAGGAGTTCAAATGTGTTTTCACGTTTGAGCCTGCATTCCTCGTAATCAGTCTCATTGGGACACATTGTGGATTTGCCTTTTAAAACTGCAACTTTCACATCGTTTGTCTGCTTTATCTCACTTGCTTCGTTTATGAACTGAACCATTTGCTGATGAACGTTTGTTGCAATTATCACGGTTTTCTGAAGTTGTTTCCCTACATTAAGTGCAGGTGCAAGTGCACTGAGTGTCTTGCCTGTACCACATGCTCCTTCAAAAAGTATGATCTCCTTATTAATGAGAGAAGCATGGATCTTATCCATTGCGTCCTGCTGGTTCGGGTAGCAGGTTTCCTTTGGGAAATATTTCATGTATCCGGTTTTGCCGCTCATCGCAGTACCTATGAGCTCACATTACTTAAACGGTTTTGATAAGGAATTATCATTCTGCCAGAGTTACCTGACATTCTGATTCGGCAATTAAACGTTGAGTATGAATATCAAATATTTTGATGGTTATCATAGTATTCTCTTTCAAACCATAATTATTGGAAGTATTTGTAACCCCATTTATAGTAACATAAACAGTCGAGACGCTGGAAATTCCGTCCTGTCCATTGAGAATCAATTCTTCACCTGTTGACCACAAGCCATCCGAAAAGACCTGATTATTTGAAGAGTAATCAGAATCCTTGCCATCAAAATATAGATCATCATAACTGATAAAAATAGCACCAGTATGTAGAGTGCCATGTGGAACAACACCTTCATAGGCGCTTCCCATTCCATTAATTACAATCTTTGTAGAGTCAAGTGATAGTGGTTCTCCTCCCATATGTCTAACATAAATGAAATTCTCTTCATATTTCACATAATGTGGATATTTTGGAAGCCCACCTTCGATGTAAATTACATCAATATCTGCAACAGGAGTTGGCTTCATTGATGACAGCATTTCATCACTGTAAACCGCAGAGACTGTAATACCTGCGAGTACTATTGTTAAAAGTAGCATCAACACAACACCCAGGATAGGTGATATAGCACACTTATTGTCCAATAACACTAAATTTTTTCCATCCACATGTGGAAATTTAGTAACAACTATATAAATTAATCTTAATTAATCTAATATATTCAGTGTCAGTATACAAGAATCCGAATAATTAAATATATAGGAAAATTAGCATTCCAGGCTCATAAATAGAACATCAATAGAATAGCAGTATCCTCGTTTTCATATTAATAACGATAACTTTTTATCTCACTTCTGTTATGATAGAGTGTAGAGTTCAACTAATATACACTCATATAATATACAAATGTGAGAGTATATTGTTATACAACTAAAGGAGCGTAAAACAAATGGTAGCAATTATTACTGTCGATGAATGCGTAGGATGCGGAACATGTATAGACGAGTGCCCAGCAGAGGCAATCACACTTAACGGTGACAACATTGCAATCGTAGATGCAGGCGAGTGCCTTGACTGCGGTGCATGTGTTGACGTCTGCCCAACAGACGCAATCGCAATGGAATAAGATCAAAGATCTATTCCACACTTTTTCTTTTCTATTCTTTTTTGCTCTGACTTTATTCTGCTTTCAGGCACTTATTTGATTAATACTGTGTTAGTTATATATAATTAAATAACTTAATTAGTATTATAATCTGACAGATGTGATAATATGTTAAAAAGCAGTACATTCAGAATAGTCATTATGGCATTACTTTTACTCAGTTGTACTGCCACTACCGCATATGCTTCAATGTTTGAACTGGAAATTGTACCGATATCCAAGATCAATGAGGATCCCACTGTTTATGACAGTACAATGGCTTATCGCAAGATAAGCGTCATAGGAAATCTTACTGAACTCAGTAAACAGTCTGCAACCATTGATGACAACACATCCAAGCCACTTAAGATTGATGTTACAAAAGTCGAACTTTTTGAAGGTTTCAATGTCAGTGAGGAAATAATGGTAACTGGAGAATACATTTATGACCCGCTGGGAGCCAGCGTGCTAACTCCTACTTACGTCCTCCATTATCCCACACAAAACCTGGGTCTTGTCAATATAAGTGATGTTGTCACAGACACTGCTGCATTCAATGGAAAATACATGATCGTTGCAGGAAACCTCACAAGTGTAGAAATGAGTATGGGAAGATACACTCTGCTTGCAGAGGATGAAGAAGGAAATCGTCTGAAAGTGTTTTTCTATGGTTCAACTGAACTTCAGGTTGGTGACAGGGCCAAAATAACAGGACTTTACAATGGAAGAATACTTCACAGTGAGAGTATGGGACTGGATAAATCACCTTTGTCAATTTCAACACTGGTTCCGGGATTTTCATCCATTATGGGTGCAATTGCCATATTGTCCATAGCGTTACTTTTAAAATCAAAGCAACGTAACGACTAGAGATCATTATGTTAATCATATTATCAGTCGGTGGATCAATACTGGCTAAAGAACTCAGCCCTGACAGTTTTAAGGGATATGCTGAAGCTCTTAAAGAGCTTGCCAAAGAGCATGAAATAGTAATCGTTACCGGAGGAGGTGCTTCTGCAAGAGACTACATCAACGTTGCACGAAGTACCGGTGCCAATGAAGTCGAATGTGACTATATAGGAATAGACATAACCCGCCTGAATGCAAAACTTCTCATCTCTGCACTTGGCGACGCTGCCTATCCTGAGCCACCAAAGGACTACAAGGAAGCACAGGAAAAACTTTCATCCGGCAAGATTCTTGTAATGGGCGGCGTTATCCCGGGACAGACTACTGATGCAGTGGCAGCAATCCTTACAGAATATCTTGGCGCAAACCTTCTTGTAATAGCAACAGCAGTTGATGGAGTATATTCCGCAGACCCACGAAAGGATCCTGATGCTGTAAAGTATGCGACAATGACAGCTAAAGAGCTTGTAAACACAGTGATGACCACTGAGATGAAAGCTGGCTCTAAATCGCCTGTAGACCCTCTTGCTGCAAAGATAATCGAACGCTGCAACATCGAGACAATTGTAATGGATGGCAGCAATCCGCAGGATGTGCTGAAGGTTATTCGCGATGAAAGTGGAAAGACTGATAAAAAAGCTGTCTATCTAGGCACGAGGATCATTAACTGATCCTTCTGTTTTAATTTGGATTTAAAAGTAGTTTAGTGGCTTTAATTGTAAGCCACGAGATATTCAATGGTTTCTTCCTTACAGGAAGTAACTTCTTTCAATTTATCAGTGGATTGCTTAAGAGTCTCAATGGTTTTCTCAAACTTTGCCATCTGCTCTTTTGCCTTGCGGACCTTTTCATTCTCTACTTCCAGTTTTTCCATGAGCGCTTTACGCTGTTCCTCAGGAATGTCTGCATTGTTTATCTGCTGCTGGTAATTTAAAGAGAGTTTTACGTACTTACGAAACATCTCATTCATGACATCAAGGTCATTTTCCAGTTCTTTAATTGTTTTTGCCATACGAGTTCACACTCCTTTAAGCTAACTTTGACTAAAGGTCCGTTTTTTGATTAACTCTACAGGCCCGATATGCCACAAGTTTACATCTAGAGGGTGCAGTTACTAATATATAAGAATATCTATTTTATACTATCTAATCATCATTATGAGGATGATATATATTCAAAGTTAAAAACAACATACAGCAACATTAAAAAAGACAAATATGAAAATAAATTGAACAAAAAAGAAGAAGAAATTACATTTCAGATAGCTGGAAAGTTGTAACACCCGGATGTGCAGCCACCTTTGCCATGATCTCTTCCTTACATGAATCCGGAATACTATCAAAAGCCGTATCCTTCTCAAGGAAGTCTACAATAGGAACATTATCCGGAATCTCAACAACATCATAACCGTTTATCCTGAACATTGCTTCAAGAACATCGATCTTTTCATCTCTTTGTCCTTCGCCTACAAGCTCAATTGCCATGTTCTTGCTAAGTTTGTTATATTCCTCACAGTCCTGAAATACAGCAAGTCCTGCATCCATTGTGTCGGCTGCTGCAAAAATGTGCAGGAGACATGCGTTTCCCTCTTCAAACATGTCTCCAATTGCTTTCATGCCTTCGAGAAATCCCTTCTCAATAATCTCGTTTATGCTGTAACCCAAAGCAAGGGCTTCATTTGCTGCGTTTTCTGCGCCTTTCTCATCAAAATCCAGTATGGATCTTTTTGCTTCATCTATAATTTGTGTAATAGTTTTTTCCTGAGACAAATTATCATCCCTTTGATTGGATTAGCACATCATAAATTGCTTATTTTAGTGCAATTTAGTCACACTTGTGACAATTTTATCATCATATATAAAATCATCGAGTAATTAGCAGTAATCTATCACGAATTTACATAAAAAAATAAAAATATCACAAATAATTACAAAATACTGTTTTTCAACAAATGAAATATAACTGAAAGAATAATATTTTCAATCAAAGGTAGCTATTTGACAAAAAAAGGAAAGATAATGCATCCATAAAGGATGCAAATAAACGATTTATTTTCCAAGAACAATTCTTGCAATATCGTCACCAACATCTGATGTGCCTGCTGAACCACCCATATCGTATGTCTGGACCTTTGCTTCACTTATGTTGGTCTCAATTGCAGAAACAATAGCATCTGCAGCTTCCTTTTCACCCATCTGTTCGATGAGCATAGCTCCTGCCCAGATTGTTGCTATTGGGTTTACCTTGTTCTGTCCCTTGTACTTTGGTGCTGAACCGTGAATTGGCTCAAACATGCTTGTACCTTCAGGGTTGATGTTTCCTCCGGGAGCAAGTCCGAGACCGCCCTGAACCATTGCACCAAGGTCAGTGATAATGTCACCGAACATGTTTGGTGTTACAACAACATCGAACCATTCAGGGTTCTTGACAAACCACATGGTCATTGCATCAACATAGTTGAAATCTGTAGTTACATCAGGATGCTTTTCAGCAACTGCATTGAACTCCTCTCTCCAGAATCCGTATATATCTGAAAGGACGTTTGCCTTGTCAACTGATGATACGTGTTTCTTGCTCTTCTCAGCAAGGTCGAATGCATAGCTGATAACTCTCTGTGTGCCTTCTTTTGAGATCATACCAACCTGGTAACCGATCTCTTCGCTGTCAGTCTCAATGTCAAGACCGAACTTTGCGTTGTAAAGTGTTCTGTGAACCTCAAGCAAGTCTTTGCTTGTACCTGACTTTGCACGACCACCGATTCCTATATAGAAGTCTTCGGTATTTTCCCTGACAACTGTAAAGTCAATGTCTGCAGGGGTCTTGTCCTTTATAGGACACCATACACCATCAAGAAGCTTGATTGGACGGAGATTGATGTACTGGTCGAAGTAGAACCTTGCAGCAAGAAGGATACCTTTTTCAAGCACTCCTGGTGCGATTCTGTCATCTCCGATTGAACCAAGGTAGATTCCTTTGTAACCTGAAAGTTCTTTCAGGGAATCTTCAGAAATCAGTTCTCCTGTTTCAAGATAGTGATCTGCTCCGTGTGGGAACTCTACCCAGTCAACATCAAAACCGAATTTCTCACCTGCAGCATCGATGACCTTACGTCCTTCTGCTATGATCTCAGGTCCGATACCGTCTCCTGGTATTACAGGTATTTTATACTGTGTCATAATAATCCCTAACCATTATTGCATTAAAAATTGTATTGATAGATAAAGTAGCCAGATCAGATGATCTGCCTTGTGTATTCAATAAGTCCACCAGCATCCATTATACCCCTGACAAATTCAGGCAGAGGTGTTGCCTGGTACTGTTCACCCTTTGTTACGTTCTTGATTACCCCTGATGCGAAGTCAACATCAAGCTGGTCACCATCCTCTATCTTGTCAGTGTCAGGACACTCAAGGAGTGCTACACCGATGTTTATAGAGTTCCTGAAAAAGATACGTGCAAAGGACTTTGCGATTACACAGTTAATCTTTGTTCCTTTAAGTGCGATTGGTGCGTGTTCTCTTGATGAACCACATCCGAAATTATTACCGGCAACAATAATGTCACCTTCTTTTACCTCTTTTGGGAATTCAGGCCTCACACCTTCAAAAGCATGTGCTGCAAGCTCCTCAGGGGTATTCATAATAAGATACCTTCCTGGAATTACAGCATCAGTATCAACATCGTCTCCGAATTTCCAGACTCTTCCGCTCATATTTACACCTAATTAGTATTAATTGATAATTATCATTAATGAACTTGAAACTATACCATAGATAGCATCATACTAAATAATACTACTGGAAAAATCAATGCCTTTGAAAAAGTATATAGAGTAACTATTTACCACAAAAAAGAGAACGAGAAATCATTAATAATAGCAAACCTAAGTAAAAGACAATGGTCAGCAAAAAGGATGAACTCATACTATCCATACTGCAACAGGGAGCCAGAACACCAATATCTGAAATCGCAAAAGAAGTGGGTCTTAGCGAAAATGGTGTCAGGTACCGGCTCGAAAAACTGGAAGATGAAGGATACATCAAAAACTATACCGTATTATTAAATCCCAGAAAATTCGGAAAAGGAACTTTTGCCATCTTTAATCTGGAAATGGAACCAAAGAAGACAAAGGAAAGTATTAAAAAACTAATGGATATTGAAGAGTTTATCAAAATATACCAGACAACCGGACAATATTCCATCAAAGCCTTTGGCCTTTTTAACGATGAGGAGGAACTGACTAATTTTATAAACAACCGCCTTCTCTATGAAATTCCGGTACAGAATTACAGTGTAGAGATAATTACAAAAAATATTAAGGACAGCATATATCACATCTGAATAAGTTTCTTGTACCAGATGTTCATACTCTCAATTGAACCGGAAATATTGGTATTGTTCACAAGAGTTCCTGCGTATGAGTATGAACTGCGTGAGAAAACAATATTCATTCCATAAGACCTTGCTCGTGCTATTGTATACGCGGTTATAATTCCCATTTCACGCATCTTTGCATCCATCTTTTTCAATAGATAGTAAGAATAACCCCTGCCACGGTATTCAGGTAATGTTGCAAAATCAGTCATCTCAACATTACTGTTTTCAATATCCATTTCACATGAAGCCAAAGCAACAATTTTTTCATCTTTCCTTATTCCAAAATATACAAGGTTCTCCTGCATTGTCTTTAGAAGATATTCAGGGTCATGTATAGGAAACGGATAACTTGGGAAGACCCTGTCATATATTCTTGCCATTTCCCGGACATCCTCTTCAGTGCAAACAAAACAATCTTCTTCACCTGAAAGTTTCACCTCTTTTGGAGTATTATGCTTGGAAAGAGCGGTACTGATAACTGATTCAACCACGTCAGGACTTTGCTCATTCTCACGTTCATCAGAAAGGAACTTGGCCATGAAGCTTGCACCTTCATCACCATTATACATACCAGGCACATAAGCTTCCTCAACATGGCCTGTTTCCTGAAAATAATCTTTTGCAGAAGAAGGAATTTTGGAGAAGATCTTTGAATAACCATTCTCCTCTGCCATTTCTTCTACCCTGGAGGGTATTTTGGAATAATCCTCTGGTGAAAGCTTCATCAAATATACACGGTCATTGAAAGGACCGTGCTGGATTATTGAATTGTTGATTTTAAGAACCTGGTCACTCGACATTCCTTCTCTCCATACGTTCAGTGTCTTCAGGTACAAGGCTCAATGCATCATCAAAGTCAGAAAGCAATTTGGCAATTCCTACAGATCTGAATTCCTGGGCTTCGTCCAGTTTGAGCTGCAAAGCACAATCATCACATTTTCTGTCACAATAAACTGCCTCATATGAATCCGGTTCTTTGTAAGAGGTAATGACTCCCTCATAATTCCTGAGGATTACTTTGTTGGTTGACCAGGAAATCAGGTAATTTGGCATTACCGGAATTTTACCTCCTCCTCCCGGAGCATCAATTACATAGGAAGGAATGGCAAAGCCACTTGTATGGCCAATGAGATTTTCCATTATTTCGATACCTTTACCCACAGATGTCCTGAAGTGAGTAAGGCCTTCTGACAGGTCACACTGATACAGGTAATATGGACGGACACGATTTTCCACAAGCTTATGGAAGAGTTTTTTCAGTATCCTGTAACAATCGTTTACTCCTGCAAGCAGGACAGTCTGATTACCTAATGGAACACCTGCGTCTGCAAGCTTTCTGAGTGCCTGCTTAGAAGAAGCTGTAACTTCACGTGGATGATTGAAATGGGTATTTAGCCATACTGGGTGATGTTTCTTCAGGACTTCCACAAGATTATCAGTTACACGGTAAGGTAAAACCACCGGCATTCTGCTGCCTATTCTTATGACCTCAACATGAGGAATTGCACGTAATTCTGTAAGAATCCAGTCCAGATACTCATCAGAAAGCATCAAAGGATCCCCACCTGATAAAAGAACGTCTCTTACCTGAGGATTATTTGCTATGTACTCTATTCCCTGAAGAACTTCGTCTTTTTCCGGAATGGAATCTATATCGCCTACTTTTCTTTTTCTTGTACAGTGCCTGCAATACATGGAACATACATTGCTTATATGAAAAAGAACCCTGTCAGGATACCTGTGTGTTATTCCAGGCACAGGACTGTCGTGGTCTTCACTCAAAGGATCTGCCATTTCATCGCAGGCGACAATAAGTTCCTGCGGTGAAGGGAATGATTGCATGAAAATTGGGTCATTTCTGAAATCTTCTGCTTCTATGAGAGAAAGATAGTATGGTGTAATGGATAGTGGAAATTTTTCAAGTGTTTTTAGTAAAGCCTCCCTTTCTTCAGCCTCAAACTTGATATCAAGAAGTGTTTCAAATGTATCAATATCATTTACTGAATGTCTTAACTGCCACTTCCAGTCATTCCATTTTGCAAGAGGTTCTTCAGAGTCAATTCTATCTACTATATTTTGCTGCCTGCGTTTGTAAGATTGCATCAAATCACTTAATAATGTATGAATCTGCAGAAGAGAGTTGAAAACAGAACACACTGAACCGGATTTTTGGTTTGTGTTACACAAATAAATCCCAAAAATATTCAGCGCCGATCTTCTGCATGCGTATCAATTCTGATATGGAAACAAATAATCTTTTTAGATATTATATAATTTATTTGAGATATCAGATGAATATACCTTTTCTTTTTGCAGAATCCGCAGAACATACTTCACAAAAGAATGGAAGGGTCGTCCCCACCATGCCAGCTAAGACGGGGACGCATACGAATTATATGTGTAGCCTCAGTATTATCATCTACCACAAATGCGATTCCTTTCTCAGAGCCCATTTTCATTATTGAATCTCCGAAATTGTCTTTCATATAAGTGGGCCTGACAGATTCAAGGACATTAATATCGTCCTGAGATGTGAGCCGGTGGCATATTACAAGATCGGATTGTGAAAGTACATCTGGATGAATGGATGCCGGACGCTGTGTCGCAAGTACAAGTGAAAGACCAGGTTGCCTTCCCTGTTTTAGCCATTCGTTAAGTAATACATCCGATGCAAGCGTTTCACCATGTACCGGTAAAAACTGCTGGGCTTCATCGATGAACATCCAGACCATAGGGATTCCTTTTACAACAGATTTGTCGCCCATCATTTTTCTTTCGTAGGAACGTCTGGCTTCCAGTCTCAAATGGTAAATGGTTCGGGCAATTGCACTCACAAGTGCAGACCTTAATGCCTCACTTCTGATTGTACTCACATCAATTACTGATGTAGAACCACCTTTTACAAGTTCTGCGATTCCCTCGCCTTTTTCCGAGAAAATGCCCCATGATTCTGCTGTCCTGAAATGATTTTCTACAGCACTTTTTGCAACAGAATCCGCGCGTTTATCTGTGCTAACTGAAGTAATGATATCTTCAAATGAAAAATCCTCTTTGTATTGCAACTCATCTATCAAGCGTACTATAAGAACCCCCGATGGAGATACCGTATCTATTCCAAAGAGCCTGCACCACTCATATCCATCCATATCAGATATCGATAGGGAAATTGGCTTTACACGTATATGCCTTTCTTCATATGAAGCAAGACTTCCTGCAGGTACAAAAACATCGACATCAAATGCTGTCGGTTTAAGCTTCCAGTTAAGGATTTGCTCTTTCTGGACATCATTGGTCTTTCCAAGAGTCCAGAAAATACCCATTGTATCAATGACGACTGATGAAACATTACTCTTAATTTCATCCGGGAGCATCATCATACCTTCCATGAGGACCGCCATTGTGTAGGATTTACCATAGCCTCTTTTACCTGCAATAAAAACTGCATGCGGTTTGTTTACATCCAGAGATACATGTGAGCCGGAAGAACGATCACGTGCAAGATACCTTCCCATGTAAAGAAGAACATCTTCACCTTTTCCACCAAGAATATATTGTTGCTTTGAAACACCTGCATTTAATGAATCTGACATACAGGATTTGAGAACATAGTTACAATATATAGTATTTTTGATTTTGCCTGAAAATATGAAATTTATATTTTTAAAAGATTGAAATGAATAACAGGAGACATTTAAAATTAAAATAGTGTCAGTATTTTAATTAATAAAGTATTTATAGGGACATCAATATGTAGGTGAAAGAGGAATCTCCGTCATCACATCATTCCCCTCTGATGCATTGATTCTTTTAATGTATCATACCCCATACTTCACCCAAACCATCATTATGCGAGGTTCCTCATTTCTTTTCACAAATTCTTTTTTATGTATGAGTATATTCTTTCCATTTAAAATTCCCATAGGCTACGCAAGGAATATGGACATATAGTAACTGCACCTGAAACTGAAATCAATGCTATGGTCATAGCTACATCGCAGAATTAGAAATAGAATGCTTCTGTGATTCCGGGAACCACAGAATATTAAGACTTTTATTTTTGGAGAATGAAATGTTTATGATAAAATCTTGTCAAGTTGTCCCATGGAACTTGCAAGTTTTATTTCCTGAGCGATTCTCTTACCGGTTGAAAGATTTGGTTCAACAAGATCAGAATAAGGAGAACCTGCAAGGTAAATGTTTGTACCTGCAACTATACGTGCTGATATTTCAAAGACCTTGATCTCAAGTTTGTCCGTGACAACTGTCTCCAGACAGAAAGGACCGATCATACCGCCAAACAGTTCAAGTGACTGCTCAACAACCCTTTCTCCCAGATTGAATATCTTTGGGAGAAGTGATTCCCTGGCAACAAGCGGAACATTTCCGGTAACAACATAAGTAGGAATAATTTCAGCCTCTTCAAGCTCTTTTGGAGAACCAAGCCTGAAAATCTCGTCTGCATTGGACTCGACCCTGCGGTCCATGCTGAGCATCTCAAGGATACCTGTACTGAGTTTGTAGCCTTCTTCCCTCAGTGGTGAATAGAAGAAATGAAGATAATACCTTGTTCCTACAATGAATTCCTGTATCGTGAATTTCTCATTGGGATCGATATGTTCCTGGAATTCTTCATAGTTCTTGGCGATAAAGAAACCACGGCCACCTTTTGCACCATGATATTTTACCATTACTGGGCCATCTATTTCCTGTGGTTTTACTACCCTTGGCATTTCAATTCCTGCGCCTTCAAGCCACTCACGTTCCATTTCCCTGTCGGACTCCCACTCGAGAACTTCCCTGTTACCAAAAGTTGGGATTGCAAGTTCAGCAAAAGCCTCTCCTCCCATATATTCCACAAATGAACCATGTGGGATAACAATAGCATTCTTTGCGCGTAGCTCAGCAAGAATATCCGGGATTTCCTTGTAGCTTCCAACTACAATGAATTCATCCGGTTTTGCAAGAGGGAAAGCATCGTAGAATCTTGGAGGCTCTTTTACACAGATACCTATGGTCCTGAAACCTTCCTGTCTTGCACCATAGAATATTTGAAGACTGGAATGAGAACAAACAGTGGCAATGCTCAGATTGTCCTGGTCATAATTCTCAACGATTTCCATTATTTCTTCTTTAGTAATCATAGTGTAATAGCCCCTAGAATTTACCTCATATTGTTCTTGCTATTCTTTAACTTTTCGAGTTACATTTTAAATTGTTATAAGTTCAAGTGAAATTGAACTTAAAGGAAATAATATAAATCAACGTTCATATACTGAAACTTATGGGAGAGAACGAAGAAAGTACGGGCTCAGAAAAAGTGCTTATTCTTCCTCTGAGTGAGGATTCAAAAAAAATAACCCAGTTGCTTTCAAATGAAAAAGCAATGAAGATGCTGGAGATACTTGCAGATAAACCAATGTCTGCCAGTGATGTTGCTGAAATGCTTGACATACCGCTTACAACAGTAAAGTATAATCTTGACGGACTAATTGAAGCAGACCTCATCAAAGTCAAGGAAACAAAATGGAGCCGCAAAGGCAGAGAAGTCAAAATATACGAACCTGTCCAGAAACTGATAGTTGTTGCCCCTGGAAGCATGAAAAAGGACAGAACTTCAATACTTAACATGCTTAAAAAATATCTTGGCCTTGTTGCCGGAGCTGTGTTTGCTGCAACAGGGCTTGAAGCTCTTAGCAGATACTCAATGTTTTCCTATGCACCGCAAATGGCACAGGATTCTGCCAGTACCAGGAGTTTTCCTGTTAATTCAGGAAACGAATCCATGGCAGCAATGACAAAAGAAGCACCTGCATATGAAACAGATAATTTTGCAGGATTTCAATATGATATGGATGAAAACGCATCTGATACTGTGCTCTGCGAACAGACCGTCAAAGAGGAAATGCCTGCTGAGATTCCAACCGAGTCTGCAGAAATGACTCCAATAACATCGGACGGGGTACAGCCTGAAATGCTTGCTTCATCAACACCTAACGGAACTGATGCGGGTGCTGATGTGATGAGGGAAAGCGTGATGACAACAAACCAGACACCCGTTGAACCGCTTTCAAACACAGTAACAGATAACGTAACTGCAGCAGGAGGAGCTGTTACAGACTCATTTATTCACGGACTGTTGTCTCATGTAAGCGTATGGTTTTTCTTTGGCTGTATTTTTGTAATTACCCTTCTATTTGTAAGAGAAATGTATTATAGAAAAAAGAACATATGAAGCCAGAGTGAATTGTATGAGAGTTGCTCTGAAAATAGCATATGTAGGCACTGGCTACCATGGATCACAGGTCCAGCCGGATGTAGCTACAATAGAAGGCGAGCTGTTCAATGCACTCACGCAGCTTGAAATTATCGAAGATCCTAAAACTGCACGTTTTTCAAGTTCCGGAAGAACAGATGCAGGAGTACATGCAAGGGAACAAGTCGTTGCTTTTGATACTGATAAGCCAAACCTTGCAATCCCAAGGGTTATTAATTCAAAATTACCGAATTCAATCTGGGCATGGGCACATGCTGAAGTTCCTGACGATTTTGACCCCAGAAGATGGGCAATCAGCCGTAAATACAGGTATATAATGAGCGGAGAGCAGTATGATATTGCAAAAATAAGGGCTGCTTCAAAACTGCTTGTAGGGGAACATGATTTTGCTAATTTCTGCACCAAGGAAGGAGACAAAAGCACCATCCGCAATGTAGAAAAAATAGATGTTCGTGTTAGTGGAACCTTAACCAAGATAGACATTCAGGCAAACAGTTTCCTCTGGAACATGGTGAGGAAAATAGTCACAGCACTTACAATGGTTGGAAGCGAAGTCAGGGACGAAGAATGGCTTATGCAAATGCTTGACCCGGAGTCATACGAAGAAGGATTGGAATCATCAGCGGCTTACGGCCTGACACTTATGGAAGTGGAATATCCTGAACCTATAGACTGGTGTGAGGATGCTTATGCCATAAGGAGAGCCACCGATAATGTACATGATTATCTGGTGCGACACAGGGTTATGGCTGAAGTGATGGACCACCTGGTTCCAAACGAATAATCCTTTTTTACTATTTTAAGAGAATGCGTTGTACTGCAAGTATCCGGGATGTGGTCGTAGACTATGAACTGATCCGAAGGGATGTGAAAAATCCAAGGCTGGAGTTCCACGAAGGAGAGCTATATCTCATCGTTCCGAAATCGTTCAGGGAACATGAGAAAATAATCCGCAGGCACCAGAGATGGATATACAACCGTTATTCTAAAATGCAGAAGATTCAGGATTTTTCCCGGGACATCGAACTTGTAACCGGCAGATCGGTGGATGAACTGAAAAGCCTCATCGATAGATTTGTGATTATTATTGGAAAAGAGCTTGGAGTCAAACCTGAAAATGTAAGGTTCCGGAAAATGAAAACAAAATGGGGAAGCTGCAGTTCTAAGAAAAATCTCAATTTCAACACATTTATGCGATACCTGCCCGATGAAATGGTGGAGTATATTGTACATCATGAGATGGTCCATCTTATTGAACTGAATCATAGTCCCAGGTTCTGGAACCATGTGAAAAAGCGTTATCCTGATTATAAGGAATCAGAGACAAAGCTTTCAGCCTACTGGTCCATGATACAGCAAAAGTGTCAAAATAATCAGTCATGAATCAAGCTAATCTTTGCGAAGAACCGTAAATGTCCTTGTGAGACTTTTGTGTACTTTTTGTGTAAACACATCTACAACCGTAAATCCAGCCATTTCTGCAAACACGACAACCTTCATCTCGGAAACTACAACTGCAAGTTTTCCGGTTTTAAGTACACGATGCATTTCTGCAAATGAATCCGTATACAGGTGATGAAGAGATTCTGCCCTTATAGCCGCAGACCTGCCATAAGGTGGATCCGTCACAATTGCATCCACTGATGAAGCTTTAAGTGAAACACGACATGCATCACCCACAAGCAATGTGTAATCAGCATCATATTCATCAAGGTTCATCTTTGCACCGTGGGATATCATGCGGCGGACTTCAATACCGATAACATGGGCACCTATGAGGCCTGCTTCAACAAGGATACCTGCCGTACCACTGAACGGATCGAAAAGTACCTCATCTGAACGTATTTGGGATATGTTCACAAGGGCTCTTGCAACTCTTGGCATAAGCACACCAGGGTAAAAAAATGGTTTTTTATGTGGCGCACGGTGTTCATAATCACCCCTGTCAACTGTTGCTACAATTGAGCCCAGGACTGCCTTGTTGGTCATGATTAAACGGAAAGTAACATCAGGTTCATTCAGGTTAGCCCTGAAACCTTTGCGATATATGCTGCCACCCAGTCTTCCTTCTATGAACTCCCTTTTGACATCACCGTGATGTTTTGCCCTCTTTGCACGGACAACATAGGTTTGCCCTTCTGACAGGTGCCCGGACAGATCAGAATTGTCGCACATATCTATTATCTGATCGGTTTCAACATCGCATATACCTACTACTTTCAGTATGTGATGGGACATTGCAAGCCTGCCTGCAATGAAGCGAAGTTTTGTGTCAATATCCTCACCTTCGATATCAACTACGAGGCACTGGTCATAGGATGCATGTTCCCTGAATGTCAGCCCTTCCATTGAAAGACAGGCGAAGACCTCTTTTACTGGCAGGACAGCGTGCTCACCGGATAACTCAAAAGCATACAGCATAATACCTGCAATAGAGAATAGAAGTAGTATTTAAAGCGTTTCAATGGAGAATTGAAAAAGAAAAACTAATTGAAAAGATGTAAAAGAAAATATCAGAACATCAGTTCTAATGCTTCTTTTCCTGTCATACCTACTTTTATACTAAGATTGATGGCTTTCTGGGTTGCTCCGACAACAGGTGCTGCAAGCACATCATCAAAGCTGTTCACACCTTTGACCTTCACAGCAACATCACCAAGAACTGATGCTGTTTCCATGTCAAGATAGCCACACATCACAAACCCCCTGTCTGCACGGATTACGAGTAATGATGCATTCTGCATAGCAAAACTCAAACCCATTGCAGTTCCGTTTTGAAGTTCGATATTTTCTATCAGCATAATATCACCTTAATCCTTTCAACTTTCCAGTATTAATCAGGATTGTTAGAGCCATCCAGATTTAATTTATTGAGCATTTCATCTGTATTGCCAGAAAACAGCCTGTCAAGAAAAGTTTCTAAACGTGTCTTCGTTGCAGATTCAGAAGAATCCTTAGTAGTATTTGCAGTTGTGTTTGCCGCATTATTTCCTTCAACTACTGGTTCTTCCTCTTCAACAGAATACTCAATTACCACTTCACCTGTAAAACCAAATTTTCCTTCAATAACAGTTCCTTTTGATGTTTCTTTCACTGACTCATTGTCAATTCCATCAACCGATTTGAGCTCCATACCTTCAGGCAAACTGATTGTAACATCTGTTTCAGGTTCTCCCTGGAACCACATCACAGAACCAGATTCATCAAGTGGAACCTTAAAATCATAAAATACTTTATATTCATTGACAATATCGCGTTCCTCGCCTGTAATCCCCAGAAGTTCAGAGGACATGTCTGTTTCAACACCAAGTAAAATAACATTCTTAGATGTATTGTCAATTTTCACGTCCATATTGTCCTCTATTGACTGCCTGAAGGATTTGCTCATTGAGACATCAGTTTTTAATAATTCCCAGGCAGCTACAAAGCCATCGTCATTCCCAAATTCCATATCAACATATTTTTTGAAAATGATAGACCTGTCACCGGAATAAGTTTCCGTGTAAGACCATGTCATGCTGTCTTTTTTTACAGTTATACTGTTATCCCAGTCATAAGCTGCACTTGCAGGAATGACTAGGACTGAAAAAAGAATAAAGATTAAAGATAAGAAACTCACGATTCTCAATCAAATCTCATCCTGATAGGTTATTTAGTTGTAACCTGACATCCGTCTTCTGTTACTATGACAGTGTGTTCTTTCTGCGAGACCATTCCACCTGCAACTTCTTTAAGTACAGGATATGAATGAACAATCCCTGCTTTTTCAAGCTGCATGAGAGCAAAGTCAAGTTGAGGAGTCTTTAACCACCTTTTTGCAAACGGAAGAGTCCTGTGAGGAGCAAGTTCCTTAAGGAGAGCTCTTGCAGCTGGTAAGCGCACAGGTTTTTTGTTCACCACCTGAAAAATCTCTGTCAACGTTCCGTCCACTACCTTTCCAGCACCATCTGTTGCAAAAGGTTCAATAGCTATTATGTCACCTGTTTTGAGTACAACTCCACTGCTCACTCTTTTGTTAGGTACACTTGGAGGAGCATGAGGAATATATTGTGAAAGTCCGTGTCCTGTTAGATTTCCAACAGGTTTCAGGTCATGTGCAAGAATTGCATCTTCTATAGCTGCTGCAATTTCTGCTGTGCTCACACCATTCTTTACAGTATCAATTGCTGCATCAAGCGCATCACTGGAAGCGTTTACCAGATCAGTGTACTTTCCTGAAAGGTCAATTGTGATTGCAGAGTCTGCAATGTAGCCGTCAACATGGACACCAAGGTCAAGTTTGATGACATCTTCACCAAAGACGGTTTCATCACCTGCAAGTGGTGTGGCGTGTGCCGCCTCATCATTACGGGATATATTACATGGGAATGCCGAACCATCAGCACCTAGTTCCACTGCGCGGTTTTCCACAAACTCAGCGATTTCCAGCAGGCTGACACCTACCTTTATCCTGTCTTTTGCCTCACTCCTTACCTGTGAGAGTATCTTTCCTGCTTTGAGATATTTGTCAATTATCTCTTCGATCTCCTTAACTTTGTCAGCCATGTAAAATCTCCTTATAGCACTTTAGTTGGCACTAATATACAAATTTCTTTTCCATTTCAGTCAGGTTCTCATGCCCGTCTGCTGTTACAAGAATCAGGTCTTCAAGACGGATGCCACCTACATCCGGATAGTATAATCCCGGCTCAATGGTGATGATATTTCCTTCCTCCAGTTCCACATCACTGTTGCCAACAAAGGGAAGTTCATGAATCTCAAGACCTACACCATGCCCTGTTGAATGAATAAAACCAACGGTGGAGCCGTCTCTTACTGTGTCATATCCTTTTTCCTTAAAAACATCACAAACCCTGTTGTGTATTTCACTGCATTTGACACCCGGTTTTACCATTTCAATACCAGCTTTCTGGGCTTCAAGAACTGCATCGTACATATCTTTTAGTTTGTCGGAAGGAGTTCCATGAAGAACTGTGCGGGTCATGTCAGCGTAGTATTTTTCTCTTTTACTGCGAGGGAAGATATCTATGACCACAGGTTCATCTGCCTTTATCGGGCCTTCGCCCTCCCAGTGAGGATTTGCTGAACCTTTTCCTCCTGCAACGATGGTGCTGTCTGCCTCACATCCATGTTCAAGAAGAGTCATATCGATTTCCTTGCGGATCATTTCTGATGTCAGGGCAAAACCACGATAATTGAGTATTCCCTCCACACTTTCAGATTTCCTTATCATTTCTGCAGCTGCCTTCATCGCAGTGTTGCAGGCATCCTGTACTTTCCTGACAATTTTGATCTCAGATTCGTTCTTCTTTGCACGAAGCTGCAGGAATGGACTTTTTACCGCCTGTATGCTGAATCCTTCTTCCTTGAGAGTTTGGGCAATATGATATGGGAAATCCCTTGGGACTGCAATGTGCCTTGTACCCTCTTTTTGTAGAATCTCAGCGATGCAGTCGCAATAGGCAAGAGCAGGATCCTGTCTTTCCTTTACCTTTGACCTGTAATCACAGCCCTGTAAAGTACGAATATCAGAGACCCTGGATTCCAGTTCAGCTCTTCCTTTTTCCATGTCGGAAATAAGTAGTATTTCACTACCATCTTTAATTTGAATGTAGGTGAACTCGTCTGAAGCTGAAAAACGGGTTGCGTAATAAATATCTGCATTGTTCGAATTGCCTACCATCAGATATGCATCTGACTTGTGGCTTTCCAGCGTTTTGGAAATATCGATAGGAACAGTTGATGAGGTCATAATATAATATCTAGTAGCTACTAGTACAAAATTGTTATCAAATGTCTGATTTGAAGATTACAGAATATATCCTGACATGAATTGTTATTTTTTGACCATAGTTCTGCATGCATAATTTGGCATTTATTCATACATTGCCAGGAGTTCTATGAACATAGAATGTGGATATATCCACATTCCGGTTATATACAGCTCCATGAATAGCAACTATTATGCACAACGCAAATCAGTACGTTTCACAGTTCACAAATGTCTCTGACTTCCTCAGGGATATTAAGTATATAATACTGTTTTACGTACTCGGAGATTTCCTGACAACGGCCCATGCTCTTAACTATGGATTCGAAGAGAATGACTTCCTGGCGGCAGTTATGCATAACTATGGTGTGGGTTCTCTCCTGATACTAAAAATCCTGTTCATTGGAATCGTGTACTGGAATTACACAATCCTGAAAGATTCAGATTCAAAATGGACAGATCTATTATGGAGATGGTCAAGGAAAGGAATTGCATTCGTAGGTCTGTTTCTGGTGGTAAACAACCTGATGGTCATATTCATGGAATGCAGCCTTGTGCAGATACTCCACACTGTGGCATTATGATGGTAAAAACGGAAAAACGTTCCAAAAACGACGCAAAACGGAAAAATGGAAAAACGTTCCAAAAACGGCGAAAAACAGAAAAACGGAAAAACGTCCCAAAAACGATGAAAAACGGGAAATCCACCATTTTTATTACATTTTCAACATCTTATCTCTTTTATCATGCATTATCTTGACATGATTCCTGCCAGCAGACCTATAGATATCACCATTAAAAGATACAATATTAAAACAAATAGTATCTTCATGGTAGGAAGGTTGGCTATGGAATTTATTCGTACCATAATATTCTATTAGTGCTTCATTATAAATAATTATTGAAGTTAAGCTTCTGAAAACAATGGAAGAGCACTTTGAACTGGATACATGTATAATTAGTGCATAATAGCCGAGAAAATACCTACAGATAACATCAAAAGAAGATAGAGAGAAATCATTAATATTAATCTTACTGCTGTGGATTTTCCGCATTTCGTAAACATAACAGTCTACAAAAAGACAGTAGTATTATAAATACATTTCTAGTTATATCAAACATAGTGTGTTTGACAAACATGTGTGAATACATGAGCTGGAAAAGAGGTGTTGACAGGACAGATGAGCCAATGAACACTTATAATTACAGGAAGTCGTTTTTGAAGTAGCATTTGGAGAACACTAGAATAATCGACGGCTTCCATCTGACCTTTCTGACCCCTAGATATAATCTATGATATATGAATATTACGAATATGATTAATAGTAATATTTTGTATGCGCTTTTAATAAGTTATCATAAACCGTACTAAACAAGCCTTGGCACGAAATCAAAATTGAAATACAAGCGCACATAACTGTCCCCATATAATAAATGTGAAGCTATATTTTTCCTGCATTTCATATTAAAATCAGGAAAGTGTTCTAACTTAGATAAAATATGAACTTACAAAATTTCTCACTTGCCGTACAAAAAGAGTATTTTGAAAAAATGCAAGTTATATTCCTGTAATTCCTGCAAAGATTACTATCCCAAAAAGAAGAGCAATATACAGGATTGCGAGTATCAGCGCTTTGGCAGCAATCAAATTGCCGGAATCATTCATATGTACCACATTTAGCATTATATATACATGCTATTTATATGTAGTTAAAATTCAAAAATTATTAAAACTGTATAATAAAGATAAGTGAATATTGGAGAAAGTAATTAATTATTAAACCAAAGAATACAGGCACTATGAGAGAAACATATGTAAGCAGGTATAACAGATGAATTTTAGTCGGCTTACATAAACCTCACAATTAAGTACCAAGGAATACTGAACATATTTTTTAGGCATTTCTTGAAATATATTACCATACAAATTTTATAAAGATTCATATAAATAGTTTAAACATAGACATAAAAATGTACCATTGATATTTTTAGAAAATATCGATAGAGACTCATTTACTAAACAGAGTGTGGGAAAATGCAAAATAGAAACATAATAGTAGGCGTAGCCTTGGTATTGTTACTTGCAACACAATGTGCTGCAGGTTGCACTTGTGAATCTCCAGAAGGATGTTATTACGTCACAGTCACCGGAGAATATTACACAAGCGGATTTAACACAAATACGATTGATATTGGCTTAAAAATCAATTATGATGGTCAGAAAACAACCATTGTATATTGGGAAGATCTTGGTAGTGAACCAGCTATCACACTTGACACTGATAAAACTGTGGTTAATATAATATCAGAAAAAGTAGGAGAAAACTGTAAACATTATGTAAAGATAGAGCCAGTATTCACTGCAAATGGAAATGAATACTCTCCAAGATACTTAAAATTATATTTTGACCAAGAACAAATTACAGTGTACCAAATTAAAGAAAAAGGTTTTGAAGACAACAGTATTAAAGCTACAATTAAACCAGTAATATGCAAAGAGGAAATACCCGAGTTCCCTACGATAGCATTACCTATAGCTGCAGTAATTGGATTGGCATTCATATTCCAGAACCGTAGAGAAGATTAAATCTAAGGGAACCACCCTTAGTTCTTTTTTAAAAACATAACATGTAGACAATAAGATAATAGCAGAAGAAATTATTAGGGTACAAATTTTTATTAAAAAAAGAAAATGCACCCGGAAATTCCGGGATTTGAGTTTTAACGCCCGAACCGGGATTCGAACCCGGGTCGGAGCCTCGACAGGGCTCCATGATAGGCCTCTACACTATTCGGACATTAGAGTTAATTTCGCTTGTGAGCACCCCTAAAAGGGCGTTCTTGTATATAAAGCTTTTTGTGAGTTGTTCATGATTTTGAAAGTCCCGCCTCCCAGACTCGAACCGGGGACATCGCGGTGCCTGCGCGTAATGTGACCATGCACATGAATCAAACTACAGCCGCGCACTCTACCAACTGAGTTAAAGCGGGTCTTACAAATCATGCTTCCGCACGACAGTGCCGTGCGATGCAACACTCCAATACGCATAATCATACTTAGCTCTTTCGCCGAAAAACAAGTTTGCACATGCGTAGTATATAAAGAAAAGCATTAAATGCGGCCAAAGTAAAAATCTAGAAAATTAAATAAAATAGGAAAGGCCTGAAAAACAAAAATGAAGTTGCCATGTCACTACAGGACAGGCGCACTTCAAAAGAAAGAATTAGAAAGTGTCCAGTTCTCCGTTGATAACCATCTTTGTTATCCTGGTTACATCAGAGAGCCAGTCGTCCATTATGACCTCAACTTCTGACTTAATAGAATTGAAGTTTGCACCATCAGCAGGAATTATCTGTGCACTGGCTACAAACGGCTGGTCTATTGGCTTACCTATCTGGGAAAGAAGCTTAATGTAAACATCATCTACATCAGGAACTGCCTTTACGATATCCTTTGCCATCTGGGTTGAAAGAAGATTGTATATCTTACCAATGTGGTTGATAGGATTCTTACCACTAGTTGCTTCCATACTCATTGGCCTGTTTGGTGTGATGAGTCCATTTGAGCGGTTTCCACGACCTACTGAACCATCATCCCCCATTTCTGCAGATGTACCGGTAACAGTCAGGAACACAGAATTCTTCTCGCAGTTATCTGCGGCATTGATGAATGTTGTTACTTTACGGTCTGTACGTTTGAGAGCAAGATCGGTAACATAGTCCACCATTTCTTCCTTGAGGTTAATGTAGTGGTCCATATCATCTATGTACTTACCAACCATACCGCAGCAGATGGTGAGCTGAATATCATCATTGTCTCTCAGACCCATTACCTTGATATCCGTTCCAATTCCCGGGATTTTCTTCTTGAGATCTGTGATAAGCATTCTCTCTGAATCATAAACAATCTGCTCAAGTTCTGAGAAGGGAGCATGGCCTACACCAAAGGAAGTATCATTTGCAACAGGAACCCTGTCTCTCTGGAAAACATCTCTTAGATCAGATGAACCTGTACCAAGTTTACAGTCAAGGATTATGTCACTCTCAAGGTCAAGGTCAACTATTGTGTTTCTGAGATAATTCTTAGCTGCTTTTATCGCAACAGCTTCAGCAGGAATCTCAACACCGTTGAATTCTTTGGTTGCCCTTCCGACAAGCAGAGTATAAATTGGCTGAATAACCTCTCCGCCTCCAAACTGAGGGTTTGATCTTCCTGCCACGATTTGAGTTTCATCGGTGTTATGGTGGAGAACCGCACCACATTTTTCGATATATTCCTTACACAGTGCACGGCTCATAGCTTCTGCCAGACCGTCGGAGATACTGTCAGGGTGACCTACTCCCTTCCTCTCCACAAGCTCAATCTGCTGTTTTTCCACCGGCGTTTCGATCAGGTGTTCAACTTTGATGTTTCGCATCATATTAATCCTCTAGAAGTCAATTAAAAGACAAATGAAAGAAAATAAATCAAATCGATTATGTATTCTTCGCTATATCAAGAACGTAATAGATATTTAATATTTACCGTCCAAAAATATAACTGATAGTAATAAGTACACGCGTGTTAAATTAACTACATTTTAATCTAAGCTCAGCGTGAACTCTATATGCTATAAAAGTCTTTCAAAGAACGTTCAATTGATACTGATTATAATTTCACAGAAGGATCCCCATGATACGTATTGCAATACCCAACAAAGGGCGCTTACATGACCCTACAGTAAACCTCCTCAAAGAGGCAGGCCTGCCTGTACTTGAAGGAGGGACAAGGAAACTTTTTGCCAAAACAACAGACCCTGAGATCACATATCTATTTGCAAGAGCCGCAGATATTCCGGAATATGTGCAGGATGGTGCCGCAGATGTAGGCATCACAGGTCTTGATCTTATTGATGAGACAGAATCCGACGTAGAAGTGCTGCTTGATCTGAAATTCGGCGGTGCAAATCTGGTACTTGCAGTGCCTGAAGATTCAAAAATCAGCTCTGCAGCGGACCTTCAGGGAATGCGCGTTGCAACTGAATTCCCAAACATCACTGCTAAATATTTCAAAAACCTTGGTGTTGATATCGAGGTTATAAAGGTAAGCGGTGCATGTGAAATGACACCACATGTCGGAATTGCCGATGCAATTGTTGACATTTCAAGTTCCGGAACAACTCTTGTAACCAATCATCTAAAGATGATAGAGAAAGTTTTCACTTCATCAGTTTACCTCATTGCAAATAAAAAGACAAGAGCTGACGATGAAAAGATCGAACAGATCCAGACAGCTGTTGAAAGCGTGCTCAGGGCAAAGGGCAAACGGTATCTTATGATGAACGTTCCTGAAACCGAGCTTGAAACCGTTAAAAAGGTACTTCCCGGAATGGCAGGACCAACAGTGATGAAGGTTGAGTCTGATAATTCAATACTTGCAGTTCATGCCGTAGTTGATGCATCCAGTATTTTTGCAACCGTTGGAGAGCTCAAAAAAGCAGGCGCAAAAGATATTCTTGTAGTGCCAATTGAAAGAATGATGCCTTAAATGAGGTCATATGTCATTTGAAGTGATTCCTGCCGTTGATATGAGAAACGGCAAATGTGTACAATTAGTACAGGGTGTTCCGGGAAGTGAAATGATATCCCTTGATGATCCTGTTGCCGTAGCAAAGGACTGGGTATCCCAGGGTGCAAAAACTCTTCACCTTATTGATCTTGATGGTGCTATTGACGGAAAACGCAAAAATGCACCAATTATCGAGAAAATAGTTAAGGAGTGCAAGCCGCTTGGTATGAAAATCCAGGTGGGTGGCGGAATCCGTTCTTTTGAAAACGCTGCTGAACTTCTCAATATCGGTGTTGACAGAGCCATACTTAGTACTGCCGCCATCAACAATCCACAACTTGTAAAAGAGCTTGCAGATGAATTTGGAAGCGAGCACATAAATGTAGCTCTGGATTCCAAGAATGGCAAGATAGCCATTGATGGATGGAAAAAAGAGTCAGAATTCACAGCAGTTGAAATGGGAATCAAATTTGAGGAACTTGGTGCAGGAAGTATTCTGTTTACCAACATAGATTCTGAAGGACTTCTTCAGGGTGTAAACACTGCTCCTACCGAGGAACTGGTCAAATCCGTAAGTATTCCTGTAATTGCATCTGGTGGTGTAACTAAACTTGATGACCTCATTGCACTGAAGAATACCGGAGCAAAGGCAGTTGTTGTTGGAAGTGCACTATACACAGGTAAATTCACACTTCCAGAAGCGATAAATATTATCAGTGAAGATTTATAAAGAAATCAACTATAGAGAATCTAATCAACAGGTGCATCCATGAGAAAAGCAGAAATTTCACGCAAAACCAGCGAAACTGACATCTCCATTGGGATTGAGCTTGATGGAAAAGGCGTTGCAGACATTAGTACAGGTGTAGGTTTTTTTGACCATATGCTGACTGCTTTTACAAAACATGGAAACTTCGACCTCACTGTAAAAGCCACTGGAGACCTCATTGTAGATGACCACCACCTGATAGAAGATACAGGTATAGTCCTTGGTCAGGTACTGGCTGAAGCACTTGGAAACAAAGCAGGTATTGCAAGATTTGGCGAGGCACGTATCCCCATGGATGAAGCACTTGCAACAGTTGCACTTGATCTTGGAGGGCGAAGCTATCTTGTAATAGATGCAGACTTTAAAGCTCCTAAAGTTGGTGAGTTCAGCACCCAGATGGTAGACCACTTCTTCGAAGCCGTTGCCCAGAATGCAAAAATAAACATGCATGCTCATGTTTATGGCGACAACGACCACCACAAAATAGAAGCACTCTTTAAAGCATTCGCTTATGCTCTTAGAAGAGCAGTAGTTGTAGAAGGCGACGAGATTAAAAGCACTAAAGGAGTGCTTTGATCTTTACTAATATTCAGAATTATTCTATTTTCAAATATCATAATTCCAAATTCCGTATTATCGGAATTTATTTCTTAATTTCTCGTAAAATTCCTGTTCTTTACCACCGGTCTTTTTTGATAGTCTCTCTACTATCAATTCAGGAGTGCTTTTTGCGACATAATTATAGCGAGGATTTCTATCGACTACAAGATTCAATTCTGAATCCAGACCACTAGCCTCAATTCCATCAACCCGGATATTGCGGTTGGTATTTTCCAATATCTGCTCGGACAGATGAGATACGAATATCGACATTGTACTGTCATTTTCCATTAACACTTCAAGTATCCCTGCCATTATTTTTGCTGATGCGCCCGGTTCAGTAATCGACTCCAGTTCATCAGCCAGAACGAATTTTGCAGATTCATCTGCCACCACTGAAAATTCAGTAAGGGTTGTTTCAAAAGCGCCTGCATCCAGCGTACCTTTTGATTTGGCGAAGTAGTACATTGACTCTGTAAGAGAGATTTCCATCATTTCTGCGGGAACCGGGAAACCCATGTGAGCAAGAATAATGCTTTGTGCAAGTAATTCCAGAAGGGAGGTCTTACCTCCCGAATTAACACCGCTTAAAAGTACAACGCGACTATCATCGTTTTCCAGGCCAAAGGAATTTTCACCAATGGAATAATCAACCGGAATTACATCCCCATGTCTTGAAAGAAGGAAAAGATTTCTTCCGCTCTTTAACCCAACACCTGCACCATCTATGATAGCAGGCATTGTAAGACCGTAAGTTCTTGAAAAGAGGCCAATTGCAAAACCCACGTCAAAATCAAGAACTGACTTCACCATCTCCCGGGAAAGTTCCCTGTAAGCAGATAATATACGGGAAACTTCACGTTTATGATTGAACTTTCTTTTCTGTGCCTTTTTGTCAAGGTATTGCCTTAAGTTATTAAGACTTTCAACATCCGCCTCTATTGGATGCATTATTTCCTCAGGGAACAGAGAATCCACAAGTAAACGTTCTTTTTTCTCCAGGTGAAGTTCATTGCATATCCTTTCAACAGCATCTTTTACAACTGAACTATAATTCTTATGCAGCTTCTTACTCAGTATCTCTTTCAACTCCATTGAGCCATTCATAACCTTTAGCATGTCCTGACCACTCAACGTCATCTGGCTATTCTCAAGAGATGAGTTCAGTTCTTCATTTACAGAACTGACAGTCTCAGCAACAACGACATTGAGACTTGAAATTGCATCGGATATCCTGTCAAGTTCAGCATCCATCCCGTGAACAATGTCACCATCCTCATCAATAAGAGCAAGGGTCGATGACAACATTTCAATTGCATCATCATCCATTTTCTCAAAAAAACTCACTCCTTTTGACCGTAGCAGTCTCACTAAATTCACAGAGGACTCAAGGGAGCTGAGATTACGGGAAAACAGGAATATTTCTTTTTCCGGTATTATTTTATAATCATCGAGATCATCGAGATCAGATACGAATTCAGGTTCTATATCTTCAGGGAAATCAAAAGCCAGGAATTTATCACCTACTGCGATTACCTGTGAAAAACCTCTGGAAATATCTATTAGCTCTGATAGAGACCTTGCAAAATGGACATCAACTAAACCGGAAAATCGTTTTCTTGCAGATTCATAGTATTCCTGATCTGATGTGATTATCACACGATCGCGTATTTTTGGACATTGGTACCTGAAATTAAGCTGGGAGACCGTTGACAGCAAATCAGCAATACTATCATCGCCTTCCAGCAGACTTGCTGTATGCATATAATATGAAACAGATTCTCTTACCTGCATGATTTTTTCTGCTTTTGTGGAAGGATATGGGAAGAACACATGTAATTTCTCCCTGGAATAACGTGTATGAGCAAACTCACGTACAAGATCAAGCAATTTCTCGTAGACATCCATTGCCTCCCGTGTTCTCAAAAAATCAGCCATGGTTACGCCTTCCACCCTTGATGCAACATCCTGTATCAATGATATAGCATAGCGTTGCCCTATTCCTTCAACTTCTGAAATGCTGGCAATATCCCCTGCCAGTATCGCATCAAGTGCCTGAACCTCACTACCAAAATGTTCCACGAAACGTTTTGACATCTTATCCCCAATACCAGGAATATCCTGTAATGTCCTTACTTCTGCCATCATTTAAATCATACCTCCGACCCGGATGCAAAATTGTCGAGAGTACAATTTGCGATCCCCCTTTCAACTTTATACCTGTCCCTTTCGGACATCTTGCTCATTGAAGCTGAGGTCTTGGGTTGCAATTGCTTTGCATGTGTCTTGTTTCTCCTCTTAGGGATTGCCTGTGAATCATAATACATGTCCCACAGGTCATCTATCTCATCAGTAGTCGATATGAATTCCAGACTTCCTGCAAGGGAAGCAGGGATATTTGTATAATGATCCAGTCCCACATGTCTTCCATTTCCTATCCATGCAACATCCCTTTGAATCACTGCAACCGGAAGATCAGGATTTTTTCTTGCAAGCCATCGACAGAACATATCTCCAATGTGGTGCGGAGAATCTACTTTTACAGAAAGCACACCATTCACAGAATACGGACGTCCAAACATACACAAACGGTGATATGAACGACTAACATCACGCATGTAATTATAGTATTTTTTTCCGGTTCTTGTCTTGCCTGAATATAGCAATTCGACATTACCTTCACATGAAACCAAAAAGTTCACCAGCTCAATAGGACTTGAACTACGATGCCTCAGAACCATTGATATGTAACCTTCAACATCAGGGTCACGCTGGAACATCCTTGCTCTTTGTGAACCGAAAATGTGGCATACAATTTTAGAAGTATCAACTGTCGCCCTGAATCCCAGCATTTTTACGTCAGTTATACCTGCAAACTCCATTTTCTGCTTCAGTGATTCCCTGTCCTTTGCACTGATGAGTTTGCAGTCTTTATTCGCCATAAGTTCTGCACATGCAAGCAGAACACCTTCCACATTTTCCCTGAATGCTACTATCATGCTCCCACACCTGTAAATGAGAAGAGGTTTGTCTGTCTTTTTCCATTGAGTTCAATAAAAGGCCTGGCACGACTGATAACCACACCCATACGTGAAAGTTCCTTTTCTGAATTAATCGGTCTTGACTGGATTATCCTGTTTGCACCCACCGGCCCAATTCCCGGCACTTTGAGCAAGTCGTCTCTGTTTGCGGTATTCACATTAATAGGGAATATATCAGGATTACATGAAGCAAGAAGCATCTTTGGATCCATATCCATAAGGAAACCATTATCATCAAGAACAGAATCAAGATCACATGCAGTCATGCCATAATCTTTCAGAAGATAAGATGTCTGGTAAAGCCTTATCTCCCTCCACATAGGAGATGGAGCATTGTTCTCAAGAGGCGTGAATGGAACCGGATCAAAACTCATGAAATATGGTCTTCTTAGCTCATACCTGTTCATAAAATTCTCAACGGTTCCGATAATTTCCCTGTCAGATTCCTGAACTGCGCCCACCACAAATTGAGTGTCATTCGCACCTATAATGCGGCCTCTAAAACCTTCTTCCTTTCTTTTTTTGTTGATGAGATCACGGGTCCATTGCAAGCGCTGGAGTACATCATTCTTGTAATCAAAGTTCGGGCAGATCTCCGAGTAATTTATTGTACTTGTAGTCTCTGCATTTACCCCAAACTTGTTTGCACACTCAGCGATCTCCTCCAGCAGATACTTAGGTGTCCCCGGCATCACACGAATGTGTATATAACCTGTGAATCCCTGCCCCCGAAGAAGCCTTGCTACCTCCAGTTGCTTCTCAGCAGTCCTCTCGGCATCACCAATAACACCTGATGACAGGAATAAACCCTCAATTGCATTTCTGCGATAGAATGACCACGTGATTTTCGTAATCTCTTCCGGACTTAACGATGCCTTCACAGAATCCCTGCCGCACCTGTTAGGACAATATGTGCACTCCCCGGAGCAGGCATTTGTCATCAGTGTTTTGTAGAGCTGTATGCAGCGGCCATCAGGTCCGAAAGCATGACAGACAGCGCTCTGGTTGCAACTATCATACTTCGTGCCTTCGGACAATACTCTCATCCTTTCCATAAGCGTCATATGGTGCTCATTAGCAGGACTTCTGTGGTTCATCAGTGAAGAATATGCCAGAGAAGAATATAAGCAACCCGTAAGCGGGGTGAAAGTATTCGATGAAAAGGCTGATGTGATAACACTAAAAAACAAACAAAAAACAGATACAAATCCAAATATAGGGTTTAAAGAAATGAAATCAGAAGAACGGGTAACCGTTCCTCAGAACAATTACTCTTCAGCAATCTTTACTTTAACTTTCAAGATACTGATAGGCTCAAGTTTTTTCCACATAACTGTGGAATTCTTGTCAAAAACAAACTCATTGACATTCTTGTCAGAGAAAACACCATCGACTTCGTAGACAAAGAATCCTTCCTCGCCATTTGTGGAAACAATATTATCCTGGCCGTGAACGTCTTTTACTTCAACAACTGCTGCTTTCTTAAGTGCCTGAAGCAATGTTGCACCCTTTTCAACTTCAACAGTCCTGGAAGGTGCAAATATATCAAGTGCATGGAAAATATTCTTGTTATTAAGCTGCAGGACATGGGTCTTTCCATAAACCTTGCGCTGTATAAGGTCAGCATCTTCCAGTATATTTGCGTGCTTTGCAGCAACTGGCACAGAGATGCTGAGTTCCCTTGCGAGTTCTGATATGTGCATTTCGCCCTCAGTCAGCCTTTGAAGCATCCTGAGTCTGGTTTCACTTCCAAGAGCGCTAAACAGCTTAAGACGGTCAGTATGCTCTGGATTCTCGGATTCATTGTTATCGAGAGTGCTCATAATTAGAAGTAATTCATGTGTACCATATATAGTTTTCTGCGAAAACAGCCCATCAAACGGTTCGTATCTTGAAAAAATAAAAAAATAAAACTAAAAATACCAATAATAAAAAGAAAAGTAATAATAAATATAACTTACTTGCGTAATGCTTGTGTCTGTATATACAATTTCTCATCAAGAGAGCGCAAGTCAGTTGCGACAAATTCATGCGTCAGATAATCAGGAGACACCATATCAACTATCTGCGAGCAATTCTCACTTGAAAATGGCATATGCTGATCCATCTGGTCCAGTATTCCCATCACAGACATCAATCGTTCATGGAAAGGCAATTCTCCAAAACCTTGCGGAATTTCCAGATCCATAGAGTTGCGCATGAACTCGCCCGACAGACTGCAATGAAAATGCATTCCTTCTATTTTCTTAATGAAGTCCTCCGAATGTCTGGAAAGAAGATCAAGAACTACGTTGATAGAGCAATTTTCGTCATCACATTTCATTGTGGCATTCATCAGGTGACCCGTATCAAGAACAAAAGCCCAGTTATCAAAATCAAGCAATGATGAAAAGTATTCAACATTCATAGAATCAAGGAATGTAAGTCCCGGCCACCACAGATTTTCAAAGAACAATCTAACCGGGGGCTCTCCATCAGGATAAACAGAAACAGCTTTATTCAAAAAATCTGCTGTCGTTTCAAGCACATCATTATCTGTGCAGTTAAAACAGCGTGTGTAGACCTGTTCCAGTTCCGCATAAGATACATGAAAAACCGCATATTCCGCCTCCAGAATATGAGCATTATCAAGGGCTTTTCTGAAAGTCCCAATCACTTCTTCCTGGCTTCCACCGCCAAAAACATAGATCCTTTCAAACTCCTCCATATCCTGTGTGAATACAGACGGATCAGCCCATGCCCTGTGCCTTCCCATCCAGTAAGGCAGGTGGACTCCTACAATCAGATCCTTTGGTACACCATCAGGAAGAGGGGAGGAATCCACAAAAAGTTCCAGGCCATCAAGATCATGCCGAACAAGGAAATTCCGTATCTTTCCCCAATCAGAATCAAACATTTTCATGTCATTCTCATACAAAGAGAAGTTCACCGTCTCTTTCATAACTTAATCACCTAATCCTGCGGCACCTGTAAACACAAACCTTTGTGGTCACAGTTTTTTGCCATCCATGCAGTAACACGGACCCAGTTGTCTACAATCAGATCCTTTTCATCAGTCAATTCATCAAATGGAACGAAGTCATCCATTCCAAGCATTCCGGGAAGAGATTTCATCACAGAAACCGCAACTCTCCTGCCGGCAGTTTCCGGAATAAGACCCCATGAAATCTCGTCAACAATATGCAGTATCGTACCGGTTGCCCCTACAAGTACCGGATTTTTGGACATCTCCCTGAGAACTTTCAGGAAAGCTGCTTTGCGGTTAGCACCATTAAGTCCTGAGGCAACTTTCCAGTAATCAGCTTCTGATATTCCGAAACGTTCAAGCCTTACAAGCATATCCCTCTGGGAAAGAGGACTCAGATCAGATTGAAGTTCAAGTGCTTTGTGAGTACATTCAATGACAGCCTTGCCAATAAGTTCCCCAAGTTTGGAATGCTGCCCAGCATCTGTCAGAGTTAAAGAGCTTGTTCCGTCACAAACTACTGCAATCATATCAGTTCCGGAACCTGTGGCAATAGAATTTGAATAGCGGCTTGGTGCCATGAGTTGCTGCAGGGCAGCAGCCTTTGCCTCACTTGCAGTTATGATTGACCTTGTCATCGCATATTCCGGCATATCGGCACCAATGACAAGAATAAGATTAATTGTACCCTGAATAAACTGATGTGAACCCCCTTCCTGATAATAAGATGCTGGATCACCGGCACGCCCTCCATTGACTTCAATACCGGCAGTCATTATAGCAGTAACTTCAACTCCGCGGAAAGATTTCGTAACTATTGCAACGTTGTCCATGTTGGCAGCTGTCAACAACCCGGAAGAAGTATCGGGGTCAGTCCCGATTCTTTCTGCAATAATACGAAGATAAGCAGGAACACTACCCCCTTCAAGTTCTTTTGGTGCATGCTTTCCTTTTGGAATCATGTGATTGAAAACTGCCCTGACATCTTCACGATATCCACCGTTTAGCCATGAAGTTGTAAGTGTTTTGCGACCTTTTGGCAAGCTAACAAGAATGGAATCGCTGAATCTGTAAACTTTTTCCTTACTCGTGGTCTCAAAAAGAAGAGTGCTTTTCCTTTCCGCACTCCTGCTGTCTTTTGCAGGACTTGTACCTGCATCCGCCCCGTTTGTGGTTCTGGAAGTCATGGAATATTCTCCAGGATATAATAAAATTGACAACAAGTGTAATAGAGGGGCAGCTTGGACCTGATTGCACAGCTTACCACCAGCATATGTAAATACACATGATCTGCCCTGCGACTAAATCCGGTTACACGGAGGATTTGGTTGCACAGGACATTAATGAATATATCACTGAGTGTTTTAAATATCTTTTCAAACGGAACGGAGCTGGAGTTATGCCCTCGTTTCCTCACGATCATGTGATGCAGATGCAACATTTGCATTTCCTGATTTCAAAAGCTTTGAAACATAGAACCTTGCCCATGCGAAGATAAACAACGAACCCAGAATGTTTCCTGTTACCATTCCCCACCATACACCAATAAGTCCCATGTCCAGACTGAATGCAAAAATAACTGCAAACAGGGGAACGAATATAAGAGCACGTAAAATGGACGCAAAGAGCGCATTCATGCCTTTGCCAACGCCCTGGAACAGAGAGGATGAAAGTAAACCAAGAGAGACAGTCGGGTAGAATATGCAGATGATCCTCAAAAATAAAGTAAGGTCATTTGTGATATGTGATGCACTTTCTGATTGTGTGAACACCCATGCAATCTGGGGAGCTAACACATAAGTAAAGACAGCTATCACTGTTTCCACTACAAGACCCACTTTCATGGAATATATGTGCGTGAAAGAAACTTTATCATAGGAACCTTCACCATATGAAAAACCGGCTAGCGTCACAACTGCTGTGGCTATTCCTATAAGAGGGGCGATTGCAATGGTAACAACACGCCATCCCACAGTGTAGACAGCCACACCATCAGTATCACTTACAGCGATTATGATAACATTCATTACAAGCATCATAAGAGCCATTGAGGTCTGCTGCACCGACGCAGGAACTCCGACACGGAAAATATCCATGAGAATTCCTTTTTCAAAGTGGAAATCCTTGAAATCAAATGTGATGTATGTGTCCTTCCTGAAAAACAGCCAGTTAACCATTATAACTGCGGTAACACCCATTGAGATTACTGTTGCCCATGCTGCGCCTGAAACACCAAAATCCAGAGTATAAATGAATATCGGATCAAGTATGATGTTCAATACAGAACCGAATATCATGGCATACATAGCTCTTTTAGTATCACCTTCACTTCGCAGGATAGCATTTGCAACGTTGGTGAAGAAAAGGAGAATACTTCCTCCAAAGATGATCTTTCCATACAAACTGGCCATTGGTGCTGTCTTGCCTGCACCTATGAGAACGAATATAGGTTCAGCAAAAGTGTACAGGGGAATTGTAAAAAGAGCTGAAAGAATCAGCATCAATATCATTGTGTGAACTGCAACATTATCAGCCCCGCATTTATCCCTTGAACCAAGTCTGCGGGAAATTGCCGAACCTGCACCAACACCGAGACCGTTTGACAATGCAATTATCACAAAGAAAAACGGGAAAACAAAACCTACGGCTGCCAGGGCATCAGCTCCAAGACCTGAAACCCAGAATGTGTCCACTAAATTATAAAGTGTCTGGATTGACATCCCAAGCATGATTGGCAATGCCAGTTTGAGCATTGCTTTTTTAGGATCACCAAGCATGGCCTTCATGCCGGGAGTAGTTTCACCAAGTCCTGCTTTTGGTTCAGGACCATCAACACAATTATTTACAGTCATTTGAAGCCTTCTTTATTTCATTTTCCGAAGCAATGTTCATTGCTGCCTTTTCGACAAGTGATATGAACATAGCTTTTTCATCATCTTTCAAGCCGCGAAGCAGCACATCATTAAGATTTACACCAACCTCCATCAGGATCGGACCCATCTTGCGACCTTTTTCTGTAAGGTAGACACAGTAGGCGCGTTTGTCATTTGGGTCGCGTTTTCTTATCACGTAACCCTGATCCTCAAGTTTGTTCAGAGAACGGGTTATCGTAGCCCTGTCGTATCGCAACATATTGGCAAGCGATTCCTGACTGACACCATCATGATGAAGCAGGCGCATGAAAAATGGAAATTGTCCGCTTCCCAGTCCATAAGGTTCCAGGGCATTTGAAAGATAGATATTGATAGACCTGAACAGGTGAGAAATATCGCGGCCTATGCATTCGTTTTTTCCTATGCACGTGCAGGAATCAGATTTATCGTTCAATTCGGAAGATATAAGGCTAGAAGTCATTAAGGTCACCATAATGTTGCTATCGCAATTATTGCAAACGCAATTGTTGCATATGCAAGTAACCTATAAAAGCATATACTATGAGAAAAACAGAATAAAAAATGAAAGAACATTAATCAACAAAAAGCTCAACGCCCATGAGCTCAAGGAAAATCTCTTCCAGTGACGGGACTATGGTACGCATTTCAACAATATCCCCGCCTTTTGAAGCAACCCATTTAGTTGTCTTGTTGACTACATTGATATCGTTTGTGATTACCACATAACTTTCATCAACTTCCTTGACAACTTCAGAGATAGTATAGTCTGCAATATCATCGACCTTAAACTCAAGACGATACTGGATCTTACCATACTCTTTCCTGATCTCTTCGGCAGTGCCAAGTGTTACAAGCTTTCCGCCTTTTAAAATCAGTATCCTGTCACAAAGGCTTTCCACCTGATACAGGTTATGAGCACTGAATATAATGGTCTTACCTGATTGCTTCAGGGAACGCACATAATCCGTGATGTACCTGGAAGTCATTGGGTCAAGACCTGATGCAGGTTCATCATAGATAAGGACATCAGGGTCATTGATTAGTGAGCGCGCAATAGCAACTTTTCGTTTCATACCTTTTGAAAGATCACCTATTTTCTTGCCATCCGGGTTGAGAGCAAGATCAAAAAGAAGTTCACGTATCCTTTTCTTAGCAAGGTCCTTGGGAACACAGTAAAGCTCTGCAAAGTACATGAGATAATCGTCTACTTCCATGCCCTCATAAAGAGGAGACTCTTCCGGAAGAAAACCGAGGAAAGACTTAATTTCAACTGCATCTGCGGATATATCCAGATCTTTCATATGGATAGAACCGGATGTGGGCCTGATTAGACTGCTGAGCATTTTCAGAGTGGTAGTTTTACCGGCACCGTTTGGTCCGACTATTCCGAAAATCTGCCCTTTTCCCACTGAGAAAGAAAGGTTATCAACGGCTACAAAATCGCCATATTCCTTGCGAAGTCCTTTAACTTCAATGATAGAAGGTTCCACACATAGACTATGAAACTACCTATATATAAATTCAATTATAAAATAAAACGAAGCATAGTTGGATAACAACTATGCCAATAAGACCTTAGTTCTTATACATGTGCACATCCAGTTGAGGGAATGGAATCTCAATATCCTGTGCACCGAATTCTGCATGAATAGCTATTGTAAGGTCGTTCTTTACACCCCAGAAGTCTGATGTGTTAACCCATGCACGAAGTTGTAGATTCACTGATGAATCTGCAAGTTCTGTGGTTATAACTGCAGGTGCCGGGTCTGCCAGAACACGGGAATCTCTTTTAATAACATCCATGGCAATTGCAACTGCCTTAGGAACATCTGTGGAATAACCTACACCCACATCAACAGCCACTCTTCTGGTGGGCATACGGGTTGCATTCACAATAGGGCTTCCCCACACAAGTTTGTTAGGCAAGGTTATGAACTGGTTATCAGGTGTGAGAAGTTCTGTTGCCATTATTCCCACTGCATGTACTGTACCAGACATGCCATTAACTGTAACATAGTCTCCTTTATCAAGCGGCCTGAGGGAAGCAATCCATATACCTGCAGCCAGGTTGTTAAGAGAATCCTGCATACCAAATCCAAGAACTAAGCCAATAACTGCTGAAAGTCCGACTACGACTGAACTTATGTCAACTCCAAGTGCGCTGACTACTGCCAGTAACACACCCACATATAGCAGGGCGCGCAGGAAACGCACAAGGAATTCAATTATCAGTTCCGGAAGTTTTGTCTTTTTCAATCCTTTGCGGAACGTACCTGAAAGCACTCCCGCAATAACAATTCCGGCAACAAGCACCACAAGAGCAAATACAATACTTGCTACTGTGATATCTGTATAAGGAATTGTCTGAGATAAAATATCTGCCATTTATCACAACTCCACTAAATAATAGAAATTTGAAAGACTTGTTGTTAAATACTGGGTGCTTCAGGACATATAACTCTTTTTAATTTATATACATGGGATTTTTATGAAATAGATATTAATATAATAGATTACTAATAAAATAATTACTATGCCTGGCTGGTTAACTATCGCAAAATGGGAGTTGATGCGTTCAAAGCTCAAATTTGATACGCGCTCAATAATCATGCTCGTAATATCACTCATACTCGTAATAGTGGCATCCTACGCCGCATCACAAACCGGGATGAGCATGAACCAGAAAATATACCTTGTAGCTTTTTCGCAGCCAGAGGTGCAACCAATTATCCAGACAGACCAGCGCTTTGACTACATGCTTGTAGACAGGTTTGAGGCTGCCGTTTATTATGAATACGGAGCCGACATGGCAATTATAGGAAATAATGTCTACCTCAGCGACACAAGAAAAGCTGCATCTGCGGGTGATGCACTGGAAAACACATTCATAGAATACAGGGAACTTGTGCTCACATCATACAATGATATAAACAACAGTCACCCGGTCTGGGTCACAGTCCATGACCTTGAAAGGCCGCAGGACTTCCAGCTTGCAGGATCCACAGATACGCTGGATGAACTCAACAGAGGTTACAATAGAACAGCAGCGCTTGACAACATCCCTGGTGGTCGTGAAGCTGCAAGCGGTAGTGGCAGCGGACGTGTAAGAACAGGTTCATCAACAATATCTCCCGAAGACATCGAAGCACTGGATGCCATGGAAGGAAAGACATTCTTTGAGAAGCAGACCCTCTCAACACCATCAAATTTCAATCCGCCTGTACCTTTTACAGCAATACTTTATGCATTCCTGTTCATATTCCCGATATATTTCGTTTCACAATTTTATTCTACAAGCCTGATGGATGAACGTACCAACCGCAAGGGTGAACTCATACTTATAGCACCGCTAAGAAGCAGGGATGTTGTTATTGGCAAGACAGTTCCATACCTTGTAATAACAATGGCAATACAGGCAGCTATAACTCTTTACATAATCGGAGTGCCATCAACACTTGCAGATCTGGAAAGAGTTGTTCTGATACTGGCTGCAATACTTCCGGTAATACTACTCTTCTTTGCACTCTCATTTTACAGTGCAATCCTTTCAAGAAGTTTCAAGGAACTTACTTTTGCAAGCGTTTTCCTTTCAGTCGTAATCTCAGGTTACCTGTTCTTCCCGGCAATGTTTGCAAACATTCACGCAATTAGTTCCATTTCCCCTATTACCCTAATAGTCAGGCTCATAGAGGGAGAAGCAGTACCCATGAATACATACCTGTTCTCAACATTACCGTTCTACCTTGTGGCAGGAGCAGTGTATGCATTTGGAACTTCAATTTTCAGGGAAGAGGATCTGTTCACCCAGAAATCAATCGGGTCAAAGATAATAGACTGCTTTGAGATGTTCCTTACATACCGTTACGGTTCTGTATTTTTCCTCAGCATAATCTTCATCCCGGTAGTATATATGACACAGCTCATGCTCATTGTCATGCTCTTCAACCTGCCGGTTCCGTATTCAATAATTGCAATGATAATCCTGTCAGCACTGGCTGAAGAGATAGTCAAATCCATTGGAATTTATACACTTTTCAAGAGAAAGATAAGCGAGATTACATTCAAAAATGCTGTTAAGCTTTCAGTACTTGCAGGTGCGGGATTCTTTGTGGGAGAAAAAGCTGTTGCAGTCCTTACACTTGCACCTATTGCAAGTTCAGCGTTCGGAACGGTAATGACAATGGGTGCATTACTGTTGATACCACTTCTCCTGCATATAACAACCATAATTATCAGCTCACTGGTAATGTACTGGAAAGGCCCGGATGCCTACAAATATGCAGTCGTAGCAGCAACAATATTCCATACCATATATAACATGACAATTCTCAGGGGGCTGTTATTCTGAGCGGAGCAGGGAATTCATGCAGGAAAATGAAAACTGTTGCAAAGAAGGAATTCAAAGACCTTCTTACAGAGAAAACTTTCATACTTGCTATTATAATCCAGCTTTTCATAGCATCGTTCTCAACATTCCTCGTCATAGGCCTGACATCATTCTATGACCCAACAGCACTTGGAAATGTTGACTTTGAAGGAGTGAACATAGGAGTTGTCGGAACCGCAGATGATGAACTTTACCAGATACTGATTGAAAACAATGTGCAAACTTACCTATATGACGATTTCATTCCAGCCTACGGAGACTTCTTTGACCGGAAAATAGATGCAATCATAGTGACGCCTATTGGAACAGCCGAAGGCACAGACCTTCTCAATGTTGATATATACCTGCCAAAATCAGAAATTAAAGCCACTGTCATATCTCTCCAGCTGAAGGAATCACTGGAACAATACGAACAGGGTGTCAGGGATGTCAGGACACAGAGACTTCCGGGATATTCACCCATAGATTTCAACATCATAAAGAGAGGAGTACGTGCTTCCTCAACATTCTTTGAATTCGTTTATGTGGCACTGCTGCCACTGCTGGTGTTCACACCTGCATTCATTTCTGGCGGCCTTGTAATTGATTTTATTACTGAAGAATATGAACGCAAAACAATGGACCTGCTTCTTGCATCTCCGGCATCTTTGCTTGAAATAATAAGCGGCAAAGCCATACTCGCCATTCTTGTAGTACCGGTACAATCATTTGTATGGATGCTGCTCCTTTCTATGAACAGAATATCCATAGATAATTCACTCCAGATTTTGCTGGTAGTCACTCTGATAGCAGGAGTGCTGGTATTCTCAAGTACAATAATTGCAGTGTTCTTCAAAGACAGGGGAGTAGCACAGCTGCTGTACTCACTTGTGTTGATATTCCTGTTCATGTCGTCGTACCTGTTCACAAATTCCCCGCTTAACCTTGTAACAAGGCTTTCTATCAATAGCATTCCTGTAATTGAAAGCTGGACATGGACCGGCCTTTATCTTGTTCTGGCACTGCTGCTCTACATGGCAACAATGTTTGTAATCAAAAAAGACCCACGTAACATTTGAAAAATATGAACGGAAGATAATGATGCGACTGATCAAGCTGCTATTACTTACCATAATCCTGATAGCATTCATAAATCCCGTAGATTCAACTGCAATTAAAGAGGAAGACATATGGATCTTCCAGGGTTCGTATGAACTTGGAGTAGGAGAAAGGGCATACCTTGAAGGCTTCACAGTGAAAGTAAACGGGTTAGATAGTGATAATATAACAACTGCAACTCTGTTAATATACAGTAACTCCGTTTTTATGGAATCTTTTGAAGTGGATTCAGGAGTCAATAATGAATACATCTATGACGGAGAGTTAAAGATCAATGTCGCATCCATTGAAAATTCTAAAGTTTCCCTGGAAATTTACAAACATAAATCGGAGCTTGTGTGGGTCACTGATATTCCAAAGACTGCATTTAAGACAGGAGATTCCCTGACAGGAAACGACTACCGCATTACACTAAATGGGATTAATGAAGGAGTAGCAGAAGTAGTTGTCAACCTTGACGGGGAAGAGTACGAGAGAACATACACAAGTGGCGCTTATGAAAAGTTCTCAGAAGATTTCATGATTAATATTGTGTACGTCAACAAGAACACACAGGAAGTCTTCATCGAAACACTCAAACCTGGCGAACCTCAGATCCAGATCGATGCAGGTAATATTCAGGAAAGTTATGAGCCGGATGATTATGTGGAATATGAACTTGTGATCACTAATAACGGATCAATACCGCTACACGGAATCATACTCACAACTGAATGTGACGATGGAAAAGTTGAGCTTGTAACACAGCAGCACTCAATACTTGAACCAGGGAAGAAGAAAAAATTCCAGATACGTGTAAAGCCTGATGTTGAACCTGTTACCAGGAATATCACAATCACTACCAGTGTGGAAGGTTACGATTACAGGGGAAATGAATACAACAATGAGAAAGACACAGAGGCAACTGTAAATTCGTATATTTCCATTGAAAAGGAAGTCATTTCCAAAGAAAAAATATCAGAAGATCCGGAATTTGGAACTGAACAGTATTTCCAGATAAACATTACAGTTGCCAATAAAGCAAATTTCCAGACTGCAGTTACAGTCACCGATATTTTGCCACCTGAATTCATACCAAATGATATTGAAAGCACTGAATGGTCAATGGCACTTAATGCAGGAGAAACAAAGAGTATTGGCTATTTTGCATCCTCAACCGAACCGGGAGATTTTACTTTTGAGCCAGCCACTGTTGTATGGAAAGATAGCGGTGAAACTTACAGCATGCAGTCTAACCCTATAGAAGGAACATTCCATGTCAGCGGTTCAAAAGTTATGTTACAGAAAGAAATCACTTCCAGCTACATGGTTGTAGGAGAAACTATTGATGTTATTCTCAAAGTCACAAATGACGGGGACAAGGATATCGATATCTCTTTCAGGGAAGATATGCCGGATGAACTCACTTATGTCGTAGGAGAAAGGCAGTGGCATGGAACACTGGCAGCCGGCGACGTAAAAGAGTTCACATATACTGTAAAGGCTGAAAGAGCCGGGGAATACTACCTGCCTGAAACTGAACTTAGTATTACGGATGAAAATGATAAGAAGGATAATGTGGTCTCAGATGAACTTTTCCTTTTCATTGATGACATACCCGCGGAGGTAGAAGAGGAAAGCTACGAAGAGACTTACAATCAGGTTGATGCCTCATCAGCATACTCCAGTGATACAACAGTTGCAGACCCAGATATTACAAGTGTTGAAATCATGAAGTTCCTTGTTTCATCTTTTGCAACACTTTTCACTGTTATTGCAATCGTACCGACTTTTGCATATTTATTTATATCCAGAGTATATAAGTAAAGTAAAAATATTAATCAGGAATTGAGTATGAATATTGCAGCGTTTATAGGATCTTCGATGCTTTTTGCCCTGTTCGCCATTGTAGTGCTCTTTGTCCTGATAAATATGTCATCACGACTTGCACTTATTATTTTACTGATAATCCCGCTTGCATTCATACTTGTTATTCCTGACATATCAATAGCTTTTCTTTCCATCCAGCAGATGTCACTTGCAAACGGACTTGTACCGGTGAATAATTTCCACATATTGCTCATGATATGGTCAACACTCATAGGTGTCATCCTGTACACAGAATTCCTGACATGGTATCTTGGAAAGGGCATGAGGATGAAGAAAAATTCCGATGGTTCTATGAAAGCCGGAGTTTCCTCAACCCTGGATAAAGGCTTGTATGATTTTGTTGGGAAAGTCAGAGGAATCCTTAACCGCAAGAAATAATCTGCGCAAAAGTGTTATGCAAATAGCACATCTTTTTACACATAATTATGTGAGGGATATTCCTGGGTGCCGAAGAACTAATGGAAAGCAATAATGAAATAGCAACTGCCACTGAAGAGTTTAAACCACAAGCATGGAGAGCAGGACTTTATTCTGCCATATATCCCGGACTGGGACAGATGTATAATGGAGACTTTAACAGAGGAGCTTTTTATTTTGTCCTTGCCTTCATACTCATAATCACATTTTATTTCGTAATAACGTTCTTTATTTTCATTGTATTCTGGATCTACAACATATACCAGGCTTATAGCTATGCCAGAAGTTTCAGTAAAGGCATCAATAAAGATGAATAGAAAAGTGAAGACAAAAAGACGTAACTAAAAAAGAGCAAAAAAAGAAGAGCTATATGCCCCTCTTATGCAGGATTATTTCTGTTATATGGTGCTGCTGCAAGTGATGAAACACCGCTTGCTCCGATAGAACCGTAAACCGGCTGTGTTGGTGCAAGCCAAACTGTTCCTGTTCCTTCAAAAGTCTGGAGGAGACCTTCGCCTGATGTAAGCTTTCCTGCAATTCCTTTGCCTGATCTTTCAACACTGAATTTCACTGAATCAGATCTTAGAAGGGCAAAGTTTCCGTCAACCTGGAGACGTTCGTTGTCAAGATTATATTTCAGGATCTCAGTCATAGGAACCGGGCTTTCAAGTATGCATGTACCTGTTCCGCTAATCTTTGTCTGGAACCATCCTTCGCCACCAAAGAGACCTGCTGAGATATTCTTCTGGGAAGCTACCCCTACTTCAAGGCTTGATTCAGCGCAGTAGAAAATGCCCTTGTCCACGATTATAGAACCATTGTCAAGACTTACCACGATGAAATGACTGAAACTTGGCTCAAGGAATACCTCTCCAGTACCCTTATAAAGCGGATTGAATGCAGATTCGTTTGTGAGCTTGTTTTTGATCATCTTCTTTGCAAGGCCACCGACACCACCTATGTTAGCATCACATGTGATGTTACCTTTCTGGAAGTAAAGAGCTCCAGGCTCCACGATTACACCGCTGTTGTTTAATGTGACCTTTACCTGCTTAAGGGTCATACCTGCCTGCTGAATATAGTACAGATGCCTTGCAAGTGAAGGGTTCTTGCTTCCTGTGAGAGATTTATACTCTATAATCTCTGCTTTGAAATTTCCTTTATCGACACTATCAAGAACGTTAATGTTGTTATAGAATTTACTTTCCGCTATAATACCACATCCAGATTGGAGAAATCACATTAAGGTAGATTAATTTTGCTTTTTCATTCGGATAATATATTAATATATGACATATAAATATATCTAAACTGTAAAATCAATATGTACTCTAACCCGATAAAACATGGCAAAGAACCATACAAAATTGCAGTTATACATGGCGGCCCCGGAGCTCCCGGAACTGTAACTGACATGGCTGAGCAACTTTCAGACAGACATAGTGTACTGGAACCTTTACAGACTGCTATGAGTGTTGACGGGCAGATTAATGAACTTAAATTGATGTTGAAAAAACATGCAAAATTGCCAGTGACCCTTATAGGACACTCATGGGGATCATGGCTGGCTTTCATGTTCACTGCAAGTTACCCGGCTTATGTCAGAAAGCTAATTCTTGTGTCCAGCGGGCCATTTGAGGAGCATTATGCCAGACTGATTATGTCCACCAGACTTGAAAGGCTTGGTGAGACTGGAAGACAGGAATACCTGCACCTGAGTACAAGCATGAATGACCCTGCTGCGCGCAATAAAAATATTGCTTTTACAAAATTTGGAAAACTGATTTCTGATGCTGATTCTTTTGAACTGGAATCAATGTGGGAGATTAATCCGGTATTCTGTCATGACTGCTATGATCTGAATAAAAGGGTATGGGAAGAAGCCGATTATCTGAGAAGATCAAAAAAGCTCTTAAAAATGGGAAAAGACATACACTGTCCGGTAGTTGCCATACACGGAGACTATGACCCGCATCCATACCAAGGTGTAAAGGAACCTCTCTCAAAGACACTGGATGACTTCAGGTTCATCCTGCTTGAAAACTGCGGACACTATCCGTGGCTTGAAAAGCATGCATCCAGTGAGTTCTACAAGGTTCTGGAAAAAGAGCTTGAAAGTTAAAGAAAAAACAAAAAAAGACTGATGAATAATTATTCATCAGCAATGTTGTGATAGTAATATTCTCCCTTGGATTTTTGTTCCCTGTCAAGCCTTGAGTCCTTTTTGTTGACCCTTGGCCGGGAAGTATCTTCATCACGTCTGAATGTGATATCCAGATTTGCAAGGAACTTGTTCATACCATCCTGCATGCTGGATGGTTCATGAGCCTTACCGTAGACTGCCGGTTCACCTTCAAACACAATGAGACGCTCACTGAGCATGTCTATCATGTAAATATCGTGGTCAACAACCATTGCAGTTTTACTGTTGTTCTCGGCGAACCTCTTAATGACTTTTGTTGCCATTGAACGCTGCTCAACGTCAAGGTGAGCACTTGGTTCGTCAAGAATGTACATGTCAGCATCCTGACAGAGACATGCTGCAATAGCAACCCTCTGGAGTTCTCCTCCACTGAGCTCTGTGAGCATGCGTTCATAGAGTCTTTCAATGTTCAGTGGTTTTGCAATCTCAGTCTGGAAATAACTGCTATTGAATTTACTGGAAAGACCGCCCAGGAAATAGCGAACCTGCATAGGACTGTCAGCTTTGATGTACTGAGGCTTGTATGCTATCTTGATGTCAAGGTCAAGTTTACCTTCATCAGGCTCCACTTCACCTGCAAGTATCTTGACAAATGTGGACTTACCGATACCGTTGGGACCGACAATTCCCAGAACTTCTCCTTCTTTCAGTGAACCGCCATCGGTTGAAAGTCCAAAGCCTTCACCGTATTTCTTGGAGAATGCATCATAGTCTACAAGTGTGTTTATATCAGTTTCAACTCTTGGAGGGTGAACCTCAAACTTAATTGCTTCAGGTCTTACACGCACGTTCTCTTCTGGCAGGAAACCTTTAAGATACTGGTTGATTGCGATACGCACACCTTTTGGATGGGTGATGACACCATATCCACCGGGCTCACCGTATGCAACGTGTACTGCATCGGCAAGCATGTCAAGTATAGCAAGATCGTGCTCTACAACAAGAACCGCCTTGTCTTCAGAGATCTCCTGAATGAGCTGTGCGGTGTTAATACGCTGGTAAATATCGAGATATGGACTTATTTCATCAAAGAAGTAGAAATCCGCATCTTTAGCTGCACAGGCTGCAATGGCAACTCTCTGGAGTTCCCCACCACTGAGCTCTGTGATTTTACGGTCCATTACATGTGAGAGATTGAGACGTTCAACGAGTTCAGGGAGTTTGCCGCGCTCATCGGTCTTGTCAAGGAGTTCACTTGTCTTGCCCTTGAAAGCCTTTGGAATCATATCCACATACTGTGGTTTCTGTGAGACTTTTATGTCACCATCGACTACATCACTGAAATAATCGTAAAGAGCTGTACCTGCATAGTGTTCAAGAACCTTTTCCCAGTTACTGTTATCCTCTGAGAAGTTAGGGACCAGAGTACCGGAAAGGATCTGTACTGCGGTACTTTTACCGATACCGTTAGGACCAAGGATACCTGTTACTTTTCCAATTTGTGGAATCGGCAGGCCATATAGGGCAAAGCCATTAGGACCGTACCTGTGGGTTGGTTCGGTGAGTGCCTCCGGAAGACCAATTATCATTATAGCTTCAAAAGGACATTTGTGGACACATATTCCACAACCTACGCACATTTCTTCGGAGATTATTGGTTTTCCGTCTTCCCCAAAGATGATGGTCTCGTCACCCGTCCTTACACGGGGACAGTATTTTTCACATTCGTGACTGCAACGTCTTGGCTGACACCTGTCTTTGTTCAATATGGCAATTCGCATGTAAGATCCCTGTTAATAAAACTATCAATAAAATAGAGTGTTAAAAGATAAAAAATAGAAGATCAATTCAGAAGCAATGTCCATGTTACAAGACAGAAGTCAACAACTATGAACTCTACGTAGAACCAGTCCTTAAAACCAAACTCTTTGGGCTTTATCTTGAATATCGGGAATGAGAATTTCATGACATAGAAGGAAATACCGACTATGAACATCATTATTACATACCATTTAATGGTGGGGTCATCACCGACACCAAGCTGCATATAGGCAATTGCACCTGCTACTATACCTAAAATAGCGGCAACTGCCGTTTTGATGATTCCCTCCTTATGAGCCTGCTTCTTTTCCTCCGGTGTTTTCATCTTGAACTGTGTCTTACCGGGGCGGGAAGGAGTAGGAGCTGGTTGCGCATCATCAGCGGGCTTTACTTCATTTTTAGCCACTGATGACTTTTTCTTGGATGATTTTGACAAATTGATCTGATCTCCTGGTACAACTTGGATAGTGTGGGTACTATAAAATCAAGTACTTATATAAATGTTTATCCTGCCAAGGAGAACTTCATACAAATTCATTGCTAAGTACATTTTCGATCTTATCAATAGAAAGTGCATTAAAACCGATGGAATCGAGGTGTTTTGCAAATCTTCCGGGGCGATGGCCGTTGGGATGATAGACAACCGTAAACTCCGGATCGATGTTCTTTACCATATCTTCAAGCCCGCGTGCGTCAAGATGATCACTTATCTGGATTGCAGGATAGCGATAATCACTGCGCCCTGTCATGACAAATTTGGAGATATTTGATGGGAGTTTGTCAAGGTCCCAAGGTGGTACTATACTTATACTGTCACCGCAGCAATTGCCGAGATATTCCAGTTCCCCGGCATCCTCTAGAAGAGTTTTTGTAAGGGAAAGTGACTGGTCATCCATTTCTATGACACCTTCATAACCAAATCCCCTCAGAAGTTCCACAGCTCTTTGCGCTTTGCCGAATGCATAGGCTCCAAAAGCAATTGAAGGATTGTCCCTGAAAGCATTCTCAAAACCTTCCAGGTCATCATCAAAGAAGCAGGTTGTGTCCCCGGGGTCACCGTAGTTGGCTTCGGTAATAAGAAGGTCACATTCAGGAAGCATGGAAGCGTCTTTCACATCGCCTGTGACAAGTATGCGGGTTCCCACTTCGTTTTCCCACATGAATGCCACAGAGCCAACAGTATGGAAATTAGGGAATGTGTGAACTTTTACACCACTGACCTCAATTGTTTCCCCGACTTTGAATGTCCTGCCTGCATACTTGCGATCATGACGTATCTCAAGTGCAAGGGCGGTCTTTTCAGAGCAGACTGCACGGTCAGAAAGCATAGCAGACTTGCCGTTATGATCAGAATGTGCGTGGGTGATGAGATAAGCATCAGGTTGCTGGTATTTGGCAGGAGTTCGGGTTGTATCAATAGAAAAAGTTACAAGTTTTCCTTCGGTTGACCTGAACTTAATAGAAAGATGAGGTTTAAACGAACCGCGGGAATTCTTCTCCCTGAAAACCATTACACCAAGATCAACCAGTTCTTTCAATTTCTGCATCCCTCGAAACTGGAATGAGCTTAAGCTATTTACGCTTTTTCAAAAACAGATAAAAACAGGATGTTGTGAATTGAATAATACAGGAATAAAAGCAAGAATAAAAAACAAAAGTCAGGTGCTTAAAGCACCTTTTTAATTTCCTCAAGGAGGATTCCTGAGGTAGTAAGGCCTGTGAAGCGCTTTGCCACTTCTCCGTCTTTGAGAATGATAAGTGTAGGTACTGCCTGAATACCATATTGTGCTGCAAGACTCTGGTTCTGGTCAACATCAATGACTTTTACATCAATCTGACCTGCAAGTTCAGCTTCAACCTTTTCAAGATGAGGCTTCTGCATCTTACAAGGTCCACACCAGGTTGCACTGAAATCTAGAAGTTCCACTTTGCTCATATAATACACCTCTTTATTGTATAGTCGATGAATAAATTATTTTTACTTATCGATACAAGAATGCACCGTCAGTAGGAATTAGTCTTCCTAGTGATAATTTGTCCCCGCAAATTATATGTCTCTTTCGAACGGTGATGCACTTTGCATACACAACCATGTTGGCAATTCTATATAAACATTTCGCCGGCTTTATATAATTACATCCTTCTTATCTTTGAAGTAAGATCAAGAGGCTTTGCATAATATGGAGCTGTAGTTACAATGAAGTCTACATGTTTTGCATAATCAGAGACCATGCTAAGTTCAATTCCCCCGACTGCTATCTCAAGATGTGGATTCAATGACCGCAGTTCCGGTACAAATGTTTCCAGCTCTTCAGGGCTATAATGGTCAAGTAAAAGTATGTCTGCCACCGGAGCAGCTTCCAGAGCTTCTTCCCTGGTTCTTGGTTCAATCTCAACCTTACGCATTGCCCTGAGATTTACCTGCTTTTCCATGACATCAAGGTGATTCTGTGTGACAAGAATGGAATCACTTAGAGAATTACGGTGATGGTCGCCTCCACCGATCTTTACAGCCTTGAGCTCATATTTCCTGAATCCCGGATGGGTCTTGCGACTTGTTGCCACCATTATATCAGGATTGGACTTTCTTGCAAGCTCAACAGTAAAACGTGTTTTTGATGCAATTGAACAGACCATTGAAAGAAATGTCTGTGATATTCTCCATAGTTTGAAAATGGTAGGGAGATCTCCCTGAGCTTCAAAAATAACATCATTCGGATTAAACTCATCCCCATTTGAAACCATGTTCACGACTTCAAGACCATTTTTCCTGTAGAAAGCCGCAAGGTCATCCATACAGGCAGCAACACCATGTTCCCTTGATTTTATACGAATCCGGCCATTGCCTTCAATCTCAAGAAACTCAGTAGTCTCATCTCCATATGGACAATCTTCTGCAAGGTAAAGGTCAAAAAAGTCTATCATTTTGTCACCTGCATGAGTAATAGTGTGGATGATTCATAACTATTGCTATTTTTGTGCTACAACTAAAATCAAAAACTCACATCCCACTTTCGATATAAATATATAGACTCCCTCTCATTTTGAATATACATTACAATTTCTTTGATATTAAATACTCAGATCAAATCGGGTGAAATCAGGCAAAAGGATGTGCATGCAATGTTTAAGAAAAAGATAGAATTGATAATCGTATTTTTGGTAATAACTGGAGCGTGCACATTAGTTGCAAGTGCAGACCAAACCAACGATTCTGACAAATACACTTTCCAGAATTACGGTGGCGAAGTTTACACACCTGAACCGATGGAGTTTGGGGCTAATTTGAATGACAACGAGAAGGAAACTTTAGAGAATGGAACTGAAAGGAAACATTTACTGCTCCAGTTTTACGAAATTCCAGGTGAAGTACAGTTTGAATTGTTAGAATTATATGGCCTTCATGTTTTAAGTTACGCCGGCTCCGAAGCATATGTGTTTTCAATGCCAGAAGATTATACTGCTGCTGACCTGCCGGGTAATGTAGGACTGAGATGGATGGGAGAAATTCCAGTGGAAAACAAGTATCAATATTATGGTACGGACGTTCCATATTATGCAAAGATGGAAGATGGGAATGTAAAATTAGCTGTTTTCTTTTATGAAGATGTAACTTCACAAGCTTCAATAAACATAATACAAAAATACACAGATAATTTCTCAGCTCCTTCCAAACTAAGACCGTGGTATTATGAAACAATTACCAATGAAACAAATATATCTTTAATTGTCAAGGAAGATGCTGTTCAACAAATCGGATACTATGGCTCTGAACCTGTGCCGGAGTATGGTAGGGATTTTGTAGACAATGAAGAAACAGAAGAATATGAGTATTATATTGTAGATGAACAAGAAAATAACAGTCAGGAAACTGCTGAAAACATCAATGATTCGGAAGAGAAAGAAACTCCCGGCTTCACAGCAACCATTGCAATCATGGTTTTTGCATTAATCAGCATTTTATTTAAAAGGGAGTGAGGAATAATGCAACCTGAAAAATCTGTAGGCACAAGGTCAACTCAAATAATAATCACGTTCTTAGTTTTAATCTCATGCACACTAGTTGCAAGTGCAGACCAAACCAAGGATTCAGACAAATACACTTTTACGAACTATGGTGGAGAAGTTTACACACCTGAACCGATGGAGTTTGGGGCTAATCTGAATGGAAATGAGAGTGTCACATTAAAAAATGGAACAGAAAGAAAGCACGTATATTTACAATTCTATTCAATTCCAAATGACAGTCAAAGAAGTTTTTTAAAAAACTATAGTGTTGTTTTTGTAAAATATTCTGGAGCTTATTCATATGTATTTTCAATGCCAGCAGATTATACTGCTGCTGACCTGCCAGATAATGTAGGACTTCGCTGGATGGGAGAAATTCCAGTGGAAAACAAGTATGATAAAAGCTATGGATTGAACGTCCCGAATTATGCAAAAATGGAAGATGGAAATGTAAAGCTAGCAATCCATTTTTATGAAGATGTAAAATCACAGGATTCAGAAAATATAGTAAAAAAGTACTCGGACAATTTCTCAACTCCTCTAAATGGAAAACCATGGTTTTATAGGGCAATAATTAATGAAGCTAATATCACTTTTGTTGCCAGTGAAGATGCTGTCAATAAAATAGCTTATTATGGCTCCGAAGTTGTGTCAGACTATAACAATGATTTTGTAGACTATGAAATGATTACTGAAGAAGATGTAGATGGCCCTATGCCTGTTGCTGAACAGGAAACTGTTGAAAACATCAATGATTCGGAAGGAAAAGAGTCTCCCGGTTTCACAGCAACTATTACAATCATGGTTTTTGCTTTGATTACCATTTTTAGTAAAAAGAAAGACTAAAAAAGAAAATAAAAGGAGGAATCAGTCCTCCAGTGTGGAAATGTCTCCGGGGTCCTGGCCAAGTTCCTGAGCCTTGAGGAGACGTCTCATTATTTTTCCGCTTCGGGTCTTTGGCAGGGATTCCACGAACTCGATCTCAGATGGAATGGCTATCGGACCGAGGTTCATTCTTACGTGGTAGACAAGTTCCAGTTTGAGTTTATCGCTGGCATTGTAGCCCATGCGTAGAATGATGAAAGCCTTGATAGAATCTCCCTTGAGTGGGTCTGGTTTTCCGATAACTGCTGCTTCTGCAACAGCTTCATGGGAAACGAGGGCACTTTCAACTTCTGCACTCCCTATGTTGTGACCGGCAACGATCAGGACATCATCGGAACGTCCAAGGATCATAATGTATCCGTCTTCATCTTTTACAGCAAGGTCACCGGCTGCGTAGTAGTTCTTAACGGTACTCCAGTACTGGCGATACCTCTCATCGTTGTTGTAAACCGTCCTCATCATGGAAGGCCATGGTTCCTTAATAACAAGGATACCACCTGTTCCGGCTGGAACCGGTTCTCCATTCTCATCAACGACATCTGCAATGATACCCGGAACCGGACGACCTGCAAAACCTGGTTTCATCGGTTCACCGACAGTTGTTGTGAGCATGTGCATTCCGGTCTCAGTCTGCCACCACGTATCAAGTATCGGACACTTTTCCTTACCGATTACACGATAGTACCACTCAAACGCCTCCGGGTTGAGTGGTTCACCTACAGAACCCAGTATTCTCAGTGAACTGAGGTTGTATTTTTCTGGCCACTCCTCACCCATTCTCATAAACATTCTGATAGCAGTCGGTGCTGTGTAGAAGATAGTGACATCAAATTCCTCTATCATGCTCCACCAGACACCAGGGTCTGGATAATCAGGAGTTGTTTCGGATATCAGGATAGTTGCTCCCATGGCAAGTGGACCATATACAATGTAACTGTGGCCTGTGATCCATCCCGGGTCTGCCGTACACCACATGACATCGCTCTCCTGGAGGTCGAACATGTTCTTTGTAGTATAATATGTACCAACCATGTAACCGCCGCATGCGTGAACGATTCCCTTTGCAGGACCTGTTGTACCACTGGTGTACAGGATGAACAGCGGATCCTCGGAATCCATTACCTCAGGCTCACATTCCTTTTCCACATCTTCCATTATTTCATAGAAATCGACCTCAATCTCAGAGAAAAGTTCCATCTGAGGTGTCATTCTCCTTAGAACAACAATCTTCTCTACACTGGAAGCATTAACAACAGCCTCATCTACAAGAGTCTTGAGGTCAATCCTCTTTCCACGCCTAAGACTTGCATCAGCAGTAATGACAATCTTTGCCTGTGCATCCTTGATTCTGGAGTGAAGCGCATTTGCACCGAATCCGCCAAATACAACACTGTGTACGGCACCGATACGTGCACATGCGAGCATTGCAATAATCTGCTCCGGGACAAACGGCATGTAAATACAAACCCTGTCACCCTTCTCTACCCCAAGGGACTTGAGACCGTTTGCAAATCTCATAACCTCACGGTAAAGCTGGCGATATGTGAGAATCTCTTCCTTGCCATCATCACCTACCCAGATGATAGCTACCTTGTTCCTTTTACCGTTCATCACATGCCTGTCAAGACAGTTGTGAGTGATATTCATTTTAGCATTGGTAAACCATTTTGCATATGGGTGGTCCCATTCTCTGACCTTATCCCATTTCTCAAACCATTCCAGTTCTTCAGCAACGTTTTCCCAGTGTTTTTCAGGATCTTTAAGGAATTCATTGTAAGCAGTTTCATAATCGCCTATCCATGAATTTTCTTTTACGGAAGGATCAGGAAGATAGCTTTTCCCATCCAATTTGACATCAAAATTTTCAGACATGTTTACTCCATTTATAACTAATAATCATTATGTTTCTTTTGTGACCCCGATTAATCTCAGAGTCTTGAACCAATACCTGCAGAGCAACCGTCTCATGTCATTTTGAAAAACAAACAAAGGTTCTTATGGAACCCCGGGACATGAAAGGGACCGCATTGAAAGAGCAAACTAAGTTTAGTCACTCCTCAATCATCATGTATAATCATGATAATACTATATACCTATTTTGGTCTCCAGACAGATACCATGTAATAAAAACAACCACAATAGTATGAAAAAATATGAGAGACCACGTAGACTAACAGGAGAAAAACAATATCAAAACCTAAATTCAGACAGAATTATCTCTGGATGAAATCAAGATCAGAACTAAAAAAGAGAAAAGAATTATGATGAAAGTGCCAGAATTGCTTCTGCCAGATCACCGTTTGCAGCCTTCAAAGCTTCAAGAGCCTTTTCCTGCGAAACGCCCGCCTGCTCAGCAACCATTCTCACATCATCATCAGGAATTTGCAATTCCCTGGCGACTTCTTCCGGAGTACCGACTACCTGGTAAGTATCTACACCCTGAGCATTCATGATGGAGACATTTGCATCGTTAAAAACAATATCCTTTTCAGGAGTCCTGATAATAACCTGCTCAACATCATCGATCTCAGTGATGTTTATACCCATCTGTTTCATCATCTGCTTAACTTTTGCAGGGTTCATTCCCCTGCCACCTATTCCCGGAAACATGTAATCACCTTATATGAAATTATTTTGAATTATTAAATTAACCAGATAAATCTTGCTTAGCAGCAACCGCCGCCACAGGATGAAGTGTTACAGCCGCCACCATTCTGGTTGTCGATGATAAAGCCCTTACCGGAAGGACCATCTACATAATCGATCTTTGCTTCTGAAAGACCATCTGCATCGTCCTTGTTCATGACGATCTTAAGTCCTTTGTCCTCAACTACAAGGTCATGTTCTTCGCTGATATCGTCCTCAAGTGACATTCCATACTGCACACCGCAGCAGCTCATGCCTGCAACAAATACTCTAAGAGCGAGACCTTCTTTACCCTGTTCTTCAAGCAGTGCTTTTAATTCGACTGCTGCATTGTCAGTTATTTCTACCATTGTTGATTCCTCATTATTTATTTGAAATTGATACAAGGTGACTACCGGGTAATCCCTTATATGTGTTTTTGATATATAAGTATATTCGTATTTGTACGAACATTCTGGCCGCCTGTAAAACTTAGAACTCAGACGAATTCTACGTCGTCATCAACCGGATTTCTCAGAACTTCCCCGCTTGAAGCATTGATCTCCACTGAGTTTCTCTGGCCTTTGACTTCCCATACAGGTACATAGACAAGTTCTACACTAAGGTTAATATCTGATGCTGCTGGCTTAAACCTTTTGTGTTCAGAGATTATTGCATCGCCCTTAGTATCATCAAAACGCAGGTCACGTGTATATTCCTCAATAATATCATCAAGCAATTTCTTAGTAGTTTCATCCTCTGTAGTCACAGGCATCTTGACATCATATTCCACATTTGGAACTGTAACTGTCTTCTGTACATTCTGAAGGTTCATCTTTTCCTGATTACCGTTCAGTGCATTAACATATCCGGAACCGTCTCCTGAGATATCTATAATCTTGGAACGGTAACGGTGTTCCACATTAAGAGAGTAATCATACATCCAGAAAGGTACAAACTTCAATATTGCCGTATTGGCACCACGGATGTGCGGAGCAGCCAGGGAATAAGCCTTGTCAACGGATATATTCACCGGCGGTGAGTGAAGGCTCATTACAATGGGTTCTTCTATTGCCGGAGTTGCCGGAGCTGCAAGGGTTTCATGAGAAAGTTCCATCTCTGGTTTTGCCTCCGGTTCCTCAAATGCTTCAGATACATAAGACCATTCAGGAGCTAATTCTACCTCTGCAGCAGCACGAGGGCGATAATACCTGACTTCCATAGGAGCGTCGTCCGGGACAATAACAGGCCTCTGCGGGCGTGAAGCCAGAGATTCATCAAGAACCTTTTCATCAACATGTGGAGAAGAACCGGTTCCAAATATTGCGTTGATAGCTTCCTTTGCAACCTCATCAACACTGCTGGAAGCAGGTTTCTTAGCACATAATACATCCAGAAGTTCAAGTTCATTAGTTGTACCTTCCATATCTGCAAGTATTGCCCTGCCAATCCTTGTAGCCACATCATCACGTGTCCACACGGTTACACCGATATCACGTGCATTGATTAAGAATGACTCACTGACATCGCTTGCCAGTATGTAAAGACCCTGTCCCTCTGCCACCTGGCTTTTGAAATCCCTGATGTCATCAAGGTCAGGATTGTATGAAAGTTTAAAAAATGTCTTTGTGCCGTCTTTTTCGGCTATAAGGTCATATCTGAATGAATCGGACATATCATAGCCCGCTGATGTGAAGATATCCCTCAATATTCGCACTAGTTTCTGTTTCATTATGATCATTATCCTTTTTACAGGTTAACTAAAATAGCTTTCTGTGAATAAAAACATAAAGGTAAAAAAGACCCTGAAAAGGGTCGATATCATAGGACACGGGTAGTTGTTTCAAGTTCAATTCCTTTATTTGTTACCATATAGGAAATTGTCCTGTTAGGAACCAGCATCCCACGCATTTTCCTTATCATAATAGTCCTTTCAATTTCACTGCCACGTTCCTTTATCCTGAACTCAATTACACCGTCACAAATGTGACGCAGGGTATTCTCTGTAATAGAGTCATGCATCCCGCTTGTCATCAGAATAAGGTGGATTGCACCGGTTGCCTTTCCAATGGAAGAAATCATCTCAATAACTTCCACAACGTTGTTAAGGTCATAAGCTCTCAGGAAATATGATATAGAGTCCACAACACCGCGGTATTTCTGTTCTCTTGGCTGTTTGGCGGCTGTTTTAAGAAGAGTCATGGAATCTATTCCCTTTTTAAGGAATTCCTTTGCAGACAGTTCACTTGTGAACTCTTTTGGAAGAACACCGTAGAATCTAGGAAGATATGCATCCACAAATTGCAAATGGCCATCCTCTACAAATTTCTCTACATCCCATTTCATGTCCTCCATCTCATGGACTATTTCCTGGGCAGGGTGCTCTGAAGTAAAATAGAAAACATCTTCATTGTTCAGAAGACCACCATAAACAAACTGCTGGGCAAACATTTCGGAATTTGCCCCGGGCTCTGCAAGAATGAGAATAGTTGTTCCCGGAGGAACTCCTCCTCCAAGCTGTACGTCAAGTCCGGCTATACCTGTAGGGATTCTGAATCCACCTGTACCATCAAAACTGTAATCCATAGTTTGACCCCTGATAATAAAAATATTTAGATATAATTTGCAATGAATTATATTAATACAGATAGATAATAGTATTTTATAGTATATAGCAATTAGTGGTGGACATGATAAATCTCGATGATCTGAAATATGACAATGGTCTCATCCAGGCCATCGCACAGGACAGTAATACTAAAGAAGTACTTATGTGCGCCTTTATGAACAGGGAAGCACTTGAGAAAACAATCGAGACTGGCATTGCCCATTACTGGAGCCGCAGCAGGCAAAGTCTCTGGAAAAAGGGAGAAAGCTCAGGTCACACTCAGAAAATCATAGAGATACGTATAGATTGCGACATGGATGCCATACTTATGCTTGTTGAGCAAGCAGGAGGAGCATGTCACACCGGATTCAGGTCATGCTTTTACAGGACTATTGATGGAAAAGAAATTGGGGAGAAAGTTTTCGAACCGGAAGACGTTTACTGAATTTTTATTCATCATTAACTGCTGACACAAACAGCGTTTACACTTTTTTTCTGTCGCCTGAAACATGATAGCGAAACATGGCGGCAATAATATTATAATAGAATCAGCAGCTTATCTGTAATTATGGAAAAGTGTTCACAGAACAGACAAATAATTGTTCCCGATACCAGTGCAGTCATAGACGGGATCCTTACCGGAAGGATACGTGATGAGGGACTTCTGGATGTAGATATTTATGTACCTGAAGCTGTCATGGCTGAGCTGGAAGCCCAGGCAAACCGTGGACTTGAGATCGGATACAAAGGTCTTGAGGAAGTACAGGAACTCCAGAAATTCGCTGAAAGCGGCGATATAGGATTATTTTTCACAGGCATCCGACCTAATTCGGATCAGGTTAAACTTGCAAAGGGCGGAGAGATAGATGCCCTCATAAGAGAAACAGCAGTTGGTCTTAATGCAAAATTTGTTACAGGAGACAGAGTCCAGTCACTTGTTGCAAAAGCAAAGGGACTCGATGTGGATTTTGTTAAGCCTCCAATGGAGGAATTCGGACCACTTCTTGTTGATGAATTTTTCACACCTGACACAATGTCTGTCCACCTGAAACACAAAGTCAGTCCAATGGCAAAAAGAGGCTCCATTGGAAATGTGCAGTATATGAAGATAAGGGAGGAAACTTGCACATATCAGGAACTGAAAATGATTTCCAGGGAATTACTTGACAGGGCACGCTCTGACCAGGAATCATTCACTGAAATGTCATTCAGCGGTGCAACGGTATTGCAGATCAGGAACATGAGGATTGCTATTTCCACACCTCCTTTTTCAGACGATGTGGAGATTACAATCGTAAGACCTATTGCATCAGTTTCACTGGAAGAGTATCGTCTTAGTGATGTACTCAAAGAAAGGATAAGAAGCCAGAGAGGAATTCTCATAGCAGGACCGCCTGGTGCAGGTAAGTCCACCTTTGCAGCAGGAGTTGCAATCTACCTTAAAGACAAGGGATTTGTGGTTAAGACAATGGAATCCCCTCGTGACCTGCAGGTTCCGGGGGAGATCACCCAATACGCACCTCTTGACGGAAGTCTTGAGAACACCGCAGATGTACTTCTGCTTGTGCGTCCTGATTACACCATATATGATGAGGTGCGCAAGACAAAGGATTTCGAGACTTTTGCCGACATGAGACTTGCAGGTGTAGGCATGCTGGGAGTTGTTCATGCAAACCGCGCAGTAGACGCTATCCAGAGACTTATCGGCAGAGTGGAACTTGGTGTTATTCCCCAGGTTGTTGATACGGTTATTTTTATTGACAAGGGTGAAATTGCAAAAGTACAGATCCTTGAATTCACAGTAAAGGTTCCTGCCGGAATGATGGAACAGGATCTTGCACGTCCTGTAATTCTTGTTTCTGATCTTGAAACCGGAAAAAGCGAGTTTGAGATCTACACCTACGGTGAGCAGGTTGTAGTCATGCCGCTTGGGGGCGAACAACAGAGAAGTCCTTCATGGAAACTGGCTGAAGGAGAAGTTGAGGATTATATCAGCAACTATGCAAATGGTCCGATAGAAGTGGAAATGGTCTCAGACAACCGCGCCTTTGTGCGTGTAAGGGACAAGGATCTCCCAAGAGTTATCGGAAAAGGTGGAAAGACCATCGACGAGATAGAAAGGTCATTGGGAATTCATATTGATGTACGCAAGTTTGAGGATGGAGAGGAACGCAAAGTTCGCGATAAAAAGGAACACCACCCGATAATAGAGCGCAGCAGAAAGCATGTGATTTTAAATGTGCCTGAGGCCGCATCAAAGGATGTTGAAGTATACGCAGGTGAAGGATTCATGTTCTCAGCAACTGTAGGCAGGCATGGAGATATCAAAGTGCGGGCGGATTCAGAGATCGCACATGATATTATGTATGCTTTGCAGGAAGGAGAAGTTCTCTGGGTAAAAGAAATATGATGAAACTTCATCATAGTTCTTCTTTTTTAATGATTTCTTTTTTTGTCGTTTTGAAATAAATTAACTGTCATTTTTTGAGTTCAAAACCTATTTATATGCAAAAATAATTAATTTTTAATTAGAATGGATATAGATATAAAACGAGGCTATGAGATCCTACCGGACAATAATATCATATTCGGGATCAGAATCATCAATAATACAGACATTATTATTTCTGACGTGCAGGTAATCCTTGATTACAATGAATCGGTTTTCGAGTTGCAGGAAGACAGAGTACTGAAACTGGGCGACATACAGCCTACAATTGCCCGGACTGCAAAATTCACACTTAAACCAGGTGCATGTATCCACGATGAGAAAATCGAAGCCAGCATAATATATCGTGACACTAAGCAGGAAAAGCACATGGTAGCCATGCAGGCAAAGGATGTACATTGCATCTGCCCATTCCTGCGTCCAAAACAAATTGCAAAAAACCAGTTCCTCCAGTTATCGGCCTCATGGCATTATGTTGACATGGGAATTAATTTTGAAGGTATCAGAGCAGAACAACTAATCTCATTCCTGATGCAGACCTGTGCAAGAAATCTTTATGCAGTAGACGGATACACAATTTCAGGAACAAATGTGCTGCATTTTTCGAGTCAGGCAGGCGAAAATACCCATTACCTGTTCACAGCCCTGATTAAAGAAAATGAAGGACTCACACAGGTGATGTTCAGGGCAGCTTCTGACAGGAAGTCAGGATTAGATGGTTTTCTCAATGAAATCGTTTCAGAGCTCAAACATCTTGTTAGTTCAGTAAATTCTGCAAAAGATATTGGCTTCATCAAAAATGAACTAGTATCCACTATAATAGATACTGTGGTTCCGAGAAAAATTCCAACGGATAAAAGAAATTCTTCAATGAATATCCAGAGAACAGGAATGCAAAAGAGACTTTCAGGCACTCTGAGAGAAGATGAACATAATATCCGAAAGCCTGAAGATGTTGACGTTGCGAAAATGTATGAATCGTATTTAAAAGAAGTAAAAAAGAAGCCTAAAATGAAAGTCGCTGAAACTGCAGATTCAACTGCTTCTTATCCCAGGGAACTTTTTACTTCCGAAAGAGAACTCAGAACCATTCACAGCACTGCCCCAACCAGAAAAGAGAAAAATGATGTAAAGAAACCAGAAAGATCTAAGAAAAAAATACTGAGACAGGCACTGATCATTACTTTTGTTTTCTTACTTGCCGTGCTTCTGATACAAAATACAGGATTAAAAGAGAGAATCGCAGGTGAATATGTTACTTCGTCATCCGAGTCTGCAGAGAATGTTGTTATAATTATGTTCAATGCTGTGAATGCAGGTGATTTTACCACTGCTTTCAAACTATGCGAAGGACAGGAATTCCTTGTACCTGCAAGCGTACAGATGATATTCAACAACAATGGAATAGAAGCAGGTGGTATCAAAGAGTTCAATATCGTGTCAACAACGGTTGAAGATGACCTTGCGGTAATTGAAAGTAATTGTACTGCTGTCACCTTTAATATCATGGGCAATGAAAATGAACCGGAGATTATTGATGTATATTTCCAGTTACAGAAAAGCGGAGCAGACTGGGTAATTAAAGGAATAGCATTTGACCAGCCTTATGAGATAGAAACAGCTACGTATGCTGAAATTAATTAGTGAATAAAGGTAGCATTTACTCATACAGCTCTAATCCTTCCCCAAAACCACAGCTTTATTAGGAAACATCTTTGGCCTGTCCAAAACCACAAACCCAGCCTTGCTGGCAATATCAAGCATCTCATCAAATGCCTGTTTTGAAACGTGCATCGGCGGCTCAACTATAAGAATTCTGCCATCTTTTCTGACCAGAGAAGCCAGTTCCCTGAAGAAACTCTCCTGATCCGGCAGTTCGTGGACAACGTAGAAAAGAAATACAAAGTCAAACTCCCCGGATACACCAATTCTCTCACTTTCGCATTTGTGAAGCTCTATATTCAGTTCTTCCCCGGACAAACTGATTTTCTCTTTTACCTTCTGAAGCATGTCTTCCTAAAGATCAACTGCCACTACACGCCCGCTTTTTCCGACCATCCGACCCATATCCATTGTGAAGAATCCCGGACCGCAGCCTATTTCCAGAACTTCCATACTTTCCCTGACATAGGGACCGAGTATCTTCAGAGGGTTCTGCAGCCATCTGCGAATCCTGTTATCGAGGCTGCCGGACTTTTCTACAGGACATACATTGGTGTTGTCGTGGGACATGTGAGGGTGCTCTTTTGGAGTGATTATGAGTGCAGTTTTGCGACAATTTCAAGGATTTATTATAATGTAAAGTTGGCATTCTCATCATAAATAGTCTTGCTATAGAGATTTGGTTGCAGAGGGCATGAAAATGGTCGGCAGGCTCTGCAGGTGTATTTGATAGGTGACCACAAAAGTGCTATATAGAATGTGGTCACCCATTTATATATGCATATTGAAAAGAGAAAACAGGGAAACAATACGAAATACTACCTGTCTCACTCCTACCGTGTCGGAAAAAAGACGAGAAAGATACGGCATTACCTGGGCCTGAACCTGACTGAAGAGAAGATTGAGGAGCGCAGGGAGGAAGCTGAAAAAGAGATAATGCAGCAAATGCAGGCTAAGACCGACCTGCTGAAGTTCTCGCTTACGAAAAAAGAGATCGAGAAGCTCAACGAGTACGACAAGGATGTGGAAATAGTTCACCTTGATGTGGACGGCTGGAAGGCATTCACGGAGAAATTCGTGTTCAATACCAATGCTATTGAGGGGTCGAGTGTTACTCCTGAAGAGGTGCATGACCTGCTACGGCATAATGAGGATGCCACCAACTCGGATGAGATGGAGGCTCTGAATGTTGCAAAGGCTGTGGAGTTCATACAAAATACGGATGAAGAGCTGTCACTGGAGCTTATTACCAGGCTTCACAGGATATGCTTTGAAGGTTCCAAGAGCTTTGCCGGAAAGCTCAGGGATGTTGAGGTTGTGATCCGCAATGCCTATGGGGAGATCGTGCACCAGGGCATCCCGAAGGAGGAGATCAAAAGAGAACTAGAGGACATGGCCGGTTGGTACAGGGATAATTCGGATGAGCTTAAACCCCTTGTTCTTGCCGCCCTGATCCACAACCAGTTCGAGTACATCCACCCCTTTGAGGACGGCAACGGCAGGGTTGGCAGGCTACTGCTGAACTATGTGCTACTGAAAAACGGATATCCTCCTATCAATATACTGTTCGAAGACAGGGGCAGGTATTACTATTGCCTACAGCAGTATTCCAAAAAGAACAGCCTCGAAGAAACATTGGAGTTTCTGGTTGAGCAGTATCGGAAGGGGATGGAGTGAATGGGTGACTACAAATTTGATTGGGTTTTGTGGTCACCCAACTATAAGCCTCGCAGTTTCTCTTAATAAATGAGCAGGCATTGGATACTTTAGTTTCCATATAAAACTGATAGGTTTTTCACCTTCATGACTTACGTATTCCACCGGTCCCAAGAAATAATAAGGTTGAGCTAAAGAATTGATCTTTTTGTTTATCCTTACAAAAAGAAGGATTGTTTGACCCATATTTTTGTGATTGATGTATCTCTGTGCTGTTTTCGAATCAACTCTGGTTGATGCCTGGCTTTGCCAATGGAAGAGTGTTTCGTTAATTGCATAATCATTGTACATCGTAGTTGGAGAATAATCCTTTTCATTCTTGTTTAAAGTAATGAAAAATACATCTGTCTTTTTATCCATTATAGGCAGCACACCAGATTGCACGGTGTGATTATTCTGTAAATCAAAATAACCAAGTCCAGCGAGAGCCTCTGCTTGCGTATATTTGGAATGCAAACTCAAAGATGAAACGTACGGCAATATTAGTTCAGGAGAAATGGCTTTTATGATGCTCTTTTTGTATTCTAAAAGCATGATTATTTCATCATAGATTACAGGATTATCTAGCAACTTAGAAAACGCATCGTTTAATGAAGCAAACTCTTCTTTATTCCAAATAGTTAGAATAAACATTGTTAGATGGTATCTTTCTTTTTCAGAGAGTGTTGCTTCTTCTATATTATTCACATTTAGATGCCTGAGAACACAATCAATATAATTGCTATCATCTATATGTTGGATTCTTCTCAAGCCACTAGTTAATTTCTCTTCATCAGGTTCATTGAAATTATCAATGATTCCAGCTTCTGCTAGCCCTCTTGACCAGCACATCTTTTTGTAGATATCATCGAGATCTAGATTATAGTAGTTTATGAAATTCTCAAAAGATAGTTCCATTCCCGTGTCGGCAACAAAGCTAGAAATTCTCTTCACAATTGTTTGTCGTCTTAGATTGAGAACATGACTAATGTTATCTAAAATATATTCTTTAGATTTCCTTTCTAATTCTATGTTACAACCGGCAGGCAAGTGAGGGAATCCTTGCTCGATTTCTAAAGCGATATCTTGACCTATATTTTCAATCAATGCTTTGAACTTCAAATCAAATCTATAGTTTTTGTTTGCTTGTCCCACGAAATCCAATACAGTTAAACAGTCTTTATCATCACTTAACCGAAGTCCACGTCCTAATTGTTGCAAAAATATTGTTAAACTTTCAGTTGGACGTAAAAAGAGGACTGTGTCTATTTCTGGAATATCAACTCCTTCATTGTATAAATCTACAACGAAAATGAAGTTAATCTCTTTATTCAACAACCGTTTTTGAACAGAGCTTCTTGCATCTTTACTAGAATCTGAAGTCAGATACTCACTTGGAATGTTATTTTTATTGAATATCTCAGACATGTATTTTGCATGTGCTTTTGAAACACAGAAACCTAGACCTTTAGCATTTCTGATATCCAAAACTGTGTCAATGGTTTTTTCACAAATTAGTTTTGCACGGTTTTCATCTGCAGTGTAAAGTTCGCTGAGTTCACTTTGAACATAACCACCACGTTGCCACTTTAAAGTAGAATAATCAACACTATCAGTAATACCGAAATATTGGAAAGGACACAACAACTTTCTGTCTATTGCATCTGGTAAACGAATCTCTGCAGTTATGTGATTATCAAAGAACTTCTTAACATCCAAATTATCAGTACGTTCTGGAGTTGCAGTTAAACCCAAGAGGCAGCTTGGATTTACATGTACTAAAAGTGTTTTGTAGCTTGGAGCCGCTGCATGATGGAACTCATCTACTACAATATAATCAAAATATTCAGATTCTAAAAGAGTATGAATTTCTTTTGAATTGTATGTTTGAATTGATGCAAATATTTGTTCCGTATTTGAAGGAATATTCCCACCAAACATCATATCCCCAAAATTGTGATCTCTTAGAACCATTCTAAATGTGTACAGAGATTGTTTCAATATCTCTTCCCTATGTGCTATGAACAATAAGCGCGGTTCTCTTTTGTGGCTTGCAAAAAATTCCTGCCTGAATTTCTTGAAATCAAAGGCTGCAATCATAGTTTTTCCAGTGCCCGTTGCAGCTACAATTAAGTGTTTGTTTCTACGCAGTTGACGTTCTGCCCATATTGATTCGAGTATTTCTTTTTGGAATGGATATGGCGTTAAATCAAAATTTGGCATCACAAAGTCAGTATTATTATCGTGTTTTTCTGCTTGTAATGCTTTTATCAATCTCGACTTGTTATCTTTTTTATAGGTCTCAAATTCCCTATCATTCCAATATGTATCAAAAGTAGCTTTTATTTTAGCCCATTGAAATGGCTGTTCATATTGACTTATTTTTATGTTCCATTCTAATCCATCTGTTAATGCTGCATTAGAGATGTTAGAAGAACCAATATATGCAGAAGAAAAACCAGTTTGTCTTTCAAATAAGTAGGCTTTTGCATGCAATCTCGTTCGTCTAGTATCATAACTGACTTTCAAGGTTGTGTTTGGCAAAGTTTCTAGAAACTCAATTGCCTTTGAATCCGTTGCACCCATATAACTTGTTGTTATAACTCTTAATTCACTTCCTTTTCTTGAAGTGAACTCTTTTAGTTCTTCTAGGAGTATTCTAATGCCACTCCATTTTATGAATGAACAAAGAATATCCACTCTATCAGATGACAAAATCTCTTTTTTAAGTTGAGAAACTAGGGAAGGATCCTGTCTTGTGCCTGTTAGTAATGCGCCTAAAGAAAGGGGAGTATCAGGACGTGAGAAATCAACACTCAGATTCTCATCTAAAACAGCCATGAGTTTTTCAGCAGATTCTGAAACATCTAAACCTTGGGTTTCAATATCATAACGATTCAAAATATCTAGTATTTCGTTGCATAACTCAATCTGTTTATCAATCTTTGTTTTTCCACCTTTATCACTTTTGATCTCAGATAAAGCATGAGAAAGGACTCGATACAGATATTGTGCCAAATAATCGTTGCTATCAGAATCATTTAGTCGAGATAAATGTTTGTGCTTGTCATCAATATTGAATAAGTTTTCAGAAAGAAATTTGTTCACAATATGTTCATACAATCCTGATTTCATAGCACCCACGTTCACAATCAATATTTGTTAAGAAAATGGAGTTAAGAATATATTAATAAATTGCTTTTGAAAGAGAGTCTTACAAAAATCACATACCAAATCCTAATATACACTCCCAAACAATTTACAGCTCAGGAGAATCTTATCATGAAAGTATCCATTATTGGTTCAGGCTATGTCGGGTCAGTCTCAGCCGCTTGTTTTGCAGAACTCGGGCATGAAGTCATCTGCATTGACATTGACGAAGAGAAAGTAAAACAGATCAATGCAGGAATTGCACCTATCTGGGAAGAGGGACTGGATGAACTGCTGGGGAAGTATAGCCAGAAGACACTCATTGCCACATCGGATTATGATTATGCTGTTGAGAACTCCGATGCTTCATTTATCTGCGTGGGGACGCCATCAGGAGAAGATGGGAGCATTGACCTCTCAATAGTCAAAGCTGCAAGTGCCAGCCTTGGGAAAGCAATTGCAAAGAAAGATCACTATCATGTAGTGGTTGTAAAGAGCACAGTCGTGCCTGAAACAACCGAGAAGGTCGTACTTCCGATAGTAGAAGAGTACTCGGGCAAAAAGGCAGGAAAAGACTTTGGTGTTGTAATGAACCCGGAGTTCCTCAGGGAAGGCAAGGCTGTCTATGACTTCATGCATCCTGACAAGGTCGTGGTCGGTGCAATCGATGAGAGATCCTCTTTTGTCGTATCTGAGCTCTATCGCAAGCTGGAATGCGAGATTACTCACACCAATCCAAGGACAGCAGAGATGATTAAATACGTCAACAACTCTTTCCTGGCAACCAAGATATCCTTTGCCAACGAAGTAGGAAACATCTGCAAGCAGCTTGGCATTGACACATACGAAGTCATGGATGCCGTGGGAACTGACTTCAGAATAGAGCGCCAGTTTCTCAACTGCGGTGCAGGATTTGGCGGCTCATGCTTCCCTAAGGATGTGAAAGCACTCATCGGCAAAGCAAACCAGATCGGATACGCACCAGAACTTCTCCAATCTGTTGTTGATGTAAATAACAGGCAGCCCCTAAAGATGATCGAACTCCTTCAGGAAAAGATTGGTGAGCTAAAGAACAAGAGAATAACCGTACTTGGTCTGGCCTTCAAGAACGACACCGATGACATCAGGGAATCAAGATCCATTCCGGTTATTGATAAACTGCTGGAACTTGGAGCTGATGTCGCTGCATACGACCCGATGGCTGAGGAAGGTATGAAAAAACTCTTCCATGATGTTGCGTACTGTAAAAGCCCTGTAGAAGCTCTTCAGGAGGCAGATGGATGCCTTATTATGACAGAATGGAACGAATTCAGAAATCTGGATCAGGAATTTGCTGCCATGGCAAACAGAGTTGTCATTGACGGCAGGAAGCTTATCAATCCTGAGAAACTCAGCACCGAGATCGACTACGAAGGCATCTGCTGGTAAGTCGGGACACTAATATCCGGTGAGAATATGACCGAGACATTCACCCTTGGAATCGGTGAAAGGAGGAACATCAGCAAAAGTTTCCTCGGAAACATTATAGATATGATGTACTGCGGAATGTCTTCAGAGAACACCTTTTCCATGGGACTTCTTTTTTCAAAAGGTTACCAGGGACATGCCCTGAACCTTTATTATCCTAGAAAATCGTCATCTATCGTATTGAACAAGCAAAAATACTACGTTGTTGATGTAAATTCGGAATATATAACTCTTCAATTATCCAACTAAAATCAAAGATTTTTAATACTTTAAGTAAAAAGGACTGCTCTGTTGGTGCAGACCATGAAAAACGATAATCAGGTAAAAGACGATATCAACGGCAGGTTACACTCTCTTGACCAGACCGTCAGAAGTGTGGAAAAACGACTTCGTGCAGTGGAACGAAGACTCTCTGTTGACGTACCCGTGGAAGACTACATACCGGAGTACGAGACTAATTTGGAGGAAGCACTTGAGAGCACAATGACCGAGGTCATCTCAATACGTGCCGAGATGAATAATCTCATTCTAAATAATTCCCGGAATCACGAATATGACATACTGTTACAGGAACTCAACTCTGAGATAACCAGCCTTAATTCACAAATCACAGAGCTGCGGGAAGAGAATATCAAACTCTCAGAGCAGGTCATGATGAAAGACAACTCGGAAACCGAGGAAATTCAAACTCTCTCAGTGGATATCAGGAATGAGATTTCACAACTGAATATGCGTCTGGAAAAAGCTGAGAACCACAACCGCATCAATATAGGTTCTGTGAAAGTGCCGGTTGAACTTTCAGGAATTGTGGGAGCCGCAATTCTGGCACTTACAGGATTCCTCATCATGAACGGACAATGGGACATCATAAGGTCTGCTTATTTCTCATTCGGCATTGCCCTTGTATTTGCTGTTGCAGTTCTTATGAAGTTCTATCTGGTCAACAGCAAAACAGCATGAAAAATTTATCAGGGACAGAATTCTAAAACTCTAAAATTTTAAAAAAATAAAGAATGAGAAAACCAGATCGATTTTCTCACACTTTTTTTACTTTCAGGAAATAATCGTTACTATAATCCAGATAGCCTTCCTGCATTACCTTGACAGAAAGGTAACCTTCTGTCTTACCTTGTGGAAGTGAAATGCCCAGGAACCTGTACTGGAACTCACCGTCGGCATCTGTAATTCCACCTGCCGCTTTTTCTCCTGACGGACCCCACACAACGACATTAGCATCGCCTATCGGCCTTCCATCTTTGTCAAAGACATTGACAGTAAGGTATGGTGAATCCCCAGTCCCCCCAGTTAAATTAAAACTGCTGCAATTAGAAGATGCAAACATAGTATCGGGAACAAAAGGTGTGCTTGTTACGGCCGAGAGAATAGTATAGATACCTATCATACCGATGATCGTGAGGACAACAATTCTTATTGGAAGGCCTACGGATGCAGATTCATCATCTAACATAAGAATCAGAAAAATAAAAAGATGTCAGGATCATGAAGTCCTGACTATCATTACAGCATCTTTTTTTTCGAAATCGTAGAAACCATCAGTCGAAATACTGAGATCCATGGTCCCTTCATTCTGGTTCGGACCAAGGCTGATGGGTGAACCACCACTACTTGAGTCCGTGCTGAGGAGGCACTTTCCGTTATCATCCGTGGTATTGGTGGCCACACCACCAAGTCCACGAAGTACTACATTGGCAGCTCTTACAGGATAGCCGTCAGGATCGGTCACAGATATCGCCACATCAATTGCAAATGGGGAACCTGCCGTAGCCGAATCAACTATTACGGTGTTACCGGAAGTCATACTTGAAGTTTGTTCACCGGCTTCATCGATATTTACAGACATATTTTTAGTTGGAGGAGGGATAATCGCTACAAGCGCCGCAAGGGCAACCATACCAACCACCAACATGACTACTATATTGATAGGAAGCTCAATGGCCCTATCATCATTAAACAGTTTTTCAATCTTTGGCAAAAAATCACCGAATGCTAACAAAAGAACATTGAATATAAATTTATTGATTTGTTTTTGATTTTTATGTTGTTATGTGAATAATTAAAAGCAGAAGTATAATCAATCCTACAGACTCCATAAAACAAACATTTATGCTATTTTTCACATTGTTGCTCAAAGGAGTTATCTATAATTTCTTAAATTTTTCAATAAGCCTGCTTTTCGTTTCAGCATCCTGTAAGGTAAGAAACTTACTGGCATACTTGTGCGCGTTAACATTATAAGCTAATGTTTTCTGCAATTACAGTTCATCAAGGGATACGAACTGATCTTTTTCTTCAAGGCGCTGGTACATGCAGATCATGAATTCATTTTTGTCAACAGCATCCATCAGGCGTGATAGTATATCGCCATACTTCTCGCATTTTTTACCATAAGTTTTCAGTCTGTCTCTTACTGCCTTTGTGATTGGTATTGTTGTTCTGTTCGTTACATTTCCCCCTTATTTCAAAAAAACAAAAAATCCATAATGCGTTAATAACGAGATATAGTAACGAGCATCATGATTCAAACCATGAAAACAGAAATCAAATGATTGCATCACAGTTTTCAATTTTCAATTTTTATTCAGTACTTTCAATCTTTCTAATTTCTACTTTATCTATATTTAAATTAAATGAATTAGCATCTTCTTTGCATTTGTTTTTAATATTTTCACAGTGGATTACTGTAAGTACAGATTCCCAATTAATACGTTTAAAAAAAACATCTTGAGAAACATAATAATCAATATCATCAAGGAAAGAATCAATCCAATAATAGTATTCCCACCCTAATCTTGAAAATAAGCTTCTTAGCTTCATATCAACGCTAATGTTAATTTTTACTTCAAACGCATCAAATCTAAGAAGGTTGTTGTCATCGATACCTAAGTAATATTGTTCAAAACCTCGAGGAAGAGAGTTATTACAACCATCAAAATGAATATCCATTGATATTTTAAGTCTCTGAGTGTCGATTTCAATTGCGGAGTCAGTCGGCTTCTTCAATTTACTATTTAATGGTAAAACCAATTCAAACTTGTCATAATATACACCATTGCCATAAACCGTTATCACTTCACCTTCGAATTCACTTCTGTCCTCTTCTTCATCTACAAACGCAGATCTTTCTGCCATTGGACGTGAAAATAAATCTAAAAATTTGTTACTTAAAAGTACTTCAGGAATATCTACTCGTCCATACTTTTTCAAATTGGCTTCTTCTAAATATTTATGTTCAAAATAATCTGTTAAATGGATTGACAGTCTTTTTAATAGATAGTATTGTGTGGCCTCTACAATTAATCTTGCAGACTTATTATTTTGTATTAGATTTTCATCCGAAAAATGCAGGTCACTGAGCTTATCTCTTTTCCACTGGTTTTCTAATGCAAGATTTTCATTAAAGGCAGATTCGAAGTACCATTGAATGTCCTCTGAGAAATCATATCTCGATACCTCAACTAACGTATTTTCTTCCTTATCATACAAAATGAAAGCACAGAATTCATGCTCTTTACGAGAACCATTTAGCAATTTGTAGAAAAGATACACTAGTGATACAATACATAATAACAACCCAAAAATTATTGTAGATTAGGGTGACAGGTTTATGGAATCTACGAATTGACTAGAGATCAAATTAATTCCAAAAGCCAATACTATTGTGGTTACAATTAATTTAAGAATAGAGTCATAACTGTTGCTAATGTCTTGAATGATAGAACGTGTTTTTTTAGTCATGATAAACAAACTCGCCTAAATCCTACATACTTTATAAATAAAGCAATATTAAAACTTTGTTTTTTATATGCAGCATCAAAAAATCAAATGATTGTTTAGCAAGGGTTAATGGAAATTCTAAACAACAAAATCCCACATCGTTACATTCATGTACCAAAACCCTTCTTTAATTTCACATGAAGAAGATCGTTATCATCGATTACGGGCTTGGCAACCTCAGAAGTGTTCGCAAGGGGCTGGAACACGCAGGTGCAGACGTAATCATTTCAAGTGACCCTGAAGAGATAAAAAATGCGGATGGTGTAATTCTTCCGGGTGTCGGTGCTTTCAGGGATGCGATGAAGAACGTGGAAGTTCTAAGAAGCACCATTGACGAATATGTTGAATCAGGAAAGCCAATGCTCGGTATCTGCCTTGGCCAGCAGATGATGCTTAGCACATCTGAAGAGGGAGGAGTAACAGAAGGCCTTGACCTTGTAAAAGGTCAGGTACTCAGATTCCCACACTCTGAACTTAAAGTTCCTCACATGGGATGGAACTCAATAAAAATTACACAGGAACACCCTATTTTTGATGGAATACCTGAAGGCTCATTCGTTTATTTTGTACACTCATACTATGTGGACACATCAGACAGGAACACGCTTATTTCATGCGAATACGGTACAGAATTTGCAGCCGCTATTGTCAATGATGCAGGAAATGTAATCGGAACCCAGTTCCATCCTGAGAAGAGCGGCGACACAGGCCTTAAAATACTGAAGAACTTTGTTGCTATGTGCTAAGGGATGAGAATATGGATATTGAAGGCTACGCAAAAAGAGGGCTCAGTAATAACGTACCTGACCTTGAAGATAAGCTGACTGCCAGAATTCTGGAAGTCAAGAAAACAAATCCTGAACATGCACGTAAACTTGCACAGGCAACCATCACAGAGGCAAAAGCAACCCTTGTCCTGAAAGGTGATGTACTCGAACCCACCGTATCCGGTGTTACAATGGGAGAATTCGGTGTCGGATCCAGGGGTCTCGGGGATTTCTACACCCATGAGAAGATAGCCGAGGTAATCGGCAAGACAAAAGCGGTCGTGGACACCACACATCTTGATGACTCGGGAGTTGTGAAATCCGAAGGAGGAGAATATGTCATCCTCACAGTTGACGGAATGCACTCCAGACTTAGCGATTATTCATTCCTTGCAGGATTCCACGTTGCAAGGGCAGCACTACGTGATGTCTATGTCATGGGTGCAAGACCTGTGGCAATGCTTTCAGATATTCACGTTGCAGATGACGGAGATGTTGGCAAGGTCTTTGACCACATTGCAGGTATCACTGCGGTGGCCGACCTGTCAAATATTCCACTTATTACAGGCAGCACCTTAAGAATCGGTGGCGACATGGTCATCGGGGAGCGCATGACCGGAGGAGTCGGTGCTGTTGGTGTTTCAACTGACCTCACATCCCGTGAACAGACACAGGTAGGAGATGTCATCCTCATGACAGAAGGAGCAGGTGGTGGAACAATATCCACAACTGCGCTCTACTATGAGATGCATGAAATCGTTGATGAGACCATCAACATTAAATTCCTCGAAGCATGCGAGAAACTTCTGGATTCAGGTCTTGTAAAACACATTCATGCAATGACAGATGTCACAAACGGTGGAATCCGGGGAGATGCAAAAGAAATATCCAGAACAGCATGTGTCAAGCTCATTTTTGAAGAAAAGGAAATGAGAAAACTTGTCAACCCTAAGGTTCTTGATATGCTCGAGTCACTGGAAATCGACTACCTTGGAGTTTCCCTTGATGCACTGCTCATCATTGCACCGGAAGAATATGCTGAAGATATCATGAAGACCATCAGAAGCGCAGATGTCGATATTTCAGTTATTGGAAAAGTCGTAGAAGGGACCGGCGCAGAAGTCATAATTGACGGAGAAGCAAGAGACTTTACACCACGTTTCAGGGAATCAGCATACACGCCTATCAAGAAGATGATAGGTGATGAAAATCCACGTGACTTTGATGAAATGAAAAAAGCCATTGATACAGCAGCCCTCAATGCAATTGAGAAGAAACGCCGCGTTGTTGAAATGGTTAAAAGAAAGTAGAAAGGATTTCCTTTCTACCTAAAATTTGAACCTCAAAAATCCACATTCAATATTTCTGCATATTGTGTTTAATCTTGTCCGACACCAATCTGATTTTCAGATTCTGATTCATCTTTTAATTTCTCGACAACAAGCACAACACCGTCCTTTTCAAGTATCGTTACCTTGTCATCTTTTTCAATAACATCTGATGAGCGTGCTTTCCAATGCTGCCCCCTATGGAGAACATATCCAGTCTGACCGTTCCCAATAGGTTCAAGTGCAAGAGCCATGTCACCGATAAGTTCACCAAATAGTGGTTTTTTTCGCCTAACCTCAAATACCTTGTAAATGATGAACACGAAGAAAAGCCCGATCAATATTGTCGGTGTCGCCACAGATATTATCAGTGTCCGCTGGAATTCAGCCGGAGTATAGTTATTTGGAAAATCAGTGGGAACCAGCAATATGCTGCCTGCAATTATACACACAAGACCCGCAATTCCGAAGACCCCAAAACCCGGAGCCTGGAATTCAAGTACAAGCAGTGCCACACCGGCAACAACCAGAAACAGAGCACCGATATCCACATCAAAGCCTGTTCCGATAAGTCCGAGTGCAATAGCTATTACACCGAATAGTTCAGCACCAAAACCCGGATGTGAGATTCCAAGTATGATGGCATAAACACCAAGGAGCAGAAGCATCGAGGATACAATCGGATTGGAGATAATACCCATAAAAGCCAGTCTCAGAGATGGTTCATAATAAGTGATATCCGCACCGTTTGTGTCAAGAACTTTATCTTTTACTTCAACACCATCAAGCTGTGACATCAAATCATCAATATCTGATGCAACATACTCAATAACCCCATACTCAAGAGCTGTTTGGGCATCAAGATTCAGGTTCTCTGTTATGAATTTCCCGGCAGCAGTCTCATTACGACCATGCATTTTTGCATTTTCGGTTGTCCTCTTGACAATCGCATTGATTATCTTGCCTTCCTCTACAGGTTCACTTCCGCTTGCAGTGACAGTAACAGGCTGTGCAGAACCTATAATAGTATAAGGTGCCATCGCAGCAATGTCAGTGCTGATGAGTATCAAAGTACCGGCAGACCATGCTTTTGTGCCTTCAGGATAAACATATCCAATAACTGGGACATCAGTTGCAGCAATCTGCTCCATTATGGAAAGTGTTTCGTCAAGATTGCCGCCTGGTGTGTTGAGAGTGATGACAAGAGCCTCATAGTTGTCATTTTCTGCAAAAGCAATAGCATCTGCTAAAACATCATCCGTCACAGGAGTGATAGAATCAGATATATCCACCACCAGAACCTTCTGCTGTTCCGCAGCACATGCATTGCCTGAAAAAACAGATAAGAGCAACGTTAAAAAAAGAAAAGTGCTCAGGTATGACCGGCACTTATGTAACATAATTCCTCCATCACTCTTTCTTGGTAAATGCCTTTGAAAAGGCTGCAACTTCTGCAACATCTGTGGAATTAGCCACCACAATCATGTTCTTTTCCCTTGCTATCTCAGCATATGTCTGCAATTCCCTGAGCTTGATTGAAACCGGCACTTCCTCATAAAGGCGTGCAGCATCTTTCATCTTTGTAGCGGCAATAAACTCACCGTCTGCCAGAATGATACGTGAACGCTTTTCACGCTCTGCTTCTGCCTGCTTTGCAATTGCACGAAGCATTGTGTCATCAATACTTACGTCTCTGAGAGTTACACCGGTAACCTTGATTCCCCACGGATCAGTGGAAATATCAAGCTGCTCCTGGATGTTCCTGTTGACATCTTCCCTGTTGGAAAGCACATCATCAAGTTCAAGCTGGCCGATAACATCCCTGAGTGTTGTTTGAGAAAGCATTGCAGTTGCATACTTGAAATTCTCAACCTCATTGACTGCCTTTGTGGGATCAATAACCTGATAATAAACAACAGCATCAACAGCCACGGTTACATTATCCTTTGTGATTACTGCCTGTTTTGGAACGTCAATTGCAACCACACGAAGGTCTATCTTTACAACCGTATCGATTATAGGAATGATAAGAAACAGACCCGGGCCTTTGACTCCACTTAGCCTTCCCAGACGGAAGATTACTACACGTTCATATTCATTAACGATCTTGATAGCCTTGGACAATATAATAACTGCCACTATAGCTAACGGAAAAAGAATATCAGTCAAAACCATATTTTGCCACTCTCCTGAAGAAGAAATAGAGAATTTGTTAGATAGATATAAAGAGCCTACTTCTTAAAAATATACCGGTGGAGAAATAATGAAAGCTCAGCTCTTAAGGGGGTTAAAAACAATAAAAAAGATATAGAAGGCTGGGTCTGAGTACTTGTTTGAGGGGATGTACACGAAAGCATGAAAGCATTGTTATTATTGAAATAACATTTCAGACCCAACAGATTATAGAACTCATTTATTGTTTATTAATGTGATTGATTTTGACGTTAATAATTTCAAACAAATAGTTTAAAAACACCATGCTGCGATGAATATATAAATAATCAATATAAATATTTCGCTCTTTTAATAACCAGGGCTAACAAGCAAACACATAAATCCAATATATACTATCTAAGACTAGATACAATGAGCGAGAAATGTGTAGAATGCAACGGGAAAGGCTATAGTGTCACAGGCACTGCTAAGTGTCCCGAGTGCAAAGGGACGGGAAAATCAAAGTCTGTAGACTTTATGAAACTTTCAGAGAAGGATATGGCAAATTTCTTGAAAAATGGTTCTTCCTGCAACAACTGCGGCGGGACAGGAGAGATTGAAGAGAGAATAAAATGTGTTGCATGTGACGGGAAAGGCACATTTTACAAGTGCAAGGTATGCGGAGCAGAAATGGATCGTCTTTACAATGGAGATGAAGTATGCCAGCCATGCGCAAAGAAGCAGATTGTCTACAAACTTGACAACACATGCACCCTTGATGAGCTTGAAGTCGGGAAAATGTACCATTCAACAGTAAGGAACATTGCTGATTTTGGTGTTTTCGTAGACCTGAATTCAAATCTAAGAGGGCTTATCCATTCCAGCAACATGAATGGAACCCTTGAAGTTGGTGAGCCTGTTATTGTCAGTTTAAAGGAAATTAAACCAAGAGGAAAAATGGATTTGGTTCCACGCAAGCTGAAAGAATACCAGACCATCGAACTTGAAAAGAAACTCCCTATTATACTTGCCAGCGAAATGTCGCAAATGGTAGGTAAAAAGGTAAAAGTCCAGGGAGAAGTTATCCAGATTAAACAAACTGCAGGGCCTACAATATTTACAATTGCAGATGAAACCGGACAGGTTTCAGGTGCTGCTTTTGAGAGCGCAGGCGAGAGAGCTTATCCGGAAATTGAAGCTGACATGATAGTTGCTGCCACCGGTGAAATAACAGCTCGCGGCGACAGTTTCCAGCTGGAAGTCCAGAGTCTTAAGAAACAGACAGGACCACAGGAAACCGAGATTCTCCAGCGCATAGAAGATGCTATTGATAAAAGAGCAGAGCCTTATGAGATTGAATTTATGGTAGAGAGTGAGGTTCTTGAAAATCTCAGACCTATCATGAAAAAGGCTGCAAAGGAAATCAGGAAGGCAATCATAAAATCCACACCTATTCTCTTGCGCCACCATGCAGATGCCGATGGTATGACTGCAGCACTGGCTATTGAGAAGGCAATCATTCCACTCATAAAAGAAGTAAATGGAGCAGATGGAGAATATTATTTCTACAAACGTGCACCTTCAAAGGCACCGTTCTATGAAGTGACCGATGTAGTCCGTGATATCAACTTTGCACTGGAGGATGTAGTCAGGCATGGACAGAAGATGCCACTTATCATAAGTGTAGATAACGGATCTTCCAACGAGAACGTAGCTGCAATGAAACAGGCACAAGTGTATGGCATTCAGATGATAGTTATGGACCATCATCAGCCTGACGATGTGGTTGATGAATACCTGTTAACCCATGTAAACCCGGCACATGTCGGAGGAGATTTCGGCATGACAGCAGGTATGCTATGTACCGAAGTAGCACGTATGATAAACGTCAACGTGGAAAACGAAATAAAGCACCTTCCTGCTGTAGCTGCTCTTGGTGATCGCTCTGAAGCGGAAGAGGCAAGGAGATACATTGAACTGGTATCTGACAGGTACACAGAACAGAACCTGAGAGACATGGCACTTGCCCTTGACTTTGCAGCATACTGGCTCAAGTTCAACACTGGAAAAGGCATGGTTGACGATATCCTGGATTTTGGCGATCATACAATACACAAAAACCTTGTAAATGTTCTTTGTGAACAGGCAAACGGAATGATAGCCGAACAGATGGATGTCTGTATGGCCCATGTGAAATCCCAGGACCTTCCAAATGGTGCAATCCTCAATGTTCTTGATGTGGAAAACCACGCCCATACATTCACATTCCCACCACCCGGAAAGACATCAGGTGAAGTTCACGACAAATTGTGTAAAAAATATGATGGAAAACCTGTCGTAACTATAGGATACGGACCTGACTTTGCTGTAATCCGCTCAAAGGGAGTTCTTATGAATATACCACAGATGGTAAGGGAACTCTATGAGGAAGTAAACGGTGGTGGTGTAAACGGTGGAGGACACCTTGTAGTCGGGAGTATCAAATTTGTACAGGGTATGCGCACAGAAGTACTTTCAAAACTTGTAGAGAAAATAGGTTCCGTAGGAGTTGAATAACTCCTACTGAAAACAAAAATATAATATATTCTTAATTGTTTCTTTTTTAATCCGATCAATCCACACGTGTAATACGTACAAGTGAGTGAACGGGAACTTCTGATAGAGTCTCTGAGCCGCTCTTGTCTACAAGTACTGCAATTGCCATTGGTTTTGCACCGGAACTGCGCAGATGGGTTACTACATCAGACATTGTGTTGCCGGTTGTAATGACATCATCCACTATGATACATTTCTTTCCTTTGATACCTGCAAAGTTCCTGCTGAAAGCTCCATTGAGTTTTGAGTCATCACCCTGCTCATTGTAAGCATGGTAAACTGAAAGTTCCGTGTTAAGCTCTTCTGCCATAAGACTTGCAAGAGGTACACCACTCAAGCCAATTCCTACCACCAGATCAATTTCACTTCCGGTTGCCTCTACAGTATCAATGACCATGTCACACATGGCAATTCCTACATGGCGCATCCTGAATGCGCTCTTTCCTATGCTGCTCCAGTTGACAGAGATGTCTTTTGGTGCAGAGGAAACTTCTTCCTTCTTTGCACGTGTCAGAAGCCATGTGACAGTTTCCCGGGAAACGTTAAGCTCATCTGCAATTTGCCTTGTAACAAGGCCATTTGCCTGCAATTCAAGGGCCTTTTGGATTAATTTATCAATATTCTTCATGTGAATCCCGTATATTCATCTTTAACTTATATGTAATATATCAACAGAGATGTTATATTTTTCTTTTGCGCCTTTTCTTCAGGGGAGAACCACAAACAGGACAGATATCACCGCTATCAAATTTCTTCCGGCATCCGGTACACTGTTTTTGCCACACCAGAACATCCTTTATCTTTTTCTGTGCCACAGGCTTTACTTCAAGTCCCAGAACTTTTGCGACATTCTGGACTGCATAGTCATCTGTCAGGAGAACTGAATTTCCTTTATATTCAAGAGCCTTGGCCAGAATATCAATATCCGTGGAGGACAATTCCTCACAGTCTCTTGTCTTGTTGGCAGTCTGCATGACCTTTTCACGGAAAGAATCCTCCGGTATTTCGACCCTTGCACCACTTTCCCGGGCAAGGTCAAAGCGCATTGCAGCCTCACTGCTTTTCAGTTCATTTACAACTGAAGGTATAGTTATGATTCGATAAGGCTCTATTCCGCTACCCATAATAAAGACCGCAGAATCTGCGATGTAGTATTCCATATAATGCCAGATACTTTCTGAATATACATTAATTCTTTGTCACCCATTTGTGCAATTATTACACAATTTAATATATACTTGTAAATACATATAAACTCAGGAGGAACTTCCAATGGCAAGAATATCCAGCGGTATCAAAAGCCTTGACAAAAGGCTACAGGGCGGCTTCCCTGAAGGAGAATGTATTCTCATCACAGGTAAGCCCGGTACAGGAAAAACAATATTTGGAATGCAATTCCTGTACAATGCCTGTCTCGAAGGCAAAAAATGTATCATGTTGGCAACAGAGGAAACTCCGGAAAAAATAGTAGAGCATGGAAAAGCTATCGGATTTGATCTGGAACCTTTCATTGAAAGCAAACAACTTACAATGATACGTTTCTTTGAGATGAGAGTAATGAATATGAAAGAAGATCCGGGCAGCTTCATATTTATGAACATTGACACGCTGAATAATCTTGCCCATATTATTGATGATGATGTGAACGTAATTGTTGTTGACAACCTGGGGACATTTTCCATCGGAGTGGATCTTAAAACATTCAAAGAAGAACTTGAAGTGCTTTCATTCCTGCTTTCCACACAAAAAAGAACATCACTTATGATAATGGATGCCGCTGCACATGAATTTACGCATAATATCGCTGAATATTCAACCTATGGAACAATCAAACTGATGTTCAAGGAAAATCCTTACACAGGTAAAATGGAAAGATTCATGTTCATCCCTAAGATGAGAGGAACGAAAATCACCCTGGAACTTATCAATTACGATATTACAGAAGAGGGTATTACTCTGTTTTCACCAAAAATGAATAGATAATCTAAATTCTGTGCTCACTGAAGTAGCTAATATTATACAGAATGCCATTATATAATATGCATTATGTATTAACTATTACAAAGAAAAACGCGGTGTAAATTATGGAACGGATATCTACAGGAATTCCTGAAATCGACAAGAAAATACAGGGAGGATTTCCTGCAGGGGAATCTTATCTTTTGACAGGAGAACCAGGGACAGGTAAGACAATATTCGGGTTGCACTTTCTTTATAATGCATGCATGGAAGGTAAAAAATGTGCAATGCTGGCAACTGAAGAAACTCCTGAAAAAATCGTACGACATGGAAAAACTGTGGGACTTGACATTGAACCTTTTGTAGAAAGCAATCAGCTTACAATGATACGTGTGCTTGAAAAAAGAATAGAGGGTATGGAAGATAAATATGCAAACATTATCACAAATACCAGTGACCCACGCAATATCAAATATATCATTCCCGAAGACGTAGAGGTAATTGTCATCGATAATATGGGTACATTTTCAATAGGAGAAGAATTGAACGTGTTCAGGGACAAACTTGACACCCTTATTTACCTTTTTGCAGAATCAAAATGGACATCTCTTATAATAATGGATGCGACTGCACATGAACTCACTCACAAGATATCTGAATATTCAAGTAGTGGAACCATCAAATTGATGATAAAAGAAAATCCATATACCGGTAAAATGGAGAGGTTCATTTATATTCCTAAAATGAGAGACACGGAAATATCACTTGAGATAATAAACTATAACATAACCGGACAGGGAATCAAGCTGTCTGCTTCAAAGTCCTCTTCAAAGACAAATAAATTAATATAATTGGGACCATTCTCCACTAAATACCGGCAGGATTGATAAAATGGATATTTCAAAAGCTAAAGACATCATCGTTGAGTTTATCAAGGAAAAAACAACTGAGGCAGGCGTTAAAGGTGCTGTTGTAGGTCTTAGCGGAGGGATCGATTCTGCGCTTACTGCATACCTGACAGTTGAAGCTCTCGGAAAAGAAAATGTTCTTGGTATACACATGCCTGAACTCACTCTGACACCTGCAGAAGATGTTCTGGATGCCACAGAAGTTGCAGAGAGACTTGATATTGAATTCAAGACTGTTGATATATCAGAGATACTTGCAGGATACCTTAACTCAATTCCTGAAGGTGCAGAGTCTAACTCACAGGCCAACGGAAACCTCAAAGCCAGAATAAGAATGTCAGTTCTCTATTATTATGCCAACATAATGTCCAGAATGGTGATGGGAACAGGTAACAAGACAGAGATTCTTCTCGGATACTTCACTAAATACGGCGACGGAGGAGTTGACCTTGAACCTATAGGTGACCTTTACAAAACAGAGGTAAGGGAAATGTCAAAAATCATGGAAGTTCCTGAAGAAATCATCACAAAAGCCCCATCTGCAAGACTCTGGGCTGACCAGACAGATGAGGATGAACTTGGAATTACATATGAACTGGTGGACAGGTTCCTTGCACTTTTACTTGAGGGTGAAACACCTCAGGTAGCCCAGAATACTCTTGGGATGAGTGTAACCCAAAGAGATTCAGTCCTGAAAAGGATTAATTCAAACCTGCACAAACAGAAATCTGCACCAATTGCAGAACTGAAATCATTAAGATAAATTAATAAAGATATCATCTGCCAGAAAAGATTGGCACTTCCTCATTTTTGAATCGTAGAAGTTGTTTTGCAAGATGGCGCCTTGCACATGGAGGAACTTCATAGAATCCCGGAACAATATCTCTTTTAACTTCGGTTTTTTCTGGAATCTCTGAGCTGGTGCTGCATTTCTTACACCTGTAACCCTGACCTGAGCCAGAAGATTTCATTCTCTTTCCACAGGAAGGACATGGAGGATTCCTGATATCATAAGCCTTTGACAGCTCTGTAATTTTTATCTTTTCAATGTTGATTGTATTTTCAGTAACACTGCCATAAACAACTACTCTGTCACCAGGAATCAGTTTACGAATTAATTCCCTGAAATTCTTTGTAGGCTCAAAGGCAGCACAGTCAATGACATCTCCTGATACGTCTTTCAACATAAATATTGTATGTCCCCCTCTGATGGTCACGGGTTCGGAACAAACCTCACCTTCCAGAATATAGGAATGCATCTCTTCAATGTCACTAATTGATGAAACTGATACCAAATGCATATCTGTTCCCTGATTGGTACGATAAATGCAGACTCGTTCCACAGGTTCTGAAACTACAAAGGAAGCAGCTTTTTTGACAGAACCTGCATCCTTTCCCCTGATTCCATAAAGAACAGGATCACCTGAATGTGGAACACATACTACCATATCGTTTACCAGATCCACGGTGTCCCATGTGTCAGGATATGTCTGTTTGTCTGCTTCAAAAAGAGAGCTTCCATCAACACTACGCCTGGTTCCCCATACATCTTTTTCCCTGTAAGCAAGAAACTCGTAAGTGTGGTCCCAGTCAGGATCAAGCATTGCCCCGCATGCAGAAAGAGCACCTATAAGACCGCGTCCATTCTTGAAAGCCTGAAACTCAAGATTTAGTTCAGAAGCAAGTTTCTTTGCTTCATCTATTGTGATTACATCTTTAACAGCACGTTTGAAAAAGGAACTTAGCTTGTCACTTACAGAATCGAACTGTTCCTCATCAACAAAAACAACACCAGGATTTGTATTTTCGTTATCCAGGCATGCCATTGATGATACTTTATCAGTAACATGCCCAATGATTTTCTCCTTATCATCACATTCAATAAACAGTGCCACTGATGCATTTCCGCGGGTCTTGAAGGGAATTGTAGGATTAAGGCGCACAAGTATTGGTTCTGATATAACCTGTGCAAATGAAGAAAGCTCGTCTCTTAAAAGAGCACACAAGTAGGTGGTGCACATCCCTTCCCTGGAATCTGTGTCATCAATTCCAATGACCATTTTAGTGATTTCACTGCTCATTTGATCAATTGGAGATATTATTGATTAGTGTTAAATGATTCCTTAGGGATGAAAATTACCTGACTGTTATTCTTCTATAATCGGTAAAAGGACATGTATTTCAGTACCTTTACCAACTTCACTGACTGCACGGATAGAGCCCCCATGAGCCTCAACCACGCTTTTACAAAGATACAGGCCAAGACCATTTCCACCGTAACGGCGTGTTAAGGGAACCATCTACCTGATAGAAGCGTTTGAAAATATTAGGCATTTCTTCCTGAGATATTCCTATACCCGTATCCCTGACAATGATTCTAATATTTTTGCCCTCGTGAGAAGCCACAACTGTAATCAAACCATCAGATGGAGTGAATTTTAAGGCATTTTCAAGTATGTGTGAAAAAACCTGTTCGAGATAGGTAGTATTACCACATATAAAAGGCAGAGGAGATGAGTATTCCTTTTTCAGATCAGGGAACTCTTTGTCTTTAAAGACAAGCAATTCATCGATCACATTGTCAAGTACATTAACAATATTTATAGAATCAAGGTGATATTGTATATTTCCGGAACGGATATTCTGCATATATAATAGAGAATCAATTAGTTTATGCAACCTTTCAGCATTTTGAAGAATTACACCTATGCCTTTTTTCTGATCCTCATCCAGTGAACCCAAGTGTCCCTCAAAAAGTAGTTCACTATATCCTTTAATTGGGATCAGTGGTGTTTTGAGCTCGTGGGTTATATTTGCCATGAACTCGTCTTTCATACGGTCTAAGGATTCCAGTTCTTTATTGTTCTCAGCAACTTCCTTTGAATAGGATTTTATCTTTTCCTCATTCTCCCTTCTTTGTATTATCTTCCACGTACCTTCCATGAGAAGTGTTATCTGCCTGATATCAGAACTGTCATAGTTTCCATTCTTATTACCCACACCTGCTATCATGACAATATTACCGGAATCAGATATTGGTATACAAAGATAATTACGGATTTTTACATGACCTGCAGGAGAACCTTTTTTGATAGGAGAATCATCAGGATAATTATTTGAGATAATAGGTTTACGCTGCTTTACGATCATCCCCCACAGATTATCTTCTGATATATTGCAATCCATATTTACCGTTTTAATCTCATAACCCGATTTTGTAATTTCAGACCATGAATACATGGCAAAAGTTGATTCAGCTTCATTAACAAAGCCAATATAGCCTACACTGCTTTCAGTAAGGTTTATCGCTTTTTCAAGGGAAAAATCAAGGATTTCTTCTGTTGTAGAATCAGAGTATTGATTTAGTTCAAGCAGAGCTTCAAGTCGGGATTCATCCAGAAGCAGTGCTTTTTCAGCAATTCTTCTGTCAGTAACATCTTCGCCTGATATGGTTACACCAGCAAATTTCCCATCATCGATAAAAGAAACAGCATTCCAAAGAACAGTTTTTTTGGATCCATCTGCACATAGAATAGGAACTTCGAGATCTGTGACAGAATCCAACTCTTCTGAGAGGAATTGATTCCAGTAAGAACGCATTTCTGATCTGTAGTCTTCAGGAAGAAGTAAAGAAAACCATTTGCTACCGCAAATCTGGCATTCATCATAACCGGTGATTTCAAGGATTTTCTTATTGACACATGAAACATTCCCCTCTGTATCTAAAAAAAGTATAATCATAGGCAGGATATCCATTATCTTATGGGATTTTATTTTCTCATTCTCAATTACGTTATTCATTTCCTGCATCCTGTGAACAAATAGTGAAACAATTATTCCAAACAACAGGATTATGAAAAACATTGAAAGGCGCATGTATATTTCATGAGTTGAAAGACCGAAAATCAAGCTATTCGGAAACGATCTTTGAGAGAAGAAAATGTAGTCCAGTAATGCATCTGTTAACCAGGAAAATATTCCAAAGATGAAGGAGAATACGATAATATTTCTGGTACCCAGAAAATATCTATCAAGTACAGACATCAAAAATACTCCTCAAATGAAATTTATATTTCGCCAATCTCTGGTTCCATATTTTTACTCAACAAGCAATGCACCAACTATCGTAAAAAAACAAGATGTTATTGTATATACAACATTATTTCCGCACATCAGATAAATAATTTACTCATAAAATATTATTATTTGTTATTCATAAGGATAAGGAGTCTGTATTTAAAGAGGATTTGCAAGATAATTATATATAGATGTGCAAACAATGCCTATTTACTTATGACAAAAGACATCCTCATACATCAGATTATTGATGTATTACAGCAAGCCGGCTTTATGGTCTCAAAGCGATGTAATATTCGTCCACGTAGCTTTGACCTTGCAGCCAGAAAAGGGGATGTTCTCATCTTTTACAAGGTACTGTATAATATAGATGGCCTGAATGAGGAAACTGCAAGGGAAATGAAAAGCCTTGCACGCTATCTTGGAGGAACTGCTGTTCTTATAGGTGCTAAGACCAGAGATCAGATGCTGGAAGACAGCGTGGTTTACATGCGATATGACATTCCCGCTGTGAATGTCCAGACCCTCTATGACTATTTTGTAGAGGATGTACCACCTCTTGTATCCGCAGCTCCCGGTGGACTCTATGTATCTATTGATGGGGATGTGCTGAAAGAAGCACGCAAGAGAACTGCAATGTCACTTGGAGCGCTTGCTACTGAACTTGGAGTGTCAAGGAGAACCATTAGCAAGTACGAAGAAGGAGGCATGGATGCGTCAATAGATATTGTACTTCAACTTGAGGAGTTGCTGGATGTTGCACTTGCAAAATCCATAGACATACTCCAGTGTTTTGAAAAGCGAGCCAGTTTGGAGAAACCACAGCAGGAAAAGACCAGTGAAGCGCAACCGGATGATGGTATACTTGGAATGCTTAATGCTCTGGGATACCAGGTAATGTCCACAAGCCAGGCACCATTTAAGGCGATATCTAAGGATACATCTGACACATTGCTTACAGGCGTAAGCACATACAGCAGCGCAATGATTAAGCGTGCAGATCTGATGAGCAGCATTTCCTGTGTTACAATGACAAAGTCGGTCTTTATAATAAACGGACAGATAAAATCCGAGACTGTGGAAAACACCGTGCTTATCGAAAAAACTGAACTGGATAAGCTATCTGGTACTGAGGAGCTTGCTGAGCTTATTGATGAAAGGACAAAGAAGCATAACATCAATATTGATATTTCCTGATATCATTAAAAGTACTGAAAAATTACAGAGATTCCCTGAATATTTCGACTTTTTTGGCAAATCCAAAACCCTAATATACAGAAATCCCTTTTAGAACTAACAATGACTACCAACATTGCAGTACTTGTTTCAGGAAGAGGATCGAACTTACAGTCCATTATAGATAATATCGAAAGCGGATACATTGGGAATGCAAAGATATCCGTTGTTATAAGCGATGTTGGTGACGCGTATGCACTTGAGCGTGCACGCAATCATGGAATTACTGATGTGTTTGTCGACCCTTCGGATTATTCAGGTAAACAGGAATACGAAAAAGAGATAATGGAAGTCCTGAAAGACAATGATGTCGATTTGGTACTCCTTGCAGGATACATGCGTCTTGTTGGTAAAGACCTGATAGCAGCATACCGTAACAGTATAATAAACATACATCCTGCACTGCTCCCTTCTTTCAAAGGACTTCATGCACAACAACAGGCTTTTGAATATGGCGTGAAGGTAAGTGGCTGTACAGTTCACTTTGTTGATGAAGGAATGGATACCGGACCTATAATTATACAGAAATGCGTACCTGTGCTTGACACAGACACTGCAGATGATCTTGCAGCCCGCATACTTGAACAGGAACACAAGATTTTCCCGGAAGCTGTGAAACTCTTTGTTGAGGGTAAACTTAAAGTGGAAGGTCGAATTGTAGTACACACATAGATAAACTCACATTAACCAAATACTGTCCTGGCAAGCCAGGATTTCAAAAACAGATACAATCTTTAACGTGGTAACAATGTCTTACATCTCAGAAATTGACCCGGATATTGCAGAAGCCTTAAGGCTTGAAGCAAACCGTCAGGATTACAAGCTGAACCTGATAGCATCAGAAAACTATGCAAGCCGTGCTGTAATGGAAGCACAGGGCTCTGTCATGACAAACAAATACGCAGAAGGATACTCTGGAAAGCGCTACTATGGCGGTTGCGAATTTGTAGATATTGCAGAAGACCTTGCTATTGAGAGAGCAAAGGAGATCTTTGGTGCTGAACACATAAATGTGCAGCCACACTCAGGTTCCGGTTCTAATATGGCATGTTATTTCTCAGTCCTCAAACCAGGGGACACCATCATGTCAATGGACCTCACACACGGTGGTCACCTTTCACACGGAAGCCCTGTAAACTTTGCAGGACAGCTCTATAATATAGTACCATACGGTGTTGACAAGGAGACAGAAGCCCTTGACTACGATGCACTTATGGCAATGGCAAAGGAACACAAGCCACAAATGATTGTCTGCGGTGCTTCAGCATACTCTAAGACACTCGACTTCAAGGCATTCAAAGACATCGCTGATGAAGTAGGAGCATACCTCCTTGCAGATATCGCACACATTGCAGGTCTTGTAGCTGCTGGTGCACACCCAAGTCCTGTGGAATACGCTGATTTTGTCACAACCACAACCCACAAGACCCTCAGAGGTCCAAGAGGCGGAATGGTAATGTGCAAGGAAGAGTACGCAAAGGACCTGAACAGGTCCGTTTTCCCTGGAATTCAGGGAGGACCTCTCATGCACATCATTGCAGCTAAGGCTGTTGCATTCAAGGAAGCACTTGGAGAGCAGTTCAAAGCAGACCAGTTCCAGACAGTAAAGAACGCAGATGTCCTTGCAAAGGAACTTCAGGCAAGAGAATTTGACATAGTATCCGGTGGAACTGACAATCACGTAATGCTCCTTAACCTTAACAAGTTCGACATCACAGGAAAAGAAGCTGAAGCTGGAATGAGCAAGGCAGGAATTGTCCTTAACAAGAACACAATCCCATTTGAGACCAGAAGCCCATTCATTACAAGCGGAATAAGAATCGGTACACCTGCAGCAACAACAAGAGGAATGAAAGAAGACCAGATGAAGGAAATCGCAGGATACATTGCAGAGGTCGTTAACAACCTTGACAATGATTCAGTCCTCCACGGTGTCAATTCCGATGTTGAGCAGATGTGCAGCGGATTCCCTGTTTACAAGTAAATTAAAAACGCAGGCTGTATAGAAACTACATCAGGTGTTTGCATAATGGCAGAAGAGAACTACGATTCCAGGAAGATAGACGGCAGAAGCCTGTCAAAGAAAGTGGAAGAGCAGGTAAAACAGGGAGTTGACAAGCTAAAAGCAGAGAAGGGAGTTACTCCCGGACTTGCAACCATACTTGTTGGTGAAGACCCTGCATCCAAGATGTATGTCCGCCTTAAACACAAGGCATGTGAAAGAGTTGGCATACATGCAGAGGATCATAATATGCCTGAGTCCACCACACAGGAAGAACTTATGCTGCGTATTCAGGAATTGAATGCCAGGAAGGACATACATGGAATTCTCCTGCAGTTACCTCTTCCAGAACACCTTGATGATAAATCTGCAATGCTTGCAATTGACCCGGCAAAGGATGCAGATGGATTCCACCCATACAACATGGGTAAGCTCCTCATCGGTGATGAAGGGCTAGTACCATGTACTCCAAAAGGTGTTATCAGAGCACTTGAAGAGTATGATCTGGAAATTCAGGGAAAACATGCAGTTATCGTTGGACACAGTAATGTTGTTGGAAAACCAATGGCTGCAATGTTAATCAACAGGAATGCAACGGTTTCTGTATGCCATGTTTTCACCGACAATCTGACCAAGTTCACACTTGATGCAGATATCCTTGTGGTCGGAACCGGTGTTATGCACCTCATTAAAGCTGATATGGTGAAGGAAGGTGCAGTGATCTTCGATGTAGGAATCACCGAGAAAGAAGGAAAAGTCTACGGTGATGTTGATTTTGATAATGTTGTGAAGAAAGCTTCACTGATAACCCCTGTTCCTGGTGGCGTTGGTCCAATGACCATTGCTATTCTTATGGAACACGTGCTTATGGCAGCTTCAAACTGCTGATAAGCACACTTATATTTTATTAATTGAATACTATTTTGGCAAAACTTTTTGCCCATTTACCTTTGATTAAAACTACCAGGTTGAATAATGGTTGTTGATGTAGACATATGCGGCTTGAAAGTTGGTGACGAGCATCCTGTAAGACTTATGGGTATCATCAATCTGAGCAAGGAATCCTTTTATAAGGGTTCTGTTGTTAGTAACGATTCTCTTCTTGATGTTGCACAAAAGATGATTGATGACGGTGCGACTATACTTGATATTGGTGCCCGTTCAACATGGCCACTTGCAAATCCGGTTATCAGTAAGGAAGAAGAACTTAATCGTATGATCCCTGCGCTGGAAATGCTGAATGACAATGTGGATGCCCTCATTTCTGTAGATACCGTTTATGCAAGCGTTGCTAAAGAATCCCTGAAACATGGTGCGGATATAATCAATGACGTTTCCGGATTTACGACAAATCCTGGAATGGTGGATGTTGTTGCCGAATACGACTGCCCTGCTGTTGTTATGGCATCTGAAAAGGTTCCCGGTGACCCAATTGGAATGGATGCAATCATGCAATCTCTTGCTGACATCATCAGCAGAGCAGATGCAAAGGGTATCGACACCAGCAAGTTCATCCTTGACCCGGCAGTAGGTAAATGGATACCTGAAAAAGACCCGATTTTTGATTTTGAGACCATAGATCAGTTCGAAAGTCTCAGGGTTTTTGGCAGACCGCTGCTTGCAGCAGTATCACGAAAATCCTGCATCGATGCTGTGCTTCACAAACCGGCAAATGAAAGGCTGTACGGAAGCCTTGCTGCAACTGCAATTGTTATTCACAAAGGTGCCCACATTGTAAGAACCCACGATGTTGCTGAAACAAAGGATGTAGTTGAAGTCGCGGCTGCAATGAGAAAAAGACAGCCGTTTGTTAAAGAAGGAGATTTTGAGGTCACCATTTCAGATATAACGCACCCTGATGATGCTGAATATCTCATGAAAAGCATGAAGGTTACAGGTTCCGGTGCAAAGGTCATGAAGAACAAGACTGTGAGCAAGGTTGTTCGTGTGAATAACATTACAACCACAGAAGCACTGATAATCAAGCAGGAGATCCTTGCAAGAGGTGGCGATGCTGCCCTTGAACGTGATGCTGTGTCACACGAAACCGACAAGACTGATGTACTCATAATAGGTACCATATTACAATTTGAGAAACTGGTCCATAAGCTCTCATTCCAGGCACGCAACCTTCCGCTTATTGCAGAGATGATTGCGGAAGTGCTTGAAAATGATATGGATGTTGAGCATGGTTACCTGAGGGAACTATGATAATCTCATCTGCAAAGCCCTTTGAAGAAATACTTGAAATGCTGAAAGACGAGGATGACATCTTCGTTATTGGCTGTAATGCATGTGCTGCAAAGATACATGTTGGCGGCGAACCTGAAGTTCTTGAAATGTGCCAGCGTCTTGAAGATGCAGGAAAACATGTTATTGGCTGGGTTATCCCCAGTGCAGCCTGTAGTGTGGCTTCATATGATTCACTCGTTGAAAAAAACCCTGCAATAAAGGATGCAAAGATTATTCTTGTAATGGCCTGTGGAAGCGGAGTTTCTATTGTAGCCGGTGTTGTAGATGTACCGGTTTATCCATCAAATGACACTGTATCCCTTGGAGGAAAAACTCAGGGAGAGGTTGTTCCTGAACTCTGTGCCATGTGTGGTAAATGCAAGATATATTATTTTGGCAGTGTTTGCCCGAAAAGTTTGTGTCCCAAGCATTTGCTGAACGGACCCTGTGGAGGTTCAGTAAAAGGAAAATGCGAAATTGATCCTGAAAAGGACTGTGCATGGGAGCTCATCTGCAACCGGCTTGAGAAAATAGGAAGACTTGACCTGCTTGACATCACATGGGATGCTGAAGAAGGCACTGAAGAGTCAATCTGACATAACTGCGAATTTGTTATTGTTGTTGTCCTGAATAGCTGAAAAGTTGCTTGCTGGATAATATTTCCTGTACCTGCCATCTTTTTCATCCCGAATTACGTTTTCATCCTTCAGCCGGGTAATATGCCAGTGAATTGTACTTTTGTCGACCCCGAGCTTTGCAGATAATTCTTTACCAGTTACACCAGGTTCTTCACATATTGTTTCCAGAACACATTTTCGAGTATCGCTTTGTGTATTAGAACCAGCAGCTTGCAGGGATTTTTCACTTGCATGATCCTTGCGGAAATAGTTAATAAATCGGCCTTGCCTGAGAGCTACAAGAAGATTTGAAAACTGAAGCTTGTCAGCATGATACCTGAAGGTTCCTCTTTTCATCTTCAGTTCTGAAAGAACATCACTCTCTGAGCACCCAGGATTTTCTGATACATATGAAAGTATCTTTTCCCTGTTCTTTTCACCTTTTGTACATGCTACTTTTCCAAGAAGCAACGGGATGAATTTACCTATTGAAACTATGATGAACCAGATGGTACAACCTATCCATATGAATTTGAAATATAAGGGAAGATCCCAGAAAGTCAGAATTCCATCTGAACCTGTATTATGGATATTCTCTGGAGGAATGTCTTCTGGAGGTTCAAAAGTAACATAAACTTCGGCACTTGCAACATAACAATTGCAGATAATCAAAATCAAAGAAATTATTATTTTCAAGGTGTCGTGTAACTTTAATTTCAAGTAATGGACCCCACCATCACATCATTTGTAGATACGTACTACGTTTAAACAAACTTCAGCTTGAAGATAACAAATATGTGATATATAGATTATGGCCAATCATTCCAACTAATTTCAAAATACTATTTTACCATACATAACCCACTATTTGATACAGAGAAGAAAAAAGTAGAAAACGCCATATACAGGCAGGATTATTAATCAATCCTTTAACATAAATATTACAAATATAAATATAATTCATATTTTTGCATACTCAGTTTAAACGATGGCCACAATAGTTAAGTATTTCAAAAAATAATTTTACGATGTCACATTGGAATAATGTGGAGTGGGGTCCAAACTAAACTTGCAGAGTCGGCTTGAACCCCGAAACGCCCTAAGGCAAGGTTATGGTTGGCTTTGATAGTGTTTAAGGTTTGCGTAATCTTGCCTCAGGAGTAATTTGAAATGAGGTAAGAAAGAAAATGAAAATAGGATATGGAAAGAGAATTGCTTCGTAGATTTTTGCAGTACTGATTATAAGCATGACAGTAGCAGGACCTGCTATGGCATGCACGCCACAAGAACCACAAGACCCGATAGACAAATCAGATGAAAAAAAGATTATAAAAGTTGTTTCCAGTGAAATTGCTTTACCCGAAAACTATGACATATTAAGAAATCCAGATACAGGTGGATTTGTAGTTACTTACCAAAATTCTTCAAACTCTGTAATAATTATAGATATTTCTGACAAATATGAAATAATAGAAACGTGGACTGCAACCCGTTCAGAGATAGCCGGTGGCCATCAAATATTGTTAGTTTCAGATAAAGGAAATGAAAAAACAATAACCATTGCAGGTGACTTGTCTTCCAATACAGGTGAGATAACTATTTTTGATTCCTCTTCTTCTGAAATAACAGTTTTAAGTTATGATTGTAAAAGTTCCTGCTTTATGACTTGTGGAACGCTGGGAGGAATGGCATGTCGAGCAGGGTGTGCATCTTTGTGTACAACTCTTGGAATTGCATATGTACCTTGTTTGGCGGCATGTCTGCTTTGGTGTGTTGGGGTAGATATTACCGTATACTGTACAGAAATATGTAATGCTGTATGCTAACAGCATTATTTCTTTTTTGAGAGGTGCACTCTATGAATCAAATAATATACGAAGTACTATTCAATCCTTTAACGTGGGGATCTATAAGTGGAATAATAATCTACAATATAATACATAGTCGAAGAAAACATTTGTCTCCTCTTAATTCATTGCTACAAACTTTATTTTTTGTGATATGTGCTTTTTTAGGAATACTTACTGTAACATATATTATGTACTAATTGAGGCTTATTATGAATTTTGTAAAATTTACTTTTATTTTGATATGTATTATGATGATAAACACCGCAACCTGCCAAGAAAATATTTATCAAAATTTGGCATCTGAAGAAATAAAATTATTATATAGCAATTATCAAGAAAATTCAACAACACCTTTACAAAAATATTATTTGGAAGCAGATGAATGTAAATCGGAGTACCCATTTTACTCATACAATCTTGCTTTAAAATGCCGTCGAATTGTAATAATAAGAAATATAGATAGTATGGTTTCAACAAATGGAACGGAAGTAACCATCAATAACATGTCTAGTGTTCTTAAAAATACTAGTGAGGAAGTAGGAGATAATTTACAACTAATGAAAAACAACAATTTGACATTTCAAAGTATCGAATGGTTATCTCTTGCTGAAAGAAATTACCAAGAAAGTAAATATTATTATTCTATATCACAAGATCAGTATAACTATCCAAATCAAAGTACTACCCTAGATGCACTGGCAAAAACAGAATTTGCAATTTACAAAACGAGAAAGTTATTAAAAATGGTAGAAGATAAAAACAAATTGTATCCAAAGATTAACAGTACTCAATTATCTTGTGAAGGTGAAAAAGTTGCTTCTGAATGGATTGAAGCGGCTGACAAGAACTTATCAATATTGACTAAATCCGGGAAAAGAAAAGACATAGCTATATATTGTGAAAGTAATATAAATATTGCAAAAGAGTATTTTTATAAAGAAAATTATTATATGGCAATTATGACAGCTGCTGAAATCAAAGCACTGGCAGATTATGGAGTCAAATATGAAAAGTTTAATACATCGCAAGATGCTATTATCTATGCGGAAAATCAACTTAAAAATGCAAATAATTCATTAAAAACCCTTCTTGATAAAAACAATATTGATGCTCCTATAGCTATGCTTCATATTGAAACTGCACAAATAAGGATGGAAGAAGCAAAAAATGAGGATTCCATAAATTCTATTCCTCTTGCAGATTCTGTAACTCGTAACTCTTTGATTGCTAATGAACAGGTATATGCTATTATGGAGTATAAAGAGGCAATAAAAAATATAGATGAAACATCAGAAAAAACACGGGTTGAAAGAATACCTATAGGTATCCCTCCATTTTTTGTTGTTCTATTAGTTTATCTGTCATTAAGGAGGAAAGTGACTTGAAAAGTTACATTCTTTATTTAATCTTCCTCTCAATTTCACTCTCTAGTGCACAACCAATATATGTAGAATATTTCTACCAAGATGGATGTCACGATTGTGAGGTAACTGCTCCACTAATAAATCAAATAGAAAAGCAGTATGAAGATATAAACATTGTAAAAATTAATGTGGGAACAAAAGAAGGATTTAACAAATGGAATCAATACAATTTTTTAGAAGTACCAGCTATTGTAATTAACAATGAAACAAAAATATCTAAAGAACAAATTACTGAGGATAATCTAAAGCTTTCGATTGATAACTATCTAAAAGGGGAAAAAGAAGACATAAAATATAATAGTACATTGGACCTTCCATTTGCATATTCACTTGGATTATTTGCAGGTTTATCTCCCTGTTTAATGGCAATACTTGGATTTCTCTTAAGTTTTACAGCCGGCACCAGTGAATCTGTGCGTAATGGAATGACAAGAGCGACTATATTTGGTATTGGATTAATTACTTCTTATCTTTTGATAGGTATCGGATTAATAATGTTCAAAAAATCAATCCCAAATATCGAAGTTTTTTCTTCGATTACGGGAATCATAGTTATTGCTATTGGATTGTATTTGGTGGGATTATTAAAAGCACCATTGTTCCTGGAGAACTATTTTCAGGATGCTGCTAGAAAGCATGCTAGTACAGCAGGAGGATTATTTTTATTGGGAGTTCTGTTTTCTTTAGTAAAAGTACCATGCACTTTACCCATGCTTTTAGTCCTTTTAAATAAAACAGTAAGTCAGGGAACAATAGGAGATTTGTCTTTACTACTTGTTTTCAGTTTGGGCGTATTGACCCCTTTTGTTGGAGTTGGATTGATAGGAGGATACACCTTGTCAAAACGAATACGTAATTATCGAGATCATATGAAATTAGTTAGCGGATTTGTTCTAATCTTGCTTGGCTTATGGATTGTTTTTTAGAAATGACTTACATCATAAATGATGAAATTATTCTGGCATGGTGGATGAAGTTTACTGACCCAAACCTTGGACTTGGTGAAAGTCTTCCAGGACTTGTTATTATTGATGCAAATACTGGTGAAGTTCTCATAGCAGACTTTACTATCGGCTGATATAAAGTCATCAGCCTTCTATTTTCTTTTTCAAACTGGCTTATTACTGATGTTTTTTGCGTTAAAAATTGAACTATGGTATTTTTAGTTTGAGCTCTGGCCATAATAATTAAATATATCACCAAACAATTTTACGATGTCACATTGGAATAATGTGGAGTGGAGTCCAAACTAAACTTGCAGAGTCGGCTTGAACTCCGGAACGCCCGAAGGCAAGGTTATGGTTGGCTTTGATAGTGTTTAAGGTTTGCGTAATCTTGCCTCAGGAGTAATTTGAAACGAGGTAAGAAAGAAAATGAAAACTAAAATAAAAATAGGATTTGGCGCACTAATTGCATCACTGATGCTGGTAAGCATGACACTTTTACCTGCTGTAAGTGCATCTGATGTTAGTATTAAGAGTACACAAAAAATAGATATCACTCCTCAAGAAGTGGAATTGTATACATCACCCGATTATTGGGATGACACAGGCGAACTTTATGCACAATTCACAACTAACGTGGATGATGATGTGAATGTAAAGACAGATACAGTAACCGTGCTTGTAGGCTCCGAAGAAGAGTTTGATGATGAGTGGGAAGATCAGAGATACGCAGCAGATAGCCTTCGTATATTGGTTTGGGATGAGGACACTGCCTCAAGTGATGACAAACTATTGGACATTTATGATTCGCCGGAAGATGGAGTTAACGTTTGGAGCAATTCAAATGTCAAACTAACAGCATATATTGATGTACATTGGTAATACCGCACTGTGCCTTTTACGGCACAGTTTCTTTTTTAGGAGGTGTCTATGAACAAAGAAAAAGGTTCACTAATCTTTATGATTGCCTCAATAGGATTATTGTTTCTTTCAATATGGTTTTTTTCATCAGTTACCCTAAATGAAAATAATTATAATGAAAATACTTCAGGTGATGAAAATACTATTGCAATAGCACATGATTCCACAAGAGATCTGCCATGGGAAGATAATTTCTCCTATGCAATAAAAACAGCAATCGAGAGAAATAATTTCATTCTGATTCAAATGCATTTGCAAAATAAAAGCATAGATTATGAAGGAAAATACAACATAATTGGTAAAAATGATAGTGAATTTATGATGGATGTATATTTCCGACTATTTGTAATGGGAAATGAAACTATAAAGTCATATCTGACAAATAAATTTGTTTTATGCCGAATGCCATATCCTTCAGATCATTATTTTGAAGGCATAGAACTGAAAGAACCCTCATTATTACTTATCTATGACCCTACTTCCAGAAAAATAATAAAACAGGCGTCTATAAATTATAGTACATTTGCTCCAGATTATATGAATACATCAACGAAAAAAGCAGAAATTGAGGATATTGAAAATAAAACATTAAGATTCTCAAACTGGCTTAAATCACAATGAAAGGTGAACAATAATGTCTGCCGTTAAAAAATACGTAAGTTTATTCTTTGTATTTATCTTAATCTGCATATTATCAATAGGCATCACAAGTGCAGAAAATACATTTGTTAGTCTTGCATCCCCTGATTTGAGAGTCAATGCTTCAAACCTAAAACAAATGACTGAAGAAATAGTAAATTACGGACCCCGTATAACATATTCGGAATCTGCCCAGGGCACGAAAATAGACGAAAAAAGAGTACAAGCCACTGATCAATCAGTGGAGTATATAAAAGGCATGATGGAAACATATGACCTGAATACATCATTAGAAGAAATTCGTGATGAGCCTGTAGTCACTAATAATGTAGTGGGAATAAAGAAAGGTAACGACCTAGAAAAACAGATAATCATAGTTTGCTCTCATTATGACACAGCAACAACAAGCCCCGGTGCAGATGATACTGCCTTAGGAGTTGCTGCAACCTTAGAAATTGCAAGGATTCTACAAGACTATGAGCTTGACAGAACTGTATATTTTATTGCTTTCCCAGAACATAGTTGGCCAATGGGTTCCGAGAGATGGATTGAAATGCATCCGGAACTAAAAAATAATGTAACTGCAGTAATCGGTATTGATCAAATCGGATATGGAAACAAATCACAAGTAGCATATGTTCAGCAAACATCCTGGCTTGCAGACTTCGTTCAAAAATCAGCATTTGATACAAATAAAACTATTGGAGAACACTTAGGTATGATTGGTGTCAGTGACCATATACCTTTTATACAAAATAATATCCCTGCTGTGGAAATTATTGAATCTCAAATTACGCCATACCACCATGAACCTGAGGATACTGTAGAAACACTTAATTTTTCTCTTGCGGAAAAAACAACTGAAATTGTAGCTGAAGCTGTATATCAATTGGCGATACCAGAAGATATAGACCCCCCAGTGGTCGAAATTACATCTCCTAGCGATAATGTAATTTTTGGGGATAATATAATTCCTCTTACCTATAATGTTTCAGATAATGACAGCCATATACAGGTTTTGCTAGACGGACAAAACATAGGGGAAATTGTTTCCGGAACAACGTTGATATTTGAAGGAGGTGAGCACGACGTAGAGGTAAGAGCAACCGATGGATATGGAAACAAAGGAGTTGCCATCAGTTCTATAAAAGTAGAGAAATATCCTGAAGTGGTGTATTCTCGTTCGGGAAAAAACAATTCAAATATAGATACATACCTGCTTTACGGGGGAGTTGTAAGCTTACTGATAATAGTTGCTTGTGTGTGGGCATATAACAAAAAATTAAAGAAATAATTTACAGTACCATCTATAGATACGGACTGAATACCCAGTAACAATGAAAACAAAATACATGAACAACAAACACCTATTTCTAATAGTGATATTCACAGGACTTACGTTTCTTGGAATAGCCAACGCCTTGAATAAAAGCATAATAGGTGTAGGAATCTTAATTGCTATCATAACAGGAATAGCACTGGGCATAAAAATGGATAAAAACGCTCAAAAATACACTTTTTTAGCAGTGTTCACATATAGCATAATTGCATGGGTCTTGATGTTATTATTAACTAAAGACGGAAAAATTGTATTAGAATCAGGTATCGCAGCCACATCACTTTTAAGTGGGTTTGCAATTATGAATTTTTTATTCAATGCCATAGTTGGATCATTTGCAGCATTTGTCGCATGCAACATCAGTGACAATAGAACGGACTGATAACATGAATATATCAAAAATAAGAATTGTTGCCCAGGACGAGATATTAAGAGGGGTAAAAAGTAAGCATGTATGGTTTTTCAGCAGTGCATTGGCATTCATTTGTATTCTGGCAATGCACTACAGCACATCTTTAGCATTCCTGTTTTCAGATCCGGGTAAAATTCCTTTCACATATATTTCTTTCATGATAATACTGATTATCGGACCTTTTTTCATACTTGTTACAGCATTTGACAGCATAAGCAACGAAGTTGAGAATGGAACGATCAGATATATAATTTCAAAAATTGACAGGGCATCTTTTGTGCTTGGCAAGTTTTGTTTTTTATTCCTGATATTTGCACTCCTTACTTTAGTTGTTGCAATTGTGGGACAGGTAGATAATTTCATATCAGGCAATGCCTTTGACCTGAAAAAAATGATATTATTCTGGCTATTTTCAAGTCTGTATCTGGGCTGTTTTATCAGTTTGTTTTCCTTTGTGTCAATTCTGTCAGGAAATAACAAAATAGCATTTACAATGTCTGCGGTACTACTGGGAATCACTATATACTTCTTCATGCAAGGTGGCATCGAGTATTTGAAGTATTTAACTCCGCCATATTATGCTTTTGCTGTTTCAGAAACTATGAGAAATACCTCTGAAGAAAGTGACTATTTCAATATAATCAAGAACCTCTTTTCAATGCTGGTCTTTATAATTGTCACTTTATCCATTGATGTATTAGCGTTTAAAAGGAGAGATTTATGATGGCAACAGCAATCTCCATAAAAAACCTGTACAAAAAATATGGTCCAAGATACGTACTGGATGATCTGTCCTTTGAAGTGGAAAAAGGAAGTATATACGGATTTCTTGGACAAAATGGTGCCGGAAAAACAACTACTATCAAGATACTATCTGGACTTTCAATTCCAAACGAAGGTCAGATAATTATTGATAATATGGATCTGGCCCTGGAAGCTGACAAAATCAAAAATATATTGGGTCTGGTTCCACAGGACTCTGAATTTTATGATGAACGTACTGCCCTTAGCCACATGAATTATTTTGCAAGACTAAAAGGTCTTAGCAAAGATGAAGGACAGGAACAATCAATGCTTTTACTGGAACGTGTTGGTCTTGCAAATGAAATGACAAAAAAAGTTGGCTCTTTTTCCCATGGAATGAAAAAGCGGCTAAGCATTGCACAAGCTCTTTTAAATGATCCTAAAATACTCATTCTCGATGAACCTACAAACGGTCTTGATCCTGTTGGAGTGCGACAGGTCAAACAGATAATCCGTGAGTGCAATGATAACGGAATTACAATCTTAGTTTCATCCCACAACCTTCTGGAAATTCAGGAGATCTGCACCCATGTAGGGATTCTGAAAAATGGCAAGCTTATCACCGAAGGAACAATCGGAGATATCCGGCGGCTTGAGTCAAATGGAGTAGTTACAGTTGGAGTTTACAACATGTCACCTGAAATAGTATCTTTAGTAGAAAGCATGGAATATGTTGTAAAGACCAAATTAAAAGAGAAGAATATTTTGGAGATCTATGTTAACTCTAAAACAGATGTTAAACCGGAACTTAACAAGTTAATTGTGAACAACGGAGGACAGGTATTCAAACTTATCGAGAACTCTCTTTCACTGGAAGATGCGTACCTCAGTGCAACCGGAATGAAAGAATAAAGAGATTTCAGATTATCCCTTACTTTTTTACAACTAAATCACACCAAACAGTTTGAATCTTTGGCCATAAAATTTTAATAAATTGATAGATGATTATAATGTTATCAGTGAAGAGATAAATATGGCTTTGAAATATTTAACAATCACAATAGTTCTACTCATTACATTCACATACACTGCCAGTGCTGCCACTATAGACATTGGCACTGGTGAAGCTTTCGATTTCTCATCAATACAGGATGCAATAGCCTATTCTTCAGAAGGGGACACAATTCTGGTTCACCCTGGAACATATACAGAGAATGTAATAGTCAACAAAAAACTAACTATTATATCATCCTCAGAGAAAACTGATGATGTGATCCTCATAGCTGAAAATTCGTCAAAACCTGTTATTCATATTGTATCAGATTGTGTAACTATTAACGGATTAAAGATAACAGGCTCAGATGATAACGGCGGTTCGGGTATTTATCTGAAAAATGCAGACAAATGTATAATCAAAAACAATAGTATTTCAGACAACAATTTTGCAGGAATCGTTCTTGAATACTCTGTAGATAATGAAATTACTGCTAATAACCTATCGAATGACTCCCAGGGAATTTACCTCGATCATTCAGTACGCAACACCTTGCAAAAAAACTTTATTTCAAATAATAAATACGGAATGTATCTACACGTCTCAAAAAATAACGTAATAGATAAAAATGAAATCATAGGCAACAGTGCCGGAATTACACAGGGATTCTCTAATAGTAATACCATCACAAACAATATAGTTTCAAAAAACAATGGTGGCTTCTTTTTATACAAAAGCAATGAAAACCAGATAGAGAACAATATTCTCAGTTCAAATAATGAGTATGGAATACTTCTTCGATATTCAGATAGCAATATTCTGGAAAATAATATTGTAAATGGCAGTAATAGCGGAATAAGAATTGTAGATTACAGTACTAACAATGCAATCATAAACAATTGTCTATCTGAGAATGAAAACGATATAACTGTAAAGGAATCGGAGAATATTATAGTCACATCTGCTGATGACAACAATCCAGATGATAATAACTCCCTTGTGCAGTCCTGTGGAAATATCAGATACGTAATGTTGCTTGGAAATGTTTCTTACCCGGTCACTGTTGAAGAGATTAACGAGGTCACAAACTTAATAATCGCCAGTTACAGGGAAGAAAATCAAGATACTGATGAGCGGTTAGTATTCCCTGTAGCTGAAAGATCATCAGGCACCATAATTCTTGCATATTGTTTTAGTATCAATGAAAACGGAGTGACTAGTACCTACACTGGAAAGACGAGTACAGAAAATGCAAACCAGGACGAAAAGACAATAGAGATTATTCATGGAAAAGCACAAGACTGGTATGAAAAAGAAGTTGTCAAAAAACTGAATGACACAAAGTATCCTGAAAATTGCTCATCTGAAAACAATAGGAGAGTATTAACACCAGAAGAAGTAACGGAGATTTTCGGAAACAGTACATGGATATTACCTGATGACTGGATGGAAGGCAAGCTGAATTATTCAGATGACTATGATTTCAATAATTACAGAGAAACATCTGGCTCAATCTATAAACAGGAATGGATACCTACCAAATTCCCTTTACTGATGTGGTGAACGAATGGAAGCAAAAAGCAAACACATTGCCATTGTAATTATAATCCTGATAATATCAATCGCCTTTATTGCTGCAATCAGTGGTAAAACTGGAAATGCTGAACTGTATTATACAGACAAAGAACTCCAAACCCTTTATGAAAAATATGATATTACGGAAAATGACATCAAATTTGCAAAAGGTGAGCTGCCAAACTATCTGGAGGGAACAATTCTCTATAACAGTTCAAAAATAGTAATAGCAAACGAAGATGGAATTCCTGATGAAAACATGGTACAGGGAGTAGACTATGACATAATCATCAGTGAGAAGGAAATGTTTGATATTATCGAAAATGCAAGGTCCGATTATATAAAAAAATATGGAGTGGACCCGGATAATCCGAAACTTGATTCAGTTGATGGCTATCTTTTACCAGTACAGGAAGCTAATAGACTGGTATTTCAGCAAAATATACGGGAACTGTTGGCCTGACCTCTAATTTCGGATTCTATTCAAATTGTTTGACAGATATCAACTTTAATGCAACTTAAGAGAATAAGGAAAATGAATAGAAACAAAGTAATGATTGTTGCTGGTGTATTGCTATTTTTAATTGTTGCAACCATGCTCGGTTTTTCTAATGGAACGATATTTTCAAAGAATAATATCAGTGAAGAAAAGGCTATGGAAATTGCAGATGAATATGTGCAATCCAAGTTATCTCCTGATGAAATCAGTGAATTAGAATTTGAAGAAACTAATTATATAGAACCATATTTTGATGGTGATTCTGGAATATATGAAATAAAGTATTACCGGATAATCAATGAAATACCTTCACTGAATGGAGTAAAAATAAGAATTAATGCTGAAACCGGAGAAGTGTATAATTATCGTAAAAGTTGGTCAATAGACGAAGATGAAATAGCACTTGTTGACACTAAACCTTCCATATCTTCCAATGAAGCTGCAAAAATAATTACGGATTACATGACCAATGAACCTACAATTGGCAAAGAAAAAGCCAATACCGTGAAAACCATTTCCTCCGAACTTTACTGGAAAGAAGATGATAATGAAACAGTTCATCTTGCATGGGGCATAACCTTCAAAGACTCCACATTTAAATATGATGATTATCCTGCAGAAGCATGGATAGATGCTCATTCAGGTGAGATGTTATTGTTTGCTTATGCGAGAGATTGAATAGAGGAATGAAATATGAAAAGTTTCCAGGGATATAGTATTGGTTATTCAAATATATGGAGAGAGCTAATAATCTTTTTTGTTTTTATTTTTGGTTTCAAATTATTAGCAGAAAAAAATAATTGAAACTCAATTCCCTTTACTGGTTGTTAGTTGCCTTTATTATATCCATAGTAACGAATATCATTTCATCTTTGATTTGAGCTTAAAAATTATCCACCATACAGTTGGAATCTTTGGCCATAACAACTAAATAAATTAATGTGTTTTTTAGTAGTAACCCCCACAAATAGAGAAAGTCCGTGGGAACCCAATGTACCAACCGCAAGGTCACACAATACCATCCGATCAAAACTCACGTACATGTGGCCTTGCTCCCCAACTTTCTGATGGTACGAATAATCCATCTGAATGCCTGATTCTAATCGGAGAAGAGATTACTAAAATGAACACAAACGCCCTGCTTAAGCAAAAGATGCAAGTGGATATTACTTTTGACAAAAGCATGTTGAAAGTTCTTGTTCCCATGATAGTAGGAACTTTAATACTCTATGCTCTGTGTCTGCAATCACCTGAATGCAAGGTTTTGATCTATGCAATCTGGTACATCGGATTCATCATTCTTTTTGTCAAAGAACGGACACAGGTTGAGATAAATCCCCACATGATAATAATTCACAGACCTCTTTTCAGTCCGCTTGTGATTACCAAGAAAGAGATAAAAGATGTACAGATAAAGAAGAATAGAAACTACGCATATCGTTTATCAATGGTATTCATATTACTTTTACTTACAGCTTATCTTACTTTCAAAGCCGTACAAGATATTCATTATGAAATAGCAGGAGTTACGTTCATGGAAGGAATAAATATATTCCTTTATGAGTTCTGGATTGTATTCCTATCAGCAGTAGTTATTATAAATCTACTAAAAAGACTTCCATATACTAATTTGCTGAGAGTGGACACTGATAAATCAAAGTTCATATTCTACTCAAAGGAACCTGATGAACTTAAACGGATAATTGAAACACAGGAAACTGCATGTCATGACTTCGGTTAATTTCAAAGAGAAAATGAGTGTGGATAAAATAGGCGATTTGAGATTGACTATTATTCTAACTTTTCCGATGGCACTTTTGCTCCTAATAATGGTACTGGGTCTGGATACTCTTACCATTGATATTATTTATTTCTCAATATGGTATCTATGTCTTGCAATAATTGTGTTGCAGGACATCACTACTGTCGAAATAGAAAACAACAAAATAATTGTTCACAGATTTGTTTTGAGTCCGACTACAATAAACATGGATGATGTAAAAACAATAAAAGGCAGAAACAATATATCTCGAAAATACCACATTTTATTCACATTCATTATGCTGGTTTTGATAGCAAGTACATCATATTTTGTATACAGCAACATGCAAAGAATGTTCACTGGAAACATATCGTCAGAAGAACGGATATTATCACTCCTTTCCAGTTCAATGATCATAATATTTTATTTAATCATTTATTTCAATGCAGAAAAGAGAATCAGATACCCTGCATTTTTAGAAGTGCTAACCAATAAAGACAAATTCAGGTTTTACACGCACAAGCCCATAGAGTTCAGAGATTTGATACTAAATGAATAAAATAAATGATGAAATCAAAATGAAAGTCCCGTTGCATATTCCTGATTATGAATCCATACCAGTGATAATTGCCACGTTTTTTGTATTCGTACCCTTAACTTTGATTGACCATTTATACCGGAGTATCTGGACTTACCTTAGTGTTGTTTTAATAATATCGATAACCTTAGCAGTCATTCACCTTCGGTCATGTTATGAAATCATAATCAACAACAATGAACTAATTGTGAAAAAGGTATTGTTCAAAGATCTAAAAATCCCTGTGGAAAAAATAGTCGAGATTTCTGATTTCAACAACACTTTAAACAAATACCGAAAACCGTTCTTTTTAATTCTAGGACTTATTGTGTTGAGTGTTACGGTTATGGAAGTGAGTGATGGTTTTGAATCAATCGGAAAATACGGGTTTTACGAAGCCACAAATATCTCTCTCGTATTCTTTATTCCCATAATGATGGTCATCATTTTTTACAACTCATATCGAATGACCCATTATTCTAAAGCAATCAAAGTAAAGACTGACCCCGGATTTATTGACCTTTATCCTGAAAACGAAGAGAAATACTTACTCCTGAAAGAAAAACTTGATTCGCTCCTGCGATGATTTTAAAACCCTGACAAACATATAATTCCCCGATGTCCCGGACCTTCAAAGACAAACTCTCTTCAAATGATTTCTTAATAACAGCAGAGGTCAGCCCTCCCAAGGGAACAGACCTTGCAGAGATAATTTCTGATGCTGAACTTACACGAGGATGGGTTGATGCTCTCAATGTGACTGACAACCAGAAAGCTATCATGCGTATGAGCCCGCTGGCAGTGAGTAAAGCTCTCCTTGACGGTGGTCATGAAGTTATCATGCAGCTTACATGCAGGGACAGGAACAGGCTTGCACTTCAATCCGATCTTCTTGGAGCTTATTCTATGGGCATCAGGAACATCTGTATAATGACAGGTGACCACACAACAAAAGGCGATCATCCTAAAGCAAGACCGGTCTATGACCTTGATTCTGTGCAGCTTCTGAATATTGTCAGGAAAATGCAGAGAGGCATTGACCTTGCAGGCAATGTCATAGAGAATCCACCTCAGTTTGTTGTTGGAGCTGTGACAAATACCGATCCTTCCAGAAAAGCACAGATGATGAAACTGCGAAAGAAAGTCAAAACGGGAATTGACTTTTTGCAAACCCAGGCAGTTTATGATATTTCTATGTTCGAAGACTTCATGGAATCTATAGAAGATATTGAAGTCCCGATTATTGCAGGAGTAATTCCACTCAGATCTGCAAACATGGCACGGTTCATGAACGGAAACATTCCTGGAATTAACGTACCTGATGAAATTATAGAGAGAATGGACTCCACTGAAAAACCAAAAGAAGAAGGTATGGCTATTTGTGCAGAAGCGATTAAAGAACTGCAAAAACTCAGTCGTGGAATTCATCTTATGCCAATTGGCAAACATAACAATACACCAACCATACTTGAAATGGCCGATATCAGGAAGAAACGATAATGACAAAAACGCAAATCGACCATGCAAAAGAGGGCACCCTCACATCTGAGATGCTGGAAATTGCAAAAAATGAGAATATTGAAGAAGAACTTGTTCTGGAAAGAGTTGCAAATGGCAGCCTTGTGATAATGACACGTAAAGGCTGTCCACCTGTTGCTATCGGCAAAGGTGCCAGCACCAAGATAAATGTTAACCTTGGAACATCCTCTGCCGCAATTGACCCTGAAGCTGAGATAGAAAAAGTAAAGGTGGCACAGCAATACGGAGCAGCTACAATTACTGACCTTTCAATGGGAGGAGATATCTCTGCCATCAGGAAGATGGTGTTTGAGAACACAGAACTCCCGGTTACAACAGTTCCTATTTACCAGACAATCGTTGAACGGGGAATGGAGAACTTAACTATTTATGACATTCTGTCGTACCTGAAAAAACATGTTGATGAAGGAGTAAGTTCAGTACTTCTTCATTGCGTGAAAAGGGAAATGCTTGAACAACTCAAAGGCACAGGCAGAGTCATGGGAATGGTCTCAAAAGGTGGTTCCTTTACCAGCAGTTTCATGCTTCTCAATGACTGTGAGAATCCTTTCATCGAGCATTTTGATGAGATAATGGAGATACTCAGAAAGAATGATGTTGTGCTATCCATTGGAAATACCATGAGAAGCGGATGCATCCATGATCTGAAAGACAGTGCTCAGTTGATGGAAATTGAGACAAATGCTGCACTTGCAAAAAGAGCAAATGAAATGGGTGTCCAGGTGATAATCAACGGTATGGGAGGACATATACAGGCATCCGATATTCCGGGTTCTGTGAAATTATACAAAGAAAAAGCTGATTTTCCACTATTTGTTGCAGGCCCGCTCCCTACTGATATTGCAGTAGGCTATGACCACATTGCAGGAGCAGTTGGTGCAAGCATGGCCAGTGGTGCAGGTGCAGATTACCTTTGTTACATTACACCGGCAGAACATCTCTCACTTCCAAACCCACAACAGGTTAAAGAAGGACTTATTGCATTCAGGATTGCAGCTCACATCGGAGATTCCATGAAATACGGATTAAATGAGGCAGATCTTATGCTTGCTGAAAAAAGAGCAGACTTTGACTGGAGAGGACAGGCAGAACTTGCTATTGACCCTGACAGGCCTTCACAAATGTGTCCTGATGAAGGACCATGCTCCATGTGTGGCGATTACTGCGCCATCAAAATTATGAAGAATTATCTTACAGGAGAAGACTAATGCCAGAGGAGCTATCTTTCCCGTCCCTGCAAATGTTTGGGATTAAAACTCCGATAATCAGACCCGGAGATAACATTGCAGAGATTATCATTAATTCGCTTAAAAAGCAAGGATTAAACGTCCAGGATAATGACATCCTGATCATTGCCGAATCACCGCTTGCAACAGCTGAAGGACGCCTTGTTCGTCTTGATGATATAAACCCCGGTGAAAAAGCAAAAGAGCTTGCTGAAAAATACCAGCTTGATGTCAAGGAAATGGAACTCATTGTCCAGGAATGCGATGAGATATTCGGCGGCGTTCCGGGAGCAGCTCTTACTATTACAAGAGGGATACTTGCTCCTAATGCAGGTATTGATGCTTCCAACGCACCTGAAGGATATGTTGTGCTTCTCCCTGAAAATGCACAGGAAAGTGCTGGCAGGATAAGGAGAGAAATCAAAAAGTGTTGCAAATGCAAAATTGGAGTTATTGTTGGTGACAGCCGTACGCAGCCACTGAGACTTGGTTGTGTTGGAATTGCACTTGGAACTTCCGGAATTATTCCTGTTGAGGATGCAAGGGGAACACATGATCTCTTTGGAAAAGAGATGACTATCACCCGCAAAGCAGTTGCTGATAATCTCGTTTCTGCTGCTCAGCTCCTTATGGGAGAAGCCGGGGAAAGTGTGCCTGCTGTTCTTGTAAGAGGTTCAACTGCCCAGGTAGTTGATGATGATATCGAAATGCCACTTTTCAGCAGGGATGAGTGCATGTATTATAGTAATATCAGAAAAGCATAACTTTCACTTTCTTTTTTATTTTATGAGCATTATATAGAAAAACGAGATGATGCAGCTTTGTCAAAATATATAGAAGAATATATTTTTACTTAGCTATTGTAGCTGACATTTTGTATATAGTGCTATGAATAAATAAAAAACACAATTAGGCTACATAATCTATTGGTAAAAACTACTAATGTCTCAAATCTGAAAATCAGCCAATAACCTTGGAAGAGGTTGGTGATTAGATGGATAAAAGACACAATTTATTATTTGCATTATTTGTTGTATTCATGCTTGTTCTTGGAAGTGCAGCACCTGCTGTAGCTGCCAACAACAGCGACAACAAACCGAATGATGGAAACTCAAACAAAAAGATCAATAATGTTATTGTAATGGTACCTGATGGATGTGACCAGAACATCCAGACCCTTGCACGCTGGTACAGTGGAGAAGAGCTCCAGCTTGACAGTATGTATACCGGAATGGTTTCCACAAACATGGCAAACTCTGTTATCACTGGATCTGCTGCTGCTGCAACAGCTTTCGCAACCGGTGAAAAGACAACAGTCAGATTCCTTGGTGTCGGACCAAGAGCTGAAGACTTGCTCTCAATTTATGATGCAGAAGACATGGCTGAACCTTATGTACCACTGGCAACTGTCCTTGAAGGTGCAAAGCTTGAAGGAAAGGCAACCGGTCTTATAGCAACATCAAGCATAACCCATGCAACACCTGCAGCATTTGCAGTTCACGTTCATGACAGAGGAATGGACAGTGAAATCATGGAGCACATTGTCTACCAGGATATTGACGTAGTATTTGCAGGTGGAGAGCAGTATCTTGACAGCGACCGTAACGATGGAGAAGACCTCAAACAAGTACTTCTTGATGAAGGATACCAGTACGTTACTACAACTGATGAAATGGAAGCTGTAACAACCGGACAGGTATGGGGTATGTTTGCAAGCAAGCACATGCAGCCAGAGATGTCACGTGAAACTACAGAAGAACCTTCAATTGTTGAAATGACAGAAAAGGCAATAGAACTCCTCTCAGAAGACGAAGATGGATTTTTCCTTATGGTTGAAGGAAGCCAGGTTGACTGGGCAGGACATGCAAATGACCCTGAATACATGGTAACTGACTTCCTTGCATTTGACGAAGCTGTAAAAGCAGCTGTAAACTTTGCAGAAGAAGACGGACACACACTTGTAATTGTTTTCCCTGACCACAACACCGGTGGTATGACAATCGGAAACTATGACACATCCTATACAGACCTTACAGTTGAAGAACTTGTAGACCCTCTTAAGGGAGAAGAAGGTACAGTGGAAATCGGATGGACAACAGGTGGACATGCTGGTGGAGATGTCCCTCTCTGGGCATACGGACCAGATAAACCAACCGGACTTCTTGACAACACTGAACTTGCAACATGTGTTGCTGATGCATTCGGATTCAACCTTGAAGATGTAGGCGAAGAACTCTTCGTAGAAGTTGATGAGGCATACCCTGGAATATGGTCACTTGATTTAACAGACAATGACAATCCTGTTGTTGTAATCGAAAGGAGAGGTGTTGTTGCAGAACTTCCTGTCAGCAAGGATATCCTGATAATTGATGATACAGAATACGACCTTGAAGGTGTTGTTGTTGGTGTTCCAATGGCTGACGGAAATTCTGTACTTACAGCAGATGATGATTTCTACATCCCTCAGGAAGCAGTGGATATCATAGATGAGAAAATATCAGAAGGTTTTTCCGGTAGATGGTCACTTGACTTATCAGACAGTGAGAATCCTGCTATTGTATTTGACAATGATAGTGTGGTTGTAAAGTATCTTTATACCCAGAACATTCTGATTATCGGAGATGAGGCATTCGACCTTATCGATATCCTTGGTTCTATTTGAGGAAAGGGAATAATTTCAGGTTACTTAATTAGATGACTGAGAACCAGGGTTCTCTTCATCCTTTTTTTTACAATTGCCCTTATTTTCACTCGAGTGTGGTATTATATAAAATTAGAATACACAATAGTCACTGATTTTATAAAAATAAAAAGAAAATTCATTTTTGAGCTTATTTTGTCAAAATCAAACATAATAAAGCTCATTTCTACTGGAGTTAAACGATACATTAATATAGGGTCGCCCATTCAAAAATAGAAGTAGTTAATTTAAATTATCGTTATTCAAATTGAGGTATTACAATTCATAGAAAAAAGAAAATAGAAGTTCGTAATCTTGTCAAGATTTTTGGCAAAAACCCTCAAAAAGCAATATCTTTGGTCGAGCAAGGCGTCTCTAAACAGGAAATATTTGAAAGGACAAAACAGACAGTTGGTTTGTATAATGTCAGTTTCGATGTTTATGAAGGGGAAACCTTTGTGCTTATGGGACTTTCCGGCTCAGGAAAATCTACTCTTTTACGCTGCCTTAACCGTCTGATTGAACCAAGTGACGGTCATATTCTGATTGACGGCGATGACATTGCCACCATGGATGATAAAGAACTCCGGGAAACCAGAAGAAAAAAGTTAAGTATGGTATTCCAGAGTTTTGCACTTCTTCCTCATCGAACTGTTATCGATAATGTGGCTTTTGGACTTGAAATTCAAGGTGTATCAAAAGAGGAAAGATATCCAAAGGCAGAAGTGGCAATCGAAAAAGTAGGACTTAAAGGTTACGAATCCAGCAAAACATCACAATTAAGCGGAGGAATGCAACAAAGAGTAGGACTTGCAAGAGCTCTTGCTACTGACCCTGACGTCCTGCTTATGGATGAAGCATTCAGCGCACTTGACCCTCTTATCAGATCTGAAATGCAGGATGAATTAATTGCACTTCAGGATAAGATGAAAAAAACTATTGTCTTTGTTTCACACGACCTTGACGAGGCACTGAAACTCGGTGACCGTATAGCCATCATGAAAGATGGTATAATCGCCCAGATAGGTACTGCAGAGGAGATACTTACAGACCCTGCAGATGACTATGTTTCTGAATTCGTTGCCGGTGTTGACAGGACTAAAATACTTACTGCTGAGAACGTGATGAAAAGACCTGAACCTGTTGTTTCAATTAATTCAGGAATTAAAGTGGCGCTTCAGCTTATGAAGAAACATGGAATATCATCGATATTTGTTGTTGATCCTGACAAAATTGTCAAGGGAATACTCTATATTGATGATGCCGTTGCGGCTGTGAAAGAGAAGAAAACAATGCAGGATGTTTTGATTACAGATATTCTGTCTATAAAACCGGACGTGCCTATCAAGGAAATAATTCCAATGATTGCCGAATGCACATGTCCGATTGCAGTGGTTAATGATAATAATAAACTCATAGGAGTTATTGTCAGAGGCAGCATACTTGGTGCTCTGGCTATCACGGAGGATGATCAGAATGGTCTTACCTGAACTTCCCATAGGGGAAACAGTAGAATCAGGAGTTTACTGGCTGAATGACAATTTCGGTTTTTTGATGGATATCTTCAGTGATATCATCGATATGCTAATATCCGGTTTTAAGGATGTTTTGTTATTTTTACCACCTTTTGCATTTATTATTGTGGCTGCGATTCTTGTTTACCTGCTTTCCGGGAAAAATACCAGACTTGCAATAGGAAGCATAGTCGGGCTTTTGCTAATAGATAGTATGGGCCTGTGGACACTTTCAATGGAAACGATTGCTCTTGTATTATCATCGGCCCTTGTGGCATTGCTAATTGGAATTCCAACAGGCATCATGGCTGCCAAAAATGAAACAGTATTCCATATTGTCAAACCAATACTGGATTTCATGCAGACAATGCCTTCATTTGTTTACCTGATACCTGCAGTCATATTTTTCGGACTTGGAAATGTGCCGGGTCTTGTGGCAACCATTGTGTTTGCAATGCCACCTGCAATACGTCTGACAAATCTTGGCATTCGTCAGGTTCCTGTTGAACTTGAAGAGGTTGCAAGTGCTTTTGGAACAACAACGCTACAAAAACTTTTCAAGGTAGAACTTCCCGTTGCTTTGCCCACAATAATGGCCGGTGTGAACCAATGTATCATGCTCTCACTCTCAATGGTTGTTATCGCTGCAATGATAGGTGCACGTGGACTTGGTTATCAGGTACTTGTAGGTATCCAGAGAGTAGATATTGGACAGGGATTCGAGGCTGGTCTTGCAATTGTTATCATTGCTATAATTCTTGATAGACTTACACAAAATCTAACTCCTAAAAAATGATTCAAAACTTACAAATTCAAATTATTGACCATCCGGTCTTTATTATTACATAAAATGTTGTGATAGAATGAAAAGTCAAATAAAAGTACTTTCAGTGATTTTAGTGCTTGCCATACTTGTTATGGTAAGTGGATGTGCCGATCAGGGCACTACAGATACAGGAACAGAAGAAGGAACAACCGATGAAGTAAAGGAAGCAACAATTGGATATGTACTCTGGGATGGAGAGATAGCCAGTACCAATGTCATGAAACTTGTCCTTGAAGAAGCAGGCTATGATGTTGAGATAATTGCTGTTGATGCAGGTGCACTCTATCAGGGACTTGCAGACAGCCAGTTCGATTTTACAACTTCCGCATGGCTCCCACAGACCCAGAAGAATTACTGGGAACAGTATGGAGATGACATTGACAGTGTTGCAGTAAATCTTGAAGACTGCCGCATTGGACTTGTTGTTCCAACATATGTAACAATTGATTCCATTGATGAACTCAATGATAACAAGGACATGTTCGATGGTGAAATCATTGGAATTGACCCAGGGGCTGGAATTATGTCTACCACAGAAACTGCAATCGAGAACTACAGTCTTGATTATGAGCTTGTATCAAGCAGCAGTGCAGGAATGACAGCTGAACTTAAGAGCGCAATTGCAGACGAAGAATGGGTTGTTGTAACACTCTGGTCACCTCACTGGGCATTTAACAGTTTTGATCTGAAATATCTTGAAGATCCAAATGGAGTCTATGGTGAAGCAGACCACGTAGAGACCCTTGCGAGAGTAGGACTCGCAGAAGATGATCCTGAGCTTTATGGAATAATAAGCAGATTCAACTGGACACATGATGACATCCAGTCTGTAATGTCTGACCTTGCAGATGGTGTACCTGAGGAAGAAGCTGCTCAGAAATGGGTAGATGCAAACCCGGACAAAGTCAACGAATGGATAGGAGAGAACTAAAGTTCTCTCATACTTTCTATTTTATTTTTTGTTACTCTCTTTTAATTACTCTGCTTCTTCAAGTCCGTAAGCCTGCATTATCATATGATATTCATTGAGTGGAACTCTTGAATAAAATGCTCTTTTGATGACCTCACTTAGTGAAGGATGAATATCCATTGCATACATTATCGGACTGGCATCCTGGCCTTCAGTGTACAAAAGCGGGATTATCTGATGGATGAGCACTGAAGCTTGCGGACCTATTATATGAGCACCAAGAATTTTTTGAGTCTGTCCTTCAAATATAACTTTTACAAACTCATCCTCAAGGGACATGGCAATTCCTTTTGCAGTTTCCTGGAAACGATAGAAACCAATAATGATATTGTCTTCTCCATACTCTTCAACTGCCTGCCTTTCTGTCATTCCGACTCCGGCAATTTCAGGATAGGAAAAAACAGCATATGGAACTGCATGATAATCTGCTTTTATTTTCTTTTTCAATATTGCGTTATAGTAAACGACACTGGATTCATGGTTTGCAACATGCTTGAAAAGATACTTTCCGTTTGCATCACCAAAAGCCCAGACATCTGGCTGTGAGGTTTCAAGATGTTCATTTACTTTAATCCAACCTTGTTTATCGGTTTCAATTCCTGCAAGTTCAGGTTTCAGAATATCAGTATTAGGACTTCTTCCGGTTACCACTAGTATTGCAGATGCAACAACCTCTTTTTCTTCGCCGGTTTCACGGTCTTTTGCAACTACAAGCTTTCCTTCTGATGAGTTCTTTACTTCAATGACTTCGCAGTTGGTTAGAATATCCATATATTCTGACATCATTTTTTTTGCCAGAACTGATATCTCTGGTTCCTCTTCAGGAATAATTCGGGCATTTCTGCCAATTATCGTGACCTTAGAACCCATTGATGAGAAGAAATGGCCATATTCTGCTGCAATGTAACCACCTCCGATTATGGCAAGGCTTTCAGGAAGCTCTGTAAGTTTCAGGACATCATCACTTGTTAGATAATCAACTTCATCTAGTCCCTTTACCGGTGGAATTGCAGGTTTAGAGCCAGTGCACAGGAATATCATTTTAGCAGTGATGATTTCCTCGCCTACTTTCATTGTATAGGGTGAAACGAACTCTGCAGCCTCATTATAGAAATCCAGACGTGGCATATATGTATAGCCTTGCTTTATGCCTTCAATATCTGATGATATTGTCGAGCGCATCCTGTCCATTATAGTTTTGAAGTCAATATTATTGATTGAAGCCTTTATTCCAAATTCTCCTGCTTTTTCAATGTCTCTTACAAGTTCTGCAGGATAGAGAAGCATCTTTGAAGGGATGCACCCTCTTGTAAGACATATTCCCCCAGGTTCGTCTTTATCTACCAAGGCAACTTTCATTTCAGGATTTGCATCAAGCATTGCATTCACGTAATTCATACCTGAGCCAGAGCCAATTACTATCAGATCATATTCTTTCATGGAATTCCCCACATGCGATATCCTGTAAACATTGATCTTTACCCGTATAATTACTTCCGATAGATTGGAACGTATCAAAAACTGTGATATGAAGTAAAATGAATAAATAAAAGTACAACATCTATTACCAATTTTTGTAATCAAGAATGCAGAACTGCTCGGAAAAGCACAGTTTGCTAAAAAAGAAAATGAGGGCTGTTGAGCCCCATTTTTGAACAAGAGAGAAACAATTTATCTACTGACTTTATGCTATAAAGGTGCTTTTGAGTATATTATTGTATATAATATAATAAGTTATAATAAAACCAGTACCGCTATTTTACGGATATACAGTAAAAATAGTAGAATATTGCTAACTGTGCATTGATTAATGTAGAATCAATCATTTTAGATTACCAAAATAAACATCCAAAACTGTAAGTTGAGTTGGTTGCAATAGAAAGGAATTGTAGAAAATAGAATTTAGAAATCATGTGTGAGTGAGATGGCAGCGTTCCATATTTCCCAAAGACTCTCATACTTTAGTACAGTATAGAACGCAGGCGGGCTTATCTTCTGTGTTCGGGATGGGTACAGGAATTGCCCCGCCGCTATGGCCGCCAAACTCACTCACGATGAACGATAAAGTTTAAGCCAAGATCCGGATTCGAACCGGAATGGAATCGCTCTGCAGGCGATTGCGTAGCCGCTCCGCCATCTTGGCAATGAGCGATACATGGATGAAACCATTGTATAAATACTTTATCAATGAATCGTGAATACTCTCATACACATATCAGATTTCGCCTGGACAAAGCAAGACAGACAGGCACGGATTTTTAGTAGCCGCGGACTGAACACCTCGTTGCCTTGGTGCGTACATCCCGACCCTATCAAACCGGTCTTTTACCGGGATCCTTAATGTAGTCTCTTTTCAAGTCAGATTTCGAGCTTAGATGCATTCAGCTCTTATTCCTTAGCGCGTAGCTGCTCAGCAATGCCCTGTCGGACAACTGATACACCAGTGGCGCCGCTACTCTGTTCCTCTCGTACTAAAAGTAGCTTACCCTCAGACTACAGACACCTCTAGTAGATAGTAACCGACCTGTCTCACGACGGTCTAAACCCAGCTCACGATCTCCTTTAATAGGCGAACAACCTCACCCTTGGCCGCTGCTGCACGGCCAGGATGGAAAGAACCGACATCGAAGTAGCAAGCTGCCGGGTCGATATGTGCTCTTGCCGGCAACAACTCAATTATCCCCGGGGTAACTTTTCTGTCATTTTTGGCTCGCACCAAGCGAGCTCAAAAGTTCGCTAGAACCGACTTTCGTCTCGTCATCCACTACTGTGCTGAATAACGTCAGGCTGACTTATGCTCTTGCACTCTTCAGTGGGTTTCCGACCCACTTGAGTCAACCTTTGTGCGCCCTTGATATCTTTTCAAGGGCGTCCCGCCCCAGGCAAACTGCCCACCTATCGGGGTCCTCCTCTCGGAGTGAGGGTCGTAATTCTGGAAGGGTAGTGTCCCAATGGCGACTCCATCGATGCTGGCGCACCGACTTCGACGTCTCCTACCTACACTGTACATCCAAAATCACAACCCAGCGACAGGCTGCAGTAAAGCTCCACGGGGTCTTCACTTCCCCTAGAGGTCTCTAGACTGTGCACTAGAAAGTAAGCTTCACCGGACTCTGGCTAGGGACAGTAGAGCTCTCATTGATCCATTCATGCAAGTCGCCAATTAAGCGACAAGGTACTACGCTACCTTAAGAGGGTCATAGTTACCCCCGCTGTTTACAGGCCCTTCGTCCCGTTGAACCGGGTTTTCAGGTACCTGCACTGAGCAGGATTCAGAGATCGTACTAGCCCTTACGGGTTTGCGATCTCCTATGTTGATATTAGACAGTTAGAGCTCTCTTGTCACTGCGACCTGCTATCTTCATAGCAGGCACTCCTTCTCCCGAAGTTACGGAGCTAATTTGCCGAATTCCCTTAGCCAAATTATTCCGACACGCCTTAGCCTTTTCAGCTAGGGGCACCTGTGTCAGTTCTCGGTACGGACCCATGACTTCCTTTTCACGGGTTCCCGGGTGCAGCCAACTTTCGCCATTACAGATTCGCCTGCTTCTCGCCATTACGGCTCTCCACAGGATTCGCTGCTTAGACGGCGCGACGGCGCCGCTTGGCCTGCCCAAAAACGTTGGTTTTATTGTCATGAGGTACAGGAATATTAACCTGTTTCCCTTTCGGCGTACTCGAATTACGGTACGTCTTAGGACCGACTAACCCTCGGCTGACGATCATTGCCGAGGAAACCTAGCCCCTTCGGCGGTTAGGATTCTCACCTAACTGTGCTGTTACTATTACCAGGATTTTCGTTTCCGCACGGTCCACAGGACTTCACAGCCCTGCTTCTGCCCGAACGCAACGCCTTCCTACAAGATTACCTTTCGGTACTCCGTGGTATCGGTGGTCGACTTGAGCCCCGTCCATTTTCGGGGCCCCAAACCTCGACTGGTGGGCTGTTACGCACTCTTTAAAGGATAGCTGCTTCTAAGCTAACCTTCCAGCTGTCTAGGGCTTAGGACGCCCTTTAGTATTAACACTTAGTCGACACTTAGGGACCTTAACCACGGGCTGGGTTGTCTCCCTTACGGACTACAGGCTTACCCCAGTAGTCCGGACTCCAACTTTCTTCGACGACGGTGAGTTTGGAGTTTGACAAGCAGCTGAGGAATTTCTTCCCCGGGACCACCAATCAGTGCTCTACTTCACCGACTATCTCCAGTTAGGTCATGCTACGACATGTTTCGGAAGGAACCAGCTGATGCCGGGTTAGATTAGCCTTTCACTCCGAGACGCAGGTCACACGAATGATTTGCAGATCAATACCGCTTGCGGTCCTCCACGTAGCTTTCGCCACGCTTCAACCTGCCCACGCCTAGATCACCCGGCTTCGGGTCATATCCTAATGACTCCACGCACTTGTATACGTCGCTCCTCACCTTACGGTTGCGAGCATGTTGCTTTCGCTTCGGCTTCCTATTTGCAAGTTAGCCATCGCCATTTGAATATACTCCCTGGCCCGTTCTTCAAAACGTAAGATATGACATTGGCAATATTACCCGTACTGCGGCCTCGCGACCGTTTCCTTCATAATAAAGATCCTTTAACGCCATATCGCTCTATCGCCTCCAGGTTTCAGGCACTTTTAACCTCCCTTCTTGGGGTACTTTTCAGTTTTCGGTCACCCTACTAGTTCGCTATCGGTCTCAAGGAGTATTTAGTTTTGGAAGTTGGTGCCTCCCAAATTCACGCGGGAATTCCGACCCACGCTACTCAGGTTGTAATCCAGATCCTTTGGTTGTTGCTTACGTGACTATCACACTCTATGGTCTAACGTTCCAGAAAAGTTAAACTTCAACCAGATGGGATCTTTAGAGAAAACCTACAACACCACATCTCCCATCTGTTTCCAGTGGGATTCAGTTTGAACTTTACCGTGTTCATTCGCCATTACTAACGGCATCTCTTCGATTTCTTTTCCTGCCCCTACTAAGATGCTTCAATTCGGGGCGTTCCCGATCATTGTTGATCAACACACAAAATGTGTTAGGAAGACCCATTAGGAAATCCCAGGTTCATAGGCTCCATGCACCTACCCTGGGCTTATCGCAGCTTGGCACGTCCCTCATCAGCTCTTGAGCCGAGCCATCCACCTGAAGGCATATTTACCAGAGTCCATCTCACTTTGTCCAGTGAGCGTCTGATATATGCATGCATATACACGATTTCATAGCAGCTGTTGTTGCTTCAGCCGCTTCATCCTTCCCCACAGACGTTACTCTGTGAGTGCACTAATAATGGACTTGCAGGGATTCGAACCCTGGGCCTTCGCCTTGCAAAGGCGACGATCTTCCAACTGATCTACAAGCCCATAGAAGATTCACTTATTGAATCTTGCCTTTTTTCTTGAATCTGACAGTTTTTCGATTTCTGACCGGTAAGTGGTGATAGGCTTTTTGCCTATCATGCTTAGGAGGTGATCCAGCCGCAGATTCCCCTACGGCTACCTTGTTACGACTTAACCCCCCTTGCGAAATTTAGGTTCGAACACGGCACTAGTCCATGCCCTCACCCATACCTCACTCGGGTGGTTTGACGGGCGGTGTGTGCAAGGAGCAGGGACGTATTCACCGCGCTATATTGAAACGCGATTACTACGGATTCCAGCTTCATGAGGGCGAGTTACAGCCCTCAATTCGAACTACGGACGGGTTTATGAGATTACCAACCCTTTTCAGGGTAGGGACCCATTGTCCCGGCCATTGTAGCCCGCGTGTAGCCCTGGAGATTCGGGGCATACTGACCTACCGTAGCCCGCACCTTCCTCCGGTTTAGCACCGGCGGTCCCCACAGAGTACCCATCATCCCTAAGGATATGCTGGCAACAGTGGGCACGGGTCTCGCTCGTTGCCTGACTTAACAGGATGCTTCACAGTACGAACTGACGACGGCCATGCACCTCCTCTCAGCGATTCAGGTAAGACCTTCAGCCTGACCTACATATTGCTGTCGCCCCAGGTGAGTTTTCCGGCGTTGAGTCCAATTAAACCGCAGGCTCCACCCGTTGTAGTGCTCCCCCGCCAATTCCTTTAAGTTTCAGCCTTGCGGCCGTACTTCCCAGGTGGCTCGCTTCACGGCTTCCCTGCGGCACCTGAAACGGTCGCACCGTCCCAGACACCTAGCGAGCATCGTTTACGGCTGGGACTACCCGGGTATCTAATCCGGTTCGTGCCCCCAGCTTTCGTCCCTCACCGTCGGACCCGTTCTGGTAAGACGCCTTCGCCACTGGTGGTCCCACAAGGATTACAAGATTTCACTCCTACCCCTGTAGTACCTCTTACCTCTCCCGGTCCCAAGTCTGACAGTATCCCCCAGAAGCCTAACAGTTGAGCTGTCAGATTTCCCGGAAGACTGATCAAACCGGCTACGGACCCTTTAGACCCAATAATAGTGGCCACCACTCGGGCCGCCGGTGTTACCGCGGCGGCTGGCACCGGTCTTGCCCGGCCCTTGCTAACACCTGCTGTTTATACAGGTGGACAGCCAACATAATATGCTGGCACTCAGTATCCCCTTATCGCGGTTTCCCGCATTGTAAAGTTTTCGCGCCTGCTGCGCCCCGTAGGGCCTGGATTCATGTCTCAGAATCCATCTCCGGGCTCTTGCTCTCACAACCCGTATCCGTCGTAGGCTAGTAGGTACTCTACACCCACTACAACCTGATAGACCGCAGATTCATCCTAAGGCGCCGGAGCTTTTAATCACAGAACATTCCAGTTTCTATGACATATCAGGGATTATCACCAGTTTCCCGGAGTTATACCTGACCTTAGGGCAGATTATCCACGTGTTACTGAGCAGTACGCCATGTTTACGAAAAACATTTGACTCGCATGGCTTAGTCGAATACTGATAGCAGTGACCTCTGGCAGGATCAACCAGAATTAATGTTGATCACACACAAATTGTTATTTTGGAAGTCATTTAGGAATCAGTCGGAAAGAACTCTCTTTGAGAGAAAATTTCCTATTTGCACATAGTTTGGTTAATTCCTTAATTGTTTGTAGTTATACACTACCGGTCAGAATTAACCGAACTGCCAAATCCAACGTCAGACAGAAAAAACTTCTGTCTCCACTTGTAAGGCGGTGATTGTAAGTGTTTTCGCGCGATTTGCGCGGACTCCTTCAAAGGTCACCATCGTATATAAGGCTTTCGAACACCCGATTCGAAGCCAAAGGATGGACCTTTGAACACACCTGCCTGATGAAATGAAATTTGTTACTTCATCTTTTGCTCTGAGATAAGCTCATTTTCGTGATGCGTTGGCCGCATCACCGGGCTCCTCACGAGCACCCTTACATAACAGGCTTACTATATAAGCGTTGCGGAGGAACGGATTAGTATTCCATCCATGAAAGATATTTAGAGAGAGATTCATCTCCTTTGCGGAGAATATATATAAGATAAGTTATAAGGCAATGTGATTATCATGAATTCAACCGTAGAACTGAGGGATCGCTTTTTACAGCGATAAACCGCTTATAGATAAACACAAGACTATTTTTGACACGACACTGCGCGACGGTGAACAAACACCTGGCGTATCACTCACCAACGAGCAAAAACTTAAGATTGCCCAGCAACTGGACAAACTTGGTGTTGATGTGCTCGAAGCTGGTTTCCCAGTCTCTTCGGAAGGCGAAAAGCAAAATGTTCGAGCCATAGCCAACGAAGGACTCAGTCTCGATGTCTGTGGTCTTGCCCGCGTCCTTACCAAAGATCTGGATGCATGTATAGATTGTAATGTTGATATGATACACACCTTTGTATCCACATCAGACATCCAGAGGATACATACTATAAAGAAAAGCAGGGAAGAAGTGCTTTCAATGGCTGTCAACGCTGTAGACTACATCAGGGACCACGGTACAAAATGTATGTTCTCAGCCATGGACGCCACAAGGACAGATCTCGATTATCTGATAGAAGTGTACAAAGCCGTAGAAGAAGCAGGTTGTGATATCGTAAACGTACCCGATACAGTCGGAGTAATGTCACCGTCCTCAATGTACGAGCTCATAAGGAATATCAACAGTGAAATAAACATACCTATAGACGTACACTGTCATAACGACTTCGGAATTGCAGTTGCAAACAGCCTTATGGCTGCAGAAGCAGGCGCTAGCCAGATTCAGGTAACAGTGAACGGAATAGGAGAACGTGCAGGAAATGCAAACCTCGCTGAAGTAGTAATGTGTCTGCACTCGATATATGGAGCAAAAACCAATATCAAGACAGAATATCTCCTTGAAACAGCAAAAATGGTGGAAAATTACTCAGGCATACACATGCCGGCCAACACACCAATTGTTGGAGATAACGCATTTGCGCATGAATCCGGAATTCATACCCACGGAGTCCTTGAAAAAGCTGACACCTTTGAGCCCGGCATCATGACCCCGGAGATGGTAGGTCACAGACGTCGTATTGTTGTTGGAAAACACGCAGGAAGACATGCTGTCAAAAAATCCCTGGAAGAGATGGGTATCGAAACCAACGAGGAACAACTGGATGAGATACTTACCAGGATAAAGGATATTGCAAACAGAGGCAAGCGCATCTGTGACGCAGACCTGCGGGCAGTCGCATCAACCGTGCTCGGCAGAAACCTCGGCAGCGAGACCATCGTCCTGAAAGAATTCTCTGTAATGACAGGCAACCTCACAACACCAACGGCAGTTGTCAGGGCAAAGATCGGAGACGAAGAAGCTGTCGCATCCAATTATGGTGTTGGGCCAATCGATGCTGCACTCAAAGCAGTAGAACATATGATCGGCGGATACACCAAAGTAAAAGTGCGCGACTTCAGTCTAGAAGCAATTACAGGTGGAAGTGATGCGCTTGCTGAAGTAACGATTTCAGTCCAGGACGAAGAAGGACGTGTTGCCAGTGCACAATCCGCCAGCACAGACATCGCAACAGCATCAGTAGATGCACTCATAACTGCCATCAACCTGCTTCTTGATAAGAAGAAACTCTGGAACATGGAATAAACTGGTTTTAACTGAACCGTGAATTCACGGTTCTACTTTTTTTAATATATGGTGCCGCAATGAATTTGCTATTAAAATCACTGAAATGAAATTTTCTTCTTCAATACATACACCATATTTTCAGGGACTGCCTGAATAAATATCACAAAAAAGATAAATTTATATATAAATATATTTGTATAATTTATGTATGCTTATTTGTTGCACAAATATGCACATTTAGTTTACACAACATAACATCGCTTAATGCGGAAATTGGGAGAGGATCTTTAGTGGATATATTAAAAAACATGATGATAGGAAGAAAATTAGCCATCGTTATGCTATTGGCAAGTCTCATTCCTTTATTAATTGTCTCAGCAATCAGTTACACTCAGGTAAGTTACGCAATTGAAAATAATTCATACGAAAACCTGACGACCCTTAAAAATATGTATATAGTTAGTCTGATAATTTCAGGAATTGCCGTTGCTTACATTGCACGCTATTTTGCCAAAACAATTACAAAACCCATTGAAGACATGCTTGATGTTACAGAAAAAATATCATCCGGTGATCTTACAGTTGACATAGAAACAGATTCAACAGACGAACTTGGTTTGCTGGCAGAATCAGTAAAGTCAATGCAAAACAATCTAAAAAGGCTCATTGGTGATGTATACTCGAGCTCATCACTTCTTTCCAGAACTGCAGAAGAAATATCATCCTCCTCTGAAGGCATATCTGCATCAAGTAATGAAATATCAGACTCTATACAGGAAATATCAAATGGCACCACTATTCAATCGACCAAATCCGAAGATGTGGCAAAAGCAATGTTTGACCTGACTGAAGCCGTTCAGGAAGTAGCTAATAATTCCCAAAAAGCTGCAGATGACGCAAAAGGATGCAATGATGTAATTGGCAGCCTTAAAACCATCACAGAAGATCTGTTGTACAAAATGGACAAAATCAAAACATCATCATCTGAATCTGCAGAAACCATTATGAATCTGGACAGTAAATCCAAGCAGATAGGGGAAATAGTTAATCTTATTACAAGTATTGCAGACCAGACAAACCTGCTTGCACTAAATGCTGCCATTGAAGCCGCACGTGCAGGCGAACATGGCAAAGGTTTTGCTGTTGTTGCCGATGAAGTCAGAAAACTTGCAGAAAACTCAGGAAATGCTGCAAACCAGATAGCAGACCTTATACATGAGATACAGGAGGGCACAAATAATGCAGTGGAGTCTATGCAGCATGGGACTGAAGAAGTATCAAATGGTGCGGAAGCGCTGAATGAAGCAGCCACTGTAATTGAACAAGTAGTGGAATCAGGGAATAATATTGCAATCCTTGTGCAGGACATAGCAGCAGCAGCACAGGAGCAGTCCGCATCCATACAGGAGATATCCTCATCCATTGATGAGGTTGCATCAATAACACAACAATCGGCATCCGGAACAGAGAATACTACTTTTGCAATACAGCAACAGAATGAGACAATGGAAGAACTTGCACAATCTGCCCGGCATCTTTCCGGCATGGCTGAAAAACTTATGAACACAATTACAAAGTTCAAAATCGAAGATTTGCACCATGAGAACAAAGAAGCAATCAAATATTCAGAACTAGATATTCCTGAAATAGAAGATTCAACAAAAGATGTTCTTGATGAAGAACACATTGAATTAAGAGAATACTCCGAAGAAGAGTTAGAGCTTGAACTTGAAAATGCAGAAAAGATCCATATTTAAAAAATACTCTCTTGTTAAAGGAGGGTATTTCAAATCCTTCTTTTTTCTCTCTTATTTTAATGTACATGCAATTAAAAATGTCATATCCATAGTATCTATATAATGAACTCATAATTCTGAGCAGATACACATGAATTATGAAGTTATAGATTCTCACTGTCACCTTGATTTTCCTAAATTTAACAAGGACAGACACGAGACAATCATGAGGGCAAAAGACAGCGGAGTAGCTTTAATGATAAACTCCGGCATCGACTACAAAACCAATGCCAATTCACTGGAACTTGCAAAAAAGTACGATTTTATCCATGCGACCCTGGGTCTTAGCCCCCAGATGGTTCCCGAGGCAAACGATGAAAAAATTAACCAGATACTTGCCCAGATAGAACGCAATGTTGACAAAGCAATTGGAATCGGCGAAGCCGGACTTGACTTTTACTACTGTACTGATGAAGCAGGAAAACAGAAACAAAAAGAAGTATTCCAAAAAGTCATTGATATTGCAGACAGGTACAACAAAACACTTGTAATACACGGCAGGGACGGAGAAGAACTTGCGCTTGAGATGACAAGGGATCTTGAAAGAGTTGTATTCCATTGTTACGGTGGTAGTATCGAAATCATGAGGAACATAGTTGATGCAGGCCACTATGTTTCAGTTCCAACCCTTGTGTGCTTTTCAGATCATCATAAAGAAATAGCAAAGAATCTGCCTCTTGAGAATATGCTCATTGAAACTGACAGCCCATACCTTTCACCACGCAAAGGGCGCAATGAACCTGCCTTTGTCAGAGACTCGGTTCCTGCCATATCACTAATAAAAGGAATAGACGAAGCTGAAATTGCTAAGGCGACAATGCAAAATACCCGCAGGGCATTTGAACTCTAAATTTAAGCTTTTAAGCTATAAAATAGACTTTTCTGTACAGGAGAATACACATGCAAGTCAAACATTTTATCATCGGACTTTATGATGCTAACTCATACCTCATCAACGGAAAAATACTGATAGATACCGGGATGAGCACAGATGGACTTATCTCTGCTATCAAAGAAAACATTGACATCGAAGATCTCGAACTCATTATTCTTACACATTGTCACTACGACCATACGGCATCTGCACAGGCAATAGCAGACATGAGTGGTGCAAAAATAGCAATTCACAAAGACGATGAGCCGCTTCTGAGCAATGACACAATCAGTGCAGCAGCAATGTTTGGAAATAAAGCACCTGCAATAAAACCGGACAGGATTCTGAAAGAAGGCGACAGGATACCCATAGGAAATAATGAGGAACTGGAAGTCATCCACACACCGGGACACACACCGGGAGGAATCTGCCTCTATGAAGTAAATTCAAAGAGCCTTTTTTCAGGTGACACAGTATTTCCAAATGGCAGCATAGGCCGCACTGATTTTCAGGGTGGCAACCGCAACCATTTAACAAATTCAATTAACAAACTTGTAGAGCTGGATGTCAAAACACTTTATCCGGGACACGGTGAAGTGACATCAAATGACGTAAACACACAGATACAACTCTCCCTGCGCATGTCTAAAAGTATGTTGATGTAAGGATAAAATATGAAACATAAAAGAAATAAGAGTGGCAAGAAAGACAAAATGGCAGACCCTTCCAAATTTCTGCCCATGAGCCTTGAAGATGTAAAAAAGAAAGGCTGGGATGAACTTGATGTTATTATTGTCACAGGTGACGCATATGTGGACCATCCCGGATTTGGAACCAGCATTATTGGCAGAGTCCTGGAAGATGTAGGCTACAGAGTAGGAGTCATTGCACAGCCAAAATGGGATGATGTTGAATATTTCAGGAAACTTGGAAAACCACGCCTATTCTTTGCTATAAGTGCCGGAAATACAGATTCGATGGTGAGTAACTACACACCATCAAAACGACTCAGACATGATGATGCATATTCCCCCGGAAACAAGGCAGGACTAAGACCTAACCGCGCATCAATTGTTTACTCCAACCGTCTGAAAGAAGCTTACCCCGATACTCCGAGAATCATTGGAGGGATTGAAGCTTCCCTTCGCCGTTTTGCACAATACGACTACTGGTCTGACAAAGTACGCCAGTCAATACTTGCAGACGCACCGGCAGACCTGATTGTCTACGGAATGGGAGAGCTTCAGATAGTTGAAATTGCAGACAGGCTCAACAAAGGAATTCCTGTATCAGATATTACAGACATTGACGGAACTGTCTGGAAAATGGATATCAAAACATGGAAAGAGAAAAAAGAGAAGTTGCTTGAGACCCGCATAGAAATACCACCTTATGTTGAAGTTTCAAAGAATAAGGAACTCTACGCAAGCACATTCAAGACTGTTTACCATGAACAGAACCACATTAATGGACATGCCATAATCCAGGTTCATCCTAAAACAGTTATTATACAGAATAAACCCATGCGTCCACTCACGACAGAAGAACTGGACCACGTTTATGAACTTCCATTTACCAGAGAGTCTCATCCTTCATATGACGAACCAGTTCCTGCGCTTGATATGGTAAGATTCTCTATCAACACTCACAGAGGTTGTTTCGGTGCATGTTCTTTCTGTGCCATTGCACTGCACCAGGGAAGGATGATACGCAGCCGCAGCATGGAATCTATCCTCAGGGAAGCAGAAAGATTCACCAGAATAAAAGAGTTCAAAGGAACTATAAACGGACTTGGCGGCCCGTCTGCAAATATGTATGGAATGGACTGCAAGAACTGGGAAGACAAAGGAGTATGCAAAGAGAAGATATGCATCTATCCGAAAGCATGTCCATCACTTAATACAAGCCACAAGAAACTCATCGAGCTTATGCGCAGGCTCAGGGAACTTCCGGGAATCAAAAAGGTTTTTGTCGGCTATGGTGTCCGATATGACCTCGCACTCCTTGATGAAGAATACATGGAAGAGCTATGTGCCCATCACGTCAGCGGGCAATTGAAGGTTGCACCTGAACATTACTGTGACAGAGTCACTGATTCCATGAAGAAACCTGACAGGGAAGTGTTCGAGAGATTTGAAGAGAAATACAAAGAAATAAACAAGAAACTTGGCAAGGACCAGTATCTTGTAGCTTTTCTCATGTCAAGCCACCCAGGATGTACACTTAATGATATGATAGAAACTGCCGAATACATCCGGGACACCGGCCGCTATACCAAACAAGTTCAGGATTTCACACCCACACCTATGACAGCAGCAACATGCATGTTCCACACGGGAATCGATCCGTTCACAGGGAAGAAGATATACGTGGCAACTTCCCAGAAAGAAAAGAGTATACAAAGAGCAATGCTTCATTACCGTGAACCCGGAAATTATAATCTGGTCTATGAAGGACTGAAACGTGCTGATAGGCTTGACCTTGTGGGAAACTCATGGAACTGCCTTATAAGCCGTAAGAAAGGAGGGAAACGTGGGTGGTAATACTAATTACCATTTACATTACAAGATAAAATCGTTATCTTTTTAAGCAATATAAGTTTACTGTACTTCATACGTATATATTTTAAAGAAAAATGGAAGTTATACTATGAAGTATAAGTTGTTGGTACCAATATTGATATTGTTACTTATTATCCCGGCATCTGCCTCTACGGCGAGCCCGGTAATAAGCATTGATGAGACTGTGACCGAGAGTATGTTCTATGCCAAATCGTACACCAATCCTGATAGCATAGAAGCACATCAGATTGTAGTCTACAGCGAGGACGGTGAACATTCACAAATACACCTGCATTATAGACTTACTCCAAGAACAACTATAAGTCCGGATGGCAATTACAGCGTTTATAAAAAGGCACTGGATTCGGACGGGGGAGTGGGTATTGAAGATTTTGTCATAAACTCTACTGTTACAGGAACAGAGACCAATATTAAGAACATAATTACAAAGGGCTATTATGGAGTTGCTTTTTCACCAGACAGTAAGATGTACGCAGCACCCAGGGCAGTTTTCTTCGAAGGTGGAAGAAATGCCCGGTATGCAATAGATATCTGTTCTGTTAATAATAACACTCTACTTCACAGAGAACTCACTCCCTTCTATATAGAAAGTACTAAAGCTACACCAATGGAGTGGGAGAAGTCAATAATGTATGAAGTCTACTGGTCAGATGATGGTTCCTGCATAGTTTATGAAGTTCTGGGAGGAAACACCGAGTCCGGGCAATATCCTGCATATCTTGTGAGTAAAAGACTGAACCTTGATTATTCAGAGCTTAGAGAGATGAACGGATACGAGGATACAGAACTGGAATCAGTACAGGAAGATATTGAAGAGACGAGTACTGCTGCTGAAAACAGTCTTCCAACTCCGGGATTTGGTGCTTTAGGAGCAGTGTTTGCCCTGGTGCTAGGAAGGAAGATTAAGAGAGCATAAACTACATGCTCTTAATCTTTTTTAAAAATTAGATTTTCAAAAATAGTTAAAAGAAAACTAAAATGGCTATTCCATAGCCATTTCAAGCAGGTCGATAATATCGAGCACATCAACCCTTGGTCCGCCACGTTTAAGATTTGTGCGGCAAAGCGGGCATGCAGTTACAAGATAATCAACGTCTTTTGGAATCTCTTCAAGCCTGTTCTTTGAGAGCTCAAGTGAGAGTTCAGGATAACCTTTTAAGACTCCACCACCTGCTCCGCAACATTTGGATTTCTCCCTGTTGCTTTTCATCTCCTCAAGATAACAGACTGCTTTTATTAGCTGCCTTGGGGCATCGAATACACCATTGCACCTTCCAAGATGACATGGATCATGATAGGTGACTTTCAGGTCAAGTTTCTTCAGGTCCATTTCAGAAAGGCGGTCTGCAAGGAACTCCGTCACATGGAGAACATTCAGCTCTTCAGGGAAATCGTTTTTCAGGGTTGTGTAACAACCTGCACAGCCTGTGATAACCGTGTGGGCACCTATCTTTTTGATCTGCTCAAGGTTCTTTGACATAAGCTCGGATGGGTCAGAGCCAGTTCTCAGAAGAGGAGAACCACAGCAAACCTCTTCCTCAAGTACGGTTACTCCGAACTTCCTCAGGATATCGAAAGTTTTCTTCGTTATTTCAGGATAGCGGTAAGATGCAAGACAACCTGCAAAGAATACGTATTCTGACTTCTCTTGAAGATCGTTTCTGGAATCTCCGAGCCATGCCATCCTCTCTTTGGATTCACCAAGCGGGTTTCCTTTTTCAAGTGCATCTGCACGTATAAGCTTCTGTGCATCCGTCATTTTACCCTGAAGCACAAGCTGGTGCCTGATATTTTCTATAACATTTACAGGAGATGCTCCTGATGGGCATATTTCCTCACAAAGCCCGCATGTCGTACACGTGTTAATACTATCCAGAACACCCTGGTCAACTTCAAGTCCCTGGGATATTCCATGAGCTACAAGCATGCGACCACGGGATCCTGATGATTCCCAGCCGTTCACGTCAAAAACAGGGCACACTGCACGGCATGTACCGCAACGTACACATTTCAGTATTGAACGCATGTCTTCATCGTTCATTTTCAGACCCCCATTTTACCCGGGTTCATAATACCCTTCGGGTCCAGTGCGTTTTTAATCAATATCATTACATCAAGTGCCTTTCCAAGTTCAAGTTCAAGGTAGTCTGCCCTGGCACTGCCAACTCCATGCTCGGCAGTAACTGTTCCACCAATACCTATAGCAGTGCGGTGAATCTTGTCTGCAGCCTTGTTCAGCTTCTCCCATTCTTCATCACTGAGCACATCGATGCACATTCCTGTGTGAAGGTTTCCATCTCCTATATGACCGTAAGTCATTATAGGAAGTTTGAACTCTTCTGAAATCTCTCGTACCTTGTGAAGCATTCCGGGAAGCTCTTTTATCGGGACACCGATGTCCTCTCCTACATAAACACGTGTGCGTAGTGGATCCAGCCTTGAAACTGCCGCACCAACAAGTCTTCTGGCAGCCCATATCTCATCTCTTTCCTTCTTGTCAGAAGCTGCCCTGATGCTTGTTGCAAGGGTGCTACACGCATCCTTAATCATCTCAATTCCTTCACGAACCGTGTTCTCGGTTCCATCTACCTCGAACATCAGGATGGCACCTGCTTTTGGCAAGCCGATTTTAGGATCAAATGTGTTAATTGCCTCTATAATGTTCCTGTCAAGAATTTCACATGCAGAAGGAACAATTCCTGATGAGAGGACTTTTACTACTGCCTGTCCGGCCAGTTCAGGATCTTCAAAGGAAGCAAGCAATACAGAGCGCTCCTTTGGAAGTGCCCTGAGCCTTAATGTTGCTTTTGTGATAATTCCAAGTGTGCCTTCAGAACCTACAAATAAGTCAGTTAGTGAATAACCTGCAACTGATTTTGATGCTTTGGAACCTGTATTGATCACAGTACCGTCTGCAAGGACAACTTCAAGTCCAAGAACATAATTACGGGTAGTGCCGTATTTTACAGATCGCATTCCACTTCCGTTATTTGCAATAAGCCCACCAAGGGTACACATTGCTGAACTTCCAGGATCTGGTGGGAAAAAAAGACCGGATGGTTCAAGCGCCTGATTTAATTTTTCCTGGACAATACCTGGTTCGATAGTCACTTGAAGGTTGTCAAGGTCTGTTTCAAGTATTCTGTTCATGGCTGACATATCAAGTACAATGCCGCCTTCTACCGGAACAGCTCCTCCGGCAAGTCCTGTACCTGCGCCTCTTGCGGTTACAGGAATCTCATTCTCATTTGCAAGCCTGACTATATTTGATATCTGTTCAGTACTTACAGGCCTGATTACAAAATCTGGCATGCCTCTTATCTGCGAGGCGTCACATGAATAACAATAAAGTTCTGCAGCAGATGCGGAAACATGTTCATCTCCTACTATTTCCTGCAG